>NZ_JNLC01000012.1 GCF_000702305.1 Allobosea sp. 117
CACATAAAGATCAAGGAAAGAATTCCTATGATCGGAGTGCTCGTGGCACTGCGTGGATGCCCGGATCACGTCCGGGCATGACGGCGTGCGGGGTGATGAGCGCGTATGGAGAAGGACGGAATACCCCTGCCACTCCGCCCCTCGTCATCCTGAGGCGCTCGCGAAGCGAGCCTCGAAGGACGCAGACGGCCGATGCAGCCACGATGCCGGCGCAACGGTCGCTGGGTCGGGTAGCAACCCGCTGCGTGCTTCGAGGCCGGCCTGACGGCCGGCACCTCAGCATGACGGCGGTGACTTTGACGCCGCGCGCTCCGGGTCCACGCCTCGCTCTCCGCCGGCGCACGACATGGATGCCCGGCCGGGTCCCCGGATCAAGTTCGGGGGAGAGCATGACGGCGCGTCGGGAGGGACGGCATGTGCGGGAGGACGGAGCGGCGCGGATGAAGAGACGCCCTGCCGGGCCCATCGGGGCCGACCCGCCCCTCACCCCGCGGGCGGCGTCAGGCCCAGCACGGAGGCCACCGCCGCGGTCAGCCGGGCGCGGGGATCGCCCTCGGGGGGCACCAGCCGGGTGAGCGTGGCGGCGAACTGCTCGGCGGTGACGCTGGCGAGCGGCAGGATGGCGAGGCTCGGCCCGGACGCCATTCCGGCGATCGCCTCATTGGCGTAGGCGTCGTGCACCACCGCCGAGCGCAGCCCGATCACCGGCCGCCGCGCGGTGAGACCCTCGGCGAGCATGCTCATCGAATCCTCGGTCACCACCACCGCGTCGGCGCCGAACATGTCGCGCGCCGAGCCGGCGCCGGCGGCGCGGTAGTCGATGAATTCGGCGAGGTGGCCCTGCGCGTTCAGGCCGGCGAACATGTCGACCACCTCGTCCGGCGTGCGCCGCGAGGTGGAAACGCGCCATCTGACGCCGTAGCGCGCCGCCACCTCCGCGACCAGCCGCGCCAGCGCCTGCCATTCATTCGCCGGCCAGGTCTTGCGATAGGCGGTGCCGCCGATCATCAGCGCGATCTCGGCGCCGGCGAGGTCCGCCACGGTGGCGAGCCGCCGCGGCGGCGGATAGGCGTCGGGATCCACCGTCGAGGGGATCAGCGCATAGGCCGAGCGCGGATTGCCGCCCGAGCGCGGCGAGGCGACGACCTGCAGATCGACCTCGCGCGTGTCGTAGCCGCCGATCTGCCCGGAATAGAGGAACGGCACGCCGAAGACGCGCTTCAAAAGGATGCCGGCGGCGACCGTCGGCCGTCCCGAGCCGATCAGCACGTCCGGCCGTTCCAGCGCGGCCACGTCGATGTGGTACATCGCCTTCAGCCACCAGCCGGGATCGCGGCCCCATTTGCGCATGATGATCTTGCGGATGTCGTCATGCGCGAACCAGCTCGGCCGGATGTCGAGGCGCGCGATCTCGGCCGGCGCCAGGCGGGCGACGGCGAGCGCCACCCCTTCCGCCTGGTGGAAATGGCCGGGCTTCTTGTCGCGCAGAACCAGGAGCTTCACGCGCGCGCTCCGGGAACCGACGGCACCAGCCGGCCGAGGAACCTGCGCAGCTTGCCGAGCTTCTTCTTCCACTCGCGGCGCAGCGCGCTGTGGAGCGGCGCGTCCGCCCACGGGGTGAGCCGGCGATATTCGAAATAGATGTCGCGCGCCGGGTGGTTGCAGTCGCTGTGGTTCGGCTTCACCGGGCCCATATAGTGGACGATGCGCGCGCCCCGCCACGCCTCGGGCGGCTCGGCATAGTCGCCCTTCTTGCTGTAGCGGCAATGCATGTTCCAGCACTCGTCGAGCTTCAGCCAGTCGCCGCGCAGCGTGCCGTTGATGGCGTCCTGGTCCATCAGCGGCAGGTCGGGATGCTCGATGCTGAACTGCCGCGCCCGCCCGGTGATGTCGCGCCGGCGCCATTCGGCGACGTCGATCAGCAGCACCCCAGCGTTCAGATAGGGCGTGCCCTCCGGCGCGCCGATCGCCGCGTTGCGGTTGGCGTGGCTCTTCGGGCGGCGCTGCGCGTCGTCGCCGACCGCCGCCAGCACATGGCCCTCAAGCGGCAGGTCGCGCAGTGGCGAAAGCGGGCCGTGCACCACCGCGTCGCAGTCTATGTAGAGCAGCCGCCCGTCGGCGGGGTCCACCTTGTGCGGGATGAACAGCCGCGCATAAGTGATGCGCGACATGTACTGCTTCACCGGCATGCCGCAGAGGAAGGCGAGGTCGGCGTCCGTCACCTCGACAATCTCGATGTCGTCGCGCCCGTAGCTCCTGAGCAGCCTCGCCTTGTCGTCCGCGCTGATGCGGTCGACGAAGACCAGCACCTTCTCGTAGTCGCCATGCGCGTTGCGGGCGAGCGAGGCGAGCATGGCGCCCGTCAGCTCGGCATAGCCGCCGTCGGTGGCGGTGGCGACGATCACGTCGCGCCTCCCTCCATCGGGACGATGGCGGCGTCCTTGGTCTGGCGCAGCGTGATCGTCGTCTTGACGTTGCGCACGTTCGGCGCCCCGGTCAGTTCCAGCACGAAGTTCTGGAAGGTGCGCAGGTCCGGGGCGACGCAGAGCAGCAGGAAGTCGGTCTCGCCCGAGAGCATCCAGCAGGAGCGCACCAGCGGCCAGCGCTCCACCCGGTCGGCGAAGGCGGCGAGATCGGCCTCGGCCTGGCTGACCAGATGCACCATGGCGAAGGCCATCAGGTCGTAGCCGAGCGCCTTCTCGTCGAGCAGCGCGCGGTAGCCCCTGATGATGCCGTCCTCCTCGAGCGCGCGCACGCGCCGCAGGCAGGGCGGCGCCGAGATGCCGACCCGCTTCGACAGCTCCACATTGGTGATGCGGCCGTCGCCCTGGAGTTCACGCAAAATATTCGCATCGATCGCGTCGATCCGGCGCACCACGCGGCCTCTTTTCCGTTGGCGGGTATGGATAGGCCCCGCGGATCGCGGCGAACCCGATGGCGCGCCGCCGCCAGCGTAATAATATTTCGCGGAGGTCGCCGCAATCTTCTCTCTGGACAACTAATGGATTAAGGAACGCAGCCTTGCGGTACTGCGGGCGAGCTCCTACATTTTCGCATGGCTGCCGGCGCGTGATCCCGTCGCGGCTGCATGGAGTTCATAGCTCACGGTCTCTCCGCGCGAGAGACGGGTCGCAAGGGTATTCCAAAGGTCTTCCAAAGGTTCTCCATGTCGTCGGCTGCTGTCCCGGGTTCATCGACCCCATCGACCCACGTGAAGGTGCTGATCGTCGGCTCGGGCCCGGCGGGCTACACCGCCGCCATCTATGCCGCGCGCGCCATGTTGGAGCCGGTGCTGATCCAGGGCATCCAGCCGGGTGGCCAGCTCACCATCACCACCGACGTCGAGAACTATCCAGGGTTCAAAGACCCGATCCAGGGTCCGTGGCTGATGGAGCAGATGCAGGCGCAGGCCGAGCATGTCGGCACCCGCATCGTCACCGACATCGTCACCAAGGCCGACCTCTCCCGCCGTCCGTTCCGGCTGGAGACCGATTCCGGCACGGTCTGGCACGCCGACACGCTGGTCCTCGCCACCGGCGCGCAGGCGCGCTGGCTGGAGCTGCCCTCCGAGCAGGCCTATCGCGGCTTCGGCGTCTCCGCCTGCGCCACCTGCGACGGCTTCTTCTACCGCGGCAAGGAGGTCATCGTGATCGGCGGCGGCAACACCGCGGTCGAGGAGGCGCTGTTCCTCACCAACTTCGCCTCCAAGGTCACGCTGGTGCACCGCCGCGACGAATTGCGCGCCGAGCGCATCCTGCAGGACCGGCTGTTCAAGCACCCGAAGGTCGAGGTGGTGTGGAACGCCGCGCTGCACGAGGTGAAGGGCGAGAGCGAGCCCTCCCGCGTCACCGGCGCCGTTTTGAAGGACACCCGCACCGGCGCCCTCACCGAACTCGCCGCCGACGGCGTGTTCATTGCCATCGGCCACGCGCCAGCGACCGAGCTGGTGCAGGGCCAGCTCCGGCTGAAGCCGAGCGGCTATGTGTGGACCGCCCCCTATTCGACGGCCACCTCGGTGGAAGGCGTGTTCGCCGCGGGCGATGTCGCCGACGACGTGTTCCGCCAGGCGGTGACCGCCGCCGGCATGGGCTGCATGGCGGCGCTGGAGGCCGAGCGCTTCCTCGCCCACCAGCAGCCGCTGGCCAGCGCGGCCGAATGACGATGGACAGTTCGAACGCGCGGGCACGGGGCATGGACTGGGACAAGCTGAAGGTTTTCCACGTCGCGGCGGAGGCGGGATCCTTCACCCATGCCGGCGAGGCGCTGGGCTTGTCGCAATCGGCGGTGAGCCGGCAGGTCTCGGCGCTGGAGCAGGAGCTCAACATCCCGCTGTTCCATCGCCATGCGCGCGGGCTCATCCTGACCGAGCAGGGCGACCTGCTCTACCGCACCGCGCACGAAGTCTTCATGAAGCTGGAGGCTGCGCGCGCCAAGCTGACCGACTCGCGCGAGAAGCCGAACGGCGAGCTGCGCGTTACCACCACCATGGGCCTCGGCACCCACTGGCTGACCGCCCGCATCGGCGAGTTCCTCGAGCTCTATCCCGACATCCGCATCACGCTGATCCTCACCGACGAGGAGCTCGACCTCGCCATGCGCGAGGCCGACGTCGCCATCCGCCTGCGCCAGCCGGTGCAGCCGGACCTCATCCAGCGCAAGCTGTTCACCGTGCATTTCCACGCCTTCGCCTCGGCCGAGTACCTGAAGCGCAACGGCCATCCGCGCACGGTGGAGGAGCTCGACAAGCACCGCATCATCCTGCTCGGCGGCCCGATCCCGAGCTATTTCCAGGGTCTCAACTGGCTGGAGCGCGCCGGCCTGGAGGATGGCCAGGAGGGACGCGTGCCGGCGCTGTCGGTCAACAACGTGCTGGGGCTGAAGCGCGCCGTCGAGCGCGGGGTGGGCATAGGCACCGTGCCGGACTATCTGCTGGAGGATTCGGCGACGCTGGTGCAGCTCTTCCCCGAGCGGCCGACGCCGACGCTGGAGGCCTATTTCGTCTATCCGCAGGAAATGCGCTCGGTCGCTCGCATCCAGGTGTTCCGCGACTTCCTGGTGGCGAAGGCGCAGCGCTGGAGCTTCTGAGAAACCCGCCCCGAACGGCAGGGTGAATCGAGCCGCGCAGCCCCGCTGCGATGGCTTGGTTTCCTCAATAAATCGCCGAAGAGCCTTTGCTGGGTCCCGGATCGGCGCCGCGCGATGCGCGGCTTGTCCGGGACACGAGGTGCAACGCTGTGTTCCGGACAAGTGACGGCGAAGCCGGAACGAAGAGCCGGAACCCAGCGGAAACCCTTCGGCAATTCCCCCTACGAACCGGACCCATCCGGACAGGGCAGCTCTCGCCTGCCTACCCGCGCCTCAGGGCTGCACCCTGCCCTCCGGTGGCGCGCCCTCCTTGGCGAGCGCCTCGGCCACGTCCTTCGCGACGAAGGAGCCGGCGCGCCGCCAGCCCTCGTCATTGTCGCCGCGGAAGCTGAGCAGGCGCTGCAGCACCACCTTGCCGGTGGCGACGTCGATGACGCCGACCTTCATCGACAGCACCAGCGTGCTCATCTTGTGCACTCCGGCGACCAGCATCAGCGAGGCGCCCGCCTTCGCCGCCTCGCCGCGCAGCCGTTCGACGCCGGCCTCGTCGAGCGCGCAGGGCGGGCCGCCGCACGGGATCGCCAGGCTGGCGAGGCGCCCGTCGCGGCCGAGATCGCTCCGCAGCGCCTGCGCCAGCGCCGCCAGCCGGGCATGGTGGGCGGCGTCCTGATTGACCGGCTCGCCTGACGAATCGGTGAAGCCGACATCCGGCACGGCAACGGTCAGCGGAGCCGCCGCCCGGACCTCGCGCGACGTGAGGGGCGCGAAAAACAGCGGCATCGCGGCAACACCCACCAGAAAAGCGCGTGCGGCTGGAGCCCGGACATAACGTCGCAACAGTGTCATGGCGTGTCCCCGGCGTGTCCTCGATCCCGGCCTCTGACGGGCCATAACCCTTATCCTAACGCAATTCCGGCTTGTGTCCCGCTGCGGTGATTGCGCTAATCTGATCAAATCTGCAGCAATTTCCTGCCGATATTCGCCCAATCTGCAGTTATGCATGCCTGCCATGCAGGCAGCTCTCATTGAATTTTGCCTCTACGCTGGGCATATTCGGTTTGCGCTGTAAGCACTCTGTGCTCTCAGCTGTTCCCCTCTGGAAGGTTCGCCGCGCAAGCGGCGAGACTCATCGGGCTCCCGCAAGGGAGCCCTTTTTTTGTCCGCTCGCCGGAAACGCCTGCGCTTCAGCTTCCGAAGACGTGCTCGACCATGCGGTTGGCGATCTCGCGCTCGGCGTACACGACGAGGTCCGCTCCCTGCGCGCGCAGATGCTCGACGCCGTCCTCGCTGTGCGCGCGGGCGACGATGAAGATGTCGCGCCGCCGCTCGCGGGCGGCCTCGATGATGGCGCCGGCCTGCAATTCGTCGGGAACCGTGACCATGAGCATGCGCGCGCCCGGCAGCCCGGCATCGTCCAGCATGTCGTCCGGCGGCCCGACGGCGATGACCCCTCGCCCGCCGCCCTTGCGCCAGGCCTCGATCTTCAGGCGGTCCTGGTCGACCGCGACCACCGGCACCTTGGCCTCGGCGAGCTGGCGCGCCACCGACGAGCCGACCCGGCCGAGCCCCACCACCAGCACCGGCCCGTCGCCATGCGGCCGGTGCGGCCCGATCGCCGTGTCGGCCGCCGGCGCCTCTTCCTCCTCGTCGTCGAGGCCGAAGATCCGATCGGCGAGGACGAACATGAACGGGTTCAGCGCGATCGAGATCAGCGCGCCGGCCACCACCAGGTCGCGCGCCTCGCGCGGCACCATGTCGTTGTCGACGCCGAGGCCGACGAGGATGAAGGAGAACTCGCCGATCTGCGACAGGCTCGCCGCCACCATGGCGGCCATGTTGCGCGGGCGCCGGAGCAGCCGGACGATGGCGATCGCCGCCAGCGACTTGATGAACAGGATGATCAGCAGCGTCGCCGCGACGTCGAGCGGCCGGCGCAGCAATATGCTCGGGTCGAACAGCATGCCGACCGAGACGAAGAACAGCACGGCGAAGGCGTCGCGCAGCGGCAGCGAGCCCTCGGCGGCGCGATGGCTGAGATCGGACTCGGCCAGCACCAGCCCGGCGAAGAAGGCGCCGAGTGCGAAGGAGACGCCGAACAGCAGGGCCGAGCCATAGGCGATGCCGAGCGCGATGCCGAGCACCGAGAGCGTGAACAGCTCGCGCGAGCCGGTCTTCGCCACCTTGCCGAGCATCCACGGCACCATCCGCCGGCCGAACACCAGCATCAGCGCGACGAACAGCGCGACTGCGCCGAGCGTGGTGGCGATCTTGCCGGCGAGGTCGGCATAGTCGGCCTCGCGGCCGGCGGCGAGGCTGCCGAACAGCGGCAGCAGCACCAGCGCCAGCACCATGGCGAGGTCTTCGACGATCAGCCAGCCAACCGCCACATGGCCGTTCTCGGTCTCGATCGCGCGCCGCTCCTCCAGCGCCCGCAGCAGGACGACGGTGGAGGCGACCGACAGCGACAGGCCGAAGACGAGCCCGCCCGCCACGCTCCAGCCCCACCACATGGCGAGCCCGAGGCCGACCGCGGTGGCGACCGCGATCTGCCCGATGGCGCCGGGCACGGCGATGCTCCACACCCGCATCAGGTCGCGCGGGGTAAAGTGCAGGCCGACGCCGAACATCAGGAGGATGACGCCGAGCTCGGCAAGCTGCGGGGCGAGCGAGGTGTCGGCGATGAAGCCCGGCGTGTAGGGGCCGACCAGAAGGCCGGCGACCAGATAGCCGACGATGGGGGAGAGCCGCAGCCGCGTCGCCAGATAGCCGAAGATCGCCGCCAGCACGAAACCGATGCAGACGGTGGCGATCAACGGCACATGATGCGGCATTACGCGGTGTCCTCCTCGCGCCCCGATGGGTGATGTTGGTGGAAGGCCACGCGAACGAGTAGATCGGCGCCTCGAACGTAAAATGCAATCCGAGGCCGCCGAGCGCAAGAGCAGGCCAGTCGAAAAAATGCGCCGCATGGACGAAATATCGTCATGCGGCGCGGATCGACTGAATTATATTGCAGTGCGGTGACGCTATTGCGTTAACGAAGCCGTCACATGAACAGCTTCTCGGTCTTCTCCAGCCCGCTGTAGAGCGAGGCCACCTGCTCACCATAGCCATTATAGATCAGCGTCGGGCGGCGCTCGCCGGTGCCGATGTCGCGCTCGCTCGCCTGACTCCAGCGCCGGTGCGGCACCTGCGGGTTCACATTCGCCCAGAAGCCGTATTCCTGTCCCTGCACCTTTTCCCACAGCCCGACCGGGCGCTCGGCGACGAAGGAGAAGCGTACGATCGACTTCACCGATTTGAATCCGTACTTCCACGGCACCGCGAGCCGCAGCGGCGCGCCGTACTGGTTGGGCGCCGGCTTGCCGTAGATGCCGGTGACGAGGAAGGCGAGATCGTTCGTCGCCTCCGCCATGGTCAGCCCCTCGACATAGGGCCAGGGATAGATGAAGCGGTTCTGCGCCGGCGCCACCTTCGGGTTCACGAAGGTCTCCATCTGCACGTATTTGGCGCCCGACAGCGGCTTGGCGAAGGCGACGAAGTCCTTCATCGGGAAGCCGGTCCACGGCACCGTCATCGACCAGGCCTCGACGCAGCGGTGCCGATAGAGCCGCTCCTCCAGCTTCATGGCGCGGATGATGTCGTCGATGCCGACCTCGCGCGGCTGCTCGACCAGCCCGTCGATCTTCACCGTCCACGGCCGGCGCGGCATGCGCGCGGCGATGCGGGCGATCGAGTAGTTCATCTGGTCGGAGCCGAACTCGTAGAAATTGTTGTAATTGGCGGAAACATCCTCCGGCGTCAGCGGCGTCGACACCGTGAAGGCCGGATTGCGCGCGGCCGGATAAAGGTCGCGGGTCGGGTCGCCCGCCGGGTCGCCGGCGGCCTGCGCTTGCGCGAGGCCGGGGGCTCCGGCGAGGGCCACGAGCCCGGCTGCCCCGCCGAGCAAGGCGCGGCGTGACAGGAAGACGTGCTCGGGCGTGGCGGCGCTCTCCGGCAGTTCCCAGGAACGGCGGCGGCGGATCAGCATCGAAGCCTCCATGATCTCGATGCGGACAATACGTCGCCGCGCGGCGATTTGTTACCGCCGCCGCTTCAACTCGGCGTGCATGGCGTGGCGCCTACGGCGCAATCTCTCCTGGGTCCCGGCTCGGCGCTTCGGCTTCGCCTCCGCTGGGCCGGGACACGAACCCCTCATGCCTTGTCCCGGACAAGCTGCACGCAGTGCAGCGCCGATCCGGGACCCAGGAAAAACGCGCGCAACGCCTATGCCTCGGATCGAAGCGCCTGCGGCAACGTCTCCCCTGGGTCCCGGCTCGGCGCTCCGGCTTCGCCTCCGCTGGGCCGGGACACGAACCCCTCATGCCGCTCGCGTCGCGGCCACCACCGTCTCCGCCTGCCGGCCGGCGAGCTCGGCCATGTGGTCGAAGCGGCGGGTGAAGCAGCCGACGCCGGCGCTCGCCGAGCGCAGCTCGACGATGAGGTCGCCGATCTCCGCCTGCGGCACCAGCGCCCGCACCGTGTCCCAACCCGACCAGCCCTCGCGCGGCTCGAAGCCGAGGATCTGCGCCCGCCGCGCCGAGAGGATCGCGTTGACGCGCGCGGTCGCCTCGCCCGGCACCATCACGGTGACGTCGTCGATCGGCTCCAGCAGCACCGGCGTGCAGTTCGGCAGCGCCTCGGCGATGGCGAGCCGCGCCGCCGCGCGGAACGCCTGATCGGAGGAATCCACCGTGTGGTAGGAGCCGTCCGCCAGCGTCACCGTGAGGTCCACCACCGGGAAGCCGAGCGGCCCCTGTCTCAGGGCCTCCTTCACCCCCTCCTCCACCGAGGAGATGTACTGGCGCGGCACCGCCCCGCCGGTGATGGCATCGACGAAGCGGAAGCCCTCGCCGCGCTCCTGCGGCTTGACGTCGAGCAGAACGTCGCCGAACTGCCCATGGCCGCCGGACTGCTTCTTGTGGCGCCCGCGCTGCACGGTCGGCCGGCGGATCGTCTCGCGATAGCCGACGCGCGGTGGGCGGGTCACGGCCGGCACTCCGAAGCGCTCGGCGAGCCGTTCCAGCGCGACGCGCAGATGCATCTCCCCCTGCCCGCTCAACAGCACCTCGCCCTTCTCGGCGTCGTGGCGCACGATCAGCGAGGGGTCCTCCTCGGCGAGCTTGGTCAGTGCGAGGCCGAGCTTCACGTCGTCCTTGCGCTCGCGGGCGGAGATGGCGAGCGCCATCACCGGCTCGGGCAGCGGCGGCCCGGCCGCGCCCGCCGGGCGGGTCGAGACCAGATCGCCGCTCGCCGCATGTTCGAGCCGCGCGAGGCCGACCACGTCGCCCGTCCGCGCCGGGCCGCGCTTCTCCACCGACGCGCCCTGCACCGCCATCACGCCACCGACCCGGTCGGCGACGCCCTGCCCGCCGATCAGCGGCGCGCCCTCGGCGATCTCGCCGGCCAGCACGCGGGCGAGCGAGAGCTTGCCGCCATGGCCGGTGTGCAGCGTCTTCATCACATAGGCGACCGGCGCCGCGGAGCCGACGCCGAGCCGCGCGCGGGTCTCCGCCACGCCGGGCGCCTCGTGCCGCAGCGCCTTCAAAAGCCGCGTCACGCCGTTGCCGCGCAGCGCCGAGCCGATCAGCACCGGGCACACCTCGCCCTGCCTGAGCTCGCGGGCGAGGTCGTCGAAGACGAGGTCGCGCGGCGGCTCGATGTCCTCGAGGAGCTGCTCCATCAGCGCGTCGTCATGGTCGGCCAGCTTCTCCAGCATGGAGAAGCGGGCATCGCGCTCGCGCGGCAGTTCCTCGCCGTCGAGCGGCACGATCTCGGAGGGCGCGTGCTCGCGATAGACGAAGGCGCGTTCCAGCGCGAGATCGACGAAGCCGACCACGATTCCGTCGCGCCAGATCGGGATCTGCCGCATCAGCAGCGGCACGGAGGAAGCCGGCTGCAGGATCGCCAGCGCTTCCTGGAGATGCTTGTCGGCCTTATCGATCTTGTTGAGGAACAGGAAATGCGGGATGCGCGCCTCCTCGAGCTCGCGCAGGATGAGCTGGAGCTGCGGCACCTTGCGCTCGTCGGCCTCGCACACCACCACCGCGGCATCCACCGCCGGCAGCACGCCGCGCGTTTCCTGCAGAAACTCGACCGAGCCGGGGCAGTCGATGAAGGCGAACTCCTCGCCGAGATAGCGCACGGTCGCGACATTCGCCTCGACGCTCATGCGGTGCGCACGCGCCTGCGGCGAGGCGTCGGCGACGCTGGTGCCGGCATCGACCGAGCCGGCGCGCGCAATGGCGCCGGCATGGACCAGTATTTCCTCGAAAAGCGTGCTCTTGCCGCTCTGGAACGGGCCGACAAGCGCGATGGCGCGTGTGCCGTCGGCCCCGCTTCGGCTACGCACCGGACGGTCTCCGGCAGCGCGTGCTGGATCTTCCATGGGTCGCCTCCTCAAGCCGCACCATGTCCGTCGCCCTCGGGGGCGGCTGGTGCCGTCGGTTGCGGCCGGCGCGGGCAGTCGAAAGAGGCGTCGACCGGACCTCGATGGTCGACCCTTCGGCGCCCGCGCACAAGGAGGCTGTCTCGCGCTGCAGCGAAGCCGGAAACGGCGACGGCCCCCGCCGTTCCCGGCGGGGGCCGTCTCGTCAGAGCGAAGGTGGAAGGATCAGAGCGCGCGCAGGGTCAGGTCGCCGACGCCGACCGCGATGTTCACGCCGGTCTGGCCCTCGACGCTGAAGGGCTGCAGCGCGATCGTGTTGTTCGAGCCGCCGAGCAGGGCGTTGCCGGCGACGCCGAGGCCCACCGCGACGCTGCCGGACACGCCGACATAGGTGCCGCTGAGGTCCTTCTGCGCGATCCGACGGGTCGGCGCCAGCACCGTCCAGACGAGGACGTTGCGCCCGGTCACGCCGAGGTCGAGGCCGAAGCGGCGGATCGAACCCTCATAGGGGTAGCGCACGCCGCGCACCGAATTGAAGACGCAATCGAGCGTACGCCGCGAGCCGACGATGAAGCTTATCGACTTGCTGCCGCGGCATTCGAGCGTGCCGACCTCGACGCGGCGCTGCTGCGCCGCCGCCGGCGTGGCAAGCGCTCCGGCGGCGCCGGCGACAAGCGCGGCACCGAGAGCGGCGCGGACGATCACTTTACGGAACATGATTATTCTCCCTGGGAGCTATCTCCCGCGCCGGATCGAGCCACCAAACCGCGCGGCGTGCAATGGTAAAATCACGCACCGCGCG
Organism: Allobosea sp. 117; assembly: GCF_000702305.1. Taxonomy (GTDB): domain Bacteria; phylum Pseudomonadota; class Alphaproteobacteria; order Rhizobiales; family Xanthobacteraceae; genus Ancylobacter. The sequence goes on from NZ_JNLC01000012.1 coordinate 12,315, forward strand.
GGGAGCTGGCAGGGCCTTGCGTGAGCCCCGATCAGCGCAGCGAGCCGCAGAATCGCTGGATGCGCAGGCACGCCTCCTCGAGGTCCTTGGTGGCCGTCGCGTAGGAGATGCGGAAGGCCGGGCCGAGGCCGAACGCCGAGCCGTGCACCACCGCAACGCCCTCGGCTTCCAGAAGTTCGCTCGCGAAGGTCTCGTCGTCCGCGATCTCCTTGCCGGCCGGCGTCTTCTTGCCGATCAGCCCGGCGCAGGAGGGATAGACGTAGAACGCGCCTTCCGGCTTCGGGCACTTGAGGCCGTTCGCCTGGTTCAGCATCGACACCACGAGGTCGCGGCGTTCCTTGAACACCTTGTTGTTGGCCTCGATGAAGTCCTGCGGACCATTGAGCGCCTCGACCGCCGCCCACTGCGCGATCGAGTTCGGGTTGGAGGTCGACTGCGACTGCAGCGTGCCCATCGCCTTGATCAGCTCCTCCGGGCCGCCGGCATAGCCGATGCGCCAGCCGGTCATGCAATAGGCCTTGGAGACGCCGTTCATGGTCAGCGTGCGGTCGTAGAGCGAAGGCTCCACCTGCACCGGCGTCACGAACTCGAACCCGTCATAGACGAGGTGCTCATACATGTCGTCGGTGAGGATCCACACATGCGGGTGCTTCACCAGCACGTCGGTGAGCGCCTTCAGCTCGGCGCGCGAATAGGCGGCGCCCGTCGGGTTCGACGGCGAGTTGAAGATCAGCCACTTGGTCTTCGGCGTGATGGCGGCTTCGAGCGCGGCCGGCTGCAGCTTGAAATTGTCCTCGAGCTTCGTCTCGATCGCCACCGGAGTGCCGCCGGCGAACTGCACGATGTCGGGATAGCTGACCCAATAGGGCGCCGGGATGACCACCTCGTCGCCGGGATCGAGGGTAGCCACCAGCGCGTTGAACAGCACCTGCTTGCCGCCGGTGCCGACCGTGATTTGGCTCGGCTTGTAGGTGAGGCCGTTCTCGCGCTTGAACTTGGCGACGATCGCCGCCTTCAGCTCCGGGATGCCGTCGACCGCGGTGTAGCGGGTCTGGCCGTCGCGGATCGCCTTGATCGCGGCGTCCTTGATGTTGTCCGGCGTCTCGAAGTCCGGCTCTCCGGCGGCGAGCGCGATCACGTCCCGGCCAGCCGCTTTCAGTTCCCGCGCCTTGTTCGAGATGGCGATCGTCTGCGAGGGATTGATGCGCTTCAGGGCGGCGGATATGAGGCTCATGGCCGGGCTCCGTTGGTGTTTTGCGGGGCACAACTAGAGCATGGGCGAAAAAGTGGAAACCGGTTTTTCGCTTGATCCATGCTCTAGAATGCGTGAATCGATCACGCTTTCCGCATTCGGGCGCCGCCCGAACGCGGCGTGATCTAGTCGAGCCCTTGCGCGCGGGCAAGCGATTCCCCACCTGCGGCGGACCGCAAGGCTGCGGTAAGCTGACGCCTTGGGCTCTTTTACGCGGGGGGCCGCGCCGTTCGGGGATGATGACGTGCTCAAGCTCTATGCGATGCAGAGTTCAGGCAACTGCTACAAGGTGCGCCTCCTGCTCGCCAAGCTGGGCCTGCCCTTCACGCTGGTCGACGTCGACCTGCTGCGCGGCGAGAACCGCACGCCCGAATTCCTGATGAAGAATCCGGAAGGCCGGGTGCCGCTCCTGGAGCTGCCCGGCGGGCGCTTCCTCGCCGAATCGGGCGCCATCCTCGCCTATCTGGCCGAGGGCTCGCCCCTCCTGCCGGACGAGCGCTTCGCCCGCGCCGAGGTGCTGCGCTGGATGTTCTTCGAGCAGCACTCGCACGAACCGGCGATCGCCGCCGCGCGCTTCTGGCTGAAGTTGGTGCGCGGCGGGCGCGAGCTGCGCACTCACGACGTCGACCGCTGGCAGGAGGAAGGCTACGCCGCACTCGGCGTGATGGAGCGTCATCTGGCGCGCCGGCCCTTCTTCGTCGACGGGCGGCTGACCATCGCCGACATCGCTCTCTACGCGCACACCCATGTGGCAGAGGAAGGCGAGTTCGATCTCACCGGCTTCCCCGCGGTGCGCGGCTGGCTCGCCCGCGTCGCCGCGGCCCCCGGCCATGTCGGCATGGACTGGCGCCCCGATGCTTCGCTTGGCAGCGATACCGGCGCCGGCGACGCCACATTGGTTAACGCTTCCTAATAATTTATCGCGAAATTGCCGCGATTCCGCATGGCGGTGCCCCAATGCGGACCAAGCCGGGCCGCCTTCACCCGCGAAGGTACTCCCATCGGATCGATGCGATTCGCACCGCCCGCCGGCAAGAGGATTTCGTCATGGCCAACGTCGTCATCGCCCCCATCGAATCGCCCCGCGCGCGGCGCCGGCGCGCCCGCCGCGTCGCGATGCAGGCAGGCGTGGCGCTGACGCTGACCTTCGCCATCCTCGCCCTCATCTTCTCGCTCGGCATCGACCGCGCCGCGGCGGCGCAGATCGACGCCATCGGCCTCGTGGGCGAGGGCAGCCGCTTCACCGTCGGCGCCCTGCTGCTGACCATGTTCGCGGGCCTGTGCGCGCTCACCAGCCTGATGCTGCGCGACATGCTCGGCGAGCAGGACGACGTCTCGGACCGTCCCCGCAACCGCCAGGGCTGACCGCCCGTCCCCGCCCCGCCGGCACGCCGCCGGCGGGCATTCACGACGTTTTCAAGCCACGGTTGCTTGAGCCGGGTGCCGGCGCACGCTTCTTATGTGCGCCAGCGCCGGACAACTTGCGCATGCAACCGCGGACATCATCTTGAAGCTCGCTTTTCCGAACGTCGTCCTGCTCGGCGCCGCCCTCCTCCTCGCTGATGGCGCGCAGGCGCAGGATCGCACGGTCGATTCCTCGGCCGGCAAGCTGGCGGTCGAGCGGATCGCCACCGGTCTCGAGAATCCCTGGGGGCTCGCCTTCCTGCCCGACGGCCGCATGCTGGTCACCGAGCGCCCCGGCCGGCTGCGCATCGTCAGCCCGAACGGCACCGTCTCCGCTCCCGTCGCCGGCGTGCCGCCGGTCTACGCCATGGGACAGGGCGGCCTGCTCGACGTCGCGCTGGCGCCGGACTTCTCCGACAGCCGCATGGTCTATCTGAGCTATGCCGAGCCCCGCGAGGGGATTTCCGGCACCAGCGTCGCCCGCGGCCGCCTCGTCGAGGAGGCCGGCAATGCGCGGCTCGACGGGGTGGAGGTGATCTTCCGCCAGCAGCCCTCGGCCGGCGGGTCGAGCCATTACGGCTCCCGCCTCGTCTTCGGCCGCGACGGCCGGCTCTTCGTCACTCTCGGCGACCGCTATTCGCTGCGCGACAAGGCGCAGGACCTCTCCACCCATCTCGGCAAGATCGTGCGCATCGAGCGCGACGGCGGCGTGCCCTCCGACAATCCCTTCGCGCGCACCGCCAATGCCCGGCCGGAAATCTGGAGCTACGGCCACCGCAACGTGCAGGGCGCCGCGCTCGATCCGGCAACCGGCCGGCTCTGGACCATCGAGCACGGCGCGCGCGGCGGCGACGAGCTGAACCATCCCGAGGCCGGCAGGAACTATGGCTGGCCGGTGATCACCTATGGCCGCGACTATAGCGGGCTGCCCATCGGCGAGGGCACGCAGAAGCCCGGCATGGAGCAGCCGGTGAAATACTGGGACCCGTCATTCGCACCGTCCGGCCTCGCCTTCTACACCGGCAAGCTGATCCCGCAGTGGCAGGGTGACCTGTTCGCCGGCGGCCTCGCCGGCACCCGGCTGGTGCGGCTGCGGCTCGACGCGGCAAAGGAGAAGGTCGTCGAGGAGGAGGTGCTGCTGGAGGACCTCGGCGCGCGCATCCGCGACGTGCAGCAGGGGCCGGACGGCGCGCTCTGGCTGCTCACCGACGACCCCGGCGAGGGCGACGTGCTGCGTCTTTCCCCGGCGGGGTGAGGCCGAGCCGGCTCACGCCCATTTGTGGAAGATGAAATAGGCGCCGAGCGCGATGAAGGCGAAGCCCACGAGGTGGTTCCAGCCGATCGGCTCCTTCAGCCACAGCACCGAGAAGCCGGCGAAGACGAGGAGGGTGATCACCTCCTGCATCGTCTTGAGCTGGGCGGTCGAATAGATCTCCGAGCCGAACCGGTTGGCCGGCACGGCGAGGCAATATTCGAAGAAGGCGATACCCCAGCTCGCCGCGATGGCGATGAGCAGCGGCGACGATTTGTGCTTTAGGTGGCCGTACCAGGCGAACGTCATGAAGACGTTCGAGAGGAACAGCAGCACGATCGGCAACAGGGCCGGCGGAATCAGCGTCGTCATACGGCTTGTTTCCCAAACACGTTCAGCCAAATCGCAGCTTGAGCGAGACGATGCCGAGCACCAGCACGAGGGTGACGGCATTTGCCGCGACCACCGGCACGCTGCCGATCAGCAGGCCGTAGGCCAGCCACAGCGCGATGCCGAGCGCGAAGGCGCCATAGGTGGTCAGCGACAGGTCCCGCGTCTCGCGCGTGCGCAGAACCTTCACGGCCTGCGGCAGCCAGCACAGGGTCGTCAGAACGGCTGCGGTGCCGCCGATGAGTTCGACCGCGAGAGGCGAGAGTGGCATGGAGGGACGTCCGCGCGAGAGCGCGCAGGAGGTGTCATGCGTGCCGTCGGCTGTCAACGCGACCAGCGCGGCGCGTTCCTCACAGTTCGGCCCAGTGCCGCAACAGATTGTGATAGACGTTGGCCAGCGACAGCACGGCCGGGTCGTCGTCCGGCAGCCTGCCGCGCGTGGCGATGATCGCCATGTCGAGGTCGTAGAGCATGGCGCGCTTCTCCTGCTCGCGGATCATCGACTGCGACCAGAAGAACGAGGCCCAGCGCGAGCCGCGGGTGATCTCGGTCACGCTGTGCAGGCTGCTCGCCGGATAGACCACGGCATGGCCGGCCGGCAGCTTCACCTCGTGCAGGCCGTAGGTGTCCTCGATGACGAGCTCGCCGCCGTCATAATCCTCGGGATCGGTGAGGAAGACGGTGGTCGAGACGTCCGCGCGCATCCGCATGCCGGCGCCCGGGACGGCGCGGATCGAGCCGTCGACATGGGCGCCGAACTTCATGCCGACATCGTAGCGGTTGAACATCGGCGGCAGCACGCGCAGCGGCATCACCGCCGAGTTGAAGGTCGGGTTGCGCCCGAGCGCCGAAAGGACCAGGTCGCCGAGCTCGCGCGCCTCGGCCGAATCCACCGGGATCTGCAGGTTGAGCTTGGATTTCGCCGCCTGCTGGCCGGCGGTCACCCGCCCGTCGACCCATTGGGAAGCTTCCAGCACGCGCCGGCAATGGGCCACGTCCTGCGGGGTGAGGAGGTCGGGAATCTCAATCAGCATGGCACGTCCAAAACGCGAAAAGAGGGGAAAGCCGGCGCACCGGCCTTCCCCGAGGAACGGTCGTGAGAAGGTGGGCCCGGACGCGCCCCGTGGAACGCGCCCGGAAAGGCTGCCGCGCTCAGGCGGTCAGAACGTCACGCCCATGGTCAGCGTCACGGTGCGCCCCGGCGCCGGCGTGGCGCGGTTTCCCCAGCCCTGGCTGTAGTTCAGCTCGTCGGTGAGGTTCGTCGCATTGACCGCCACCCGGTACTTGTCCCAGTTGTAGGAGGTCATCGCGTCGAGCGAGAAGGTGGAGGGGACCTCCGCCGTGTTGGCGCTGTTGGTGTAGTAGCTGTCCGCATAGGTGATGCCGCCGCCGACCAGCCACTTTCCGCGCAGCGAGGGGAAGTGCTTGCTGACCTCGTAGGTGGTCCACAGCGTGAAGTTGTTCTTCGAGACGAACGGCACCTCGTTGCCGATATAGGCGGCGGTGGTCGAGGTCAGGATTTCGCTGTCGTAATAGGCGTAGCCGAGCTGCACCGTCCAGGCTTCGGTGATCTGGCCGGTGACGCCGAGCTCGACGCCCTGCACCCGCTGTTCCTCGCCGGTGTCGATGCTGTCGCCGGTCACCGGGTCGGTATAGGAGACGTTCGACTTGTCGACGCGGAACAGCGCGCCGGTGAGGCCGAGCCGTCCGTCGAGCAGCGAGATCTTGGCGCCCGCCTCCCAGGTCTCGTTGTCCTCGGGGTCGAGGTTCGGCTGCGACGGATTGACGACGGTGATGTCGTTGGTCGGGAAGGCGCCCTGCGGGGTGAAGGACTTCGCCCAGGAGACATAATAGGTCTGGAACTGGGTCGGCTCCCAGATGAAGCTGACCTTGGGGCTCCAGAACTGCGTGCTGCTGTCGGTGTTGACCCATCCGGCGGTGTTGCCAGACACCGACCAGTACTTGTAGTCCGCCGAATAGGTGTCCCAGCGGGTGCCGGCGAGCAGCGAGATCTGGTCGGTGAACCACACCCGGTCGCTGACGAACAGGCCGAGGTCGGTCGCCGTCGAGCGCCTGATGCCGTTGTTGCCGGTCGGGTTCTCGTAGAGCCAGTAGCCGGTGGTGTTGCCGTAGATCGGGTTCCAGATGGTCGAGGTGCCCTTCGAGCCGGCGACCGAGACCAGCGTGCGCTCGTCATTCACGAAATACATGTCGAGGCCGGTCACCAGCTCGTGGCGCAGCGCGCCGGTGTCGAACTTGGCGGTGACCGTCGTGATGTTCTGCCCGCTCCAGCTATCCTGGACGAAGCCGGGATTGCCGCCGCCGAAGCTGATGGCGGGATTGCCGCCGGCGAAGAACTGGCCCGTGCAGCTCGCCGCATAGGCGCTCGCCGTGGTGCCGGTGCCGCAGCCCGGCACGGTGGTGGCGAAATCGCGCTCATAGATGCCGATGCGGCTGTCATTGGTCACCGTCAGCCAGTCGTTCACCTCCTTCTTGTAGTTGGCGGTGAGCAAATGCGTGTCGGTGACGTCCTGATCGGTCGTCTTGCCGTAGAAGGTCGAACGCGGCACCCCGAACTCGGTCACCGGCTGGCCGAGCGAGCCGAACCGGGCGACGTCGCCGAAGCCGGGGGTCACGATCGGCACGCCGTAATCCGGCGTGCGGCTGCCATGCTGGTAGAGATAGTTGAGGTGCAGGGTCTGGTCGGTGCCGAGGCCAAAGCCGACATCCGCCATGAAGCCGTAGCGGTTCGATTCGACGTGGTCGCGGTCGACGAATTCCTGCTCGTTGACCATGCCGACGATGCGGATGGCGGTGGTGTCGCCGATCTGCTTGTTGATGTCGAACACCCCGCGATAGAGCGGGCCCATGCCGAGCTGGCCCTCGAAGTCGTATTTGTCACCGAGATGCGCCTTCTTCAGCGTGGTGTTGATGGCGCCGCCCGTGGTGCCGAGGCCGAAGCTCTCCGAGGACGGCCCCTTGAACACCTCGACCGATTCGTAGGCGAAGCTGTCGCGGACATAGACGCCGAAGTCGCGCAGCCCGTTGACGAAGATGTCGCCCTTGGCCTGGAAGCCGCGGATGCGGAACTGGTCGCCGTTCATGCCGCCGCCGCCTTCCCCGATGGCGACGGTGACGCCCGGCACATTGCGCAGCGCCTGGTCGAGCGTGGTGACGCCCTGCTGCTGCATCTGCTCCTGGGTGATGACGGTGATGGTCTGCGGCGTGTCCTGCACGGTGCCAGGCAGGCGCGAGAGGCCGGTGGTGGCCTCGAGCGTATTGGCAGGCGAGCCCTCGCCTTCGACGGTGACGGTCGGCAGCTCCTCGCCCGCCGCCGGCGCCGCTTGCTGAGCCGATGCGTCCATCATCGGAATGGCCGACATCGTCACCGCGAGTCCCGTGGTCAATGCAGCATTCGGCAGAGCCGGACGAAGCGTCTTCAGCTTATTCATTACCCCTAAACCCCGATTTGTCCTTATTTCTCCCTTCCTAATGGTGGTATTACAGAATTTCAAACACTATGTTTTTTATGTGTTCCAACAAAGGAAAGTATAATTCTTCAAAAGAAGGTTGTTTATAATTATTATAACCTAAATCAGCGAGGTGACAGCTTGTCGATATTGCCCGCTGGTCTTATGCCGTGCAGACACGAATACACGCCGCCAACCCGCAGACCGCCTGCAGCCATGCCCGACGAATGGATCTCCTATCCCGCGCTGAAGCGCATGGGAGCGGACGAACTCTCCCGCCGGATCGCCGAAGGACCGCGCGAGGCGGCGCGCTGGGTCGAGGCCGGCGCCCTGAACGGCCTCGTCAACGCGCAGATCGCCTGGGGCCAGATGCTCGCCGACGGCCATGGCGTGGCGCGCGACCGGGCGGCGGCTCTGCGCTGGTTCACGATTGCGTCAACCGCCGGGCACCTCGACGGGACCAACATGGTCGGCCGCTGCCACGAGCTCGGCTGGGGCACGCCGGTCGACAAGGCTGAGGCCGCCCGCCGCTACCGCGCGGCGGCGGAGAAGGGTCATGCCTGGGCGCAGTTCAACCTCGCCACGCTGCTGCTGCACGGCGAGGGCGTCGCGGCCGACCGTCGCGCCGCGCTCCTCTGGTATGCGCGGGCGGCGCGCGGCGGCAACGGCAAGGCGGCCACCATGATCGGCCGCTATCTGGAACAGGGCTGGGACCGCCCCGCCCGCCCCGCCGCGGCACTGCGCTGGTATCGGCGCGGCGCGGCGAGCGGCGACTATCGCGGCCAGTTCGACTATGGCCGCCTGCTCGCCGCCTTCGGCCGGGGCGAGGAGGCACTTGGCTGGCTGCACGATTCCATCGAGAACGGCGTGCCCGATTTCTGCCGGCAGGCGGCCGCCGGCCTGCGCGAGAGCGACGATGCGCGCATAAGGCGGCTGGCGTTGCGCGCGCTGGAGCGCGCCTGCCTGTCCGGCGCGGCATCCGACCTGCGCGCCCATGCGGCGGCGCTGGCGAAAGGGCTCGGCGTCCCGCCCGATCCCGCCGCCGCGGCCGAACGGTTCGCCGAAGCCCGCCGTGTCGAGACGCAGCCTCCCCCCTCCGAACCCGCCATCCGGAGACCCAAGCGGATCTCGCGCCTGCGCCGCCTGCTGGCCGGCATGAGGCCCCACCCCTCACCGGACGAGGCATGACAATAGAGAACAGAACGATTTGAATCGACATTTATTCGTATCTGAACAGTTGTTTCATGTAAATTTCGTCGAACCTCATTCATTTCGTTAATAATTGTTTAGCAAAATAAAACTTCCGTTTGAACTCAACCGCATCCCGCAACGTTCTCGCGTAAGCGGCGGACTCGATCTGTCGCAAGAACACAAGAGGAGACAAGCACATGCGGATGGGTTCTTTGTGCAGATCACACGGACTTCTGCTGAGCACCACGGTCCTCGCAGCATCGCTCATGGCGGCCGCGCCTATCGCGGAAGGATGGGCCGGCCCGGCCGGCGGAGGCGCGCGCGGCGGCGGCGGCGGCCGTCTCGGCGGCGCCCTCGGTGACGCGGTGGGAAGCGTCGGCGATACGGTGAGCCGCGTTGGCGATGCCGTGTCCAGCGTGGGCGACAGCGTGTCCAGCGTCGGCAAGACGGACGGGGCGGTGTCGAATGTCGGCGGCGCCGTCTCGAATGTCGGCGGCACCGTGTCGAGCGTCGGCAATGCGGTTTCCAGCGTCGGCGATTCGGTCTCCGGCACCAGCACGAGCACCACGGGCTCGGGCCTAGCCGGTGCACTGTCTGGGCTCGGCGGAGCGCTGTCCGGCCGCAACCGCGCGGTACAGGATGCCACCGCGGCTTCGGCCGCTCCGGCCTCCACGACCCCGGCCACCGACACCGCCGCCACCAGTAGCGCGACCACCACGAGCGCGGCCTCGCCGAACAAGCCGCTCGCGACCGTGTCGCTGTTCAATCTGCAGCTCGAACTCCTCAAGAAGCGCCAGTTGGCCAAGATCGGCCGCACCGCGCAGCCGACCTCCGCCACCGGCAAGGTGCTCGGCGTCGACGCCCTCGGGCGGCGCCCCAACGGCCTCGCTGCCACCGCGGACGTTACGCTCGGCAACGGCAAGCTGGCCGACGCGAAGGTCCGTGCCAAGGCGCTCGGCGCGCGCGGCGTGAATGCCAAGCTCGACGCGGTGGTGGGCGGCGGCCAGCTCGCCGACGCCCGGCTGCGTGCCGATGCCCTCGGCCCGCGCGGGCTGAGGACCCGGGCCAACGCCTCCGCGCTCAATGGCGAGCAGGTGGCGGATGTGAGCGCCCGGGCCACCCTCGGTGCCAATGACGCCGTGCGCGCCAGGGCCGACGTCGATATCGGCGGCCCGGACGTCGCCTCGATCGATGTCGGGATCGGCATTGGTGGGGGCGGCGATCCCGGCAATGGCGGCGGCAACGGCACCGGCGGCAATAATGGTGGCAATCCCGGCGCCAACAATGGCGGCAATGGCGGCGCCATCGGCAATAACGGCGGCGCCAATGGAGGCGGGAACGGCGGCGGCATCGGCGGCGGGAACGGCGGGGGCAATGGCGGTCTCGCCGGCGGCCGCCAGCGCGAACCCGGCTCCAGCATGTCGACCGCGGCCAAGAAGCAGCGCTGCCTCGGCGTGCTCTCCGAACCGCGCGCCTACGATCCCGGCATCGTCGCGCTGTGCCGCGACCTCGCCCGCCTCTGACCCTCTTCCCGCCCGGGTCACGGCCCGGGCGGCCTTCCGGATCTACGGCTCGTGCTGATGCGCCCAGTCGCGCAGCTCGTGCGTCAGCCGCCAGAAATCCCAGAACGCCGCGCCGAGCAGGAGCACCGGCAGCACGGCCAGCGCCAGCGCGCTGTTCACCGAGAAGTCGATCGGCCCACGCGCGAAATCGTAGGCGGTGTAGGCGGCGATCAGCGTCAGCACGCCGGCGATGATCACATAGGTGAGCCGGTCGAGGCGCGACAGCACGATGCCGAGCAGCACCGCCACCAGAAGGCCGATCAGCGCCGCCCAGCCGGCGCCGAGCGAGAACAGCGTCGCCGCCCAGCGGCCGACCATGCCGGACACGATGACCAGCGCCAGCAATACGAGGAAACCCGCGCGCAGCCTGAAGATCGACGGCCGCGCGGCCAGGCGGACGCGGCCTCCCTGCCCGTTGCTCCCCGTCGTCATTGCGCCGTGCTCCCCGCTTCGCCCATCAACTGCCTCATCCGCAGTCGCCGCGCAATCGCCGAAAGGCCTGAGCATAATCCGATCCGGTCGAAACGACCCGATCGACAGGATCCCGCGCAGGCTCTTGGATCGGGAGCCTGTCCCGATCGGGGTGATTCCGCCGCGTAGGGAAAGGCTTCCGGACGGCATCGCTTGACGTTGGGTCGGCCTGCCGGTCTCCTGACCGCCCTTCTGAACCCTGGATCGCGATGCGGCACGCCCTCGTTCTCGTCAATGCCGAAGCCGGCACGGTGCTCGATCTCGGCGGCGAGCAGGTGCGCGCCATGATCGAGCGCGATCTCGGGGCCGAGGCCCGTCGCATCGACATGCGGCTACTCAAGGGCGCCGAGCTCGGCCGCGCCATCGAGGAGGCCGGCCGCGGCCCGCACGATACCGTCGTCATCGGCGGGGGCGACGGCAGCGTCAGCCTCGCCGCCCGCACGCTCGCGCGTTCGGGCAAGACGCTCGGCATATTGCCGCTCGGCACTATCAACCTGCTGGCCCGCGACATCGGCATGCCGCTCGACCTCGACCGCGCGGTGGCGGCGCTCGCCGTCAGCGAGCCGCGCAAGGTGGACCTCGCGACCATCAATGGCCGGCGGTTCCACACCATCTCCGGCATGGGCTTCTTCAGCCAGATGGCCCGGGCCCGCGAGACCGCGCGGCGCTGGCGGCTCTGGCGCTTCCTCGCCGTCGCCATCGCTGCCGTGCTGGCGCTGCGCCGCACCGGCCGCGTCTCGCTCGACATCGACATCGACGGCGCGCGCCACAGCTTCGAGGCCTTCGCCGCACTCGTAACCGTCAACCGGTTCGACGGCCCCGGCTGGCGGCGCGCCCGGCTCGACGACGGCGTGCTCGAGATCCACATCGCCGAGGATCGCGGCGCCCTCGCCAAGCTGCGGGCGGGCGCCGACATGGTGACCGACAACTGGCGCGGCAATCCCGGCATCATCAGCCTGACCGGCCGTCGGATCATCCTGAACCGGCCGAGCCGCCGGCGCATCTGGATCTCGACCGACGGCGAGCTCTCGCGCGAGGACCTGCCGGTCAGCTACGCGGTCGAGCCCGGCGCGCTCAGCCTGCTGATGCCGCCGGCGGACTTCGCCTGAGCCGGCTCAGCGGGGCTCGATCTCGAAGGTGATGGTGACGCGGGCGCGCGCCTCGCTCTCGCCGGCCTCCACCGGCACCGCTTCCGCCGCCTTCATCATCATCGGCGCCGGCATGGCGCGCGGCATCGGCGGCGAGGCGCCGTCCTCGGCGATGGCGAGCACGCGGGTCAGCCGCACGCCGCCGGCCTCGGCCATCAGCTCGGCCTGGCGGCGCGCGTCGCGCACCGCCGCCACCCGTGCCTGCTCCTCGAGCTTGGCCGGCTCGGCGAGGCCGAAGCTGATGCCGCCGATCTGGTTGGCGCCGCGCGAGACCACCTCGTCGAGCAGGCCGGCCAGCTTGCCGAGCTCGCGCACCCGCACCGAGACGGTGTTGCGCACCTCATAGGCGACGATGCGGCTCTGGTCCTCGCCATCCTTGCGCTGCGCATAGACCGGGCGGACCGAGAAGTTCGAGGTCGCGATGTCCTTCGCCTCGATGCCGACCGCCTTGATCGCCGCGATCATGTCGGACACCGACTTGCTGTTGGCGTCGAGCGCCTCGCGGGCGGTCTTGGCGCTGGAGACGACGCCGGTCGAGAAGGTCGCCATGTCGGGCGTCGCGGTGACGATGCCCTCCCCGCTCGCGGTGAGCGTCGGGCGCCGTGCGGCGGAGAGGTCCTGCGCGACGGCGGGCGTCACGCTGAGGAGGATGGCGGCGAACGCGGCAAGACGCAGGCTGGAAGCGCGCGCAGTAGACATGGGCTCTATCCCTCGAACGGTGCCGCGGCGGATGACGAAGCGGCAGGGGCGCGCAGACGACTGTGCGATCGCGGCGGCAATGGGGCGGCGCGCCGGCGTCGAGGCGCCGGCCACCGGGGACGGGATGGTCCGCGGCGGCCCCAAGGAGCCGGCCGCTGTTGACCACCCGGCCGCGGATCGACCCCGCAGCCGCGGCGGCCCCTTGCGCAAAGGCGTGGACGATGAGCGGGGTCCGTTCCGGAAAGCCTTTCGCCATGGTTGGCGCCGGGGAAGCGGTTTGCTAGGTTCCGCCCGCGCCGGTCGCGCCTCCGGCGTCCGGGCCTGTAGCTCAATGGTTAGAGCCGGCCGCTCATAACGGTCTGGTTGCAGGTTCGAGTCCTGCCGGGCCCACCAATATTTCGACGTTCTGGCGAAGCGGCATCGGCCATCGCCGACGATATCGCCATAGAACTGCGTCGTCAGCGCTTGCAGGCGCGCCCGGCTGTCAGATCGTGCTGTGACCGAGCGCAGCCTCCGCCATCCATATGAACTCACGCCAGTTGGCTTCGGCGTACTGCTCCGGATCGACTTGATAGTAGTCGGAATCCTCAAAGTCGCCTGATGCTAGATATTCATTGTCTCGGGTCGCCTTGGCGAACGCTATGCGGCGTGAGGCGCGCTCCACTTCGCGTGCGGTTGGCGGGATTATCGGGCGGATTTGCATGGCGTCACACCGATGACCTTGCTGCGTCATTACAGGCGTTGTCGATCCTGATGGCCTGGTCTTCCGCACCGGACTCTCTCATGCGCGCAGACAGCCATTTGGCGGCGGAGGGATCGCCACCCTTGTACAAGTTGTGGGCGGAGCCCAGTGCGAACAGCATCATGTCGGCGCTGTTGCCAGCCTTCCGGGCGCACTCGAACATGATGTTGTAGCTGAAGTGCCTGTCTGCGCCGTCGCTGAGCGCTTCTTTGAAGAGGCGCGAGAAGAGCCTCTTGCGGTTAGCCCGATAGGCTCGAGACGACATGTAGAGTTTATAGGTCTGTGATCGCTTCTTGCGCTCCCGCATGAACTGGAACGCCGTGGTCGCGTCGAACGGAAGTGCCAGCATCGACTCGAACGCGCGCGTCTCCGATATGACCGAGACGGTGCTGTGCGACGTGCCGAACACCGGGATGCACTGCACCGCGTCGCCGATCGACTCCTTCAGCCGGTCGACATGCATCCGGTCGACGATCTCGTACGGGTCGTAGAACACCTGGATATCGCCGGCGATGTGCTCCGGCCGAATGCCCATGCCCGAGTGAAACTCGGGCTTGAAGAACGCTTCCGTCCGATAGCGGTCGAACGGCGCCTCGGACGGGTCCACCGAGAACTGCGGAGAGAACACGAAGCCTCGATGCAGGCCGATAAGAGCGGCATACCGCAGCACGGCGTAACCGCCCATGCTACCTCCGTACCCGATCAGAGTACCGGAGAGGTATGGTTTTGCTGACTGCGTCGCATTGTAAACCGACATTTCCGGGAAATAGTTCTTACCCTTCGGCACAAAGCCAATAGAACTGAGTCCAGATTTTTGGATAGGACTCCTCGCCCAGAAGTCTAGATTCCCGAGTGAGTCACCTAGAATCTGACTGAAAGTTATTATCGTGCTAGATGGATTCCCAGTCATAAAGTAGCACGATATAGACTCATCATCATATATCCGCGTTACGGCGGTCGGCATTCTAGACTCTCAATATTCTATCGAGAGTCTTATAATACCGTCACGTAAACTGCATGGCAAGTACGCATCATTGCGGAAATTCCGAGCGCCCTTGCGACCTTGCCGACCCGGGCCTCCCCGACCGATTGCAGAGCCTGAGCGGCCACGCCCGGTCGCTCGATCGCGTCGGATCGCCTGTACCTGCTCGCGCATCCCTCCCCCGAAAACGTCAGCCCCCCCCGCCCGCCACTCCGCCGACCCGGACAAAAACCGACCGGACGGCTTGTGAGGGAGCGGTCTTCCGTCTATTTCAGTGGGCGCCCCTCAAAGCGGGCTGCCAGCTTTGGCGAGATCGATCATGGACAATGTCTCCCGCTCCGAGCGGACGCGCGCCGCCGTCATCCAGGCCGCGCTGGCTATCATCTCCCGCAACGGTCCCGGCGCCCTCACGCTGGACGCCATCGCCCGCGAATGCGGGATCAGCAAGGGCGGGCTGATGCACCAGTTCCGCACCAAGCGGGAGGTGCTGAAGGCGCTGCTCGAACACCAGTGCGAGCATTTCGAGGATTTCTCGCGCCGCTATCTCGAAGAGCACGCGTCGGAAAGCGCGCAGCCGCACCTGGCGGCGGAGGTCGCCACGATGCGCGAGGCGCTGTCGGAATCGCATTCCCTCGCATATGCCATCCTCGGCGTCGTGGCGCAGGACCCGGGACTGCTGGGCACGACGCGCGAGGACGACGAGGCGAAGGTCCAGGCGATCAGGGCGGAGGCGTCCGATCCGGAGCTCGCCTTGCTGCGCTGGGTCGCCGCCCGCGGCCTGCTTTTCTCCGGCCTGCTGGGGCTCTGTCCGCTCACGCGGGCGGAGCGCGAAAGCCTGTTCGATCGGCTGCTCGACGATTCCCGCTGGTCCGCCACCCCAAATGAGACATCCCGACCGAGGAAGCGCACGGCCGCGCGCGCCGGGTGACGGCGGGATGAAGGCGCGGGACGCCGCATCTCGCCATCAAGCAGGGGAGCAAATGAGCATGCCATCAAAAACCGACCAGATGGTTTGTAATTTGCCTTCTCTTGGGTTAGGTTGATTTCGCATTCGGCCGAGCAGGCGGCCTGTGCTGGGAGGTTCGGGACGATCTGAAGCGGCTGCGGCAGCGAAGGGGAATGTGTCGGGCATGGAAACACCCAGAAACATCCGGCAATAAACAGAAATAAATCCGATATATATCGCCCTATTAAAGCAACGTTCTCGCGCTTTAATTGGATATCAAACGAACTGCTTTGCCTTCATGTCGCCATCAATGTCGTCGACGACCTTGCAATGCAATGAATTCGACATTGACCGACTGCCGCGTGCCTCACTTTCTGCAGATTGCGCGGCTAGTCAGCCCTTCTGACGACCGCGCGAAGAGCTCCGTCGCCATGATCCGCATCATTGGGGAACGGCGGAGACCGAGTTGCGGGCGGCGATCTATTCCGCCCCCCAGACGCCGCCCGCAACTCACCTCTCGCAACGCGGCAGACGAGTGGCAGACGACCGGGGGGGCACGCGGGGGGCGTAACCGGAGTCGCGTGATGTTCAGCCTGCAGATTACCGCCCTCCCCCTCGTCTACTGGAGCGCCAGGAATCTTCTGCTGTCGCTTGCCTCGAAACGCCCCTGCCCTTCCCCGTCACGGCGCGACGGCGCATCAGGTCGCCTGTCGGCACGCCCCGCCTACGGTCCCAACGACCAGTGGCGCGGCCATCGACGCCGCGCGGACCGGGCTGGCGCAGACGCCGCCCGCGACGTCCCGGTGAAGACGCTTCATCTCGACCCGATCGTGCCGCCGGCGTCGCTGGCGCGCCAGCCGCCGCTGTCGTCCCGCTGGGTCCCGCCCGCAGCACGCTAGCGTCGCGAAAGTCTCTCGACTTTCGCGGAACCTGCTCCAGGCCGCCGCCGGGCACGAGGAGCGCCGGGCCACCCGCCGCGGCACGCACGGCTTCCCTCGACGGAAGCCGCCTGCGTCACCCGCGTCCGCCGAGGGCCTTGAGCTCCGCCTTGACCCGCGTCACGCCGCCGCTGGCGAGGTCGCCGGGCTTCAGCTTGGCGTATTCGTCATCGCTCTTGGCGCTCGGGCTCTTGAACACGTACCAGACGCCGCCCGGCTCCTTCTGCTGGTAGATCGTGTTGTTCACCGTCCGGTGCCCGAAGCAGTTGGTCGCCTTGGCGTGGCCGCTCGCGCTGCTCCAGACGGCGAAGAAGCACACCCGCCCGGTGGGCGTCACCCGCCACTCGCCCTCGCCATAGTTGATGGCGTTGCCGGTCCCGGTCCAGGCGATGAACTTGCGGTCGGGGGCGAAATAGGCGGCGCCGTCCGACCAGATCCATGTCTTGCCGGAATAGAGCTTGTAGGCCTCGTGCGCGGTGATCACGCTCGAGGCCGGCGGCGCGGCTCCAGTGGTGCCAGCGGCGTCGGCCGCCAGCATGGAGCCAGCGACCAGGGCTGCCGATATCAATGCGACTGCTGACTTGTTCATGATGCTCTCCTCCGCGGGTCGGGCCCGCCAATGAGCGTTCAGTTCACGAGATTGTTCTGGAGCCGCCAGTCGGGCCGGCCATAGGGCTCGGGCCAGGGATAGGGCTCGACTTCGTTGAAGTAGACGACGGCCGTGAGCCCCGGGAATTCCGGGCCGACCGCCAGCATGTCGGCATGCCAGCGCGCCTCGAAGGCGGCGTCGCCCTCATAGCCGAGCTCGGCGACGACGATCGGCTTGCCGTAGGGGGTGACGCGGTCATAGGAGGGCCGCAGGTTCTCCGCCAGCGTCCGGGCGCGGCCGAAATGGTCGACGTCATACTGCTGGAGATCGAACACCGACAGTCCGATGACGTCGACATAATCGCTGCCGGGATAATAGGCCGCAAGGCTCGGCTCGCCGCGCGGCGACCACATGAAATGCGCGCTCGGCGCGTATTTCCGGCACAGCTTCACGAAGTGCCGATAGGCCTTCGCGTAGTCCGCCGGCGCCCAGTTCGACCACAGGTAGCGCCCGTTCGCGAGGTCCATCTCGTGGCCCCAGCGGATCGTCACGTCGCTGTCGAGACCGGCGCAGGCGGTGCAGACGTCGCGGATCGTGCCGTCATAGGCGCCCGCCAGTATCCCCGCGAGCAGCTTCTGGCTCGACGGATTGGTGCCGGGCACCCACGACCAGGGCTCGATGGTGATCAAAAGGTCGCGGTCGCGGGCCTGGGCATATTGGTCGGCCCGCTTGAGCGAGGTGAGATCGGCGTTGAGCCAGGGAATGTAGACGTGCTCCACCCGCACATTGGGATCGTCGCCCAGCGTGCCGTTCGGATCATAGGCGCCGAAGGCCGCGGCCTTGGGGCGCGCGTCGGTGGCGGCCGGAGCCGTCGTCGTCGGCTGGGCGAACACCGGGATCGCCACGGCCGCGATGAGCGCGATGGCAGCGACGCCACTCAGCGCCGCCACGCGCCTGTTGCGCAGTGACTTCGTCATTTGACCAACTCCTCATGCGATCCCCTGCCCCTCTCTCCGCTCGGCAGGGCGCGATACCTCAACAGCTCGAAGACATTCTCGTCGGCCGTGGCCGGCGCGTCGGTGCGGTGCGGCCGGCCAACCCCGACCAGCCGGAAGCCCGCCCGCGCCACCTGCTCGGGCGGATAGATGTTGCGCAGGTCGATCATCACCGGCGCGCGCATGGCTTTGCGCAGCCGGGTGAGGTCGAGCGCGGCGATGACGTCCCATTCGGTCATCAGCACCACCGCGTCGGCTCCGGCCGCCGCCTCGTAGGGTCCGGCGCAGAAGGTCACGTCGGACAATTGGTCGGCGGCCTGCCGGTGGCCCTGCGGGTCGAACACCGCGATCGACGCGCCGGCGCGCTGCAGATGGCGGATCAGCGGCACGGCGGGGGATTCCCGCATGTCGTCGGTGTTCGGCTTGAAGGTGAGCCCGAGCACCGCGATCTTCAGCCCGTCGACCGAGCCGCCCGTCGCCTCGATGACCTTGAGCGCCATGCGGTGCTTGCGGGCGTTGTTCGCGGCAACCGTGCTCTCGACGATGCGCAGCGGCACGCCATATTCCTGCGCGGTATGCAGCAGCGCGCAGGTGTCCTTCGGGAAGCACGAGCCGCCATAGCCGGGTCCGGCTTTGAGGAAGGCGGCGCCGATCCGCGCGTCGAGGCCGATGGCCGACGCCAGCTCGGTGACGTCGGCGTCGACCTTCTCGCAGAGATCGGCCATCTCGTTGATGAAGCCGATCTTGGTCGCGAGGAACGCGTTCGACGCATGCTTGATGAGCTCGGAGGTGCGCCGCCGCGTGACGATCAGCGGCACGCCGTCCTCGGTGAGCGGCGCGTAGAGCCCGCGCAGCGCCTGCTCGGCCTGCGCGTCCTCGACGCCGATCACGATGCGGTCGGGATGCTGGAAGTCGTCGATCGCCGACCCCTCGCGCAGGAATTCCGGGTTGGAGGCGACCGAGACGGCGACGTCGCGGCGGGTCCGGCAGATGATCTGCTCCACCGCGTCGCCGGTGCCGACCGGAACCGTCGACTTCACCACCACGGTCAGCCTTCCGGTCATGCCGTGGGCGATGTCCTTGGCCACCGCATAGATGAGCGAGAGATCGGGTTCGCCGTCGCGGTCGCGGGGCGGCGTGCCGACGCAGATGAAGGCGACATCGGCGCCGGCGAGCGCATCCTGCGCCTGCAGCGTGAAGGACAGGCGCTTGCGCACGAGATTGCGCGCGATCAGCTTCTCGATGCCGGGTTCGAAGATCGGGCTCTCGCCTCGTCGCAACTTGTCGACCGTCGCGGCATTCTTGTCGACGCAGGTCACCTGATGACCCATTTCGGCGAAGCACGCGCCCGCCACGAGGCCGACATAGCCCGTTCCGATGACGGCGACTTTCATCTTCCTGCCTCCCAGTTCCGGCCCAGGCCGCTCCCGCTCACGCGGGAACCGGCCGGGCTTATTGCGCCTTCGGCGCCGCCCAGGGCGGCGTGAAGACGAGCTTGTAGTGTCCGCGCCCCATGCCTGCGCCGGAGGCGGAGAACACGACCTGCGCCACCGAAGGCGGTGCGAGGCCCCATGCCAGCGCACCGAGCCCCTCGGGCCCGCGCTCGGCGGCGGCCGCCACCGGCAGCCCGAACAGGGCGACGACCAGCGTCGCCTGCGCCAGTCCGCGCAGGCCGAGCACGTGCTGGCGCCCGCCATTCTCGGCGGCGTGCCGCGCCAGGATGACGAGGACGAGCAGCGCGTAGAGCGCCGCATTGACGATCGCGAAGATGTAGAAGCCGCTCGCCGAGCCGGCGTCGCCGAACATCAGCACCGCACCGGCCGAGAACGCCGAGATCGCGATATAGGGCGCCAGGACGCGCAGCGGCACGGCGTCGACCGCACCCCCGCCCTTCGGCGTGACGCGGAAATCGACAAAGGAGCCGGTGAAGTAGTCGCGCAGCGCCACGATCGAGCCGATCAGCGACCACGGCCATTTGGCGAGCACGAAGAGGATCTCCTCCCAGCTCAGCAGGCGGGAGTTGACCGGCCGCAGCCACCCGCTCGCCCGCCACCGGTACATCATGAAGAGCAGGACGACCGACATCGGCACGTAGTGAATGACGAAGTCGGCATAGGTGACGTTGGCGAAATGCGTCCCGCCCGCCAGCGCGATCAGCGGCATTAGGAACAGCAGCAGCCACATGCTCGAATAGAGCGGATACCAGAACTGGCAGAACAGGAACTGGAAGCGCAGCCGGGCCGGCAGGCGTGGCACCAGCGCCGGCGAATAGCGCAGCAGGATGGTCACCAGGCTGCGCGACCACTGGAATTCCTGCGTCGCGAGGTCTGCGAAGGTGCGCGGCCCGTCGCCATGGGCGATGGCGTCCATGGCGTGGACGCCCCGCCAGCCATGGGCGTTCATCATCAGCGTGGTCGAATGGTCCTCGGCGAGTTCGGGGCCAAGCCCGCCGATCGCCTTCAGCGCCGCCGTGCGCACCGCGTAATGGGAACCGATGCACAGGGGCGCCCAGCCGCCGGTGTAGCCGGCCTGCAGCGGGCCGTGCATCGAGGCCTCGGCGAAGAGGCGCGCCCGCGCCGCCCAGCTCTCGCCGGCATTCTTGTCGCAGATGCTGGGCGCCGAGACGTAGCCGACGGCCGGATCGCGGAACGGCGCCAGCATGCGTTCGAGATAGTCCGGCGCCGGCACGTGGTCGGCATCCATCTGCGCGACGAAGTCGTACAGCTCGTAGCCGTAATGGTCGTAGAAGAATGCGAGATTGCCTTCCTTGCAGCGCATCCGCCGCGGCCAGTCGGCCCGCTGATAGGCGTCGACGCCCTTGCGGGTCGAGACGCGCACGCCGCGCGCCGCGCACCAGGCGAGCGTCTGCGGCGCCGGGTCCTCGTCGGCAAGCCAGGTGTCGTGCGGCCAGGTCTGGGCGAGCATCGCTTCGAGCGTCTGCGCCACCACCTCGAAGGGCTCCGAGGGCGCCTTGGTGACCACCATCGCGACCCGGCTCCCCTGCGGCAGCAGCACCGCGCCGACAGGCTTCCGGCTGCCGTAGAAGACGGTGAAGAAATAGACCGGCATCAGCGTGAGCCAGGCGAAGGGCAGGCTCGCCAGCACGAAGCGTCCGACGCCGTCGACGTGCTCGGGCCGCAGCCACCATCCCCAGAAGGTGACGAAGGCGACCGCCCAGGCACCTACAGCGAGCGTGAGCTCGACGCGCTGCGCCAGCGTCAGCAGCGGTACCAGATCGGACGCCGGCGCATCGGTTCCGGCTCGCCGCACCCCGTCCGTCATGACGCGGCCTCCAGGGCATGGAACCGCGCCGCCGTGGCGACGATGGTCTCGATGTCGGAGAGCTCCGGCACGAAGCCGATGCTTGCGCGCGCCTGCGCGATGTCGGCATAGAGCGCCGGCGGATCGCCGGGGCGACGGGGATGGATCTCGACCGGCACCGGGCGGTTGAGCACCCGGCGGATGGTCGACATCACGTCCAGGATCGAGGCGCCGTGCCCGGAGCCGAGATTGAGCGCCAGGCTGCCGCCGCCGTCGAGCAGATGCCGCAGCGCCAGCACATGCGCGCGGGCGAGATCGCTCACATGGATGTAGTCCCGCACGCAGGTGCCGTCCGCCGTATCGTAATCGTCGCCGAACACGGTCAGCGTCCTGTTGAAGCCCATGGCGGCGAGGATCGCCAGCGGCACCAGATGGGTCTCGGGATCGTGCCGCTCGCCGAGCTCGCGGTCCGGATCGGCGCCGGCGGCGTTGAAATAGCGCAGCGCGACGTAGCGGAGGCCATAGGCCGCCGCCTCGTCCGCCAGCATCGCCTCGGCGAACAGCTTGGTGCGCCCATAGGGGCTGATCGGACGCTGCGCCGTCGTCTCGGCGATCGGCAGGGTGTCGGGGATGCCGTAGGTCGCGCAGGAGCTGGAGAACACGATGCGGCGCATATTGGTCTGCCGGCAGGCGTCCAGCAGCGAGAGCGTGCCGGCGACATTGGTGCGGTAGTAGTTCGCGGGTTCAGCGACGGATTCACCGACATAGGCGCGTGCCGCGAAATGGATGACCGCCTCGACGCCGTGCGCGGTCAGGGCCGCGGCCACCGCCCGGCTGTCGAGGATGTCGCCATGGACGAACGGCCCCCAGCGCACCGCGTCGCGATGGCCGGTGGACAGGTTGTCGAAGGTAACGGGCTCGAAGCCGCCGGCCGCCAGCGCCTTGCAGGTGTGGCTGCCGATATAGCCGGCCCCGCCGGTGACGAGGATCCTCGGCGCGCTCATGCCACCGCCTCGCGCACCGAGGGTTCGCGGACGATCTCCTCCCGGAAGTAGTCGATCATCCGGGCCAGCCCCTCCTCGAGCGGGACGGTCGGCTCCCACCCCAGAAGCTGCCGAGCCAGCGCGATGTCGGGGCGGCGGCGGCGCGGATCGTCCACCGGGAGCGGACGGTGGACGATGTCCGACCGCGAGCCGGTCAGCGCGCGCACCACCAGGGCGAAGTCGCCAATCGTGCGCTCGTCGGGATTGCCGATATTCACCGGCCCCTCGATGCCGTCCGGCGTCGCCATGAGCCGGATCAGCCCCTCGACGGTGTCGTCGACGTAGCAAAAGGAGCGCGTCTGCGTGCCGTCGCCATAGACCGTCATGTCGGCGCCCCGCAGCGCCTCGATGATCAGATTGGAGGTGACGCGCCCGTCGTCGCCGCGCATGCGCGGGCCATAGGTGTTGAAGATGCGCGCGACCTTGATGCGCGTGCCGTGGCGCCGCGCGAAGTCGAAGAACAGCGCCTCGGCGCAGCGCTTGCCCTCGTCGTAGCAGGCACGCGGCCCGGTGGGATCGACATGGCCCCAATAGCTTTCCGGCTGCGGATTGACGAGCGGGTCGCCATAGATCTCCGAGGTCGAGGCCTGGAGTATCTTGCAGTTCCGATCGGTCGCCAGTTGAAGAAGGTTGAGCGCGCCGAGCACGCTGGTCTTCGTCGTGTGGATCGGGTCCGCGGCATAGGCTGTCGGCGAAGCCGGGCAGGCAAGATTGTAGATTTCATCGACATCGACCAGCAGTGGATCGACGACATCGTGATTGACCAGCGAGAAGTTCGGCCGGCCGATCAGATGTTCGACGTTTCGGTGGCGTCCGGTCGAGAAATTGTCGAGGCATATGACTTGCTGTCCGCTTTCGACCAGTCGGTCGCAGAGATGCGACCCGAGAAAGCCGGCACCGCCTGTCACAAGCGCGCGATGCGTCCGATGGTATGATTTTACGGAATAAGGTGCGAACACATGCGTCATTGCTTTTTGCATGATGCAACTACCTCAACCTCGGGATGATGTATTGATTTGCGCGCGCGGGTCGTGTCGCACGTCAGCAAGGGAAAGGATCAGCGGTCCCGATTTCAAGTATTCGGGGAACCGACGCAGCTTCCTATTCCCGCCCGGACCGGGCATATCTTACTCGGCGAGACCCGTTCAGAGACCTGCCACAAACTCCAACTGAGCCGATGGGCTCCACCCAACAAGCGCCCTAGAGTTAGGTTTAGTTTTTAATTTGAAATTGTCAAGAAATTAAAAGCAATCAGTATGTATTGTTTACCTTATTTAGTTTCAAAACGCTCGTATTGGGATCATACATGCGGCATGCCAGGTCCGAAGACTCGCTCCGAAGGGGTATGCGCTGCTGAAATTATGCATTTATTTTCAATATCTTATCATAGATCAAAGTAACTGCGGCGCGCTGGCGCAGCCGCCAGCCTGCTTGGTCGCGCAAAAACTACCCTAGCCCATATACCCGAGGCGGCGCATGGTGAGATCGGGCAGCCGACATCGGCCATTTTTCCACAGACATTAGCCGAATACCGGCGAACGCCCGCCTCTCGGCGCTCTTGACCGGGCTTTACGCACACATCCGGGTGATGTGCTGCCGGACGGGGCGCGAAGGCCGAACCGTCAGAGCGCGCGGCTGCGCGAGCCCAGCGTGTCGAACTGGCCGCCCGCATAGATCAGCGGATGCAGCGGCCCTTCCGACAGCACGAGGTCGATCACCTTGCCGAGGAAGATGCTGTGGGTGTGCACGCTCACCTTCTCGGTCAGCTCGCAGTCGAAGCTCGCCAGCGCGCCGACCAGCGCCGGCGCGCCCGTGGCGAGCGGGCGCCATTCATGGGTGCTGAACCGCAGATGCCGGTTCTCTGTCGAGCTGAAGGCCCGCGCGAGCTCGACCTCCGGCTCGGCCAGCAGGTTGACGCAGAAGGAGCGCGTCCTGTCGATGAGGTCGTGGCACGACACGTTGCGGTTCACGCAGACGAGCAGCGTCGGCGTCGGATCGGCCGCGACCGACGTCACCGAGGTGGCGACGAAGCCGTGCGGCTGCTCGCCGTCGATGGTGGTGATGACGGACACGCCGGCGGCGAGCCGCCGCATGCCCTGCTTGAACTGAACCGGATCGACCATGCCAGACCTCATATCGCGGCCTTTGCCGGCCGCGTGAAGGGCCGGTGCGCAAGTCACGTGCCAAGCGGCGCCGGCGATGGACAGGCTTGGAATTCAGCGGTTTTTCGCCCTCCCCGTCTCGGCCCGGCATGCGACAAGTGTCGCTGATCTGAGACGGATTCCGGCCGTAAGCGCCGCCGGTGCGGCAGCCCCGAGGCACACCCCGGCACGCGCAAAGCAAGGCGCTGCGCGGCGTTCGGTACGGATGCGGACGCGCCGGCGCGCGCGGGGGCGCACCCATGGCATGGCTCTTGCCGAACATATGTCATCACGTCGGGCGACGCTGTCCGCCGCGCGCCGACAGTCCTTCGACCCGACAGTCCTACGACCATCGCAAGTCCTGCATCGAAAGTCCTGCCATGACCATCAACATGAACGTCCATGCCGAGATCGTCCGTGGGCTCCCCAAGCAGATCCTGATCGACGGCAAGTTCGTCCCCGCCCTTTCGGGCCGGACCTTCCAGACCTTCAACCCGGCGACCGGCGAGGCGATCGCCGACATCGCGGAAGGCGACGCCGCCGACATCGATCTGGCGGTCGCCGCTGCCCGCCGCGCCTTCACCGGGCCGTGGAGCCGCTTCACCCCGTTCCAGCGCCAGCAGTGCCTGCTGCGCTTCGCCGACCTGATCGAGACGCATTTCGACGAGCTGTGCGTGATCGATGTGCTCGACATGGGCGTGCCGATCTCGATGATGCGCGCCCGCAAGCAGCGCGCCCTCGGCCTCGCCCGTTTCTATGCCGGCCTCGTCACCACCATCCATGGCGGCACGCTGCCGAACTCTTTCCCCGGCGAGGTGTTCAGCTACACGCTGAAGGAGCCGGTCGGCGTGGTCGGCGCCATCACCCCGTGGAATGCGCCGCTCACCTCGACCATCTGGAAGATGGCGCCGGTCATCGCCACCGGATGCACCATGGTGCTGAAGCCGGCCGAGGACGCCCCGCTGACCGCGCTCCGGCTTGGCGAATTGCTGCTCGAGGCCGGCGTGCCGGAAGGCGTCGTCAACATCGTGCCGGGCTTCGGCCATACCGCGGGCGCGGCGCTGGCCTCGCACATGGATGTCGACAAGGTGGCGTTCACCGGTTCCGACTTCACCGGCCGCAAGATCATCGAAGCCTCGAAGGGCAACATCAAGCGCGTGACGCTGGAGCTCGGCGGCAAGTCGCCGGACGTGATCTTCGCCGATTGCGACATGGACGCCGCGGTGGCAGGCGCCGGCATGGGCGTGTTCGCCAATTCCGGCCAGATCTGCTGCGCCGGCACCCGGCTGCTGGTGCAGCGGCCGATCTATGACGAGTTCATCGAGCGCGTCTCCGCTTATGCGAAATCGCTGAAGGTCGGCAACGGCCTCGATCCCGAGACGCAGATCGGCCCGGTGGTGAACGCCAAGCAGCTCGACCGCGTCGCCGGCTATATCGATGTCGGGCTCGGCGAGGGGGCGCAGGCCACCGTCGGCGGCAAGCGCCTGACCGAGGGCGCGCTCAAGAACGGCTATTTCTTCGAGCCGACCGTGCTGAGCTGCGTCACCAACGACATGCGCGTCGCCCAGGAGGAGATCTTCGGCCCGGTCGCCGCGGCCATCCCCTTCGACACGCTGGAGGAGGCCGCCGCCATCGCCAACGACACGGTGTTCGGCCTCGGCGGCGGCGTGTGGACGACCAACGTCTCCACCGCCCACCGCATGGCGAAGGCGATCCGCGCCGGCACGGTGTGGGTCAACACCTATGGCGGCCTCGACCCGGTGGTGCCGTTCGGCGGCTACAAGACCAGCGGCTACGGGCGCGAGTCCGGCGTCGAGCACATCGAGGCCTATCTCGAGACCAAGTCGGTCATCATGAAGCTGGGCTGATCATGTCCCGGCGGCGCGGCGCTGACGTCGCGCCGCATGGGGGATGATCGCGCCAACCATCGCCGCGATGATCAGCACCGCGGCGGCGATCAGCAGGAAAGCCGCGCGCATGCCGTGCGCATGCGCGACGAAGCCGATGAGCGGCGGGCCGAACAAGCCGCCGCCATAGGCCATGGTGACGGCCATGGCGATGCCGGCCGCCGGCAGGATTCCCGGCACCCGCCCGCTCACCGAGAACAGCACCGGCACCAGATTTGAGATGCCGAGCCCGGCGATCGCGAAGCCGGGCAGCGCCAGCAGCAGCGTCGGCGCCAGAGCGACCAGGACGACGCCGACGCCGGCGCACAGGGCAGAAAGGCGGACCGTCGGCACGTCGCCGAGCCATTGCACGATCCGGTCCCCTGAAAACCGGCCGACCGTCATCGCCAGCGAGAAGGCCGCGAGCCCGTAGGCGGCGTTCGCCGGGCTCGCCGACACCGCCTGCACCAGGAACAGCGCACCCCAGTCGAGCACGCCCAGCTCGACCACGAAGGCGAGGACGGTCATCGCGCCGATGCCCAGCATGGTGCGGTTCGGAAGCTGGAACACCGAGGTGCCGGTCGCCTCGCGCACATGCGCCTCGGGCAGCCACAGCCAGGGCGCGGCCAGCGCGGCGATCACGATCAGCACGAGGCTGGCGATCGCCAGCCCGTGGACGATGTCGAGGCCGGCGCCGATCAGCGCGCCGGCGATGAGCGCGCCGGCGACATTGCCCATGCTGAAGAAGCCGTGGATCGACGACAATATGGGGCGGCCGAACTCCCGCTCGACCGCCGTCGCGTGCGAATTCAGGCAGACATCGAAGAAGCCGAAGCTCACCCCGATCGCGAACGCCGCCACCGCCAGCGTCGGCATCGACCAGCCCAGGGCGGGCGTGAACACCACCGCCGCGAAAACGATGCCGGCAATGGCACTGGCCCGCACCGGGCCGAGCCGGGGACGCAGCAGGCCGGCGGTCGGCATGCCGCACAGGCAGCCGATGGACACGCAGAGCAGGACGAGGCCCATCTGGGCGTCGTCGAGGGTGGCCCGTGCCTTGAGGAGGGGAATATAGGTCGCCCATACCGTCAGTCCGGCGCCGCCGGCGAAGAAGATGATGCTGACGGCGACACGCGAGGCGGCCAGCGCGCGCTGCTCGCGCGCGGCGGTAAGTTCAGTCATGCAACTGTCCCAACAACTCGGTTCCGGCGGCCCGGAGATCGGATCTCCCGGCATGATGCATGCCATCCGACGCGCACGGCGCCCCAATGGACCGTGAGGTGCTGCAACGCAAGCGCCGATGCGCGTTCCCCCGTCCACCTCCCAAGCGCACGAGTGCTCGCCGCGCGAGCGGCCCGTCTCGCCGCTGAGATGCGATCGCCCGAATCTCAGCCCGACCGTTGAGAAGGTGGCACTAAACGAGGCCGGAGCGCCGTTTCGAAGGGCGGACCGGAACTTGCTCACCCGTCCGCGCAGCAGTGCCTTGCGAGGAGATGAGGATGTACGACTACGTCATCGTCGGCGGTGGCTCCGCCGGCTGCGTGCTGGCCGCCCGACTGTCGGAAGACCCAGACATTTCGGTGCTGCTTCTAGAGGAAGGGCCGCGCGATCTCTCGCCCTACATCCACCTCCCCGCGATGGTCTACAAGACGGCGACCGGCAATCTCCTGCAGCGCATCGCCTGGGAGCCGGCGAACGGCGCGAGCGGCGGCGTCGAGGCGCCCACCATGGTGCAGGCTCGCGTGCTCGGCGGCGGCAGCTCGGTCAACGGCATGGTCTATGTGCGCGGGATTCCGAGCGATTTCGACGGCTGGGCAGCGCAGGGCGCCGAGGGTTGGGACTATGAGGGTGTGCTGCCCTATTTCCGGCGCGCCGAGAGCAACGACACCTTCTCCGGCGCCGCGCACGGCACCGACGGCCCGCTCTGGGTGTCGAGCCAGCCCTCCCCGCATCCGCTGACCAAGGCATGGCTGAGGGCCTGCCAGGAATACGGCATCCCGCCGACGAGCGACTTCAACGCCGGGGTCCAGACCGGATGCGGCCTCTACCAGATCACCGCGCGCGACGGCCGCCGCGCCTCGACCGCCGTCACCTATCTGCGGCCGGCGCGCCGGCGCCGCAACCTGACGGTCCGGACCGGCTGCCGCGCCACACGGGTCCTCGTCGAGCAGGGCCGCGCGGTCGGCGTCGGCTATGTCGGGCGCGGCGGAAGAGAGACGATCGAGCGCGCCGCCCGCGAGGTGATCCTCTCGGCCGGCGCCATCCAGTCGCCGCGCCTGCTGCTGCAGTCCGGCATTGGTCCAGGCGAGCATCTGCGCCGCGTCGGCGTGCCGGTGGTGCACGACGTGCCCGGCGTCGGGCGCGGCCTCCAGGACCATATGGACGTTTATCTGGTGCATGAGCTCGACGGCGCCGAGAGCTACGACGTCTACCGGCGCTTCCATCGCAAGCTCGGCGCCGGGCTGGACTGGCTGCTGTTCCGGCGCGGGCCGCTCTGCTCCAACCTGATCGAGGGCGGCGCCTTCTGGTGGGGCGACGGCGAGAGCGCCGAGCCCAACATCCAGTACCACTTCCTGCCCGGCACCGGCGTCGAGGAAGGCGTGGCCCCGGCGGCGGGCAGCGGCTGCACATTGAACGTGTGCCTCACCCGCCCGCGCTCGCGCGGCGTGGTCGAGCTCACCTCGGCCGAGCCCGGTGCGCGCCTGCGCGTCGCCCCGAACTATTTCGGCGAAGCCTACGACCTCGACTGCATGGCCGAGGGCGTGCGCATCGGCCAGGAGATTCTGGCGCAACCCTCCATGGCGCGGCTTCTCGGCCGCAAGGTGATCCCGACGCAGCGGCTTGGCACCCCGGACGAGCTGCGCGCCTATGTGAAGGCGCGCGCGCAGGGCGCGCTCCACCCGGTCGGCACCTGCCGGATCGGCAGGGACGCGGACGCGGTGGTCGATCCGGCGCTGCGGGTGCACGGCATCGCCGGGCTGCGCGTGGCCGACGCCTCGGTGATGCCGTCAACCCCTTCGGGCAACACCAATGCCTGCGCCATCATGATCGGCGAGAAGGCCGCCGACCTGATCCGGCACGGCAATGGGAGGTGAGGATGAGACCGGTCGCGCACGCGTCCGCGACGCGTGTAGCCGGTTTGAGACTCCTGCGACGGCAATCTCAATTCCACGCGCGTCACCTTCAACAATCCGTTGATTTATTTTAGTATTTTTTGGTACGAAGGTGGTGGCATGCCTCTTGCTGTCCCCTTCTCCCGGATGTCGCGGCTTTCATCGGCACGTCTCAAAAAACGAGGGGAACAGCATGGCCGACACGCCTAACGGGCGCCCGTTCGGGAGCGCCAACATTTTCCGCAACGACGTACTGTCCCGTCGCAATTTCCTCGGGACGAGCCTTGCGCTCGGCGCGGGCGCGACGCTGGGCAGTTGGCCGGGCTCCATGCCGGCGCAGGCCGCCACGGGCGGCGACCTGATGACGCTCGCCTGGGAGGGCTTCACGCTCGAGAACGAGCTGAAGGACTGGCTGGCGACGAACAAGGTGAAGCTCAACGCCTCGATCATCAGCACCCAGGACGACGTGCACGGCAAGCTGATCGGCAGCAATCCGGTCCGGCTCGACGTGACCGAATATTCGCAGGGCTTCGAGCGCTTCTACGTCGACGAGCTGAAGATCGTGAAGCCGCTCGACATCGCCAAGGTGCCGAACTTCACGGCGGCGAATATCCAGCCGCAGTTCTACCAGGCGCCGACCTGGTACTGGGACAACACCTACTACGCCATTCCGTGGGTGTGGGGCCTCAACGCGCTGGTCTACAACCCGGCGATGACCAAGCCGATCAAGTCCTATAAGGACCTGCTGGCGCCGGAGATGAAGGGCAAGCTCACCTTCTGCGACGACACCATCGCCACCTGGCCGATGATCGCCCGCCTCGCCGGCTACGGTCCGAAATTCCCCAACCTCACCAAGGAGGAATTCAAGACCGCCTTCAACGGCCTGGCGCCCTATCGCGACCAGTGCCGCGTGTTCGCCTCCTCGAACGGCGACACCATCTCGCTGTTCGCCTCCGGCGAGATCGCGGCCTGCTTCTCGGTGTGGAGCGGCACGCCGGTCGAGACCGCCAAGCGCGGCGTCAAGACCGTCTACACCGTGCCGGAGGAAGGCGCGGTGATGTGGTGCGACGCCTGGTTCATGCCGATCAGCGCGGTGAACATCGACACCGCCTATGCCTTCATGAACGAGGCGGTTTCTGCGAAGGCGCAGGCCGAGGTCTGCAAGGCGGTCAATGGCGGCGCGGTCAACAAGCACGCGCCGGCGCTGATGGACAAGGACACGCTGGCGCTGTTCGACTACAGCAACCTTGCGGAGGTCTTCAAGAAGTCGCCTCTGCAGGGTCAGCCGCCGCGGGTCTCGGACAAATACGCGACCTATGACGAGTGGACCCAGGCCTGGACCGACTTCAAGTCCTCGTTCTGATCGACGACCAACGACAACCCAACGGAGAGCCTGCCGGGCATGATGAACGGTAATCGGCGTGAGGCAACGGGGCTGGCGCTCGTCGCTCCTTCCTTCCTGTTCCTCCTGGTGTTCTTCATCATCCCGGCGGTGCTTCTGTTCGTCTGCAGTTTCTGGCTGGCTCAGGCCTTCCGCCTGATCCCGACCTTCACCTTCGACAATTACAGCCGCGCGCTCTCTGCGGGCGGCTTCTACCTGCTCACCCTGAATGCGCTGAAGAACGGCCTGTGGACCGCCGTCATCTCGGTGCTGCTCAGCTTTCCGGCGGCCTATTTCATCGTCTACCGCACCCGCGGGAACCTGCTCTTCTACCTGATCCTGGTGTCGTGGTTCGCGAGCTATCTGGTGCGCATCTATGCGTGGCGCACCATCCTCGGCTCGAACGGCCTCATCAACACCACGCTGATGCAGCTCGGCCTGATCGACCAGCCGCTCGAGGTGCTGCTCTTCAGCCCCTTCGCGACCATCCTCACCCTCGTCCACATCATGGTGCCCTTCGCGCTTCTGCTGCTCGTCTCGGCGCTGCGCGACGTCCGGAAGGAATATATCGAGGCCGCCCGCGACCTCGGCGCCGGCGGCTTCGAGGTACTGACGCGGGTCATCCTGCCGATGAGCTACAAGGGCGTGGTCGGCGCCTTCATGTTCACCTTCGTCATCTCCGCCGGCGACTTCGTGACCCCGCAACTGCTCGGCGGGCGCGACGGCATGACCACCGGCATCCTCATCGCCAACCAGTTCCGCACCGCCGGCAACTGGCCGTTCGGCGCCGCCATGGCCTTCATTTTGCTGGCCACCTTCCTGATGACCTATTTCATGTTCGTCCGGCTGCTGGACGTCCTGCGGCTGGCGCCGGGCCGCCGCTTCCATGACTGATCACGAGCCACGCACGGAGGTCTCATGCTGAGAATCTATGTCTGGCTCTTCGTGGCGTTCCTCTATGCCCCGATCGCCATCATCACGCTGTTCAGCTTCCACGCCTCGCCGAGCCTGACCTTCCCGTTCGAGGGCTTCAGCCTGCGCTGGTACAGCCAGATCTTCGCCAATCCGACCTTCGTGGATTCGCTGCGCAACAGCCTCATCGTTGGCGCCAGCACGGCGGTGATAACGACCATCCTCGGCTCGCTGACCGCGCTCGGCCTCGCCCGGCTGAAGGGGCGCGTGCAGACGATGTTCGGCCTGCTCGCTTTCGGTCCGGTGGCGCTGCCGGGCCTGTTCCTCGGCATCGCCCTCGTCATGCTGTTCGCGCAGATCAGCCTGCAGCGCTCGCTGGTGACGGTGACCATCGCGCATGTGCTCTTCACCCTGCCCTTCTTCATCGAGGCGGTGCGCTCGCGCATCGAATATTTCGACCTCTCGCTGGAGGAGGCGGCGCGCGATCTCGGGGCGACGCCGCTGCAGACCTTCCGCCTCGTCACGCTGCCGATCATCGGCCCGACCATCGGCGGCGCCGCCATCCTGTCCTTCGCGCTCTCCTTCGACGAGTTCATCATCACCGTCTTCGTCAGCGGCAACGACACCACCCTGCCGCTGATGATCTGGTCGATGATGCGCCGCGCCGTGAGCCCGGACATCAACGCGGCGTCCGTCCTCTCCCTCGCCATGTCGATCGGGCTGATCCTGATCGGCGGTCTTCTCGTCTGGTACCAGCGCAGGCTGGCCCTGAGCGCGCGCGCAAAGGACACGGAAGCATGAGCACGTCGAAAATCGTCGAACTGTACGGGGTGAGCAAGGCGTTCGGTGCGCTCACCGTGCTGCACGACATCGACCTCGCCATCCAGGAAGGCGAGATCCTGACGCTGCTCGGCCCCAGCGGATGCGGCAAGACCACGCTGATGCGCATCATCGCCGGCTTCGAGGCGACCACCCACGGGCGCGTCATCATCAAGGGCGCCAACGTGTCGAACCTGCCGCCCGACCGGCGGCCGGTGAACATGGTGTTCCAGCGCTACGCGCTGTTCCCGCATCTCGACGTGTTCGACAACGTCGCCTTCGGCCTCAGGCTGAAGAAATGGCCGAAGGCGAAGATCCAGGAGGCGGTGCAGCACATGCTGCATCTCGTGCAGCTCGGCGACTACGGCAACCGCTGGATCCACGAGCTCTCCGGCGGCCAGGCCCAGCGCGTGGCGCTGGCCCGCGCGCTGGTGAACTCGCCCTCGGTACTGCTGCTCGACGAGCCGCTCGCCGCGCTCGACCTGAAGATCCGCCACCACATGCTGGCGGAGCTGAAGCGCATCCACCGCGAGACCGGCACCACCTTCATCTACGTCACCCATGATCAGGACGAGGCGACCATCCTGTCGGACCGCATCGTGCTGATGAACCGGGGACGGATCGAGCAGATCGGCACGCCCGAGGACATGTACGCCAAGCCGCGCTCGCTGTTCTGCGCGCGCTTCCTCGGCGAGACGAACATCCTCAGCGGTTCGGTGCGCTCCTCCGAGAGCGGCGTCACCTATGTCGATGTCGGCCCCGGCACGATGAAGGTGATGACCAACGGCACGGCGCTCTCAGCCGGCCAGAACGTCTCGCTCGCCATCCGCCCCGAGGCGCTGCGGGTGGCGCGCAAGGCCGAATTTCCCGGTGGCGCCGACGACCACAACGCGCTCGAGGGAACCGTCGAGGAGGTCGTCTTCATGGGCAGCCGGGTCGTCTATTCGATCCGTACCCCCATCGAGACCATCAAATACCAGGAAACCTCCACCATGGGCCACGCCATGCTCACGCAGGGCGACGAGGTCCGCGCCACCTGGCGCCCCGAGGCCGCGGTGCTGCTGACGCACTGAGCGCCGCCGCGACAGCCCGCTTTCGCCGCGACGGTCTCATCCGCGTGACACGTCTCACCGCCCGGATGTCTCACCGGCCCGCGCCCGGCACAAACAAAAGATCGTTGATTCCAAACAGCTTTTTTCTCTGGCACGGCGATTGCGCAAGGACAGGTCAGGCCCCCAGGGGCTTTGGGAGGGCCGCCGCGAGCGGCCATGGGTGAAACAGGAGCGCGGTGCCGCGGAGATTTCCCGCAAGGCGCCGCGCCAGGGAGAGAGATAGATGGATCTCGGGCTTTTCATGCAGCCGCTTCACAACCCGGAGCGCAGCATCACCGAAATGCTGGATGAAGACCGCGAGGCGGCGATCCTCGCCGACAAGCTCGGCTTCAACGAGTTGTGGGTGGGCGAGCACTATTCGTCCTGCATCGAGCCGATCGTCAATCCGCTCCAGTTCTTCGCCTCGCTGATCGACCGTACCTCGAACATCAAGTTCGCCACCGGCGTGCTCGCTTTGCCGCAGCACCATCCCGCTAAGATCGCCGGCGACGCGGCCCAGTTCGACCACCTGAGCAAGGGCCGCTTTATCATGGGCATCGGCCCGGGCGGCCTCGCCACCGACTTCGAACTCTTCGACGTGATGGAAAAGAACCGCGGCGAGATGCTCGCCGAATGCCTCGACACTATCCACGCCATCTGGTCGTCGGACCCGCCCTACAACATCAAGGGCAAATACTGGACGGTGAAGATCGAGGACACGATCCTCCCGAAGCTCGGCTTCGGGCCGATGCCCAAGCCCTATCAGAAACCCTTCCCCGAAGTCGCCATCTCGGCGATGTCGCCCAATTCCGGCAGCGCCCGGCAGGCCGGCGCGCGCGGCTGGGGCATGGCGTCGGCGAACTTCATCCAGGCCTGCTGGGTCAAGTCGCACTGGGAGCAATATGCCATCGGCGCCGAGAAAGCGGGTGTCCGCCCCGACCGCAGCAAGTGGCGCATCGCCCGCTCGATCCTCGTCACCGACACCGACGCCGAGGCGGCCGACTACCTCGCCGATCACAAGAGCGCCTATGGCTGGTACTACGACTTCGTGATCGACGACATGCGCACCTACAACATCATGCCGGTACTGAAGCACGATCCGGCGATGTCGGATGACGAGGTGACGCTGCAATATTGCCTCGACACCATGGTCATCTCCGGCTCGCCGCAGACGGTGCTCGACAAGCTGGTCGACCTCGTCGACTACGTCGGCGGTCCCTTCGGCGGCCTGCTGATGGGCTTCAAGGAGTGGGACAAGCCGGCGCTGCAGCAGAAGTCGATGAAGCTGCTCGCCGAGGAGGTCATGCCGAAGCTGCGCGCCTATTGCGCCTCCAAGGCCGTCGCCGCATGACGGCCGACGGGGCCGGCGGGAGCGAAGCGTTCCGGGGGGCGTCGCCCGACGCGTCCGCGGTGCGGCTCCGCCCGCTGCCGGCTCCCGCGGCGATCCGCTGGGCTGCCGCCGCGCCCTCGGCCGGCGGCGCGCTCGGCATCTGGCCGGACGAGACCCGCCATCCGCACGCCGTCGGCCCCGGCGACCCGCCACGCCCGGACAACGGCCGGCGCCGGTGGCCGGAGGAGGCCGTCGACCGCATCATCGCCGCTCTGACGAAACTCATAATACGTGCGACCGGCCTGCGCTGACGGAGTTCAGATGACCACTAAGAGTTGCGACTACATCGTCGTCGGCGGCGGATCGGCGGGCTGCACCATCGCCTCGCGCCTCTCCGAAGACCCTGGCTCCTCGGTACTGCTGTTCGAGTCCGGTCCCTCGGACAGCAGCCCGTTCATCCACATGCCGGTCACCTACTACAAGACGCAGCGCATGCTCCGGCGCATCCAGCTCGAACCGCTCACCCACCAGTTCGACATGGCGCCGACCACCGGCCAGGCGAAAGTCCTCGGCGGCGGCTCGTCGGTGAACGCCATGGTCTATATCCGCGGCAACCCGGAGGATTACGACCGCTGGTCGGACTCCGGCGCCGACGGGTGGTCCTACCGGGAGGTCCTGCCCTATTTCAAAAAGGCCGAGTCCAACGAGAGCCTGTCGGGCGAGGCGCACGGCACCAATGGGCCACTGTCGGTCTCCGACCAGCGCTACACCAGCCCGCTGACCAAGGAATGGCTGAAGGCCTGCCAGGAGGCCGGCCTGCCCTATAATCCGGACTTCAATTCCGGCAAGCAGGCCGGCTGCGGCCTCTATCAGGTGACGATGCGCGACGGGCGGCGCTGCAGCGCGGCGGTCGCCTATCTGAAGCCCGCGCGCGGCCGCAAGAACCTCACCGTGCTCACCGGCAAGCCGGTGGTCCGCATCCTCATCGAGAACGGCCGCGCCGTCGGCGTCGAATATCGCGACGGCAATGAGCACAGGACCGTGCGCGCCGAGCGCGAGGTGGTGGTCAGCGCCGGCGCCATCGGCTCACCGCGCCTGCTGCTACTCTCCGGCATCGGCCCGGCCGACGACCTGCGCAGCGTCGGGGTCGAGGTGAAGCACGATCTGCCGGGCGTCGGGCAGAACCTGCAGGACCACACCGACTGCTTCCTGATCTACGATTTGAACGGTCCCTACAGCTACGACAAGTACAAGAAGCTGCACTGGCAGGCGGCGGCGGGGCTCGAATATGTGCTGTTCCGCTCCGGGCCGGTGGCCTCGAATGTCTGCGAGGGCGGCGCCTTCTGGTGGGGCGACCGCTCCGATCCGCTGCCCGACCTGCAATATCACTTCCTCGCCGGCGCGGGGGTCGAGGTCGGCGTCGACGGCACGCCGAGCGGCAATGGCTGCACGCTCAACGTCTATGGCTGCCGCCCGCGTTCCCGCGGCTATGTCAGCCTGCGCTCGGCCGACCCCTCCGTCCCCGTCAAGCTCGACCCCCGCTACCTCTCCGACCAGCACGACGTCGACGTGCTGGTCGAGGGCGTGAAGGTCGGCGAGGAAATCATGTCGCAGCCCTCCATCGCCAAATACATCAAGGCCTCGCACAAGCCGGACAAGCCGCTGAGGACCCGCGCCGACTACGACGAATATGTGCGGCGCGAGACGCAGGGCGCGCTGCACCTTTCCGGGGCGTGCAAGATGGGCACCGACGACATGGCGGTCGTCGATCCGCGGTTGCGCGTGCGCGGCGTGGACGGCCTGCGCGTCGCCGACTCCTCCGTCATGCCCTATGTCGTCTCGGGCAACCTCAACGGGCCGACCATCATGATCGGCGAACGGGCGGCGGATTTTATCCGCGGCAACATGCGCTGACGGAAGGCCGCTATGAGCTCCTCGGAACACGCCGATATCGTCGTCGTCGGTGCCGGCATTGTCGGGCTGTGCGCAGCCCTCTATCTCCAGCGCGCCGGACGGTCGGTGACGATCGTCGACCCGCTGCCGCCGGGCCACAGCACGTCCTTCGGCAATGCCGGCTTCATCAGCGCCGGCACCATCATGCCGATCGCCCTGCCGGGCATCTGGCGCAATGTCCCGAAATGGCTGCTCGATCCCAAGAGCCCGCTCTCGGTGAGCTACCGCTATCTGCCGACGGCCGCCCCCTGGCTACTGAAATGGATCGCCGCCAGCAAGCTCGACACCGTCCACGCCGCCTCGAATGCGCTGAAGGCGCTGCACGGCGACACCATGGCGCGGTTTCGCGAGCTGCTCGGGCCGGAGCATTTCCCCGACCTGATCCGCACCGAAGGCAGCGTCAACGTCTTCTACGGCGACGCGCCGAGCAAGAGCGAGGGGTTCATCCGCGACCTGCTCACCCGACAGGGCGTCGTCACCACGCCGATGGGCGCGGCCGAGCTGAAGGAGATGTACCCGGAGATCAGCCCGGCCATTAAGCGCGCGCTGTATTTCCCCAACAACGGCTACACGGTCAGCCCAGCCCGCCTCACCGCCACGCTGGCACGCCTGTTCGAGGAGGCCGGCGGCACCCTGCTGTCGCGGCGCATCCTGCGCGTGACCCCGGTCGAGGGTGGCATCGAGCTGTTCACCAATATCGGTGACTTCCGTGCGAAGGCCGTCGTGCTGGCGGCCGGCGCCTGGACGGGGCGGCTGCTGGAGCCGCTCGGCGTGAAGCTCCCGATGGAGACCGAGCGCGGCTACCACCTGATGCTCAAGGGCGCGAACATCACGCCCCGCCTGCCGCTGCTGCTGCGCGACGGCGGCATGGCGATCACGCCGATGGAGGACGGGCTGCGCCTCGCCGGCACGGTCGAGATCGCCGGGCTGGATGCGCCGCCGAACGAGGAGCGCGCGCTGCAGCTCTTGGACCGCGCGCGGATAGTGTTCCCGACGCTGCGCGCCGACGGCTACCAGAAATGGCTCGGCTTCCGCCCCTCGCTGCCGGACAGCGTGGCGGCGATCGGCCCGGCGCCGGGTATTCCCGGCCTGTTTGTCGCGGCCGGCCACGGTCATACCGGTATGGTGGGCTCGAGCGAGACCGGAAGGCTGGTGCGCGACCTCGTGCTCGGCGCGCCGCCGGCGATCGATCCGGCGCCCTACAGCCTCGCCCGGTTCAATCGCGCAGCTTAGTTCCTGTCGTTCGGACGTGTATGTCCGAACGACAGGAAAGTGACTCGAATTCAATCGGCTGCAATATTTTCCTCATCAATCGGATGACTTCATCCGATCGGGGGGATGCTTCAGAGATCAGCGCCGGCTGATGCCGTGCGCCTTGAGCCGGCGGTACAGGGTCGCCCGGCTCATGCCGAGATTCCGGGCGGCGGCGGCAATGTCGCCGCGGCAGGCCGCGATATTGTCGAGAATGGCCGCCCGTTCGACCTCGTCGACCCGCGCCCGCACGCTGGTCGGCCTTCGCTCGGCGGACACCGGCGCCAGCCCCATCGCATAGGGCGCCTCCGGCTGCGCGGCCGGCACGGAGAGCAGGAGGTCGTGCGGCTCGATCACCTTGCCGTCGGCCAGCGAGGTGGCTCGGCTCACCACGAGATAGAGCTCGCGCAGGTTCCCCGGCCAGCGATAGTCGAGCAGCATACGCCGCGCCGCCGGGGCGACGCGCATGCCGAGCGGCTCCACCGTGCGGGCGATGCAGGCATCGACCACGGTCTCCATGTCGGACCGCTCGCGCAGCGAGGGCACCTCGATCACCACGCCGGCGAGCCGGTAATAGAGATCGGCCCGGAACGCGCCCTGGGCGATGCGCTGCTCCAGCTTCTGGTTGGTGGCGGCGATGACCTGGACGTCCACCCGCTGGATCTTGCCCGAGCCGAGCGGCGCCACCTCGCCGGATTCCAGCACGCGCAGCAGGCGGGTCTGCAGATGCGGCGGCATGTCGCCGATCTCGTCGAGGAACAGCGTGCCGCCATGGGCCTGCACGAAGCGCCCGGCCGAGCCCTCCTTGCGCGCGCCGGTGAAGGCGCCGCCGGCATAGCCGAACAGCTCGCTCTCGATGAGCGTCTCGGGCATGGCGGCGCAGTTGAGCGCGACGAAGGGCTGCGCGGCGCGCGGGGATTCGCCGTGATAGGCACGCGCCAGCGTGTCCTTGCCCACCCCGGTCTCGCCGAGCACGAGCACCGGCAGGCCAGTGCGCTTCAGGCGGCGCAAGATGTCGACGCTGCGCTTCATGCGGGGTTCGGCGCCGGCCCACTGGTCGAGCGTGACGTTGTCCGCCGCGCCGGCAGCCGGGCGCCCTGCCGGCACCGGCCTTATCCGTGCCGGGCCGCGATCCTCAAGCGGCGCATAGACATAGCCGCGCAGCGGCGAGCCGTCGTGCCGGCGCAGTTCCAGCGGCCGCGCGTGGCTGGCCTGCTCGCGGATCGCGCCGGGATCGCGGTTGAACAGGCGCCAGAGCGAGAAGGGCGAGAAATCGCATTTCGGCAGGCTCAGCAACTGCCGCGCGGCGACGTCGGCCCCGACCACCGCGTGGTCGGCATCGATCGCCAGCAGACAGGCCGAGCCGTCGTGCCGCAGCAGCTTAAGGATGGTGCGGTCCCGGAAACTGCGGCGGAAGATCGCCTCGGAGAGCCGCTCGGCGGATTTGCGGACCACCTCGATGGCGATCTCGTGCGTCTCCCGCTGCAGCTTCGGATTGCGGACGGTGATGTTGAGCGCGCCCCAGATCGAGCAGTCCGGCGCGAACAGCGGCACGCCGGCGCAGGACATCTCGATGAAGTCCTGGAAGAAATGCTCGTCCTTGTAGACCGAGGTGACCGCGGCGTCGCGCAGGCAGGTGCCGACGCCGTTGGTCCCGGCCAGCCGCTCGCTCCACACCGAGCCCGGCCGCTCGGTGTCGGAATAGTAGCGCGACGAACGGTCGGCGCGCTCGGAGACGGTGACGCCCTCCGCGTTGGTCAGCGTCACGCAATAGCCGATGCGCCCGACGATCGAGTAGAGGAAGTCGACCTCGTCATAGGCGAAGTTGAGCTTCTCCTCGAGCGCGGCGCGGGCGTCGTTGATCTCCCGGTGGCTGACCTGGGGAATCACGCTGCAGGGGCCCGGCTCGAGGCCGTATTCCTCGATGCAGCGGGACCAGGAGCGGTAGGGAAAGCTATCGGCGACCGGCAGCACGCTCGGTCCCGAACGGACCGCCGCGAGCACTTTCCGACCATGATCCATCATAGCGTTCGATCCTGTTCTTCATGCTGGGCATGCAGAGCGTGGAAACAGCGTCATGTGCAACGATGGCGGGGCACCGCAGTGCCGAAGCCGGCCAAAGAAGATTTTGAAAGATATTATGAAGTTGTAAAGCGCCGCGATCGGAAAGCTGCCGATTTCCTATGCCGCCACGCGCTCAATTTGACAGCATAACGCCACGAAGTGGCGCTTTCCTGTCCACAGGCAGCCTATGACGCTCGGCAACCGTCTGGCGCCCCGCTTCAAGCCGGTGACATATTGCACCGCACCGACGCACCGCTGGCCATCGACGAACGAAATAGGCTATAGGCACGGCAATGCATTCTCAGTCGTGAGAATAGAATGTCTCAACTCTGAGATTTCGGAAGCTATTCACTTCATACTATACTTCACATAATTATTGTCATATGCGTTGACCTAAGCCAAGGGAAGTCCCCTTGCCTCGTGAAAAGCCTGTGTTCCATGGAATTTGATTACATCGTCATTGGTTCCGGCTCGGGCGGCAGCGCCGTGGCCGGACGGCTTGCCGAGGACGGACGGGCTCGCGTTCTGGTGCTGGAAGCCGGCGGCTCAGACCGCCGCCTCGCCGTGCTGATGCCGGCGGCGAGCTATCTCTACGCCATCGGCAATCCGAACTATGACTGGCGCCTGACCTCGCAGCCCGACCCCTCGCGTGGCGGGCGCACCGACTACATGCCGCGCGGCAAGGTGCTCGGCGGGTCGAGCTCGATCAACGGCATGCTCTATGTGCGCGGCCAGCCCGAGGATTTCGACGACTGGGCGGCCGCCGGCTGCAAGGGCTGGGACGCCACCAGCGTGCTTCCCTATTTCAAGCGCGCCGAGGACAACGAGAACGGCGCCAACGACATCCACGGCGCGGGCGGCCCGCTCTCGGTGCAGAACCTGCGCACCTCGCACCCGCTGTCCGACGCCTTCCTCCATGCCAGCCTGGAGGCCGGCCTGCCGCTGACCTCGGACCTCAACCGCCCGCCGCAGGGCGGCGTCGGCTATGTGCAGGCGACGCAGAAGCGCGGCTGGCGGTGCAATTCCGCGCGCGCCTATATCTGGAAGCGTCGCCCCAACCTGACGGTGCTGACCGGCGCCCATGTGCGGCGCATCACCTTCGAGGGCAAGCAGGCGAACGGCGTCGAGTTCCAACGGGGCGGCGAGACGGTCAACGCCCGCGCCGCGCGCGGTGTCGTGCTGGCCGCCGGCGCCTTCGGCTCGCCGCAGATCCTCCAGCTCTCCGGCGTCGGCCCGCAGGCGCATCTGCGCGAGAAGGGCGTCGCCGTGGTGCATGATCTGCCGGGTGTCGGCGAGAACTTCCACGACCATGCCGGCACCAGCCACATCGCCTGGGTCAACCAGCCGACCTACAATGTGCAGCACAATCTGTGGAACGCGCTGCTGTTCGGTGCACTCTGGCTGTTCGCCGGGCGCGGGCCCGGCACCACGCCGGACACCCATGTGCTGGCCTTCACCCGCTCGCGGCCGGACCTGCCGCGCTGCGACACCCAGTATCACTTCACCCCGGCTGGCTACGACCTCACCGACACCGGGCCGATCCTGTTCGACCGGCCGGCGGTGACCGCGCTGAACAACGTGCATCGCCCCTGGTCGCGCGGCACGGTGCGCCTCGCCTCCGCCGATCCCTTCGCCCCGCCCGCCATCCAGCCCAACCTGCTGGGCGACGAGCGCGACATCGACACGCTGATCGCCGGGGCGAAGCAGTTGCGCGCCATCTTCGAGGCGCCCTCCATGGCCCGCCACGTCATCGGCGAGTTCAAGCCGGGGCCGGAAGTGAGAAGCGACGACGAATGGGCGGACTATGTCCGCTCCACCGCCATCGGCATCTACCACCCCTCCGGCACCTGCAAGATGGGCAGCGATCCCATGGCCGTGGTCGACGAGACGCTGAAGGTGCGTGGCCTGTCGAACCTCTATGTCGCCGACGCCTCGATCATGCCGGTGATCGTCAGCGGCAACCTCAACGCCAACTGCATCATGATCGGCGAACGCTGCGCCGACTTCGTCAAGGCGGCCTGAACCATGGCGGACACTGGGATTTCGCGGCGCACCGTGGCGGTCATCGGCGGCGGCGCCATCGGCGTCGCGGCGGCGAGCTTCCTGCTGCGCGACGGGCACGACGTCGTCCTGATCGAGCGCGGCGGCATCGGCGAAGGCGCCTCCTTCGGCAATGCCGGCTGCCTCAATCCCTCCTCGATCGTGCCGATGTCGACGCCCGGCACGCTCGCCAAGGTGCCGGGCTATCTGCTCGACCCGCTCGGGCCCCTGTCGATCAAATGGAGCTATCTGCCGACGCTGGCGCCGTGGCTGATCCGCTTCGTGCAAGCCGGCCGGCTCGACAAGGTGGAGGCGCAGGCACGCGCGCTGCGGCCCATGCTCGACGATTCCTACGGCGCCTGGCTGCCGCTGGTTCGCAATGCCGGCGCCGACGATCTCATCCACCGGCACGGCCATCTCGCCGTCTACCGCTCGCAGGCGGATTTCGACGGCGATGCGCTCGGCTACCGGCTGCGCCGCGACAACGGCATCGCCTATGAGGTGCTGCGCGACGACGAGCTCTGGCAGTTCGAGCCGAGCATCTCGCACGACTACAAGATCGGCGTGCTGTTCCAGCAGAACGGCCACACCGTCAATCCGAACCGGCTGGTGCGCACGCTCGCCGAGGCCTTCGAGCGCGACGGCGGGCGGCTCCTGCGCGCGGAGGTGCGCGGCTTCGTCCGCGAGGGCGCGACGCTCAAGGGCATCGAGACCGATGGCGGGCTTGTGGCGGCCGACGCGGCCGTTGTCGCTGCCGGCGCGCATTCGAAGAAATTCGCCGCCAGCCTCGGCGACAACGTCCCGCTCGACACCGAGCGCGGCTATCACGTGCTGATCCGCGATCCCGAGACGCTGCCGCGGCTTCCGATCCTCGACGCCAGCGCCAAATTCGTCTCGACGCCGATGGAGACCGGCCTGCGCATGGCCGGCACGGTCGAGTTCGCCGGCCTCGACGCCCCGCCGAACTGGCAGCGCGCCGACTACCTGCTCACCCTCGGCCGCCGGCTGTTCCCCGGGCTCGCGGCGAACTATCCGCAGGAGCGCTATACGCGCTGGATGGGCTTCCGCCCCAGCATGCCGGATTCGCTGCCCGTCATCGGCCGCGCCAGCCTCTGCCCGCACGTCGCCTATGCCTTCGGCCACGGCCATGTCGGCCTCGCCGCCGCCGCCCGCACCGGGCAGGCGGTCGCCGATCTCATCGCCGGCCGCCCGCCGGCCTTCGACCTCGCGCCCTTCGCGCCGACGCGCTTCTGAGCGATCGCGCGCCTCAGCCGTGAGCGCACTGCTTCGCACGCCTGTCGCCACTTTCTCTGGGATGAGACGCGTCGCGCGCCGGATGCCGCCGCGCACGCCCATACGCCAGCAAAATCAACGGATTGACCATCTGGCATGCGGCTTGCCGAAGGGAAGCCATGGGCCGGCGCCACGCCGGCGAGCCTTCAAGGGAGTCCGGTCGTGCAGCTTTCCTTCTTCATGATGCCGCTTCATTCCGTCGGCCGGGATTACCCGACCGCGCTCGACGAGGACATCGAGGCGTTCAAGCTGGCCGACGAGCTCGGCTTCGCGGAGG
Source organism: Allobosea sp. 117 (assembly GCF_000702305.1). Classification (GTDB taxonomy): domain Bacteria; phylum Pseudomonadota; class Alphaproteobacteria; order Rhizobiales; family Xanthobacteraceae; genus Ancylobacter. The sequence continues at coordinate 56,201 of NZ_JNLC01000012.1, forward strand.
GCTTCGTCGGGGAGCATTATTCGGCAGAAATCGAGCAGATCTCCTCGCCGCTGATGTTCCTCGCGCACATGGCGTCGCAGACCAAGCGCATCAAGCTCGGCACCGGCGTCATCACCCTGCCGCTCTACCATCCGGTGATGGCGGCCGCCCATATCGCGCTGGCCGATCACCTCACGCGCGGCCGGCTGATCCTCGGCATCGGCACTGGCGGCCTCGGCTCGGATTTCGAAGTGTTCAACATGGAGAACGCCGACCGCACCGCGATGATGCTGGACTCCATCGACATCATCAAAAAGATCTGGACGTCCGATCCGCCCTACGACATCCCCGGCAAGTTCTGGGACATCAAGCTGAGCAAGATGTACTGGCCCGACCTCGGGGTGGGCATCATGCCCAAGCCCCTCACCAAGCCGCATCCCCCGCTCGCCGTCTCGGTGTCGAGCCCCTATTCGAGCTCGATGCGGATGGCCGCGCGGCACGACTTCATGCCGATCTCGGCGAACTTCGTCGCCTCCTGGGTGGTGAAGACCCATTGGGAGACCTATTGCGACGAGATGGCCAAGCTCGGAAAGACACCCGACGGCTCGAAATGGCGTGTCGCCCGCTCGATCTTCGTCGCCGACACCGACGAGGCCGCCGCCCGCCATGTGAAGACCCCCGGCGGCGCCTTCAGTTGGTATTACGACTACATGTACCAGGTCTATGAGCGCATGGGCGCCGGTGCGCTGCTCGCCCCGTTCCGCGACACTGACCCGGCGACCATCACCCCGGAGCTGGTGCGCGACAACTTCGTGATCTATGGCAGCCCGGAGACGGTCGCCCGCAAGATCCTCGAATTGCGCGAGGAGGTCGGCCCCTTCGGGACGCTGATGATGACCTCGCATGAATGGGACGACAAGCCGGCCATGCGCCGCTCCATGGAACTGCTGGCGCGGCGCGTGATGCCCGCCGTCAATGCGGAGCTCGGCGACGTGCCGGCGATCGCGGTCTGAAGGCGGGGTTGGCGGGATGTTGAGCGTTGACACCGCCGGGGTGCTGAAGCCCGGCAAGCTGTGGTGGAACTGGTTCGGGGAGCAGTATTTCGTCCCCCGCTACACCGCGCGGCCGACCTCCGAGGAGGAGGTCTGCGCCGTGGTGCGCGAGGCGCGCAAGCTCGGCCTGCCGATCCGCGCGAGCGGCGCCGGCCACTCCAATCCGGCCGTCGTGCCGACGCCGGGCGTGCACGTCGATTTCGACGCCTTCAACCAGGTCGTCTCGGTCGACAAGGAGAAGCTCCAGGTCACCGTGCGTCCCGGCATGCGGGTCAGCGAGCTGACCCGCTTCCTGCGCGCGAACGGCATGTCGCTCAACAACCAGGGCGACATCGACCGGCAGGCGGTTCCCGGTGCGCTGATGACCGGCACGCATGGCGCCGGCAAAAAGCTCGGCTGCCTGTCCACCCAGCTCATCGCCGCCCGCATCGTCACCGCGGACGGCGAGCTGCGCGACCTCACGGCCGCCGACGGCGAGCTGTTCAAGGCGTTCCGCACCTCGATCGGCCTGTTCGGCCTCATCGTCTCGCTGACGATACAGGCCGTGCCGTCCTACAACATCCTCAAGCGCTCCTGGAACACCGATACCGAGGACTGCATCGGCAACCTCCACGAGCTGCTCGACGCCAACCGGACCTTCTGGTTCTTCTGGCTGCCGCGCAAGGAATCCGCCGATCTCTATGAGCTGCCGGGCGGCGTGGTGCCCTCCAAGGCGACGCGCGACTTCGACATCTGCCACATGCGGACCTACAACGCCGTGCCGGTCGCCGAGCCGGCGCCCGATCTCGGACCGGGCGAGCAGTTCGACCACTCCTCGATCATCTACCCGAACGACTACATCCCCAACTTCCGGGAGATCGAATACGCGGTGCCGTTCGCGCGCTTCGAGGAGTGCTTCGCGGAAGTGCGGCACATGTTCCAGACCAAATATCCGGACGCGCTCTACCCGGTGGAGTGCCGCGCGGTGAAGGCCGACGACACCTATCTATCCGCCTATGCCGAGCGCGATGGTTACGCCCTCTCCATCTCCGGTCCGCTGGAGGAATCCACCTGGGCCATGCTGCGCGACGCCGACGCGATCCTCGACCGCTATGACGCGCGCCCGCACTGGGGCAAGCACCACTTCATGACGCCCGAGCGGCTGGAGCGCATCTATCCGAAATACGACGCCTTCAAGCGCCTGCGCCGCGAGATGGACCCCGACGGGGTCTTCCTGAACGACCATCTGCGCATGCTCTTCGCCTGAGGGAACGGGCCGGCTCAGCCGGCCCGTTCCGCATTTCCGCCGGTCCGTCCTCGCGAAGGGGATTCAGGTTGACGACCAAGATTTGTGCTGCGCAAAATTTAATCGAGGGACCTGACCCGGAGCCCCCGATGCTGGATCTGCGCAGTCACGTCTCGCGCATCGTCTCGAACGCCAACCAACTCTCCGTCTCCGGCGGCGAGGGTCGGCAGCTACGCGCGGCCGACGCCATGGCGGCGTCCTGGCGGCGCTGCATGGAAGGCTACCGCTTCGATCCGGCCGCGAAGTTCCGCATCGAGGCGGTGAGCGATGCCGAGCTGCGGCTCCAGCGTGAGGCGAACGACAAGCTGCTCAGCATCGCGCAGCCCGAGATCGACGCGATCTTCGGCGCCGTCTCGCTGGCCGGCTTCAGCATCAGTCTCGGCAATCTCGACGGCTACATCATCGCCGAGCGGGCCAACTACAATCCTGAGTTCTACAGCGAGGTGGAGCGGGCGGGCACGGCCTGGGCCGAGCAGTCGGCCGGCACCAACGCCATCGGCACCTGCCTGGTGGAGCGCCGGCCGGTCGGGGTCCACACCAACGACCACTTCTTCTACGAGTTCTCGGCGCTCTCCTGCGCCAGCGCCCCGCTGTTCAGCCCCGACGCCGAGCTGATCGGCGCGATCAACATCTCGATCCGCAATCCGGAGCTGCAGCGCGAGACGCTGAAGGTCGTGCTCGGCCTGTCCACCGGGCTCGCCGACCGTATCGGCGAGCGCCTGTTCCGCGAGGCCTTCCGCCGCAACTACATCCTGAAATTCGCGACCAGCCCGGTCGATCACGGACTCATCGCGATCGATAGCGACTTCCAGCTCGCCGGCCTGAACCACGCCGCGCGCGAGGCGCTGCAGGACAAGGTCCAGCTCGCCCGGGTGCGCAGCCTGTGGGCGGTGTTCGAGCGTGACCACCGCCTGTTCGACCTGACGCGGCTGTCGGGCTCCGAGCTGACGCTGCATCTGCAGAAGGGCGGCGATGCCGTCGCCGTCTCCCTCAGCGCTCCGATGGAAGCGCCGCCCCAGATGATGCGTGCGGCCGCGATGCCGAGCGAGCCCGCGCGCCTGCGCAACCCGGCCCCGCCGCAACGCACCACCACCGGCGCCCTCACCCTCGACGACTGCGCGGGCAGCGACCCGCGCATGGCGACCAATGTGCGCTTCATCCGGCGCGTGCTCGGCGGATCGCTGCCGATCCTGCTGCTCGGCGAGACCGGCGTCGGCAAGGACGCCTTCGCCCGCGCCGTGCATGACGAGAGCCCACGCCGCGACGGCCCCTTCGTCGCCTTCAACTGCGCCTCGGTTCCGGACACACTGATCGACAGCGAGCTGTTCGGCTATGGCGGCGGTGCCTTCACCGGCGCGCGACGCGAGGGCAGCCCCGGCCGCCTCGTCGAGGCCGACGGCGGCACGCTGTTCCTCGACGAGATCGGCGACATGCCGGTTAGCCAGCAGACCCGCCTGCTGCATGTGCTGGAATCCGGAACGGTCACGCCGCTCGGCTCCGGCAAGCCGCGCCGCATCGACGTGCAGGTGGTCGCCGCCACCAACCAGAATCTCGAGGCCCGCATCGCCGAGGGGCAGTTCCGGCAAGACCTCTATTACCGTCTCGCCGGCGCCGTGATCGACCTGCCGGCCCTGCGCGAGCGGACCGACCGCCGCGCGCTGATCGAGACCGTCTTCTCCGACCTCGCGGAGGGACGCCGGCTGGCCTTGTCCCCCGAGGCGCTGGCCCTGCTGATGGGCCATGACTGGCCCGGCAACATCCGCGAGCTGCGGCATGTGCTGAACCGGGCCGTGCATGTCTGCGAGGGCGGCCTCGTCATGCCGGGCGACATCCAGATCCGCGGCACTACCCGGGTCACGGCCCCGCTCGCCGCGCCGTCCACTCCGCCGGCGCCCGAGGCACCACTCGATATGCCTCTCGATGCGCTGGAGGCGGGCACCGCGCGCCACGCCATCGCCGCCGCCGAGCGGGAAGCCATCGTCGCCATGCTGGCTCGTTGTGGCGGCAACGTGAAGGCCGCCGCCGCCGCCCTGCGGCTCAGCCGGGCGACGCTCTACCGCAAGCTCCAGCGCTACCAGATCGTTCACTGAAAACCGCCGCGCTGCGCGGAGGAGAATGTCGCATTGGCGCGACACACTGGCTCATTCACGCAACGTCGCGACGCTGACACCTGTGTGTCTCATTCCTGCACGTACATTTCGACGTGTCTCATGGATGATCCCGACATATACGCTCGCATATTCTTCGATCGGCACGCGGATAAATCATTTTTATTGTGAAACAGTAGGTATTTTGCCTATCACACAGGCCTGATTGTTTTTCGTATCCTGATCATTTCGGCTGGCACGATAGTTGCCGAACCCTGCAGAGGCCGCCAGAGGCCCAACCACAGGGGATAAGAATGACCAGCCTCAATGGAAGCGGGGCGCCGTCGCGGCGCAGCGTAATCAAGAGCATGGGCGTCGCGGCTGCCGCCCTGGCCGCCCCCGGCGTCCTGCGGCGCGCCTATGCGCAGGACCCGATCGTGCTCCTGACCTGGGAGACCTACCACGATCCGGCATGGTGCAAGGAATGGAGCGAGGCGAACGGCGTCGAGGTGAAGCCGGTGGTCATCGGCTCGGTCGACGAGCTGTTCTCCCAGCCCTTCTCCGGCGCCATCAAGCCGGACGTCATGTACATCGAGACCGGCTCGCTGCCGCGCTTCAAGGAGGCCGGGCTGATCACCGCGTTCAACACCGCGAAGGTGCCGAACATCGCCAACATCACCCCGAAGCTCGACTGGAAGAAATACACCACGGTCGGCGGCGAGGTGGTCGGCGTGCCCTATAACTGGGGCACCCAGCCGCTGATGTTCAACGCCGACGTCGTCAAGTCGCCGGATAGCTGGGCGATCCTGTGGGACGAGAAGTACAAGGGCAAGGTCAACGTGTTCGACGACTGCACGATCGTCTTCCCGATGATCGCGCTCTATGTCGGCGCCAAGGATCCGTTCAACCTGACCGACGCCGACTTCACCGCCTGCGAGAAGGCGCTGCGTGCGCTGCGCGGCCAGGTGCGCACCATCGCCCGCGGCTTCGACGACGCCACGACGATCTACGCCGCCGGCGACGCCGTGATCGGCTATTGCCAGAACATCGCGGTGGTCACCTCGCTGCAGGACAAGGGCAAGAACTTCAACTACTCGCTGCCCAAGGAAGGCACCCCGACCTGGATCGACTGCACCGGCGTCTCCAAGAAGGGCGACCGCGACATCGTCTACAAGTTCATCAACGACAACCTCGCCACCAAGTGGCAGGCCCGCTTCATCGAATCCTCCACCAACAACGGCGTGCTCACCGCCGCCGAAGCCAAGAAGGGCGGCGTCACCGAGAAGACCCTGAAGCGCACCAATCTTGAGGACGCCGAGGCCGGCGACTTCTGGCAGAAGCTCGTCATCCTGCAGAAGCCGGAGGATTTCGACCGGCGCCTGCAGATCTGGAACGACTTCAAGGCCGGCACGCTCTGACAAGCGCGCGTTCCCTCGAACATCGGAGCACGGGTGATGGCGAAGGATTCGCAGCCGATCCTCAACGTGGCGGGCGTCGACAAGACCTATGAGGGGGCGGTGCGTCCGGCCCTCGACAGGATCTCATTCTCGGTCGAGCCCGGCGAATTCTTCTCCATCCTCGGCCCGAGCGGCTCCGGCAAGACGACGCTGCTGCGCCTGATCGCCGGTTTCGAGCGCCCGGACATCGGGCGCATTATCATTGACGGCGAGGACGTCACCCACGTCCCGCCGTTCCGCCGCGACGTGCGCACGGTGTTCCAGAGCTATGCGCTGTTCCCGCATATGAGCGTGCTGGAGAACGTCGCCTATCCGCTGCGCATGGCCGGCGCCCGCAAGGCCGAGCGCATGGCGAAGGCGCAGGAAGGGCTGGAGCTCGTCAGCATGGGCGAGTTCGCCGCCCGCCTGCCGCACCAGCTCTCCGGCGGCCAGCGCCAGCGCGTGGCGCTTGCCCGCGCCATCGTCTGCCGGCCGCGCATCCTGCTGCTCGACGAGCCGCTCGGCGCGCTCGACCTGCGCCTGCGCCAGCAGATGCAGCATGTGCTGGTCTCGCTGCAGCGCGAGCTCGGCATCGCCTTCGTCTACGTCACCCACGACCAGGGCGAGGCCCTCTCCATGTCCGACCGCGTGGCGGTGATGAGCGAGGGCCGCATCGCCCAGCTCGGCACGCCGCGCGAGATCTATTTCGACCCCTCCTCCGAGTTTGTCGCCCAGTTCGTCGGCTGCTCGAACCTGCTGCCGATCGAGTTCGTCACCCGCGGCAGCGAGGTGACGGCGATGCTCGGCGGCCAGCCACTCGCCGGCCTCGACGCGCCGCGCGGCGATGCCGGATCGCGGGCCGGGCCGGCGCGCATGGCGGTGCGCTTCGAATGCGTCCGCCTCGGCGCCCCCGGCGAGCCGGCGAACGGCGCCTGCAGCCTCGAAGGCACGGTCGAGGACGTGCTGTTCCTCGGCAATGCTCTGGAGGTGAACGTGCGTTGCGGCGAGATGAGCATCATCGCCCATGTGCCCTCGACGGGTGGGGAAGGCGCCGCGCCCGGCCAGAGGGTGCGGGTCATGTTCGAGCCGGACAACGCGACGGTGTTCCATGGCTGACATCGCCACCGAAGCCGTCGAAGCCGGAACCATGGCCACGCCCGTCGCCCGCCCTCTCCGGCTCCGGTCCTTCAGCATGCTCGGCTGGCCGGTCTATGCCTGGTTCGTCGCCCTCGTCCTGGTGCCGAACCTGCTGCTGATCGGCACCAGCTTCCTGCGCACCTCCAACGGGCTGATCGTCTTCGATCCGAGCGTCGCCAGCTATCTGCGGCTGTGGAACTCCGCCAGCTTCCAGTGGCTGCTGATGCGCACGCTGGCGACCAGCGCCGCCGCCGCCGTGCTCGGCTGCCTCATCGCCTACCCGATGGCCTATTACGCGGCGCGTGTCGTGCAGCGCGGCCGCTCGGTGCTGATCGTATTGGTGATCATCCCGCTGTGGATCAGCCTGCTGATGCGCGTCTTTGCCTGGCGCATGATCCTCGGCCAGAACGGCATATTGAACTCGTTCCTGGTGAACAGCGGCATCCTCGACCAGCCGAGCGAGGCCTTCCTCTATACCGGCTTCTCGGTGCTGCTGACCTATACCTACATCTCCATTCCCTTCGCCTTCATCGCCATCTTCACGGCGCTGGAGAAGATCCCGCATTCGCTGATCGAGGCCTCGCAGGACAGCGGCGCCTCCGCCTGGCAGACCTTCCGCCACGTGGTGTGGCCGCTCTCGCGCCCGGGCGTCGCCATCGGCTTCGCACTCGCTTTCCTGACCACGGTGGGCGACTACATCACGCCCTCCATGGTCGGCGGCATCGACGGCACCATGATCGGCATGGTGATCGCCTCGCAGTTCGGCATCGCCAACAACTGGCCCTACGGCTCGGCCATCGCGGTCTGTCTCATGGTGAGCGCGGGCCTCGTGCTCGCTTTCGTCATGTGGCTCGGCCAGACGAAGGGCGTGCTGATGGGCGACGAGGGCGCCAAGCCGCCATCGTCACGCGCACCGCGCACCCCCGGCGAACGTCTGCTGCGCGCCGGCGCGGCCGTCGCCTTCGCCGTACCCTATCTGTTCCTCTACGCGCCGCTCGCCATCATGATGCTGATGTCGTTCAACGATTCCTCGGTGCAGGCCTTCCCGCTGCAGGGGATGACGCTGCGCTGGTACGTCGAGCTCGCGCAGAACGACGCGATGCTGGAGGCGGTGCAGCGCAGCCTCGTCGTCGGCTTCACCGTGGTGCTGGTTTCCACCGTGGCGGCGACCGGCTTCGCCTTCGCCATCCATTACGGACGGGTGCGTCAGCCGCGCTTCTTCGAGTTCGCGCTGGCGCTGCCGGTGGCGATACCGGGCGTGGTGCTCGGCATCGTCATGGTGCTCGCCACCCAGCTCGCGCACATCCCCTCCGGCGTCCCGCGCACCGTCATCGGGCAGGCGAGCTTCGTCATGCCGGTGATCCTGATGGTGATCCTCGCCCGGCTGCGCCGGCTCGACGGCGCGCTGCTGGAAGCCTCGATGGATGCCGGCGCCAATCACTGGCAGAGCTTCGTCCATGTGCTGTTCCCCTCGATCCGCGGCGCGGTCATCGGCGGGGCGCTGCTCGGCTTCACTTTGTCGGCCGACGACGTGATGGTGACGCTGTTCCTCTCCGGCACATCGCCGACGCTGCCGATCTGGGTGTGGAACCAGATGCGCTTCGGCTTCACCCCGTCGGTGAACGCCATCTTCACGCTGGTCGGCGTCGGCTCGCTGCTGATCATCCTGCTGTGCAACCGGCTGCTCTTCCGCGGCCCGTCGCGCGGCAACGGCAGCGCCTCCTAGCGGAGCGCAAGGACAAGGCGTGCCGCTCGAACCTACGGATTTTCAGAGCCTGCGAAGGGGACAAGCAGATGCGTGAGTACGGTCATTTCATCGACGGCGTGAATGCCGGATCGACCGGCGGCGAGATGATCGCGCGGGAGAACCCCGCCACACGCATGCCCGTCGCCTCCTGGCCCGCCGGCACCAAGGCCGATGTGGACCACGCCGTGGCGGCAGCCGGCGCCGCCTTCAGAGACGGCCGCTGGTCCAACCTGCCGGCGCTGGCGCGCTCCGACGTGCTGCGCAAGGTGGCCGAAAAGCTGCGCAATGACGGGGGCGCCCTCGCCCGCATCGAGAGCGAGGAGACCGGCAAGCCGCTGCGGCAGGCCACCGAGGAAGTGCCGTGGGCCGGCGACATCTGGGATTTCGCCGCCGGCCAGGCGCGCGCCATCCATGGCGACGTGCACTCCAATCTCGGCCGGGACAAGCTCGCGCTGGTGCTGCGCCAGCCGGCCGGCGTGGTGGCGCTGATCACGCCGTGGAACTATCCGCTCGTCGTGCTGAGCCAGAAGCTGCCCTTCGCGCTCGCGGCCGGCTGCTCGGTCGTCGTCAAGCCGAGCGAGATGACCTCGGGCACCACTCTCGAAATCGCCCGTATCCTGACGGAAGCGGGCCTGCCGGACGGCGTGTTCAACGTCGTCACCGGCGTCGGCGATCCGGTCGGGCAGGCTCTCGCCGAGCATCCCGACGTCCGGGTGATCTCGTTCACCGGCTCGACCGCCACGGGCCGGAAGATCGTCCAGGCCTCCGCTGGCAACATGAAGAAGGTGGTGCTCGAACTCGGCGGCAAGAATCCCTTCGTCGTCTTCGACGATGCCGATCTCGACGCCGCCGTCGACAATTGCATCAAGGGCTTCGTCTACAATGCCGGCGCCGAGTGCTGCAGCGGCAGCCGGGTGTTCGTGCAGCAGGGCATCTTCGAGCGTTTCGCCGGCTTGCTCACCGAGAAGCTGAAAAGCGTGAAGGTCGGCGATCCCAACGACCCGGACACGGTGATGGGCGCGCTGATCAGCGAGACGCACTTCCGGAAAGTGACCGGCCATATTGCCGAGGCGCGCAGGCTCGGCACGCTGCTCCATGGCGGAGGCACGCTCGACGCGCTGCCGGGCTATTTCGTCGAGCCGACCGTGATCGCCGGGCTGCCGGCCGGCGCCGCGGCGCTGCGCGAGGAGATATTCGGCCCGGTCATCGCCCTCGTTCCCTTCACCGACACGGCCGAGGCCATCGCCGTGGCGAACGACACGGAATACGGCCTCGCCTCCAGCATCTGGACCGACAGTCTCAACACCGCCAACGAGGTGTCGCGCGCCATCGAATCCGGCATCGTCTGGGTCAACACCTTCCTCGACGTCGCCTCGGAAATCCCGATCGGCGGCATCAAGCAGAGCGGCTACGGGCGGGAGAACGGCCGTCAGGCCATCGAGGAATTCACCGTCCTCAAGACCATCGTCCAGCAGGACACACGGACCATCGGCCGCTATCTGCCGGGCTGAGCCGCGCATCCGGATCGCAGGAAGGACCATACGACATGCGAGAACGCGGCGCTCAGGGCGCCGCGTTCGTCATTGTAGTGGCTGGCCCGATGCGTCCCGGCGTCTCAGCCTGCCTGCGAGGCCCGCCCCTGCAGTTCCGCCTGCGCGCGCGCCGCACGCGCCTTGGCGCGCCGGCTGATCAGATAGGGCAGGACCGCGATGGCGATCGCCATGATCCACAGCACGATGGAAATGGTGCTGCTGAACAGGATACCGATCTCGCCGCCGCTGATGGCGAGCGCGTTGCGCAGGTTCACCTCCATCACCCTCCCCAGCACGAAGCCGAGGATGATCGGCGCCATGTCGAAGCCGAGCTTGCGCAGCAGCCAGCCGACCACGCCGATGCCGAGCATCATCAGGATGGCGAGCACGCTCGCATGGGTCGAGTACACGCCGACCACCGAGAGGACGAGGATGCCCGGCACCAGGATCCAGTTCGGCAGCAGCAGCACGCGCGAGAAGATGCCGACGAAGGGCAGGTTCAGGATCAGCAGCAGGACGTTGCCGACATAGAGCGAGGCGATCAGGCCGCCGACCAGTTCCGGCCGCTCGGTGAAGAGCTGCGGGCCGGGCTGGATATTGTAGAGCATCAGCGCGCCGAGCATCACCGCGGTGGTGCCGCTGCCGGGCACGCCGAGGGTGAGCATCGGCACGAAGGCGCCCATGGCCGTCGAGTTGTTGGCCGCCTCCGGCGAGGCGAGACCACGCATGTCGCCCTTGCCGAAAGTGCCCTCCCGGTCGGAGATGCGCTTCTCGGTGGTGTAGGACACCGCGCTCGACACCGAGGCGCCGGTGCCCGGCAGCACGCCGACCACGAAGCCGATGATCGAGCCGCGCAGGGTGGCGCCGGTGCAGAACACGATGTCGGCCCAGCGCGCCAGCGTGCGCCCGGTGACCTTGATGATCGAGCCGCCGCTCGCCTGATGCTCCAGCATCAGCATCGCCTCGGAGATCGAGAACAGGCCGATCACCAGCACCACGAACTCGATGCCGTCGCCGAGCTCCGGCTCGTTGAAGGTGAAACGATAGGCGCCGGAGGTGGCGTCGAGGCCGACGGTGGCCAGCATCAGACCGATGACGCAGCCAATCAGCGTCTTCACCGGCTGGTCGCCGACCATCGAGCCGAGAGTCGCGAAGGCGAAGATCATCAGCACGAAATACTCGGCCGGGCCGAAACCGATGGCGAGGCCGCTCAGCATCGGCGCGAAGAAGGTGAGGCCGATGACGCCGATGATGCCGCCAACGAAGGAGGACAGGCCGGAAATCATCAGCGCCTCGCCCGCCCGGCCCTGCCGCGCCAGCGGATTGCCGTCGAGCGCGGTCATCACCGCTCCGGCGTCGCCCGGCACGTTGAGCAGGATCGAGGAGATGCGCCCGCCATATTCGGCGCCGGAATAGATGGCGGCGAGCAGGATCATCGTGCTCTCGGCCGGTAGGCCCAGCGTGTAGGCGATCGGCAGCAGCAAGGCGATGCCGTTGATCGGCCCGATCGCCGGCAGCGCGCCGATCAGCGTGCCGAGGAAGCAGCCGATGAAGCCGATGAGGAGGTTGGTCGGCGTCAGCGCGACGGCGAAGCCGGTCCACAGATAGCTCAAATCCATGTCGGTCGCCCCTTAAAGGCCGAGAAGGCTGCCGCCCGGCAGATAGACGTCGAGCAGGTAGCGGAAGATCACGAACCACAGCGCCGCCTGCGCGACGCCGCCGATGAGCGCGGCGCGCCAGCTCGCCCCGAAGATGCGCCCGACGCCGACCACCATGACGGTGATGGCGATGGCGAAGCCGAGCGGCTCCAGCAGCAGCGCCGCCGCCAGCACCAGGGCGGGGATCGCCAGAGAGGCGGCGAGCAGCCGACCGCGCGGCCAGCTCTCCGCCCCGCTCGGACGCATCAGGTAGATCAGCGAGAGCAGCGCCAGCAGGCCGGCGAGCGCCAGCGGGAAGACGCGCGGCCCGAGCGGGTCGGAGGAGAAGGAGTAGGCGATGCGGCTCGCCTCCAACCCATAGAGCAGGGCGAGGACGAGCAGGACGATCGCGCCGATGCGATCGCTCCGCGTGCTGGCGCGCGGGCCGGTCGAGGTCGTCATGACGGGTCCAATCGAAAAAGGGCGGCCCCGGTCACCGGAGCCGCCGCCATGCGTGGAGGATCAGAGACCGGCCTCGGTGGCCAGGGTCTTGAAGCGCTGCACGTCCTTCTTCACCTGCGCCTCGAAATCCGCGCCGATCAGGGTGAAGGGGAACAGGCCGCGCGCTTCGCGCTCCTTCACGAATTCAGGGCTTTCCGACAGCTTCTTGAAGGTGTCAGCCCACCACCGGTAGTCGGCATCGGAGACCTTCTTGCCGACATAGTAGCCGCGCCAGACCACCCAGTCGAAGGCGTAGCCCTGCTCGCGCGCGGTCGGGATCGCGGAAAGCTCGCCCGGCAGGCGCTCGGGGGACATCACCGCGATGATGCGCACCTTGCCGGCGGCGTGGTGCTTCGCCATCTCGGACGCCTCGCCGGCGCCGATCTTGATGTGGCCGCCTTCGAGCGCGGTCAGCACCGCGCCGCCGCCTTCGAGAGCCACATAGCGGATCTTCTTCGGGTCCTGATCTGCGCTCTTGGCGATCAGCGCCGCCTTCATCCAGTCCTGGCTGCCGACCGCGCCGCCGCCGCCGATGGCGAACTCGTTCGGTGCCTTGCGGTAGGCCTCGACGAGATCCTTCATCGACTTGTAGGGCGAATCCGCCGCGACGACGATGACGCCATAATCGGCGCCGAGCGCGCCGAGCCAGCGCACCGCGTTCTCGTCATACTGGCCGAACTTGCCCTGCGCGAGCAGCAGCGCCGAGCCGGTGGAGGCCGCGGTGATCAGCGTCGGGTCGGCCGAGCGCTTGCCGACCACATGGTTGTAGGCAACCGCGCCGACGCCGCCCTCCATGTAGGTCACGATCATCGGCTTCTCGATCAGCTTGGCCGCGAGCAGCGAGTTCGCCGCCAGCCGGCAGGTGACGTCGAAGCCGCCGCCTGGCTTGGCGCCGGCGAGGCACTCGGTCTTTTCCGGAGCTGCCGCAGCGGGAAACGCAAAGGCGCTCGCAAGCACCACGGCCGCAGTGTAATAAGCGATGGTTTTCATCATGTTCGACCTCCCGGTTGAATAGAAAAACGCCCGTCTTGAGCGGTGCTTGCGCGGGACGCTAGGGCGGGAACCTGTCATCCACCTGTCACGCCGCCGGCCGCCGCATGCGCATTTTTCTCGTCGAGGACACGCTGGACGTCGCGGAGGCGATCATTGAGCGCTTCGCGCGCATCGGACACGTGGTCGACCACGAGACCGACGGCACCGCCGCCGCCGCAACGCTGGAGGCCACGACCTACGACCTCGTCATCCTCGACGTTATGCTGCCGGGGCAAAGCGGCTTCACGCTGCTGCAGCGCCTCCGTGCCGCCGGCCGCACCACCCCGGTGCTGATGCTCACCGCCCGCTCGGAGATCGAGGACCGCGTCGGCGCGCTCGACATCGGCGCCGACGACTACCTCGTGAAGCCGTTCGACTTCCGCGAGCTGGAGGCGCGCGCCCGCGCGCTGCTGCGCCGCCGCCATGGCGACGCGACCAACATCCTGACCTGCGGCGACATCACCATCGACCGCTCGGCCCGCTCGGTGCAGGTCGGCGAGCGGGAGGTGCATCTCACCCGCCGCGAGGTCACGCTTCTGGAGATCCTCGCCTCCCGGCCGGGGCGGGTGTTCAGCAAGGAGGACCTGCTCGACCAGGTCTTCGGCTATGACGTCGAGGCGCCGTCCTTCAACGCCGTCGAGCTCTATGTCGGCCGGCTGCGGCGCAAGCTGCAGGGCGCCAAGGCGCAGATCGTGACCGTGCGCGGTTTCGGCTATCAACTGGTGCGCGATGGCGCGACGTGAACCATCGATCTTCGCGCGGCTCATCGCGCTCATCTCGGTCGTGCTCGCGGTCGGCGCCGCCCTGCTGACGACCGCCGCCTGGTATTACGCGCGCGAGGCCGCGAACGAGGCCTATGATCGGCTGCTGGTCGGCGCTGTGCTGCAGATGGCCGAAGCGGTTCAGGTCGAAGGCGGGACGCTGCATGTGGAACTGCCGGTATCGGCCTTCGAGCTGCTGGCGCTCTCCGAGCGCGACAGCATCTACTACCGGATCGTCGACACCGCGGGGCGCACGCTAACCGGCTATGGCGACCTGCCGGTGCCGGAGGCCAGCGCCGATGTGCTGGAACGTCCGGCGATCGAGGATGGCCGCTATCGCGGCGTCGCCGTGCGCATCGCCAAGACCTCGCGCAATTTCGCCGACCCGGCCGTGCAGGGCCGCGTCGACGTCGTCGTCGGGCAGACCACCGAGGCGCGCAAGCAGCTCGCGCGCGAGCTCACCCTGCGCGCGGTCGGCCTGATCGCGGTGATGAGCGGGCTCGCGCTCGGCGGCGCGGTGTTCGCCATCCGCTACGCCCTGCGCCCCATCGAGCGGGTCGGCAACGCCCTGCGCCGGCGCGACCCCCACGACATGACGCCGGTGACCATCGACACGCCGCGCGAGCTGCGGCCCTTCGTGGCGGCGACCAACGAGTTCATCGCGCGGCTGAAGAGCCGCGTCGATCTCATGCAGCAATTCGTCGCCGACGCCGCCCACCAGATCCGCACCCCGCTGACCGCGCTGAAGTCCCAGTCCGACCTGCTGTCGCGCTATCCGATCGACGGGCAGGCCCGCGTGCATCTCGGGCGCGTCGAGCAGCGGGTCGACCAGCTCTCGCGCCTTGCCGGGCAGCTTCTGAGCCATGCCATGGTCGGCCACCGCGCCGGCGTGGTGCGGTTCGAGCCGGTCGACCTCGTCGAGATCGTCCGCCGCGCGATGCGCGAGGCGGTGCCGGACACGCTGGAGCGTGACATCATCACGACGCTTGAGGCGCCGCGCGGATCGCTGGAGATCATGGGCGACGCGATCAGCCTGAAGGAGGCGGTCAAGAACGTCATCGACAATGCCGTCCGCCACGGCGCCCCGACGCGCATCACCATCCGCCTGCGCGAAATACCTGGCGGGGCCGAGATCGAGGTGGAGGATGACGGGCCGGGCATTCCCGAGACGGACTGGCCGCGTGTCGTCACCCGCTTCGGCGCCCCTTCGGAGCGGGGGTCCGGCCTCGGGCTCGCCATAGCGGTCGAGGTGCTCGCCATGCATGGCGGCGCGCTCGGCTTCGCCGCGCGGGGCGCGGACGGCTTCGCGGTGATCATGACGATCCGGCACGACGGAGACGAGGCATGAGGAAGCACATGACAGCCGCATGGACGTTGCGGCGCGTCACCCGGCCCGGCCTGCTGGCGGCGCTGGCGATACTCGCGGCGGGTGCGGCGCAGGCGCAGGTGACGACCGATTTCCCGAGCCGCGGCGCGGAGCAGGAGGTGCTGTCCATCCACGCCGCCACCGACCTCGCGGCGATGCGCCCGCTCATCCTCGACTTTCAGGAGGCCAATCCCGGGCTGCGGGTCGCCTTCGTCGAATATGTCACCAACGACCTCTACGCCGCCGCGTCGGAAGCCTGCCGCAGCGGGCGCGTCATCGGCGACATCCTGCTCTCCTCCTCCGTCGACCAACTGGTGCGGCTCGCCAATGACGGCTGCGCCCATAATGTCGATCCGCCGAACGCCGCCGCCCTGCCCCGCTGGGCGAAATGGCGGGGCGACGTGTTCGGCTTCACCTTCGAGCCGGTGGTCTTCGTCTATAATCGCAAGCTCGTGCCGCCGGACGCCGTGCCGAAGACCCATCTCGAGCTCGCCGACCGGCTGCGCCTCGAACCGGAAACCTATCGCGGCCGCGTCGGCACCTACGACATCCGCCTCTCCGGCATCGGCTATCTGCTCGCCTTCAACGACGCGCTGCAGACCACCACCACCTATGGGCGCCTGCTGGAAGGGCTCGGCCGCGCCGCGGTGGTGGTGCGCTGCTGCACCAGCGAGATCCTCGACGAGGTCGAGGCCGGGCGCGTCCTGATCGGCTACAACATGCTGGCGTCCTACGCCTATGCTCGAATGCGCGCCGGGGCGGATATCGGCATCGTCATGCCGGCCGACTACACACTCGTGCTCAGCCGCGGCGCCATGATCCCCAATGGCGCGCCGCACCTTTCCGCCGCCACGCGCTTCCTCGACTATCTGCTCTCCCCGCGCGGCCAGACGACGGCGCGGGAGAAGGCCTTCTTCTTCGGTTTCGACGGACAGGCGCCACCGGATATCGAGGGCGCGTCCGCCATCATGCAGACCGGCATCGGCCGGCCCATCGCCATCGGCCCCGCCCTGCTCGCCGTGCAGGACGACCAGCGGCGCGGCCGCTTCCTCGGCGAGTGGAGCCGCAGCATGGTCGACATCGGCGCCAGCGGCTCGCAGTGACGCGGCGCATGGCGCGCCGCGTCACGCATCCTCGCGCGGCCTCTATTTGCGGGCGTCGAGACCGGTGCGCCTGAGGAAGTCGGAGAACACGTCGGCGACCTCGACATTGTTGAGGTCGAGCATCAGCAGATGCGTGTTCCCCTTGATGCCCTTCTCCGGTAGATAGACGACCTCGACCTGCCCGCCGGCCTCGTTGACGAGCTCGGCGAAGCGCCTGGCATAGATCAGGCTGATGCGCCGGCGCTCCGGGCCGCGCACCTTGCTGCTCTCGGTCGGGATGAAGTCGCCGAAGACGAGCTGCATCTTCACGTCCTTCAATCGCGCGAATTCCTCCGCGCTCACCTCGACGCCGGGGTCCTGCGGCTTGTTGTTGAAGCCGGTGACGATCGCCTCCGGCTTCTTGCCGGGCGGGAACACGAAGGCGCTCGGCTCATAGGACACCACCGCCTTGACGTGCGGCACGCGGGTGGCGGTGAAGAAGCCCATCACCCCGCTGCCGGAATGGGTGACGAGAATGGAATCGCCGGCCTTGTCCAGCAGCGCGCCCACGGCAGCCGCGTTGCGGGCATTGGCATCGTCGCCCTCGGCTTCCGGATAGCGGGCGCGCAGCACCTGGTCGAGCCATTGCGGATCGTTGGCCGGCACCTGTGCGCCCGGATAGAATTTCGGCGCATCCGGCGGATTCCAGGTGCCGAAGCGCCAGCCGTCGAAGGTGTACTGGTCGAGACCCGGATTGGGCTTGTATTCGAGCACGCCGCAACCATTGCCGGCACGCCCCTGCCCGGGCAGGTCGATGATGTAGACCGGGAAGCCCCGGCGCAGGAAGATGCTCTGGAAGCCGTCGCGCCCGTCAGGCGAGGATTCCCACGTCACCGTGCTGGCGCTGTGCCAGAAGACGATCGGATAGCGGCGCGGCTCGACGGGAATCTGGAACTGCGCATAGCCGTGGTTGCAATGCTGCGTGCCGCCCTTCTCGCCGGTGATGGTGGTGCCGCCGAAGGCGAAGGCGCCCATCTTCTGCAGCATGATCGGTGCGTCCTCGGCCGTCGCCGGCGCGGGCAGCGACATCGCCGCCAGGGCAAGGCCAAAGGCAGCGGCGAGAGCATGGCCGGCGGCGCGGCCGCTTCCGCACCGGCTCGGCGGGAGGCGGCGCGATCGGGTCGTCTGGCGTTCCATGGGCGGTTTCCTCCTGTCCCGGTTCTCTTGTGCCCCCGGCGACGTCGTGGTCCGGCCTCCGGTTGGGCAGCCCGACAAAGGCGCTCCGGTTTAGGCCACATCCGACATTTTGTCGACAGTTGACGATTTTGAACAAATCTGGATGGAAGGCGCAGCCATCAGTATAATCCGATGTATTAAATTATTTGCTTTCAAATGATAACGTCATTTCATAAGAATATTCTCAGCAACGTAAAAAGACACTCCCCTGCAATCGAACTATCAAGCTTCTGCTGATACTGTCAGGAATTGATCGCAGCTACGTCACGATGCCTCTCCCGGCCTTGCCCGAGCCCGCCCCTTCTGGAAGAATGCCCGGCGCAATGGGGAGTAGACCCGATGGTCCTTCGACGTGCCCACCTCGCTCCTACCGGTATTTTGATTGTCGCTCTCGGCCTCGCCGGAGCCACGCCCGCCAGCGCCCATAACAGCACCGGCGCGCTGATCGGCGGCCTGGTCGCCGGCGCGCTCATCGGCGGTGTCGTGAGCGCCGCGACCACACCGCCGCCCCCGCCGCCGACCTATTATTACGGTCCGCCGCGGGCCTATGCCCCACCGGCGCCGGTCTATGGTCCGGGCTATTGCGGCGCGCCGCCCTATCCGCCCTGCCGCACGCCCGTGCCCTATTGATATGCCCCCTTCATCGCTCAAGGCCGTTTCCATGCCTGCCATCGCTTCCCGCCTGCTTCTCGGCGCCTGTCTTCTTGTGATCGCGGGCCCCGCTTCCGCCCAGACCCCGGCCGCTGCTCCGGCGCCGGCCGCCGCCACGGCTCCGCCGCTGCCGGGGCCGCTCGACTGCAGCTTCGACAAGGCGTTCCTCTGCGAGCCAGCCAAGGGCTGCGCCACGGTTAACACGCTCGGCGAGCTTCCACTGCCCGGCCGCATGCTGGTGCATTTCGAGAAGCAGATCATCGCCAGCACCGCCAAGGATGGCATGCCGCACGTCTCCGGCATCACCTCGGTGGCGAGCGCCGGCGACAGCCTCGTCCTGCAGGGCGTCGACGGCACCATCGGCTGGGTGATCCAGACCCTGCACAAGGGCCCCGCGGCCTCCTTCACCGCGGTCGATCACGATTCGGTCCTGACCGCCTTCGGAACCTGCAAGCCGGCCGAGTGATCAGGGCGGGCTCACACCCAGCCCGGCGCGGCGGGCGACGACGACCGCCGCGTTTCTGCCGAAAATCTCCATGGAGATGCGGGCGCCGGCATAGTCCGGATTCCAGCTCGTGAAATACGCCGCCTGACCTTCCGCGCCGGCCGGTATCGGGCCCGTATCGGTGTGCGGAATCCACACGATATCCGGACATCGGCCGGGCGGGCTCTCGATCGGTTTCGTTTCGAGGTCCGCAAGCGGCAGGCCGACATCGCGTGCCATCATTGCATGAGCGAGCACCCGGACCCGATCCTCGCCATAGACAGGAGAAGGATTGAGCTCCCTCGCGACCACACGCGAGGTTGGGCAGGCAGCGAGCAGTTCCTTGACCCGCGCCGCCGGCCCGTACCAGCGCGGCTCGCTGGCACGGACCCCGGCCGCGCCGATGAGCAGCAGGACGCTCGTCGCCATCACGGCTCCCCGCACCCACCTGCGGTCGAACGCCGCGAGTTCCCCGAGATTGGCGACCACCGCCAGCGCCGCGACGCCGAGAGTGAGGACATAGCGATCCTGCACAATCGCATGGCGGGCGTGGTAAGCCAGGAGCACTATCGCAGCGAGCGCGATGCCGAGGCTCGTCAACAGCGCGACATCGATGCGTCCCGAGCGCACCGTCGCGGCGAGACGGCCCTCGCGCCACTGGCGCAGGAGTTCGTTGCCGGCAAGCAGCAGCACGACGATCTGACCGAGCGCCGCCAGCCCCACCACGAATATGATGAAAGCCGCCGCCTTCGGCGTTGAGGTCGTGATCCAGGTGCCGGCATTCGCCTGGATCACCTCGTGATTGCGGATGAAGAAGCCCAGCATCGGCACGCAGGCGGCGATCCCCATCAGGGCGATGCGCAGAAAGTCCCCGGTGCGGCCCGCGAGCAGGAAGCGCAGCCCGAACACGCCGACGATGAGCGCTGTGATCAGCGCCGTGATGAAGTGCACGTTCAGGCACAGCAGCAGCGCGACGAAGAAGACCGTCCATACGCCCCAGCCGAAGCCCGCGCCGGGAATCGGCTCCGACAGGCGGCGCAGGCACAGCATCACCACCGCGAAGGTGCACATGCCGAGGAAATAGGAGCGCAGCTCGGCGAAATAGGTGACGAACATCACCGACGAGGTGACACCGAGCAGGAACAGCACAGTGAAGCGCCGCATCGCCGGTTCGCGCGCAATGAACGCGGCAGCGGCGAGGAGGCCAGCGAGCGGCACGAAATTGAGCAGCCGGCCCTGATCGACGCTGAGCGGCGCCCATGCGGCCGCTGCATGCACCAGCGCCACATAGAGCGGCGGGTGCACATCGATGCTCCAGCGCTCCCACAATTCGCCGGCGGTCAGGGTGCGGTCGGTGAGCCACAGCGTCCAGTACTCGTCCAGCCAGGGCCCGCGATGGGTGGCGACGAAGGCGAGCGCCACCACCAGCAGAACGAGATAGACACCGACGAGGGCACCGATGCGCACGCGCGGGGCTTGGCTGTTCATGCGTTGCGGCTCCGGTCGAATGGCGGCTTCGGACAGGCCGTCCCCCATACCGGCGCAGCCCTTAAAATCCGATGACGGCGACCCGTAAAGGCTGCCGCATCCGGTGTCGCGCGAGGGCCTATTTCAGGTTGATGCCGAAGAAGAAGACGAGGATCGTCAGGATATACATCAGCGAGTTGCCGACGCTGAGGATGGTCGTGCGGAACGCCGTCCTGGCGTCGATCTCGGCGGCCACGCGGTTGGAGCTTTCCTGCAGCATGGTGAGCTGGCGGCTGGCATCGGCGATCATCGCGCTCTCGGCCGATTGCAGCTCGCGCACCGTCTCGGCGCTGCGATAGTCCTGCTGCACCAGATGCTCATAGGGCGCCATCCGGTCCTTCCACTCGACCGGATAGAGGGTGGCGGCGACCCGGCGCATCGAGTTCAGCGCGTTCAGCCGGAACAACTTGTCGAGCGCGAATTTGAGCTGAATGTCGGCGTCCTGCCCGTTCATGATCAGCAGCAGGGCGGCGCGGTCGAGCTGCAGGCGCTCGACGTCGCGCGTGAAGCTGTCGAGCTCGCGCGAGGTCTCAGTGAGCCGGTCGCGGCGCTGCGTCAGCCCGGCGATCTCGGCGTCCACCGAGCGCGACATGATGAAGGAGCCGGTGGCGGCGAGGATCGCCGGCGAGGCCAGCAGCACCGCGTTGAGGCTCGCGCGGTTCCAGACGAAACGGCGGAAGGCGAGCGCCGCGCGGCTCATCTCGGGCATGGGAGGTCCTTGTCGCGGGAAGCGCGGCGGAGGTGTACTGCCACCAGTTTGCCCGCCCGCGCCCGCTGCGTCGAGACGGTCGCGGAGCTGCCGCGAAGAATGCCGGCGCGGGAGAATGTTTTTCATGGCAGGTTACCGATGTCGGATGCGCCTGCGGCCTGTTAGTCTGCCGGCATCATGGAACCGACGGCGAGCCGTCGGAACGGAACTCGGTGCAGCACACCGAGTTGAGTAAGGCCCTTTCCGTGCCGGTGATCGGTCGGGAACCGGGCACGGAAACGGTGAACGCCGCACCCCGCGCGGCATTGTTCGGAGGCTGGACTATGGATCGTCGCTCATTCCTCACTGGGCTCGCCGGCACGGCCGGCATCGTCGCGGCCGGGGCCGCCGGCATCTCCATGCTTCCCTCCGCCGCCGAGGCGACGCCGCTCGATCAGCTCCGTGCGCTGTCGGGCCGTCGCCGCGAACTCGGCGAGGATCCGCGGGCGACGAATATCGACGACGGGCTCGATGGCGAGTTCGATGCCGACGCCGCCGACCTCGCCTATGGCGCGGCGCCCGATGGCACGCCGGTCGAGCAGGTCTGGCATCATCGCCGCCGCCGCGTCTGCCGCTGGTACTGGCGTCGCGGCGTCCGCGTGCGTCGCTGCTGGTGGGTCCGCTGGTAGGAATCCGGGCCCGTCGAGGTCCATCCGACATGAAAAAAGCCGGCCATCGATCAACCCCGATGGCCGGCCTTCCTCGTGGACGTCCCGCTGCCTCCAGCGGCCCGGCGGCAGGCACTCAGAGCAGTTCGACCAGCATATAGGTGAGGCCGCCGGCAATCGCGGTGGCGGCCAGCGGCCCGATATAGCCGCTGGAACGCTGCCGCGGCGGCACCGCGCCGGGCGCCAGCGTGTCGCGCTCCTCAGTCACCTCGCCGCTGGTGATGTGCCCGCTCTCCAGAAAGAACTCGGCCACCGCCCGCGCATGCGGCGACCAGGGCGACGTCTGGTGGAATTGCGAGCGGACCTCGTTCCGCAAGGCCGCCGGAACGCGATCAAGATGCCCGACGCGCGCCATGTCGCGCCACGCGTCCAGGACGACGATCACGCCTCCGGCCACGTCTCCGCTATTGGACATTTCCGTATCCCCTCCCCGCGCACATTCCTGTTGCGACGGGCAATATTTATGGGCCGGGGCCCATTCCGGGACGGGCGGACGGTCGGCGCCCCTCGCCGGAACGGACCCAAGCAAAAATAGTTTACAATTGGTTTTACGGAACGACAAGAATACGTAACTACCTGCGCGTGCAGGGCGCCAACCGGTGCAGCCTCATATCATTTGGGCGCGAGCGCCCGCACCGCGAGGGCAGTGGCGGCGGCGCGGTTCTCGACGCCGATCTTCGAATAGATCTGTTCGAGATGCTTGTTCACCGTGCGCGGCGACAGGCCGAGAATCTCGCCGATGTCGCGGTTGGCCTTGCCGCGGGCGAGCCAGGTAAGCACCTCCGCCTCGCGCAGCGTCAGGTTGAGCCGCGCCTTGAGTATCTGCTCGGGCGGCAGTCCCTCGTCCTCGACGATGCGCAGGAGGAGCTCGTCCGGGCCGATCTGCCCGACATAGGAAAGCTTGAGGCGGCGCGCCGATCCTTCGAGCGGCACGTCGATCGAATCCGGCTCGGCGCTGGCTTCGCCCCGCCGCCCATCGAGCCAGCGCCGCACCGGCTCGGGCAGGAGAAAGCTGTCGCCCGGCGGCGAGACGGTGATGGCGGTGAGCAGCGCGGTCGCCTGCGGCGTACTCCAGAGCACCCGGCCGGCGCGCGTCGCCGACAACAGGAAGCGGCCCGACGCGTCGAGCGCCGCGCGGGCGGAATGGGTATGGCGGGCATTGGCGAGGTGCACGCGCATACGGGCGATAAGCTCATCGGGCGCGATCGGCTTGGTCACATAATCGACGCCGCCGGCCTCCAGCCCCTTCACGATCTGCTCGGTCTCCGAAAGACCGGTCATGAAGATCACCGGCACATGCGCCACCGCCTTGTTGCGCTTGAGCTGGCGGCAGGTCTCGAAGCCGTCCATGCCGGGCATCACCGCGTCCATCAGGATGACGTCGGGGGTGATGCGCTCGACCAGCGCCAGCGCGTTGGCGCCCTCCACCGCCACCAGCACGGTGGCGCCGGCGGCTTCCAGCGCATCGGTGAGCAGGCTCAGCGTTTCGGGGGAATCGTCCACCACCAGGACGATGTCGCGGCGCTCCATGCTATGCATCATTGCTGCGCAGCGCCCCCAGAACCGCCATGTACTGCTTGAAGTCGAAGGTTTCCATCAGGTCGCGCATGTGGTTGACGAACGCCTCGTAGTCCGGGGAATTTGCCTCGATCTCGCTCAGCTTCGCCTGGATGCCGCGCACATAGCCGATCTCGCCCAGCTTCATCAGGTCGTCGATATGACTGCCCGACGGCGCGTGGATCGCCTGGACGGGCATCGGCGCCGGCTGGCCCGGCACGATGTCCCCCTCGCCGATCCATTCGAGGTCGAGCAGGCTCTGCATCTTCTCCATCAGTCCGCGCAGATGCACCGGCTTGATGATCTGGTCGTCGTGATGGCTGGCATTGGCCGGCTCGCGGATCTCGCCGGCATTGGCCGAGATCATGATGATGCGCAGCTTCGAGAAGCCCTCGTCGCGCAGTTGCCGCGCCACCTCCCAGCCGTTCAGCCCCGGCATGGAGATGTCGAGCAGCAGAAGCTCCGGCTCCCACTGGCGTGTCATGTCGAGCGCGGCGACGCCGTCCGCCGCCGAAAGGACGGTGAAGCCGAGCGGCGCCAAAAGCTCGTGCATGAGGTCGCGATGCGCCTCGTCGTCATCCGCCACCAGCACGGTGCGCCGCGGGCCCGTATAGCCGACGATGCGCCGGTGCTGGATCGGCCCGGTACGGGTCGGGCTGCTGACCTCCGAGAGCATCAGCCGGACGCGGAAGGTGCTGCCCGCGCCCGGCGTCGAGGTGAGCGCGATCTCCCCGCCCATGATCTCGGTCAAAAGCTTGGTGATGGTGAGGCCGAGGCCGATGCCGCTGGTCGAATAGGTGCCGGCTCGCTCCCCCCGCTCGAAGGGCTCGAAGATGCGCTTGTGGTCGGCCGCCGGAATGCCGATGCCGGTGTCCTCCACCTCGAATTCGGCGACCTGGTTGCGATAGGCGACGCGCAGCCCGACGCGTCCCTCATGGGTGAACTTGATAGCGTTGGACAGGAGGTTGATGAGGATCTGCCGTAGCCGCTTCTCGTCGGTGTAGACCACCGCCGGCAGCCGTTCGGGGCGGACATAGACGAAGTCGATGCCCTTGGCGGTCGCCTGCAGGCGGAACATGTCGACGAGCTGGTCGAGGAACTCGCCGATGCGCACCTCGTCGCGGGTGAGGTGCAGCCGCCCGGCCTCGATCTTGGAGATGTCGAGCAGGCCGTCGATGAGGCCGGACAGATGCTCGGCCGAGCGGCGGACCACGCGGATGGCGTCGCGCCGGTGCGGCGGGATCGAAATGTCGCGCTCGAGCAACTGTGCATAGCCGAGAATGGCATTGAGCGGCGTGCGCAGCTCGTGGCTGATGCCGACGACATAGCGGCTCTTGGCGAGGTTGGCAGCCTCCGCCACCTCCTTCGCCTTCTGCAGCTTGGCGTCGGTGCGCTTGTGCGCCTCGATCTCGCGCATCAGCAGCGCGGTCTGGCGCTGGCTCTCCTCCTGCGCGACGCGGCGGCTCTCCTGCGCCAGCACGAACAGCCAGGCGGCGACGCCGGCGATGATCAACAGGATGAAGTAGAGCGTGAAAAGCACCTGGCCGATGGCTTCGCGCCCGACAGCGGGCGCGAAGGTGGCCTGGAAATAGATGACGGCGAGTATCCCGCCGATCACCGTCGCGAGCAGCGACAGCACGCCGAGATAGTGGCCGAGCCGCGAATTGAGGCGCACCACCATCCAGCTCGGCAGCGTCGCCTGCATCACCGCGAGGATCTGGTCGGGGAAGCGCGCATCCTCCTTGCACCGGTCGTGGCAGCGCGCGTCGAGCGAGCAGCACAGCGAGCAGATCGGCCCGGCATAGACCGGGCAATGCGCCATGTCCTCCGGCTCGAACTTGTGCTCGCAGATGCAGCACTTGATGGTGAGGCGCGAGTCCCAGTTCTTGGTGGTGCGCCGGGCGATGTAGTAGCGGCCCTGCGTCGCGAAGGCGATTGCCGCGGCACTCACGAAGGAAGCAACGAGCGCGAGGAACGGCGCGAAGGCCTGCAGCGCCGGCCCCAGGAAGCCGGTGAAGGCGATCGTGCCGATCAGCGTGCCGACGATGACCGCGCCGACCCCAACCGGGTTGATGTCGTAGAGATGCGCCCGCTTGAACTCGATGCCCGGCGGGCTCCAGCCCATCGGCTTGTTGACCACCAGATCGGCGACCAGCGCGGCCACCCACGCCACCGCGACGATGGCGTAGAGCCCGAGGATCTGCTCCAGCACCTTGTAGATGCCGAGCGCCATCAGCATCAGCGCGATGGTGACGTTGAACACCAGCCACACCACCCGCCCCGGATGGCTGTGCGTCAGCCGCGAGAAGAAGTTCGACCAGGCGATCGACCCCGCATAGGAGTTGGTCACGTTGATCTTGAGCTGGGCGAGGATGACGAACACGCCGGTGAAGGCGAGCGCCACCTCCGGCGAGAACACCGTGCGGAACGCCGCCAGATACATCTGTGTCGGCTCGGCGGCATGGACGAACGGCACGCCCTGGGTGAGCGCGAAATAGGCGAGGAAGGAACCGGCGAGCATCTTGATGCCGCCGGGGATGATCCAGCCCGGCCCGGCCGAGAGCAGCGCCACCCACCACAGCGCGTTGCGGGTCGCCTCGCTGCGGCCCGGCGCCCGGCGCGGCAGGAAGCGCAGGAAGTCCACCTGCTCGCCGATCTGCGCCACCAGCGCGAAGATCACGGTGCAGGCCGCACCGAACATGAGCCAGTCGAACGAACCGTCCAACGCGCCGAGGCGGCCGGTATAGGAGGTCCATCCGGCGAAGGAATCGCCGTGATAGACGAGGATGAAGCCGAACGGGATGAGGTTCAGCAGCAGCCAGAACGGCTGGGTCCAGAGCTGGAAGCGGCTGATGAAGGTGATGCCGTGCGTCACCAGCGGGATCACCACCAGCGCGCTGATGAAATAGCCCACCATCAGCGGCACGCCGAAGCACATCTCCAGCGCCAGCGCCATGATCGCCGCCTCGATGGCGAAGAACAGATAGGTGAAGGAGGCGTAGATCAGCGAAGTGACGGTGGAGCCGATATAGCCGAAGCCGGCGCCGCGGGTGAGCAGGTCGATGTCGACGCCGAACTTCGCGGCGTAGTAGCTGATCGGCAGCCCGGCCGCGAAGATGACGACGCACACCGCCAGAATGGCGGCGACCGCGTTTGGAAAGCCGTAGGCGAGCGTGATGGCGCCGCCGATCGCCTCCAGCGCGAGGAAGGACACGGCGCCGAGCGCGGTGTTGGCGACGCGCAGCGCCGACCAGCGCCGCGCGCTCTTCGCGGTGAAGCGCAGCGCGTAGTCCTCGAGTGTCTCGTTGACCACCCACTGATTGTACTGGCGGCGAACACGGACAATCTTCTGTTCCGCAGCCATGACATCTCGCCCCGTCGCCCCGACGCCCGATGTCCTCCCTGGCTGCACGCGTTCCCTGCCCATTTTTTTGATCACCCCGTGGCGCGAGCGTTTCGCCGCCGGCACCGCGCCGAACATAGCGGACCGACCATGCACGAGACGTTCCACCACGCGGTGTGGCAAATATGCGCAATGGCGACAGTCCAGACTGGCCGACGGTCGCGAAGAATTCCGTCTACCGGCCGGACTTTCCGCACTCGCTGCAACATTCGCCTTGGATTTACCGAGCGCGCGCGCGCGAAAAACATGCGTGCACGCGCGATCCCGCACGACATCCTTGTCCGCAACTGTGTGACCGCGGGCCGAAAACCCCTATACGTCAATTGACGTATTGCTGCAGCGCGGCAATCCCGCCCACGATCCTCGCAATACAAGCCAAAATGAAAAGCTTGTTGGGCCACGTCTAACCCGTGGAGGGGATCGCATGTCTTCAAATAACGACAATCATGACAAGTTTTCCGGCACACGTCGCCGGCTTCTACAGGGGATGGCGGCGCTGCCTCTGCTGTCGACGACTTCGCTGTTCTCGGGATCAGCCTTCGCCCAGGCGCCCGCGACCTCGGCCGTGAATACGACGGGGCTTGCGGTTACTGACACCGAAGTCACCGTCGGCATTCTCCATTCCGTCACCGGCACCATGGCGATCTCGGAGACCGGCTCGGTGCAGGCCGAGAAGCTCGCCATCGAGCAGATCAACGCCTCCGGCGGCGTGCTCGGCCGCAAGATCAAGTTCATTCAGGAGGACGGCGCCTCCGACTGGCCGACCTTCGCCGAGAAGGCCAAGAAGCTGCTGGTCAACGACAAGGTTGCGGCGATCATGGGCTGCTGGACCTCGGCCTCGCGCAAGGCGGTGCTGCCGGTGGTCGAGCAGTACAACGGCATGCTCTACTACCCGACCTTCTACGAGGGTCTCGAGCAGTCGAAGAACGTCATCTACACCGGCCAGGAGGCGACCCAGCAGATCCTCGCCGGCCTCGACTGGGTGCAGAAGGAGAAGGGCGGCAAGACCTTCTACCTCATCGGCTCGGACTACATCTGGCCGCGCACCTCGATGAAGATCGCCCGCAAGCACATCGAGGGGCACCTGAAGGACTCTTCGGTGGTGGGCGAGGAATATTTCCCGCTCGGCCACACCCAGTTCAACTCGGTGATCAACAAGATCAAGCTGAAGAAGCCGGACGTGATCTACGCCGCAGTGGTCGGTGGCTCGAACGTCGCCTTCTACAAGCAGCTCAAGGCCGCCGGCATCGACCTCTCCAAGCAGACGCTGCTCACCATCTCGGTGACCGAGGACGAGATCGACGGCATCGGCGGCGAGAACATCGCCGGCGCCTATAGCTGCATGAAGTACTTCCAGTCGCTCGACAACCCGAACAACAAGGAGTTCGTCGCCGCCTTCAAGAAGATGTGGGGCGAGAAGACGGTGATCGGCGACGTGACGCAGGCCGCCTATCTGGGCCCGTGGCTGTGGAAGATGACGGTGGAGAAGGCCGGCTCCTTCGACATCGACAAGATCGCCGAAGCCTCGGCCGGCATCGAGTTCACCAAGGCGCCGGAAGGCTACGTCAAGATCCACCCGAACCACCACCTGTGGTCCAAGACCCGCGTCGGCCAGGCGCAGCTCGACGGCCAGTTCAAGGTGGTGTTCGAGACCGCCAATCTCATCGAGCCCGATCCGTTCCCCAAGGGCTACCAGTGACCGCCTGAGCTCCCGCCCGGAGAGGACGGCCACGTCCTCTCCGGGTCCTCGTGTCGTGAAGACCGCGCGGGCACGCGCATGTCGGGGGATTCGTGATGTTTTCTGATTATTCGCTGGCCGAACTCGGCTCGATCTTCGTGATGCAGGGCTTCGCCGGGCTCATCCTGTTTTCCGTCTTCGTGCTCATGGCGCTCGGCCTCGCCATCATCTTCGGACAGATGGGCGTCATCAACATGGCGCATGGCGAGTTCATGATCCTCGGCGCCTATGTCACCTATTTCACGTCACAGTTCTTCCTGAACTACCTGCCGGGCCTGTTCGGCATCTACTTCTTCATCGCGATGATCCTCGCCTTCATCGCCGCCGGCGCGCTCGGCATGGCGGTGGAATGGCTGATGATCCGAAGGCTCTACAAGCGCCCCCTCGACACGCTGCTCGCCACCTGGGGCCTCAGCCTCATCCTCCAGCAGATCTACCGCTCGGTGTTTGGCCCGCGCGAGGTCGGCGTCGAGCTGCCGGGCTGGATGATGGGCTCGCTGCCCGTAACCGATTCCATCGAGATGCAGATCAACGGCCTGTTCGTCATGGGCCTGACCATCTGCATCACCATCGCGGTGGCGCTGCTGATGTACCGCTCCAACTGGGGCATCCAGGTGCGCGCCGTCGTGCAGAACCGCATCATGGCGGGCGCGGTGGGCATCAACACCGAGAAGGTGGACCGCTACACCTTCGGCCTCGGCTGCGGCATCGCCGGCGTCGCCGGCTCCGCCTTCACCATGATCGGCTCGACCGGGCCGACCTCCGGCCAGCTCTACATCGTCGACACCTTCCTGGTCGTCGTGTTCGGCGGCGCGCAGAGCCTGCTCGGCACCATCGCCTCCGCCTTCACCATCTCGCAGGCCCAGTCGACCCTGGAGTTCTTCCTCTCCGGCTCGATGGCCAAGGTCCTCACGCTGCTCGGGGTGGTCATCATCCTGATGCTGCGGCCCCAGGGCCTGTTCGTCATCAAGGTCCGGCGTTGAGGAGGCGCACATGACCCAATCCGGCCGCACCTTCTTCCTGCGCCCCCGAGACATGATCGGGATCGTCATCCTCGCCTTCCTGCTGATCGTCGTGCTGCCCCTGACGCTCGACAATTTCCGCCTGCAGTTCGTCGGCAAGTACCTCACCTACGCCTTCGTGGCGCTCGGCCTCGTGCTGTGCTGGGGCTATGCCGGCATCCTCTCGCTCGGCCAGGGCGTGTTCTTCGGCCTCGGCGGCTACTGCATGGCGATGTTCCTGAAGCTGGAGGCCTCCAGCGTCGCGAACACCAAGATCCAGACCACGCCGGGCATCCCGGACTTCATGGACTGGAACCAGATCACCGCCCTGCCCTGGTTCTGGGAGCCGTTCCGCAGCTTCCCGTTCACCGTGCTCGCCGTGGTGCTGGTGCCGGCGATCTTCGCCTTCATCGTCGGCTTCGCCCTGTTCAAGCGGCGGGTGGGCGGCGTCTACTTCGCCATTATCACCCAGGCGCTCGCGGCGATCATGACCATCCTGATCGTCGGCCAGCAGGGCTACACCGGCGGCATCAACGGCATCACCGACCTACGCACGCTGAACGGCTGGGACATCCGCACCGACAGCGCCAAGACGGTGCTCTACTTCGTCTGCGTCGGCCTGCTCATCGCCTGCATCCTGATCGCCTATTTCGTGAAGTCGTCCAAGCTCGGCCGCATCCTCGTCGCCATGCGCGACAAGGAGGACCGCGTCCGCTTCTCGGGCTACGACGTCTCGAACTTCAAGGTGTTCGTGTTCTGCCTGGCGGCATCGCTGTCGGCGATCGGCGGGGCGATGTTCACCCTGCAGGTCGGCTTCATGTCGCCCTCCTTCGTCGGCATCGTGCCCTCGATCGAGATGGTCATCTACACCGCGGTCGGCGGGCGCCTGTCCATCCTCGGCGCCATCTACGGCACGCTGCTGGTCAACTGGGCGAAGACCTCCTTCTCCGAGACCTTCCCCGAGCTCTGGCTGCTCGGCCTCGGCGGCCTGTTCATCGCGGTGGTCCTCGCCTTCCCGAACGGCATCGCCGGTCTCTGGCAGACCTATGTCGCCCCGCGCCTCGGCCCGCTGTTCAGCGACGCCGTGAAGCGCCGCGACGCCACCCCGCCCGCGACGCCCCCGGCCTCCGGGCCGGTGGCGCCCGCCGCTGCCGAGTGAGGAGAGCACGCCATGAACGTCATCACCGACCAGATGAACAAGGACTTCGTGCTCGCGGTCGAAGGGCTCACCGTCTCCTTCGACGGCTTCAAGGCGGTCAACGACCTGTCCTTCTACGTCGACGAGAATGAGATCCGCGTGATCATCGGCCCGAACGGCGCCGGCAAGACCACGGTGCTCGATCTCATCTGCGGGCGCACCAAGGCGACCAACGGCTCGATCCGGTTCAAGAGCCAGGAACTCACCAAGATGAAGGAGCACGAGATCGTGCGCGCCGGCGTCGGCCGCAAGTTCCAGAACCCCTCCATCTATGAGGACCTGACGGTCTTCGAGAATCTGGAGATCTCCTACCCCAAGGGCCGCTCGGTGTTCGGCGCGCTCGCCTTCCGCCGCGACGCCCCGGTGAAGGAGCGGGTGCAGGAGATCGCCGAGACCATCTTCCTCGCCGACCAGCTCGACCAGCGCGCCGAATATCTCTCGCATGGCCAGAAGCAGTGGCTGGAGATCGGCATGCTGCTCATCCAGGACCCCGAGCTGCTGATGCTCGACGAGCCGGTGGCCGGCATGAGCGTGTCCGAGCGCAAGAAGACCGCCGAGCTGCTCAACACCATCATCAAGGACCGCTCGGTGATCGTCATCGAGCACGACATGAAGTTCGTCGAGGACATCGCCCACAAGGTGACGGTGCTGCACCAGGGCAAGATCCTCTCGGAAGGCTCGATGGCCAAGGTCCAGGCGGACCCGAAGGTCGTCGAGGTCTATCTCGGCCATTGAGGAGGCGCGCGATGCTGAACGTATCCCACCTGCACGTCTCCTACGGCGAGAGCGAGGTGCTGCACGGGCTCGACTTCAAGGTCGCGCCCAACGAGATCGTCGCCATCATGGGCCGCAACGGCATGGGCAAGACCACGCTCATGAAGTCGCTCATGGGCATCGTGCCGACCAAGAGCGGCGCGGTGTCGATCGGCGACACCGACATCACCAAATTGAAGAGCTATGAGCGCGTCGCCAACGGCATCGCCTATGTGCCGCAGGGCCGCATGATCTTCTCCACCATGACGGTGCAGGAGAACATCGAGACCGGGCTGATCCCGCGTGGCGCCTCGAAGGTGCCGCCGGACCTCTACGAGCTGTTCCCTGTGTTGCTGGAGATGAAGGGCCGTCGCGGCGGCAACCTCTCCGGCGGCCAGCAGCAGCAGCTCGCCATCGCCCGCGCGCTCGCCACCGAGCCCAAGGTGCTCCTGCTCGACGAACCGACCGAGGGCATCCAGCCCTCCATCATCCGCGAGATGGCGCGCACGCTGAAGCGCATCCGCGACGAGCGCGGCCTGTCCATCGTGGTGTCCGAGCAGGTGCTCTCCTTCGCCCTCGACATCGCCGACCGGGTGCTGGTGCTGGAGAACGGGGAGATCGTCCACGAAGACGCCCGCGCCGATGTCGACGAGGCGAAGGTCGCGAAATTCCTGTCCGTCTGAAGACGCGTGCCGGCGGGGTCCGCCGGAGCGTGACGTTCGTTGCAGCCCAAGGGGAACGGAGTGCGCAATGCCTGAAACACTGATCTCGGTCGATCTGTCCAAGCCGGCCACGGAGAACGAGTACCTCCACAATCGCTGGCACCCCGACATCCCGATCGCCACCTGGGTGGAGCCGGGCGCCGACTTCATCGTCGAAACCGTCGACTGGACCGGCGGCGCCATCGCCAACAACGATTCCGCCGACGACATCCGCGACGTCGACCTCTCCACCGTGCACTATCTGTCCGGCCCGATCGGCGTGAAGGGCGCCGAGCCGGGCGATCTCCTGGTCGTCGACATCCTCGACGCCGGCACGCTCAAAGGTCACGAATGGGGCTTCAACGGCTTCTTCTCGAAGAAGAACGGCGGCGGCTTCCTGACCGACCACTTCCCGCTCGCCCAGAAGTCGATCTGGCATTACGAGGGCATGTTCACCCGCTCGCGCCACGTGCCCGGCGTCGGCTTCGCCGGCCTCATCCATCCCGGCCTGATCGGCACCCTGCCCTCGCAGAAGCTGCTCGACACCTGGAACGCCCGCGAGCAGGCGCTGATCGACACCAACCCGACCCGCGTGCCCCCGCTCGCCAACCCGCCCGCGCCGAAGACCGCGCATCTCGGCAAGCTCGGCAAGGGCACCGATGCCTATGCCAAGGTCGCCTCCGAGGGTGCCCGCACCGTGCCGCCGCGCGAGCACGGCGGCAATTGCGACATCAAGGACCTGTCGCGCGGCTCGAAGATCTACTTCCCGGTCTATGTGCCCGGCGCCGGCCTCTCCATGGGCGACATGCACTTCTCCCAGGGCGACGGCGAAATCACCTTCTGCGGCGCCATCGAGATGTTCGGCGCGTGGCTGCACATCAAGGTCTCGCTGATCAAGGACGGCATGGCGCTGTACGGGATCAAGAACCCGATCTTCAAGCCCTCGCCGATCACCCCGAACTACAAGGACTACCTGATCTTCGAGGGCATCTCGGTCGACGAGAGCGGCACGCAGCATTACCTCGACGCCAACGTCGCCTATCGGCAGGCCTGCCTCAACGCCATCGAGTACCTGAAGAAGTTCGGCTATTCAGGCGCGCAGGCGCACTCGATCCTCGGCGTCGCGCCGGTGCAGGGCCATTTCTCGGGCGTGGTCGACATTCCGAACTCCTGCGCCACGCTGTGGCTGCCGACCGAGATCTTCGACTTCGACATCAAGCCGTCGGCGGCCGGCCCGACCAAGTTCATCGACGGCTCCATCGACATGCCGATTTCGCCGGACCTTTGACCCCCGCTTAAGTCCGGCGTCGCGGGGCGGCCCACATGCCGTCCCGCCCCCATCGAGGAAACGCCCAGGGACGGTGCTCCACACCGTCCCTCAAAACAACGACCCGAGGAATCCGGCCATGCCCGTCTACGAGTACATGTGCGAGAGCTGCGGCGACTTCACCGAACTGCGGCCGATGAGCGAGTACCAGGATCCGCAGCCCTGCCCGGATTGCGGCGCCGCCTCGCCCCGCGTGCTGCTGACCGCGCCGCATTTCACCGCGATGTCGCGCGAGCGCATGATCGCCCATTCGACCAATGAGAGCGCGCGCCACGCGCCGATGAGCATCGACGGCTACAAGGAAAAGCAGGAGCGCGCCAAGCACGCCGCCGGATGCTCCTGCTGCTCCGGCATGCAGAGCCGGACCAAGAAGAACCGCACGGCGACCTCGAAGAGTGGCGCCAAGAGCTTCCCCTCGGCACGCCCCTGGATGATCAGCCACTAGCCACCGGCGTGCTTCCTCATCACTCCCCGATCGCCAGACCTTCGCGGCGCGGATCGGCGGCGCCGGTCAGCCCGTCCGGCGCGATGAGCACCGCCTGCACGCCCGATGTCATCTCGGCGCTGGTCACCGGAAAGCCGAGCTGCTTCAGCTCCGGCACCAGCGCCTCCGCGGAACTGCCCTTCTCGACCTCCACCGCATCGAAACGCGCCAGCACGTTGGGCGCGGCGATCGCCTGCTCGATCGGCAGGCCCCAGTCGAGATGGGCGATCAGCGTCTTCGCCACATAGCCGATGATCTGGCTGCCGCCCGGCGAGCCGAGCGCCAGCACCGGCGCGCCGTCCTTCATCACGATGGTCGGCGCCATGGAGGAACGCGGCCGCTTGCCGGGCTCGACCCGGTTGGCGACCGGCACGCCGTCGACCTGGCTGCGGAAGGAGAAGTCGGTCAGCTCGTTGTTGAGCAGGAAGCCGCCGGCCATCAGCCGCGAGCCGAAGCCGTTCTCGATGGTCGTGGTCATGGAGAGCACATTGCCGTCGGCATCGACGATGGAGATCTGGCTGGTCGAGGGCAGCTCGATCGCCCCGCCATCGGCGTAGCGCGGCGGCGCCTCGAGGCCGGCATGGCTCCATTTCGGCTGTCCCGGCACGACCTCAGGTAGCGCGTCGTCGCCCTTCAGCAGCGTCGCCCGCGCGGCGAGATAGTCCGGCGCGATCAGGCCCTTGGTCGGCATCGGCACGAAATCGGCATCGGCCATGTAGCGGCCGCGATCGGCGAAGGCGAGGCGGGAAGCGTCGGCGATCAGCCGCCACGCCTCGGGCGAGGTCGGCCCCAGAGCCTTGAGGTCGAAGCCCTGCAGCATGCCGAGGATCTGCCCGAGGGTCAGCGCGCCCGAGCTCGGCGGCCCCATGCCGCAGACGTCATAGCCGCGATAGGGCGCGCAGACCGGCATGCGCTCCTTGACCCGGTAATTCGCGAGGTCCGAAAGCCGCATCACGCCGCGATTGCCCGGCGCCCGGCGCACCGTGTTCACGATGCCGCGCGCCAGCGGGCCGGTATAGAAGGCGTCAGCCCCGTTCTCGGCGAGGTGGCGCAGCGTGCGCCCATAGGCGGGGTTCTTCAGGATGTCGCCGGCGACGAGCGGCGTCCCGTCGGCATGGAAGAAATAGCCGCGCGTACCCGGAAAGCGCTTCAGCCCTTCGCCCTCGGCGGCGATCAGCCCGGCGAGGCGCGGCGAGACGGGAAAGCCGGCCTCGGCCAGTTGGATCGCCGGGGCGAAGAGCCGCCGCCATGCCAGCTTGCCGTAGCGCCGGTGCGCGGTCTCCAGCAGGCGCGGCGTGCCCGGCACGCCCACCGAGCGCCCACCGATCACCGCATCCATGAAGGCGAGCGGCTCGCCTTTCGCATTCTGGAACAGGGTCGGCGTCGCCGCCGCCGGCGCCGTCTCGCGCCCGTCGAAGGTGGTGAGCCGCTTGGCCGCATTGTCCCAGTAGACCAGGAAGGCGCCGCCGCCGAGGCCGGAGGACTGCGGCTCGACGAGGCCGAGCACGAGCTGCACCGCCACCATGGCGTCGACCGCGCCGCCGCCCGCACGCAGCACGGCGGCCCCCGCCTCGGCGGCCAGCGGGTTCGCCGCGGCGACCATCCAGCGCTTCGCGTGGACGGCGGGCCTGGCGGCGATCGCGCCCGCCCGCTCCGGCGCCAGGGCGTCGGATGCCTGCTGCGCCGGCGCGGAACCCACGGCGAGCGCAAGGAGAAGGGCCGTCAGACCCGCACGCACGACGCCTCGCATCGAAGGAACTCCCTCTTCGCAGTGCACAAATCGTCTCACATCGTAACCGGATTTGAACAAAACTCACCCGGAGAGGGGTGACGAATCACTCAGATCACGTAAACTCGTAGTCGTTCTCAACAATCGAAAGGAGGTGATCCTGTGTCTATCAGTCTTGACACGCGGTCGGAGGTGACCGCGACGAGGATACTCGCCTCCTGCGAGGTTCTGGTCGCGTAGAGCGCATTGCCGCTGCGTCATCGACGCTGGCTCCATTCGGATGATGTCGTCCGAACAGGAAACGAATGCTCCGGCGATAGCCGGGACAGGATCGTTGCGTGAAGTGCTTTGCCTTCGCGCGGGCAGTCGTCGGGATGCCAACCGGGCCGGACCGCGGTCTGACATTGGGAAGGGCTGCTCGCAAGGGCAGCCCTTCTTGCTATGAAGGACGCCCTGGAGGCGCCCCCTTGAAACCGATCACCATCTATATCGACGCCGACGCCTGCCCGGTGAAGGACGAGACCTACCGCGTCGCCGGCCGCCATGGGCTGCGCACGGTCGTCGTCGCCAACAGCTACATCGCCCTTCCCCGTGATGAGCTCATCGAACGCGCGCTGGTCGGCGCCGGAGCCGACAAGGCGGACGATTTCATCGCCGAGCACGCCGGCGCAGGCGACGTCGTCATCACCGCCGACGTGCCGCTGGCCGCCCGCTGCGTGGCGACGGGTGCCGAGGTGCTGGCGCCGAACGGCACCGCCTTCACCGCCTCGTCCATCGGCATGCAGCTCGCCACCCGCAACCTGATGCAGGAGCTGCGCGAGACCGGCACCGTCACCGGCGGCCCGCGCCCCTTCGCCCCGCGCGACCGCTCGAATTTCCTGCAGGCGCTGGAACGCACCGTGGTCCGGCTGAAGCGCAGGGGCGGCACCGCCTGACGATGCCGGAGCGGACCAGACCGCGGCCGGGCATCTCGGCGGCGGCGTTCAGCCGATCATCTCGTAGCCGAAGATGCGGAAATCGCGCTCATAGATCCGGTTGACGATCGCGATCGACGCCGGCGTCAGATAGTCCTGGAACGAGCCGGCCATCGGGCGGCTGTTGCGGTGCCTCGCGCCCCGCAGTTTCAGCGCCAAATCCGGACGCAGCAGGCGCAGCGCCTCCAGGCACTGCGGATAATCCTCGATCTTCATGACGAGATCGACATATCTCTTCGTTCCCAGATAAGCGAAGTCGACCTGTCGGACGAAATGCCGGAAATCGAAGGTCCACCCGTCCACCATATCGCCGGTCATGCCGCCGATCAGCTCGTTTAGGCTGCGCACATAGCCTTCCCGGCCATCCTCCGTGTCATGGGTGGCATAGAGCGCGTCGCGGGTTTCGTTGAAGGCGGAGATGATGCGCGAATAGGGGTTTCGCACGAACATGAACGAGAAATAATCGTCGAACAGCGCGAAGTAGTCCGGGTATTCGTCCTTCAGGATCGACAGCGGCAGATGCGCCTTGTCGATCGTCTTGCCGTCCTTCTCGTCATACAGCCAGAAGAAGTCGCCGGTGGTGTCGAAAGCACGCAGCGCCCGCCGGACCGAGGTGCCGCCGCATTTCGGATTATGGACGAAAATAAAGCGCTTACGCGTACTGACGATCATCGGTCGGTTCGGCGCCGCCCCCAAGATGCAGGATGACCAAGGTTAGGACAGAACCGGTCCGCTCCACAACGAAGCGCGGCCGCGCAAGACGCGACGGCGCCCCGAAGATTGAACTGCGCGATGCTACGACTGCAACGAAACGGCGCCGCACGGGATTAAGCTTGCTGAATTGAAAGCTCGCTGGGTTAACGCGGACAGGAGAACACCATGCTGCAGGCCTGCCTCAACGGTTCCCGCGACAAGGACTTCCATCCGCAAACGCCGGTCACGCCTGCCGAGCTGGCGGCGGATGCGAGGCGCGTGGTGGCGGCCGGCGCTGCCGAGCTGCATTTCCACCCGCGCGACGCGGACGGCGCCGAGACACTCGATGCCGCCCATGTCGCCGCCGCCATAAAGGCGGTGCGCGCCGCCGTGCCCGGCACACCGATCGGCCTCTCCACCCACGCCGGCATCGCCCCCCGCGGCAGGGGACGGCTCAAGACCGTCGAGGCCTGGACGGTGAAGCCCGACTACGTCTCGGTGAACCTCGTCGAGGAGGACGCACCGCAGATGATCGCACTGGCGCTGGACAAGGGCATCGGCGTCGAGGCGGGGCTGTGGTCGGTCGCCGACGCCGAGCGCCTCATAGCGCTGCCGCGGGCGCACGACTGCCTGCGCATCCTCATCGAGATCAACGAACAGGACATCGCGCAGGGGCTGGAGGTCGCCGCCGCCATCCGCACGCTGCTGGCCGGCGCCAATCTCGATCTGCCCATCCTCCAGCACGGCTTCGACGCGAGCGTCTGGCCGCTCTACGAGGACGCGCTGCTGCGCCAGCTCGACACCCGCATCGGATTGGAGGATGGCCGCCACCTTCCGGACGGCACGCCCGCCGCCGACAATGCCGCGCTGATCACCGCCGCGCTACGCCTGGCGCGCCTCGCTCCCAACCTGCCGCCGGAAGCGGCCGCTCCCACGCGGGCCACCCGGAATTGAGCCGGCGGCCGACCGCCCCCGCCGCCTTCAGCTTCGCTTACGCGCGGACACCGATCTCGGGCCGGCCCGCTGATCCCGGCATATTTTTCGGGCATCGGCGCGCTGCAAGGCTTTACCGCATCTTGATTTGCGGCAGCAACCCGTCAGACTTGCTCGACTTCACTTCGCAACTCCACACGGATGCGACACTGCGGCGAACAGCCCGCCCGACGATCCGCCGAACCCCTCGCATGACATCCGCGGAGACCCGCAAGCCATGACGAAAGCGACGTGGATTTCCGGGCTGGCAAGGCGCGGCTCGCCATCCGAATATTTCGGATGTCATCCAGAGCGCATGACCGGCGATATGTACCATGGCAACACGACGTGATATTTCATTAGTATATAATGATAATTTGAGAAATATATACTATCGAGCATGCTTCATATGCCTGTGCATACTTGCGATGATTGCATCCGCCAATGCACAAACTCCACCCGCGCCGGGAAACATCAACGCTCCATTCGAAGGTCGCTGGGGCGGCTCATATGCCTGCAACGAAACAGAAAAGCATGTTTCCTTGAGCGTCATATCGAACGGCACCAGCCTTGACGCCACGATGATCAGCTTTGGACTATCCGATGACGGGCGGCTGAAGGTCGACAGAGCTCGCGCGACGATCGCGCCGGAATCCGGAAACGCTGCTTACTCGATAACATCGGATTCCCCGGACATACCGATATTCAAAGGTCGATTCGGACTTGGCAACGGCACGTTCCGCGGCGATATGAACACCTCGGGCTGCACTTATTTTTCTTTTCGTCGCATGTCGGCTGACGAACAGAAGATCTATGAAACGTCGGCTGAATCCCGATTGAGAAAAGCGGCGCAGAGCAAAACAAATCTTGCCAAAGCAATCACGAACAATACATCGACACCATTGACCGAAGACCAGATTCTGAACTATCTCCCTCGCCATAAGAACTATCAAGGCGATATCGTCGCAAGCTTTGAAGACGCCTATGCGCCGTGCGAGGAAGCGCCCCGCAATCTCAGTGGTTTCAAGATTGAATCTTGCCTTATATTCTATCATTTTTATAAAACACGAAGCACAATATCGATCAGAAATATAATCGATAAGAATGATTCCTGTGTCGAATTCATAGATTTCTATAACTCATATATCGTTTATGACCTGAGAGGTGGCCGGAAAAGCGCGCTTCTTTCCGTGAGTCCGGCGAGCTGCCGAGCGGTCGCGGAAGTATACAAGCGCAACGGTCAGGAAAAGCCGTGGCGATACTGCATCGATGACGATCTGAAACGCAATCCGGACGCCATAGCGACCTGCGGCGCGGGGGCTCCGCTCGGAAGCGACGCCCTTCGCGCGGCATGGGCGAAGGCGGCAGACCAATGCGCTGCGACGAACGGTGCCGAGTTGATCGGCAATATCCGCGACCTCCAGTACAAGACATTTGACCGCGAGGACGTTCTAATCTCGTGCGACACGGTGCTCGACATTGCTCAGAGGGTGGGCGCGATCGCGCCGGCCGACGCGGCGCGCCACAGACGGTCACTGGCCGAGATGATCGGCCGCCGCCCACCGAGCGATTTCGAGATCGACGAGCTGTATCGGGCCGCCTTTGGCCGAACCTATGACTGCTCCGTCAATGGCGCCGAAACATGCAATATTCATCGCCCCAGAAAGGCCGTCGACAGGGCCGCGATTCAGCTCGGCAACGATATGGCCAAGCTCTTCGCCGATGCTTTCGCGGAAGCCTCGAGCATCAGCAAGACGCCGAATCTCGGGCCGACTGTGACCGAGATTCATTTGGGTGTTCGGTACGTCGGGAATACGAAATGCCGAACTCTCAGTCCATCGTCCTATTCATGCGTGTTCGTCGTTACGCGCACATGCGCGATCGCCGCCCAGACGAGGGAATTGTCGATTCTGTATCGACCGCTCATTTGTCCAAAATTTCTTGTGCCTGCGATATATGAATGGTCATTTTCTTGGGATGGTGATCGCATCGTGGCGCAATAGCCTCGCGACCGAGGCGCAACGCCGTGCACAGCCTTACCAGGCGCGTCGCCTGCCTCACCCCGAATTCCGCAACCCCGCCGAGATGCCGTTGATGGTGAGCTGGATGCCCTGCAGCACCTTCTCGTCGGTGTCGTTGGCGCGGTACTTGCGCAATAGCCCGACCTGCACGTGGTTGAGCGGATCGATATAGGGGAAGCGGTAGCGGATCGAGCGGTCGAGCACCGGGTTGGCGGCGAGCAGCTTCGGCTGCTGGGAGATCGTCAGCAGCGCGTCGATCGAGTCGTGATACTCGGTGCGGATGCGCCCGAAGATGCTCTCGCGCAGCTCCACGTCCTCGACGAGTTGCGCATAGCGCGAGGCGATGGCGATCGAGCTCTTCGACAGCACCATGTCCATGTTGGAGAGCTGGGTGCGGAAGAAGGGCCACTCGCGATACATCTCCTGCAGCAGCGGCAGCCCGTCCGGGTGCTTGGCGAGCCATGCCTTGACCGCAGCGCCGAAGCCATACCAGCCGGGCAGCATCAGCCGGCACTGCGCCCAGGAGAACACCCACGGAATGGCGCGCAGGTCCTCGATCCGCCGCGTCTTCTTGCGCGAGGCCGGGCGCGAGCCGATGTTCAGCGTCGCGATCTCGTTGATGACGGTGGATTCCCAGAAATAGTCCTCGAAGCGCGGCGTCTCGTAGACGAGCCCGCGATAGGCGCTGAACGCGGCGTCGGAAAGCTCCTCCATCACGGTGAGATATTCGTCGCGCGGCGCCTTGGCGTCGCCCGAGAGCAGCGTCGCCTCCAGCGTCGCGGCGGCGAGGATCTCGAGATTGCCGCGCCCGACGCTCGGATTGGCGTATTTCGAGGAGATGATCTCGCCCTGCTCGGTGATGCGGATGGCGCCCTGCACCGCCCCGCCCGGCTGGGCGAGGATGGCGTCGTAGCTCGGCCCGCCACCGCGCCCGACCGAGCCGCCGCGGCCATGGAACAGCCTGAGCCTGACGCCATGGCGCTTGAAAACCTCGATCAGCTCGATCTCGGCCTTGTAGAGCTCCCAGCCGGAGGTGACGAAGCCGCCGTCCTTGTTGCTGTCGGAATAGCCGAGCATCACCTCCTGCATGGAGCCGCGGCTGTCGACCAGCCTGCGATATTCCGGCAGGCGGAACATCTGCTCCATCACCCGGGCGGCGTTGCGCAGGTCCTCGATGGTCTCGAACAGCGGCACGATGTTCACCGCGCTCGTCCCGGCCGGGTCGACGAGGCCGACCTCCTTCAGGAGCAGCGCCAGCTCCAGCATGTCCGAGACGCCCTCGGCCTTGGAGATGATGCAGGTCTGGATCGCCTCGGGGCCGAAAAGCTGGTGGATGCGCGCGCAGGTGCGCAGCATCGCCATCTCGCCCAGCGTCTCCTCCGAGTACTTAGCGAAGGGCGAGGTCAGCGGACGCGCCGTCGCCAGCTCGCGCAGCAGCATGGAGACGCGCGTGCCTTCCGGCAGGCCCTTGTAGTTGGTGCCGGGCGCGGCGACCTCGAACAGCTCGGCGACGCAGCGCTCGTGCACGTCGGAGTTCTGGCGCGAGTCGAGGATGGCGAGATGGAAGCCGAAGCAGTCGACCGCGCGGCGCAGGTGCCGCAGCTTGCCGCGCGCGATGGCCGCCGACTTGTGCATGCGCAGCGAGCGGTCGATCACGTCGAGATCGGCCTTCAGCTCGGCGGCGCTCTCGTAGGGCACCGCCGCCGGCTTGTAGGCGATGCCGACCAGATCGGCGATCTCCAGGCGGAAGGCGGTGGCCTTCAGCCGCGCCGCGATGGTGGTGGTGGCGAGGCGATAGGGCTCATTGCGCCGGTGCGGCGAGGGATCGGGCGAACTGTCGACGAGGGCGAGCAACTCCTCGGAGACATGCACGCGGATGGTGCTGATGGAGAGCTCGGCGCCGAGCGCGGAGAGCTCGTCGAGATAGAACTTCACCGCCACCGCGGATTGCAGGCGCATGGTCTGCGCCGTCACCTCGGCGGTGACGAAGGGATTGCCGTCGCGGTCGCCGCCGATCCAGCTACCGGTGCGCAGGAAACGACCGACCGCCGGTCCCTCCCCATGGCCCTCGATCGCCGCCAGCCGGTCCTCCAGCGCCGCATAAAGCTTCGGCAGTTCGCGCAGAAAGGTGCTCTCGTAATAGGAGAGCCCGTTCGCCACCTCGTCGAGCACCGTCAGCTTGGTCTTGCGCAGCAGGTTGGTCTGCCACAGCGTCAGCACCCGGCGGCGCAGCTCGTCGGCGCCGCTCTCCAGCTCCTCGGGCGTCGGGTCGATCCGCTCGCGCTCGGCCAGCAGCTCGGCGATGCGCGATTCGTGGGTCATGGTGGAGCGTCGGCGCACCTCGGTCGGATGCGCGGTCAGCACCGGGCTCGCCAGCGCCGTCTCGAAGAACTTGCGCAGCTCGGCCGTCGGGATGCCGCTCTCGCGGGCATGCCCGAGCGCGTGGGTGAGCGTGCCGGGGCGCAGCTCCCCGTTCGCCGCGGCGGTGCGGTTGCGGCGGATGACGTGCTGGTCCTCGGCGATGTTGGCGAGGTGCGAGAAATAGCTGAAGGCCCGCA
The DNA here is from genome assembly GCF_000702305.1 of Allobosea sp. 117. Classification (GTDB taxonomy): domain Bacteria; phylum Pseudomonadota; class Alphaproteobacteria; order Rhizobiales; family Xanthobacteraceae; genus Ancylobacter. The sequence goes on from NZ_JNLC01000012.1 coordinate 99,258, forward strand.
CGATGGTGATGATCTGATCCGGCGGCAGGTCGGCGAGGATCGCTTCCAGCTCGTGGCGCGCGCCTTCGTCCTCCTCGCGGTGAAAGCGCGTCGAGAAGCGGCGGATGCGCTCGACGAGCTCGAACATCGCCTCGCCTTCCTGATCGCGCAGCGTGTCGCCGAGCACCCGCCCGAGCATGCGGATGTCGTCGCGCAGCGAGATGTCGAGGTCGTGCTCGTTCTCAGGAATCGACTGCGCGACGTGGAGGGCGAGTGACATGGCTGGAACGCTCCGCTGACCGAAATCAACATAGCAATTAGCATGCCGTCGACGACAGCGATGCCACCCTCGCTGCGGCAGATCGCCGGGATTACGCCACGGCAATTCCTCGATCCGCCGCATCCTCGCCGCGATGCTGAACCGATCGGGCTCCTATATGAACGGGCCGCTCAGACGGGGTTCAGGCCAAGCCTCGTACAAGGACGGCATGGTGAGCGTGCTTTCCCGGTCGCCGTCGAACAGCAGCACCGGGGCGCGCATGCCTCAGGAGTTGAGAGTGGCAGTGAGTGTAAAGGAGGCTGAAATGGCCAGAGTTTCCAATGGTCCGGAAGGTGGCGCCGCCACCGCGGAACGTCCGGCCCGGACCTTTATCAGCACGCCGGCGCGCCGCGCCGACGCCATTGATGCGCCCGAGCGGAAGAACGCGGGGACCCCGGCATCCGGCAACATGCCGGCCGGCTCCATCGCCGCCATCGAGGCGCGGCTCGGATTCTGATCCCGCAGGGTCAGACAGGCCTCGTCAGCTCACGCCGATCAGCAGGAATGCGAACGGCAGCAGCACCGGCGAGAGGCCGAGCAGCAGATTAAGGCACATTCGGCCCATTTGTCGTGCGCCCGGAAGGCGCCTCCTGTTATGCGCCCCTTCCGGGGAGCTCCCTGTCCGCCGGGCGACGCCTGCGTCGGCGCCGCTCACGCTGCGAGGCAACAGCCTGGACACGGGAAGTTTCCGGCGTCTTGCCGGTCCGCACGCAAACGTGATCGCGGCAGGAAAATCGCCGATCGCGGTTGATCCGCTCTCGCCGCGCGCTCCCAGAATCCGTGATGCCCATTTGCAATCCGTTCACCGGACGGGATGACAAACCGCGCCGGGCGCCCCATATGGATGACCTTACGGCAGGCACTATCGCTCTGCCGCGTCACATGGAATCAGCAGCACCGATGCCCGCTTCCCCGACGACCCGCCGTATGCCGCGTGCCCTGCTCGCGGTGCTGGCGCTCGCCGCCGGCCTCATGGTCGCCACCGATTTCGCCGAGGCCCGGGTCGGGCGCAGCGGCAGCTTCGGCAGCCGCGGCAGCCGCACTTGGTCGACGCCGGCGCCGACCCCGACCGCGCCGACCGCCCAGCCAATGCAGCGCTCGGCCACCCCGAACACCACCCAGCCCGGAGCGACGCAGCCCGGAGTAACGCAGCCCGGCGCGGCCGCGCGGCCGGCCGGCGGACTGTTCAACCGTCCCGGCCTGATGGGCGGTCTCATGGGCGGCCTGCTCGGCGCAGGCATCTTCGGCCTGCTGATGGGCACCGGCTTCTTCTCCGGCCTCGGCAGCCTCGCCGGCATTCTCGGCTTCGTCCTGCAGATGGTGCTGATCGTCATCGTGGCGCGGCTCGTCCTCGGCTGGTGGCGCTCGCGCAACCAGCAGCCCTCCTATGCGGGCGGCCCCGCCGGCCCGCGACCGGGCCCAATGTCGCGCGATCCGCACGCGGAAGGCGCAGCCTCCGGCAGCGCGATGGGTGCGCCGGACGGCGCGGCCCGCGCCGGCTTTGGCACCGGCCCGCGCGGCAAGCCGCTGAAGCTCGCGGCGAGCGACTTCGACAGCTTCGAGCGCACGCTCGGCGAGGTGCAGGAGGCCTATGGCCGCGACGACCGCGCCACCCTCGATCGCCTGCTGACCCCGGAGATGGCCGGCTATATCGGCGAGGAGCTCGACGAGCTTGCCCGCGACGGCCTCGTCAACCGCCTCTCCGACGTCAAGCTGCTGCAGGGCGACCTCTCCGAGGCCTGGAGCGAGCCGGACGAGGGCGGCACCTCGGAATACGCGACCGTCGCCATGCGCTACGAGCTGAAGGACGCGCTGGTCGAGCGCGCCACCGGCCGGCTGGTGCAGGGCGACCCCGACCGCCCGACACAGGCCACCGAGTTCTGGACCTTTGTGCGCCGCCCCGGCGGCGCGTGGAAGGTCAGCGCCATCCAGCAGGGCTGAGCCGCCTTCAGCGGCTCCGCTCCTCCGGCGCGGCGGATCTCCTCTCCAGCCGTTGTGCCTTCCCGATCCCCGGCCTCTCGGCCGGGGATTTTTTATGGCTCAGGCCGGGCCGAGCGGATCGGGCCCGTAACGGTTGGGGCCTTCGGTGCCCTTGAACATGAACCAGAAGAAGATGACAAAGGCGCCGATGCCTGTCAGCCCGATCAGGATCCACCAGCCGGTGCGGTCCATGTCGTGGAAGCGCCGCACGCCGACCGCGATGGAGGGGATGAGCAGCGCCAGCCCCACCAGCGAGGTGATCGGCGTGAAGGCCTGGGTGTCACCGAAGCGGTAGAGCGCGTATCCGGCGAACACCGCGAAATCCAGCAGGCTGGTGGCCCAGTTCACGATGACGATGAACAGCACCCACCACCAATATTCCGACCGCGGCGCGCGGCCTTCGAAGGTGGCGTATTTGTTGAAGACGGACGAAACCGCCTGAGTGAGTGTCATTGCGAGCCCCCGACCGCATCGATCGGGAGAGTGGAGTCCGCGGCGTGAGTCGAGTCAATGCTCGCGGCAGGCATCCCGACCAGCACGATCTGCCCCCTCCTCCACCCGGGCGGAGGTTGGGTCGGGCGGTCTTTCAGTTAGCGGCAGGGAGGCAACTATGTGGCCGGTAGCGAACTTGCGACGGGATCGCCGCTTCTTTCAAAAGATCGAGTCTTTCGATGCTAGGGACAGGCCATTGTATCGAGGTCGAGCCGGACCTTGGCGACTTGGCCTGACTCAGCCATGATTGTGCGGCGAAAATCTACAATCCCAGGGAGCGAGACTTGAGTGTATTCACTGACTTTCAGCACAGCATCGCATCTGCGAGAAGCCTTACGGCAATGTACGTGGAACTTCGAAGATTCCGTGGTCTTGGTCGGCGCGGCCAACTTCCTCCAGGGAATGACGACTTGCTGTGGCTTCCACGTTCCGCCGTTGTCGCTGCGATTTCCTCTTTGGACGCTTATGTACACGCAGCCATTCTGGAGCGTCTACCTCACGTGCTGAGAGCTAGTCCAGTGCCGTCGGCGCTTTGTGCTGCGATGGCTGATATTCTGCCAATCAAGAATTCTGATGGTTTTCGCGAGGCGCTTCCGGTTATCATCAGTCCAAGTGGGGAAATCGAACTCACGAAACGCCTGAATGAAAAAGTTCTTGCGTTCAGCTCTTACCAAGCACCTGAGAAAGTACAGGGGGCGTACGCTATTATTGGTCATTCAAACGTGTTCGATGCTGTCGCTGCGACGTGGCCAGGGCCAAACAGCTCCGCCGATGACCTTAAGAGATTGTTGGCGAATTACGTAAAGCGTCGAAATCAAATTGCGCATGAGGGAGACCGCGAAGCCACTGGGTCTGTTCGCCCCATGCAGCCCAGCTATGCCAACAACTGTACGGCTTTTATCGAGAATCTAGTGACTCGCCTCAATCGGATCGTTTACGGCGTGTGACCAGTGCGTGCTGCCGACCGCGTCGGCTGCGACCGTTATAAACGGCAGGGCTGGGTTGAAAGGCAAAATGCAACCCACCATAATCCTTGATTGTCAGTCGTCAGGCTCTGACAGCGAGTTCCCTATACAAGGTTCTTCCCGGCACAGCCGCTCCGGACTTGCAGGGGATTTGCTAGAATAGCATCTCGCCCTTTTCCCTCCCGGCTCACTCCGTCGCTTACCACCAGTGCCTCACCGCCCCTTGCGCCGCCCGCCCTTGCGATGGCCCTTGGTCATCGGGTCCGGCCGCGCGGGACGGTTCCAGCCGTCAGCGCCGAGCGGCTCGGCGCGGTCGGTGCCGGGGCCCATGTCATCCAGCGAAGGACGCACGACGCGCGAGCGGAAGGTTTCGCCCGCTCCCGCATCATAGGCCGCCTGCGCCTCGTCCGCCCGCGCCTCGTGGCCGGACGATACGTGACCCGGCGAGGAACGTACGCCCGATCGTCCGCCACGCGCCTTCTTCTCCGGCAGATTGGCCGAACGGCCATATTTGCGCTCGCCGCGATAGCCGCCGGTGCGGTCGTCGATCGCGTCCTGACGCGCCAGCGGATCGTCGGAGACGGCGAGCTCGGTAGCCTGCAGCCGCTTGATCTCGTCGCGCAGCCGCGCCGCCTGCTCGAAATCGAGATCGGCCGCGGCCGCACGCATGCGCTTCTCAAGGTCCGCGATCACCGCCGCGAGATTGTGCCCATAGGCGGCCGGCGCCTCGGCGAGGCCGCTGTCGACCGTCACATGGTCGCGCTCATAGACGCTGTTGAGGATGTCGCCGATCGCCTTCTTCACGCTCTCCGGCGTGATGCCGTGCTCGACGTTCCAGGCGATCTGCTTGGTGCGGCGGCGCTCGGTCTCCGCCATCGCCCGCTCCATCGAGCCGGTGATGTTGTCGGCATAGAGCACCACGCGGCCGTCGACGTTGCGCGCGGCGCGGCCGATGGTCTGCACCAGCGAGGTCTCGGAGCGCAGGAAGCCCTCCTTGTCGGCGTCGAGAATGGCGACGAGCCCGCATTCGGGGATGTCGAGCCCCTCGCGCAGCAGGTTGATGCCGATCAGCACGTCGAAGGCGCCGAGGCGCAGGTCGCGGATGATCTCGATGCGCTCGATGGTGTCGATGTCCGAGTGCATGTAACGCACGCGGATGCCGTTCTCATGCAGATATTCGGTCAGGTCCTCGGCCATCCGCTTGGTCAGCGTCGTCACCAGCGTGCGGTAGCCCTTGGCCGCCACCTCCCTCACCTCGCCGAGCAGGTCGTCGACCTGCGTGCGCGCCGGGCGCACCTCCACCGGCGGATCGACGAGACCGGTCGGGCGGATCACCTGCTCGACGAACACGCCGCCGGTGCGGTCCATCTCCCATGGGCCGGGAGTGGCCGAGACATGCACCGTCTGCGGGCGCATCGCCTCCCATTCCTCGAAGCGCAGCGGCCGGTTGTCCATGCAGCTTGGCAGGCGGAAGCCGTATTCGGCGAGCGTCGCCTTGCGCCGGAAGTCGCCGCGATACATGGCGCCGATCTGCGGCACCGTCACATGGCTCTCGTCGACGAAGATCAGCGCGTTGTCCGGCACATATTCGAACAGCGTCGGCGGCGGCTCGCCGGGGCGGCGCCCGGTCAGCCAGCGCGAATAGTTCTCGATGCCGGCGCAGCTTCCCGTCGCCTCCATCATCTCGAGGTCGAAGGTGCAGCGCTGCTCCAGCCGCTGCGCCTCGAGGAAGCGGCCCATGGCGTTGAGCTCTTCCAGCCGGTGCTTCAGCTCGGCCTTGATGCCGTGGATCGCCTGGATCAGCGTCGGGCGCGGCGTCACATAATGCGAGTTCGCATAGACCTTCACGAATTTCAGGTCCTGCGACTTCTGCCCGGTGAGCGGGTCGAACTCCTGGATGCTCTCCACCTCGTCGCCGAACAGCGAGACGCGCCAGGCTCGGTCCTCGTAATGCGCCGGGAAGATCTCGATCACGTCGCCGCGCACCCGGAAGGTGCCGCGCCCGAAATCGCCCTGGATGCGCTTGTATTGCAGCGCCACCAAGTCGGCGAGGATGCCGCGTTGGTCGATGCGGTCGCCGACCTCGATCTTGAAGGTCATCGAGGCATAGGTCTCGACCGAGCCGATACCGTAGATGCAGGACACCGAGGCGACGATGATGACGTCGTCGCGCTCCAGCAGCGCGCGGGTCGCCGAGTGGCGCATGCGGTCGATCTGCTCGTTGATCGACGATTCCTTCTCGATGAAGGTATCGGTGCGCGGCACATAGGCTTCCGGCTGGTAGTAGTCGTAATAGGAGACGAAATACTCGACGGCGTTGTCGGGGAAGAAGCTCTTGAACTCGCCATAGAGCTGCGCCGCCAGCGTCTTGTTCGGCGCCAGCACCAGCGCCGGGCGCTGCAGCCGCTCGATGACATTGGCCATGGTGAAGGTCTTGCCGGAGCCGGTGACGCCGAGCAGCACCTGGTCCCGCTCACCCTGCCGCGCCGCCGCGACCAGCTCGTCGATCGCCTGCGGCTGGTCGCCGGCCGGCGCATAGTCCGACTTGATGACGAATTTGACGCCGCCCTCGGACTTGTCCGGCCGCGCCGGGCGGTGCGGCACCCACACCTGCCCGTCGACCTCCGGGCGTCCGCCCTCGATCAGCGCCGACAGCGCGGCGACGGTGGCGGAGGCACCCGAGGTCGGCGCCACGCCGAGCTTCTCGGCGAGCGCGGGATCGAGCGTGGCGGATTGCGCGGGTTCGAAGGCGCGCTGAGAGCGCTCCGCGAATCCGCCGGGACGAGCAGCTTTGGCCATGGCCGGGAATATGGGGCGGCCAGGCGCCGGAGGGAAGGGCCGGCGAGCGTCCACCCGCCGGCGCGTGGACGGCCCTCTCAGCCCGCGAAATAGCTCGGCCGGTCGAGATCGGCGAGAAGCCCCGGCTGCTCGGGCGCCCAGCCCAGCAGCGCCCGCGTCCGCGCGCTCGACGCCGGAACGTCCATCGCGGCGAAGGACGCGAACCAGCCGAAATGCCCCGCCGCCTCCTGTGCCGGCACGCCGATCACCGGCAGGTTCAGGCGGCGGCCGATCACGCTCGCGATCTCCCGGAACGGCACGCCCTCCTCGGCGATCGCGTGATACGGACCTTCGGCTGCACCCCGCTCCAGCGCCAGCCTGTAGATCCGGGCGGCGTCGAGGCGGTGCACCGCGGGCCAGAGATTGAGGCCCTCGCCGACATAGGCCGAGACGCCCCTCTCGCGCGCCAGGCGGATGAGGATCGGCACGAACCCGTGATCGCCTTCGCCATACGTCGATGGCGGAAGCCGGACCACCGCTGCGCGAACCCCGCGCTCCGACAGCGCGACCGCGGCCACCTCCGATCGGCGCGGATAGGCGAGATCGGTGCTCACCGCATCGGCCTCTGTCGCGACGCGGCCCGAAGCCAGATCGGCAAGACCCGAGGTGACCAGCAGAGGGCGCTCGGTTCCCGCAAGCGCGGCGCCGAGCGTCTCGATGGCGCGCCGGTCGGCCCGGCAGTTCTCGGCGAAGCGGGAGAAGTCATGGTTGAAGGCGGTGTGGACCACCCCGTCCGCCAAGGCCGCACCGGCGCGCAGGCTTTCAGGATCCTCGAGCGAGCCGCGATGGACCTCGGCGCCCGCCGCACGAAGAGCGGCGGCGCCGGCTTCCGATCGGGCGAGGCCAACCACCTTGTGGCCCGCGCCGATCAACTCCCGGACAATGGCCGAGCCGACGAAGCCGGTGGCGCCGGTGACGAGAACGCGCATGGAAAGTCTCCGGTTATGAACCGCGCGACTGTCCTCACGTTGATTATCCCGGTAAAGTCGTGACCTTATCAGGGTATAATGCCTAACAGGATCAGCATGGTCGAGGCGAGCGAACTGCTGGGCAGCTATCTCAAGGACCGCCGTTCGCGGCTCGATCCGGCGGCGCTGGGGTTCTCCTCGACGCGCCGGCGAACGCCCGGCCTGCGCCGTGAGGAGGTGGCGCAGCGCGCCAATATCAGTCCGACCTGGTACACCTGGCTCGAACAGGGCCGGGGCGGCGCCCCTTCCGCGGACGTGCTCGACCGGATCGCCCGCGCGCTGATGCTGACGGAGGTAGAGCGGGAGCATCTCTTCCTGCTCGGCCTGGGCCGGCCGCCGGAGGTGCGCTACCAGGCCGCCGAGGGGGTCACGCCGCGCCTCCAGCGGGTGCTCGACGCGCTGGAGCTCAGTCCCGCGCTGGTGCGAACCGCGACCTGGGACGTGGTGGCGTGGAACCGGGCGGCGGCGGCGGTGCTGACCGACTACGGATCGCTCCCGCCCCCGCAACGCAATATCCTGCGCCTGATCTTCTGCGATCCCCGCGTCCGCGCCGCGCAGTTCGACTGGGACAGCGTCGCCCGCTTCGTGGTCGGCGCCTTCCGGGCCGACGCGACGCGGGCCGGGGCAACGGCGCAGGTGAAGGCTCTCATCGACGAGCTCTGCCAGCTCAGCGCGGATTTCGCGGCGATGTGGCGCGACTACGACGTGCGCACCTATGGCGAGGGCATGAAGCGCCTGCGCCACCCGACGCTTGGATCGATCGCGTTCGAATATTCTGCCTTCGCCGTCGACGGACGCCCCGACCTCGGCATGGTGGTCTACAACCCGGCGACGGCGCAGGATGCCGACCGCGTCCGGTCACTGCTGCATCCCGGCGCCGCGTCTGCACCGCCGTAGTCGCGCTTTCACGATCCCTCGCCGTTCTTCACCAGCAGGACGACCGAATAGACCAGCCCGCGCCCGGAGAACTTCAGCGAGAAGCTCCGGCTCAGCGTCGCCTGGATCTGCGGTCCCAGCGCGTCGAGCTTCGCCAGTACGGACGCGCTCAGATTGAGGTTCTGCCGGCGGGTGAAGATGATGTCGCCGACATAGGCCGACTTCACCTGATAGACGGCGTTGTCGCGCACCGTCAGGCCGAATTCGTCGCGGCAGGCGCGCTGCTTCATCAGGCCGTTGAAGACGATCCGGGCCGACGTCGCGGGTATGTCGTAGAAGGTGACGTTGGTGATCTTGTACTCGAAATAGTTAGTCACCGAGCCGCTCAAGCCGAGATCGGCGAGATGGCTGGTGAAGCCGGCCAGCGACGCCGCGATCTGCCGGTTCGCGAACAGATCGACATCCGCCGACTCGCTGCCCATGGGCGGAGGCACCCCGAACTCGGCGAGATCGCGCGATACGGCGCACAGGGAAAAGAGCGACACCGGCTTGTCGATCTTCGTGGTCGGCTGCTCCCGCGCCGAATAGAGGCCGCCGACATAGATCCCCTTGCCCGGCGGCTGAATCTCGCGGGCGCCGAACAGCCCGCCCTGCGTACATCCGGCCACCGCCAGCGCACCCAGCAGCACCAATCCCCATCCCGCCCGCATGCCAACCCCCAATGATTGCATGGGAAAATATATACACTCATAAGTTGATATCTGTACATCTCCATCGTGAGTTGAGCGACGAGTTCCGACATACGTGCGCAGATGGCCGCCACCGACTCTCGTCCTACACATTCAGGCGGAGGCACTGGCGCTCATATCGTTCTGATTAATTTTTGATCATAACGCCCGCAAACGTCACGCCGGAGCGCCGTCGGCACGGCGCGGGAATGGCGTATCTCCACGACATATAATGCATTAATTTCAGTTATTTAATTGAAATATGCCATGCCTCGAAACGCTGGCACGCGGCATGCATACGAAATTGTATGCATGCCGCGGCGCCCCCGGCTCCGTCCGGCATGTGTGTTCCCCGCACCGTCCGTGGAGCCGCCATGCCGAAGCTCAATCTCGCCGCCGAGCCCGCCCCGCTCGCCTTCGATCCGCCGCGCACGGCGCTGATCATCATCGACATGCAGCGCGACTTCCTGGAGCCGGGCGGCTTCGGCGAAACGCTCGGCAACGACGTCTCGCTGCTGCAGGCGGCGGTCGGTCCGTGCAAGGTGGCGCTCGCCGCCGCCCGCGCCGCCGGCATGCTGGTCATCCACACCCGCGAGGGACACCGCCCGGACATGGCGGACGCGCCGCCCGCCAAGGTCGAGCGCGGCGAGCCGACCGCCCGCATCGGCTGCGCCGGCCCGATGGGCCGCATCCTGATACGCGGCGAGGCCGGCCACGACATCATCGCCGAGCTCTATCCGGCCGAGGGCGAGGTCGTGCTCGACAAGCCCGGCAAGGGCGCCTTCTACCAGACCGACCTCGAGCTCATCCTGAAGAACCGCGGCATCGACACGCTGCTGGTCTGCGGCGTCACCACCGAGGTGTGCGTCCACACCACCATCCGCGAGGGCAACGACCGCGGCTATCGCTGCGTCGCGCTGGCCGATTGCTGCGCCTCCTATTTCCCGGAGTTCCACCGGATGGGGCTGGAGATGATCAAGGCGCAGGGCGGCATCTTCGGCTGGGTGTCGGATTCCCGTGCCTTCGCCGGCGCGCTCGGCGCCGCCGCCAGGGCCGCCTGACGGCGCGGATCGCCGACCGCATGCACAAACGCATCATCGTGGGGATGACAGAATGAGCGCGACAGACATGACGCCAATATCGCCCTCCCGGATCGGCATGCGGCCGAACCTGTGGACCAAGGGCGACTGGAACGCCCTGTTCGGCTTCGGCACGAACATCCTTGTCAACATGCTGGTGCTCACCGGCCTGCTGCAGTTCGTGCTGAAGATGCCGCCCGATATCGTATTCGGCCGCATCCTGCCGGCGGTCGGGCTGATGATGTTCCTGTCGACCGCCTATTACGCCTTCCTCGCCTATCAGCTCGCCAAGAAGACCGGCCGCGAGGACGTGTGCGCCCTGCCCTCGGGCATCTCGGTGCCGCACATGTTCGTGGTCGTCTTCGTCATCATGCTGCCGATCGGCGCATCCACCGGCGATCCGATCCAGGGCTGGGAGGCCGGCCTCGTCTGGGTGTTCTTCCAGAGCTTCATCCTGATGATCGGCGGCTTCGTCGCCCCCTATATCCGCCGCATCACGCCGCGCGCCGCGCTGCTCGGCACGCTCGCCGGCGTCTCCATCGCCTTCATCTCGATGCGTCCGGCTTTCGAGATCTTCATGACGCCGGTGATCGGCCTCACCTGCTTCGCCATCATCCTGGTGAGCTGGTTCGGCGGCGTGAAATACCCGAAGGGCATTCCCGCCGGCCTCGTCGCCATCGCGGTGGGCATGGTCATCGCTTGGGGCTCGAACCTCGTCGGCCTGAACTATGGCGGCCTCAGCGTCGAGAAGCTCGGCGACTCCTTCGCCAATTTCGGCTTCTCGATCCCGCTGCCGGCCTTCGACCACGTCTTCCACGGCTTCAAATATCTCGGCGTGATCCTGATCACCGCCATCCCCTTCGGCATCTACGACCTCGTCGAGGCGATGGACAATGTCGAAAGCGCGGAAGCCGCCGGCGACCATTTCCCGACCACCCGCGTGCTGAGCGCCGACGGCGTGGTGAGCCTGATCGGTTGCCTGATGGGCAACCCCTTCATCAACGCGGTCTATATCGGCCATCCGGGCTGGAAATCGATGGGCGGGCGCATCGGTTACTCCGCCGCGACCGGCGTGCTGGTGCTGCTGCTGGCCTGGTTCGGCATCATCGCCGTGCTGTTGGCGCTGATCCCGATCGTCGCCATCTCGCCGATCCTGCTCTACATCGGCATGCTGATCGGCGCGCAGGCCTTCCAGACGACGCCGAGCCGCCATGCTCCTGCCGTGGTGCTGGCGCTCACCCCGCATCTCGCCGCCTGGGCGAAGCTGCTCATCGACAACACGCTGAACCTCGCCGGCACCTCGGCGCAGGCTCTCGGCTTCGACAAGCTCGGCGGCGTCGGCGTGCTTTATCATGGGCTCGAGGTGATGGGCGGCGGCGCCATCCTGGTCGGCCTCGTGCTCGGCGCCATCGGCGTCTTCATCGTCGACCGCAAGTTCATGCACGCAGCCGCCTTCGCCGGGGCCGGCGCGGTGCTCACCTTCTTCGGCTTCATGCATGGCGAGAAGGTCGGCTTCGCGGTGACTCCGGGGGTCGCCGTCGCCTATCTCCTCGTCGCCGGCGTGTTCGTCGCCTGCGCCAAATATGCCGAGGTCGAGAAGCCGGCGGAGGAGCCGCTCGTCGAGGGCGCCCACCCGGCGCCGGCCGAATAGCCGGCAACGAGACGCAGCGCCGGCGGGGGCGGCGGCGCGGCCGGGAGGGGACGCCGGAACGGCGTTCCCTCTCTTATCATTCGTACACACCCCTTTCCGTTACCATCGAAGCTGTGCTCTGATCGCGCCGCGCGCGACGTCCATGCCACGGTCACGCAAGACGTGTACGGCAGGCATGCATGATTCTGCGTCAGCTCAAGGAGAGGCGACGATGTCGGTACTGAAGAAGGGGCTCGCCGGCGAGCCCGTGAAAGTCCTGCAGCAGAAGCTCGGCGTGCCCGCCGACGGCCAGTTCGGCCCGAAGACCGAGGAGGCGCTCAAGGCCTACCAGAAGGAACACGGCCTCGCGGTCGACGGCATCGCCGGCCCGGACACCTTCGCCACCCTCGGGCTCTACGAGCTGATCCTCCTGAAGGTCGGCACCTCCGGCGAGACGGTCAAGAAGCTGCAGACCGCGCTCGGCATCGCCGCCGACGGCAAGTTCGGTCCCGGCACCCAGAAGGCGGTGAAGGAATATCAGGCGAAGAACGGCCTCGCCTCCGACGGCTTCGCCGGCCCGGCGACGCTCGCCAAGCTCACCATCTTCAAGGAGATCACCCCGGAGGTTGTCTCCAAGGCGGAGCTCAAGCCGGGCGCCGCTCCGGCGGAGGCCTCCGCCACCGATGAAGCTCCCGCCAAGAGCATCTGGGCGACCATCAAGGGCTTCTTTAGCTGAGAAGCACGGGCGGCGCCTCACCGTGCCGCCCGACCTGCTCCGTGCGTCTGCCCTGAGCCGGAGGCTGCCGCAAAAGACGTGGACCGTCCGGACAAGCCGGCCATGACGGCGGAAACGGCCTCGGCTCCCCATACTTTGTCTCTTCCGGCCAAGCCCCGAGGTCGAACGATGTCCTCCCTGCTCCGCTTCGACCCCGCCGCCCTCGGCGCTCCCGAGGAAGGCGCGCCGCCGGCCGAGCGCATCGTGACGGGCGAGCCCCGGCACCGCACATGGAACCTTGAGACCGCCTATGACGAGACACAGTTCGCCGGGATATGGGAATCGACGCCCGGCGCCTGGCGGGTGGTCTATGAGGAGTGGGAGTTCTGCACCATCCTCGAGGGCGTCTCGATCCTGCACGAGGACGGCGCCGCGCCGGTGCGCCTCACCGCCGGCGACAGCTTCGTGCTGCGCCCCGGCTTCACCGGCGTCTGGGAGGTCGTCGAGACCACCCGCAAGCTCTACGTGATCCGGCTGGCCTGATCCGTCCGCGGTGACATCGTCCGGCGGCTTCGAATAATTTTCGATCTCGAAAAAATCCTTTGATTACGCCGATATCTGGCGAAACTCATATTTCGATCTCGAAAATATGCCGGCTGTGGCGCCCTCGGCCGGTCGGTCCGGCATGACATCAGCCCTGCACGAAAGGGACGCGCGGTGACAAGCACGCATGCGCTTTACGACGCCTATGAGCAGCGCTACTGGCGCGAGCTCGTCCGCCGCACCCGCTCGCGCGGCATCGAGTTCGTCCTCGGCCGGCGCGAGGGACCCTATGTCTGGGAACGCGACAGCGGCTTCCGCCTGCTTGACTGCGGCCTCACCGGCGGCGTGCACGGCCTCGGCCATCGCCATCCTGATATCCTCGCCGCGCTGACCGGCGCGCTCGAGGCGGGGCTCGATTCCGGGCTATGGAACTTCCCCACCCACGAGATGCTGGCCTTCCAGGACCTGATGGCGGCGCTCGCTCCGGTGCCCGCGCTCAACCGCACCGTGGTGACGCTCGGCGCCACCGCCAGCATCGACCTCGCGGTGCAGTTCTGCGCCCGGGTGACCGGCCGCCACAAGGTGCTGGCCTATCGCCATGGCTATCACGGCCATGCCGGCTTCGCCGCCATGGTGACCGGCTCGGAATCCGAGGGCATCGCCGGCCATTATGGCCTACCCAATTCGACAGCGCGCTTCTTCCCGAACTACGGCGTGCTCGACGATGTCGCCGCCGCCATGGGGCCGGACATCGCGGCCATCATCATCGAGCCCTTCAACTACGAGACCTTCGCGCCGCCTCCGGCCGACTATCTGCCGGGGGTCGAGGCGCTGTGCCGCCGGCACGGCGCGCTTCTCATCATCGACGAGACCCGCACCGGCCTGTCGCGCTCCGGCCGGCTGTGGATGAGCGAGCATGACGCCTTCACGCCCGACATCCTCATTTCCGGCAAGGGCCTCGGCGGCGGGCTCTATCCGGTGAGCGCCCTGCTCACCACCGAGGCGATCTATGACGACTGCATCAACGGCCATGCCTATGGTTTCGCCAGCAGCATGGCCGGCAACGAGATCGCCTGCACGGTCGGCCGGCGGGTGCTGGAGGTGGCATCCCGGCCGGAGACGCTGGCGCATGTCGCGCGGCTCGAAGCGCGCTTCCGGGAGGCCTTCGCGGCGCTGTGCGAGCGCCACCCCGGCGTCTATGCGCCGGCCCATATCAGGGGTGGTGTCGTCACCCTCGGCCTACGCGATCCGGCCGACGCCGACGCCATCGGCCCGGCGCTGTTCCGCCACGGCGTCTATTGCCACAGCGTCTCGCTGGTCGATCCGCTGGTGGTGAAGTTCTTCCCGGTGCTCACCGCGCCGCTCGACATCGTCGACGAGGTCGCCGAGGCACTCGACCGCTTCGCCCGGCGCGGACATTAGGCCATGAACACCGCGCGCAGCCTCACGGCCGACATCCACGGCGGCGACACCGGCCCCCGCGACATCGTCCGCGCGCTGAGCGAATACCGGCTGCGCCGCCGCATGACGCTGCAGGACGTCGCCAATCTTACCGGCGTGTCGGTGGGCACGCTGTCGAAGCTGGAGAACGACAAGGCGACGCCGAGTTTCGGGACGCTGACCCGCATCATGCGGCACATCGACCTTTCCGCCGACCTACCCCTGCGTCCGGCGGCGCCGGCCGCCAGCGCGCGCAAGGCGGTGACGCGGGAGGAGAACGTCATCACCGCCACCACCGACCGCGCCATCATGTCGATCCACGCCGCCGAGCTGATGAGCAAGCAGATGTTCCCGATGGTGGCGCAGATCACCCTGCACGAGACGCCGCCGGTCGAGGAATGGACACGCCACGCCGGCGACGAGTTCGTCTATGTGCTGAGCGGCGAGGTCGAGGTCCACGTGGAACCCTACCGACCCTTCGTGCTGCGCTCCGGCCAGAGCGCCTATTACGACAGCGGCATGCGCCACGTCATCGTCTCGCGCGGAAGCGAGGACGCCGTCGTCCTCTCGGTGTCGACCTCGCCAGCCAGCGCGGACATTACCGCGCCGGACCCGCGCTGAGCGCCACAGCCTCGAAGGGTGGTGCATTTTCGTTGCACTGTGGCGCCGCCGACATTGACGCCGGCCCTGCGGCCGACGCATCGTCCGCTCAACAGGCATACGGGGAGACTGAACATGCGCGCAGCGCGGCGGAGCTCGGCGGTCCGGCGGGCCGTGACCGGATTGGTGACGGCGGCCCTGCTGGCGGCATCGGCGGCAAGCGGCCATGCCGCGAGCTTCCTCGAGAAGAACTTCTGGCTCTCCGGGCCGAACTGGGACGGCGTCGTGCCGGCCTGTGACACGCCCGGCGCCATCTCGCTCATCCAGAGCCGTTTCGCCACCACCGAGGGGCGCTTCTGGAACTCGGCGCTGACGCTCGGCGAGTTCGACCGCATCCATCAGGTCGCCTTCCGCCCCTGGGGCGAGGAATACCAGCCCCGCCGCTATTGCTCGGCCCGCGTGCTGGTCTCGGACGGCCGCCGCCGCACCATCTACTATTCGATCATCGAGGATGGCGGCTTCATCGGCGCTTCATGGGGCGTCGAATGGTGCGTGGTGGGCCTCGACCGCGGCTGGGGCTATCCGCCGCGCTGTACGGCGGCGCTGCCGTGAGGCTTGCTAGCGCGGCGCGGCTTCTCCTCGCCGCGCTTCTCCTGCTGGGCATGGCCCTCCCCGCCGCCGCGCAGAAGGCCGGCTGGCCGGGCGATTTCGACTATTACGTGCTCTCGCTCTCCTGGTCGCCGAGCTATTGCGAATCCGCCGGCCAGAAGGCCGATCCGCTGCAGTGCCGGCGCGGCGGCCCGCCACTCGGCTTCGTCGTGCACGGCCTGTGGCCGCAATACAAGGACGGCTGGCCGCAGGACTGCCGGAACCCGGCGCCGCGCGTGCCTGAGGCGACGCTCGCCGGCATGCTCGACCTGATGCCGAGCCGCCGCCTCGTGCTGCACGAATGGCGCAAGCACGGCACCTGCTCGGGCCTCGCGCCCGACGCCTATTTCACGGCGGTGCGCGAGGCCTTCGGCAAGGTCACCGTTCCCGGCCAGTACCGCGGCGTCGCCCGGCCGATGTCGACCTCGGCGCCGGAGGTCGAGAACGCCTTCCGCGTCGCCAATCGCGACATCGCCGCCGACATGATCGCGGTGACCTGCGAGGACGGGCGGGTGAGCGAGGTGCGCGTCTGCTTCGACAAGTCGCTTGCCTTCACCGCCTGCCCGGCGGTGGACCGGCGCGCCTGCCGCGCCGGCCGCATCACCCTGCCGCCGACGCGGTGAAGCCCGCGGCGCGCCCATGAACTACCGCCACGCCTTCCATGCCGGCAATTTCGCCGATGTGCTGAAGCACGTCGTGCTGGCGCGCATCCTCGCCTATCTCGGCCGCAAGGACGGCGCCTGGCGGGTCATCGACACCCATGCCGGCGCCGGGCTCTACGATCTCGCCGGCGAGGAGGCCGAGCGCACCGGCGAATGGCGCCAGGGCGTCGGCGCCGTCTTCGAGGCGACGCTCGCTCCGGAGGTCGAGACGCTGCTCGCGCCGTGGAAGGCCTCCGTGGCGGCGGCCAATCCGCAGGGCGGCCTGCGCCATTATCCCGGCTCGCCGCTGGTCGCGCTGTCGCTCGCCCGCCCGCAGGACCGGCTGCTGTTCTGCGAGACCGAGCCCGGCATCCGCGCCGCCCTCGCTGAAGCCGTGAAGGGCGACGCCCGCGCCAAGGTGCTCGCCACCGACGGCTGGCAGGCACTTTCCGCCTATGTGCCGCCGAAGGAGCGGCGTGGCGTGGTGCTGGTCGACCCGCCCTTCGAGCAGCCGGGCGAGTTCCAGCGCCTCGCGGACGGGCTGATCTCTGCGCATGCCCGCTGGCAGGGCGGCGTGCTCTGCGCCTGGTATCCGATCAAGGACATTCGCGCGGTCGACGCCTTCCGCCGCGAGATCACCCGCGCCGGCATCCCGAAGACCCTGCGCGTCGAGCTCGACATCTACGCCACCCGCCAGCCGGACCGGCTCTCCGGCTGCGGCATGGTCGTGGTCAATCCGCCCTTCACCCTTGCCGACGAGATGCGCACCGTGCTCACCGCCCTCGCCCCGCTGCTCGCCGCCGACGGCAAGGGCCGTGTGCGGGTCGGCTGGCTGATGCCCGAGCGATAACGCAGCCGACGGGTCCGGCTGAGGCCCCCGGTGGCCATGTTGCCGCAGCGTCGGAAAGATGTTTTCTCGCCGCCCCCGATGTCCTACCAATTTCACATCCAGTGAGTGAAGTTTGGGTTGGAGGAACGGGGCCCAGCGCCGCGCCTGCGCGCACGGCATCGGTTTTGCTTGAGCCAATCCAGCGGAGCGATCGACGGGGTGGTGTGGGAGCCACCTGTGGCGTGAAGGAGCAGGACGCGATGGCGATGACGGGTACCGTCAAATTCTTCAACACGGAAAAGGGCTACGGCTTCATTCGCCCGGATGACGGCGGGCGCGACGTCTTCGTGCATGTCTCCGCCGTCACACGTTCCGGCCTCGGCACGCTCGCCGAAGGGCAGCGGGTGAGCTTCGAGGTGGAACCGGACAAGCGCGGCAAGGGGCCCAAGGCGGTCGACCTGCAGACGGCCGACTGATAAGCACGGAGCCCGTTGGTGGCGGCGCGGCGCGCCACCGGCTGCCATCCGCCGCCATCTTCCGGGCGCGTAAGGGACGGCCTTCCGCACGCGCCGCAGATGGCGGATTTCATGCAACTGCGTTCCTCCCCTGCCTCGCCGTTCGGACGCAAGGTCAAGATCGGCGCGGCCCTGTGCGGCGTCGCCCTCGACATCGTCTGGGCCGACACCTCCGATCCCGGCG
The DNA here is from genome assembly GCF_000702305.1 of Allobosea sp. 117. Classification (GTDB taxonomy): domain Bacteria; phylum Pseudomonadota; class Alphaproteobacteria; order Rhizobiales; family Xanthobacteraceae; genus Ancylobacter. The sequence continues at coordinate 117,227 of NZ_JNLC01000012.1, forward strand.
ATTCGCTGCGCAGCCAGAACCCGCTCGGCAAGATCCCGGCGCTGCTGCGCGAGGGCAAGGCGCCGGTCTTCGATTCCCCCGTGATCCTCGAATTCCTCGACATCGAGGCCGGCGGCGGATGCATCATCCCCGCCGCGGGCGAAGCGCGGATCGCCGCCCTCACCCAGCAGGCGCTGGCCGACGGCATCATGGATGCCGCGCTTTTGCAGGTCTACGAGGTCCGCCACCGCGCCGAGAACGAGCGCAGCCCGAAATGGGTGGAGAACCAGGCCGGCAAGGTGACGCGCGGGCTTGATGCCTTCGCCGCCGCGCTGCCGGCGCGCGGTGGGGTGAGCGCCCCGGCCCATGTCGGCGAGATCGGGCTCGCCTGCGCGCTCGGCTATCTCGACCTGCGCTTCGCCGGAGCCTGGCGCGCCGGCTATCCCGTCCTCGTCGACTGGCTGGCCGATTTCGCCGCGCGCGTGCCTGCTTTCGAGGCAACCCGCCCGCCGGCGTGAGGCGCCGGAAAACAAAAGGCCCGGGCGGACCGGCCCGGGCCTTCGACGTGCGCCTCCCCTTGGCGAACGCCAGATGCAGTGAACCTCAGAACTTGTAGTTCACGCCGACCTTCAGCGTCTGGATGCTGAAGTCGAGGTCGCTGCTGTTGAAAAGCTGGTCGAAATTGGTCGCGCCGAGATCCGAGTAGATGTACTCGGCCTTGAGCGTCCAGTGGTCGGTGACGGCATATTCGACGCCGGCGCCGATCGCCCAGCCCCAATAGGTCTCGCTCTCCGACCCCTGGTACCAGCCGAGCTGCGGGCCGCCCGAGAGGTCGACGGTGCCGTTGCCGGAGACCTCGACATTCGCCCAGGCGAGACCGCCGGTGATGTAGGGCAGGAAGCGGTCGGCGGCGTAGCCGAGGCGGGCGCGGACGGTGCCGAAGGTGTCGATCTTCGCCGTGGCGGTGGCGTTGTAGGTGTCGGTGATGCCCGGCAGCACCGCGCCATAGCCAAAGCTGAAGGTGTCCTTCATGTCGGCGAACATGACGTCCGCTTCGATGCCGAGCACGACGTTGTTGTAGAATTGGTAGTTGTAGCCGGCCTGCAGGCCGCCGAACCAGCCGTCCGGCTCCATCGAGCCCGAGGTGTAGGTGTTGATGTAGGAATCGTAGCCCGGCACGTAATAGGGGCCGACGCCGTCGACACTGGTCCAGCCATAGCCGACCGAGCCGCCGATGTAGAAGCCGGTCCAGGTGAAGACCGGCACCACCGCCACGATCGGCGCCTTGACCGGATAGGAGAGATCGGCCGCCATGGCCGGCGCGGCCGAGAGCGCGACGGCGAGGGCGGTGCCGCTCAGAAGCTTGCGAACCATGACTGGCACTCCGCGTGAAGAACTGCATTCTTCATACGCGAATGACCTAAAGACATCTATGGCATAAAAGTCACAGCGAAGATCGCCATATACACTCTCAAGACGAGATAATGTATATACTGGTTAATAACTTGATAAAATACTTAAATCGGCAATCGATTCAATTTTAATCAAATCCGACCAATCGCCAACATGGTTAAAAACCCGCTAATCCAACAGCTTAGCGGTGAGAATAGGCGAGATGTGCACGGGTTTTGCCGCTCATCACGAGGAGCGCCGCACGCCCGGAAGCCGCAACGGGCACCGCATTTTCTTTGAGCGGATGACGTGGCAATACAGCCGGCGCCGTCACGCCGGACAACAGAAGGGTCACGCGGCCGCTCTCATGGAGCAGAAGGAGGGCGCGCGCCCGGTGGGCACCCAGCCCGCCGCAGCGGTCGGCCCCTCCGCGGCCCGAAAACAGTTCGGCGGAAACGGCATCGCCGTTCCCGCCGAAAGGCTCGTACTCTGATACGCTCAGGAAGATCAGAACTTGTAGTTCAGACCAGCGCGCAGGACGTTGGCGGTGAGGCCGGCATCCGCGCCGATGCTGTCGTAGTACTCGTCGCCGAAATCCATGTAGAGGTATTCGGCCTTGGCGGTCCAGTTCGGCGCGAAGCCCCACTCGACACCACCGCCGACGGTCCAGCCGACATGGGTCTTGTCGGAGGTGAAGCCGTCATACTTGATCTCGTTGTGGCCCCAGGCGAGACCGCCGGTCACGTAGGGCAGCACGTTGTCGAACGCGTAGCCGAGGCGGGCGCGCACCGTGCCGAAATAGTCCATCTTGGAACGGACGCCATAGAAGTCGTCGTTATCCTTGAAATCCGAACCCTGGATGTCGGCCTCGGCGCCCAGCACGACATTGTTGCCGAACTGGTAGTTCACGCCGATCTGGCCACCGGCCAGCCAGCCGTCCGGATCGATGCCGAGGTCATCCGTCAGGCCGGAGCCGCTGCCCCAGCCATAGCCGGCGTTCACGCCGAGATAGAAGCCGGTCCAGTTGAAGGCCGGGGCGATGATGGCCGCCGGAGCCTTGGTCGGATAGGGCTGGGACATATCGGCGGCGAAGGCCGGGGCCGCAGCGAGGAGCGCCGCCGCCGCAATGCCAGTGCCAATGATCTTCTTCATAGGTGTGGTCTCCGACGATACTGCAACTATACAACTACGCAGTCGCGAGATTGGATAGAGGTCGAGCTTGGCAGGTCGAAGGCAGGATTGCGGCAGATAGTACATAATTGGTGCCCTATTCGCCCCTCACAGCCGTGTGAATTAACCGGCCGGGACTTTGCAGGTGCATGATTCGTGGAGGTATCCGCCGCGCTCTTTAACCATGAATGCCAGCAACAATTTCGCCACGATTCATTGCGCGATGACGAACACCTGTGTCGTACATATCACAGATTCCCGATTACTTACGTACCGTAATAGGCGCCGGGCGGCTGGAATACGCGCCGGCATGGACCCCGGAATCTGTCAAGATCGCCCTGTCCGCCCCTGAATCCGGTCCGCCGCGGGTTCGCGGCTGGACGCCTGCCGCAATTGCGGGCATCACACGCCGATGCCCTCGCCCGACGCCACACATCCTTCCCCGCGGCAGGTCGCCCTCGTCACCGGCGGCGGCGTGCGGATCGGCCGCGCCATAGCCTGCGCGCTGGCCGGGGCCGGCTACGACGTCGCGATCCACCTGCGCCGCCCACCGACCGGCGAGACGCAGGCGCAGGCCGACGCGCTGCTCGCCGAGGTCGCCGCCTGTGGCGGCCGGGGCGCCCTCGTCCATGCCGAGCTCGCCGACGCGTCCGCCGTCGCCGGGCTGCTGCCGGCGGCGGAGGCCGCTCTCGGCCCGGTGACGCTGCTCGTCAACAACGCCTCCGAATTCCACGATGACGGCATCGGCCATCTCGACGCGGCGGTCTGGGACCGCCAGTTCGCGGTCAATCTGCGCGCGCCGGTCTTCCTTGCCGAGGCACTGGCGGCACGACTGACGGAGGGTGCGAATGCAGCAGTGGTCAATATTATTGACCAGAGGGTATTGAAGCCGACGCCGCGCTTCCTCTCCTACAGCCTCGCCAAGAGCGGCCTGTGGGCGGCCACCCGCCTGCTTGCCCAGGCGCTCGCCCCGCGCGTGCGGGTCAACGCGGTGGCGCCGGGCCCGACCATGCGCAGCGCCCGCCAGAGCGAGGAGGATTTCGCCGCGCAGAACGCGGCCATGCCGCTGGGGCGCGGCGCGAGCCCGGAGGAGGTCGCGGACGCCGTGCTGTTCCTCGCGCGCGCCACCAGCGTCACCGGCCAGATGATCGCGGTCGACGGCGGCCAGCACATCGGCTGGCAGACGCCGGACACCTTCGTGATCGAATAGCGGACAGGCTCAGCGCCGGCTGTCCGCCAGCGTGAACCAGCCGACGCTCACCATCACCAGCACCGCGCCAGCGATCTCGGCGGGCGTCACGCTCTCGCCGAGCACAAGGACCGCCAGCACCATGGTGGCGACCGGGCTCACCGTGCCGATGGTGGCGTTGGCCTGCGCCGAGATGCGCTGCAGCGCCGCGTTCATCAGGAAGGTCGGCAGCACGGTGGCGCCGATGGCGATGGCGACCGACAGCGCGAAAAGGCGCGGCGAAACCAGCAGCGCCGAGAACGGCCGAATGGCGGCGAACTGCAACAGCGAGGCGAAGGCCGCCGCGCTCATGGCGATGCAGGTGAACAGCCACGACGATCCGATCCTTCCGATCAGGTCGCGGGCCATGAGCTGGTAGAGCGCGAAGCTCATAGCCGCCATCATGACGAAGCCCGAGCCGCGCGCGACGTCGACACCCGCCACCGAGAAGTTCTGCAGGAAGATCAGCGCCAGGCCGGCATAGCTGACGAGAAACGCCAGCAGCGCCCGAGGCCGGATCGGCTGGCGAAACAGCAGCGCGCCGAACAGCACGGTGAACAGCGGATAGGTGAACAGGATCAGCCGTTCGAACGAGGCCGAGATGTACTGTAGGCCGAGAAAGTCGACATAGCTGGAGAACCAGTAGCCGAGCGCACCGACCCCCATCGCCTGCAGCACCAGCCCACGCGGCGGCAGCTCCAGCGCCCTGGCCCGCATGCCGCGTGCCGCCAGCACCCCGATCACGATGTAGAAGGGCAGCGAGAGCCCCATGCGCAGGGCGAGCAGCGTCTCCGCGTCGATTCCCTCGGCATAGGCGAGCTTGATGATCACGCCCTTGGCCGAGAACAGGATCGCGCCGGCCGCGCCGAGCGCATAGCCGGTCATTGGCAGGCGCGCCGGGGCCTCCCGTTCGTCCTGAGCCGTCGTCATTGCCGTTCCTTGTGTCGGAAGCAGGCGGAGCGTCGCGCGCTGGAGGGAAACCGGCATCGCGAGCCCCGCGTGCCGGTGGAGAGGTCGATCGGATTGATCAGCCGCCCCCACCGCTACGCGTGGTAGCGGTAAGCGTAAGGCCTCGCCAGTGGCGGGCCGGGATGCGGCTGGAAACGATCATGATGCCGCCGGATTAGCACCGCGGAACAGCACCGGCAATGCGTACCGTAGGGTCAGACGAACAGGCTGCCCCTGTTCGGCGGCGCCGGCGACACCTATCTGCAGGAGAGGTCCCCCGATGGACCTGCTTCCTTCCTTTGCGCCTCAGGCGCCTTTCATCCTTCCGACCCCCGCCTTTCGCGAGGGCCGCGTTCCTCTCCCGGGCGGCGGCGCGCGGCGTCCTGCCCTGCACGATCACAGGATCACGGCATGCGCTACAAGACACTCGGCAATACCGGCCTCCTCGTCTCCGAAATCTGCCTCGGCACCATGACCTTCGGCGGCAAGGGCTTCTGGACCGCCATCGGCACCCTCGACCAGTCCGTGGCGGACGACATCGTCGCCCGCTCGCTCGACGCCGGCGTCAATTTCATCGACACGGCGGACGTCTATTCGGAAGGTGTCTCCGAGGAGATCACCGGCGCGGCGATGCGCAATTCCGGCCGGCCGCGCACGGACGTCGTGCTGGCGACCAAGGTCTATGGTTCGGTCGGCAGCGGCGGCCCCAATGACCGCGGCGCCTCGCGCGGCCATATCATGGATGGCGTCAAGGCCAGCCTGAAGCGGCTCGGCACCGACTATATCGACCTCTACCAGATCCACGGCCTCGACACGCTGACCCCGATCGAGGAGACGCTGCGGGCGCTCGACGATCTCGTCCGGCAGGGTCATGTCCGCTATGTCGGCGTATCGAACTGGTCGGCCTGGACGCTCATGAAGGCGCTAGGCCTCGCCGACCGGCACGGCTGGACCCGGCCGGTGACGCTGCAGGCCTACTACACCATCGCCGGCCGCGACCTCGAGCGGGAGATCGCCCCGTTGCTCGAGGCCGAGAAGCTCGGCCTGATGGTGTGGAGCCCGCTCGCCGGCGGTCTGCTCTCCGGCAAATATGACCGCGAGGGCAGCGGCCCGCAGGGCTCGCGCCGCGCCAGCTTCGACTTCCCGCCGGTGGACCGCGAGCGCGCCTTCGACTGCATCGACGCCATGCGCCCGATCGCGCAGGCGCATGGCGTCTCAGTGGCGCGCGTGGCGCTCGCCTATGTGCTGGCCAAGCCCTTCGTGATGTCGGTCATCATCGGCGCCAAGAATGTCGAGCAGCTCGACGACAACCTCGCGGCGACCGGCCTCGTGCTGTCGCCGGAGGAGATCGCCACGCTCGACGCGGTGAGCGCCCTGCCCCGCGAATATCCGGGCTGGATGATCGAGCGGCAGTCGGAAGGCCGCCGCATCGGCTGATCCGGCATCGCATCCAACCTCGCGGCGGCGGCCCCTGTTCGCCGCCGCCGCGAATCCCTATTTTGCCGCGCATGACATCCCGCCGGACCATCGACGCCCCCGAGCTCGACGACGATCTCGCCGAGACCGAGGACGAGGCGCTTCCCCTCGCCGAGGACCTCGCCGACAGCACCCTGCCGAGCGCCGGCTCGATCGCTTCGGGCCGCGAGGCGATCCTGCGCGCGGTGAAGCACGCACCCTCCGGTGCCGGCGTCTACCGCATGCTGGGTACCGACGGCGCCGTGCTCTATGTCGGCAAGGCGAAGAGCATCAAGAAGCGCATCATCGCCTATACGCGCCCGACCGGCCTGACCAACCGCATCGCCCGCATGGTCGCCGCCACCGCCGAGATGGAATTCGTCTCGACCGGCACCGAGACCGAGGCGCTGCTGCTGGAGGCCAACCTCATCAAGCAGTTGAAGCCGCGCTTCAACGTGCTGCTGCGCGACGACAAGTCGTTCCCCTACATCCTCATCACCCGCGACCACGCGGCGCCGCAGATCACCAAGCATCGCGGCGCGCACTCGCGGCCGGGCGACTATTACGGCCCCTTCGCCTCGGTCTGGGCGGTGAACCGCACCATCAACGCGCTGCAGAAGGCGTTCCTGGTGCGCTCCTGCACGGACAGCTTCTACGAAGCGCGCACCCGGCCTTGCCTGCTGTTCCAGATCAAGCGCTGCTCCGGCCCCTGCACCGGCGAGATCTCGCACACCGACTACGCCGCCCTGGCGCAGGAGGCGCGCGACTTCCTCTCCGGCCGCAGCCGCGCGGTGAAGGAGCACATGGCGCGCGAGATGGAGGAGGCCGCCGAGACGCTGGAATTCGAACGCGCCGCCGCCCTGCGCGACCGTCTCGCCGCGCTCTCTGCCGTGCAGGGCACGCAGGGCATCAACCCGCGCTCGGTCGAGGAGGCGGACGTCTTTGCCCTGCATCAGGAGGGCGGCGCGACCTGCGTGCAGGTGTTCTTCTTCCGCACCGGGCAGAACTGGGGCAACCGCGCCTATTATCCGCGCGCCGACCGCGCGCTGGAGCCGGCCGAGGTGCTCTCCTCCTTCCTCGCCCAGTTCTACGAGGACAAGCCCTGCCCGCGCCTGATCCTGCTCAGCCACGCGGTGGAGGATGCCGAGCTCCTGACCGAGGCGCTCTCCGCCCATGCCGGCCACCGCGTCGAGATCGCCGTGCCGCAGCGGGGCGAGAAGCGCGAACTGGTCGAGCACGCCTTGCAGAACGCGCGCGAGGCGCTTGGCCGCAAGCTCGCCGAAAGCGCCAGCCAGGCCCGCCTGCTGGATGAATTGGCCCGCGCCTTCGAGCTGCCGCGCCCGCCGCGCCGCATCGAGGTCTACGACAACAGCCACATCATGGGCACCAATGCCGTGGGCGGCATGATCGTCGCGGGGCCCGAGGGCTTCGCCAAGAGCCAGTACCGCAAGTTCAACATCAAGTCGGCCGATCTCGCCCCCGGCGACGACTACGGCATGATGCGCGAGGTTCTCCGCCGCCGCTTCTCGCGGCTGATGCGCGAGGCGCCGCGGGCCGACTCACCTCTCCCCGTCGTGGAGAGGTCGACGGCGCCGCCGTCGGGTGAGGGGGAAGCAACCTTGCTTGCCCCCGCCCCCTCACCCCACCCCTCTCTCCACCGGGGAGAGGGAGAGGAAGCGCGCAACGACGACACCGCCGAGGCCTTCCGCGAGACCCCCGAAGGCTGGCCCGACCTGGTGCTGATCGACGGCGGCGCCGGGCAGCTCAAGGCCGCCGCCGACACGCTCGCCGAGCTCGGCATCGCCGACGTGCCGCTCGTCGGCGTCGCCAAAGGGCCGGACCGCGACGCCGGCCGCGAGACCTTCTTCATGGCGGGACGCGCGCCGTTCCGGCTGGAGCCGCGCGACCCCGTGCTCTATTTCGTGCAACGCCTGCGCGACGAGGCGCACCGCTTCGCCATCGGCTCGCACCGCGCGCGGCGCAAGAAGGACATCGCGCAATCCGGCCTGCAGGAGATCGCCGGCATCGGCCCCACCCGCAAGCGCGCGCTGCTGCGCCATTTCGGGACGCTGAAGGCGATCGAGCGTGCCTCGCTCACCGATCTCGAGGGCGCGCCCGGCATCAATGCTGCAACCGCACGCGCGGTCTACGACTTCTTCCATGCAAGGTCGGGCGGATGATCGCCGGGCCTGGATACCACAGGCCATGCCGGCCACGAGCGATCGTCAAGCTTTGGATTGACGCCGGCCCCCCGGATGGCTACCTCGGGTGCATTGGAGCCTGACACTTCATGGTCGACGCAACCTCCAGTCGAAACGTCGCGCCGGAGCCCGCAGTGGCGAAGCGGGGGCATGCCTTCGCCCTGCCGAACCTGCTGACCTATGGCCGCTGCGCCGCCGTCCCGCTGCTCGCCGCCTGCCTGTTCTGGTCCGACATCCTCGCCGGCGGGCTCTGGTTGCGCTGGGTGGCGGTCGGCCTCTACATCGCCGCCGCCATCACCGACTTCTTCGATGGCTACCTCGCCCGCGCCTGGCAGCAGCAATCGGCGATCGGGCGCATGCTCGATCCCATCGCCGACAAGCTTCTGGTCTCCACCGCGCTCTTGATGATGGCCTCCGACGGCACCATCCGCGGCTGGTCGCTCTGGGCCGCAATCGTCATATTGTGCCGCGAGATTCTGGTCTCGGGCCTGCGCGAGTTCCTCGCCGAGCTGCGCGTCAGCGTGCCGGTGACCCAGCTCGCCAAGTGGAAGACCACCTTCCAGCTCGTCGCCGTCGGCGTGCTGCTGGCCGGCCCCGCCGCCGACAGGCTGCTGCCCGGCACCACGCTCGCCGGCATCGTGCTCTTGTGGATCTCCGCGATCCTCACACTTTATACGGGGTGGGACTATTTCCGGGCCGGCGCCCGCCACCTCATCGAGGACGACGCGTGAAGCTTCTCTATTTCGCCTGGGTGCGCGAGCGCGTCGGGCTGGATTGCGAGAACGTCGATCCGCCCGCCGGCGTCGGCACCGTCGCCGAGCTGGCAGCCTGGCTCGCCGCGCGCGGCGAGGGCTATGCCCATGCCTTCGAGAACCCAAAGGTGGTGCGCGCCGCCATCGACCGGCGCCACGCGCGCCCCGACAGCCCGCTCGCCGGCGCCAGGGAAATCGCCTTCTTCCCGCCGATGACGGGGGGCTGAGCGCCATGGCCGCGCCTTTCACCGTGCGCATCCAGGCCGAGGATTTCGACGCGGCGGCCGACGCGGCGGCGCTCACGTGTGGGCGCACCGATATCGGTGCCGTCGTCACCTTCACCGGCCTGTGCCGTGCCGATGCCGGCCACCCCGACGGTGCCCTCACGGCGCTGACGCTGGAACATTATCCCGGCATGGCGGAGGAGGAGATCGGCCGCCTCGTCGAGGAGGCGCGGCAGCGCTGGCCGCTCGACGGCGCGCTGGTGGTCCACCGCTTCGGGCGCATCGTGCCGGGCGAGAACATCGTGCTGGTGGTCACCGCCTCCGTCCATCGCGGCGCTGCCTTCGCCGCAGCCGAGTTCCTGATGGATTGGCTGAAGACCAGCGCGCCGTTCTGGAAGCAGGAAGAACGCGCCGGCACGCCGGGCCGCTGGGTCGAGGCGAAGGACCTCGACGATGACGCCGCCGCGCGCTGGGCGCCCCCTGCCCGTCCCGACGCCGCCGAATGAAAAAAGGCCGCCTCGAAGGCGGCCTTTCACTTTGGCGTTTCGACGAGGCCGGCCTCAGGCCGCCGCCTTCTTCGGCTGCACCTCGGCCATGTAATCGTCGAACAGGATCTTGGTGACCGGGCCCGGCTGGAAATGCGTGCCGGCGATCTCCGAGACCGGCGTCACCTCGGCGGCGGTGCCGGTGATGAAGCACTCGTCGAACGTCGCCAGTTCCTCCGGCATGATCGCCCGCTCGTGCACCGCGATGCCGCGCCGCTTGGCCAGCTCGATCACCGTCTGGCGGGTGATGCCGTTGAGGAACGCATCCGCCAGCGGCGTGTGGATAGCGCCGTCCTTCACGAAGAAGACGTTGGCGCCGGTGCACTCGGCCACCTGGCCGCGCCAGTCCAGCATCAGCGCGTCAGCGAAGCCCTCGCGCTCGGCGGCGTGCTTGGAGATGGTGCAGATCATGTAGAGGCCGGCCGCCTTCGAGGTCGAGGGCGCGGTCTGCGGATCGGGGCGGCGATACTTCGCCATGCCGATGCGGATGCCCTTCAGCCGCTGCGCCGGGTCGAAATAGCTCGGCCACTCCCACGCCGCGATGGCGAGGTGGATCTGGTTGTGCTGCGCCGAGACGCCCATCATGTCCGAGCCGCGCCACGCCACCGGGCGCAGATAGGCGTCCTTGAACTTCTGCTTCGCCAGGATCTCGCGGCAGGCCGCGTTGATCTCGGCCTCGCTGTAGGGGATCTCGAAATCGAGCAGGCGGGCGCTCTCCTTGAGGCGCGCCGTGTGCTCCTCGAGCTTGAAGATCTCCCCGCCATAGGCGCGCTCGCCCTCGAACACGCAACTGCCATAGTGCAGGCCGTGCGTGAGCACATGCACCTTGGCGTCCGTCCACGGCACGATCGCACCGTCGTACCAGATCCAGCCGTCGCGTTTGTCGAAGGGTTCGCCTGCCATGATCGTATCTCCATACCGAGCAGCCGCCGGTCCGGCGCGTCAGCCCGCCTTGCAAATAGGCACCGCCCCGAGGAACTGCATGCGCCGATTGCACATGTTTTGCCTCGCGGCCCAAGTCCCGTTATCGTTCGCCGCCTGGTTGGGCGAGCAGAATCCGATGCCAACGAGGGGTTCCGCCGGCCGATGCCGAACGATCCTTTCGTTGTGCGGGACATCTCGGTAACGATCGAAACGAAAAAAGTCAACATGGCTGACATAAATGTCTCGACCCCTCCCCGCTCCGGAGAGGCGGAACTGCCGGCCCAGACACGCCAGGGCACCGCGCCCGCGGCCGACCCTATGGTCGACCTGATCGAGCTTTTGTTCTTTGCCTACAGGAACTTCGTAAGCGACCCCGACGACATTCTGCAACGCTTCGGCTTCGGCCGCGCGCATCACCGCGTGCTGCACTTCGTGAATCGCCACCCAGGCATGCGCGTGACGGACCTCCTGGACATCCTGCGCATCACCAAGCAGAGCCTCGGGCGCGTGCTGCGCGAGCTCGTCGACCAGGGCTTCATCGACAGCCGCGCCGGCTCCTCCGACCGCCGCCAGCGCCTGCTCTACCTCACCCCCAAGGGCGAGACGCTGGCCCGCGACTTCGTCGCCCTGCAGTCGCGGCGCATCGAGCGGGCACTCGCCGAATGCGGCGGCGGCGACGCGCGGGAGAATGCGCGCCGCTTCCTCGTCTCGATGATCGATCCCGAGGACCGCGGGCCGATCGAGAAGCTCATCGCCCGGGCCGACCGCGCTGCCGAGGAAAGCGCGCGCCGCGCCGCGATGCCCGGCATCGCGCCGCGCCCGCGCGGGCTCGGCTGAGGAGACGCGCCATGCTCGAATCCAGCCCGACCGTCCAGAAGCCCGCGCGCAAGCCGCTGCCGGACGATGCCCCGCATCTGATGATCGTCGACGACGACCGGCGCATCCGCGACCTGCTCTCGCGCTTCCTGAGCGAGCGCGGCTACCGCGTCACCACCGCCGCCTCGGCGGCGGAGGCGCGCACGCGGATGACCGGCTTCGCCTTCGACCTGCTGATCCTCGACGTGATGATGCCGGGCGAGAGCGGCTTCGACCTCGCTCGCGCGGTCCGCACCGAATCCACCGTGCCGATCCTCATGCTCACCGCGCGCGCCGAGCTGGAGGACCGCATCGAGGGGCTCGAGATCGGCGCCGACGACTATCTGCCGAAGCCCTTCGAGCCGCGCGAGTTGCTGCTGCGCATCGGAAACATATTGAAGCGCTCGGCGACGCCGCCGCGCCAGGCGATCGAAAGCGTGCGCTTCGGCTCCTTCCTGTTCCATCTGGAGCGTGGCGAGCTGACCAGCGAGGGCGAGCCGGTGCGCCTCACCGACCGCGAGCGCGAGATGCTGCGCGTGCTCGCCGAGCGGCCGGGCGATACCGTGCCGCGCCAGGCGCTGGTGGCGCCGGGCGCCAATGCCGGCGACCGCGCCGTCGACGTGCAGGTGAACCGCCTGCGCCGCAAGATCGAGCGCGACCCGGCCAATCCGGCCTTCCTGCAGACCGTGCGCGGCATCGGCTACCGGCTGGTCGTCACGCCGTGACGGCACGCTGACGAGGCGCTGGGCGAGGTGATGACGAAGTGAGCCTGCTCGACAGCTTCCGTTTCGAGGGGACGCTCGCGCGCCTGCGCGGCATGCAGGACCGGCTGCGCCCGCGCGCGGACTGGCTGCGGCCCGTCCGGGAGGCGCTCCGCCCGGTCGGGGAGCGGCTGAGCCCCGTCGCCGAGCACATCCGCCGGCAGAACGAGCGCTTCGGAGCCTGGTTCAACCGCGTCATGCCGAAGGGCCTCTATGCCCGCTCGCTGATCATCATCGTGACGCCGATGGTGATCCTGCAATCGGTGCTGGCCTTCGTCTTCATGGAGCGGCACTACAACACCGTCACGCGCCGCCTCTCCGCCGCAGTGTCGCAGGACGTGACCGCCATCGTCGATCTCGCCACCACCTTCCCCGATCCCGCCGACCGCGAGAAGATCCGCCAGATCGTGCAGGACCGCATGGGCCTGTCGGTCGACATACTGCCCGGCGAGCGGCTGCCGCCGCCCGGCCCGAAGCCGTTCTTCTCGATCCTCGATTCGAACTTCACCGGCGAGCTCGGCAAGCGCATGCGCCGGCCGTTCTGGACCGACACGGTGGGCAATTCGAACCTGATCGAGGTGCGCGTCCAGCTCGACGATTCGGTGCTCCGCATCTTCGCCCGGCGCAGCCAGGCCTATCTCTCGAACTCGCACATCTTCCTGGTCTGGATGGTCGGCACCTCGCTGGTGCTGCTCGCCGTCGCCATCCTGTTCCTGCGCAACCAGATCAAGCCGATCGAGGCGCTCGCCGACGCCGCCGAAGCCTTCGGCAAGGGCCGCGAGGCCGCCGGCTTCCGCCCGCGCGGGGCGCGCGAGGTGCGCCGCGCCGCGCACGCCTTCATCGAGATGAAGCGGCGCATCGAGCGGCAGATCGAGCAGCGCACCATCATGCTCGCCGGCGTCAGCCACGACATGCGCACCATCCTCACCCGCTTCAAGCTGGAGCTCGCTCTGCTCGACGACGGCTCCGAGGTGGATGCGCTGCGCAAGGACGTCGACGAGCTGCAGAGCATGCTGGAGGCCTATCTCGCCTTCGCCCGCGACGACAATGGCGAGGTGCCGGTCGAGGTCGACGTCGCCGCCATGCTCGACGACATCCGCTTCAACGCCGAGCGCCACGGCGCCAGCGCGAATGCCAGCTTCCGCGGCCCGCCGCTGGTCACCATCCGCGCCGACGCCTTTCGCCGCTGTATCTCCAACCTCGTGGCCAATGCCTGGCGCCACGGGCAGCATGTCGAGATCGCCGGCGCCCGCGACGCCCGCTGGCTGATCGTCACCGTCGACGACGACGGCCCCGGCATCCCGCCCGAGCAGCGCGACGAGGTGTTCCGCCCCTTCCTGCGGCTCGACGATGCCCGCAACCAGGATGCCGGCGGCTCCGGCCTCGGCCTGACCATTGCGCGCGACGCCGCCCGCGCCCATGGTGGCGACATCACCCTCGGCGACAGCCCGCTCGGCGGATTGCGCGCCACCGTCCGCATTCCCGTCTGAGAACCCGAGCCGATGCTCACCGACTGGCAACTTCTCGCCGTGCTGACCGGCGGAACCGTGGTGCTGTGCCTTTCGACCTATGCGATCGCCCGGCTGTTCCTGTCGCGGCACGGCGACGAACACACCAGCCCGCTCTCCAAATCCATCCTCGATCGCATCGCCACGCTGCTGTCGCTGATCCTCGCGCTGGTCTTCGCGCAGGAGTTCCTGAACTACAACGAGACCCGCGCCGCGGTGGACCGCGAGGGCACGCTGCTGAGCAACACCTATTTCGATCTCAAGCGCTACGATCCGGTCGAGACGCTGCAGATGCAGCAGGATCTCGTCGCCTACGCGACCAGCGTCATTGTCAACGAATGGCCGATCCTGGGCCGCGAGCACCATCTCGACGAGACGACGTGGCAGTTGCGCGAGAACGTCTATCTCGGCGCGCTCGACCTGAAGCCCGCGAACGACCGCCAGAAGGACCTGCGCGACCGCATCGTCCGCTCGATGATGCAGCTCGGCGACGAACGCGACAAGCGCGGCTACGCCGCCGCGCGCGGCGTCGGGCCGGCCTTCTGGATCGTCTCCTTCGTCGGCATCTTCCTGGTCTCGATGCTGTTCTTCGTGGTGCCGCCGACGGCGATCAACGTCGCCGTGGTCACCGTCTTCGCGTTCTATACGGGCATCGTCCTGGCGCTGATCGGCGCCTATGCCGACCCGTTCCAGCGGCCGGGCTACATCCCGCCCGCGCCGATCGAGGCCTTCCTCAGCCAGGTCGAGCGCGGGGTGCGGTGAGAGGGCGGCCCGAGCAGGATCGCCGCCCTCAGAACAGCCGCGCGCCGTTCGGCACCTCGCGGTCGGGGGCGAACAGCACGACCTCGCCATCCTCGTCGGGGAAGCCGAGGGTGAGCACCTCGGACATGACCGGCCCGATCTGGCGCGGCGGGAAGTTCACCACCGCCGCCACCTGCCGACCGACAAGATCCTCCGGCGCATAATGCGCGGTGATCTGCGCTGTGGACTTCTTCACGCCGACATGCGGTCCGAAGTCGATGATCAGCTTGATCGCCGGCTTGCGGGCCTCGGGAAACGGTTCGGCCTGGATGATCGTGCCGACCCGCACGTCCACCTTCAGGAAATCGCCGAAGGCGATGGTCTCAAGCGGTGCGAGGCTCACACCCGTCCTCCCTTTGTGGATTTCAGGCCGCGACCGGCGCTTCGGGCTCGGCGTCGGAGGAGGTACGCCGCGAACCGCGTCTGCCGCAAGTGGCAAGACGGCAGACATCGTGGAGTAGCCCGAGGGCGCGCTCGCCCTTGGCGAGCTCGCCGTCGAGCGCCGCCATGGTGCGGGCGAGGCCCGGGTCGTCGTCATCGACGAAGGTTCGCAGCACCTTGGTGAACACCACCACCAGCCCCTGCGCGCGCACCGCGCCGCCGAGGCCCGACGTGTCGATACCGGCCTCGGCAAGCATCCATTGCTGCGAGCGCACCGACAGCCGGTTGAGGCCGAGCGCCAGCAGCGGATTGCGCTTCGCCGATTTGGCCAGCGAGCGGATCACCGCCTTGTAGGGGGCCAGCGCGTCGAGCCGGCGCATCAGTACGTCGAACAGCCGGTCACGCGCGGGCTGGTCGTCCATATCGCCGCCGCCGGCGCTCAGCACCTTGGTGTCGGTCCGCTTGATGAAGGCGGCGAGCATGTCGAAGGTCGAGCCATAGGCGGCGCGCAGCTCGCCGAGCGGGACGCCGGCGCGCTGCGCTACCTCCGACAGGCTGATGGTCTCGAACCCCTTCTCGGCCAGCAGCGCGAGGAAGGCGTCGAGGATGAGCACGCGGGAATCGGCAGGCGCCGTCGTGTCCTTGGCCGCCGTGTTCTTCGCCTTGCCGGAGCGTGTGGAAGGGGACCGTGCCGAGGGAGAACGTGCCATGGAAGCCTCCTGTGCCGGGCGTTTCCCTCAAGTTAGGGCGCCCGGCCCGGGAAAAGAAGGGGCGCGGGCGAGATTGGCGAGCAGCCGGAGGTTGGAAGCCAGCATCGGCGCGCTGCCATCTTGAGAGCCCGACGCTATTGCGCCGTCATCCTGAAGTGCGAGCGTGAGCTCGCCTCGAAGGATGGGCGCCCAGGCGCGCGAGACGAACATCCTTCGAGGCCCGGCCATTGGCCGGACGCCTCAGGATGACGGCGTCGATGGATGGGACCGAGCTTCGGGCAGGCCCGTCGCATGACGCTGAATGATCAGCGTTTGAGACAGGGCCGCCCCACTCAGCCCGCCAGCTCGCGCGAGCGACTGGCAGCGGCGGCGACCGCCTCGACCAGCAGCGGGCCGAAACCCCGTTCCTCGTCCATGAGCACGGCGAGCGCCGCCGCGGTCGTGCCCTTGGGCGAGGTCACGTTCTGGCGTAGCGTCGCTGGGTCTATCCCCGAGCGCAGCATCAGCTCACCGGCGCCCGCCACCGTGGCGCGGGCCAGCCGGTCGGCCATGTCGGCCGGCAGCCCGGCCGCCGCGCCGGCTTTCGCAAGCTCCTCGGCGAGCAGGAAGACATAGGCCGGCCCGGAGCCGGAGACGGCGGTGGCAACGTCGATCAGCGCCTCGTCATCCACCCATTCCACGCCGCCGGTGGCGCGCAGCAGCGAGTCGGCGAGGCCGAGCTGGCCCTCGCTCACTGCCGCGTTCGGCACCGCGACGGTGATGCCGCGCCCGATCGCCGCCGGCGTGTTGGGAATGGAGCGCACCACCGCCGTGCCCGGCGCGAAGGCCGCCTCGAGGAAGCCGAGCGTGCGCCCGGCCATCACCGAGACGATGAGCGTGTCCGGCCCGGCGAGCGGGGCGACGCGGGCGAGCACGTCGGTCGCCACCTGCGGCTTCACCGCGAGCAGGAGCACGGCCGGCGGGCCGCCGTTCAGGGGATTGAGAGGTATGGAATGGCGCTCCAGCAGCGCCAGCACCTCGGGCGGCGGGCCGGGATCGATCACCGCGGCTTTCGCCGGATCGAGCCCGAGGCCGAGCCAGCCCTCCAGCATGGCACCGCCCATCTTGCCAGCGCCGACGAGGATGACGCGGCCGGGAATATCGGAAAGCTCAGGCATGGCAGACCCCGCTGACGACGGCGCCGCACCTTTCCGATCAGGTCGCGTGCCCGATCGGAAAGCCGGCTGCCGTCCGACACATCGCGCCGGTCACGCCTCGCCGATGGTCTCGAACAGGGTCGCGTCCATCGCCTCGCGCGCCGACTTGCCAGCCCATACGACGAACTGGAACGCGGGGAAATAGCGTTCCACTGCCTCCACCGCCGACTCCATCAGCACTTCGCACTGGCGGTCGGTGGCTTCGGCATCAGCGAGCAGCAACGCATGGCGGAACATGATCACGCCCTCCTTCGACCAGAGGTCGAAATGGCCGATCCACATCTGCTCGTTGATCAGCGCGAGGAGGCGCAGCACCTCGGTCTTGCGCTTCTCCGGCACCTTGAGGTCGAAGGCGCAGGCGATGTGCAGCGCCTCCACCTCGTCCATCCACTGGAAGGAGACGTGGCAATCGGTCCAGCGCCCTTCCAGTGAAATGGTGATCTCGTCCTCGGCCGAACGCTCGAACGACCATTCGTTCACCGCCGCCATGCGCTCGACGAGATCGAGCGGATTGAGGCGGGTCTCAGTCTCGAATTCTGTATAGGTCATGCTCGACCTCGCGAGGGAAGGCGCGGGGAGGGTCGAACGCACGCAACGCGGTCGGCGGAGCGAGAGGATTGAACGGCCAATCGAATCACTACGTTGAACACTATATTGCGCAGATTCATTACCTCGCTACGACCGTGTGCGGCATGAAGGGAACATGACCGGCCCGGTCAGGTGTGGCGGGATTCGCAGGAGCGCGGCAAGCGTCCCGGAAAGCGGATGCGGCGGCGTCCACAAGGGATCGGATGCGCTCAGCTCGCGGCCCCGAGTTTGTCGGCTTCGAGCTTGGCAAGACGGGTCTCGACCTCGGCGAGGCGGGCGGAGAGCCGCTCGTTCTCCTCGCGGGCCGCGACGGCGAGGTCCTTCACCGTGTCGAACTCCTCGCGCGTCACCACGTCGAGCTCGCGCAGCAGCCGCTCAGCCTGGGCGCGCATGACGGTCTCTGCCTCGCGGCGGACGCCGGTTGCGACGCCGGCGGCGTCATTCACCAGTCGGGCGAACTCGTCGAAGATGCGGCCTGTGGTCTGGGTCATGTCACTTCTCCCGGCGTGAGGCGCTCGGCGTATCTCTAAATTGCGCGGCCACTACCCCGTTTAAAACAATGGGGCGCGTACTGGTAGTCTGCAAGTGCAGCGCAAAATTTGGCGCGCGACGCGACCTCACTGGGAATCTTGTGCAGGCGGCGAACGCGGACCCGCCCTGTTGGCGCGCGCATAGGCCGCCGGCGAAACGCCGACCTGTCGTGAGAACGCGACGCTGAACGTGCTCGCCGATCCGTACCCCACCCGCTCGGCGACGTCGGCTATGCCCACGGCTTCCCGGCGCAGCAGGTCCTTGGCGATCGCCATGCGCCACGCCAGCAGATACTCCATCGGGGCCAGGCCGACAGCGTGTCTGAACCGCTCGAAGAACATGGAGCGGGAAAGGCCGGCCTCCCGCGCCATCTGCTCCACCGTCCACGGCGCGGTCGGCTGCTCGTGCATCCTCCTCAGCGCGCTCGCCAGCCGCTCGTCGGAGAGCCCGCGCACCAGGCCCGGCGAAGCCGCCGGGCCGCTCACCGAGCGCAGCGCCTCGATCAGCAGCACTTGCAGCAGATGCGCGAGGACGATGTCACGCGCCGGCCGCCGCTGGCGCGCCTCGTCGTCGATCAGTTGCACGAGGGCGGCAAGCCGCGTCTCGCCCTGGACTTGGACGAGTTCGGGCAGCAGCGAGACCAGCAGCGCGGCGTCCGGCGAGCCGAAATCGCAATAGCCGACAACCATGCGCAGTTCGACGGGCCCGTCCAGTTGCCCGAGCCTGAACTCGCTAGGCCCGACCTGCACGGGCATCACTTCACCATCGCCCGGCGGGGGCGGCCTTAGGCTGGAGGTCGAAAACTCATAGGCGGCGGGAACGAGAATGAAATCGCCTCGCCCAAGCTCCATCGTCTCGCGCCCGTGAACGCTCAGGAGACAGCCCCCTTCAAGGATAACAGCATAGAACGGGCGGCCCGCCTCCGAACGGCTGATGCGCCAGACCCCAGCGGCATTCACCACCTTTGAGAACGAGGCACTGGGTTGCAGCAGCGTGACGATTTCGGCGAGCGGATCTGTCATTTCCGGACTATCGCTAATGAATAACGGACTTACGATGATACAAAGTCCTAAGCTGCCTATCTAGATAAAACTCCTCGATACGTCGCAGGAGCTGATATGAAAACCGTTCTCATCACAGGCTGCTCGTCCGGGTTCGGCCTCGAGACCGCCCGCACTTTCCTCGACCGCGACTGGAACGTCGTCGCCACGATGCGCAATCCGCGCGCGGTCAATCTTCCTTCGACCGACCGGCTTCGCATCGTCGCCCTCGACGTGACCGACGCGGAAAGCATCCGTCGGGCCGTCGAAGCCGCGGGCGACATCGATGTGCTCGTGAACAATGCCGGCCTCGGCCTGTTTAACGCTCTCGAAGGCACGCCGATGGACGAGGTACGCTCGATCTTCGAGATCAACACCTTCGGCCCGATGGCGATGATGCAGGCCGTGTTGCCGCAGTTCAGGGCGCGCAAATCCGGGGTGATCGTCAACGTCTCCTCCAGCGTCACGTTGAAGCCGCTGCATCTTCTTTCCGTCTACACCGCCAGCAAGACCGCGCTGAACGGGTTCAGCGCGAGCGTGGCGCTGGAACTGGAACCATTCGGCGTCAGGGTGCGCACAGTCCTTCCCGGCCGCGCGCCGGAAACCCGGTTCGCCGAAAACGCCGCTGCCCGCAATCCGATCGCCGGCATTCCCGAGGCTTATGCCGGGATCGCCCAGAGCGTCTTCGCGGCTTGGCAGCAACAGCCGGCCAACGAGGTCACCCACGCCGCCGACGTGGCGGAAGCGATCTGGCGCGCGGCCACCGATCCTTCCTGCCCGATGCGGTTGCCCGCCGGTGCGGATGCGGTGGCGCTCGCCGCCTGAGACCGGAAAACGGGGTCGGCGGACCATCATAGGCTCCGCCGCCTCTCGGGGCCTTGATCCCGTCACGCGACGCAGGCAAGACGGCACAGGAAGACCGTGCATCGGCGCGGTCGACCTCGTGGCAAGCCTGCCGCGCCTGGGATTGATCGATGCCGCTTCTTGCCCTGCCCTTTCCCAACATCGACCCGATCCTGATCGAGCTCGGCCCCTTCGCCATCCGCTGGTATGCGCTGGCCTATGTCGCCGGCCTGCTGCTCGGCTGGTGGCTGGCCAAGCGGCTCTGCGCCGAAGGCGCGCTGTGGGGCGGGCGCTCGCCCATTCCGCCGGAGGCCTTCGACGACGCGGTGGTGTGGATCGCCTTCGGCGTCATCCTCGGCGGGCGTATCGGCTACGTGCTGTTCTACAACCTCACCTATTATGTCGAGCACCCGCTGGAGGCGCTGACCGTCTGGCACGGCGGCATGTCCTTCCATGGCGGCTTCCTCGGCTCGATCCTCGCCATGGGGCTGTTCTGCCGCCGCCGCGAGATTCCCCTGATGTCGATGCTCGACATCGCCGCCGCGGTGGTGCCGATCGGGCTGTTCCTCGGCCGCATCGCCAATTTCATCAATGGCGAGCTGTGGGGCCGCGTCACCGACGTCGCCTGGGGCATCGTCTTCCCGACAGGCGGGCCGCTGCCGCGCCACCCGAGCCAGCTCTACGAGGCGGTGCTGGAAGGCCTCGTCATCTTCATCGTGCTGCAGATCGCCATCCGCCGCGGCGCGCTGGCCCGGCCGGGCCTCGTCGCCGGCCTGTTCGTGCTGCTCTATGGCTGCGCCCGCATCGCGGTCGAATTCGTCCGCGAGCCGGACGCCCAGCTCGGCTATCTGCTCGGCGGCTGGCTGACCATGGGCATGCTGCTCTCCGTGCCGATGCTGCTCGTCGGCCTCGCGCTGATCCTGCGCGCGCGCCGCCGCCCGGCGCTGGCGCTCCAGCCGTGACGACGCCGCTGGCAGCGAGGCTGGCGCGCGACATCGCGGCGACCGGACCGATGACGGTGGCCGACTATATGGAACGCTGCCTGTTCGACCCCGTCGACGGCTACTACACCACCGCCGAGCCCTTCGGCGCCAAGGGCGACTTCGTCACCGCCCCCGAGATCAGCCAGATGTTCGGCGAGCTGATCGGCCTGTGGGCGGCCGACACCTGGACCCGCCTCGGCAGCCCCACCCCCTTCGTCCTCGCCGAGCTCGGGCCGGGGCGCGGCACCATGATGGCCGACATGCTGCGCGCCACGCGCATCGTGCCGGGCTTTCTGGCGGCGGCGCGCATCCATCTCGTGGAAGCCTCGGAGCGCCTTCGCGAGGTGCAGCGGGCGACGCTGAGCAGCGAGCGCATCGCGTGGAAGGTCTCCCTCACCGAGCTGCCCGCCGGCCCGCTGGTCCTTGTCGCCAACGAGTTCTTCGACGCCCTGCCGATCCGCCAGTTCGCGCGCACGCCCGAAGGCATCGCCGAGCGCATGATCGGGCTCGACGGCGAACGCCTCGCCTTCGGCCTGCGCCCCGGCGCGCGGCTTGATGAGGTCGCGCAGGCCCGGCTCGCCGCCGCGTCGGCCGGCGCGATCCTCGAACTCTGCCCCTCGGGGCTCACGATGGCGGCGGAGATCGCCGCCCGCATCGCCCGCGACGGCGGCGCCGCCCTCATCGTCGACTACGGCCATGCCGGCGCGCGCGAGCCAGCCGGCGGCTTCGGCGACACGCTGCAGGGGCTGCGCGCGCACGCCTATGACGATCCGCTGGCGCATCCCGGCACCGCCGACCTCACCGCCCATGTCGATTTCGGCGCCCTCGGCGACGCCGCCCGTGCCGTCGGCGCCCGCGCCTTCGGTCCGGTGGCACAGGGCCTGCTGCTGGAACGGCTCGGACTTTCCACGCGCGCCGCCCGGCTGAAGCGCGACGCGAGCCCCGAGACCGCCGCCACGATCGAGGCGGCCCATGCCCGCCTCGCCGGACCGGGACCGGATGGCATGGGGGAACTCTTCAAGGCGCTCGCTCTGGTGCATCCTGCGCTGGATGCACCCGCGGGATTCGCGCCCGACGAGGAGATGGGGAAAGTCGCCGCATGAAGATCCAGTCGCCCGCTTTGGCCGCGCTGCCGGGCATCAGACATGCCTTTTTCACCCGGCGCGGTGGCGTCTCGCGCGGCATCTACGCCGCGTTAAACGGCGGCACCGGCTCCAACGATCAGCCGGTCTACATCGCCGCCAACCGCGCCCGCATGGCGGCCTCCCTTGGCGTGTCGCCGGAGCGCTTCCTCACCGCCTACCAGATTCACTCGCCCGATTGCCTGAAGGTGGACGGCCCCTGGGCGGAGCGCCCCAGGGCCGACGCCATCGCCACGGCGACGCCGGGCATTGCGGTCACCGTATCGGTCGCCGATTGCGGCCCGATATTGTTTGCCGACCCTGAGGCGCGCGTCGTCGCCGCCGCCCATAGCGGTTGGAAGGGGGCGGTCGGCGGCGTGCTCGACAGCACGGTGAGCCGCATGGAGGAACTCGGCGCAGAGCGCTCCCGCATCGTCGCCGCCATCGGCCCGCTGATCCGCCAGCCGAGCTACGAGGTCGGCCCCGAATTCGTCGCCAATCTCGAAGGGCTCGATCCCGCCAATGCCCGCTTCCTCGCGCCCTCCGCGCGGCCCGGCCACGCCATGTTCGACCTGCCCGGCTACATCACCGGACGGCTCGCGGGGCTCGGCGTCGGCCATGTCGAGGACCTCGGCCTCGACACCTATGCCGACGAGGACCGCTTCTTCAGCTATCGCCGCGCCACCCATCGCGGCGAGCCCGACTACGGGCGCCTGATCGCCGCCATCACCCTCTCCTGACATCAGACGCCATCACGCGAGCACCATGACCCTGCACTTCACGCCGGCCGAATTCGACCGCCGCAAGCAGCGGCTCCTCGCCGAGCTCTCCGAACGCCGCCTCGACGGCCTGCTGATGTTCCAGCAGGAATCGATGTACTGGCTCACTGGCTACGACACCTTCGGCTTCTGCTTCTTCCAGGCGCTGTGGCTCGGTATCGACGGAAGGCTGGCGCTGCTCACCCGTTCCGCGGACCTGAGGCAGGCGCAGCACACCTCGCTGCTGGAAGACATCCGCATCTGGACCGACGGACGCGACGCAAGCCCGCAGCAGCAGCTCCGTGACATGGTGGAGAGCCTCGGGGCCAAAGGCGCGCGCATCGGAGTCGAATATGAGAGCTACGGCCTCACCGCCGCCAATGGCCGCCGACTCGACGCCGTCTTCGAGGGCTTCGCCACGCTCGAGGATGCCTCCGGCCTCGTCGACCGGCTGCGCGCGGTGAAGTCGGCGGCCGAGATCATCTATGTGAAGCAGGCCGGCAAGCTGGCCCTCGCCGCCCGCAAGGCGGCGATCGACCTCATCGCGCCCGGCATCGACGAGGGCGACGTGCTCGCCGCCATGCAGGGCGCCATCTTCAAGGGCGGCGGCGACTATCCGGCCAATGAGTTCATCATAGGCTCGGACCGCGACGCGCTGCTGTGCCGCTACAAGTCCGGCCGCCGGCAGCTCGCCTCCGAGGACCAGATCACCCTCGAATGGGCCGGCGCCTTCCGCCATTACCACGCGGCGATGATGGAGACGGTCATCGTCGGCCCGCCGCGCGACCGGCATCTGGAGCTGTTCGCCGCCGCGAAGCAGGCGATCGAGGCCTGCGCCCACGCCATCGCGCCCGGGCGGACCGCCGGCGACGTCTTCGCCGCCCATGCCCATGTAATGGACGGGCACGGCCTTTCCGAGCACCGGCTCGCCGCCTGCGGCTACTCGCTCGGCGCCAAGTTCACCCCCTCCTGGATGGACCCGCCGATGTTCTATGCGGACAATGGCTGGGTGCTGGAGCCGGGCATGGTGATGTTCGCGCACATGATCCTGATGGACAGCACGACCGAGACGGCCATGTGCCTCGGCCGCACCTTTCTCGTCACCGAGCGCGGCAACGAGCCCGTGACCGACGCCCCGCTGGACCTGATCGTTAATTAGCTTTAACGATTAGCGCGTTACCGGCGACAAAGCGGCGTCTCCTCGAGGAGAATGATACGCGGCGCGTCCGGCGATCAGGGGACGGCGCTTATGACCGAACGGCCACGCCGGGGATGGAAACGCATGTCGGCCGCCATGGCGGTGGCCTTCGCGCTGGCCGGCTGCCAGACCGGCGGCGGCAACAGCCCCACGGCCAAGGCCGGGATGAGCGCAGGCGGCAGTCCCGCCATCGCCTTCGAATCGATCGACGGCCCGCCCCAGCCGGTATTCCACAAGCTCGTCGCCAACCTCACGACCGAAGCCGACCAGCGCAATCTGCGCGTCGTCTCGCGCGAGGGCGAGGCGAGCTACCGCGTGCGCGGCTATCTCGCCGCCACGACAGTGGAGGGCCAGAGCATGGTCGACTACGCGTGGGACGTGTTCGACCGCGACAAGGTGCGGGTGCTGCGCGTCGCCGGCACCGAGCCGGTCGGCAAGGCCGCGGACATTTGGGCACGCTGCGACGACGCCATGATCCAGCGTATCGCCAGCCAGAGCCTCGACGAGATCGTCGCCCGCCTCGACGGGAAGCCGGTCCCGAGCCGCCCGGCTCCGGCCGCGCCTGCAGCGAGCCCGAGCGAGCCCTCCGACGTGCCGGTCGGCGACGGGCCGGCGGTCGCCAGCGCGCCGAGCGACATTCCCGACGATGCCGTCCTGCCGGCGGGCGCGGCGCCCGCCCTGGCGCTGGCGGCGCCCAGCCGCTGAGCCCACCCGAGCCGCTCATCCCGAGCCGGGCGCCACCGCCCGCATCGGCCCGATCGTCCATCCGAGCGCACCGATCGTCCGATCCCTCTCACGGGGGAAAGGCGGCAAACGCACGCTTTACAGGGCGGGCCGGCCCGCCTATCAGGGCTTCGCGACGGCCGTGCGACGGCCGCCGAGCAGGAAGCACGGCTGGGAGCGCGCCGGAATGTCCAGTAACAACGGGTCGATAAAACTTGTCTCGGGCAATGCAAATCGCCCGCTGGCGGAGGCGATCGGCGCCTATCTCGCGACCCCGCTGACCAAGGCCGTGGTGCGGCGCTTCGCCGACATGGAGATCTTCGTCGAGATCCAGGAGAACGTGCGCGGCAAGGACGTCTTCGTCCTGCAGTCGACCTCCTTCCCGACCAATGACCACCTGATGGAGCTGCTCATCATCACCGATGCGCTGCGCCGCTCCTCGGCCCGCCGCATCACCGCGGTGATCCCCTATTTCGGCTATGCGAGGCAGGACCGCCGCTCCTCCGGCCGCACGCCGATCTCGGCCAAGCTGGTGGCCAACCTGATCACCCATGCAGGCGCCGACCGCGTGCTGACCGTCGACCTCCATGCCGGCCAGATCCAGGGCTTCTTCGATATCCCGACCGACAACCTCTTCGCCGCGCCGGTGATGGTCCAGGACATCAAGGAGCGCTTCGACCTCGGCAACATCACCGTGGTCTCGCCGGACGTCGGCGGCGTGGTGCGCGCCCGCGCGCT
Organism: Allobosea sp. 117; assembly: GCF_000702305.1. Classification (GTDB taxonomy): domain Bacteria; phylum Pseudomonadota; class Alphaproteobacteria; order Rhizobiales; family Xanthobacteraceae; genus Ancylobacter. Next base: position 142,780 of record NZ_JNLC01000012.1, read on the forward strand.
GGCCAAGCGCATCGACGCCCAGCTCGCCATCGTCGACAAGCGGCGCGAGCGCCCCGGCGAGAGCGAGGTGATGAACGTCATCGGCGATGTCGAGGGCAAGCGCTGCATCCTCGTCGACGACATCATCGATTCCGGCGGCACGCTGGTGAACGCCGCCGACGCGCTGCTGGAGCGCGGCGCCACCGAGGTGCACGCCTACATCACCCATGGTGTGCTCTCCGGCGGCGCGGTGGCCCGCGTCACCGCCTCCAACCTCAAGGAACTGGTGATCACCGACACCATCCAGCCCACCGAGGCGGTGCGCGTCGCGCGCAATATCCGGGTCGTCTCCGTCGGCACGCTGATCGCCGAGGCCATCGGCCGCACGGCGCATGAGGAAAGCGTCTCCAGCCTGTTCGACTGACCTCACCGTCGCGCCGGATCGATTTTTTTTGCACTGCGCCATTTTCGTTCCACGATTGCCGGCGATGATTCCCGCTCGCCGATCGAACGGGGAATATCTCATGCAGCGTGTGTTGTTGCCTGCATTGCTCCTGCTCGGCCTTCAGGTGCCGGCCCTTGCGCAGACCCGACCCGCGACCGATCCGTGGGCTGGGATTGTCGTCGTGGTGACGCCGGAACATGAGGACGAGGCGGGCGCGGGTACGACCGCCGAGGCGGCCGCCCAGCCCGAGGACGGACAGGCCGTCGAGGCCGCGCAGGCACCCGACGACGAGGCCAGCGACGTCCCTGCCCCCTCGCTCTTCACCACGCTCGATCTCGGCCTCGGCGATCTCGACGCGGTGCCGGCACCCGAGCCGACCCCGGCCGAAACCATCGCCCGCCAGAGCCGGAAGGCCAAGACACCGGGCACCCCCGCCTCGATGCCGACGACCGTCGATCTCAACCAGGGACCGGCCAGCCTGTCGCTGAGCAGCAAGGTCTCGACCAGCGCCCCGGTGTCGTCCGCGCTCGCCACCAAGCCCGGCGGCGCCAATGGCGAATTGAAGGGGCGCGTCGACTATTCGCTCGACAATTTCGTCGTCTATGGCACTGGCAATGCCGGCGCGGCGAGCAGCCTCGGCAATGTCTCGCTCTACAAGGGCGTCGCGCTCGGCAGCAGCTACAAGGTGCCGCTCGACACGCTCGGCGTCGGCACGCCCGGCGAGAGCCTCGGCACCAGCGTGGAAGTCGCCAACACCACCGAGGTCAAGACCTCGGTTGAACTGCGCAGCCCGCTCGGCCACTATGAGCGCTTCATCTCCGTCGAGCGCTCCGCCACCCCCGACAGCGCGGCCAGCGGCGCGCTGCGCGCCGGCGTCCTCGGCAAGTTCTGACTGGCGGGCGGCCGCGAGGCGCAGCTTGTGCGCAAGAGGTCCAGAGGCTAGATTGTAAGCAAGGGGTTGATCGCGATTACCCCGTGAGGCGGCAGCCCAAACATCGCGTCCATGTTCCCGATCAAGGGATGGACGCTCATGCCATCGAACACCGAAATCACCGCATCCCAGCTCATGCGCCTCGTCGGCTTGCCCGGCGTACCGACGATCATTGACGTCCGCACGCAGCAGGACGTCGACGCCGATCCGCGACTTCTGCCCGCCAGCCTGCGCCGCGACGCGCTGGGCGTCACCGCATGGGCGCACGACTTCGCGGATCAGGCGGTCGTCGTGGTCTGCCAGCGCGGCCTGAAGCTCAGCCAGGCCGTCACCGCCTGGCTGCTCCACGAAGGCATCAGGGCGGAGACCCTCGAAGGCGGGTTCGAAGCCTGGCGCGACGCCGGCGGGCCGCTCGTCTCCGCCAAGGCCCTGCCCCCGCGCGACGGCGCGGGCCGCACAATATGGGTGACGCGCGCCCGGCCCAAGGTCGATCGCATCGCCTGCCCATGGCTCATCCGTCGCTTCGTCGACCCGGACGCCGTTTTCCTCTTCGTCGCGGCGTCGGAAGTAGCGGCGGTCGCCGAGCGCTTCGGCGCCACGCCTTTCGACATCGACGGCGTGTTCTGGAGCCATCGCGGCGAGCGCTGCACCTTCGACACCATGATCGAGGAATTCGGCCTGTCCTGCGCGCCTCTGGACCGGCTGGCGATCATCGTGCGCGCCGCCGACACCGCGCGCCTCGACCTCGCGCCGCAGGCGGCGGGATTCCTCGCCGCCTCGCTCGGCCTCTCGCGGATGTTCCGCGACGACCTCGAACAGCTCGAGGCCGGCATGCTGCTCTACGATGCGTTCTATCGCTGGTGCCGCGACGCGACCGAGGAGACCCACAACTGGCCATCCGGCCCGAAGCCGGCGTGAGGGAGGCAGCCATGTCGATCTCCCTGACGACGCAAGACGCATCCGCCGCCCCCGCCGCGCCGAGCCTCGCAGAGGCGACCCGCGTCTGGGCCAGGATCGGCCTGCTCAGCTTCGGCGGCCCCGCCGGCCAGATCGCGCTGATGCACAAGGAACTGGTGGAGGAGCGCCGCTGGATCGGCGAGCAGCGTTTCCTCCACGCGCTCAACTACTGCATGCTGCTGCCCGGCCCGGAGGCGCAGCAGCTCGCCACCTATATCGGCTGGCTGATGCACCGCACCGTCGGCGGGCTGGCCGCCGGAATGCTCTTCCTGCTGCCCGGCGCCCTCGTCATGCTGGGCCTCAGCATCCTCTACGTGCTTTACCGCCACGTGCCGCTGATCGATGCCGCGTTCTTCGGCGCGAAGGCGGCGGTGCTCGCCGTCGTCGTCGAGGCGGTGCTGCGCATCGGCCGGCGGGCGTTGAAGAACCGCGTCATGATCGGCATCGCCGTCGCGGCCTTCATCGGCATCTATGTCCTACACGTGCCGTTCCCACTGATCATCCTCGCCGCCGGCCTCTTTGGCTGGTTCGGCAGTCGGGCGGCGCCGGAGCTGTTCGCCGGCGGCAGCCATGGCGGCAGGGGCGCCGCGGTGGAGATGCCGGGCATTATCGACCGCATGTATGAGCGCGGCGAGCTCGCCCATGCCGATCCCTCCTGGCCACGGGCATTTCGTGTGCTGGCGGTCTGGCTGCCGGTCTGGCTCGGTCCGGTGCTGCTGCTCTGGCTCGCCACCGGCTCCTCCAGCGTGTGGACGCAGATCGGCGGCTTCTTCAGCGCCATGGCGGTGGTGACCTTCGGCGGCGCCTATGCCGTGCTCGCCTATGTCGCGCAGGCGGCGGTCGATGGCTTCGGCTGGCTGGCGCCCGGCGAGATGGTGGACGGGCTCGGGCTTGCCGAGACCACGCCGGGGCCGCTGATCATGGTGCTGCAGTTCGTCGGCTTCCTCGCCGCCTACCGCGCGCCCGGATCGCTCGATCCGCTGCTCGCGGGGTGCCTCGGCGCGCTGCTGACCACTTGGGTGACCTTCGCGCCCTGCTTCCTCTGGATCTTCCTCGGCGCGCCCTATGTCGAGGCGCTGCGCGGCAACCGGGCGATCACGGCGGCGCTCTCGGCCATCACCGCCGCCGTGGTCGGCGTCGTCATGAACCTCGCCCTCTGGTTCGCGCTGCATGTCGTCTTCCGCGAGGTGCGCACGCTCGACCTGTTCGGCGTCGGGCCCGACGTGCCGGTGCCGGACTCGATCGACTGGCGGGCGGCGCTGCTGGCGACGGGCGCGATGGTCGCCATGCTGCGCTTCCGGCTCGGCATGATCCCGACGCTTGCGGTCTGCGCGGCGGCGGGAATAGGCCTGAGCTATCTTCCGGCCGCACTCTGACGTCGCGTCGGACCCGGCGGAAGCCGCGCATCATTGCCCTGCAACGGCTTTGCTGCTATGAGCCCGCGTCGCTCGGCCTATCCGCACCCCTGGAGGCGCGCCGGGCGACATCCGTACTGAACCGCCCCGACGGGAGCGCCGCAAGAGTGGCGGTCTGCCGCCGGGCTCATTTTATTGCCGTGCCGCGAGGCATGGCGCGAAAAGGACGAACCCATGACCGCCATCAAGGAACTGAAGGCGACGGCGCGCGCGAAGGTCGGCAAGGGGGCCGCTCGTGCAGAACGCCGCGCCGGACGCGTGCCCGCCGTGATCTACGGCGACGGCAAGGCCCCCCTCGGCATCTCGCTCGACTACACCGAGATCACCCGCACCATCTATGCCGGCCACTTCCTGACGACGTTGTTCAACGTCGACGTCGAGGGCGAGAAGCACCGCGTGATCCCGCGCGACTACCAGCTCGACCCGATCAAGGACCTGCCGCTGCATGTCGATTTCCTGCGCGTCGCCATTGGCGCGACCCTCGAGGTGGACGTGCCCGTGCACTTCGTCAACGCCGAAGCCTCGCCGGGCATCAAGCGCGGCGGCACGCTGAACATCGTCAGCCACACCGTTGCGCTGAACGTGCCGGCCGATGCGATCCCGGACGCCATCAACGTGGACCTCACCGGCCGCGAGATCGGCGACTCGGTGCATCTGTCGTCCGTCGCCCTGCCGGCGGGCGTGACCTCGGCGATCCACGGCGACGACACGCTCGCCACCATCGTCGCCCCGTCGGGCCTCAAGGAGGCGGAGGCTGACGAGGCCGCTGCCGCCGCAGCCGCGGCTGCGTCCGCCGCGACCCCGGCCAAGAAGAGCTGATCGCGCGGCATCGACGGTCCGGCATCGCCGGGCCGTCTCATTCTCGGCGGATCGAGGCAAGTCTTCGGGAGGCGCGCTCTCCGTGTTCCTGTTCGCGGGGCTCGGCAATCCCGGCCCGAAATATGCCGGCAACCGGCACAATATCGGCTTCATGGCGGTGGACGCGATCGTCCGCCGCCATCGCTTTTCGCCGTGGCGCCGGCGCTTTCAGGGCGCGGCCTGCGAGGGCGAGATCGCCGGCGAGAAGGTGCTCGCGCTATTGCCCGAGACCTTCATGAACGAGTCCGGCCGTGCCGTCGCCGAGGCGCAGCGCTTCTACAAGGTCGAGCTCGACGACATCTTCGTCTTCCATGACGAGCTCGACCTGCCGCCCGCCAAGGTGCGCGCCAAGTTCGGCGGCGGAAATGCCGGGCACAACGGCCTGCGCTCGGTGACCGCCCATTGCGGCAACGATTATGGCCGCGTACGCCTCGGCATCGGCCATCCCGGTGACAAGAACCTCGTCATGCCCTTCGTGCTGAACGACTTCGCCAAGTCCGAGAAGGACTGGGTGGAGGCGGTGTGCGAGGGCTGCGCCGATTTCGCCGAGCTCCTGATCGCGCACCGGCTCGACGAGTTCCAGAGCCGGATCCATCTCTTCCTCGAAGCGCGCGGCTTCAACGGCGTGAAGGCGGCGGGCAAGCCGGGCTGACCGGCGATCCGCTTGCCTATCAGGCCCGACTTGCCTAACCACGGCACAACCTTTTCAGACGACGAGCAGCGACCCCCATGGGCTTCAAATGTGGCATCGTCGGCCTGCCGAACGTCGGCAAGTCGACCCTCTTCAACGCGCTGACGCAGACGGCGGCGGCGCAGGCGGCGAACTATCCCTTCTGCACCATTGAGCCGAATGTCGGCGAGGTCGCCGTGCCCGATCCGCGGCTCGACACGCTGGCGGGCATCGCCGGCTCGCAGGCCATCGTGCCGACGCGGCTCACCTTCGTCGACATCGCCGGCCTGGTGCGCGGCGCCTCCAAGGGCGAGGGCCTCGGCAACCAGTTCCTCGCCAATATCCGCGAATGTGACGCCATCGCCCATGTGGTGCGCTGCTTCGAGGATGGCGACGTCACCCATGTCGACGGCAAGATCGCCCCGATCAACGACATCGAGACCATCGAGACCGAGCTGATGCTCGCCGATCTCGAAAGCCTCGAGAAGCGCGCGGCGGCGCTGGAGAAGAAGGCCAAGGGCGGCGACAAGGAGGCGAAGGAGACGCTCGACCTCATGAACCGCGCCCTCGTCCTGCTGCGCGAGGGAAAGCCCGCCCGCCTCGTCGCGGTGAAGCCGGAGGAGGAGAAGGCCTTCCGCATGCTCGGCCTGCTTTCCTCCAAGCCGGTGCTCTATGTCTGCAACGTCGAGGAGGCCTCGGCGAAGGAGGGTAACGCGCTCTCCGCGCAGGTGTTCGCCCGCGCTGAGGAAGAAGGCGCCAAGGCGGTGGTGGTCTCCGCCAAGATCGAGAGCGAGATCGCCGTGCTGCCACCGGACGAGCAGAAGGACTATCTCGAAGCCATCGACCTCGACGAGCCCGGCCTCAACCGGGTCATCCGCGCCGGCTACGAGCTGCTGCAGCTCGTGACCTACTTCACCGTCGGCCCGAAGGAAGCGCGCGCCTGGACCATCACCGCCGGCACCAAGGCGCCTGGCGCCGCCGGGGTGATCCATACCGATTTCGAGAAGGGCTTCATCCGCGCCGAGACCATCGCCTATGACGACTACGTCAAGGGCAAGGGCGAGGCCGGCGCGCGCGACGCCGGGCGGCTGCGGCTCGAAGGCAAGGAGTACATCGTCGCCGATGGCGACGTTCTGCACTTCCGCTTCAACACCTGACCGAGGCCCTGACGGCGCGCTGCGCGCCGTCAGGCACCGCATTTCTCCCGGCATAGGTGCGGCACGCCGCCGGCCAAACGCAGGAGCGCTTGACCTCGGCGTCCGCCTCGCCTGTCATGCCCTGACGCAGCGAGGGAGGCCGACGGCGCGATGCTGTTCTGGGAGGATTTCCACGAAGGCCACGTCGCGACCTGCGGACGCTATGTGGTGGGCCGCGAGGAGATCATCGCCTTCGCGCGGGAATACGATCCCGACCCCATCCATCTCGACGATTCCGCCGCCGAGGCGACGCGGCTCGGCGGCCTGTCGGCCTCGGGATGGCATGTCTGCGCGATCTTCATGCGGCTGCTCGCCGATGGCCTGCTGATCAACGCCGATTCCATGGGCTCGCCCGGCATCGAGGAGGTGCGGTTTCTGCGCCCCGTGCATCCCGGTGCGGTGCTCAAGCTGCGCCGCGCCGTGCTGGAGACGCGCGACTCGAAGAGCCGGCCGGAGATGGGGCTGGTGAAGTTCCGCTTCGAGCTGATCGACGCCACCGATGCGATCGTCTTCGAGCTCATAGGCGTCATCATGTTCGGCCGTCGCAATCCCGGCGCCCGGCTGGCATGAGAGGACATCTGCCATGAGGTTCTTCGAGGATGTCGCCATCGGCCTGCGCACGCCGCTCGGTTCGCACACCTTCCTTGCAGCCGAGATCGTCGCCTTCGCCCGCGCCTGGGACCCGCAGCCCTTCCATCTCGACGCGGCAGCGGCGGCGCGCAGCCATTTCGGCGGCCTCGTCGCCTCGGGCTGGCACACGGCGGCGATCTGGGCGCGACTGCGCGCGCAGGCACAGCAGCGCCTGCACGACGACATGCGCCGCCATGGCGAGCGCATCCCGCGCGTCGGCCCCTCCCCGGGCTTCAAGGACATGAAATGGGTCAAGCCGGTGCTCGCCGGCGACACCATCAGCTTCGAGAGCGAGATCGTCGCCAAGAAGCCGAGCGCCAGCCGCCCGGAATGGGGGCTCGTCTTCACCCACGAGACCGGCATCAACCAGTATGGCCGCCTCGCCTTCGAATTCGCCAACTGCGTCTTCGTGGAGCGGCTGGAGGCGTGAGCGCAGCGCCGAGAGACGCCTTCGCGCAACGCGATCTTTCCTCCACCGCAATTACACCACGTCATCCTGAGGTGCTCGCGCCAGCGAGCCTCGAAGGATGGTCGTCCGGGCGCGCGAGACGAGCATCCTTCGAGGCCGGCCTGCGGCCGGGCACCTCAGGATGACGTTGCTGGGCAGGGAGTTACGTCCACCGTTGGAAATGTTCATCACGGCCGGCAAACAAAAAGGGCCCCAATCGGGGCCCTTCGCATGTGGGAGGCGGGACGCGCCCGGCTCAGGCGTGCTCGTCGTGGACCTTCTTCCACACCTTCTTCTTGGTGAAGTAGAGCAACCCGCCGAAGACGATGAGGAAGATCATCACCTGGAAGCCGATGCGCTTGCGCGCTTCGAGATGCGGCTCGGCGAGCCACATCATGAAGGCGATGACGTCGCGCGAATACTGGTCGACCGTCTGCGGCGTGCCGTCGCTGTAGGTCACCTGGTCGGCCGAGAGCGGCGGCGGCATCTTGATCGCGTGGCCGGGGAAGTACTCGTTGTAATGCGCCCCCTCCGGCAGCTTGAAGCCCTCCGGCGGGTCCTTATAGCCGTTAAGCAGGGCGTGGATGTAGTCCGGCCCCTGCTCCTGGTACTGCCGCACGATGTCGATCAGGAAGCCCGGGAAGCCGACCTCATAGGTACGCGCCTTGGCCAGCACCGAGAAGTCCGGCGGAAAAGCGCCGCCATTCGAGGCGCGCGCCGCCTGCTCGTTCGGGAAGGGCGAGGGCCAGCGGTCGGACAGGCGGCCGGGACGCTCGAACATGTCGCCGGCGTCGTTCGGGCCATCCTGGACCTTGTACTCCTCGGCGACCGTCTTGGCCTGCTCCTCGGTGAATCCCGGGCCGCCCTCCTGGGCGAGGTTACGAAACGCGAAGAGATGCGCGCTGTGGCAGGAGGCACAGACCTCCTTGAACACCTGGAAGCCGCGCTGGAGCTGCGCGCGGTCGTACTTTCCGAACGGACCGGCGAAGGTCCAGGATTCGCGGTGCGGCTGCGGCGCCCCGTGCTCCTGGGCGGACGCCATGCCGGCGCCGCCGGCGAGCGTGGCGAGCGCCACCGCGCCGGCGAGAACACCGCAGCGCAGCGAGACGAAGGAGAGCGAGGACATGAGCTTGTTCATCGTTCTGTTCCCGCTCAAGCCTTGGACTTGCCCAGCACGGACTCGGTGATCGAGGCCGGCACCTGCTTCGGCTTCTCGAACAGGCCGAGCAGCGGCAGGATGATCAGGAAGTGCGCGAAGTACCACACGGTCAGGATGCGGCCGGCGATCACGTAGCCGCCTTCCGCCGGCTTCGAGCCGAGCCAGCCGAGGCCGATGCACACCGCGATCCAGATCCAGAAGAACTGCTTGAACAGCGGGCGATAGGCCGCAGAGCGCACCTTCGAGGTGTCGAGCCACGGCACGAAGAACAGCACGATGATCGCGCCGAACATGGTGAGCACGCCGCCGAGCTTGTCCGGCACCGAGCGCAGCATCGCGTAGAACGGCAGGTAGTACCATTCGGGCACGATGTGGGCCGGCGTCACCAGCGGGTTGGCCGGGATGTAGTTGTCGGCGTGGCCGAGATAGTTCGGGATGTAGAACACGAACCAAGCGAAGAACAGCAGGAAGCACACCATGCCGAACGCGTCCTTGATGGTCGCGTAGGGCGTGAAGGGCACCGTGTCCTTCTCGCTCTTCGGATCGACGCCGGTCGGGTTGTTCTGGCCGACCACGTGCAGCGCCCAGACGTGCAGGACGACGACGCCCGCAATCATGAAGGGCAGCAGGTAGTGCAGCGAGAAGAAGCGGTTCAGCGTCGGATTGTCGACCGCGAAGCCGCCCCACAGCCATTCCACAATGGTCGGGCCGACGAGCGGGAAGGCCGAGAACAGGTTGGTGATGACGGTGGCGCCCCAGAAGCTCATCTGGCCCCAGGGAAGCACGTAGCCCATGAAGCCGGTCGCCATCATCAGCAGATAGATGATCACGCCGAGGATCCACAGCACCTCGCGCGGGGACTTGTAGGACCCGTAATAGAGGCCGCGGAACATGTGAATGTACACCGCGATGAAGAACATCGAGGCGCCGTTCGAATGGATGTAGCGGATCAGCCAGCCATAGCTGACGTCGCGCATGATGTGCTCGACCGAGTCGAAGGCAAGCGTCACATGCGGCGTGTAGTGCATCACCAGCACCACGCCCGACAGGATCTGGCAGACCAGCATCAGCGACAGGATGCCGCCGAAGGTCCACCAGTAGTTCAGGTTGCGGGGCGTGGGATAGGCGATGAAGGAGGAATGGATCAGGCCGACCAGGGGCAGCCGGCTCTCGAACCACTTGAGCGCCGGGTTCTTCGGCTCGAATGTCGCGTGTCCGCTCATGTTCTCTCGGGTCCCTTGGGCCGGTTCAGCCGATGGAGATCTTCGTGTCGGACACGAACTGATAAGGCGGGATGGGCAGGTTTTCCGGCGCCGGACCGCGGCGCACGCGGCCCGCGCTGTCATATTCCGAGCCGTGGCAGGGGCAGAACCAGCCGTCATACTCTCCGGAATGGCCGATCGGCACGCAGCCGAGATGCGTGCAGATGCCGATGACGACCAGCCACTTTTCCTTGTCTTTGGCGGCGCGGTTCTCGTCCGTCGCCGGCGCGTCGGCCGGCAGGTTGGCGTTGCGCGCGACCGGATCGAGCAGGGCGGAGAGCTGGACGTCCTTCGCCTTGGTGATGTCGTCCGGCGTGCGGTTCCAGACGAAGATCGGCTTGCCGCGCCACTTCACCGTGACGATCTGGCCCTCGGCGATCTGCGAGAGGTCCACTTCGGTGGTGGAGAGCGCCAGCACGGATGCGTCCGGCTGAAGCTGTGAGATGAAGGGCCAGATCAGCGCCGCCGCCCCGACCGCGCCGACGGCGCCGGTGGCGATGTAGAGGAAATCGCGGCGGGTGGTTTCCGCCGTCTCCGTTGTTGCCACGTTCGGTTCCTTTTCCCTCGACCCCTAACGCCGTGCCCCCGCGCGACGCACCGCGTCGCCCGCATGCGCGCGCAAACGGGCGACGTACCTTCGAGAGCCTCTAATTGCATCGTCGCCGCCCCTTGTCCAGATGAGCGCAGTGCGGCAGTCCGTCCTGCCCCCGGGACATCCGGGGACACCTGCCGCCGACCGCCGACGGAGCCGCCATGACATCGACCGCCTCATCGACCGACGCGCCCGCCGCCGGGCTCGCCCTCGCTCTCTACGAACCCGACATCGCGCAGAACGCCGGCACGCTCGCGCGTCTCGCCGCCTGCCTCGGGCTCGGCCTGCACATCATCGAGCCCGCCGGCTTCCCCGTGGGCGACGCCGGATTCCGCCGCGCCGGCATGGATTATCTCGACCGCGCCGTAATTGTGCGCCATCCGAGCTTTCCCGCCTTCGAGGCATGGCGGCGCGGAGAGGGCCGCCGCCTCGTGCTGGCCACCACGCGCGGAGCGCTCGCCTATGCCGATTTCCGATTCGCGCCGTCCGACGTGCTGCTGCTCGGCCGGGAGAGCACCGGCGTGCCGGAGGCCGTCCACGAACGTGCCGATGCGCGGGTCATCGTGCCCATGGCAGCGGGCGCACGCTCGCTGAACGTCGCCGTCGCCGGCGCGATGATTACCGGCGAGGCGCTGAGGCAGACGGGGGGATTTGTCAGGCCTGCGGCGGGTTGAGAGCGATGGTCATTCCGCCGCCATCTCCGTCGTGTCCTCGGCATCGATGAAGCCGCCGGACTGGCGGCGCCAGAGGCGGGCATAGAGGCCGTCGCGGGCGATCAGCTCGGTGTGGGTTCCGGTCTCGACGATGCGGCCCTTGTCCATCACCACCAGCCGGTCCATGCGCGCGATGGTCGAGAGCCGGTGCGCAATGGCGATCACCGTCTTGCCGGCCATCAGTTCGTCGAGATTGGACTGGATCGCCGCCTCGACCTCCGAGTCGAGCGCCGATGTTGCCTCGTCCAGCACCAGTATCGGCGCGTCCTTGAGCAGCACGCGGGCGATGGCGATGCGCTGACGCTGGCCGCCGGAGAGCTTCACACCGCGCTCGCCGACATGGGCGTCGAGGCCCTGCCGGCCCTGCGGGTCGACCAGGGTATCGATGAAGGCCTCGGCATGCGCACGCCGAGCCGCCTCCGCGATGGCGTCCTCGCTGGCACCGGGATTGCCGTAGCTGATGTTGTCGCGCACCGAGCGATGCAGCAGCGAGGTGTCTTGCGTGACGACGCCGATCTGCGCCCGCAGCGTATCCTGCGCCACCTCGCGCACATCCTGCCCATCGATCAGGATGCGGCCGTCCTCGGCGTCGTAGAAGCGCAGCAGCAGGCTCACCAGCGTCGACTTGCCGGCACCCGAAGGGCCGACCAGGCCGACCCGCTCGCCCGGCCGGATCGTCAGGTCGAGTTTGTCGATCACCCCCGAACCGCGCCCGTAGTGGAAGCTCAGGTCCTGAAAGCGGATCTCGCCCTTCTGGATCGCCAGCGCCGGCGCGCCTTCGCGGTCGGTCACGTCCTGCGGCTGCGACAGCGAGGTGATCGCCTCCTGCACCGTCCCGACATTCTCGAACACGCCGGTCACCACCCACATGATCCAGCCCGACATGTTGGTGATGCGGATGGCAAGGCCTGTGGAGAGCGCGATGGCGCCGAGATTGATCGCCCCGATCGACCACAGCCACACGCCGAGCCCGCCGACCCCGCCGAGCATGAGGCTGTTCAGCACGCTCACCGCGAACGCCATGCGGGTGATCTGCCGCTGCTGGCCGCCATTATCCGCGACGTTGCGCGTGAGGGCGGAGCGCACATAGCCGTCCTCGCGGTTGGAATGAGCGAACAGCTTGACGGTCAGGATGTTGGTGTAGCTGTCGACGACGCGCCCGGTGAGCGCCGAATTGCTCTCCGAGGTGCGCTTCGACAAGTGCCGGATCTTCGGCACGAAGACCACCAGCGCCAGGACATAGAAGAGGATCCAGCACACCATCGGCACGGCGAGCCGCCAGTCCGCCTCGGCGAACAGCAGCACCGCACTGCCGGCATAGATGCCCGCATACCAGAGCGCGTCGATCACTTCGACCACCGAGCCGCGCACCGCGGGGCCGGCCTGCAGCACGCGGGTGGCGATGCGCCCCGCGAAATCATTGTTGAAGAAGCCGACGCTCTGGCGGATCACCCAGCGATAGGACTGCCAGCGGATCATCGGTCCGAAATTGGCGGTGATGGTCTGGCGCACCAGAAGGTCGTGAAGGAGCTGCGCGCAGGGCCGCGCCACCACCACCACGAACCCCATCCAGAGCAGCAGCCCGCCATGATCCGCGAAGATCGTCGCCGGCGAGGAGGACTGCAGAAGATCGACGATCCGGCCGATATAGCGGAACAGCGACACCTCGATGATGGCGACGAGGAAAGCGGCGAAGAGGGCCGCGACGAACACCCGACCGCTCTGCCGCACGAAGTGCCAGTAGAAGGCGATCAGCCGCTCCGGCGGACGCTCGATCGGCGCCGGCCGGAAGGGATCGACCAGATTCTCGAACCAGGCAAACAACCGTGTCAGCATGCCGCGCCTTTTCGACCCGCGATGCGGCGCGAGTATGTCGCGCCGCGGAAAACCTCATGCGCATCGCCCCGCGCCGCCGCTCCCGAAGCGTCGCAGCCGGTCCGCCCCCGCCGAATCGCCGAAGGGAAAAGCGCCTCTCTTATGTGGTGGAGCATGGTGCGGTCGCAAAGCTCTTCCACCCTTCGCGGAAGATGCTCTAGAAGCCGCGGCGGAAGGAGCGCGCGATGCACGATACAGCCGCAGACACACCCGAAGGCCGGAAGGCCGCCGCCCGCGCCTGGTTCGAGGAGCTGCGCAACCGCATCTGCGCCGTCTTCGAGAAGCTGGAGGACGAGGCCCCCTCCTTCCTCTATCCCGGCGAGCCCGGCCGCTTCGTCCGCACGCCGTGGCAGCGCACCGACCACACCGGCGCGCCGGGCGGGGGTGGCGTCACCGCGATGATGCGGGGCCGGCTGTTCGAGAAGGTCGGCGTGCACTGCTCGACCGTCTTCGGCGAATTCGCGCCCGAGTTCCGCAAGCAGATTCCCGGCGCGGAGGAATCGTCCCTCTTCCACGCCACCGGCATCTCGCTCATCGCCCACATGGCGAATCCGCATGTGCCTGCGGTGCACATGAACACGCGCTATGTCGTCACCTCCAAGGCGTGGTTCGGCGGCGGCGCCGACCTCACCCCGGTGCTCGACCGCCGCCGCAGCCAGGAGGATGCCGACGCCATCGCCTTTCACGCCGCCATGCGCGGCGCCTGCGAGGGGCGGCCGAACGTCGACTACGCCCGCTTCAAGCAATGGTGCGACGAGTATTTCTGGCTGCCCCACCGCGCCGAGCCGCGCGGCATCGGCGGCATCTTCTACGACTGGCTCGACAGCGGCGACTGGGAAGCCGACTTCCACTTCACCCGCGCCGTCGGCCTCGCCTTCCTCGACGTCTATCCGCGCCTCGTGCGGCACAATTTCGCGACGCCGTGGAGCGAGGCGGAGCGCGAGGAGCAGCTCGTCCGCCGCGGCCGCTATGTCGAGTTCAACCTGCTGTATGACCGCGGCACGGTGTTCGGCCTGAAGACCGGCGGCAATGTCGATTCGATCCTCTCCTCCATGCCGCCGGTGGTGAAGTGGCCGTGAGCCTATGTCGTCATCCCGGACCGACCGGGATGACGACACCGGGGTAAGCGCCACTCACGCCGCCGGCGGCATCTGGCTCATGTGGAAGATCTCCCACACATGGCCGTCGAGGTCGTCGAAGCCGTGGGAATACATGAAGCCGTGATCCTGCGCCGCGCGCGGGGCGGTGCCGCCGGCCGCGAGCGCCTTGGCGATCAGCTCGTCGACCTTCGCGTTGCTCTCCACCTGCAGTGCGATCAGCACCTCGTGGCCCTTGCGGGGATCGGGGATCGGCGTCTTGCTGAAGCCCTCGAAGAAGGGCTCGACCAGCAGCATCGCGTAGATGTTCTCGCCGATGATCATGCAGGTCGCGTTCTCGTCGGTGAACTGCGGGTTGAAGGTGAAGCCGAGCGCGGTGAAGAAATCCACCGACGCCTTGAGGTCCTTGACCGGGAGATTGACGAAGATCTGGCTGGCAACAGGTGACATCGGTCCGCCTTTCGCTGGTCTATCCGGCCGCCTAATCCGACGCATTGGGAAGATGCCCGGCCGTCCGCAACTCCCTGCCCGGCCCAAGGACGGACCGGTGATACGGCTTCCGACATCGATGACGAAAAATATTTGACGTCACGTCAGGCGGCCGGATCAGGCCGTCGGCATGGCGTCCCGCACCAGCGCGACCAGCGCCAGCGGGTCCTCGGGAAAGCCGCGCTCGATCCACAGCGCTTCGGCACGGCGGAGCGCCGCGCCGACCTCCGGGCCCGGCGGCAGGCCGCGCGCCAGAAAGGCGCCGGCGTTGAGCGGGAATTTCGGCGCGCTCCAGCGCTCCGGCAGGGCGGCGAGCTCGCGCCAACCCGCATCGTCCGCCGGTGCACCGGAGCGGGCGAAATCGGCGAGCACGCGGTCGCGGTAGCCTTCCGCGCCCATGTGATAGAGCGCGGCGCGGTGCTCCAGCCCGGAGATGTCCGGTGACAGGGCGAGCCGCGCATCCGCCATCGGCGCGAGCCGCTTCGTCTCGGCATTGGAGAGCCGCAGCCTATCTTGAAGCGGTTCGCCGCCGGTACCGTCGAGCGCCAGCACGCCGAGCCGGCGCACCGCGTCCGGCGCGAGGCCGAGCCCGGCCTCTATGGCGGCGAGCCGCGCGAAGGCGGCGACATCGCCCGCGCCGCCGAGCACCGGAGCGAGCAGGCCGGCGGCCTCCATCTCCTCGATCGTGTCGGCCGCGCGTGGCGCCGTCAGCAGCTTCATAAGCTCCGCCCGCACCCGCTCGCGCGAGAGCTGCGAAAGGCCCTCCCGGCCCCGCATCGCCGCCGCCAGCGCCGCGGGATCGAGGTCCCCCCGGCCATAGGCGGCGTGGAAGCGGAACAGCCGCAGGATGCGCAGGTAATCCTCGCGGATACGCTCGTCCGCATCGCCGATGAAGCGCACCTTGCCCGCACGCGCATCCGCGATGCCGCCGACGAGGTCGAGGACGGTGCCGTCGCGCTGCTGATAGAGCGCGTTCATGGTGAAGTCGCGCCGCTCCGCGTCGTGCCGCCAGCTCCGCCCGAACGCCACCTTGGCGCGCCGCCCGTCGGTCTCGACATCCTCGCGCAGCGTCGTCACCTCGAACGGCTCGCCCTCGGCGATCACCGTCACCGTGCCGTGCTCGATGCCGGTCGGCACCGCCTTCAGGCCGGCGGCCTCGACGCGGCGGATGACCTCCTCGGGCCGCGCTGTAGTGGCGACGTCGACATCGCCACGTCGCGGCAGGCCGAGCAGCGCGTCGCGCACCGCGCCGCCGACCGCGCGGGCCTCCTCGCCGTCATGGTCGAGAAGGGCGAGCACCCGTTCCAATCCCGGATGGCTCTCGGCGAGCGGGGGAATACGGACCGCGCTCATTCGATATGCCCGGGAATGAGGATGCCGTCCTTCCAGGTGGGCGGCACATAGCGTCCGGTGGTCGGCCCGCGCGTCTCGAATTCGAAGAACACCAGCCCCGCCGCGACCAGCAGCACCGCCGCCAGCGCGCACAGCACGAAGGCGCGCGTCGACCAGCCCTCGACCAGGCTGTCGAGGCCGCGGCCGAAGCGCAGATAGAGCGCGAACAGCACGAAGGGCGTGATGAACAGCAGGATCTCGGTGATCGCGACACGCAGCATCAGCCGTACATCCGCTCATAGAGGTTGCGCAAAATGCCGGCCGTCACGCCCCAGATGAAACGCTTCTCATAGGCCATGGCGTGGAAGGTGCGCACCAGTCCCTCCGCCTCGCGCGAATGGCGCTGGTGGTTGGCCGGGGTCATCAGGAAGTCGAGCGGCACCTCGAACGCCTCGTCGACCTCGCCGGGGTTCAGCGTCAGGCCGAATTCGGGCCGCACCATCCCGACCACCGGCACTATGCGGAATCCGGTACGGCTGAGATAGGCGTCGAGATAGCCGAGCGGCGAGACGAGGTCGCGCGCAAGGCCGATCTCCTCCTCCGCCTCGCGCAGTGCGGCAGCGAGCGGGCCGGCATCCTCCGCCTCGATCTTGCCGCCCGGGAAGGCGATCTGGCCGGCATGGTTCGGCAGGTGGTTGGAGCGCAGCGTGAGCAGCACGGTCGGCTCAGGGCGGGCCACCACCGGGATCAGCACCGCCGCCGCCCGCACCGGCCGGCCGTCGACCAGAGCGCGAAACTGCGGCGTCAGCTCGTGATCGCCGCGCGGCGGCTCGCCGTCGAGATCGGGCTGGGGGTTCAGCCGGGCATGCGCGCGGGCAAGGAAATCGCCGAGCGCCGGCGAGGTCGTCTGGGCAGGCACTGCGGTATTCATGTCGGCTCATCCAGCAGGGTCGCCGGCGCCATCGCGAAGAAGGCGCCGCCGGACGCCACGCCGAGCACCCCCTCCCCCTTTACCGTCTGCTCCTCGACGAGTTCGGCGAGTTCGAGCGCGACGGACCGGGTGAGGCGCGCCCAAAGGTCGCGGCGTACCCTAATATAGGGACGCAAACCCCCGCCCGCCGCCTCCCGATCGAAGCGCAGCGGATGCGCGGCATCGCAGCGGACCAGTTCGTCGAGATTGGTGCGGAACACCAGCCCCCGCACGCCTGATTCGTCGGTCTCGCTCGCCATCTCAACGGCGAGGAACGGCGCGTCCTCGACCGTGATCGACAGCATTTCCGCCGGCGTGACCAGCACATAGCGCCCGGCGCGGCGGTCGAGCACCGAGGCGAACAGGCGGATGAGCGGCATTCGCCGGATCGGCGCGCCCTCATGGAACCAGGTGCCGTCGCGGTCGATACGGATGTCGATTTCGCCACAATCGGGCGGATTCCACCTGTCCACAGGCGCGGGAGAACGGCCACTTGTGGCAGATACGGCCCTCATCAATTCCGCAAATCGCGCCGAAGCGTCTGATTCCATGAATATTTCCGTGCTGCGGCGCAAAGATCGCGCAGTCGTGATGGTCTGCCCGATGGTCGACGCGATGGGAAGATAGCGTAAGCTTGACCTGCCGACAGCCGGCGAGGTGGCGAAGTGCATTGCAATGTTTCTTGTTGCAGCGCAACATAGCCAACGAAGGGTCAGGAGCTCGATATGACATCAGCCACCGGCGAGAATTTCGAATCCCTCGACACCATGATCATCCGCACCGCGGAAGCGACGGCGGCCAATGTGCGCGCCGCCCGCGCCGGCATCGGCGCGGTGATCTTCGGCCAGGAAGCGGTGGTCGAGCGGGCGCTCATCACCATCCTCTCCGGCGGCCACGGGCTCCTCGTCGGCGTCCCCGGCCTCGCCAAGACCAAGCTGGTCGAGACGCTCGGCACGGTGCTCGGGCTGGATGCGCGGCGCGTGCAGTTCACCCCCGACCTGATGCCGTCCGACATCCTCGGCGCCGAGGTGCTGGAGGAGAGCGCAGGCGGGCGGCGCTCCTTCCGCTTCATTCCCGGCCCGGTCTTCACCCAGCTCCTGATGGCCGACGAGATCAACCGCGCCTCGCCGCGCACCCAGTCGGCGCTGCTGCAGTCGATGCAGGAAGGCCATGTGACGGTCGCCGGCGTGCGCCACGACCTCCCCAAGCCGTTCCACGTGCTGGCGACGCAGAACCCGCTGGAGCAGGAAGGCACCTACCCGCTTCCGGAAGCCCAGCTCGACCGCTTCCTGATGGAGATCGACGTCGACTATCCCGACCGCGACGCCGAGCGGCGCATCCTGTTCGACACCACCAGCGCCGAGGAGACCAAGCCCCGCGCGGTGATGACCGCCGAGGACCTCGCCGCCGCGCAGCGCCTGGTGCGCCGCCTGCCGGTCGGCGAGTCGGTGGTCGAGGCGATCCTGACGCTGGTCCGCTCCGCCCGCCCTGGCGCCGAGGCCGGCGCGCTCGGCAAGTTGATCGCCTGGGGCCCCGGCCCGCGCGCCTCGCAGTCGCTGATGCTGGCGGTGCGCGCCCGCGCGCTTCTGGACGGGCGCTACGCGCCGTCGGTCGACGACGTCGCCGCGCTCGCCGAACCAGTCCTGAAGCACCGCATGGCGCTCACCTTCGCTGCCCGCGCCGACGGCGAGACGGTGAACGGCCTCGTCGCCAAGCTTGTCGCGCGCATCGCGTGACGGCCCTTCCCCGATATCCGAAAGATGGAGGTCCGCACGGGTGGAGCTAGACGCCGATAGTGCCGTGCGCAGCGCGGCGCAGGACGCGGCCGGTCTCGTCGCCGCCATGCCCCGGCTCGTGCTGGAGGCGCGCCGCATCGCTGCCAGCGTCTATCACGGCCTGCACGGGCGCCGGCGCGCCGGCTCCGGCGAGAACTTCTGGCAGTACCGCCGCTTCGTCGACGGCGAGCCCTCGACCCGCGTCGACTGGCGCCGCTCGGCGCGCGACGACCATCTCTATGTCCGCGAGCGCGAATGGGAGGCCGCCCACACCGTGTGGATCTGGCCGGACCTCTCGGCCTCGATGGTGTTCGCCTCGCCTCTGGTTTGGGAGACCAAGCGCGACCGCGCCCTCGTTGTCGCCTTCGCCCTCGCCGAGCTCTTGGTGAAGGGCGGCGAGCGGGTCGGCATTCCCGGCGTCATGCGTCCCTCGGCGAGCCGCGCCATCGTCGAGAAGATGGCCGAGGCGCTGGTCCACGCGCCAAGCCTGCCGCAGAGCCTGCCGCCCGCCTTCGCGCCCTCCCCGCTCGCCGAGGTGCTGATGCTCGGCGACCTGTGGAGCCCGACCCCCGAGGTGGTGGCCAGCATCAACAGCCTGTCCGCCTCCGGCGCGCACGGCCATGTGGTGCAGGTCTGCGACCCGGCCGAGGAAACTTTCCCCTTCTCCGGCCGCATCGAGTTCCGTGATCCCGAAAGCGGCACCGCGCTCACCATCGGGCGCGCCGAGACGGTGCGCGAGGAATATGTCGCCCGCGTCGCCCATCACCGCGCCGCCATCCGCCACGAGGCCGAGCGCCACGGCTGGACCTTCATCGTCCACCGCACCGACCGGCCGGCGAGCGAGCTGCTGCTCGCCCTGCACGCCCGCATGAGCGGCGGCGTGCCGCTGGCCATGCTGACGCCGGCAGGAAAGGAGAATGTGGCATGATGGGGCTGTTCGGGTCGTTTCCGCTCGCCTTCTCGACGCCGCTGATCCTCGGCGCGCTGGTCGGCCTGCCGCTGCTGTGGTTCCTGCTGCGCCTGGTGCCGCCGCGGCCGCGCCGCATGGCCTTCGCCCCGACCCGCCTGCTGCTCGACATCCCGCCGAAGGAGGAGAC
Organism: Allobosea sp. 117; assembly: GCF_000702305.1. Lineage (GTDB taxonomy): Bacteria > Pseudomonadota > Alphaproteobacteria > Rhizobiales > Xanthobacteraceae > Ancylobacter. The sequence goes on from NZ_JNLC01000012.1 coordinate 162,670, forward strand.
ACCGGCCCGCACGCCCTGGTGGCTCACCGCGCTGCGCCTCTTGCTCGCCGCCCTCGTCATCTTCGCCGCCGCCGGACCGATCTGGAATCCGCCGGTCGCCGGCCCCGCCGCCACCGGCCCGGTGGTGCTGCTGATCGATTCCGGCTGGCCCGCCGCCTCCACCTGGGAGACCCGCCGCATGGGCGCGGAGGGTGTCGTCGCCGACGCCGACCTCGACGGTCGCGGCATCATCCTCATTCCCACCGGCGAGCCACCGCTGGAGCCGCGCGTGCTGCGCCCGAGCGAGGCGCGCGACCGGCTGCGCACCCTCGCCCCGGTGCCGAACGCACCCGACCGGCAGGCGGCGCTGGCCAGCCTCGAAAAGGCGCTCGCCGCCGCGCCGGACGCCTCCCTCGTCTATCTGTCCGACGCCGTCGCGCTCGACGGCGAGCAGAACATCGCCGCCGATCTCGCCCGCGTGCTCGGCGACCGGCCCGTCACCACAATGGCCGGAGGCATCACCGAACCACTCGCCCTCGCCGCCGCCGACAACGCGGTCGACGCGCTGACGGTGAAGGTGCTGCGCGCCGACCGCGACATCACCGCCCGCGACGGCACGGTGCGCGCGCTCGACATGCGCGGCCTCGCGCTCGGCGAGGCGCCGTTCGGCTTCGAGCCGGGTGCCAGCGAGACCGAGGCGCGCTTCGACCTGCCGGTCGAGATCCGCAACGAGATCGCGCGGCTGGAGATCGTCGGCGAGGCCTCGGCCGGCGCCGTGCAACTGCTCGACAAGCGCTGGCGCCGCCGCACCGTCGGGCTGGTCTCCGGCGTCAGCGCCGACCAGCGCCAGCCGCTTCTCGCGCCGTCCTATTATCTGACCCGCGCGCTCTCGCCCTTCGCCGACCTGCGCCTCTCCGAGGGCCGCGCCTCATCGGAAAGCATCGAGCGCTTCATCGATCAAAAGCTGCCGGTCATCGTATTGTCCGACATCGGCACCATTCCGCCGGAGACGCATCAGCGCCTGCAGCGCTGGATCGAGGGCGGCGGCGTGCTGGTCCGCTTCGCCGGCCCGCGCCTTGCTAATGCCTCCGACGATCTCGTGCCGGTCGTGCTCCGCCGCGGCGGCCGCGTGCTCGGCGGCTCGCTCTCCTGGGAGCAGCCGCAGAAGCTCGGCGGCTTCTCGGCCGAAGGGCCGTTCCGGGACGTCGCCGTCCCGAACGACGTCACCGTGCAGCGCCAGGTGCTCGCCGAGCCGGACGCCCTGCTTGGCCAACGCACCTGGGCGACGCTGACCGACGGCACGCCTCTCGTCACCGGCGAGCGGCGCGGCAAGGGCATGCTGGTGCTGTTCCACGTCACCGCCGACACCACATGGTCGGACCTGCCGCTCTCGGGCGCCTTCGTCGACATGCTGCGCCGCGTCGTGGCGCTCGGCGGCGGCAGCGCCGCGGAGGCCGGCGTCGAGGGCGAAAGCGTGGCGGCGACCGGCGAGAGCATCGCCCCGACCCGCCTTTTGGACGGCTTCGGCGCCTTCCGTTCCACCCCGCCCACCGCCAAGGCGATCCCGGTCGGCTACAATGGCCGCGCCACCGCCGACCATCCGCCCGGCTTCTACGGCCCGCCGGAAGGGCTCGTCGCGGTGAACGCGCTGCTACCGCGCGACCGGCTGGCGAAGCTCGACCTCTCGGGCCTCGGCCGCGTCGAGCCCTATCGCGACGTCGCCCCGCGCGACCTGCGCGGTCCGTTCCTGCTGGCGCTGCTCGGCCTGCTCATCGTCGACGCGCTGATCGTCTTCCTGCTGGCCGGCGGCTTCGCTCGCCTGTTCCCGCGCCGCGCCGCAGCCGCCGCGCTCGCCGGCCTGATGGCGGTCGGCCTCGCCTCCGGCCAGCCGTCGCCTGTCCGCGCGCAGGGCGCGCCGCCGGCCGCCGCGCAGACACCGGCACCTTCCGTGGCCCAGCCTTCGCCGGCCGACGACGACTTCGCGGTGAAGGCGACCAGCTCGACCCGCCTCGCCTATATCGTCACCGGCGACGCGGAGACCGATGAGGTCAGCCGCACCGGCCTGAAAGGTCTTACCGAGTTCCTCGGCCAGCGTACCGCGCTGGAGGCCGGCGAGCCGATGGGCGTCGACCCGGCGCGCGACGAGCTCGCCTTCTTCCCACTGATCTACTGGCCGGTGCTGCCCGGCGCGCCGAAGCCCTCGCCGGCCGCGCTCGCCCGTATCGACGCCTTCATGAAGCAGGGCGGAACCATCCTGTTCGACACCAAGGACGCCGAGACCACCCTGCCCGGCTCGAACGGCGCCAGCTCGGCAGCCAACGAGGCGTTGCGGGCGATCCTCGCCGGCCTCGACGTGCCCGAGCTGGAGCCGGTGCCTCGCGACCACGTCCTCACCAAGGCGTTCTACCTGCTGCGCGACTTCCCCGGCCGCTTCTCCGGCGGCGCCACCTGGGTCGAGGCCCTGCCAGCGCCAGAAGACGGCGAGGAACGTCCGGCCCGCGCCGGCGACGGCGTCTCGCCGGTCATCATCACCTCGAACGACCTCGCCGGCGCCTGGGCGCTGTCCGATACCGGCGAGCCGCTATTGCCGATGTCGCCCGGTGAGCCGCGCCAGCGCGAGATGGCCTACCGCGCCGGCGTCAACCTCGTGATGTACGTGCTGACCGGCAACTACAAGGCCGACCAGGTCCACGTCCCCGCGCTGCTTGAGAGGCTCGGGCAATGAATCTCGGCCTCGCCTTCGATCCGCTCGTCCCGCTGCCCTGGCTGATCGGCGCCGGCGTCGCCGCCGCCATCGTCGCGGTGCTGGTGCTCGCCGCCCGCTCCCGCGGAGCGATCTTCCGCGCGCTCGCGCTGGCGTTCGCGGTGCTGGCGCTCGCCAACCCCTCGCTGACCCGCGAGGAGCGCGAGCCGCTCTCGACCGTCGTCGCCGTGGTGGTCGACAAGAGTGCCAGCCAGCAGTTCGGCGACCGCATCGCCATGACCGAGGCCGCCCGCGCCGAGCTGAAGACGCGGCTCGACCGCCTGGCCGGCGCCGAGGTGCGTTGGGTGGATGCCGGCGGGGGCGCCGGCGACGTCGACGGCACGCGCCTCTTCAGCGCGCTCGCCACCGCGCTCGCCGACGTGCCGCCCGAGCGGGTCGCCGGCGCCATCTTCCTGACCGACGGGCGCGTCCACGACATCCCGGCGACCGCCGCCGCACTCGGCTTCCGCGCGCCGGTGCACGCCATCGTCTCCGGCCATGCCGGCGAGCGCGACCGCCGCGTCGCGCTGACCTCGACCCCGCGCTTCGGCATTGTCGGCCAGCGCCAGACCGTCGGCTATCGCGTCGAGGACGAGGGCGCTCCTGCCGGTGCGCGCGTCGGCGTCACCGTGCGCCGCGACGGTGAGGTGGTGGCGCGCCCCATCGTCACCGCCGGCCAGCCGGCCAATGTCGACATTGAGATCACCCATGCCGGCGCCAACATCGTCGAGATCGAGGCGGCCGGTCTGGACGGCGAGCTGACCCCGGTCAACAACCGCGCGGCGGTGTCGATCGACGGGGTGCGCGACAAGCTGCGCGTGCTGCTCGTCTCCGGCGAGCCGCATGTCGGCGAGCGCACCTGGCGCAACCTGTTGAAGTCCGACGCCAATGTCGACCTCGTCCACTTCACCATCCTGCGCCCGCCGGAGAAGCAGGACGGCACGCCGATCAACGAGCTCTCGCTGATCGCCTTCCCGACCCGCGAGCTGTTCCAGCAGAAGATCAAGGATTTCGACCTGATCATCTTCGACCGCTACGCCCAGCAGGGCGTGCTGCCGATGATCTATTTCGACAACATCGTGCGCTATGTGCGCGAGGGTGGCGCCGTGCTGGTCGCCGCCGGCGCTGACTACATCTCCGATGGCTCGATCTTCCAGACGCCGCTCGAATCCATCCTGCCTGCCGAGCCCACCGGCACCATGGCCGAGCAGCCCTACCGCGCCGCGCTGACCCCGCTCGGCCAGCGCCATCCGGTGACCCGCGCTCTGCCGGGCTCGGAGAGCAACCCGCCGCACTGGAGCCGCTTCTTCCGCGTCGTCGACACGGTGAACGCCAAGGGCACCAGCGTGCTCGAAGGCCCGGGCAACCGCCCGGTGCTGCTGCTCGACCGGGTCGGCGAGGGGCGCGTCGCTCTGCTGCTCTCTGACCATATCTGGCTGTGGGCGCGCGGCTATGAGGGCGGCGGACCCTATATCGACCTGCTGCGCCGCCTCTCGCACTGGCTGATGAAGGAGCCGGACCTCGAGGAGGAAAGGCTGCGCATGACGGCGCATGGCGGCGACATCGTGGTCGAGCGCCAGACCATGGGCGACGCCGTCTCGCCCGTCACCATCACCACGCCCACCGGCCAGACCCGTTCGCTGACGCTCGCTTCCGCCGCGCCGGGGCTGTTCCGCGCCACCTTCCCGGCCGACACGCTCGGCCTGTGGCGGGCGAACGACGGCGCGCTCACCGCCCTCGTCAATGTCGGCCCGCTGAACCCGCGCGAATTCGCCGAGGTCACCTCCAACACCGAGGTGCTGAAGCCGATCGCGGAAGCCACCAATGGCGGCGTCTGGCGCATGGCGGACCTTTCCGGCGGCGTGCCGCGCGTCGTCGCGGTGCGCTCGGGCGAGCGCTTCGCCGGCGAGGACTGGATGGGCCTCGCCATGCGCGACGTGTCGGTGGTGCGCGGCCTCGGCCTGTTCCCGCTCTTCGCCGGGCTCTCGGGCCTGCTCATCCTGATGGCCGGAATCGCTGCCGCGTGGGCGCGCGAGGGGCGGTAGATTCCTCGACCGCCATCCGTCCTTTCCCGTGAGACGCGCTCGTCAGCCGGTGAACGGGACTTCCTGCTTCTCGAAGGTCTGCGACCCGTAATTCTGCCGGCAGGAGCACAGATGCTGCCGGGCGATCTCCTTCACCAGCGCCGCACGGGAGGCGTTGGTGCCCGCGATGTGCTTATCGATCCACTCGTCGGGAACGGTCAGCGACATGCCGGGCGCCATACGGCACAGGATCAGTTTCAGCTCTTCGCCCTGCAAGCGAACCTCCCGAGCACGCGCCCTATCCTGCCGCAGCACCGGTCCGAACCGGGCCGGTGCTGCGAAAACTCTCGCACGAGGCTACTCCGCCGCGCGCGGTACCGCCTCAGCATAGGCCTTGCGCACCGGACCGGCGACATCGGCAACGCCGCCCCCGTCCAGCGCGCAGACCAGCACACGATCGGGATCGACCGGGCCCGGAAGGCTGACCTTGCCGCGCCCCACCCGACTGAAGCCCATGCGCCCGTAATAGGGCTCGTCGCCGACCAGCAGCACGAGCCTTGCGGCACTCCCGCCGTCGAGCTGCGCCCGCGCCGCCTCCAGCGCGCGCTCGACGAGGCGCCGGCCGATGCCGTGCGAGCGGAACGGCGGCTCGACGGTGAGCGGGCCGAGCAGCAGCGCCGGCGCCGGCCCGATGGTGATCGGCGTCAGCCGCACCGAACCGACCAGCATGGTGCCGATATAGGCGGTGAAGGAGAGATCCAACCGATGCGGGTTGCGCTCGCGCAGCCGATAGGCGGTGCGCGCGAACCGGCCGGGGCCGAAGGTGCGCGCGACCAGCCGCTCGATGGCGGCGTCGTCGGTGGGTTTCTCGTGCAGGATGGAGACGGAAAGCTCGGTCATTGAGGCACTCGGGCGACAGGGCGACGGCAGGACGCCACGCCGAGCGACCGTTTCCTCAACGTCGCCGGCGCGGACAGGCGAAATCACGCAGGCGCATATGCGCCGCGCGGGCTCGCTCGTCTCGTCGTCGCTGAATCGGCCGGGACATCATGACCGTGATCCTGAAGGGTGCGGCCGGATAGCACAGGCGTGGGCCGAGGTCGAGACGGTCGCAACGCAATGCAGCGCGGGAATCCGGCTTGCTGGGACATTGATCGTTTCGTATAGAATACGAATGTCTAACATAATTGACGATACGGAAATCCGTCTCGCCCGCCGCCTGCGCCTGGAGCGCGACGCGCGAGGCTGGTCGCTGGCCGATCTCGCCGCCCGTTCCGGCGTCTCCAAGGCGACCATCAGCAAGATCGAGCGCGGCGAGATGAGCCCGACGGCGGTGACACTGGTGCGGCTCGCCGGCGCCTTCGATCTCACACTCGCCGGTCTTCTGCTGCGCGCCGAGGGCGGCGAGAGGCTGTCACGCGCCGCCGACCAGCCGGTCTGGCGCGATCCGGCCAGCGGCTATGTACGCCGGCAGGTCTTCGCCCGGCCGGACCATCCGGTAGAGCTGGTAGAGGTCGAGATGCCGCCCGGAGGGCGCGTCACCCTGCCCGCCTCCTCCTACGCCAATATCCGCCAGATCCTGCAGGTCCGTTCCGGCACGCTGGTCGTCGCCGAAGGCAGCGGGCGCCATGAGCTCGCCGCCGGCGACTGCCTCGGCTTCGGGCCGCCCGCGGAGGTCGTGTTCGCCAATGAGGGCGAGGCCCCGTGCACCTACATCGTCGCCCTCACCCGCATCTGAGCCGCCATGAACGCCGACGACGCCCTCGCCATCCGCCCGCTCCTGCCCGATTCCGCCATCGTGGAAGCCCTCGGCGCGCTGCTGGTCGAAACCGTTGCGGCCGGCGGCTCGGTCAGCTTCATGCACCCGCTCGATGCGGCGCAGGCGCGCGCCTTTTGGGAGAACTCGCTCGAAAGCGCCGCGCGGGGCGAGCGCGTGGTGCTCGGCGCCTTCATAGGCACCGAGTTGGCCGGCACCGTCACCCTGCTGCTCGCCCTGCCGCCGAACCAGCCGCACCGCGCCGAGATCGCCAAGATGATGACGCTGCCTAGCTTTCGCAGGCGCGGCGTCGCTAGCGCGCTGCTCGCCGCGGCCGAACGCATCGCCCGCGAACGCGGCCGCACGCACCTTGTGCTCGACACCGCGAGCGACGGCGGTGCAGCGGGGCTCTATGAGAGACACGGCTTCGTCTTCGCCGGCGAGATTCCGGACTACGCCTTCAAGCCCCATGGCGGCCTCACCGGCACGCGGCTCTACTGGAAACGGCTCTAGATAGCCCTTTCGCCGTCCGTACGGTCTATTCCTCGAAGCGGCTCGCGCCGTCGCGGTCGCGCTCGTAATGTCGCGCGAGCGGAAACGGCGGCAGCCAGGACTCGCGCCGTATGGTCCAGAGCTCATAGGTCGGCGTTAGCTGGTCGGAGGCGTCCAGCGCGCCCAGATTCACCTCGACCTCGTCGCCGGTGCGCCCGAACACCGACGAGCCGCAGCGCGGGCAGAAGAACCGCCCGGCATAGCCGCGTGTTTCGCCCTCGATCCTCACCGCATCCTCGGGGAACACCGCGGATGCGTGAAACAGCGCCCCGTGATGCTTGCGGCAGTCGAGGCAGTGGCAAAGGCCGACCCGATAGGGACGCCCCGTCGCCACAAGCCGGATATCGCCGCACAGGCAACCACCCGTGAATCGGTCCATGGCGCTCCTCCATCCACACTGCGAAGCGAACATGCGCCGGTTCCCTGCACCCTCGCAATCGCATCTCCCGCTCCGCGCAAGCGGGAATGGCTGGCATCCGCGCCGGTTCGCCCTAGCTTGGGGAGGATCAGGGAGGACGCCATGGGATTACTCGTCGACGGCAAATGGTCGGACCAGTGGTACGATACCAAGAGCACGGGCGGACGCTTCGTGCGCACCGTCACCCGCTTCCGCAACTGGGTGACGCCTGACGGCGCGGCCGGGCCGAGCGGCGAAGGCGGTTTCCCGGCGGAAGCCGGGCGCTATCACCTCTATGTCTCCTATGCCTGCCCCTGGGCGCACCGCACCCTCATCATGCGCAGGCTGAAGAAGCTGGAGAGTGTCGTCTCCGTCTCGGTGGTCGATCCTTTCATGGGCGAGGAAGGCTGGGTCTTCGCCGACCATGCGGAGCGCCGCACCGAGGGCGCGACGGCCGACGAGGTGCTCGGCAGGCAGCGGCTCTACGAGGTCTATCTCGCAGCCGATCCGCACTTCTCCGGCCGCGTCACGGTGCCGGTGCTGTGGGACAAGCTGCGCGGCACCATCGTGAACAACGAATCCGCCGAGATCATCCGCATGTTCAACGCGGCCTTCGACGCCTTCACGGATGATCGGCACGACTATTATCCCGCGCCGCTGCGGGCGGAGATCGACGCGCTCAACGCCGAGATCTACGACAAGGTGAACAACGGCGTGTACAAGGCCGGCTTCGCGACGCGGCAGGAAGCCTATGAGGAGGCCGTCAGCGCCCTCTTCGCCACGCTGGACGCGCTGGAGGAGCGGCTTTCCACACGCCGCTGGCTGACGGGCGACCAGCTCACCGAGGCGGATATCCGCCTGTTCACCACGCTGGCGCGCTTCGATCCGGTCTATGTCGGGCACTTCAAGTGCAACATCCGCCGCATCGCCGACTACCCGAACCTGCAGCGCTTCCTATCCGAGCTCTATCACCTGCCCGGCGTCGCCGAGACGGTGAACCTCACCCACATCAAGCGGCACTATTACGAGAGCCACAAGACCATCAACCCGACGGGAATCGTACCGGTGGGGCCGGAATTGGAGTGGTGAGGGAGGAGCACGCCGGCAATGTCCCGCATGCCTGACACCGGCCCGAGCACGAGCAAGCCGATCGCCGTCGCTGGCAGCAGGGCCAGCATCAAGGCAAAGCTCTCGCGCGGCATCCGCGACATGGCGATCTGGAGCGGCTGATCGACCAGATCATCCCTGTGCGATGACCAACACCGCGCTCGTCCAGTCGTCGCCAGTGAAGAAGCACCTGCCGCCCTTGCCGTGCGGGTGAGCGGGGAGTGTCGGGCGCCGTCTTGTTTGCCCGGCGCCGAGGAGAGGGTCAGGATTTGCCGCGTTCGGCAGCGCAGCGCGCGTCGAACTGCGCCCGCGCGTCGTCGATCTCGTCGAGATGGCGCTGCGCCCAGCCTCCGAGTGCCACCACCGGCTCGCGCAGCGAGCGTCCCAGCTCGGTCAGCTCGTAGTCCACGCGCGGCGGCACGGTGGGAAACACGGTGCGCTTCACCAGCCCGTCGCGCTCCAGCCCTCTCAGCGTCAGTGTCAGCATGCGCTGGGAAATGCCGCCGACTAGGCGCTTCATCTCGTTGAAGCGCCGCGGCCCGTCGCTCAGCAGCATGACGATCAGCACGCTCCATTTGTCGCCGACACGCGCGAGAATCTTGCTCACCCGCGCGCAGTCGCCATGCATGAGCCCCTCGTGATGGGCAGTCACCTGCGTGTGCTCCAGTACAGAAAATGTGCCTTCTTGCACCACATAGGGGCAGGCACATAGTTAGTCCAGTCACAAAACGTAACTGGTCACAAAACGTAACCAGTCGCAACCTTTGGCATGGACCCAATGAAGCTCCTTCATATCGATTCCAGCATCCTCGGCGATCACTCGGTCAGCCGGCAGGTCAGCGCCGCCGCCGTCGCGCGGCTCCGCCTCGCCGATCCCAGCATCGAGGTGACCTATCGCGATCTCGCCCGCGAACCGCTGCCGCACGCCACGCCCGCCAGCATGCCGGCAGACCATCCGCTCTCGGGCGGCACGGGCGATGCCGCCAGCCAACAGGCGCTGGAGGAATTCCTAGCCGCCGATATCGTGGTGATCGGCGCGCCCATGTACAACTTCTCGATCCCGACCCAGCTGCGGGCGTGGATCGACCGCATTCTGGTGCCGGGCAAGACCTTCAGCTATGGCGCCGACGGCAAGGTCGCGGGGCTCGCGGGCGATAAGCGCGTCATCGTGGCGCTCGCGCGCGGCGGCGTCTATTCCGACCCCGCCTTCGCCACCGCGGCCGAGCACGCGGAGACCTATCTGCGCTTCATCTTCGGCTTCATCGGCGTGACCGCGCCGGAATTCATCGTCGCCGAGGGCATCTCGGCGGGCCTGCGCGAGCCGGCGCTGGAAGCCGCGCTCAGGAGAGCCGAGGAACTGCGGGCGGCCTGAGCCGAAGCTGCCGCCCATGGCCGGAGACATGTCCGGCCATGACGGCCGTCGAAGCCGGCCTTGTCGGCGCCGACTTCGCCGGGGGAGCCGGAACTGGGTGGTGAAGGAGTAGCTCGCGACCCCTCGGCTAGTCGACGTCCCGAAACCTACAGACGCCCGGCGCCGGATATGGCCCCATATCCGGCGGGCGCAAATCCGGATGCTCGCGGTAAATGGGCTCCAGCACATAATAGTCGAGGTCGAACACGATGTTGCAGAGATCACCTGTCAATTTCTTGAAGGCTACCTCGTCCAACGTCTCGCGCAAATCATCAATGGCGACGAACATATCGCTCATCGCCTTCTCGATGCGCTGATTGATCTCGGCTGCAACCGCGCGATCCATCGGAAAGCTCGCAGGGCGTGCCATAAACGGCCTCACCCCGCCAGCGCCACCGCGTCGCTGCCCTCGTCGGCACCGGCCTCCGCCTTCTTCCGGAAACGCACCAGCGTGTAGACGCCGAGGCCGACATTGCGGGCGATCGGCATCTCGACGGTGCCGTTCTTCCGCGCCCATTCCTGCAGGCGGGCGAACTGGAACTCCGGGCGCCAGCCAAGCTTGCGCGCCTTGCGGGCAAACCAGCGCTCGAAGGAGGCGCGCGGCCCGTCCTCCGCGCCGAGATGATTGACCAGGACGATCTCGCCGCCGGGCTTGAGCACCCGGGCCATCTCGTCCAGCGTCTCCTCCGGCTGCGGCACCACGGTGATGACGAACTGCGCGATCACGACGTCGAAGCTCGCATCCGCGAAGCCCATCTGCGCGCCGTCCATGAGGTAGAGGCCCTCGACATGGTCGAGCCGGTCCTTCTCCACCCGCTCGCGCGCCTTCTGCAGCATGGGTTCGGAGATGTCGACGCCGACGAGGCGGTTGTGGCGCCTGTAGAGCGGCAGGGCGATGCCGGTGCCGACCCCGAATTCGAGGATGCGCCCGCCCACCCGCTCGGCCGCCGCGATCGCCGCCTTGCGGCCGGCATCGAACACCGCGCCGAACACCACGTCGTAGACGGGCGCCCAGCGGGCATAGGCCTCCTCGACGGTGGCACGGTCGAGATCGGTCGTCATGCTTCCCCCCAACGCTCTATTTTGTCTAAGCGAATCAGGCCGGATGGATGTCGGCCGGCACTATCGTCGACCCTCGTGTCACTGCCGTGAAGCCCTCGCGGGCGCGCCGGATGACGCCGCCGCCGAGCAGCCGCGCATTCGCCTCGCCGTCCGCGTAGAGGACGCAGGCCTGGCCGGGCGCCACGCCCTCCTCCGCCGCATGCAGATGCACCGCCACCGCGCCGTCCGCCTCCCGCGCCAGATGCCCCGGCACCGGAGAACGGGTCGAGCGCACCTTCACGAAGATCTCGCGCTCGCCCTCGACAGCCTCGTCGAGCGGCTCGTCGCCGAGCCAGTTCACATCGCCGATCCGCACCACCGAGACGCCGAGCGCCGAACGGGGGCCGATCAGCACCCGCCGCGCGGCCGCGTCGATGCCGATGACGTAGAGCGGTTCATGCGAGGGAATGCCGAGTCCCTTCCGCTGGCCGATGGTGTAGCGCATCACCCCGTTGTGCCGGCCGAGCACCCGCCCGTCGAGATGCACGATCTCGCCCGGTTCGGCCGCCTCGGGGCGCAGCTTCTCGACGATGGCCGTGTAGTGGCCGTTCGGCACGAAGCAGATGTCCTGGCTGTCCGGCTTGTCGGCGACCTTGAGGCTGAAGCGCTCGGCCAGCGCGCGCACCTCGGGCTTGGTGGTCTCGCCCAGAGGGAAGCGCAGCAGGCGCGCCTGCTCGGCCGTGGTGGCGTAGAGGAAGTAGCTCTGGTCGCGGCTCTCGTCGAGCGGGCGAAACAGCCCCCGCCCACCGCCGGGCAGGGGCCGGCTGGTGACATAGTGGCCGGTGGCCAGGACATCGGCGCCGAGATCGCGCGCGGTGTCGAGCAGGTCGCGGAACTTGATGGTGCGGTTGCAGTCGACGCAGGGGATCGGCGTCTCGCCGGCGGCATAGGAATCGGCGAAGCGCTCGATCACTTCGTTGCGGAAGCGGCTCTCATAGTCGAGCACGTAATGCGGGATGCCGAGCTTCTCGGCGACCATGCGCGCGTCATAGATATCCTGCCCTGCGCAGCAGGCGCCGGGGCGATGGTGCATCGCCTCGCCATGGTCGTAGAGCTGCAGCGTCACCCCGACCACGTCGTAGCCCGCCTCGGCATAGAGCGCGGCGACCACCGAGGAATCGACGCCGCCCGACATCGCCACGACCACGCGGGTCTGGCTGGGGCTGCGGTCATCGTCGTCGAGGCGGATCATCGGAACGCTTGCGGTGAATACTGGGACGCGGTGCTCTCTATATAGGACGGTGCGGCGCTTCACGGAACCCGCCCGTGCGGGAAGGTCCGGACGGCGCGCCGATGCGGCAAGCCTCATCTCCGGGATGTGATGCGGAGCGCGCCTCAGTTGGCTGGGCATTTTGCCGCCCGCGGCCTTTGATGGCGCCAACATCCGCATTGCTGGAATGGAGGACTACTAATGCTCGCCCCGTATCCGCACCCGCCCCACCGCCATGCCGCGCGCCTGCGGCCCGCCCCGCTCGTTGCCCTGGCGCTGCTGCTCGGCTGCGGAGCCGCCGTCGCACAGTCGGCTCCGGCGGCGCGGCTTGCCGCCACCGTGGTGGCGCTCGACGGCAATCGTCTCGACGTCACCGACGCCTCGGGCAAACCGCTGGCGCTGGTGCTTCCCGACAACCTGCGCATCATGGGCGTCACCGCCCTCGATCCCGCCGCGATCAAGCCGGGCAGCTATGTCGGCAGCGCCGCCGTGTCCCGGCCGGACGGCACGCTCGAGGCGCTGGAGGTCCACGTCTTCCCGCCCGCGCTGCGCGGCACCGGCGAAGGCCACCGCCCGTGGGGCACGGACGCCGGCACCACCATGACCAACGGCACGGTCGGCGACGTGGTGATGACGCAGGGCCGCACCATGACCGTGAAATACGGCGACGGCGGCGTGCAGACGATCTTCGTCCCGCCCGACGCGCCGGTGGTGAGCCTGGAGCCCGGCGACCGCAGCCTGCTGGTGCCCGGCGCCCACATCGTCGCCGGCTACAGCGGCGCCGACGACGGCACGCTGACCGCCAGCCGCCTCAATGTCGGACGCAACGGCACCGTGCCGCCGATCTGAGCGCGCGGGGCTGCCGCGCTGCAATGCAAAATTAGCACGTTAACGATTTTAGTTTGAATTCAGAAGTAAACGAGTCGTTTCGCAACTATTAATAAATTTCTACGAGCAAGCCGCTCAAAGAACCGTGATTCGCTTAGGGAAATATTCATCGCTCTCGCGTAGGGTTCATAGTCGATTGGGTGTCTTTAGTGAGCGTACCATGACCGAACCCTATCGCCCGAGGGTGAAATACGTCATCGGGCCGGACGGCAGTCCGTTAACCATTGCCGACCTGCCTCCACCGGAAACCAAGCGGTGGGTGATCCGCCGCAAGGCGGAGGTGGTTGCGGCTGTGCGTGGTGGCCTGCTGAGCCTCGAGGAAGCCTGCAAGCGCTATACGCTGACCACGGAGGAATTCCTCTCCTGGCAGGCCTCGATCGACCGCCACGGCCTCGCCGGCCTGCGCACCACGCGCATCCAGCAATATCGTCAGTAGTTCTTGAGCTCTCGCGGCAGTATTGCGCCGCCGGCCATCTTCGGCCTCAAAGCTCCGACAGGAACGCCACCAGCCGCTCGCCGGCCGCCTCGACCGCGCCGTCATTGACGATGGTGAGATCGGGCGGCGCGTCGAGCGCCGGGTCCCGCGCGAGCCGCTGCTCGATCCGCTCGCCGGCTTCGCGGCCGCGCGCGGCGATGCGGGCGGCAAGCAGTTCCGGCGGCGCCGTCACCAGCACCAGCCGCACATTCGCGAAGCTGCGCCGCGCCTGCCTCACCGCCGCGCGCGAGCCGTTGGCGACCACCACGCGGCCGGCGGCGATATCCTCGGCCACCTCGGCGCCGAGCGCGTAGTGCAGCCCGTTGGCCCGCCAGTAGAGCGGGAAGGCGCCGAGCGCCACCTGCCGCGTGAAGGCAGCCTCGTCCAGCGGCAGATGATCCTCGCTGGCTTCGGCCGGCCGGGTGATGCGGCGGCGGGCGAAGCGGATGTCCTCGCGCCCGCGCAGGCGATCCCGCGCATAGCTGAGCAACGTGTCCTTGCCGGAGCCGGACGGCCCGACCACGAACACCAGCACGCCGGTGCCGCTCTCCGCCCCGCCGAGACGGTTCGCCTGCCCACGCTCCACCGTGTCCTGCCCCATCGCGCGAACCTTCACGCCACCCGTTCGCCGCTACGCCACACCGTGCGGACCACCGGCACACCGTCGGCGAGGCGCACGCGCACCAGGTCCGCCCGCAGCCCTTCCGCCAGCCTCCCGCGGTCGGCAAGCGAGGTCGCCGCCGCCGGATTGGCGCTCACCATGGCGACCGCCGCGGGCAGGTCAATGCCCTCGACGCGCTGCGGCAGCGCGAAGGCGGCTATCATGAGGCTCGCCGGCACATAGTCCGAGGAGAGGATGTCGAGCGTGCCCTCGCGCGCCAGCGTCTCGGCGGCGATGTTGCCGGCATGCGAGCCGCCGCGCACCACGTTCGGCGCACCCATCAGCACGCGGATGCCGGCCCGGTGCGAGCCGGTCGCCGCCTCGGTGGTGGTGGGGAACTCCGCGATCGCGACGCCGTCCTCGACCGCCTCAGCGACATGCGCGTCCGTGGCGTCGTCATGGCTCGCCAGCACGATGCCGCGTTCGCGCGCCAGCGCGACGAGGCGCGCGCGGTTGGGGGCCGAATAGAGCTCGTGGGCATGCAGCCGCAGCGCCACGATCTCGTCCATCTCGGCGTCGGTGATGCCGCTCTTCTTCTGGTAATAGCTGCGGAAATGCGTCTCGGTGAGGAACTGCCGCTGGCCTGGAGTGTGATCCATCAGCGAGATCAGCCGCACGTCGGCCTGTCTCATCAGCGCCTCGGCGTCGTCCGCCACGCGCTCGGCCGCCACCTCGCAGCGCAGATGCACATGGTGATCGGCGCGCAGCAGCCCCTGCCCGCCGAGCGCGGCGATGATCTGCGCGAGCGGGCCCGCCTCGCCGTCGATGCTCGGTGCCTTGTCGTCCGGCCACACGCGCAGCGAGTCGAACACGGTGGTGATGCCCGAGGCGGCGATCTGCGCGTCATAGGCGAGCACGGCGGCCTGCGGGTTCCACTTCACTCGCGGGCGCGGGAAGAGGTGGCTCTCGACATGGTCGGTGTGCAGCTCGACGAGGCCGGGCAGCAGATGATCGCCCTCGAAATCGATGGCGCCGGCCACATTGGCCCGCCCCTGCCCGATCGTGGCGATGAGCCCGTCGCGCACCACCAGATGGCCGGAGACGACCTCGTCGGTAAGCACCAGCGTGGCATTGTCGAGGACGGTTTCGTTCATCTTCCCCTCACGCCGCCGCCGCGAATTCGGTCACGTCGATCACTCGGTCGCAGACGGCATCCCGCACCTCGGCGTCGTGGAAGATGCCGAGAATGCCGACGCCTGCCGCCTTCTTCTCCTCGATCAGCCCGATCACCACCGCCCGGTTGGCGGCGTCGAGCGAGGCGGTCGGCTCGTCCATCAGCAGCAGCGGGCGGTGCGCGATCAGCCCGCGCGCGATGTTCACGCGCTGCTGCTCGCCGCCCGAGAAGGTCGCCGGCGGCAGGGCCCAGAGCCGTTCCGGCAGGTTCAGCCGGGCGAGCAGCGCACCGGCGCGCACAGTCGCCTCCTCGCGCGGTATGCCGTCGCCGACCAGCGGCTCGGCCACCACGTCGAGCGCGGAAACGCGCGGGATCACCCGCAGGAACTGGCTAACATAGCCCATGGTCCCGGCGCGCAGCCGGATTAGCCGGCGCGGATCGGCGCTCGCGACGTCCACGATCTGGTCTTCGTCACGCACACGGATATGGCCCGCATCCACGCGGTAATTGCCGTAGACCATTTTGAGCAACGAGCTCTTGCCCGCGCCGGACGGCCCGCCGAGCGCGACGCATTCGCCGGGGAACAGCTCGAAGCCGGCGCCTGCCACCACCGGCAGCCGCGCCCCGCCGCGCAGATGCAACACGAAGGTCTTGGAGAGGCCGGAGACGGAAAGGAGTGGTGTCATGTCGCTCACGCCGCCAGCACCGAGGAAACCAGAAGCTGCGTGTAAGCCTCGCGCGGGTCGTCGAGCACCTGGTCGGTGAGCCCGGTCTCGATCACCCGCCCGTGCCGCATCACCACCATGCGGTGGGAGAGCAGCCGCGCCACTGCTAGGTCGTGGGTGACGATGACCACCGCCAGCCCCAGCTCCGCCACCAGCGAACGCACCAGGTCGAGCAGGCGCGCCTGTACCGAGACGTCGAGGCCGCCGGTCGGCTCGTCCATGAAGACGAGGCGCGGGCGCGTGACGAGGTTGCGGGCGATCTGCAAGCGCTGGCGCATGCCCCCGGAGAAGGCACGCGGATCGTCGTCGATGCGGTCGGCCGCGATCTCGACGCGGGCGAGCCAGTCCAGCGCTTCGGCGCGGATGTCGCCGTAGTGGCGCCAGCCGACCGCCATCAGCCGCTCGCCGACATTGCCGCCGGCCGAGACCGCCATGCGCAGCCCGGCTTCCGGGCTCTGCCGCACAAAACCCCAGTCCGTACGCATCAGCAGGCGCCGTTCGGCAGGACCGAGGGTGGAAAGATCGGCGAGGCGCCCGTCGCGCATGCGATAGGAGACGCGGCCCGCGTCCGGGGTGAGTTCGGTGGAGAGCAGGCCGAGCAGGGTCGACTTGCCCGAACCAGATTCCCCGACCACCGCCAGCACCTCGCCGGGATGGACGGCGAGGCAGACGTCGCGGCAGCCGATACGCGCGCCGTAGTTCTTGGAAAGGCCCTCGGCGACGAGGAGGGGTTGGTCGGTCATGGCAATTTCTCCGCGCCGGAAGCCCCCTCGCCCGCCCCTACGGGGCGACCTCCTCCCCTCGGGGAGAGGTGAGGAGTGCCGCCTGCTACACCCTCTCCCCGAGGGGAAGAGGGTCGGGGTGAGGGGGAACCTCCCGCCACCCCCATCTCGCCGACATGCCCCTCGGCCTGTCGGCCCTCGCAATGGTCGGTGTCGGAACACACGAACATCCGCCCGCCGCGATCGTCGAGGATCACCTCGTCGAGATAGACGCCCTCGGCGCCGCACAGTGCGCAAGGCTTGTCGAAGCGCTGCACGCGGAACGGATGGTCGTCGAAATCGAGCGAGCGCACGCTTGTATAGGGCGGGATGGCATAGATGCGCTTCTCGCGCCCGGCGCCGAAAAGCTGCAGCGCCGGGCAGTCGTCCATCTTCGGGTTGTCGAATTTCGGGATCGGCGAGGGATCCATCACATAGCGCCCGGCCACCTCGACCGGATAGGCGTAGGTGGTGGCGATGTGGCCGTGCCGGGCGATGTCCTCATAGAGCTTCACATGCATGAGGCCATATTCGGCCAGCGCGTGCAGCGCGCGCGTCTCGGTCTCGCGCGGCTCAAGGAAGCGCAGCGGCTCCGGGATCGGCACCTGATAGACGAGGATCTGCTCCTCGGAGAGCGCCGTCTCCGGGATGCGATGGCGGGTCTGGATGATCGTGGCCTCGCGCGTCGCGGTAGTGGTCGCGACACCCGCCGTCTTCTCGAAGAAGCCGCGAATGGCGACGGCATTGGTGGTGTCGTCGGCGCCCTGGTCGATCACCTTCAGCACGTCATCGGGACCGAGCACGGCGGCGGTGACCTGCACGCCTCCCGTGCCCCAGCCATAGGGCATCGGCATCTCGCGCGCGGCGAACGGCACCTGATAGCCGGGAATGGCGATCGCCTTCAGGATCGCGCGGCGGATCATGCGTTTCGTCTGCTCGTCGAGATAGGCGAAGTTGTAGGTTATCGCCGGCATCGCGCCGGTCGGGGCGGCGCTCATTCGGCGGCCTCCTGCATGTCGTCGTCGGCACCCATCTCGCGGCGCATGCGGCGCACCAGGTCGAGTTCGGCCTGGAAGTCGACATAGTGCGGCAGCTTCAGGTGCTCGACGAAGCCGGTTGCCTGCACGTTGTCGCAATGGGAGAGCACGAACTCCTCGTCCTGCGCCGGCGCGCTGCGCTCCTCGCCGAGGTCGGACCAGCGCAGCGCCCGCTCGACGAGGGCCATCGACATCGCCTTGCGCTCGCACTGCCCGAAGACGAGGCCGTAGCCGCGAGTGAACTGCGGCGGCGAGGTAGCCGAGCCCTTGAACTGGTTGACCATCTGGCACTCGGTGACCTGCACCCGGCCGAGCGGCACCTCGAAACCGATCTCCTCGGCGAAGAACGAGACCTCGACATCGCCGAAGCGGATCTCGCCGACGAAGGGATGCGAGCGGGCATAGCCGCGCTGGGTGGAATAGCCGAGCGCGAGCAGGAAGCCCTCGTCGCCGCGCGCCAGCGTCTGCAGCCGGGTGGCGCGGTCGACCGGGAAGCTCACCGGTGCGCGGGTGATGTCGAACGGCTCGCCGCCATCGTCCTCCGGCGAAGGCTCGATCAGCCCCTCCTGCCCGATCAGGTCGGTGACGCGCGGCATCGCGGGAGGCTGCACATCGATGCCACCGTCGGCGCTATCCGGCACACTGCCTTCTTCGCCACCCTCCGCCTCCGCGAGGGAGGGGTCCAGTAGGCGGTGCGTGTAGTCGAAGGTCGGCCCCAGAAGTTGCCCGCCGGGCAAATCCTTGTAGGTCGCCGAAACGCGCCGGCGCACCAGCATGACGCCGGTGTCGAGCGGTAGGGTAGAACCGAAGCGCGGCAGGGTGGTGCGGAAGGCGCGGATCAGGAAGATCGCCTCGATCAGGTCGCCGCGCGCCTGCTTCACCGCCAGCGCCGCGAGATCGACGTCGTAGAGCGAGCCCTCCGCCATCACCCGGCCTACAGCCAGGGTGAGCTGGGAGGCGATCTGGTCGAGCGTGATCGAGGGCAGGCTCCTGTTGCCGCGCCGATGCTTGGCGAGAAGCTTATGGGCGTTGCGGATCGCCGTCTCGCCGCCCTTGGCCGCGACATACATGGCTTCAGCCCTCCAACACGGTCACGGAACGCGGCAGCGCCGCGACGCGCCCCGCTCCGGCCAGAACCAGATCGACGCCGCGCGGGAACAGCGCCCGGTTCGCCCGCAGCCGCGCCGCGATATCGGCGGGCAGCGGATCGGCGCCGAAGCCGAGGCGGCCCCTGATGCCCGGACCTTCCAGCAGAAGGCCGTCGTCGCGGTATTTTTCCACCTGAACAACAAGCGTGGTGGAGGCGTCCGGATAGTCCGGGGAACCCTGGGCGAAGACCGAAAAATCCGGCATGGCCGAGGGATCGGCGATCAGCGCGAAGCGTGCGGCGGCGGGGTCGGCGGTCAGTGGAGCGCCGGTATGGAAGCGCAGATAGCGCGCCACCTCCGACGAGGCCGCGAGCGCCGGATCAAGCCAGATCGGCGTCTCGTAGTCGCACAGCGCCAGCGCCACGGCCGCCGCCTCGGGCGCCAACGGCGCAGGCGGAGCCAGATGCACCGGCATCGCGCGAGTCAGGCCCGGCCGGGCCATCGCCCACATCACCGCGCCGAACGCCGCCTGCGCATCGAAGACGGCATCGGCGAAGCCCGGCGCGAGAGCCTCGCGAGAGGCGCTTTCGGCTTGAGAAAGCACGTCAATCCTCCCCGCGCACGAGGGTGAAGAATTCGACCTTGGTGGCCGCCGTCTCGTGCACCGCTTCCGAGCGCTCGGCCGCGAGCCGGGCCGCGATGGGCTCAATCGCCGCCTCGACCTGCGCGCGCCGGGCCGCGTCGTGCCACAGCGCATCGATGACGGCGGCGGCGCGGGCGGCGGCCGGCGAGCGGCCGAGCCGGTAGGAGAAGCCGTTCGCACCGCCCTCCAGCCGCACCGCCGCGCGGCTCACCGTCGCCTCGCCGAGATTGAACGGCGCCCCGTCGCCTCCGACACGTCCGCGCAGCATGACGAGCCCCATCTCCGGCGCCCGGAGATCGGTCGCCGGCGGAACCGGCGCGAGTTGCGCCAGCACGGCGTCGAGCTCCGCGCCCCTCGCCTCGGCAAGCACGCCCATCACCCGACGACGGGCTGCCGCCTCGGCCGTAATCTCACTGGAAACACTCATGAATTATCCCGACAGGCAATCGGCAGCCGCAACGGGACCTGTCGCGGCGGGACCATCAACATCTCTCGACAAGGTCGCAGGATTTGTATATTGATCTAGACAAATAGGCAATAGTGCCGTCGCGCTTTCGGACAGAAACATGCCCGCGAACGACAACAGCTCGATGACGACCGAGGATGCCGGCAGCGATGCCATCGCGCGCGGCAGCGGCATCGCGCTGTGGAAGCAGATCGCCGAGCGGATCGAAGCCGACATCGCCGCCGAACGGCTGGCGCCCGGTGCCCGGCTGCCGATCGAGGCGGAACTGGCGGAGCGCTTCGGCGTCAACCGCCACACGCTGCGCCGCGCTCTGGCCGAGCTCACCGAGCAGGGCATCATCGAGGCGACGCCCGGACGCGGCACCTTCGTGAAGGAGCCGCCGATCCGCTATCCCATCGGCGCGCGCACCCGTTTCTCGGAAATCGTCTCGGCGGAAGGCCGCGCGCCCAGCGGCCGGGTGGTCGGCTCGCGCCTCGAGCCCGCCAGCGCGCAGGTCGCTGCCGCGCTGCGCATCGCGCCGGGGGAGGAGGTGCTGCGCGTCGATATGGTGCGCGAGGCCGACGGCGTGCCGATCACCTGCGGCACCCACTGGTATGTCGCCGCCCATTGCCGCGACCTCGATCTCATCATGGCGGCGACCGGCTCGGTCACCCGCGCACTGGAGGCGCTCGGCCTCGGCGACTACCGGCGGCTCGAGACCCGCATCACCGCCCGCCTCGCCGACGAGGAGGAGCGCCGCCTGCTCGCCCTCCCCGCCGGCCGGACCGTGCTGGTGGTGGAAAGCCTCAACGGCGACCCGCAGCGCCGCCCGATCCAGTTTTCGCGTGCGCGCTTCTCGGCGGATCGGGTACAGCTCGTCGTGAAGAACTGAACCGAATCCGCCGCGAGACCGACATGCCCCGCATCACCACCGTCGAGCAGTTGCGCAACCTCTATGGGGAACCGCGCGAGCGCAGCCGCCGCAAGGTGTTGCCCGCGCTCGACGTGCACTGCCGGCGCTTCATCGCGCTCTCGCCGCTGGTGATGGTGGGCAGCACCGGGGCGGACGGGCGCGCCGACGTGACACCGCGCGGCGACGCGCCCGGCTTCGTGCAAGTGGCGGACGAACGCACGTTGCTGATCCCCGACCGGCCGGGCAACAACCGGCTGGATACGTTGACGAATCTCGTCGCCAATCCGGCCATTGGCCTGCTCTTCCTCATCCCCGGCGTCGACGAGACGCTGCGGGTGAACGGCACCGCCGGCATCTTCGACGACGAGGAGCTCCGCCTCCCCTTCGCGATGGAGGGCCGCCTGCCCGCCACCGTGCTGAAGGTCAAGGTGGCGGAATGCTATCTCCACTGCGCCAAGGCTTTCATGCGCTCGCGCGCCTGGGATCCCGAGAGCCATACCCCGCGCGATGCCTTGCCCAGCATGGGCGAGATGCTGCGCGACCAGCTCGGCCTCGCCACCGCCGAGACGCAGGCGGAGATGCTCGTGCGCTACCGCGAGACGCTGTACTGAGGCGGGCCGCGCCAGATCACCTGCGGGCCGATATCGGCCAGCGTCCGGCAGCCGGTCAGCACCATCGCCATCTCGAACTCGCAGCGCAGCACGTGGAGCACATGCGCGACGCCCGCCGGCCCCGCAACCGCGAGCGCGTGGAGATAGGGCCGGCCGAGCAGCACCGCGGAGGCGCCGAGCGCCAGCGCTTTGAGCACATCGGTGCCGCGCCGGATGCCGCCATCCGTCAGCAGCGGCACGCGGCCCGCCACCTGCTGCGCGATGGCCGGCAGGACATCGATGCTGGGCGGCAGCGTGTCCAGCACGCGACCGCCATGGTTCGACACGACGATGCCATCCGCGCCCTCGGCGATCGCCCTCTCGGCGTCCTCCGGCGCCATGATGCCTTTCAGGATCAGCGGCAGCCGCGTGAAGGACTTCAGCCAGGCGACGTCCTCCCAGCGCGGCATCACGTCCATATAGCCCTTGAACATCAGGCTTTCGCCGAGCTCGGCATGGGCGAAATGGGTGGTGTGGAGGCCGCGCAGATTGGCGAATTCCGAGAGCTTGGGGCTCACATAGCCGGCGCGCTGCTCGCGGTTGCGTGCGCCGAACACCGGCGCGTCGACGGTGAGCACCAGTGCCTTGTAACCCGCCCGCTCCGCCCGCCCGACCAGCTCGCGGGTGAAGCCGCGGTCGTGCTGGATGTAGAGCTGGAACCAGAGAGGCGTCTTCGCCGCCGCCGCGATCTCCTCCAGCGTGAAATCGGATTCCGTGCTCACCACCATGCCGGACTTCGCGCCGCCAGCACCGACCACCGTGGCGATCTCGCCATCCGGGCAGGCGAGCTTGTGGCGCGCCGCGGGGGCAACGAAGATCGGATGATCGAAATGGTCGCCGAACAATTCCAGCGTGGTGCCGCCGCCGGAAAAATCGCCGAGCGCGCGGCCGACCAGTTCGATGCGGTCGAAAGCTTCGCGGTTGCGGCGCATGGTCAGCTCGTCGGCCGCGCCGCCGGCGATGTAGGCCCAGCCTTCCGGCGTCATGCGGGCGCGGGCGAGTTCCTCGTAATCGGCGAGCGCCTCCACGCCTTTGGGAATCTCATAGGTCTGCGCCATCACCCTCTCCGCACCGAACCGCATCACGCCGCATCTGGCACAGCCGGCCGCCGCCCGCTAGTCTCTCCTCCCGGTCCGGGGAGCGTGGGTAGAGTAGTATGGACGAGACCGAGCGTCCGCGCGGCCAGCCGCTCTCGCTGCGCGATGCCCTTCGCGCCGCGCGGGTCGAGGCCGCCGAACAGGCGAGCGTGGTGGTGGAGCTGCGCGATGCCGAGCTCGCCCGCCTCGCCATGCTCA
Source organism: Allobosea sp. 117 (assembly GCF_000702305.1). Lineage (GTDB taxonomy): Bacteria > Pseudomonadota > Alphaproteobacteria > Rhizobiales > Xanthobacteraceae > Ancylobacter. The sequence continues at coordinate 185,645 of NZ_JNLC01000012.1, forward strand.
ACGAGATGCTGGAGCCGATCTTCGCCGAGCTGCCGCTCGAGCATGCCGACATGTTCGATCGCGGGCTGATGCCCGGCGCGACGCCGCGCCTGTTCATCGACATGGTGGCCCATGTGTCGATGGCACATGACAAGCGCACCTATCGATTCATCCAGGACACGCGCTCCGGCCGGCGTATCCTCGCCGAAAGCGCGAGCCCGACCGACATCGCCGATGCGGTGACCCGATACGTCGCACGCCGCCTCATCGCCCGCGAGCAGGCGATGACCGGCTACGCGCCGGATGATCCGGCGCTCGCTCCGCGCCCGCTGCCGCACGCCGCCAGACGCCTGCAGGCGGAGGAGGACGCCCCTGCCCCGCCCTCCCGTCGCGGCGCCGTCGTCGCGCTGGTGGTCGGATTGTGCGCCGGCGCGCTGCTCGCCGCCGCGGCGCTGACCTTCATCCCGCGCTGAGCCCGCAATCAGATCGCGCGTCGCGGCGGCGCCGTGAGCACCCGCACAGTGCGCAGCGCGACCGCATGGTCGCCCGGCGCGAAACCGTGCGCCTCCATGGTGCAGCGCCAGCCGGCCTCCAGCCGCTCGATGCGGTAGAGGTTGTATCCCCCGGGCCAACGCTTGTCGTCCGGCCCTGCTGCCGAGGACGGCGCCTCGACCACCGGGATCAGCCCGTGCGGCCCTTGGATCTGCTCGACCATCAGGTGATGGTCGTGGCCGCAGATGACGAGATCGGCACCATGCCGGGCAAGGCAGGCACGGACCGCCTCGGCGTCGATCAGCCGCTTGTGCGTCGCCCGCGGCCCGCACGGAGGATGGTGGATCAGCACCACCCGGAACAGGTCCTCCCGCGCGAGCTCGTCCAGCACCCGCCCGAGCCGCACGAGCTGGGCGCGGCCGACGCGCCCGGTCGCCATGAACGGATTGGTCGGCACCGCCGTCGACACGCCGATCAGCGCCACCTCGCCGCGCCGCCGCACGAACGGGAAGGCGCTCTCGGCCGTGACGTCGCCGCCGGCAGCGTCTCCGCGCATGTAGTCGCCCCAGTTGAGCAGCGCGTGATGGGCGGTGGAGCGCACATAGGCGTCGTGATTGCCCGGCACCACCGTCACATCGTGCCCGTCGCCGAGCGACTCGAGGAAGGCAAGGCCGGTCTCGTATTCCGCCGGCAGGCCGACATTCACCAAATCGCCAGTAACCGCGATATGATCGGGCGCCTTGGCCTTGATATCGGCGATCAGCGCCTCGATGGTCGAGGCGATGAAGCGTCGCCGGCGATTGCGCAGGTTCAAAATGCCGAGCGCGCGCTTGCCGGCAAGCTCGCGCAGTCGCGCGCGTGGCGTGGGGCCGAGATGAGGGTCGGTGAGATGGGCGAGAACGAACACGGCCGTTTCCATATCAGCCCCTACCGGCCGAGGGAAAGCGATCCGCCGCTGAATCACGAGCGCCCGCCCGATGAGCCGCGGCGGCCGCGACGGCTGCAGCGCATGATGCATGTGTGGTGGCGCTTCGCCCGGGGCATGACGCTCGGGGTGCGCGGGGTCGTGCTGGCACCGGACCAGCACGTCCTGCTGCTGCGCCACACCTATTCGCCCGGCTGGCAGTTTCCCGGCGGCGGCGTCGAGCCCGGCGAGACGCTGATGGAGGCGCTGAGGCGCGAGCTGGAGGAGGAGGCGGCGATCCACGTCGTCGGCGAGCCGCGTCTGCACGGCGTGTTCTTCAATTCCTTCGCCTCGCGGCGCGACCATGTGGCGGTCTATGTGATCGAGCACTTCCGCGCCGGGGCGCCGATGGTGCCGAACCGCGAGATCGCCGAGGTCGGCTTCTTCCCGCTCGACGACCTGCCGCCGGAGACGACGCCCGGCACCCGCCGGCGCCTGCATGAGATCGTCGGCCAGCAGCCGGCGGCGCCGCGCTGGTAGGATGGCGCCTCAGACGCGCTCGCAGAAGAAATAGTGCGAGCGCCCGCCCCATTCCGGGGAATGATCGAGCACCCTGAAATTGCTCGCCTCCAACATGCCAATCATGGTGCTCGGCGCGTAGAGCCACCACCACGGTCCGTAATTGGCCTTGCCGTCGACGCGGAACGGCTCCGACTCGGCACGGTTGAAGTGCATGATCTCGATGCCGCTCAGCCGGAAATGCTCGGACATGATGGCACGCTTGCGCTCGTTCACAGCCGGGATGAACAGGGTCTGCCCGCCGCTGAAGTCGATGGCCCCGACCTCGTTCTCCACCCGCTCCGGCACCACCATCGAGCCGAGCAGCAGATATCTGCGCGTCACGCTGGCGAGCCGGTCCAGCGTGTGGACCGGCGAGGGCGCGTGATAGATGATCCCCGAGCAGTGCACGACATCGAAGGTGCCGAGACGCTCGTGGACGTCCGGGGAGTCGAGATTGACGTTGCGCCGGCCATAGCCGGAAAAGCCGAGTTCGGCGGCGCGGGCGTCGAAACGGCCCCAGAGCTCGTGACTGAAGGGCAGGATGTCCGCCATCGTCGCGGCGCTCGCGCCGGCGTCCATCGCCACCGTGACCTTCTCGTTCACCGTGCCCCACAATCCGCCGATATCCACAAAGCTGAGGCCCGGCACATGGGCGCGGATGAGGCGATTCTGGAAGATGGTCGGATCGGGCAGTTCGGCCATGAGACCCCCCTCGCATCGAACCTGCCCGCTTGCGAGAGCAGGCATGACGCTGGCCCGGCCGACCGCGCCTTGACACTGATCGGCCGCGTTCCTTATATCCGCCCACCTCGCGCTCGGAGCCGCATGCCGGCTTCGATCTCGGCGGCGGAGTAGCTCAGCTGGTTAGAGCACGGGAATCATAATCCTGGGGTCGGGGGTTCAAGTCCCTCCTCCGCTACCACTTAAAGAAAAATACCTCGACGACCCGGGCCGGCTCCGCACTGGCGGATGATCCACGCCACAGCGCGCCGGCTTGCGCAGCGTGAGGGTGACGGGCCGGCGTGCGCACGGCCGCGAAGCGACGTCACTTTACTGTAGCGTCGATGCGATCTGCTCTTCGGCAAAGCCGGCTCGCCACCACGAACGGTATTGGACGTGCCAAGGACATTCTGCCGCAGGCCCCATGCCAGGCCGACATCCTTCGGATGCTGGGACAACTGGTCCGAATCTTGCCAGTGACGTTACTGGAAGTTTGGGCTCGACGATGGGGGTACGCCAACGATATTACCGCCACGCGCTTCGATCCCGACTCTCAGGGCCGGACCTCGAAGAGAAGCCCTCAAGACGATTGCGACCGGGAGGCGAATTATGCCGGGGAAACAACCCGGCGCGGTTAACGCATTTATGCCGAGCCTCGTCAGCGCTCGTTAATCGCTGGACTTGGGTTGGTCATAATTGCACAATGAAGAATAAATATTCCTAGCGCATCTCGCGTACGAGTAAAGAGATTCAAAATTGCCTTTAAGTTATGCCCATACTCACTCTAAGCGCAACGCTTGTTGGTGATGAACATGAGCATCGCGTTTCATCAATCGCAGCATGGGCAGCGCCGCCGGCGTGCCATATTCCTTCAAGGTCCGGTCGGGCCCTTCTTTTCTACGCTGCAGGAAACGCTTGATCGCGCAGGCTGGCTAACCGTCAAGATCAACTTCAACGGCGGCGACCTCCTGTTCCAGGGAACGGGGCGCAAGCTGAGCTTCACCGACCGCCTGGCGAGCTGGCCTCGCTGGTTCAAGGGATTTCTGCAGAACTTCCAGCCCGACGTCATTCTGCTGTTCGGCGATCAGCGGCCGATCCACCGTGCCGCCCGCGCCATCGCCCGCGCGGCAGGCGTGCAGGTCATATGCTTCGAGGAAGGCTATCTGCGGCCGAACTACATCACCATGGAGATGGGGGGCAATAACGCGGCCTCCGCCCTGCGCCTGTGGCGCGGTGACGAACCAACGGTCGAGGCCACCCCGCCCGCGATCATGCCCACCAACGGCTTTTCGCCGATGGCGCGCTCCGCCGTATGGTACTTTACAGCCATGCATGCCGGCGTGCTGCGCTTCCCCCATTATCGCCATCATCGCCGGCGCGGCTTTGTGCTCGAAAGCGTGATGTGGGCGCGGAACGCGCTACGGAAATGCCTGCGCCGCTATGAAAACCTTTTTCTGATCCAGTCGATTGTGGAGCGCCTGGACGGCCAATACTTTGTCGTCGCGCTGCAGGTACACGACGATCTTCAGTTGCGGCGGCACGGATGCCGCTGGACGATCGAGGGCCTCATCGAGACGGTGATCGGCTCCTTCGCGCGCGAGGCGCACCCCACCCATAATCTCGTGTTCAAGGGCCATCCGCTGGATCGCGGCCACAGCTCCGCGCGCGAGCTGGTTCGGGAGCTTGCTGCACTGCACGATATCAAGGATCGCGTGCATTTCATCGACGACGGCTCCCTCGGCCTCCTCACCCGCCATTCATGCGGCATGATCACGGTCAACAGCACCTCGGCCATGGTCGCCTTCGCGCATGGCAAGCCGGTGCTGGCACTCGGCGACAGCTTCTACGAGCCGCTGACCGTCAATGGCGCGGACCGCGCCGATCACACGCTCTCGCGGTTCTGGCGGGCCGCGCCGCTGCCCGAACCGGAGCGCTGGGAAGCCTTCCGTGCCCACATCGTTGCCACCAGCCAGGTGAATGGCAGCTTCTACATCGAGAACGAGATCGATCAGACATGCGTCAGGGTATTGGCTCGCCTCGAAGCTATGCTCGAGGAGCAGCCCGCAGTGCAGCAAAATGTCATCCCGCTCGTGTACCGTGAGCAAACCAACGATGATCATGAGCCCGTCGACAACGTCGTCTGGCGCGGAACGGAAGATGGTGTATGGAGGCGGTAGGCGACATGCGGTTGTTGCTCGACGTCACGCGCTTGTGCCAGCGCGGACGGAGAACGACGCCGAGCGGCATCGACCGCGTCGAGTACGCCTATTTCTCCCATGCGATGGGCCAGCCCGCCGGCCTTGAGCCCTCTTTCGTCGTCTTCCAGAAGCTCATCGCCGGAATGCTGCGCAAGGAGCGCGCCCGCGAGTTGCGGCAGGCCATCGTGGAGGCCTGGAGCCTAGACCGCGGCTCGAACGAGGAAGCTTCCTATGTCGACCTGTGCGCCGAGCTGGAGCGCCCGCTTCGACTGGAAGCCCGGACACCGCTGCGCGTCGCGGCGCCGTCATCGGTCACGCATTGGCCCGGACGGGTGCTGTTCACGCCGCGCGACATGCTCCGCGCGCGCGTCCGGCTCGACCGGCATCTCGGCAGCGTCCCGCGCCATCCGCCCATTTATCTGCATACCTCGCACGGCCGGCTCGATCAGGGAGCCATTCAGCGCTGGCTGTCCTCGGCCAAGATCGCGCCGGTCTTCTTCCTGCACGACGTAATCCCGATCGACTATCCGGAATTCTGCCGCCCGGGCGAGAACGAGCGCCATCTCTCACGCCTCAGGGCCATCTCGAACCACGCCCGTCTCGTCTTGGTGAATTCGCAGGCGACCGCGGCTGCGGCATCCGCGCAGATGGATGCGATGGGCCTGCGCGTTCCACCCTTCGCCATTGTTCCTCTCGGCGTGGAGGACTGCTTTCGCGACCGCTCCGCGCTCACGCCGCCGCGCTCCACCCATCCTTATGCGGTCGTCGTCGGCACGATCGAACCGCGCAAGAACCTCGCCTTCCTTCTCGCCATCTGGCGCCGCCTCGTCGAGAAGCACGGCACGCGCACGCCGCGCCTGGTCATCATCGGTCGCCGGGGCTGGGAGAACGAGAACGTTCTCGACTATTTCGAGCGCTCGACCCTGCTCGCCCCCTTCGTCGTCGAGGCGTCCGACATTTCCGATACCGCGCTCGCTTCCGTCATGGCTGGCGCCTGCACGATGATTGCGCCTTCGCTCGCCGAGGGGTTCAATCTGCCCATCGCCGAAGCGCTGGCGCTCGGCTGCCCGGTCATCGCGTCGGACCTGCCCGTCCACCGCGAGATCGCCGAAGGCAGCGCCCGTTTCGTCGATCCGCTCGACGGGCCGGGCTGGATGCACGCCATCGAACAGACCTTCCTCACCGAGAACGACGCGTCATCGCACGCGGCTCCGCCTTATGCTTCGCTCAGCTGGCGCGAGCATGTCGAACGCGCACTCGGCTTCATCGCCGAAAACGTCGCCGCATGAGTCCGCGTCGTATCGCGCTGCCTCTCGTCACCCTCCGCCGCTTCCCCTGGTTAGCCACGGCACTTGCCCCGATCGAGGTCGGGGCGCTTGAGGATCCGAGCTTCCGGCCCGACGCTGTCGCCGGCTGGGGCGCGAAGACGACAGCTTTCTACGCCCGCCTGCATGCGAAGGCACGCGGCCTCCCCTTCCTGACGCTCGAAGACGGTTTCTACCGCTCGGTCGGCCTCGGCAAGCAGGGAACGCCGGCGCTCTCCTTCACCCTGGACGCGCGCGGCCCCTATTTCGACGCGCGGCAGGAGAGCGAGCTCGAGATGCTCCTGCTCGGCCCACTCGGCGCCGATATCGAGAGCCGCGGCCGCTCCCTGCGCGAGTTCATCGTCGAGAAGCGCCTGTCAAAGTTCAACTATGTCCCGGAGGATCCCGTTCGGCTCGACGCGCCGGAGGGACTGCCGCGAATCCTCCTGGTCGATCAGGTCGCCGGGGACCGCTCGCTTCTGGGCGCCGGAGCGAGCACCGCGACCTTCGCGGCCATGCAGGCACAGGCGGAGGCGCTAGCGCGCGAGGGGCGCGCAGCGGCTTTCCTGAAAGTCCACCCGGACGTGGTTGCCGGCTACGCGAAGGGCATGTTCGGTGCACCCTCCCCGCTCACGCGCCTCGCGCCCGAGGCGGGCCCGCACGCGCTCCTCGACGAGATCGACGAGGTGTGGACCGCATCGAGCCAGTTGGGCTTCGACGCCCTCCTGCGCGGACGGCGCGTCGTCACCTTCGCCGCCCCCTTCTATGCCGGCTTCGGGCTGACGGAGGACCGCCCCGACGATGCCGCGCCGCACGCCCGGGCCGCCCTCGCGCGGCGTGCCGCAAAACGCCTCTCGCTCGACGCGCTCGCCGGGGCGGCGATAGGCCTCTATCCGCGCTATTTCGATCCCGGCAGCGGCCGCGCCCTCGATGCCGAGGCGGCGCTCGAGCGCCTCGCCTTCTGGCGGGATCACTACCACGCACGGCGCTGGCCCGTCGTCGCGGTCGGCTTCGCCCGCCACAAGCATCGGCTCATGCGTGCCTATCTCGGTGCCGCCGGCCCCGGTGTACGCTTCTTCCGGCGCGAGCCGAGGGATCTGGTTCAGCGGGCACAGGCCGCGGGCGCCGGCGAGGTCGTCGCCTGGGGCGACCGGATATCGAGGAAGGCGGAATCCGTGGTGCGCGCGGCCGGTATTACCGTGACGCGGGTCGAGGACGGCTTCCTGCGTTCGCGCGGGCTCGGGCGGAAGACAACCCCTCCCGTCTCGCTCTGCTTCGATCGCCGCGCCGCGCATTTCGATGCCACCCGCCCGAGCGATCTGGAAGCGCTGCTGCAGACCCACGCCTTCACCGACGCCGAGCGGGCCCGTGGCGCCGCCCTCGTGCACCGGATCGTCACCGGCGGACTCACCAAATACAATCTGCGCGAAACGCTGCCGGACCTGCGGGCCAGGGCACGGGGGCGACGCATGGTGCTGGCGATGGCGCAGGTGCCGGGCGATGCCGCCTGGCGATTGGGCGCCGTGCCTTTCACCAACAATCTGGAGTTTCTCTCGGCGGTTCGCGCCGAATGCCCGGACGCGTATCTCATCTACAAGGAGCATCCCGACGTCGTCGCGCGCCTGCGCTCGGGAGCGATCGATCGCGAGGCCGCCGACCGGCTGGCCGACTGCGTGCTGACGCAGGGCGACGCCGCCCAACTCTACCCGCAGATCGACACGCTGCACGTCATGACCTCGCTCTCCGGCTTCGAGGCCCTGCTCCGGCGGCGCGAGGTGGTCTGCTGGGGCCTCCCCTTCTATGCCGGCTGGGGACTGACGCAGGATCGCGTACGCTCGTCGCGGCGGGGGCGGAAGCTCACCCTCGACGAGCTTGTCGTCGGCACGCTCGCGCTCTATCCGGCCTATCTGTCGCCACAGTGCGGCATCCCGTGCGAGGTCGAAGACGTTCTGACCGCGCTGGCGGAGCCTGCCTGACCAGGTGCTGGAGCCGTTTGGAGTGCGCCGGCATCGAGCCCGACCGGCCGCGCTTGTTCTCCCTGATAGAGCGCGGGGACATTTGCAGCCCGCTTCGTCCCCATTCCCGGCAATTTCGGCGCTCGAACGCGGCGCCACACCTGGTCACTTGCCGTTGCCGCACTGTGCTCGGCGGCGGCGTGACAATCCCCGCTATGAAATTCGCGCAGTTTTATCTTCACTCTGTCATCGCGGCTGCGTAGAGGGAGCGGAAATGACAACCTCCTCCTTTGAAAGAAACCTGAGGAAAAGGAAATTGGCGTAACACGGTGACTGGCCAAGATGCCTGTGGCCGGCAGGAGACACTGTCGGCGTAAGCGTTTCCATTGGGGTCGCCTCGTTACGGTGTGCGTGTTATGGCTTCCCGGTAGGGGTCGAGATCGAGACAGATGCGTTTGATTGTTTTGGCCGCGATGGGTTTCGCATTGGCGGGATGCGCGATGCTGCCCTCCGCCGGTCCCACGGCAAGGGATGTGCGCGAAGAGAGCAAGCAGCAGGAAGCCGTGTTGCCGGGCTTTGCTCTCATTCCGGTCGACGACCAGGTCATCTCGGTGCTGCGCCGTCGCGCGGCCGATACCTCCCTCTCCTCCTTCGGCGACCGGCGTGCCTCGGGCGACTATAAGGTCGGCGTCGGCGACGCCGTCACCGTGACGATCTGGGAGGCGGGCTCCGGCGGCCTTTTCAGCGCCCCCGCCGTGCGCGAAGGGCAGATTCCCGGCTCGCGTCAGGCGACCATTCCCGAGCAGATCGTGGGGCGCGACGGCGCCATCACTGTGCCTTATGCCGGACGCGTGCAGGTGGCCGGCCGCCACACCAGCGAGATCGAGCGCTCGATCGAGCAGACCCTCGACGGCAAGGCCATCCAGCCCCAGGTGCTCGTCACCATCACCAGGCCGCTTAGCAACACCGTGACGGTGGTCGGCGAAGGCGCGGCCGGTGCCCGCATCCCGCTGTCGCCCAAGGGTGACCGGATTCTCGACATTCTGGCTTCCGCCGGCGGCAACCGCGTGGACGTCAATGAGAGCTTCATCCAGCTCACCCGTGATTCTCGCACGGCCCGCGTGGCGATGACCAAGGTCGCCGCCGACCCCCGCGAGAACATCTATCTGCGCCCCGGCGACGTGCTGACCGTGATCCGCGATCCGCAGATCTTCTTTGCCGTTGGCGCAGTCGGCCGCAATGCCGAGATTCCGTTCAACGCTGAAGGCATCACGCTCGGCCAGGCGATCGCCAAGGCCGGCGGCCTGCTCGATTTCCGCGCCGACCCGGACGGCGTCTTCGTCTTCCGTCTCGAGAAGCCGGAGATTGCGCGGGCTCTGACGGAGGTGACGCCGGAGATGATGACGATGGGCGGCGTCCGCGTCGCTTATGCGTTCAACATGCGTGAGACGTCCGGCATCTTCGCGGCGAGCCAGTTCCGGATCTTCAATCGCGACGTCATCTTCGTGTCGAACGCCATCCTGAGCGACGTCCAGAAGGTCGCCCAACTCTTCAACATGATCACCTCGCCGGTGGCCCAGGGCGCGAGCATCGCCAACGCGGTGCAGTAACAGCGCCGCGGCTCCCGCGAGAGCGCGCAGACACAGAAACGCCCGTCTGCGTGCATCGCAGGCGGGCGTTGTTCTTTCCGGGGACGGTCTGTCGGATCAGGCGGCCGGCATGCGCAGGGCGACGTCGTGATGCGCGGTGCCGCTCAGCGCCACACCTATGACCTTGGCATTCGTGTCCCGCACGAACTGGTTGACCGCCGCCACGACGCCATAGGGCTGCACCTCGTTCAGCGACCAGTTGGTGTAGTCGTTGAACATCACGATGGCGCCCGGCTTTATCTTCCGGCGGATGACCTTGAGCTCCGAAACGACGGAGTCATAACCGTGGTCGGCGTCGACATATATAAAATCGAAATAATTATCCGAGAAACCGGAAAGTATTTTCGTTGAATCTCCGAGGTGTTTACTGACCGCGATATTTTGCCGCAGACCTTCGTCGAAGCGCGAAAAATCTATGTCAATCACATGAAGCTCTTCGGGATCGAAGGCGGCTAATATTTCTTTGGCGAACGCGCCGGTGGAGGTTCCCACCTCACAACAAAATGAATTTTTTGGGAGTGACAGGCTCGCGAGCAGACTTGATCTGCTGGCAAATACCTTGGCGCTCACGACGTCCTCATCCCTCAAGTGAACGATGGGATGATCCATGAAAGCCTTGGGATAAGTGAGTTTCTCACCCTTCTGAAATTTCCTCAGATTTCGAACCGAACGCTTCAGGGCAGCGAGGTTATGCTCAATCGCGACTTGAAGATCTTTGACATCGATCATGATACACCGCGAGAGTAAGGGATGGAGACGCTGAAAGCGCTAGCACGCATGGGCCAATTTGCAAAGGTCTGAGCCCTATCACCCGCATCCGCAGCTTGAAGCGGATTGGCGCGACAGTATATTCGTAAAGGCAGTTACACCTCTTACCTAATGTCGTTCATTCCTCTGGGACAAATTGGCCCAGAACATGCATCATTCAAGGCACCGCAACTCAACGTCAGTGCCGCGCGATGTCATCGTGGATACACCTGCCTGCCAGTAGACAGGCCTCCGAGGCGTGGCATGCCTGGCCTCGTTGGGACAGACGGGGAACGTAAAAATTCGCCCTTCAGCATCCAGCAATACGCAACACAACTGAGCTGCACTTGGAAAAATAGTTATTTTCGATTAGTGACGATATCGGAGGCATTTGCATGGAACACGGCATTAAACAAACGACCGACCTCTCTCAACAGGAGGTAATTTCGTTCAATCTTGATAGCGAAACCCCAAAATCCATTGGATCGTCATTTTTTCGAGGCGAAAATTGTAATTTAAATCCGTATCACAAGGATTTTATCCGAAACGATTTTCTGAAGAAAACGCTAAAAGGCTGGACACCCGACGCCCCTGTCATCAATAAATCGACAAAGATAACCGCATTCGGCAGCTGCTTTGCCTCGAACATAGCCAAGCACTTAAGCGGTGTCGGATATAATCTCACCAAAGACCGCCATCCTGATATTTACATTTCAAAGATGGGCGAAGGACTGGTCAATATCCATTCGCTATATCAGCAATTTGCCTGGGCGCTTGAAGATGTGGCGCCGCCGACCGGGCTCTGGCACGGATTCAAGGCAGAAGAGTTCGGTTACGACGAAGACGTCCGGAAACGCACGCGAGAGGCCTTCCTCGACACCGATTTCTTCATCATCACGCTCGGCCTGTCGGAAGTCTGGTACGACGAGGTCACGGGCGGCATTTTCTGGCGAGCGGTGCCGCGCCAGAACTACGACCCGAGCCGGCACAAATTCCGGGTGTGCAGCTTCGCCGAAACCAAGGCTGGCCTGGAGGCGATCTATCAGGCGATCCGCAAGCATGTGCCGAACGCGAAGCTGCTCTTCACGCTCTCGCCGGTGCCGCTCGCCGCGACCTTCCGGCCGGTCAGTTGCATCACGGCAAACTCGGCATCCAAGGCGATCCTGCGCGCAGCGCTCGACGAATTCATGCGGGAGCATGACGACGAGCGAAGCAAAAATCTGTTCTATTTTCCATCCTACGAAATCGTCAACGATCTCTTCTTCTGCCGTTTCAGCTCGGATGGACGTCATCCCTATGACGAGATCATTGACGTCATCATGTCTTCTTTTGAACTATTCTTCTGTGAGACGAATCTGACGATGGAAGAACTGACGCAGAAATATCTTCAGGTCCGGAAGCTGAACGGCGACAAATCGTCCCGGGTCGGCAATCTCCAGAACACAATCAAGGTCGATGCCTGACACCATGCTGACGAGCGCGGCGCGCCGGACCTTCCTGCGCAATTCGCTCGCCAGCCTTGTCTTCTGCCTGTCCGCCCCGGCCTTCGCCGAGACCGGAAATATCGGCCTGACTTCAGTCACATGCGTGCTGCTCGGCGACAGCATCATGAGCGACGGCCCGTCGGGACCGGGCTGGGCTACGCTGGCGCTGGGCAGCCTGCGTGTACGGTCCCTGCAACGCTCCGTTCCCGGGCGCAGGCTTCAAGGATATGCGGACGCGCCGGATCTGCTGCGATCCAAGATCGTGGGCGCGACGCATATCATAACCAATCTCGGCATTAACGATCTCGTCTCCACCGGGACGAAAGCGGACGATTTATTCGCGATGTATGACGAGGTGCACTCCGTCATCGCCGCCCAAGGCGCCCGGATGATTCAGTGCACGCTGCTGCCATGGACCCGGAAGAACAGGCCCGACGTCCAAGCCAGCCGGACCCAGGTCAATCAATGGATCCGCACCAATCCTTTCGGCAATGGCATCCTCGACATGGATTCCGTGGCAAGGGATCCATCACGACCTGCCCATTGGCGCCAGGACCTAGGGCTTCCGACACGCGACGGAACACACCCTACGCGCCCGGTCATAGAAGCCATGGCGACCTATGCACGCACCGAATTACCCGCCTTCCTATAGCGTGGTTACTTGCCCATTCAAGCGATTCCGGTTCGAATTGTGAATCATTTCAACTATAGCGGAAGTACTCCAACGTGACACGCACCCCTCACATCCCGCATCATACTGGAATGAATTCCCGCATGGTTAATATTGTAGGCACGTGGATACCTCTTAGCGCATTGGAGGCGGCCGGAATTTGAATGGAGACGCAAATCGTGTTGGCAAGAGGCGGTCACCGGTTTTAAGCTGCACTGCGGCATAAACCGCGATAGGATTTCGCGAGCGCGCCACTTTTGTTGCAGCGCAAACGAAACGGGGGTCACGAGTTTGCGTAAGATCTTTAAAGGACGGGACGCCGCCTCTTCCTTTGGTTCGGGCTCTTCCGTCCCACTTCTGCCGGTTCCTCCCGTCACCGGCCTCGATCCGCTGGTGATCGACATCGTTGAGAACGATTTCGACGAGGCCTATCTCTTCGGGCAGATTGACGGGTCCTTCGGCGGTGACGGCGACGCGCTGGTCGAGCGCCTCGTCCAGGCGGTCTCGGCCGCCAAGCAGGCGAATTTCGAGACGCCCGTCTCCCTCAACTATTTCATGCAGCGCTTCACGCAGGCCACATCGTGCCGGCGCAAGCTGGCGGTTGCGGCGACCGCGCGCTTCATCTCCCTCGACGAGGATTTCAGGTACAGCGTGGCCGACGCCGACGCCAAGCGGGACGCCCGCAACTGGAGCGCCGGCGAGGCCGCCTACTACCAGGCGCTGCGACGATATCCCCTGTGCGCTGGCTATTACATCCAGTACGGCCACTGCCTGAAGGAGCAGAACAAGTGGGAGGATGCGGAGCTCACCTACCGCACCGCCTGGTCGCTCGGTGAGACGAGCGATGATCTGTTCGAGCACATCGCCTTCGTCTCGCGCCAGCGCAATGCGAACCTGAACAGGTCCACCCTCGAGGCGATCCGACGCTATTGGGCGGACCCCTCGCGAAGCGGCGGCCTGCTCGACGCCCCGCCCGTGCGACAGGACGTCGAAACCCTGTTCCGCGCCTTCCTGGCGCGCTCCTATTACGCGTTCCACGAGATCTGTGCCGTCATGAACAACGCGCCGACAAATGCAACCGCGCTCGAGCTCATCGTGCGACAGCCCGAATTCGCCTCCGTCAATCGCGACCTGATGGCGGTCATCGCCGAGTCGAAGGGGAATGCCGCGTGAAGCTCCCGAGCTTTTCCATCGTCATCAACACCTATAATCGCGGCAAGGAACTCGCCGATACGCTTCTGAGCCTGCGTGGCCTCGATTATCCGGATTACGAGGTGATCGTCGTCAACGGGCCGTCGACCGATGACAGCCAGCAGGTGATCGACGGCTGGGCCGGCAAGGTCAAGATTCGCACGTGCCCCGAGGCCAACCTGTCGATGTCGCGGAACATCGGCATCGAGGCGGCGTCCGGCGACATCGTCGCCTTCCTCGACGACGACGCCGCGCCGCACTCCAAATGGCTCCAGGCGCTCGCCTCCCCTTATGGCGACCGCCGCGTCGGCGCCGTGGGCGGCTTCACCATCGACAATTCGGGCGTGCGCTTCCAGGTACGCAAGACGGTCTGCGACCGCTACGGCAACGCCTTCGACGTCTCGCCCTTCTTCGACGAACGCCCGCTGTGCGTTAAGGGCACGCCCTTCTACCCGAGCCTCCTTGGCACGAACTCGTCGTTCCGCCGCGACGTGCTGCGGCAGATCGGCGGCTTCGACAACATCTTCGCCTATCTGCTGGACGAGACCGACGTCTGCCTGCGCATCGTCGATGCCGGCTATCAGGTGCTCTATGCGCCCGAGGCGCTGATCTTCCATCAGTTTGCGGAATCCCACATCCGCACGCCCAAGCGCATTCCCAAGACCCTCTACCCGTCCGTGGTGAGCAAGTCCTATTTCATCATGCGCCACGGCTCGGCGCGGCTCGACGAGGCGAACCGCCAGCTCGAGGATTATAGGGCCGAGCTGCATCGGGCCAACGCCTGGCTCGCCGATCACAGCGAGATCACCCGCGAGCACCAGACCAGCCTCGATCAGGATGTCGCCTGGGGCATCGACCGCGGGTCGGTCGCAGGCATGCAGGCGGTCGGCCAGCCGCTCGGCGATCTCGATCTCGAGAAGACGACCGATCCCTTCCTGCCCTTCCCGAAGACGCAGGGCCTGCAGATCGCCCTCGTCAGCCAGTCCTTCCCGCCGGACAACGACAGCGGCATCGCGCGCTGGACGTCGATGATGGCGGCGGGCTTCTCCAAGCTCGGCCATGTGGTGCATGTCATCGCGCGTTCCGACAAGGAGCCCAGCGTCAACTACAAGAACGGCTACTGGATCCACCGCGTGGTGCCCGATACCGGCCTCGAATCCGTCGTCATGGCCGACCACAAGGTGCCGCCGAACGTCGCAGGCTGGGCCGCGGCCGTGCGGCGGGAGGTCGAGAGCCTCAAGACGTTCGGGCTCGACGTCCTCTCTTTCCCGATCTGGGACGTGGAAGGCGTCGCGGTGGCGGACGATCCCGACATCGGGATCATCATGAGCCTGCACACCAGCTACGCCATGGCCATGCCGTTCAAGCCCGAATGGTCTCTGCGGCCGATCTACAACCACATGACGGTCCAGAAGATCATCCGCAAGGAGCAGGAGCTGCTCGAACGCACGCCCGTCATCCTCGCCAATTCGAACGCGATCATCGACGACCTGACCAATGCCTATTCGATCTCCTTCAGGGACCGCACGGTGCTGGCACCGCACGGCACCTGGGATCCGTTCGAGCTCAAGCCCTCCCGCCGCAACCTGCGCGGTGCGCGCGACGCAGCCTTCCAGGTGGCCTATGTCGGGCGCTTCGAGCCGCGAAAGGGCATCGACGTCGCTGCCCGCGCCCTCAAGCTCCTGCTCGATGCCGTGCCGGAAGCCACGGTCGTCTTCGTCGGCGACGAGGTGTCGGCCAACGCCCGCGAATATTTCGTGGACGCGGACGCCGAGGCGCTCCTGACGCATCCGCGCGTCTCGTTCCGCGGCATGGTCACTCGCGAGGAGCTCGACGACATCTACGCGACCTGCGACACGACGCTGATGCCGAGCCGCTATGAGAGCTTCGGCCTCGTCGCCATCGAGGCCATGGCCGCGGGAGCGAGCGTGGTGGCGCTCGCCTCGGGCGGCCTGAAGGAGGTAGTGAGCGACGGTGTTTCCGGTTACCTCGTGCCGGTCGACGGCAACGAGGCCGACGTCTGCGCGCGCCGGCTGATCGATATCGCCCGTGACCGGCAGCTGCGCGAGCGTCTCAGCCAAGGTGCGCGCGCCGAATTCGAAAACCGCTTCACCGTCACATCCATGGTTGAACAGGCGATCCCGGCCTATGAAAAGGCGGCCCGCCGGAGGAACGTGAATGAGCCTGAATCCCACTCTCACGATCGAAGCCTGGCAGCTCTGCAAGTCGAAGACGCTGTCGGAGGATGAGGCCAAGCGGCTCAGCCGGATGCTCTGGTCGCGTGAGGAGCTGGCCGCCTCTCTTCTGCTTGATCCCCTCGTCTTCGACACCTACCCCGATCTGCGCGCGGCGTTGATCAAGGTGGCGAAGGCGAGCCACGCGGCCGCCAAGACGCCGCGCCCGCAGAAGGGCGATGCCAAGATGCGACGCGACCTCGACGTCGCGCGGACCACCGCGCTCGGGAACCTTATCCGGGCCGAGTCCGAGCGCAGGTCCCTGACCGAAGGCGTGCATGCCGCGCTGCGAACCGTTGCGCGGCAGGGCGACGGTTCCGGCCTCGCACATGGCTACCAGTGGTGGATTGCCGCCGACGCGCGGTGATCCCCACCAGGGATCGTAGGCATGACGCACGCCACCAGGTCTCCTGAACCTCCGGTGCGAGCAGGGCTGTTCCGGGTTCTCGCGGTTGCGCTCGTCGGGTTCCTGGTTGGAACCTGCTGCCTCGTCGTGTCCCGGGAGGCCCTTGCGCGCAGCGCTGCGGGCAAGCTCATCCTGGGCTTCTCGATCGAGGAAGCCTTCGTCAACAGCCCGGTGCAGAATCGCGACTTGGCCGGCCTATCCAACACGCTCGACGCCATCAAGGGACTGGAAGGAACCTTCCAGCCCCTCGTCTTCCTGGGCTGCGCGCAGACCGACGAAACCCTGCTGTTCGACGCGCTCGATCTCGTCGTGCAGAAGCAGTTGAACTTCGTGCTCGACACCTGGACATCCGGCACCAAGGCGCCGCCCCGTCCGGCGGCGAAACCCGTCACGCAGCCCTATGACCGGCTGCACGGCGTCTGCAAATCGGTCGAACAGTTGCAGGCGATCCGCGACCGGTATGGCGCGTCCTTCGCCGGCATCCGCATCCATGAGAGCTTCGCGGCGAATTTCTCTACTCAAATGTATCATAGCGGGGTGAACTGGTTCACCAAGAAGAAGGCCATCTTCCCCGACGGACCGTATTTCCTCCGCAAGATCCTCGACGACCAGCTCGGCTTTGCTGCGCGCAACGACATGCTCGTCGTTTTCAATGATCCCTGGTGGTACGCCTCGGGCAACAAAGATCTGCGCAAGCCCTTTGTCGGTCAGGAGCGCAATGAACGCGAGTTGATCGACGCCGTGTCACAATACCGCTCACGAGTGATCATAACCTACGGCAACAACGAGCCGCTGAAATCATGGGCGGATCCGCTCGCCGCGCGCATGGACAGTTGGCCGAAGCTGTTTCCACCTCAGCTTGTCGCGGAGGCTGAAGGCATCGGCTTGTCAAACCAGGCCTGGCTGTGCGATCGCATTTCGGTGCCGGAGACGTCTTGCAGCGTCGATTGGCTGATCAAGTGGTCGGAACGTGCGGTCGATCTCGGCTCGACGCTTATCCAATACGAGCCTTACTGGTATTTCTTCAACTATCCACGTTCCGCAGGAGAGAAGAACGACTATGGCCCTTGGCTTTCCAATCCGCAACGTGGCGCTCCCACGCGCAATTTTACCGTGATGGTGGAGGCGCTGAGGGCATATGTCCGCGATCGGAATTGAGCGCCATGGGCAAGGAGCTTGGCTGCTCGGTGGAATCGCGCTCCGCGGCGGACAACCGTAAGTCGCGGTTCATCTCCAGCCGCCTGGTCGACACCCGAAGATTGTCGGCAAGGCGTGGAAGACGCAGGGGAAACGCTTTCCCGGCGACCCGAATAACCCTAAAAGCCAACAAGGTCGCGAGGCATGAACCTCATCCTTGCTTCGGGACCATCTGCGTCAGATTGCACAAAGGCTGGGCCATAATAATAGGCGATCCGGAATGACAAAATTCCTCAATCTTCATCGCTTGAAGACGAATAATATCGGCGATCTGAAATGCGCCCCCTATCTGTACTTTGACCAGAAAATCCCCGTCATCGGACGCGAGATTCTCGGCTTCATGCCGCGCGAAGTGCCGACTCAGCCGGAACGCAGGGAGTGGAAGGAGCGTTTCTTCGAAGCGGCAGTGATCATCGTCGGTGGCGGCGGGCTCCTGGAGCTCGACTTCTTCATGCCGGGCCTCACTTACATCTTCCAGAACAAGCGGCAGGAGACGAAGGTCGTGGTCTGGGGTGCCGGGCACAACGACTGGAAGCTGGGCGACTGGCGCCATCTCAAGCGCAAATATCATTTCGAGGGCCTCCCCTTTGATCTCATCGGGGTGCGCGATCACGGCCATCCCTACGAATGGGTGCCGTGCGTGTCGTGCATGGACCCGATTTTCGACCGCAAGTTCGAGGTGAAGCACCCGATCGTCATGTATGCCCATGAGGGCACCTATCGGAACGAGAACCTGCGCAAGACCCTGCCCCAGGATGTTCCGCTCCTGACCAATTCCGCGGATTTCGAGACGGCCATTACCTTCCTCGGGGAGGCGGAGCTGGTGCTCACGGACAGCTTCCACGGGGCCTATTGGGCGACCCTGATGGGTCGCAAGGTCATCGCGTTCCCGAGCTCGTCGAAATTCTACGACTACAAGCACCCGGTGCCGCTGTGCGACCCGACCGATTGGCAGCGCTTCCAGAGAATGGCCACCTCCTATCCGGAGGCGCTGGAGGAATGCCGGTCCGCCAATACCACCTTTGCCGACAAGGTGGCGGCGCTCGCCTGAACCGTCAGGACGTCAGCGAAGGGTCGCGTCGTAGGCCGCGGCGATCCTTCGCGCGTAGATGTCCATCGAGAATTTCTTCGCCTGCTCCAGGCCCCGCCCCTTCAGCCCCTGCCGCAGGTCCGCGTCGGTGTCGAGCGCGACGATGGCCCGGGTCATCTCGTCGATATCGTAGGGATCGACATAAAGCGCCGCCTCGCCGGCCACCTCCGGCAGGGAGGCGACGTTGGACGTCATCACCGGCGCGCCGAGCGTCATAGCCTCGAGCACCGGCAGGCCGAAGCCCTCGTAGAGCGACGGGAACAGCACCGCGCGGGCACCCCGGATGAGCGCCACCAGATGACTCAGCGGGACATGATCGACATGGCGCACCCGGCGCTCGCGGCGGATCTCCTCCTCGCGGATGCGCCATGAGGAGAAATGCTCCTGGTCGATCTGCTTGACCTCGGATTCGTAGCTCCAGCCGAGGCCCCCCGCGATCACCAGCGGCGCCTTCACCCCCGACGCGGCATAGGCGTCGATGAGGCGCGAGACGTTCTTCTTCGGTTCGAGCGCGCCGAAGAACAGGAAATAGCCGCCCATCTCGAGCCGGAAAATGTTGTCGAGTATGTTGGCCGTCTGCGCTTCGTCGCGCTCCAGCAGAGCGGGCGGCAGGCTCACGGCCTGATAGGTGACGTCGATCTTGTCCTCCGGCATGTCGACGATGCTCAGAATGTCGCGCTTGGAACATTCGGAGACCGTCAGGATCCGGTCGCAGTCGCGGCAGAGCACGCGCAGCGAATTGAGGAAGTGTTTCTTGTTGTCGAGCGTCGCGTTGGGCAGGCGCAGCGGGATGACGTCGTGCACCGTGCAGATATTGGCCGCTCCCCGCACGCGCACGGGCGCGAGATGGGTGAGGTGGAAGAGGTCGGGCGTCCTGTCGGGCTTCAGCTCCAGCAGCCGCCCGTGGCGACGGAAGTGCCGGCGCGCCGCGTTGACGAAGCGATAGGCCACGAACAGCTCATTATACCGGGCGAGAAGATCGTCGGTCGACCCCTGCAGGACGATGCCGGTGCGCGCGAGCCCATGGGCGCGCAGACCGAACGGCACGCCGACCGCTACCTCCAGCGGTTCGCGCAGATAGCGATCCTTCCAGTTGGTGCTGCTGACGCCTTCGAAGAAGGCGATCTCGGCGAGCATGTTGTCGCGCCGGTTCAGCCGCCGGTCGGATTGCAACAGCGCATCGACCTTGTAGCCGAGCTCGCAAGCGATGTCGGAAAGCGCCTTCACATAGGTCTTGATGCCCGTACCCCTGGCGAGGGTGAGGTTGTAGGCTTCGATCAGGATGGACTTGGACATCAGGTACAATCACTCAAAGCGTGGCGTAGATCCGGATCGCCAGATCGATATCGTCGAAGATGCGCGCCCGGCCGCCCTTCAGAACCATCGCCCGATGGCAGAAGGTGCGTATCGAACCGATGTCGTGGCTGACCATGATCAGCGCGCGGTCGGCCCGCTTCACGAACAGCTCCTCGTGACACTTGCGATGGAAGCGCTGGTCGCCGACCGCCGTCACCTCGTCAATCAGGAAGCATTCGAAATCGATGGCGAGCGTCAGCGCGAAGGCGAGACGCATGCGCATGCCCGACGAATAATTGCCGACGGGCACGTAGAGGAAGCGGCCGAGCTCCGCGAAATCCTCGACGAAGGCGGTCACGTGGTCGACCGGGCGGTTGTAGAGCTTGCAGATGAAACGGATGTTGTCCATGCCGTTCATGTTGTTCTCGACGCCGCCCGAGAAGCCGAGCGGCCAGGACATGAACAGACCCCGCTCGACAGAACCGACCGTCGGCGTCTCGACGCCGCCGAGAAGGCGCACGAGCGTCGACTTGCCGGCGCCGTTGCGCCCGAGCACTGCGAGCTTTTCGCCCTCGCGAACCTCCAGGCTGACGCCGTCGAGCACGCGCTTGACGCCCACAGGCGTCTCGTACTCCTTCACGACATTGGTCATCCGCACAGCGCGGGGACGGGCCACGCCCGTCTGCACCGGGGCCGGAGGGCGGGGAGCGAAAGGCCAGTCGCGCAGTACGGGAGCCGGCAGCAGGGATTTCAGCATCAGCCGTTGTGATCCCAGATGAGGGTGCGCACGGCAAGAATAACCCGATAGGCAACCCAACCGACCGCAAAGACGATGAGGAACCACATGATCCGGCGGGGATATTCGGGCGTCTGGATGCGATTGGGCTCGCTGACGCGCGCGAGATAGAAGTGCTGGACCTGTGCTTCCTGGCTGACCTTGTCGAGATAGGAGGAAGCGGCTTCCAGCCCCTTGGCGGCGATACCTCGCTCCAGAGATAGGCGCTCGAACTCCCCGAGGTCGCGCGTCATGGAGGTGCTCTCGCCCGTGACCCGCTTCTTCAGCTCGTCGATCTGGCTCTTGAAGGAGGCGATGCGCTCGCGCAGCGAGGGAATGCCCGGATGGTTCGGCGTCACGCTCATGGTCTGCTTGAGCGATGCCTCCATCTGGGCGAGCTCGGTCGCCATTTTGCCGATCTGGTTGAGCGCGGCCGTGGATTCGCGCCCGAGGTCCACCGTCTGCGTCGCGTTGCGGAAGGCGGTGAGATTGGCTTCGGCCTTGGCCACCTCGCTTCGCGCCTTCTCGATGACGCTGCGGGCATAGTCGACCCGGTCCTGATAGGCGCGCGCGTTCAGCCGGTTCACGAGTTCCTCGGCCGAGGTGAGCATGGCGGAGCCGACCGCATAGGCATCGTCCGAGCGATAGGCATAAGCGCGCAGCGTCATGATGCCGGTCGCCTCTTCCAGATCCGTCGTGGCCCAGCTCTTGAAGTGGCGCAGCAGGCGCTCCTCGGTTCCAGCCATGAAGGGCAATGGAAAGCGGCTGAGGAAATCTGCTTCCGGGCGCGAATAGATCGCCCGCAGATCAAGCTTCCGGTCGATATCCACCATCATGTCCCGCGAGGACATATAGGCCTCGACGATCTGCGACTCGTCGCTCGAGCGCAGCATCCCCTGGTTCACGGCCACGGTGAAGGCGCCGGTCGAACTCGGCGCACGCACGAGGAACTGAGCTTCGGACATGTAGACGTTCGAGGCGAACAGGAAGATGTAGATGCCGAAAAGCGTGGTCGGGATGGTGACGCAGAAATGGAGCAGCCAGCGTCGGCGGCGCGGCGCTGCAAGTGTCGCCTCTCCCGACACCGGCACGATTTCCCGCCCCTCGAGCTCGCGCGGGGCGGGAACCGGCCGCATCTCGATCGGGCGCAATTCCGGCTCGCGGACCGCGACTATCTCGCCCGAGGATGTGCGCTCGACTTCGCTCATGTGCCGATATGCTTCTTGACGTCGCGCATCAGCAACAGGCCAAGCGCGCTCATGGCGAGACAGCAGCCGATCAGATAGGGCACGCTGAACTTCGTGACGACCTCCGGAGGCATGACACCCGAACGAAACATCTCAAGTGCATTCACCATCGGCGAGTAGAGCATGACATTCTGGACAGCTTGAGGCAGCCAATCGACCATGGTGAAGACACCGGTCAGCGGCAACGTCACATACATCGTCGCTTGCGCGAATTTCTCGATGATCTCGTAGCGCTCCGACAAAGCGGCCAGGCACAGGTTGAAGCCCGAGCCGAACCAGCCGAGCAGCATGAACCCTCCAACGAGGTTGAGCGGATCGTAGATCGGATGGACGACCTCGAAGAGCGCCAGCGGGATATAGGCGATCATGAAGGCGGTGAAGATGCCGAGCGTCTCCAGCACGCAGATCGCGAGCAGGATGTCGAGCGGCTTGACGTTGGCGTGATAGAGCAGGCCTGAGCGGCGCCGGAGCGCGTGCACCGACTGGTTGATCAGATGGCGCCACAGGGTGATCGCGCAATAGCCCGTGAGCACGAACAGGACGAGGCCGACCTCCTCCATATGGTTATGCTTGATGATGGTCCACAGAGCCATGACGGCACCGGCGAAGACGAGCGGCTCGCCCATGACCCAGAAGAAGCCGAGATTGTCGTGGCCGTACTTGGCAAGCCCCTCGCGCGCGACCAGCGCCGACAGGACCCGGAACTGCATCCGCACTGGTGCCCAGCGGCGCGCGTCGAAAAGCTTCATACCGCGTGCTCCTTGGTTCCCACCGACAGGATCCAGAACATGGCGTAGATGATCAGCGTGACAACCAGCACCATGAAGACCAGCCGCAGCCGGCGCGGCTCCGTCGATTGATCCGGCAAATTGGGCGCGGAGATGGACTCCACGTAGATTTGCTGGCGCAGTGCCTCGGAGCGCGCCGACTCGAGCGACGTCATGGCTGACGCCAGCGCCTTGTCGGCGAGGTCGCGCACCAGGGTCAGCCGCTCATAGGCCGAGACCTTCGTCGCAAGTGCGTTGTCGTCACCCGCCAGGCTTGCTCGTTCCGCGCTGATGCGCGCCCGCAGTGCCTCGACCCGCGCCTGCGCGATGGCAATCGCCGGGTTCGAAGGCGCGGTGCGGCTCATCTCCACGATCTGGGCCTGGGTGAGGCTCATCTCGGTCGCCAGGCTGGTGATGGTTTCGAGCACCGAGGTCGAGGTCTTGGTCGGATCGACCAGAACCGCGGCATTGCGGAAATCGGTTAGGGCCGCCTGCGCCTCGATCAGACGGCGCTCCGAGGCCCTGACCTCGTTCTGGGCAAGATTGATCGCGTCTCCGAGAGCACGCTCGTTCATGCGATTGACGACCTGCTCGGCCAAACGCACCAGTTCCTCGGTGATGCGCTTGGCGTCCTCGGGCTGGAAGGCCTCGGCCGTCAGGGTGATGATGCCGCGATTGAGGTCCTGTATCGCCGAGATGCGGGTCTGGTAATAGCGGAAGAAGCTCTCGAAGCTCCCGTCGTCCCACGGACGGGGATAGCGGGAGAAAACATCCACCCAGCTATGCCCGAACATTTCGCGCAGGGGCAGGCGCTCCTCCAGCGCGATCAGCGCGTCGCGCGCGACGAGATATTTCTGGACCACATTGGTATCGTCGACGGCGCGCGCGACGCCGAAGCTGCGGAACAGCGCCTCCAGCCCCGATACGCGCGAGGAATTCGCGCTGCGCACGACGATCTGCGTCTCGGAGACGTAGCGGGGCGTGGCGAAGAATCCAAAATAGACCGCTGCCAGCAAGGTGGGCAGCACGAGCGCGATCCGCAGCAGCATGCGGCGCCGGCGGACGAAGCCGCGGAAGGCGCCATGCGTGCGGGCTTCGCCCGCGACGCGCCGGGCCGGAATCGCGACGGCGGACGATGTCTTGACCAGCCAGTTCAACGGAAGCCTCCGCGCCCGACGGCCTCAGCGCCAAGCCTTCGTTCTAATGTACGACATTTGCGGTTTGCGCTCATCATAGCCGCTCATACTCAAGATGCCGAAGCGCCAGATAGCCCTCGATTGCCCCCTGCTGAAGCACCATCCGGAGCTGGACCGGCGGAAAGGCATCGGAGACATCGAAGTCGATCTCGAAGGTGAAGGCGCCCTGCGCGGGCAGCGGACCCGTTACGCCACCCACGGACAGGTCGCCGAGCAGCACGTCGGTCGACAGCACGTTTCCCGACAGGTTCTCCTCGACCTCGATCTCCACGCGTGCGCGCCAGCGCCCCACCGGAAGATGGAGCGAATGTCCCGCCGTGAGAATCCGCGCCGGCCCGGTCAGGTCGATCGGAGCGGGCGACAGATAGTGGCCGGGGTGGTCCCAGTCGTGCAGCAACTCGACGGGGCAGACGACATTGTTGATCGGCCTGCGCCCCATGGCCATCGCATAAGGCATGAGTGCGGTGCGGGCGAGCGCCTGCTCCGCCTTGTCGAAGGTGGTCGCCACCGGCGGGATGTGTCGGGCGAGGTTGTCCTTCGCCGTCTCGTCGAGCGACCCGGGGCCGATCATGCGTGTGAGCACGGCCTGCATCTGCTCCTCGCCCAGCGTCAGATTATAGGCCGACAGAACATGGTGGATGAAATCCGCCAGCCGCATCGACTTGTTGCGCGGTGACACGACAAGCGAATTTGAGGCCAAGTAGATGTTCTCAAGCGTGGCGTAGCTCTGTGCGAGGAAGCGGATGCCCTGCCGCAGGTCGATCTGGCGCGCCTGCATGTTGAAGGCCAGCGCGAGCAGCGGATCGTCATAGGCAACGACGATCGGCGCGCGCGCCTGCAGCATGAGCGCCGAGAGCTTCTGCTCGGGGATGTCGGAGAAGATGATGAGCGGCTCGCCGGCCCGATGCGCCCAGGCTTCTCGCAACTGCGAAAAATAGACGCAGCTCAGGATGCGGGCCGGGCCATGAGCGGTTTCCACGATCTGTCGCAACAGATGCAGAAGCCACTGCGAATATGCCGATGGCGTCCCGAACAACGTATAGAGCATGTCACTCGCGATCCGCGCCTTCGCAGGCGTGCCGACAGCTAAGAAGGCCGTTCCACTGGCGATTTATCGTCAGCCGATCCTCTCCAGCTCCACCCAGTTCAACGCCACCGATGCGGGGCCACCCTTGGCCCGCGCGACGATCTCGAAATACTGCAGATCACGTTCGCATATGAATTCGGCAGATTTATAGGCGGCGCTCAGTGACAAGGTCGCAACCGGGAAGCCGAAGCGTGCGGCGACGGTGAGCGCAACGTCGCCATCGATCTCGCCGCCCAGCTTGATCCGGTAGACGCCGCGCCGCAGCCGCCAGTATGGCCCGTAGAAGAGGATTTCACGATCTCCGCCGGTGGCCTCAAGAAGATCGCGCTCCTGCCGCTGCAGAGTGGCCGCCTGCGTGACGAACTGCCGGGGATAGATCCGGAAAAACGACCGGGAACGCCGCAGGTCAGGATCACGGTGGGCAAGTACATAGCCACTGTAATCCGCCAGCGTATCCTTCTGCAACGGCCGCAGGACCGGACCGGGGTCGATCCCGAACAGGTGAAAGCCGAGCTTTTCGAAATAGGCTTCGAGTGGAGCCTCGTTTCCGGCGCCGCGTTCCAGCTTCTCGAACAGCACGACAGCATTCGGCGAGCGCGCCAGAGTTCCGCGCATGCCCCGCAAGACTCCGAGCTCGTGCCCCTCGACATCGATCTTCACAATGTCACAGATCAGACTATCGGGCATCAGGTCGTCGAGGCGGTGCAATTCGGCCTTGATCTGCTGTCCGCTGCCTGCACCCTGGGTACCTCCCCCCAGATGATCCTGAGGATAGGAGAAGGTTACTTCGCCATTCTGCTCCCCGAGGCCGAGCTGGTGCACCACGATGCGGGCGTCCGCCGTTCCGTGTAGCTGCGAGAAACCGTTCAGATAGGCACTCGCCCGGGCGAGCCGTGCAAGCTGAGGATGCGGCTCGAAAGCATGAACGCGACCGAATGGCAGCCGGCGCGCCAGATTGAGCGAGAAAAACCCTAAATTCGCACCAATATCGAGGAAGACCGAATCGCAATGAACGAAGCTGAACAGCGTCTCCAGATTGTCGACTTCGTAGAGCCCGCCCGCGACGAAATTCGCGGGAGGTCCGAAATCGTTGGAGTTGACATAAATCGGCGTACCGTCCGCCAGATAGGTTAGCGCCGTCTGGGAACCGATGTAGCTCGACAAGTGACTGGTTATAAAATCCAGTTGAAACAACGCTTCGTCGAGCTTTGCTTCCAGACGCCGGAATTGAGCCGTGATGTCCACTGCGTCGGCAGCCGAAGAAAATTTCATCAATTTGTTCGTCTTATCCACACAAGGAAGGTAACTCGCTCGCGAGCGCATCCCTTATAGCGGAGTCCTTCTCCCCTCGACAATGCCGCACTGCACACTCCGGCCGCCGCGCCCTCGGTTGCCGGCAGCGGACGGTATCAAGGTCACGATTTTACCACTGGATTACCGGTCGAGGCACCATGGCCATGCGGCGCGCGCATGCGCTCCGATGGCCGGCGTCGAACCCTGCCCACTCGCCTGGCCCAATAATCACCCAAGGTCATTACGTTAGGTTATTTGGCCAACGGAGAACACTTCTCGAAACAACTGTTCCTGCCGCGATTTCATCGCAGTTTCATGAAAGACGGGAATTGTCGGCCGCCCCGGCTGCAGAAGGTTCTCCATGCGCGTCTCGGTCATCATCCCGGCCTATAATGAAGCTGGTAATATCGGCCGTCTCGTCGCCGAGACGCTCGCGGTGGTGCCGCAGGATATGCTCGGCGAGATCGTGGTGGTCGACGATTGCAGCGACGACGGCACCGCCGACGAAATACGGGCCATGCTCGAAGCCCAGCCCGCGGGCGCGCCGAAGCGCCTGCGCTATCTGCGCCACGGTCGCCGCGCCGGCCAGAGCGCGGCGCTGCGCACCGGTGTTTCCGCCGCCGCCTTCCCGGTCATCGCCACCATGGACGGCGACGGGCAGAACAACCCGGCCGACATCCCCGCGCTGGTTGCCCGCCTCGCCCCTCCCGGCGCCGAGGGGCCGGCGCTGGTCGGGGGCATTCGCGAGAAGCGCCGCGCGACGGGGTCGCGCCGTTTCGCCTCGCGCTTCGCCAACGGGCTGCGCGGCTGGCTGCTCGCCGACGACTGCCCGGACACCGGCTGCGGCATCAAGGTCTACTGGCGCGAGGCGTTCCTGCGTCTGCCTTATTTCTCCAGCATGCACCGCTATCTGCCTGCGCTTTTCCTGAGCTACGGCCAGCAAGTGGCCTATGCGCCGGTAGGCGATCGCCCGCGTCTCGCCGGCCGGTCGAAATACACGAATTTCGGCCGCGCCCTCGTCGGCATCTATGATCTGTTCGGCGTCACCTGGCTCAGGAAGCGCACCATCGTCCCGCCGATCGCCGAGGACAGTGGCGCCGCGATCCCGTTGAGGGTGGCTTCCAGCCTGCCCGCCAGCGCGCCGGCGAGCGACAGCAGCACCGGCACCTGCTGAGCGCCGAGCCGCCCGACGCTTCCGGCCACCCCTCGCCCGCCATCGACGAGGCGGCGGAACGCCGCCTGGCTGTTCAGCCCGATCCGGGTCAGCCGCGCCTCCAGCACTTCGTTGGAGAGCGCGGCGGCATGGCTCACATAGAACAGTTGCCGCGATGCCACGGCGACCGTCACCACGAGCGCGATGGAGATCGCCACGTCGGAAAGATAATGCGCCCCGAAGGCGATCCGGTTGAGCGAAACGCCGCCGACCATCAGCGCGACGATGAAGACCACTTGCCAGCGCCAGGGCCGCGGCACGAACAGCACCAGCGGCAGCAGGCACGCCACCGCAGCCGCCTCGCCTGAGACGAAGGAGCGGTTGCTGAAGAGCTTGTCGCCGATCGACCAGGCGTCGACAAAGGGCAGCGAGCCGCCGAAATCGAGCGTCTTCACCGGCCGTGGGCGACCCCAGAAGGTCTTGAGGATGCCGTTCACCAGCAGCACCGGCCCCAGCAGGTACACGCTCGTCATGTAGAGAGTGAAGCGTGGCGGAAGCAGGCAGGGCCGAAGCGGATAGATGAGCTTCAGCACCAGCACGACGATCAGCACGATGGCGACCGCGACAGGAATGTTGCTTCCGGCCTCGCGCAGTTCCTGCAGCAGCCCGATGCGGGCCGCCGGGAACCCCTCGCCCGCAACATAGAACAGGCGGGTGAAGGCGAGATCGACCGCCGGAAACACGATGAAGAAGAGCGACAGGGCGAAGGTGGCGACGGCGACGAAGACGATCGGCCTCGCAGCCAGGCGTGCCCGAAGGCTACGCAGCAGCGGCTTCAGAATGGTCATTTCCGCTCCCCCGGACCACGGCTTCCCGTATCCGGCGGCGACTACAGATCAGCGCTGTGAAGGGGGTGTGAAGCGGCGATGACGTCCCCCTGAAAGTTGCGGGATGCGGCGCCTCGCCGCGGGGCGCTACGGGGTCTCCGCGGCGGCGCCCGTGTCCTTCCCCCGCGTACGCTCACTGGCGAGAAAGTAGATGTTGCGCCCATAGATCAGCAGTCCGGCCGCCTGCCCGACGATGAACACCGGGTCCTGCCGGTAGATGGCATAGGCGAGCAGCGTGACGCCGCCGAGCACGGAGAACGTCCAGAAGGCGACCGGCACCACACTCCGCCGCGCCCGTTCGCTGGCGATCCACTGCACCAGGAAGCGGCCCGTGAACAGCGCCTGACCGATGAAGCCGACGACCAGCCACGGATTGATCGACAATGCGGAGAGCGACATCGTCATGAGCGGAAACCTTTCGCAGGAGCGATCATTTCGCAGCCCCTTCGGCCGCCAGCACGGCAAGCGAAACGGGGTGCATGGTACCGGAATTCACCCCCGAGACCGTCGCGAGCGGCTCCGGCGCGCGGCCGAGTTCGCGGTTGCGGGCATCGAAGCGGGCACGCTCGCGCTGCGCGACCACCGCCACGCGGCAGCCCGGCGTGGCGAGGAAGTCTGCCGCGCCGGCGCCGTCGCTGAATTGGACGTCGGTGCCGAGCTCGAACAGCACGCTCGCCTCGTAGAAGCCGGCGACGAGGATCCGCGGCTTCCCGCAGGAGACGTCGCGGGCGATCACCTCGGCAACGCGCGGGGAGAGCCACAGCGCATCGAGGCGAGGCATCACAACGCCGTAGCCGAGCGTGTAGAGGACGATAGCCTGCGCGAAGAGCGGCACATAGACCGCCTCGAGCCCCATCCTCAGGCTGCGGACTACCGCGATGGCGCCGACCGGCAGGGCCGCCGCCGCGAGCAGCAGCGCCTGGAACGGCACATGCCCCTCGAACCAGTAGAGCGCGCCGACGAGGCCGATGGCGGCCAGCGATCCGCCCGCCGCCGCGAGGAAGGCGAAGAGCCGCATCCATCCCCTGGGCGGAGTCAGCGCGCCTGAGGCGAGCGCCGCGCCGGCGAGCAGCGCGATCGCCGGATAGGCCGGCAGCGTGTAGTGCGGCAGCTTGGTCGCGATCAGCTCAAAGGCGAGGAAGAACGGCACCGCCCAGCACAGGCAGAAGCGCACGGCGGGCTCGTTGCGGTTCGCCCATGCCCAGGGCGCCGCCGCGGCGGCGAGCGCCGCGCCCGGCCAGAAGATGAAGAAGAAGGTGAGGAAATGCGCGCCCGGCGGCAGGCCGTGCGATTCCTGCCCGGTCGCTACCTTGCCGAGCAGATCGCGCCCGACGGCCTCCTCGAAGAAGGCGGTGCCGGATTTCATCGCGATGACGATGAGCCAGGGCGCGACGATGGCAAGCAGCAGCGGCAGGCCGATGGCCGGCCGCAGCCGGCGAAGCCAGGCCGCCCGGCGGTCCCAGATCACCAGTCCGAGGATGGTGAGGCCGGCCAGCATCGGCACGATCGGCCCCTTGACGAGGATGCCCGCGCCCATCGCCCCCCAGAACAGCAGCGGCCAGCCGATCGACAGCCGTTCCTCGGCCTTGGCGAGATAGAGCCGCGCCAAGGCGAACTGCCCGGCGACGGCGGCGGCGAGCTGCGTCGCGTCGGTCTTGGCGAGCCGGGCCTCGGCGCCGAGGATGATCGAGGCCGCCATCAGCGCCCCGGCAACCAGTGCCGCGCGCGGGCCGAACAGCCTGAGGCCGATGGCGTGGATGAGCAGCACGACCAGGCATCCGGCGATGAGCGAGGGCAGGCGGTAGACCCAGATCGGCGCGTCGGCGCCGTGGCCTGTGATGCGCACCGCCGCCGCCTGCAGCCAGTAGATGCCGATCGGCTTCTTGAAGCGCGTCTCCTCGCCGAGACGCGGCGTCACATAGTCGCCGCTCTCCACCATCTGCCGCGTCGCCTGCGCGAAGCGCGCCTCGTCGCGATCGAGGATCGGCATGGTGAAGAAGCCCGGCAGCGCGCAGGCGAGGAAGAGCAGCGCCAGCACGAGGCGCGAGCGGCGCGCGTCGGACGCGATCTCGCCAAGCGACGGCAGCCGCCTTTGCGGTGCAAGTCCGGCAGCCTCGCTCATTCCCCCTCCGCGCTCCGCGACATGTCGCCGCCGGTCGCCTCGCGGACCCGGCGCAACGACCTTCCTTGGTGCCTGTGCATGTCGGTTGTGTGACGCGGATGCGGCGGCATGAAGCCTCCAATTCCTTGACGGCTCGGCCGAAAGTAGTGGGCCCCGCCGAGCCCGGCCAAGACTGACGTAACGTCCTGAAGTGAAGAAAAATTAATGCCTCCGCAAACATGCGACGACATCGATTCCGATAATGATCTCGGGTGTCGTCGATCCATCGAGCACCCTGATGCCGGATTCCTCCACGCCCGCCCGCCGCCGCGTCCCGCGCGTCGCCATGCTCCTTGCCCTCGCGCTCGCCGGCGGCGGCGGTTTCGCATGGTACCGGCTACCGGCCCGCGCTGCGCCGGAAGCCCCGGCCAGGGCCGAGCACGTCGCCGTGCCGGTGAAGGTGGCGCAGGCCGAGAAGCGGGACGTGCCGGTCGAGCTCGACGCCATCGGCACGGTGCAGGCGTCCAACACCATCGCCATCCGCAGCCGGGTCGACGGCACGCTGCAGAGCGTCGATTTCGACGAGGGCCAGGAGGTCCATGCGGGCGATGTGCTCGCCCGGATCGATCCGCGCGTCTATCAGGCGGCGCTCGACCAGGCCAAGGCGCAGAAGGCGAAGGACGAGGCGCAATTGCGCAGCGCCTCCGCCGACCTCGCGCGCTACACCTCGCTGGTCCAGAAGGACTATGCCAGCAAGCAGAGCGTCGATCAGCAGCAGGCCACCGTCGACCAGATCAAGGCCGCGATCAGTGCCGACGAGGCGGCGATCGAGAGCGCGCAGACCACGCTCGGCTACACCACCATCACTGCCCCGACCGACGGCCGCATGGGCATCCGCCAGATCGACGCCGGCAACATCGTCCATGCCAGCGACACCACCGCGATCGCGACCCTCGCCACGCTGAAGCCGATCGCCGTGCTGTTCACCAGCCCCGAGAAGAATCTCGACGCCCTGCAGGCGGCAATGCGCGCCGGCGCGGTCACCGTGACCGCCTACGCCAAGCAGGACAGCAGCACGCCGCTCGGCACCGGCCGGCTCACGGTGATCGACAACCAGATCGACCAGACCACCGGCACCATCCGCCTCAAGGCGGTCTTCCCCAACGACGACGAGAAGCTCTGGCCCGGCGCCTTCGTGCGCGTGCGCGTTGCGATGTCCGTGCGCAGGGACTCCGTCACCATCCCGGTCGCCGCCGTGCAGCGCGGCCCGGACGGGCTCTATGCGTGGGTCGTCGACGAAGGCTCGACCGTACGCATGCGCCCGATCGAGACTGGATCGATGTCGAACGGCGTCGCCGTGGTACTGAACGGACTGTCGCCCGGCGATCGCGTCGTCACCGAGGGCCAGTACAAGCTCCGCCCGGACAGCCGGGTCGCCGTGGCCGACCCCGGCAGCGAGCGGACCGCCGAGGCGGCGGCACCCGCCGCTCCCGCCACCGGAAGCCGGCCATGAACATATCCGAGCCCTTCATCCGCCGGCCGATCGCCACCTCGCTGCTGATGGCGGCGATCGCCTTCGCCGGCATCGTCGCCTATCCCTTGCTACCGGTGGCGCCGCTGCCGCAGGTCGACTTCCCGACCATCCAGGTCTCCGCGCAGCTCTCGGGCGCCAGCCCGGAGACCATGGCCTCCTCGGTCGCCGCGCCGCTGGAACGCCGCTTCGGGCAGATCGCCGGCATCACCCAGATGACCTCGGTGAGCACGCTGGGCTCCACCTCGATCTCGATCCAGTTCGATCTCGACCGCAACATCGACGGCGCCGCGCAGGACGTGCAGGCCGCCATCACCGCCGCCCAGCGGCAATTGCCCGATGATCTCACCAGCCCGCCGAGCTACCGCAAGGTCAACCCAGCCGACAGCCCGGTCATGGTGTTGGCGGTGCATTCCGACACCATGCCGCTGACCGACGTCGACGACTATGCCGACAATGTGCTGGCCCAGCGCCTGTCGCAGGTCGTCGGCGTCTCGCAGGTGCTGATCGGCGGCGAGCGGAAACGCTCCATCAGGGTGCAGATCGATCCGGCCCGGCTGGCCGCCACAGGCCTGACGCTGGAGGACGTGCGCGGCGTCATCGACGACGCCACCACCCTCGCCGCCAAGGGCAACATCCGCGGCCCTGTGCGCAGCTTCACCATCGGCGCGAACGACCAGCTCACCACGCCCACCGACTACGGCAACGTCGTGCTCGCCTACAAGAATGGCGCGCCGGTGCGGATCAGGGATGTCGGCGACGTCGTGGAAGCGCCGCAGGACGTCACCACCGGCGCCACCGAGAACAACCGGCCGGCCATATTGCTGCTGGTGTTCAAGCAGCCCGGCGCCAACGTCATCCAGACGGTCGACGCCATCAAGGAGGTACTGCCGAAGCTCTCCAGCATCGTGCCGCCCAGCGTCGAGGTCGACACCATCATCGACCGCACCACCACGATCCGCGCTTCCGTCGAGGACGTCGAGTTCACGCTCGCCCTCACCATCGGGCTCGTGGTGATGGTGATCCTCGCCTTTCTGCGCAACATTCGCGCCACCCTCATCCCGAGCGTCGTGGTGCCGCTGGCGCTGACCGGCGCGGTCGCCGCGATGTATCTGCTCAGCTTCAGCCTCGACAATCTGTCGCTGATGGCGCTGACCATCGCGGTCGGCTTCGTCGTCGACGACGCGATCGTCGTGGTCGAGAACATCTTCCGCTATCTCGAAAAGGGCATGACACCGTTCGACGCCGCCATCGCCGGCGCGCGCGAGATCGGCTTCACCGTCGCCTCGATCAGCATCTCGCTGATCGCGGTGTTCATCCCGCTGCTGCTGATGGGCGGCATCGTCGGTCGCCTGTTCCGCGAGTTCGCGCTCACCGTGACGCTCGCCATCGTGGTTTCGATGTTCGTCTCGCTGACGCTCACCCCGATGCTGTGCGCCCGCTTCCTGAAGGCTCATGGCGACGGGCATCACGGGCGGATCTACCGCGCCATCGAGGCGGTCTTCGACGGCATGCTCGGCTTCTATCGCCGTACGCTCGACATCGCGCTGACCCACCGCTTCGTAACGCTGATGGTGTTCTTCGCCACCGTGGCCGCCACCGGCTGGCTGTTCCTCACCGTGCCGAAGGGCTTCTTCCCGACACAGGACAATGGCCTCATCACCGGCATATCCGAGGCCGCACAGGACGTCTCGCCTGACGAGATGCGCCGCCTCCAGACGGCTCTGGGCGCCATCGTCCTGAAGGACCCGGCCGTGGCCGGCTTCGGCTCGGCCATCGGCGGCAGCGGCAACACCACCAATACCGGCCGCTTCTTCATCGCCCTGAAGCCGCGCGACGAGCGCGATGCCTCGGCCTCGCAGGTGATCGACCGGCTGCGGCCGAAGCTGCAGGCGGTCTCCGGCGCCGCCCTGTTCCTGCAGCCGGCGCAGGACATCACGGTGGGCGGGCGCGCCTCGCGGGCGCAGTTCCAGTACACGCTGACCGACGCCAATCTCGACGAGCTCAACGAATGGGCGCCGAAGCTGCTGGCGAAGTTCCGCACCCTGCCCGAGCTCGCCGACGTTTCAAGTGACCAGCAGGGCAACGCGCCGCAGGTGAAGATCAACATCGACCGCGACCAGGCCGCACGCTTCGGCATCCAGCCGCAGCTCATCGATGCCACGCTGAACGACGCCTTCGGCCAGCAGCAGGCGACCCAGTATTTCACGCAGCTCGACACCTACTCGGTGATCATCGAGGTGACGCCGGAGCAGCAGAAGCATATCGGCACGCTCAACGACATCTATCTGAAGTCGCCGCTTACCGGCGAAGCGGTGCCGCTCTCGACCCTCGTCTCGATCGACACCCGGCAGGTCGCCTCGCTATCGGTGTCCCACCAGGCGCAATATCCGGCGGTGACGCTGTCGTTCAACCTGCGCCCCGGCGTGGCGCTGAGCCAGGCGGTGGCGGCGATCAACAGGGCGTCGGCCGAGATCGGCGCGCCGACCGCGCTCACCGGCAGCTTCCAGGGCAACGCGCAGGCCTTCCAGAGCGCGCTGGCGAGCGAGCCGGCGCTGATCGGCGCAGCGCTCTTCGTCGTCTACATCATCCTCGGCATGCTCTATGAGAGCTATGTCCACCCCCTGACCATTCTCTCCACCCTGCCCTCCGCCGGCATCGGCGCCCTGCTCGCGCTGTGGGCGGGCGGCTTCGACCTGTCGGTTATCGGGATCATCGGCATCATCCTCCTGATCGGCATCGTGAAGAAGAACGGCATCATGCTGGTCGACTTCGCCATCGCCGGCGAGCGCGAGCGCGGGCTCACCCCCGAGGCGGCGATCCGCGAGGCGTGCCTGCTCCGCTTCCGGCCGATCCTGATGACCACCATGGCCGCGCTGCTCGGCGGCGTGCCGCTGATGCTCGGCCACGGCACCGGCTCGGAGATGCGCCAGCCGCTGGGCTACGCCATGGTCGGCGGCCTCGCGCTGAGCCAGGTGCTCACGCTCTACACGACGCCGGTGGTCTATCTCTATCTCGACCGGCTGAACCGCTGGATCGGCGGCACCCGCGAGGCCGACGAACCGGCCGAGGCCCTGCCCGCGCCGGCGGAATAGGAAAGCCGCGATCGCCTTTGGCGCCCTCCCCCTTTGCGGCGGGCGCCTCTATGATCGCGCCGCGCGTCCCACCGGCCGCCCGGAACGCGATGGAATTGCCGCGACATGCGTTTGAAGATCGATGCCCTCAGGAAGCTCAAACACCGGATCCGCAAGGCCCTGGGCATCAAGAAGAAGCGGCGCGGCGACTTCTGGCGCGATCCGGCGACCTTCGTCCACACGCTGCGCGACATCGACCCGGCGACGATCCGCTTCCCCGAGGTGGACGGCACGCCGGACGTCTCGGTCATCATCCCGACCTATGGCAACGTCGTCCATGTGCTGAACTGCCTCGCCTCGATCGCCGGGCATCTCCCGAAGGCGTCGCTGGAGGTGATCGTGGCGGAGGACGCCTCCGGCGCGCCGGAGGTTGAGAAGCTGCGCCGGGTTGCCGGCATTGTGCTGATGGTCCATCCGGCCAATCTCGGTTTCCTGCGCTCCTGCAACGCCGCCGTGGCCAGCGCGCGGGGGCGTTTCATCCACCTCCTGAACGACGACACCATCGTGCTTCCCGGCGCCATAGACGCGCTCGTGGAATGCGCCAAGACCCGCACGGATGCCGGGCTCGTGGGCTCCAAGTTGGTTTACCCGGACGGGCGGCTGCAGGAGGCTGGCGGCATCGTCTGGTCCGACGGCTCGGCGGCGAACTATGGCTGGCGCGACGACCCCGACAAGCCGGAATACCAATATGCGCGGGAGGCCGACTACGTGTCGGGGGCCTCGGTGCTGATCCCGAAGGAGGTCTGGCAGGAGCTCCGCGGTTTCGACGAGGCCTTCCTGCCGGCCTATTACGAGGACACCGATTTCTGCTTCCGCGTGCGGGCCTCGGGCCGGAAGGTCTATTTCGAGCCCCGCTCGGTCATCTGCCATTTCGAGGGCGTGTCGCACGGCACCGATACCGCCAGCGGCATCAAGGCCTATCAGGACGTCAATAAGCGCACCTTCGCCGCACGCTGGGCGGGCGTCCTCGCGCGCGAGAACTATCCATTCGAGCGCGAGGGCCGAGCGCCCCCTCGCCATATCTTCCGCGCCCGCGACCGGGCGAAGCTGCGGCCCGTCCTGCTGATCGTCGACGAGAAGGTGCCGGAGCCGGATCGCGACGCCGGATCGCGCAACATGGTGGAGTTCGTGCGCAGCCTCCAGAGCATCGGCTGGGTGGTGAAATACTGGCCCTACCACCTCGCTTACGATCCCGTTTACGTCCCCGCCTTGCAAGCCATGGGCGTCGAGGTGTTCTACCGGCCGTTCGAGCATACGCTCGACGAATGGCTGCAAAAGAACGGTCGCGATATCAACTACGTGCTGATGTCGCGGCCCGGCATCACCGACGGCCTCATCGGGTCCGTGAGGAAATGGACCAAGGCGTCGGTGCTTTATTACGGGCACGACCTCCATTCCGCCCGCATGCGGCTGGAGGCACAGGTGAAGGGCGACGCCTCGATCGCCCGCGAAGCGGACAGGATGGAGACGATGGAGCGCCACGTCTGGCGCCGGGCCGATGCCGTCATCTACCCCGCTGCCGAGGAGGCCGAGACCGTCCGCCAGATGGAGCCGAGCGTCGAAGCGCTGAGCGCGACGATCTTCTGCTTCGACCGCTTCGCTCCTCGTCAGGCCGCTGCCCGAGAACACAAGATCCTGTTCGTGGCGGGCTTCAGCCATGCGCCGAACATCGACGCGGCGATCTGGCTGGCGAACGAGATCATGCCCCGGATTCGCGCGCGGATACCGGATGCCGAGCTCTATCTCGTCGGCTCCAATCCGACGCCCGAGATCGTGGCCCTCGCCGGCCGATCCGTGCACGTCACCGGCTGGGTCTCGGCGGAGGACCTCGCCGCGCACTACGCCGATGCGCGCGCGGCCGTGGTGCCGCTGCGCTTCGGTGCTGGCGTAAAGCTGAAGGTGGTCGAGGCGCTGGTCGAAGGCGTGCCGCTGGTCACGACGCCGGTCGGCGCGCAGGGCCTGCCCGACCTCGCCGAGGTTGCGAGCGTCGAGGAGACCCCCGCGACGATCGCGGACCGCCTCGTTGAAATTCTGGAGGCGGGCGACGAGGAATGGCTCGCCCGCTCGCGCCGGCAGACCGACTACGCGGCGCGCCACTTCGCGCGCCAGCGCCAGGTCGACGATCTGCTCGCCGCCTTTGCCGCGGCCAAGCGGGTGCGGGAGAATCGTTGCTGAAGGTCAGTCGCTGCCCGGGTCAGGCACGAAACCGGCCGCGGTGATGCCGGCGGCGGCCGCCGCCTCGTCATTCTCCGAGGTGTCGCCGGAGATGCCGACGGCGCCGATCACCGCCCCTTCCGTGTCGCGGATCAGCACGCCGCCCGGCACCGGAACCAGCGCGCCGCCGACCACGTGCGACACGGCGCTGATGAAGAAGGCCTGCTCCTTCGCCCGCTTGAACAGCGAGCGCGACCCCATGCCGAGCGAGAGCGCGCCATAGGCCTTGCCATGCGCGACCTCGCCGCGCTTCAGGCTGGTGCCGTCCTCGGCGGCGGCGACCTTGATCGCGCCGCGTCCGTCGAGCACGACGACCGCCATCGGCTTGAAGCCGCCCTTGCGGCAATGATCGAGAGCGGTGGAGAGAATGGTCTGCGCCGCCGCAAGGGAAAGTGTCGTCATGGCCCCTACCTTCAGCCGGGGCCGGTCCGGGCGCAGCGCCCGGCATGGTTGCCGCCCCGATGCTTCTCCGATAAGCCGACCGCCGAGCCGGATCAACCCGGGTCCTACGCGAAGGAGAGCGCCGTGAGCATCGCAGAGTCGGACCAGCCGAAGACGTCTCCCGGCACCGTCCGGCTTGCCGTCGACGGCCCGGTCGCCCGCATCACCTTCGATCGCCCCAGCGCCCGCAACGCCATGACCTGGCGCATGTATGAGGATCTGGCCGGCGCCTGCGCCACTATTTCCGCCGATCCATCCATCCGGGTCACGGTGCTGCGCGGTGCCGGCGGGAAGGCCTTCGTGGCCGGCACGGACATCGAGCAGTTCCTGGCATTCCGGTCGGGCGACGATGCCATCGAATACGAGAAGAAGGTTGAGGCCTACATCAGCGGGCTGGAGAGCCTGCCGATGCCGACCATCGCCGTGATCGACGGCTGGGCGGTCGGCGGCGGCATGGCGATCGCCAATGCCTGCGACTTCCGCGTGGCCGTGCCGGGGGCGCGCTTCGGCGTGCCGATTGCCCGCACCCTGGGCAACTGCCTCTCGGCCGCGAATCTGCGCCGGCTGACCGCCACGCTCGGCCTGCCGACGGTCAAGCGCATGATCTTCCTGGCCGAGACGCCGAGTGCCGAGGAGATGCCGCCGAACTACGCCGATGTGGTGCCGGCGGAGGCGGTCGACGCGCATATCGAGGCGATGTGCGCACGCATCGCGGGGCTGGCGCCGGTCACGCTGCGCTCGACCAAGGAGGCGCTGCGCCGGCTCGCCACGGACCCCGAGGCCAACGGTTCCGACCTCGTCAGGCAGACCTATGGCAGCGCCGATTTCCGCGAGGGAATCGAAGCCTTCCTCGCCAAGCGCCCGCCGCAATGGCGCGGCGAGTGAGCGCCGCGCCGGCCGTTGCGCTGGGACTCAGCGGATCGGCGGAGCGTACTGGATGCCGCCGGCGCTCCAGAGCTGGTTGATGCCGCGCGGAATGCCGAGCTTGGAATTCGCGCCGATATTGCGCTCGAACACCTCGCCGTAGTTGCCGACGCTGCGCACGATCCGCACCGCCCAGTCCTTCGTCAGGCCGAGCTGCTCGCCATAAGTGCCCTCTGTGCCGACGAAGCGCTTCACGTTCGGCTTCTCGGACTTCAGCGCCTGGTCCAGCGTCGCCGTGCTGATGCCGAGCTCTTCCGCGTTCAGCAGGGCGTAGTAGCTCCACTTCACGATGTTGAGCCACGCATCGTCGCCCTGGCGCACCACCGGTCCCAGCGGCTCCTTGGAGATCACGTCCGGCAGTACGATGTGGTCGGCGGGCTTCGACAGCTTCAGGCGCAGCGCATAGAGCTGCGAGACGTCGGTCGTCAGCACGTTGCAGGTGCCGCTGTCATAGGCCTTGACCAGCTCGTCGATGTTCGGGAGCTCGACGAGCTCGAGCTGCATGTTGTTCTGGCGGAAGTAGTCCTTCACGTTCAGGGCGCTGGTGGTGCCGCTCTGGGTGCACACCTTGGAGCCGCCGAGCTCGAGCGAGGATTCGATGTTCTTCGCCGCCGGCAGCATGAAGCCCTGGCCGTCATAATAGGAGACGGCAGCGAACAGCAGTTTCAGCTCCGCCTCGCGCTGCAGCGTCCAGGTGGAGTTGCGCGACAGCACGTCGATCTCGCCCTTGGCGAGCGCGGGGAAGCGCGCATCGGCGTTGAGCGGCACATAGGTGACCTTGGACGCATCGTCGAAGATGGCGGCCGCGACCGCCCGGCAGAGATCGACGTCAAAGCCCTGCCACTGCCCCTTGTCGTCGGGCGCGGAGAAGCCGGCGAGGCCCTGGCTGACGCCGCATTTCAGCGTGCCGCGCGCCTTGACGTCGGCAAGCGTGTCGGCCTGCACCGTACCGACGACGCAAGCGAGGCCGGCGGCGGCCAGCGCGATCTTGACGATATTCATGTTTCCCCCGTTCCGCGTCCCCAAACGCGTCGTATCAGAGTTCCGGCGCCTGCCTGATGATGACCTTGGTGCCCACCGGCACGCGCTGGAAGAGGTCGGCGACGTCGGCGTTGACCAGCCGGAAGCAGCCGGACGAAACGGCCATACCGATGGTGTTCGGCATGTTGGTGCCGTGGATGCGATAGACAGTCTGGCCGAGATAGAGCGCAGCCGCCCCCATCGGATTGCCCGGACCGCCCGCCATAAATCTCGGCAGATAGGGCTGGCGCTGGATCATCTCCGGCGGCGGCGTCCAGTCCGGCCACTCCGCCTTGCGGCTCACCTTCTGCAGGCCCGACCACTGGAAGCCTTCGCGCCCGACGCCAATGCCGTAGCGCAACGCCCGGTTGTCTCCCTGCACCAGATAGAGGAACCGCTCATTGGTGTGGATGACGATCGTGCCCGGCGCCTCGGTGGTGCGGAAATAGACCGGCTGGCGGCGGAATGCCGGGTCGAGCTGTGATTCGTCGTCCGAGGGCACGTAGCCGGGCTTCTCGTCGATCTCCATCACGCTGTTGAGACCGGCCTGAGGGCGCGTCTGCGCCATGGCGCCGGAGGCGGCAAACAGGGCGGAAAGCCCGAACGCAACGGCAAGGACCGACTGACGCATCATGAAATTCCCGTTTCGGCGTCTTCCTATATCGCGCATCGACGACGGCTGAGCGTCGGCGCCGCGCGGCGTGATCGAAAGCGCTAACGAGGCGGAAGTCAATCGGCGAGGTGTCTTTATGCCGCTCGCGAGCTCGTTAGTGCGCTCACATTTCAGCAACCCGACTGGGGCGATGCAGCCCCGCTCCGCGCCTGCGGTCCATCGATCGGATTGAGGCCGGTCGCGGCCTCGGGGTGCTGGTTCGGCGACGAGGGAACCGGCCCGCTGGGCGTGGTGCCTATGTTCGATCCGCCAAGCCCGCCAGTCCATCCGGTCGAGCCGGCCGATCCCGGATCCGTGCCGGAAGCCGAGCCGTCACCGGACGGCGGCGTCGGTGGTTGGGCCGCCGGCGCTTGCGGCGCGCGGGAAAGGTCGCAGGCGGTCGAAAGCGGCGTCTGGGCCATCGCCGAGGCGCCCAGCAGCAACAGGATCGCGAGAGGCATCACGCGCTTAATCGGCATCGGCTATGATTCCCTGCGGCACGCGACGTGCCCGACCGATAGGTTCCTGCGGTCAACGCGCCGCAGGCGGCTGCGTTCCACGCCGCTGTGCCCCGTGATAGTGGTGCGGCGGATAGGGAGTGGCATGGGAATGGCGCGCAGCTCGGCACGCATGGCGGTGGTGGCGATCTTCGCCGCCTATCTCGTCGTGTTGCAGAGCCTTCTCGGCGGCCTCGCCACCGGCGCCCACGCCGGCGCCGCGAGCGGGCTGGACGCCTTTGGCCAGATCATCTGCCGCGACGGCGCTGCCGACCCGCAACTGCCCTCCGCCCCCGATCACCACGTGCCGGACTGCTGCGGCCTCGGCTGCCAGCTCGGTATCGGCGCGGCCCTGCCGACGCCCGCGGTGGCCGCGCCCGTCGGTCTCTCCGGCCGCGGCACGAAGATCGCAGCACCGCATCCCGCTCTCCTCCTCGCCGCCGCCGAACGCTCCCCGCGCAACGCCCGCGCACCGCCTGCCGCCTGACACTGCTCGCCGCCTAGGCGGCCTGACGCCCTTTGTCAGTCGAAATCCGTGCCGTCGCGCCCCGCGCCTGTTGCGACAGAGCCCCCCGCGCAGACCGGCCGTGCAGGAGATATCCGATGTTCCGTCTTCTTTCCGGCGCCCGCCCGCGCCGTCCGTTGCTGCCGAGCGCCGAGGATCGCCTCGGCTTCGGCCTGCTTGCCGTCGCGTTCGTGCTTTTCGCGCTCCAGCCGGCAGGCGCCCACGAGTACAAGCTCGGCACGCTTGAGATCGCCCATCCCTGGGCGCGCATGACGCCCGCCGGCGCCAAGGTGGGCGGCGGCTATCTCACCGTCGCCAATGCGGGCGACGCCCCGGATCGGCTCGTCGGGGTGACCGCCGAAGTCGCCGATCACGTCGAGATCCACGAGATGTCCGTAAAGGACGGCGTGATGACCATGCGCATGCTCCCCGACGGCGTCGAGGTGCCCGCGAAGGGCGAGGTGAAGTTCGCTCCGGGCGGCTACCACCTGATGCTGATGGGCCTGAAGCAGCCGTTGAAGCAGGGCGAGCGTGTCAAGGGCACCCTCACCTTCACCAAGGCGGGGACGGTCGCAGTCGAATTCGCGGTCGAGGGCATGGGCGGACCGTCGGGCAGCAGCGGCATGCCGGCCGGCCACGACATGCACGGCGCCCCGCCCGCGAACTGAGCGTCAGCGCATTCAGGCCGCCCGAACCAACCCCGCCTTGCGAGCGGGGAATGCGGGCGCATGTCCCCCCCCCCTCCAATTCCGGATCGCTTCCGATGAACGCCACGACTCTGTCCGCCGAACCCGGCGCCGACACCGCGTCCGATCGCGCGGCCAACCTCTATCGCGCCGTCTGGCGCTGGCATTTCTATGCCGGCCTGATGGTGCTGCCCTTCATGGCGCTGCTGGCCGTCACCGGCGGCCTCTATCTCTTCCGCGACGCGATCGACCGTGCCTGGCACGCCGACCTCAAGCAGGTGGTGGCGCGCGAGGCCACGCCGCTTCCGGCCTCCCGGCTCATCGACGCGGCGCTGGCCGCCCGTCCGGGCACCGCCCTGAAGATCGTCGTGCCCACCACGCCGGACAGCTCGGCCGAGGTGGTGGTGAAGGCCGAGAGCGGGCGACGCTCGGTCTATGTCGATCCCTATGACGGGCGCGTGCTCGGCGAGCTCGCCGACCGCGGCACGCTGATGTGGCTCGTCCGCCGACTGCACAGCCTTGCCGAGTTCGGGCCGGTCGCGAACGCCATCATCGAGATCGTCGGCGGCTGGGCGATCCTCCTCGTCGGCACCGGCTTCTATCTCTGGTGGCCGCGCCGGCAGACCGGCGGCGTCATCTCGGTGCGCGGAACGCCGCGACGGCGCGTCTTCTGGCGCGATCTCCACGCCGTCACCGGCGCCTTCGCCGGCCTCGCCATCGGCTTTCTGGCGTTGTCCGGCATGCCGTGGTCGATGTTCTGGGGCGCGAAGGTCAATGAATGGGCCAACAGCTCCAACTACGGCTATCCGGCCGGCGTCTATGTCGACGTGCCGATGTCGGACGAGCATCTCGCCCATGCCAACGGGCCGACCACCTGGTCGCTGGAGCAGGCACGCATGCCGGAATCGCAGCCGGCTAGTGCCGCACCCGCACCGATCGGCATCGACAGGGCCGTCGCCATCATCGACGGCCTCGGCGTTTCGCCCGGCTACACGCTGAGCCTGCCCGCCTCACCAACGGGCGTCTATTCCGCCACCGTCTACCCGGCCGACCTGTCGAGGCAGCGCATCGTCCATCTCGACCAGTACAGCGGCAAGCCGCTGATCGACATGAGCTATGCCGATTACGGCCCGGCCGCCAAGGCGATGGAGTGGGGCATCAACGTGCATATGGGGCAGGAATTCGGGCTGGCGAACCAGCTCTTCATGCTGGCCATCTGCCTCGCCATCATCCTCATGTCGGTCTCGGCCGGCGTGATGTGGTGGAAGCGCCGGCCCGCAGGCTCGCTCGGGGTACCGCCGGCCCCTGCGAACCGTTCGGTCATGGCCGGCCTCGTCGCGATCATGGCGGTGGTCGGCGTGATCCTCCCCCTGGTCGGCGCCTCGCTCGTCGTGATGGTCGCGCTCGACCTCGCCTTCGCTTGGCGGCGGCGGCCCGTCGCGGCCTGAGCGCTTCCGGCCGCCCTCCTCTTCCCCTATCCTCGCGATCGGGGAAGAGGGCCGCATGAAGAAACCAGCGCTGCCGGACGAGGAAGGCGAATGCCACCGCGACGGCCTGTTCATTCGCGTCTATTTCGGCGACGGCCGGCATGTCGGGCCGGGGATGATCGATCTTCTGGAGCATGTGCGCGCCGAGCGCTCCATCCTCTCCGCCGCCAAAAAGATGGGCATGAGCTATCGCCGCGCCTGGCTGCTGGTCGACGAGGTCGACCGCATGTTCGCCGAGCGGGTGGTCATCACCCATCCCGGCCGGCGCGGCCACGGCACGGAATTGACCGCCTTCGGGGAACGGCTGATCGCCCTCTATCGCGACATCGAGGCGCACAGCGCCGAAGCGACGGTCGAGGCGGTGGGGGAGCTCCGCGCGACGCTCGCTCCCCGCGCGGCGGATACCGACGACGGGGACGCTAGCTCCGGGACTGATGCGGGGCCGCCACCTGCGTCGAGCCGTCCGCCGGCGGTCCGCCCTGCCCCGGCGCCGCGGCGTCGGGCGCGCTGAACAGCGTGCTGCG
Organism: Allobosea sp. 117; assembly: GCF_000702305.1. Classification (GTDB taxonomy): domain Bacteria; phylum Pseudomonadota; class Alphaproteobacteria; order Rhizobiales; family Xanthobacteraceae; genus Ancylobacter. Next base: position 229,843 of record NZ_JNLC01000012.1, read on the forward strand.
GCTGTCGACCGCCACCGCCTTGATCATCGCCCACAGCGCCATTCCGGGCGCCAGCGCCAGCCGCTCGACGCTCTCCGCCGTCACCGTGGCATGCAGGCTGCTGCCGCCCACCACGAGCTCGACGTCGGAATAAGGCCCTTCCATCCGCACGATGGACTTCACCGTTCCGGCGAGCAGATTGGTGACCGAAACATCCGTCGGCCGCGCCAGCGCGAGCGCCACGTCTCGGGAGCGGATGCGTGCGCGCACCGGCGCGCCGAGCGGCTGGTCAACCAGCGGCACGCGCAGCTCGCCATCGGCGAAGCGCAGCGTCGAGAGCTCATAGGCGGGATCGTGCCGCGCCACGGTGCAGTCGAAGATGGTGCCGAGGTCGAAGCGCCCGACCACCGGCAATATGCTCGGCTGCGACATCACCCCGGCCACCGGGCCGGCGGCAATCATGCGCCCCTGCGCCAGCGCCACCACGGTGTCGGAGAGGCGAAGCACCTCGTCTACCGAGTGGCTGACATAGAGGATCGGCAGCCGCGTCTCGTCGCGCAGCCGCTCCAGATAGGGCAGGATTTCGCTCTTGCGCTGCTCGTCGAGCGCGGCGAGCGGCTCGTCCATCAGCAGCAGGCGCGGCTGCGCCAGCAGTGCCCGGCCGATCGCCACGCGCTGGCGCTCGCCGCCCGAAAGCGTATGCGGCCGGCGCGCCAGCAGGTGCCGGATGCCGAGCATCTCGACCACCGCGTCGAAGGCGATGAAGGGAACGCCGCGTGCGCGCCTCTCGCCGTAGCGCAAATTGCGCTCGACCGACAGGTGCGGAAACAGGCGCGCATCCTGGAACACATAGCCGACGCGGCGCGCCTCGATCGGCAGGTCGATGCCGCGGTCCCTGTCGAAGAAGACAGTTTCGCCGACCGCGATACGCCCGGCATCTGGCCGCACCACGCCGGCCACCGCCTGGATGATCGTGGTCTTGCCGGCGCCAGAGCGGCCGAACAGCGCGGTGACGCCGACATCCGGCGCCGCGAAGGCGGCCCGCAGCGAGAAGCCGCCCGGCCGGTCGATACGGATGTCGACCCCGATCATGCGCGGCCGATCATCGTGCGGATGCGCCGGTCGGCCAGGTTGGCGAGCAGCAGCGCGGAGAGCGCCAGCACGATAGAGACGACGGTCAGGCGCAGCGCCATGGCGTCGCCGTCCGGCATGTGGGTGGCACTGTAGATGGCGAGCGGAATGGTGCGGGTCTGCCCTTCGACATTCGACACGAAGGTGATGGTGGCACCGAACTCGCCGAGCGCCGAGGCGATGGCGAGCAGCGCGCCGGAAAGGATGCCGGGCAGCATCAGCGGCAGCGTGACGGAGAAGAACACGTCGAGCCGGCTCGCCCCGAGCGTGCGTGCTGCCATCTCGAGACCGCGGTCGACCGCCTCCAGCGACAGGCGGATCGCGTTGACGGTAAGCGGGAAGGAGACCACCGCCGCCGCCACGGTGGCGCCTGCCGTGGTGAAGATCAGCCTGATGCCGAACCAGGCGTCGAGATATTGCCCGAGATAGCCGCGCGCGCCGAGCGTCACCAGCAGCAGATAGCCGACCACCACCTTGGGCAGCACCAGCGGCAGATAGACGATGCCGTCGAACAGGCCCTTGCCGGGAAAGGAGGTGCGCGCCAGCAGCCAGGCCACCAGCACCGCAAAGGGCAGGCTCCAGAAGGTCGCCCAGAAGGCGACCCTCAGGCTGAGCTGCACGGCCGTCCATTCCTCGGGGGTGAGCATGTCCATCGCAAACTCGTCATTCCGGCCACCGGCGAAGCCGGAGAGCCGGGATCGCTCGACATTCATTCTGCGGGCGATCCCCGAAACGGCCTGTCGGCCGTTTCGGGTGCCTGACAAAATGCCAGTCGTTCACTTAACGATGAAGCCGTATTTGGCGTAGATCGCCTTGGCTTCCGGTCCGCCGAGAAAGGCGAGCAGCGCCTTGTTCGCCTCGGTGTCCTGTCCCTTGGCGATCGCCATCGGATATTCCACCGGCGGATAGGAGCCGGCGGGGAATTCCGCCACCACCTTCACATTCTTCGCGATGGCGGCGTCGGTCGAATAGACGATGCCGGCGGTCGCTTCGCCGCGCTCGACCAGGGCAAGCGCCGCGCGCACGCTCTCGGCGCCGACCACGCGATCCTTCACCTTGTCCCACTGGCCGAGATTGGTGAGCGCGGCCTTCGCATAGACGCCGATCGGCACGCTATCGGTGAGGCCGGTGGCGATCTTGCCGTCTGCGCCGAGGAAGGCGTGCCAGTCGAAGTCCTTGGAGATGGTCACCGCCTTCGCCTTGTCGGCCGGCATGATGAGCACGAGGTTGTTGCCGATCGGCGTGATGCGCGTCGCCTTCAGCGTCAGGTCCTTGCTGTCCGTGTAGTCCATCCACTTCAGATCGGCGGAGGCGAAGATCGCCGCCGGCGCGCCGGCCTCGAGTTGCTTGGCGAGTGCCGAGGAGGCTGCGAAGGAGAATTTCGGCTCGACGCCAGCCTTCTCCTTATAGGCCTTGCCGATGTCCTGGAACGCGTTGGTCAGGCTCGCCGCGGCGAAGATGGTCGGCGGCTCCTGGGCGCGCGCACCGGTGATCGACAGCGGCGCGAAGCCGAGCACCAGCGCGGCGACGACACCCAGCGACAGCAGACGGATGGACGGCATGACGGAGCTCCCGGTCGTTATATCCGCTCATATACATGTATCCGTCCATATACATGATAGCGACCGGTCCGCTAGTCTTGATCGCGCGACGCGACGTAACGTTGTGCGGAGGAGAGCGGCGGAGCGGAAAGACGACGCGCACAAGCACGCCGACGGCCACTCGGCCATCGGCGCTGCTGCAAAGCTGAAGAGAGACGACCGTCAGTCGATGAAGCCGCACTCGCGGGCGACCGTCGAGGCCGCGGTCTCGGCCGCGCCAAGCAGATTCCAGGCCGCCACCTTGCCGTCCTTGCCGAAGGTGATGGACGGGCCCTGACTGACGACCTTCCGGCCGCAGCCGTCGTCCACCAGCGCGAACTCGTAGATATGGTGCTCGTTCCGGTGCATCACCCGCACCGTCGATGGCGACAAGGTCACGACCTCGAATTCGGCAGCCGTCATGGCGGCGTCTCCCTCCCCTTCGCCGGACACGTGGCCCGGCTGACCCCATGGGAATGCTGTTCTCGTTGTTTTACACAGTGTAACCAAATTTGAAGCCGCGGCCACAACGCGATGCGTGCATCCCGGTGGTGATGCGCGCCGGACGTCGCGACCGGGACCCCGCCGGGGAACCACTTGCCCCACCCCGGACTTGACCCGCGCAACCTTTGCCCTGCGTAAGGCGCCGGCCGGCGCCGTTTGGGGAGACGCGCCATGCAACGCAACACCTTGCTCGTGCTCGCCGCCGTCGTGCTCGTTCTGGCCATAGGGACGGCGATGTACTACTCTGGCCGGGGAACACCGGACACGGCCCAGCCGCCGGCAGCCCCGGTGACACAGCCCGCCACGCCGGCGACGCCTCCGCCGGCGCAGTAGTTCAGCCGCCGCGCTCCGTGCGCATGGCGGCGAGCGCCTCGCGGGCATGCGCGGTATCGAGCACCTCGTCGATGGTCACCGAAAGTCGCCGGCGCCAGTTGGGACGCTCGCGGTCGGTGCCCGGCAGGTTCACCGCGACCGTCTCTCCGGCGAGATCGTCAATCTGCGTGAGGGCCAGCATCGAACGGGTGCGCGCTACATAGGCATGCACGGCGACGAAGAAGGCTTCGCCGAGGTCGCCGTCGAGGTCAGGCACCGCCTCGATCAGCCCTTCCCGGATGAGCGCGCGCGCGAGCTCTTCCTTTTCCAGCCGCCGGGCGCCGAGCGCGGCCTCAGTGGCCTCATTGCCGTCGAGGCCCAGCGCGCGACGCTCCGTGATATCCGCCCCCGACCACCAGCCGGCGAGCGTCGGCAAATCATGCGTGGAGACGCAGGCGACGGCGAGGCTGGGATAGTCCTCCGGTGGCGTGAAACGCTGCTCGGAACGCTCGAACCACAGCACGCGATAGGACAGCATGCGTTCGCGCGCGAGCTGGTCGCGCATGCCGAACGGCACCGTGCCGAGGTCCTCGCCGACGACCAGACATTCGGCCCGCGTGCTCTCCAGCGCGACCTGCCCGGCGAGGTCGTCGAAGGGATAGGACAGATAGGCGCCCTCAGTCGCCTTAGCGCCTTCCGGCAGCAGGAACAGCCGCCGCAGCCCCATCACATGGTCGATCCTGAGCGCCCCGGCATGGCGCATATTCGCCGCAAGTAGACGCGCGAAGCCCTGATAGCCGTCGCGCTGGAGCGCCAGCGGATCGGGCGGCGGCAGGTTCCAGTTCTGCCCTTCGGGTCCGAGCGGATCGGGCGGCGCACCCACCGTCACACCCTGCATCAGCGCGTCCGCCTCGGCCCAGGCCTCGGCGCCGTCCGGCGCGGTGCCGACCGCGAGGTCGCGGTAGAAGCCGAGGCTCAGGCCGCCGGCGCGGGCCTTCTCCGCCGCCCCGGCGAACTGCCGGTCAGCGATCCATTGCTGCCAGAGCGCGAAGCGCACCGCCCGCTCATTGTTCCGCGTGAAGGCGGCCACGCCGGCGCCAGCAGGGTCGCGCAGCGCCTCCGGCCAGGATCGCCAACCGAGCGCCGGATGCGCGCTGGACATCGCCTCGAAGACGGCGAAGCGGCGCAGCGGCTCCCCGCCTACGCGGCAGAAGGCCTCGAAATCCGGATCGGGGCGTGATTCGAACAGCGCGAAGGCACTCGCCAGCACCGCCCGCTTCGCCGCCCACACCGCGCTGTAGTCGACCGCCGGCTTCGCGGCGAGCGCCGCGAAGGTCGCGGCATGGCCGTTGAGCGCGGCGTTGACCGCCTCGGGGCCGGCAAGGGCGGCGACGTCGATATAGATCGGGTCGAGAAAACGCCGGTCGGACGGGTAATAGGGGCTGGCCCGCTCCCGGTCGCCGGGAAACAGCGCGTGCAGGGGGTTGACGCCCACCGTCCCGGCGCCTGTCGCCGCCGCGGCCGCCCCGAGGGTGCCAAGGATGGTGAAATCGCCGATGCCCTGATCGTTCTCCGCGCGCCGCAGCGCATAGAGATGCGCGACGACGCCGAAGGCGCGCCGACCGCTCGCAAGGGCGTCGGGCAGGTAGCACGACAGCGGCGCGACGGTGAGCCGGCAGTCCGTGTCGCCGAGCGTCAGGAGGTGACGGCCGACCGGCAATTCCGGCAGATCGACATGGCGCACCAGCGCAAGCCGTCCGTCCGGCCGCGCAAGCTCCGCCCGCTCGCCGCTGTCGGGGGCGATCGGCACATCGATCCGCGTACCATCGTCGCATTGGACAGCAAGCTCCAGCGCCCGCCCGGCGCGCGCCGCCGCACCGCCGAGCCGGAGGCGCGCCGGCTCACCTGTCCGCGCGACCAACGCATGCGGCAATGCGCGGGCGAATTGCTGCTCGGAAAGCGAGGCCAGGCTGTCCTGCGCTTCGCCCCGCCCCGAGGCGGGCAGGCGCAGCGCGGCGAGCAGCGCGCGCCTGGTGTCGTCGCTCACCGCGTGGCGCGTGCCGGATACGTCCCACCATTCGGACGCGATGCCGGCGGCCGCCGCCAGCTTGCCGATGAGCGCGGGATCGGCGGCCCGGCGCGGTGCCTCGGGCGCCGGCTGTTCGACCGTAATCGACACGGCGCGCGCCGAGGCAGTGAAGCTCTCGCCGGCAAGGCGCAGCGGCGCAGCCTGCGCCGAGGTCGCGCTATCGAGCACCACGTCCCACGCGAAGCCGTCGCGCGCCGACGGCAGCACCACGTCGACCGCCTCGTCCGAGCCGTTGAGCACCACCGCCACGCGGTCGGCGGGCTCCTGCGCGCTCGCCGGCGCGTAGAAGGCGGCGACCAGCACGCGGTTTCCGGGAGCCGACCAGTCGACCGGACCGCCGGCGGGCGAGCGCCACTCGACATCGGGAATACCGCTGTCGTCGAGCGGCCGGCCGTTCAGCGGCGCCTCGCCCCGCAGCGCGCGATGACCGCGGCGAAGCGCGATGAGCGCGCCGGCGAAGTCCGCGAGCCCGCCGTCGAAACGCGTCCAGTTGATCCAGGCGGTCTCGTTGTCCTGCGCATAGGCGTTGTTGTTGCCGCCCTGCGTGCGGCCGCATTCGTCGCCCATGGCGAGCATCGGCGTGCCGCGCGCGACCATGAGCGTCGCCAGCAGCGCCCGCATGTCCGCCCGGCGCCAGGTGACGACGGTGCGGTCGTCGGTCGGCCCCTCGACGCCGTGGTTCCAGGAATGGTTGGCGTCGGTGCCGTCGCGATTGTCCTCGCCATTCGCCTCGTTGTGCTTGTGCGCATAGGAGACAAGGTCGGCGAGGGTGAAGCCGTCATGCGCGGTGACGAAGTTCACGCCGCGCGAGAGCGGCCGGTGGCGCGGCGTAAAGATGTCCGCCGAGCCGGCGAGCCGCGTGGCGAGTTCGCCTATGAGGCCACCATCGCCCCGCCAGAAGCGCCGGGCGGTGTCGCGGAAATGGTCGTTCCACTCTGCCCATTCCGCCGGGAATTTGCCGACCTGATAGCCGCCCGGCCCGACGTCCCACGGCTCGGCGATGAGCGCGAGGTTCTGCAGCGCAGGGTCCTGCTGGATCGCCGCGAGGAACGGCGCCTCCGGGTCGAAGCCGCCGACGCGCCGCCCGAGCGTCGCGGCGAGGTCGAAGCGGAAGCCGTCGATGCCGGTCGCCGCCCAGCGCCGCAGGCTGTCCATGGCGAGCCGCAGCACCGGCGCCCGCTCCAGCGCCAGCGTGTTGCCGGTGCCGGCATCGTTGAGCAGGCGCGAAGGCTCCTCCACCGCGTGCCGGTGATAGGTCGCGTTGTCGAGCCCGCGCAGCGAGACGGTCGGCCCGAATGCGTCGCTCTCGCCGGTGTGGTTTAGCACGACGTCGAGGATGACGCTGATGCCCGCCTCGTGCAGCGCCTCGACCGCCGCCCGCACCTCCTCGAAGCCGCCGGGCGCGAGCCGCGGATCAGGCGCGCCGAGCACGATGGGGTTGTAGCCCCAGTAGTTGGAGAGGCCGAGCGGCGGCAGATGCCGTTCGTCGATCCACGCCATGGCCGGCATCAGCTCGACAGCGGTGATGCCAAGTCGGGTCAGGTGATCGAGCACGGCCGGCTGGGCGAGCGCCGCGAAGCGGCCGCGCAGATCGACCGGAACGCCCGGATGCAGCCGGCTGAAGCCGCGAATGTGCAGTTCGTAGAGCACCTGGTCGCCCCAGGCGAAGGGCGGGCGTGCCGGCGCCCGTTCCGGCAACGCCTCGACGATAGCCTTCGGCACGAAGGGAGCACTGTCGATCTCGTCGCGCGAGGCACCCCGCGCGCGCTGGTCGAACAGCGCGGCATCGAGCCGGAACGGCCGGTCGAGCCGCACGGCATAGGGGTCGACCAGCAGCTTACAGGGGTTGAAGCGGTGGCCCTTGTCCGGCGCCCACGGGCCCGCAGCCCGCAGCCCGTAGCGCACACCCGGCGCGACCCCGGCGATATGACCGTGGAAGATGTCGCCGGTCCGCGACGGCAAGGCGAGGCGCGCCACTTCACGCTGCCCCTCCGCGTCGAACAGACAGAACTCGATCGCATCGGCATGAGCCGAGAACACCGCGACATTCACGCCGTCGGCATCGGCGGTGACACCGAGCGGTTCGGGACGGCCGGGAGAGACGGAGAACTCGCTCACCCGGCACGCTCCGCGATGAGGTCGCGATAGAGCCGCGCATATTGCGCCGCCGGGCCCCGCCACGACACGTCGGTCGCCATCGCGTTGCGCTGCGCCCGCCGCCACGCCGGGGGATCGCGCCACAGCTCGCCGGTCCGGCGCAGCGCTCCCTGCAGGGCCGGCACCGTGACCGGCGAGAACTGGATGCCGGTGCCGACGCCGGCGGCGCGCGCCATCTCGTTGATGTCCACCACCGTATCGGCGAGCCCGCCCACCCGCGCCACCACCGGCAGGGCGCCGTAGCGCAGAGCGGAAAGCTGGGTCAGCCCGCAGGGTTCGAAGCGCGATGGGACGAGCAACGCATCCGATCCGGCCTGGATCAGATGGGCGAGCGCCTCGTCATAGCCGAGCTCGACGCCGATCCGGCCCGGCAGGGCCCGCGCCGCACTGGAGAAGCGCTCGGCGAGATAGGGATCGCCCGAACCCAGCATGGCGAGCTGCGCACCCATGTCCAGCAGGGCGCCGAGCGATTCCGCGAGAAGATCGAGCCCCTTCTGCCAGGAGAGCCGGCTCACCACGCCGAACAGCAGCGCGGCGGGATCGGGATCGAGGCCGAGGCGCACCTGCAGCGCCGTCTTATTGGCGGCACGGGCCTTGAGCGCGCGGGCATCGAAGGGACGGGGAATCAGCGGGTCGCTCGCCGGGTTCCACACCGCCTCGTCGAGCCCGTTCAGGATGCCGTGCAGCACCGAGCGGCGCACATTGAGCAGGCCGTCGAGCCCCATGCCCGCCTCGGGCAGCAGGATCTCGGCGGCATAGCCGGGCGAGACCGTGGTGATGCGGTCGGAGAGTTGCAGGCCGGCCTTCAGATAGCCGATCATGCCGTAATACTCGACGCCGTCGATGGCGAAGGCATGCGCCGGCAGGCCGAGCGCCGGCATGAGCTGGCGCGGGAACTGGCCCTGGAAGGCGATGTTGTGGATGGTGATGACGGTTCCCGGCCGCCGGCCGCCGGAATAGTGCAGATAGGCCGGCGCCAGCCCCGCCTGCCAGTCATGCGCGTGCACCACATCCGGCACGAAGGCCGGCACCAGGCCGAGCCCGATTCCCGAGGCGACCACGCCGAGCGCGGCATAGCGCTGGGCATTGTCCGCGAAATCCTTACCGTCCTCGCCGGCATAGGGGCCGCCGGACCGGTCGTAGAGATGCGGAGCGTCGATCACGAACAGGTCGAGCCCCGCCGCCTTGCCCGCCAGCAGCCGCGCCGGACCGCCGAACAGATGGTCGAAGCGGTGCACCACCTCGGCCTTGCCGATGCCCGCCTTCACGCGCGGATAGCCGGGCACCAGCGAGCGCACCTCGACGCCCTCGGGGCCGAGCGCGCCGGGCAGCGCCCCGGCGACATCCGCGAGGCCCCCGGTCTTGATCAGCGGATAGATCTCGGAGACGACCGAGAGCACCTTCACGGGCGGCATTGCGTCCTCACGTCTCCAGCCGGTCGATCATCGGCTGGGAGGGTAACTGCGGCGCCTTGAGAATTCTCATTTATTCCTATTTCCCAACTCTTAGTCAGGTACAGCGCCGTCCGATTGCCGCTCATTTACGCCCATTCTTGACCGTTTCGCATCGTCCGGCGCCGCAATATAGTACCGGCGTGAGGCTTACGGCGACATCATGGGCATTATCACCACTCGCAAGCGAGGGGGTGGATCGGTCGGATATACGGCTCAGATCAGAAAGAAGCAAAAGGGCAAGGTGATCTTCAACGAGGCGCAAACCTTCGACAGAAGGTCGGCCGCGGTGGCATGGATACGCAAGCGCGAAGGCGAGCTGGACAAGCCAGGGACGATGGAGCGCCTGAGCAGCCCGAAAATGACGCTCGGCGAGGCCATCGACCAGTACATCGAGCAGTCTTCGAAAAAATTCGGCCGCACGAAAGAGGCTACGCTCAAGCTCATAAAAATCTACCACATCACCGAAATGGATTGTGCCTCCATCCAGAGCAGCGACATCACCGAGTTCGCTCAACAGCTCTCAAAGGAGCGATCCCCCGCTACGGTCGCGAGCTATATCGCACACCTTGCCGTCGTGTTCTCCATAGCGAAGCCAACTTGGAATGTGGCTCTCGATGCCGGCGTCATGGAGAGCGCCCGCAACGTGATGAAGCTCATGGCCACGACCGGCAACAGCAAGCGTCGTACTCGCCGGCCGACCGTCGACGAAGTGAAGCGGCTGATGCAGCACTTTGCCGATCGTCCGGAGCGGTGGCGCAGATCGCTCCCCATGACGAAGATCATACCCTTCGCGCTCTTCTCGGCACGCCGGCAGGAGGAGATCGTCAAGATCAGGTGGGCCGATCTGGATGAGGCCGGGAAGCGCGTCCTCGTTCGAGATATGAAGGACTCCGATGCGAAGGAGGGGAATCACATTTGGTGCGATCTTCCGGAGCACGCCTTGGAGATCATCCTGTCGATGGATCGGTCCTCAGAGGAAGTCTTCCCATGGAAGAAGGACACTGTCGCTCAAGCGTTCTGCGCCGCGTGCGATGAGCTGAAGATTGTGGACCTTCACTTGCACGATCTGCGCCACGAGGGCGTCTCTCGGCTATTCGAGATGGGGCGAACAATCCCGCAGGCGGCCAGCGTCTCCGGGCATCGCACGTGGAGCAGTCTTCAGCGCTACTCCCATCTGCGCCAGACCGGCGACAAATGGGCCGACTTCGACTGGAAGAAGTGGGACCCGGTTTAGACCGGCTCTTCCAACTCCCAGGCCAACCACAAGGACACCATCAGCTCCATGGGCAGCGATGTCCTGCTCGATCATCTCGGCAAGACTTGCGAGCAAGTCCAACCACCAATGAATATCGCCTTCATGAGCACAATTGGCGGCTTGTTGCCGACGGCGCTGTGCGGGAGAACCTCGCCGCATAGCAGAATTGGGGCACCGTTAGCGTGCCCCTGGGCACCTGCCGCTTAAGCGCCAAGAACGGACACGCGCTACCCGTCCAGGAGCGAACGCCGCGCTCGATCCGCAAGCACGGCAGGAATTCAATCTAATTCAACCAGTCTTCGACTTCCGCGGCACCTCTTGCGCCGAAGGATTCATGAAGTTCGAAATCCGGCGCCCTCCCTGCTCGGGATCGTAGGAGATCGACAGCACGCGCGCGTCTTCCGGGCTCACGGAGATGTAGAGATGCGCCATTCCGCTGTCGAAATAGCTGCTCTCGCCCTGGTTCAACCGGTAAGGCTCGTAGAACTCGGTATGAATCTCGATGGCGCCGGAGAGCACGTAGACGAACTCCTCGCCATGGTGCCGGCTCCAGTGATCGAACTCCTCGATGGCGCGGGCGCGCACCGTTATCTCGAGCGGCACCATTCCCTTTCGTGAGATTTCGGTCGCGTGTGCCTTGTAATCGTACTGCACGCTGGTGAAATGCACGCCGCCGTCGATGAGCGTCGCGGTTTTGCGGCCGGAAATCTGGCTCGGCGCGCCAGGTCGCACGAACTCTTCGATCGAAAGGTCGAGGCCATCGCATATCTTCTTGATGATGTCGAAGGACGGCGAGACTTGGTTGTTCTCGATCTTCGACAGGGTCGAGATCGAGACCCCGGACAATTCGCTCGCCCGGCTCAGCGTCAGCCGGTTTGCCTTGCGCACCTCTTTGAGGCGACTGCCGATCACGCTCGCGACGCTGTTATCGCTCACCGAAGCTCTCCTGTTCGACGGCATTTTGCACGGAACTGCGCCGGGGCACGCCCAATTTTTAACATAGTGAACATTTTTCTCGCAATTTTCTCTTTAAAGAAAATTTTCTCTTGCGAAAAAATATCACAGGTTCTTCACTGCGGTCCATCGAAAGGTATGGACATGAAGATCACCGCGATTGAAGCGATCCCCTTCCGCCTGCCGGCACGGCGCGATTTCAAATGGGCCGGCCTTGCGGTGGATCTTGGCGGCTTCGTGCTCGTCCGCATCCGTACCGACGAAGGGCTCGTCGGCATAGGCGAAGCCACGCCCCTTCCCGACTGGGGCGGGGATCACGGCCGTCGCTCCGGCGAAACGCTTCGCACGGTTTGCGCGGTCGTCGAGGACGTCCTTGCGCCGCGGCTCATCGGACAGGATCCGACGCGGATCGAAGCACTGCGGGTGGTAATGTCCAAGGCGCTGAAAGGCAACAGCTACGCCAAGGCGGCGATCGATATCGCGCTTCACGATCTTGCCGGCAAGGCGGCGGGCGTACCGCTCTATCGGCTTCTCGGAGGCTTGGCCCGCGAGGCCGTGCCGGTGACGCACATGGTCGGCCTCATGGCCTTCGACGAGGCGGTCGCCGAGGCCGTCGGGGCGGTCGAGGACGGCGCGCGCGGCATGCAGATCAAGGGGGGCGAGGATGCCGAGCGCGACGTCGCGCTGGTGCAGGAGGTACGCCGGCAGGTCGGGGGCGACATCACCATCCGACTGGACGCCAACCAGGGCTATGGCGATCCGCGCAACGCCATTTCCGTCGTGCGTCGCCTGACGGACGCCGGTGTGAGCATGGTGGAGCAGCCGACCTCCGGCCACAGGGAGATGGCGCGCGTCGTCGCCTCCGTCGACGTGCCCATCATCGCCGACGAAAGCTCGTGGGATGCGCGCGAGGCGATGGAGCTCGTCGCCGCCGGCGCCGCCGACCACATCTCGATCTATCTCGCCAAGGCGGGCGGGCTTGCCGGTGCGCGCCGGGTCGCCGCCATCGCCGAGGCGGGCAGCTGCCGGTGCGACGTCAACGGCTCGATCGAATCCGCCATCGGTACCGCCGCCAATCTGGCCTTCGCGCTAGCGACCCCCTGCGTGGACCTCGGATGCGTGATCCCGATCAGCGCGCCGGCTGGCGCGCACCCCTACCGCATCGCCGGCCACTATTACGAGGACGACATCGTCGCCGAACCGTTCCCGACCGCCGACGGTGCGCTTCTGCCACTCGAGGGCCCCGGCCTCGGCATCGAGATCGACGAGCAGCGCCTCGCGCGCTTCAGGCTCGACTGAACAGAAGAATCAAATCCGCAGACGTGGGACGTGGGGATGCAAATGTCCGCTTCAGCTGACGCTCTTCATCGGGATGCGGTCGTCTTCGACGGCCTCATCATTTCGAACTGGAGCCGCGAGATCTTCGAGCACATGCATGGCGCCGGCATCACCGCGGCCAACTGCACCTGCTGCATCTGGGACGACTTTAAGAGCGCGATGGACAACATCGTCCGCTGGAAGCGCTGGATCCGCGAGAACGACGACATCCTGCTGCAGGTCTATTCCACCGCCGACATCGCGCGGGCCAAGCGCGAGAACAAGGTCGGCATCGTCCTCGGCTGGCAGAACACGTCCGGCATCGACGACCAGATCGGCTATCTCGAGCTGTTCAAGGAGCTCGGCGTCGGGGTCATGCAGATGACCTACAACACCCAGAACCTGAGCGGCTCGGGCTGCCGCGAGGATCGCGACAGCGGCCTGTCCGGCTTCGGCCGCGAAGTGCTGGCCGAGATGAACCGGCTCGGCATCCTCTGCGACCTGTCGCATGTCGGCCCAAAGACCTGCGAGGACGTGATCCTCGCCTCGAAGAAGCCGGTGGCCTTCACCCATGTCTGCCCGGCGGCGCTGCGCGAGAATCCGCGCAACAAGAGCGACGACCAGTTGAAGCTCATCGCCGATCACGGCGGCTTCGTCGGCATCACCGTATATCCCTGGTTCCTGCGCCGCGGCAATGAATCGACCATCGACGACTTCGTCGAGGCCATCGAGTACACGATCGACCTCATCGGAGAGGACAGGGTCGGCTACGGCACCGACTTCACCGAGGGCTATGGCCCCGACTTCCTGGATTTCCTGGGGCGGGACAAGGGCTATGGGCGGCGCATCGTGCCGGTGGCCGATGCCGTGTTCCCCGCCGGCCTCGAATGCATCGGCGACACCCCGAACATCACCGCCACCATGCTGCGTCGCGGCTGGCCGGAAGCGCGCATCCGCGCCGTTATGGGCGAGAACTGGGTCCGCTTCCTCGCCGATGCCTGGAACGAGCCTGCCGCAGCAGAGGCGAAGCCATGAGCCATCCGGAGATCTTCAACGAAATCATGCGCGAGCGTGGCTTTGCCGAGCTGCCCGACTTCTACCGCGTCATGATCCCGTTTCCGCGCATGACCGCTCAGTTCTGGCAGAGCCTGAAGGTGGCTATGGCGCCGGGGGTCATCGACGCCAAGACCAAGGAGATGATCGCCATCGCGATCTCGATCGCACTCAACGCGCGCTACGCGATCGATTCCCACATCGACATCGCCCGCGGCCTGGGCATGACCGACGACGAGCTCGACGAGCTTCTCATGCTGGCCGGCGCCTACGCCCACACCGCCGCCATCTGCGCGGCGCTGAAGCCGGCCTACGCGTCTTCGCCATCCACGCCCGGATGACGTCAGCGCGTGTCGCCTGACGCGCAAGAGCCGCCTGCCGGCTTTACGGGCGCGGTCCGGCCGACGGCTTCCGATCCTAAGCAGTGCTTACGGCAACAACGACAGGACATGGGAAATGAACACTGAGATCACACGCGGACAGTTCCTTTCGCTCCTCGCCGGAGCGCTCGCCTATTCCGGCGTCGGCCCGGCGCTCGCCGCCGACGGCCCGACCATCGCCGCCAAGGACGGCTCATTCGAGCGGGTCAAGAAGGCCGGCACCGTCGTCTTTGGCACATCGAACGACCAGCCGTTCAACTTCCTCGATCCCAAGACCCAGCAGATCAGCGGCATCGACGCCGACATGCTGCTCTACATCATGGACAAGCTCGGCATCCCCAAGCGCGAGATGATCCAGAACGAGTTCTCGGGCCTGATCCCCGGCCTGCTCGGCGGACGCTTCGACATCGTCGCTGATGCGATGGCCATCACCGAGAAGCGCAAGCTGCAGATCGCCTTCACCGATCCCTGGTACATCTATGGCGACGCCTTCATCGTCGCCAAGGGCAACCCCCTCGGCATCAAGTCCATGCAGGACCTGACCAAGGGCTATCGCGGCGCCTCCTATGCCGGCACCATCTACATGGACTGGCTGAACGAGCTCGCGCCGAAGGGCGCCAAGATCTCCAGCTATCCGGCGGTTCCCGAGATGTTGCAGGACTTCAAGAACGGCCGGCTCGACGCCGCGCTCGTGGACGGTCCGGTGTTCGGCTATCTGCTGATCCAGCAGCCGGACCTTGCCAACTATGTCGAGGTGCTGAAGGGCTACGAGGTGCGTCCGGACAAGACGAATGTCGGCGCCGGCATCCGCAAGGAGGATGTGGCATTGCGTGAAGCCGTCAACTGGGCCCTGGCCGAGATGAAGAAAGAAGGCGCCGACCTGAAGATCCTCAAGAAGTGGGGCCTCGACGAAAGCAACCGCGCCTCCTGAGCCGTCCAGACGCGGAATCGCCATCCATGTCCTTCTCCTGGCAAGACTTTGTCGAGTTCCTTCCGATCCTGCTCGCCGGGGCGTGGATGACAGTCAAGCTTTCGGTCGTGTCGATGACCCTCGCGCTCAGCCTCGGCGTCGTGATGGCGCTGGCGCGAGGGTCCTCGAACCGGCTGATCCGGTGGCCCGCCGCCTTCTACATCGATTTCCTGCGTGGAACGCCGCTGCTGCTGCAGATTTTCTACGTCTATTACGCCCTACCCCTTGCCGGCATACGTTTCGACTCCTTCACCGCAGGCGTGCTCTCGCTCGGTATCAACTACAGCGCCTATCTCGCCGAAGTGTTTCGTTCCGGCATCCAGGCCATCCCCTATGGTCAGCGCGAAGCGGCATCCTGCCTCGGAATGTCGCCGCTCATGACGATGCGGCGCATCGTCCTGCCCCAGGCATTCCGTATTGTCATTCCGCCGATCGCCAACTATTCGGTTGGAATGATCAAGGATTCCGCGCTTGTGTCGGTCATCGCGGTGACAGACCTGTTGCGCGCCGGGCAGCTGCTTGCGTCGACGACATACAAGCACTTTCAGATATACACTTACGTCGCGGGAATATACCTTGTTCTATGCTATCCGCTCACGCTGTTCACGAGCTGGCTTGAGCAGAAGCTTCGCTCGCGGATCGACCGTGTCGCGCCCGTGCCGGAGGTCGATCAGGCTGTGCGCGAGGCGCCGGCCGCTTCGGCGCCGGACAGATCGCCCGCGCTGCGCTCCGACGGCCCGCTGATCGAGGTCCGCAATGTCAGCAAGCAGTTCCACGATCACCCCGTGCTCGACCGGATCGAACTGACCGTCGCGCGTGGCGAGGTAATCGTCGTGCTCGGCCCGAGCGGTTCAGGCAAGAGCACGCTGCTGCGCACACTGAACAAGCTCGAGACCATCGACGACGGACAGATCGTCATCGATGGCATGGACATCTGGGCGGACAAGGCTCCATCCGATGTGCCACGCGCACGGGTCGGCATGGTGTTCCAGCAATTCAATCTGTTCCCCCACCGGACGGTGATCGAGAACGTCATCGAGGCGCCAATCCACGTCGCTGGCCTGCCGCGCCGGCAGGCCGAGGCCGAGGCGCTAGCGCTGCTCGACAAGGTTGGGCTGCTGCACAAGGCCGGCGCCTATCCAGCCAAGCTTTCCGGCGGGCAGCAGCAGCGTGTGGCGATCGCTCGCGCGCTCGCGATGCACCCCGACATCATGCTGTTCGACGAGGTGACATCGGCGCTCGACCCGGAGCTGGTCGGCGAGGTGCTGCGCGTCATGCGCCAGCTCGCCACCGACGGCATGACCATGTTCGTCGTCACCCATGAGATGAACTTCGCGCGCGACGTCGCCGACCGGATCCTGTTCCTGGCGGAAGGGCGGATCATTGAGCAGTCGACGCCGGAGGTCTTCTTCAGCAATCCTGCGACGGACCGCGCGAGGGCCTTCGTGGCGAGTTTCAGAGGGTAGAAGCTGTTCTTGAGGAACTTGTTCCCTTTGAGCCGTCGCGGCTGTGTTCGCATATGCTGACGGCGGGAGTACCTACCGGCTTCGCAGCAAACGCTTCAATTTGTCAAAAACCCGGCCACCCTCGCGTCCATGGCCGCAGGGCGCCATGAGCGGAAAGTCGCTGTTGGCCGGAGAGCAGACGTTGAGAGCAGCGGACCATGGGCATGCATCTGTCCACGCTCGGCCCGTTCGGCCAAGCGTGGACAGACCTTTGTGATCAAACGGTCGGGACGGTGCCGCCGTCGACGACGAGCTCCGAACCATGGATCGAAGAGGCGCGATCCGAGGCCAGGAAGGCGATGGCTTCGGCGACCTCGAAGGGTTCGGCGCCGCGACCAATGGCAATGCCGCCGAGGCCCTTCAGGACGAGCTGGCGCGCGTCCTCAAGCGTGCCGCCGTTGGCGTCCTGAATGCGCTTCAGGAAGACATCAGTCCCCTCGGTCATGATCCATCCGGGGGAGACGACGTTGACCCGCACCCCTTTGGGACCGAGTTCCTTGGAGATGGACTTGCTGTAGGTCCGGAGCGCGGCCTTGGCGCTGGCGTAGGCGGTGGTCGCGTCGGGAAGCGGCAGGACCGACTGGATTGAGGTGACGTGCACCACCACGCCCGATCCCCGTTCGATCATCTGCGGGATCAGCAGGCGATCGAGACGGACGGTCGCCAGAAGGTTCAGATTAAGTTCGGAGAGCCAATGGTCGTCCGTCAGGGCGACGAAGCCGCCACCCGGTGTGGTGGAGCCGCCGAGCACGTGGGCGAGGATGTCGATGCCGCCCAGGCGCTCAAGCGCCAACCTGGCCAGGGCTTCGCCGCCCTCGGCCGTCGTGAGGTCCGCCTGGACGAACTCAACACCATCGATAGGTTCTAGGGCTCCACGGGCGGCGGTGACCACCCGGGCGCCGCCGGCCAGGAAGCGGTCGACGGTGGCGCGGCCCAGACCCTTGGTGCCGCCGCTGACGAGCACACGCTTGCCCGCGAACTCGGTCGGATCAGCCTGAATGGTCATGCCGTGATCTCCAGGGCTTTGATGACGTCGTTCTCGAGCGTGAAGCGGTAGGTGAAGCGGATCGGGCTGCCCTTGAAGTCGCCATGGGCGGGTCCTTCGACGACAACCTGATCGTCCTCGTGCCGCACGGTGTCCGGGGTGAAGATCGCCCTCACCGCGACCACTGCTTCCTCGAAGAGATGCCTGAGTTCGGCGTGCCCCTGAAGAACGGCGCCGTTGTCGCGAAGGACGGCGTCGGCCGCGAAGGGTGCCAACATGCCATCGATGTCCAGGCGGGCGTTCGCGGCCACATAGGCGGCGATGGGGATTGGAAGTTCGAGCGACATTGTTCTGTCCTGCTTGCTGCGGTCGCAGCCGTGGCGGCCGCAACTGCGCTTGCCAGCCAAGGTAGAGATGGACAGATCGTCCGATAATCAGGACAATCGAGGACGTTTCATCACGAAAGTCGGGACAATGGTGCAGAACAGCCTGACGGAACTGGAGGCCGTTCTCATGGTCGCCCGCCGAGGCAAGTTCCGCACGGCGGCGCTCGAGCTCGGGGTCTCGACGACCGCGCTCAGCAATGCGGTGGGAAAACTGGAACGCACGCTGGGCGTAAGGCTGTTCAACCGGACAACGCGAAGCGTCTCCTTGACGGAGGCAGGCCAGCAGTTCGTCGCGCAGGTCGCTCCCGCCGTGCGTGATATTCATGAGGCGATGGAGGTTGCGCGCTCCCAACAGGCCACGCCTTCGGGCACACTGCGCATCAACGCCTTTCCGACAGCGGCACGGGAGATCTTCTCCTGGCTCGTCCTGCCGTTTCTGCGCGAGCACCCCCGGGTCCATATCGACATCGTCACGGAGGGTCGACTAGTGGACATCGTCGCGGGCGGCTTCGACCTCGGCGTCCGGAGCTCGGACCTTGTGCCGGCCGACATGATCGCACTCCCCTTGGGGGTCGCGCGGCGCAATGTTGTAGTGGGCACTCCGAGCTATTTGAAAGCGCACGGGACGCCCATGATCCCTCAGGACCTCGCCGGGCATCGCTGTCTCCGCGTCCGGCTTCCCAATGGCGCGATCCACCGCTGGCCGTTCGGGAAGGACGGACAATCGGTCCATATCGACGTCGAGGGCGCCATCACCCTCGACGAGGCGAGCCTCGCACGCACCGCGGCGCTCGCCTCCGTCGGCCTCACCCTGGCGATGGAGTCCGACGTTCGCGACGACATCGAGGCGGGCCGCCTCGTGCCCGTGCTTGAGGATTGGACCCCGCCACTGTCGCCCTTGAGCCTCTATTATCCGAGCCGGCGCAATCCGACCGCTGCGTTCAAGGCGTTCGTCGACTTCGCGCGGCGACATAGTGGAGACGGCGATGCCCCTCGGCTGTCGACAGGATGAGATGCGCCACTTTCGGACCTCGGCTCACTGCCAGAAAGCGGACACACCGCTAGGCGAAGCCTTGCCATGATCGTCATTCAACGCGTTTCTTCGCATAGAATTTCAGCAAGCTTCATCCCGATCGCTTGACCGGGTACCCGTTGCGACACGGCCTGCCAGACGAAAAACCTCCTTCACCGTCTGCCACCGACCCCAAACTGCTCATTCGTGATAACCGCTGCGAACCCATAAGCTCCAGCAGTAATTCGTCGCGCGGCCGGGTGGCGGCCGGCTCTCCTCGCGCAGGAACGCACCCTTGCTCGCCCCACCCCGCATGTAGACGGCAGCAATCGCCCGCTGGGGCATTCCCGATCCACCCCCTCATGTCGCGCAGCCGGGCCCAGAGGGCCGGGGATTGCAGCGCTGCGCAAGATTGGCGAGGCCATTGCCAGGTTGCTCTATTGACGGATTGTCCGTCAATCTGTAAGTGTCGTGTCGGCGCTCTGGATCGGCCGCTCATCTTGGATGGAAAGCAAAAATGAGTAATGATTCCCTGTTCGACATCGGCCTGAAGAATCGTCGTGAAGTTCTCGGCGCCGACTATGTGGATAACTCCATCAAGAACGCCGACTCCTTCAATACGGAATTTCAGAAGCTAGTCACCGAATATTGCTGGGGTGAGATCTGGAGTCGCGATGGGCTTACGCGGCGTGAGCGTTCTCTGATCAATCTTGCGATGATCTCGGCGCTCAACCGCCCGCACGAGCTCAAGCTGCATGTGCAGGGCGCGCTGAACAACGGCCTCAGCCGCGAGGACATCAAGGAAGTGCTGCTCCAGGTCATGATCTATTGCGGCGTGCCGGCGGCGGTGGACGCCTTCCGCATCGCCCGCGAAGTCGTCGGCCACGACAAGGACCGCTAGTTCGGCCGCCCCGGAGACGCAGCATGTACGGCCACATCTACCATACGTTCGAACGTGCCCCGGCCTCGCTGGTCGAGCGCTTCAGGGGCGTGTCCACCTCGACGCTGAGCGATGCCATGGGCCGGCACGGCGCGATGAAGTCCAACATCCGGCCGATCTATGACGACATCAGCATGGTGGGCTCGGCCTTCACCGTGCTGTGCTTCCCCGGCGACAACATCATGACGCACAAGGCGCTGCAGATGGTGGGGCCGGGCGATGTGCTGGTGATCGACGATGGCGACTACGACACCGGCTGCTTCGGCCATCGCAGCGCGCTGCAGGCGCGCTCGCGCGGCTGCGTCGGGCTGGTAGCGAGCGGCTCGATCCGCGATCTCGCCTTGCTGCGCAAGGAGCGCTTCCCAGTGTTCAGCCGCAGCGTCTCGCCGCGTGCGCCGCAGAAAAGCACGCCGGGCTCGATCAATGTTCCCGTCCATGTCGGCGGGCTGGTGGTCAATCCCGGCGACATCATCGTCGGCGACGACGACGGCGTGGTGGTGGTGCCGCTCGCCTCGGCCGAGGCCATCCTCGAAAAGGCGACGCAGCGCGACCGGCTCGAGGCCGAGGCGATCGCAAAGGGGCGCACCGGCGAGCTGCCGCTCGACCCCGCCCATGGCGTGCTGGAGATCGATAAGCTGCTGAAAGGCAAGGTGGTCGAGCATACCGAACCCTATGCGCGACACGCCTGAGGCTGCCTTCCGACGGACGGTGCATTTCGTGAGAGAGCGTTGATGGAAAAGTACCAGCACTACATCGATGGCGCCTTCGTCGATCCGAGCAGCGGCCGGTGGTTCGAGACGTTCAACCCCTATACCGGCAAGCCCTGGGCTGAGATGGCGCGCGGCGATGCCATCGATGTGGAGCGTGCTGTCGCGGCGGCGCACTGCGCCTTCGAGAGCGGGCCGTGGAAGACAACGACGGCGAGCGAGCGCGGCGCCCTGTTGCGGCGCATCGGCGACCTCGTCGCCCGCGACGCCGAGAAGCTCGCGGCCATCGAAGTGCGCGACAACGGCAAACTGATGGCGGAGATGCTGGCGCAGGTGCGCTACATCCCGCAGTGGTACTATTATTACGGCGGGCTCGCCGACAAGATCGAGGGCTCGGTCATCCCGCTCGATAAGCGCGGCTATCTCAACTACACGAAATACGAGCCGCTCGGCGTCGTGGCGATCATCACGCCGTGGAACTCGCCGCTGATGCTGACGACCTGGAAGCTGGCGCCGGCGCTGGCGGCCGGCAACACCGCGGTCATCAAGCCCTCCGAGTTCACCTCCGCCTCGGCGCTGGAATTCGCCAAGCTGCTGGACGAGGCCGGCGTGCCGCCGGGCGTGGTCAACATCGTCACCGGATTCGGCGGCGAGGTCGGCACGCCGCTCATCGAGCACGACAAGGTGGCGAAGGTCGCCTTCACCGGCTCCGACGCGACCGGCAAGAAGATCTATGCCGCCGCCGCGCAGACCATGAAGCACGTCACCATGGAGCTCGGCGGCAAGTCGCCGAACATCGTCTTCGCCGATGCCGACCTCGACGATGCGGTGAACGGCGCCATCTCCGGCATCTTCGCCGCCACCGGCCAGACCTGCCTCGCCGGCTCGCGCCTCCTCGTCGAGGACAGCATCCATGACGACTTCCTGGACCGGCTGGTCACCAGGGCGAAGACCGCGCGCATGGGCGACCCGGCCAGCCTCGACACCCAAGTCGGGCCAATGACCACGCTGCCGCAATACCAGAAGGTGTTGGACTACATCGCCATCGCGCTGGGCGAAGGCGCGACGCTGGTCGCCGGCGGCAAGCCGGCGGAACAGCCGGAATGCGGCGACGGCTGGTTCGTCGAGCCGACCATCTTCAAGGACGTAAAGAACGACATGCGCATCGCGCAGGAGGAAGTGTTCGGCCCGGTGCTCTCGGTCATCCGCTTCAAGGACGAGGACGATGCGGTGCGCATCGCCAACGAAACCATCTACGGCCTCGCCGCCGGGGTATGGACACGCGACATCGGCCGCGCAATCCGCATGACCGAGGCGCTGCACGCGGGTACGGTGTGGGTCAACACCTACCGGGCGACCAGCTTCATGTCGCCCTTCGGCGGCTATCGGCAGAGCGGCATCGGCCGCGAGAACGGCGCGGAGATGATCAAGGAATATCTGCAGACCAAGAGCGTCTGGATGAATTTCGGCGCTCCCTCCACCAACCCCTTCGTCCAGAGGTAGCTGATGGACGAGAGCCCCGACTTCAGGATCGTGGCGACGCCGGCCCCCCTGCGCAGGCAGGTGGAGGATCGGCTGCGGCAGGCGATCGTCTCGGGCTATTTCAAGCCCGGCACGCATCTGTCCGACCGGGCGCTGTGCGAGATGTTCCAGGTGAGCCGGGCGCTGGTGCGCGAGGCCATCCGCCAGCTGGAAGCGGAGGGCCTGACCGAGACGATCGCCCATCGCGGTTCCTTTGTGCGTATCATGTCGGCGGCGGAAGCCGAGCAGATCTACGATGTGCGCGGCGTGCTCGAGGCGCTCGCCGCCAAGGGCTTCGCCCGCAATGCCAGCGCGGCTCAGGTCGCGGCGCTGAAGGCGGTGTTTGAGGAGCTGAAGCAGGTCGCCGCCTCCAGGGCCGAGGCCAACCTGCTCAACATCAAGCAGCGCTTCTACGATGTGCTGCTGGAAGGCGCCGGCAACGATTACGTCACCCGCATGCTCAACCAGATACTGAACCGCAACGCGCTGTTGCGGGCCACGTCGCTCTCCGATCCGCAGCGGCTTCCCAACACGGTCCGGGAAATCGGCAGGCTCATCGACGCGATCGAGGCGCGCGACGAGCAGGCGGCGTGGGAAGCCAGCCTCGAACATGTTCGAAGCGCGGCGACGGTCGCGATCGACATTCTCAATCGCCAGAAAAGCGCGCGCAGCGCCGATGCGCCGCCGAGCGACGCCAAGAACGCGCAGAAGGCTCGAGAGCAATAGAAGTCACTGCAGGCATGAGCCTGCACCGCGTTCTGAAGGTCCCGACCACGCCACAGAAGCGCGACGGGACGCAGGGAGGAAACATGAAGATCCAACTCACCAAAGACTTCCTTGGTGGGGTGCTGTTCCTGCTCATCGGACTCAGCACCATCGTCATCGGCAATACCTACAAGCTCGGCACGGCGAGCAACATGGGCCCCGGCTACTTCCCGATCATGCTCGGCGTGATCGTCGGGCTCATCGGCGTGACGATGATCGTCACCGCGCTGCGGAACCCCGAGAATTCCGAGACCGTGGCGAGCTGGGAGATCCGGCCGCTGATCTTCGTCACCGCGGCGATCGTGCTGTTCAGTGCGCTGATCGAGACGGCCGGACTGATTGCGGCAGTGGCGGGACTGGTGGTGGTCGGCCGGTTCGGCGCCCGCGAGGGCAGCATCCCGGAACTCGTCGTCATCGTCGCCGTGCTGATCGCGGTCTCCGTCGGCATCTTCGTCTACGGGCTCGACATCCCCCTCCGACTGAGGCCTTGGTGATGGATCTGCTGCAGCATCTCGCTTTGGGATTCAGCGTCGCGCTGTCGCCGGGAAACCTGCTCTATTGCTTCATCGGCGTGCTGCTCGGCACCTTCATCGGCGTGCTGCCGGGCGTGGGGCCACTGGTCACCATCGCCGTGCTGCTACCGCTGACCTACGGGCTGCCGCCGGAAGGCGCGATGATCATGCTGGCCGGCATCTATTACGGCGCGGCCTATGGCGGCTCGACCACGGCCATCCTGGTCAACCTGCCGGGCGAATCCTCCGCCGCGGTGACCTGCATCGACGGATACCAGATGGCTCGGCAGGGCCGCGCCGGGCCGGCGCTCGCCATCGCCGCCATCGGCTCGGTGATCGCCGGCTGCTTCGGCACGGTGCTAATCGCGCTGTGCGGCCCGCCGCTCGCCAGCGTCGCGCTGCAGTTTGGCGCCGCCGAATACTGCTCGCTCATGTTGATGGCGCTGGTCTCAGCCTCGGCGCTGGTGCGCGGCTCGCTGGTCAAGGGCATGGGCATGGCGATGTGCGGGGCGATCTTCGGCCTCGCCGGCACCGACATCAATTCCGGCATTGACCGCTTCACTTTCGGCCTGCCGGGGCTGGCGGAGGGCTTCGACTTCGTCGTCGTCGCGGCGGGCCTGTTCGCCTTCTGCGAGATTATGGTCAATCTCGGCATATCGCATAACCGCGGCGTGATCTCCTCGAAAGTCACCGGGCTGATGCCGACGCGCGACGACATGAAGGCGTCCTGGCGGCCGATACTGCGCGGCACGGCGGTCGGCTCCATCCTCGGCGTGCTGCCGGGTGCCGGGCAGACCATCGCCTCCTTCGCCTCCTACGCCATGGAGCGCAAGCTGAGCCGGACGCCGGAGCGCTTCGGCCGCGGCGCCATCGAGGGCGTCGCCGGACCGGAATCGGCCAACAACGCCGCGGCGCAGACCCACTTCATACCGACGCTGACGCTCGGCATTCCCGGCAGCGCCACCATGGCGCTGCTGCTGGGCGCGTTGATGATCCAGGGCATCACGCCCGGCCCGCAGGTGATGACGCAGCATCCCGCGCTGTTCTGGGGCCTTGTCGCCAGCATGTGGATCGGCAACGTGCTGCTGGTGATCCTCAACCTGCCACTGGTCGGCCTGTGGGTCGCGCTGCTGAAGGTGCCGTATCGCTGGCTCTACCCAGTGATCCTGGTATTCTCCTGCATCGGCATCTACACGGTGAACATGAGCGCCACCGATGTCGCCTTCGCCGCCTTCTTCGGCGTGCTCGGCTACATCTTCCTGAAGCTCGACTGCGAGCCCGCGCCCTTCATCCTCGGCTTCCTGCTCGGCCCGATGCTGGAGGAGAACTTCCGCCGCGCCATGCTTCAGTCGCGCGGCAGCCTCGCCGTCTTCGTCACCCACCCGCTCAGCGCGACCTTCCTGGCCATCGCCGTCATCTTCGCCGGCCTGATGATCTTCCCGAAAATCGTGAAGCGGAAGAACCAGGCGATCACCGAAGGCTAGGCAAGGAGCGAATGCAGTGAAGATTCTGGTGGCGGTGAAGCGCGTCGTCGACCCCAACGTGAAGATCAGGGTCAAGGCGGACGGGTCCGGCGTGGAGCTGGGCGGACTGAAGATGGCGATCAACCCGTTCGACGAGATCGCCGTCGAAGAGGCGGTGCGGCTGAAGGAGGCAGGCCGCGCCAGGGAGATCGTCGCCGTGACCGTGGGTACGGCGCAGGCGCACGACGTGCTGCGCACCGCGATGGCGATCGGCGTCGACCGCGGCCTACTGGTGCAGGCGGAAGGCCCGCTCGAACCCCTAGCGGTGGCCAAGGTGCTGGCCCGCGTCATCGCCGAGGAGGCGCCCGACCTCGTGCTGCTCGGCAAGCAGGCGGTCGACGACGATTGCAACCAGACCGGCCAGATGCTGGCCGCGCTGCTCGACTGGCCGCAGGCGACCTTCGCCTCAAAGATTACGGTTGTCGGGGACATGGTGGAGGTCACCCGCGAGGTGGATAGCGGGCTGCAGACGCTGGAGATGGAGCTGCCCGCCATCGTCACCGTCGATCTGCGCCTAAACGAGCCGCGCTACGCCTCGTTGCCGAGCATCATGCAGGCCAAGCGCAAGCCGCTGCAGACCCGACCGGTGACCGATCTTGGCATCGACGTCGCGCCGCGCCTGCGGGTGCTCAAGACCGCCGAGCCGGCTGCTCGCGCGGCGGGCATCCGGCTGAACTCAGTCGAGGAGCTGCTTCACAAGCTGAAGCACGAGGCCGGCGTTCTCTGATGCGAAAGGAAGGACATCATGGGTTCGACCCTGGTACTCGCCGAACATGGTGACGGCGAGCTCAAGCCCGCGACCGCGAGTGCGGTGACAGCCGCGCGGCGGCTCGGCGGCGAGGTGCATGTGCTGGTCGCTGGCGCCTCGCATGCGGTGGCGGAGCAGGCCGCCGCGCTCGACGGGGTGGACCGCGTGCTGCTGTGCGAAGACCCGGCGCTCGCCGACCAGCTCGCCGAGCCCGCGGCAGCGCTGCTCGTCTCGCTCGGCGCGACTTATGCGGCCTTCGTCGCGCCGGCCACGTCGACCGGCAAGAACGTGATGCCACGCCTCGCCGCGCTGCTCGACGTGATGCAGGTTTCGGACGTGACCGCTGTCGTGGCGCCGGACACCTTCGAACGGCTCACTTATGCCGGCAATGCGGTGGAGACCCTGACCAGCAGCGATGCACGCCTCGTGCTCACAGTGCGCCCGGCGGCCTTCGCACCTGTCGGGACGGGCGGCAGCGCACCGGTCGAGATCGTCGCGATGCCGAAGTTCCGCGCCCGCGCCCGCTTCAAGGGCGAAAGCCGCACCAAGTCCGACCACCCCGACCTCACCTCGGCGCGGATCGTCGTCTCCGGGGGGCGCGGACTCGGCTCGGTGGAGAAGTTCGACAATATCCTCGGCCCGCTTGCGGCCAGGCTCGGCGCGGCCCTCGGCGCCTCGCGCGCGGCGGTCGATTCCGGCTTCGCGCCGAACGACGTACAGGTCGGCCAAACCGGCAAGATCGTCGCGCCAGACCTCTATATCGCGGTGGGCATATCCGGCGCTATCCAGCATCTGGCTGGCATGAAGGACGCCAAGGTGATCGTCGCCATCAACAAGGACCCTGACGCGCCGATCTTCAGGATCGCCGATTACGGGCTGGTCGGGGACCTGTTCGAGCTGGTGCCGCAGCTGGAGAAGGCGCTGGACGCCTGAGAGGCGGGGCGGGGTCATTTCTCGGATTCCGCCGCTCCAGAAACGGCCCGGCTGGGAGACACGGCCGCAGAGTCTTGTGCTGGATCCCGGATCGGCGCTCCACTTCGTGCAGCTTGTCCGGGAAACGAGGCGTCAGGGCGCCTCGGATGCCACGTCTGTTTCCGGGGCAAGTGACGCCGCAGGCGGAACGCAGATCCGGAATCCAGAGCGGGACTCTTCGGCGACATCCGTTGCCGCCCCTCCCCCGATCCACCTCGTCCTGCCGAAATCCATGGAACCCTCCTCCCGGTTGCTGGAGCAGGAGCCGCTGGCGCGCCAATGCCCCCCCGCGCCGGACATGCGAGGGCGGCTCCTCAGTATGCCCCTCAGGAATAGTAGGAGCACGAGATAGTCTGAGGGCGCATCGCGGGGTTTTGCTAAGCGTAATCCGAGTTCGGTCCGACAGGTGCCAGCAAGAGCTTGGAGCAGTCATCAATGAATCTGGAAAAAGAGTACGACGTGATCGTCGTCGGGGGTGGAAACGCTGCGCTGTGTGCCGCCCTGTCGGCCCGCGAGGAAGGCGCTTCCGTGTTGGTGCTGGAGCGCGCGCCGAAGGAGGAGCGCGGCGGCAACAGCACCTATACCGAGGGACTGATGCGCTTCGCCTATTCCGGATCCGACGACATCCGCGCCCTCTCGCCCGACCTCACGCCGGAGGAGATGGACAGCGACTTCGGCGCCTATACCGAAGATCAATATTTTGACGACATGGCACGCATCACCATGAACCGGACCGATCCGGACCTGTGCGAGATGCTGGTGCGGCAGAGCAATTCCGGCATGCACTGGCTGGTCAAGCAGGGGGTGAAGTTCTACCCGCAATTCGGTCGCCAGTCCTTCAAGGTCAACGGCAAGTTCAAGTTCTGGGGCGGGGCTACGCTCGCCGCCTGGGGCGGCGGCCAGGGCCTCGTCGACTTCCTCTATGCCGCGGCCGACAAGACCGGCGTCAAGGTGCTCTACGACGCCTGGGTGCGCGACCTCATCACCTCGGACGAGGGCATCACCGGCGTGGTGGTGAAGCTCGATGGCGTCACCCAGGAGATACACGGCAAGTCGGTCGTGCTCGCCTGCGGCGGCTTCGAGGCCAACAGCGAGTGGCGCAGCAAATATCTCGGCCCAGGCTGGGACCTCGCCAAGGTGCGCGGCACCCGCTTCAACACCGGCGACGGGCTCGACATGGCACTGCGCAAGGGTGCCCAGCCGAGCGGCAACTGGTCCGGCTGCCACGCGGTGGGCTGGGAACGCTACGCGGTCGATTTCGGCGACATGGCGGTAACCGGTGACTATGAGCGCGACAGCTATCCCTGGTCGGTCATGGTCAACGCCGACGGCAAGCGCTTCCTCGACGAGGGCGCCGACATCCGCAACTATACCTATGCGAAATACGGGCGGATCGTTCTGCAGCAGCCGGGGCAGTTCGCCTGGCAGATATTCGATGCCTCGGTGACGCATCTGCTGCGACCCGAATACAAGACCCGCCACGTCACCCGCGTCACCGCCGATACGCTCGAGGAGCTGGTCGATAAGATGGGCGACGTCAATCGCGAACAGTTCCTCGCGACCATGCGCGAATACAATGCGGCGGTGAAGCGCGACGTGCCGTTCGACGCCACGGTGAAGGACGGGCGGGGCACGGAGGGGCTCGATATCCCCAAGTCGAACTGGGCCAACCCAATCGAGCAGGCGCCGTTCGAAGCTTATGCGGTGACGTGCGGCATCACCTTCACCTTCGGCGGGCTGAAGATCTCCACCGACGCGCAGGCCATCGACACCAATCAACGCCCGATCAACGGGCTCTATGTGGCGGGCGAGATGGTCGGCGGCCTGTTCTACTTCAACTATCCCGGCGCCACCGGCCTGATGAGCGGCACGGTGTTCGGCCGCATCGCCGGCCGCAACGCGGCGATCGCCGCCCGCAAGGTCCAGCGCGCCGCTCCGCGGGCGGTGGCGACCGCCGGCTGACGCAGGCCTCGTGGAGAGAAGGAGTTGATGGTGAGCGCGTCGGGAAATCTGAAGATCGGCTTCGTCGGCATCGGCAATATGGGCCAGCCCATGGCCGGCCATCTCGTCAAGGCCGGCTGGGAGGTCGCGGTCTATGACACCGACCTCGCCAAGGCGGCGGCGTTCGCCGCGGCGCAGGGCTGCGCGCACATCGGATCGCTCGCCGAGCTCGGCGCGCGTTCCGACGTAGTGGTACTGATGCTGCCCGACGGCAAGATCGTCCGCCGGGTGGTGCTCGGCGTGGACGAGGCGGGCGACCACCTGCTGGCCGGCATGGCGAAGGGGGGCAGCTTCATCGACATGAGCTCGTCGGCGCCGGTCGGCACCCGCGAGCTCGGCGCGGAGCTGGCTCAGAAGGGCTACGGCCTCATCGACGCGCCGGTCTCCGGCGGGGTAAAGGGGGCGGTGGCGGGCACCCTCGCCATCATGGTCGGCGGTGACGAGGCTCTTGCCGCCCGCTTCGACAGCCTGCTCTCGGCCATGGGCCGGCGCTTCCATGTCGGCCCGCTCGGCTCCGGCCATGCCGCCAAGGTGCTCAACAACTACGTCTCGGCGGCGGGCCTCGCGGCTGCGGCCGAGGCGCTGCTGGTCGCCCAGCGCTTCGGCATCGACGGCGGCGTGCTGGTCGACGTGCTCAATGCCTCGACCGGGCGCAACAACAGCACCGAGAACAAGTTCAAGCAATACGTGCTGAACAGCGCCTACAATTCCGGCTTCTCGCTCGACCTGATGGTGAAGGACATCCAGCTGGCTATGGAGGTGGCGGAAGCCTGCGCCGCGCCGACAGAGCTCGGCCATTCCACGCTGGAAATATGGGAGGCGGCGCAGTCCTGGACCGGCTCCAATGCCGACCATACGGAGTTCGCCCGCTTCATCCTCGAAGGGGCGTCGACGCCAGCGGCAACGGACAAGGTCAAGGCCTCGGCGTGATGACGACGCTCAAGGAGCGGTTGCGGGCGGGCGAGACCATCGCCGTCTGCAATCCCGATTACCCAACGCCGCGCATGGTCGAATTCATCGGCACGCTCGGCTTCGACGCCATCTTCATCGATTGCGAGCATGCCAGCACCGACTTCGCGCTGGTCGAGGAGCTCGCCCGCGCGGCGCGCAGCGCCGACCTCGCCACGGTGGTGCGGCCGTGGAGCAACGAGGAGGGGCTGGTCAACCGCTATCTGAGCTGCGGCGTGGACGGGGTGCAGACGCCCCACGTCCAGTCGCGGGCGGAGGCGAAGGCGATCGTCGAGGGCATCGCGCGCTGGGAGGGCGACCACACCGCCAAGCTCCTAGTGGCGATGATCGAATCCGAGCAGGCCATCGCCGCGCTGCCGGAAATGCTGAATATCGACGAGATCGACGTGTTCTACATCGGCGCGGTCGATCTCGCCCAGTCCATGGGGCTAAAGGGCAATCCCGGCCATGCCCGCGTGCGGGCGGCGGTGGACGCTACCATCGAGATCATCGCCGGCTCCGGGCGCGTCGCCGGCATGAACGTGCAGGGCGACCTCGATGCGGTGGCGCGCTATCGCGGGCTCGGTCTGCACTGGATCAACGTGCACCTGAAGACCTTCGTCAGCCGCGGCGCGCGCAGCTTCATCGACAATGTGCGCGGCCCGCTCTGAGCGCCGACGGTCCCCACGCGGCCAGGCCGAAGCATTTCCAACCGGGCGTTTTCACACGCTTGGAAATGGCTCTATGGTGCGTCGGGTCTGATCAGGATGGACCGCGGTGCAGTTCCGGCAGCTTCGTTACATCGTCGAGGTCCATAGACGCGGCAACCACATCTCCGCCGCCGCCGAGGCCCTGAATACCTCCCAGCCGGGCATGAGCAAGCAGATCCAGGAACTGGAGCTGGAGCTTGGCTTCGCCATCTTCGAGCGCAGCCGCAATCGCGTCGTCGGCCTCACCGAGCCGGGGCGCGAGGTGATCGAGATCGCCCAGCGCATTCTCAACGAGGTCGGCAGCCTCAAGACCATCAAAGACGATTTCGGCGCGCAGGAAGAAGGCACACTGACTATCGCCACGACGCATACTCATGCGCGCTATCTGCTGCCCTCGGTGATCAAGCGCTTCGTGCAGATCCATCCACATGTGCGCATCGGGCTGGTGCAGGGCAATCCGACGGAGATCTGCGAGGTGGTGGAGGCCGGCAAGGCCGACGTCGCCTTCGGCACGGAGACCGCACGCCCCTTCCCTAGCCTGCTGATGCTGCCCTGCTTCAAGATCCATCGCAGCCTGATCGCGCCGAAGGGCCATCCCATCCTGCGGCAGAAGGTGCTGACGCTGGAGGAGATCGCGAAATACCCGCTGATCGCCCACGATCCGCACCGCAGCGGGCGCTGGAAGGTGCTGGATGCCTTCGAGCGGCGGGGCATCCGGCCGACCATCCTGTTCGACGCGGTGGATGCGGATGTGAGCAAGACCTATGTCGAGCTCGGCCTGGGCCTCGCCATATTGGCGACGCCTGCCGTCGACCCACGCCGCGACCGCGAATTGCGGGCGCGTGACGCCAGCCACCTGTTCGAGCCCAGCACAAGCCATGTGACGGTGCGCACGCACACTTATCTCAGGCGGTTCGTGTTCGACTTCATCGAGCTGTGCGCGCCGGGACTGACCATCGACCATGTGCGCTTGGCGCTGCGCGAGCGAGAGCGGGCGGCGAAATAGGCGCCGCGCATG
The DNA here is from genome assembly GCF_000702305.1 of Allobosea sp. 117. Classification (GTDB taxonomy): domain Bacteria; phylum Pseudomonadota; class Alphaproteobacteria; order Rhizobiales; family Xanthobacteraceae; genus Ancylobacter. The sequence continues at coordinate 261,231 of NZ_JNLC01000012.1, forward strand.
CGTGCCAGGCGCTTCGCCGGCCGGAGCCGCCCACCAGTATGCCGCGGCGGCATACTACTATCCGCAATGACGCTTTGATCCGCCGTCCGGCGATGACTAGCCTACCTCCTGCAACAAGAAACGATGTAAGGGAGGAAACCATGCTCGGACGTTGGAATCTGCTGGGAAGCCTATCGGCCCTCGCACTTGCCTTCTCGTGTGCGCCGTCGCTGGCGCAGACGAGCTACCCTACCGAGACCGTACGCATCATCACACCGTTCGAGGCCGGCGGCGGCACCGACACCATGTCCCGCGCGCTGGCACAGAAGCTAGAGGGCATATGGAAGGAGTCCGTCATCGTCGAGAACAAGGCAGGCGCCAACGGCAATCTCGGCAGTGACGTCGTTGCCAAGTCCAAGCCCGACGGCTACACGCTGCTGCTGACGACGAACGCCACGATCGTCATCAACCCGCAGTTGTTCGGCGAGCAGGTGAAGTACAATCCGGAGAAGGACTTCGCCCCGGTCACGCTGATGTCATCGCTGCCCTTCGTCTTCCTGGTGCCGCCGACCTCGCCGGCCAAGACGATGGAAGAGTTTATCGCGCTGGCGAAGAAGGAGCCCGGCAAGCTGGATTGCGGCTCCTCCGGTGTCGGCGGCGGCGCGCATCTCGCGCTGGAAATGCTCAAGCAGCGCGCCGGGGTCGATCTCGTTCACGTGCCCTATAAGGGCACCGGCGGCTCGGTCACGGCTCTGCTGGGCGGTCATATCGACTGCCTGTTCGTCTCAATCCTCAGCGCCACGCCCTACATCAAGCAGGGCCAGCTGCGCCCCCTCGCGGTGAGCAGCCTGCAGCGCAACCCGTCGCTGCCTGACATTCCCGCCGTCGCCGAGCTGCCGGGCCTCTCCGGTTTCGAATCCGACCTCTGGTACGGGCTGCTGGCGCCGGCCGGCACTGACCCCGCCGTGGTGCAAAAGATCTACGAGGGCACCAAGGAGATGCTCGACGATCCGGAGATTCGCGCCCGCTTTGAGCCGACCGGCGCGCTTATCGTCGGCAGCACGCCGGAAGAATTCTCCAAGCTGATCTCGTCGGACATCAAGAAATGGACCGACACGATCAACGCCTCGAACGTCAAGGCGCAGCTCTGATCGGCTGAGCTCGCCGGCCAGCTTGCAGAAGCTGAAAATCCCGCGGTGCCGGCCGTCAGGCCGGCACCGGGAACGATCCCCCACATCATCGCAGTGGAGTTCTCGTGAAACCCGAACCCAATCCCCGCGTCTGGCCGGGCGACATCTATCAAACCTTCAAGGCCGTCGGCGTGAAGCAGGTCGCCTATGTCCCGGACGCCGGGCACACCCAGCTCATCTCGAACTGCCAGTCCGATCCGGAGATGGTCGCCGTCTCGCTGACCACCGAGGAGGAGGGCATCGCGCTGCTGGCGGGCGCCTGGCTCGGGGGGCAGAGAGGCGCGCTGCTGATGCAGTCCTCCGGCGTCGGCAATTGCATCAACATGCTCAGCGTCCCGTTGCATTGCCGCATGCCGCTGCTGATGATCGTGACCATGCGCGGCGAGTGGGGCGAGTTCAACCCGTGGCAGCTGCCCATGGGCCAGAACACCGAGAAGGTGCTCGAAGCGATGGGCGTCTACGTCCAGCGCGCCACCCATCCCGACGAAATCGGCCAGATCGTCAATGCCGGCGCGCAGCTCGCCTTCAATTCGAACTGTGTCGTCGCCGTACTCCTCAGCCAGCGCCTGCTCGGCTTCAAGGACTGGAGCAAGTGACCATGACCGAGAAGAAGAAGGGCACGCTCGACCGTCGCCAGGTGATGGCCACGGTGCAGGCCGCGCGCGGCGACGCGCTGATGGTGACCGGGCTCGGCTCCACCACCTATGACGCGGGCACCGCCGACCACCTCAACACCTTCTGCCTGTGGGGCGGCATGGGCGCGGCGGCGATGACCGGCCTCGGCCTCGCGCTCGCGCAGCCGGAGCGCCGCGTGCTGGTGATGACCGGCGACGGCGAGATGTTGATGGGCATCGGCGCCTTCGCCACCATCGGCGTGCAGCACCCGAAAAACTTCGCCCTCGCGGTGATCGACAACGAGCACTACAGCGAGACCGGCATGCAGGCGACCCACACCCAGCGCGGCGTCGACCTCGCCCAGGTGGCGGCGGCGTGCAGCTTCGCCTCGACGCAGACGGTCTATACCGAGGAGGAGCTCGATGCGGCGATCCCCAAGCTGTTCGCCGACGAAGGCCCGACGCTCGTGGTCATCAAGGTCAACACCCAGCGCTACCCGATGTCGATCCGCCTGCGCGACGGCGCGCGGCTGAAGGACCGCTTCCGCGAGAACCTGCTCGGCGCGGCCGAGGCCTATTACTGACTGATACCGGCCGGGCCAGCCCGGCCGGTCCTGTGCTCCGGCGCGGCATCGCATTCACGGAAAGAGAAAAAGTGGCCAAGCCTAGGGATTGGAAAATCGTCCTTGCAGGCGAGTGCATGATTTCCCGGCCGTTTTCCAAGTATGAAGAGCCGGAGTTTCTCGCCGTTCTCGACCTGCTGCGCGGGTCCGACCTCACTTACGCGCATCTGGAGATGAATTTCGGTGGCGCCGACGATCTCGACCATGCCTCGCGCGGCGACTGGACGGCGAGCTACATGATCGCCGAGCCGGAGCTGGCGCGCGAGCTGCGCTCGGCCGGCATCGACCTGATCTCGCTCGCACACAACCACAGCTTCGACTTCGGCGCGCCGGGCTTGCTCTCCACCATCCGCCATTGCCGCGAGGCGGGCTTCGCCTGCGCAGGCACCGGTGTCGATCTCGAAGCGGCGCGCGACCCGGCCTATTGCGAGACGCGCAAGGGCCGTGTCGCGCTGGTTTCAGCCAGTTCCGGGAACAAGGCCTATGAATGGGCCGGCCACCCCAAGGCCGGGCTGCGCGGCCGTCCCGGCGTGAACCCGCTGCGCGTCGCGATGAAATACGAGGTGGACGCCGAGACCGCCGGCCAGCTGCAGCGCCTCGCCAAGGACCTCGGCATCGGCTGCAGACGCAGCGGCGCCGACGGGCGCGACGAGATCGCGTTGAACTTCCCGGGCGACCAGTCGACCCGCACCTCCGCGGTGTTCGTGCCGAGCGACCGCTTCAAGGTGCACAGCGAGTGCCACCGGCGCGACCTCGAAGGCAATCTGCGCTCCATCGACGAGGCCGCCAGCATGGCCGACCTCGTCATGGTCGCGCACCACTTCAACGTGTCGGAAGGGCCGCGTGGCGACAAGCCGCCGGCCTTCGCCCGCGAATTCGCCCATGCCGCGATCGATGCCGGCGCCGACATCTATATCGGCCATGGCTGGCACAAGACGCTCGGCATCGAGATCTATCGCGGCAAGCCGATCTTTTATGGCGTCGGCAACTTCTTCGCCCAGTCGGAATTCGTCCACCGCGTGCCCTATGACAGCTACGAGGCCTGGGACCACGACGTCGACCGGCTCAGCACGCTCACCCCGGCGGCCTATCCCCTGCATCCAGGCATGGAGCTTGCCGCCTGGTGGAGCTCGGCGGTGTTCTCACTGACCTATGAGGGCGACGCGCTGAGGGAAATCCGGCTGCACCCGGTGGAGATGGGCCGCAGCGCTCCTCCCGAGCTCGCAATCACCCGCCGCACCGGCAAGGGCGCCCATGTGCTCACCGAGGGCCGGCCTTTCATCGCCGATCCAGCCAATGCCGAGGCGGTGCTGACCCGGCTCAAGAGCCTTTCCGAGCCGCTGGGCACGCGGATCGACATCGAGGACGGGATCGGCGTGATCCGGCTCGAGCCGCATCCGCCTTCCCTTGCATCCGGAACGACGACATGACACCGAGCCATGCCCGCGACCTGATCGCCTTCGTGCACCAGATCTCGCTCGACACGCTGCCGCCGGCCACCGTCGAGCAGGCCCGCATCTGCCTGCTGGAAGCGCTGGGCTGCGGCGCCTTCGGCTCCGGGCAGCCTTGGTCGCGCATCCTTGCCGACGAGATTTGCGCGGAGCAGTCGAACGGCGTCGCCACCATCATCGGCCGCACGCAGCGCGTCTCAGCGCCCGGCGCGGCGCTGTGCAACGGCACCGCGATCCACGGCTATGAGCTCGACGACCTGATCGCCGAATCCGTGGTGCATCCCGGCGCCTGCGTCATCCCCGCGGCCATGGCGGCGGCCGAGGCGGTCAATGCCAGCGGTGCGCAGCTGCTCACCGCCATCGTCGCCGGCTACGAGGTGATGCACCGCGTCAGTCTCGCCATCGGGACCGAGCCGTTCAGGCGCGGCTTCCACATCACCAGCCTTACCGCGCCGGTCGCCTGCGCGGTGTCGGCGGGGATGGTGATGGGGCTGTCGCTTGACAAGCTGCTCTCCTCGGTCGGGCTGTGCTGCTCCGCCGCCTCCGGCATCAAGAGCTTCGCCGCCGGCCATGGTGGCGGCATGGTCAAGCGGCTGCATCTCGGGCGCGCGGCGGAAGCGGGCGTGCGCATGGGACAGCTTGCCGAGCGCGGCTTCCTCGGCCCGCCCCACGGCATCGACAGCAAGTTCGGCCTGCTCGACGTATTCGGCGGCGCGGGGGCGGATCCAGGCAAGCTCGACCGCGACCTCGGCAGCGATTGGGCGATCGACCAGATCTGGTTCAAGGTCTTCCCGATCTGCGGCTGGATCCAGTCCGCCGTGCAGCTCCTGCTGGAGCTCCGCGGGCCGGAGCCGCTGGCGGTACCGGAGATCAAGAAGGTCACCATCGGCGTCAGCAAATATGCCGCGCTAAACAACAGCCAACCGGCGCCGGTCGACACGATGGGCGCGCAGTACAGCATCCCCTATTGCACCGCGCTGGCGCTGACCGGCAATCCGCGCGACCCGGAAATGTTCTCCAATGCGCGGGTCGGCGATCCGGTGACGCGCGCGCTCGCCTCGCGCATCGAGATCGTCGTAGATCCGCGCATCGAGGCGGTCTACCCGACGCAATACGGCGCGAGCGCCACCCTTACCCTGTACGACGGCAGGAGCTTCGAGGGCATGGTGCTCGATTGCCACGGCACGCCCGCCGATCCCTGCACGCAGGAGGAGAGCCGCGCCAAATTCAGGCTGCTCACCTCCCGCCGCCTCCCCACCGAGAAGGTCGACACGCTGGTCGAGAACGTGCGCATGGCTGCGAGCCTGCCGTCGATCCGCACTCTGACCCAGACGCTGTCCTGAGCGAGAAGACCCATGTCCCAGTCCCTGCATGCCCTGACGAAGCGCGAGATCGACCTTGGCCTTAAGGAGAAGTTTCACTTCTTCTCCGTGCCGGCGCTGGAGGAAGCCGGCATCGGCAAGGTGTCGCGCCTGCCGGTATCGCTGCGCATCGTGCTGGAGACGGTGCTGCGGAACTGCGACGGCAAGCGCATCCTGCCCGAGCACGTCGAGTGGCTCGCCACCTGGCAGCCGAACGGCGCGCGCGAGGAAGAGATCCCCTTTACGATTGGCCGCATCGTGCTGAACTGCGCCGCCGGCATCCCGCTGCTCGGCGACCTCACGGCCATCCGCGCCGCGGTGATGCGGCAGGGCTATCCCGCCGAGACGGTGGGCCCGCACGTACCGGTGGACATGGCGCTCGACCACACGCTGACGGTGGACTATCACGGCACGCCGGACGCGCTGCGGCTGAACACAGAGCTGGACCTGCAGCGCAACGGGGAGCGCTACCGCTTCGTCAAATGGGCGATGCAGGCCTATGGCGGCATCCGCCTGTTCCCGCCGGGGGCGGGGATATTGCACCAGCTCAATCTCGAATTGCTGGCGCCGGGCTTCCTCGCCAAGGATGGCATCTGCTTCCCCGATACGCTGGTCGGCACGGATTCGCACACTTGCATGATCGCCGGCCTCGGCGTGGTCGGCTGGGGCGTCGGCGGCATCGAGGCGGAGGCGGCGATGCTGGGCCAGCCGCTCTATTTCCTGACGCCGGACGTGGTAGGCGTCCACGTCTCAAATGCACTCGAGCCTGGGGTGACCGCCACCGACCTCGTGCTCCACGTCACCGAGATGCTGCGCAAGGCTAAGGTGGTGGGCAAGTTCGTCGAGTTCTTTGGCGAGGGCGTCGCCACCCTCAGCCTGCCGGATCGTGCCACCATCGCAAACATGGCGGTCGAGTACGGCGCCACCATCGGTTATTTCCCGGTCGACGAGCAGACCTGCCGCTATCTGCGCCAGACCGGCCGCTCCGAGGAACGGGTGCGCGCGACTGAAATCCTCTACCGTGCGCAGGGCTGCTTCGGCGCGGCCAGGCGCGGCGAGGTGGATTACAGCCAGGAGCTGGAGCTCGACCTCGCCGGCGTGGTGCCGAGCGTCGCCGGCCCGAAACGGCCGCAGGACCGTGTCCCGCTCGACGAGCTGAAGTCGCGCTTCACCGAGCTGCTGGCGGCGCCGGTGAGCGCCGGCGGCTACGGCAAGGCCCCGGCAGTCTCCTCCATCGACCGGCATGTGCCGAGCGACGGCGATGTCGTCATCGCCGCCATCACCTCCTGCACCAACACCTCCAATCCCGGTGTCATGCTGGCGGCCGGGCTGGTGGCGAAGAAGGCGGTGGCGCTCGGGCTGAAGACCAAGACGTGGGTGAAGACCTCACTGACCCCCGGCTCGCGCGTGGTGAGCCGCTATCTCGAAGCCGCCGGCCTGCAGGAGCCGCTGGACGAGCTTGGCTTCGTCGTTGCCGGCTACAGCTGTGCCACCTGCGTCGGCGCCTCTGGCCCGATCGACGCGGAGCTGGAGAAAGCAATCGTGGAGCGCGACGTCGTCGCCTGCGCGGTGCTCTCCGGCAACCGCAATTTCGAGGCGCGCATCCATCCGGCGGTACGCGCCTCCTTCCTCGCGAGCCCGCCTCTGGTGGTGGCCTTCGCGCTGACCGGCCGGGTCGACATCGGTCTTTCGATCGAACCGCTCGGCATCGGCGCCGATGGCCGGGAGGTGTATCTCCGCGACGTCTGGCCGACGTCGGAGGAACTGGCGGCGGCCTATGCCGTTGCCGCCAATCCGGAATTCTACCGCGAGACCTATGCGCAGGACATCGCTGCCACCGATCCAATGTGGGCGACCATCCCACAGGCGGGCGGCGAGCTCTACCGCTGGGAGGACGACTCGACCTATCTCAAGGAGCCTCCCTTCCTCGCGCCGGAACTGTCCCGCAGCTCGCTGAAGCCGATCCTCGGCGCGCGCACGCTCGCCATACTCGGGGATTCGGTGACCACCGACCACATTAGCCCGATCGGCTCGATCAAAAGCACCTCGCCCGCGGGCGCCTATCTGCGCCGGCTACATGTCGAGCCGGCGGACTTCAACAATTTCGGCGCCCGGCGCATGAACCACGAGATCATGGTGCGCGGCGGCTTCGGTAATCTGCGCCTGCGCAACCTGATGGTGCCGGGACAGGAGGGCGGCGTCACCCGCCACCAGCCGAGCGGCGAGGAGCTCGCCATCTACGACGCCGCGCTGCGCTACGAGGCGGAGGGCGTGCCGCTCATCATCGTCGCCGGGCAGGAGTACGGCACCGGCAGCGCCCGCGACTGGGCGGCGAAGGTGACGCGCCTCCTCGGCGTGCGCGCGGTGGTGGCGAACAGCTTCGAACGCATCCACCGCAGCAATCTCGTCGGCATGGGCGTGTTACCCTGCCAGCTCCACGGCGTGAACGCCACCGACCTCGAGCTGACCGGTGCGGAGAGCTTCGACATCATTGGACTCGACGAGCCAGTGGTGCCGAAGCAGCGACTGACCCTGCGCGTCCATCGCGCGAATGGCACGATCAGCCATGTGCCGCTGATCCTGCGCCTAGATACGCCGGCGGAGATCGACTATGTGCGCTGCGGTGGCATCATGCCCTATATTCTCGCCGATTTGATCGCCACGGTACCGGCTGTGGCGTGAGCCGGTGTGATCGTGACCTGAAACCCTGATCTTCCTCCAGATTTGAGTAGAGTCCGTCACTCAAGGAGACGGACGATGTGCCCCTCACGGTTCACAGAGGAACAGATCATCGGGATGCTGAAGAAGCAGGAAGCGGCCCGCCGCGCCGCTGCCCTCAAGGAGTGCTGCCAGCTCAACGGCTAGGCGGTGCTACGCTGAGTGCTACAGCCTTTTTAGATCCGACTTAATGAATTGATTTTATAACAAATTTTTCTATTCAGAAAGCCGGTCGATCATCGGCTGGGTGATGAGGCAGACCCCCTTCTCGGTCCGCCGGAAGCGCCGCGCATCCTCCTCCGGGTCCTCGCCGACCACGAGCCCGTCCGGAATACTGACATTGGCGTCGATCACGACGTTCTTCAGCCGCACCGATCGCCCGATGCGGGCATAAGGCAGCACGACGCCGCATTCGATGTCGCCGAAAGAGTGCACGCGCACGCCGGTGAACAGCAACGAGCGGCGCACCCGCGAGCCGGAGATGATGCAGCCGCCGGAGACGAGCGACTGTACTGCCTCGCCGCGCCGTCCCTCCACGTCGTGGACGAACTTGGCGGGCGGCGTGATCTCGCCATAGGTCCAGATCGGCCAGTCGCGATCGTAGAGGTCGAGCTCGGGGATGACCTCGGTGAGGTCGACATTGGCTTCCCAATAGGCGTCCACCGTACCCACGTCGCGCCAGTAGGGCGCGACCTCGGTGCTCGCCCGCACGCAGGAGCGCGAGAAATGATGCGCGCGCGCCGAACCGTGCTTCACGATGTAGGGGATGATGTCCTTGCCGAAATCATGCGTCGAATTGGGATCGGCCGCGTCGCGCCGCAACTGGTCGATGAGGAAGCGCGTCTCGAAGACGTAGATGCCCATGCTGGCCAGCGCCATGTCGGGTCGGCCAGGCATCGAAGGCGGCACCTTGGGCTTCTCGAGGAAGGACAGGATGCGGTCGTTCTCGTCGACATGCATGACGCCGAAGGCGCTGGCGTCCGCCCGCGGCACTTCGAGGCAGCCGACTGTCACGTCGGCCTGCTGGTCGACATGCTGCTGCAGCATCACCTCGTAGTCCTGCTTGTAGATGTGATCACCGGCCAGGATGATGATGTATTTGGGGTCGTAGCCCTCGACGATGTCGAGGTTCTGATAGACCGCGTCCGCCGTTCCCAGATACCACATGGTCTCGGACACGCGCTGGCTGGCCGGCAGGATGTCGAAGCTCTCGTTGCGTTCGTGGCGGAAGAAGTTCCAGCCGCGCTGCAGGTGCCGGATCAGGCTGTGCGCCTGATACTGCGTGGCGACGCTGATGCGGCGTATGCCCGAATTGAGCGCGTTGGAGAGCGCGAAGTCGATGATGCGCGACTTGCCGCCGAAATAGACCGCGGGCTTGGCGCGGCGGTCGGTCAGCTCCATGAGCCGGCTGCCACGGCCCCCGGCGAGGACATAGGCCATCGCCGAACGTGCGATAGGTGCATTGACGACCGGCGGCCTTGTCATCGGTGGCCCCTCCCTCAGGGCGGTGTTGTGCGGGTGCCGGGCATCATTGCGGCACCCATTGGAAGTAAAGGGTTGCGAGCGGCGGCAGCACCACCTCGATGCTCGCCGGCTGTCCATGCGCCGGCACGTTCGCGGCGCTCGCGCCGCCGAGATTGCCGACGCCCGAGCCGCCAAAATCGGCGGCGTCGGTGTTGAGGATCTCGCGCCACTGCCCGGCATGCGGCACGCCGATTCGGTAGCTTGGGCGCGGCACCGGCGTGAAGTTCGCCACCATCAACACCGGCGGATCGCCCCCGCCCGCCAGCCGCAGCCACGCGAAGACCGACTGGTCCGCGTCGTCGACGACGACCCAGCGGAAGCCCTCGGGCTCGCAGTCGCGCGCGTGCAGGGCCGGCAGATCGCGATAGAGGTGGTTGAGGTCGCGGACCAGAAGCTGGAGGCCGCGATGGTGCGGGCCCTGGTCGATGAGATGCCAGTCGAGGGAACGCTCCTCGCTCCATTCCGCGCGCTGCCCGAACTCCTGCCCCATGAAGAGCAGTTTCTTGCCGGGATAGGCCCACATCAATGCGTAATAGCACCGGACGGTCGCGAATTTCTGCCAGTCGTCGCCCTTCACACGGTCGACGACCGTGCTCTTGCCGTGCACGACCTCGTCATGGGAGATCGGCAGCACGAAATTCTCGGCGAAGGCGTACATCAGCCCGAAGGTGATCTTGTCGTGATGCCAGCGGCGATGGACCGGCTCCATCTTGATGTAGTCGAGGGTGTCGTGCATCCACCCCATGTTCCACTTGAAGCCGAAGCCGAGCCCGCCGGCATGGACGGGCTGCGACACGCCGGACCATGAGGTCGATTCCTCGGCCACCACCACGGTGCCGGGATGTTCGGCATAGATCGTCGTGTTTGCCTGCTTCAGGAAAGCGACGGCGTCCTTGTTGTCGTTGGAGCCGTCGGGATTGGGCGACCATTCGCCCTCGCGCCGCGAATAGTTGAGATAGAGCATCGAGGCGACCGCATCGACGCGCAGCCCGTCGATGTGGAAGCGGTCGAGCCAGTAGAGCGCGTTGGCGGTCAGGAAGTTCGTTACCTCCCGCCGTCCGAAATCGTAGATCGCCGTGTTCCAGTCCGGGTGGAAGCCGCGCTGCGGGTCGGCATGCTCGTAGAGCGGCGAGCCGTCGAAATGGGCGAGCCCGTGGATGTCGGTCGGGAAATGCGCCGGCACCCAGTCGAGAATGACCGACAGCCCCGCCCGGTGCGCCCGGTCGACGAAGCGCGCGAAGCCCGCCGGATCACCGAAGCGGCTGGTCGGCGCGAACAGGCCGATCGGCTGATAGCCCCACGAGGCGTCGAGCGGATGCTCGGAGATCGGCAACAGTTCGAGGTGAGTGAAGCCCATCCAGACGGCATAGGGCACGAGCTGGTCGGCGAGCTCGTCATAGCTCAGGAACCGGTTCCACTCGCCGCGCCGCCAGGAGCCGAGATGCACCTCGTAGATCGACATCGGCTTACGACGCGCCTCGCCGGCCGCTCGGGCGGCGATATGCGCCTCGTCATCCCAGGCGAAATCGTCGACGCGCCCCACGACGGAACCGGTCGCCGGACGGAACTCGCCGCGAAAGCCGAACGGGTCAGCCTTGAGCGGCAGCAGCCGCCCGTCATGCGACACGATCTCGAATTTGTAGATCGTACCCTCGCCGACATCCGGCGCGAAGATCTCCCACAGTCCGCTGTCGACGCGCTTGCGCATCTGGTGCAGCCGGCCGTCCCAGCCGTTGAAGTCGCCGACCACAGAGACGCGCGAGGCATTCGGCGCCCACACGGCGAAGCGCACGCCCGAAACACCCTCATGCTCGCAGGGATGCGCGCCGAGCCGCTCATAGAGCTGGCGGTGCGTGCCTTCGAGCAGGAGATAGTCGTCGAGCGGACCGAGCACGGGACCGAAGGCATAGGGGTCGCGCAGCAGCCATTCGCCGCCGTCGTTGCGCGCCCTCAGGCGGTAGCGCGCCCACGCAGGACGACCCGGAGCCAGCCCCTCGAAGAAGCCGGCGTCGCGCCGCCGCTCCAGATGCGCAATCACCTGACCGTCGTCGTCGATCGCCTCGACCGATCCCGCATGCGGAACGAGCGCCCGGATGACGAGGCCGTCCGGCGTCTCGTGAGGCCCCATGAGCGCGAACGGATCGGCGTGGCGGGCCTCGATGAGTGCGTCGACCTCGCGGTCGGGCGCCTGCCACGCAAACATGTCGTTCGACCTCTCCGGAACCCTGGCCCGAATATCAAGCCCGGACCATACGCTAGGTTCCGCTACCGCACTCACAAAGTCCACAGTCGGGTACCGGGCTGTGTCAAAGGCCGCGGATTATCGGGCCGTTTCTTTCTAGCGGCCCATCCGCACCGGCACGTTCCAGATGTCCTTCGCATATTCGCTGATCGTCCGGTCGGACGAGAACCAGCCCATATTCGCGGTGTTGAGGATGCTCGACGTCCACCACGCCGAGCGATCGGCCCACAGCTTGTCGACACGGCGCTGCGCGTCCCAGTAGGAATCGAAGTCGGCGGTCACCAGGAAGTAGTCGTGGTGGCGCAGCGCGTTCACCAGCGACTTGAAGCGGTCCGGCTCGTCCGGTGAGAACACGCCCGACTCCACCGCGTCCAGCACCTCGCCGAGATGCGGCGAATTGGCGATGGTGTTGAACTCGTCGACGCCGTTGCGGCGGCGCTCCTCGACCTCCTCGGCGGTCAGGCCGAAGATGAAGATGTTGTCGTCGCCCACATGCTCCTTGATCTCGACATTGGCGCCGTCTAGCGTGCCGATGGTGAGGGCGCCGTTCAGCGCCATCTTCATGTTGCCGGTGCCTGAGGCCTCCATGCCGGCCGTCGAGATCTGCTCCGACAAGTCGGCCGCCGGAATAATCACCTCGGCGAGCGAGACGTTGTAGTTGGGCAGGAACACCACCTTCAGCAGGTCGCGCACGGTGGGGTCGTCGTTCACCACCCTGGCGACGTCGTTGGCGAGCTTGATGATGAGCTTGGCCATGTGATAGCTCGCCGCCGCCTTGCCGGCGAAGATCTTCACCCGCGGCGCCCAGTTCTTGGCCGGGTTGGCGCGCATCGCTTCGTAGAGCGCGATGGTCTCCAGCACGTTGAGGAGCTGGCGCTTGTACTCGTGGATGCGCTTGATCTGCACGTCAAACAGCGCGCCCGGATTGACCTTGATGTCCATGCGGTCGCGGATCAGCCGGGCGAGCGCTACCTTGTTCTGCCGGCGCACCGCGGCGAAGCGCTCCTGCAGGCCGGGATCGGCGGCCATCGGTATGAGCGCCTTGAGCTGGGACGGATCGTCGAGCACCTCCGGCCCGCAGGTCTGCACCAGCAGGCTGGTGAGGCCCGGATTGGACTGGTTGAGCCAGCGGCGGAAGGTGATGCCGTTGGTCTTGTTGTTCATGCGGTCGGGGTAGACCGCGTTCAGGTCCTTGAAGATCGTCTCCTTCATCAATTCGCTGTGCAGCCCGGCGACGCCGTTGATGCTGTGCGAGCCGATGAAGGCGAGGTTGCCCATGCGCACCCGGCGCCCGTGCCCTTCCTCGATCAGCGACACCGAGCTCAGGATGGCGTCGTTGTTCGGGAATCGCTCCTTCACCTTGTCGAGATGCAGCGAGTTGATGAGGTAGATGATCTGCATGTGGCGCGGCAGCACCCGCTCCATCAGCGGCACCGGCCAGGTCTCCAGCGCCTCCGGCAGCAGGGTGTGATTGGTGTAGGAGATGGTGCGCTGGGTGATGTCCCACGCCTCGTTCCATTCGAGGTCGTGCTCGTCCACCAGCACCCGCATCAGCTCCGCCACCGCGATCGCCGGATGCGTGTCGTTGAGCTGGATCGACACCTTGTCGGGCAGCGAACGGACGTCGCCGAAGCTGTCGACATGCCGGCGCATCAGGTCGCGCAGCGAGGCGGCGGTGAAGAAATATTCCTGGCGCAGCCGCAGTTCCTGGCCGGCCGGGGTGGCGTCGCTCGGATAGAGGATCTTGGAGATCGCCTCCGCCCGCATCTGCTCGGCCAGCGCGCCGACATGGTCGCCCTGGTTGAAGGCGTCGAGCCGGAGCGGATCGGCCGCGCGGGCTGACCACAGGCGCAGCGTGTTCACGTGGCGGCCGCGCCAGCCGACGATCGGCACGTCATAGGCCACCGCCTCGACCGTCTCGGCGGGGTGCCAGACCTGTTTCTTGCGCTCGCCGCCCATCGGCAGCGCCTCGACCGAGCCGCCGAAGCCGATGTCGTAGAACACCTCGGGGCGCTCGAACTCCCACGGATTACCGAAGGACAGCCAGTCCTCGGGATATTCCTGCTGCCAGCCATTCTTCACCACCTGCCGGAACAGGCCGTGGTCGTAACGGATGCCGTAGCCGTAAGCTGCGATGGAGAGCGTCGCCATGCTCTCCATGAAGCAGGCGGCGAGGCGGCCGAGGCCGCCATTGCCGAGCGCCGCATCCGGCTCGACCTGCCGCAGCCGGTCGAGATCGACGCCGAGATCGCCGAGCGCGGCGCGCGCGGTGTCGAGCATCTCGAGATTGGTCAGCGCATCGAACAGCAGCCGGCCGATGAGGAATTCGAGGGAGAGGTAGTAGACCCGCTTGCGACCTTCCGAATAGGTCTGGCGCGTCGAGGTGATCCAGCGGTCCACGATCCGGTCGCGCGTGGCGAACGCGGTCGCGAGGAACCAGTCGCGGTCGCTCGCCGCCGCCGGGTTCTTGCCCACCGCATAGGTAAGCTTGGCGATAACGGCGGCGCGGAACCGCGCCACCTCGTCGCCCACCCCCGCAGCTTGAACCGGCGGCGTTTCCGGCTTCTCGAGCACCTTCTCTTCGACCCCGACCGTCATATCCAGTCCCTGCTCCACTCTTGCGATGCCTCGCCGCGACCGGCATATCCGGCCCGCTCGCGACGATCACCCGTTCCCGCTCATGCAACCTTTTGGCCAACTCGGCCGGCAGAGGGCGTCTCGTCAGACCGCCGCGCGCAGCCGGCGGAAGGCGGCGAGGCCGAAGACCAGCCAACCGAAGATCAGGATGGTACCACCGGTCGGCGCCGCCATCGGAAAGATAACCAAATCCCACAACACGCGTCCGATCAATGCGCCGCTGAACAGCGCGGTGCCGAGCGCGATCGCGCCGCCGCCGATATCGGCGAACGACCATCCGGCGCCGCCCGCCGCGCCGACGAGCGATGCCGCCGCGAGGGCAGGCGCGCCGAGCATCAGGAACTGCGCCGCCGTCGCCAGCGACGGATCGGGATTGATATGCGCGCCGGCAGCGGCCCCGGCGACCCCGGCGGCACCGAACAGACCCGCGAGCAGCACCAAGAAGCGGCGGAAAAGGGTCATTCTCGACCTCCATCGGTGGAACCGGGCACAAGGCTCCGCCCGCGCTCAGCCATCGCCGGCGATGACGTGGAAGAAGCTGCCCGACACGTGTCCGCGACGGCTGCCCGCCGGTCCCATCGCCTTGCCCTGCCCGTCCGCGAGCTCGACGAGCGGCGCATCCTCGCCGCGATGTATGACGGTTGCGTAGTGGAACTCATGTCCGCGCAGCATAGCGCCGGCGTCCCCGATCGGCGAGGCGGCGAGCAGCCGCGCCCGCCGATAGCCGAGATTGAGCCGGCGCTTCGCGAAGCTGGTCGCATGGCCGAGCAGGCCGAGCATGGGATGGCTGGCGCCCTCCGCATCCTCGATGGACCGGCCGAGCACCATGTAGCCGCCGCACTCGCCATGCACCGGGCGGCTTTCGGCAAACCGCACCATACCGCTTCGGAAGCGCTCCGCCGCCGCCAGCCGCGCCCCGTGCAGCTCCGGATAGCCGCCGGGCAGCCAGCAGGCATCGCAATCCTCCGGCGGCACCTCGTCGGCGAGCGGCGAGAAGGTGACGATCTCCGCCCCGGCGCGCCGCCACCCGGCGAGCATATGCTCATAGATGAAGCTGAAGGCCGCATCGCGGGCGAGCGCGATGCGCCGGCCGGGCGGCGCGATCACCCCCACGAGCCGCTCCCCGGCGGACGAAACCTCGGGCAGGACGGGCATCGGCGCGGCGAGCGCGGCCAGCGCGTCGAGATCGACATGATCGGCCACGAAGCGGGCGAGTGCCGCGAAATGCGTCGCGAGGTCGGGATGCTCCTCCGCCTGCACGAGGCCGAGATGGCGCTCCGGCAGGCTCACCGCCGCCTCGCGCGGCAGGCTTCCGAGCACCGGGATGCCCAGCGCGGCGATCGCCTCGCTCGCCTGCCCGCGATGGCGCTCGCTCGCCGCTTTGTTGAGCACGACGCCGGCGATCCGCACGTTCGGGTCGTGCGTCGCGAAGCCGCGCACCGCGGCGGCGGCGGATTGCGACTGGCCGGAAATGTCGGCGACCAGCACCACCGGCAGTGCGAGCCGCGCCGCGAGGTCGGCCGCCGCGCCGGTGCGCCCAGGCGTGCCCGATACTCCGTCGAACAGCCCCATCGAGGCTTCGACGATGACGAGCTCGGCGCCCTCCGCCGCCTCGCCGGCGAGACGGTCGATCAGCGCCGGCGGCATCGCGAAGCTGTCGAGATTGAGCCCGGGCCGGCCGCTCGCCGCAGCGTGGAAGGCGGGATCGATATAGTCCGGGCCCGACTTCACGGCGCGCACCTTCACCCCACGCGCCGCCAGTGCGGCGACGAGGCCGAGCGTCAGCGTCGTCTTGCCCGAGCCGGAACGCGGCGCGGCGATGATGAGGCCGCGCGCGCTCATCGGTGACGCCTCCGCGCCGCTGGCCTATACCGTTCGGCATGGAGGAGCCCACCGACGACATTCCCGATACGACACCGGACGAGCCGGCGCGCCCGCTGAGGCGTGGCTGGACCACCGGAAGCTGCGCCACCGCCGCCGCCAAGGCCGCTTATGCCGCGCTGCTCACCGGCCACTTCCCCGATCCGGTCGAGGTGAGGCTGCCGGGCGGCGAGCGGCCGGCCTTCGCCCTCGCCAAGCAGGCGCTGGGCGAGAACGGCGCCATGGCCGGCGTGGTGAAGGACGCCGGCGACGACCCGGACGTGACCCATGGCGCGCTGGTCTGGGCGCTTGTCCGGCGCAATCCGCCGGGTGCCGGCGTCACCTTCCGGGCCGGCCGGGGAGTGGGCACCGTCACCCGGCCCGGCCTGCCGCTGCCACCGGGCGAGCCGGCCATCAATCCGGTACCGCGCCGCATGATCGCGGAAGGCATCGCCGAGATCGCGGCCCTGCACGGCGCGACGGGCGACGCGGAGGTCGAGATCGGCATCGAGGGCGGCGAGGAACTTGCCCGCCAGACCCTGAACGGGCGGCTCGGTATCGTCGGCGGGTTGTCGGTGCTCGGCACGACGGGGATCGTCATTCCGTTTTCCTGCGCCGCGTGGATCCATTCCATCCATCGCGGCATCGACGTCGCCCGCGCGATCGGTCTCGACCACGTCGCGGGCGCGACCGGCAACGCCTCGGAGATCGCCGTACAGCAGATGTACGACCTGCCCGAGCCCGCGCTGATCGACATGGGCGATTTTGCCGGCGGCATGCTGAAATATCTGCGTGCGCACCCGGTCCCGCGCGTCACCATCGCCGGCGGCGTCGCCAAGATGACCAAGCTTGCGCAGGGCTTCCTCGACCTGCATTCCAAGCGCGGCAGCGCCGATCTCGATGCGCTGGCGGGGCTGGCGGCGGAGTTCGGCGCCGGCGAGGCGCTCCGCGCCCGCATCCGCGCCGCCAACACCGTGGCGGAAGCTTTCGGCCATGCCGAGGCGGACGGGCTGAGGCTGGGCGACGCGGTGGCCCGTCGCGCGCAAGCGACCGCGAGAGGCGTGCTCGCCGGCAGCGGCGTCGCGGTCGAGGTCGTGGTGTTCGACCGCACCGGCGCGCTGATGGGCCGGGCGGATTTCGCGGGCTAGCCTCATCCCCGGCCCCGGAAGCGGCGCTGATAGGCCGCGTCATAGAGCGCGCTCTCGCGGAAATCCTCCGCCGCCAGCGCCCGCCCGACAAGGATCAGCGCCGTGCGCTCGGCCGGCTCGGCGGCGAGGCGCGCGTCGATGTCACCGAGCGTGCCGGCGATGACGCGCTCGCCCGGCCGGCTCGCCTCCACCACCACCACGACCGGGCAGTCGGCGCCATAGAGCGGCGTCAGTTCGGCGACGACGCGGTCGAGCACATGGATGGCGAGATGGATGGCGAGCGTCGCCCCGGTCGCGCCGAACGCTTTCAGCGTCTCGCCTTCCGGCATGGCCGAGGCGCGGCCCGAGACGCGGGTCAGCACTACGCTCTGCGCGAGGCCCGGCACGGTGAGCTCACGCCCGATGAGCGCCGCCGCCGCCGCGAAGGCGGGCACGCCGGGGGTCAGCGTGTAGGGAATGCCGCGCCGCTCCAGCCGACGCATCTGCTCGGCCACCGCCGAATAGATGGAGAGGTCGCCCGAATGCAGCCGCGCCACGTCCAGCCCCGCCGCATCGGCGGCGACATATTCGGCCTCGATCTCGTCGAGCGAGAGCGGCGCCGTGTCGACGATCCGCGCGCCCGGCGGGCACCAGCCCAGCATCTCTGGCGGCACGATGGAGCCGGCATAGAGGCAGACCGGGCAGCGGGCGATGAGATCGCGACCACGCAGCGTGATGAGGTCGGCCGCACCGGGTCCGGCGCCGATGAAATGCACGGTCATATGCCACCACCCGCCATAGTGGACGGATCGAGCGGCTCGGCCTCGCGGGCGAGCGCGCAGGTGACCGGGCCGAGCACGAAGCGCGGGCCGATGAGCGTCGAGCGCCGACCGGCCACCGCCAGCGCCGCCGCCTCCGCCGCCGAGGGCACGCCGAGCAGCGCCACCACCCGCTCGGAACGAGTGACGGCGCGGGCGCCCGCAGCCTCAAGCTGCTTCTGCGGCACCATGACCAGCAGCAGGCCGAGATCGAGCGCCGCCCGTATGATGCCGGGCTCGTTGCCCTTCAGCGCCGGCGCCGCCATCAGCGAGATGTCGCACAGCCGCACCTCGTAGCGCGCCAGGGCGCCCTCCACCGCGGCACGCACCTCCTGCGCCGTGACACCGCGACGGCTGCCGACCCCGGCGACGATCATGGCTTCAGCCAGCTCCACTGCGTCACCGGCATCGCCGGGCGCCAGCCGATCATGCCGGCGACCGGCGCCGCCCGCGCCACGGCGAGGCGGATGAGCTCGCCCCCGAGCGCGGCATGGCGGGCGAGCAGCAGCGCCTCGGTCTCCAGCGTCACCGCGTTGACGACGAGGCGCCCGCCGACGCGCAGCGCCTCGGCTGCCGCATCCAGCACGCCCGCATCGCTCGCCCCGCCGCCGATGAAGATCGCGTCCGGCTGCGGCAGGCCTGCGAGGGCGGCCGGCGCGGCGCCCTCCACCACCACGAGCTCCGGCACGCCGAGCGTCGACGCGTTCCGCCGGACGCGGGCGGCCCGGTCCGGATTCTGCTCGACCGCCACGGCGCGGAGCGAGGGATCGGCCAGCATCCATTCGATGCCGATCGAGCCGGCGCCGGCACCGATGTCCCACAACAATTCGCCCCGGCGCGGCGCAAGGGCGGAGAGCGTCACCGCGCGGATCTCGCGCTTGGTGAGCTGGCCGTCATGCTCGTAGAGCGAATCGGGCAGGCCGGAGGTGAGCGCGATGATGCGGCTCTCCGGCCCCGCCGCGACCTCGATGCCAACGAGGTTCAGCGCATCGACCCCGTCGAGGTCGAAGGACGCCGCCGCGACGCTGCGCATCCGCTCGCGCGCCCCGCCGAGCGCTTCGAGCACATGCAGCCGGGAGCCCCCGAAGCCGGCACCGGTCATCAGCCGCGCCACCGCGGCGGGGCCGTCGGCATCGGATGTCAAAGCGAGGATGCGCCGACCGGAATGCAGATGTGGGCGGAGGAGATCGAGCGCCTTGCCGTGGAGCGACAGGCAGATCACCTCCGGCAGCGCCCAGCCGAGCCGTGCCGCCGCGAGGCTGAAGGCGGACGGCGCGGGGATCACCCGCATCTCCTCCGCTGCGGCATGGCGGGCCAGCACCGTGCCGACGCCATGGAGGAACGGATCACCCGAGGCGAGTACGCAGACCCGGCGCCCACGCAGTTCCAGCACCGCGCGCACGCCGTCCTCGAACGGGCTCGGCCATGGCGAGGCGACGCCCCGGACCAGATCGCCGGCGAGCGCCAGATGCCGGCGGCCGCCGAACACCACCTCGGCTTCCTCGATCAGGCTGCGGGCCAGCGGCGACAAACCTGCCGCCCCGTCCTCGCCGATGCCGACGATGGACAGCCAGGGCGTGGCGCGCGCATGGTCGGGCGCGATGGACTCAGCTTCCGGCATCAAGGCATCCATGATCAGGCCTTCCGCCTCCGCGCAGCGGCGCATCCTGCTGCTCGGGGGCACCACCGAGGCGCGACTGATCGCCGAGCGCCTCGCCGGGCGCGGCGACATCGACCTCACCGTCTCGCTCGCCGGCCGCACGCAGAACCCGCTCGCCGTTCCGGGCGCGGTGCGCAGCGGCGGCTTCGGCGGCGCCAAGGGGCTTGCCGCCTATCTCGCGGCCGAGCGCTTCGACGCCCTGGTCGATGCGACGCATCCCTTCGCCGCCGGCATCTCGGCCAACGCGGCCGAGGCGGCGCGGCTGGCCGGCCTCCCCTTCCTCGCGCTGCGACGTCCCGCATGGCAGCCGCAGCGTGGGGATCGCTGGCGCGAGGCGGCGGACATACCGGCCGCCCTCGCCCTCATCGGCGCGGCGCCGCGCCGGGTGTTCGTCACGCTGGGGCGCAACGAGGTCGGCGCCATCGAGGCGGCACCACAGCACGCTTTTCTCATCCGCAGCATCGACCCGATTGTGCCGCGGCTCAAGCTTTCCGACGCGCGCTACATCGAGGCGCGCGGGCCGTTCGAGGAGGCGGCCGAGCGGGCGCTGCTGACCGAGCACCGCATCGAGGTGATCCTCGCCAAGAACAGCGGCGGCGCGGCGAGCTACGGGAAGCTCGCGGCGGCGCGCGTGCTCGGCATCGAGGCGGTGCTGATCGCGCGCCCGAAGCTCCCCGATGTTCCGACGGTCGACCGGGTCGATGCCGTGCTGGAATGGATGGAACATCTGGGCAGTGGGCATCAGGCGGCGCCTCCCGCCCGGCGCGGCGTGTAGACCAGCGGCGGCAGGCCCTCGCGCGGTACGACCCGCGTCTCCGCCGAGCCGATGAGGATGCAGGTCGCCATGTCGGCGTCCTCGGCCCGCGCCTGTTCCAATGGCACCACCGCGAGACGCTCGTCGGCGCGTCCCACCGCCCGCCCGAAGATCACCGGTGTGCGGGCAGGCAACAGCGTGCGCATCAGCTCGAAGGCGCGCCCGAGCTGCCAGGGCCGTGCCTTCGAGACCGGATTGTAGAGCGCGATCACGAATCCTGCCTGCGCGACCGCGCGCAGTCGCTGCTCCACCAGATGCCAGGGCTTCAGATTGTCGGAGAGCGAGATGGCGCAGAAATCATGGCCGAGCGGCGCGCCCGCCTTCGCCGCCACCGCCAGCATGGCGGTGATGCCCGGCACGACGTGTACATCGAGCGCGCGCCATTCGGACGGCCCCGCCTCGATCGCCTCGATCACCGCCGCCGCCATGGCGAACACGCCGGGATCGCCGCCGGACACCATCGCGACACGCGCGCCCTTTGCCGCATGTTCAAGCGCCGCGCCGGCCCGCGCCAGCTCCTCGCGATTGTCGGAGGCGTGACGGGTCTGGCCCTCGCGCACCGGCACGCGGTCGAGATAGGGGCCGTAGCCATAGACCGCCTCGGCCCGCGCCAGCTCCTCCGCCGCCTCGGGCGTGAGGAAGCGCGCCTCGCCCGGACCGAGGCCCACAACCGCAAGGCGTCCCCTCACCCGCGCGCCTCCCAGCCCGGCACCAGCACGATGGCGAAATAGGGCGCCGGCTCCTCGCCGCGCCCGGCGAGCGGCTCGCAATGCCCGCCTTCCATGGTGCCCCGCTCGATATAGAGTGCGCGCGACAGCCGCCCGGCGCTTGCCAGCGCCCGCCGGATCTTCGGCAGGTTGCGGCCGACCTTCATGATCACCGCCGCATCCGCCTCGCCGAGGCGGCGCGCCAGCTCGGCTTCCTCCAGCGTGCCCGGCAGCACCGAGAGCACGTCGTCGCCCTGCGCGATCGGCGCGCCGGCCAGCGACCAGCAGCCCGACATGCCGGTGACGCCGGCGATCACCTCGGTCGGATAGCGCGTGGCGAGCCGCACATGCAGGTGCATGTAGGAGCCGTAGAACAGCGGGTCGCCCTCCGACAGCACGGCGACCGTATGGCCCGCGTCGAGACGCGCCGCCACGTGCGCCGCCGCTTCGTCGTAGAAATCGCCGATAGCGGCGCGATAGGCCTCGTCGTGGCGGTGCAACTCCGTGGTCACCGGATAGCCGAGCGCGAGTTCCTCGGCGTCCGGCCGGAAATGGCGGCAGGCGATCGCCCGCGCATGGCTGCCATTGCCGAGCTTGGCGAAATAGGCGACGACGTCCGCCGCGCCGAGCGCGCGCACCGCCTTCAGCGTCATCAGTTCCGGGTCGCCCGGCCCGACGCCGACCCCGATCAGCCGCCCGGCGGAATTCGGTGCAGACCCGCTCATAGACCCGCCCTCGCCAGCGCGTTGATCGCCGCCGCCGTCATGGCGCTGCCGCCGAGCCGCCCGCGCACGATCAGCCACGGCACGCCGTGCCCGCCCTGCGCCAGCGCCTCCTTCGATTCCGCCGCGCCGACGAAGCCGACCGGAATGCCGAGGATCGCCGCCGGCTGGGACGCGCCCTCCGCCAGCATCTCCAGCAGGCGGAACAGCGCGGTCGGCGCATTGCCGATGGCCACAACCGCGCCGGCGAGATGCGGGCGCCACAGCTCCATCGCCGCCGCCGAGCGGGTGGTTCCGAGCTCTTCGGCCAGCGTCGGCACGGCGGGATCGCGCAGCGTGCAGATCACCTCGTTCTTCGCCGGCAGCCGCGCGCGCGTCACGCCATGCGCCACCATCTCGGCATCGCACAGGATCGGCACGCCCGCCTCGAGCGCACCGCGCGCGGCCGCCACCAGCCCCGGCCCGAAGACGATGGACGGCGCCGCCTCGACGAGCCCGCAGGCATGGATCATCCGCACCGCGACGTCGGCCTCCTCGGCCGAGAAGCGCGAGAGGTCCGCTTCGGCGCGGATGATGGCGAAGGAGCGCTCATAGATCGCCGCGCCCTCGCGCACATAGTCGAACCGCACCTCAGACACCCTGCTTCTCCAATAGGCTCCGCGCCGCCGCCGCCAGCCGGTCGACCGGCACGATCTCGGCCGGCGCGTCGCGTGGGCCGCCTTCGACCACGAGACCGGCCCCGCCGTCCAGTCCGACGATGGTGAGGTCGGCGCCCGCCGGATGCGCGCAGCCCTTGGCGCAACCCGAGACATGCACGCGGCGCCCGCCCGCCAGCAGCGCCAGCGTGGCGGCAAGCGCGCGCGTCTCGATATGCGCGGAGGCGCAGGACGGCATGCCGGGACAGGCGTCGACATGGCGCAGCGGATCGTCGGCATCGACGATGAAGCCGAGCGCGGCGCTCATGCTGCGCAGCACGGGTGCAGCATTTTCCGCGACGCCGATCAGCAGCAGCGTCCGGCCTGCGGCCGGCATGATTGCTGAACCGCCGGACTTTTCCGCCTCCTGCGCGAGCGCGACCAGCGATCGCGCCTCGCCATGGCCGAAGGGCAGCCCGATGCCGAGCGCGACCCGTCCATCCTCCAGCACGTGCAGCCCGACTGCTTCGGGCCGCCCCTCCGCCGAAGCCGCTGGCTGCGGCAGGGCGGTCATCACCCTATCCAGAGCGGCCAGCAACGGCGCGGTGCCTTCTTGCTCGACCAGCGCCGCCATGCGGGCACGCCGGCCGCGCGCCGCCAGCAGGCCGAGCAGAAGCAGCACCGCCTCGACCGCCCGTTCGAGCGGCACCAGACCGAGCGGCGCCATCGCGGCGCTGACCAGCACCTCCCTCTTCGCAGCATCCGGCGCCGGTGCGAGACGGATGTCGGCGGACAGCGCGGAGAGGTCCGGCGCGCCGCCGCCATCAACCACCACCGCAAGCTTCGGCGCGAGGCGAGGCCCGAGCCCGGCCGTCGCCACGGCTTCAGCGATCGCATCGGCGATAGGGCGCGGATCGAAGTGCATCGGCGCGAGGCCGGCGAGCGGATTGATCTGGATTTCCAGCCCCTCGCGCAGCGCGAGGTCGAGCGCCCCCACGTCCCGCGCGAAGGGCGCGGCGCTCGCCTCGGTGAGACCCCGCACCTGCAGCTTGCCGCGTGCGGTCACCTCGACGATGCCGTTGCCGTGGCGTGCGGCCAGCCCGGCAAGCGCGGCGAACTGCGCGGGCTTCGCCGGCGCGGCGAGCGCGATGCGGGCGAGCAGGCCGTCACCGGTCGGCATCGGCTCCGGCAGGGTCGGGCAGGCCCCGCGCGGGCGGACCGGTAGGGAATGCGAGAGCGCCGCGCTCATTCCGCCGCCTCCCCGGAGAGCGCGGCGAGCGCCGGTCCGACATCGTTGCGGCGCGGATGCCAGAGACCGCGCGCCTGCGCCTGCGCGAGACGGTCCGCCACCGCGCGCGCCGCCTCGGGCGACTGCGCGACGAGGAAATCGCGCACCATCACGTCGCCGATATAGGCGTCGTGGATCATCTCGATGAGACGGCCCGGTACCGCCCACGTGGACTCGGCGAAGCCGACCAGCCTGTCGACCGTCTCTGCGATCTCCGCCGCGCCGCGCGGCCCGTGGCGCATCAGCCCGGCGATGTATCGCGCGTTGGTGCGGCCATGCACGATGCGTGCGAGCGCCTCATCGAGCGTCCGCGCGCGCGGACGCGCCGGGTTGCTGGTGTCCAACACCACGAGGTCCGGTGCGCGGCCCAGCCGCTCGGCCGCCGCCGCGAAGCCACCGATGAAGGCGAGATCAGCATCACCCTCAAGCAGATCGCGGCCCGGATCGTCACCGGTGTGGATCAGGAGGTCGGCCGCCGCGACGCGGTCCGCGAAGGCGTCGCCCGCCGCATGCCCCTCACCGTCCGCTCCGCCATAGGCGTGCGAGGCGCTAGCGAGGTAGGCCTCGCCCAGCGCCGCCCGGTCGATGCCCTCCGCCCCGGCGTCGAGCCCGGCGCCATAGGCGCCCGGCGCGGTGCCGTAGATGCGCGGCGCGAAGCTGCCGGCCGCCCGCTCGGCGGCGAGCGGGTTCTCCTCCGCCGGCTCATCGCGTGCGGCGACCGCGCGGATGGCGGCGTCGAGCAGCGCGATCTGCGCCGGGAACAGGTCACGGAACAGGCCGGAGATGCGGAAGGTCACGTCGATGCGCGGCCGGCCCATGCTCGCGGCCGGCAGCACCTCAATGCCGGTCACCCGTCCGGTGGCGGCGTCCCATACCGGCCGGCAGCCCATCAGCGCGAGGCCCTGCGCGATCTCCTCGCCGCCGGTGCGCAGAGTCGCACTCCCCCATAGGTCAAGCACCAGAGCGCGCGGCCAGTCGCCATGCGCCTGCAGATAGGCGCGCACCGCCTCCTCGGCGGCGAGGCGGCCGAGGTCCATGGCGGTCGGCGTCGGCAGCGCACGCGGGTCGGCGGTGAAGAGGTTGCGCCCGGTGGGTATCACGTCGGAGCGTCCGCGCCCCGGCGCGCCGGCAGGCCCGGCCGCGACGCGCCGCCCGTCGAGCGCGGCGAGCAACCCCGCGCACTCGGCCTCGCCGCACGGTCCGCGCCCATAGACGTGGAAGCCGTCCTTGAGGCGCAAATCCTTGAGGTCGCAGAGCCAGGCGTCGATGCGCTTCAGCGCCTCGTCCGGCGCCTCGGCTTCCCCGAGACCCGCCTCGCGGGCGAGGCCGGTGCGGGTGGCCTCCTCGACGATGAGCCGCGCTAGCCGCTCGCGCCGCCGCCGGTCGAGCCCGTCGGCCTGCGCATATTCGTCGACGAGGCGTTCGAGCTCGCGCGCCTCGCCACCGAGCTCGCCATCGACCAGCGGCGGCGGCAGATGGCCGAGCGTGACGGCGGCGATGCGCCGCTTGGCCTGCGCCGCCTCGCCGGGATTGGAGACGATGAAGGGATAGGCGACGGGGAGCGCGCCCAGCACCAGCTCGGGGAAGCACGCACCAGTCAGCGCGACATGCTTGCCCGGCAACCATTCGAGCGTGCCGTGCGCGCCCATATGGACGAGGGCATCGGCCCCGCCTTGCAGCCAGAGACCGAAGGCGAGCAGCGCATGGCGCGGCGGCAAAGCGGGATCGTGATAGTCCGCGCGCCGCTCAGCCCGGCGCCCGCGATCCGGCGCGACGGTGACGAGGATATTGCCGAAAGCCTGCGCACGGAAGCGGAAGGCCCCATCCGCGACATCCGGGTCGTCCTCCGGCGCGCCCCATGCGGCGCGGATGGCGGCAACGGCTTCGGCCGGCAATTCAGCGATCAAGCGACGGTAGTCGGCGAGCGGAAGGTCGAAGCCGCCGGCCGCTCCCGACAGCCCCTCCACCAGCACCCGCTCATCCGCCGGTTCGCTCTCGACGCGATAGCCGGCGCCGCGCAGGTCGGACAGCAGCGCCAGCACGCTCGCCGGCACGTCGAGCCCGACCGCCCAGCCGGTGCGCCCCGGCGCGCCGGCATATTCCGGCAGCACCACGGCGATGCGGCGCTCGGCCGGGAGGGTGGCGCGAAGCCGGGCCACGAGCGCCACCCTTTCCGCCACCATGGCGATACGGTCCGGCTCGGCGCGGTTCACCAGCCCGGCAAAGCCGAGCGCCGCGTCGCCGGATTCCTGCAAGGCCTTGAAGGACAAGGCGCCGGCGAGGATCCGCCCGTCGAGCTCGGGCAACACGACATGCATGGCGAGGTCGGCGCCGGTCAGCCCTCGCGCGCCCTCCTGCCACGCCTCGCGCTTGGTGGTGGCCACCACGGCCTGAAAGACCGGCACGCCGGGAGCGTCGAGCACCGTCGCCTCGCCCGGATCGGCGGCAGCGAAGGCGGTGAGCGTCACGATGGCGACGGGATCGAGCGTGGCGAGCGCGTCGCGCAGGAAGGCGACGGAGGCCGGTTCCTTCAGGCTGGCGACATAGATCGGCACAGGCCGCAATCCCCGTGCCTCAAGCGCCGTGCAGAGCCCGTCGACCGGTGCGAGATCGTCGGCCAGCCACATGGAACGGTAGAAGATGACGGGGACGGCGGGAGCATCAGCCACCGCCGTCCCGTCCTGCCATTCATAATACCCTGCCAGCGGCACGGGCTGCGCCTCCGGCGCTTCCAGCGCGGCACCGGCATGGCCGGCGAGGCGGTGCAGCAGGGCGCGCATATTGGCGGGCCCGCCGGCGCGGAAATAGCCGAGCAGCGCCTGCGCCTCGTCCATCGGCAGGGTGGAAAGCGCCATCAGCCGGGGGTCGTCGCGGTCCTCGCCCGGCAGCACGGCGAGCGCGATTCCGCGCGCGCGGGCTAGCGCGGCGAGCTGCTCCGCCCCGTAGCGCCACCAGTCCAGCCCGCCGAGCAGCCGCAGCACGATGATACGGGCATGGCCGGCGACCTTGTCGAGCCACAGGTCGACCGACATCGGATGGCGCAGGTCGCGCAGATTGGCGAGGCGCAGGCTCGGCAACCCATTACCTTCCGCGCGCCAGGCGCGGGCGAGCGCGCCGAGGTCGCTGTCGGTGAAGGACGCCACCACCATCTCGCCCGGCGTCTGGCCGAGGTCGACCGGCTCGACGAGGTCGTCGAGGCTGGCGCTGGTGGTGGTGAGGATGTGCATGCCGGCCTCGGAATGCCGCCTTTACACGGTTTCCGGCGCGGCGAGCGCGCGCTCCACCGCGTCCCGGTCGAGACCCTTGAGCCCGATCGCCACCAGTCGGCCGGCGCGTGGGCCGGCGCCCCACGCACGATCGTACTGCCAGGTCACGCGCGGACCAACCGCCTGCACCAGCAACCGCAACGGTTTGCCGGCCACTGGTAAAAAACCTTTACAACGTAGCATACCGGTCGTTGCAACGACGCCGGCGATGCGGGCGGCGAACTCGGCCGGATCGGCGATCTCGGGGACCTCGACCACGAAGCTGTCGAACTCGTCGTGATCGTGGTCCTCCTCCTCGTCGTGATGGGTGCGGCGGTTCTCGATGTCGTCCTCGGTGCCGACGCCGAGGCCCATCAGCACCGCCGGATCGAGCCGCCCCTCGGTGATGCTCACCACCCGCACGCCGGCCGGCAGCTCGGCGCCGAGCGCGGCGCGCGCCCGCGCCTCGCCGTCCGCGTCGATCAGGTCGGCCTTGGTCATCACCACGAGGTCGGCGCAGGCGATCTGGTCGTCGAACACCTCCTCGACCGGATCGTCATGGTCGAGCACCACGTCGGTGGCGCGCTGCGCGGCGAGCGCGTCGTGGTCGTGCGCCACCCGGCCGGAGGCGAGCGCCTCGCCGTCCACCACCGCCACCACGCCGTCGACCGTCACCCGGCTCCTGATCGCCGGCCAGTGGAAGGCCTGCACCAGCGGCTTGGGCAGAGCGAGGCCCGAGGTCTCGATGAGGATGTGGTCGACTTTCGGCGCACGGGAGAGGATGGCGTCGAGCGCCGGCACGAAGTCGTCCGCCACGGTGCAGCAGATGCAGCCATTGGCCAATTCGACGATGTTCTCCTCAGGGCAGCTCTCGACGCCGCAGCCGCGCAGGATCTCGCCGTCGATGCCGACATCGCCGAACTCGTTGACGATGACGGCGAGCCGCTTGCCCTTCGCCTCGCTCAGCGCGTGGCGGATCAGCGTCGTCTTCCCCGAGCCGAGGAAGCCGGTGACGATGGTGCAGGGTACGCGGGCGAGATCGGTGCTCATGAAGCGCCTCCGTTTGATCGAACGACAGGGGCGCGCCGGCCACGGGCGGTGCCCGTGCGGGGACCGCGAGCGGTCCCGTGCGTACCACCCAGCACCCCGCTGGCGGATACGACCGAGCCGTCGGCAGGTCTCCTGGCTCGCGGCTCGGCGCCCGCTCGCCGCCTTCCCGGACATATCGTCCAGTGGCTTTCGGCACGGGCTCGCCGCTTACAGTTGCGGGGGCAGCCGCGGAATTGGGCCTCCCGACGGAAGCCCGCACCGCATTCCCTCTTCGTCCCTCCCCGGTGGGGAAGGAACCGTCGGCCTCCGCACTAAAGGAGCGCTTTCGAGCAATGTCAAACGCAGGGAGAAATCTCAGCGTGCGCCGGCGTCACGGATCGCCGGGATCACGTCGTCTTCGAGGATGGCACGGGCGTAGTAGCCCTGGTCTGCTTCACGATAAAGCCCGGCGGTGCTGGCGACCACCAGATCGAGCGACGGCACGATGAAGAGGCGCTGGCCCCCGAGGCCGATCGCCGCGATCCACGGGACGCTGCGATCTCCGACTTTCGACCCGCCGACCCACCATTGATAGCCGTAGCGCATCGGCAACCAGCCCTCGAATCGCGGCTCGATCGACTGGCGGATCCATTCTTCCGACACGACGCGCCGGCCCTGCCAGATGCCTCCGGCCAGCACGAGCTGGCCGATCTTCGCCATGTCGCGCGGCTTCAGGCGAAGCCCGCCGCCGGCTGCAGCGTCGCCATTGCCCAAGGTGATCCATTCGACCTCACGCATACCAAGCGGCTCGAACAGCGCCTCGCGCGCAAAGTCCGGCAGTTGGCGACCGATCGCCTTCTGCAGCACGGCGCCGAGCAGCGTCGTTGCGCCGCTGCTGTACTCCCAGCGCGTACCGGGCGCGTAGATCGGCCGGCGGGTGAACACGTAGCGGTAGGGATCGGTCGCCTCATACATCAGCCGTTCGTCATTGGTCGGGCCAAACCACGGGCCGCCCTCGCTCCAGGCAAGACCGGGCGTCATGGTGAGCAGATGCTTCAGTGTGATGCGGTTTATGTCCGGGGTGGCGAGATCGGCATATTCGGGAAAAAAGCCGATGGCCGGCGCATCGAGATCCTTGATCGCATTGCGTTCGAACGCGATGCCGAACAAGAGCGACACCACGCTCTTCGTCACCGAGCGCATGTCGTGCAACCGTCTGGCATCATAGGCGATCACACCGATGTCCCGGCCCCAGCGCTCGTCGCGGCCCTCGGCGTAGGTCTCGTAGACCAGCCTGCCGTGGCGAATCACCAGCAGGGAATGCAGGTTGGGTGCATTGGGATCGGCAAGTCGCGCCCCGATCGCACAGAGCGCCGCCGGATCAAACCCGACCGATGCCGGGGTCGCCACGTCCCAATCGTCGAGGATGTCGGGCGCCTCGCCGCAAGGTATGTCGGCCGCGCCAGGCCAAGTTGCGGCCAGGAGGCCCAAGCCGGCCACCAGCATCGCAGCTAACGATAAAGGTCGCAGCATCGCACGCTCCCGGCCGATCCACGGTTCTCGGTCACGCTCGTCCCACCCCATCGGCGGAACAAGCATCCTCCGACGGCCCCGAAGCGGCAAATGCCCATTTGCACTGTGGTAGGCGGCCGCTATAGTCGTCGGATGTCGTCGGTTCCTGTGATCCGCACGGGACGCAAGACGGGAACGCGGTGGGGTGTTGCTTCGCGAGAAGCGGCACCGAATCCGCGGCTGCCCCCGCAACTGTAAGCGGCGAGCTTCGCTCCTTTTCGCCACTGGCGTTCGCGCCGGGAAGGCGGAGACGAAGCAAGGACCCGCGAGCCAGGAGACCGGCCGGCGACGAAACCGTAACCGGCCCTCGGGTGGAGGGCTCAGGAGAGACGACATGCAGACCCAGCCGACCCGGCACCCCCATTCCGCCACGCTCGCCAGCGAGAGCCCGGCCTCGCGCGTGCTCGCCGTCACCTTCGCCGCACTGCTCGGCGTCTTCGTGCTCGGCGGCGTGGGCTTCTCCCACATCAGCGCCGTGCACAATGCGACGCACGACGTGCGGCACGCCAACGCCTTCCCCTGCCACTGAACCTTTCAGTGAGGGGAGGAATCCATGTCGCTTTTCAGGACGATTCTGTTCGTCGCTGCGCTGGCCGCCATCGGCACCGGCGCGCTCACCTCGGTGCTGCACATGTTCGGCACCGTGCCGCTCATCCTCAAGGCCGAGACCTTCGAGGGCGGGGAAGCCGAAGCCCCGGCCTCTGCCGCGCAAACGCCCGCCGCGCAGACCCCTGCCGCGCACGAACATGCGCCCGGCACCGCCGCCCATGATCACGGCGACGGCGAGGAATGGGCACCGGCCGACGGTTTCGAGCGCAACGGCCTGACCGTCGTCTTCACCATATTGACCGCCTTCGGCTTCGGGCTTCTGCTCGTCGCGGTGAGCGAGCTCAAGGGTGGACTCGCCGATTGGCGGGAAGGCATCCTGTGGGGCCTCGCGGGCTTTGCGGTGTTCACGCTGGCGCCGGGCCTCGGCCTGCCGCCCGAGCTGCCCGCCATGCCCGCCGCGGATCTCGCGGCCCGCCAGGTCTGGTGGATCGGCACCGCGGCGGCGACCGCCGGCGGTCTCGCGCTGCTGGTGTTCGGCCGCACGCCGGTGCTCGCCGTGCTCGGCGTCGTGCTGATCGTCGCGCCGCATCTCATCGGCGCGCCGCAGCCCGACAGCCATGAGAGCCCGATTCCGGAATCGCTGCACCACAGCTTCGTGGTGGCGAGCATCGTGACCAGCTTCGTGTTCTGGGTGCTGCTCGGCGGCCTTTCCGGCTGGCTGCGCCCGCGCATCGCCGCGCAGCAGGCGGGCCATCCCGCGGCCCAGCCGGCGTGAGCCTCGCGCTGGTGCTCGGCGGCACCCGCTCCGGCAAGAGCGGCTACGCCGAAGCGCTGATCACACGGCACCACGCGTCCGGCGACCCGCCGGGCGCGGATGGGCGGGACAGATGGGTCTATCTCGCCACTGCCGAGGCGCTGGACGACGAGATGGCCGAGCGCGTCGCCCGCCATCAGGCCTCGCGCGGCGGGGGCTGGATCACGCGGGAATGCCCGCACGCGCTCACTGAAGCCATCGCCGCGCTGGCGCCCGGCACGCCGGTTCTGGTCGACAGCCTCGGCATGTGGGTGTCGAACCGCCTTCTCGCCGGCGCCGACCTCGCCACTGAACGCGCCGCGCTGGTCGGCGCGCTCCGCGCCAGCCGCGCGCATCTCGTGCTGGTCTCCGACGAGGTCGGCTTCGGCATCGTGCCCGATAACGCTCTGGCGCGCCGCTTCCGCGACGCGCTGGGCGAGCTCAACCAGGCGGTCGCCGCCATCGCCGACGAGGTGGTGCTGATGGTCGCCGGCCTGCCGCTGAAGGTGAAGGGATGACCGATATCACCCCAGAGGAAGCCGAGCGCCATCGCGCCAAGATGGCCAAGCGCAAGGCCGTGCAGGACGCCGAGGTGGCCGGCAAGACCGCCGAGAAGGGCCTGCTCATCGTCCACACCGGCTCCGGCAAGGGCAAGTCGACCGCCGCCTTCGGCCTCGCGCTGCGCATATTGGGACATGGCGGGCGTGTCGGCGTGGTGCAGTTCATCAAGGGCGCCTGGCACTCCGCCGAGCGCGACGCGCTGGCGACCTTCGGCGATCGTGTCGAGTGGCACTCCATGGGCGAGGGCTTCACCTGGGAGACCCAGGACCTCGCCCGCGACATCGCCGCCGCCCGGCGCGCGTGGGAGAAGGCACGCGAGCTGATGGCCGATCCGACCATCGGCCTCGTCATCCTCGACGAGCTCAACATCGCGCTGCGCTACGACTATCTCCCGCTCGACGAGGTGGTGGCCGAGCTGAAGGCCCGGCGCGAAGGGCTGCACGTCGTCGTCACCGGCCGCAACGCCAAGCCGGCGCTGATCGAGGCAGCCGACCTCGTGACCGAGATGGGCCTTGTGAAGCACCATTTCGCGGCCGGAGTGAAGGCGCAGAAGGGCATCGAATTTTGATGTCCCGCCCATCTTCGCGATCTCGAAATCCCGCAGCGTCATCACTATGTGAGGCCCGACGCCGATTGTCGCGGCGTGGTTTTGAGATGGAGATGCGCTTCGATGCGCTCGACCCCCGTCGCCTATCTGTTCTGGTTCTTCTGCCTGGTCGGCGTATGCGGCATCCACCGCTTCTATGCCGGCCGCTACTGGACCGGCGCACTGTGGCTGCTCACCGTGGGCCTGCTCGGCATTGGCCAGATCATCGACCTGTTCCTGATCCCCGGCATGGTGCGCGAGGCCAATCTCGAGCGCCGCGTGGATTACCTCGAAGCCAACCGGACCTGATCCGTTGCCGTGAGGGCGGCGGTCCCGAGGACTATCGGTGACCGCCGCCCTCATGTTCCAGGGCACGGGATCGGACGTCGGCAAGTCGCTGATCGTCGCCGGCCTCGCCCGCGCCCTGACGACACGCGGACTGAGCGTCCGCCCGTTCAAGCCGCAGAACATGTCGAACAACGCCGCCGTCACATGCGACGGGGGTGAGATCGGCCGCGCGCAGGCACTGCAGGCGCGCGCCGCCCGCGTGGCGCCGTCGGTGCACATGAATCCGGTGCTGCTGAAGCCGCAGAGCGAGATCGGCGCGCAAATCGTGGTGCAGGGCCGCGTGCACGGCACCGCTCGCGCCGCCGAGTATCAGGCGATCAAGCCGACGCTCATGCCCGCCGTGCTGGAGAGCTTCGCGCGACTGAAGGCCGAAGCCGACGTCGTCCTCGTCGAGGGCGCGGGCTCGGCTTCCGAGATCAATCTGCGCGCCGGCGACATCGCCAATATGGGCTTCGCCCGCGCCGCGGACGTGCCGGTCGTGCTGATCGGCGACATCGACCGGGGCGGCGTCATCGCCAGCCTCGTCGGCACGAAAGCCGTGCTGCCGCCGGACGACGCGGCGATGATCCGGGGCTTCCTCGTCAACCGCTTCCGCGGCGATCCGGCGCTGTTCGCCTCCGGCATGGCGGAGATCGCGCGGCGCACCGGCTGGGAGGAGTGCGGCCTGATCCCGTACCTCTCCGACGCCGCCCGCCTGCCGGCCGAGGACGCGTTGGGGCTCTCCGGCCCGCGCCCGGAAAAGCCCGGCGCACGAATCCGCATCGCCGTGCCGATCCTGCCGCGCATCGCCAATTTCGACGATCTCGACCCGCTCGACGCCGAGCCTTCCGTCGAGGTGGTGCGCGTGCGTCCCGGGCAGGCGCTGCCGGGCGACGCGGCGCTGGTTATCCTGCCCGGCTCCAAGTCCACGATCGCCGACCTCGCCGATTTCCGTAGCCAAGGCTGGGACATCGACCTCGCCGCCCATGTGCGTCGCGGCGGGCGCGTGCTCGGTCTGTGCGGCGGCTACCAGATGCTCGGCCGCTCCATCGCCGACCCGGACGGTATCGAAGGCCCGCCCGGCCGCGTCGACGGGCTCGGCCTCATCGAGGTCGAGACGGTGCTGGCGGGCGCGAAACGCCTCGTCGCGGTGACCGGCGCGACGGCGGACGGCGTGCCCTTCTCCGCCTATGAGATGCACATGGGCGTCACCGAAGGCCCCGGCCGCGCCCGCGCCTTCGCCCGCATCGACGGCGAGGGCGACGAGGGCGCCGCCTCGGCGGACGGGCTCGTCTGCGGCACCTATGCGCACGGCCTCTTCGCCGACGACCGCCAGCGCGCGGCGTGGCTCGCCCGGCTCGGCGCCGGCACCAGCGCTGTTGCCTATGAGGCCGGCGTCGAGGCGGCGCTCGACGCGCTCGCCGCCCATCTCGAACGCCATGTGCGGATCGACCGGCTGCTGGCGATCGCCAGTGTCTGACGCGGTCTCTAGTGGCTGAGCATCGCCAGCACGGCGAGGATGCCGATCAGCCCGATCAGCAGCCCGTCGGCGAGCCTATACAGTCGCAGCGCCCGGCGGATATCCGCCGCATTCGCCTCGCGGCGCCCGCCCGCGCCCATAGTGCCATCGACCACCACCTTGCCGCCATAGGCCCGCGGCCCCGCGAGGGCGAGGCCGAGCGCGCCCGCGACCGCCGCTTCCGGCCAGCCCGCATTGGGCGAGCGGTGCGAGGGCGCGTCGCGCAGCATCGCCTCCCACGCCCCACGCGCCGAGGCGCCCGGCAGGAAGAACGCCGCCGCCACCACCAGCCCGCCCGCCAGCCGCGAGGCCGGCAGGTTCACGAGGTCGTCCAGCTTCGCCGCCGCCCAGCCGAAGGCCTCGTGACGCGGCGTGCGATGGCCGATCATGCTGTCGGCGGTGTTCACCGCCTTATAGAGGGCGCCGCCGGTGAGCCCGCCGGCGGCCATCCAGATCGCCGGCGCGACGATGCCGTCGGAGAAATTCTCCGCGAGGCTCTCGATCGCCGCACGCGCCACCCCCGCCTCGTCCAGCGCCTCCGGATCGCGCCCGACGATCTGCGAGACCGCGGCCCGGCCGCTCGCGAGGTCCTTCTCCAGCCCGGCCGCGACTCGCTCGACATGTTCATAGAGACTGCGCTGGGCAAGCAGCGAGCTCGCCACCAGCGCCGCCGCCACGCCGCCGACGAAGGGCAGCGCGAGAAGCGTGCTTTCGATGCCGTAGGCGACGATGCCGACGGTCGCGAGCAGCAGCATGAGGCCGATCATACCCGCCTGCCGGCGGGAGGAATGATCGTCCTTCTCGTCGTTGAGATAGCGGTCGATCAGGCCGATCAGCGCGCCCATCCACATCACCGGATGGCCGATGACGCGCAACAGCAGCCCCGGATAGCCGCAAGCGGCCTCGAAGATCAGCGCAAGGAAGGCTAGACCGATAGTGGCTTCGGAGAACATCCGCACCGATTCGTTCGGGGTTGGGCTTGGAAGCAGCTTTTCCAGCCGCAGGGTCGGCATCAAGGGGACATTTCGCCTGCGATGAACGAGACGCGCCCGATCGCACGCAGTCTGCTGGCGCCCGAGACCGAGGACCGCATGCGCGCCGCGCTGCAGGAGGTGTTCGGCTTCGACCGCTTCCGCCCCGGCCAGCAGGAGGTGGTCGAATCGGTCCTCGCAGGCATCCCGACGCTCGCCATCATGCCGACTGGGGCCGGCAAGTCGCTGTGCTACCAGCTCCCCGCACTGACGTTGGGCGGGCTCACGGTCGTGGTATCACCGCTGATCGCGCTGATGGACGATCAGGTCGCCGCATTGAAAATGGCCGGTGTGCCGGCCGAGGCGATCCACTCCGGCCGATCGCGCGAGGACAATGTCGCGGCATGGCGGCGCGTCGCGGCAGGCGAGACGCGCCTGCTCTATCTCGCCCCCGAGCGGCTGCTCACCGACCGCATGCTTGCCGCGCTGGAGCGCCTGCCGCTCGGCCTCGTCGCCATCGACGAGGCGCATTGCATCTCGCAATGGGGGCACAGCTTCCGCTCCGAATATCTCGGCCTCGGCCGGCTGCGCGAGGTCTTCCCGCGCGTGCCGCTGGTGGCGCTCACCGCCACCGCCGACGAGGGCACCCGCGCCGACATCGTCGAACGGCTGTTCGGCGGGCAGGCGCGCGTCTTCGTTTCCGGCTTCGACCGGCCGAACATCTTCATCGCGGTGGAGGAGAAGCGCAGCCCCGCCGAGGATATCGAGCGCTTCGTCAAGGCGCGGCCCGGCCGCTCCGGCATCGTCTACCGCATCTCGCGCAAGAAAGTGGACGAGACCGCCGAGCGCCTCGTCCATGCCGGCATCCGCGCCCTGCCCTATCACGCCGGGATGACGCCGGAGGCGCGCGCGGCCAATCAGGAGGCCTTCCTCGCCGAGGACGGCATCGTGATGGTGGCGACGGTGGCCTTCGGCATGGGCATCGACAAGTCCGACGTGCGCTACGTGCTGCACGCCGACGCGCCGGGCAGCCTCGAATCCTACTATCAGGAGATCGGCCGCGCCGGGCGCGACGGCCAGCCGGCCGAGGCGCTGCTGCTCTATTCCGCCGCCGACATCGCCACCCGCCGCCGCTTCATCGACGAGGAGAGCTCCGAGCCGGAGCGCAAGCGCGTGGAGGCCCGCCGGCTCGAGGCCATGGTCGGCTTCTGCGAGGCGGTGACCTGCCGGCGCGCCGTGCTGCTCGGCTATTTCGGCGAGCGGGCGCGGGCCTGCGGCGCCTGCGACGTGTGCCGCGATCCGCCGCGGGTGATCGACGCCAGCGCGCAGGCGCGGCTCGCTTTGCGCGTGGTGCGCGCGACCGGCGAGCGCTACGGCGCCGCCCATGTCGCCGCCATCCTCACCGGCCAGCACGGCGAGCAGGTGACGGCGCGCGGCCATGACCGGCTCGCCGATTTCGGCGCCGGCGCCGACCGGCCGGCGAGCGAATGGCGCGCCATCCTGCGACAGCTCGTCGCCATCGGCGGGTTGAACGCGGATGCCCAGCGCTACGGAGCGTTGCAGCTCACCGAGACGGGCCTTGCCATCCTCGCCGGCACCCGCGCCTTCACGCTGCGCGCGCCCAAGCCCCGGCGCGAGCGCGCGGCCGCCCGCGAAATGGCCGCCGAGCTGGCCCCGGCCGAAGCCGACCTTCTCAGTCGTCTCAAGGCCTTGCGGCGCAAGATCGCGGCCGAGCGCAACGTGCCGGCCTATGTCGTCTTCGCCGACCGGACGCTGGAGGAGATGGCGGTCGAGCACCCGCGCAGCCGCCGCGAGCTCTCCGGCATCAAGGGCGTGGGCGCGGCCAAGCTCGCCGCCTTCGGCGACGCCTTCCTATCGGTGCTCAAGGGCTGAACCGGCGGGGATTACGCAGCGGGATCGCCGAAAGACGGGTTCCCTAGCCCGCACGCCTCATCCTAGGATGCCGGCAACGGGCTCCCAAGCCCGGCATGAGAACCACGTTCCGGGATGGAAACGATGAAGATAGTTCTGCTTCAGGCCGCGCTCGCGGCAAGCTTCGCCATGGTCGGCCTCGCCGGGGCCGACGCGCACGGCCCCACGCGCCAGAAGGTCAGCGAGACCATCGAGATCAACGCCCCGCCGGAGAAGGTGTGGGCCGTGCTCGGCAATTTCCAGGACATGAGCTGGCACCCGGCCATCGTGAAGACCGAGGGCACCGGCGGCAACGCGGTCGACGCCAAGCGCAAGCTCACCTTGCAGGGCGGCGGCACCATCGACGAGGTGATCGCCAAATACGAGCCCGAGAAGTTCTCGCTGATGTACCGGATCGCCGAGGTCGACGTGAAGGTGCTCCCGGTCACCAACTATTCCTCGTGGCTCACCGTCACCCCGCTCGACGGCGGCAAGCGCTCGCAGGTCGAATGGCGCGGCGCCTTCTACCGCGGCTATCAGAACAACGATCCGCCGCCGGAGCTGAACGACGAGGCGGCTGTCAACGCCGTGACCGGCGTCTACAAGGCCGGGCTCGAAGGCCTGAAGAAGAAGGTCGAGGGCGGCAGCTAAGCGTGGCGAGCCTGCGCCGCTCGGCTCTCCTTCAAAGAGCAGAGCGCTCGCTCACAGTGAGCCACGTCATGCCCGGCATCAGGCCGGGCATGAACGTTCTGGCATTCGGCCTGAGCCTCGCGTTCTTCCTGTCCGCCATCCCCGCCCGTGCCGACGAGGCCTTCGTCACCTCGCAGCCGGCGCAGATGCTGAGCGTCGTGGATCTCGCGAGCCGCAAGGTCGTCGCGACGCTGCCGATCCCCGGCAAGCCGGCGGGCATCGCGGTATCGCCGGACGGGCGGCGTGCCTTCGTCACCTCGCCGGACGGCAAGGCGCTGAGCATCGTTGATGCCGCCACGCGCAGCGTGACCGCCCGCGTCGAGGTCGGCGGCGGCCCGCTCGGCGTTGCCGTCCACCCCTCCGGTAGTCCGGTCTACGTCGCCGACTGGTACCAGCATCGCATCGTCGCGGTGGACGCCGCCACCGGAAAGGTGACCGGCGAGGTCAAGGTCGGCGATTCCCCCTCCGGCCTCGCGGTGACACCGGATGGCAAGCTCCTGCTCTCCGCCGACCGCGATTCCGACGCGGTGAGCCTCGTCGACACCGCGCGCTTCGAGAAGATCGGCGAGGTGAAGACCGGCAAGCGTCCCTTCGGCGTCACCATCGACGCGGAGGGCCGGCGTGCCTACACCGCCAACGTCGCCTCCAACGACGTGACGGTGATCGACATCGCGCAACGCCGCGTCGTCGCCACCGTACCGGTCGGCGAGCGGCCCTATGCGGTCGCGCTGGCGCAGGGCCGCGCCTTCGCCACCAACCAGTATGCCGGCACGCTGAGCGTGTTCGATGTCGAAAGCCTCAAGCCGCTCGGCACGGTGACGGTGGGCGAATATCCCGAGGGCATCGCCGCCAGCCGCGACGGACGTCTCATCTATGTCGCGAACTGGGAGACCAATACGCTGAGCGTGGTCGACGCGGCGACCCTCAAGCTCGTCGACGACATCCCGGTCGCGGACGGACCGCGCGCCTTCGGCGCCTTCATCCGGCCGACGCCGTAGGGGCCCAAAAATGGATGCGGAATTCTGGCACGGCAAATGGCGGCGCGGCGAGATCGCCTTTCACCAGCCCGAGCCGAACCCGCTGCTCACCCGCAATCTGCCGGCGCTTGGCCTGCCGGCGGGCGCCCGGCTGTTCCTGCCGCTGTGCGGCAAAAGCCTCGATATCGGATGGCTGCTCGCCCAAGGCTACCGCGTCGCCGGCGCCGAGCTGAGCCGGATGGCCATCGAGCAGCTCTTCGCGGAGCTGAGCGTCGAGCCGCAGATTACGCAGGACGGCCCGCTGCTGCGCTTCGAGGCCGGGAACCTCGTGATCTTCGTCGGCGATATTTTCGATCTCGACGGGGCGCGGCTGGGCGTGGTCGACGCCGTCTATGACCGCGCGGCGCTGGTCGCCCTGCCGCAGGACATGCGGACGCGCTACGCCGCGCACCTCCTCGCCCTAACGCGGGGCGCGCCGCAGCTCCTCGTCACCTTCGAATATGACCAGGCGCACCAGGAAGGCCCGCCTTTCGCTGTGGGCGAGGCCGACGTTCGCCGGCATTACGGGGCGACCCACGAGCTCGCCCGCCTCGAATGGCAGGAACTCGCGGGCGGCCTGAAGGGGCTCTGTCCGGCGGCGGAGGTCGTGTGGCGGCTGATACCGCGCCGACAGAGGCTTGAGCAGAGCCCGGCGCCGGCGCCGGCGCGCGATCAGATCGCGTAGTCGCCCGGCTGCTGGGGCGGCGGGGCGCGGCAGTCGACCCCCGGCCCGCCCGACGCGAACAGGCGCGCGCGCTCGAGCCGCACCGCCACGTTCTCGCCGATCGGCACCTTCACCGTCGGCGCGATGTCGGCCTCGAACAGCGCGTTGCCGACCTCCAGCTCCAGCCGGCGGATGGCGCCGTGACGACGGAAGCCGCGCACCGATCCCTTGAGCCCCGGCGTGCCCGGCAGCCCGATCGCGACGTCGTGCGGGCGCACATAGATCAGCCCCGGCCCGTCCGGCACCGGTTGCGTCGCCGCCGCGATGGGCGTCGCACCGGCCAGCGCGATGCCGTCCTTCACTTCGACCTCGATGCGGCTCGATTCGCCCATGAAGCCGAAGACGGCGGCGGTCGCCGGGCGGTCATAGACGTCGTCGGGCGTGCCGACCTGCTCGATCTTGCCCTTGCCCATCACCACCACCCGGTCGGCGAGCTCCAGCGCCTCCTCCTGGTCGTGGGTGACGAACAGCGTGGTGTGGCCGGTGCGGT
Source organism: Allobosea sp. 117 (assembly GCF_000702305.1). Classification (GTDB taxonomy): domain Bacteria; phylum Pseudomonadota; class Alphaproteobacteria; order Rhizobiales; family Xanthobacteraceae; genus Ancylobacter. Next base: position 301,184 of record NZ_JNLC01000012.1, read on the forward strand.
CATGCAGCTCGCGAAGCCATTTGCGCAGCTCCTTGCGCACCAGCGCGTCGAGCGCGCCGAAGGGTTCGTCGAGCAGAAGAACCTTCGGCTCGATGGCCAGCGCGCGGGCGAGCGCGACGCGCTGGCGCTGACCGCCGGACAACTGTGCCGGAAAGCGCCCGCCATAGCCGTCGAGCTGCACCAAAGCGAGAAGGTCGTCGACGCGGCGGCGGATCTCGGCCTCGGCGGGACGCTCGGCGCGCGGGCGCGAGCGCAGGCCGAAGGCGATGTTCTCGGCCACCGTCATGTGGCGGAACAGCGCGTAGTTCTGGAACACGAAGCCGATGCCGCGCCGGCGCACCGGCACCGAGAGCGCGTCCTCGCCGTTGAACAGCACGCGGCCATGGCTCGGCTGCTCCAGCCCGGCGACGATGCGCAGCAGCGTCGTCTTGCCCGAGCCCGAGGGGCCGAGCAGCGCGACCAGCTCGCCCGGCGCGACGTCGAGCGAGACCTCGGACAACGCCGCCGCGCCCTGCGCGCTGAACGACTTGCCGACCTGGTCGATGGTGACCGCAACCGTCATCTACTCACAGCCTATGTAAATTGTAGATTTATCCGGAACATATCTGAAAAATTCGCGCTGTGAAGTCATTCTAGCCAAGCCGCGCGCATTCGTCGAAGGCGCCGGGCGCGCCGGGCCTTCCCCTCACGGTGCATCCCGCGCCAGAGCCCTTTCCGATCAGGTGGAACACCTGATCGATAGGAAAGTGCTCTCATCCAATAAGTTGGAGCATGTTCTCATCGCGAAAGTCTCTCAACTTTCGCGGAACATGCTCTAAAGCAGGCAGGCCATAGCCTCTGGACGCCGGAATGACCGACACCGCCTCCCTTACGACGACGCTCGTCCTCGACGGCTACACGCCGCTGCCGGCCGGCAAGATCGCGGCGATCGTCACCTTTCTCGAGATGCGCGCGCCGCCCGCACCCATGCGCGAGCCCGCCGTCGACGGCCTTCATCTTGACCGCGTGGAACGGCCGGACCTCGGCTGGTATCGCGCGCTGTTCCGCCGCATGGGCGAGGACTGGCTGTGGTTCTCGCGCCTGATGATGGCTGACGATGAACTCGCCCGCGTCCTCGGCGATCCGGCGGTGGAGATTTATGTGCTGCGCCAGCAAGTCGCGGGCGGCACGGAAGATATCGGCCTTCTGGAGCTCGACGCCCGCACGCCGGGCGAGGTGGAACTCGCCTTTTTCGGCGTGGTGCCGGAACGCGCCGGCCAGGGCCTCGGGCGCTATCTGATGAACCGGGCGATGGAGCGCGCCTGGTCGTTCGAACCCACGCGGGTGCATGTGCACACCTGCAGCCACGACCACCCCGCGGCGGTGAGCTTCTATATGAAGGCCGGCTTCATACCGGTGGCGCGGGCGGTGGAGGTGGTCGACGACCCACGGCTCACCGGCGCGCTCTCACGCGACGCGGCGCCGCAGATACCGATGATCGTGGCGGGCTGAGAGAAGGGCTTACAAGGACAGGCTGGCGCGCGGCCGGCCGGTTGCGCGGGCGGTCTCGACGGGCGCCTCGATGCCGCGCTCGCGCTCGCCGAGCGCCTCGACCTTGCCCAGTTCCTCCAGCGCCGCATCGAGAGCGGCGCGGGCGTCGTCGAGCTGCTGCTTCAGCTCGTCGGCAGAGGCCTTGAGATTGTCGCGCCGGCCCGCCGCCGCGCGGGCATAGGTCGGGTAGGCGAAATGGTTGGGGTCGGTGATGCCGGCCCGCTGCTGCTCGACGGCGATCTCGCGATCGAGCTCGTGCGCCATGCGCTCGAACTCGGCGATCATCGTCTCGATCTGGACGAAGTGCCGGCGCTTTTCCTCGGCCTGGAACCGCTTCAGGCGGATGAGTGTGTCACGCGAGCTCATAGACGCGATACTCCGATACGCAGGTTAGCGACGGCTTTCCGCAATGCCTCGAATGCGCTGAAAACCCGAGCCAACCCATTCCTTCCAATCGAGCGGCAACAGCCATCTGGGCACCATCATGGCGCGGACAGGTTGCCGCTTCCTTACACTGCCGCGCGCATTCGCAAGGGGATGGCGCGCCTTTCTTCGACATTGCAACGGGATGGAAACGATTTGTTTACCGGCTCCGTTAATGATCATGTCACCGTCCGGTGCAGGCTGGCGGCTCGCGCTTGAAAAGCCGAGTCCGCTGACTCGCTTAGGCGCACTTCTTAAGATTCGACTCGAATATTGGGGTTGCCAGAATCTGTTTTCCGATCAGGTGCTTGCAGGAAGACTCGTAGAAAAATCGTCTTTCCGCTTGTGCCCGGGAATCAGGTTTTGTTACCCCTAATGCAGTGAGTGTCGAATCGGTGTGCCGAGCCGGGCGCGAGGTGGGGTGACGCTCGGCTGGGAAGTATTCCGAACGAGCGCTACCCCCCGGGGCCGTGGCGAGGAAGGGGATTGGCATGCGCGTCTTGCTCATCGAGGACGACCGCGCGACCGCGCAAAGCATCGAGCTGATGCTCAAGTCCGAGAGTTTCAACGTCTATACGACGGACCTCGGAGAGGAAGGTGTCGATCTCGGCAAGCTGTACGACTACGACATCATCCTGCTCGACCTGAACCTGCCCGACATGTCGGGCTACGACGTGCTGAAAGGCCTGCGCGTCGCCAAGGTCAAGACACCCATTCTCATCCTCTCCGGCCTCGCCGGCATCGAGGACAAGGTGAAGGGTCTCGGCTTCGGAGCCGATGACTACCTCACCAAGCCGTTCCACAAGGACGAGCTGGTCGCCCGCATCCACGCCATCGTGCGCCGCTCCAAGGGCCACGCGCAGTCGGTCATCCAGACCGGCGATCTCATCGTCAATCTGGACACCAAGACAGTCGAGGTCGGCGGCGCCCGCGTGCACCTCACCGGCAAGGAGTACCAGATGCTGGAGCTCCTCTCGCTGCGCAAGGGCACGACGCTGACCAAGGAGATGTTCCTCAACCATCTCTATGGCGGCATGGACGAGCCCGAGCTCAAGATCATCGACGTGTTCATCTGCAAGCTGCGCAAGAAGCTCGCCAACGCCTCCAGCGGCCACAACTTCATCGAGACCGTGTGGGGCCGCGGCTATGTGCTGCGCGAGCCGAGCGAGCAGGACGAGCGCATCCCCGCCTGACACCCTCGCGCGTCCGGGATACAGAAAACCCCGCCGCAAGGCGGGGTTTTCATTTGTGCGGCAGGGACACGCCCTGCTCCACGCCGGCGAGGACATGGATGCCCGGCAGAAGGAGGCCGAAGCCTCCCCTTTCACGCGGCCTCCGGCCTCATTTCGCGTTCTTGGCGATCCAGGCCTTGAGGAAGGCGATCTCGCTCTCCTGCGCCTTGATGATGTCCTCGGCGAGCTTGCGCAGCTCCGGATCCTTTCCGTATTTCAGCTCGATCCGCGCCATGTCGATCGCGCCCTGATGGTGCGGGATCATGCCCCGCGCGAAGTCGACATCGGCGTTGCCGCTGAAGGCGATCGCCATGTCCTTGTGCATGCGGGCATTGGCCTCCTCGAATTCGGCGGTGGCGGGGCCGGCGGCGGCGCCGTGCATGGCGCCGTGCCCCATGCCGGGCATGTTCTGCATCGGCATGTTCTGCATGGGCATATTCTGCATCGGCATATTCTGCATCGGCATGTTCTGCATCGGCATGTTCTGCGTCGGCATGTTGGACTGGGCCAGCGCGACGCCGGCGGCGCCGCCGAGGGCGAGAGCGGCGAGGGCCGCCTTGGTGATGACGTGCATGATCATTCTCCTGAAAGGAACAGATCGCGCGGGCAACGCCGCGCGCGGGACAAAGGTTGCGGGTGGTTTCAGGAGGCCGCGCGGGGCGGCGGGTCCGGCAGGGGCGTAGCAAGGCCGGCGAGCGGCACGGTCGGCCGCGGGTCCCACAAAGCGAGGCGGTGCGGCGCCCGGATGCTGACGCCCGGCGCCGCTGGGGCCGCGAGGAGGCAGATTAGCGCGCAGCAGGGATGTGGCGCGAGGGAGGAGCGCTCGCCGCCCGGCATCGCCGCCCGCTCGGCCACCACCATGCTGGCCGCGCTCGCCGGGTGGCAGGGCGCGACCGGCGCCGCCATGACGCGCGCGGCGAAGACCGGCGCCGCCATCGTGGAGATCACGGCCGCAAGGCCCAAGGCCAGTAGGAGAAGGCGCGCCAGGCGCAAGGTCGCACTCATGCCGGCAGAATAGCACGCGCGAAACGCGCCGCTACCGCAGGAACCCGTACGGGGTTCATATCGCCGCGATCAGATCAGCCCCACCGCATGCATCTTCGCCGTGAGCACCTGATGGTCGAACGGCTTGAGGATGGTCTCGTCAGCGCCGCCGTGCCGGGCGCGGGCGAGCGTGGCGAGGTCGTTCTCCACGGCGCAGAACATCACCTTCGGCTGGTCGCCGCCCGGCATGGCGCGTAGCGCCTTGAGGACGTCGAAGCCGTCCATGGTCGGCATGCTCCAGTCGAGCAGGATCGCCGCCGGCATCTCGCGCAGCACGAGGTCGAGCGCCTGCCGCCCGTCGCTGGCCTCCACCACCGAGAAGCCGTGGCTCTCGAAGATGTGGCGCGCCACCTTGCGCACGACGCTGGAATCATCCGCCACGAGGCAGGTTCTCATCGGGCTCGCTCCCCGCTCGGCTGCCGCCGCGCGCATCCTATTGCAGAAATGGCATTTCCGGACCGGCAGCGCACCGTGGGTTGCAGCGCCGGGCGCCGCGTTCCGGTGGCATGTCGGGCGGTGTTCATCACGCCGCCCGCGACTGGCGCGGCAGCAGCGCGGCGAGCAGGGCGACCTCGTCGTCCGGCTGCACCACCATGTCGAAGCCCGGCACCGGCCGCCCGGCAGCGCCGCGTGCCAGTCCGATCAGCCGCGCCTCGCCTATCGGAGCGGCGATGTCGCCGAAGCCGTCGAGATCGATCAGCACCACGTCGAAGCGGCGGCGGGCGAGGCCCACCGCGCGCGGATCGTCGGCCAGCGACACGCCATAGCCGAGCTCGCGCGCCAGCGCCCTCAGCCGTGGACGCTCCTCCGGCTGCGGCGCGACGATGAGCAGCCGCGGCCGGCTCGGCGTGCGCCGGTCCGCAGGCCGGCTCTCCTCGCGCGCACCCAGCACGCGGTAGATGCCGCCGGGCGTCACCAGCCGCACGATGCCGGCGATGGTCTCCATCCGGCCCGCCGGCGCCGGCCCCTCGACCGCCTCGACGGCGAGGGATTCGCCTTCCGCCGCTTCCACCAGTAGGCGGCAGGGCCGATCGGTGCCGCGCAGCGCCGAGACCGGAGCGACGCAGAGCTCGTGCCCCTCGGCGAGGCGCACCAGCAGATGGCAGTCCGCCGGCTCGCCTTCCGCCGCAGTGCGCAGGCGCTCGTCGGCGATGCCGGTGGGGATTCGCAGCAGGATGGCGCGCAGCCCGTCCGGCAGCCGCGCCGTGCCGGCGATCAGCCCGGCCTGCGGCTCGACCGCATCGGCGTGCGAGGCTGCGATCGGCAGGCAGTCGGCGGTGGCGATGAAGGGCTCCGCGTCGATCAGCACGACGCCGCGCGGCCGGCCCTCGCCGCCGACCAGCATCAGCGCGCTCGCCGCCGGCGGCGCCTCCGGCGCGATGCCGAGCCGCGCCGAGAGGTGCAGCAGCGGCAGCCCGGTCGGGCCGAGCGTTCCGTTCTCGGCCATGCGCGCGAGCCTCGACCAGCGGGCCCGCTCCACAGGCATGATCTCGATGACGTCCCGCCGCGGCAGCGCGAAGCGCACGCCGTCGAGCGCGAAGGTCACAATGTCGATGCGGCACGGTTCCATGGACGCGATACACAGCCGACGGGGTTGCCGACCCATGCCCGCGGACCGATGCATGGGTATTCAGCCGTCAGTGTCGGCGCATCATGTTAAAGTCTTCTGAAGCGATGCCGGGCAGGCCGAAGCTTACGGCAAGGCGGTGATAACCACGCCGCCGCCGTCGAGCTCGAAGCGGATGGTGACGCCCACCGCACGCGCCAGCAGGCCGGCATAATGCGGCTGGATGGCATGGGCGTCGATCGCCCCTTCCGCCGGCGCCTCGCCGGCGGTGAGCGCCGGCAACTGCGGGGGAATCCGCGCGCTGGTGCCCTCGGTGCGCAGCCGGAAGCCGGCCTCCTCGCCCTCCCCCACCGTCTCCACCACGATGCTGCCGCCGCGCGGAATGGTGGCGCCGGCGAGCAGAAGAAGATTCAGCAGCAGCTTCACCCGGTTCTTCGGCAGCAGCGCGCGCGGCACCTTCCAGTCGAGGCTGGTACGGTCGTCCTGGATGAAGCCGCGCGCCACCTGCTCGGCGTCGCCGGTGTCGATCTGCGCGCCGGCCGAGCCGGCCGCGCCGAAGGCGAGACGGGCGAACTGCAGCCGCGCGGAAGCCTGCTTCGCGCTCTTGGTGATCAGGTCGAGCGCGAACTGCTTCATGCTCGCGTCGTTCTCGTCCTCCAGCACCTCGAGGCCGTTCACGATCGCCCCGACCGGGCTGATCACGTCGTGGCAGACGCGCGAGCAGAGCAGCGCGGCGAGGTCGAGCTTGTCGAGATCGATGGCGGTCGTCATCGGAATCCTGATTGCAGACGGCGTTCGGGCGGGACTGAACGAATCGCCGCGGTGACGGGATCGCACATGCCGGCTGTGATACACCGCGCCCGGCACCCCGCCAACACGTCGCGCCCGCCGCTCGGAAAGGCGCAGGAACGCAACATCCGCGCGCATTCGCCATCCGGCGTGGCGCGCCGCCTTCCTCTGGGCGCACTCCGTGCTAATTATGCGGTCAGCCGGGCGAGCTGCGGCCCTTCACCGTGCGTCCATCCGATCCTTCCAGCCTGTTCGCGAGACCGTCACATGCCGATCAACATGCCGACCTTGCGCCGTCTGTTCGCCTGCCTCGCCCTCGGCCTTTCGCTCTGCGCGGCACCGCTGCTCACCACGCCGGCCAGCGCCCAGCAGCAGGGCACCTATACGAGCGACGAACTCGTCTCGCGAGGGCACGGTTTCTTCGGCGAGGTGTCGCGCGGGCTGGCGCTGTCGATCGAGAAGGCGGTGAGCCAGTGGGGCCAGCCGAACGGCTACATCCTCGGCCAGGAAGGCTCCGGCGCCTTCGTCGGCGGCCTGCGCTACGGCGAGGGCACGCTCTACACCCGCAATGCCGGCGACCTGCGGGTCTACTGGCAGGGCCCGACGCTCGGCTGGGACTTCGGCGGCGACGGCGCCCGCACCATGATCCTCGTCTACAACCTGAACTCCATCAACGACATCTTCCGCCGCTTCGGCGGCATCTCCGGCTCGGCCTATTTCGTCGCCGGCTTCGGCATGACGGCGCTCGCCGCCGACCCGATGGTGGTGGTGCCGATCCGCTCCGGCGTCGGCGTGCGCCTCGGCGCCAATGTCGGCTATCTGAAGTTCACCCCCAACGCCACCTGGAACCCCTTCTGAAGCTGGCGTCGGGTGATGCGCCGGCTTGACGCTTTCTTGCGGATTCCCGGCTGGAGCCCTTTCCGATCAGGTGGAATCACCTGATCGATAAGAAAGTGCTCTCGATTCAATAGGCTGGAGCATTTCCCGATCGCGAAAGTCGATCAACTTTCGCGGGAAATGCTCTAAGCTCCGACACTTCCGGACCCGCCCGCAGGTTGCGGGCATGATGGCGGCCATTCCGACCGCCGTCTCGATCGAGGTGAGACCGCCGCATGATCGAAGCGATCATGTATTCAGCGCTCGGCTTTCTGGTCGCGTCGCTGATCGCACTGCTGATACTGCCGGCGGTATGGCGCCGCGCCGTGCGCCTCACCACGAAGCGCATCGAGGGCGCGATCCCCGTCTCCATGGCGGAGATCCAGGCGGACAAGGACCAGCAGCGGGCCGAGTTCGCCGTCGCCGCGCGCCGGCTGGAGCTCGACGTCGACAGCTACCGCACGCAGGTCGTCTCGCAGTCCGGCGAGCTCCTGAAACGGGCCGACCGCATCGCGGCGCTCGAACAGGGGCTGGAGGAGCGCGCCCGCGACATCGCCGAGCTGACCGCCGGCGGCGACAACCTCGCCGAGCGCCTGCGCCAGACCGAGGAGGAGCGCGACGCCAACGCCCGGGCGCAGGAGCGCACCGAGGGCGAGCTCGGCATCACCCGCCGCGAGCTGGCCATCACCACCGAGCGGCTGGAGGAGCAGCGCACGCTCGCCGAGAACCTCAGGATCGAGAACGTCGCCCTCACGACCCAGGTCGGCACGCTGTCGGACCGCATCGGCGACCTCGAACGCGAGCTCTCGGGCACCCAGGCCCGCCTCGCCGACGACCGCTCCGCCCTGCGCCAGACGGTCGAGCAGCTCTCCGGCGAGCGCGGCCGCCTCGCCGGCACGACCAGCGAGCTCATGACCAGCCGCACCACCGCTGAGAAGCTGACCATCGATCTCGCCGCCGCGACAGCCGAGATCGCCCGCCTTTCCGGCATCGCCCGCGACGCCGAAGCCGCCCGCTCCAGCGCCGAGGCCCTGGCCGGCGAGGCGGATTCGGCGCGGCAGGCCGCCGAGGCGATGGCCCGTCAGGCACAGGAGGCCTATGACCGCCTGCGCGCCGAGACGACGCTGCTCGAAGGGGCGCTGGCACAGGTGCGCGAGGATCGCGCCCGGCTCCAGGCCGACCTCGTGACCGGCGACGACGGCGCCGGCGACGCACGGGCCGAGAACGCCATGCTGCGCGAGCGCATCAGCGACATCGCCGCCGAGGTCGCCCGCCTCACCGCCGCGCTGGAAGGCCCCGATTCGCCGATCGAACACATCCTGGCCAGCGCGAAAGGCACGGCCGGGGCAAGCACCCTGCCCCTCGCCGAACGCATCCGCGCGCTTCAGGCGCGGGCCGGAGCGGTCAGGAACGCGGCGCCGGAGCGCGAGGAAGCGCCGGCCGCCGAATAATCCTCACAGCCCGGCGGGCTGCGCCGCGATCTCGATCGCCTCGAGCTGCCGGCGCAGCGTCGGCGGAAGGCGGCGATCCTCCCCCACATCGACGAAATCGCCGGCGCTGTGCGGCAGCCGGCTGTCGCCGCGGAAGACGACGACGCCCTGCCCGGTCACCACGACATCGCCGGGGCGCAGGGTCGGGTCGTCCTTGACGTCGATGCGTGTGAGGCCGACGCCGCCGGCCGCGTTGCAGCCGCAGTTGGGCCGCGTCTCGGTGCGGAACACATAGGCATTGGCGAGCGCCGCATAGGTCTCGCCGTCCTTGGAGGTGGCGGCGTCGATGCCGGACCCGCCGTCATAGGAGGTGAAGACCTTCACCTTGGACGCCGGGCAGAAGGCGGCGCAGCGCGCTTCCGCCGTCTCGCCCTCCTTCGCCGCGCCGGCCAGCGGGAAATAGCGCCCGTCGCAGGTGCGCACGCAATAGACGACGCCACTGCCGCCGCGCCTCGGCGTCACGACGATACGCGGGCGCCCGGCATCGGTGGGCGGGGTCATCTCCTCGCGGGGAACGGCGATACGCGGGCGCAGCCAGTCGCCGCGCAGGAAGCTGACGAAAGGATTCTCCGCCGCCGCCGGCGCGGCCCACAGAACGCCTCCGGCGCCGAGAGCGCCGGCGAGGACAAGCACACGCGATCCGGGCACCGACATGACGCTCTCCTCGCCGATGCAATTTTGTTTGCGTACTTAGGAATGCTACCTAATTTGTGTACCTAGGAAACGGCGGCCTCGCTTTATGGTTTCCGCATCGGCACGCCGATAAAGAAAATGCGCCGTTCCGCGGACGGAACGGCGCATCGAATGCGAGACAGAACGGTAGGGGCTGCTCGGCAGAAGGTTCAGCAGACCTGGACCCAGCGGCCGGCCGGACCGCGCGTCCAGTAGCAGCCGGGCCGACGCGGCGGCCCCCAGTAGCGCGCATAGCCCGGCACGACGTAGACGCCGCGATAGTTCGGACGCCAGGCGCAGCGATAGGGGCCGCAGATCCAGCGCACTTCCTCGGTGAGGGGCGCGGGCTGCACAGCCGAGCCGAGCGCCGGCATGGCCGCGCCGGCATGTGCCGGAGCCGAGCCGGCGCCGACGGAGAAGGCAGCGGCGAGCGCGAAGGCGCCAGCCGCCAGAGTGAGTTTCGATGAGACCCGTTTCATGACGATTCCTCTCATTGACCGAACAACCGCGCGCCGGGAATAAGCTACGGTGCGACATTATGGCGGAGCGAAGGCAGACGAGCCCAGCGCCGCCGCGAAACCGGAGGCAAAGCCGCACCGCTGTACCTTGAAACGATTAACAAGCCGAAAAGTGCCGGTAAGACGCCCGCCAGAACAAGAATTTTCACGGAGGAAACGCCCCATGAATCTCGCCCGCATGCTGAAGCAGCGTGCCGAGGCCGGCCGCCCGATCCGCGTCGGCCTGATCGGCGCCGGGAAGTTCGGCTCGATGTTCCTGTCGCAGGTCCGCACAACGCCGGGCATGCACCTCATCGGCATCGCCGATTTGTCCGCCGCCCGTGCCCGCGACGCGCTCCGACGCACCGGCTGGGACGCCGCCACCGCCGAGGCGTCCTCCTTCGACGATGCCCTGCGCAGCGGCCGCACCATGATCACCGAGGATGCCTCCGCCCTGATCGCCGCCGACGGGCTCGACGTGGTCGTCGAGGCGACCGGCAGCCCCGCCGCCGGCGCACGCCATGCGCTGCGGGCAATCTCGCACGGCCGCCATGTCGTGATGGTGACAGTGGAGGCCGACGTGCTGGTCGGCCCGCTCCTCGCCCGGCGGGCAAAGCAGGCCGGCGTCGTCTATTCCATGGCCTATGGCGACCAGCCGGCGCTCGTCTGCGAGCTGGTCGACTGGGCGCGCACCTGCGGCTTCGAGGTGGTCGCCGCTGGCAAGGGCACCAAGTACCTGCCGCATTTTCACCGCTCCACGCCGGACACGATCTGGGACTTCTACGGCCTCACCGCCGAGGAAGCGGCGCAGGGCGGGATGAACGCCCAGATGTTCAACTCCTTCGCCGACGGCACCAAGTCGTCCATCGAGATGGCCGCCATCGCCAATGCGGCGGGCCTTTCGGCACCCTCGAACGGGCTGCTCTTCCCGCCCTGCGGCGTCGATGATCTCGCCACCGTGCTGCGCCCGAAGGCGGCCGGCGGCGTGCTGGAGCGCGCCGGGATGGTCGAGACGGTCTCCAGCCTCGAGCGCGACGGCCGGCCGGTGTTCCGCGACCTGCGCTGGGGCGTCTATGTGGTGTTCGAGGCGGACGAGACGGCGCGCGGCGACTATGCCCGCCGCTGCTTCAAGGAATATGGCGTGCTCACCGATTCCTCGGGCCGTTACACCGCGCTCTACCGCCCCTACCACATGATCGGGCTGGAGCTCGGCGTCAGCGTCGCCAGCGCGGCGCTGCGCGGCGAGCCGACCGGCGTGACCGAGGCCTTCAACGCCGACGTGGTCGCGGTCGCCAAGCGCCCGCTCAAAGCCGGCGGCACGCTCGACGGCGAAGGCGGCTTCACCGTGTGGGGGAAGCTGCTGCCCGCCGCCACCTCGCTCGCGCGCGGCGGCCTGCCGATCGGCCTCGCCCACAATGTCCGCCTCAACCGCGACATCGCCGAGGGCGAGATCGTCGGCTGGGCGGACGTCTCGGTGCCGGACAACGACACGGTGCGCCTTCGCCGCGAGATGGAGGCGATGTTCGGCGGCAGGGCAGAGGCGGCGGAGTAGCCGGCGCGGCGGGCGGCGCCTCTGGACTTCACCGTGCACCGCTTGTAGAGAGGCGGCACGGTCTGCAGTTCACCGAGGCGTCGCCGCCCCGAAAGGGGAGCTAAACCTGCATCTTCGTTTCGACACGCACTTGTCCTCGTGCGCAGTCGCAAGCCGGCGACCACGACACTCCTCACCGATCGCGCACGACGAGGATGAGTCATGCCCCGATCCCATCTCGCCTATGAAGTGGCGGACATTTCCGCTTTGGCCCGCTCGCTGCGCGACGGCCTCGGGAAGCTGGAAGGCCCGCCCGGCCATGTCCAGCTCCTGAACCTGCTGGCCCGCGCCGCCGGCTTCCGGAACTTCCAGCATTTCCGTGCCGACCACGCCGCCCGCCAGCCGCCGGAAGCCCCGGCGCCAGCGCCCGCGCCCGACCATGCCCGCGCCGCCAAGGCGGCGCGGCTGTTCGATGCGGGCGGCGGGCTCACGCGATGGCCGAAGAAACGGAACCAGCAGCTTCTCTGCCTCTGGGTGCTCTGGTCGCGCATCCCGGCCGGCGAGGTCTTCGCCGAGCGGCAGGTGAACGAGCTGCTGAACGGCTGGCACCATTTCGGCGATTACGCGCTGCTGCGGCGGGAGATGGTCGATCTCGGCCTGCTTCGCCGCACGCCGGACGGCCGCGAATACAGCCGCGTCGAGCAGCCGCCGCCGGCCGAACTCGGCGCGATGCTGGCGCTGACGCGCGCGGCCGCGTAGCAACGCGAAGGCGATCATTCCGCCGGTGCCGCCCGGCGGGATGTCACACCGTCTCGCGCGTCGCCACCACCCATTCACGGGCGCGCTGCTCGGGGTCGGCGTTGAGCAGCACGTCGGTCACCACCGCGACGCTGTCGGCGCCGGCCTCGAAGGCGCCGACAGCGCGCTCGATGGTGAAGCCGCCAATGGCGACCAGCGGCAGCGCGCCGACCCGGTCCTTCCACAGCCGGATGCGCTCCAGCCCCTGCGGCGCGAAGCGCATCGCCTTCAATATGGTCGGGTAGATCGGCCCCAGCGCCACATAGTCGGGCTTGGCCAGCAGCGCGGATTCGAGCTCAGCCTCGTCATGGGTGCTGATGCCGAGCTTGATGCCGGCCGCGCGGATCGCCGGAATGTCGGCGTCGGCAAGGTCTTCCTGGCCGAGATGCACGAAATCGCAGCCTTCCTCGATGGCGAGCTGCCAATAGTCGTTGACCACGAGCTGCGCGCCGTAGCGCGCGCAGGCCTCGCGGGCGCGGCGGATTTCGTCGCGCAGCATCGGCGGCTCCATGTCCTTGGCACGGAGCTGCACCAGCTTCACGCCTTGCGGCAGCAGGCGCGGCAGCCACGAGGCACGGTCGACGATGAGATAGAACGGATCGAGCAGCATGCTTCCGCCTTCTGGCACGCAGGGTCAGTCGCCGAGCATGGCGCGGCCCATCACCGGGGTCGAGGGCGCGGCCATGTCGCGGGTCTCCATCGGGTCGGCCAGCAGCGCCTCGCGCCCGGCCTCGATGGCCTGCGCGAAGGCGCGCGCCATGCGCACCGGGTCTCCCGCCTTGGCTACCGCCGTGTTCAGCAGCACCGCGTCATAGCCCATCTCCATCGCCGCCGCCGCATGCGAAGGCAGGCCGATGCCGGCATCGACGACGAGTGGGATGCCGGGGAAATGCGCCCGCAGCGAGCGCAGGCCGTAAGGGTTGTTGAGGCCGCGGCCGGAACCGATGGGCGCGCCCCACGGCATCAGCACCTCGCAGCCGGCGGAGATCAGCTTCTCCGCCACCACGAGGTCCTCGGTGGTGTAGGGAAACACCTGGAAGCCGTCGCGCGAGAGAATGCGCGCCGCCTCGACGAGGCCGAACACGTCCGGCTGCAGCGTGTCGTCCTCGCCGATCACCTCGAGCTTCACCCAGGGTGTGCCGAACAGCTCGCGCGCCATCTCGGCGGTGGTCACCGCCTCCTTCACCGTCTTGCAGCCGGCGGTGTTGGGCAGCACCTTCACGCCGAGCTCGCGGATCAGCGACCAGAAGCTCTGCCCCGCCTTGCTCGCCCCGGATTCGCGGCGCAGCGAGACGGTGACGATCTCCGCCCCGGAGGCGCGGATCGCCTCGGAGAGGATCGCCGGCGAGGGGTATTGCGCGGTGCCGAGCAGCAGGCGCGAGCTCACGGCGGAGCCGTAGAACTCCACCCGGTCCGGCTTCACGTTCATCGCATCCATTCTCAGCCTCCCTGCATGGGTGCGAGGATCTCGACGCGGTCGCCGTCGGCGATCGCGGTCGCGGGGCGCCTCGGGGCGCGCACCATGGCGCCGTTCAGCGCGGTGGCGACGAGGGCGTCGGCAAGGCCGAGTTCGGCGAGAAGCTCGGCGAGGGTGTGGGCGCGGGTGTCCGCCGCCTCACCATTCACGACGATCTTCATCCATGACCTCCGGAAAATGCGCGCCGTCGAAGGCCACCGCGGCGGCGCGGCGGGCGAGCGCCGGGGCCAGCAGGAAACCGTGACGGTAGAAGCCGTTCACATAGATGGTCCGGCCGCGCTTGCGGATGCGCGGCAGGTTGTCGGGGAAGGCCGGGCGTACATCGGCGCCGATCTCCACCACCTCCGCCTCGCCGAAGGCCGGGTGCAGCGCATAGACGGCCGAGAGCAGTTCCAGCATGGAGCGCCCCGTCACCCGTCCACGCTCGTCATTCTCGATCGAGGTGGCGCCGATCATGAAATGCCCGTCGCCGCGCGGCACCACATAGACCGGGATGCGCGGATGCAGCATGCGCACCGGACGCTTGAGCGCGATCTCGCGGGTGAACAGCACCAGCATCTCGCCCTTCACGCCGCGCAGGTCGGCGAGCTGGTCGCGCGCCGCGAGGCCGCGGCAGTCGACCACGATGTCGGCCTGGCCGGCGACCTCGCCGTCCGCGTCGGTCTCGTAGCGGATGGTGACGTCGTGCTCGTTCACCAGCTTGGCGGTGAGCGCGGCAAGCGCCTTGCGCGGTTCGAGATGCGCTTCCGTCGGGAAGAACAGCCCCTGGTCGAAGCGGCCTTCGAGGTCCGGCTCCAGCGCCGCGATCTTCGCGCCGTCGACCCATTCGAAGCCTTCGGTGCGTCGCGCGAAACGCCGCAGATCCGGCAGGTCGCGCGGCGGCGCCAGCACCAGGCTGCCTTCCTTGGGAACGTCCGGCACCTCGCGGCGCCAGTAGTCGAGCGATTCGAAGCCGAGCTCGGCAACCAGCGGCTCGGCGCTCTCGCGCTCGCACCACGGTGCCAGCATGCCGCCCGCATACCAGGAGCAGCCCTGCCCGGTGCCGGCCCTGCGCTCCAGGATGGTCACCCGGGCGCCGCGCTCGGCGAAGGCGTGGGCGCAGGTGAGCCCGGCGACGCCGGCCCCGACGATGGTCACGTTCATCGCATTCGCGGCGCCGTCGCGCGCGACGGCTGCGGTATCATTATCTATGGTTGGAGACGACACGAACTCCTCCCTCCGCCAGTCCAAACTGGATCAGGTTCTAAGGGTCGCCATGCCGCAAAATGAGATGTCGTTTTGCGCCGATGGCCTCTCAGCCTCCTGACGAGGCTCCCCCGGACGCATCTGATATAATCCCTCGCCGTGCCCCTGTCACGGTTCCGTCGACAATATTCCGTGCCGGCAACGGGGTGCGGGACTGGTGCTGTCTCAGCCGTGCCGCGAGGATAGTGACACGACGTTGCCGCGCGTCGGGCAGGCCTTGGCGATGGCCCGCTCCAGCGCCTCCCGGTCGAACGGCTTGCCGAGCCGCATCAGGCTCGGATCGGCCCCCTCGGGGAGCTCGGCATAGCCGGTGCCGAGGATCACCGGCAGATGCGGCCGGCGCACCTTTATGGTCGCGGCGAGCTGGACGCCGGACATGCCCGGCATGGCCTGATCGGTGAGCACGACGTCGATCGAGGCGTCGCCGTCGAGTATGTCCAGTGCCTGATGGCCGGAGGAGGCCTCCGTCACCGCATAGCCGAGGTCCTCCAGCATCGCGGCGGTCGACATCAGCACGAGCGGGTCGTCGTCGACGACGAGGATCGAGCGTGCGCCGCCCGAGATTTCAGGTTCGCCGGTCGCCTTTGCATCCTCAGGCATCGCCGTCCCCTCCGCGATCGGCAGGTAGATTTCCGCGACGGTGCCTTCGCCCACGCGGCTTTTCAGCACCAGCCGGCCGCCGGACTGCGCCGCAAGTCCGTGCACCATGGCGAGGCCGAGGCCGGTGCCCTTGCCGACGCCCTTGGTCGTGAAGAACGGCTCGGTCGCGCGGGCGAGCGTCTCCTCGTCCATGCCCGCGCCGGTGTCGGCCACGCTGAGGCAAAGATATTTCCCAACCGTCATGGCGCCTTCGGAATCGGAAGCTTCCTGAATCTCTTCCTCCCGGGCACCGATGACGATCGTGCCGCCATTCGGCATCGCGTCGCGCGCGTTCACCGCGAGGTTGAGCAAAGCGAGTTCGAGCTGGTTGGCGTCGACCCGCGCACGCGGCAGGCCGAGCGGGAAGCGCGTCTCGATGCGCACGGTCGGACCGATCGAGCGCCGCAGCAGTTCCGCCATGCCCAGCACGAGATCGGGCACGTCGACCGGCTCTGGCTTGAGGTCCTGCCGGCGCGCGAAGGCGAGCATGCGCTGCGTGAGCGAAGCGCCGCGCTGCGCGCCCTGGATGGTGTTGTCGATCAGCCGCAGCAGGCGCGGATCGTCCGGCGCGCGTTTGCGGGCGAGTTCGAGATTGCCGAGGATCACCGCGAGCAGATTGTTGAAGTCGTGCGCGATGCCGCCGGTGAGCTGACCGACCGCCTCGAGCTTCTGCGCCTGCCGCAGCGCTTCCTCGACGCGCCGGCGCGCAGTCACGTCGACGAGGCCGCACGAGGTCTTGGTGATGCGTCCCTCGGCATCCCGCTCGGCATTTGCCGAGAGCACGCAATGCAGCGTCTCTCCGTCCTTGGTGATGAACTGGTACTCGGCGTCGCGGACCTCACCGACCGAGCGCAGCATCGGCCAGTGCTCTTCCTGACGGCGCTGCGCCGATTCCGGCGTCATGAAATCGGTCAGGGGGCGGCCCAGCACCTCGTCGCGCTGATAGCCGAGAAGCCCCAGCCAGCGGTCGCTGACCTGAAGGATCCGCCCTTCCGAATCGAGCGAATGCAAAGGCAGCGGCGTCGTGCGGTAGAGCACGCGGTAGCGCTCTTCGCTCGCGCTGAGCGCGGCCGCCTCGCGCGCGGCGATGGCGACCAGCCGCATGTCGTGCAGCGCCGCCGTCACCGCCGCACACAAGGTGAGGAATGCGGCAGCGATCACCGCCATGGCGAGGTGGGCGTTGGCGCCCGCCTCCGGCGGCGTTCCGCGAAACAGCGCGAACGCGTTGCCGTCGAGCAGGAGCAGATGGGACGCGCCGATGCCGAGCCCCATCGCCACCGCCGCCGCCGGACGCGCCGCGCCGGACGAATGATCACCGAAGGCCAGCCACAATCCCGCGATGGCGCCGGCCGTCGCGGCCCCGGCCGCCATGGCGACGCGCACCATGTCGCCCGTCGCGCCCGACAGCGCCAGCGTGGCGAGATATTGCATGGCCACGACGCCGAGCCCGATCAGCACACCGCCGCCAAGCAGCCGGGCGAAGGTCACCTGCGCATGGCATGCGAGATAAAAGCCGAAACCGGCGGCCACGAGGAGGACCAGGAAGGAGACGATGGCGAGAGGCAGATCGAACGCGGCGCCCGCAATCGCTGCGCCCGCGAACACCATGGACCATGCGCCGCCCGCAATCACCACCGCGGCGGCGGAAAGCCATGCCCAGCGGGAGCCGCCGCGCGCTCGCGCGACATGGTCGGCGAGGTCGAAGGCCGTGTAGGCCGTCGACATCGCGATGACCATGGAAAGGGCGATCAGCACGACATCCTGGCTTTCGAAGCTCATCTGCGTCGCCCTGCGCCCATCCCCGTGCGTAACTCGATACAAGGCACGTCTCAATCATCCCAACGCAGCGGCGTCGAGCGACTGTCCATCACTGGACCGATAGCTGCCGCCTGGATCAATGGCGCTTGCCTTCGCCGACGTGCTCGGGCTTGCCCTTGCGCTTGGTCGAAGCGAACTCGTCGAGCTGCTTTTCGCTCATCGAGTCGTACATCGAGCGCGACGCGCCTTTGAGCTCGGACTTCTTCGTCTCGCCGCGCTTGGCCGCGAGTGCCGCACCCGCGGCCATCTGCTGTGCCTTCGATTTGGCTGGCATCGATGCCTCCATCCTTCGAACGCTAGGTCGGGAAGTCGACCACCCTCAATTGAGATAGCCGAGCAGCCACAGACCGAGGATGATCGGAAGAGGAATGCCCAGCAGCCAAAGCAAACCACCTTTCAGCATGACACTCTCCATGTTGTGTGATGCTCAAACCCGGCGGGTGGACTTTGGTTCCAGCACCGCTACCAAATCGCCCTGCCCGCCGATGAGAGCCGGCAGGGCCGGGAACATGGAGATCGTGCCGGTGAAGATGAACTGGCTGCCGTGGCGAAGCGTCGCCGAATTCAGCACGCTCGCCACGCTGCTCGCCGCGGCGAGTGCCCTGCTCGGTTTCGCGCTGATCGCCGATGCGGTGACGGAAGGCGAGACCCATAGCTTCGACACCGCCCTCCTGCTCGCCTTCCGCAATCCCGCCGATCTCGCCCAGCCGATCGGGCCGGCATGGCTTCACGTCGTCATCCGCGACATCACGGTGCTTGGCGACACGACGATACTCGCGCTGGTGACGCTGATCGTCGTCGGCTACCTGCTGATCGACGGCAAGCGCGGCGCGGCCGCCTTCGTCGCCATATCCATCGTCAGCGGCACGCTGCTCAGCTTCGGCCTGAAGTCCGGCTTCGAACGCCCCCGCCCCGATCTCGTCGCGCATCTCGTCAAGGTGCAGACCATGAGCTTCCCGAGCGGCCACGCCATGATGTCGGCGCTGACCTATCTGACGCTCGGCGCACTGCTCGCCCGCACCCAGAGCCGGCGGCGCATCAAGGCGTATATCCTCGGCGTCGCCATGGTGCTGACGCTGCTGATCGGCGCCAGCCGCGTCTATCTCGGCGTCCACTGGCCGACCGACGTGCTGGCCGGCTGGTGCGCCGGCAGCGCCTGGGCGCTGATGTGCTGGCTCATCGTGCTCTGGCTGCAGCGACGCGGGCGAATCGAGGACGACACACCCGAGCCCGCCTCGCCATCGGCCTAAATGCGGATCGTCAAACGCCCCGTTCTCCGTGCTAGGCTGCCGCTGGAACCGCCGCAGAGCGGCTCGCGAGGGAGGGCATTATGCCGAACAAGACGAGCGAAGGATTGTTGATCCGCGAGATCGGCGTCATCGAGACCACCGAGTCCGACAACGTCCTACGCTGGGACGGCACGAACCTCTATGTCGAGCAGGACATCTTCCACAACGGCCAGCTCGTGCACCGCAAATACAAGCGCCGCGTGACGAAGGACGTCGCGCGCACCATCGCGGCCATGCTGGCCGACACGCACTGAATGGCCGGAATCCCGCTGCACATGCCCGTCTTCACCATGCCGATGCGCGTCGCCCTGCTGCTGGTGGCGCTCACGCTCGTCTTCGCCGGCCCGGCCAGCGCCGCCGACTGCGCGGCGGCCGCCACACCGGCCGATCGCCTGTCCTGCGCCGCTACCCAGCAGAAGGCCGCCGACACCGCGCTGAACGCCAGCTACAAGGCGCTGATGGGCGCGCTCGGCCCGGACGACCAGGGCCGGCTCCGCGACGCGCAGCGCGCGTGGATCGCCTTCCGCGACAAGGAATGCCAGTTCCGCGCGGGCGTGCCGGCGGACCCGTTCCGGCAGACGCTCTGCGTTGCCGAGCTCACCGGCCGGCGCAACGACCAACTCGCGGCGGCGGCGGGCTGCAAGGCGGGCGACCCGGCCTGCCTGCCGCGCTCCGGCGCCGCGACCGCTCCCAGCACGCCCATCGCTGCAGACGGCAACACCTCCTGCCGGCAGACGGCCGGACCGGCCAAAGCGCAGCAATATGTGGCGCAGTGCCTCGAGGTCTCGCCGGCCACCCACCCGCCCTGCAATGCGGACAACGCGTGTAGCCTGATCATCGACGAGATCAAGCGCGGCTGCGGCATGATCGGCCAGGGCGCGCCGGCCTATTGCGCGACCTATCGCTGATCGGGCTCCCGGCTCTCGGCTCAGATTTTGGCCAGCAGGCCGCCGAGCAGCAAAAGGCCCGCCGGCCACAGGCCGAGGCGGGCGGCGCTGCCGATGTGACCGAGCTCGCCCACATCGGCGAAGTCGGCACCCCACACATCCGCGAACTGGCGTGCCTGCTGGAAGGTGACGCGCGGGTCGTCGCGGCTCGCCGCCACCAGCGCCGGGAACGGCAGGGCGCGCAGCGGCATCGGCGCGAAGCTGCGCACCAGCGCGAAGGAGGGATCGGGATCGTCGACATTGGTCGGCGCGGCCAGAAAGGCGGCGGCGACCTTGCGCGTCAGCTCCGGCGGCGCGCCGGCGCTCCAGCGCACGATGGTCGCCACCCCGACCGAATGGCCGACGAGCACGACACGCCGCGGCGCGCTCTCGACCGCAGCGCCGAGCCGGGCAATCCAGGCCTGCGCATCGGGGCGCGACCAGTTCGCCTGGATGAGGCGCGTCGAATTGGGAAAGGCGCCGAGCCAGTGCGACTGCCAATGGTCGGGCGGAGAGTTCTCCCGTCCCGGAACCACCAGGAAATCGAAGGAGGAGAGATCGACGGCCATGGGGCGTGTCTCCGTTCACAGCGGCCGCAGCAGGGCGACCAGTATGAGCGCCAGCCCCGCCATCGAGACAAGCCAGGCGAGCGAGCGCAGATAGGCGATGCCGGCGGCGTAGAGCGGCACATAGACGATGCGGGCGGCAAGATAGAGCCAGCAGCCGAGCAGCGTCAGCGCGCCGAGACGGCCGGCGAGATGGGCGGCGAGCACCGCGGCCGCGAACAGCGGCAGGGTTTCCATCAGGTTCGCCTGCGCCCGCCGCAGGCGTCCGGTCAGGCGTCCTTCCGGCGGCCCCGGCTCGTCGCGCGGACCGGTGTTGTAGGCGATGCCTGTCTCTCGGTTGCGAAACATGGCGGGTAGCAATATCTGCACGATCGCGAGCATGAGTGCCCAGGCGAGCAGGCTGAGTTCCGTCGTCACGTTGCTCTTCCCTTGTGCATGGCTCATTTCCCACCAACCAATAGGCGTCGCGATCCGGCGCCGATGATCTAGATTGCCGTTATGGCTAAGTCCAAGCTCAAGAAGAAGAAGCGCAACAGCGGACAGACGCTGCGACAGGTCGCCGCCCTGCCGTTCCGCGACGCGGCGGAAGGGGGCATCGAGTTCCTTGTGCTGAGCTCGCGGGAGACGCGGCGCTTCATCGTGCCCAAGGGCTGGCCGATCAAGGGCCGCAAGGACTGGAAGGCGGCGCAGATCGAGGCGCGCCAGGAAGCCGGCGTGGTCGGCGAGATCGGCCGCAAGCGCATCGGCGAGTACCGCTACTGGAAGCGGCTGGACACCCATTTCACCCTTATCAAGGTCAGCGTCTATCCGCTGAAGGTGACGCGCCAGCTCGACGACTGGCCGGAGCGCCACGAGCGCGACCAGCGCTGGCTTTCCCCGCAGGATGCGGCCCTGCTGATCGACGAGAGTGACCTCGCCGATCTCATGCTGGACTTCGCTCGGACGGACGCCGTTGGAAAACCCGGCAAATCCGCCAAAGGCGAAGACGCGGCCCCGCGCGAGGCCGAGCCGCAGGGCTGAGCGTCAATGCGCGGGCGGCCGGGCTCCTCGACGATGTCGAAAGGCCCGGCCGGAGCGTGCGGTCACTCGATGATCTGCACCACGCGATGGGTGCGCGGATCCACCAGCACGGTGCGGTTGTTCACGACCGTGTAGCGATACGGGGTATCGCCGAAGCGCTCGGGCACCTCGTAATAGCGCACGCCCGTGGTCGGCAACTCGGTGCCGACCACCACGTCGCGCTCATAGGCGTAGGACGGGACCTGCTCCTCGACGACATAGCTGCGGAAGCCGGCGCGACGCTCTTCCGCGATGCCGCCGACAAACGCGCCGGTCACGCCGCCGACCACCGCGCCGACCGGGCCGCCTACGATCGCACCGCCGACCGCGCCGGTGGCGGCGCCGGCCGCGACGCCGGCGCCCTGCTGGGCGCTGGCCGCGACGGGCAGGGCAAGAACGATGGCCGTCGCGAGAATTGCTTTCCTGATCATATCAAGTCTCCTCTCGGGCCCCATACCCCGTGCGCTCCTTAACGTACGGGGCGGAGGAGCGTTCCCAAGAAGAGCTGATATGAACGAGACTGATTTATTTGATCACGAACGTCATATACGTGACCGAATTGTGGAATCAGTGAGGTGTAGATGAGCCTTGTGTTTGAAAAAGCTTTCCCCTCTCGGTCACCAGTACGATGACGAGAGCGGTAAATCCAAGAGTGGCGAAGCCGAATACCAGAGGCAGCGTGGTGCCGTCGAACTGCTGCCCGAGCGCGAAGCCCAGCAGCGCGCCGCCAACCGTGGTGACAAAACCGAGCAGCGACGACGCGGTTCCCGCGATATGGCCGACCGGCTCCATGGCCATGGCGTTGAAGTTCGACACCATCAGCCCGAAGAAGAACATCATCGAGGCCTGCAGGATCGAGAACACCCAGATCGACTCGTAGCCCGCCAGCGCGATGAGCGCGTGGCTGGCGGTCACCACGATGAAGCCGACCAGCGCCGCGTGCGAGACCCGGCGCATGCCGATCTTGCCGACGATGCGCGCATTCAAGAGCGATGAAAGCGCCATGAAGAGCGCGATGCCGGCGAACACCGAGGTGAACAGATGCTCCGCGTGGAAGGCGTCAGCGAACACCTGCTGGGCGGAATTGATGAAGCCGAACAGGCAGCCCATCACCGCAGTCATGGCCAGCGCATAGCCGACGGTCAGCCGGCTGTGGAAGAACAGCGATACGGCGTGGCTGACCCCCTGGAACGAGATCGGCGTGCGGTCCTCCGGATGCAGCGTCTCGGGAAGGCGCACGGCGGTCCAGACCAGCGTCACCGCCCCGAACACCGTCAATATGCCGAAGATCCACCGCCACTCGGCGACCAGCAGGATCGCCTGTCCGATCGAGGGGGCGAGGATCGGCACGGAGAGAAAGACGATGAAGGCGAGCGACATCACCCGGGCCATCTGCCGCCCGGAATAGCAGTCGCGCACCACCGAGATTGCCAGCACGCGGGTCGCCGCCGCGCCGATTCCCTGCGTCGCGCGCGCCGCCATCATCACCTCGAAGCTCGGCGCGAAGGCGGCGACGACCGAGGCGACGGCGTAGAGGCCGAGGCCGAAGATCAGCACCGGGCGCCGGCCGTAACGGTCGGCGATCGTCCCGTAGAGAATCTGCGCGGCACCGAATCCGAGCAGATAGGCGGTGACGACGAGTTGCACATGGTTGCCGGCCTCGATGCCGAGCGCGGCACCGATCTGCGGCAGCGCCGGCAGCATCGAATCGATGGCAATGGCATTGGTCGCCATCAGGGCGGCGATGTAGCCGACGAACTGGCGAAACCCCATGCCCGGATGCGGATTTTCCGGGACGGCAGGAGAGGACATGACGGCTTTCTGAAAAGGCAAAATGGCGGAAGGGAATGAAAACGACGCTCGGCCAATGGCGGCCCGCGCCCGCCTTATGCCTCAAAAAACGCGGTTCCCCTATCGACCACAGGTCACACCGGCGGCAGAAAAATACGGCGCATGCTCATAAGATTGTGATTTCGCGCCGGGCGACGTTGCGGCATGCGCGGCCGGATCGCGCCCCCCGCTTGCGCGCGGCCGCAAAGCGGAAGTTCTGGAAGACCCGGTGAGGAGGAGCGCATATTCTGCGGGCCGATCAAGCGGTCTGTCCGGAACCGCGCCAAGCCGCCCTGTCATGACGGACCGCAGGTCTGCGGACCGACGCCGAGGAGTTGCGCCATGCCCCACCCCGCTCTTAGCCCGTCCCATGTCGCCGTCGTCACCGGAGGCGCCTCCGGCATCGGCCTCGCCGCCGCCAAGCGCTTCGCCCGGCTCGGGCTGAACGTCGTGATCGCCGACATCCCCAGCGCCGCCCTGAGCGATGCGGTCGATGCGGTCGCCGCCGCGGCCGAGGGCAGCCCGGTGGACGTGCGCGCCATCCCGACCGACGTCAGCCGCGTGGAGGAGGTCGAGAAGCTGCGCGAGGCGGTGCGCGCCGCGTTCGGGCGCGTGCATGTGCTGATGAACAACGCCGGCGTGCAGCCCGGCAGCAACGTGTTCGGCCCGCCGGAGAACTGGGCGAAGGTGCTCGGCGTCAATCTGTGGGGCGTCATCAACGGCACCCAGCTCTTCGTGCCGGACATGGTGGCGAGCGGCGAGCCGGGGCTGGTCATCAATACCGGCTCGAAGCAGGGCATCACCACGCCGCCGGGCGATCCGGCCTACAACGTCTCGAAGGCGGGCGTGAAGGTGTTCACCGAGCAGCTCGCCCATGAATTGCGGGGCAGCACCAGCGGGCGCATCTCGGCGCATCTGCTGATCCCCGGCTTCGTCTTCACGCCGCTAGCCGCGCGCGGCCGTACCGAGAAGCCGGCTTCCGCCTGGACGCCGGAGCAGACGGCCGACTTTATGCTGCAGGGCATCGCCGCCGGCGATTTCTACATTCTCTGTCCCGACAACGAGGTGGACCGGGCTACCGACCAGCGCCGCATCCTGTGGGCCGCCGGCGACATCGTCGAGAACCGGCCCGCCCTCTCGCGCTGGCATCCCGATTACGCGGCCCGTTTCGCCGCCTTCGTCGAGGCCCCGCCGCCGTCCGACGGGATGCGGGTGGAGACGCTGAACGCCTCCAACGACGACTGAAGGCTGGGCCGGCGCGTCAATCGCCGCTCGCCGCCTTCCCGACGATCGCCGCGCGTGCCGCTTCGAGGAAGTCCTCGGAGAGCTTCTCGTCGCTGCTGAGGCGTGCCAGAACCAGCGCGCCGACGAGGGTCGAGAAGGTCGCCAGCGCGGCGGCATGGCGCTCCGCGGCCGTGGCGCCGGGGCTCAGCGCCTCGATCGCCGCGATGTTCTGCCTTAGCGACGAGGTCGCCGTGGCGCGGGTCTCCGGCGCCTGACGGGCGATCTCGGGGCCGAGGGCGGCGAACACGCATCCGCACTCCGGCGCGTCGCGATGCGCCTTCGAGAGATAGCTGGCGACGATCTCGGAAAGCGCGGTCTCCGGGGCCTCCCGCGCCAGCGTCTGCCACTGCGGCCGCACGACCTCGGCCGCCCGCGCGCTCGCCTGCGCGATCAGGTCGTCCTTCGAGGCGAAATGGCCATAGAAGCCGCCATGCGTCATCCCCGCCGCCTTCATGATGTCGGCGACGCCGATGCCGTCGAAGCCCTTCTCGCGGAACAGCCGCGCGGCCGCCTCAAGAATCCGTTCGCGGTTTTCCGCACATTTCTCGCGGCTGACCCTCATCACTCCGATCCGTCGTTATTCCCATCCGTATATAGGATGTCGCCCGGCAATCAGCAATTATGATAGTTATCATGATTATGTGCCGGCC
The DNA here is from genome assembly GCF_000702305.1 of Allobosea sp. 117. Lineage (GTDB taxonomy): Bacteria > Pseudomonadota > Alphaproteobacteria > Rhizobiales > Xanthobacteraceae > Ancylobacter. The sequence goes on from NZ_JNLC01000012.1 coordinate 326,416, forward strand.
GTATCATCCTGCGTGATCGGTGCGTCCGATACGGGGTCGGGCGGCCGGGGGACCACAGCTCGTGCGCAATGGGGAGCGCTGCCATGTTCGATCCGACCACCCTCACCGGCTTTCACACCTGGCTCAGCCTGATCGGCATCGCTGCCGGCTTCGTCGTCGTCCTTGACCTGATCGGCGGACGCAGCCGGCCGCTCTGGGCGGCGGTCTTCCTGATCACCGCCATCGGCACCAGCGTCACCGGCTTTCTGTTTCCGTTCAACGGCGTGCTGCCGTCGCATGTCGTCGGCGTGATCGCGCTGCTGGTGCTGGTGTTCCAGACGCTCGGGCTCTACGCCTTCGGCCTCGCCGGCGGCTGGCGGCGGATCTATGCCGCCAGCGCGGTGATCAGCCTCTATCTGCTGGTGTTCGTCGGCGTGGCGCAGGCCTTCGCCAAGATCCCGGCCCTGCACGCCGCCGCGCCGACGCAGGCCGAGCCGCCCTTCGCCATCGCGCAGGGCATCGTGCTGCTGATCTTCGTCGGCCTTGGCCTGCTCGCGGTCCGCGGCTTCAGGCCCGCGCTGCGGCCGGCGGTCTGACCCGCCGGCCCGAGGTCGGGACGCCGGGTCAGAACTTCGGCGGCTCCATGTCGAGCCCTGGCGGTTCCATCTGCGGCAGGTTCAGCTCGATCGTCGAGGGATCGACGGTCGGGCCGGAGCTGACCCAGTAGGTCACCGATTCTGGCCACATGATCACGATCACCACCAGGATGAGCTGCATCAGCAGCCATGGGATCGCGCCCCAGTAGATCTGCGAGGTGCGGATCGAGGGCGGCGCGATGCCGCGCAGATAGAACAGCGCGAAGCCGAAGGGCGGATGCATGAAGGCGGTCTGCATGTTCACGCAGAGCAGCACGCCGAGCCAGATCAGGTTGATGTCGAGCTTGATCGCCACCGGCACGATCAGCGGGATGATGATGAAGGCGATCTCGAAGAAATCGAGGAAGAACGCGATGAAGAAGACGAACACGTTCACGAAGATCAGGAAGCCGACACGCCCGCCGGGAAGCTGAGACAGCAGGTGCTCGATCCAGCGCGAGCCGTCCATGCCCTGGAACACCAGGCTGAACACGGTGGCGCCGATCAGGATGAACACCACCATCGAGGTGAGACGCATGGTGTTGGCCATGCCCTCGCGCACCAGCTTCCAGCTAAGGCGCCGGTGCAGGGCGGCGAGGATGATCGCGCCCACCGCCCCCATCGCGCCGGCTTCCGTCGGCGTGGCGAGGCCCATCGCCAGCGTGCCGAGCACCAGCGCGATCAGCACGATGGAGGGGATCATGCCCCACATCACTTGCTTGATGAGCGGCCAGCCACCCTCCCCGATCGCCTCGGGCGGCAGCGGCGGCATTGTGTGCGGGCGCACGATCGACAGGCCGAACACATAGAGCAGGAAGATCAGCACCTGCAGCAGCGACGGCCCGATGGCGCCGAGATACATGTCGCCGACCGGCTTGCCGAGCTGCTCGGCGAGGATGATCAGCACCAGCGACGGCGGGATCAACTGGGTGATGGTGCCCGAGGCCGCGATCACGCCGGTGGCGAGCTTCTGGTCGTAGCCGTAGCGCATCATGACGGGCAGCGAGATCACGCCCATGGCGATCACCGAGGCCGCCACCGTGCCGGTGATCGCGCCGAGGATCGCGCCGACGATGATCACCGCATAGGCGAGGCCGCCCGGTATCTTGCCGAACAGCTTGCCCGTTCCCTCCAAGAGGTCCTCGGCGAGGCCGCAGCGCTCGAGGATCGCCCCCATGAAGGTGAAGAAGGGAATGGCGAGCAGGAGGTCGTTGGAGATGATGCCGTAGAAGCGCAGCGGCAGCGCCTGCAGGAAGCTCGGATGGAAATGGTCGGTGAGGACGCCGAGCGTGCCGAAGAACAGGCCGACCGCGATCAGCGAGAAGGCGACCGGAAAGCCGGCCAGCATGAAGCAGATCATGCCGCCGAACATCAGCGGAGGCATTACGCCATGAGAGAACATGCGGATCCCACGAGCTGATCGGTTGAGGAGAGGGCGGCGCGGAAGGGCGGGCTACTGCAGCGGCTTCTCGTAGTCGGTCTCGATGCTGATGTCCCCGCGCAGCGCGGCGACCCGCTTGATCAGCTCCGACACGCCCTGCGCCACCAGCAGCGCGAAGCCGAGCGGCAGCAGCAGCTTGGCCGGCCAGAGGGTGAGGCCGCCGGCGTTCTGCGAGACCTCGTCGGAGACGAAGGCCTGCCAGAAGAACGGCCAGCACAGGGCGGTGAGATAGATGCTCGTCGGGATGAGGATCAGCACCAGTCCGAAGGTGTCGAGCCAGAGCCGGCCGCGCGACGACAGCATCATGTAGAGGAGGTCGACGCGGACATGCTCGTTCTTCTGCAGCGTGTAGGAGGCGCCGAGCAGCACCACCGCCCCGAACAGGTACCACTGGATCTCCAGCAGGCCGTTGGTGCTGTAGCTGAACAGATAGCGCACCGTGGCGTTTCCGGCGCTGATCAGACAGGCGGCAAGGACGCAATAGTCCGCCACGCGGCCGAAGCGCTCGTTCATCGCGTCTATGCCACGGCTGAAGGCGAGCAGAGCTCCCATGCCGGCGTTTCCCCTCTTGGTCTCGTTGCAGCCTGCATCGGCTGTCTTGCTGTCTGCCGGCAAGATAGACGATCGTCTCACGCAATTTAACCCTTATTGCGCAAGCGTTTTCCGTATTGAGCGTGACGCTGGGTCATGCATCATCCCCTGCGACACGCATGGATCCCCCGCTCGGCGACGCCAACTTGCGTTTGGGTTGGGCGACTTCTATAGATTACAAACTGTCGGCGGGCGGAAGTTGTGAAGCATTTTTCGGCCAGTTGCGCCGTTTTTTCAAAAGTCTTGGCATAGTAAATATGCCCTTTGAGGCGCTGCGGGTGACGGGTTCGCATGATCTCGATGATCTGGCCGTGCTGAAGCAGGTAGCTTCAGGCGCACTTCGCCCGTTCATCAACGACGGCGACTTGGCAACTTCGCCGCCTGCCCTGCGTACCCATGTCGCTTTCCTTGTCTGGCTGTTCCATTGCCTTGATCCGCTAGTCGCGGCTGATGCGGCCGACGACGATGCGACCTCCGCTGTCTTAAAGAGAATCGCGGCCGCGGGCGGCAACCAGGTAAGGTGTGTCTCGCTCGCCTCGGCGGCGATGGAAACGCCGGTCGACCTGCTGCACCTCCCGGCGCAGGCATCCGCCGAACTGGCACGGCGGACGCTCGAAACCGCGCTGCCCCGGCTGTCGCGCCGTGGCGTCGTTGTGGTGTCCGGCCTGCGGCGGCCCGGCAATGGGGCGGTTGCGCTGTGGGACGAGCTGATCGCCCGCCATCCGTCCTTCGAGTTCCGTCACGGGGAGGGGCTCGGCGTCCTCTGCATCGGCGAGGACCCGCCGCCGGCCCTCCGCCTGCTGTGCGAGGCGACGGAAGATGCCGCCGCCGCGCAGAATCTGCGCAGCTTCTTCGCGAGCCTCGATGGACCCGAGACGCCCGGCGATGAACTCGGCACGGCGATGGACGACGACCGCCCTCTCCCACGTGCCATGCCGCTCGTGCCGGCCTCCGGTACGGGCAGCGGGCTCTCGCAGACTCTCGACCGGATGCTGCAGCGCCATGCCCGCTCGCTCTGGCGCAAGCTCCATGCACGCGATGTCCACAAGGCTCCCCTGCCCGGCACGCGACAAGGTCCGGCCCAGACGTCGACGACGCCGGCCGGCGCGGCCAGGCGCACACCGTCTCCCCCGTCCCCCACGGCCCTCCACGTCCGGCGCATCGACGCGCCGCCGCGCACCGTCCCCGGCCGGGAAAAGCTGCTCGTCTGTGTCAGCCATGTCCCGCCCTTCCCGCCCCGCGCCGGCAACGAATACCGCATCGATCGCATGCTCGACTGGCTGGGGCAGCGGGGCTGGGACGTGCTGCTCGTCGTCTGCCCGCTGGGTGGCGAGAGCCTCACGGATGCGCAGGGCGCCGCGCTCGCCGGCCGCTATGAGAACGTCGCCGTGCTGTCGCGCAGCGGCGAGCTGAGCTGCGCCGCGGCCCGTCCGGCCATCGCCGCGGCTCTCGGTGCGCTCGACGGCCGGCCGATCCGCGACGCCGCGGCGCGGCTGAACGAGGGTGCCGACCGCAAAACCGCCCGTCTGCTGCCGGTCACCCGCAACTTCTGCCCGGATGCCCTGGTCGAGACGCTGGCCGCCCTCGACGAAGAGCTGCGGCCCGACATGGTGCTCGCCAACTACGTCTTCATGACCCGCGCCCTGCCGCTGCTCCGGCGCGAGACCCTGAAGGTGGTCGACACCCACGACGTGTTCTCCACCAAGGCCGGCAAGGTGGCGACCTTCGGCGTCGCGGACAGCCTGCAGATCACGCCCGCCGAGGAAGCGGCGCTGCTGTCGCGCGCCGACCTCGCCATCGCCATCCAGCCCGAGGAGGCGCAGGAGCTCCGGCAGATCGAGCCGGAGGTGCCGGTGGTGACGGCCGGCGTCGACATGCCGGACATCGCCGGCGAGACGGCCGGCATCCCGCCTTCCGAACCCGTGGTGCTCATCGTCGCCTCGGACAATGCGATGAACGCCAAGGGGCTGCGCGACTTCCTGCGCTTCGCATGGCCGCATGTGCGCGCCGCCGTTCCCGGCGCCGAGCTGCATGTCATCGGCTCCGTCGGCGCCATCCTTTCGGGCGACGAGCCGGGCGTGCGGGCGCTGGGACGCGTCGATGATCTGGCCGGTGCCTATCGGGCCGCGCGGCTCGCCGTCAATCCGGCGGTGGCCGGCACCGGGCTCAAGATCAAGACACTGGAGGCGCTCGCTCATCTGCGCCCCATCGTGTTGTGGCCGACCGGCGTCGAGGGCATGGCGCCCGAGCTGCGGGGCCTGTGCGATCGCGTGACCGACTGGTTCGCCTTCGCCGAGGCGGTGGTGCGCCTGTTGACCGACGATGCGGCCGCCGGCCGCGTCGCCGCCGCCCGCGAGCGCATCGCCGCGCTGCTGTCGCCCGAGACGGTTTACGCCAGTCTGGAACAGGCGCTCGCCGAAGGCCTGTCGCGTTCCCGGCGGGCTGTCCCGGCATGACCGGCCAAAGCGACATGCTGGCCCCGGCGCCGCCATTCGACGTCGTCGTCGACCTCTCGGCCAGCGGGATGGACGCGCCCCGGCTCGCCGCCCATGCGAGGGAGCTTGCCGGGATCAGCGGCCTGCCATTCGCGGACGGCCGGGTGCTGATCGTGCCGCCCGCACCGCTCGCCGAAAACCCTCCTGCCGAACCGCTGCCGGCCGGCTTCGCATGGACCGGCACGGCGCGGGCGCTGCGACGTGCTCTGGCGGGCGCGGCGGCGCACCGACGCGGCCTTGTCGTCGTGAGTGGCGACTGGCTCCCCGGCATCGAGGCGATGGCGCAGATCGCGGCGCTGGGCGACGCCGATCCGATGATCGGCACGGTGCAGCCGCGCTTCGCCGACCCGGAGACCGACCGTGTCGCTGCTCTGCCCGGCATCAGCGACAAGGCGCCGCCGGACCTGCCGCGCGCCGCGCTCGCCCGCCTGCCGGCCCTCGCCGTCACCGCCGAGCTGCCGGCCGCGCTGGTCTTCGTGACGCCGCAGGCGGTGCGCGCGGCAGCCTCCATGGAAGAGGCGACGGAAGCCGGCTTCGCGGAGGCGCTGGAGGCGTTTCTGGTCGCCCTGCGCCGGCTTGGCTTCCGCAATCTCGTCTCCAACCGCACGGTGATGCCCTGCCCCGGCGGCGCGGCCGTCGCGTATCCGGCGCCATCGAGCAGGGCATCGAAGCATCAGGCCGATGCGCTGCAGGGGCGCCAATGGCTCGCCGAGCAGCCCGAGCGGACGCTGGAGCGCACGCTCGCGGAAGGCTTCGATCGTTTCGGACGCCCGCGCCTGCTGCTGGACTGCCGCGGCCTCACCGCCCGCCACAACGGCACGGCACAGGCGATCCTCGGCTTTCTCGGCGGCATGGAAGCTCTGCGCACTCCGGGCTTCGCGATCACCGCGCTGGTGTCCGGCGCCGCCGCGCGCTTCCACGATCTGCGCCGGCGCTTCCCCGGCCTCGCCTTCGAGATCGACCGCCCGAAGGGCCGCTATTTCGCGACCGCCGTGCTCGACCAGCCCTGGTCGGTCCGCTCGGTCTTCGAGACGCACCGCATCTCGGCGGTCATCGCCTTCAACATCCTCGACACCATCGCCTGGGACATCGTCTACGCCGCGCCGGAACGGCTCGACGAGGCATGGCGGGTCGCCGCCAATCTGTCGGACGGGCTGCTGTTCAATTCGCACTTCACCCGCGAGCGCTTCGCCTTCCGCTTCAACCCCGATCCGGCGATACCGCTCGCCGTGACCCATCACAGCCTGGCGCGCGCGGAACTCGTCGCCGCGCCGCCCGCCTCGCCCTATGCCGAGCCCTTCCTGTTCGTCGTGGGCAACGATTACGACCACAAAGACGTAACGCCGACGCTGGCGCGGCTCGCGGACGCCTTCCCCTATACGCGGATCGTCGCGCTGGGCGGAGCGAGCGCCGGCAACCCGCGCGTCACCATCCTGCGCAGCGGCCACATCGCCGAGAGCGACATCCAGGCGCTGCTCGCCAATGCCGCCGCCGTCGTCTTCCCCTCCTTCTATGAAGGGTTCGGCCTGCCGGTGGCGCAGGGCGCCGCCTATGGCCGCACCGTCGTCGTGCGCCGCTCGCCGCTCTGGGAGGAGCTCGCCGCCCATTCGCGGCTGCCGGGCGCCATCGTGCCGTTCGACGACGAGGCGAGCCTCGTCGAAGGGGTGGGCCGCGCGCTTCACGGCCTCCCCCCATGCGCCCTGCCTTCCGGCGGCGCACTCGAGCCGGACCAGTCCGGTCCGACATGGGCGAACTGCGCGCAGCGCATCCTCGATCTCATGGAACGCGCCGCCGCCAACTTCGACGGCCGGCGCTGGCTGCTTCGCGAAGCGCTGTTCCGCACCTTGCGGCAGGCGAAGCCATGACGGCCGGCGCGCCGGCGCTGCGCATCGCGACGCTGTTCGTGCGCCACGGTACGGCGAAATACGCCTCCGCCCTCGACGCCCTCGATGCCTTCTATGCGCGCCGGCTGCCGGAGGTCGCGCGCGAGCTGGTGGTGATCGACAACGCCCTGCCGCCCGGCCATCGCGAACCGCTCGGCGGAGCACGCACGCTGATCGGCGGCTCCAACGAATACTGGGAGTTCTCGGCCTGGGACGACGGCCTCGCCTTCCTCGGCCCGCGCCTCGCCGGCTTCGATTTCGTGCATCTCGTCACCTCGGCCTTCGGCGAGCTCTACACCCGCTACATCGAGCGCATCGACACCCGCGTGTTGGAGGCGCTGCGTGGCCGGGCCGCCGCGCTCGGTCATATCGATTGCTACAATACGCCGGTGCGCCTGTTCGGGCGGCAATCGCAGAGCTGGCTGCGCTCCTCCTTCCTGTTCCTGCCGCCGGCGGAGCTCGCGCTGCTGGGCTCGCTGGTCTCCATGCGTGATCGGGCGACACTGTTTTCCGGCGAGCCGGAACGGCCGTTCCGTTCGGAAGCCGCCGTGGATGCCACGCTGCAGGCCAATATTCTCGGCTGGCTGACGGGTGCCGGCACCGGTCAGGGCACCTCCTGGCATTCCCGCTTCGATCTCGATGCCGGCACGCTTCCCTTCTTCGAGGCGAAGACGCTCGCTATCCTGAACGAGCAGGCGCTCGCCATGCGGCTGCGCGCGCAGGGCTGCGCGCCGGTCGACGCCACCTGGCTCGCCACCATGCTCGGCCGCCGCCGAAACCGCGACGTGCTCGGCGCCGTTCCGGACTGGCGCCGGCAGCTTTCCGACCGCGACGAAGCCCGGCTCGTGATTTCCTGAGAGCCCGAGCGGACTCGCCCAAAACAACTCGCCCAAGAGAGAGGACACCATGCGCGATTTCGAACGTCCCGGCCGCTCCCTCGCCGTCGGCCGCCACGGCATGGCCGCGACCTCGCACCCGACCGCGACGCTCGTCGCCCTCGACATATTGAAGGCCGGCGGCAACGCCATCGACGCGGCGGTGGCGGCCTGTGCCGTGCAATGCGTGGTCGAGGCGGGATCGACCGGCGTCGGCGGCGACTGCTTCGCCCTGCTCTCGCGCGCCGGCGCGACCGACATCGTCGCCTATAACGGCTCCGGCCGTGCTCCTGCCGCCGCCACCGGCGATTGGTACCGCGAGCGCGGCTTCACGGCCATCGACCGCAACTCGCCCCATGCCGTGACGGTACCGGGCGCGGTCGAGGCCTGGGCGCGCCTCGTCGCCGACCACGGCCGGCTGACGCTTGCGGAGCTGTTGCGCCCGGCCATCGAGATCGCCCGCGAGGGCTATCCCGTCACCCCCCGCGTCGCCCACGACCTCGCCACCCAGGCCGACCTCCTGCGCAAGGACCCGACCGCCGCCCAGACCTTCCTCGCCGAAGGCGCGTCTCCGGCCGTCGGAGCGCTGCAGCGGCAGCCCGCGCTCGCCGAGACCCTGCAGGCGATCGCCGACGGCGGCGTCGAGGCCTTCTACCGGGGGTCGGTCGCGCAGGACATGGTCGAGCGTCTGCGCGGATTGGGCGGCCTGCATACGCTCGAGGACTTCGCGGCGACGGCCGGCGAATACGTGACGCCGATCAGCACCAATTATCGCGACCACACCGTCTATGAATGCCCGCCCAACGGTCAGGGCATCATCGCGCTGCTGATCCTCAACATCCTCGCGCGCTTCGACATCGGCGGCGATCCGCTCGGTGCCGACAACCTTCACCGCGAGATCGAGGCCACCCGCCTCGCCTATGCCGCGCGCGACCGCTTCCTCGGCGATCCGCGCATGGCCGGGATCGCCGCCGACCATCTGCTGTCCGACGCGCTGGCCGACGACTTCGCCGCGCGCATCGATCTCGGCCGGGTCATCGATCCCATCGCGGTTCCCGATGCGGCAGAGCACAAGGACACCGTCTACATCACCGTCGTCGATGCCGAGCGCAACGCGGTCAGCTTCATCAACTCGATCTTCACGCCCTATGGCAGCGGGCTGATGAGCCCGCGCACCGGCGTGCTGTTCCACAATCGCGGGCAGAGCTTCTCGCTGAAGAAGGGGCATCCGAACGAGATCGCGCCCGGCAAGCGACCCATGCACACCATCATCCCCGGCATGGTGGCGCGCGAGGGCCGCGTGGTGATGCCGTTCGGCGTCATGGGCGGGCAGTATCAGGCGATGGGCCACGCCCATTTCCTCTCCAAGGTGCTGGATTTCGGCCTCGACCTGCAGAGTGCGATGGACCTGCCGCGGCTCTTCCCGCTGCCCGGTACGAAGACGGTCGAGATGGAGGCGCGCCTGCGCGAGACCGTCGGGCCGGAGCTGACGCGACGCGGCTTCACCGTCCAGCCGCCCAACTGGGCGATCGGTGGGGCGCAGGCGATCTGGATCGACTGGGAGCGCGGCGTGCTCCTCGGCGGATCGGACCACCGCAAGGACGGCTGCGCGCTCGCGCTTTGATCTCTCTCGGCCGATGGTGGTGCTTGAATGCCGCCCTCCGGGGCCGCTATTTTGGCAGCGGAATGGGGGCTTCATGACACCGGATCAGATCGTGCTGCTACGTCGCAGCATCGATGGGCTGCGACCGCACTCCGAGCAGGCCGCCGCGCTCTTCTACGGGCGGCTGTTCGAGATGCTCCCGGAGGTGCGTCCGCTCTTCACGGAGGACATGGTCGAGCAGGGCCGCAAGCTGATGCGCACGCTGGTCGCCGTCATGAACGGCATCGACGACATGCGCTCGCTGCGCCCCGCGGTCGAGCGGCTCGGCCAGCGCCACCTGCAATACGGCGTCCGGCAGGAGCATTACGAGCCGGTCGGCGTGGCGCTCATCTGGGCGCTGGAGCAGGGCCTCGGCGACGCCTTCACGCCCGACACGCGTAGCGCCTGGCTGAAGGCCTATGACGTGCTCACGCAGATCATGCTGGATGCGGCGGGGAATCCGGAAGCGGCGGAGCCGGCACCCTGAGCGGCCTCTGCCGGCCGCCTGGAAGCATTTCCGATCAGGTCGGGACGGACCTCAAGCGCCGGCGAAATGTTCCATGCCGACGCGTATGCCTTCCGACGTCAGGCGTACCCGCTCCTGCGAGCCGCTCAGCCAGCCCCGGTTCAGGCAGCTTTGCAGCGCGCCGCCCACATCGACCCAGTCGAGCAGGCGGATATCCGCCACCGCCTTCACATGCCGACCGGAATAGTCACGGGCCTCGCCGTTCAGCCGCCAGTCGCGGTAGAACATCTCCAGCACCGCGACTTCATCTTCCATCATCCTCGCCTCCATCGACGTGGCAGGCGAATGGTAAGCCGAAGCGATATTACGAATTCGTTTCGAAAATCGAGATGGCCGGACACTGTGGCCGAAGCCCCACAGCGGGCGCGGCGGTGGGATGGCGCCTCAGCGCCGGCGGGTGAAGACGTCGGCCAGCAGCGCGCCGTCGGCGAGGCGCCGTAGCTGGCACCAATGCGACAGGCCGTCCCGCTCCGCGCGCTGCGCCTTCAGTTCAACGACGATGCGGTCGCCGATCTCGACATTGCCGTGATAGACGATGTCGCGCGCGCTGGTCGAACGCGGCTGGAGAGGCGCCAGCAATTCCCATTCGGCGCGGTCGACGAAGGCCTGGAACGCCGCGAAATAGAGGAAGTCGGCGCCGTTGAAGTCCTGCGATGGGCACGGGTTGATGACCAGACGCGTCGCGTCCCCTGCCCCTGCCCGGTCGAAGCCGAAATGCTCGCTCCACGCCCCGCGCATCTTCGCCGCCATCGTCGCCGCTGCGCCGAAACCCTCCGGCGGATCGGCGGCGGGGAAGATGTCGAGCGCGATGCGGGCGATCGACCGGTTGCGCCCCGGCTCGCTACGCCGCACGAAGACCGAGGAAAGCTCGACGGTCCCGACCGGGCGGCCGCGGCACGACAGGCGATGCCGGCTGGCGAACTGGGTGCGGGAGATGCGCGCCAGCTCCGAGGAGATGGCGAGTTCGTCATGCTCGCGCAGCGCGTCGAAGCGGGCATCGGCGATCGAGACCGCGCAGAAGGCGGCATAGACCGGCGTTCCGTCGGCGTCGCGGAAATCGGGAACGGCCCGGCCCGCCATGCCCGCCAGAAGCTGCCAGTGCCGATGCCCCAGCTCCTTCAGCAGCCACGTCTCCGACAGGCCGCCGAGGCTGAGATGCGGCATGCCGAGCACGAGACGATCCTGCATCGCGATCGTGGCGCGGGATTTCAGTTCGGCGGCGGTGATCGCGATGTTCATCGGCGCCCTCAGCTCGCCTTCTGCATCGCCGGTTCGCCGGCGAGCCGTTCCGCGATGTGATTCACGATATGCTCGGCATCGCGCCCGACGCTGCCGAAGCGGCCGGATCCCCAGGTGTGCAGCCATGGCAGGCCGATGAAATAGACGCCGTCCTGCGCGGTGATGCCGCGACGGTGCTTCGGATGGCCGCCGCCGTTGAAGACCGGCGCGTCGAGCCAGCGGAAATCCGGCCTGAAGCCGATGCACCAGACGATGGAACGGATGCCGGAGGCGCCGAGATCGAGCCTGGCGCGCTCGCCGGACGGCTGCCACACCGGCGTGTAGACGGAGCCCGGCGGGGCGGAGATGCCGTTCTCGGCGATATGCTTGTCGATGGCGGCGTTGATGCCGTTATAGGTCTTGTCGGCCTCGTCGAGGGAGGAGGCGAGATTGCCGCTGAAATGCAGCTCCGTGCCGTCGAAGTCGCGCAGCGCGCCGTAGAGCTCCATGCCTTCCAGCGCGAATTTGCGCAGGTCGATGTCGCGCCCGCCGTCGCGGCCGGTGACATAGTGGTTGGTATTGTCGCGCACGCCTTCCCGCAGCGGATGCTGGTCGACCGACATGTCGTAATAGTTCATGTCGGCGAGCCAGCTCACCACGTCGCGGCCGCGATAGAAGCGGGCGCAGCGCGGGGCGTTGCCGATGGCGAGATGCACCTTGCGGCCGGCCAGGTGCAGATCCTCGGCGATCTGGGCCCCCGACTGGCCGGAGCCGACGACCAGCACGCCGCCGTCGGGGAGCTGGTTGGCGTTGCGATAGTCGGCCGACTGCACCTGGAGGATATCGGCCGGCAGGCGCTCTGCCATGCGCGGTACGATCGGCTCGTGATAGCCGCCCGACGCCACCACCACCGCCTCGGCGGAGAGTTCGCCGGCCGAGGTCGAAACACCGAACCCACCGCTGGCGCGCGGCGACACCCGGGTCACCGCCACGCCCTCGCGGATCGGCGGATCGACCACCGCGCGGAAGCCCTTGAGATAGGCGATGATCTCGTCCTTCACCATGAAGCCGTCGGGATCGGCCCCCTGATAGGGATGCCCCGGCAGGGCGCACTGCCAGTTCGGGGTGACGAGGCAGAAATTGTCCCAGCGCTGGGTTTCCCAGACATGCATGGCGCGGTGCTTCTCGATCACCAGGTGATCGATGCCGCGCGCTTTGAGGTGATAGCTCACCGAAAGGCCGGCCTGGCCGCCGCCGACGACGATGACGGGATAGTGCTGCGAGGTCATGGAGGAATCTCCGGCGTTCACTCGTCGAAGCCTTCGACGGCGACGTGAGGATCGGGAAAGGTGATGAAGCGCGCGGCGGCGCCCTCGATGCGGGCGAGTTGGCCGAGCGCGAGCGAACAGGGGTGCCCGTAGCGGGCCTCGACACGCGCGCTGGCGATGTTCAGCGCGGTCCGCGAGCGAGCGAGGAAGTCTTCCAGCGGGTAGCTGGCGCCCGGCTGGAAATAGTCCTTGATGACGAGGGAGGGCGAATAGCAGCTCTCCACGGCGCCGTCCGGCCAGCGGACGCGAAACTGCATCTCAGGCATGAGCCCGTTCCCTCTGTCGCTGATAGACCGGAAGGTGCGCGGCGGCGGTCGTGTCCCAGTCGTGCCGCGCGGCCGCCTCGGGACCGCGACGGGCAAGACGCCGCCGCAGCTCCGGAGCCAGCGCGACGGCGAGCGCGTTGGCGATCGAGGCGGCGTCATGCGGATGGCACCACACCACCTCGTCCTCGCGCAGATGCTCGGTGAAGGGCGCGATGCGCGAGACGACGCACGGCACGCCGCTCGCCAGCGCCTCCAGCACGACGAGGCCGAAGCCCTCCTTCACGGAGGGAAAGGCCAGCACATCCGCCAGCCGGTAGAGTGCCGGCATGTCGTCGTGCGCGACCGGTCCGGTCATGACGACCGCATGCGGCGGCAGGCCGCTCGCCGCGAGTGCGGCGGCGAATGTCTCCTGATAGGCGCGATGATCGAGCACCGAGGCGCCGCCGGCGATGACCAGTTGGGCGTGCGGATGCAGCGCCCGGAGCTGCGCGAAGGCATCGAGCAGCCGCACCGTGTTCTTGCGCGGTTCGACGCCGCCGACGCTGAGCACGATCGGGCCGGCGCCGAGCCGCAGCCGGTCGCGCAGCACCTCCTCGCGCCCGTCAGGCACGCGCGTGTAGCGGGCGAGGTCCACCCCGTTGCCGACGATCGAGGCGCCGATGCCGAACTGGTCCGCGAGCAGACCCTGCCACAGCCGGCTGACCACGACATGCCGGTCTGCCGCGACGATGGCGCGCCGCTGCAGGGCGGCGAGGCGCGGATCGCGGAAATCATCGATGTGATGGACGGTGCGGGTGAAGCCGCCGATCAGCCCTCGCGCCTTCAGCGTCGCCAGCGCGTTGCCGGAAATGCCGTCCTGCGCGTGGAAGACGTCGAAGCGCCGCGCGGCACCCTCGAAATGGCGGACATAGTCGGCGGCGCGGATCTCCACCATCTCGGCCACGTCGAAGCCGACCGGCGAGGCGGGAACGGACACCGTCTCGCAGAGCGTCGGCCGGAAGAAGCCGCGTCCCTTGGGGTCCGGCGCATGGACCACCGGCTCGTGCCCGAGCCGCGTCAGCGCGTCGGCGAGTTCGAGCGCGTGCACCACCCCGCCGCGCGGATTGGTGGAATGCGCGAGGATGGCGATGCGCAATCCGCTCATGCCGCGCTCTCCCCGGCGAAGCGCGAAGGCCCGCAGCCGAGCAGCGGCGCCCGCGCGAAATCCCAGACGGTCTCGACCGCGGACCCGCTGCCGATGGTGACGCGCCGCTCGGCGGTGATCGCTCCGATGTCGGCGCAGGCGATGCCGCGACCGGCGAAAAGCGCGCTCACCACCGGCACCTCGTCAGGGCGGACCGAGAGCAGGAAACCGAAGCTCGGAAAGGTCAGCAGCCAGCGGGCGAGTTCCACGCCCGGCGGCGTGGGGATGGCTGCGGGGTCGATGGCGATGCCGACACCCGAGCATTCGGCGAGCATGGCGGCGGTGCCGACGATGCCGCCCTGGCTGATGTCCTTGGCGGCACGCGCGAGGCCCGCCTCGGCGATCGTCGGCAGCAGCGCCAGATCGCCCTGCAGGCGGGATGCCGGCGCATCGGTCGCCGCCTCCCAGTTGGAGAACGGCACGCGGTAGCCGCCCCGCAGATCGACGGCGGCGATGAGCCGTTCGCCGGGCCGAGCGTCGAAGCTGGTGAGCAGCCGGTTGGCGCGGCCGAGAATGGCGACCGAGAGCTGCCCGCGATCGGTGCGGATGTTGGTGTGGCCGCCGACCAGCGGCACGCCGAAGCGCTCGGATGCCGCCCTGAGACCGTCGAGCACCGGTGCTGCGTTGGCCTCGCCATCAGCCCATACGGCATCGACGATGGCCAGCGGCCGTCCGCCCATGGCGGCAATGTCGGAGACGTTGACCATCACCCCGCACCAGCCGGCGAACCACGGGTCGCCGGCAACGAACTCGTTCATGAAGCCCTCGATGGCGAACAGCAGATAGCCGTCGCCATCGGGTATGGCCGCGCAGTCGTCGCCGACCGGCACCGCCCCCGCCCCGCCGAGCCCGAGCCGTGCCGTGGCAGTGCCGATATCGGCCTTGGCGGCGAGCCCGTGGCTTCGGCGCAGGGTCTCGGCAAGCGCGGAAATGGCGGCGGAGCCCAGCATCACGCGGCCTTTCGCGGCAGGGTCTGGAAGCCCGCCTCGGCATCGACGAAGGGCGGGTAATAGGAAAGGTCCGCCTCCATCTTCAGATGCGGGCGGCCGAGCAGTTCGATCTCGTCGACGACGCGCCAGCGCATGCGGCGGAACAGCAGCCCGTTCTGGCTCTGCACATGGGCAAGGAAGCGGGTGCAGCCGCGCGCATGCGCCGAGGAGACGGCGAGCCGTATCAGCGCCGGGCCGAGCGAGCCGACGCTGCGGTGGTCGGCCGCGACCGCGAGGCGCGAGCCCCACCACAGGCCGGGCGCCTCCTCATGGATGCGCACCGTGCCGACCACGTCGCCGGCCGCGACGCCGAGCAGGGAGAGGGCGACGATGGGGGTCGCGATGTCGTCTATGCCATCGCGGTCGTCGCCCTCGAACAGGCCCTGCTCGGCGCAGAACACCTGCCGCCGCAGCCGCGCCGCGCCGCGCTTCTCCCACGCCTCGGTGGCGTATTTCACGCGGAACTCGGCGGCGGTGAAGGGCCTGAACGGCTCGAACATCATGAGCACGCTCCCCGTCCACTGATTTGCCGCTCATAGGTGGAGAGCGCCGAGCAGGCGCCGCATTTGGCGCAGCCGGCCTTCACGTCGATCGCCTTGAGTCCGCTGGCGATCAGCATGCCCGACAGCGGGCCGAGGATCGCGTGCATGAAGGCCGGCGACGGGGTGGGGTGACTTTCCAGCGGCGTGCCGGAGATCGGCACGAAGGGCACGACGAAGGGATAGACGCCGATGGCGGTGAGCCGGCGGCAGATGTCGAGGATCTCCTCGCGGGTGTCGCCGAGCCCGGCGAGGATATAGGTCGAGACCTGCCCGCGCCCGAACACCTTCACCGACGCCTCGAAGGCCGAGAAATAGCGCTCCAGCGATACCTGCGCCTTGCCAGGCATGATGCGCCGGCGCACCGCGTCGGTGACGGCCTCCAGATGCATGCCGAGCGCGTCGACGCCGGCCTCCCGCATGCGCTCGAACCAGGCGTCGTCGTCCGGCGGCTCGCACTGCGCCTGGATCGGCAGGTCAACGGCGGCTTTGATCGCCGCCGCGCTCTCGGCGAGGATCGCTGCGCCACGGTCCTTGCCGGGCGGCGTGCCGGTGGTCATCACCATGTGCTTCACGCCGTCGAGCTCGACCGCCGCCTTCGCCACCTCGGCGAGCTGCGCCGGCGTCTTGCGCTCGATGGTGCGTCCGGCGGCGAGCGACTGGCCGATGGCGCAGAACTGGCAGGTCTTGGTCCGGCTCTGATAGCGGATGCAGCTCTGCAGCACCGTGGTCGCCAGCACGTCGCGCCCGTGCAGCACGGCGATTTTCGAATAGGGAATGCCGTCCGCCGTCTTCAGCCCGTAGAACTTCGGCTGGAGCGGAAACGACACCTCCCCGAGCGTCAGCCCGTCGCGGCTGATGCGGCTGCGGCCATAAGCATCCGGCTTCTCGACCAGATAAGGGCTCTCGAAGGCCGGCGCCGTGTGTACCGGCACCATGACGGTCATGCCGTCGAGGGTCATCGCCTTGTGGTCGGACGGCCCCGCCCCGCCGCGCCGGGAATCGACGCCGGCCTTCGGATCAACGAGCCGCACCCCGTAGGACTGCAACTCGTTGATCAGTTGCTCCGTCGGCAGAGGCTGCAGGTCGCTCGTCGGCACCATCGGTTTCATCGGTGAGGCTCCCGAAGGTCTGGAAGGAGGCCGCCATGTGCATCGGCGCGGCCGGGCGGTTGTCGAGGGTGAGGCTCAGCAGTTCCGGACGGGCGTAGTGGCCGACCGAATCCATCATCCGCTTGCGCTTGGTGATGAGGGCGAGATCGAGATCGGCGAGGAGGATGCCCTCGCCGGATGTGAGCGGCGGCACTACATGGCTGCCTTCCGGCGAGATGATCGCCGTCATGCAGCCGCCGGTGAGCGCCTTGCGCAGCTTCTCGTCGGGCGAGATGCGGGCGATCTGCTCCTCGGTGAGCCAGCCGGTGGAGTTGATGACGAAGCAGCCGGATTCCAGCGCGTGGTGGCGGATCGTCACCTCGATCTGCTCGGCGAAGATCGGCCCCACCAGCGAGCCCGGGAACTGCGCGATGTGGATTTCCTCGTGCTGCGCCATCAGGGCGTAGCGGGCGAGCGGGTTGTAATGCTCCCAGCAGGCGAGCGCGCCGACGCGCCCGACCGCGGTGTCGACCACCTTCAGCCCCGCCCCGTCGCCCTGGCCCCAGATCATCCGCTCATGGAAGGTCGGGGTGATCTTGCGGCGCTTGAGCTTGAGCGCGCCGTCGGCGTCGAAGACGAGCTGGGTGTTGTAGAGCGAGCCGTGGTCGCGTTCGTTCACGCCGAGCACCACCACGACCCCGAGCCGGCGGGCGGCGGAGGCGACCGCCTCCGTCGCCGGTCCCGGCACCACCACCGCATTCTCATAGAGGCGCAGATGCTCGCCCCCCGTCAGCACCGGCGGGTAGACGAAGGAGAAATAGGGATACCAGGGCACGAAGGTCTCGGGGAACACCACGAGCTTCGCGCCCTTCTCCGCCGCCTCGCCGAGCGCTGCGAGCACGCGATCGAGCGTGCCCTGCAGGCTGTCGAGATCCGGCGCGATCTGCACCGCGGCGACGCGGACCACTCTTTTCTCGGCCATTGCGGCCTCCTCGCGAATGCGGACGGCCGGCCCTTTAGAGGGTCCAGGTGTGGAGCATGAAGGCATCATCCTTGCGGTGGAGCAGGATGAGATCGAGCACGTCGAGCGGGCTGATCGGGATGATGCCGGGGATCAGCGAGGGCTCGCCATGGCCGTAGAGCGCCTGCAGGGCGAAGCGGCAGGCATAGACCTTGCCGCCCTCCTCCATGAACTTCACGATCTGGTTGTTGAAGTTGAGGTGGCCGGGGAACGCCTCGTCGCCGAGCTTCGGGAAGCCGCGCTGCACGCCGAGCGTGACGCCGGGACCATAGAGCAGCACCGAGGTCTCGAAGCCCTTGCGCTGGAGACGCAGCGCCTGCAGCAGGTTCACGAGGCCGATCGAGCCCTCGAAGGCCACGGTGTGGAAGGTGACGAGCGCCTTTTCGCCGGGCGCGGCTTTGACGTCCTCGAACTTCTTGTCCTCGTAGTCAACGAGATAGTCGCCCTTCTGGTGAAAAGGCATGGTGACGGCGGGCATTGCGCGCTCCCCTGGTGAGACGTCCGGAACGGATCGGCACGCACGAAATGATGCATGCAGTCAATTCATACATTGACCGCTAATATGAGGCTTCAAATTGCTATCAATGTACAGTCAATAATATAGTCAATAAACCACTCGAAACTGCACAAGCGCTAAGCAGAATCACGTAGGTTTACGCAGCCACATGCGGTGAAAGCCCAGTTTCTGGGCATATGCCGGGCGAATGCCCGCGGCACGCGCGACGCCTATGATCGTCGCAAAAGTCACGCCAAGCGTGACACGGCGGGAATGCAACATTATACATACAATTCCGGATTCAGGTCTGCGGATACCGCCGCAGGCTCGACCGCCGACC
The DNA here is from genome assembly GCF_000702305.1 of Allobosea sp. 117. GTDB lineage: Bacteria > Pseudomonadota > Alphaproteobacteria > Rhizobiales > Xanthobacteraceae > Ancylobacter. The sequence goes on from NZ_JNLC01000012.1 coordinate 344,954, forward strand.
GTTTTGGTGGCAAACGAAAGCGATCATGGCCGACTGGACTCCCGACCTCTCCCGCAGCGACAAGCCGCGCTATCTCGCCATCGCCGACCTTCTCGCCGAGGACATCCGCGCGGGCCGTCTGGCCATCGGCGATCGCCTGCCGCCGCAGCGCAAGCTCGCCGGCCGGCTGGACATCGACTTCACCACGGTGGCGCGCGGCTATGTCGAGGCACAGAAGCGCGGGCTGGTGGAAAGCCGCGTCGGCCAGGGCACCTTCGTCGTCGGCGCGCCGAGGCCGGCGGTCCGCCTGCCCTCGGTGGCGGCGAGCCACAGCGTCGCCGACCTCTCGATGAACCTGCCGCCCGAGCCGGACGACCCGGCGCTGATCGAGCGCATGCGGGAGGGTCTCGCCGAGGTCGGAAGCGACATCGTCGCGCTGCTGCGCTATCAGGGCTTCGGCGGCTCGTCCGCCGACAAGGATGCCGCTTCCGCCTGGCTCGGGCGCCGCGCGCTGGTGCCCTCGCAGGAGCGCATCTTCGTCACGCCGGGCGCACACCCCGCGCTCTTGGGCATATTCACGCTTCTGGCGAAGCCCGGCGACGTGATTCTGTCGGAGGCCATCACCTATCCCGGCGCGCGCTCCATCGCGGCGCAGCTCGGCCTGCGCCTCGTCGGGCTGCCGATGGACGCCGACGGCATCGATCCCGATGCGTTTGCCGATGCCTGCAAGCGGCTCGCGCCGAAGGCGCTCTACATCAACCCGACCCTGCAGAACCCGACCACCCTGACCGTGCCCAAGGCTCGGCGTGACGCCATCATCGCCGTCGCCCGCCGCTTCCGCGTGCCGATCGTCGAAGACGACGCCTATGGCTTCATTCCCGCGCACGGTGTGCCGCCGCTCGCCGCCATCGCGCCGGACCTGACCTGGCACGTCGCCGGCCTTGCCAAATGCATCGGCGCCGGCCTGCGCGTCGCCTATGTGGTGGCGCCCGAGGCGCGGGCGGGCTGGCCCTTCGCGGCGGCGCTGCGCGCATCCACCGTCATGGCCTCGCCGCTCACCGTCGCACTCGCCACCCGCTGGATCGAGGACGGCACGGCGGACACGCTGCTGCGCTTCATCCGCACCGAGACCGCCGCGCGCCAGCAGCTCGCGGCGGAGATCCTGCCCGCCGGCAGTTTCCGCGCCGATCCGATGAGCTTCAACATCTGGCTCGAACTGCCCCAGCCCTGGACCCGCTCTGCCTTCGTGGGACACATGATGTCCACCGGTATCGGCGTGGTGGCGAGCGACGCCTTCACTGTCGAGGGTCCGCCGCCGGAAGCCGCCCGCGTCTGCCTTGGCGGCCCGGCCTCGCGGCAGAAGGTGCGCGGCGCGCTCGAATTCATGGCGCACGCGCTGAACCACTCGCCGGCGGTGTCCTCCACGTTCCTGTAGGACACAGGCGCCGGCCACTGATGCGGCCGATATCCGCGACCTTCTTCCGGTTCACATCACGGGTACATTCGCGTCGTTCGATTGCGGGCTCCCTTGGGCTCCCGACAATTTTGGATGACCTCGGCGCTTCATTGTCTACAAAAGATCGACTTGAAGTCGTCAACAGTGAATCGGAGCGTTCGCCATGGCCTTCCGCATCATTCTCGCAGGCGCCACCGGCCGGGTCGGCCGCGCGCTCACCGCCGCTATCGAGGAAGCACCTGACATGGATCTCGTCGCCGCCGTGTCCCGCAGCGGCGCCGGCAGGGATCTCGGCGAGGTGCTCGGCGGCGCGCCCAGCGGCGTGCCGGTGTTCTCCAGCGTCGCCGAGGCGCTCGCCGTCCCGGCCGACGTACTGATCGACTACACCGACCGCGAGGTGATCAAGGCGGCGACGCTCGCCGCCATCGACGCCGGCATACACGTCGTCATCGGCACATCGGGTCTCACCGCGAAGGATTTCGACGAGATCGACGCGCTCGCACGCGCGAAGGGCGTCGGCGTGCTCGCCGGCGGCAATTTCGCGATCACCGCGGTCCTGCTCCGCCGCTTCGCGATCGAGGCGGCCAAATACATCGCCGATGTCGAGCTGATCGAATATTGCCCGGCCGAGCGGCGGGACGCGCCTTCCGGCACTGCGCGCGAGCTGGCCGAGGAGCTCGCCGAGGTGCGCCAGCCGGCGACGAGCTGGCCGGTCGAGGAGATGGTCGGCGCCGTCGAGACGCGCGGCGGCGCCTTCGGCGAAGGGCGGACCGAGGTCCGCCTGCATGCGCTCCGGCTGCCGTCCTATCTGCTGGCGGTGGAAGCCGTGTTCGCCACGCATGACGAACGCCTGACCATCCGCCACGATGCCGGCTTTTCGCCCATGCCCTATGTCTCGGGCACGATGCTCGCCGCCCGCAAGGTGTCGGGCTGGACCGGCGTCAGGCGCGGCCTCGACTCGGTGATGGACTGACGCCTCAGAACCGTTCGGGGCGGAACGGCGCGAGGTCGACGGAGGGCTCGCGACCGGCGACCAGCTCGGCGACCAGCCGGCCGGTCGTCGCGCCGAGCGTCACGCCGATCTGCCCGTGGCCATAGGCCAGGAAGACATTGGCGTGGCGCGGCGCTCGCCCGATCGCCGGCAGGCCGTCCGGCAGGAACGGGCGCGGCCCCATCCAGAGCGTGCCGCCCGACAGGTCGAGCCCCGGCAGGATGCCGGCCGCCTTCCGGGCCAGCATGTGGGCGCGCGAGAAATTGGGCGCCGGATCCGGCCCCGCCACCTCTATGGTGCCGGCGATGCGCAGGCCGGTCTCCATCGGCGTCAGCACGAAGCCGCCATTGGCGTAGAGCACGGGGCGGCCCAGCGCGACGCCCGGCGCGGGCACGTGATAATGGTAGCCCTGCAGCGCGGCGAGCGGCGCCTTCAGCCCGAGCTCGCCGAGCAGCGGCCGGCTCCAGGCACCCGCCGCGACGACGAGGCGGCGGACATCAATCCGTTCGCCCCCGGCGAGGTGCAGCGCCGCGACACGGTCGCCCGCGCTCTCGATGTGCCGTACCTCGGCGATACGGATGATGCCGCCGCGAGCCTGAAAGAAGGCCGCCAGCCGCCGTGCCATCAGGTGGGGATCGCTGAACTGGTGCCATCCCTTCAGCCGGGCACCGCAGGAGACCGGTCCGCCGAGCGCCGGCTCCAGCTCGCGCACCTCCTCGCCGGAGAGGAAGCTGTGCCGGAAGCCGAGCGCCTCGCGCAGCTCCCAGGTGAAGCGGTCCTTCTCGTAATCGGCACGGTCGTGGAAGACGATGAGGTTCTCGGCCGGAACGAGGTTGCCGGCGATCCCGGCGCGGTCGAGCAGCGCGCGGTAGTCGGCCTCGGCGTGGCGTGTCAGCGTGGCGAGGAAACCGGCCGCCTCGGTGACGCGTCGCCGGCTTCCCGTCGACAGGAAGCGCAGCAGCCACGGCAGTTCGCGCAGCAGCGCCCGCGGACGCACAAAGAGCGGCCCCTCGGGGTCGAGAAGCCAGCCCGGTATCTTGCGCGCCGTGCCCGGCTTGGCGAGCGGCACCACCTCGCCGACCGCCAGCAGGCCGCAATTGCCGAAGGTCGCCCCGCCACCCGGCTGGTCGCGCTCGATGATCTCGACCGAATGGCCGTCGTCCTGCAGGGCGAGCGCCGTGCACAGGCCGACGATGCCGCCGCCGATGATGGTGACGTCGCTCATCTGGGTTCTGCCGCTGGCAGCCTCGTCAGGAGGCCGGCGCCGCCGGCTTGGCGTCGGTCAGCACACCGCCGATCGCCCAGTCCTCGCGCTCGACCTCGGTGAAGACGATCTGCACGCTCGCGGGGGTGCACTTGGCGATGCGGGCCATTTCGCTGGTCAGGGACTCGGCGAGCTCCTGCTTCTGCTCGCGGGTGCGGCCTGTCAGCATTTCGACGCGGATGATGGGCATATCGGCTCCGGACCAGGGGCGGCGAGGAGGGACGGCACCGCTCATCGCCTTCTTCATTGTATAACCAATGTCGACATGTGTAGATTGACCGTCGACATTGTCAACGCGTGTTTCGCGTCCGTTCGGCGGAAGACCCGGCGCAGAGGTTGCTCCTGATGCACACTCCCTCCCCTACCATCATCACCGGCACCACGCGCATTTTCTTCATGCTGGCGCATCCGATCGAGCATGTGCGCTCGCCCGAGGTGTTCAATCCGGAGTTCGAGCGCCGCGGCATCGATGCGGTGATGATCCCCATGCATTTCGCGCCCGAGGATTTCGCCGAGGGCTGGGCGGGGATGAAGCGCATGCGCAATCTCGGCGGCATCGTGATCAGCGTGCCGCTCAAGGAGCAGGCGCTCACGCTCGCCGACGCGGCGGACGAGACCGCGCTGTCGGTCGGTGCCGCCAACACCGTTCGCCGTGAACCGGACGGGCGGATGGTCGCCGCCAATTTCGACGGTCCGGGATTCATGCAGGGCCTGCTCGGCGGCGGCCGGGACGCCGTCGGCCGCCACGCCCTCCTCGTCGGCGCGGGCGGCGCCGGGCGCTCGATCGCCTTCAGCCTCGCGGCGGCGGGCGTCGCCTCGGTGCATATCAACGACGTCGACGACGGCCGGGCGGTTGCTCTGGCGGCCGAGGTGCGCCGCCGCTATCCGGCACTCGCGGTGACCAGCGGCACCGCCGACCTCGCGGGGCGCGACCTCGTCATCAACGCGACGCCCTGCGGGCTGCATCCCGAGACCGACCCGGTGCCGGTCGACATCGCCGCGCTGAAGCCGGGCATGATCGTCGCCGACATCGTGATGAAGCCGCGCGAGACGCCGCTTCTGCTCGCCGCCCAGCGCGCCGGCTGCGATGTGCGCTTCGGCAACGGCATGCTGGACGAGCAGCTCGGTCTGATGATGCGCTTCTTCGGCTATTGAGCGCCGGCTCAGGCCGGCTGCGCGGCGGCCGCGCTGTAGCTCGTATAGACCAGCCAGCCGCAATCGATCGGCAGCGTCGCGCCGGTGATGGCGCCGGCCAGCGGCGAGGACAGGAAATAGATCGCCTCGGCGACTTCGTGGGGCTCGACGAAACGGCGCAGCGCCGAGCGTGCGATCACCGTGCTCGGGTCGCGCTCGCCGCGATCGATGCGCGCCTTCATCGCCGGCGTCAGCGTGTAGCCAGGCGCCACCGCATTGACCCGCACACCCTGCGGACCGAGTTCGGCGGCCATGATCTCGGTCAGCATCTTCACGCCGGCCTTGCTGACGCCATAGGCCGGCTGCGGCCAGGGGTGGAAGGTGGTGAGCGAGCAGAGGTTCACGATCGAGCCGCGCCCCGCCTCGACCATGCGGGTCGCGAAGGCGCGGCCGACCAGCAGCGTGCCGCGCACATTGATGTCGAGTATCCGGTCGAATTCCTCGATCGGCATCTTGGTCACCCGCACCGCGTTCTGCAGCACCCCGCCGGAATTCACCAGCGCCGCCACCGGGCCGTGATCGGTGCTCACCGTCGTGGCGAAGCGCTCGACCTCCTCCTCCGAGGACACGTCGAGGCGATGGAAATCGCAGCGCGTGCCGCCGGCCGCGATTTCCGCCGCCACCGCGCGGCCGCGCGTCTCGTCGATGTCGCCGATGACGACCGTCCAGCCGGCGGCGGCGAAGCGCTTTGCGGTGGCCTCGCCGATGCCGCTCGCCCCGCCGGTGATCACGACGACATTGCCGGAGGAGTTCATGCCTGATCCTTTGCTGTGTCGCCGAGCGCGCCGACATAGGGGGTGCAGCGCTCGATGCCGATCCGCACGGTCTCGTCGCCGGGGCGCGTCCACCAGTCGAGCTCGGAGAAGATTTCGAGCTCGAACACGCCGGAATAGCCGATCTCGTCGAGCCAACCGCGGATGCGAGCGATATCGGCAACGCCGTCGCCGACCATGCCGCGGTCGCGCAGGTTCCGGGTCGGCACCAGCCAGTCGCAATAGTGGAAGGTCAGTATGCGCTCGGGGCCGGCGCGGCGCAGCTCGCTCTCGAAGGCCGGGTCCCACCAGCAGTGATAGACGTCCGGCACCAGCCCGGCGGCATCGCCGAGCTCGTCGCACAAATCGTTGGCGACGGTTATCGAGTTCAGCACGCTGCGGTCGCCGGCATACATCGGATGCAGCGGCTCGAGGCCGAGCTTCACGCCGACGCTGCGGGCATGTGGCGCCAGCGTGTGGAGGGCGTCGCGCACCCGCGCGCGCTGGCCGGCGATGTCCTTGGAGCCGGGCGGCAGTCCGCCGACCACCATGACCACGCAGGGCGCGCCAATGGCGGCGGCATTGTCGAGGATGCGCCGGTTCTGCTCGATGGCGGCGTCGAAATCGGCTTCCGTCGCCGCGTTCAGCCAGGCGCTGGTGCAGAGCGAGGCGACCCACAGGCCGGCGTCGCGCAGATGCCGGGCGGTGCGCTCAACGCCATATTCGTCGAGGTAGCTGCGCCAGCAGGCGATGCCCCCGACGCCCTGCGCCGCATAGCCCTCGATCGCCTGCGCCATCGTCCAGTTCGGCGTGGTGATCTGGTTGATGGCGAAGCGGGCAAGATCCGGGCGCATGGGATCACGCGCCCCCTGCGGCCGCGCGCCGGGCCTCGGTGGCTGCCTCGTCGATCATCTCGCCGGCGAACACCACGCCGTAGTGCCGCTCGGCATAGGCGCGGGAGATCTTGCCCTCGTCGAGATCGGCGCGGATGCGCGAGATCGGCCGCAGCCTGGGATCGCCATAGCCGCCGCCGCCCGCCTGCTCGTGGCGGATCACGGTGCCGGCCCGGATGTTGCGCGTGATCTTGCTGTCGAGCTCTTCCGCGACGCCGTCCGCCGTCATCAGCACATTGCGCGACAGCGCCGCCGGCCCGCCGCCGAACAGACCGTAGGGCGGGTTCACATAGCGGTCGGAGCGAACCTGCAGCACCGCCTCGTCGGCGAGCAGCCGATATTGCCGCACCAGCCCGAGACCGCCGCGATATTCGCCCGGCCCGCAGGAATCCTCGCGCAGCGCATATTCCTCCATCAGCACCGGATAGCGGGCTTCCAGCGTCTCGATCGGCAGGTTCGACATGTTTTGCGAGGGGTTGGTCACGCCCTCTATGCCGTCCTGGTTGAAGCGCCCGCCCCAGGCGCCGTTGATCATGTCGACCAGCACGAAGGGCTCGCGCGAGCCCTTATGATAGCCGCCGAGCACCACCACGGTGTTGCCGCCTTCGCCCGCCGCCATCACCTTGCGCGGCGCGATCTGGGCGAGCGCGCCCATCACCGTGTCGACGACGCGGTAGCCGGTGAGCGCGCGCGCGGCGACGGGGGCCGGCATCAGCGGGTTGAGGATCGAGCCTTCCGGCGCCGTCACGGTGATGCAGCGATAGACGCCGGCATTGTTCGGCACCTCGCTGTCGAGTGCACAGCGCACGGTCAGATAGGTCGAGGATTTGGTGAAGGAGAGCGTCGAGTTGATGGCGCCCCGCACCTGCGGCGAGGAGCCTTCGAAATCGACGTACAGATGGTTCCCGCGCACGCTGACGCGGCATTTGATCGGGATCGGCTCGGGCGAGAAGCCGTCGCCGTCGATATAGTCGGTGAAATCGTAATCGCCGTCCGGCCAGGCGGCGATGGCGGCGCGGGTAAGCGCCTCGCCATAGTCGATCAGCTCGTCGAAATAGCGGTTCAGCTCCTCGGCGCCGTAGCGCTCCACCAGCTTGACGAACTCGCGCTCGCCGATGTTGCAGGTGGCGTATTGCGCCTCGATGTCGCCGATGACCAGCTCCGGCAGGCGCACATTCTTCTCGATGATCGTGAACAGCGTCTCGTTCGGCGCGCCGCGATCATAGAGCTTCATCGGCGCGATGCGGATGCCTTCCTGGAAGATCTCGGTCGAGTCGCTGGCATTCGAGCCCGGCACGCGGCCGCCGACATCGCAATGATGCGCCACCACGACGGAGAAGCCCTGCAGCTCGCCGCCATGGAAGATCGGCTTGAACATGAAGATGTCCGGCAGGTGCATGCCGCCGTCATAGGGGTCGTTCAGCACCACCACGTCGCCGGGATGCAAATTGCCGGCGAAGCGCTTGATAACGACCTCCATCGCGTCCGGCACCGCGCCGAGATGGAGCGCCACGGTCTTCGCCTGCGAGAGGATGCGCCCCTGCCGGTCGCACATGGTGACCGAATAGTCGAGCACGTCGCGCACGATGGGCGAGCGGGCGGTGCGCATCACCGCATAGGCCATGTCGTCGACGATGGTGTCGAGGCCGCTCTTGATCACCGCGAAGGTGATGGGATCGATCCTGCGCTCCACCATGGTTGGCTCCCTGCCTGTCGCCTGCGCCGCGCCCGCATTCATAGCGTCACCACCACATTGCCGACGGGGTCGAGGCCGGCGCGCGCGCCGGGCGGCACGATGATGGTGGTGTCGGCGCTCTGCAGCACCACCGGCCCCTCAACCTCGCCACTCAGCGCCGCCCGCTCGATCACCGGCGTGTCGACCCAGCCGGTGTCGCGGCTGAAATAGATCGGTCGACGGCCGACGACCGCCTCGCCCGGCGCGAGCTGGCCCGCCTCGATATGCGCGAAGTCGAGATTCTGCGCGCTGATGCCGCGTGCGCGCAACCGCACATTGACGATCTCGACATCGTCGCGCGAGGCATAGCCATAGATGCCGCGATAGCTCTCCAGGAACGCCTCGCGCAGCGCGCCGGCATCGAAGCCATCGGCCCCCAGCGGCACGGCGAGCTCGGAATCCTGGCCGCGGAAGCGCAGGTCGAGCTCGAATTCGAAGGCGATGCGGTCTTCCGGATAGCCCTCGCGGGCGAGAGCCGCGACTGCGTCGGTGCGCAGGTCGGCGACGACCTTCCCGATTTCCGGGGCCTCGACCTTGCGCAGCAGCGTCGGGAAGGCGCGCAGGAAATAGTGCTCCACGCTGCCGGCCAGCATGCCCATCGCGGTGAACACGCCCGGCGCGCGCGGGAACAGCACGCGGCCGATGCCGAGCGAACGGGCGAGGTCGCAGGCATGCACCGGGCCGGAGCCGCCGAAGGCGAGCAACGTGAAGTCGCGCGGATCGACGCCGCGCTCGACCGTCACCGCGCGGATGGCGCGGGCCATGTTGACGTTGACGATCTCGCGTATGCCGGTCGCCGCCGCCTCAACGGTGAGGCCGAGCGGGCCGGCAACGTCGCGCTCCACCGCGTCGCGCGCCTTGGCGACGTCGAGCGTGAGCGTGCCGCCGGCAAGCTCGGCGGGCAGGAAGCCGAGCACGACATTGGCGTCGGTCACCGTCGGGCTGGTGCCGCCGGCTCCGTAGCAGGCCGGCCCCGGCTTGGCGCCGGCGGAGACCGGGCCGACATTCAAAAGCTTGCCGGGATCGAGCCAGGCGATGGAGCCGGCGCCGCTGCCGACCTCGGCGACGTCGATGGTCGGCACCCGCATCAGATAGCCGCCGGCCTTGATGAAGCGGCTCGGCGTCGAGATGCCGGCGCGGAACTCGTATTCGTTGGTGCGGGTCAGCTTGCCGTCATGGATCAGCGAGGCGGAGGCGGTGGTGCCGCCCATGTCGAAGACGATGAGGTTGCGCTCGTCGATCGCGGTGCCGAGCCGCCCCGCGCCAACGACCCCGGCCGCGCGGCCGGACGAGATGAAGAAGACCGGTTTCTCCTGGGCGATGGCGGCGGCGGAGAGACCGCCATTGGAATTGCTCACCAGCAGCGGCGCGGCAACCCCGATGTCTCGCAGGCCTGTTTCCAGCCGCTCGATATAGCTGCGCAGCGCCGGCAGCACATAGGCGTTCACCGCCGTGGTGGAGGTGCGCTCATATTCGCGGATCTCCGGCAGCACGGCGACCGAGGCGGTCACCCACAGCTCGGGGAACGCCTCGCTCAGCGCCCGCGCCGCCTCGGCCTCGTTTTCACCGTTGCTGTAGGAGTTGAGGAAGCAGATGGCGACCGACTCTATGCCCTCGCGCACGAAGTCGCGGCCGATCTCCAGCACCTGATCAATGTCGACCGTCTTCAGGATTTCACCGCCGGCGGTGGTGCGCTCGTCGACCTCGCGACGGTAGCGCCGGGCCACCAGCGGCTCGGGCTTGGTCCAGGACAGGTCGAACATGGTGGGGGTGCGCACGCGACCGATCTCCAGCACGTCGCGGAAGCCGCGCGTGGTGATCAGGCCGGTCCTGGCGCCAGCCTTCTGCAGCAGAGTGTTCGAGCCGACGGTGGTGCCATGCAGCACCTCGACCACCTGCCCGACACCGAGCCCGGCGGTCTCCAGGATCTGGGCCACACCGGTCAGCACGGCCTGTTCCGGATGGTCCGGCGTGGACGCGACCTTGGCGAAGAACGCCCGGCCCTCGCTGTCGAGCAGGACGAGGTCGGTGAAGGTGCCGCCGATGTCCACGCCAATCCGCGCTTGCCTCATCCGTCTCTCCGCAGGCCGGCTCCCCTACGGGAGAGCCTTGAAAAATCTCAGTCGACTTTCTGTCGACAATGTTTAGGAGCCGCCGGAAACCCTGTCAAGCAGCGGCATTGCGCGATGCCGATGCCTGTTGCCGGAAGCGAATGTGAAGTCTTGCCGGGTGCCGGCTCAGAACGGCCGGCGCAGGGGGGTCGAGGTGTCGCTGCCGCCGACCAGGAAGTCGAAGTCGAGCCCCTGGTCCGCCTGCAGCACATGCTCGATGAACAGCCGCTCATAGCCGCGCCGCGCCGCGGCCGGAATCGGTCCCGGCTCGCCCTTCCGGCGTTCCAGCTCCTCGGGCGCGACGTTGAGATCGAGCGTTCCGGCGTCCACATCCAGCGTGATCAGATCGCCGTCGCGTACCAGAGCGAGCGGCCCGCCGATGGAGGATTCGGGCGTGACGTGCAGCACGACCGTGCCATAGGCGGTGCCGCTCATACGGCCGTCGGAGATGCGCACCATGTCGGTGATGCCCCGCTCCAGCAGCTTCGCCGGCAGGCGGATATTGCCGAGCTCCGGCATGCCGGGATAGCCGCGCGGCCCGATGCCCTTCAGCACGAGGACGCTGTTCTCGTCGACGGGAAGGTTAGGATCGTCGATCCGCGCGTCGAGATCCTCGACCGTCTCGAAAACCACGGCCGGCCCGGTGTGCTTCATCAGATGCGGGCTGGCCGCCGAGGGCTTGATGATGGCGCCGCGCGGGGCGAGGTTGCCGCGCAGGATCTTCAGCGCGTTCTGCGGCTTCACCGGCGCGTCGAAGGAGGCGATCACCTCGGGATTGCCGTTGCGCGCGCTGGCGATGTCCTCGCCGAGCGTCCGTCCGGTGACGGTCAGCGCATCGAGATGCAGCCGGTCGCCCATCTCCGCCATCAGCGCCGGCAGGCCGCCGGCGGCGAAGAACTCCTCGACGAGATAGGCGCCGTTCGGCGCGATGTTCGCCAGCAGTGGGATGCCGGCAGAATTGGCCTCGAAATCCGCCAGCGACAAGTCGATGCCGAGCCGGCCGGCAAGCGCGGTGATGTGGAGGATGGCGTTGGTGCTGCCGCCGAGCGCGGCGTTGACGCGGATGGCGTTCTCGATGGCGCGCCGGTCGACCACCTTCGTGATGGTGAGGTCCTCGCGCACCATCTCGACGATGCGCCGGCCGGCGAGCTGCGAACTCGACAGGCGTCGGCTGTCGACGGCAGGGATCGCTGCGGTGCCCGGCAGGCTGAGGCCCAGCGCCTCGGCGAGGCATCCCATGGTGGTGGCGGTGCCCATGGTGTTGCAGTGGCCGTTGGAGCGCGACATGCCGTACTCGGCGTCGAGGAAATCGTCCTTCGACATCCGCCCGGCCCGGTAGTCGGCGTGCATCTTGAAGATATCGGTGCCCGAGCCGACCGTGCGGTTGCCGAAGCGACCGCTGATCATCGCCCCGCCATGGACGACCACGGTCGGCAGCATCACGCTGGCGGCGCCCATCATATAGGCGGGAGCGGTGTTGTCGCAGCCGGTGAGCAGCACCACGCCGTCGAGCGGATTGGCCCGCAGCGTCGCCTCGAGCTCCATGCTCATGAGGTTGCGGAACAGCATGCCGCTCGGCCGCACGATGGAATCGCCGATCGACATGGTGGGGAAGATCAGCGGATAGCCGCCCGCCTCGAGCACCCCTTTCGCCACCCATTCGGCGATGCCGGACAGATGCGCGTTGCAGGGCACGAGGTCGGAGCCGGAATTGGCGATGCCGATCACCGGCCGCCCCTCGAACATCTCCGGCAGGGCGCCGCGCGCCTTCAGATGGGTACGGTGCTCAAATCCGGCATTGTTGATCAGCCGGAACCAGGCTTCGCTTCGCAGCGGACGCTTCTCGGATGGCATGCGCGGGCTCCCAATGCTCCGGCAGGCGTTCCCGTCCGCCGCCGGATCTCGCACGAAACGGATCGTCGGCTCAGCTCTGGACCCGAGCGCGGATGCGCAGCTCGACGCTGGAAACCACCCAACTGAAGCCATAGCCGATGACGAAATAGATCAGCGCCACCGCGGTCAGGATCTCGATCGGCCGGGCGGTGATGTTGGAGATCGACTGCGCCGTGTACATCAGCTCGACCATGCCGACCGCGGAGACCAGCGTGCTCTCCTTGAACAGGCTGATGACGTTCGAGAGGATGTTCGGAATGGCGCGGATGAGCGCCTGCGGAGCGATGACGTAGAAGGTGCGCGTCGCCGGCGCGAGGCCGAGGGCGTTGCAGGCGTCGTACTGGTCCTGCCCGATCGACTTCAGCGACGAGCGGAAGGACTCGCTGGTGATGGCGCCCATATAGAGCGTCAGCGCGATGATCGACGACCAGAACGCGTTGATCTCCACGCCGAGGATGATCGGCAGGCAGAAGAACACCCAGAACAGCGTGATGAGGGTGGGCGCGCCGCGCAGCACCTCGACATAGAGCGCCGCCGCCCAGCGCACCGCCCGGAACCGGGACTGCTGGCACAGCGCGATGAAGAAGCCCAGCACCGTGCCCGCCAGCGAGCAGATGCCGCTGAGCAGGAGGCTCATCATCAGCCCCCAGGCGAGCGCGTCGCGGAACTTCCAGACCACGGAGAAATCGAGATTGTCCATCGCTCACGCCTTCAGCGCACGATCGCTTCTCGCCTCGATGAAGGCGGCGAGGCGCCCGATCGGTATCGAGACGGCGAGATAGAACAGCACGAGGAAGGTGTAGGTCTCGATCGGCCGATAGGTCGATGTCGAGATCAGGCGGCCGTTGTACATGAGCTCATCGACGCCGACCAACGCGACCAGCGAGGTCTGCTGGAACAGGCCGATGCCGTTGGTGATCAGCACCGGGATCGCGTAGCGCAGCGCCTGGGGCATGATGACATAGGCGGTCCGCTCGAACGGCGTCAGGCCGAGCGCCACCGCCGCGTCGACATGGGCGCGCGGAATGGTCTGGATCGCGGCGCGGAAGGCCTCGGCGTTGAAGGCGCTGAGATTCATGCCGAGGATGACGACGCCCATGAAGATCGGCGACCAGAACACGTCGAACAGGATCGGCACGCAGAAGAAGAACCACACGATCTGCACGAGCGCCGGCGTGCAGCGGAAGAACTCGATATAGAGCTTCGCCGGCGCGCTGAGCAGGCGGTAGGGACCGGTGGTGCATAGCGCCAACAGCGCGCCGCCGATCAGCCCCGCCACATTGGCCCAGAAGGTGAGGTAGAGCGTGACCCACAACCCTTTGAGGAACAGCGGCCACGCCTGGATGATGAAGAAGTAGTCGAGATTCTGCATCACGCCGGCTCGGCATTGGCGTGCAGGACGTTGTTGATGAAGTCGCGCGCCCGCTGGCTGGTGGGCCGGGCGAAGAACTCCTCCGGCGGGGCGTCCTCGGCGATGGTGCCGCCGGCGCAAAACACCACGCGCGTGGCGATGCGCCGGGCGAACCACATGTCGTGGGTGACGATCATCATCGGCATGCCACCATCGGCGAGCTCGATGATCATCGCGATGACCTCCGAGACGAGCTCGGGATCGAGCGCCGAGGTCACCTCGTCGAACAGCATCAGCTTGGGATCGAGCATCAAAGCGCGGGCAATGGCGACGCGCTGCTTCTGGCCGCCCGACAGCTCGGAGGGATAGGCGGTGAGCTTCTGGTCGAGCCCGAACCGCCGCATGATCTCGCGCGCGCGGTCCTCGGCGACGCTGCGCGGCACGCCGCGCGAGCGCACCGGTGCCAGCGTCAGGTTCTTCAGCACGTTCAGGTGCGGGAAGAGCGTGTAGCTCTGGAACACCATCCCGATCTGCTTCTGGATGCGGCGGTCGATGCGGGTGGCGCCATTGTCGGCGCCGATATAGGGCTCGCCATTGATGTCGATGGCGCCGGCCGCGATGTTCTCCAGCCCCATGATGCAGCGCAGGAGCGTGCTCTTGCCGCCGCCGCTCGGACCGATGACGACCAGGCGGTCCTTCGAGGTCATGGTGAGATCAAGCCCGTTCAGGACCTTGATCACCCCCATCGCGTAGCTTTTCTCGAGACCTCGAATCTTCAGGAAGTGGTCTGCCATTGAGCGTCCCCAAACGAACGGCTGGAGCACCGTCATGCCGCTCCAGCCGTCGCATCGTTGCAAGATCGAGGACCAGCCTACTTCGACGCGCCGATGATCTTGGCAACATATGCGTTGAAGAGATCCGCCGTCTGGCCGGTGGCCGCCTTCTCCTCGATGAAGATGTTGAGGGCGTCGATGTCGGCGGCGCTGGCGGTGCGGCGCAGGCCGAAGGCGATGCCCTGCTTGGCGACGGCCGGCGTCGGGAACAAGGCCACCCAGCGGTTCGGCGCGGTAGCGACGAACAGCGCGTTGGCATCGCTGTCCTCGACCACGATGTCGGCGCGGCGGGAGGTGACCGCCAGGCGGTTCGCGTCGACGTCGGCGAGACGCATGATGGTGGCGTTCTTGAGGTTCGCGGTCATCGCCGCGTCCTCCGCGCTGCCGGTCTTCACCACGAAGGTGGTGCCGGAAACGTCGAGATCGGCCAGCGACTTCGGATCCTTGATCTTCGGATTGGCCTTATCGTAGACGAGCGAGATCTGGTACGCCCACACCGGCGCGCTGAAGGCGATCGCCAGCGCGCGCTTGGGCGTGCGGTTCAGGGCCAGCGAGAGGTCCCAGCGGCCGGCCTGCAGGCCCGCCACCATCTGGTCCCAGGTGGTGTCGACCATCTCGGCCTTCACGCCGAGCACCTTCTCGGCAAACTCGTTGCAGAAGTCGACGAACAGCCCGCTATAGGTGCCGGTCGAGGGATCGCGCATCACATGCGGCGGTGCGAGGGCGACGCCGCAACGCAGCGCGCCGCGCTTCTGCACCTCCTGCCAATAGCCCTCGGCGGTCTGCGCGCGGGCCGCGGGCGCCGTCATCGCGACGCCGACCACGCCCAGCGCGGCAAGGATAAGCCTGCTCCAGTTCATGAAATTCCCCTGCTCTCTGGTTTTGGAATTTGTTTCAGACAGAATGTCGACCAAATGGCGACAATGTCAAGCGAAGGTCGGACCGGGTTGCTTCCATTTTGAGCACGCCAACTGCGATGGCAGACCTGCCTACGCGTTGAGCACCGTGGCGGCGGAGGTCCACCGGTACTCAGGAGGGCAGAGGGACGTCCGCCGGAGTCAGCAACGGCCTGCCCCGGACGATGTCCGAGGCCATCTCCGCGATCATGATCGTGGTGGCATTGGTGTTGGCGTTGGTGATGAACGGCATCACCGAGGCGTCGATCACGCGCAGGCCCTCGATCCCGTGCACCTTGAGCGTCGGATCGACGACACTGTCCGCGCCCTGCCCCATCCGGCACGTGCTGGTGGGATGGAAGTCGTTCACCCCGGCGCGCGTGATGTAGGCGTCGAGTTCCGCCTTCGAGGCGAACGAATGCGGCGGGTCGGCCGGTCCGTCGAGCAGCCCGGCGAAGGCGCGCTGGCGTGCCACCTCATGGCCGATGCGGATGCTCTCGCGCATGCGGCGCCGGTCGCCGTCCGTATTCATGAAGTTGCTGAGGATGCGCGGCGGGTCCGCCGGATTGGCCGAGCGGAGCTTCACCCACCCGGTGCTCTCGACCCGCGTCGGGCCGATGCAGAAGGTCAGCCCGTGGTTCTTCATGTCGATGCCGTTGTCGTGGTCGAAGATCAGCGGCAGCGCCTGGACCTCGATGTCGGGATAGCCGGGATCGATCTCGCTGCGCAGCAGCGCCATGGCTTCGAGATTGCTGGTGGCGAGCGGACCGGAGCGGCGCAGCGCCCAGTCGACACCGGCCAGCGCCGCCCGGTGCCAGGCCACATATTTGATGGCGGAGACGGGCTGGCTGGAGACGAACTTCATGTAGACGCAGGCATGGTCCTGCAGGTTCTGTCCCACCGCCGGCAGGTCCATCGCGACGTCGATGCCGATCTCCTCCAGATGCGCCGCTGGCCCGAGGCCGGAGAGCATCATCAACTGCGGCGAGCCGAAGCTGCCGGCGCAGAGCAGCACCTCCCGCGCGGCGCGGACCTGCTCGCGCTGGCTCCCGCGGCTGTAGGACAGGCCGACCGCCCGGCCCTTCTCGAGCACAATGCGCTCCACCATCGCGCCGGTCAGCACCGCGAGATTGCGGCGGCTGGCCGCCGGCTTCAGATAGGCGCGCGCCGTCGAGGAGCGGATGCCGCCGGCGCAGTTCGACTGGAAGCCGCCGAAGCCCTCGGGCTGCGCGCCGTTGAGGTCGTCCGAGAACGCGTAGCCCGCCTGCTTTCCGGCCTCGAAGAAGGCCTCGTGCAACGGGCTGAAGCTGTAGGTGCCGCCCTTGACGAGGATCGGCCCGCTGCCGCCGCGATAGGCGTCCTCGCCGCCTTCCCACGTCTCCATGCGCTTGAAATAGGGCAGCACCTGCCGGTACGACCAGCCGGCCGCGCCGGCCGCCACCCAGCGCTCGAAGTCGTGCGCGTTGCCACGGATGAAGCCGAGACCGTTGATCGAGGACGAGCCGCCGAGCACCTTGCCGCGCGGCTGGTACATGCGCCGGCCGCCGAGCCCGGGCTCCGGCTCGCCGGTGAAGCACCAGTTGTATTTCGGATGCTTGAAGGTGAAGTCGTAGCCGGCGGGCATGCGTATGCCCCAGTAATTGTCCTTCGGCCCGGCCTCGACCAGCAGGACGCGGGTGTCGGGATCCTCGGACAACCGCGCGGCCAGCACGCAGCCCGCCGAGCCGGCGCCGACGATCACATAGTCATACGCGCGCATGCCGACCCCTCCCGTCGCGAGACCGGGCGGCGCCTTTCAAAACGGCGCCGCGAGGCCCGCTTCACACCGTGGCGGTGATCCCGCCGTCCACGTAGATGATCTGCCCGTTGACGAAGCTCGACGCTTCCGAGGCGAGGAAGATGCTGGCGCCGACGAGCTCGTCGGGCCGCCCCCAGCGCCGCGCCGGCGTGCGCGCACCGACCCAGGCCGAGAAAGCGGCGTCCTCCATCAGCGGCCGGTTGAGGTCGGTCTGCATATAGCCGGGGCCGATGGCGTTGATCTGCAGCCCGTGCTGCGCCCATTCCGCCGCCATGGCCCGCGTCAGCATGGCGATGCCCGCCTTGGTCACCGCATAGGGACCGACGGTCGGGCGCGCGAGGCCGCTGGTGAGCGAGCCCATATTGATGATCTTGCCGCCCTTGCCGCGCGCCATCATCCGTTCGGCGGCAAGCCGCCCGATGAGGAACGGCGCGGTGAGGTTGACGTCAATGATCCAGGACCACTCCTCCGGCGTCACATCGACCATCGGCGCGCGGCGGACCACGCCGGCATTGTTCACCAGGATGTCGATGTCGATCCCTTGCGCGTCGAAGCGCGCGAAGGCGTCGGCCACGGCCTCGCGATCGGTCACGTCGAAGGGCGCGGGGATCACCTCGACACCGGCGGCCGAAAGCGTCTGCACCGCCGCGTCCACATTGCCGGTATCGACGCCGTTGACGATGACGCGGGCGCCTGCCGCCCCGAGGCCGCGCGCGATGGCGAGGCCGAGCCCGCGAGACGAGCCCGTCACCAGTGCGGTCTTGCCGGACAGATCGAACAGCGCCAGTGACACGAACGCGAACCCCGCTTCCCCGGACCAGCCGTCACGACGCGCAGGCGCGTCGGCGAATGGCCGACAGACTGTCATGTCGACATTTAGACGACAAGACGTTAGTTTGACCGTCGTCAATGTCGGATGGCGGGCGCCGGACCAGCTTCGCGGAGCACTCGACCCGCCGCACGCAACCATTTGGGGAGACACGACCTTCGCGCGAGGCACGAGCGTATACGGACGATACGGCAGCCTATATGGTGCCCGTATCGAGTCGACATTGGCCGGACACGATCGGCGTTATGGGTCGGCTGTCACGGCCGGCGTGGCGGACGGCGACAGGTTGGCTTGATGTGCGCGCGCGAACGGGTGTTTTGACTTTTCTCTGAACTTCGTTTGAACAGCGCCGAATTACGCAACACCGCCGGAATAGAATATGTCGATGCTCCTCGATTCCGATCATCCGAGCCCCGCGAAGGAGACCGGCAGCGCCCGCGTCTACGCCCAGCTCCGGCAGGACATATTGCGTGTGGCCATCGCGCCCGGCGCGCCGCTCGACGAGGTGGGGCTGAGCGAGCGCTTCGGCCTTTCACGCTCGCCGATCCGCGAGGCGCTGGTACGGCTCTCCAGCGAGGGGCTGGTGGTGATCCTGCCCAACCGCAGCACCATCGTCACGCCGATCGACGTGCAGAGCATTCCCGAATTTCTCGACGCGCTCGACCTGCTGCAGCGCGCGACCACGCGGCTCGCCGCCCTTCACCGCACCGAGGCGGACCTCAAGGCCATCGTCGCGGCGCAGCTCGGCTACGAGGAGGGCGTGCGCGAGACGCTGGCGACCGGCAATTCCCTGCCGCTCATCGAAAGCAACCACGCCTTCCACATGGCGATCGCCCATGCCGGGCGGAACCGCTACTTCACGCAGTTCTACAAGCGCCTTCTGGACGAGGGGCGCCGGATGCTGCACTTCCATTTCGAGTTCCTCGCGCGGGATACCCAGATCTCGGTCGAGATGATGGCGTCCGGGCACACCGAGATGGTGGACGCCATCCGCGCCCGCGATGCCGACCGGGCCGAGGAGATCGCGCATATCCACGCCACCCAGTTCCGGGGCCGCTTCGTCCAGTATCTGGACCGCAACATCACCTCCGAGATGCGCATCAGCCTGCGGAACGGCGACGAGACGTGAGGCCGCAGGCACCGCCCGGCGTCCCGCATTCTCATCGCACCGAACAGCGTCTATGCTTGATGCGCGCGGCGCCGAACGCGGCAAGCCGCGAGCAAGCGGGTCCGCCTATGCCTGAACTGGTGCGCTTCCTCGTCCGTCATGCCCTGATCGGCATCGCCGTCGCCGCGGCCTCCGTCGCCGCGCTGCTGGCGTTCGACGTGGCGCGGCTCGGCACCTTGGTCTGGCAGTCGCCTTCCGGCATCGTGGCGGTCATCGCGCTGACCTGCGGCCTCGCCATCACCTTCGGCAGTGTGCAGATGGGCTTCGCCGTCATGCTGCTGCGGGCTAGCGAGGACGATGCGCGGGGCGGCAAGCCGCGGCACACGGACGCGCCCGAGGGCGCAAGGCCGGCGCTCGCGACCCTCCCCGGAAGGCGCGCCACGGGCCGCGATCGCCGGCTTTTCGAGGCTTTCTGAGCCCGCTCGCCCGCGCCCATAGCGCCGATTCAAGGGCCCGCGCATGGGGGAAGGATGGCCTTCTCCTTGCTTGCGAGTCGCGACCGATGCGTATCAACCGACCATCCCAGCTTCCGCCGCCATGACGGTCGACACCAGTCTCAAGATCGTCATCGTCGACGAGAGTCCGCTGCGCGCCGCCATTCTGGAGGACGGGCTGCGCGAGGCCGGCTATGTCAACGTGCTGCGCCTGCCCGAGCGGCACAATCTGCTGGCGCGGCTGCACGCCATCGACCCCGACGTCATCGTGATCGACCTGGAAGACCCCTCGCGCGACGTCGTCGAGCAGATGTTCCAGGTCAGCCGCGAGGTGAAGCGTCCGATCGCCATGTTCGTCGACCAGTCCGACACCTCCACCATCGAGGCGGCGATCGAGGCCGGCGTCTCCGCCTACATCGTCGACGGGCTGAAGAAGGAGCGCGTGAAGCCGATCGTCGACATGACGATCAGCCGCTTCCGCGCCTTCGCGCGGCTGAAGGACGAGCTGGAGCAGACCAGGACGCAGCTCGAGGAGCGCAAGACGGTCGACCGCGCCAAGGGCATCCTCATGAAGCTGAAGGGCCTCGACGAGGAGCGGGCCTATGCGCTGATGCGCCGGACCGCGATGAACGAGAAGAAGCGCATCGTCGATATCGCCCAGTCCATCATCACGGCGGCGGAGCTGTTCAAATGAGGCCGCGAACTGAAGCCTCCTCCATGAGGAGCGCGTCATGAGACGCCTGTCGATCGGCTTCATCCCACTCACCGACGCCGCGGTGCTGATCGCCTGCGCCGAGCGTGGCTTCGCGCGCGCCGAGGGGCTGGAGATCGAGCTGCACCGCGAGGTCTCCTGGGCCAATATCCGCGACAAGGTGAATGTCGGCCTGCTCGACGGCGCGCATATGCTGGCGCCGCTCGCCATCGCCTCCTCGCTCGGCCTCGGCCATGTGCGGGTGCCGCTGGTGGCGCCCTTCGCGCTGAACCTCAACGGCAACGCCGTCACCGTCTCGACCGCGCTCCACGCCGCTATGATCGAAACCGGCGAGGATCTGGCGGTCGGCGAAGGCACGGCGCGGGCGCTCGGCCGCGTGGTGAAGACCCGGCAGGCGGCGGGAGAGGAACCACTCGTCTTCTCCTCGGTCTACGCCTTCTCCACCCACAGCTTCATGCTGCGCCACCTGTTCGCGGCCGGCGGCCTCGACCCCGAGCGCGACGTGCGCCTCGTCGTGGTGCCGCCGCCCTACACGGCGGAGAGCCTGCGCAACGGCCTGATCAACGGCTTCTGCGTCGGTTCGCCGTGGAACAGCGTCGCGGTGGAAGCCGGCGTCGGGCGCATCGCCCTGCTCGGCTCGGAGATCTTCGCCCGCGCGCCGGAGAAGGTGCTCGGCGTGCATGCCCGCTTCGCCAATGCCGAGCCCGAGGTGCTGCACCGGCTGGTGCGCGCGCTCGACGCCGCCGCCCGCTGGTGCGAGACGCCGGAGGCGCTCGACGATCTCGCCCGCCTGCTCGCCGAGCCGCGCCATCTGGACCTTCCGGTCGAGATGCTGCGCCGCGCGCTGCAGGGGCGGCCGGTCGGCGGCAGCGGCGAGGCCGAGCGCTCCGATGCCGACTTCCTCGTCATGCATCGCGACGGCGCCAACCGGCCGGAGCCGGCGCATGCGCTCTGGATCTACGCGCAGATGGTCGCCGCCGGACAGGCCGAATACAGCCGGGAAGCCGCGCAGGCGGCGATGGAGGTCTATCTGCCGGGCTTCTACGACGCCGCGACCGGCAATTCCGACAGCCACCTGCCGCCCGGCGCCGATCCGGTCGGCACCCGCTTCGGCGAGCCCTTCACCCCCGACGACGTCGACGGCTATCTGGCGCGGCTGCGCGGCGCGTGATCGCGGCACAAACCGTGGATGGCCGGCTCAAGCCCCGCCATGGGCACGCGATGCGCTGCACAATTTCGCGCCAGATGACGCGTCGCCCTGCGCATCGATGTGGCATACCAGAGCGGCGCGGCCGATCTAGGCGCGCTCGCCCCTCTGCCGGGCAAGTTTCTGAATCTTCTTTGGATTAATTCTCGGAAGCGATGCCGCGCGCGAGTTGGCATGCTTCGTGAATATAAGTCTGCGCCGCCGATCAACGATGATCTCGGCATTCCCGATTTCGCCCAGCGATGGGCCTCAGCAAAGCCGCTGACTCCGTGACGGGTTCACCCGTCCGGGTCCGTGGCTTTTTGTGTTTTCATCGCTGCGCTCGGGTTCGATCAGGACGGGCGCGGCTTCTCGAAACAAGATTCCGAGGGCAACCCATATGACCGAAACCCCGCCGTCCCGTTCGCGTCTGTCCCGCCGCTCCTTCCTGAAGTCGTCCGCCGCCACGCTGGGCGCCGCCGCGCTGTTCGACAGCGTGCGGATGGCCTTCCCCGGTGGCGTGCCGCAGGCCTACGCCGCGACGCCGGAGACCACCAAGGCGACGCTCGGCTACATCGCGCTGATGGACGCCAGCCCGCTGGTGATCGCCAAGGAGAAGGGGCTGTTCGCGAAATATGGCGTGCCGGATGTCGAGGTCGCCAAGCAGGCCTCGTGGGGCGCGACGCGCGACAACCTCGTGCTGGGCGGCGGCGCGAACGGTATCGACGGCGCCCACATCCTCTCGCCGATGCCCTATCTCATCTCGGCCGGCAAGGTGACGCAGAACAACGTCCCGACCCCGATGTACATCCTCGCGCGGCTGAACCTCGACGCGCAGGCGATCTCGGTCTCCAACGAGTACAAGGACCTGAAGGTCACCGCCGACGCGGCGGCGCTGAAGGCGGCCTTCGCCGCCAAGAAGGCGGCCGGCAAGGAGGTGAAGGTCGCCATGACCTTCCCGGGCGGCACCCACGACCTGTGGATCCGCTACTGGCTCGCCGCCGCCGGCATCGACCCCGACAAGGACGTCTCGACCATCGTCGTGCCGCCCCCGCAGATGGTGGCGAACATGAAGGTCGGCAACATGGACGCCTTCTGCGTCGGCGAACCGTGGAACGAGCAGCTCGTCAACCAGGGCATCGGCTTCACCGCCTGCACAACCGGCGAGATCTGGAAGCACCACCCCGAGAAGGCGCTCGGCATGCGCGCCGAGTTCGTGGACAAGAATCCCAACACCACCGCGGCGATCCTGATGGCGGTGATGGAAGCCCAGCAATGGTGCGACCAGATGGCCAACAAGGAGGAGATGTCGGCCATCGTCGGCAAGCGGCAGTGGTTCAACGTGCCGGTCGCCGACATCGTCGGCCGCGCCAAGGGCGACATCAACTACGGCAACGGCCGCGTCGAGAAGGGCACCTCCCAGTACATGAAGTTCTGGCAGGACCACGCCTCCTACCCCTTCAAGAGCCATGACGCCTGGTTCGTCACCGAGGACATACGCTGGGGCAAGTTCGAGCCTTCGACCGACGTAAAGGCGCTGGTCGACAAGGTGAACCGCGAGGACCTCTGGCGCGCCGCCGCCAAGCAGATGGGCGTCGCGGCGGCCGACATCCCGGCCTCGGCCTCGCGCGGCAAGGAGACCTTCTTCGACGGCAAGGTCTTCGACCCCGAGAACCCCACCGCCTACCTCGCCAGCCTCGACATCAAGCGCGTCGCCTGAGGCGCTGCCTTCCTCACCACCGGGAGCCGATCATGTCCGTGACCGCACTCAAGGGCGAAGCCCCGCCCACGCCGGCGAAGAAGAGCGCCGATATCGTCCAGCTCGCCGTGCCGGCTCGCCCGGCGAAGCCGAGCCGCCTCGCCGGCCTCGCGCGCGGCGTCGCCGTCGCGGTGGTGCCGCCGGCGATCGTCCTCGCGCTGCTGCTTGGGTTGTGGGAGCTGCTGTGCTCCAGCCCCGGCGCGACGCTGCCGCCGCCCTCGACCATCTGGAGCGAGGCGCGCGATCTCATCGTCGATCCGTTCTTCGTCAACGGACCGCAGGACATCGGCCTCGGCTGGCGGGTGCTGACCTCGCTGCAGCGGGTCGCCATCGGCTTCGGCCTCGCGGCGGTGGTCGGCGTGGTGCTCGGCGTCATCGTCGGCCAGTCGGTCTGGGCGATGCGCGGGCTCGATCCGATCTTCCAGGTGCTGCGCACCGTGCCGCCGCTGGCCTGGCTGCCGATCGCGCTCGCCGCCTTCCGGGATTCCAGTCCCTCGGCGGTGTTCGTGATCTTCATCACCGCGATCTGGCCGATCATCATCAACACCGCGGTGGGCGTGCGGAACATCCCGCAGGACTACCGCAACGTCGCCGCCGTGCTGCGGCTGAACCCGCTGGAATTCTTCCTGAAGATCATGCTGCCGGCGGCGGCGCCCTACATCTTTACCGGCCTGCGCATCGGCATCGGCCTGTCCTGGCTCGCCATCGTGGCGGCCGAGATGCTGACCGGCGGGGTGGGCATCGGCTTCTTCATCTGGGACGCGTGGAACTCCTCGCGCCTGTCCGACATCATCGTGGCGCTGGTCTATATCGGCGTGGTCGGCTTCGTGCTCGACCGCATCGTCGCCGGCATCGGCGCCTTCATCACCCGCGGCACTGCCGCTGCCTGAGGAGGAACCGATGAGCGCCTATCTCCAGCTCGACCATATCGACAAGTCCTTCACCCGCGGCGGTGCCACCTCCGAGGTGCTGCGGCAGGTTTCGCTCGGCATCGCCAAGGGCGAGTACGTCTCGATCATCGGCCATTCGGGGTGCGGGAAGTCGACCCTGCTCAATATCGTCGCCGGCCTCACCCCGGTGAGCGGCGGCGGCGTGATCCTCGAGGGCCGCGAGGTGAACAGCCCCGGCCCCGACCGTGCGGTGGTCTTTCAGAACCACTCGCTGCTGCCGTGGCTCTCGGTCTACGACAATGTCCGCCTCGCCGTGGACAAGGTGTTCTCCGGGCTGAAGAGCCGCGCCGAGCGCCACGACTGGACGCTGCACAATCTCGACCTCGTGCAGATGGGTCACGCCAGGGACAAGCGTCCCTCGGAAATCTCCGGCGGCATGAAGCAGCGCGTCGGCATCGCCCGCGCGCTCGCCATGCAGCCCAAGGTGCTGCTGCTCGACGAGCCGTTCGGCGCGCTCGACGCGCTGACCCGCGCGCATCTGCAGGACTCGGTCATGCAGATCCATGCCAATCTCGGCAACACCATCATCATGATCACCCACGACGTCGACGAGGCGGTGCTGCTCTCCGACCGCATCGTGATGATGACCAACGGCCCCGCCGCCCATATCGGCGAGGTGCTGGAGGTGCCGCTGCCGCGCCCGCGCCGGCGGCTCGAGCTTGTCACCGATCCGACCTACCTCAAATGCCGCGAGGCGGTGCTCAAGTTCCTCTACGAGCGCCACCGCTTCGTCGAGGCGGCGTGAGGGAGGACGGCATGACACCCGACCAGATCACCCTCATCCGCGCGAGCTTCGACAAGGTGCGCCCGATCTCGGAGAATGCCGCCGCGCTGTTCTACGGCCGGCTGTTCGAGATCGCGCCCGAGGTGCGCCCGCTGTTCAAGGCCGCCGACATGCCCGAGCAGGGGCGCAAGCTGATGGCGACGCTCGCCGTCGTCGTCAACGGCATCGACGACCTGCCGGCGCTGCTGCCGGCGGTGGAGCGCCTCGGCGCCCGCCACGCCGGCTACGGCGTCACCGACGAGCACTTCGCCCCGGTCGGCGCGGCGCTCATCTGGACGCTGGAGCAGGGCCTCGGCGACGGTTTCACCCCCGATACGCGCGAGGCCTGGGTCACCGCCTATGGCGCCCTCGCCGGGGTGATGAAGGACGCCATGAAGGCGGCACCGGCCGGCACCGAGGCGACAGCGTGATGAGCGAGCCCCACATCATGGGCGAACGCCTCGTCATCGTCGGAAACGGCATGGCGGCCGCGAAGCTCTGCGCCGAGCTCGTGGACGCCTGCCCCGGCCGCTACGCGCTCACCGTCATCGGCGCCGAGCCGCACCTCGCCTATAACCGCGTGCTGCTCTCCTCGCTGCTCGCCGGCGAGGTGGGCGCGGACGAACTCACCCTGCACTCGCGCGGCTGGTGGGAGGCGCACGGCATTCGCCTCGTCTGCGGCAACCCGGCGATCGCCATCGACACCGGGGCGCGCACGGTGCGGCTCGCCGACGACACCGTGCTGCCCTTCGGCAAGCTGGTGCTGGCGACCGGCTCGCACCCGATCCGCCTGCCCATACCCGGCATGGACCTGCCCGGCGTGATGACCTTCCGCGACCGCGCGGATGTCGAGGCGCTGCTCGCCGCCGGCGCTGCCGGCGCGCGTGCGGTCGTCATCGGCGGCGGCCTGCTCGGGCTGGAGGCCGCGACCGGCCTCGCCGGCGCCGGCGTCGAGACCACGATCGTGCATCTCGCCGACCGGCTGATGGAGCGCCAGCTTGACGCCCGCGCCGGCGCCATGCTTCGGGGCGCGGTCGAGGCGCGCGGCATCGCCGTCGCGCTCAACGCCTCGACCGTCGCCATCGAGGGCGAAGGGCGCGTCACCGGCCTGCGCCTCGCCGACGGAACCGTGCTGCCGGCCGATCTCGTCGTCGTCGCCTGCGGCGTGCGGCCCAACGCCGATCTCGCCCGCGCCGCCGGCCTCGCCTGCAATCGCGGCGTGCTCGTCGACGACGGGCTCGCCACCGACCATGCCGGCATCTTCGCCATTGGCGAATGCGCCGAGCATCGCGGGCTGGTCTACGGCCTCGTCGAGCCGGCCTATGAGCAGGCCCGCGTGCTGGCGCGGCGCCTTTCCGGCCGTGCGGGCGCCTATGAGGGCAGCGTCACCGCCACCAACCTCAAGGTCTCCGGCGTGCATGTCTTCTCCGCCGGCGACTTCCTCGGCGCCGAGGGCACGCAGGACCTCGTGCTGTCGGACCCCGGCATCGGGCTCTACCGCCGGCTGGTGGTGCGCGAGGATGCGCGCGGCACCCGCCTCGTCGGCGCGGTGCTCTATGGCGACACCGCCGACGGGCTGTTCTACCGCGACCTGATCCGCTCCGGCCGCGACATTTCCGGGCGTCGCGCCGACATCGCCTTCGGCCGCTGCGATTTCCCTGAAGACACGAACCTCACCGCGGAGGCCGCGTGATGGGCACCGAATTCTCCCCCGAGCAGAAGCGCTATCTCGAAGGCTTCGTCGCCGGCCTCGCCGCCACCAAGGTGGCCGGCGGCCTCGGCAGCGCCGCTCCCGCCGCTTCCCCGACCAAGGCCGAGCCGACCGGCCCGGACGCGGCCGCCCACCGCGCCATGGCCCGCACCGAGGCCGAGGGCCGCAAGCTGGTCAATGAGGAGAAGGCGAAGCGCGAGGAACTCGGCCTCGATTCCTACGCCCGCATGAAGCAGCACGCCCGCGAGGGGGTGTTCCCGAAGGGGATCGACGTCTTCCGCTGGAAGTTCCACGGCCTGTTCTATGTCGCCCCGACGCAGGACAGCTTCATGTGCCGGCTGCGCATTCCCAACGGGGTGCTGAAATACTGGCAGTTCGACGGCATCGCCGACCTCGCGGCGAAGCATGGCGGCGGCTATTCGCACGTCACCACCCGCGCCAATCTGCAGATCCGCGAGATTCCGGCGACAGACGGCCCTGCCCTGCTCGAAGGGCTGATCGGCCTCGGCCTCACCGCGCGCGGCTCGGGCGCCGACAACATCCGCAATGTCACCGGCTCACCCACCGCCGGCATCGACCCGCAGGAACTCCTCGATACGCGGCCCTATGCGCTGGAGTGGCATCACCACATCCTCGCCGACCGCTCGCTTTACGGCCTGCCGCGGAAGTTCAATGTCGCCTTCGATGGCGGCGGACGGATCGGCGCGCTGGAGGACACCAACGATATCGGCTTCCAGGCGGTGGAGATGGCCGACGGCTTCGGCGTCGAGCCGGGCGTGTGGTTTCGCCTCGTGCTCGGCGGCATCACCGGCCACCTTGATCTCGCCCGCGACACCGGCGTGATCGTGAAGCCGGAGGACGCGACCCGCGTCGCCGACGCCATCGTGCGCGTCTTCATCGACCACGGCGACCGCACCGACCGCAAGAAGGCGCGGCTGAAATATGTGCTCGACGCCTGGGGCTTCGAGAAGTTCCTCGCCGCCACCGAGGAGAAGCTGGGCGAGACGCTCGTGCGCGTGGCCCCGGAGGCGGTGGCGCCGCGTCCCGAGCCGGACCGGCTCGGCCATGTCGGCGTGCATGCGCAGAAGCAGCAAGGCCTGAACTGGGTCGGCGTGGTGCTGCCGGTGGGCAAGATGACGGTCGAGCAGATGCATGGGCTCGCCCGCATCGCCCGCGACCTCGGCGACGGCGAGCTGCGCCTCACCGTGTGGCAGAACCTGATCCTGTCCGGGGTTTCCGACGCCAATGTGCCCCTCGTCGAAGCGGCGCTCGAGGCGATGGGCCTGACCTCCCGCGCCACCGCGCTGCGCGCCGGCCTCGTCGCCTGCACCGGGGCGGCGGGGTGCAAGTTCGGCAATGCCGACACCAAGGCCACCGCAGAGGCCATCGCCCAGCATTGCGAGGGCCGCGTCGCGGTGGACCTGCCGGTGAACATCCACGTCACCGGCTGCCACCATTCCTGCGCGCAGCACTATATCGGCGACATCGGCCTGGTCGGCGCCCGCGTGCCGGTGAGCGACGACGGCGACACGGTCGCCGGCTATCACGTCGTGGTCGGCGGCGGCTTCGGCTCGGATGCCGCCATCGCCCGCGAGCTGTGGCGCGACGTGAAGGCCGAGGACGCGCCCGCCCGTGTCGAAGGCCTGCTGAAGGCCTGGCTCGCCCACCGCGCCGACGCCGGCGAGACGCTCGCCCGCTTCACCCGCCGCCATGAGCCCGAGGTGCTGCGCGCACTGGTCAGCGAAGCGCTGGAGGCCGCCGAATGAACGCCGCGACCCCGACCCCGGTGCCGCCCGCTGTCGCCTTCTTCCCGGAGACCGCGCCCTTCAGCGAGGAGCAGCGCGCCTGGCTGAACGGCTTCTTCGCCGGCATCCTGACTCCGCAGGGCCTGCCCGGCGGCCCGACCGCACTCTCGCCGGCCGAGAACGCCGCGCTGATGCCGGGCGGCGCGGCGGATGCCGACGACGGCGCACCCTGGCACGACCCGGCCATGCCGCTCGACGAGCGCATGAAGCTCGCCGAAGGGCGTCCGCTGGCCCGCCGCATGATGGCGGCGATGGCGCAGCAGGATTGCGGCCAGTGTGGCTATCTCTGCGAGACCTATTCCGCCGCCATCGCCTCCGGCGCGGAGAGCAAGCTCAACCTGTGCTCGCCGGGCGGCAAGGAGACGGCGCGCATGCTGAAAAGCCTTGCCGCCGAGCTCGGCGACGCGCCAGCGGCGGCTCCCGCGGCTGCCCCCCCGGAACCGGCTCCGGTGGGCGCGCCCGGCACCTCGCGCGACAACCCGGCGACGGTGACGCTCCTTGCCCGCCACCGGCTCAACAAAGGCGCCTCCGAGAAGGAGACGTGGCACGTCGAGTTCGACCTCTCGTCGGCCGGGCTCGACTATGAGGTCGGCGACAGCTTCGGCATCTTCCCGCAGAACGATCCCGGCCTCGTCGCCGCCGTGCTCGACGCCATCGGCGCCACCACCCACGACATGATCGGCGAGCGCGCCGCAAGCGACGTGCTCGCGAACGACGTTGCGCTGGGCGCCGCGCCGGACGGGCTGTTCCAGCTCCTCACCTATCTCACCGGCGGCGAGATGCGCCGCAAGGCTCGGGCGCTCGCCGCGGGCGAGGATCCGGACGGCGACGCCGCCACCCTCGACGTGCTGGCGGCGCTGGAGAAGTTCGGCCGACCGCGCATCGCTCCCGAGGTGCTGGCCGAGGCGCTGGAGCCCCTGCAGCCGCGCCTCTATTCGATCTCCTCCAGCCCGAAGGCGACGCCCGGCCGGCTCTCGCTCACCGTCGACGCGGTGCGCTACCGCATCGGCGCGCGCACGCGGCTCGGCGTCGGCTCGACCTTCCTCGCCGCCCGGCTGGAGCCCGGCACGAAGCTGCGCGTCTATGTGCAGAAGGCGCACGGCTTCGCCTTGCCGAAGGACCCGTCGACGCCGGTGATCATGGTCGGGCCCGGCACCGGCATCGCGCCTTTCCGCGCCTTCCTGTGGGAGCGCTTCGCCGCCAAGGCGCCGGGCCGTAACTGGCTGTTCTTCGGCCACCAGAGGAGTGACTGCGACTTCTTCTACGAGGACGAGCTCGCCGGCATGCGCGCCTGCGGGCACCTGTCGCGCCTCACGCTGGCCTGGTCCCGCGACGGCGGCGAGAAGGTCTATGTGCAGGACCGCATGCGCGAGGTCGGCGCCGATCTCCACGCCTGGCTCGAGGCCGGCGCGCATTTCTACATCTGCGGCGACGCCAAGCGCATGGCGAAGGATGTCGAGCACGCGCTGGTCGACGTCGTCGCCGCCCATGGCGGCAAATCGACCGACGAGGCCCATGCCTATGTCGCAAGCCTGAAGAAGGCGGGGCGCTATCAGGCGGACGTCTACTGATGAACGCCCCCGTCCCCGCTCAGGCCGCTCTCACCGCGCTGACCGGCCCGGCCGTCCATCTCGCCGCACCGGCTGGCCAGGGCGCGGTGCGCACCACCTGCCCCTATTGTGGTGTCGGCTGCGGGGTGCTGGCGACGCCGGACGGGGCGGGCGGAGCGGCGGTCGCGGGCGACCCCGAGCACCCGGCGAATTTCGGTCGGCTCTGCTCGAAGGGTTCGGCACTCGGCGAGACGCTGGGGTTAGGCACCCGCCTCCTCCATCCGATGATGCGGGGCGCCGACGGTTCCATGGCGCGGACCGGCTGGGATACGGCGCTCGACCGCATTGCCCAGGCCTTTGAGGACACGATCGAAAGGCACGGTCCCGACGCGGTCGCGCTCTATCTCTCCGGCCAGCTTTTGACCGAGGACTATTACGCCGCCAACAAGCTCGCCAAGGGTTTCCTCGGCACCGCCAATGTCGACACCAATTCGCGGCTCTGCATGGCCTCTTCGGTCGCCGGCCACAGGCGCGCCTTCGGCTCCGACACCGTTCCGGGCAGCTATGCCGATCTCGACGAGGCCGATCTCGTCGTGCTGGTCGGCTCCAACGCCGCCTGGTGCCACCCGATATTGTACCGTCGCCTCGAGGCCGCGCGGCTGAAACGCGGCACCAGGCTCGTGGTGATCGACCCGCGCCTCACCGCCACGGCCGACGACGCCGATCTTTTCCTGCCCGTGAAGCCGGGAAAGGACGCCATTGTCTTCGCCGGCCTGCTGACGTGGCTGGCCGATGGCGACCATCTCGACGAGGCCTATGTCGCCGCCCATACGCGCGGTTTCGACGAGGCCCTCGCGGCCGCCCGCCGGCTGGCGCCCTCCGTGGAGGCCGCGGCCTTGGAGGCCGGCGTCGCGGCCGAGGACCTCGCCGCCTTCTATCGCCTCTTCGCCGGAACCGGGCGGACCGTCACCTGCTACTCGCAGGGCGTGAACCAGTCGGCGCAGGGCACCGACAAGGTCGGCGCCATCATCAACTGCCACATCGCCACCGGCCGCATCGGCCGGCCCGGCATGGGTCCCTTCTCCCTCACCGGCCAGCCCAATGCGATGGGCGGACGCGAGGTCGGCGGCCTTGCCAACCAATTGGCCGCGCACATGAATTTCACGGCCCCGGAAATCGACCGGGTGCGCCGCTTCTGGCAGGCGCCGCGCATGGCGGAGCGCGAAGGGCTCAAGGCGGTGCAGATGTTCGAGGCGATCGCTGCCGGCCGCATCAAGGCGCTGTGGATCCTGGGCACCAACCCGGCGGTGAGCCTGCCGCGCGCCGATGCCGCGCGGGATGCGCTTCGCCGGCTCGATTTCCTCGCAATATCCGAGAACGTCGCCACGAACGACACGCTCGGCTGCCGGCCGCACTTGATCCTGCCCGCCCTCGCATGGGGCGAGAAGGACGGCACCGTCACCAATTCCGAGCGCCGCATTTCCCGGCAGCGCGCCTTCCTCGCACCGCCCGGCGAGGCGAAGCCGGACTGGTGGGCGGTCGCCGAGGTCGGCCGGCGACTCGGCTTCGGCGAGGCCTTCGCCTGGCGCTCCGCCGCCGATGTCTTCCGCGAGCACGCCGCGCTCTCGTCTTTCGAGAATGAGGGCGTGCGCGATTTCGACCTCGGCGGGCTCAAGGACATGCCGGACGCGGCGTTCGACGCCATGGCCCCGGTGCAATGGCCGGTGCGGCGGCCGGAGGATACCGGCGAGAAGCGCTTCTTCGCCGATGGCCGTTTCTACACGCCCGACGGCCGCGCCCGCTTCGTCGCTCCCGATCCGCCCGCGCTCGCGACAGCGACGGATGCGGAATTTCCCTTCATCCTCAACACCGGGCGCATTCGCGACCAGTGGCACACCATGACACGCAGCGGTCTTAGCCCACGGCTTGCCGCGCATCTGCCGGTGCCCTTCGTCGAGATCCACCCCGACGACGCGGCCCCGCTCGGCATTGGCGACGGTGACGCGGTGCGGCTGGTCTCGATTCACGGCACTGCGGTGGTTGAGGCACAGCTTGTCCCCGGCCAGCGCCGCCACAACCTGTTCGCGCCCATCCACTGGAGCGGCGCCAATTCCTCGGCGGGGCGCATCGGCGCGCTGGTAGCCGGCACCACCGACCCCTTCTCCGGCCAGCCGGAATCCAAGGCGACGCCGGTGCGGATGGAACGCCTCGACATGCCGTTCCGCGGCTTCGTCCTGATGCGCCGCGACATCGGCCCGCCACCGGTCGCCTGCTGGGCGCGGGCGGCGGTCGAGGGTGGCGTCGGCTATATCCTCGCCGATCCGCAGCCCCCACGCGACTGGATGACCGGGTGGTGCGCCGCGCTCGGCGCCGACGCGGCCGATTACGACGACGCCGGCGCAGGTCGCTATCGCCTCGCCGCCTTCGAGGGCGGCCGCCTCGCCGTGCTGGGCTTCATGGAGCGCTCGCGGCAGCGGCTGGACTGGAGCGGCGTGCTGCCGCTCCTTGCGGACGGCGTCATCGCGCCCGATCAGCGTCGGGCGCTGCTCTCGGGCCGCACGGAAGGCGGCGCCGGTGCCGGTCCTCTGGTGTGCGCCTGCCATGGCGTGCCGCGCGCGGCGATCGAGGCGGCCATCGCCGGCGATCCTCGCGCCAGCGTGGAATCGCTCGGCCGCTGCCTCAAGGCCGGCACCAATTGCGGCTCCTGCATTCCGGAGCTGCGGCGCATGCTGCGGCAGGTCATGGAAGTGACGTGACCCGGCGAGATGCTCAGGCTGCGCCTCGCGCGCGCTCCAGCACGTCGGTCAGCGGCCCGGCGGAGGCGGCCGGAAGCTGATATTCGGTCCATCCCAGGCCGGGATGGCGAAGGCGCAGCGCGAATTCGCCGCGCTCGGTCATGCCCGCCTGCCAGCAGGGATCGACGACGACCGGCATGGCGACATTCGCGTCCGGCTGCGTCGGAAACGGCGCCGCCATTCCGGCCCGCAGCGAGACCAGAAGGTCGATGAGGCTGGAAAGCTCCGCCGCCGTCGAGCTGCTCCAGGCCTGCGGCTGGTCGTCGATCATCACCTCGATGAGGACCGTGTTGCGATCCTGCGCCAGTGTCGCGCGGTATTCGGCCTTCGGCATCCGCCACTCCCCTTGTCTTCGATTGCCCACGCCGCCTCGCCGGCCGGGCGACCCGTCAGTTCGCTGCCGCCAGAAGCCCGCGCTCGGTGTCGCCCGATGCGCCATAGCCCAGATGGGCCAGACAGGCGCGCGCCAGCGAAACGTTGCAGTCCACGATGTCCGGGTCCGCCGTGGCGAGGCCGTTCGCGGCCACCGAAAGCTCGGTGCAGCCGAGCACCGCGGTACGCGCGCCGGTGGAGCGGGCGAGGCGCAGGGCAGTCCGGAACGCGGACGCCGCCTCCGCGACCATGCCGGATTTCACGAGATCGATGGCGTCGTCGACGCTCGCCTGGAACTCGGCCGAGGCCGGCACGAACAGCTCATAGCCCGCGGCGCGAATCCGCGTCTGGTAGAATCCCGAGGCGAGCGTGCCCTGCGTCGCCAGCACCGCGATCTTTTCCCGGTGCGGGCGGCTCCTCAGATCGGAGACGACCGCGTCGGCGATATGGATGATCCGTGCCCGCGAGGCCTCGGCGATCTGCTCGTACCAGTGGTGGGCGGTGTTGCAGGGTATGGCGATGCAGTCGACGCCGAGCCCGTTCAGCGCCTCGACCGCATTGCGGAGCGGCAGCAGCGGCTCGTCCGTGCCGCGCAGGATCGCCTCGGTCCGCGCCGGCAGTTGCGGCACGCTCAGCATGACCGCCGGAACATGCTCGGCATCGGTACGCGCCGGGGTCAGGCGCGTGAACTTGAAGAAGAAGTCGGCCGAGGCGAGCGGACCGAGCCCGCCGATCACGCCGAGCCGGGGACGTATCGCTTCGGCGATCACGACCTCGCCTCGCTCAGCACGGGCGCCTCGGATGCCGCCGGCACCGGATGGCTGTCCTTGTGCCCCTCATGCGGCGCGATGGCCGCCGTGCTGGCGGCGACGGTGCTCACGCTGGCCAGCGTCATGAAGGTGTCGGTGACCGCGTCGACCGCCACGAACAGGGCGAAGGCCGCCTCGAAGGGAAGCTTGAGGTAGCCGCACAGGATCGACATCTGGGACAGTATGACGATGCCGCTCATTCCGGTCGTGGTCAGCGCCAGCAGGGACGCCACCACGCCGACCAAGGTCAGGTCCGCTATGGACAGCGAGCGGCCATAGAGTTGGGCGATGAAGATCGTGCCGATCGTGTAGAGGAAGATCGGCCCGGTGCGCAGCAGCGCCGCCTGCAGCGGCACCAGCAGCTCGACCACCACCGCACTGAACCGCAGCCGCTCGGTCAGCAGGTTGATGATCCACGGCAGCGAGGCGACGGTGGAGCGGGTGGTGATCGCCACCATGAGCAAAGGCTGGAACGCCTTGACGGACGCCCAGTAACTGCGGCCGGAGCGGATGGAGACGATGGCGAAGGCCGTAGCCATCGCAATAGCGCTTGCCAGCCCCATGACGAGCAGGAAGCCGCCCATCAGCTTCAGCGGCTCGGCGCCCATCTTCGCGGTCTGGTCCGCGATGAGGATGAAGGTGGTGAAGGGCAGCGCCCAGATGAACCAGTTCGTCAGTATGATGCAGGACCGGTAGACGGCATCGAGCACCCCGGCAAAGGTCGTGGAGGACGAGCGCGGGACATTGCCCATCGCCAGCCCGAACAGCAGGCAGAACAGCAGAACCTGGATCGCCTCGCCGCTTGCCAGCGCGCTGAACACGTTGTTGGGCACGAGGTTCAGGAAGATGGAGAGCGGCCCGACCGTCTTGGTGTCGGCGTCGGACGGGGCCAGCGTCAGCTCGAGATCGGTCGAGACGGTGCCCTGCGAGTTGATGAACTGGCCGAGCTGGATGCGGGACTGCGGATCGTCGATCTGTCCCTGCTGCAGGATGGTGGCGAGTGTCCCGCTCACCATGACGCTGATGAACGATACCGCGAGGACGGCCAGCGCGATCTTGCCCAGATAGCGCACGGATTGCGGGTCCTGGACCATGGAGGTGATCGAGAAGATCACCGAGGAGACCAGGAACGGCAGCACCACCATCTTCAGGAGGTTCAAATAGGCATGGGCGGCCGGGCCCATGGCGTGGGAGAGCTCGGGATAATGCAGGCCGCACAATATGCCCGCGCCGATCATGAAGATGGTGGTGAGCGGCGAGCGCAGCACCCGGCGGAGGGCACCGCGCCAGTTGAACGCCCTCGCCTCGACCGGTTTCGGCGTCGACATGTCCATGGTCAGACGCCGGCCTCGGCACGATAGCGCGCGATGAGTTCGTCGGTGGTCATGACCTTCCCGTTGCGGTCCAGCTCGAGAAACAGGTTCACGAAATCCTTCAGATGCGGGGCATCGGGCCGGATGCCGATCGCCAGCGTGTCCGTCTTGTCGGTCAGCGTGATGGAGCGCGCGACGACCGTCAGCGAGGGATCGTCCACCAGCAGCTTCTTGATCTCGAAATCGTCCCGATAGGCCATGTCGAGCTGCTCGGCGCGGATGGCCTCGACGATCTCCCGCCAACTGCCGAATTCGCGCACGCGGGCATTGGGAAAGCTCGTCGGCGCGTATTCGGCGAAGGACGAGCCCGCGATGACGCCAAGATCGCCCTTATAGTCGCGGATGACGTCTTCGGCCGTCCGGCCGCCGACCATCTGCGCAAACCGGAGCCGGTTGGCGAGCAGCCCGTGATGCAGCCGTGCATAGGGGGCGGAATAGCGGATCACCCGGGCGCGCTTCAGGGTGCGGCTCAGCTTGCCAATGGCGAGGTCCGCCCGTCCTTCGGTGATCTGCTGGACGGTACTGTCGAACGTCGTTCCGGAACGGTCGACGGCCGGCTTCACGCCCAGCGCCGCGGCGATCCCGCGGCCAAGATCGAAATCGAGCCCTTGTTCGGGCTCTCCCACCGCCCGGAAGAAGGGGCGGGCGGAAAAGCCGGGCGTCGCTATGCGCAGAGCCCCGCTGTCGACGATCTGGCGAACGTCACCGACGGCTTCCTGCGCCCATAGCCGGGGCGCCGCGAGGAACAGGCCTCCGGCCGCGAGAAGCGCCCGGCGCGACATGGCCATAGGTGTCTTCCTGTCCAACGTCATAGCGCGCCTTGGGCGACCGTCCCGATCATCGGACCGATAGCGCAAAAATACCGGGAGAGCTGCAGCGCCGGAACCTTAGCGGTCCGGCCTTAACCGACTATAACTGCGATAGCTTCACACTGCGCAAGCCGACCCGGCAGACGCCGGGGGATAACGAACAGGTTACAGGCGCCCTCCGGTATCGGGTTGCAGCAAGCTGCGCAGTCCGCTGTGCACCGCGCGCATCCTGATGCCGGCGAGCGTGGTGCGCCTCTCGGCCGGCCGCCACGCAATGAGCGAGGAGATGCAGGCGCTCTGCTTCCTCGCCGGCGCCAACTCGATCTTCACCGGCGACGTGCTGCTCTACCCCGATGGTGCTGGCGGTGGTCGCCTTCGGCGTCTGCGCCATCGAGTACTCGACCGGCTCGATCTTCATCGCCGTGCTGGCGAGCGTCGTCGGCATGGCGCTCACCAAGCTCGACTATCCGGCGGTGCCGCTCATCCTCGGGCCGGTGCTCGGGCCGATGCTGGAGCGCAACATCCGCCGCACGCTGATCCAGAGCCAGGGCGACGTGCTGGTCTTCGTCGAGCGGCCGATCGCGCTCGGTCGTCCTGACCATCGCCGCCCTGCTCATTCCGGTGATATTGAAGGCTCTCGACGAGCAGCGGATTCCGGCCGACGAGGCGGAAGCCTGAACATCCACCCCCGACACCGGCACGACATCGGCTCATGGATTATCGGTATCTCATCATCGGCGGCGGCATTGTCGGCCTCGCCACCGCCCGCGAGCTCAAGGCCCGCGATCCCGCCGCCCGCATCGTGCTGATCGAGAAGGAGGCCGATTTCGGCCTCCACCAGACCGGGCACAACAGCGGCGTCATCCATGCCGGGGTCTATTACGCACCGGGCTCGCTGAAGGCCCGGCTCTGCTTTGAGGGCGCCGAGGCGACCAAGCAGTTCTGCCGGGACAACCAGATCCCGTTCGAGGTCTGCGGCAAGCTGATCGTCGCTACCAACCCCGTCGAGGTCGAGCGCATGCATGCGCTGGCCGGCCGTGCGCGGCAGAACGGCCTCGACATCCACCACGTCGACGGCGCCGAACTCGCGCGGATCGAACCGAATGTCAGTGGGCTGGAAGCGCTGCTGGTGCCGGCAACCGGCATCGTCGACTACCGCCGCATCTGCCTAGCCATAGCCGAGCGGCTGCGCGAGGCGGGCGCCGAACTGCGCCTGTCGACCCGCGTCACCAGCATTCGGGAAGACGACGCCGGCGTCACGGTGACGACCGACAAAGGCGAGGAGCTGCGCGCCGAACGCCTCGTCGCCTGCGCCGGCCTCCAGTCCGACCGCATCGCCAGTCTCGCCGGCCTCGACGTACGCCACCGCATCGTGCCGTTCCGCGGCGAATACTACACGCTGCCGCCCACCAAATCGGCCGTTGTGCGGCACCTGATCTACCCGGTGCCCGATCCCGAGCTGCCCTTCCTCGGCATCCATCTCACCCGCATGATCGACGGGCGGGTGACGGTCGGGCCGAACGCGGTGCTCGGCTTCTCCCGGGAGGGCTATCCGCGCGGCAGCGTGAACCTCTCCGACATCGCCTCAATGGTGGGCTTCAGCGGCTTCTGGTCGATGGCGCGGAAGAATCTCGCTTCCGGCCTCACCGAATTCCGCAACTCGCTGCTGCGCCGGCGCTATCTGGAGGAATGCCGGAAATATTGCCCGAGCCTGACGCTGGCCGATCTCGGAACGCCCGGCGCCGGCATCCGCGCGCAGGCGGTGCTCGACGACGGCACGCTGGTGCAGGACTTCCTGTTCCTCGACAGCCCGCGCAGCCTGCATGTCTGCAACGCGCCCTCACCGGCGGCGACCTCCGCCATGCCGATCGCGAAGATGATCGTCGACCGGATGGAACAGGCGGCAGCCTAGAGCGTTTTTGAGCGAAGTGGAAACCGGTTCGCGTGAAGAAAACGCGATGAAATAAGAACTTAGAGTGTTTCCGTGTTGCCAATAAAAACGGAAAGACTCTAGGCGGCGCTCACACCGCCGCGCGCGGGTCCTTGCGGGCGAGCCGCGCCAGCAGATAGTCGATCTCCGCCCGCGCGGTCTCGCTCAGCCGGCCCGCCGGCTTGCGCTGCGCGTCGGAGGCGATGACGCCGCGCCGCATCAGCACATATTTGCGCACAGCGAGCCCGACGCCCTGCTGCTGCTCGTAGCGGATCAGCGGCAGATGCGCGTCGAACAGGTCGTGCGCCTCGTCCCGACGGCCCGCCTTATGGAGCGCCACCAGCTCGGCCAGCATGTCGGGAAAGGCATAGCCGGTCATCGCGCCGTCGGCGCCGCGCTCCGGCTCGAAATCGAGGAACAGCCCGCCATTGCCGCACAGTATGGAGAACGGGCGCAGCGCGCCCTTCGCCTGCAGCGCGCGCAGCGCCGAGATCTTCTCCAGCCCCGGCCAGTCCTCGTGTTTGAGCATGACGCAGGAGGGGTGGTCGGTCATGATCCGGGCGATGACGCCGGTCGACAGTACGACCGACAGGGTGAGCGGATAGTCCTGCAGCACGAAAGGTACATCCGTGCCGATCGCCTCCACCGCCTGCGCGAAATAGCCGAGGATCTGCTCGTCGCTGCGCAGATGCGGGGCGGGGGCGATCATCACGCCGGCGGCGCCCGCCTCCAAGGACCTGAGGGCAAGCGAGCGCATGGCGGCGAAGCCCGGCGCCGAGACACCGACCACCACCGGCACCTTCGACCGGCCGACCACCTGCTTCACCAGGCCGAGCGCCTCTTCCGGCTCCAGCTTCGGCGCCTCGCCCATGATGCCGAGCACGGTGATGCCGGTGGCGCCACTCTCGTGATAGAAATCGGTCAGCCGGTCGACAGAGGCGGCATCGATCATGCCCTCCGGCGTGAAGGGCGTGGTGGCGATGGCGTACAGGCCGCCGGCGTCGGGACCGAACGTCACGGCGCACCGGCCTTGAAGGCCTCGTAGCGGGCCTTCGTATCGGCGTTCATCGGATAGAGGCCGGGCAGCGGCACGCCGCGGTCGACCTCCGACATGATCCAGGCTTCCATCCGTTCCTGCTCCGGCGCTTCCGCCAGGACCACATCAAGATAACCCGCCGGGATCAACACCGCGCCGTCGTCGTCCACCACGATGATGTCGTCCGGGAACACCGCGACGCCTCCGCAGGCGATCGGCTCCTGCCAGTTGACGAAGGTGAGACCCGCCACCGAAGGCGGCGCGGCGACGCCCTCGCACCAGATCGGCAGGCCGGTCGACAGGCAGCCCTCGCCGTCGCGCAGCACCCCGTCGGTGACGAGACCGGCCACGCCGCGCTTCTTCATGCGGGCGCAAAGGATGTCGCCGAAGATGCCGGCATCGGTGACGCCCATCGCGTCGGCGACGACGATGACGCCCTCAGGCATCGCCTCGATGGCGCCGCGGGTCGAGATCGGCTTCGACCAGCTCTCCGGCGTGGCGAGATCCTCGCGGGCCGGCACGAAGCGCAGCGTGAAGGCCTTGCCGACAAGGCGCCCCTGGCCCTGGCGCACGGGCTTGGTGCCGCGCAGCCAGACGTTCCGGAGCCCCTTTTTCAGCATGATGGTGGTGATGGTCGCCGTGGTGACCTTCTTCAGGGTTTCGATGGCGGCAGTATCGAGGCTCATGAGGGAATCCCGGTTCTGGAAGGTTCAGATGCTGGCGATCAGGCCGCCGTCGATGCGGATCACCGAGCCGGTGATGTAGGAAGCGCGGTCGCTGGCGAGGAAGGCGACGGTGTCGCCATATTCACGCGGGTCGCCATAGCGGCCGAGCGGTATGCTGGCGGTGCTCTCCGCGGTCACCTCGGCGACCGGGCGATTCTCGCGCTTGGCCTTCTGCTCGTCGAGGAAGGTGATGCGCCCGGTAGCGATGCGCCCCGGCAGCACGATGTTGCAGGTGATGCCGTCGCGCCCGACCTCGCGCGCCAGCGTCTTCGACCAGCCGACAAGGGCGAGCCGCAGCGTGTTGGAGATGCCGAGATTGGGAATGGGCGCCACCACGCCGGAGGAGGTGGAGGTGATGACGCGCCCCCATTTCCTCTCGCGCATGCCCGGCAGCACGAGGTCGGTGACCGCGATGACCGAGCGCACCATCTCGTCGAAATAGCGCGACCAGGTCTCGGGACTCTGCCCGCCCGCGGGGGTCGGCGGCGGTCCACCGGTGTTGTTGACCAGCACATCGACCGGCCCGAAGCGCGCGGCGATCTCCTCGATATGTGCGGGGGCGGCGGCGATGTCCGCGATGTTCCAGGTGAGCGCCCGCGCCTGTCCGGCGCTGCCCGTGATCGCCGCCGCGGTCCGGCCGGCCGCCTCGCCGTCGATATCGGCCACCACCACCCGTGCGCCTTCCGCTGCCAGCGACCGCGCGATCGCGCCGCCGAGGCCGCCACCGGCACCGAAGACCAGCGCCGTTTTTTCCTTCAGTCCGAAATCCATGACTGCGGCTTCTCCCTTTCGGGAATTATCCCGCATAGGAAGCACAGCGAAACTGGTGTTTTCTTCCTTCAGGAAGTAGTTTTTCTTGCGATGGAAACCCGCTTCCTGGAAACCTTCCTGACCGTGGTCGAGCGCGGCTCGCTGGCTGAGGCGTCGCGCCGGCTCGGCATCACGCCCGCCGCCGTCGCGCAGAGGATACAGGCGCTGGAGGACGAGATCGGCGTGGCGCTTCTCGCCCGCGCCGGCCGACGCGTGCGGGCCACCCCGGCGGGCCTCGCCATCATGGAGCGCAGCCGCCGGATTCTCACCGATGCGCGCCATCTGCGCATCCTCGCGGCGGAGGATGCGCCGGCGGGCGAGCTGCGCCTCGGCGCCATCTCGACCACGCTGACCGGGCTGCTCGCGCCCGCGCTCAGCCGCCTGCGCGAGACGGTGCCGAATGTCGAGGTGTTCCTCCTGCCCGGCACCTCGGCCGCGCTCCATCAGCAGCTCGTCGACGGCGGCATCGATGCGGCCCTTCTGGTGGAACCGCCCTTTCCGATCCTCAAGACCTTCGACTGGCGGCTGCTGCGCTCGGAGACGACCACCCTGCTCGCGCCGCGCGGCTGGGCGGATGAGGACGTGCACAACCTCCTCGCCACGCGCCCCTTCATCCGTTACGACCGCAACAACTGGGGCGGGCGGATCGTCGATCGCTATCTGCAAGACGCCGGCATTGTCCCTCGGGAATGGCTGGAGCTGGATTCGCTGGAGGCCATCGCGGTGATGGTCGCCAACGGGCTGGGCGTCGCGCTGGTGCCGGACTGGGCGCGCCCGTCGCCGGATTCGGACGACGTCGTGCGCCTTCCGCTGCCGCTGCCCTCCGAGCCCCGCCGCATCGGCATGCTGTGGCCCCGCAACTCCGCGGCGGGCCGCCTGGTCGAAGTCCTGATCGGCGTGCTGGGCAGCAGGCCGGCAACGTAGCCGGCCCGCCGCCTCAGGTCGTCGCCATGGTCCGTGGCTGCGCCGCCGCAAGCCGGGCGGAGAGAGCCGCGGTGATCTCGGCCGGCGTATCGACCACCGTGATTCCCGCCGCCTCGAGAGCGGCCCGTTTGGCGGGATAGCCGCCGGCGCTGCCCGTGACGATGGCGCCCGCATGTCCCATCTTCTTGCCGGGTGGCGAGGCGCAGCCGGCGATGAAGGCGACGACGGGCTTCGTCATCCCGGCCGCATATTCCGCCGCCTTTTCCTCCATCGATCCGCCGATCTCGCCCACCAGCACCACCGCCTCGGTGCCGGGATCCTCGTCGAGCGCCTGCAGCGCGGCGCGGGTGGTGACGCCGATCATCGGGTCGCCACCAAGGCCGAGGAAGGCCGACTGCCCGAGACCCACGCGGGTGAGATTGAGGCAGATCAGCGTGCCGAGGCTGCCGCTGCGCGAGAGCACGCCGATGCGCCCCGGCTTGAAGATGTTCGGGTTGTGTCCCGGCATGATGCCCACGAAACCCTCCCCCGGCGTCACCAGGCCGGCCGTGTTGGGACCGACGATCCGGGTGCCGCTGCGCGCCGCCGCCCGGTGTATAGCCATCACGTCATGGGCCGGGATGTGTTCGGTGAGCACGACGAGGAGCGCGGCGCCGGCGTCGATGGCATCGAGCGCGGCTTCCTTGGCGGCGGCGGGCGGGATGAACATCACCGCCACGTCGAACGGCGCTGTACGCGCCGCCTCCCGGGCGGTGGCGAAGACCGGCACACCGAGATGGGTCTCGCCGGCACGCTTGGGGTTGACGCCGGCGACGACCCGGGTGCCTGCACCCATCATCTTCTCGGCCCAGAACGAGCCCTGCTTGCCGGTGAGGCCCTGGACGAGCACACGGTGATGTTTGCGGAAGATGATCATCGAGCTGCCTCCACCGCGGCTTTGACCGCGTCCTCCATGAAATCGAACGGCTCGATGCCGAGGCGCTCGCGCACCAGCCGCACCGCTTCGTCCTCGCCGGTGCCGTGGATCGAGAAATAGACCGGCAGCGTCGGCTTCAGGCTCTCCCATGCCTTGACCACGCCCTCGGCCATCACGTCGGTTCGCGCAAACGCGCCGCAGAAGTTCACGACGAGACTCTTCACGCCGGGATTGGAAAGCACGAGGTCGAGCGCGGTCTCCGCCTTGGTATAGGCTTCGCCGCCGATCTCCAGGAAGTTGGCCGGCCGCCCGCCGAAATGGGCGATGGCGTCCATGGTGGTCATGGTGAGCCCCGCGCCGTTGGCGAGCACGCCGACATTGCCGTCGAGCTGGATGAACTTGAGCCCGGCAGCGGCGCCACGCCGCTCCAGATCGGTCGCCGGCTCGCGCGCCGCGGCGGCGGCGAGCTCCGG
Organism: Allobosea sp. 117; assembly: GCF_000702305.1. Lineage (GTDB taxonomy): Bacteria > Pseudomonadota > Alphaproteobacteria > Rhizobiales > Xanthobacteraceae > Ancylobacter. The sequence continues at coordinate 387,939 of NZ_JNLC01000012.1, forward strand.
CTGGCGGAAGGCGGCGGAATCGTCGAGCGTGAACTTGCAGTCGAGCGCCACCACGCGCCCGTCCGAAAGCACCGCGAGCGGATTGATCTCGAGCAGTTCCGCGTCGCTCGCGACATAGGCGGCATAGAGGCGAGCGAGCACGTCGGTCACCTGCCCGACCGCCGCGCCGAGGTCGAGACCGCGCACCAGCGCTGCCGCGTCGGCTTGGCTGAAGCCGTCATCGGGATCAACGACCGCGCGCCGCAGCGCGTCGGGCCGCGATGCCGCCACCTCCTCGATGTCCATGCCGCCTTCGGTCGAGAACAGCACCAGCGGCCGGCGGCTGGCGAAGTCGGTGAGGACCGCGGCATAGAATTCGTGGGCGATCGCCGCGCACGCTTCGACGAGGACGCTCTCGACCGCATGGCCGTCGATCGACATGGCGAGGATCGCCCGGGCCGCGTCGGCGGCGGCCTCCGGCGTATCGGCCCGTTTGATGCCGCCCGCCTTGCCGCGCTTGCCGGTCGGCACCTGGGCCTTGACCACGCACGACCCGATGCTGCGGCAAGCCTGCGCGGCCTCCTCCGGCGTGCGGCAGAGAACGCCCTGCGGGATCGGAATCCCGGCCGGGGCGAGGACGAGGGCCTTGGCGGCCTGTTCCACGAGGTTCATGGCGCCGCCCTCACTCTTTGCCGTACTTCGCCCACAGCGGCCCGAACAGCTCCTCCTCGGAGGGCTTGTCCTCGGGAATCACCGTGACGAGGTGGGTGATGTTGAGGAAATGGCGGTAGCTCAGATTCTCGGAGATCGAATTCTTCTGCCAGGAGCCGCAGCCCATGGAGAGCGTGAAGCCCAGGCCGGAATCGAAGCCGCCGCCATTGCCGAAGGTGTGGGCGAAATTGACCAGCACGCGCACCACCGGCAGATCGGCGGCCAACTCCCGTCCATGGTCCAGGTTCTTGGTGTGGATGCCCAGCGAATGGCCGCGACCCTGATGGTCAAGGATCGAGCGCACCAGGGTCTTCGCCTCGGCGAAGTCGCGCGCCCGGTAGACGGTGAGCACGAGCGACAGTTTTTCGCCGGAGAAGGGATGCTCGCGACCGATACCGGTCTCCTCCACCATGAAGAACTTGGCGCCCTTCGCCGCGTCCGGCAGGCCGAATGCGGCCGCTAGCGTCGCCGCGTCGCGGGCGATGAGGTTGCGGTTGAGCTTACCGCCGACCCATAGGCCGCCGCGCACCCGCTCCTTCTCCTCGGGCGTGCACATGTACCCGCCAGCCGCCTTTAGCGCGGCGATCGCCGCGTCATAGACCTCGTCGAGGATGACGACGGCGTTCTCGGAGGAGCAGGAGGTGGAATTGTCGAAGATCTTGGAGGCGCAGATCTTGCGGGCCGCATCGTCGAGGTCCGCGCTCGCATCGATGATGACCGGCACGTTGCCGGCTCCGACCCCGATCGCCGGCGTGCCGGAGGAATAGGCGCGCCGCACATTATCCTGCGATCCGGTGACGACGACGAGGTCGGCCATGCGCATCAGCGCGGTGGTGGCTTCCTTGGTGACCGGCTCGGGGACGATCTGCACCAGATCTTCCGGCAGGCCTATGCGGGCGAGCTCGGCACGCATCATCTCCACGACCCGGGCGGTGGTGCGATAGCCGAGTGGCGAGGGAGCGATGACGATGGCGTTGCGGCCCTTGATGGCCATCATCGCCTTGTTCGCCGGCGTGGCCGCGGGATTGGTGGAAGGCGTTACCGCGCCGATGACGCCCATGGGCTTGGCGTATTTGAAGATGCCCCTGGCATGATCTTCCTCGATCACCCCCACCGAGCGCCCGCGCATCAGGTCGCGCAAGGTGCCGAAGGTCTTGCGCTGGTTCTTCACGACCTTGTCCGGCACGTTGCCGAGGCCGGTGTCGGCGACAGCCAGCTCGGCCAGCTCACGCGCGCGGCCAGGCTCGTAGATGGCCCAGGCCAGCGCGCGCACGGCTTCGTCGGCCCGCTCCTGGCTCACATTCGCGAAGCTTTCCTGGGCACGGCGCGCGGCGCGGATGGTGCGCTCGACGACGGCGCCAGCGTCGTCCGCATCGTCGAGCGGCATGACGGCGGCTTGTGCCATGGCTTTCCTCCTTTGCGATTTCTCTGGTTGCGGGGAGCCACCTGGGCCCTCCGGTGTGGCTCCGTACTCGCGAGCCGTGCGGCGTCACGCCAGGCGGGCCTCGAGTGCGCAGCTCCATTCCGGGGCTGCGGATCGAAATTTACGGACGGGATGGAGCTAAAGAAAATTTATTATCTGAATTGCATCCATTCATGTGCCGCATGACCTACTCCGCAGGCACATGGCGCCGGCGCGGCAGCAGCGGGCCCACCACCGGCAGCACCAGAGTGAGGATCACCAGCGCCAGAATCGTGCCGGAGATCGGCCGCGTGAAGAACACCACCCAGTCGTTCTGGAACGAAATCATGGAGTTCATGAAGGCTTCCTCGGCGATTGGACCAAGGATCACCCCCAGCACCATGGGCGCGATGGGAAAGCGCATCCGCTCGAACAGATAGCCGACCACGCCGAAGCCGAGCATCAGCCAGAGGTCGGTCACGTTGGAGCGGATGGACAGCGCGCCGATGAAGCAGAAGATCATGACAAAGGCGGAGACCACGGCCTCCGGGAAATCCATAATCCTCACCAGCGGGCGGATGGCGAAATAGCCCAGCACGCACATGGCGACGACGCCGATGAAGAGCGAGGCGAAGATGGTGTAGACCATCGCCGGCGAGGTCATCATCACCTGCGGTCCCGGCTGGATGCCGTGCAGCATGAAGGCCCCGAGTATCACGGCGGTGGCGCCGCTGCCCGGAATGCCGAGGGCGAGGAGCGGGATCAGCGCCCCGCCCACCGAAGCTGTCGCCGCGCTCTGCGGCGCGACGATGCCTTCCGGTACGCCGGTGCCCATCCGGGCGCGCTGGCGGCCGAACTGACTCTCGACACCATAGCCGACGAAGGAAGCGATGGTGGCACCCGCGCCAGGCACCACGCCGACCACGTGGCCGATCAGGGTCGAGCGCAGCATCATGCCCTTGAGCGCCATGATCTCCTTGAAGCTCGGCAGTTGCGTGCGCGTGCCGCCCACCCCCTGGAGCGGGGCGGAGGAAAAGCCGATCTCGAGCCGCGCCAATACCTCTGCCACGCCGAATGCGCCCACCATGACCACCAGGAACTCGATGCCGTCGGCGAGGATCGGCAGGTCGAAGGTGAACCGGTAGGAGCCATAGATGGCGTCGGTGCCGACGCAGGCGATGAGCAGCCCGATCGCGAGGCTGATCAGCGCGGAGGGGATTGAGCCCTTGCCGAGCGCGATCACGCTGGCAAGGCCGAACAGCACGATGGCGAAATACTCCGGCGAGGAGAACTGCAGCGCGAAGTCCGCCACCGGCTTGGTCAGCACCACCATGATGCATGCGGAGATGAGGCCGCCGATCAGTGCCGCGACCAGCGTCCAGCCCAGCGCCTTCGCCGGCTGCCCGCGCTTGGCCATCGCATAGCCGTCCCACAGCAGCGGCACATGGATCGGCTCGCCGGGAATGCGGAAGAGGATCGAGGTGAAGGCGCCGCCATATGTGCCAGAGACATACATGGCGGTGAGCAGGATGATCGCCGCGGTGACTTCCATCTGATAGGTGAAGGGCAGGAACAGAACCACACCCATCACCAGCGTCAGGCCGGGCAGGATGCCCACCAGGAGCCCGACGACGAGGCCGACCAGCAGCATCAGCATGTGGATCGGGGTGAAGCAGGCGATGAAGCCCGCGCCGAGCTGCGTGAGAATATCGAGCATGTGAGGCGCCTTTCCGGTCGTTCGGACCCGCGGGGTCAGTACAGGCCGACGATGAAGTCGGTGACGGCGTCGAACGGGGCGATCCCGCGCGGCAGCGAGACGTAGACCACCTTCAGGAACAGGAAGCTGAGCACCACCGTTCCGATCAGGGCGGCGGCCCAGATCGTGCCGTGCCTGCGGAAGCGGCCGAGATAGATGAAGGCCACCAGGAAGCAGAATGTGGAGAGCGGGAAGCCGATGACGCCGAGCAGGAGTGCATAGGCGACGCACAGTCCCATGCCGCCGAGAAGAAGGGGAATGCTGCGGTCGTTCAGCTCTTCGGCATCGGGCAGCGGTTCGGCGGCCTCGAGCTGATCGGTGATGCCATGCGCCTCACTATGGTTGGGCGAGATGACCGCCCGCACCAGCTCGACCATGCTGACGATGGCCATCAGCCCGATGGCGAGTTTCGGCCAGAAGTCGGGGCCGAGCTGACCCGGCCGCGCGGCGACGTCGATCCGGTTGGCGAAATGCCAGAGGGCGGCAGAGACGATGATGAGAACGGCATAGGGCAGTGCCGCCGAGACGCGGCTCGACAACGAGTGCGTGGTCATGGCGACCCTCCTCGACGCGAAACGGAACGGGTTATGGAGACGGCGGACATGCCGAGCGTCCCGGCCACAGCGGCCGGGACGCATGCCCGATCAGGCGGGCTTCGCCAGCGCCTTCATCTCGCTGAGCTGCTGCTCGAGGAAGGCTCCGGATTGGCTCGCCGTGAGGTAGCTGTTGGGGTCCGCGATCTGCTCGGTGAGGAATTTCTTGTATTCCTCGGTCGCCGCGACCTTGCCCATGACGGAATCGAACACCGACAGCGCCCCTTCCGGGGTGCCGGCACGCAGCACCACGGCACGGAACTGCGGCAGCGCGACCTGGTAGCCGAGCTCGTAGGAGCACGGGACGTCCTTGAAAGCGGGGAAGCGCTCCTTGCCGAAGACGAGGAGCGGCCGCATCTGCTTGCCTGCGAGGAAGCTGCCGACGTCGCCCGCCTGCTCGTAGAGAGCGTCGGCGTGGCCGCCGAGGATCGATACGTAGCGCTCACTCGGCTTGGAGAAGGGAACCTGGATGACGTTGACGCCCTTGCCCGCGAGATAGCTGAGCGTGAAATCGTCGACGCTGCCGAAACCGAGGGTCGCCACCTTAAGCTTGTTGGGGCTCGCCCTGGCCTCCTTCTCGAAATCGGCCCAGGTCTTGAACCGGCTGTCCTGCGCCACGAAGATGAAGGACGGCGCCTGGATCATCACCGCCGCGGGCGTGATGTCGGAGAGCTGCCAGCGCGGGTTCGAGCCGGCCAGCAGAGCGTGCGCGTCAGCGATATAGATGGCAGCGGAATAACCGTCTGGCGGCGTGGCGAGGAGCTTGGCCATGCCGGTGGCGCCGGTGCCGCCAGGCACGTTAACGACCGGCACGCCCTGGCCGAACATGGGTTCGGCAAGCTTGCCGATCTGACGGGCGAGCTGATCCGCGCCCCCGCCGGGTCCCCACGGCACGATCATCTCGACCGGCCGCGTCGGGAACTTCTCGCTCGCCGCGAATGCCGCTCGCCGCAAGGGCAAGCCAGCCGCGGCCAGAGCACTGCCCGCGTAAAGAAAATGGCGTCGTGATAGATTCATACCGATTACCTCCCTCACCGGATTCCGCTGTCCGCCGGTTGACCCGACGTGACACTGCCCGGAGTGCTTCTGCGCGACTTGTTTCAAACTTGATTCGACGGCCCGATGACGTGGCCGTCGCTTCGAAGATGGGCCGGAGGACTTGGCGTAATCCCACGGTCCGACGCGACAACAGGGTAGTCGAAAGACGGTATGTCGACGAAGCCATTAAACGAAATCTATTGTGTTAATCGCGATCATTCGCGATGTTTATGATCATGATCCATGACCTCGACATCGCTTTGGTTCGCACCTTTGTCGCCATCGTCGAGACCGGGGGGCTCACTTCGGCGGGGCGCGTCGTAGGCCGGACGCAGCCGGCGGTCACCCATCAGATCAAGCGGCTCGAGGCGACGCTGGGCCGTCCGCTTTTCGGCCAGGATCGCCGGCACCTGACGCTGACGCCGGACGGCGAGATATTCCTCGAATATGCCCGCGCGATCCTGCGCTTCAACGACGAAGCCCGTGCACGCTTCGGCGCCCCCGAGATTCAGGGGCGTGTCACACTCGGCGTGCCCGATCTCTACGCCGCCTATCTGCTGCCGCAGCTTCTGCGTCGCTTCGCGCGGGCACATCCGCATGTGGAAATCGAGATGCGCTGCATGCGCAGCGTCCATCTCTACGAGGCGATGCAGCGCGATGAGCTGGACCTCGTCATCGCCACGCGGCAACCTGATCAGATGACCGGCACCGTGGTGCGGTGGGAGCCGCTGACCTGGGTCGCCGGGCCGCATGATCGGCCGGAGACGGAAGAGGTGGTGCCGCTTGCGGTGCTGCCGCCCGGCAGCGTCTATCGCCAGCGCACATTGGAGGCGCTGGGCCGCGTCGGCCGACGCTGGACCATCACCTCCTTCAGCGAGAGCCTGGCCGGGCTTCAGGCGGCAGTGTTCGCGGGGCTCGCGGTATCGGTGTTTCCGCGCTGTGCGGTGCAGCCGGGCATGCGCTGCCCGGGAACGCAGGACGGGCTGCCCGACCTTCCCGCCATCGAGCTGGTGCTGCACCGCCGCCCGATGGGCCTGAGCGCCGCGGCCGAACATCTCGGTGACTTCGTCGAGCGCGAGCTGGCGCAGGTTTCCGCCTTCCATACCACCGCCATCGTCGGAGGGTCTCCGCCGCTGCCGCCGCATCTGGGCATGGCGCGGGTCTAGAGACAGCGTAGCCTCGGTCATCTGACGCAATCGCGTTTATCTCCGATGGTCTTGATCAGGCGACCTCCGCGACACGGCTCGCGACAGCTCCGCCGGCTTCAACACCTGCGCGCCGGTCATCGAGGACCATGCGCGCCAGCTTGGCACCGATCATCATGGCGGGAGCATTGGTGTTGCCCGAGACGATCTCGGGCATGATCGAGCAATCCGCGACCCGCAGTCCCGCGATGCCCCGTACCCGCAGCCGTGCATCCACCACGGCGCGCTCGTCCGGCCCCATCCGGCAGGTGCCAGTGGGATGATAGATCGTCGTCGAATTCATCCGGGCCCAGTCGAGCAGTTCCTCATCGTTCTCAAGGGCCGCCACCGGCCGGAACTCCTCCGAGATCGCCGATCGCAGCGGCTCGGTGCGGGCGATCTGGCGGGCCATGCGGATGCCGGCCACCACAGTGTCGCGATCGGTCGCCGTCGCGAGATAATTCGGAGCGATAAGCGGATGCGTCAGCGGATCGGCCGATTTCAGTGCGACGGTTCCCCGGCTTTCGGGACGCAACTGGCAGACGGACTGGGTGAAGGCCGAGAAGGGATGGACGCCTTCCCCGGGGCTGTCGGCCGACCAGGGCTGGATGTGGAACTGGATGTCCGGCGTCGCGAGCCCCGGCCGCGTCTTCATGAACCCGAAGACGAGGCTCGCCGCCATGGTCATCGGCCCGGTGCGGAACAGCGCGTATTCGAGACCCATACGCGCCTTGTTGAGGAGGCTGCGCACCTCGTCGTTCAGCGTCGCCTCGTGACACTTGAAGACCAGCCGTGCCTGGAGGTGGTCCTGAAGATTGCGGCCGACCTCCGGGAGATCGCACCGGACCTCGATGCCGTGCTCGCGCAGCCGGCGGCCGTCACCGATGCCCGACAGCATGAGGATGTGCGGCGATCCGATCGCTCCTGCGCTCAGGATGACCTCGTGGCTGGCGCGCACGATCTCAAGGCTGCCGTCGTCGCGGCGCAGCTCGACGCCGGTCGCGCGCCCGCCCTCGATCACGACGCGCAGCACATGGGCATCCGTCACGACCGAGAGATTCCGGCGATCGCGCACCGGCTTCAGAAAGGCCGTCGCGGAGGAGCAGCGGCGCCCGCGGTCGACGGTCAGTTGGAAATGGCCGACCCCCTCCTGCACCGGCCCGTTATAGTCCGGGTTGTAGGCATGGCCGAGAGACAGGGCAGCCTCGATCCAGCGCTCGCAGATCTCGCGCCGCAGGCGAGGGTCCGATACCTGCAGCTCACCCGCCGTGCCGCGGCCTTCGCCGCCACCGCGCTGAAACGTCTCCAGGCTTTCGAAGATCGGCCCCACCTCGCTCCAGGACCAGCCCGCATTGCCCATCTGCGCCCAGCGGTCATAGTCCTCGCGCTGCCCTCGTACATAGAGCAGGCCGTTGAGCGACGACGAGCCGCCCAGCACCTTGCCGCGCGGCCAGTTCAGTTGCCGCCCGTTCAGCCCCGGATCCTTCTCGGTCTGGTAGCACCAGTCGAAGTCGGGATTGTGCATGGTCTTGAAATAGCCGACCGGGACGTGAATCCAGGGGCTCGAATCCTTCCCCCCGGCCTCGATCAGAATCACCCGGACCGTGGGATCGGCGCTCAGCCGGTTGGCGATCACGCATCCTGCGGAGCCCGCGCCCACGACCACGTAGTCCGCCGTCTCCATCGCCTGCCTCATCTCGTGATCCTCATTTCTGAGACCATCGGCCTCGAAAACTCTGCCTTTCGCTGAATGGCGGACTCCCCCTCGCCCGCGAGGGAGAGTCCGTCTGGCGACCGGGAGGTTTCAGGAAAGACGGCGACGCCGGCCGATGAGGATCGCGCTGAACATCGAGACGAGCGCGGCGAAAACCACGTAGACACACAGCCAGAACGGATCGTTGTTGTTCGCCGTCATCAGGTAGGTGGCGATCATCGGCGTGATGCCGGACGCGAAGATGCCCGAGAACTGGTACACGAAGGATATGCCCGTGTAGCGCACCGTCGGATCGAACAGATCGGCGAACAATGCGGCCTCGGGGCCGTAGCACATCGGATAGATGACGCCGAAGGGCAGCACGATACCGAGCACGATCAGTACCGGGTCGCCGGTCGACATCAGCCAGAAGGCGGGAAAGACGCTGAGGGCCAGCAGCAGCGATCCCCAGGCATAGGTCGTCGGGCGGCCGATCCGGTCGGAGACCCGTCCGAAGAAGGGAATGAATATCACCATCACCATCGCCGCGGCGCACACCGTCCAGAGGGCCTGCGTGCGGTCGATGCCGACGAATTTCGTCAGGTAGAGGATCGAGAACACCGCGAAGATGTTGAAGAACACACCGTCGATGTACCGGGCGCCCATGCCCAGGACCACATTGCCGGGATAGCGCTTCAGCATGTCGGCGAACGGCAGAGCGAGGTCGCGCCCCCGCGATTCAGCCTTCGCCTTCTCGAATTCGGGGCTCTCGCCGATGTTCGAGCGGATCCAGGTGCCGAGCAACACCAGCACGATCGATCCGACGAAGGCGGCACGCCATCCCCACGACATGAAGTCTTCGTCGGGAAGCAGCGTGAGGAGAGCCATGACGCCGGAGGACATGAACAGGCCGAGCGACAGGCCGATCTGGGGGATCGAGGCGTAGAAGCCCCGCTTGTTCTGTGGGGCATACTCATAGGCCATGAGCACGGCCCCGCCCCATTCGCCGCCGATGCCGATGCCCTGCAGCACGCGCAGCAGCAGCAGCAGGACGGGCGCCAGAATGCCGATCGACGCGTAGCTCGGCAGCAGGCCGATCGCCACGGTGGCGCCGCCCATCAGCATCAGCGTGATCACCAGCATCGTCTTGCGGCCGATCCGGTCGCCGAAATGGCCGAAGATCAGGCCGCCGAAGGGGCGGGCGACGAAACCGACCGCGAACGTCGCGTAGGCCAGCATGATCGAGACGGTGGGATTGTCGGCCGGAAAGTACAGCTTGTTGAAGACGATACCGGCGACCACACCATAGAGAAAGAAATCATACCATTCGATCGTCGAGCCGATGAGGCTCGCAGCGACAACCTTGCGCAGGCCGCTCACATGCGTGCCTTTGCCTACGGAATCCAGAGCGATATCCGACATTGCGCCCTCCCTACGTGGCGACGTTGTTTTTTATGATTTTCATTTTGGGCCGACGTCTTTGCGTCGGCTCACTCCCCTATGCTGTCATGTTACAAAATCGAGTCAATGCTTTTTGAGACTTTGAGTATCACTATTGGATACTCTAACGGATTTCGCACATGCGATATGTGTCGGTTGCCGGCGCGCAGGCGCGGTATAGAATGAGCGGCACATACGGGTTGCAGCGTTGAAATGAGCGAACAAGAAGCCGCCGAATCCCCTCCGAGCCTGAGGTATCTCCTGATCCTCGAGGTTCTGGCGGCCGAAGCCCGGCCGATGACGCCCACCGAGATCAACGCCCTGCTGAAGCTGCCGAAGCCGACCATCCATCGGCTCGTCCGCAATCTCGAGGAACTCGGCTGGCTCAGCCGCCATCTCGACGGGCGCAGCTATCTGCCCGGCCCGCGGCTGCGCCAGATGATGCAGGGCCTGGTGCGGGCCGCCAGCCATGCCATGCCGCGCCGCGAAATCCTGCTGCGGCTGAACGCGCTGGTGGGCGAGACGTGCAATCTGTCGATCCCGGACGACGGCGCGATGATCTATGTCGACCGCGTCGAGACCCAATGGCCGCTGCGAATCGCCCTGCAGGTCGGCTCGCGCGTCCCGCTGCATGCGACCTCGGCGGGCAAGGCCTGTCTCGGCTCGATGGCCGAGTCCCTGTTCGAGCGGTATCTGCGCAGCGCCAGCCTCAAGGCCTATACCAGCCGGACCATCACCGACCCGGCGGCACTGCGCGAGGAGGTCATCCGCATCCGTGCCCAGGGCCATGCGGAAGACAATCAGGAATTCGTCGACGGCATGATCGCGCTGGCGGTGCCGGTGAAGGATCGCCAGGGGCATCTCGCGGCGACGGTTTCCTTTCATGCGCCGATGCAGCGCATGTCGCTGGAGGAGGGCCGCAAGCACCTGCCCGACCTGCGCGCCGCCGCGCGTGAGCTCGCCGAACTGTTGTAGGCCATCCCACCCGCATTGCTGCCATGCAGCAAGAACGGCGCCGCGTCTTTGCAGCGCAGCAAAACGCATGCTATCGACGGCTGATCGTTCCTTGATGGCTCCTGCAATGAACCGGACCGAGCGGCTGCACGTCGCCTTGTTTCTTGCCACCTCCTTTTGCCTGCTCGTGGCTCTCGTGCAGGCGCACAGGCCCGTCCCTGCCCCCTTCTCGAGCGACGAGGCGGTGCAGTCCGTGGCGCGAGCCTTCGATGCCCTGAAGCAGAACATGTTGGAGATCGGGCGCGGCGAGGGCGACGGCGCCCTGCCGTTCTATCCGGGGAACTGAGCACCTCCGAGCCAGGCGGGAGGCCACGGCGTCGAAACCAGCGGTTCCGGCGCCATGCTTGATGACGATATCGGGCGGGTCAGACACCCGCCCGCATCTCGGAGATCGGCGGCCCTATTCGGCGGCCGCCGCGGTGATCCCTTTCTGCGGACGCATGTCGGAGCGGCTGATGCCCGCGACCCGGACCGGCTTCTTCATGGCGTCGCGACGGAAGGGTTCGCCCAGTTCCTGGTTGAGGATCACCTCGACGAAGGTCGTCACCCCCTCCGCCTGATCCTTCGCCGCCACCTTGAGCGCTTCGGTCAGCTCCTGCATCGTCCGCACCGCGACGCCCTTGAAGCCGCACCCCTCCGCCACCTTGGCGAGGCTGAGCTTGGGGTTCAGCTCCGTACCGACGAAATTGTTGTCGTACCAGAGCGTCGTGTTGCGCTTCTCGGCGCCCCACTGATAGTTGCGGAACACCACCATGGTGACGGCCGGCCATCCCTCCCGCCCGATCGACGTCATCTCGTTGATGGAGATGCCGAAGGCGCCGTCGCCGGCAAAGCCGAACACCGGCGTGTCGGGGCAGCCGATCTTGGCGCCGATGATCGAGGGGAACCCGTAGCCGCACGGGCCGAACATCCCGGGCGCCAGATATCTGCGCCCTTCATCGAAGCTCGGATAGGCGTTGCCGATGGCGCAATTGTTGCCGATGTCGGTGGAGATGATCGCGTTGCGCGGCAGGCCGGCCTGGATCGCGCGCCAGGCCTGGCGCGGCGACATGCGGTCCTTGTCCCGCTCGCGCGCCTCGGCGTTCCAGCGGGTGCCCGGATCGTCCTCCTCGTGGTCCATCGAGGACAGCGCCTGCAGCCAGGCCGACTTCGTCTGGTGGATGAGCGCCGTGCGCTCCGCACGGCCGGCGTCGCCCGCGGTCTGCGACAGACGGTCGAGGATCTGGGCCGCCACCTGCTTGGCGTCGCCGCAGATGCCGACGGTGATCTTCTTCGTCAGGCCGATCCGGTCGGCATTGATGTCGACCTGGATGATCTTGGCCTCTTTCGGCCAATAGTCGATGCCGTAGCCCGGTAGCGTCGAGAACGGATTGAGGCGGGTGCCGAGAGCGAGCACCACATCCGCCTTGGCGATCAGTTCCATGGCCGCGCGCGAGCCATTGTAGCCGAGCGGTCCGACGGCGAGCGGGTGGCTGCCGGGAAACGCGTCATTGTGCTGGTAGCCGCAGCAGACCGGCGCCGACAGGCGCTCGGCGAGCGCGGCGGATTCGGCGATGGCATCGCCGATGACCACGCCACCGCCGTTCAGGATGACCGGGAACCGGGCGCCAGACAGGAGCTCGGCGGCGTCGGCGATGGCGTTCGCCCCGCCCGAGGGGCGCTCCAGCCGCACGATCTGCGGCAGCTCGATGTCGATCACGTGGGTCCACATGTCGCGCGGCACGTTGATCTGCGCGGGCGCGCAGCCGCGCCAGGCCTTCTCGATCACCCGGTTGAGCACCTCGGCCACGCGCGAGGGGTCGCGGACCTCCTCCTGGTAGCAGACCATGTCGCGGAACAGGGCCATCTGCTCGACTTCCTGGAAGCCACCCTGGCCGATGGTCTTGTTCGCCGCCTGGGGAGTGACCAGCAGCATCGGCGTGTGGTTCCAGTAAGCTGTCTTCATCGCCGTGACGAAGCCCGTCACGCCCGGGCCGTTCTGGGCGATGGCCATCGCCATCTTTCCGGTCACCCGGCTGTAGCCGTCGCAGATGAGCCCCGCATTGGTCTCGTGCGCGCAGTCCCAGAAGGTGATGCCGGCACTCGGGAACAGATCGGACACCGGCATCATGGCCGAGCCGATAATGCCGAAGGCATGCTCTATCCCGTGCATCTGCAGCACTTTGACGAAGGCTTCTTCGGTGGTCATCCTCATGGTGCTTCTCCTTGGCCGGACTACCGGCGCGGACCCTTCAGGCGGGCCGCTTCTTTCCTGCATCGTCCGGGACATCTCGTTGGTCGGTACGCACGGAAAGCCGCGGCGCGCCGTGCGTGCGTCCGTCCTCCCTTGACTTCGGGCGCGCACTTCGCCGCTAGCTTTCACCGGCCCGGCGGCGATCGTTCTGATCCCGACTGAGCCAAAGTGTGAACGGAACCAAAATCAGCCGCAAGAGAGAAATTCCATTTTTTCGCTTCAAACGCGATAAAAAATGGAATAGGAATTAAAAACAGATGGACGACATCCCTGACGCCCCGCCCGCCATGAAGGTATTCGGCCTGTTGGAGATCATGGCCGCCATGGACCATGCCCCGACGCTGGCCGAGCTCACGGATGCCGCCGACCTGCCCAAGCCCACGCTGCACCGCTGGTTGACGATGCTGGAGAATGCGGAGCTGATCCACCGCCTGCCGGACGGACGCCGCTACGAGCTGGCGTCGCGGGCGACCTCCCTCGCCTTCTCCATCCTCGCCAACAGCCCCGGCTCCGCGCGCCGCCACCAGATCCTGGAACGGGTGGCCCGCGAGCTCGGCGAGAGCTGCAACTTCACCGTGCTGGAAGGCTCGCAGGTGGTCTATCTCGATCGCGTCGAGGCATCGCTGCCGTTGCGCGTCGCCTTCCAGAAGGGCTCTCACGTGCCGGCGCACTGCTCGGCGAGCGGCAAGCTGTTCCTCGCCCTGATGCCGCCGGGCAAGCGCGATCGGCTTATCGAAGCCACCGGCCTTATCGCCTACACGCCCAACACCTTCACCGACCGCACGCGGCTCGAGGCCGAGCTCGGCGAGGTGAGGAAGGCGGGGTTCGCGCTCGACGACGAGGAATTCCTGTCCGGGCTGTTCTGCATCGCCGTGCCGGTGCTCGACGTCACGCGCAAGCAATGCGTCGCCGCGTTGGCGCTGCAGGCACCGATTCTGCGTCTTTCGCGCGCCAACGCGATGGAGCGGCTGCCGACGCTGCAGGCCGCGGCGGAGGCATTGGCCTCGACACTGACATAACACGCACAACGAAAACGGGAGGGATAGCCGGTCATGTCGATGCTAGAGACGAGTAATGCCCATCCGCGGCTCGGCATCCTCTCCCGGAAGGCGCTGGAGGCCGGCCCTCTCCGCGTCGGTGTGGTCTATCCCTGTGAGACCGGCGCGCTCGTCGCCGCACTCGATGCCGCCGATTGCGGCCTGATCGAGCCCGTTCTCATCGGCCCGAGAACCCTCATCTCCCGGATCGCTGACGCTGCCGAACGGAACATCGCGGACCTCGAAGTGGTCGACGCACCGGACGCGATCCAGTCGGCGCGCCAGGCGGTTGCCCTCGCCGGCATGGGGGCGATCGCGGCGATCATGAAAGGGTCGCTGCACACGGACGAACTGCTCGGCGCCGTGGTCGGCCGCGACAGTCCCCTGCGCACGGGGCGCCGGGCCAGTCATGTCTTCTGGTTCGATTGCCCGGTCTACCACAAGCCGCTGATGCTGACCGACGCGGTCATCAACATCGCGCCGACGCTGGCCGAGAAGGCGGACATCGTCCGCAACGCGGTGGAGCTTGCCCGCAAGCTCGGCATCGACAGCCCCAAGGTGGCGATCCTCGCGCCGGTCGAGACCGTCAATCCGGCGCTGCCGGTGACGATCGACGCGGCGGCGCTCTGCAAGATGGCCGATCGCGGCCAGATCGCCGGTGCGAAGCTGGACGGACCGCTCGGCTTCGACAATGCCGTGTCGCTGACGGCCGCAGCCACCAAGGGGATCGTTTCGGACGTCGCCGGCGAGCCCGACATCCTCTTGGTCCCGGACCTCAACTCCGGCAACAGCCTCTACAAGTCCTTTGTCTATCTGGGGGGCGCGGCCTGCGCGGGGGTGGTGCTCGGCATGCGCACGCCGATCATCCTGACAAGCCGGGCCGATTCGCAGCAGGCCCGCATCGCCTCCTGCGCCCTCGCCTCGCTGGCCGTTCGCGAGAACTGATCCGGCGCGGCAGTTCATCGATGGCTTCGGGCTACGGTCGCCGCGATATGGACCTAGGTCCTTCAAATCGCTGGCGCGTCGAGCAGGGCGAAACTGCAAACGCCTATGTTATTGAAATCACTACGCCTTAGTAACGTGCGCGAAATGGACTTGGCTAGGCCACGCGGTTCACGTCAATCAGATGGACCGTATGCTTGCATGGCACGAATGCTGAAGCCATGACTTGCCGCAGCTTCGTTGCAGCTCACATGTCGGGAAGGCCGGCTTTGCGCAGGCCGTCGGCGAACAGGGCGAAATCTTCCTGCCGGCGGATCGGCAGCCAGTCCCTCAGGGAAGAGAGGCGCAGAGCGGGGTTGAGCTCGCGCAAACGATCCATGGTTCGGCCGGCTTCCTCCCTGCGGCCCGATAGCGCCTGGCCGGCTGCGCCGATCGCTGCGGCCATGAGGAAGCTTGGCAGGTTTCGCTGAGCCTGGTCCGCCCATAGCGACGCAGTCTCGAAATGGCCGGCAAAAAGATGCGCCATCGCGATCCCGGCCTGCATCCGGTAGAGCTCGGGATCGACGGGGCTCAGACGCATGGCGTGCTCGAAATAGTCGATCGCCGCCTCCGGCTCGCCGTGCCAGACGCGCAGGAAGCCGCCGAGGAACCAGGCCGGCGCCAGATTGGGATTGAGGAACAGCGCGCGGTCGAGGAGACCGATGCCGCTCTCGAACTCGCCGGCGAGATGGGCGAGCGCATGGCCGGCCCTCGCCAGCACCACCGCGTCGTCCCGTCCGAGCTCGACGGCGCGACGGGCAAGGGCGATGCCCTCGGCCGTCTCCTGCACCGGATCGGTCGTCCAGCCATTGACCTTGCGCCAGAAATAGCCCCATGCCGCCATCGCATAGGGTGGAGCGAACTCGCCATCGAGCTCGATCGCCTTGCGGAAAAGCGGCAGCGCCTCCTCGACGGATTCCCTGCCGCCGCGATGCAGATGCGCGAGTCCGCGCAGATAGCAGTCATAGGCGTTGAGATTTTCGGTAGGCTTGCGCCGCGCGCGCTCGATCTCCGCCAATTCCATCTGCGGGGCGATGGCGCCGACGACATCGCCGGAGATACGGTCCTGCAGCGTGAAGATGTCGTCGAGGGCACCCTCGAAGCGGTCGGCCCAGAGATAGCCATTGGTGCTGGCATTGACCAGCTGGCCGGTGATGCGGATGCGGTCGGCGGCCTTGCGCACGCTGCCTTCGAGCACATAGGTGACGCCCAGCTCCCGGCTGATCTGTTTCACGTCGAAAGGACGGCCGCGATAGGCGAAGCTGGAATTGCGCGCGATGACGAACAGCCAGCGCACCCGCGACAGGGCGGTGATGATCTCTTCCGCGACGCCGTCAGCGAAATAGTCCTGTTCCGGGTCGCCGCTGAGGTTCTGGAACGGCATCACGGCGATGGAAGGCTTCTGCGCCGTCGCAGCCGTCGGCTGGATGGCGATGTCCGCCATGATCGCGGCTTTGCGCGACGCCTCCGGCATCCCGACCTGCCTGATGTCACCGACGAAGCGAAATCCCTTGCGGGCGACCGTGCGCACGAGGCGCTGCTCGGCGCCGGTGTCGCCGATCGCCTTACGCACCGCGTTGATGTGGCTGGTCAGCGTGGATTCAGAGATGACGCGGCCGTTCCAGACTGCATCGAGCAGGCCATCCTTGCTCACCACCCGCTCGTGATTCTCCACGAGATGAGCCAGCAGATCGAAGACTTGCGGACCGACGGCGACCGTCTGCGAGCCGCGAGTCAGCTCCCGTCGATCGAGGTCGAGCACGCAGTCTGCGAATTGGTACTTCAATTCAGCGCTCCATCGCCACGCGCAGGCGGGGCAGCTTGCCGCGCCGCTCTGCGGATCGCCCTCATATCATGACGCGTACGGAGCTTTTCTCATAAGGCCGCTCCGCGTCGCTTTGGACGTAAAAGCAAGATCAATCCAACCTCGCCGCAAGGACTTTACGCCGGCCTCGCCGCACCCTGCGCTCACGATGCAACCGAGCCGTGAGCGTGGATCGATGGACGAGACCATCCTGCGCGTGCCCTCGCCAGAGGATCTGTTCCGCGCTTCCCGACGCACCGAAGAACAGCCGTGGACCGCCTCCCGGCCAGCGGCGGGCGAGATGGCGCGCGTCCTCGGCACCACGCCGCGCCGCATCGTCACCGAGATTTCCGGCAGTTCCATCGCCCATTGGAAGCACGGCGAACTGCACGACGTCGTCGAGCCGATGAAGGACCATGTCATCATGACCTATGTCGGCACGATGCAGCGCCTGGAGCGCCGGACCGGCAGGACGCTCGCTTCCGGGACGGCGAGGTCGGGCGTGGTGACGATCATCCCGTCCGGTACCAGCTCGCGCTGGGACATCGGCGGAGCGGTCAACGTCCTCCAGCTCTATCTGCCGCACGCCGTCCTGGAACGCGTCGCCGCCGAAGCCGACACGGCCGGCCCCGCGCCCTTGCTCGAGCGCACCGGCCATCTCGATCCGACGACATCCCGCCTCTTGATGAGCGCGGCGGACGCTCTCGACGGTAGTGAGGCCCTGGACGCGCTGTTCCGGCAGCAGCTCACCGATCTTCTGGCGACGCGGCTCCTGTCCGCGCACACCGGCGCCGCTGCCAGCCCACAGCCGGCATTGGGAGGGCTGTCGCCGACGGCGCTGCGCCGTGCCATCGAGCGCCTGCGTTCGGATGACGACGCGGACCTGTCGCTCGCCGCGCTCGCCGCGGATGCGCATCTGTCGCGCTTCCATTTCTGCCGCGCCTTCAAGCAGAGCACCGGGCTGTCGCCGCACGCCTGGCTCCGGCAGCACCGGCTGGCGCAGGCCTCGACGCTGCTGCGCGATACCGACGAACCGGTCGTCTCGATCGCGGTGGCGCTGGGCTACGGCTCCCAGTCCGCTTTCGCCGCCGCCTTCCGGCGCCTGACAGGTGAGACCCCGAGCAATTGGCGCCGGCGCGCGCGATGACGGCAATCGCACGGCAATCGCAGCAATGCCTCTCGCGCACCGACGAGCGCGCCGAGGCTAGATCGATGGACTGACGCTCCACCGCCTTCTCGCATCGCAGCCCACCAAAGGCTCCGCCTGATGGCGGCGGCAACGGCGACCCGCACCTTCGGGACCCCTCACAGGAGTAGTTCACATGCGACTGGTCATCATCGGCGCCGGCTTCGCCGGCATGTATGCCGCCCTTTCCGCCGCGCGCCTGCGCGATCTCCAAGGCGTCTCGCCCGACGAGCTCGAGATCGAGCTGGCAGCGCCGCAGCCGACGCTGGTCGTCCGCCCGCGGCTTTACGAGCCCAGGCCCGAGACGCTCACGGCGCCGCTTCTGGAGCTGCTGGAGGCGATCGACGTCCGCTATGTGCAGGGCACCGCCGAGACGGTCGACACCCGTCTCAACTCCGTCGGGATCGTCACGGGTGGCAGCGAGCGCAGGACGCTGCCTTATGACCGGCTGGTTCTCGCGACCGGCAGCCGCCTGTTTCGTCCGGACATTCCCGGCCTTGCCGAGCACGTCTTCAGCGTCGACCAGCTCGACGATGCTGTCGCCCTCGACCGCCATCTTCACGGGCTGGCAAGCCGCCCGGCGTCGGCTGCGCGCGATACGGTGGTCGTCGCCGGCGGCGGCTTCACCGGCATCGAGGCGGCGACGGAAATGCCGGCGCGGCTGCGGACCATCCTCGGCGACAAGGCCGCTATCCGCGTCGTCATCGTCGACCGCAACGACGCCATCGCGCCCGATATGGGAGCCGGTCCGCGCCCGGTCATCGAGAACGCCCTGCGCAAGGTGGGCGTGGGGACCCGGCTCGGTGCCGGCGTCGCCGCGGTGGATGCGGGCGGCGTGACGCTCACCGGTGGCGAGCGCATCGAGTGCGCCACGGTGATCTGGGCTGCCGGCATGCGCGCCGCGCCACTGACCCAGCAGATCCCGGCCGAGCGCGACAATTCTGGCCGGCTGCTCGTCGACCGCGCCCTGCGCGTGCCGGGCGTCGGCGGCGTCTTCGCCACCGGCGACGCCGCCAAGGCGGCGTGCGACGACGTCGGCAACTACGCGCTGATGTCCTGCCAGCACGCCACCCGAATGGGCGCCTTCGCCGGCCACAACGCCGCCGCCGAGCTGCTGGGCGTGCCGACGATCCCCTACCACCAAGAGGCCTATGTGACCTGCCTGGACCTCGGCGACGCCGGCGCGCTGTTCACGCGCGGCTGGGACCGTCAGATCGAGTTCGTCGGCGCCGAGGCCAAGAAGATGAAGCAGGAGATCAACACGGTGTGGATCTACCCGCCTCGTGCCCAGCGCGACGTCGCCCTCGCCTCGGCGGAACCCGAGCGGGTCACCGACCTCTAGGCACAACCGATGCCGTGCGCGCGCCGCATCGGCGGCCGCGAGCGGATCGCCTCACGACAACCCACACCCCTCAGTGGAACCGATTGGCTCAGTTCCACCACCTCAACAGGAGATGAACATGAGCGTGCAAGACACCTCCGCCCCCCGTCGAACGGGACACGAAGAACTGGTGCCGTCGCGCTACGCGGTGCGGATCGGCGAGATCGACGTGCTGATCGTCAGCGACGGCGTCCTGCCGCTTCCGACCAAGATGCTGGGGCATAATGTCGAGCCGACCGCGCGGGCGGCCTGGCTCAACGACATGTTCCTGCCGGCCGAGGCCTTCGACTGGGCGCTGAACGCAGTCGTCGTCCGCAGCGGCCGGCAGACCATCCTCGTCGACGCCGGCCTCGGCCTCGATCCGGACCTGAACCTGCCGCGCGCCGGCCAGCTGATCCGGCGGCTGGCGGCCGCCGGCATCGATCTGGGATCTGTCACCGACATCGTCCTCACTCACATGCACATGGATCATGTGGGTGGCCTGCTCATCGACGGCGTCAAGGAGCAGCTCCGCCCGGATCTGCGGATCCATGTGGCGGCTGCCGAGGTCGAGTTCTGGAAAGACCCTGACTTCAGCCAGGTCAACATGCCGCCCGGATTTCCGGACACGCTGCGCGCCGCCGCGAAGCGGTTCACGCAGGAGTATCAAAGCCATCTGCGGCTGTTCGACGAGGAGTCCGAAGTGGCGCCCGGCGTGGTCGTCTCCCGCACCGGCGGCCACACCCCCGGCCACAGCGTGGTCCGCGTGGCGTCCGGCGGCGACCGGCTGATGTTCGCCGGCGACGCCGTGTTCGCGGTCGGGTTCGAACACCCGGAGTGGTACAACGGCTTCGAACATGACCCCGAAGAGGCGGCCCGCGTCCGGGTCCGTCTCTTGAAGGAACTGGCGGCTACGGAGTCATCGCTGGTGGCCACCCACCTGCCGTTCCCGTCCGTCGGCCATGTGGCAATTGATGGCGACCACTTCCGCTGGGTGCCGGTGTTCTGGGACTACTGATTTCGCAGCGCCGACCGGAGCATTTCCGCAATACAGTGAAACGCGGAAATGCTCCGGGACGCCCGAACGCATCACGCCGGCTCGGCCGGCGTGTTTTGCCGCACGCAATCCGGCAGATCTCTTCCATGTCTGGTGATGACCACTACCTGCCGCTTGCCCTGATCAACATCCTGGGCATTGCCGGCATCGTCGTCTGGCACGTTCAGGGCCGCAGCCGCCCGACAGCTCGCCTGATCGTCCAGATCCTGTTCTTCGCCGCCATGAGCCTCATTCTTTACATGGGAGGCATCGCGCCGCATCAGCCCGATGACGTCTACACGGAGGGTTTCGCCGAGTGGCTGTCGAAGTCCGCCAAGGTTCTTTGGTGGACCCACCTTGCATGGACGATCATCGGCCTTCTCCACATTTATGTCAGGCTCAACCGCAAGCCGCGGGAAGCCCATCTCATCTTGGACATGGCTGTTGCCGTCATCTATCTCGGCGTCGCGCTGTCGGTGATGGGCTTCGTGTTCGGCATGCCCATCGCCACTCTGGTGACGACCTCGGGCGTGGTCGCCCTCATATTGGGTCTGGCGCTACAGAACACGCTCGGCGATGTCTTTTCAGGCATCGCGCTGACGCTCGGCAAAGCCTATGCGATAGGCGACTGGGTGCAGCTGAGCGACGGTACGGCAGGCCGGGTCACCGAGACCAACTGGCGCTCCACAAATCTGCTGACCGGAGCGAACAACATCGTCGTGCTGCCCAACAGCCTGCTGGCGAGACAGGGCCTGACCAGCCTCAGCCGTCCCGACGAAACGCATCAGATCACAGTGGCCGTGCGCTTCGCCGCCGTGCAGCGGCCGCGCCGGATCGAGGCGGCGATGCGGTCCGTGCTGCAAGCCAGCACCCGCATCGTGAAGGATCCGCCGCCGGTCGTTGCCCTGAAGTCCATCGACGCCGTCGCGATCGACGTGGAACTGCAGTTCCGCGTCGCCAGCCTCGCCATGGGAACGTCCGCCAGGAACGAGATCATCGACCTCATCCACGACCATTGCGAAGCAGGCGGGCTCTGCCTGGCCTTGCCCGCGCAAAGCCTCTTATACGCGCCGGCGACAACGCGCGGCGAAGCTGTCGCTTCCGGTGCCGCATTGCGCTCACCCGGCGCGCCTTAGAACCGGCGACAGTATCCGAGTCGTCGGCCGGACGCGTGTCTCGCAACAGTAATGTCTGCAAGATCCGCCAGCGTGACGCTGCGCCGTTTCCGGCGCCGGCCTTCGTCGGCTTCCCATCTCATAGAAGCGACAACGTGGTGTCACCGTCGCAATAACTTGTCGGGAAGCAAGGATTGTTGGCGCAATTATTTGCGCCCTTGGCTCTGGGGATTTCCGGCGGCCACGTCGCACCGTGGAGGACAATCGGCGGTGCTGGCGCGCCGACCAGAGCGAAACTGCGAACACCTATGTCGTTGATATCGCGATGGTCTAGGACATCAAGGAAAGGGCTTTGCCACCACTATGAGACCTCCGGCTCCGCGCGCAGCACAGAGGTCTCTCCCTTCGCCGCAATTTGCAGAACCGGCAGCATGAGCGACTAGTAGTCAGGGACGCTCATCTCATCTCTCCAAACTGCTGCAGAAGACCGACGAGCGTCATGTTCTCCGCGATCGCATCATGCGGGATCAGGGCATAGCGCCATGCCTTGCCGCCGTAGCTCGCAGCGTGACCGCTCGCATGTCGACACCACTCGAGGGCGGAGTCGCGCTTTGCCAGCACATCCGGATCGGTCATCTGGTTTGAGGCCTTAGGTTCGAGCATCAAGATGCAGTCATCCGTCTCGGCCACGAAGTCCGGCTGATACTCCTGAAGGTCCGTGCCGCTGCGATAAAACAGCTGAAACTGCCCGCGCGCTGGCTTGAACCATTTCAGCGCCTCGCGATCGAGAACGACCGCCAGCTTCCGCTCGGCATCCGACTGGAATTTCTGGGTGGCGTACAGGCACTTCTGGAAGCCGCCGAACAGATATCGCGCCATGTTGGCCTTGTCCGCGGGGGACTGACGGAAATCGAGTGGCACCTCTCCGGCCGCCGCCGTATAGGCGCTCTTTCGCAACTCGGTGAAGCCGCGCGTGACGACGACCTCGTATTCGACCTCTGTGTCCTGCCAGAAGTGGTTCTGCATCTGCGCATGAACAAAGCGGGCAATCTCCTTCTGGTGGAGGCGCAGGATCTTGCGAACCCCGTCTTCAGGATGCGTGGTCAACAAATGGTTCGCCACCTGGGCCGCAAGATCGTAGAGCAGATCGGCATGCTCGTCGTAGGCCACGTCATCGAAGTCGATCAGGCCGCTGACGACATGGTCCTCCAACCGCTGCTCATCGATATTGCCGGCGCCGAGACCGATGCGGTCGACTTGCCCCGTCCGCAAATGCGCAGCCCATAGCGTTTCGTTCGGCACTTCGTAGCGCAAGCGCGACAGGTCGAGCGTGAATTGATGGAAGCCGGATTTCACCTCGCCCTTCGGCGTGACTAAAATGCGGGGAATATCGATCGTCTGCTGCACGACCAGGTCGACAGTTCGGGCGACGATGGCGGTGAGATCGGGTTGCTTGGCGATCCCATCCAGCTCCAACTGGCCGGGCTGATACTGGCTTTGGACCTCGCGCAGAACCGCTGCCTGCACCTCGGGTTTCTGTAGGTATGCGACGCTGGGCAGGCGCGATGGCTCGGTTTCCATCTTGCGGATCACATCATAGGCGATCCGAACGACCTGCTGCTCTTCGTTAGTGAATTCGGCCGGCGACTCCTCAAAGCCGGATGTGCCGTTGACCGGCGCATCAGAACGCAGGCCGAGCTTGGCGGCGAGTTGAGGCCGTGACTCGACCGTGACGGTCTTCTGCTGCAACTCCCCATCGGTGAGGATGACCTGCTGCAGGCGGATGGTCGAATCCGGCTTGCGCGCCTCGTCGACAATCTCCTGAAATCGGTCATGTGCTACAATGTTTAGTCGGTCGACGGCGGTGACCCCGGTCCGCCGGCCATAGGGCAGACGCAAACCCCGCCCAATTGACTGTTCGATGAGCGTGCGGGCATTGGCGGCGCGCAACGGCACGATCGTGTAGAGGTTGGTGACGTCCCAGCCTTCTTTCAGCATGTTGACGTGGATGACGATCTCGGTCGGCTCATCGGGGTCTTCAACCTTCAGCAGTCTCTCGATCGTCTCCTCTTCCTTTACGCTGGAATCGACCTGGATGACCTTGTCCGCATAGCGCCCCTCGAAGAAGGCGTTGGACTTGACCAGAGTCATCAGCTCCGCAGCATGTGTCGTATCGCGCGCGATCACGAGGATGAAGGGTTTGACGATCCGCTCGCCGATCTGGCGCGCATAGGTCTCCAGTTCGACCTTGACGCTTTCGTGCAGGCGCACGCCATCTTCCAGTTTGATCTGCTGCAGCTGTTCGGGCGACTTGCCGGTCGCGACGAAGTTCTCGCGGGTGACGACGGCCGGCTCTTTCACAAAGCCATCAGCCATGGCGCAGCCGAGCGGATAGTCGAAGACCACGTTCTGGAACGGCGCAGGTCCCCGCGTCGTCTCGACGAACGGAGTCGCGGTCAGCTCCAGCCCCATAACCGGTTTCAGCTCGTTGATGGCGCGCACGCCCGCGGTCGCCCGGTAGCGATGCGACTCGTCCATGATCAGAACGAGGTCCTTCTGCGCCGCGAGGTAATCGAAATAGCTGTCGCCGATCTCTTCCTTAAAGCTGCGGATGCGCGGGCTGCGGCCTCCCCGCACCTCGGAATTGATTTTGGAGATGTTGAAGATGTTGACGGTGACCGGGAACAGATTGCCGCCGCTGGCAATCTGCCGCTCGAAATTGTCGCCCGTCGTGATGACGGGCGGCGATATCGCGAATTCAGCGATGCCCTTCAGCACATATTTCGGCGTGTTCGGCGTAAAGTCGGTGATCAGCTTGTTGTAGATCGTGAGGTTCGGCGCGAGCACGAAGAAGTTGTTCAAGCCATGCGCTAGGTGCAGATAGGCGATGAACGCGCCCATGAGCCGGGTCTTGCCAACGCCGGTCGCCAGCGCGAAACACAGACTCGGGAAGTCACGTTCGAAGTCCGTGACTCTCGGAAACTCGCTCCTAATCGCCGCAAGCGCCGCCTCCAGATCAGCGCCCTTTCGCGGCGGCGCGAGTTCGGTGACGCGATCGAGAATTTCGAGAGATTGCCGCTGCGGAGCGCGGAGGCTGAGACGGCCGGCGATGGCGTTGACGTGACGGTTCATTGGTCGTCTCCCGCGAGATCGAACAGGCCCGGCTGGGAGGCGAAAAGGGACAGCGTTTTGTCGGCCGCCTTGGGCGCGGGCGGCGCCTTCGGCAGATTTTCGACATTGAGGCTGTAGTCGTCATGGCCCCATTCGCAGCGCTCGCGAATGTGGTTCGGAATCTTCTTCACCGTCAGGTTTGGCCAGGCGGATGTGTTGCCGCGGAACGCCGCGCAGAGCACGAGCAACGTGCGTCCGTCGCCGACCTCCTCGCTCAAGGCGTCAAGCTGCTCCGGCGAAAGCGTCTGCGTCGTCACATAAATGAAGTCACGCTCGGTCGACGTGCCATGTTGCCAATAGACGCTATCGCTCGGCGCATAGGTGAAGCCCTCGATCTTGCACAGCGCTTCGGCGAGCATCTCGGCATTGTAGGCCTTGCTGATGACCTCGCGGCCCCACTTGTCCTTTTCGAGGAGCGACGGCGCGAGCTTGAAATAGCGGAATCCGCCGCCACCCTGCCAGCCTGTCACCTCGGTCACGCCGCCCTTGTCTTCACCGTCAATAACCTTCTTCAGGCGGGGAATGATGTGGGTGTGTGCATGCTCGCCCAGCTCCACCATGATCCACCGCCGGCCCATCTTGTGGGCGACGGCGCCGGTGGTGCCGGATCCAGCGAAGGAGTCGAGGATGAGATCGGCCGGATGGCTGGCAATCTCGATAATCCTTTGCAAGAGACGCTCTGGTTTTGGTGTTGCGAACAAACCATCGCCGAAGAGCTGCTTGCTCTCCTTTTTTGCCTCGTCGTTATGGCCAGACTCCTTGTAGTCCCACCATGTCGTAGCAGGTATGGTGTCCGTCACTTCGGATATAAATCTTTTAATTGCAGGTCGCGCGCTGCCGTCGACACCAAACCAAATCCGATTATCATGAATTAACTCGGCGAATTTTTCTTTCGTGTAACGCCAGCTAGTTCCTGGAGGAGGCATTACCTGGCGGCCCGATGGCGTCGTTACAGGAAAAATGGCATAGTCTCGGACCTCATTGCGAAGCACGTCACCCGCCTTCCAAGGCCCACGAGGGTCATTGTCTCGATTGGTGTATCTGGATGTCTGAACTTCCGTTTTGGGCAGCCTATTGATTCGAACCCGTTCAATATCTTTCGCGATAACAAGAATAAAATCATGAGAGACCGAAAGCAGCTTTGAATCTGATTTTGGAGCGTATTTTTTTTGCCAAGCTATTGTTGTTATAAAATTCTTTCTACCAAATATTTCATCACATATCACCTTCAGATAATGCGCTTCATTGTCGTCAATTGTAATCCAAAGTGAGCCGCTATCTGACATTAGTCGTCGGATCAGCTCCAGCCTCTCGCGGATCAGCGAAAGCCAGAGAGAATGTTCAATTCCATCCTCGTACTCATCGAAAGCGCTGCCCGTGTTATAGGGCGGATCAATAAAGACGCATTGGACCCTTCCAGAAAATTCCTGCTCAAGCGCCTTCAGCGCGAGCAGGTTGTCGCCGAAGATCAGCCTGTTGTCGAAAATGTCGTCATCGCTCACCCGATGCTTCGCGTGATAGGACTTCTCCGGGTCCTCCAGCAGAATGCGCGGTTCTAGCCGCGGCCGGTTCTCTTTGCCCACCCAGGTCAGTTCGAGTTTTTGTTTTTTGGTCATGCTTGGTCCATTGCGGCTGGGGCGATCGCCGGCGCAGCCGCGCTGGCAGGAGCCTGTGGGTTCTGAGCGGCATCCAATTCGGCCAATCGAAGGAGGGCCTTCTCGGCAAGTGGCTGCGCATCGGTGAGATTGCGGAAGATGGCCAGAAAGCCGCGATCGACCTGCATCGCCCTGGAGGTCGCGAAGATCACCTCAGAAAGGTGATTGGTCTCCTGCGATATCTCGCGCTCCTCCTCGGCGGTGAGGGCCGGAGCCGCTTTGGCAATAAGCCTTGGCAGGCGATGTGCGACGAAGGCCATGATGAAATAGCGGCCGTGCCGGAAAAACATCCTGCGGTCATAGGCCGTCTCGGACCGCTCGCTGCCGGCCAGGATGCGGTCGACGAATTGATAGATGCGGACGAGCCTGCAGATCCGAACGCCGGATATCGATGCCGGGAAAAGTTGGGAATAAATCGCGCCTTCCTGTTCCCATAGGCGACCGATCTCGCGCTTGGCGATGACGACGAGGTCGATCGCGTTCTGTCCCCTATGGCCCCTTCGCTGCCCGTCCGTAACGGCGAACGCGAGGCACGCCAACGCGAGCGCCGCCTCTTCGAGTGTGAACGCATCGTCCTGCCGGATCCGGGATTCCGCGGACGGCCGATAATGGTAGCGAATGCCGACGGCCGCGAGTTCCTGCCGGATCCGCTCCTGATTGGGATCGAGCGCTGCGAAATCGACGCCCCGCACCTGATTCTGGTAGTTCCGCGCCCGCGTCACGCGGACAGCGAAATCGTCGGCCGGATCCGGAACCTCGATGATCGTGATATGAAGCTTTGCGTTATCAGAGATAGCTGCCGCCAGCGACGCCGTCGTGATGGAGCCCGCGGTCTGGGCGCCGTTGACGATCGAGAACGCTGCGAGCCCGAACACGCAACGGTCGGGGGAGCCCGGCGCGGGCGTGATGGCAGACGTGACAGCCGTGATGCCATTGTTCAGGTAGAAAAAATCCTCCGGACGTCGCCGCACGGTTTCCTCGATCGCGACATTCACACCGACCGAGCCGAGATAGTGCCGGATGTTGCGTTCAAAGAGCGCGGTCCCATGCTCGGTCACCAGCGCCGCAAGGTCCTGGCCCTTCACCAGCCCATAGACCGCCTTCCGCGGCGCGGTCACACTCGACCATTTTTCCAAGGTGAGACGGATATCGACGGCTTGGGTTGCCTGCTCGGCGACCATCCAGTCATAGGTCTGCGTGATGCCGACAACGGTGGCGCTCATGCAGTCCGAAAGGCTGTTGCACTGAGCGACGAAGGCGTCGAGGTCCACTTTCGCATGGATGTCCAACGCTTCGCCGAGGAATGGAAGAATTAGGCAGATCTTCACGCCCGGCGTGTCGAGCGCTTCCTCGATTTCATCCAACCGGTTCCTGACCGCCGCATTGAAGCCGTCGAAGCGCCGCTCGATGAGCGCTTTAGCGCCATTGATGAACTTGAGCGTCTCGGCCTGATTTGGACCTGTGCCCTGCGGATTATCGGCGTTGTTTGGCCGCTTGTACTTGGATTGAACAACAATGAGGCGTTGCTTCGCGCGATCGAAATGGAGTGCGTCGATACCACCATCGTCACTACCGTCGACCAGTGCGCCAGCAGCGGTCGCATCGGCGATCCCGCATATTCCGCACAGCGCATAAGCCGCGAGTGAACGTGAACACCGATCAATGTCATGCTGGTCAGCTGTCCATTTCTGAGCGCGTTCCGGCACCAAGGGGAAAAACCGGCGCCGGAGCGCAGCTTCGATGTGAGCGATTTTCTCCGCAGCGTTGGGCATGGCTCAGTCCAACGTCCAGCGGATGGTGAAAAGAGGTGCAACTTCGACCCTCTGTTCGAGCTTGGACTCGATCTGGGCGATGAGATCAGCACGCTGCCGGTCGATCTGGTCCTGCGCGTCGAAGAGCGAGCGCCGCTTCTGATTTCGCGTCGATTCGAGCGTTTTGATCTGTTTCTGCCCCGCGAGCTTTTCTTCGAGGGTCAAGGCGGTCGTGGCAGCGCGGCGAGCTTCCTTGATGAGCCTGTCGATTTCCTTGATCTCGCGCTCCAACCCGACCTTGAGGTCATCTGCCCAGCCATCGAGCTTGTCGGCTTCGGCTTCGAAGAAACGCGCGTTTCTTTCCGACACGCTTCTGCGGATCAGCGCCTGACTTTCGCTCAATGACCTATCGAGACGCGTCATGGCCCCGCCGTCGGGGGTGATATCCTGTCCGCGCGTGCCATGAATCGTCAGAAGGCGATCGCAGACTTCGCGGGTGAGCAAATCGCCTTCATCGGTGATCCCTGAAAGAAGGATGTGGTCCTCCGCCTCGTCGAGGGCCTCAACCGTCATCAAGGATGCGACCAGCCAGCCGGCCTTACCGATGAAGGGCTCCAGAATGCTGATTTTCCCGGAATGGTTGGCGTAGTCGAAACGTACCTCTGCCGGGGCGAGCGGGCGTTCCTTCGCGCGCGCGACAACGGCTTCGCCCAGGGGATGATTGAGCCGATAGGTGTGTGCCTCGCCGGACCGTCGCGGCAATTCGTAAAGCCCGGGCGGAATGGCGGCGCCATTTGCCCATTGAGGCCGTGCGGGCAAGGTGAACGACGAGCTGTTGTGGAACGTCGCCAACCCGTCGAGTTCATGGCGCGTCAGGCGCATCAACCACTGCTCATAGCGATCGAGATGAACCTTCGCGTCCTCGTCTCGAATCCGGAGCTTCTCTCGGACCTCGTCATCGAATTTTTCGAGGAGCTTCTGCCGCGTCTGGCTCATGGCCACATTGATTTCGAGGCTCAGCTCTAATTGTAGCTGGTCGAAGGCGGCCCGGATTTGTTCGGGTTGACGGCACTCCTGGTAGATGCCGGCTATCCTCTTCTCGAAATCGACCCCGGACTCAATCGCGCCTAAGACCTCGTCGCTCGCGCCGAACACCCCTTCGAAAAGGCGAAATTTTTCGGAGAGCAGCTGATAGACGCGCTGATCCGCCTCGTTCTTGCGATTGATGAAGTTCACAACGACGACGTCGTGCTTCTGGCCGTATCGATGGCAGCGGCCGATGCGCTGCTCCACACGCTGTGGATTCCACGGCAGGTCATAGTTCACGACGAGCGAGCAGAATTGCAGGTTGATGCCCTCGGCGCCGGCCTCCGTCGCGATCATGATCTGACCTTCATCACGGAAGTAATCAACCAGCGCAGATCTCATGTCCGCGGTTCTGGACCCCGTCATCCGGTCTGACCCGGCATGCCGCTCGACCCAGCGTGCATAAATCTCACGCGACAAAGGGTCTGTGTTTGTGCCGTTGAACAAAACAATGCCGCCTGCATATGGGCTACTGGCGAGAATGCGTTGAAGGTATTCCTGCGTTTTCCGTGACTCGGTGAAGATGATCGCCTTTTCAGCGCCACCAAGTTCGCGCGCTTTTGCGCAGGCCACGTCCAAGGCCTTCAGCAGGGCCTTGCCCTTGGCGTTGTGTTCTATCGAGGTCGCCAGCTTCGAAAAGGATTCTAGTTCTGCAATTTCTGCCTCAATGGCTTTGCGGTCGGCGTCGGTCAGTGGTTCTTCCTCCGCCTCCTCCGGCCACTCGTCGGCAGTCTCATCGAGAGCTTCGAAATCCTCGGAAAGCTCCTCCTCCAAAGGCGTCGCGACAGGGTGGGCATCCAGCTTTGCCTTTAGTCGCTGCGAGATTGAATTCAGGGCGCCTGCGATCGCAAATGTCGACGACGCCAGCAGTTTGCGTAGGACAAGCGTCATCAGCGACCGCTGTCCTGAGGGCAGCGCCTGGAGATTGTCGCGCTGCAGGTAGTCGGAAACGAGCTGATAGAGACGGTCTTCACCGTCCGCGGGCGTAAACTCCTCGACCAGAGGCAAGCGACGCGTGTACGGGATATACGCGGTCACCTGGCGCCGTAGTGTCCGGTGGCAGATCGGCTTCAGACGCTCCTTCAGCGCTTCGAAGTTGCGCTTATCTCCCGGATTCGCGAACTGTTCCCGGAAACTCTTAATGTCACCAAAGGCATGCTCGTCAATGAAACTAACGAGACCATACAATTCCAGCAACGAATTCTGGAGAGGAGTTGCAGTCAGAAGCAGCTTGTTCTTCTGGGCGAGTGCATTCTTGAGCGTGTTCGCGATGACATTCGACGGCTTGTAGACGTTCCTGAGGCGGTGAGCCTCGTCAACCACCACAAGATCCCAAGGCACCCTATGCACGTCTGACGCCTTGGAACGCGCGAACTGATATGAGCAGATCACGATCGCATTGTGGACTTCGAAAGGCTGAAGAACCCCATCCCGGATGGACTGGTTATAAGACTTGGATTCCAAGATCACACCGGGGAGCAGAAATTTCTCGCTCAGTTCCTGGTGCCATTGTTTGCGCAAGTTCGAGGGCACAATGACCAGGATACGACGCTTTCTTTCGGCCCATCGTTGGGAGATGACCAACCCGGCTTCAATCGTTTTTCCGAGACCAACCTCATCGGCAAGCAGCGCGCCCTTTGAAAGGGGCGATGCAAAGGCAAACAGCGCAGCGTCAACCTGATGCGGGTTCAGATCGACCTGAGCGCCGGCCACCGCTCCAGCCAAACGTTCAGAGCTATCTGGCGCGCACCGTTTCGTGAGCTCGTAGGCCAGGTACTTTGCATGGAAGTCAGTGATCATCCTGCCTCCCACGACGTGCCGCCTTCAAGTCCGAAGGCTTTGGCTCACTCTGCGCCGCCGACGGGTTGAGGGCGACCTTCTGCGCCTCAATCCACCGATCAAGATCAATGCGCTTGAACCGCCACTGTCCTCTTACCTTGAATGCCGGGATCTCCGCTCGCTGAGCCATCGTGTAGACAGTTTTCTCCGCCACCTTCAGCAGGCTTGCCACTTCCGGCAATGTCAGGATTTCGTCGGGCATTGGCCAACCGCGGTTTAAGGTTGCCAATGGATGCCAGATAGCGCCAGCTTACGCTAGCCTCGGTCAGAGGGGCGGAGCCTGGAGAGATCGAACTCGCGCCCTACACGAGAGACCGCGGGATGGTAGGCCTGCGCGCTGGCACCACGAGCACTGCTTCAAGCAGTGAAGGTGACGGGGCTCTGTCGCTGCAACTGCGCCAGTCGGGCGATATCTCTGCGAATGCGTCGCAGCTCGGGCCATGGGAAATGCCGCCCCTCGGCGCCATCCGCTCCGATGGCGATCAGCACGTCGAGCTTCGCCGAGAGGCCGCGCAGAGAGACGGCATCCGTTGCAAAGAGTCTCGCGATCAAGCGCTCTTCTTCGTCGGATGTTGCCGCCTCTTCTTGCCGGGTGACAGAGTAGCCGATGGCGCGATCAGCGTCGTCCCAGCGCCGCTGATGTGCCCACAGTGCGCCAGCGACTTCGTCGCGCCGCGTGCGAAGCGACGGCAGGTCGGCCGCAAGCTCATCGAACTGCCGCATGGAACCAATCCGCATCGGCGATGGCAGTTCGGCCGCAGTAAGAACCGCCTCCGGGAAGCCGATCGTTCGCGCAAGTTCGGACTCCAGACGCTGCTGTTTCCGACACAGGGCGAGCGTGCGCCGATGCGCGGCGCGCCACGCTTTCCACTCAATGACAGCTGCGTCCGTCGTGCCGGCATCCTGCGACGCGGCAGCAGCCGAACTGTTGAAGGAAGAGCCGCCGACCGTCACGAGGGCGGCAGAGAGAAGGTCCCTTCGGGATGGCCGGGACAGACTCGTGCTAATCTCAGAATCAGCCATGATCCGAGCTCCAAGCAGCTTGGGTTGTGGTCAGGCCGGGCTGAGTGTTACCGCACTTAGTCCGGCCGTCGAAACGATAGAAATAGTATCAAATAGGGCCCGACTCGTGTCAACTCAGGATGAAGAAACGGGACCTGAGCTCATCACGACGCGACAAGTGAAGGCGGCCCGAGCGCTGTTGGATTGGTCGCAGGCCGACTTGGCGAGAGCGGCAGATGTGTCCGAACCGACGCTTGCACGATTGGAAGCTGAAGACGGAACATTAGGCGGACGTCGAAGGACGAATGACAAGCTCCGCAGCGCCCTGGAGCGCGCCGGTATTGAGTTCATTTCCGAGTCCGACGGCGGGATAGGTGTCCGCTTTCGTAAGCCGTCAGCGTCCGACTGACGCTGCATCAGCCGCAGCAGACGCGTGAACAAACTGCGGGATCAGCGCAGCTCGACGGCAGGTTCGTTGCAGCGTTTCTGCACGGCAGCGGACACTGATTGGTATCTTCAGTGCAGGTTCGACGGCAGCGCGACCCTGTAGCAGCCGGGGCGGCGTTAGCGCGTCATAGGTTGGCTCGGGCCGCCGTCAACGTTGCTCGGTTGCTCTTTCGTAGTATATTCGGCATGCTTTGTTAGTTTATGTGCGACCGTGGCAGATTAGAAGGGATTGATGGCAAGATAAAGCGGATTTTCAATCCGCGCGGGCGACGCCCGTAAAATGTTGTCTGCACGTTGTTTTCCGTTCCGGAAAACGGATCTAAGCGGCCCCGCGGAAGGTGCGGATCTGCGCGGCGGTCGTTCAAAAGATTGATATTTGGCCGATTTTCGTGTGCATGCGCAATGTGCGCTCCGCCGGCCCTGCGCCAAAGCCGACGTTTCCACGCTATACTTTGATCGCTTGTTTTTCGACTTGCGGCGCGCGCTTTGGCGGCCAAACGTGCGGTCATGAGACGCCGCGACGAGGATGATTTCCGCATCAAGCCGGGCCGGCCGCGAAGCCGGGGGACGCGGCTGAAGACCCACGAGCTGCCCTTCGTCCAGCAGGCGCTGATCGCCGCGCGCCAGGCCAGTGGCGGCGCTCGGTCGGGTGGTGTCTTCGCCCGTGAAGGACGCGGCAGCGGTCGGTTCAATGCGCGGGGACGTGGCGCCAAGGTGATGGCGTCGCTGCCGCGTGACAGTGGTGGGTGGCAGTCGGGTTCCTCAGGCCGGTTCCGCTCCCGCCGCGTCGTGGTCAAGGCGCGGGTGGTGAAGCTTGCCGGGAAGGGGAAGAGCGCGCGCGGCCCGAAGATGCGCGGCGCGGTCTCGGTTGGCGCGGTAGGGGCTCATCTGCGCTATCTCGAACGCGACGGTGTGACCCGCGACGGCGAGAAGGGGCGCGCCTACTCGGCGCTTGGTGACGAGGTCGACACCAGGGCCTTCGTCGAGCGGAGTGGTGAGGATCGTCACCAGTTCCGCTTCATCGTCGCGCCGGAGGATGCCGCCGAGCTCGGCGACCTGAAGCGCTTCACCCGTGACCTGATGCAGCACATGGAGAATGACCTCGGGACCAAGCTCGACTGGATCGCCGTCGATCATCACAACACCGGCCACCCGCACAGCCATGTTCTCGTGCGCGGCGTGCTCAATGATGGCCGCATCCTCAACATCGCCGGTGACTACATCGCCCATGGCATCCGCCACCGGGCGAGCGAGCTGATGACGCTGGAGCTCGGCCCGCAGACCGAGGTCGAGCTGCAGAACAAGCTGCGCCACGAGGTGGACGCCGACCGTCTCACTCGGCTTGACCGGATGATGATCGCCGAGCAGCGTGAACACGGCATCCTCGATCTCCGGCCGGACGCTGGCGAGAGTTATCTCGTGCGGACCAACCGACATGTGCTCATCGACCGGGTGAAGAGGCTGGAGAGCTTCGGCATCGCCGAGGAGATCGAGCCGGGACGCTGGAGCATCGCGGAGCGGGCCGAAAGCACGCTCCGCGCGATGGGCGAGCGCGAGGACATCCTGCGCACCATGCATCGCGCACTGGCCGATCACGGGCTCG
This sequence comes from Allobosea sp. 117, assembly GCF_000702305.1. GTDB lineage: Bacteria > Pseudomonadota > Alphaproteobacteria > Rhizobiales > Xanthobacteraceae > Ancylobacter. Next base: position 422,055 of record NZ_JNLC01000012.1, read on the forward strand.
CGGAGAAGCGCGGCGCCGCGCAATACGTCACTCATGGCAGCCGCATCTCGCATGCCCTCATCGGCCGCGTGCTCGACAAGGGATTGGCGGGCGATGAGATGGGCGAGCGGTTCTATCTGGTCATCGATGGCGTGGACGGACGCACCCATCATGTCGAGACCAGCGACGCCTCCCGACTGGAGGACATAAAGCGCGGCCATATCGTCGCGCTCGACCCGCTGCCGACAAAGTCCGATCCACGCCCGGCGGACCTCAACATCGCCACCATGGGTGAGAGGAGCGGCGGCATCTATCGGCCGAGCGAGCATTTGGAACTCGCACGCCCGACGATCGAGCAGCAGCGCGGCGATCCGGACGCGTTCATCCGCGCCCATGTACGCCGGCTGGAAGCCCTGCGCCGCGCCGGCCATGTCGAGCGCATCGACGCGGATCGCTGGAAGATCCCGGACGATCTCCCCGAGCGCGGCATCGCCCACGATGCGCGAACCGGGCGGAAGGACTTCGCGGTCCGCACGCTCTCCACCTTCGATCTTGACCAGCAGGTCGCCAGTGATGGCGCCACTTGGCTCGATCGGGAACTAGCCTCCCGCCAGCGCACCGAGCTATCCGACGTCGGCTTTGGCCGTGAGGTGAGCGACGCCTTGGAGCGCCGCCGCCAGAGCCTCGTCGACCAGGGCCATGCCGTGCGGCTGGAGAACGGCAACGTCCGTGCGCCGCGCGACATCCTCGTCCGACTTGAAGCGGTCGAGGTGGAGCGCGTTGGCCGGGCCATGGCGGCGGAGCGCGGCCTTGCCTACACCCCGAGCCAACCGGGCGAGTATGTGTCCGGCCGGCTCGCCGGCTCAGTCAATCTGGTCAGCGGGCGCTTCGCCATGATCGACGACGGTCTCGGATTCCAGCTCGTGCCGTGGCAGCCCGTGCTGGAGAGGCAGATCGGCCGGCACATCTCCGGCGTCTCCCGCGATGGCGGGGTCGAGTGGAGCCTCGGCCGTAATCGAGGGCTGGGGCTTTAAGTCGGGCTAACCTGCGGCGGTGGCGTCTCCAGATCGGGATCGGCCGGCAGAGGCGCGAACTTATCGACTTCCGGGAACAGCGTGCGCTCGCGCAGCCAATCGCCAAACGAGGCGGGATCGAGCGCACGCTCCAGTTCGCTAAGGCGCTGGCGCGCCCAACTCAGCATGCGCCGCGTCTCGGCATCCTCGATATTCGCCGCCCACGCGATCCAGGAGCGCAGTTGTTCGGCCTTGCGGCCCATCTCGACGATCTCGTCGAGCAGTTCGTCGCGTTCCTCCTCGCGCTTCGTGCGCGCCTCTGTCCGCGTCCGGTTTTCCTCCGCGCGGCGGCGGAGGCGTGCGTTGCGCTCATCTTTGAGGCGGTCATCACGCCGGTAATCGATCCAGCCATGGAGTTCCTCGATGATAGAGTCGAGTTGGGCTTCCAGGGTCGCACGGCTGTTGTCCCGCCAGTTGCGTCGGCGCTGGTCCATGCTCCAGGCTTCAATGGAGATCGTCAGCTCACCGGTCGGGATATAATCGAACTCGGGATATTGGCGTTCGTAGGTGAAATCCCAATCACGGTAGCGAGCCGAGCGCCGATAGCGCTCCTCTGCCTTCAACTCATTGACCGTCGGATCGTGCTTTCGGCGCTTTATCGTCTCCGCCAGGATGAAGGGCACCTTGTCGACGCCCCGGCGAACTTCGACGTGCTTGCCCGCGAGGGTGCAGGAAATTTCCCGCGCCTCCATCCCGCGCGCGATGCTGTCGAGAATGAAGATCGCCCTCTCGACCGAACCGGCTCCCAGTCGCATAGACAGCAGGCCTTCCCCGCTAATCGCGATGATGCCGTCATGATCCGGCTTGGCCCGGCGCAGCGTATGGGCGGTCAGCGATACGGCCGTGTGGGGTTTGTCGATCCGGCTCCACTCGATCGTCCGTGTGTTCGGCTCTCGTGGCTTCATCAGCCGGCGCGGTGCGATCGCTGCCTTGCGCCCCCGTTCGAGGCGCTCCTCGATGACGGGATCTGACGGGCTCGTCGGATCGAGGCTGATGAGTTCGACAGCAGGATCGGCCGAGGAGGCAAAGATCGTCTGCCTCGGGTTCTTGCCGGCCGCCTTGTCTCGCCAATAGGCCGCCGTCGGCAGCGGCACGCGATGCTGGACGCATAAGTCCCGCAGTCGCCAATGCGAAAGGCCGAGCTTGCCGGCGACGGCGTCAAGCGGCTCGGCCCAAACGAGATCGTACATCTCGCGGCGGGTGATATGGGCAATCATGCGGATATGCGA
>NZ_JNLC01000013.1 GCF_000702305.1 Allobosea sp. 117
TCGGAGCCACGGGTTGGTGCGTCTGTTGAGACGGTTCGGCGAGTTGTTGGGCTTGGCGGGGAGGTTGTTGTGGCTTCGGGCGCGGGATTGCGCTCGGGGATTTTGGACGGGGAGTACGCGGCGGCGGGGGGCGTGATCGTCGCGGACAATGCGGCGGCGGTTGCGGGCGCGGACGTCGTGCTGGCGGTGCGGCGGCCGGCGGCGGCGGAGCTCTCAGGGGTGAAGCCCGGGGCGCTGGTGATCGCCATTGCGGACCCTTACGGCAACGAGGCGGCGCTCGGTGAGATCGCGCAGACCGGGGTGTCGCTGTTCGCGATGGAGCTGATGCCGCGCATCACCCGGGCGCAGGTGATGGACGTGCTGTCCTCGCAGGCGAACCTTGCCGGCTACCGGGCGGTGATCGACGCCGCCGAGGTGTTCGGGCGGGCGGTGCCGATGATGATGACGGCGGCCGGCACGGTGCCGGCGGCGCGGGTGTTCGTGATGGGCGCGGGCGTGGCGGGGCTTCAGGCGATCGCCACGGCGCGGCGTCTGGGCGCGGTGGTGTCGGCGACCGACGTGCGCCCGGCCGCCAAGGAGCAGGTGGAGAGCCTCGGGGCCAAGTTCATCGCGGTCGAGGACGAGGAGTTCAAGCAGGCGGAGACGGCGGGCGGCTACGCCAAGGCGATGTCGGCGGAGTACCAGGCCAAGCAGGCGGCGCTGGTGGCCGCGCATATCGCCAAGCAGGACATGGTGATCACCACCGCGCTGATCCCCGGACGGCCGGCGCCGAAGCTGGTCTCGGCGGAGATGGTGGCGGCGATGAAGCCGGGCTCGGTGATCGTCGACCTCGCGGTGGAGCGCGGCGGCAATGTCGAGGGAGCGGTGCCGGGCGAGGTGGTGACGACGGCCAACGGGGTGTCGATCGTCGGCTATCTCAACGTGCCGGGGCGCCTCGCGGCGACCGCCTCGCAGCTCTACGCCAAGAACCTCTACGCCTTCCTGGAGACGCTGATCGACAAGGGGTCGAAGAGCCTCGCCGTGAAGTGGGACGACGAGCTGGTGAAGGCGACGCTGCTGACCAGGGACGGGGCGGTGGTGCACCCGAACTTCGGCGGCGCCAAGGCTGCTGGAGACAAGCCTGAGGCGGCGAGCGCGGCGTAGACGCCGACGCGCTACGCCCTTTGCCCGGGCCCGGCCCGGGCATCCGAGGATCCCGGATCGGCCTGCGGCCGCCCGGGACGAGGCTATCCGGAACGACTGAGCAAAAGGGACGGCCGGTGACGGCCGACCCGTCGCAAAGCAAGGACAAGGCGGCGGGCGGCGGGATCGCCGGCCCGGCCAGATAAGGATCGGGGAGAGGACCATGGCGACAGCGGGAACACCGAGCGCCGATCAGGCGGCGGAAGGGGCGCGGGCGGCGGCCGAAGTGGCGCGGCAGGCGGCCGAGGCCGCGGCGGCCTATGCGGATGCGGCGGCCAGCGCGGCGGGCGCGGCGGCGCACGGGCTCACCGGCGGGGCGATCGACCCCTTCGTGTTCCGCCTCGCCATCTTCGTCCTGGCGGTGTTCGTCGGCTATTACGTGGTGTGGTCGGTGACGCCTGCGCTGCACACGCCGCTGATGAGCGTCACCAACGCGATCTCCTCGGTGATCGTGGTCGGCGCGCTGCTGGCGGTCGGCGTGGATACCGTGGCCGAGGGGACGGGCTGGGCGCGGGGCTTCGGCTTCGTCGGGCTGATCCTGGCATCGGTGAACATCTTCGGCGGCTTCCTGGTGACCAGCCGGATGCTCGCCATGTACGCCAAGAAGAAGTGAGGGCGCGGGGACCATGAACGCCAACCTTGTGGCCCTTCTGTACCTCGTCTCCGGGGTGCTGTTCATCCTCGCGCTGCGCGGGCTCTCCAGCCCGGTGACCTCGCGCCGGGGCAATCTGTTCGGCATGGCCGGCATGGGGATCGCCATCCTCACCACGCTGGCGGCCTCGCCGCCGGCGGGGATCGGCGCCTTCGCGCTGGTGGTCGGCGGCCTCGCCATCGGCGGCGGGGCGGGCGCCTATATCGCCAAGAACATCGCGATGACGCAGATGCCGCAGCTGGTGGCGGCGTTCCACTCGCTGGTCGGCCTTGCCGCGGTGATGGTGGCGGCGGCCGCGCTCTATGCGCCGGAAGCCTTCGGCATCGGCGAACCGGGCGCCATCCACGGCCAGGCGCTGATCGAGATGAGCCTCGGCGTCGCCATCGGCGCCATCACCTTCACCGGCTCGGTGATCGCCTTCGCCAAGCTCAACGGCAATATGAGCGGCAAGCCGATCCTGCTCCCCGCTCGCCATGTCATCAACGCCGCCCTGGCGGCGCTCATCGTGGTGCTGATCGGCGTGCTCACCGCCACCGAGAGCCACACCGTGTTCTGGCTGATCGTGATCGCCAGCCTCATCTTCGGCGGGCTCTTGATCATCCCGATCGGCGGCGCCGACATGCCGGTGGTGGTGTCGATGCTGAACAGCTACTCCGGCTGGGCGGCGGCGGGCATCGGCTTCACGCTGGGCAACACCGCGCTGATCATCACCGGGGCGCTGGTCGGCTCGTCGGGCGCGATCCTGTCCTACATCATGTGCAAGGGGATGAACCGTTCCTTCATCTCGGTGATCCTCGGCGGCTTCGGCGGCGACGCCGCTGCCGCCGGCGCCGGCGGAGCGGTCGAGACGCGCCCGGTCAAGCAGGGCTCGGCGGAGGATGCCGCCTTCATCATGAAGAACGCCTCCAAGGTGATCATCGTGCCGGGCTACGGCATGGCGGTCGCCCAGGCCCAGCACGCGCTGCGCGAGATGGCGGACCGGCTGAAGGCCGAAGGCGTCGAGGTGAAATACGCCATCCACCCGGTCGCCGGGCGCATGCCCGGCCACATGAACGTGCTGCTCGCCGAGGCCAACGTTCCTTACGACGAGGTGTTCGAGCTCGAGGACATCAACTCGGAGTTCGCTCAAGCCGACGTGGCCTTCGTGATCGGCGCCAACGACGTCACCAACCCGGCGGCCAAGACCGACCCGCAGAGCCCGATCTTCGGCATGCCGATCCTCGACGTCGAGAAGGCCAAGACCGTGCTGTTCATCAAGCGCGGCATGGCGGCCGGCTATGCCGGCGTCGAGAACGAGCTGTTCTTCCGCGACAACACCATGATGCTCTTCGCCGACGCCAAGAAAATGGTCGAGGACATCGTCAAAAACCTCGCACACTGACAGGGGCGGGGCTGAAAACTAGATAATGATACCGTGAAGCAGCCGGATCGTCGCGATCCGGCTGCTTCTTTTTGCCCGCCGTGTGTGGAGCGCCGCGCGCTTAACGTCGTGTCAACCAACAGCGCCGCATTTTACTCAAATGACGCGCGGCGTTTCCTGGTTTTTCGTAGCCCCGCTCGTCCTACTGGGGCTCTCCGCTTGCCAATTCTCGCTGTTCGAACAGCGGGAACCCTGGCGCTCGGAAGCCGAGGAACGGTGTCTGGCGGAGGGCCTCGTCAAGTCCTCCGCCTACATCACCCGCCTGCGCGAGGTCGACGGCGCCGGCACCTGCGGCATGGACCATCCCTTAAAGATCGCGGCCTTTGCCGAGGGACAGGTCGCCGTCGCCCCCAACGCGACGCTCGCCTGCCCGGCGACCGCTTCGGTCGAACGCTGGCTTGACGGCAGCATCCAGCCCGCGGCGATGGCCTGGTTCGGACAGCCGGTGGTCAAGATCAAGCAGATGTCCTCCTATTCGTGCCGCAACATGAACGGCGCGAAGACCGGCAAGATTTCCGAGCACGCCTTCGGCAACGCGCTCGATATCGGCGGCTTCGTGCTCGCCGACGGGCGCGAGGTGATGGTCAAGACAGGCTGGAAGGGCCAGCCCGACGAGCAGGGCTTCCTGCGCACCGTGCACGCCACCGCCTGCGAGCAGTTCTCGACGGTGCTGGGGCCGGGCTCCAACGTCTATCATTACGACCACATTCATGTGGATCTGATGCGCCGGCAGAGCACCCGCGTGGTCTGCGAGCCCTCGCCCCGGGTGCCGACGCCGCCGAACGGGCCGATGGTCGCGATGCCCGGCATGCAGCAAATGCCGCCGCAGACGGCGCCGCAGGCGATGCCGCCGGCCGAAGCGGGCATGGCGCCCGCGCCGGGAGAGGCGCCGATGCCCGAGGATTCCGGCCAGCCGCTCGTCATCTCGCCGCCGGCGGACGGCAATTACAATCACGGCGTCGACCCGAACTATCAGCCGCAGCCGGCCGGCTATCCGGTGCCCGCGAACACCGCGCCCCCGGCACCGGAGCCGGCTAACAACTATCCGCCGCCCGCCGCCTCGCCGCAGCAGGCGCCGCGTCCGGGGCTTCCGCTGCCGCCGGCGGCGGTGCCGATGGTCAAATGGCAGAAGGGTGCCGATCCGCTCGTCACCGGCTCGGTGAAGGCGCAGTCCTATGCGCCGGAAGCACCGCGCGCCTTCCCGCCCATGCCGCGGCTGGCGGCGCCGATCGAGCCGCCGCGCGCGATCCCCGGCGAGGATTGAGCCGGGCGGTACCCCGTCTCAGTCGAGCAGCGTGTCGAGACCCCGCCTGACGCCGGTCCAGCCGGCCACCTTGCGCGCGGCCAGCAGCGTGCCGGCGACATAGGGCGCGGCCGAGGAGCCAGCGTCGTGACGGATGGTGAGGCGCTCGTCGGGCGCGCCGAACACGGCTTCCACCGACAGCACGAAGGACGGCATGCGCAGCGCATGCACGCGCACCTCGGTAGGCCCCTCGCCGAAGGCGCCGCCGCGCGTCGCCGGCACGCCGGAGACATCGGCCACCGGGCGGCTGGTCGCGGGCCGGCGGGCGGCCGCCAGCGTCTCGGCGAGCTCGCGGGCGGTGCCGGAGGGCGCGTCCGGCTTGCTGGCCGAGGCGTAGTCGATGATCTCGACATCGGCGACATATTTCGCGGCTTCCAGCGTGAAGCGCTTCAGCAGCGTCGCGGTGATCGAGAAATTGCCGGCGGCCAGCACGCCGACGTCGGCCTTCTTCGCGGCGGCGTCGATCTCGTCATAGTCGGCGGCGCCGAGCCCCGAGGTGCCGACCACGACATGCCGCCCCGCCGCGACGGCGGCCAGCGCATGGGCCTTCACCGCGCCGGGCTTGGTGTAGTCGATGACGACGTCGGCCGGAACCGCGAGCGCCTCCTCCAGCGTGCCGAACACCGGGACCTCCGTCGGCGGGCCGCCGAGCGCGGAGCCGAGGTCCTGCCCGGCATGGCTGCGGGCGACGCCGGCGACCAGCTCGAGGTCCGGCGCATTGGCGATGGCGGGGGCGAGCGCCCGGCCGACCCAGCCGGTGGCGCCGCTGAGGATGATGCGGATCGTCATTGGCGGATCTCCTGTCGCCGGTGCGGGAGCCAAGGTCCTAGCAAGCGATGCGCGGGTCGCCAACCGCGGCGACCGCGGGACGGTCCCGGCCGGACCGGAGAAGGAAGAGTGCCAGCCGGCCTGTAAGCCGGGTTCTGTATGGCGGGATTTCTCCCGCGTGACGGCCATTCCTCTGGGACGCCGGTTACCCGGCGCCTCGAGCAGTCAACCCGGGCGACTGTCCGCAGACAGGACCTGAGGCCGGCGGACCGGCCTCGTGCCACCCCTATACGACTTTGCTCCCGGTGGGGTTTGCCGTGCCGCTTCCGTTGCCGGACGCGCGGTGGGCTCTTGCCCCACCGTTTCACCCTTGCCGCGGGCGCACCCGCGGCGGTCTGATTTCTGTGGCACTTTCCCTGGGGTCGCCCCCGCCGGACGTTATCCGGCACCGTGTCTGTGTGGAGCCCGGACTTTCCTCGGCGTCCATTGCTGGGCGACGCGGCCGTCCGGCCGGCTGGCGGCGGCACAGATGGGGGAGACGCGCGCGCGCGTCAAGCTTGACGCGCAACCTGGTGGGCCGGACGCACGCGCGCGAAACCGTTCGGATGGTCAGTTCGAGGCCATGATGGTGCGGGCCTTGCCGCAATAGGTGCGGGCGGCGCCCGACATGCGCTTGGCACCGTGGCCGCCCTGATAGCGCATCACCGTTCCGCAGGTGTCGCCGCCGGCGAGACGATAGGCGCCGGCGAGATAGCGCATGCCCCATTTGATGTTGGTGGCGGGATCGTAGAGCGCGGCGCGGGTGCCAGTGTAGCCGATGCCGCGCGCCGTCGGGTGCTTGATCTGCATGAGGCCGACCTCGCCGGCGCGCCCGGTCAGCCCGGCATTCCAGTTGCTCTCGATGCGCACGACGGCGCGAGCCAGGGCGATTGGAATGCCGTTCGCGCGGGCTTCGCGATCGACAATGGCGACGATGCCGTTCGAACGGCCTTCGTCTATCCGCGTTGTCTTGTCCGTATTCTGTTTCGCGAGAGCGATGTTCGCTCCGAGCAACATGGATAGTGAGACGGTAAGCGTAGTCAATCCGATCTTACTCAACACCATTCTTATGAACGCCCTTATGTCTGTTGTGATGGCGGGCGGCCATTGACCTTCCGAATCGGGCCTGAATGAGGCTCGATTTGGATTGGGTAGTGGAAATACAGGGGAGATCGGCGTCTATACGAAGGAGGTTGCGGCTCCCATGCGAGACGAATCGCCGCGGCTGAAGAGCATCCGGGTGAGGGCCCGACTCGGCGCCACCGCGTGCGCCCGTCAGGCGACCTCGGTCTCGCCCCTCTGGCTGGGATCGGGCCGCGCGGCGATGAGCTCGTAGAGGGTGGTCAGCGTCGAGACATCGGCGATGCCGTCGACGCGGGCGCGACGGAAATGGCGCTGGAAGGCGGTGACCACCGCCTCGGTCTCAGCGCAGAACGTGCCGGTGATCGGCACGCCATAGCCATACATGGCGAGCATGGCCTGCAGCGCCTCGATTGGCTGGCCGTGCTCGCCGCGCATGAAATAGCGCCCGTCGGTGACCGGCGCCTCGGGCACGAGATGGCCGACGCCGTGGCGGTGCAGCACCTCCCAGGGGAATTTCTCGCCGGGGTCCTGCTTGCGGCCGGGTGCTACGTCGGAATGGGCGAGCACCCGCTCGGCAGGGATGCGCCAGCGCGTCACGATGTCCTTCGAAAGCGCCGCCACCGCCTCGATCTGCCGCGCCGGGAAGTCCGGATAGCCGAAATCATGGCCCGGATTGGCGATCTCGATGCCGATGGAGCGCGAGTTGATGTCCCGCTCGCCGTCCCAGAAGGAGGCGCCGGCGTGCCAGGCGCGGCGCGCCTCCGGCACGAGCTGGAGGATGGTGCCGTCCTCCTCGACCACATAATGCGAGGAGACCGCGCGCTCCGGTGAGCGGAGCCACTCCACCGCCTGCGCCGTGGATTCCATGCCGGTGTAGTGCAGTAGCAGGATGTCCGGCGCAACGACGCCGACACGTTCGCCATGGTTCGGCGAAGCAAGGACCTTCGCGGCGAGCGGGGAATCCGCGGGGAAGAGGTCGGCGTCGGTGTCCATGCCGGCAGATAAGCTGCGGCGCGAAGCCGATTCAACCGATTCTTAAGGTTCAGAGAGCGTTAATGCCGGATGCCAAATTCGCTGCGTCGCCACTTCGGCGCGGCGCGTTTCGCGACCGCCTTCGAATTGACGCCCATCTGGTCCCATGCTATCCCAAACCATCCCGTTGCAGTATCTCGACAGCGTAGGCGAAGGGCGCCATTTGGCGGCCGTCGGCGGGCTGTGCGTTGCCGGCGGGAGCTGGGGGGATGTGTGGCCGTTCGATGGATCGCTTCGTATCGACCTATGTGCTGCGGCTCGATGCCAAGGGGCGCATCTCGGTGCCGGCGGCCTGGCGGGCGCTCATCGCGCGGGACGGACTCGACCATCTCTACTGCCACCCGGCGCTGGACCGTCCGGCGCTCGATGCGGGCGGGATGCGGCTGATGGCGGGGATCGACACCCTCATCGAACGCTATCCGCCCTATTCGGAGGCGCGGGAGGAACTCGCCGCGGCGCTCTACGGGGCGATCGAGACCCTGAAGCTCGATCCCGAGGGGCGGGTGACGCTGACCGAGAGCCTGAAGACGCACGCCTTCATCAAGGACGAGGTGGCGGTGGTCGGTCTCGGCACGAATTTTCGGATCTGGGAACCGGGGCGCTTCCGGGCGCACCTCGCGGAGGCCAACGCGAAGGTGCGCGCTCTGAAGCAGGGGCTCGGGGACCAGGGGGCGACGCGGGAGCACCGCGGCGAGGCGACATGACGGCGGGCGGCGGCGTTCCCGGAGGGAGCTCCGCTGGCGGACCAGCCCGCCATCTACCCGTCATGCTCGGCGAAGTCGTCGCCCACCTCGCGCCGAAGGATGCCGGCATCTATGTCGACGGCACCTTCGGCGCGGGGGGCTATACGCGCGCCATTCTGGAGGCCGCCAACTGCCGGGTCATCGCGATCGACCGCGACCCGAGCGCCATCGCCGGCGGGGCCGACCTCGTGCTCGCCTTTCCGGGTCGGCTCGCTTTGGTTGAGGACCGCTTCGGCAATCTCGACGCGGTGGCCGAGCGGCTCGACGCCCCCGCGTTCGACGGCGTGGTGCTCGACATCGGCGTCTCCTCCATGCAACTCGACGAGGGCGAGCGCGGCTTCTCCTTCCGCCGCGACGGACCACTCGACATGCGCATGTCGGGGGAGGGGGTCTCGGCCGCCGAGCTTGTCGCGAAGCTGCCGGAGGAGGAACTCGCCAACCTCATCTATCGCTTCGGCGAGGAGCGGCTGTCGCGTCACATCGCCCGCGCCATCGCGAAGGCGCGCGCCGAGGCGCCGATCGAACGCACCCGCCAGCTCGCCGACATCGTCTCGAAGGTGGTGCGGACGAAGCCGCACGAGCCGCATCCGGCGACCCGCACCTTCCAGGCGCTGCGCATCGCGGTGAATGACGAGCTCGGCGAGCTCGCCCGCGCGCTGGCCGCCGCCGAGCGGGCGCTCAAGCCGGGCGGCCGGCTGGTGGTCGTCACCTTCCACTCGCTGGAAGACCGCATCGTGAAGAGCTTCCTCGCCACCCGTTCGAAGGTCGCCGCCGGCTCGCGCCACATGCCGGCGGTCGGCGGCGCGGCGCCGAGCTTCCGTCTTGTCGCCAAGGGGGCGGTGGAGCCGTCGGAAGCCGAGACCGCCGCCAATCCGCGGGCGCGCTCGGCCAAGCTCCGTGCGGCGGAGCGCACCGACGCGCCGGCCCGCGACGTCGCCGACCTCGACGACCTGCTGCCGCCCTTGCCCGATCCCGACGCCCGCCGTCCCGCCGCTTCACACCGTCGCCGCTGAGGTTTTGCTGGTCATGTTCCGCGTCCTGAACCTCGTCTCCGTGCTGGCCCTGCTGGCCGCGGCCGGTGCGGTCTACCACGTCAAATATTCCTCGGTGTTCGAGGCGCAGGAGATCGCCAAGCTGCGCGACGACATCCGCGCCGAGCGCGACCGTATCGCCATCCTCAACGCCGAATGGGCGCGGCGCACCTCGCCCTCGCGCATCCAGACGCTCGCCGAGCATCATCTCGGCATGCAGATGCTCGACGCCGACCGCATCTCGACGCTCGCCAGCCTGCCGGCCAAGGCCGAGCGGAACGACGACGCGCTCGGCGGCATGATCGAGGCGCTGGTCGATGCGCCGGGCTCGGCGCCGATCACCGCGCCGGGCGAGCTGAAGAAGCCCGATCCGTTCAAGCTGCCGAAACCCGCTGCAACGCCGTCGCCGGCGAAGCCGCAGGCCACCGGCACGCCGGCGGCCAAACCCGCTCCCGCGCGCGTCCCGGCACCGTCCGCGCGGCAGGCCCGCGACGCCGGCCAGCCGCGCGCGCCGCTGCCGCTTTCGGCGATGCCGTCGGCCGGCACGGTGGCGCCGCGCATGGCCGGGCCGTCCGTGCCGGCGCCGGCGCAGCAGCCGATGGTTTCGGCGCCCGTCACCTCAAACGCACCATTCCTGCCGCCCGGCCTGGTCGGCCAGTAGCCTTTCGGGGATACCGCATCATGTTCGCGTTCCGCCTTCCCGCGTTCGGCTCGCTTTCCGGCTCGCTGCTCCGCACCGCGCGCGGCCTGCCGCGTCTCGCCTTCGGCTTCGTGAAGGGCGTGGTTCGGGTCGCCGCCGGACGCGACCGGCCGGACCCGAACGCCGTGGCGCGGGCACGCATCCTGCTCTGCATGATGGTGTTCGGCGTCGTCTACGTCGTCATCGCCGGGCGGCTCGCTCTGTTCGCCTCGGCGCCCGACAGCCAGCTCTCCCGGCGCACCTTCAATTCCGACGCGGTCGCCTCGGCGCGCCCCGACATCCTCGACCGCAACGGGCTGATCCTCGCCACCGACGTGAAGACCGCCTCGCTCTATGGCGAGCCCAAGCGGCTCATCGATGTCGACGAGGCGGTCGAGGCGCTGACCGCCGTCATGCCGGACCTCGATGCCGACGAATTGCGCCAGCGCCTTGGCTCCAAGCGCGGCTTCGTCTGGCTGAAGCGCGAGATCACGCCGCAGCAGCAGCGGGAGATCTATCGTCTCGGCCTGCCGGGCATTGGCTTCATGACCGACAACCGGCGCGTCTATCCGGGCGGGGACCTCGCCGGCCATGCGCTGGGCTCGACCAATATCGACAATCAGGGCATCGCCGGGCTGGAGAAGTGGGTGGACGGCAACGGCCTTGCCGAGCTGCATCTCGCCGGCCTCGCCACCGACCGCCAGCAGGAGCCGGTCGAACTCGCCCTCGACCTGCGGGTCCAGCATGTGGTGCGCGACGAGCTCATCGCCGCCAAGGAGAAGTTCAAGGCGATCGCCGCCGCCGGCACGGTGGTCGACGTGCGCACTGGCGAGATCGTCGCCATGGTGTCGCTGCCCGATTTCGACGCCAACGAGCCGGCCAAGGCGCTCGACCCGAAGAACCTCAACCGCCTCACCACCGGTGTGTTCGAGATGGGCTCGACCTTCAAGGCGCTGACCTTCGCCATGGCGCTCGACAGTGGCAAGGTCAACCTCAACTCCATGATGGACGCGCGCTCCGGGTTGAAGATGGGCCGCTTTACCATCAGCGACTATCACGCCCAGCGCCGCATGTTGTCGCTGCCGGAGGTGTTCACCTATTCCTCCAATGTCGGCACCGCGCGCATGGCGCTGTTGTGCGGCGTCGACGCCCACAAGGCGTTCCTCAAGAAGATGGGCCAGCTCGACCGGCTGCGCACCGAGCTGCCGGAGAGCGCCGCGCCCATCGTGCCGTCGCGCTGGGGCGAGCTGAACACCGCGACCATCGCCTTCGGCCACGGCCTCGCGGTGGCGCCGCTGCAGGCGGTGATGGCGGTGAACGCGCTGGTGAACGGCGGCTACCTCATTCCGCCGACCTTCCTGAAGCGCACGCCCGATGAGGCCGCCGCGCTCGCCAAGCGGGTGCTGAAGCCGGAGACCAGCGCCAAGATGCGCTATCTGATGCGGCTGAACGCCGAGAAGGGTTCGGCCTCGAAGCTCGCTCAGCTCGCCGGTCCCTATTATCCCGGCGGCAAGACGGGTACGGCTGAGAAGGTGATCCACGGTCGCTATTCCAAGACCAAGCTGCTCACCACCTTCACCGGCATCTTCCCGATGGACGATCCGAAATATCTCGTGCTGGTCATCCTCGACGAGCCGCAGGGCCTGCCCGAGACCTATGGCTTCGCCACGGCCGGCTGGAATGCGGGGCCGACCACCGGCAAGATCATGGCGCGAATCGCGCCCCTCCTCGGCGAGATGCCGCGCAGCAATTTCCCGCCGGTCGAGAGCCTGCTGACCGGCGGCAAGGTGGCCGCCGCCAACTGACGGCACTGCAGGGCCGCGCGCAGCGGGAGCCTGTTCCGCGCGCAAAAGCCTTTCAACTTTTGCGGGACTTGCTCTAAAGCCCCGCATGCCGATCCCGGCCGCGAGCGAAGCGGGGGCGCCGGGCACGGCGGCCGGAGGCGCCCTGCGGCGCGCCGGCGTTCACTGTCCCCGCTCGGCGGTTCTCGACGAGGCGACATGTCCGACGTCACGCGATCCTGGTCCGGCACTCTGGGCGACCTCGTCGGCCCGGATGCCGATTACGACGCGGCGGACGCCTCGATCAGCGTCGGCCGGCCGGCGCTGGACAGCCGCAAGGTCGAGCCGGGCGACGTGTTCTTCGCGGTCGGCGGAGCGAAGCTCGACGGCGCCGCCTTCATCGCCGACGCGGTGGCGCACGGCGCGGTCGCCGTGGTCGGCGAGGCGGAGCGCCCCGCAGTGCTCGATCCCGCCGTCTCCTATGTGCGCGTCGGCAATGTGCGCCGCGCCGTGGCGCTCGCCGCCGCGCATGCCTATCCCCGCCAGCCGGGCGTGATCGCCGCCGTCACCGGCACGTCGGGCAAGACCTCGGTCGCCACCTTCACCCGCCAGATCTGGCAGCGCGCCGGCCATCCGAGCGCGAGTCTCGGCACGCTCGGCGTTGTCGCGCCCTCCGGTGCCGTCTACGGCTCGCTCACCACGCCAGACCCGATCGCGCTCCACCGTACGCTGGACGATCTCGTCGAGCAGGGAGTGAGCCATCTGTGCCTTGAGGCCTCCTCGCACGGCCTCGACCAGCACCGGCTCGACGGCGTGCGGCTCTCGGCCGGCGCCTTCACCAACCTCTCGCGTGACCATCTCGACTACCATCCGAGCATGGAGGCCTATCTCGCCGCCAAGATGCGCCTGTTCCGCGATCTGGTGCCGCGTGGCGGCGGCGCGGCGATCTGGGTCGACAGCGAGGAGGGCGGGCGGGTGGCCGACGTCGCCGCCGACCATGAGCTGAACGTGCTCGGCATCGGCACCACGGGCGCCGGCATCGCGCTGCTGGAGCGCACCGACGACGGGCTCGGCCAGCGCCTCGTCGTCGAGGTGGACGGCAGGCGCCGCACGCTCCACATGCCGCTCGTCGGCGCGTTCCAGGCGTCGAACGCGCTGGTCGCCGCCGGGCTCACCATGCTGACCGACATCCCCGCCGCCGAGGCGCTGTCCGCCATCGAGCATCTCGAGGGCGTGCCGGGGCGGCTGGAGCTGGTCGGCAAGAAGCTCGGCGCCGGCGTCTTCGTCGACTATGCGCACAAGCCCGATGCGCTGGAGAACGCGCTGGCGGCGCTGCGGCCCTATGCGACCGGGCGGCTGATCGTGGTGTTCGGCTGCGGCGGCGACCGCGACCGGGGCAAGCGCCCGATCATGGGACGCATCGCTAGCCAACATGCGGACGTGGTGATCGTCACCGACGACAACCCCCGCAGCGAAGAGCCTGCCGCCATCCGCGCTGAAATCATGGCCGCGGCGCCGGGCGCCCGCGAGATTGGCGACCGGGCGGACGCGATCGAAGCCGGCATCGCCATGCTGAAGCCGGGCGACGTTCTGCTGATCGCCGGCAAGGGGCACGAGACCGGTCAGATCGTCGGCGCGCGTACGCTGCCATTTTCCGACCGCGATTGCGCGGTGGAGGTTCTGGGAAGGACCTGAACCATGACCGCACCGATTCCCGCACCCCTCTGGACCCCCGCCGAACTCGCCGCCGCGACCGGAGGCGAGCTTATCGGCACGCCGGCCGCGTCCATCGGCGGCGTCTCGATCGACAGCCGCACGCTGCAGCCGGGCGACGTCTTCTTCGCCATCACCGGCGAGCGCACCGACGGCCATGACTATGTCGCGGCGGCTGCCTCGCGCGGTGCCGGGCTCAGCGTCGTCGCGCGCGCCCGGCTTCCCGACATGCCGGAAGGCGCGCCGCTGCTCGTGGTGGAGGACGTGCTCGCGGCGCTGGAGGCGGCGGGCCGGGCGGCGCGCGCGCGCTCGGATGCGCGGATCGTCGCGGTGACAGGATCGGTCGGCAAGACGACGACCAAGGAGGCGCTGCTGCTGGCGCTCGGTGCCGATGGCCCGACCCACGCCTCGGCCGCCTCGTTCAACAATCACTGGGGTGTGCCACTCTCGCTCGCCCGCCTTCCGCGTACGGCGCGCTACGGCGTATTCGAGCTCGGCATGAACCATCCCGACGAGATACGCCCGCTCACCAAGATGGTGCGCCCGCACGTCGCCATCATCACCACGGTGGAGCCGGTGCATATCGCCCAGTTCCCGAATGTCGAGGCGATCGCCGATGCCAAGGCGGAGATCTTCGAGGGCGTCGAGCCGGGCGGGGCGGCGGTGCTGAACCGCGACAACCCGCATTTCGAGCGCCTCGCCGCCAGCGCCCGCGCCGCCGGCATCGAAACCATCGTCGGCTTCGGCGAATCCCCCAAGGCCGAGGTGCGGCTCCTCAGCGTCGCCCTCCAGTCACAGGGCTCGGCGGTGACCGCCGACGTGCTTGGCGAGACGGTGAGCTACAAGGTGGGGCTGCCCGGCCGCCATATCGTGCAGAACACCCTTGCCGTGATGGCGGCGACCAGGCTGGCCGGAGCCGACCTTGCCCTCGCCGGCCTCGCGCTCGCCTCGCTCGGCCCGCCACCAGGGCGCGGGGTGCGCACGCCGCTCGCCGCCAAGGGCGGCGAGGCGCTGCTGATCGACGAGAGCTACAACGCCAATCCCGCCTCGATGCGCGCCGCGCTCGCCGTGCTCGGCCAGACGCCGGTCGGCGCGCGGGGACGGCGCATCGCCGTGCTCGGCGACATGCTTGAGCTCGGCGAGACCGGAGAGAGCCTGCATCGTGATCTCGCGGCTCCGGCCGAGGCGGCCGACCTCGTGTTCTGCGCCGGGCCGCTGATGCGCGCGCTATGGGACGCGCTCCCCGCCAGCCGCCGCGGCGCCTGGGCGCCGAATGCCGCCGAGCTGCTGCCGCTGGTGGCCGGCGCGGTGCGCGGCGGCGACGTGCTTATCGTGAAGGGTTCGAACGGCAGCCGGATGGGGCCTCTCGCCCGCGGCCTCGCCGAGCGTTTTCGCGCCGACGGCGTGCCTGCGGAAGGTTGATCAGATGCTGCAATGGCTGGCCCAGTTCCAGGAGAGTCTGCCGGCTCTCAACGTCTTCCGCTACATCACCTTCCGCACCGGCGGGGCGATGATCACCGCGCTGCTCTTCGTCTTCATGTTCGGGCCGGCGATCATCGCGCTGCTACGGCTGAAGCAGGGCAAGGGCCAGCCGATCCGCACCGACGGGCCGCAGTCGCACCTCATCACCAAGAAGGGCACGCCCACCATGGGCGGGCTGATGATCTTCTCCGGCCTGATGGTCGCCACCCTGCTGTGGGCGAACCTCTCCAACGTCTATGTCTGGGTGGTTCTGTTCGTGACCATTGGCTTCGGGCTGATCGGCTTTTATGACGACTATCTGAAGGTCACCAAGCAGACCCATGCCGGCCTCTCCGGCAAGGCGCGGCTCGCCATCGAGGCGCTGATCGCCGGCTCGGCGGCGGTCATCATCATGCATGCCGGGCGCGAGCCGCTGTCGAGCTCGTTGGCGTTCCCCTTCTTCAAGGACCTGCTGCTCGACCTCGGCCTGTTCTTCGTCATCTTCGGCGCCTTCGTCATCGTCGCCGCCGGCAATGCGGTGAACCTCACCGACGGGCTCGACGGCCTCGCCATCGTGCCGGTGATGGTGGCGGCCGGCAGCTTCGGCGTGATTTCGTATCTCTCGGGCAACGTGCTGTTCGCCGACTACCTGCAGATCCACTACGTCGCTGGCGTCGGCGAGCTGGCGGTGATCTGCGGCGCCATCATCGGCGCCGGCATCGGCTTCCTGTGGTTCAACGCGCCGCCGGCGCAGATCTTCATGGGCGACACCGGCTCGCTGGCGCTGGGCGGCCTGCTCGGCACCATCGCGGTTGCCACCAAGCACGAGATCGTGCTCGCCGTGATCGGCGGGCTGTTCGTGCTGGAGGCGGTGTCGGTGATCGTGCAGGTGCTCTCCTTCAAGCTGACCGGCAAGCGCGTGTTCAAGATGGCGCCGATCCACCACCATTTCGAGCAGATGGGCTGGACCGAGCCGCAGATCGTCATCCGCTTCTGGATCATCGCCGTGGTGCTGGCGCTGATCGGCCTGTCGACGCTGAAGCTGCGGTGAACCGATGATCGCCGTCACCTCCCTGCGCGGCCGCTCCGTCGCGCTGTTCGGGCTCGGCGGCTCGGGCCTCGCCACCGCGCGCGCGCTGGTCGCCGGCGGTGCCATCGTCACCGCCTGGGACGATTCGCCCACCTCGGTCGCCAAGGCGCAGGCCGAGGGCATCCCAACCGCCGACCTGCGCGGCATCGACTGGGCCGGTGTCGCCGCGCTGGTACTGGCGCCGGGTGTGCCGCTGACGCATCCGGTCCCGCACTGGACCGTCGGCCTCGCGCGCAATGCGGGGGTGGAGGTGATCGGCGACATCGAGCTGTTCTGCCGCGAGCGGCGGCTCGCCGCGCGGCGCTCGCATTTCGCCGCCATCACCGGCACCAACGGCAAGTCGACCACCACGGCGCTGCTGGCGCATCTGATGCAGGTCGGCGGGCGCGACGTGCAGATCGGCGGCAATTTCGGCCCGGCGATCCTCTCGCTGGAGCCGCCCAAGCCGGGCCGCGTCCACGTGATCGAGTGCTCCTCCTACCAGATTGACCTCGCGCCCTCGCTCGACCCCTCGGTCGGCATCCTGCTCAACCTCTCGCCTGACCATCTCGACCGCCACGGCACGATGCAGCATTACGCCGCGGTCAAGGAGCGCCTCGTCGCTGGCGTCGAGGCGGGTGGCACGGCGGTGGTCGGCGTCGATGACGACTGGTGCCAGGCGATCGCCGATCGGCTGGAGCGGGCCGGCGTCAATGTCGTGCGCATCTCGGTGCGCCGCCCGCTCGCCGACGGCATTTATTACGAGAACGGCCGGCTGATCGTCGCCGAGGGCGGTGCGACGCGCTTTACCGTGCCGCTCTCCGGCATCGGCTCGCTGCGCGGCACGCATAACGGCCAGAATGCCGCCGCTGCCTTCGCGAGCGCCCGGGCGCTCGGCCTCGCGCCGGAGATCATCGCGGCGGCGATGAAGAGCTTTCCGGGCCTCGCGCATCGCATGGAGGAGGTGCGGCGCATCGGGCCCGTGCTGTTCGTCAACGATTCGAAGGCGACCAATGCGGATGCCGCCGAGCGGGCGCTGGCGAGCTTCGAGGACATCTACTGGATCGCCGGCGGCAAGCCGAAGGCCGGCGGCATCGCGCCGCTCGCGCCCTATTTCCCGCGCATCCGCAAGGCCTATCTGGTCGGCGAGGCGGCTGAGGCGTTCGCCGCAACATTGGGCGGTGCGGTGACGCACGAGATGAGCGGCACGATCGATAACGCGGTGGCGGCGGCGGCGCGCGACGCGGCGGCTTCGGGCGACGCGCATCCCGTGGTGCTGCTGTCGCCGGCCTGCGCCAGCTTCGACCAGTTCCCGAATTTCGAGGTGCGCGGCGACCATTTCCGCGCGCTGGTGCAGGCGCTGCCCGAGCCGGCGAACTGACCGTCCACGGCTTTCCCTAGCGTAATCATTCTTTCGTCTAGGGCATCTTCCCGGCGCAAGAGCTGGGAGGTTCTTGCGCCGGGAAGATGCTTCAACTCCTTGAATCAGAGCACTTTCTTGTCGATCGGACGATTTCACCCGATCGGCAACGGTTCCCGATTTTCGGTTCCCGGCTGTGGACTGGAGCGAATCCCCGTTGACCAAGGGTTAATGCACTGAAAACATGCATGCCTATCCGCGCGGCATGTCCGAGGCGGAACGGCACAAGACGGACGAACGGGCGGTCGCAGCGACCCGGTTCTTCGCGCTGGCGCGGCGCCTGCCCCCTTCTTCAGGGGATTTGCAGCGTCATGAGCATCGAATCAACGCAGGGCTCGCTTCCAGCGAGCGGAGGCGGCGTCACCTACACCACAGTCGACGTCGCCTATTTCGAGGCCCGCGGCCTCAAGCGCTATGCCGGCGTCGCCTCGCTGTGGGCGCTCGGGGTGGGCGCGGTCATCTCCGGCCATTTCTCCGGCTGGAACCTCGGCCTCGGCACCGGCGGCTGGGGCGGGCTATTCATCGCCTCGGTGATCATCGCCATCATGTATCTCGGCCTGACGCTGTCGATCGCCGAGATGTCCGCCGCGCTGCCGCACACCGGGGCGGCCTATTCCTTCGCGCGCACCGCGATGGGGCCGTGGGGCGGCTTCATCACCGGCCTGTGCGAGAACGTCGAATATGTCGTCACGCCGGCGGTGGTGGTGTTCTTCATCGGCTCCTATCTCGGTTCGATCTTCGGAACGCCGCCGGAGTTCCAGCCGGTCTACTGGGTGTTCGGCTACATCGTCTTCGTCGGGCTCAACGTCGTCGGGGTGGAGCTCTCCTTCAAGGTCACGCTGGTGGTGACGCTGCTGGCGCTCGCCTGCCTCGTCGCCTTCTGGGTCAGCGCGTTGCCGAACATCGACTTTACCCGCTGGGCGCTCAACATCGGCGCCGACGGCACCGAGCTGCCGGAAGGCGGCGGGCCGTTCCTGCCGTTCGGCTTCTACGGCGTGCTCGCCTCGCTGCCCTTCGCGGTGTGGCTGTTCCTCGCCATCGAGCAGCTTCCGCTGGCGGCGGAGGAATCGATCGATCCGAAGCGCGACCTCCCGCGCGGCATCATCCTGGGCATCGCCACGCTGATCGTCTCGGCCTTCATGATCCTCTGGCTGAACTCCTCGGTGGCGAACGGCGCCTTCGCGCTCGGCAAGTCCGGCGAGCCGCTGCTCGACGGCTTCCGCGCCATCTATGGCGACGGCGCCGCCAAGGTGCTGGCGCTGATAGCGGTGATCGGGCTGATCGCCTCGTTCCACACCATCATCTACGCGCAGGGCCGGCAGATCTATTCGCTGTCGCGCGCCGGCTACTTCCCGCGCTGGATGTCGATCACGCACGGCACCCGCAAGACCCCGCACCTCGCCATGGTGGTCGGCGCGGTGGTGGCGCTGCTGCTGATGCTGGTGATCTGGTTCAGCGTCGGCGCCGAGCAGGGCGCCTCGGTGATCGGCGGCACGCTGCTGAACATGGCGGTGTTCGGCGCCATGCTCTCCTATGTGATGCAGGCGCTGTCCTACATCCTGCTCAAGAAGAACGCGCCCCAGATCGAGCGGCCCTACAAGAGCCCGTTCGGCGTCGTCGGGGCGGGGCTCACCATCCTCATCGCGGTGGTGACGCTGTTCTTCCAGCTCTCCGATCCGGTCTACCGCGCCGGCGTCATCGGCGTCGCCATCTGGTTCGCGCTCGGCATCGTCTATTTCGCGCTCGCCGGCCGCCACAAGCTGGTGCTTTCGCCGGAGGAGGAGTTCGCGCTCTCCAAGGGCACCGCCGAATACAAGTCCCACTGATCTCCCGCGGCCAACCTCCCGCGATCTCGCCGGGCGTCCCCCACGGATGCCCGGCGCTTTCTTTCGCGGCGCCGCTCGCGAAAACCGCCGCGCTCTTAAGGCTCCATCAACCCTAACCGTTCGATATTTCCGGAAGTCAGTTGCGTTCCGGAGTGTGGCGTAATGATTTCGCGTGCCGAACGGACGGTGGTCGGCGAATGGTGGTGGACCGTCGACCGGCTGCTGCTTGGTGCGCTCGCCGCGCTGATGATCACGGGCATCGTGCTGGCGCTCGCTGCGAGCCCGCCCGTCGCCGCCCGCCTCGGCATTCCCGATCCGTTCCATTTCGTGAATCGGCAGGTGATGTTCCTCATCCCCGCCGTGGTCGTGCTGATCGGCACCTCCTTTCTCAACCCGCGGCAGATCCGCCGCGTGTCGCTGGTGCTGTTCCTGGTCTTCCTCACCCTCCTGTTCGCGACGCTGATCATAGGACCGGAGGTTAAGGGCTCGCGGCGCTGGCTCACGCTGGCCGGCATCACCATCCAGCCCTCCGAATTCCTGAAGCCCAGCTTCGTGATCATCGCCGCATGGCTGTTCTCGGAGAGCGTGCGGCGCCCGGAGATGCCCGGCCAGTTGCTCGCCATCGGCCTGCTCGGCGCGGTGGTGACGCCACTGGTGCTGCAGCCCGATTTCGGCCAGACCATGCTGGTCTCGCTGGTCTGGGGCAGCCTGTTCTTCCTCGCCGGCCTGCGCATCATCTGGGTGATGGCGCTCGGCGGTGTCGGCGCCTTCGGTCTGGTCGCGGCCTATTTCATGGTGCCGCACGTGACGAAGCGCATCGACCGCTTCCTCAACCCGGATTCCGGCGACACCTACCAGATCGACCGCGCCATCGACAGCTTCCTGAACGGCGGCTGGTTCGGGCAGGGGCCGGGCGAGGGCACCTACAAGCGCATCCTGCCGGACGGCCACACCGACTTCATCTTCGCGGTGGCGGGCGAGGAATTCGGCGCGGTGCTGTGCCTGATGCTGCTCGCCTTGTTCGCCTTCATCGTGCTGCGCTCGCTCAACCGGGCGATGGACGACGACGATCCCTTCGTGCGCTTCGCCGTCTCCGGCCTCGCCATCCTGTTCGGCCTGCAATCGGCCATCAACATGATGGTCAATCTGCACCTGATGCCGGCCAAGGGCATGACGCTGCCCTTCGTCTCCTATGGCGGTTCCTCGCTTCTTTCGCTCGCCTATGGCATGGGCATGCTGATCGCGCTGACCCGCCGGCGGCCGCGCAGTGCCACCCTCGCCGAGCTCGAGCGGCTCGGCACGCGCCTCGGCGGCCGGCTCGCCTGAGGCCAATGATGCGAGCTCCGCTGCCATGAGCGCTGCCGACAATCCGGCGGGAAAGCCCGTCATCCTGCTCGCCGCCGGCGGCACCGGCGGCCATCTGTTCCCGGCCGAGGCGCTGGCGGGCGCACTCGGGGCGCGCGGCGTGCTGGTCGATCTCGCCACCGACGACCGGGCGGCGCGCTATGCCGGCCAGTTCCCGGCGCGGCGGCTGCACATATTGCCGGCCGACACGGTGCGCTCGCGCTCGCCGCTCTCCCTCGCCCGCACCGCTTTCTCGCTCGCCTCCGGCATCGCCAAGGGCATGGCGCTGATGCGCTCGCTCAAGCCCGCCGCGGTGGTCGGCTTCGGCGGCTATCCGACCGTGCCGCCGATCATGGCCGGGGTGTTCGCCCGGCGGCCGACGATCATCCACGAGGCCAACGGGGTGATGGGACGGGCCAATGCGCTGCTCGCCCCGCGCGTCAAAGCCATCGCGACCGGCTATCCGGGCATCTGCGACGGCGATCCCGCGCTCGCCGCCAAGGCGCATCACACCGGCAATCCGGTGCGACCGGCGGTGCGGGCGGCGGCCGGCGCGCCGTTCCGCGCTCCGCAGGCCGGCGAGCCCTTCCATCTGCTCGTCTTCGGCGGCAGCCAGGGCGCGCGGGTGATGAGCGAGATCGTGCCGCCCGCTATCGAGCGTCTGGCGCCGGATCTGCGCGCGCGGCTGCGCATCGTCCAGCAGTCGCGGGCCGAGGACATCGAGGCGGTGCGGGCCGTCTATGACCGGCTCGGGGTCGAGGCGGAGCTCGCGCCCTTCTTCGACGACCTGCCGGCGCGCATGGCGCGCGCGCATCTGGTGGTCGGGCGCTCCGGCGCCTCGACGGTGGCCGAGCTCTCGGTGATCGGGCGGCCCTCGGTGCTCGTGCCGCTGCCCCATGCGCTGGACCAGGACCAACTCGCCAATGCGAAGGCGCTGGCGAATGCCGGCGGCGCGCTGCTGATGCCGCAGGACCAGTTCACGCCGGAGCGCTTCGCGGATGAGCTGGCGCGGCTCGCCGGCGAGCCCGCCGCGCTCGATGCGATGGCTGCCGCGGCGCTCGCGCTCGGCCGGGCGGACGCGGCCGAGCGGCTGGCCGACCTGGTTCTGCAGGTCGCCGGCCTCGGCACGCATGGCGGGACCGGCGCCCATGCCTGAGACGGGACGGGGCGGGGATGACGCAGCGGCGCGGCTGGTCTATTCCTCCGCGCCCATGAGCCGGCCGCATCCGGCAAGGAACGATACCCGATGAAGCTTCCCCTCTCCCTTGGACCCATCCATTTCGTCGGCATCGGCGGCATCGGCATGAGCGGCATCGCCGAGGTGCTGCACAATCTCGGCTATACGGTGCAGGGCTCCGACGCCGCCGAGAGCGCCAACGTGAAGCGCCTCGCCGAGAAGGGCATCAAGGTGCTGATCGGCCACGACGCCGGCAACATCGAGGGGGCCGAGGTTCTGGTCGTCTCTTCGGCGATCAAGCGCGACAATCCCGAGCTCGTCGCCGCGCGCCACAAGCGCCTGCCGGTGGTCCGCCGCGCAGAGATGCTAGCCGAGCTGATGCGGCTGAAGAGCTGCGTGGCCATCGCCGGCACGCACGGCAAGACCACCACCACCTCGCTGGTCGCCACTCTGCTCGACGCTGGCGGCCTGGACCCGACCGTTATCAATGGCGGCATCATCAACGCCTACGGCACCAATGCCCGCCTCGGCGACGGCGAATGGATGGTGGTCGAGGCCGACGAGAGCGACGGCACCTTCCTGAAGCTTCCCGTCGAGGTGGCGATCGTCACCAATATCGACCCCGAGCATCTCGACCACTTCAAGACCTTCGACGCGGTGAAGGACGCCTTCCGCGCCTTCGTCGAGAACCTGCCCTTCTACGGCTTCGCGGTGATGTGCACCGATCATCCGGTGGTGCAGGCCCTCGTCGGGCACGTCGAGGACCGGCGCGTCATCACCTATGGCGCCAATCCGCAGGCGGATGCGCGCATCGTCGACATTGACCTGCGTGGCGGCCAGTGCCGCTTCGGCGTCGTGTTCCGCGACCGGCATGGCGTGGTGGTGCACGAATTGCGCGACCTCGTGCTGCCCATGCCCGGCCACCACAACGCACTGAACGCCACGGCGGCGGTGGCGGTGGCCCGCGAGTTGGGGCTCTCCGACGAGCAGATCCGCACCGCGCTCGCCGGCTTCGGCGGGGTGAAGCGGCGTTTCACCCGCACCGGCGAATGGAACGGCGTCGCCATCTTCGACGATTACGGCCACCATCCGGTGGAGATCGCCGCCGTGCTCCGCGCCGCCCGCGCCTCGACCGAGGGGCAGGTGATCGCCATCGTGCAGCCGCACCGCTACACGCGGCTGCAATCGCTGTTCGACCAGTTCGCGACCTGTTTCAACGATGCCGACCACGTCATCGTCGCCGAGGTCTATGCCGCCGGCGAGGCGCCGATCCCCGGCATCGACCGCGATCACCTGGTCGAGGCGCTGCGCGCGCGCGGCCACCGCTCGGTGACGGCGCTGCCCGGCCCGGAGGCGCTGGCCGGCATCGTGAAGGGCTTCGCCCGCCCCGGCGACTATGTGGTCTGCCTCGGCGCCGGCAACATCACCCAATGGGCCTACGCGCTGCCCGGGCAGCTCGGGGCGTGAGGCCATGAGCGCCGCCGCGGTCGGCTTCCCCGACATCACCGCCGAGCTCGCCACCGCCATGCCGGAGCTGCGTGGGCGCATGAGCGCGAATCAGGCGCTCGCGGACGTCACCTGGTTCCGCGTCGGCGGACCGGCGCAGATGCTGTTCGCGCCGGCCGACGAAGCCGATCTCGCCTATTTCCTCGCGCACCTGCCGGCGGATGTCCCGGTCGTCGTCATCGGCCTCGGCTCGAACCTCATCGTGCGCGACGGCGGCGTGCCGGGCGTGGTGATCCGGCTCGGGCGCGGCTTCAACGCGGTTGCGGTCGAGGAAGGTCATCGCCTGCGGGTCGGCGCGGCGGTGCCGGATGTGAAGGTCGCCCGCGCGGCGGCGGATGCCGGTATAGACGGGCTCGCCTTCTATCGCGGCATTCCCGGCGGCATCGGCGGCGCGCTGCGCATGAATGCCGGGGCGCATCACGGCGAGACGCGCGACTGCCTGATCGAGGCGCGGGCGGTCGACCGGCAGGGCCGCGTGCATGTGCTCGCCAATGCCGATTTCGGGTTCAGTTACCGGCATTCCGGCGTGCCGGCCGATTTCATCTTCACGCAGGCGCTGTTTCTGGGGCGCCCGGGCGAGCCCGAGGCGATCCTCGCCGAGATGGAACGCATCACGAGCGCCCGCGAGGCCTCGCAGCCGATTCGCGAGAAGACCGGCGGCTCGACCTTCAAGAACCCGCCTGGCTCCAAGGCCTGGCAGCTCGTCGACGCGGCCGGCTGCCGGGGTCTGAGGCTCGGCGGTGCGCAGGTCTCGGAGATGCACTGCAACTTCCTGATCAACACCGGCGGCGCCACCGCCGCCGACATCGAGGGACTGGGCGAGGAGGTCCGGCGACGTGTGAAGGCGTCCTCCGGCATTGAGCTCGAATGGGAGATCAAGCGCATCGGCGTTCCCCTGTCCTGACGCGCCGGCGACCCGGAGTATGCCATGTCCAAGCATGTCGCCGTCCTGATGGGCGGCTGGTCGGCCGAGCGCGAGGTGTCGCTGCGCTCGGGGGCGGCCTGCGCCAACGCGGCCGAGAGCGTCGGCTACCGCGTCACCCGCGTCGATGTGGGGCGCGATATCGCCCAGGTGCTCACCGAGCTGAAGCCGGACGTGGCGCTCAACGTGCTGCACGGCCGGCCGGGCGAGGACGGCATGCTGCAGGGCGTGCTGGAGATCCTGCAGATCCCCTACACCCATTCCGGAGTGCTCGCCTCGGCGCTGGCCATGGACAAGGCGCAGGCCAAGATCGTGCTGGCCGCGTCCGGCGTTCCGGTGCCTGACGGCAGGGTCGTCTCGCGATTCGAGGCGGCGCGCGGGCACGTGCTGCCGCGCCCCTATGTGCTGAAGCCGGTGAGCGAGGGATCCTCGGTCGGCGTGTTCATCGTCACCGAGGAACACGAGCATCCGCCGCAGGAACTGACGCGCGCGGACTGGTCGCACGGCGATGCGCTGCTGGCCGAGCGCTACATCCCCGGGCTGGAGCTGACCTGTGCGGTGATGGGCGATGAGGCGCTCGGCGTCATCGAAATTCAGTCCGACCTAAGGTTCTATGATTACGAGGCAAAATACGCTCCGGGCGGCTCCCGCCACATTTTGCCTGCTAAAATTTTACCTAATATTTACCAAAAGGTCCGGATGCTGTCCCTCACGGCGCACCGTGCGCTCGGCTGTCGGGGCATCAGCAGGTCCGACTTCCGCTATGACGACCGGACCGGAGACGAATCCGGCCTTGTCTGTCTGGAGGTCAACACGCAACCCGGCATGACCGAAACGTCACTGGTGCCCGAGCTGGCGGCCCATGCGGGTCATTCGTTCGGCGAGCTTGTGAGATGGATGGTGGAGGACGCTTCGCTCGACCGCTGACCCCCCGGCAGCAGCCGGTGCGGGGACGGGAAGGCGTAGCCGGTCAAACAAAGCGTGCGCGGCCGGAATACCGGCCGGCGCTGCGGGTCTCGTCGGCTCCCGGCGGGGTCGGGCGCGTGCGGCCGGCCGACCGCTTCGTCATCGGTACCAAGCGCCTGATGGTGGCGCTGACCGGCTCGCGCATCGCCAATGGCGGCGGCATCTGGCTGCTGGCGGCGCTGTTCGCGGCGACCGGCGCCTATGGCGTCTCCCGCGGCGGCCATGTCGAGATGGTGACCGAATCGGCCCGCGACATCGCGGATGCCGGCGCCAACCTCGTCGGATTCAAGATCAGGACCGTCAATCTCTCAGGCCAGAATCACGTCACCCCCGGCGAGATCCTGGCGACCGCCGGCGTGAAGCCGACCTCCTCCCTGCCGTTCCTTGACGCCGAGGCGGCGCGCACCCGGCTCGAGGCAACGCCGTGGATCAAGCGCGCCACCGTGCAGAAGCTCTATCCGGACCGGCTGGACATCCAGGTGGTCGAGCGCGAGGGCTTCGCGCTTTGGCAGAAGGACGGCAAGATCAACGTCATCGCCCGCGACGGCACGGTGATCGCCCCCTATTCGGACGACCCGCGCTATGTGCGCCTGCCGATCGTGGTGGGCGAGGGGGCGCAGGAGCACGTCGTCGAGATCGTCGAGGCGCTGGACCTGGTGCCCGGTGTGCGCGACCAGGTGCGCGCCGCCATCCGGGTCGCCGACCGGCGCTGGACCCTGAAGCTGCGCAACGGCATGGATGTGCGCCTGCCCGAGCGCGGCCTCGACGACGCGCTGACCTCGCTCGCCGTGCTCGACCGCGACAAGCAACTGCTGACACGCGACATCACCGTCATCGACCTGCGCCTGCCCGACCGCGTCACGGTGCGCCTGTCGGACGCCGCCTATGAGGCGCGCCAGGCTGATCTCAAGGCCAAGAACAAGGCCAAGAAGGGGGGCAACACGTGAGACCCCGCGCTCCGTTCGAGATCGCGCCGAAGATGCGCCCGGTGCCCGCCCGCCGCACCATGGTGGTCGGCGCGCTCGACGTCGGCACCTCGAAGATCGTCTGCGTCATCGCCCGGCTGAAGCCGCGTGATTCCAGCGACGTGCTCCGCCGCCGCACCCATGCCGTCGAGATCATGGGCATCGGCCACACCCGCGCCCACGGCATGAAGGGCGGCACGGTGGTCGACATGGACCGTGCCGAGCAGTCGATCCGCCGCGCGGTTGACGCCGCCGAGCGCATGGCCGGCGTGCAGATCGCTTCGGTCATCGTCTCGATGGCCGGCGGCCGGCTCGGCTCCCAGCACTACGCCGCCGAGGTGGACCTGCCCGATCCGTCGGTGGCGGAAGGCGACATCCGCCGCGTGCTCGACGCGGCCTCCACCTTCGCGGTGGCGCAGGGCCGCGCCGTGCTGCACGCGCTACCGGTGGGCTATGCGCTCGACGGCGTGTCCGGCATCAGCGAGCCGCGCGGCATGCTCGGCCGCCGGCTCGGCGTCGACCTCCACGTGGTGACGGCGGAAGCCTCCGCCGCGCGCAACCTGCTGCTCTGCGTCGAGCGCTGCCATCTCGGCGTCGAGGCGATGGTGGCGGCGCCCTATGCGGCCGCGCTCTCGACACTGGCCGACGACGAGGCGCAGCTCGGCGTCACGCTGATCGAGTTCGGCGCCGGCACCACCACCGTCTCCGTGGTCTCGCAGGGGCACTGCGTGCATGTCGACGGCGTGGCGCTGGGCGGCCAGCACGTGACCAACGACGTGGCGCGCGGCCTCTCGACCCGGCTTTCCGAGGCCGAGCGGATCAAGACGCTGCACGGCGGCGTCACCGCGGTGACGGCGGACGAGCGCGACATGCTCACCGTTCCCTCGATCTCGGACGACGAGCGCGACCTGCCGCAGGCGGTGCCGAAGTCGCGGCTGATGCACATCATCCGCCCGCGCGTCGAGGAGACCATCGAGCTGGTGCGCGACCGACTGGTGGCCTCCGGCCACGCCGCCGATGCCGGCCAGCGGATCGTCCTCACCGGCGGCGCCGCGCAGCTCATGGGGCTGCCGGAACTGGTCGGGCAGATTCTCGGGCCTCAGGTCCGCATCGGACGCCCGCTCGGCATCTCGCGGCTGCCGGAGGCGGCGCGCGGTGCCTCCTTCTCGGTGGCGACCGGCCTGCTGGTCTACCCGCAGGTGGCCGGGCTCGAACATTTCGAAGCCCGTCGGCGGCGTGCCTCGCACGCCTCCGCCGACGGCTATTTCTCGCGCGTCGGAAACTGGCTGAGGGAGGCCTTCTGACGTGTCCATATCTATCCGCGCCGGCGGAACCGGCACTTGTGGGATCAACTCGGGACTGGGGCCCGCCGGCGTAAAGGGACGATAGCCATGACCATCAATCTTCAAGCACCCGATATCCGCGAGCTGCGGCCCCGGATCACCGTGTTCGGCGTCGGTGGCGCTGGCTCCAACGCCGTCAACAACATGATCACGGCCGGCCTGTCGGGCGTCGACTTCGTCGTCGCCAACACCGACGCGCAGGCGCTGACCCTCTCCAAGGCCGAGCGCATCGTGCAGATGGGCGTTGCTGTGACCGAGGGCCTCGGCGCCGGTTCGCAGCCGGAAGTCGGCCGCGCGGCGGCCGAGGAGGCGCTTGACGAGATCCGCGACCACCTCGCCGGCGCGCATATGGTGTTCATCACCGCCGGCATGGGCGGCGGCACCGGCACCGGCGCGGCGCCGGTAATCGCGCGGGCCGCCCGCGAGCTCGGCATCCTCACCGTCGGCGTCGTCACCAAGCCCTTCCACTTCGAGGGCCAGCGCCGCATGCGCATCGCCGAGATGGGCATCGCCGAGCTGCAGAAGGGCGTCGACACCCTGATCGTCATCCCGAACCAGAACCTGTTCCGGGTGGCCAACGAGAAGACCACCTTCGCCGACGCCTTCGCGATGGCCGACCAGGTGCTCTATTCGGGCGTCGCCTGCATCACCGATCTGATGGTCAAGGAAGGCCTGATCAACCTCGACTTCGCCGACGTGCGCGCGGTGATGCGCGAGATGGGCAAGGCGATGATGGGCACCGGCGAGGCTTCCGGCGACAAGCGCGCGCTGCATGCCGCGGAAGCCGCGATCGCCAACCCGCTGCTCGACGAAGTCTCGATGCGCGGCGCCCGTGGTCTGCTGATCTCGATCACCGGCGGCAAGGACCTCACCCTGTTCGAGGTGGACGAGGCGGCGACCCGCATCCGCGAGGAAGTCGACCCGGACGCCAACATCATCCTCGGCGCCACCTTCGACCAGACGCTCGACGGCCTGATCCGCGTCTCGGTGGTGGCCACCGGCATCGATCCGGCGGTGATCCCCGAGCAGATCCCGCACGGGCTGTCGAACCTCGCCGACATTGGCGGGCGTCGCGTCTCCAACGCCGGCCGGGCCGCCATCGAGGCGCGTCGCGACGCGGCGCTGCGTTCGGTCGCCTCGGCGCTCGACGACGTCGGCACCTCGCTGCCGCAGGAGAGCTTCGAGCCGACCTTCGCGCAGGCGCCGCGCGGCGAGCATGTCTATGCCGCCGACACGGCTCCGGTTCCGGCGCCGGCCGCCGCGGCGATCGACAATGTGACGATCCGTACGCTGGCGCCCAAGCCTGCGCTCTATGTCGAGCAGGAGGCGCCGGCCGCCTATGCCGAGATGGACAGCCACATCCACGACGAGCCGTTCATCCCGCCGCAGGCCGAGCGCCCGGAAACCCGCGTGCCGCGCATGCCGCGCGTCGACGAGCTGCCGATGCCGGCGCAGAACCAGATCCGCGCCGCCCGTGGCGAGCTTGCCGAGCATGAGCACCACGGCGACAAGAAGCGGATGAGCCTGCTGCAGCGCCTCGCCAATGTCGGCCTCGGCCGCCGCGACGAGGATGAGGCCCCGGCCCAGGCCGAGCCGCAGCTACGCGCCGCTCCCCAGGCCCCGGCTCCCGCCTATGCCGAGCCGCGCCCGCTCAGCGACCGGCGGCCGGAGGCGGGCTCCGAATTCGCCAAGCGGCCGCAGGCGGCGCGTCCGATCGACCCCTATGGCCGGCCGAACCGCCCGAGCGAGGACGAGCATCTCGACATTCCGGCCTTCCTCCGGCGCCAGGGCTGATCACGGGATCTGAAACACGGCGTAACAAAGACGCTTTTGCGGCGCCCTCCACGGGCGCCGCTCTGCGTGCAAGTGATTGATAATATTGGGTTGCACAGTGCCTGTGATTTCGCTGCGCAGCGGTAACAGACGGTAAACAAGCGTGAT
Organism: Allobosea sp. 117; assembly: GCF_000702305.1. Lineage (GTDB taxonomy): Bacteria > Pseudomonadota > Alphaproteobacteria > Rhizobiales > Xanthobacteraceae > Ancylobacter. The sequence continues at coordinate 29,367 of NZ_JNLC01000013.1, forward strand.
TTGGCACCTAAGGACCCCGCCGGTAGGGTGCCCGAGATAAAAATTCAGGTCGCGATTCGGCTCCGTTGCCGAAAATTCGATGGCCAAAGTCTGATGGTTTCGGGGAATTTGGGGGAGAGACGGGTTCGCGTCGCGTATCGGGCCCAACTCTTGATCTGGGATGAATGCTGTAAGGCAGACCACACTCGCTGACAGCGTCGCTTTCTCGGGCGTCGGAGTCCACTCCGGCAAGCCCGCCAGCGTTCGCATCTCTCCCGCCGCGGCCGACCACGGCATCGTCTTCCATCGCTCCGATTCGGCCCAGCAGGTGCGTGCCTGCCGCGGCGCGGTGCGCGGCAGCGATCTCGCCACTGTGCTGCGCGACGAGGCCGGCCCGGCCGTCTCCACCGTCGAGCATCTTCTCGCCTGCTTCGCCGGCCTTGCCATCGACAATGCCCATGTCGAGATCGACGGCCCCGAGGTTCCGATCCTCGACGGCAGCGCGGAGGCCTTCGCCGCCGCCTTCGATCAGGTCGGCATCATCGAGACCGACCGCGCCCGCCGTTATCTCAAGGTGCTGAAGCCGGTACGCGTCGAGACCGAGAACGGCTTCGGCGAACTCGTTCCCTATGACGCTGGCTTCCGCGTCGAGATCGAGATCGACTTCGCCCACGAGATGATCGGCCGGCAGCGCTATGCCGCCACCCTCTCGCCGGAGGTGTTCCGCAGGGATCTCGCCCCGGCCCGCACCTTCGGCTTCGTGAGCGACGTCGAGCGGCTGTGGCAGGCGGGCTATGCGCTCGGCGCCTCGCTCGAGAACACGATCTGCCTCGACGACACCGGCATCATGAACACGGACGGCCTGCGCTATGCCGACGAGTTCGTCCGTCACAAGGCGCTTGACGCGGTCGGCGACCTCGCCCTCGGCGGCCTGCCGATGATGGCGCGCTACCGTTCCTATCGCGGCGGCCACAAGCTCAATTTCGCCGTCGTCGATGCGCTGCTGTCCGACCGCTCGGCCTATGAGCTGGTCGAGGCCCACGTGCCGGCGCGCCGCCCGCTGCGCGGCCATGCCGGCTTCGGTATCGCGGTGGCGGTGCCGGCCTACGCGCCGGAGCTGTGAGCGTCACCTTATCGCCACGACCGGCGATCTCCCGAGGCCCGCATGTGGACTTCGGCCCCCAGGCGGAGCTATCCGCCATATTCCGGTCGGAAAGCGTCTTTAGCCGCTCTCTGTGGGGCCTTCCGTCGAAGGCGGCCCGAAGCATGTCCTGTCGGGGGCTGTCCCCGCGGCCGGCATGCGGTCCCAGCGGGCGGCCATTCGGCATCGTCCGTCCCGAAGACATGTGGTCAGGCGGCGGTCCGCGACGGGCGGTCCGGCAAGCGGGATAGAATGTGGTGATGCGTCTTCTCACTCTCGCGCCGGCGTGGGCCGGCTCTTCCCGCGGGCTGGCGGCCCGCCTGCTCGCCCTCTCGATGGTCGGGCTGACGGTGGCGGGCTGTGCCAATCCGTTCGCCGAGAAGGAAGACGAGCTCGTCATCACCGACGAGCCGGCCGAGAAGATCTATAATGAGGGTCTGACCCTCATGGCCAAGGAAGACTACGAGGCCGCCGTCAAGCGCTTCGAGGACGTCGACCGCCAGCATCCCTATTCGGACTGGTCGCGCAAGGCGCTGCTGATGATCGCCTATGCGAACTACACCCAGGGCAGCTATGACGAGGCGATCGCCGCCGCCAAGCGCTACCTCGCTTTGCATCCCGGCAGCGCCGACGCCGCCTATGCGCAATATCTGATGGCGGCGTCCTATTACGATCAGATCCCCGACATCTCGCGCGACCAGGCGCGCACCAACGCGGCGCTCGACGCGCTGAACGAGGTGGTGCGCAAATATCCCGATACGGAATATGCGGCCAGCGCCAAGAAGAAGATCGAGGTCGCCCGCGACCAGCTCGCCGGCAAGGAGATGATGATCGGGCGCTATTATCTCGAGCAGCGCAACTACATCGGCGCCATCAACCGCTTCAAGGTGGTGGTCACCCGCTATCAGACCACCCGCCATGTCGAGGAGGCGCTCTACCGACTCACCGAGGCCTATATGGCACTCGGCATCGTGAACGAGGCGCAGACCTCGGCCGCCGTGCTCGGCTATAACTTCCCGGACAGCTCCTGGTACAAGGACGCCTACAAGCTGGTGCAGTCGCGCGGGCTGGAGCCGGCGGAGAACCAGGGCTCCTGGATCAGCAAGGCGTTCAAGAACCTCGGGCTGGGCTGATGGACGGGCGGGCGCCCGCCCTGTTCAATGTGGCCGGGCGATTCGGCCCGATCGCGGCTCCGGAGCTTCATCATGCTGGCGGCCCTGTCGATCAGGGACATCGTGCTCATCGAGCGGCTCGACCTCGCCTTCCAGCCCGGCCTGACGGTGCTGACGGGCGAGACCGGTGCCGGTAAATCGATCCTTCTGGACGCCTTCACGCTCGCCCTCGGCGGGCGCGGCGACGGCTCGCTGGTGCGCCAGGGCGCCGCGCAGGGGCAGGTGAGCGCCGAGTTCGACCTGCCGCTCGACCATCCGGTGCGCGCGTTGCTGGCGGATGCCGGCATCGACGACGAGGGCGCGCTGGTGCTTCGCCGCGTGCAGCATGCCGACGGGCGCACCCGTGCCTTCGCCAACGACCAGCCGGTCAGCGCGCAGATGCTGCGCACCCTCGGGCGCGGGCTGGTCGAGATTCACGGCCAGCACGACGACCGCGCGCTGGTCGACCCCGCCTCGCACCGCACCCTGCTCGATGCCTATGGCGGGCTCACCGAGCTCGCCCGCGCGGTCGCCGAGCGCTGGCGGGACTGGAAGGGCGCGCGCAAGGAGGCCGATGCCGAGGCGGCGCGGCTCACTGAGGCGGCCAAGGAGGCGGACTATATCCGCCATGCGGTCGAGGAGCTGGGGGCGTTGTCGCCGGAGCCGGGCGAGGAGGAGCGCCTCGCTGGGCGCCGCACCGAGATGATGCGCTTCGAGAAGATCGCGACTGACCTCGCCGAGGCGCAGGACGCGGTCGGCGGCGCCGCCTCGCCGGTCCCGGCGCTGGCCGCTGCCGTCCGGCGGCTGGAGCGCCGGGCGGGGGAGGCAGAAGCGCTGGTGCGGCCGGCGGTGGAGGCGATCGACCAGGCGCTCAACGCCCTCGAGACCGCCACCAACCTGCTGAACGCGGCGCTCGCCGAGGCGGATTTCGACCCGCATGAGCTGGAGCGCATCGAGGAACGCCTGTTCGGCCTGCGCGCCGCGGCACGGAAATATCATTGCACGGTCGACGACCTGCCGCTCACGGCGGCGCGCTTCGCCGACGCGCTGGATGCGCTGGACCATGGCGCGGAGCGGCTCAAGGCCCTGGAATCGAAGGCCTCCGAGGCCGAGGCGGCCTATCGCCGTGCTGCGGCCGATCTCTCGGCGCGGCGCCGTGCCACCGCCGCCGAGCTCGACGCGGCGGTGAACGCCGAATTGCCGCCGCTCAAGCTCGAACGGGCGCAGTTCGTCACGGATTTTCAGGCCGACGAGAGCGACGGCCAGGCCGACGGGTATGATCGCATCGAGTTCTGGGTGCGCACCAATCCCGGCACGCGGCCGGGGCCGATGATGAAGGTCGCCTCGGGCGGCGAGCTTGCCCGCTTCCTGCTGGCGCTCAAGGTGGTGCTGGCCGACAAGGGCTCGGCGCCGACGCTGGTGTTCGACGAGATCGATACCGGGGTGGGCGGCGCGGTGGCGGATGCCATCGGCGCGCGTCTCGCGCGCCTCGCGCGGCGGGTGCAGGTGGTGGCCGTCACCCACGCCCCGCAGGTGGCGGCGCGCGCCGGCAACCATTTCCGCATCGCCAAGGAGCCGCTGCCCGACCTCGACCAGGTGGCGACCCGGGTCGCCCCGCTGGCTCCCGCCCACCGCCGCGAGGAGATCGCCCGCATGCTGTCCGGCGCCGAGATCACCTCCGAGGCGCGGGCGGCCGCAGAACGGCTGCTCAAGGGCGCGGAATCCGTTAAATAGGCTCTCCCTTCACCGGGTGAGTCCGCCAATGCCGCGTGCGCCGAAATCCTCCCTCCCCGACGCTCCCGACGTCGCCACGCTGACCGCCGACGAGGCGGCAAGCGAGCATGCCCGGCTCGGCGAGGAGATCGCCGCGCATGACCGGCGCTATTATCAGGAGGACGCGCCGACCGTCTCGGACGCGGAATATGACGCGCTGCGGCGGCGCTACGAGGCGATCGAGGCCGAGTATCCCGAGCTCAGGGGCATCGACAGCCTTTCGGAGAAGGTTGGCGCCGCGCCATCGGCGAAATTCGCCAAGGTGCGTCATGCGGTGCCGATGCTCTCGCTCGGCAACGCCTTCGCCGACAGCGACATCGAGGAGTTCGTGGCCCGCATCCGCCGCTTCCTCGGCCTGCCGGCGGACGCCGACATCACGCTGACCGCCGAGCCGAAGATCGACGGGCTGTCCTGCTCGCTGCGCTATGAGCGCGGCCGGCTCGTGGTGGCGGCGACGCGCGGCGACGGCTTCGAGGGCGAGGACGTCACCGCCAATGTGCGCACCATCGGCGAGATCCCGCAGGTGCTGATGGCGGAGGACGTGCCCGACGTGCTCGAGGTGCGCGGCGAGGTCTATATGGGGCACGCCGATTTCGCCGCCATCAACGCCCGCCAGCAGGAGGCCGGCAAGCCGCTCTTCGCCAATCCGCGCAATGCGGCTGCGGGAAGCCTGCGCCAGCTCGACCCGAAGATCACCGCCAGCCGGCCGCTGCGCTTCTTCGCCTATGCCTGGGGCGAGGTCTCGTCGGGTGGGCTGCCGGCCGACACCCAGTTCGGCGTCATCAAGGCCTTCGCGCGCTGGGGCCTGCCGACCAACCCGCTGACCGTGCTGTGCCATTCGGCCGATCAGCTTCTTGCGCATTACCGCATGATCGAGGAGCGGCGCGCCACCCTCGGCTACGACATCGACGGCGTGGTCTACAAGGTGGACAGCCTCGCCTTGCAGGAGCGGCTCGGCTTCGTGTCGCGCTCGCCGCGTTGGGCGATCGCCCACAAATTCCCGGCGCAGCGGGCAGTGACGCAGCTCGAGCGCATCGAGATCCAGGTCGGGCGCACCGGCGCGCTCACCCCGGTCGCCAAGCTGACGCCGGTGACGGTCGGCGGCGTCGTGGTGTCGAACGCCTCGCTGCACAACGAGGATTACATCAAGGGCATCGGCGGCGACGGCGAGCCGATCCGCGGCGCCTTCGAAGACAAGCCGGTCGACATCCGCGAGGGTGACTGGGTGACCATCCAGCGCGCTGGTGACGTCATCCCGCAGGTGGTCGACGTGGTGCTGGAGCGCCGGCCGCCTGAGGCGAAGCCCTACGCCTTCCCAACCGTCTGCCCCGCCTGCGGCTCGCATGCCGTGCGCGAGGACGACGAGGTGGTGCGGCGCTGCACCGGCGGACTCATCTGCCCGGCGCAGGCGGTGGAGCGCATCCGCCATTTCGTCTCGCGCGACGCCTTCGACATAGAGGGGCTGGGTGAGAAGCAGGTGCAGGCCTTCCACGACTGGGGGCTGGTGAAGGAACCGGCCGACATCTTCCGGCTCGAGGCGCGCGATTCTGACCCGCAGGCGCTCACCCGGCTGAAGAACCGCGAGGGCTGGGGCGAGACCTCGGCGAAGAACCTGTTCGCCGCCATCGAGGCGCGGCGCCGCGTGCCGGTGAACCGCTTCCTCTATGGGCTCGGCATCCGCCATGTCGGCGAGACCAATGCGAAGCGGTTGATGCGGCATTTCCCGAGCATCGAGGCGCTGCGCGAGGCCGCGCTCGCCGCCGTGCCGCCGGGCGAGGAGCATCCCAAGGGCAACGAGGCGTGGGCCGAGATCGTCGGCATCGAGGGCATCGGCGCGGTGGTGGCGGAGGCGGTGGTCGACTTCTTCGTGGAACCGAACAACGAGGCGGCACTCGATGCGCTGCTGAAGGAGGTGACGCCCGAACCGATGGAGAGCGTCGCCGCCGGAGGGGCGGTCGCCGGCAAGACGGTGGTGTTCACCGGCGCGCTGGAGAAGATGACCCGCGACGAGGCCAAGGCGATGGCCGAGCGGCTGGGCGCCAAGGTGGCGGGCTCGGTGTCAAAGAAGACCGACTATGTGGTGGCCGGGGCGGACGCCGGCTCCAAGCTCGCCAAAGCGCGCGAGCTCGGCGTCGCCGTGCTCACCGAGGAGGAATGGCTGGAGCTGGCGCGGAGCGGCTGAGCGCGCCCGCACGACAACGGCCGGTGCAAAGGCTTATCGAGGAACCGAGATGGCTGACACGACGCTTCTGCTGATCGACATCCAGAACGACTATTTTCCCGGCGGCAAGTATCCGCTGGCGGGTATGGAGGCGGCGGCGCAGGAGGCCGCGCGGCTTCTGGAGGCGGCACGCCGCTCCGGGCTCGGCGTGGTGCATGTCCGCCATGAGAGCCCCGATCCGGAGGCCGGCTTCTTCGGCGCCGGAACGATCGGAGCCGAGATCAGCCCCGCCGTGCTCCCGAAAGGGGACGAACTCGTGGTGGTGAAGCAGAACGTCAACGCTTTCCTCGACACCGGTCTCGACGCGGCGCTGAAGGCGCGCGGGACGGCTGAGCTCGTCATCGTCGGGGCGATGAGCCATATGTGCGTCGATGCCGCGACCCGCGCGGCGCTCGATCTCGGCTACGGCGTCACCGTGGCGCATGACGCGACGGCGACGCGTGATCTCGCTTTCGATGGCGCCGAGGTGCCGGCGCCGAGCGTGCAGACCGCGATGATGGCGGCGCTGGAATTCGCGGGCGCCAGGATGAAAAGCGGCGCACAGATCGCGCAGGAATGGAGCGGCGAGGGGCGCTGACGCCGCCTACGTCTCGGCGCTGTTGCGGGCCTCGCGCTCCGGGCCGATGTCGCGTTCGGCGGCGGCGCTAAGGCGCTGGAAGACGCCGAGCGAGACCAGGATGGCGCAGCCCGCGCCCATCATGAACACCGGATAGATGACGTCGGACGCCTCGTTACGGGTCGCCTCGAAGGCCAGCACCAGTGCCTCGAGAAACACCGCGATCACGATGGTCGAGATGAATTTGGTGAGGCCGCGACGGGCGTCGGCGGGCGTGCGCTTCTCGCGGCGCGCCGGCACCTCCTCCTCGAAGAAGTATTTGGCGACGTCGAACAGGGCGATCGCCACGATGATGTAGCCGACAATGCCGAGCAGCCCGGTCTCCAGCGCCTCCTCGCCGGCGAGGCTGCCGCGCAGCGCCGTGTAGGGCGCATAGACGAGCAGCACGCTCGCCACCGCCATCAGCGCGCAGGCGCCGAGCGCGAAGACGAGGCGGATGAGGAAGCTCATGGGTGCTGACCGGGCTGTTCGGCCGCCGGCGACTGCCTGCCACGCCATTCAGGAAAGGGGCAGGCGCCGTGCGGGTTGGACGGGGCGGAAGCCTAGACCCGTCCCGTCAGCATCATGACGATCAGAATAATCAGAAGAATTGTTACGAGGCCGCTCGGGCCATAGCCCCAGCTTCGGCTGTATCCCCAGCTCGGCAGCGCGCCGACGAGAATCAGAATCAAGATGATGATCAGAATTGTCGTCATGGATGGGCCTCCCGTCGCCGCCGATTGCCATCTGAGGTGAGCGCATTTCCCTTGTCGTCAGGCGGGTTCACCTGAATCGGGAAAGGCTCCGGCTGCGGGAAAACGCGACGACGACGCAATGGTTCCATTGAACCGCCGCGGACGGTGGCGACGGAATCAGTCGTCGAGCGGCGCGGTGGCCTTGAGCAGCCAGTCGCGGGTGGCATCGTCGACCAGCGGGCCGATCTCGGCGGCGACGCGGGCATGATAGGCGTCGAGCCAGGCGCGCTCCTCGCCGGTGAGCAGGCCGGTCGCGATCAGCCGCCGGTCGAAGGGTGCCAGCGTCAGCGGCTCGAAGCCCAGCAGCTTCTTCTCCGCGCCCTCCGGCGCCGGGCGCTCGACCACCAGCTCCAGATTCTCGAGGCGGATGCCATAGGCGCCGGTCTTGTAATAGCCGGGCTCGTTGGAGAGCACCATGCCGGGGGCGAGTGCCACCGTGCCGAGCTTGGAGATGCGCGCCGGGCCCTCATGCACCGAGAGATAGGCGCCGACGCCGTGGCCGGTGCCGTGCTCGAAATCGAGCCCGGCCGCCCACAGGAACTGGCGGGCGAAGGGATCGAGCTGCGCTCCGGTGGTGCCGGCGGGGAACACCGCACGGGCGATGCCGGCATGGCCCTTCAGCACACGGGTGTAGCGCTCGCGCATCTCCGGCGTCGGCGTACCCACGGGAAGCGTGCGGGTGACGTCGGTGGTGCCATCCTCGTATTGCGCGCCGGAATCGATGAGGAACAGCTCGTCCGTGCCAACCTTCCGGTTGGTGGCGTTGCTCACGCGGTAATGCACGATGGCGCCGTTCGGCCCGGCGCCGGCGATGGAGGGGAAGGAGACGTCCTTCAGCGCGCCAGTCTCGCGCCGGAAGGTCTCCAGCGCGCAGACCACGTCGATCTCGGTGAGCCCTCCCTTCGACGCCTCGGCGTCGAACCAGGCGAGGAAGCGGGCGAGCGCTGCGCCGTCGCGCCGGTGCGCGCTCCGCATGCCAGCGATCTCGGCGGCGTTCTTCGAGGCCTGCATCAGCGCGCCGGGGTTCGGGCCCTTCGAGACCTTGCCCCCCGCCGCCTCGATGCGCGCGGCGAGCGCCGCCGGCGCGGTCGCCTGGTCGAGCCGGATGGTGGCGCCGGTGGCGGCGATCAGGTCGATCGAGCGGTCGAGATAGACCGGCTCGACGATCTCGGCGTGGCGCGCGAGCTCGTAGCGCACCTCGTTGGAGAGCTTGCGCCCGTCGATCAGCAAGGTCGGCCGGCCATCCGCGGGCACGATCGCCCAGCTCAGCGGCAGCGGCGTGAAGGCGACATCGCCGCCGCGTATGTTGAAAGTCCAGGCGACCGCGTGCGGATCGGACAGCACCACGGCGTCGAGCTTTTCCGCCTTAAGCGCCGCGCGCAGTCGGCCGAGCTTGTCTTCGACGCCCTCGCCGGCGAGGGCCGGATCGCGGATGGTCACCGGCGCCACGGGCGGGGAGGGGCGGTCGGCCCACACCGCGTCGAGCGGATTGGAATCGACGGCGACCAGCACGCCGCTGGCGCCCGCCACCGCGCGGCGCAGCCGGTCGAGGCCGTCGGCGGTGATCAGCCAGGGGTCGTAGGCGAAGCGCCCGCCGGCCGGCAGATGCGTCTCGATCCAGCGCTCCGGCGAGGTCTCCGCGCTCGGCACCACGGTGTAGGCGCCCGCATCGGTCTGGCTGGCGGCCTGCAGCGTGTAGCGACCGTCGACGAACAGCGCGGCTTCTCCCCGCAGCACCACGGCGACGCCGGCCGAGCCGGTGAAGCCGGTGAGCCAGGCGAGGCGCTCCTCGCTCGGCGGCACATATTCGTTCTGGTGGGCGTCCGCGCGCGGCACGATGAAGCCGTCGAGGTCGCGGCGCGCCAGTTCCGCGCGCAGCAGGGAAAGATGCGCGACGCCGAGCGCCGGCGCGGCGGAATCCTCGAAGGACTGGTACTTGGCTTCGAACATGCGGAACCTCAGGCGCGGCTTCTCACCCGCGGCTCGTCAGGCCGCGGCTGGCGTCATAGAGCGACTTGGCGCCGAAGGCGATGAACATCAATCCCACCAGCCGCGTCACGATCAGCCCGTGGGTGAGGAAGAAGCGCCGCACCGGCGCGAGACCCGCCATCCAGACCAGCAGGATGTCCGCGGCGATGAAGCCGGCGAAGGCCGCCGCCAGCAGCAGCGGCGCGGATTCCCACGAAAGATTGGACGCATAGCTGGCAGTCAGCGCGGTGAACATCGCCACCGAGACCGGATAGGCCTTGGGGTTGGTGAGCCCGAACAGCACGCCGGTGGTAAGTGGTCGCCGCGCGCCGATGGGGGCGACCGCGCCACCTTTGGCGGTTAATGCCTTGAAGCCCAGGCAGACCAGATAGAGCCCGCAGCCGATGCCGAGCAGATCGAACAGCAGCGGCCCGAGCTGGTTCACGCCGATGATTGCGGCGAAGGCCAGCGCGGTCCAGAACAGGTCGCCGACGAGGTGGCCGCCGACGAAACGCGCGCCGGCCGGCCGGCCATGGGCGGCGGAAAGCGAGAACAGGGCGAGGAAAGCCGGGCCGGGGGACAGCACATAGAGCGCGCCGGCCAGCGCGGTCATCAAATAAAGTCCTGAGGACATTGGGAGAATCCGACTGGACGAAGGCGCGAGAATAAATCAGCATCGGTCCGTTCGCTGCAGGCGTCAATCGCGACAGATGGCCGTCGGGGGATGGAAAGGCCGATGTTGACGACGCGACGAGTGTTATTTCTGCTGACGCTGGCCCTGCTCGCCCTGAGCGCGGTTGGCGGCGCGCGCGCCGAATCGGCCGGCATGCTGCGCGTCGGCACCTATCTCGACAACAAGCCCTGGCAGTTCCGCGATGTGGACGGGCGCATCGTCGGCTTCGAGGTCGACATGGTGGACTACATAGCGAGCCATCTCGGCGTGCGGGTCGAGGTCGCGCAGATGCCGTTCCGCGAACTGTTCGGCGCGCTCGAGCAGAACCACATCGACATCGCCATGTCGTCGATCAGCGTGACGTCGGAGCGGCGGGCGCGCTTCGATTTCACCCAGCCCTATTTCGACACCACGCAGGCCGTGGTGGTGCTGAAGACCTCGCGCATCCGCAACCTCGCCGGCCTCGCGGGCAAGACGGTGAGCGTCATTCCGTGCACCACCAGCGATTTGTGGGTGGAGGTCAACAAGGGCCGGTATAGGATCGGCCGCGTGGTACCGGCGGTCGGGCTGGATGAGGGGCTCGACAATATTTCGAGCGGCAAGGCGGATGCCCATATCGGCGACCTGCCGGCGCTGCTCTACCGGCTGCTGAAGCGCACAGACCTCGCCGTGGTCACGCGCCTGCCGACCGACGAGCGTTATGCGCTGATGCTCGCCAAGGGCTCGCCGCTGACGGCCAAGGTCGACGGGCTCGTCAGCCAGATGAAGCAGGACGGCACGCTCGCCCGCATCCACGAGAAATGGTTCGGCATTCCGCCGGAATCGACCTCCTCCGTGGTCCGCGTGACGCCGCGGCCGTGAGCCCGGCATTGGCCGGCGGTTCGTCCACCCTCGCCAAACGACCATGCCGATGCCATTTTGTTCCGGTCAGAATCACTCTCCGAGTGCGAGCGAGACGTTATTGGCCGGCCCCCTGAAGCAACCGCGCGACGACGACGCCTTCGACGAGGTGCCGTTCGATCTTCCCGCCGAGGTGCCGCCGGCGCCGCGGCCGGGCGGCATTGCCGCGCGCGCCGCCGCGCTGGCGGGCGCGGCTCCGGCGCGGGGGCGTGACGGAGGCTATCTCGCAGGCCTCAACCCCGAGCAGCGCGAGGCGGTCGAGACGCTGGACGGCCCGCTACTGGTGCTGGCCGGCGCCGGCACCGGCAAGACCCGCGTGCTGACCACGCGCATCGCGCATATCCTCTCGCTCGGCCGCGCCTGGCCTTCGCAGATCCTGGCCGTGACCTTCACCAACAAGGCCGCCCGCGAGATGAAGGAACGCGTCGGCGCCATGGTGGGTGAGCAGGTGGAGGGGATGCCGTGGCTCGGCACCTTCCACTCGATCGGCGTGCGCATGCTGCGCCGGCACGCCGAGCTGGTCGGCCTGAAGTCCGGCTTCACCATCCTCGACACCGACGACCAGATCCGCCTGCTGAAGCAATTGCTGCAAGCGGAGAACATCGACGAGAAGCGCTGGCCGGCGCGCCTCCTCGCCAACACCATCGACGGCTGGAAGAATCGCGGCCTCACCCCGGAGCAGGTGCCGGCCGGAGAGGGCGCGACTTTCGCCAATGGGCGCGGGCAGGCGCTCTACGCCGCCTATCAGGCGCGGCTGAAGGCGCTGAACGCGGTCGATTTCGGCGACCTTCTGCTGGAAGGCATCCGCCTCCTGCGCGAGAACCCGGACGTGCTGGCGGAGTATCACCGGCGGTTCCGCTATATCCTGGTCGATGAGTATCAGGACACCAACGTCGCGCAATATCTCTGGCTCCGGCTGCTGGCGCAGGGCTCGAAGAACGTGTGCTGCGTCGGCGACGACGACCAGTCGATCTATGGCTGGCGCGGCGCCGAGGTGGACAACATCCTGCGCTTCGAGAGCGATTTTCCCGGCGCCAAGGTGATCCGCCTGGAGCGCAATTACCGCTCGACCGGCCATATCCTCGGCGCCGCCGCCCATCTCATCGCGCATAATGAGGGCCGGCTCGGCAAGACGCTGTTCTCGGAGGGCGAGCTCGGCGAGAAGGTGACGGTGACGGGCGCCTGGGACAGCCAGGAGGAGGCCCGCGCCATCGGCGAGGAGATCGAGGACCTGCAGCGCCACGGCCACTCGCTGGCGCAGGTCGCCATCCTCGTGCGTGCTTCCTTCCAGATGCGCGAATTCGAGGACCGCTTCGTCACGCTCGGCCTCAATTACCGCGTCATCGGCGGCCCGCGCTTCTATGAGCGGGCGGAAATCCGCGACGCGCTCGCCTATCTGCGCGTCATCGCCTCGCCGGCCGACGACCTCGCCTTCGAGCGCATCGTCAATGTGCCCAAGCGCGGGCTCGGCGACGCGGCGCTGCGCCAGCTCCACGACCATGCGCGCATCGCCGGCGTGCCGCTGCTGGAATCCGCGCGCCAGCTGGTCGCCAGCGAGGAGCTGAAACCGAAGGTGCGGCTCGCGCTTCGCGATCTCGTCGCCTCCTTCGACCGCTGGACCGGGCAGATGGCGCAGCTCCCGCAGGGCGAGCTCGCCGAGATCGTGCTCGACGAGAGCGGCTATACCGAGATGTGGCAGAAGGACCGTTCGGCCGATGCCGCCGGCCGGCTGGAGAACCTGAAGGAACTCGTGCGCTCGATGGAGCCGTTCGAGAACCTCACCGGCTTCCTCGAGCATATCTCGCTGGTGATGGACGCCGACGGCTCGGGTGCCGGCGAGGCGGTCAGCATCATGACGCTGCATTCCGCCAAGGGGCTGGAATTCGACACCGTGTTCCTGCCCGGCTGGGAGGAGGGGCTGTTCCCGCACCAGCGCGCGCTCGACGAGCAGGGCCGCGCCGGGCTGGAGGAGGAGCGGCGCCTCGCCTATGTCGGGCTGACGCGCGCGCGGCGGCTCGCCAAGGTGTTCTTCGCCTCCAACCGGCGCATCCACGGCCTGTGGCAGTCGAGCGTGCCGAGCCGCTTCCTGGACGAATTGCCCGAGGCGCATGTCGAGGTCACCGAATCCAAGGGCGGCAGCGGCTGGGGCGGCGGCCAGGGCGCCGGGCGCTACGGCTACGGGCCGAGCCGCTTCGACCAGGCCGAGACCTTCTCCTCTTCCTATTCGACGCCAGGCTGGCAGCGCGCGCAGGCGGCGCGGAACGCCGGCTCGGGGTTCTCGGAGAGTGGTCGCTCGAATTTCGGTGGCGGCGGCTATTCCGGCGGACGGGGGCGCACCATCGAGGGCCAGCTTGTCGCCAAGTCGACCGGTGCGGAATCCGCCTTTGCCATCGGCGAACGGGTGTTCCACCAGAAATTCGGCTATGGCGAGGTGACGGCGGCCGAGGGCAACAAGCTCACCGTGCAGTTCGACAAGGCCGGCGAGAAGCGCGTGGTGGACAGCTTCCTCGCCCGCGCGTGAATGTGTGACGGGCTGGCGCTTTCGCCCGGCCTCTGGCACATGAGCCGCCTAAACCGCTCGTGAGGATCAGATGCTCGAAGGATTGCCGCCGAACGGGGCGACGCATGTGATGCGGCTGCGCGCCAACGAAGCGGCGGCGCGCGCCGCCGCCGATCTCGTCGGCGAGAGCTTCGATCCCGCCGAGGTCGCCACTTCCGCTTTCGAGATCGAGGACGGCGCGGCATGGCTCGCCGAAGCCTATTTCGCCGAGCCGCCTGACGAGGAGGCGGTGCGCGAACTCGTCGAGCTGGCGGCGCCCGGCTGCGGCGCAGCGGTGGCGTTCGACACGCTGGAGCGCAAGGACTGGGTCGCCGCCTCGCTGGAGGGGCTGGCGCCGGTCGCGGTGGGGCGGTTCGTGGTGCACGGATCGCATGATCGCGAGCGCATCGGGCCGAACCGCATCGGGCTGGAGATCGAGGCGGCGCTTGCCTTCGGCACCGGTCATCACGGCACCACGCAGGGCTGCCTCGCCGGCATCGCCGCCTTCGGCAAGAAGCGCCGGCCACAGCGCACGCTCGACGTCGGCACCGGCACCGGCGTGCTCGCCATGGCGGCGGCACGGCTGTTCCACACACCGGTGCTGGCGAGCGACATCGACCGGGTGGCGGTGGCGACCGCGAAAGCCAATGCGCGGGCCAACCGCGCGGCGCCGGAGATCACCTTCCTGCACGCGCCGGGGCTCGGCGCGCGGGCCTTCAGGAATGGCGCGCCCTACGACCTCATCGTGGCGAACATCCTGCTGCCGCCACTGAAGCGGCTGGCGCGTCCGCTGCGCCCGCTGCTGGCGCCGGGCGGCACCGTGGTGCTTTCCGGCCTGCTGCCCTCGCACGCCAATGCGGCGCTCGCCGCCTATCGTGCGCAGGGCCTGCACCTCAGGCGCCGGCGGACGATCGAGGGCTGGGTGACGCTGGAACTCGCCGCGGACGCCGGGCGTCCGTTGCGCTGATCGCCGGAACGAAAGCCCTCAGGACAGGCGGATCGGCATGTCGACGCGCCGGCCGAGGCCTTCCGGCTCCGGCAGGGCGCCATGCGCCGCCTTCATCAGCGCGAGGCGCTCCAGCACCTCGTCCGGGAAGGGCGCGACGCGGCGGGTGGCAAAGTCGACATGCACCGCCACCTGCTCGCTGGTCGCCGCGGTCCAGCCCTCCTGGGCGTGGTGCAGCTCCTGGAAGAGGTGCATGCGCTTCTCGTCGTAGTTGATCAGCCGCAGCGTGACGCGCACCTCGTGCCCGGCCTTCAGCTCGCGCAGATAGCGCTGATGCGTCTCGACGGTGAAGAAGGAGGCGCAGCTACGCTCCACATAATGCGGGCCGAGGCCGACGAGGAACACCGCCTCCTCGACCGCGCGGTCGAACAGCACGTTGTAATAGGCCGTGTTCATGTGCCCGTTATAGTCCACCCACGCCGGCTCGACGGTCATGACCGACGACACGAACGGCGCGAAGAACACGGGTTCGAAGTCAATCCCGTCCAGCATGACGCAACCCCTGCAGCGGCATTCTTGGGACAACGGTGTTGCCTGATTGACAAGCATTGTGCCGAGTTTTCATGCAGTCGTCACCTGTTGAAATGCCTTCCGACTGGCAGAATTTGAGCAATTCGTGATTCTTTTCCGCAGCTTGGGTCCGGATGCGACGCGATGCGGGGCTCGCCGCCTCCGGCGATAGGGTATAGATCGAGATTGGGACCGGCCGACGGCGACCGGGAAGCCGATATGGAGCTGAAGCATGGCTGAACTGGTCGACGAGCGCGTGACACCGCAGGCCGTCGGCGGGGTCGAGGCGGTCATCGCCGCCCTTTCGGCGCATTTCGGCAGCCGGCTGACCACCGGGCGGGCCTTGCGCGAGCAGCATGCCAACACGGTGACGTGGCTGCCCAACGAGGCGCCGGATGCCGTGGTGTTCGTCGAGAGCACGGAAGAGGTACAGAGGGTGGTGCGCGCCTGCGCCGCCCATGGCGTGCCGGTGGTGCCCTATGGCACCGGCACCTCGCTGGAAGGCCAGATCAACGCGCCGCGCGGCGGCATCTCGATCGACCTGTCGCGCATGAACCGCGTGCTCGCCGTGCATGCCGAGGACCTCGATTGCGTGGTCGAGCCGGGGGTGACGCGCAAGCAGCTCAACGAGCATCTGCGCGACGTCGGCCTGTTCTTCCCGATCGATCCCGGCGCCGACGCCTCGCTGGGCGGCATGGCCTCGACCCGCGCCTCCGGCACCAATGCGGTGCGCTACGGCACGATGAAAGACAACGTCATCGCGCTGACCGCCGTGCTGCCGAACGGCGAGGTCATCACAACTGCGCGACGGGCCAAGAAATCCTCGGCCGGCTACGACCTCACCCGCCTGTTCGTCGGCGCCGAGGGCACGCTCGGCGTCATCACCTCGCTCACCCTGCGCCTCGCCGGCATCCCGGAGGCGATCTCGGCCGGCGTGTGCGGCTTCCCGACCATCCGCTCGGCCTGCGACGCGGTGATCGCCACCATCCAGTCCGGTATCCCGGTGGCGCGCATCGAGTTGCTTGACGAGGTGCAGGTGAAGGCGTGCAACCTCTATTCGAAGCTCGATCTCGCCGAGCAGCCGACGCTGTTCCTCGAGTTCCATGGCACCGAGGCGAGCGTGCACGAGCAGGCCGAGCGCTTCGGCGAGCTGGCGGCCGAGTTCGGCGGCTCCGCCTTCCAGTGGGCGACGCGGCCGGAGGACCGGGCCAAGCTCTGGCAGGCGCGGCACGACGCCTATTGGGCCTGCCTGCCCATGCGCCCGGGCGCCAAGGCGCTCGCCACCGACGTGTGCGTGCCGCTCTCGCGCCTCGCCGACTGCGTCGACGAGACCAAGCACGACATCGAGGAGATGGGCATGATCGCCCCTATCGTCGGCCATGTCGGCGACGGCAATTTCCACACCGTGACGCTGGTCGATATGAACGACCCGCAGGACGTGGCCAAGGCCAAGCTGTTCATCGGCCGCATGGTGGAGCGCGCGCTCGCCATGGGCGGCACCGCGACTGGCGAGCACGGCGTGGGGCAGGGCAAGCGCAAATATATGGAGGCCGAGCATGGCCGCGCGACGCTGGACGCGATGCGCGCGATCAAGCAGGCGCTCGATCCGCTGGGCATCATGAACCCCGACAAAGTTCTTCCATAGACGGGCGTTCTGATCAGGCTTTCCCTGGCGTCACCGGCGCGGCCGGCAGGGCGCCGATCCGGAGGAGTTGCGTGCAGACCCTGCTGCTCACCGTCGCGAGCGTCATCATCCTTGCCGTGGCTGCCGCCTTCGGGGCGCCGTACTACGTCGACTGGAACCAGTGGCGCTCCACTTTCGAGACGCAGGCGGCGCGCACGCTCGGCGCGCCGGTGGTGATCCGCGGGCCGATCGAGGCGGAGATCCTGCCCATTCCGCGCCTCCTGTTGCGCGACGTGTCGATCGGCGCCGACGGGGTCGGCACCGGCATCGCGGTCGAGGAGCTGCGCGCCAATCTCGCCCTCGGCTCGCTGATCAAGGGCGAGATCGTCGCCGACCACGCCCGCCTGGTGAAGCCGCGCATGCGCCTCGTGCTCGACGCCACCGGCAAGGTGGCGCTGCCGACCGGCGCCGGGCGGCCTTCCGGCTTCACGATCTCCAGTCTCGCCATCGAGAACGGCACGCTGGAGCTGCTCGACCGTGCCGCCGGGCGCAGCTTCAAGCTCGACGACATCGACATGCGCGGCGAGGCCGGCAGCGTGGTCGGCCCATTCAAGCTGGAGGGCGAGGTGCAGGCCGGCCAGCGGCGCCAGACAGTGCGGCTGTCGCTGGCCGCCTTCGCGCCCGACGCCTCCGCCAAGCTGCGCGCGAGCGTGCAGGGGCTCGGCAGCCCTCTTGCCTTCGAGGCCGACGGCGTCTTCCGCCTCGCGAGCGGCCAGCCGGCCTATGAGGGGCGCGCCTCGCTCGCTATGCCGGCGCGCGAGGGCGCCGCGACGCCGCTCGCCAAGGCCGGGTGGAGCCTCGCCGGCACGCTCAGGGCGACGCGCGAGATGGTCGAGGCGCAGGACCTCTCCCTCAGCCTCGGCAATATGGACAAGCCGGTCGAGCTGACCGGCAACGGCCGGCTCGGCATCGATCCTGCCACCGCCGGCCAGCCGCCGGCACGCCAGACCGCGCGGCTCGACCTGTCGCTCGCGGCCCGGCAAATCGACCTCAACGCCGCGACCGCCGGCTCCAGCCCGCTAACGGCGATGGGCGAGATCGCGCAGGCGCTGGCGCCGCTCTCGAACCTCGCGCCGGCCGGCGGCGTCAACCTGTCGAGCGACACGGTGCTGCTCGGCGGCGCGCCGATGCGCGAGCTCAAGGCCGATCTCGCCTGGGCGAGCACGCCCGCCGGCCTGATGTGGCAGGTCAAGGGGCTGCAGGCGAAGCTGCCGGGCCGCGCCACGGTGCGCACCTCGGGCCAGATCCCGATCGAGGCGTCGGGTGGCGCCCAGGGCTTCAACGGCACGCTGGCCTTCGACGCCGAGGACCTGCCGGCGCTGGTCGGCTGGGCCACGCCGGGCGGCGCCGCGCTGCTCTCCGGCCTGCCGCCGGGCGCGGCGAGCCTCAATGCCGCCGTCGAGCTCGGCACCGGGCGGGTCGCGCTCAAGCGCGCCACCTTCGGCTATGGCGGCATGAAGCTGACCGGCGACGTCGCCTATGCGCTGCCCGACGACGGCAAGGCCGGGCGGATCGAGGCCGGCCTCGCCGCCGACGGCATCGACCTCGACGCGCTGCTGCCGGCCATCCGCCGGCTGCTGGCGACGCCGGACGGCCCGGACGTGGCGCTCGGCTTTTCGGGGCGCGGGCTGCGGCTCGCCGGCATCACCGCCGCCAAGGTCGATCTGACGCTCGCCCGCGACGCGCAGGGACTCGGCATCGAGCGCGCCGCCATCACCGATCTCGGCGGCCTCGACATCGCCGGCTCGGGGCGGCTCGCCGGCGCCGACCGCACCGATGAGGGGCGCTTCGAGGCGCGGCTCACCGGCAACGGCGCCGACGGGCTGGCGGCGCTCGGCCGCCTGTTCGGGCCGCCCAACGCCGAGGCGCTGGTGCGCCGGCTCGGCCCCATGCTGGCGCCGCTCGATCTCAAGGTGACGCTGGAGACCACCGCCGGGCGCTCGGCGCTCAAGGCGGCCGGCGCGCTGGGCAAGGCGAAGGGCACCGGGGAGGTCGGCTATGGCGGCGGCCTCGCGCTCACCGGCAAGCTCGGCCTCGACATCGCCGATGGCGGCGAGCTGCTCGGCCGGCTCGGCGTGCCGGGGCTGCGGCCCGGTCTCGGCGCGGCGCGGCTCGATGCGGAACTGTCGCCGGCGCTCGACGCCCGCCTCGCCTTCGCCAACGCCAAAATCGCCGCGCGCGGCGAGGTGCCGGCCGATGCACAGGGCGTGCTGCGGCCGCGCCTCGACGTCGCGTTCGACGGCGCCGATCTCGCCCGCCTGTTCCCCGCGGTCGCCGCGGCGGCGGAAGCGGGGCAGGAGGTGCCGGCCGCCTTCGCCGCCAAACTGACGCGGCAGGAGGAGACCTGGCAGCTCGACGGGCTGAAGGGTACGCTCGCCGGCATCGCCCTCGAAGGCACGGCGAGCTACGCGCCGGACCGCCCCGAGCCGGTGACGCTCGACCTCGCGCTCGACCGCTGGAACCTCACCCGCGCGCTTGCACTGGTCGCCGGCCGGGCCGGCGGCAATGCGGTCGGCAGCTCCGCGAGTGGCGCCGGCTGGGCGGATGGCCGTTTCGCTCCGCAGCCCTTCCCCGATCTCGGGGCGCTGGTGAGCCTGAAGGTGAAGCGGCTCGACGTGCCGGGCGGGCTGGCGCTGGAGGAAGCGCGCCTGCGCACCCGCCTCGCCGCCGGGGCGGCAACGCTCGATGAGATCTCCGGCAATCTCGCCGGCGGCACGCTCAGCGGCAATGCCCGGCTGCGGCGGCGCGGCGAGGTGCTGGAGGCCGACGGTCATCTCGCCATCACCGGCGCCGACATTATCCGCCTGCTCGCCGGCGTCTCGGCCCAGCCGGCGCTGACCGGCAAGGCGACGATCGGCATCGACCTCGCCGGTGCCGGCCGCTCGCCGCTTAACCTCGCCCAGGCGCTGGCCGGGCAGGGCAGCCTGGTGATCGACGGTTTCCAACTGGCCGGGCTCGACCCGCGCGCGCTGCAATATGTGATGCTCGCCACCGAGCGCGGCTCGCCGCCGGACAACCGGCGTATCGCCGAGCTGCTCGACCGCAATCTGGCGCGGGGACCGCTCGCGCTGCCGCGCGTCGAGGCCTCGCTGAGCGTGCTGAACGGCGTCGTGCGCACCGGTGCCGCGCGGCAGTCGGTCGGCTCGCAGAACTTCGCGCTGGAGGGCAGCCTCGACCTCGCCCGACTGAGCCTCGACGCTTCCGTCGAGATGGACGACGCGGCCGATCCGAAGGCCACGGCGCCACCCGGCGCGGTGGTGATCTGGCGTGGGCCGCTGGCCGGGCCGGACCGGCGGCTCGACGTGACCGCGCTCGGCTCGGCGATCAACATGCGGGCGCTGGAGCGGGAGACCAAGCGGCTGGAGCAGCAATATGGCCGCTCGCCGGTGATGGATGCCGGCCATTCAACCGATGCGCCGGCGGTGCCGCCCTCGCTATTCTCGCCGACCCCGATGACGCCGAATCCGGCAGCGCCGAACCCATCTTCCACCGCGGCGCCCAATCCGCCGTCGCTGCTGTCGCCGGAACCCGCCGCGCCGGCGCCGCCCGCCATCGCGCCGGCCGATCCGGCGGCGACCGCCTCGCCAGAGGCGCCGAAGCCTTCGTCCGAGCCGCCGAAGCCCGCGCCGGAACGGGCCGAACCGGCCGCTCCGAAACCGCAGCCTCAGGCGCAGCGCCCGCGCCCGTCCGTCACGCGATCGCCCGAGCGCACGCCGCGCGACGGGACGCCGGCGGCCGCGCCGCCGCTGCCGCCGCCCTTCGTCATCCAGCCGGACCCGCTTCTGCGGCCGCCGGGAACGGTGCCGCTGGCGCCTTGAGCATTTTCCGCGAAAGTTGGTCGACTTTCGCGATCAGAAAATGCTCCAGCCAACTGAATCGAGAGCACTTTCTTATCGATCAGGTGATTCCACCTGATCGGAAAGGGCTCTAGGGGCGGTTCAGTCGCTCACGAACTCGTCGCGGCGATAGCCCTGCAGATAGAGCAGCGCGGTGAGGTCGCCATAGTCGATGCGCACCTGCGCGGATTCCGCCACCTTCGGCTTGGCGTGATAGGCGACGCCAAGCCCCGCCTCGCCGAGCATGGCAAGGTCGTTGGCGCCGTCGCCCACCGCCAGCGTCGCCTCGGGCGGCAGGCCGAGCGCGGCGCGCTGCTCGATAAGCGCGGCGAGCTTTGCCTCGCGGCCGAGGATCGGCTCCACCACCGTGCCGGCGAAACGGTCGCCCTCCGTCACCAGCACATTGGCGCGGTCGGCATGGAAGCCGATGGCGGCGGCGACGCGGCCGGTGAACAGGGTGAAGCCGCCGGACACCAGCATGGTGTGGGCCCCGTTGGCGCGCATGGTGCGCACCAGCTCCCGCCCGCCGGGGGTCAGCGTGATGCGCGTGGCGATCACCTCGTCGACCACGGCGAGCGACAAGCCCTTCAGCAGTGCGACGCGCTCGCGCAGCGCCGGCTCGAAGGCGATCTCGCCGCGCATGGCGCGCTCAGTGATGGCGGCGACATGCGCCTTCATGCCGGCATAGTCGGCGAGCTCGTCGATGCACTCCTGTCCGATCATGGTGGAGTCCATGTCGGCGAGGAACAGGCTCTTGCGCCGGCCCTCCGCGGGCAGGATCGCGACGTCGACCGGCGCGCCGCCGAGGGCTGCCCGCAAGGCGGCGATGTCGGCGGCATCCGGCAGCGCGATCTCGGCGGCGATCCCTTCGGCGAGGATGCGCGCCTCGCCGGCGCCGGGCAGCGCCTCGCGTGCGGCGTCGATCAGCGCCACGTCGACCGCCGGGGCGGCCGGGTTGGAGATCAGCACGGCGACGAAGGGTAGTGCGTTCGGCATGTCGGCTCTGGCGGCGCGGCGCGAATGGCTTGCCTGCGCGGTTGCGCCGGGCAAGAAGGAGGGGATGCGTCGGCAGGCCGACGCGAGAGAACGGAGAGGCAGGTTTGAGCCCGCGCGCGGTGCTTATTGCAGGGCCGACGGCGAGCGGCAAGTCGGCGCTGGCGCTCGATCTGGCGCGGCGCGTGGGCGGCATCGTCGTCAACGCCGATTCCATGCAAGTCTATCGCGACCTGCGCATCATCACCGCGCGCCCGACTCCCGAGGAGGAGGCGCAGGCGCCGCACGCGCTCTACGGCCATGTCGACGGCGCCGAGGACTATTCGGTGGCGCGCTTCATCGAGGATGCGCGGTGCGCCATCGAGGAGGCGCGCGCGGCGGGCCGGCTGCCGATCCTGATCGGCGGTACCGGGCTCTATTTCAAGGCGCTGACCGAAGGGCTCTCAGCCATCCCGCCGATCCCCGAGGAGGTGCGCGCGCGGGTGCGCGGCCTCGGCGAGGACGCGCCGGCGCTGCATGCGCGCCTCGCCGCCTGCGATCCCGAGACGGCGGCACGGCTGCGCCCCTCCGACACGCAGCGGCTGATGCGCGCGCTGGAGGTGTTCGAGGCGACAGGGCGCCCGCTCGCCCGCTGGCAGGCCGAGCCCGCCATGCCGGCGGTGCTGGACGGGTGGGACACGGTGAAGATCTTCCTCGCGGTCGAGCGCTCCGCCCTGCGTGAGCGCATCGCCCGGCGGTTCGGCGTCATGCTGGAGGCGGGCGCGCTGGAGGAGGTACGAGCGCTGGCGGCGCGTGGCCTGCCCGAGGACCGGCCGGTGCTGAAGGCGCACGGCGTGCCGGCGCTGCGCCGCCATCTCGCCGGCGAGATCACGCTGGAGGAGGCGGCGGAGGGCGGCATCCTCGACACCCGCCGCTACGCCAAGCGACAGGAGACCTGGTTCCGCCACCAGTTCGAGGGCTGGCTGCATCTCCCTCCCGAAGTGGCGGGCGAGGCGCTGCGCGGCGTGACCGCCGCGCCATGAGGCGTGGAGCGCGAGGGGCGGTCGCCCTCACAATCCGAGATCGGAGAGGCCGGGATGATCGGCCGGCCGGGGCCCCGAGCGATCCCAGTGATATTTGCGCTCCGAATCGCGGATCGGCAGGTCGTTGATGCTGGCATAGCGCTGCTGCATCAGGCCGTTCTCGGCGAATTCCCAGTTCTCGTTGCCGTAGGAACGGAACCAGTTGCCGGAATCGTCGTGCCATTCATAGGCAAAGCGCACGGCGATGCGGTTCTCGGTGAAGGCGAAGAGCTCCTTGATCAGTCGGTAGTCGAGTTCCTTCGCCCATTTGCGGGTGAGGAAGGCGACGATCTCGGCGCGGCCGGTGACGAACTCGGACCGATTCCGCCAGCGGCTGTCCGGCGTGTAGACGAGCGAGACGCGCTCGGGATTGCAGGAATTCCAGCCATCCTCGGCGCCGCGCACCTTCTGGGTCGCAGTCTCGCGGGTGAAGGGGGGAAGCGGCGGGCGGGTCTCGCTCATGCGGGGCTCCATCGGGGTGGACGTTCAGGCCCGCGCCGTCCGGGGCGCGGGCAGGGGACGCAGGCGCAGCGCGACCTGGCTCGCGGCGGTCACCGCGAGGCCGAGGCCGGCGACCCACCAGGCGGGGCGGATCGAATAGTCGAAGGCGAGATTGGCCTGAAGCACCCGCACCGGATCGACACCCGTCGCGAGCGCATACCAGCCGGCCTCGAGCAGGGCGGTCGCGAGCCCCGCACCGATGGCGAGGCCGACAAGGGCGAGCGGGCTGGTGCCGAGATCGCGTTTCTGCAGCAGCCTCCAGCCCATCAGCCAGAGGAAGAAGCCGGCGAGCAGGGTGGGCGGCGTCACGTCGAGCTTCTGCTGCATGAAATAGTGCAGCAGGCCGAGCATCGCGATCGGATAGACGAGCGAATGCAGCCGGTTCCAGCGCTCCGCCCCGAGCCGCTGCACCGCGCCGTCCCATGAGGTGGAGCCGAGCGCGACGAGGCCGATGAGCGCGACGAAGCCGATGGTGAGATAGATGCGCAGCACGATCTCGCGCGCCACCGTGACGAGGTCGCCGCTCATGTCGACGATGTAGAAGCCGAAATGCAGCAGCACATAGAAGAGCGCGCCGAGGCCCAGCGTGCGGCGGGCGAGGATCAGTTTCGGCCAGTTGAACAGACGCCGCGCCGGCGTCACCGCCAGCGTGACGACGATGAGCCGGATCGCCCAGTCGCCGATGAAGCGGATGGCCTCGGTGAGCGGCCGGGCACCAAGCGCCGGCTCGCCGCCGGGACCCCCGCCACCCAATCCGCCACCCGGCGCTCCGAGCCCCGGCCCGCCGAGGCCGGGACCGCCCAACGCCGGGCCGCCGCCGAGACCGGGCGGCTGGCCGAAGGGCGAGGGTGGCGCGAGATCGCCCGAGAAGGCGCGCCACAGCAGCCAGCCCAAGGGCAGCAATACGCCGATGAAGGCGATGATCTTCTCCGGGCTCAGCCGGCCGGAACGTTCGCGCAGGAAGGGCATGGGTCAGGATGGACCGGGATCACGCGGGATGGAATTCTATCCGGATACGCGATCCATGGGGCCGGCGTTACACGGAGCGCCGCACTTTCGCGTGAAAGCGCGGCGACGTGCCGCGCATTTCTCGCCCCGTGCGCAATGGGCCAGTGACCCCGTTCCGAGATGCCGTTGAGGCGACGATCAGCCTTCCGGGAAGATCCGCGTCACGTGCCCCATCTTGCGGCCCGGCCGGGATTCGGCCTTGCCGTAGAGGTGGAGATGCGCGCCCTTCTCCTCCAGCACCTTGTGCCAGCTTCCCGCCTCGTCGCCGATCAGATTGGTCATCTCGACCCGTCCGCGCCGCGTGGTCAGGCCGAGCGGCCAGCCGGCTATCGCCCGCACATGCTGCTCGAACTGGCTGGTCTCGGCGCCGTCCAGCGTCCAGTGCCCGGAATTGTGGACGCGCGGGGCGATCTCGTTGACCACCACGCGCTGGCCGCCGTCGGCCTCGACGACGAACAGCTCGACCGCGAAGACGCCGACATAGGCGAGCGCATCGCCGATGCGCCGCGCGATCTCCTGCGCGGCCGCCTCGGTCTCCGGCGTCACGTTCGCCGGCACGGTGGAGCGGTGCAGGATGTGGTGGCGGTGCACGTTCTCCGTCACCTCATAGGCGGCGAAGGCGCCGTCGGCCCGGCGGGCGGCAACCACCGAGACCTCGCGCACGAAGGGTACGAAGCCCTCGAGGATCGCCGGGTGGCGGCCGATGGCGTCGAAGGCGGCTTTCGGCGCGTCCTCCTCGCGGATCATAACCTGGCCCTTGCCGTCATAGCCGAAGCGGCGGGTCTTCAGCACCGAGGGGCGGCCGATATGGTCGAGCGCGTGGACGAGCTCATCCTCGTCGTTCACCGCCGCGAAGGGCGCCACCTCGATGCCGAGGCCGGCGACGAAGCTCTTCTCGACGAGGCGGTCCTGCGTGATGCCGAGCGCGCGGGCGCCCGGATGCACCGGCCTGAAGGCCGAGAGATGCTCGGCGGTCGCCACCGGCACGTTCTCGAATTCGTAGGTGACGACGTCGACGCCATGCGCGAAGCGCTCCAGCGCCGCGAGGTCGTCATAGGCGGCCTCGGTATGCGCGCTTGCGACGTCGAAGGCCGGGCTGCCGGCCTCGGGGGCGAAGATGTGCGTCTTCAGGCCCAGCGGGGCGGCGGCGAGCGCGATCATCCGGGCGAGCTGGCCGCCGCCGAGGATGCCGATGGTGGAACCGGGAGCGAGCATGTCTGAGGGGCTTCCGTCAGCTCGGTTCGTGGGCGACGGCGGCGGTGCGCTCGGCACGCCAGAGGTCGAGGCGCTGAGCTAGCGCCGGATCGGACAGCGCCAGCACGGCCGCGGCGAGCAGCGCGGCGTTGATGGCGCCCGGCTTGCCGATGGCGAGCGTGCCGACCGGAACGCCGGCCGGCATCTGCACGATGGAATAGAGGCTGTCCTGGCCGGAGAGCGCCTTGCTTTCCACCGGCACGCCGAAAACGGGGAGCGAGGTGAGCGAGGCGACCATGCCGGGCAGATGCGCCGCTCCGCCGGCGCCGGCGATGATGACCTTGAAGCCGGCGGCGCGGGCGCTCCGGGCGAAGTCGAACATGCGCTCGGGGGTGCGGTGGGCCGAGACGATGCGCGTGCGGTGCAGGACGCCGAGCGCGTCGAGCGTCTCGGCGGCGTGTCGCATGGTCTCCCAGTCGGACTGGCTGCCCATGATGATGGCGACCGGCGTCGGCACGGTCGTCGCGGCGTTCATCGCTTTTGCCTTCCCCCGAAAAAGAAGGCGCGGATTATAGGAATCGCGAATGCGGCGGCAAGGGGAATAGGCGCAGGACGGAACTTAATGGGGCATTAAGTTTCCAAGGCCAGATTGCCCCGAAACGGGACAAGGAAGCGCCGTGTGACCGCCCGCGTGCTCGTGGTCGATGATGATCCGGTGCAGCGCCGCCTCATTGAGGCGATGGTGCGCCGTTTCGGCCATGAGCCGGTGGTGGCCGAGGGCGGCGACGAGGCGATCCGCCGCATCACTGCGGCCGGTGAAGCGCCGATCGACTGCGTGGTGCTCGATCTCGTCATGCCCGACCTCGACGGCCTCGGCGTGCTCGGAAAGCTCCGTTCCCTCGGCATCGACGTCCCGGTGATCGTGCAGACCGCCCATGGCGGCATCGACACCGCGGTGACGGCGGTGCGCGCGGGCGCCTTCGACTTCGTGGTGAAGCCGGTCGGCGCGGAGCGGCTGCAGGTCTCGCTCGCCAATGCTCTAGCGGCGCAGGTGCTGAAGGGCGAGGTGCGGCGCATGCGTCGCTCGGCCTCCGGCATGCTCGACGTCGCCGACATCTCCAGCCGCTCGACGCGCATGCAGGCGGCGCTGAGGCTCGCCGCCAAGGCCGCCGGCTCCTCGATTCCGGTGCTGATCGAAGGCGAATCCGGCGTCGGCAAGGAGATCGTGGCGCGCGCCATCCACGGCTCGGGCGAGCGGCGCTCGAAACCGTTCGTGACGGTGAACTGCGGCGCGATCCCCGCCAACCTCGCCGAATCGATCCTGTTCGGCCATGAGCGCGGCGCCTTCACCGGCGCCGAGGCGCGTCATGCCGGGCGATTCTTCGAGGCGGATGGCGGCACGCTGTTCCTCGACGAGATCGGCGAGCTGCCGATGGACGCGCAGGTGAAGCTGCTGCGCGTGCTGCAGGAGGGCGAGGTCGATCCCGTCGGCGCGCGTCGACCGGTGAAGGTCGACGTCCGCATCATCTCGGCGACCAATCGCGATCTGGTGGCGCTGACCCGCGCCGGCGGGTTCCGCGAGGACCTGTTCTACCGGCTGCACGTGTTCCCCATCACGCTGCCGCCGCTCCGCGAGCGCTCCGAGGACATTCCGGACCTGGTGCGCCGCTTCGTGGCGCGCTTCGCGGCGGAGGAGGGCAAGCCGATCCGCACTGTGAGCGCGGCGGCGATGCGGCTGCTGTGCAGCCATCGCTGGCCGGGCAATGTGCGCCAGCTCGAGAATGTGGTGTTCCGCGCGGTGGTGCTGGCGGAAGGCGACCGCATCGACGTCGAGGAGCTGCCGCAGCTCGCGGCGGCGGCCGCGAACGCGCCGGAACAGGGACCAGGCGTCGAGATCCCGGATTTCGATCTCAGCATCGCGATCCGGCCGGGCGGCGTTCCGCGCCTCGTGCAGGTGACGGCCGACGCCCCCGCCACGTCGTTCACGCCGGTGGCCGGCGCGCTCGCCATGCTGGCCGCCAGCGGGCATGTGCGCTCGCTCGAGGACATCGAGGCCGAGGTGATTCGCTTCGCCATCGACCATTACAAGGGCCGCATGACCGAAGTGGCGCGACGTCTCGGCATCGGCCGCTCGACGCTCTACCGCAAGCTCGCCGAGCTCGGGCTCGATCCGGGAATGGACGAGCCGGAACCGCCCGGCCGTGTGGCGCGGGAGTGACGCGGGCGCATTATCGAACAGGGTGGCGGGTTCGTGAGTTGAACCCGTAACCATATCGTTCACAAAAGGTTCAGGCGGTGGATCGGACAAGCATACCGCCGGGCAGGTTTCGCAAAGATCATGGGGTCTTAGCGAAAGGAACGTGCCGAAATCATTGAGCCGGAGCATCTATCTGCCGCGGGGTGACCGCACCCGGCGGCATGTGTTCCGAAGGCGAGGGACGGAGAAGGTTATGTCGCGGCGTTTCGACTATCTCGCCGGCACTGCTCTGGCGGCTTTCCTGGCGCTGGGGCTCGCCATGCCGCTGGCGGCCCGCACCCAGCCCGAGGCCGATGTCGAGACCACCGACAATGCCGGCATGGGCACGGATGACCTGACGCCGGCGGCCGGCACCCCCGCCGACCCGACCCATGCTGCGCAGCCGGCCGCGCCGGATGGCGCGAGCGCCACGCCGCTGCCCGACGCCACGCCGGAAGCCGCGAAGGCGGCGATCCCCGACGCCATGGAGCCGAGCCGCGACAGCAAGCCTGCCGCGGTGGCGATGCCGGAAGACCCGCCCGCGCCGCCGGCGGCTCCCGAAGCTCCCGATGCGGTGACCGCCGCTCCGCTGCCCGAGGTAGCGCCGGCTGCCCCGAGCGAGCCTGCCGTCGCGGCTCCGGCGCCTGAAGCGGCGCCCGCCATTCCGAACCCGCCGGCGACCGCCGCCGCTCCCGAGCCGGTCGCCCCGGCGCCCGAGGCGCCCGCGCAGAATGCGGCGTCGCCCCAGCCTGCCGCGCCCGCCGTCGCCGCGACGCCGGAGGCGCCGGCCGCCGATCCCGTCTCCGAGGCGCTCGCCGCTCTGCTGGCGGGCCTCGACCTCGGCAAGTTCGTCGCGCAGAAGCCCGAACAGGAGGCGCTCGTCGCCTTCTATGCCGGGCGCGGCGGCAAGCCGGCCTTCCTTTCCGGGCGCGAGCTCTCGCCGCTCTCAGTCGCGGTGCGCGCGCAGTTCGCCGCTTCCGGCGAGGACGGGCTCTCGCCGTCCGACTACGCGGTTGCCGCGCCGAGCACCGGAGCGAGCGACGTCACGCTGGCGGAGACCGAGCTGCGCATGGCGGCGGCGACGCTCACCTATGCGCGGCACCTCCAGTCCGGCCGCTTCGATCCGAGCCGCATCTCCGCCGGCGTCACGCCGCTGCGCACCCCGCCGGACCCGGCGAAGGTGCTTCAGGACGTGAGCGGCGCCGCCGATCCGCGCGCTGTGCTGACGAGCTACGCGCCGCAATATGAGGGCTATGGCCGCCTCAAGGCGAAGCTAGCCGAGCTGCGCGCCGAGGTCGGCAGCGTGCCGCCGCCGCAGGTGCCGCAGGGTCGCGTGCTGCGCCCCAATATGGACGATCCTCGCGTGCCGCTGCTGCGCACCCGGCTCGGCGTGCAGGGCGATGTCGACAGCATGACCTACGACCACGATCTCGTGGAGGCGGTGAAGCAGTTCCAGGAGAAGCTGGACCAGCCTGCCAACGGCATCATCGGAAAGGCGACCATCGCTGCGCTGAACGACACCGGCGAGGCGCGCATCTCCGACATCGTCGCCAATATGGAGCGCTGGCGCTGGCTGCCGCACGACGTGGCGCCCAGCTACGTGATGGTGAACATCCCCGAGTTCATGGTGCGCATCGTGCGCGACGGTAAGCTGTTCCACGAGACCAAGGTGGTGGTCGGCAAGCCGGAGAATCAGACGCCGCTGCTCACCCACGACATGGAATATGTCGTCTTCAACCCGGCCTGGAACGTGCCGCCCGGCATCGCCCGCAAGGAGATGCTGCCCAAGCTCGCCTCGGATCCCTATGCGCTGTCGCGCCAGGGCATCGACGTGGTGCGCAACGGGCGGGTGGTCGATCCCGGCTCGATCGACTGGAGCCGCGGCACGCAGGGCTATTCGTTCCGCCAGCCGCCGGGCGAGCGCAACGCGCTGGGCAACATCAAGTTCATGTTCCCCAACAAGCACTCGGTCTATCTGCACGACACGCCGAGCCGCTCGCTCTTCGCCAACGCGCGCCGCGCCTACAGCCATGGCTGCGTGCGGGTGTTCGAGCCGCTGAAGTTCGGCGAGGCGATCTTCGCGCTGGGCATGCCGACCGACACCTGGTCGCAGCAGCGCATCGCCAAGATGAAGGGCGGCTCGGAGAAATATGTGAACCTGAAGCAGCGCTTCCCGGTGCATCTCGTCTATTTCACCAGCTTCGTGGATGACGAGGGCCGGCTGGTCTCCCGCGAGGACCTCTACGGAATCAACGCGCAGACCAAGCTGATGCTGGGCCTCGACGGCGCGCGCCGGGTGGCCGACCGGGGCGTGGTTCCCGCCGCCCGCTGATTCGGCCCACCGGGGTGCCGGCGCGCCGCTGCTGCGGCATGCAAGCCACGTTCGCCGAAAAAAGCCGGTGGAAAGGATCGCGCGGGGCGCTTTTCCTGACGGCAGCACTATTTCGCCACACTCAACCCTTAGCCAAACTCCCGGGAGTCAGGGGGCGGTCCCGATAACGGGGCCTTAACCAAACCCGACAAGACTATGTTCACCAAGTTCGGCGCGCGCCTGTCTTTGCGCGTCGACCCTTAGGAAACGTGTGGCTTCGGGTTCCGGGTTCGTGCACAGCAAACGCAAGTTTCGCCCGTATCGCATGGTCAAGGCGGTCGCGCTGGCCGCGATCGTCACCATTGGCGGTACCGAACTTCTGCAGGACGCCGTCGCCAATGGCGACACCCGCAGCCTGACCCTGCATCACGTCCATTCCGGCGAGAGCGCCACCGTCACCTTCAAGCGGAACGGGCGCTACGACCCGGCCGCGCTCCAGAAGCTGAACGTCCTGCTCCAGGACTGGCGGCGCAAGGAGCCGACCAAGATGGACCCCCAGCTCTTCGACATCATCTGGGAGGTCTATCGCGACGTCGACGCCAGCCAGCCGATCCAGGTGATCGGCGGCTATCGCTCGCCGGCGACCAACGCCATGCTGCGCGCCCGCTCCCGCGGCGTCGCGCAGATGAGCCAGCACATGCTTGGCAAGGCGATGGACTTCTTCATTCCCGGCGTTCCGCTCGCCAGAATCCGCGAGGCCGGCCTGCGCCTTCAGCGCGGCGGCGTCGGTTTCTATCCGACCTCCGGCTCACCTTTCGTGCATCTCGACACCGGCGGCATCCGGCACTGGCCGCGCATGACCCGGCCCGAGCTCGCCCGCGTGTTCCCGGATGGCAAGACCGTGCACGTTCCGGCCGACGGCCGCCCGATGTCCGGCTATGCGCTGGCCCTGGCCCAGGTCGAGAGCCGCGGCAACCGGCCGGGCGGCGCCGGCGCGGCCTTCGCTTCCGCCTATGAGAGCGGCAAGAGCGGCCCGAAGAAGAACTTCCTCGCCTCGCTGTTCGGCAAGGACGGTGGCGACGACGACGAGGAGAGCTCGTCCGCCTCTTCCGTCGCCGCGTCGTCCGCCCCGGCTGCGGCCCCCTCGGCTTCGTCCGGTGGCGAGGAGGAGGCGGCGCCTGCGGCACCCGCACCGGCCGCTGCCGCGCCTGTCGCGGTCGCGAGCGCGCAGAGCGTTCCGACCCCGGCTCCCCATCCGCTCGGCCGCCCGAGCGCGCCGGCCGAGGCTGCGCCCGCGCCGGTCGTGGTCGCGAGCGCGGTTCCGATGCCGCTGTCGCGTCCCGGCAGCGCGCCGGCGAACGCGCCCGTCTTGGCGGCTCAGCCGGCGCCGGTTGCCCAGGCCGCCCCGGCCGTCGTCGCGGCCGCGCCGGCGCCTGCCACGGAGCCCGCCGGCGAAGCGCCGATCATCGTCGCCATCGCCGAGCCGGCCGCGATCGCGAGCGCCGACATGGGCGCCGCGCTCGCCAATGTGCCGATGCCGCGGACCCGGCCGCGTGACGCCGGCCTGCCGGCGCTGATCGTGCGCGGCTCGCAGCAGCCGGACGAGCCGGCCCCGCCGAGTCTCTCCTATGCCTCCGCCGCCGATTTCGTGGTCGCTCGTCCGGCGCCGGGCCGCGCGCCCGAGCCGGCGGCGCTGCCGGTCGGCCGCTCGGCGGCACGCGCTCCGCTGCCGCATACCGCCGAGGCGCAGGCGCAGATCCGGCGCCTGTTCGCCGGCCCGACGGTGGCGGCCGACACCTCGCTCAGCGCTCCGGAGATGCGCCGCTTCGCCGCCTTCGTGGCGCCGCCGCGCGTGGTGATCGACGGCGGCTTCGGCCGCGACGCCTCCAATGGTCTGGCGACCAGCCGCTTCTCCGGCGCCGCGGTGGTGGCGATACCGGTGGTCGCGAGCGCCGATCCGCGCCCGCAGAAGAAGCGCCTCTCGATGGTGGCGGACTGACTTCGTAGTCCCGGACAACGTCATCCTGAGGCGCTCGGGCAATGCCCGAGCCTCGAAGGATGGGGTCCCGCGTGCGCCAGAACGGGCCCGCCCCCGCACGTTTATGAACATCCTTTCGAGGCCCGGCCGATGGCCGGGCACCTCAGGATGACGTGGTTCTCGTGGGAACTCCTGGAGCCGCAGGCTAGGCTCGCGCCGCGGCCGGAAGAGCCGAAGCGCTGCCTAGCCCACCATGCCCAGCGCCTGCAGATAGAGGTCGACGATCGCCTCGTGCTCGGCGCGCTGGTCGGCGTCCTGCTTGCGGATCTTCAAGATCTCGCGCAGCGCCTTGGTGTCGAAGCCGTTGCCCTTGGCTTCGGCGAAGACGTCCTTGATGTCGTCGGCGATCGTCTTCTTCTCCTCCTCGAGCCGCTCGATGCGCTCGATGAAGGATTTGAGCTGCTCCTTGGCGAAGCCGGCGGCGGCATCGGACAAAGGCTGGTCGTTCGGTATGTCGGACATGGCGTCTCCGGAAAGGGTCGGGCTGCGGAGGGCCGGCGGCCATTGGGCCGGGCCTCAGGATAAGGGGCCGCGATCAGGGCGCGTTTCGGCAAGCTGCGTCAAGCGCGAGCCGCCCTCTATGCACCGTTCCGTGCAGCCTGTGGATTAATGCGCGCCCGGCTGGCGGGTCGCGAAGGCGGCCTGCTGCTCGGGGTTCGCCTCGGCCTGGTGCTTCGCCTTCCACTTCTCATAGGGCATGCCATAGACCGCCTCGCGGCTCTCCTCCCTGGAGACCGGCAGGCCGCGTTCCTTGGCGGCGTCGAGGTACCAGTTGGAGAGGCAGTTGCGGCAGAAGCCGGCGAGATTCATCAGGTCGATGTTCTGCACGTCGGTCCGCGCGCGCAGATGCGCCACCAGCCGCCGGAAAGCGGCGGCCTCGAGCTCGGTGCGGTCCTTGTCGGTGAGGGGTTCGTCGGTCATGTCGGCCTCCGATGGTCGGTCAGACAGAGATAGGTGGCACAGCGTCGGTGCGCGAGCCGAAGATTCGGGCCTCGCGCATGTCCGGGCGAGCGAGCAGGGCGGGCATCAGGTCGGCGAGGCGGTCCGCCCAGGCGAGCTGGCCGGCCTCGTCGGCGATCAGGTCCTGGCGGATCTCGATCAGCGCATGCGGCAGGCCGCGCGCCGTACCGTGCCGGTAGAGGCAGTCATTGCGCAGCGCGCCGTCATAGGGCTCGTTGTCGCCGACGATCAGGTCGCCGGGCGCCGCCAGCGCGTCGATCATCGGCCGGGCGAAGCGGGGATCGAGGTCCCACAGCAAGGCGACGTGCCACGGGCGGGGCACACCGCGCCAGACCGGCGTGAAGCTGTGCACCGAGAACAGCGCGGGGACGACGCCGGCCGCGAGCGCGGCGTCGATCTGCTGCTCGATCGCCCGGTGATAGGGGCGGTGATAGAGGGCGATGCGCCGCTCCACCTCGGCGGCGTCGGCATGCCGGTTGCCGGGCACGACCGCGCCGTCGGACAGGCGCATCACCAGCGTGGGGTCGTCCTCGCCGCGATTCGGGTCGATGAGCAGGCGGGAGAAGCAGGAGAGCACCGCCGGGGCGCCGAGCCGGGCCGCCAGCGCGCGGGTGACGCCGGCGGCGCCGATATCGTATCCGATGTGCCGTTCGAGCTGCGTCTGCGGCAGGCCGAGCGAGCCATATTCCGGTGGCAGCGCATTAGACGCGTGGTCGCACAGGATGATCAGGCCGGTGTGCAGATTTCCGGAAATGATTTCCACAGCCCGGAAAGCATTCGCCGCCTCCGGCTCTGGTGTCGAGGGCGGCTCAGGGTCGGCGCTGAGGCGGAGCATCATCGGTTCGATCAATGCGATAAGTGGCTGAAGCATGGTGACGGGAGGCTTTCCGTGCCATAGGAATACGCCGGTTTCGCGTCGCCGGGCAGCACCTGCGACGGCACCAAAAACGATAAACCGAGCCGCCGTGTGGGTATGGGGGAATGATGTCTGTCACGTCGCCGCGCGCTTTCCTCGCCGAGCTCTTCGATGCCGCCGTGGCGGCCGCCCATCCCTCGACCTGCGTCGTGCCTCACCTGCCGGCGCCTCCGGCTTCCGGTCGCCTGATCCTGCTCGCGGCGGGCAAGGCCGCCGGCTCCATGCTGGAGACGGCGGAGAGCTATTATCTCGACACGCTCGGCTTCGATCCCTCGCGCCTCGTCGGCATCGGCGTGGCGCGCCACGGCTATGGCCGCCCGACGCGCCAGCTCGAAATGGTAGAGGCCGGCCATCCGGTGCCGGACGCGGCGGGCCTGCGGGGGGCACAGACGGCAATCGACCTCGCCGCCG
This sequence comes from Allobosea sp. 117, assembly GCF_000702305.1. Taxonomy (GTDB): domain Bacteria; phylum Pseudomonadota; class Alphaproteobacteria; order Rhizobiales; family Xanthobacteraceae; genus Ancylobacter. Next base: position 63,727 of record NZ_JNLC01000013.1, read on the forward strand.
GCGCGCAGGCCGGCGACCTCGTGGTGGTGCTGCTCTCGGGCGGCGCCTCGGCCAACTGGATCGCCCCGGCGGAGGGCGTCGAACTCGACGACAAGCGGGCGCTGACGCGGGCGCTGCTGCGCTCCGGCGCCAACATCACCGAGATCAACACGGTGCGTAAGCACCTCTCGCGCATCAAGGGTGGCCGCCTGACGACGCTCGCCCAGCCGGCGCATGTGGTGACGCTGTCGATTTCCGACGTGCCGGGCGATGATCCGGCGGTGATCGGCTCCGGGCCGACCGTGCCTGATCCCTCGACGCTCGCCGAGGCGCGCGACGTGCTGACCCGCTTCCGCATCGAGCCAGCCGGCTCCATCGCGGTGGCGTTGCGCGATCCGGCGAACGAATCGCCCAAGCCCGGCAATGCCGCCTTCGCCAATGCCGAATACCATCTGGTGGCGCGGCCGGCCGATTCCTTCGTCGCGGCCGAGAAGCTCGCCCGCGCGGCCGGCATCGAGCCGATCCTGCTGGGCGACAATCTCGAGGGCGAGGCTCGCGAGGTGGCGGCGGCGCAGGCCGAGCTGGCGCTGAAGCTGAAGGCCGAGGGCAAGCGCGCCGTGCTGCTGTCCGGCGGCGAGCTCACGGTGACGATGCGCGGGCAGGGACGCGGCGGCCCGAATCAGGAATATGCGCTGGCCCTGGCTGAGGCGCTCGCCGGCGCGACCGGCATCTATGCGGTCGCCGGCGACACCGACGGCACCGATGGCGGCGGTGGTGACGCCAGCGACCCGGCCGGCGCTTTCGTGATGCCCGACACGCTGGAGCGGGCGCGCGCACTCGGCCTCGTTCCCGCCGAGTTCCTCGCCAATAACGATTCCACGAGCTTCTTCGAACGCCTCGGCGACCTGCTGACGCCTGGACCGACCTATACCAACGTCAATGATTTTCGCGCCGTCCTCATCGACCCGTAGCCACCTCGCTGCGTTCGCCCGGCGGGCGGGCGGGCGCGCCTGCCGCGTCGCGCTGGCGGCGGCGCTGCTGGCGCCCGGTCTGGCCATGCTCGGCGCGAGCCCCGCCGCGGCGGATTTCCGCCTGTGCAACCGCACCAACAGCCGCGTCGGCATCGCGGTCGGCTACAAGGACGGCGACACCTGGTCGTCGGAAGGCTGGTGGAACGTCGCCGCCAACAGTTGCGAGACACTGCTGCGCGGCGACCTCGTGGCGCGCTTCTATTACGTCTACGCGGTGGATTACGATCTCGGCGGGGAATGGGCCGGCAAGGCCTATATGTGCACGCGGGAGAAGGAGTTCACCATCCGCGGCATCCAGGACTGCCTCGCGCGCGGCTTCGACCGCACCGGCTTCTTCGAGGTCGACACGCAAGAGCAGAAGAGCTGGACGGTGCAGCTCACCGAGCAGGGCCAGGCCTCGGCCAACGGAACCGCGCTGCCGCACCCCCCACCGCCGCCCGCTCCGCGCAAGACGAATTGAACGGCGCGCGGGCCGCGATGTCTGCGGCTTTCGATCTCATCGGCGCAAAGTAGCCGTCATGACCGGGCTTGACCCGGCCATCCGCCTTGCGCCGCGTTCACGGGACGAAGACGTGGATGCCCGGCTCAAGGCCGGGCATGACGAGGCGCGGAGCGGCAGGATATTGCCGGCCGTCGGGCTACTCGATCGGCACGGCGGTGAACTGCACCTGACCGTCGGTGTCGGAGACCATCAGCAGCACCGAGCGGCGGCCTTCCTGCTTCAGCGTGTCGATGCGCTTCTGGATGTCGGCCGGGGTGGCGACCGCCTCCTGATTGACCTCCAGGACGACGAAGCCGGGCTTCAGCCCCTTGTCGGCGGCGGCGGAGCCCTTGTCGACGCCGGTGACCACGACGCCCTTCACCTCGTCCTTGATCTTGAACTTGCCGCGCAGATCGGCGCTCAGCTCGGAGAGCTCGAGGCCGAGCAGCTTGCTGGTGGGCGCCTTCGGCGCGGCCGGGGCCTCCTCCTTCTTGGTGACGGCGGCCTGCTCGGTCTTCTCGCTCTCCTCGAGCCGGCCGACCTTGAGGCGCAGCGTCTCCTCCTTGCCCTTGCGGATGACGACGACCTCGACCTCCTTGTCGACCGCCGTGTCGGCCACGATGAGCGGCAGGCTGCGCATGTCCTTCACGTCCTTGCCGTCGAACTTGACGATGACGTCGCCCGCCTTGATGCCGCCCTTGGCTGCCGGGCCGTCATCGGTGAGGCCGCCGACCAGCGCGCCGCGTGGCTTGTCCAGCGACAGGCTCTCGGCGATGTCGTCGGTCACCGGCTGGATGCGCACGCCGATCCAGCCGCGCCGCGTCTCGCCGAACTCCTTGAGCTGGCTGACCACCGCGACGGCGGTGTTGGAGGGCACGGCGAAGCCGATGCCGATGGAGCCGCCCGAGGGCGAGATGATGGCGGTGTTGATGCCGATCACGTCGCCGTCCATGTTGAACAGCGGGCCGCCCGAATTGCCGCGGTTGATGGCGGCGTCGGTCTGCAGGAAGTTGTCGTAGGGCCCCGAATTGATGTCGCGGTTGCGGGCCGAGATGACGCCGACGGTCAGCGTGCCGCCGAGGCCGAAGGGATTGCCGATCGCCATCACCCAGTCACCGACGCGCAGCACGTCGGAATCGCCGAACTTGACCGCCTTCAGCGGCTTGTTCGGCTCGGGCTTCACGCGCAGAAGGGCGATGTCGATCTTGGTGTCGCGCCCGATCACCTCGGCTTTGAGCTTCGAGCCGTCGTTGAAGTTGACGAACACCTCGTCGGCGTCGGCGATGACGTGGTTGTTGGTGACGACGAGGCCCGCCGCGTCGATGACGAAGCCGGAGCCGAGCGAGGAGACCCGGCGCGGCCGGTCGCCGCCGCTGTCGTCCTCGCCCTGCTGCTGACGGCGCTTGAAGAATTCCTCGAAGAACTCCTCGAAGGGCGAGCCGGGCGGCAGTTGCGGGGTCGGCACGCTGCGCGAGGGGGCGACCGTCTGCGATGTCGAGATGTTGACCACCGCGTCCATCACCGTCGCCGCGGTGTCGGCGACCGTATCGGGGCCCTTGGTGGCGGCGGCGCGGGCGGGCACGGCGATGAGGCCAAGATTGAGGCCGGTAAGCGCGCCGGCCAGCAGCAGGGCCGAGAGGCGGCGGAAGCTCCGTCCGGCCAGCCCGTCAGTGGATCGCAACATGGTATCTCCTTCGCCGCCCGGACGACGGCTCGCGCCTGACGCACAGGAATGGCTCTACCGGGCAAACGCTGAACCGGGACGACGGGGGATGCAAGCCAAAACCATGCGAGCCGGCGGGTGCCGGCGGCGGGGCGAGTGGTCGCAGGCGCGCGGCCGCCTCGACCGCGGCGGGCGCGAGAAGCCCCTTCAGCCGCGGATCAGCCAGACGACGATGAGCCCGAAGATCGCACCGCCGACGCCGATGAGGCGCAGCGGCTGGTCGGGCAGCGCGTGCATGGTCGCCATGGCGCGGCGGGTGGCGCCGGGAAACGCCGCCAGCGCCAGACCTTCGATCACGAGAACGAGGCCCAGCGCGACGACGAGATCCGACATTGGCGGCCGCGATCAGTTCGGCTGCGCGGGCGCGACGGGTGCCGCGGCCGGAGCCTGCGCGGAGGGGCGGCCGGGATTGTTGAGGAAGCGGAAGAACTCCGAGTTCGGCGACAGCAGCATCCGGGTGTCCTCCTTCTTCAGCGCCTGCTCGTAAGCCTGCAGCGAGCGGAAGAAATCGAAGAAATCCTTATCCTTGCTGTAGGCCTCCGCGAAGATGCGGCTGCGTTCGGCGTCGCCCTCGCCGCGCAGCCTGTCGGCGGCGGAAGTGGCTTCGGCGACGATGACCGTGGATTCGCGGTCGGCGCGGGCGCGGATGGTCTGGGACGCCTGCGCGCCCTGGGCCCGGATTTCGGCCGCCTCGCGCTGGCGCTCGGTCTGCATGCGCTGGAACACCGCCTGGCTGTTGGCCTCCGGCAGGTCGGCGCGGCGGATGCGCACGTCGAGCACCCTTATGCCGAAATTGGCGGCTTCGCGATTCACCTGGTCGCGGATGCGTCCCATCAGCGCCTCGCGCTGGTCGCGTACCACCTCGATGAAGGTGCTCTCGCCGAGCACGCGGCGCAGCGCCGAGTTGAGCACGGTGGCGAGGCGCGAATTGGCGCCCTCGATGGTGCCGACCGCCTGATAGAACCGCAGCGGGTCGACGATCGAATAGCGCGCGAAGGCGTCGACCACGAGACGCTTCTGGTCGGAGGCGATGACCTCCTGCGAGGGGTTCTCGAGGTCGAGGATGCGCTTGTCGAGGAAGATCACGCTGTCGACCAGCGGCACCTTCGCGTTGAGTCCCGGCTGGGTGATGATGCGGATCGGCTCGCCGAAGCGCAGCACCAGCGCCTGCTGGGTCTGGTAGACGCTGAACAGCGCCGAATAGAGGATGATCAGGAGTACCGCCGCGACAATGGCGAGCACCAGTCCGAATGCGCTTTTCACGGTGCCGCCTCCTACTTGGTCTGGCCCGGCGCCGCGGGGCGCCGGTCGAGCCCGCCGAGGGGCAGATAGGGGACGACGCCGGTACCGCGATCGGCGGACGGGTCGATGATGATTTTGTCCATGCCGCCGAACACGCGCTCGATGGTCTCCAGATAGAGGCGCTGGCGGGTGACGTCCGGCGCCTTCTCATACTCGGTGAGCACGCTCAGGAAGCGCGCGGACTGGCCCTGCGCCTCGATGATGGCGCGCTCCTTGTAGCCCTGCGCACCCTGGGTGACACGCGAGGCCTCGCCGCGCGCCTCGGGCACGACCCGGTTGGCGTAGGCCTGGGCCTCGTTCTGCAGGCGCTCGGCATCGGCGCGCGCGGCCTGCACGTCGCGGAAGGCGTCGATGACCTGCTGCGGCGGGTCGACCTTCTGCATCTGCACTTGGGTGATCAGGATGCCCGACTGGTAGCTGTCGAGCGTCCTCTGCATCAGCTCGTGCACGGCCGCCTCGATGGTCTGGCGGGCGCCGGTGAGGATCGGCTGGATGTTGGTGCGTCCCACCACCTCGCGCATGGCGCTTTCCGCCACGGCCTTGATGGTGCCTTCCGGGTTCTGCACGTTGAACAGGTAGTTGGCGGCGCCGATATCCTCGGCCGAGCCGGCCGCGGCGGGCTTCACCATCCAGAACACGGCGAAGTCGACGTCGACGATGTTCTCGTCGCCGGTGAGCATCAGGCTCTCCTCCGGCACGTCGCGCATGGCGGTGCCGCGCCGCGGGTCGTCGCCCGAGCGGATGCCGATGTCGATGCGGTTGACGCGGGTGACCTTCGGGGTCAGCACCGTCTCGATCGGGTAGGGGAGGTGGTAGTTCAGGCCGGGATTTGAGGTCGCGACGAACTTGCCGAAGCGCAGCACCACGCCCTGCTCGTCCGGCTGCACGCGGTAGAAGCCCGAGAGCAGCCACACGACGATCGCGATCGCGACGATGGCGACGATCACCTTGGTGTTGCCGAAGCCGCCGGGAAGCACGGTGCGCAGGCGGTCCTGGCTGCGGCGGATCAGATCCTCGAGGTCCGGCGGATTGGGTCCCGACGATTGCGGACCGCTACCCCAGGGACCCCGCGGACCCCCGCCCCAGGGGCCACCGCTCTGGTTCTTCCACGACATGCCGTCGCAACTCCCCGTTTGCGCACCCGATACCACCCGGGTCGCGCAACGGCGCAGAACTCACGGGGCACCATCGTGCAGGAAAGAGACCCGCGCCGAGGGCTTGCCCGAAACCGGACTGCCCGAGGCACGTTGTCGGCGGTTATAGGTGACGCAGCACCCGGTTACAACGCGCCAACGCGGGTCGTCATATGGGAAGAGGGGCAGCTTACGCAACGGTAGATCGGGCGTTCCCCAGCTTGTCCGTGTGGTCGGGGGCTTCACGTCCGTGCGAGGGGTTGCGGAAATGCGCCAGCACGAAGAGCCGGATCGCCGAGGACAGGTTGCCCTGGTTGCGGCCCGAATCGATCGAGGCGACCAGCTCCGACAGCGTCGTACGGCGGCTGGCCGCGATTTCCTTCAGCGCGTCCCAGAACTGGTCCTCGAGGCTCACGCTGGTCTTGTGCCCGGCGATAACGATCGATCGCTTCACGACAGGGCTTTTCATGTCTCGTCCCCTTGTAGTCTGTGGCCCTCAAGCGCAGCCTCATGCCGGCGCCGGGCTGCTTCCTGTACCTCCCGCTCCACCTTCGAACGGCCAAACTTTGAACGCTGCGCGGCGGCTTTTTGTTCCGCCTCGGCACGTGCCTTGTTCTTGCGGGCGCGGCGCAGATTGATGATATCGGCCATGCACCCTGCTCAATCGCTCGTCGAGTGAATCATCCGCATACTATATTTCATGATAAGCAGACGATAATCACCCCCTCTTCAATCAATTGTTCCCGCCAGGCGCAGAATTCCGTCAGGGAAGCGCCAGATCGGCGAGGCATCACGACGTCACATTGCGGCAGAGAATAATTCAAATTTGAGTGTATTTGGCCGCCAAATCTCGTTTGTAGGCGAACCACACTGCGCAAATCCTGGCGATTACGTGGCGCCCCGGCGGCTGGATCAACTGCCCAGCCCCTGTTGCAGGCTTCGACGAAAGCCTTGGAACGGCGCCGTTTCACCCGCGTGCCACGCGTGCTAAACCCGCCGCGCCGCTTGAAGGCGAGCATCGAAGAGGTCTTCCGCATGAGCACCACCCGCACCGAAACCGACACCTTCGGGCCGATCGAGGTCGAGGCCGACAAGTACTGGGGCGCGCAGGCGCAACGCTCGCTCGGCAACTTCAAGATCGGCTGGGAGAAGCAGCCTCTGCCGGTCGTGCGGGCGCTCGGCGTCATCAAGCGGGCGGCGGCGGAGACCAATCTGGAACTCGGCCGGCTCGATCCGAAGCTGGCCGCCGCGATCGTCGAGGCGGCGCAGGAGGTGATCGAGGGCAAGCTCGACGCGCATTTCCCGCTCGCCGTCTGGCAGACCGGCTCGGGCACCCAGTCGAACATGAACGCCAACGAGGTGATCTCGAACCGCGCCATCGAGATGCTGGGCGGCGAGAAGGGCTCCAAGAAGCCGGTCCATCCGAACGACCACGTCAATATGAGCCAGTCGTCCAACGACACCTATCCGACGGCGATGCACATCGCCTGCGCGGAGGAGATCGTGAACCGGCTGATCCCCGCCCTGTCGAAGCTTCGCGACGCGCTCGACGCCAAGGCGCGGGAATGGGCGAACATCATCAAGATCGGCCGCACCCACACGCAGGACGCCACGCCGCTCACCCTTGGCCAGGAATTCTCCGGCTATACCCAGCAGGTCGAGAACGGCATCAAGCGCATCGAGCTGACGCTGCCGGCGCTGATGGAGCTGGCCCAGGGCGGCACCGCGGTGGGCACCGGCCTCAACGCGCCGGTCGGCTTCGCCGAGAAGGTGGCCGAGAAGATTTCCGCCATCACCGGCCTGCCCTTCACCTCGGCGCCGAACAAGTTCGAGGCGCTGGCCGCGCATGACGCCATGGTGTTCTCGCACGGGGCGATCAACACGGTGGCGGCCTCGCTGTTCAAGATCGCCAACGATATCCGCCTGCTCGGCTCGGGGCCGCGCTCCGGGCTCGGCGAGCTCTCGCTGCCCGAGAACGAGCCGGGCTCCTCGATCATGCCGGGCAAGGTGAACCCCACCCAGTGCGAGGCGCTCACCCAGGTCTGTGTGCAGATTTTCGGCAACAACGCCGCGCTCACCTTCGCCGGCAGCCAGGGCCATTTCGAGCTGAACGTCTACAACCCGGTGATGGCCTACAACTTCCTGCAGTCGGTGCGGCTGATGGCCGACGCGGCGATCAGCTTCACCGACAATTGCGTGGTCGGCATCGAGGCACGCGAGGACAACATCAAGTCGGCGCTGGAGCGTTCGCTGATGCTGGTCACCGCGCTCGCCCCGAAGATCGGCTACGACAACGCCGCCAAGATCGCCAAGACGGCGCACAAGAACGGCACCACGCTGCGCGAGGAGGCTGTCGGCGGCGGTTACGTGACCAATGAAGAGTTCGACGCCGTCGTGCGCCCGGAGAAGATGATCTCGCCGGGTTGATGATCTCGGCGAAGATTAAATTTTGTCCATGATGCCGGCGGCGGGTGATTTACTTCATTACCGAAGTTTCATTTGAGTAGCCACCGGTAGCGCAGCAAGATCGGCCTTATCCGACGAGGAGATGAGGCCGATGAAGCGTACCATCATTGCCGCCACCGCCGCCGCGCTGCTTGCCAGCGTCACCTTCGGCATCGCCGCCCCCGAACTGCGTTCCGGCGACCGCCGCACCCCGCCGAGCCCGGCGGAGATGGCGGAGAACGCCGCCGCCATGACCGATGCGCGCATCGCCGCGCTCAAGGCCGGGCTGCGCATGAACGCCGAGCAGGAGAAGCTCTGGCCGGCGGTCGAGAGCGCCCTGCGCGACCTCGCCAAGCAGCGGGCCGACCGTCGCGAGGAACGCCTGCAGCAGCGCGCCGAGCGCGTGCGGCCTGACATCATCGAGCGCATGCGCGAGCAGGCCGACGGCCTTCTCGCGCGCGGCGACGGGTTGAAGAAGCTGGTCGATGCCGCCGATCCGCTCTATCGCAGCCTCGATCCCGGCCAGCAGCGCCGTTTCAGCATCCTGCTCCGCGAGGTTCGCAGCCCGCATATGGCCGAATGGCGCCGCGGCGAGCATGGCGGTCCCCGCGGCCGGGACGGGCACGGCCCGCGCGGTCCGCATGATCATCACCGCCACGGGCCGATGCCGGGCGGGCCGGGACCGGGCGGTTCCGAGCGGCTCTGAGCCGGGCTACGCAGTTGAACGGCGGATGAACGGCGATCTCAGCTTCGGTTCAGCCGCCGAGCCCTATTCCTACACGCGAATTCCGGCGGCCTTCGCCGCCCTGATTCTCTTCTTTTTGGACCCCCGAGCACCCCGCTCGACACTTGAAGCCGCTGGCCCTGCCGGCGGCTTTTTTCTTTTGGCGGGTCAGCCTTCGGCGAGCTTGCGCAGCGCCTCGCCGGTCACGCGCTGCACCGTCCATTCGTCCATCGGCTCGGCGCCGATGCGGCGATAGAAGCGGATCGCCGGCTCGTTCCAGTCGAGCACCCACCATTCGAAGCGCCCGAGCCCCTCGTCGAGGCAGCGCCTCGCCAGCCGGCGCATCAGCGCCATGGCGATGCCGCGCCCGCGCAAGTCGGGCCGTACATAGAGGTCCTCGAGATAGAGGCCATGGCGGCCGCGGAAGGTCGAGAAATTGTAGAACCACAGGGCGAAGCCGGCCGGCTCGCCCTCCCATTCGGCGATGTCGCAGAAGACGCGCGGCTGCGGGCCGAACAGCGCCGCGTCGAGGTCCTCGACCGTCGCCTCCACCTCGTGGAGCAGCCGCTCATATTCGGCAAGCTCGCGCACGAAGGCGAGGATGACGGCGGCGTCACCCGGCCGGGCCGGGCGGATGGCGAGAGACACGGGGGACGATCCGTCAGACCGCGACCGGCGCCCTGATGGCCGGGTGCGGGTCATAGCCTTCGATGGCGACGTCCTCGAAGCGGAAGGCGAACAGGTCCTTCACCTCGGGATTGAGCACCAGCTTCGGCAGCGCGCGCGGGGCGCGGGAAAGCTGCTCGTGCACCTGTTCCAGATGGTTCAGATAGATGTGCGTGTCGCCCAGCGTGTGGACGAAGTCGCCCGGCTTCAGGCCGGTGACCTGCGCCACCATGTGGGTGAGCAGCGCATAGCTCGCGATGTTGAACGGCACGCCGAGGAAGGTGTCGGCCGAGCGCTGGTAGAGCTGGCAGGAGATCCGGCCGTCGGCGATGTAGAACTGGAACAGCAGGTGGCAGGGCGGCAGCGCCATCTTCGACACGTCGGCCGGGTTCCATGCGGTGACGATCAGCCGGCGGGAATCAGGGTTGCGGCGTATGTCCGCCACGACCTGCGCGATCTGGTCGATCACGCCGCCTTCCGGCGTCGGCCAGGAACGCCATTGGTGGCCATAGACAGGCCCGAGATCGCCATTGGCGTCTGCCCACTCGTCCCAGATAGAGACGCCGTTCGCCTTGAGGTAGGCGATGTTGGTGTCGCCGGCGAGGAACCACAGCAGCTCGTGGACGATGGACTTCAGATGCAGCCGCTTGGTGGTGACGAGCGGAAAGCCTTCGGAGAGGTCGAAGCGCATCTGGTGACCGAACACGGACAGCGTGCCGGTGCCGGTGCGGTCGTCCTTGCGCGTGCCCTCACGCAGGATGCGTTCCAGAAGCTCGTGATATTGCCGCATGGCCGTCGATTCGCAGTTTCGCCGATCCGGCATTCTAGCGCATGACGGCGGGCAGCGGAGAACCCGCCGCCCGCCATTCACAGATGCATATGGGAACGCGGAGGTCAGCAGCCAGAGCTGACGGTGATCATGCGGCCATAGGCGTCCTCGCGCTGGAACGTGCGGCAGCCGCTGTCGATCTCGTCCGCCGGCAGGGGCGCATAGACGGCGCGCGGCGCGGGCTCGCGGACGATGACGCGCGGTCGCGGCGCCACCGGCTCGGCGACGATCACGCGGCGCGGAGCTTCCACCACATAGGGCGGCGGCTCATAGCGCGGCGCCGAGGGAAGGACGGTGACCGTGCCGGCGTAATAGCCCGGCGCGGTCTCCTGCACGTAGATCTCGTCGGCAAATGCTGGCGTCAGCGCCAGCGCGCCGAAGCCGACCGTCGCGGCAATGCCGCCCTTGATGAGCGTGGCTAGCATGCGTGTCTCCGTGTCTCTGCCCCCGGCGCCCCTGCCGTCACGGCGGAGGGAGAACGGGTGGGCGCCGAGGGGGTTCCGGACAGCTCGGGGTGGAAGCGGGGTATTCCTGTGACCATTTCGCGACGCGCCGCGCAGTCAGCCTCACAAGTCGCTTGTCGACGCGGGGTTTCGGCGGGAACCTGCGAGGCGGCCCGCCGCTTGACCGGTGTGCCGAACCAGGTGGAGGGAGCGATGACCATGCTGACCCACGACGAGCTCAAGACCGCCCTGCATCGTGCCCGGGTGCATCTGAGCCTGCTGGAGCAGGACGGCACTCATCCGCTGGACCTCGCGCTCGCCGGCGTCAGGGGCGCGCCGGCGCTGATCCTGCGTCCCGGCGAGAGCCTGCGCAGCGCGCATTCCGACGTGCGGCTCGACTATGAGCTGGTCCGCGAGCTGATGATCGCGGCGCTTCAGGCGCGGGTCGAAGTGCTTGCCGAGAAGGTCGGCGCCGAGGCGATGGTGCCGCTCGACCGGTTGCAATATGGCGACCAGACGGAGGCCTGAGCGGCGCTTTTCCCACACCCTGCCGGCAACCGGCGCGCGGCCTCTTCCAACCGGGCGCCGGCCTGCCTATATTCGGGGTGCCGGCGCAAGCCGGCTATGGCGATAAACGGCCATCGGAATAAACCCTTCGGACCCGGGGGCAGTACCCGGCGCCTCCACCCGAGCCCAGACCGGACGCTGGTCTCCGGCGGGGGCGAAACAGGATCGACGAGGGCGTAAAGGGTGGACTTTCGCTCGGCATGGTACCGCCGTCATCGGACCAAACATATAGTTGCCAACGACAACTATGCTCCGGTTGCTCAGGCCGCGTGAGCGGTTTGATCTCTGGAAATTAAGTCCTTGCGGGTAGCACTGTAAGGCGGGGTTCGGAGGTACCTGGCAACAGAAACCTCCACTTTCGTTTCGCGGCCTGTTGAGGCTGGCGGTGTGAGCCGGAATCGGGTTCATTGCGCGCATGAGTGTCGATCTGATCCGCTATGATCTCCTGGTCCAGGATGCGCTGCGTGATGTCGTGCGCCGCGTCCTCAGCGACGTCGCGCGCGACGGGCTGCAAGGCGACCACCATCTGTTCATTTCCTTCGATACGCGTGCACCGGGCGTGCGGCTGTCCAGCCGCCTCAAGGAGGACTATCCGGACAAGATGACGATCGTGCTCCAGCACCAGTTCTGGGACCTGATCGTCACCGAGCAGTTCTTCGAGGTCGGGCTGTCCTTCAAGCGCGTGCCCGAGCGGCTGCACGTGCCGTTCTCCGCGCTGAAGGAATTCTACGATCCCTCCGTCAAGTTCGGCCTGCAGTTCGAGCCTTCCGCCGAGGACGCCGACGCCCCGGCTTCCGAGACCGCGTCCGAAGCGTCGCCTTCCGAGCCGGTCGGCGGTCCCGCACGGCCCACCTCGGTTCCCTCGACAGGGCCGACGCGGCTGCCCGAGCGCGCGGGGCCCTCGCGTCCGGCCGAGCTGAAGCCGGTCGAGGCACGCCCCGCATCCAAGGCGAGCGCCGAAGCGGAGCCGCCCGCCGAGAGCGTTCCAGAGGACGCCGAGCCACCATCGTCCCCCGCCGGCGGGGCGCAGGTCGTGCGGCTCGATACGTTCCGCAAGAAGTGACCCGCCGCAAGAACAGTCTGCTGCAAGAAGAAGCGCTCCCGTGACCGATGCATTCGACGTGGTGGTGGTTGGGGCCGGCGCCGCCGGTCTCGCCGCCGGAGCGCGGCTGACGGCGGCGGGCGTTTCCGTCGCCGTGCTGGAGGCCGCCTCGCGCCCCGGCGGACGGGCCTATACCGACACGACGAGCCTCGATGCCCCCTGGGACCAGGGCTGCCATTGGCTGCACTCCGCCTCGGTCAATCCGCTGCGCGCGGCGGCCGACGAACTCGGCGTCTCCTACATGCTGCGCGGCAGCCGGCAGGCGCGCGCCACCCATCTCGGCGACCGCTGGGCCGACGAGGCCGAGCGCAACGAGGTCTGGCAGGCGATCGACGGCGCCTTCGCGGCGGTGAAGCAGGCCGGAGACGAAGGGCGCGACATCGCCGCCAGCGCGGTGCTCGACACCTCCTCGCGCTGGCTGCGGCTGGTGCGGCACTGGATCACGCTGATGTCGGCGGCCGAGCCCGAGCGGCTTTCGACGCTCGACTACGCCGCCTATTCCGACACCGCCGAGAACTATCCGGTCTCAACCGGCTATGGCGCGCTCATCGCCGCCGCCGCACGGCGCATGGCCCCCGCGCTCGACGTCACGCTCGACTGTCCGGTCGCCGCGGTGGACTGGTCGGGCCAGGGCGTCGTGCTCGACACGCCGCGCGGCCGGGTGAAGGCGCGGCTTGCCATCCTCGCTCTGCCGACCACCATTCTCGCCTCCGGGCGGCTGCGCTTCGCGCCGCTGCTGCCGGCGGCGCTCGCCGAGACCTTCGAAGCCCTGCCGCTCGGCTGCGCCGAGAAGGTGGCGCTCCGCTTCGACCGCGAGGTGTTCGGCATGCCGGCGACCAGCTATTGCGACACCATCGACCTGCGTGATCCCAAGCGCCCGCCGGTCAATTTCACGCTGAACCCGTTCGGCCATTCGATGGCGATCGCCCAGCTCGGCGGTGACAATGCGGCGCGGCTGGTGAAGGCCGGCCCGGCGGCGATGGTCGACTTCGCCCTCGCCGCGCTGGTCGACACCTTCGGCGCCGACATCCGCGACCGCGTCGCCGGCACCGCCACCACCGGCTGGATCGCCAACCCGCTGATCGGCGGCGCCTATAGCTGCGCGCTGCCGGGCAAGGCGCATATGCGCACCCGCCTTGTCGACGCGCTGGACGATCCCGGCACGCTCGACGGCAAGGTGATGTTCGCCGGCGAGGCGGTCTCCGCCTACGCCTATTCCACCGCGCACGGCGCCTGGCTGTCCGGCCTCAGGGCGGCGGACAATGCGCTCGCCCGGCTCGGGAGGAAGGCGGCGTGAGCGCGGTGCCCGCCGAGCCGCTGGCCAAGCCGAAGGGCATCAAGCTCGTCATCGTCGCGGCGGTCGCCGAGAACGGGGTGATCGGGCGCGGCGACGCGTTGCCCTGGCGGGTGTCCAGCGATCTCAAGCGCTTCCGCGCCATCACCTGGGGCAAGCCGATCCTGATGGGACGGCGCACCTTCGAATCGCTGCCGCGCGTGCTGCCGGGGCGCACCAGCATCGTGATCACCCGCGATGCGGGTTTCGTGCCGCCGGAGGGCGTGCTGGTGGCCGGTTCGATCGACGAGGCGCTGGCGCTTGGCGCCGATGAGGCGAAGCGTCTCGGCACCGACGAGATCATCGTGATGGGGGGCGCGCAGCTCTATGCGCAGCTTTTGCCGCTGGTCGACCGGCTGCGGCTGACCCTGATCCACGGCCGTCCGCAGGGCGACGTGCATTTCCCGCCCTACGACGCCGCGCACTGGCGCGAGATCGCCCGCGAGGGGCCGCATCAGGGTGAGAAGGACGAGTTCGCCTTCACCTATGTGGATTATGAGCGGGTGTGAGGGTGGGCGCGCTCGCCTGCGGTTCAGCCTCGACTGCAATCGCAGCGCATCGTCATCCTGATGTGCTCGACCGCAGGTCGAGCCTCGAAGGATGGGCCTTGGGGCCATCAAGCCGGCATCCTTCGAGGCCGGCTTCGCCGGCACCTCAGGATGACGTTGCTCTGGTTTGACGTGGAGCTGCCATGACGCCGCCCGACGTCAGATCGGCCGTCCCTCGACGGAGATGGCGAGGCTCTTCTCCATCTCCTTCATCTGGTCGAGCTGCGGATAGATGGCGAGCGCCCGGCGGGCCGCGTCCAGCGCGTGCTTCTCGTCGCCGATCTCCTTGCAGATCAGCGCGATGCCGGCCCAGGCGCCGTAGTGGCGCGGCTCGCGCGCCAGCACCTGCTGCAGGTCGGCGAGCGAATCGGAGAAGTCCTGCTTCAGGAAGAACACTGTGGCGCGCTTGTTCCACGCCTCCAGATGATCGGGCGCCACCGCGATGACGCCGTCGAGCAGCTTGATGGCGAGGTCGAAGTCCTTCGCCTCGGCGGCCAGCGCCGCGCGGCTCATCAGGAGATCGGCGGTGTCGCTGTCGGAAGGCAGCAGCGCGACGTCGATGCGGTCGGCGATCGCCTTGGCGGATTCCTTGGTGGGGGCGAACTTGAGCGCCTCGAACAGGGCGTCGAGCCGCTTGGCGCGGTCGGGTTCGGCGGGCTTGGCGCTGGCTGCCTTACCGTCAGGCGACTTGCCGTCAGGCGCCTTGGCGTCGGGCGTGTTGGCCGGCGGAGCCGCCAGTCTGGGCTGCGGCTTCGGCTTCAGGGTTGGCGAGCCGTCGTCCGCCGTCGTGCCGTCCATGGCGAGGTGCGGACGCGCCTCGTCCGCGCGCGCTTGCTGCGCAGCCGTCAGCAGGCCGCAAAATAGAAGAGCCAGAGCGGGGACAGCGAAAAGGGCGCGCATGCTCCTGAGTTTAGGAGCGATGGCGCCCTCGTCAATGCTGCAATGCAGAAAAACGCGCGATCGTGAAACGCACGATCGCGGCGCGTGGCCTCAGCCCTGACGCGCCTTGAAGCGCTTCTGGGTCTTGTTGATGATGTAGACGCGGCCCTTGCGGCGGACCAGGCGGTTGTCGCGGTGGCGGCCGAGCAGCGTCTTGAGCGAATTGCGGATCTTCATGACACGTAACCTTCGGATCGATTGCGCCTGCGCATGAGACGGCGCCTCCATGGCCGCGCCCCGATCCGCCAGCTTGCATAAATTCGAGGCCGGCTGATAGCGGAGCGGCGGGTGCTTTGTCAATCCGCCGAGCGCTCCGAACCGGCGCGTCGTGCACCGCCGGAAAGGCGGCCGAGATGGGTATCGGCGAACCCCGTCCCGTATTTCAGCCCGAAGCCGAGCGCCCGGTCGAGGCCGATATGGGCGAGCCAGACCACGGCCAAGAAGGTGAGCGGTGGCAGGTCGAGGACGAGGCCGGCGCCGCTGAGGGCCGCCGGGACCAGATAGGTGTGCGCCGCGTTGTAGAGCCCGGCCCCGATCCGCGGCCCGGCCAAATAGCCGGCCATGGAGAGATCGGGGACGAGGAGCATGAGCACGAAGAACCACCAGTCGCCGCCGTTCCACAGATAGACCAGCAGCGCCACCACCAGCACGGTGAAGCCTTCCAGCCGGAGCAGCAGCCGGGGCATGCCGGTCACCGCGCCCTCGCCGACGGTCCGCAGCGTCTGGTCCATGGGTCTGTCCTTCAGTCCGTCGCCTCGCCCCGCCTGCGCTTGAAGGGCGCCATGCCCTTGCGGGCGAGCTCGTCGGCGCGCTCGTTCATTTCATCACCGGCGTGGCCCTTCACCCAGTGCCAGCGTATGTCGTGGCGTCCGAGCAGCGCGTCGAGCTTTTCCCACAGGTCGACATTCTTCACCGGCTTCTTGTCGGCAGTGCGCCAGCCATTGCGCTTCCAGTTGGTCATCCACTGCAGCACGCCGCCGCGCAGATACTGGCTGTCGGTGTGCAGGTCGACCGTGCAGGGCCGCTTCAGGGCCTCCAGCGCGGCGATGGCGGCGGAGAGCTCCATGCGGTTGTTGGTGGTCTCCGCCTCGCCGCCGGAGAGTTCCTTCTCGTGGCCGGCATAGCGCAGGATCGCGCCCCAGCCGCCGGGGCCGGGATTGCCCGAGCAGGCGCCGTCGGTCCACACCGCGACCGTGCCCCTGGCCGCCTCTCCGCCATCGTCGCCGAAGACGCGGGCGGTTCCGGGCGCGGTCTTCATGCCTCCACCGTGCGGGCGACGCCGTAGTCGCCCGCGCTCATCACGGCGCGGTGGAAGCGGAGTTTGCGCAGATATTCGAGCGGATCGTGCGGGCGTACCAGCGCGCCGGGCGGCACGTTCAGCCAGTCGACGAGGCGGGTGAGCAGGAAGCGCAGCGCGCCGCCCCGGCAGAGCAGCGGCAGGGCGTCGATCTCGGCCGGCGAAAGCGGGCGCACCGCCTGATAGGCGGCGAGCAAAGCGCGGCCCTTGGTCTGGTTGTAGGCGCCGTCCGGCTCGAAGCACCAGGCGTTAAGGCAGATGGCGACGTCATAGGCGAGGAGGTCGTTGCAGGCGAAATAGAAGTCGATCAGCCCCGAGAGCCGCCCGTCGAGGAAGAACACGTTGTCCGGGAACAGGTCGGCGTGGATGACGCCGGCCGGCAGCCCGTCCGGCCAGTTCGCCTCGAGGAAGCCGAGCTCGTCGCCGATCAGCGCCCGAAGTCCCGGCGCCACCGTGTCGGCGCGATCGCCGGCGGTCTCGTAGAGCGGCCGCCAGCCAGCGACGGAGAGCGCGTTCGCCCGCGAGAAGGCGGTGAAGTCCGCTCCGGCCTTGTGCAGCCCGGCGAGCGCGCCCCCGAGCGCGGCGCAATGGGCGACGCCCGGCCGGCGCACCGAGGTGCCGACGAGGAAGGTGGCGATCAGCGCCGGCCGCCCGGCGAGCATACCCAGCGCCTCGCCGGCGCGGTTCTTCACGGGGAGCGGGCAATCGATACCGTGGCGGGCGAGATGCTCCATCAGGCCGATGAAGAAGGGCAGGTCGGCCGGGTTCACCCGCTTCTCGTAGAGGGTGAGGATGAAGCTGCCGGCCTCGGTCTGCAAAAGGAAGTTGGAGTTCTCGACGCCCTCGGCGATGCCCTTGAAGGCACGCAGGCCACCGAGATCGTAGGTGGACAGGAAGGCTTCGAGCTCTTCCGGGGAGACGTCGGTATAGACCGCCATGATGTGTTCCGGGCCTCAGGCGGCGTCGGGGCGGAGTTGGCGGGGCAGCGGGAAGAACACGTCCTCTTCCACCGTGTGCACCGTCTCCACCTCGACGTCGAAGCGCTCGGCGAAGGCGTCGATGATCTCCTCGACGAGAATCTCCGGCGCCGAGGCGCCGGCGGTGACCGCCAGCGACGCGATGGCGCCGAACACCGACCAGTCGATGTCGCCGGCGCGCTGCACCAGCGCGGCGTTCGGGCAGCCCTCGCGCTCGGCCGCCTCGCGCAGGCGCTGCGAGTTGGACGAGTTCGGCGCGCCGACCACGATCATCGCGTCGACCTGCCGCGCCACCTTCTTCACCGCCTCCTGGCGGTTGGTGGTGGCGTAGCAGATGTCCTCCTTGTGCGGAGCCACCATTGCCGGGAAGCGCTCTTTCAGGATCGCGACGATCTCGGCGGTGTCGTCGATGGAGAGCGTGGTCTGCGTCGTATAGGCGAGGTTTTCCGGGTCGCGCGGCGTGAAATGGCGCGCCTGCTCGGCGGTCTCGACGAGGGAGACGGCGCCGGGCGGAAGCTGGCCCATGGTGCCGATCACCTCGGGGTGGCCGGCATGGCCGATCAGCACCACCTCGTGCCCCTTCTTGTAATGCACCGTTGCCTCGCGGTGGACCTTGGTGACCAGCGGGCAGGTGGCGTCGATGGCGAAGAAATTGCGCGAGGCCGCGTCCTCCGGCACCGATTTCGGCACGCCATGGGCGGAGAAGATCACCGGCGCACGGGTACCGGCGGGCACCTCGCCGAGTTCCTCGACGAACACCGCGCCCTTCGCCTTCAGGCCTTCGACGACATATTTGTTGTGCACGATCTCGTGCCGCACATAGACCGGTGGGCCGTAGAGGACGAGGGCGCGCTCCACCGCGTCGATCGCCCGCACCACGCCCGCGCAGAAGCCGCGCGGGGCGCAGAGCAGGACGCGAAGCGGCGGCTTTCCGGCAATGGTCATGCAGCGATCCGGTGGACGAGGAGAGGCATCGTCCGTCTGATCAAGCTCATGGGATGCGGCGGGGCGTGCTGTCAAGCCGGGCCGCCAGGCGAGGGGGGCGACCGGCCCGGCCGGCGGCGCTCAGAAATCGTAGCCGAAGGCTTCGATCTCGCGGGCGTACCAGCCGGCCACCAGATCGCGCGTCTCCGGCGTGTAATAGCTGCGGTAGTCGCCCTTCGGCCGGTGGCCGGACTTGGCCATCGGCAAAGGCGGAAGCTTCAGGCCGAGCTCGCGCGCCACCGCGTCGAGCTCGGATGAGAGCCTCTCGTAGCGCAGCACGCGGTCGGCGACGATGATGTCGTCGACGGTGTAGATGTGCCAGTTGTCGAGCATCGCGTCGTCCCCCGAGCGCAGCCAGTCCTCGAAGGGCGGGCGCCGGGCCGGGTTGCGCCAGCGCCAGAAATAATAGGACACCTGCCGGTCCCACGGGTTGCGCTCGATCGAGAAGCGGAAGGCGCTGTCGAACACCTCCGGCCCGACGAAGGCGCGCACCGTGGGGGCGCGGGCGTGCTGGTCGAGCGGGATATGCGGGCTGTAGCGGGTGTCGCGGCTGCCGAGCGTCCAGCGCAGCCGGTGCGGCAGCGGCCAGCGGGCGCGGCGGTGCGGATAATAGTGGTTCTGCGGCGGGCGCGTGGCCAGCCTGCGTTCCTCGTCCGGAGTGACGCAGGTGATGACGTCCTCGCGCCCGCACACCGTGCGCAGGGCGAGCTCGACGCTGGTGCCCGCGGTCTTGCGGGTCTTGAGGAAGACAAAGCCGCGTGATTTGGAGCAGATCATAAAACTGCAAGGACCTTCGTGGAATCCGGCTCCGCTCCCTGATTGCTCCATAGCCTCCCGGAAGGTTAACGGGAAGAGAAATAAAATTTCGCCTCGCCGGGGTTTGCCTCGGAAGATGCGGGCGCCTATAATTCAGTCATCCCGGTCATCGCGAGACGGTCCGAGGCTCGATCCCCGAAAAGGGGTTGGGCACGCGTGAGAGGCTTTGCCCCGGGAACCCATTTCCTCCTCGATGGAGACGCGTCGATGTCGAACGCCCCGCTCATGCCCAAGGCGACCGCTGTCTGGCTGGTCGAGAACACCGCGCTCAGCTTCGAGCAGATCGCCGATTTCTGTAAGCTCCACCCGCTGGAGGTGAAGGGCATCGCCGACGGCGAGGTGGCGCAGGGGATCAAGGGGCTCGATCCGGTTTCCACCGGCCAGCTCTCGCGCGACGAGATCGACCGCGCCGAGAAGAACCCGAACCACCGGCTGAAGTTGCTCGAGTCCAAGGTCCGCCTGCCGGAGCCCAAGCGCCGGCGCGGCCCGCGCTACACCCCGGTCTCCAAGCGGCAGGACCGTCCGAACGCGATCCTGTGGCTGCTGCGCAACCACCCGGAACTCAAGGACAGCCAGATCATGCGGCTGGTGGGCACCACCAAGACCACCATCGAATCGATCAAGGAGCGCACCCACTGGAATGCGCAGAATCTGACGCCGATGGACCCGGTGACGCTCGGCCTGTGCTCGCAGATCGACCTCGACATCGAGGTGCAGCGCTCGTCCAAGGACCGCCCGGCCGTGCCGGCCGGCGAGCATGGCGCGACGCTGCTGCCGGCCGAGGTCACCACCGGCCACGCCGAACCGGCGGAGCCCTTCGCGCCGGCCCGCAAGCCGAAGGAGGACGCGCTCGACCTCGAAACCGTGTTCGCCAAGCTCGGCGGCTCGCGCAAGGGCGAGAACGAGGACGAGTGAGGCCCGCGGCTTCGGCCGCCGGCCTGACGAACGGCGCTCCGGCACTTTTTCAGGGACGGCCTGAGGCCTGTAGAGTCGCAGCGAGGTGCCGTGAGTTCCTTCGACGATCCGCAGGCCGTCGCGCGCTATGCCGAAGGGCCGCCGCGGCTGGTTCCCGGCTTCGCCGACATGCAGCGCATGGCGCTTCTGCTGCTGGCGGAGCATGCGCCGAGGGAGGCACGCCTGCTGGTGCTCGGGGCCGGCGGTGGGCTGGAGTTGCGCGCCTTCGCCGAGGCCTGTCCGGGCTGGAGCTTCGATGGCGTCGATCCGTCGAGCGAGATGCTGAAGCTGGCGCTGGCCATTCTCGGCTCGCTCGCGTCGCGCGTGCGGCTGCATCACGGCGACATCGCGGTTGCGCCCGAGGGGCCGTTCGACGGCGCGACCTGCCTGCTGACCCTGCATTTCGTGCCGGAGGCCGAACGCCTGACGACGCTTGCCGCGGTACGCCGCCGGCTGAAGCCGGGCGCACCCTTCGTCGTGGTCCATCACAGCGTCTCGGACGATGTCGAGGAGCGCGCACGATGGCTGTCGCGCTATGCCGCCTTCGCCACCGCCTCCGGCGTCCCGCCTGAGCAGGCGGAGAGCGCCCGCACGACCATCGCCGCGCGCCTGCCCATCCTCTCGCCGTCGCAGGATGAGGCGCTGCTGCGCCAGGCGGGCTTCGCGCAGATCGAGCTGTTCTACGCCGCCTTCACCTTCCGCGGCTGGGTCGCCCGCGCCTGACGTCATGCCCGCCGTCATAGCCGGGCGCGACGCAGGCCCGAGACGGCCGGGTCGCCTAGGCCGCCGACACCTTGGCGAAGCCGTGAGCGGCCAGCGCGCTGGCGATCTCATCCAGCGCGGCGGGATCGTCGATGGTCGCCGGCATGGTCCAGGGCTGGTGATCGGCGATCTTCTTCATGGTGCCGCGCAGGATCTTGCCGGAACGGGTCTTCGGCAGCCGCGCCACGGTGATGGCGATGCGGAAGGCCGCGACCGGGCCGATGCGGTCGCGCACCAGCGCGATGATCTCCCGCTCGATCTCGTTCGGCGCGCGCGAGACGCCCGATTTCAGCACCACGAAGCCGCAGGGCACCTCGCCCTTCAATTCGTCATGCATGCCGATGACCGCACATTCGGCGACGTCCGGATGCGAGGCCAGCACCTCCTCCATGCCGCCGGTCGAGAGGCGGTGGCCGGCGACGTTGATGATGTCGTCGGTGCGGCCCATGATGAACAGATAGCCGTCCTCGTCGCAGAAGCCGGCGTCGGCGGTCTTGTAGTAGCCGGGGAACTCGGCGAGGTAGCTCTCGACGAAGCGCTCCTTCTGCTGCCACAGCGTCGGCAGGCAGCCGGGCGGCAGCGGCAGCCTGATGGCGATGGAGCCCATCTTGTTCGGGCCGACCGGATGGCCCGCCTCGTCCAGCGTCTCGACCCGGTAGCCCGGCATCGGCACGCCGGTCGAGCCCGCCTTGACCGGCAGCAGCCCGAGGCCGACCGGATTGCCGGCGATCCCCCAGCCCGTCTCGGTCTGCCACCAGTGGTCGACCACCGGCACGCCGAGCTTCTCGCCCGCCCAGATGACGGTGTCCGGATCGGCGCGCTCGCCGGCGAGGAACAGCGTGCGCAGGGTGGAGAGGTCGTAATTGCGGATCAGGAGGCCGTCGGGGTCTTCCTTCTTGATGGCGCGCAGGGCGGTCGGCGCGGTAAACAGCGCGGAGACCTTGTACTGCTCGATCACCCGCCAGAAGGCGCCGGCATCGGGCGTGCCCACCGGCTTGCCCTCATAGAGGATGGTGGTGCAGCCGGTCAGCAGCGGGGCGTAGACGATGTAGGAATGGCCCACCACCCAGCCGATGTCGGAGGCCGACCAGAACACTTCGCCCGGCTTCACGTCGTAGAGCCCGTCCATCGACCAGCGCAGCGCCACCATGTAGCCGCCGGTGTCGCGCACCACGCCCTTGGGCTTTCCCGTCGTGCCGGAGGTGTAGAGGATATAGAGCGGATCGGTGGCGCCCATCGGCGCGCAGTCGACCCCACGGCCGGCGGCGGCGGAGGCGGCACGCGTCTCGGCCCAGTCGCGGTCGCGGCCCTGCTTGAGCTCGGCGGTGAATTGCGGGCGCTGCAGGATCACGCAGGCGTCCGGCTGGTGCTCCGCCATGGAGATGGCGAGGTCGAGTAGCGGCTTGTAGGCGACGACGCGGCTCGGCTCGATGCCGCAGGAGGCGGAGAGCACCACCTTCGGCTTGGCGTCGTCGATGCGGGTGGCGAGCTCGGCCGCCGCGAAGCCGCCGAACACCACCGAATGGATCGCCCCGATGCGCGCGCAGGCGAGCATGGCGAACACCGCTTCCGGGATCATCGGCATGTAGATGACGACGCGGTCGCCCTTCTCGACGCCGAGGTCGCGCAGCATGCCGGCGAGGGTGCGCACCTCGGCGAGCAGGTCGGAATAGGTGACGGTGCGGCTCGTGCCGGTGACCGGGCTGTCATAGATGATCGCCGCCTGCGTGCCGCGGCCGGCGCTGACATGACGGTCGACGGCGTTGTAGCAGACGTTGCAGATGCCCCCGACGAACCACCTTCCATAGGTGCCGATCGCAGGGTCGAACACCTCGCGCGGCTGCGCGATCCAGTCGATGGCGCGCGCGGCCCCGCCCCAGAAGGCCGCCGGATCGTCGATCGAGCGCGCGTAGATTTCCGGATAACGACCTGGCGATGGCTTGGTCGTCGAGGGCGTGGTCATGGCCGTCTCTCCCGCGTCGGGTTGATCTTGTTTGGGTTTCCCAGGCCAGCAGCTAATTCCACCTCCCGCCATCCGCGCAAGCACGCTGAAATGCTTACGACGTTGGTCGGGCGCTCCCGAGCGGCGATGCCGCCCCGGCGCGCCGTCCGATCGCCGAGATGCACGAGCCGCCGGGCCATGCCGGCCGGCGGCTCGCATCGGGTTCGATTGCGACGCTCCCGGCGCGACGTGCCGGGGTGTGACGCATGATCAGCGATCGCTGGAAAAGTTCGGTCCCGCGAGGCGCGCACAGCTCAATGTTGCGAGCGGAAATCCCCGACGGAACCCGAGGCGGCCGAGCCGCCGGCGACTAATGGAAGACGCTCGAGGGAGCGCTCCTCAACCTGGTTATTTCGTCCTTGATGTGGAGCTTGCGCCGCTTGATGTCGGCGATCCGGTTCTCGTCGGTGCCGGGGTGGGAAAGGGCTTCCTTCAACTCCTTGTCGAGCGCCTGATGGCGCCGTTCCAACTCCGCAACATGCGCCTGCATGGACATGGACGATGTCTCCCTGTCTATCCGAAGTGAACGTCATCAGTCTGTCACGGGTGAGGGTGGCTGTCGACGAAACGAGTCGCTGCATCGCAGCATGGGCGAGCCGGCAGGACGCGAGCGGAACGGGGTGTGAGGAAGGGCGTATTGCGGCCGCGGGCAAGCGCGACGATACTCCTGCTCGCCGTGCCGCGAGGGCGGCGAGTCGGGGTTCAGGTCGGGCGTTCGGACGAAGATGACGGCGGATGAGGAACGCGAGCTGAAAGCACTCCTCGAGCGCCTGCGGCAGGAGCATCGTGATCTCGATGCGGCGATCCAGGCGTTGCAGGAGGTACCGGGCTGCGATCAGCTACAGCTCGCCCGCTTCAAGAAGCGCAAGCTGCAGCTCAAGGACCGCATCGGCTTCGTCGAGGATCAGATCACCCCCGACATCATCGCGTGAAGAGTGTTCTCGTCATGCCCGGCACGCAGGCCGGGCATGAGGGGGTTCGGTCGCAGGCGCGGCGCGCGCGTCCTCAGATCTGGGTGAGCAGCACGTCGGCGCTGGTCTTGTCGGCCTTGCTCGGCACGTCCTCGACGTTCAGCACCATCACCTCGCCGTCCTCGACCAGCATCGCATAGCGCTTGGAGCGCAGGCCGAGACCGGCGGCGGAGGCGTCGAAATCGAGACCGATCGCCTTGGCGAATTCGCCATTGCCGTCCGACAGGAAAACGATCTTGCCGCCGGCATTGGAGGCCTGCTCCCAGGCGGCCATGACGAAGGGATCGTTCACGGCGGTCACAGCGATGGTGTCGACGCCGCGCGCGAGGATCTCGTCGGCGCGGGCGATGAAGCCCGGCAGGTGGTTCTTGTGGCAGGGGGGGGGGAAGGCGCCGGGCACGGCGAACAGCACGACCTTCTTGTTCTTGAAGATCTCCTCGCTGGACTTCGGCACCGGCCCGTCGGCGGTGGCGACCCGGAAGGTGGCGCTCGGCAGCATATCGCCGACCTTGATCGTCATGCTCTGTCCCTTTCATGCGCGTGAGTTGCGAAGGCGCGCGGCCGGCGCAGAACGGCCGTTTCGCGCGCGGTAGAATAGTCATTTCCGATGCGGCGGAAAGTCCTCAGCGCGCGGCGGGCGCGGCCTCGATCTCGACCGCACGGGTGCCGTCGATCAGCGTGAAGCGCAGCGGCGTGCGGGCGATGTCGGCGCCCTTCGGCGCGCCTTCGACCGGTACGATGAAGAGGGCGCGTCCATCGATCCCGGCGGCGGATGCGGGCAGCGGCAGCGCCCAGTCCTCGGTCGGCCCCTCGACGAAGAGGTCGGCCTTGCCGTCGACCCGCGCCTTGACCCTCAGCACCGGGCCTCCGGCCTCCTGCCCGAGCGCGATCTCCTCGATGCCCAGCGGGCCGGGCGCGCCGAGTGCGACGGCGGGGGGCACCGTGGTCCTGGCGTCGATGAGGGCGGCGGGGGAGGGGGCGGCGCCGCCGGCTGGAACGTCCAGCACCAGGCTGGCATGGGCCGGCTGGCAGATCTTCTCGCAGACCGCGAAGTCGAGATCGAGCCGCAGCTTCATCGGCTCGCCGGCCCGCTTCGGCGCGATGGCGAGCGGCAGCACGACGTCGTGCTTATAGCCGATCGAGGAACTGCCGGCGCCGTCGTCGAACCGCGTGGGGGCGGGCCAGAACACCGCGACGTCCCCGACATTCTCCGATTTCGACCAGTCGAAGCGCGGCGGCACACCGCTGTCGCCGGGATAGCGCCAATAGGTCTTCCAGCCGGGCGCGAGGCGGATCTCGACGCCGGCGTCGAGATGCCCTTCCTTCAGGCCGCCGGCGATGAGTCGCACAGCCGTACCGCTCGGCGCCGACCAGTCGGAGGCAGTCTCGGCGCGCGCCGGGCTGCCGCCCACGAGGGTGGCGGCGCAGATGAGCGCCATGGACCGCCAGCGGGCATTTCCTCGCGCGGCAGCGATTCGCGCGGTGGCAACCAGCGCGCGCGGGCGCCGGGAGCGCGAGGGAGGAAAGTGATGTTCAGGCAGGCACATCGGCATGGATCGGCGATAACCCTTCCGCGCTCCGGCGGGAAGCCGGCGGCGTCGCACGTTGTTGTGAGGCTCCGGCACGGCGCGGCATTCGGCCGGGGAGCTCTCCCTTGAAAATGCGCCCGCAGGGTTTACGCTTCCTGACATGGATATCGGACAGCGAGGCAGCGGCGGGTCCGACGAGCGTTTTCTCGACGGGCAGATGCTGGTGGCGATGCCGGGCATGCGCGACGAGCGGTTCGCCCGCGCGGTGATCTATCTCTGTGCCCATTCGAACGAAGGCGCGATGGGCATCGTCGTCAACCAGCCGGCCAGCCACATCAATTTCCCCGACCTTCTGGTCCAGCTCGACGTGATTCCGGAGGCCGAGCGCATCCGCCTGCCGTCGCGGGCGGGCGAGGTGAAGGTGCTGCGCGGCGGCCCCGTCGAGACCGGGCGCGGCTTCGTACTGCACAGCGCCGATTTCGTGATCGAGAACTCGACGCTGCCGATCGACGAAGGGGTCTGCCTCACCGCTACGCTCGACATATTGAAGGCGATCGCCGCCGGCGGCGGCCCGAGCAGCGCGGTGCTGGCGCTCGGCTATGCCGGCTGGGCGCCGGGGCAGCTCGAGAACGAGATCCAGCAGAATGGCTGGCTGCATTGCCCGGCCGATGCGGCGCTCATCTTCGGCACCGACGCCGGCGCGAAATACGAGCTCGCCCTGCGCAAGATCGGCATTCCGCCGGGCATGCTGTCGAGCGACAGCGGCCACGCCTGAGGCGGGGCGGCCGATCCGGGACCCAGCGAAAATCCCTTGGCCTTAAGCCTTCTGCCGTTTCCCCGCGAGGGGCGCGGATTCCACCTGTAGCCGATCAGCCCTGCTTGGCGCGCTTGGGCGCGCCCGGGGCGGGATCGCCGGCGCTCTTGGCGGCGGGGGCGGCCGCGGCGGGGGCCGGCGGGGTGGCCGGCACGGGCTTGCGGGCGGCGAGCCGGCCGCGCTCCAGCAGCGAGGGGGGCGGGGCCTCCGCCGCCGGCTGGATCAGCTTGCGCGCCTCCTCGGCCGTCATCGGCTCGCCGAACAGGAAGCCCTGCGCATAGTCGCAGCCGAGCTTCGACAGCAGCGCGGCCGCCGGCTCGCTCTCGGCGCCTTCCGCGACCACCTCCATGCCGAGCTCATGGGCGAGGTTGATGATCGAGCGCACGATCACCGGGCGCGGCGCCTTGCCATTGCCGCGCGAGAGGTCGCGCACGAAGCTCTGGTCGATCTTGATGGTGTCGAAGGGGAAGCGCTGCAGATAGGCGAGCGAGGAGTAGCCGGTGCCGAAATCGTCGAGCGCGAGCCCGGCGCCGAGCTCGCGGATGCGCATCAGCATCTGCGCGGCATATTCCGGGTTCTCCATGATCAGCGACTCGGTGAGCTCCAGCTTGAGCGTGCCGGTCGCCACCACGTTGCGCGCCAGCACCGCTTTGAGATCCTGGATCAGGTCGTGGCGCAGCATCTGGCGGGAGGAGACGTTGACGCTGATGAACATCGGCTCGCCGCGCACCTGACGCTGCCAGGTGCCGAGCTGCCGGGCGGCGGTGTCGAGCACGAACAGGCCGATGTCGACGATAAGCCCGGTCTCCTCGGCGATGCCGATGAAGTCGTCCGGGCCGAGCGTGCCGAGCTGGGGGTGGTTCCAGCGCACCAGCGCCTCGAAGCCGGCGACCTTGCGGCCGTCGAGCCGCACCACCGGCTGGTAGAGCACGCTCATCTCGCTGCGCTCGAGCGCGCGGCGCAGGTCGCTCTCGATGGTCAGCCGGTCGAGCTTGTGGGTGCGCATCGCCGGGCGGAACACCTCGATGCGGTCGCCGCCGGCGCGCTTGGCGAAGTGCATGGCGAGCTCGGCGTCCTTCAGCACCTCGGCGGGCTGGCGCTTCTGGCCGTCCGAGAGGAACATGCCGATCGAGGCGGTGATGAAGATCTCGCGGTCGCCGAAGGTGATCGGCGCGCGCAGCGTGCGGCGCAGCGTGTCGGCGAAGGCGGTGATCCGCTCGGGGTCGCGCTCGAACAGCAGGACGAGGCCGAAATGGTCGCCGCCGAGGCGGGCCAGCGTGTCGTGCTGCTTCATCAGCCGCATCAGCCGGCGGGCGACGGTGAGCAGGATGGAATCGCCGGCCGCCATGCCGAGGCTGGTGTTCACCTGCTTGAAGCGATCGAGGTCGATCATCAGCACGGTGGGCTTCAGCGTGTCGTCGGCGCGGGCGAGGCCGAGCGCCGAGGAGAGCCGGTCGAGGAACAATTCGCGGTTCGGCAGGCCGGTGAGGTTGTCGTGCACGGCGTCGTGCAGCAGCCGTTCCTCGGCGGTGCGGGTGTCGGTCACATCGGTGAGCGTGCCGATGCAGCGCACCACCTCGCCATCGGTGCCGACGACCGGGCGGGCGCGCAGGTTGAACCACAGATAATGCCCGTCCTGCGCGCGCAGGCGGAAATCCTGGTCGATGCGGCCGCGCCGCTGGTCGAGCACGCCGTCGAGGGTGGCGCGGAAGCGGTCGCGGTCGCCGGGATGGATCACGTCGAGCCAGCCGGCCGCCTCGGTCTCCAGCGCGCCGCGCTTGAGGCCCAGCGCCTCCTCGACCTCGGGGCTGACATGGATGCGGTCGGTGTCGACGTCCCAGTCCCACACGATGTCGCCGGAGCCGGCGACGGCGAGCGCGCGGCGCTCCAGCTCCTGCGCCGTGCCGGCGATGGCGCCGAGGCCGGCGAAGGCATGCTGCATCACGGTGAAGCCGATCAGCATTACGATCAGCACGAGGCCGCCGAGCAGCGCCGGCGCGACGAGGTCGTTGCCGATATAGCCGGACACGGCGAGGCCGGCGGTGATGACCCAGACCACCAACAGGAACAGCGTCGGGATGATCAGCACCGCGCGGTCGTAGCGGTGCATGGCGAGCCATACCACGACGCCGAAGCCCATGAAGGCGACGGCGAGCAGCGACAGGCGCGCAATGCCGGCCGCCGCCGCCGGGTCGAGCAGGGCGAGACCGACCAGCGCGGCGAGGAAGACCAGCCAGCCGGCGGCGATATGGGCGTAGCGCACATGCCAGCGGTTGAGGTTCAGATAGGCGAAGAGGAACACCACCAGCGTCGCGGCGAGGATTGCCTCGCCGGCCGCCCGCCAGAACTGCTGGGCCAGCGGCGAGATGCCGAACACCTTGGCCCAGAATCCGAAATCGAGGCCGATATAGCCGAGCACCGCCCAGGCGAGCGCCGCCGCCGCCGGGAACATGGCGCTGCCCTTCACCACGAAGAGGATGGTGAGGAACAGCGCCAGCAGGCCGGCAATGCCGATGACGATGCCGTTGTACAGGGTGAAGCTGTTCACCTTGTCCTTGAAGGCTTCCGGCTCCCACAGATAGAGCTGCGGCAGCTTGCGGTCGGTGAGCTCGGCGACCAGCGTCACCGTGGTGCCGGGATCGAGCGTGATCAGGAAGACGTCGGCGTCCGGCGAGTTCTGGCGCTCGGGGCGGAAGCCCTGGCTCGCGGTGATGTTGACGATGCGGCGGTTGCCGAGGTCCGGCCAGAACATGCCGGAGCCGACCATGCGGTAGTGCGGCGCGACGATCAGCCGGTCGACCTGCTCGTCGGTGTTGTTGGCGAGCGCGAACACCGCCCACTGGCTGCCGTTCGGGCTGGGCGCCACCGCGCGCACCTCGATGCGCCGCACGATGCCGTCGGCGCCGGGCACGGTGGAGACCTGGATGCGGTCGCTGTCGCTGCTGTGCAGCTCGACCGCCGGGGCGATGTCGATGACCAGCGCCTCGAGCCGGACGGCGATGGCGTCGAGCGCATAGGCCGGCAGGACATGCGCACCGGCGACGAGCGCCAGGGCAAACGCGAACGCCGCAAGCCGGCAAGCCGGTTGTGCGACCGCGCTGGCGGCGAGACGACGGACGATGCGCAAAAATCCACCTCGAATGCTGCTTCGAACGAACGCGGCGCCATGCCCCGGCGACGGACGCGCGCCGATGAGTAGCGGTGCGCGGCGGCGTGAGCAAGGCGAGGGAGAATGTCGCAATCATGGCGACAAGGAAAGCCGACCCGCGGGAAGCCGCCCTCGGGTGCCTTTCTACCAGTGCGCAAGCCGCTACGGGGAAGCCGACGAAGCTGGACCGGAAGGCTGGGCGCCGTTGCCGGCGGGGGCGGAGGGCGCGGACGGCCGGGGTGAGGCGGGCGCGGGTGCCGCAGGAGGACTGGCCGGCGTCGGCGACTTCGCCGGTCCTCCCTGCGTGGACGATGCGGGCGCCGGTGACGCCGTCGCCGGTGCCGCGGCCACGGGCGCGCGGCCGGTCCAGAGCCGCACCTTGTTCTCCGCCGTGGTGCGCTCCTCGGGCGTGAGCGTCGCCAGCATCTGCTCGAGATAGTCGTCGTTCAGTCCCTGCTGCTTGGCATAGAGATGCCAGGCCGCCGCCATCACCTTGTCCTGCGGCAGGCCACGGCCGGCGGAGAGGATACGGGCAAGGCGGTTCTGCGCGATGGCGTTGCCGGCGAGCGCCGCCTTGCGGAACAGGCGCGCGGCCTCCTCCTCGTTCTTCGGCACGCCGCTGCCGTTGAACACCATGATCGCGTATTCGACGGTGGCCACGGTGTGGTCCAGCAGCGTGGCGCGCTGGAGCAGGCGCGCCGTCTCGCCGATGTCGCGCGGCACGCCGTTGCCGTCGCGATAGAGCGTGGCGAGGGCGTAGAGCGCATCGGGCTGGTCGCGGTCGGCGGCGCGGCGGAACCATTCGGCGGCGGCCGAGAGGTCGCGCGGCACCACGTCGCCCTCGAAGAACAGCAGGCCAAGATTGTAGGCGGCGACCGGGTTGCCCTTCTCGGCGGCCTGGCGGAACAGGTCAAAGGCGCCCCGCTTGTCGGCGGTCTCGCCGCGTCCCTGCAGCTTCAGCACCGCGAGGGCGAACAGGGCGTCGGCATTGCCGCGATCGGCGGCGGCGCGGTACCACTGATGCGCCTTGGCGAGGTCCTGCGGCAGGCCGAAGCCCTGGGAATAGAGCTCGCCGACCAGCGTCATGGCGACAGCGTCGTTGCCCTGGTTGGCGCGGGCGACGGCGAGGTTCAGCGCCGTGACGTAGCGCCCGCGCTGATAGGCGGCATAGGCGGCATCCGTCGGGACGCCCGAGGCGGCGGGAGCCGGCGCGGAGGGGGTAGGTGATCCGCCAGCGGGAGGAGCCGGCTGCTGCGCGCCGGCGGGCGTCGCGAGCGCGAGCAAGGCCAGAAGGGTGAGCAGCCGCCGCGCCATCAGCTACGCTCCGCGCCGGCGAGACGGCCGGCAAGCGCCGGGCCGACGCCCTCGGGGTCGTCGAGCAGAAGCGCTCCCACGGCGATGAAGTCGGCACCGGCGCCGATCAGCGCGTCGGCTTCGGCGAGCGTCTCCGCATAGCCGACGCAGGGCGGCTCGAAGAGCTGCGCCCACCATTCGATGCGTTCCAGCACGGCGTCGAAGGCGGCGCGGCGGCCGGCGGAATCGGGTTCGCCGAACATCACATAATCGGCTCCGAGCTCGCCCGCCGTCATCGCGTCGTGACGGGTGCGCAGGCCGCCGACACCGGCGATGCCGTGCGGGTGGACCGCGCCGATCGCCGCCTGCAGAGCGGCGATGCCGTCGAGATGGACGCCGTCGAAGCCCTGCTTCAGGGCGCCGACATCGCCCTCGGCGAGGCAGGCGGCACTGATCTCGTGCGCGGCCGCCAGAAGCGGGGCCGGCTCGAACGCCGCCCCGGCCGGGCGGCGCAGCAGCACGGCGGCGATATCGACGCGGTGGCCGGCCGCGCGGATGGCCGCGCCAAGCCCGTTCTCATCCCCGCGCGCGGGCGCGGCGATCAGATAGAGCCGCGGCGCGGACCGCGTCGGTTCAGCTTCACGTCGGGCCATGGACGAGCCATTTCAGCAAGATGGGGCAAAAGAGCGACCAGGGTGCATGGCGGCTCCAGTACGGCGTCCTTTTTCCTAGAACAAGTCGCGCCGAAACTGAACGGCATTTGCGGCCGCGGTCGTTCCACAAGCTATTGATCGGCTGGCGGTTCTCTCAAGGGCTGCGAAGCGGACGCTTTTCCCCCTCGGCGCGGCGGTCGCGGACAAAGCGGCGGATTTCGTTGCGATCTTCTCAATCTTATGGAGATGTCCTCGCCGAGGATCGGCCCGTCCGCTTTCTGGGTACGCCGCGCGGTGCTAATCAGCCTGTGCCGCGATCGGCGGCGATCGACCGGTCCTGCTCGGGGGAAACATGCTGAAGCCGTCCGTCCGTGCCGTCGCTCGTGTGGCGGTGACGATCGCCCTGTCCTCGCCGCTCCTTATGGCTGCCGGCGGCGCGTCCGCGCAGCAGCCATCCGCGCCGGCGCCGGCCGCGGCGGCAAACCCGTCCGGCGCGGCGTCGCTCGTCTGGCCGCGCAGCTTCGACCTTGCCGGCGGCAATCTGCTTCAGGTCTATCAGCCGCTGATCGAACAGTGGGACGGCGACCAGCTCTCCGGCCGCGCCGCCATCGCCATCGGCCCGAAGAACGGCACACCGACCTACGGCATCGCCCATTTCACTGCGCTGGTCGCGATCGACAAGCCGGCGAAGCTCGCGCAGCTCAGCAACATCAGGGTCGTGAAGGTCGACGTACCGACTGCGCCTTCCCAGGACGTCGCGCTGATGAGCGCGCTGCAGTCGCGCCTGCCGCCGCAGGGCATCACGGTGGCGCTCGACCACCTCACCACGAGCTACGCTGCGGCCAAGGAACTGTCGGCCGAACTCGCCCAGCCGGTGCAGAACACGCCGCCGAAGATCGTCTTCGCCGCCAGTCCGACGCTGCTCGTGCTGGTCGCCGGCAAGCCGGTGCTGCAGCCGTTGCAGGGCGTGCCGGGCTATCAGCGGGTGATCAACACCCGTCCGCTGATCCTGGTCGACGCCAATGGGGTCTATCACCTGCAGGCGGCGGGTAGCTGGTACGAGGCGACGAGCCTCGAGGGATCGTGGGTCGTCACCGCCTCGCCGAGCCCGGCGCTCGAAGCCGCTGGAGGCACCGCCAATTACGAGGAGGCGGCGGACGCGATGATGCCGGCGGACGGCAAGAAGCCGGCGCAGCCGGCTGCGGTCATCGTCGCCACCATGCCGACCGAGGTGATCGTGACGAACGGCCAGCCGCAGATGGTGCCGGTCGACGGGACCTCGCTGCTGCGCATGAGCAACGCCGACCACGCCGTGCTGCTCGACCCGTCGAGCAACGACTATTACGTCCTCATCTCCGGCCGCTGGTTCAAGGCGCGCGACCTCAAGGGGCCGTGGGCCTTCGTGCCGGGCTCGTCGCTGCCGGGCTCGTTCGCCAAGATCGCCGCCACCGACCCGGTCGCCAACGTGCTGGTCTCGGTGCCGGGCACGCCGCAGGCCAAGGAGGCGGCGATCGCCGCCTCCGTGCCGCAGACGGCCACCATCGCCCGCAACACCGACCTCACCATCCAGTATGACGGCGGCGCGGCGAAGTTCGTGCCGATCTCCGGCACCGTGCTCGCCTATGCGGAGAACACCCGCACGCCGGTCATCCGGCTCGACGCCGAGCGCTATTACGCGGTGTTCCAGGGCGCCTGGTTCGTCTCCTCGACGCCGGGCGGCCCGTGGGTGGTGGCCGACGTAGTGCCGGCGGCGATCTACACGATTCCGGTGTCCTCGCCGCTGCACTACGTCACCTATGTGCGCGTCTATGCCAGCACCGCCGATTCCGTCGTGGTCGGCTACACGCCGGGCTATTTCGGCGTGGTGCTGGCGCCCGGCGGCACCGTTGTCTACGGCAGCGGCTATGACTGCGTCGGCTATGTCGGCACCTACTGGTACGGCTGCCCGGTGACCTATGGCTACGACGCCGCCTTCGGCTGGACCGACGGCTTTGCCTTCGGCTTCGCGCCCGGCTGGGGCTGGGGCTATGCCTCGCCGTGGTGGGGGCCGTATTGGGGCCCCGGGCCGTGGGGCGGAACGTGGAACGCGGTCAACGTCAACCAGACCAACATCTACGGCCAGTGGGGCGGCAACGCCACGGTGAACCACGCCTATGGCTATAATTCGTGGACCGGCAACCAGTGGTCGCAGAGCAACTGGAGCGGCCAGACCGGGCGCGGCACCGCCTTTTCCGGGCGGTCGGGCGCGGCGTTCAATCCGTGGAGCGGCAACTATGCCGCCGGCGCCGAGAACAGCCGCTACAATCCGGCGACCGGCGCCTCGGGCGCCTCGCGCTCCGGCATCACCGGAAATGTCGACACCGGCAATTTCGCCGCCGGGCGCCAGTCCGCCGGCTACGACCCGGCCACCGGCACCGGCCATGCCTCGGAGACCGGCATCACCCGCGACGATGGCAATGTGAGCGTCGCCAGTCGCGGCGTCGCCGGCAACGTCAACACCGGCAATGCGGTCGGCTGGAACAATGGCAACATCTACACCGACCACGACGGCACGATCCACCAGTACAGCAACGATGGCTGGCAGCATCAGACCATCGATGGCTGGGATCGCGACACCGATCCCGACCAGATCAACCGCCTCGATACGCAGCGCCAGTTCCAGGACATGGGCGGCCAGCGCTTCGACGATTTCGCGCGCGGCGGCGGCTATGACGGCTTTGGCGGCGGCGACCGGTTCGGGGGTGGCGATTTCGGTGGCGACCGGTTCGGCGGAGGCGGCGGCTTCGGGGGAGGCTTCCGCGGTGGATTCGGCGGCGGGTTCGGTGGCGGGTTCCGCCGCTGAACCTGCTCCGTAGACAGGGCTTCACATGCAAACGCCGCCCGGAGGGGCGGCGTTTTTCGTGAGGTGTCAGCTTGAGGCGAGGCCGCTCAGGCGGCCTTCTTCTGCTCGACCTCGGGCGTCCATTTACCGAGCGCGGCGAGATAGTTCATCTTGGCGCGGTGGTTGAACGCCGCCTGGCCGGCGGCCCAGTTCTCCGGCTTGCCGGACCACGCCTTCTGCGGCGCCGCCTGAAGGGCGCGGCCATAGGAGAAGGTGAGGTTCCAGGGCAGGCCGCCGATCTTGATCATGGCATCGAGATGGGCGGTGGCCTCCTCGTCCGACTGGCCGCCGGAAAGGAAGGCGACGCCCGGCACGGCGGAGGGCACGCAGTTCTTCAGGCAGCGGATGGTCTTCTCGGCCACTTCCTGCACGGAGGCCTGCTTCGGCGCCTTCTTGCCCGGCACGACCATGTTCGGCTTCAGCACCATGCCCTCGAGGCGGATGCGGGCGTAGAAGAGCTGCTGGAACACCTCCTTCAGCACCCACTCGGTGACCTCGTAGCAGCGGTCGATGTCGTGGGCGCCGTCCATCAGCACTTCCGGCTCGACGATCGGCACGATCTTCGCCTCCTGGCACAGCGCCGCGTAGCGGGCCAGCGCCTGGGCATTGGCGATGATCGAGGCATAGCTCGGGATGTGCGGCCCGATGTCGATCACCGCGCGCCATTTCGCGAAGCGGGCGCCGAGGTCGTAATATTCCTTCAGCCGGCCGCCGAGGCCGTCGAGGCCCTCGGTGATGGTCTCGCCCGGGCAGCCGGCCTGCGGCTTGGCGCCGGCGTCGACCTTGATGCCCGGAATGGAGCCGGCGGCCTCGATCAGCTTCACCAGCGGCGTGCCGTCTTTGGCGTTCTGCCGGATGGTCTCGTCGAACAGGATGACGCCGGAGATGTAGTCCTTCATCGCCTCGTCGGTGCGGAACAGCATCTCGCGGTAGTCGCGGCGGTTCTCGAAGGTGGATTCGACGCCGATCGCGTCGAAGCGCTTCTTGATCGTGCTGGAGCTCTCGTCGGCGGCCAGAATGCCCTTGCCGCCCGCACACATCTTGTAGGCAATTTCGTCAAGACTTGCCGTCATCGTTCTTCTCCCGCGCAAACCAACAGACCCGCACCCCGCGGCCCGTTCTTCCGCAGGGTACGGTTCTTCAATATCGTCTTATATCGCCTATGGCACCTTGATCTTCCGCTAATCAATACCGGTGCAGCGGCACTCAGCGTCGCAGGGCCTCCACACCCGGCAACGCCTTACCTTCGAGCCATTCGAGGAACGCGCCCCCGGCGGTCGAGACATAGGTGAAGTGGCTCGCCGCCCCGGCGTGGTTCAGCGCCGCCACGGTGTCGCCGCCACCGGCGACCGACAGGATGCGCCCCTCGTCGGTCAGCTCCGCCGCGGCTTTTGCGACCGCCACCGTGGCGGCATCGAAGGGCGGCAGCTCGAAGGCGCCGAAGGGGCCGTTCCACAGCACCGTCTTCACGCCGTCGAGCTTGGAGACGACGTTGGCGATCGAGGCCGGGCCGGCATCGAGGATCATCTCGTCGCCGGCGACGTCATCGACACCGGCCACGCGGTGCGGCGCGTTGGCCTTGAACTCGGTCGCCGCCACCGCATCGACCGGCAGCACGATCTCGCAGCCGGCCGCCTTCGCCTTGGCGAGGATGTCCAGCGCGGTGCCGGCGAGGTCGTGCTCGCAGAGCGACTTGCCGACGTCCTTGCCCTCGGCAGCGAGGAAGGTGTTGGCCATGCCGCCGCCGATCACCAGAAGATCGACCTTGGAGACGAGGTTGCCGAGCAGGTCGAGCTTGGACGACACCTTGGCGCCGCCGACCACCGCCATCACCGGATGCTCCGGCGCCTCGAGAGCCTTTGCCAGCGCCTCGATCTCCTCCTGCATGCAGCGCCCGGCATAGGCGGGAAGCAGATGCGCCAAGCCCTCGGTGGAGGCGTGGGCGCGGTGGGCGGTGGCGAAGGCGTCGTTGACGTAGAGGTCGCCGAGCTTGGCGAGCGCGGCGACGAAGGCCGGGTCGTTCTTCTCCTCGCGCGGATCGAAGCGGGTGTTCTCCAGCAGCAGCACCTCGCCGGGCGCGAGCTTGGCGACCGCTGCCTCGGCCTCCTCGCCGATGGTCGCCGGCACGAAGCCGACCGGGCGGCCGAGCCGCTCGGCGACCGCTTTGGCGATGGGCGCCAGCGAGAGCTTGGGATCGACGCCCTTCGGCCGGCCGAAATGAGCGAGCAGGATCACCTTGCCGCCCTTGTCGGCGATCTCGCGGATGGTCGGCAGCACGGCCTGGATGCGGGTGTCGTCGGTGACGCGGCCGTCCTCGACCGGCACGTTGAGATCGACGCGCACCAGCACGCGCTTGCCCGCGACATCGGCGTCATCAAGGGTGCGGAAGGCGGAAGGCGAGTGGCTCTGGGTCATGGCTCTGTCCGGTGAGGAGGAACCGCGCGGTTCAGTCGTCCCCGGAGGATGTTCTTGTCGATCAGGCGGCTTCGCCTGAACGGGCTCCGGTGGGATTGGCGGCTTTGCCGTTCTTATGGAGAAGGCCGGGGCCATTTTCGGCGCCCGGCCTTGCTTTGGGTTCAGATCGTCTTCGCGAAGGCGACGGAGGTGTCGAGCATGCGGTTCGAGAAGCCCCACTCATTGTCGTACCAGGTGAGGATGCGCACGAAATTGCCTTCCATCACCTTGGTCTGGTCGATCGCGAAGATCGAGGAGTGCGGGTCGTGGTTGAAGTCGCGCGAGACCAGCGGCTCCTCGGTGTAGCCGAGCACGCCCTTCAGCGGGCCGTTGGCGGCCGCCTTGATGGCCTCGTTGATCTCGTCCTTGGTGGTGTTGCGCTTGGCGACGAACTTCAGGTCGACGACCGACACGTTCGGGGTCGGCACGCGGATCGACGAGCCGTCCAGCTTGCCCTTGAGCTCCGGCAGCACGAGGCCGACCGCCTTGGCGGCGCCGGTCGAGGTCGGGATCATCGACAGCGCCGCGGCGCGGGCGCGGTAGAGATCCTTGTGCATCTGGTCCAGCGAGGGCTGGTCGTTGGTGTAGGAGTGGATGGTGGTCATGAAGCCGTGGTCGACGCCGACCAGGTCGTTCAGCACCTTTACCACCGGCACCAGGCAGTTGGTGGTGCACGAGGCGTTGGAGATGACCTGCATGTCCTTGGTCAGCTTGTCGTGGTTCACGCCGTAGACGACCGTCAGATCGGCGCCATCGGCGGGGGCCGAGACGATCACCCGCTTGGCGCCGGCGGTCAGGTGCGCGGCGGCCTTGTCGCGGGCGGTGAAGATGCCGGTGCATTCCAGCGCGATGTCGACGCCGAGCGCCGCGTGCGGCAGCTCTGCAGGATTCTTGATCGCGGTGACTTTGATCTTCTTGCCGTCGACGACGATGCTGTCGCCCTCGACCTTCACCTCGCTCGGGAAGCGGCCATGCACCGAGTCGTAGCGCAGCAGATGGGCGTTGGTCTCGACCGGGCCGAGGTCGTTGATGGCCACGATCTCGATGTCGGTGCGGCCCGACTCGACTGCGGCGCGCAGCACATTGCGGCCGATGCGTCCGAACCCGTTGATGGCGACCTTGAGCGTCATGCGTCTTTCCCCGAAATGAGCGTTCTGTGAACCGTGACCATCCGCGCTGAGGCCTCATAACCTGCCGGACGCAGCGGCACCAGTCGCCGGAACGGCGAGCGCGGCACAATTGCGCAGCTCGACGGCCGGTTCTGCGCCGAGCGCATGGCTCAGCCGGCCAGCTTCTTCAGCCGGCTGCGGGTGGCGGCCGCCACGCCCTCGGCGGTGAGGCCGAAATGCGCGAAGACCTTGTCCGCCGGGCCCGAGGCGCCGAAGCCGGTCATGCCGACGAAGGCGGCGTCGGAGCCGACGATGGCGTCCCAGCCCTGCCGGATCGCGGCTTCCACGGCGACCTTGACCGGAGCGGTGCCCACCACCTGCCGGCGGCTCTCCTCCGGCTGGTTCAGGAACAGCTCGAAGCAGGGCACCGAGACGACGCGGGTCGGGATGCCCTCGTCCTCGAGGATCTCGCGGGCGCTGGCGACCAGCGAGACCTCCGAGCCGGAAGCGAACAGCGAGACCTTGGCCGGGCCGGAGGCGGCGATCAGCTCATAGGCGCCGCGCGTGGTCAGGCAGCGCTCATTGTCGCCGCGCCGCAGCAGCGGCAGGTTCTGGCGGGTCAGCACCAGCACGCTCGGGCCGTTCTTGTGCTCCAGCGCCAGCCGCCAGGCTTCCG
The DNA here is from genome assembly GCF_000702305.1 of Allobosea sp. 117. Taxonomy (GTDB): domain Bacteria; phylum Pseudomonadota; class Alphaproteobacteria; order Rhizobiales; family Xanthobacteraceae; genus Ancylobacter. Next base: position 102,292 of record NZ_JNLC01000013.1, read on the forward strand.
CCGTCTCGACCGTGTCGCAGGGGCGGAAGACCAGGAGGTTCGGGATGGCGCGCAGCGCGGCGAGCTGTTCGACCGGCTGGTGGGTCGGGCCGTCCTCGCCCACCCCGATCGAATCGTGGGTGAACACATAGACGACATGCGTGCCCATCAGCGCCGCGAGGCGGATGGAGGGGCGGCAATAATCGGAGAAGACGAGGAAGGTGCCGCCATAGGGGATGAAGCCGCCATGCAGCGCGATGCCGTTCATCGCCGCCGCCATGCCGTGCTCGCGGATGCCCCAGTTCACATAGCGGCCATCATATTTCGGCGGCTCGACATAGACCGAGGTGGCCTTGGTCTTGGTGTTGTTGGAGTGGGTGAGATCGGCCGAGCCGCCGACCATGTCCGGTATGACCGCGGTCAGCGCCTCCAGCACGATCTCGGACGACTTGCGGGTCGCCACGGCGGCGCCGTCCGACAGCGCCTTGGCGATCACGCCGGCGATCGCCTCAGTGTATTTCGAGGGCAGCTCGCCGCGGATGCGCCGCTCGAACTCGCTGCGCTTGCCGATCTCGGCGTCCTTCAGGCGCTGCGACCAGGCCTTGTGCGCCTGCCGCGAGCGCAACCCGGCGAGGCGCCAGGCGTCGAGCACGTCGCTCGGGATCACGAAGGGCTCGGAGTCCCAGCCGAGCGCCTTGCGGGTGGCGGCGATCTCGGCGGCGCCGAGCGGGGCGCCGTGCACGCCGTTGGTGCCGGCCTTGTTGGGCGAGCCGAAGCCGATGGTGGTGCGGCAGGCGATCAGCGAGGGCTTGCTGGTGGTCTTGGCGCGCTCGATGGCGGCGAGGATGGCGTCCGGGTCGTGGCCGTCGATGCGGGTCGCCTCCCAGCCGGACGCCTCGAAGCGGGCGAGCTGGTCGGTCGAGACGGAGAGCGAGGTCGGCCCGTCGATGGTGATCTGGTTGTCGTCGTAGAGCACGATCAGCTTGCCGAGCTTCAGGTGCCCGGCGAGCTCGATCGCCTCCTCGGAGATGCCTTCCATCAGGTCGCCGTCGCCGGCGAGCACATAGGTGTAGTGGTCGACCAGCTCCGGGCCGAACTGGGCGGCCAGCATGCGCTCGGCGAGCGCGAAGCCGACCGCGTTGGCGATGCCCTGGCCGAGCGGGCCGGTGGTGGTCTCGACGCCGATGGTGTGGCCGTATTCCGGATGGCCCGGCGTCTTCGAGCCGAGCTGGCGGAACGCCTTGATGTCGTCGATGCCCATGCTCTCGTAGCCGGTCAGGTACAACAGCGCGTAGAGCAGCATCGAGCCGTGGCCGGCGGAGAGGATGAAGCGGTCGCGATCCGGCCAGGCGGGATCGCATGCGTCGAACTTCAGCACCTTGCCGAACAGCACCGTGGCAACGTCCGCGGCGCCCATGGGCAGGCCGGGATGGCCGGACTTCGCCGCCTCGACGGCATCCATGGCGAGCGCCCGGATGGCATTGGCCATGCGGTCATGCTTTTCACGGTTGGACATGAGGGCTGCGGTCTCCGAAAGATGCGGCGCGAGCGCCGTGCCGTGCTTGGGGGGCTGCCGCAGGGGGCAGGGACGGGCGCGGAGTGATAACACCCCGCCTGCACCTGTCAAACGCGCAAAAGGGCGGGAGGATGCGCGGCGGTTGACGCTCGCGCGCGGTGCGCTCAATTGTTACGAATTCCTCGCGACCCGAATCGTCGCCTTCTCCAATGCGGGAGCCCGCTGCTCGGATGGCCGAACCGGCATCGATCGAAGCCGCGACGCGGCGGCTCTACACCGCCATCGAGGCGCTGGAGGCGGCGGTCGGCCGGCGCCTTGAGGTGGAGCGGCAGGAAGCGGCGCTCGCCGCGCAGCTTCACGCGCTCGGCGCCGACCGCTCGCGCCTCGCCGCCGAGCTCGACGGGGCGCAGGCCCGCGCCCACGAGCTCGCCGGCGCCAATCACGAGGTCTCCCGCCGGCTCGGCAGCGCGATGGAGACGATCCGCGCGGTGCTGGCCGCCCATGAGCGCTAAGGGAAACGATCCATGGCCCACGTCACTGTCAGCATCGCCGGGCGCGCCTATCGCATGGCCTGCGACGACGGGCAGGAGGAGCATCTGACCGGTCTGGCGACCGAGGTCGACTCCCGCATCGACCAGCTTCGCAGCGCCTTCGGCGAGATCGGCGACCAGCGCCTCAGCGTGATGGCGGCGATCACCATCGCCGACGAGCTCGCCGAGGCGCGCCGCCAGATCCGCGCGCTGGAGCAGGACGTCGCCAATGAGCGAGGCGCCCGCGACGCCGCGCTGGAGCAGTTGGGGCGCACCGAGCAGGCGGTGGCCGGCGCGGTGCTCGGCGCCGCCGAGCGGCTGGAGCAGCTCGCCCGCGAGCTGGGCACCAGCCCTTCCGCCGGCGTGGCGATGGGGTGAGTGGCGGCCGGCTGGGCGTCGGCCCGGGTGTCGTCGTCTTCCCGCGCACCGTCATCCTGAGGTGCTCGCGAAGCGAGCCTCGAAGGATGGTGCTCCGGGCGCACGAGGCGAGCATCCATCAAGGCTCGGGCGTTGCCCGAGCGCCTCAGGATGACGTGGTTCGGAGAGGGGGCGGTGTCCGCGTCGGCTCGCACCCCCGCCTCCGCACGCCTCAATATCCCACCGTAAAGCGTCCCTTCACGTGGCGCGGAGTCTCGATCTCGTCGATGAGGGCGACAGCGAAGTCCTCGTAGGAGACCGCGCTCTTGCCCTCGGCATCGACGAGAAGCTGGTCGCCGCCGAGCCGGAAGGTGCCGGTGCGCTCTCCCTCGAAGAAATAGGCGGAGGGGCTCAGCATGGTCCAGTCGAGGTCGTCGGCGCCGCGAAGGAGGTCCAGATAGGCCTTGCCGCCGCGCGCCTCGGCCAGATAGGGCGCAGGGAATTCGGGGGTGTCGACCAGCAGCGCGCCGGGCGCCACCTCGAGGCTGCCGGCGCCGCCGACGGCGAGATAGCGCTTCACGCCCGAGGCGCGGACGGCCTTCAGGATGTTGGCCGGATCGGCGGCGGTAAACATCACCGCGCTGATCACCACGTCGTGCCCGGCGAGCGCCTTCGCAAGCGCCTCGGGCCGGTCCACGTCGCCGGCGGCGACGGTCAGCCCCGGCCGGGCGGCGAGCTTCGAAGGATCGCGGACGATGCCGGTGACCTCGTGTCCGCGCCGCAGGGCTTCGTCGGTGAGGCGGCGGCCGGCCCGGCCGGCGGCGCCGATGATGGCGATCTTCATGATGGGCCTCCTCGATCTCATATGGTAATGTGGTCTCAATTCGAGACCAAGTTCATATGCGAATGCGCCCGAAGGCGTAAAGAAGGCACTTGAAAATCAGATGGTTACGTCAAGGGAACCAGCCGAGCCCGCTACCGCCGTCGCGACCTTCGTCAGGGACGGGCGCCTCGAGAATGGGCGCATTGACGTGGACTGTCCGATCCGGGCGGTGCTCGACCGCATCGGCGACAAATGGAGCTACCTCCTGGTGCTGCACCTCGCCGACGGGCCGCGCCGCTTTGGCGAGCTCAGGCGCGCGATCGACGACATCTCGCAGCGCATGCTGACCGAGACGCTGCGCAGCCTGCAGCGCGACGGGCTGGTCTCCCGCACGGTGTTCCCGACCACGCCGCCGAGCGTCGAGTACCGCCTCACCGAACTCGGCCGCTCGCTGCTGGCGCCGATGCGCGAGCTGGTGCGATGGGCGGACGCCAAGCGCCCCGACATCCTCGCCGCGCGCGAGGCCTATGACCGCGGCGAGGGGTGACGCTTCGGCGCGCGGGAAGCCCTCGACCTCAGCCGAGCAGGTTGCCCTTGCGCGCCAGGAAGTCCCGGGTGGCGATATCGGTCATGCGTGCGCCGATGAGATGCCACTCATGACCAGTCGTCTTGCGGGCAGCCCATTTGCGCAGCACGTCGCGCACGTCCTCGGCGATGCCGATCACCGTTCCCAACACCGGCACATAGTGCAGCGGTTTGATGACCCAGCTGGTGATCTCGAACACGCGCTCGGCCCGCCGACCGGCTTCGGCCCGCTCATAGGTCTCCTGCATGGCCTTCAGCAATTCGCGCTGCCCGACCCGCTGGTCGGCGCGATCGAGGAACGGGCGGATGCGTGCCGCATAGCGGGCAATGAGAGGATCGCGCTTCACCGCCATCAGCGAGAGCGCGTCAGGCGGAGCGAAATTCAGAAGCCCAGCCCCGAAATTGTCTGCGTCGACGAGCCGATCGGAGATGGCGGGAATCGGATAGGGCGTCGGCAGGCGGCGTTCCGCCACGAAGTCGGCGATCTCGCTCAGCAGGCGGATGTCGTCCTCGCCCAGCACCAGCACGGCTGTGGCGTCGGGCGCCGCACGCAGATGCAGGAACAGCCGGCACAAATAGTGCCGCGCGAGGGTGCGGCGCACCTCGGCCTCTCGGACCCGCATCGCGTCTTTCGCGGCAACGTCGAGGTCGTCGAAGGAAAAGTCCCCGATCCGGGCTTGGGATGCCGGGGACAGCGCATCGCTATCGAGGAGCAACTCGGCGAAGGTCTGGCTGTCGTCGTCCCACTCCCGCCCGCCATAGGCTGCCTCGTCATTGATGCTCACGCCGAGATCGCGAGACGACAGTTCCGCTGGCCCGTTGGCCTGCGGCGGCATGGACCAGTCGATCGATGGCACCACCGTCTCGGTAGCCAGTGCGACGAAGGTCGCCGCCCGGTCGAAATAGAGCTTCGATACACGCCGATTTAGCGCCATATAATAGAGATGGGTCGTCCTGTTGCGTGACGGGTCGCGGACCTCGTCCACATAGCGGATGAGGCCTGTCTCGATAGAGCCGCCAAGCACGATCCGCATGCCATCTCGCAATCCGGTTGCTGCCGCCAAATCTATTCGGACGGTTCCGAGCCGGCAATCGCGCCGGCCGCCCGTCGAGCCGGTGTGACCGTCATTGTCACACCTCCGTCGGCCGGCGAGGCTTGACGGGGGGCGCCGCATCGGGGACAGGTGCGCCCGACCCTGAACCACCCGGCGCCGCGCTATCCGCCGCGCCACGGAACCCCGCAATGATCCGCTCCCCGCTCATGACCGTGATGGTCCAGGCCGTGCGCAAGGCCGGCCGCTCCCTCGTCCGCGACTTCGGCGAGGTCGAGAATCTCCAGGTCTCTCTGAAGGGCCCCGCCGATTTCGTCTCCAACGCCGACCGCAAGGCCGAGCGCATCCTGCACGACGAGCTCGCCAAGGCGCGACCCGCCTTCGGCTTCCTGATGGAGGAGAGCGGCGAGGTCGACGGCACCGACACCGCGCATCGCTGGATCATCGATCCGCTCGACGGCACCACCAATTTCCTGCACGGCATCCCGCTGTTCTGCGTCTCGCTCGCGCTGGCGCGCGACGGCGTGCCGGTGGCGGGGGTGGTCTACAACCCGGTCACCGACGAGCTGTTCATCGCCGAGAAGGGCGCCGGCGCCTTCATGAACGATCGGCGCATCCGCGTCGCGGCGCGGCGCAATCTCGCGGATTCGGTGATCTCCTGCGGCATGCCGCATATGGGGCGCGGCGATCTCGGCCGCTTCGCGCGCGAATATGGCGCGCTGGCGCCGAAGGTGGCGGGGCTGCGGCGCACCGGCTCGGCGGCGCTCGATCTCGCCTGGGTCGCCGCCGGGCGCTTCGACGGCTTCTGGGAGCGCGACCTCAGCGCCTGGGACATGGCGGCCGGCATCGTCCTCATCCGCGAGGCGGGCGGCTATGTCAGCGATCTCGACGACGGCGACAAGATCCTGGACAAGGGCCACGTCGTCGCCGGCAACGAGTTCATCCGCCGCGACCTGCTCGCCATCGTCCGCGCGGCGTGACGCCGCCGGCGGGCCGCGGTCCCGTCCGAAGCATGCCCGTTCCGGCGGTGCCGGGATCGGTCCGGCCCATGCCGGTCAGGCGCTTGGGTCGCGTCGCGCGGCGGTCGGAAATCGACGCCGCGCCGTTCCATTTCGTTGCGTCTATGGCATAGTCGCGCATCTTGCGTGCCGGCGGCCCCGGACGACGGCGAAGTGACGGCGACAGCGGAACGACGACTGGCATGGCGCATCCGGCGGACCCCTTCCTCAAACTGTCCTCGCCCCGCATCTTCCTGGTGCGGATGCTGGTCTTCCTCCTGCTCTGCGGCGCGCTCGCGGCGGTGATGTACCGGCAGATCTGGGAAGCCTTCCTCAACAATCCCGGCCTCAACGGCGTCATCTTCGGCGTGCTGTTCATCGGCATCGTCTTCGCCTTCCGGCAGGTGCTGCGGCTGTTCCCCGAGGTCGAATGGGTGAACAGCGTGCGGCTCGCCGATCCCGGCCTGGCGGTCGCGCGCGCGCCGGTGCTGCTGGCGCCGATGGCGGCGCTGCTGCGCGACCGGATCGGGCGCATGGCGATCTCGCAGACCACCATGCGCGGCATCCTCGAATCCATCGGCACCCGGCTCGACGAGGCGCGCGACCTGCTGCGCTACCTCACCGGCCTGCTGGTCTTCCTCGGCCTGCTTGGCACCTTCTGGGGCCTTCTGGAGACGGTGAGCTCGATCGGCCGGGTGATCGGCTCGCTCGATGTCGGGCCGGATTCGGCCTCCGTGCTCGATGCGCTGAAGTCGGGCCTCGCCGCCCCGCTGGGCGGCATGGGCATCTCCTTCTCGTCCTCGCTGTTCGGCCTCGCCGGCTCGCTGGTGCTCGGCTTCCTCGACCTGCAGACCGGTCAGGCGCAGAACCGCTTCTATACCGACCTCGAGGACTGGCTCTCGACCAGCGTCGCCGATCTCGGGCTCGACCTGCCGGTCGCCGCCCGCCCGGCGCCGCCCCCGGTGGTCGGCCCGGTGCTGCCGGCGCCGCAGGCCGTCACGCCGCCGGTGACGCCGCCGGCGCCACTCCCGGCGCTGCCCTCGCCCAATTACGTCCAGCTCACCCAGGCGATCGAGAAGCTGGAGCACACCATGAACGAGGCGGGCTCGCACCGCGTCACCGCGGCGATGGCGCATCTCGCCGAGAGCCTGCAGGGCCTCGTCCAGCACATGCGCTCGGAGCAGCAGATGGTGCGCGAGTGGGTGGAGGCGCAGGCAGAGCAGCAGCAGGAGATCAAGAAGGTCCTGGAGAAGCTCGCCCGCGCCGCCGACCGCGAGAGGATCTGATCCATGGCGGAAGGGTACTAAAGCATGGCACTTGGCCGCGCGCGCGGCGGCGAGCGCCGCATCGACTACTGGCCCGGCTTCGTCGATGCGCTCTCGACGCTGCTGCTCGTCTTCGTGTTCCTGCTCACCGTCTTCGTGCTGGTGCAGTTCTTCCTCACCCGCGAGATGGCCGGCAAGGACGACGCCATGGCGCGGCTTCAGGCGCAGATCCGCGAGCTGACCGACCTGCTGGCTCTGGAGCGCACCAGCCGCGACGACGCCGAGAGCGACCTCGGCTCGCTGCGCTCCAGCCTCGCGCTGATGCAGCAGGAGCGCGACCGGCTGCGCTCCGAGATCGTGGCGCCGCCCGACGAGGCCGAGCAGGCCGCCGCGCGGGGCCGCGCCGAGGCGCTGGCGAGCCAGCTCGCCCAGCAGAAGGACGTGGCCGCGCAGGCGCTCTCGCAGATCGACCTGCTCAACCAGCAGATCGCGGCGCTGCGCCGGCAGATGGCGGCGCTGGAGGAGGCGCTCGCCATCTCCGAGAGCAAGGACAAGGAGAGCCAGGCCAAGCTCGCCGATCTCGGGCGGCGGCTGAACGTGGCGCTCGCCCAGCGGGTGCAGGAGCTGACGCGCTTCCGCTCGGAGTTCTTCGGCCGGCTGCGCGCCATTCTCGGCGACCGGCCGGACATCCGCATCGTCGGCGACCGCTTCGTGTTCCAGTCCGAGGTGTTCTTCGATCCCGGCTCGGCGGGCATCCGCCCCGAGGCGATACCGGCCCTCGACAAGCTCGCCGAGGCGATCGCCGCGCTGGAAAAGGAGATCCCCTCCGACATCGCCTGGGTGCTCAGGGTCGACGGGCATACCGACAACCGGCCGATCCAGACGCCGCAATTCCCCTCGAACTGGGAGCTCTCGGCGGCGCGCGCCATCGCGGTGGTGCAGTATCTGGTCGGCAAGGGCATCCAGCCGGTGCATCTGGTCGCCGCCGGCTTCGGCGAGTACCAGCCGATCGACGCCGCCGACAGCGACGAGGCGCGCGCCAAGAACCGCCGCATCGAGCTGAAGCTCACCGAGCGATGAGCGCGGGCGCCAAGGCGCACAGCAGCGATGGCTGAGCTGACCTTCGTTCCGCTCGACGATAGCCGCCAGCCGGAACTCGTCGATCTGTGGGTCGCGAGCTGGCAGGCGGCGATGCCGGAGATCGATTTCGAGGCGCGGCGCGGCTGGCTCGCCGCCCGGCTCGACTCCCTCGCCGCCGAGGGCTCGGTGGCGCGCCTCGCGGTGGAACCGGGTGGCGCGCTCGCCGGCTTCGTGATGGTCTCGCCGGCAACGGGCTATCTCGACCAGCTCGCGGTGGCGCCGCGCCTTTGGGGAAGCGGCGTCGCGCAGGCGCTGGTCGTGGAGGCGCGGCGGCTCTCGCCGGGGCGGCTGGAGCTGCATGTGAACCAGGACAATCCCCGCGCCGTCACCTTCTACGAGCGCGAGGGGTTCCGGCGCAGCGGCATGGGCGTCAATCCGCGCTCCGGCCTGCCGATCTGGCGCTATGTGTGGGAGGCGGAGGTAACGCCGAATGCAGCGCCCGCGCAGCGTGAGGGGGCTTGAGGAGCTCGGCCGGGTGCGGCTGTCGCCGTCCTTCTTCCTGCGCGACTTCCTGCATTCCGAGATCGCGGACATCTACGGTCTGTCCAACGTGCCGGACGACCCGGACCTCGCCATCGTGGCCGGTCGGCGGCTCTGTGAGGAACTGCTGGAGCCGCTGCAGGCGCGCTTCGGGCGGCTCGCCATCCGCTCCGCCTTCCGCTCGGCGCAGGTGAACGCGCTCGGCAATCGCGACGGCCATAACTGCGCGTTGAACGCGGCGAGCTTCGCCGGCCACATCTGGGACCGGCGCGACGCGGAGGGCTGCATGGGCGCCACAGCCTGCGTGGTGGTGCCGGCCTTCATCCCGTACTACGAGGCGAGCGGCCGCTGGGAGGCGATGGCGTGGTGGGTGCACGACCATCTGCCCTATTCGGAGATGGAGTTCTTCCCGCGCTACGCCGCCTTCAACCTTGCCTGGCACGAGCGGCCCAAGCGGCGGATTCTCAGCTTCATCCCGCCGCGCCGCGGCGTGCTCACCAAGCCGGGCATGGCCAATAATGAAGGTCGGCACGAGGCCGAATACGCCGCTTTTCTTGAGAGCCTCGGCTAATCCTCGCCGAACTGCAGCGCCGCCAACCGCGCATAGAGGCCGCCCTTGGCGACCAGCGAGGCATGGGTGCCTTCCTCGACCACGCGGCCGGCTTCCATGACGAGGATACGGTCGGCCGAGAGCACGGTGGACAGCCGGTGGGCGATGACGATGGTGGTGCGCCCTTCCATGGAGCGGTCGAGCGCCTGCTGCACCAGCGTCTCGCTCTCGGCGTCGAGCGCCGAGGTCGCCTCGTCGAGCAGCAGCACCGGGGCCCGGCGCAATATGGCGCGGGCGATGGCGATGCGCTGGCGCTGGCCGCCGGAGAGCGTCACCCCGCGCTCGCCGACCGGGGTCTCCCAGCCCTGCGGCAGGCGGGCAACGAACTCGTCGGCGCGAGCGAGATGGCCGGCCTCCTCGACCTCGGCGTCGGTGGCGTCCGGCCGGCCGAGCCGGATGTTCTCGCGGATCGAGGCGGCGAATACCGCGACGTCCTGCGGCACCAGCGCGATGCGCGCGCGCACCGCCTCCGGATCAGCCATGCGCACGTCGACGCCGTCGAGGAGGATGCGCCCGCTCGTCGGGTCGTAGAAGCGCAGCAGAAGCTGGAACACCGTGCTCTTGCCGGCGCCGGAGGGGCCGACGATGGCGACCCGCTCGCCGGGCCGCACTTCGAAAGAGACGCCGTCGAGGGCGGCGATGCCGGGCCGGGTCGGATAGGCGAAGGCGACATGCTCGAAGCGCACCGCGCCATGCGGCGGCTCGGGCAGCGTCACCGGATCGGCAGGACGCTTGACCTCGGGCTGGACGGCCAGCAGTTCGGCGATGCGCTCGGTGGCGCCGGCGGCCTGCGAGACCTCGCCCCACACCTCGCCGAGCTGGCCGAGCCCGCTCGCCGCCAGTACCGCATAGAGCACGAACTGTCCGAGCGTGCCGGCGGTCATGGTGCCGGCGAGCACGGCGTTGGCGCCGGCCCAGAGAATGCCGACGACGCTGGCGAAGACGACGAAGATGCCGAACCCGGTCAGCATGGCGCGGGCGCGGATCGCGGCGCGCGCGGCGCCGAAGGAGCTCTCGACCTCGGCGGAAAAGCGCGCGTCGGCCGCCCGCTCCGCCGTGTTGGCCTGCAGGCTGCGCACCGCGCCGATCGCCTCGGCGGCATAGGCGGAGGCCTCGGCCAGCGTGTCCTGCGCGCCGCGTGAGCGCTTGCGCACGCCGCGCCCGGAGCCGAGCAGCACCGCCACGATCACCGGAATGGCGATGAGCAGGATCGCCGACAGCCACGGGCTGGTGATCGCCATCATGATCGCCGCGCCGATGAACATCATGATGTTGCGCAGCGCGATGGAGGCGGAGGCGCCGACCGCCGACTTGATCTGGGTGGTGTCGGCGGTGAGCCGCGAGATCAGCTCGCCGGACTTGGCGGTGTCGTAGAAGCGCCCGTCGAGCAGCAGGAGATGCGAGAAGACGGCGGCGCGCAGGTCGGCGACGATGCGCTCGCCGAGCGACATGACGAGGTAGTAGCGCACGGCCGAGGCGCCGGACAGCACGGCGACCACCACCAGCATCACCGCGAAATAGCGGTCGACGAAGCCGGCATGCCCGGCGTCGAAGCCGAAGTCGATCATCCGCCGCACGGCGATCGGCACCGCCAGCGTGGCGAGCGAGGCGACGACGAGCGCGACGAGCGCGGCGCAGGCCCGGCCGCGATAGCGCTTTACATGCGGCCACAGCGCCAGCAGGGGAGAGAGCCGCCGGCGGGCGGTGGGCGCGCTCGCCGGATAGGTCTCACTGCCTGCGCCCGCGCCTCCCGGATTTGCGGCACCCTGGCTTGCCTTGGCTGCGCCGGCTGCCGCGACGGCATCGGCTCCCGGCAGATCGCGTTGGCTCGGCAGATCGGCTTGTGTCACGGCAAGGTCTCGGTTATAGACCCGCACGGATTTCCGGCAGGATCGAATTGAGGATCGCCGCGTGGCCTCCCGGAAGGGGCCCGGCCCCGCGGCGGCGAGGATGCAACCCATGAAGAGCGACATCCATCCCGACTACCACTTCGTCAAGGTGGTGATGACGGACGGCACCGAGTACACGACCCGGACGACTTGGGGCAAGGAGGGCGACACCCTTCAGCTCGATATCGACTCGACGTCCCACCCGGCCTGGACCGGCGGCTCGCAGCAACTGCTCGACCGCGGCGGACGCGTCTCCAAGTTCCAGAAGAAGTTCGCCGGCTTCCTCAAGGCGTGAGAAAAGCGCGCCTTTCGCGGGCGCGCCTCATCCTTCGGAACGGCCGACATCAGAGCCTCCGCGTCCGGCGCGGGGGCTTTTCGCGTTCATGGCGGCGCGATGTCGCGTGGCGGCTGGTCGCGCGTGGGTTGCGGTTGAAGAGTGTGCGTTGGGCGGCCGGATCGGCCGAAGGGTTTCCCCTGGGTCCCGGATCGGCGCTTCGGCTTCGCCTCCGCTTGTCCGGGACACGCCGACCTTATGCTTCCCGGACAAGCCGCACGGCGTGCGGCGTCGATCCGGGACCCAGGAAAAACCCTTCGGCCATATGGCGAGACGCGCGTGATCGCGCGAGCCCTCAATGCCCCTCGAAGGCGGCGCGCAGCATGCCGAGCTGACGCACCACCGGGTTCGGGGCGGGGCGCGCGGTGCCGGTGAGTGCGGATTCGAGCATGAGGATACGCTGCTGCAGCTCGCGGGCGTCGTCGATCAGGTCGGCCAGCTCGTCGGGCAGCAGGCGCGCCTCGTCATCGGGCAGCCGCTCGGGGCGGCCGAGATCGACCTTCGCCTTCTCGCGCAGCGCCTCGCCGGGGGTGAGGTCGCCCTCGTTCACCGCGCGCTGGAGCAGCAGCCAGGAGGCGAGCTGCATCAGCCGGGTGGTGAGGCGCATGCTGTGCGTCGCATAGAGGCTGGCGCCGGTGCGGGTGAGCGCCCGGTAGGCGCTGCGGCCCGGCCCGTCCAGATAGGCGGCGGTGCGCTCGACGAGCGCCATGCCCTCCTGGAACAGGGCGTCGAACGCCGGGGACGTTGCCCTGCGCTCTCCGAGATTGATCGCCCGCGCGGCGCTTTCGCCATGATCGGCCATGCCAAACCTGCCATTCGCCCTGCCGACGCGAATCACGTCGGCAAATCCTAGATGTTTTGGCGTTGCCTCGCGCGGGACGGCTCTTCTGTCCACACACGCTTGCCGCACACGCTCGGCTCCGCACAGGGGGAGGCTGCAATCGCGGGGCCGGGAATCTGTGCCAAATCGGCACGCGCGCGAAAGGAGAAGGGCTCGCCCGTCGAAAAAAGAGCCGCCCGGAGGCGGCTCGTGAAGTGATGACAGGGAGGCGTCAAACAGAGTGGACAGGAGCCACTCACGTCCAAAAATTGGACAGTCCCTGTAATGAACCGGAAAGCTTAATGGCGGGTTAAGCGGGAAGGGACAGGGAACAAAAAAGGACCGGACCGGCGGCATTTGGCCGAGGCTCATCGCAATTTTAGTCAAATGCCCGTGCCCGATGCGTGCTTTTCGAGGCGAGCTCAGCGCCGCGTCGCATCGGCCATGGAGGGCGGCGTTCCCTGAACGGCACGCTGTCGTCCGATCTGCAGCATCGCAATGCTGACGAGGATCAGGGTCACCGCTGCCAGCTCCGGCGGGCCGACCTGTTCGCCGGCGCCCCAGCCTATGATCAGCGCGACCACCGGCGTGATGTAGGTCGCGCCCGAGGCCGCCACGGCACCGAGTTCCTGCAGCAGGAAATAGTAGATCAGGAAGGCCGTCCCGGTGCCCAGAATGCCGAGCCCGACCGCGACGCCGGCCGCCGCGTGCCAGTCCTGGAGGATCCGCGCCATTCCGCTGCGGTCCGTCAGCAGCAGGAGCAGCAGCAGGGCGAGCCCCGTCTGCCAGGTGGCGAGCGCCAGCGGCGGCAGGTTCAAAGGCGAGAGAAAGCGACGGACATAGACATAGGAGACGCCGAGGATGATCGCGGCCCCCAGCATCCAGAAGACGCCGGCGATGTCGATGGTGTTGGCCGCGCCTTCCCAGGGGCGCGCGATCAGCACGATCCCGGCAAAGCCCATCGCCACACCGGCCGCCATCAGCCCGTTGAGCCGCTCCGTGCGAAGGAACAGGAGCGTGGCGAGGGTGGTGAACAGCGCGATCGACCCGCCCAGCACGCCGGCGACGCCGGAGGGAAGCAGGGCCGTGCCCTTCGCGATGGCGAAGTAATAGAAGGCCGTCGCCAATGCAGCCATGGCGAGGAAATGCGGGACATGGCGCAACTGGCGCCGCTCGATGACGCCCATGCGCCAGGCCACGAGCGCCAATGGCAGGAAGCCGAACAACACGCGCAGGAGGGTGATCTGGGCGGGGTCGATAAAGGCGGCGGCCCATTTCATGTAGATGAAATTGGACCCCCACAGCAGGCCGAGCAGGACGAAAGCGGCGTAGGTGAGCCTCATCATCGGACCTGTGAGCGGATCGTCCGCGCAACCGGCCGGCAAGGTGCCTCATGAAGCCGGTCAGACGCGTCCGGTCGGGGCGCTATGTCAGGTCACTGTAAGGACGAAGGGAAAAGCGAGGTTGCACCAATCCGTCACGGACGTTGCCTGCCGGCGCCGTCCGACTGCGCGCAAGCCGGTTCTGGCATCACCTCGTGCCCGCCGCGATGCGCGATCCGCCACCTATTTCTTGAAAAACGCGTCGGCCGCCGCGCGCGAGGCGCGCTTGGAGCCGAGCGCGGCGCTCAGCCGGGCGATCTCGGCCTCGAGCGCGGCGATGCGCTCCTCGATCTCGGTTTCCGACAGGGTGGAGAGGTCGCCGCCAATCTCGAGGGCCGCGCGCGGCGGGCGCAGCGGGTCGTCTTCCATGGCCATGGCGTCTTCCTCGCGTGGTGCCGTCTCGTCGCGGCGGTCGGGATAATTTATTCCCGCGGCGGGTCGGTTGCCAGCCCGGTGCGGGTGACCTAGGAGACGGTTGAATACCATATGCCACGCGACGCCGGCGGTTCCGCCGGCGCAGGCGAGAGGAGTGCGCCGTGACCGAGCTGCCGTCCACCATGACCGCGATCGCCATTCCGACGCCGGGAGGGCCGGAGGCGCTGGTGCCACAGACGCGGCCGGTGCCGGTGCCGCGCGCCGGGCAGATCCTCGTCAGGGTCGCGGCCGCCGGCGTCAACCGGCCGGATGTGATGCAGCGCAAGGGCTTCTACCCGCCGCCGCCCGGCGCGCCGGACATTCCGGGACTGGAGATCGCCGGCACGGTGGCGGCGCTCGGCGAGGGTGTGACCTCCTGGAAAATCGGCGACGAGGTGTGTGCGCTGGTTTCCGGCGGCGGCTATGCGGAGTATTGCGTCGCCGAGGCCGGCGCGGCGCTCCCCGTTCCCGCCGGGCTCTCGCTGGTCGAGGCGGCGGCGCTGCCCGAGACCTTCTTCACCGTGTGGACCAACGTGTTCGACCTCGCCGGGCTGAAGGCGGGCGAGAGCTTCCTCGTCCATGGCGGCACCTCGGGCATCGGCACCACGGCGATCCAGCTCGCCAAGGCCTTCGGCGCGAAGGTCTTCACCACCGCCGGCAGCGCCGAGAAATGCGCGGTGTGCCGCGATCTCGGTGCGGACCTCGCGATCGACTACAAGACGCAGGATTTCGTCACTGAAATAAAGCAGGCGACCGGCGGCAAGGGGGTGAACGTCATCCTCGACATGGTCGGCGGCTCCTACATCGCCCGCAACTACGAGGCCGCCAGCCCGCAGGGCCGCATCGTGCAGATCGCCTTCATGGAAGGCTCGAAAGTGCAGATCGACTATATGCGGCTGATGCTGAAGCGCCTCTCGCACATGGGCTCGACGCTGCGCTCGCGGCCTGACGCCGAGAAGGCGGCGATCGCCGCATCGCTCAAGGCGAAGGTCTGGCCGCTGATCGCCGCCGGCACGGTGAAGCCGGTAATGGACCAGAGCTTCCCGCTGACCGACGCCGCCGGGGCGCATGCGCGGATGGAGAGCAGCGCGCATATCGGCAAGATCATGCTGACGGTGGGGTGAGGGGCACCGGAGGTCGCGGCGCTGACGCTGTCCCCCTGGGAGGCGGGTGATCGGCCGAAGAGCTTCTCCTGGGTCCCGGATCGGCGCAGCACTGCGTGTCGCTTGTCCGGGACGCCAAGGTCAGGCGAGGCGCCCCGTGTCCTGGACAAGCGGAGGCGTAGCCGGAGCGCCGATCCGGGACCCAGCGAAGGCCCTTCGGCCATGAATCCGTCCAGGACGCGTGTATGCCGGGGATAGTCGTTCGCGACGTGCACCCTGCCTCTGGCAATCGGCGCCGCCGCGTCTTACATTCGTCATGCGGGGCTGCGGGGCGCGTCAGGAGAACATATTCCCCGGGGCCTTATCGATCTCAAAGGGAGCTGTCCCTGACCGGACCCGTGGGTTCGGACATACGGCGCCCACCTACGTTGTAGGTTCCCGGGATCGATCCTCCAACGGCCATCGTGGCTCCGCGCTTTTCTCTCTCATGGCTTCGTCTCCTTCCTCCCCCGGTCCATCCACCCCGAACGGCACGGCCGCCAACGGCAAGACGGAGCTGCGCGCGCTGGCGCTCGCCCGCCGGGCGGCGCTTTCCACGGAAGCCCGCGCGCGCGCTTCCGAGGCGGCGGCCCGCAACGCCATGGCATGGCTCGACGGACGATGGCTCGACGGACGCGGGCGCGGCACGGTGGCGCTGTTCGCGCCGATCGGCGAGGAGATCGACACCACCCCGCTCGCCGACCTGCTGCGCGGCGCGGGGGCGCGGCTCGCCTTGCCGGTGGTGACCGGGCGCGAGCGTCCGCTGCTGTTTCGCGAATGGCGCGCCGACGAGCCGCTGGTGGCGAGCGCCGGGCCGGGCCGCAGCCCCATTCCCGCGCCGCCCGATCATGCCGCCGAAGTCGAGCCGGACGTGCTCGTGGTGCCGCTCGCCGCCTTCGACGCGCGCGGCCACCGGCTCGGTTACGGCGCTGGCTTCTACGACCGCACCCTCGCTTTGCTGCGCGCAAGCAAGCGCGTCGAGGCGATCGGCTATGCGTTTGCGGTGCAGGAGCTGCCCGCGCTGCCGGACGAGCCGCATGACGAGCCGCTCGATGCCATCGCGACCGATGCCGGCCTGATCAGGCCGTGCGATCCGCGACCGGCGGAGGACTGAACCATGCGGCTCCTCTTCCTCGGCGACGTCGTGGGCCGGGCCGGCCGCAATGTGGTGGCCGAGCATCTGCCGGACCTGAGGCGCGACCTCGCGCTCGATTTCGTCGTGGTGAACGGCGAGAACGCGGCGGGCGGCTTCGGCATCACCGAGACGATCTACGAGGAACTGCTGGAATTCGGCGCCGACGCGGTGACGCTCGGCAATCACGCCTTCGACCAGCGCGAGGCGCTGGTCTTCATCGAGCGCGCTCCGCGCCTCGTCCGCCCGGTGAACTTTCCCGCCGGCACGCCTGGGCGCGGCGCCGCGCTGATCGAGGCGCGCAACGGCGCGCAGGTGCTGGTGGTCAACATCATGGGCCGCGTCTTCATGGACGCGCTGGACGACCCCTTCGCCGCCATCGACCGCGAATTGACGGCCTGCCCGCTCGGCGAGGTTGCGGACGCCATCGTCGTCGACCTGCACGCCGAAGCATCGAGCGAGAAGCAGGCCTTCGGCCATTGGTGCGATGGCCGGGCGAGCCTCGTCGTCGGCACCCATACCCACGTGCCGACCGCCGACCACCGCGTGCTGCCGGGCGGCACCGCCTACCAGACCGATGTCGGCATGTGTGGCGCCTATGACGGGGTAATCGGCATGGACAAGGAAGAACCCCTGCGCCGCTTCACCCGCAAGATCGGTTCGACCCGCTTCGAGCCGGCCGCAGGGGCGGGCACGCTGGCGGGGATCGCGGTCGAGACCGACGCGCGCGGCCGCGCCGTGAGGTGCGCGCCGGTGCGGATCGGCGGCGAGCTGTCGCCGGCGATGCCCGAGTTCTGGTGAGCGCCCTTCTTTACGCGCGCATAGGCTCTCGCCTATAAGCCGCGCACCCAATTTTTCAGCATGAAGACGCGGGAGACCGATCGGTCCCGCCCGCGCGACGTGGAGGCGGCCATGGCCGGGCATTCGCAGTTCAAGAACATCATGCACCGCAAGGGCAAGCAGGACGCGGTGCGCTCCAAGCTGTTCTCAAAGCTGGCGCGCGAGATCACCGTCTCGGCCAAGCTCGGCCTGCCCGACCCGAACATGAACCCGCGCCTGCGCGCCGCCATCCTCGCGGCCCGCGCCGAGAACATGCCGAAGGACAATATCGACCGCGCCATCAAGAAGGCGTCCGGCGGCGATGCCGAGAACTATGACGAGATCCGCTACGAGGGCTACGGCCCCGGCGGCGTCGCGGTGATCGTCGAGGCGCTGACCGACAACCGCAACCGCACCGCTTCCGAGGTGCGCTCCTACTTCACCAAGTCGGGCGGCAACCTCGCCGAGACCGGCGCGGTGTCCTTCATGTTCGACCGCGTCGGCCAGATCGAGTTCGATGCCGCCAAGGCCTCCGAGGACGCGATGATGGAAGCCGCCATCGAGGCGGGCGCCGACGACGTGTCCTCCTCCGAGGACGGCCATGTCGTGGTCACCACGGTCGAGAATCTCAACGAGGTGGCGGCGGCTCTGGAGGCGAAGTTCGGCGAGCCGCGGAAATCCGGCCTCGTGTGGAAGCCGCAGAACACCATCGCGGTGGACGACGAGGTGGCCGAGAAGCTGCTGCGTCTCGTCGAGACGCTGGAAGACAATGACGACGTGCAGAACGTCTACGCCAATTTCGAGGTTTCCGACGCCGTGATGGCGAAGCTCAGCGCCTGAGCGCCGCATCTTCCGCCATCGCGCCGGTAATGGCGTGCGCCTGACCTAACGTCATGTGTGCACGCATGGAATTGTCCCTGGGGCAAGGCGCGGTCGGTCACGTTTCCGCCATCGGCGGCTGACAAGCAATGCGGCGCGGGCGCCCGACGGCGTTGTCGCGTATCCAGGTCTCCGCCGCAGGATCCCCCTTGGACGGGCTCGTCGTCGTCACCGCAACCGACCGGCACTATGTCGAGCTCGTCGGCGTCATGCTGATGTCGCTCGCCGCGCAGGCGGGCGACGCGGTCGCCGCCATCCATATCTTCGGCACCGGGCTGACCGAGGCCGACCGGCGACGGATTGCCGCCTGCTACCCCGAGGCCGGCCGGCTTAACATCCACGACATCGACAACCAGTCGCGGGCGCTGCTCTCGCGCATGAAGGTGCGCACCCACATCACCCCGGCGGGCTATGCGCGGCTGCTGATCCCGCGCCTGCTGCCGCAGGTCGAGGGGCGGATGCTCTATGTCGATTGCGACGTGCTGATTAATGGTGACCTCGCCCCGCTCGCCGCGCTCGACATGGAGGGCCTCGCCGTTGCCGCCGTCGAGGACCGGCGCGATGCGGCCCATGCCGAATGGAATCGCCGCCTCGGCCTGCTGGAGGACACGCCTTATCTGAACAGCGGCGTGCTGCTGATCGATCCCGTCCGCTGGCGCGCCGAGGGCCTCACCGAGAAAAGCTGCGCGGTGGCGATCGAGAAGGCGGACCGCATCCGCATGATGGACCAGGATGCGCTGAACGCGGCGCTGGCCGGGCACTGGCTGAAGCTGCCGCGCGAGTGGAACTACTATGAGAGCTCGTTTGCGGCGCGCCAGTGCACCGATCCCTCCGGCTTCCAGGCGGCGCGGATCATCCATTTCGTCGGCCGGGCCAAGCCGAACCACGCCGATTGCCGGCACCCGATGACCGAGCTCTACCGCGCCTATCGCGCCCGCTCGCCCTGGGCGAACGCGCCGCTGCACGACCCGGTCCGCCGCAACATCCGCGTCTATGCGGCGGAAACGGTGCGGCGCGTCATCCGCTGGGCGCGCGCGCTGTTCGCACGTCGACCGGCCGGCGGTCTTCCGAGCTCAGGAGCGTAGCAGGCCGTCGAGCCACGGCAGGCTGAGCAGGGCGGCGAGCGCGATCACCACATAGGCGGCGCGCCGGTAGGTGCGGTCCGACGCACCGGCGAAGGCGCGCGAGCCACCGACCAGCCCGATCGCGTAGAGCGGGGCGAGGATCAGCGACAGGCGACCGACCTCGCCGGTGAACAGGCCGTGCCGCCAATAGGCGAGAGCGCTCGCCACGGTGACGAGGGCGAAGAAGCCGAACAGGTTCGCCCGCACCTGCGCGGCCGGATGGTTGCCGCCGATCCAGTAGGCGACGACCGGCGGGCCGGACATCTGCGCCACGCCGCCGAGCGTGCCGGCGAGCGCGCCGACGCCGAGCGTCACGGCAAGATGCGGGCGCCCGCTGTGCCGCCAGCCGGACATCAGCAGCACCAAAAGCCCGAGCGCGACGCCGGCGAGCGCCCAGCGCAGCACGATCGGATCGACGCGGCCGAGGATGGCGACGCCGACCGGCACCATCGCCACCGCGGCGAGGGCGAGCGGCAGCACCTGCCGCCACAGGCAGGCCCTGAGCGCGCGCCGGAGGATCGGCAAAGTGAGCACGGTGTCGACCGCCAGCAGCACGGGCGCTGCGACCTCCGGGCCATAGGCGGCGCTGACCAGCGGCATGAAGATAAGCGCGCCGCCGAAGCCGGAGAAGCCGCGCGTGATGCCGGCGACGAGCGCGGCGCTGGCTGCCCAGAGGAGGGCCGGATCGAGGGGCATGGGGAATCGGCAACCGGCGAAACGACAGTTCGGTTCGGTTCCTTTGCACGAAGCCTCGCCTCCGGCCAAGCGTTGTCGTCCCCGTCCGCCCGGCGCCGATTCATCAGCGATGCTTGCCGGCCCCATCTGGAAAACTGATTTGCCGCCTGCCGCCCCCGAGGTCAGAATACGGGCGACATGCGGCAAAGCGCCGGCCGCGATTCCCGATCACCGCAAAGAACCCGACATGAGCACGCCGCCGGCCGACGCCGCGATCGCGGCCCCCGCGCCATCCCAGCCGCCATCATCGCCCGCAATCCGCGCCGAGACCCCCGCCCCGCCCGCCGGCCTCGCGACGCCGACGCCGCGCAACCGGCTGATCGGGGCGGCCTGCGCGCTGCTCGCCATCGGCATCTGGGGTGGCTGGATCGTCTCCACCCGCCATGCGGTGGCCGGCCATATGAGCCCGGCGACCGTCGGCTTCCTGCGCTTCGTGGTGCCGGCGCTGGTGCTGGCGCCGGCCTGGTGGCGGGTCGGCATCTGGCCGCGGCGCGCGCTGATACCCTACCTGCTCTGCTTCATGGGCTCGGGGGCCCTGTTCTTCCTGCTGGTCGGCAATGCGATGCGCTTCGTGCCGGCTGCCGATGTCGGGCCGCTGCTGCCCGGCACCATGCCGCTGGTGGTGGCGCTGATCTCGGTCGTGGTCTATCGCGAGCGGCTCGGGCGCTGGCGCTGGCTCGGCTTCGCGCTGATCGCGCTGGGCGGTCTCGCGCTCGGCGGGCGCGGGCTGCTCGCTCATGCCGACGGCGCCTGGCGCGGGCACATATTGCTGGTGACCTGCGCGGTGCTGTGGGCGGGCTACACGCTGGCGTTCCGCCGCACCGGCATGAGCGCGACCGAGCTCACCGGCCTGATCGGGCTGTGGTCGGCGGTGCTGCTGGCGCCGGTCGGCCTGCCCGGCGCGATCGCCGCGGTCGAGGCCGGGCACGGCCTGGAGATCGCGCAGCTCGTGCTGGTGCAGGGGCTCGGCTCGGGCGTGATCGCGCTGATCGCCTTCGGCACGGCGATCGCGCGGCTGGGCTCCTCGCGCGCGGCGGCCTTCACCGGCCTCGTGCCGGCGCTCGCCGCGACGCTGGCGGTGCCGCTGCTCGGCGAGCATCCGGACGCCGCGGCGATGTTCGGCATCGCCGCCACCGGCTGCGGCGTGGTGCTGGCGAGCGGCGCGCTGCAGCGCGGGCGGACCGGCTGACGGCCCGCCCCTGGCGTTGCGCCTTCCGTCTGGCCGGGTTCAGTCGTTGACGACGTGCCAGATGCCGCCGCGCCCGTCGCCGGCCTTGTCGCCCTTCTTCTTGTCGCCGGCGAAGAAGTAGAGCGGCTTGCCGTCATAGGACCATTGCATGGCGCCGTCCTTGCGCGGCACCAGCTTCCAGCCTTCCTTCATCTTTTCGCCGGCCTTGCCGAGATAAGGCGGCCAGTTGGTGGCGCAGGCATCGTAGCAGCTCGGCACGCCGCCGGTATCCTTGTCGAAGACATAGAGCGTCATGCCGTTGGCGCCGGTCAGCAGGCCGGCGGCATGGGCGGGCAGGCCGAGCAGGGCGGAGGCGGCGAGAAAGCAGGCACCGAGAACGGGAAGCTTCGTCATGGCGGTTCTCCGAATGTCGGAGCCCCTGATCCCCGGCGCGGACGATGCGACCGGCCTGTGGCGAAGTCGGGGCAGTCGGATGCCGCCCGCCGCCCGTTCGACCGGCGCTACAGCGTCACCAGATCGGTGTGGCCGAAGCCCTTCGAATAGTCGAGCAGCGAGATGACCACCGGCGTGACGGCGAAGATGCGCACGTCGCGCGGCGCCGGCGGGTCGATCGGCGGGCTGGCGGCGGCCTCGGGATAGGCGGCGATCATCGCCGCGATCACCCGGCCGGCCACCGCCTCGTCCTCGACGGCACGGGCATGGCCCGCCAGCGACAGGCCGCTGATCGCCATCAGGTCGGCGGTGTCGTGGTCGATGGTGAGCGAGACGCGGTCGTCGCGGGCGAGATTGGCCGCTTTCTGGCTGTCGCGCCCGCAGAGGAAATAGACCGTCAGCCCCTCATGCACATAGCCTACCGTCGTCGCTTGCGGCCAGCCATCCGGCCGGAGCGTCGCCACGGTGCAGATGCGGTGGGTGTCGAGGACG
Organism: Allobosea sp. 117; assembly: GCF_000702305.1. GTDB lineage: Bacteria > Pseudomonadota > Alphaproteobacteria > Rhizobiales > Xanthobacteraceae > Ancylobacter. Next base: position 124,410 of record NZ_JNLC01000013.1, read on the forward strand.
TGCAGAATGCGCTCGCGGAGCGCCGCGTCGATCGGTTCGGGCATGACGGCTCTCCTCTCGCCTGACCGGTGCGGGCGCAGCATGCCCGCGACCGGCCGGCCTTCCCTTGACCCGCGTCAAGCGCGCGGGGATCGGCCGGCCTTCACGTTCGTCCTTTGTTCGGCTACGCCGTAGTCATGGCGCCGCGCGCGATTCGCATCATCGGTCTCGATCCGGGTCTCCGCCGCACCGGCTGGGGGGTGATCGAGGCCGTCGGCACGAAGCTCACCTTCGTCGCCAGCGGCACGGTGCTGCCGCCGGAGGAGGGCGCGCTCGCTGCCCGCCTCGCCTGCCTGCACGAGGAGCTGGCGCGCGTCATCCGCGACCATGCGCCGGACGAGGCGGCGGTGGAGGAGACCTTCGTCAACATGAACCCGGCCTCGACGCTGAAGCTCGGCCAGGCGCGGGGCGTGGTGCTGCTGACCCCGGCGCTCGCCGGCGTGCCGGTGGCCGAATATGCGGCGCTGCTGGTCAAGAAGACCGTGGTCGGCGCCGGGCGGGCCGAGAAGGCGCAGATCCGCATGATGATCAAGGTGCTGATGCCCAAGGCCGACTTCGGGACGGACGACGCGGCGGACGCGCTTGCGGTGGCCGTCACCCACGCCCAGCATAGGGGCGCGGCGGCGCTCCGGGCGGGCGTTCTCGCCGGAGCGGGTGGCTGAGGGGGAGGGGATCATGCTCGCCGAGCTCATCGGCCTCGTCATCGCCGCGCTGTTCACCGGCGCGGCCTTCTACATCAATTTCGCCGAGCAGCCGGCGCGGCTCCAGCTCGACGACGCGGCGCTGCTGACGCAGTGGAAGCCGGCCTATAAGCGCGGCTTCGTCATGCAGGCGAGCCTCGCGGTCGCCGGCTTTCTGTGCGGTCTTGCCGCCTTCGGAGCCGAGGGCGACGGACAGGCGCTCGCCGCCGGCCTCGTGATGCTGGCCAACTGGCCCTATACGCTCCTCGGCATCATGCCGACCAACAACCGGCTGATGGCGACCGAGCCGTCCGCCGCCGGCCCGCAGACGCGCCGGCTGATCGAGCACTGGGGCCGGCTGCACGCGGTGCGCACCGCGCTCGGGGCGCTCGGCGTCCTCTTGTTCCTCGCCGCGCTGACCGGTGAGCCATGATCGGCAAGCTGAAGGGCCTCATCGACAGCTACGCCGAGGACCATGTGATCCTCGACGTGCAGGGGGTCGGCTACCTCGTGCACTGCTCGGCGCGCACGCTGCAGGCACTGCCTTCCGCCGGCGAGGCGGCGGTACTGCACATCGAGACCTTCGTGCGCGAGGACATGATCCGGCTCTACGGCTTCGCCTCGGAAGCCGAGAAGGCGTGGTTCACGCTTCTGCAGAACGTGCAGGGGGTCGGCGCCAAGGTGGCGCTCTCCGTGCTCTCGACGCTGTCGCCCTCCGATCTCGCCAACGCCGTGGCGCTCGGCGACCGGGCCATGGTGGCGCGGGCCAACGGCGTCGGGCCGAAGGTGGCGGCGCGCATCGTCGCCGAGCTGAAGGACAAGGCGCCCGGCTATGCCAGCGTCGATCCGGCGGTGGCGCAACTCGCCGGTCAGGTCGAGGCGAAGCGTGCCCCGGCGCCAGTGGCGGACGCCGTCTCGGCGCTGGTCAATCTCGGCTACGCGCAGATACAGGCGAGCGCGGCGATCGCGAGCGCCGTGCGCGAGGCGGGGGAGGGCGCCGACACCGCGAAGCTGATCCGGCTCGGGCTGAAGGAGCTGGCGCGGTGAGGGGCCCTTGGCCTAAGGAGGCGGCATGAACACCTCCCGCCTCATCACCCCCGAGCGCCGCGACGAGGACGGCGCGGAGGCGTCGCTGCGGCCGCAGACGCTTTCCGAATTCATCGGGCAGGAGCAGGCGCGGGCCAATCTCGGCGTCTTCATCAGGGCCGCCAAGACCCGCGGCGAGGCGCTCGACCATGTGCTGTTCGTCGGCCCGCCCGGCCTCGGCAAGACCACTCTGGCGCAGATCGTGGCGCGCGAGCTCGGCGTCGGCTTCCGCGCCACCTCCGGGCCGGTGATCGCCAAGGCCGGCGACCTCGCGGCGCTGCTGACCAATCTCGAAGAACGCGACGTGCTGTTCATCGACGAGATCCATCGGCTCAACCCGGCGGTGGAGGAGATCCTCTATCCGGCGATGGAGGATTACGAGCTCGACCTGATCATCGGCGAGGGGCCGGCGGCGCGTTCGGTGAAGATCCAGCTCTCGAAATTCACGCTGGTCGGAGCCACCACCCGCTCGGGCCTGCTCACCACGCCGCTGCGCGACCGCTTCGGCATCCCGGTGCGGCTCAATTTCTACACGGTGGACGAGCTGGAACTGGTGGTGACGCGCGGGGCGCGGGTGCTCGGCATCCCGATCTCGAAGGACGGCGCGCGCGAGATCGCCCGTCGGGCGCGTGGCACGCCGCGCATCGCCGGCCGGCTGCTGCGCCGGGTGCGCGACTTCGCGCTGGTGGCGGGCGCGACCACCATCGACCGGGCGGCGGCCGACCGCGCGCTCGGGGCGCTGGAGGTGGACGAGGCCGGGCTCGACCAGATGGACCGGCGCTACCTCACCGTCATCGCGGTGAATTACGGCGGCGGGCCGGTCGGGGTGGAGACCATCGCGGCGGCGCTCTCCGAGCCGCGCGACGCCATCGAGGAGATCATCGAGCCCTATCTGGTGCAGCAGGGGCTGGTGCAGCGCACCCCGCGCGGGCGCATGCTCACGCCGCACGCCTTCAAGCATCTCGGCCTCGCCGTGCCGTCCTCGACGACGCAGATGCCGCTGTTCGACGAAGGCGGGAAGTGAGCCGGGCTGCGGGAGGCCGCCTGCGTCCTTCGAGGCTCGACCTGCGGTCGAGCGCCTCAGGATGACGACGCTTGGGAGAAAATCCTGCACGAGACCCGTCATGCTGAGGTGCCGGCCGACAGGCCGGCCTCGAAGCACGCAGGCCTCTGCCGCGACGGTGCCCCTCCGCAATCGCATCGACGCCGCGCCCGGCGTGATGTAAGTGCTTTTCACATGAGCTGGTCCAAAAGCGGCGACAAGGGCGGAGAATCGCGTGGCTACCATCACGGTAACCTGCGGGAAGCCCTGATGCAGGCGGCGCTCGACCTGATCGCCGAGCGCGGGCCCGCCGGGGCCACCTTCGCCGAGGCGGCGCGGCGCGCGGGGGTGAGCCCGGCCGCGCCCTACCGGCATTTCCGCGACCGCGAGGAACTGCTGGCCGCGGTGGCGGCGGCCGGTTTCGACCGTTTCGCCGAGGCGCTGAAGGCCGGCTGGAACGGCGGGCGGCCCGACGCCGCGAGCGCCTATGAGCGCATGGGCCACGCCTATCTCGACTTCGCCCGCCAGCATCCGGCGGACTATGTCGCCATGTTCGAATCCGGCATTCCGACCGAGGCCGACCCGGCGCTGCGGCAGGCCGCCGACCGGGCCTTCGGCGTGCTGCGCGAGGCGGCCGAGACGCTGGTGGCGGCGATGCCGGCACAGGGTCGCCCGCCGGCGCTGATGGTGGCCCTGCACACCTGGGCGCTGGCGCATGGCGTCGCCGCGCTGTTCGGGCGGGCGGACGCGGCGCGCCGCAAGGTGCCGATGCCGGCGGACGATCTCCTTGAGGCCGCATTCCTCATCTATCTGAAAGGCCTCGGCGCCCCCGCAGCCTGAAATTTCCGGTCTGGCATTGACAGTTCCGAGCGCCTTTCCTATCTATGTAAATGTGATTAACATTCACGATCACACTAACCAGGGACCGCTGCCATGGAGCTCACGCAAAAGCTCGACAGTTTCGGCAAACCGGCCTGGATCGCACTCACGGTCCTGGGCTTCATGGCCTGGTGGCCCCTGGGGCTCGCGGTCCTGGCCTTCTCGATAGGGAGTGGACGTATGGGATGCAGCAGCAGGCGCGGCTTCGCGCACTGGCAGGAGCAGGGGCGCGACGCGTTCCGCAACGCCTTCGACGGCCGCTTCAACCGCGGCTACTCCGGCTTCCAGTCGAGCGGCAATGCCGCCTTCGATGAGTACCGGCAGGAGACGCTGCGCCGTCTGGAAGACGAGCAGCGCGATTTCAAGGATTTCCTCGAGCGCCTGCGCCAGGCCAAGGACAAGTCCGAGTTCGACCAGTTCATGGCCGAGCGCCGCAACCGTCCGGCTCCCGCGCCGGAGCCGACGACCGAGGGGCAGGGCTGAGCCCGCTCCCGGCCGACCGCCTATACTGACCGTCTTCAGGGCCCGGCTTCGCGCCGGGCCTTTTCTTATGGGTTGCCCTCCCACAGACCCGACGGGTCGATCGCCGTGTATGCTGGCGCCCGAACGTCACGGTCAGGAGTTCCATCATGCCGGGCAATCCAGAAGACCATCTCGACCGCCGCGACTTCATGATCGCATCGCTTGCGACGGTCGGCGCGTCGGCGGCTCTCGTGGCCAATGCCGGTGCCGCGAACGCCCAGGGCGCGGCGGCTCCTTCCGCGGGCGCGGCATCCGCGACCGTCTATACCGGCGATACGATCGCGGGGAAAAAGGTCGTCAGCGGGCTCGACGTCAACGATCTGGAGCCCGGCAGGAAGCACCTTCTGTATTTCCAGGGCGTGCAGATGCCGACCGGGCAATACTGGTACGTGTCGGTGACGGTCGCGAAAGGGGCGAAGCCGGGCAAGCGCGTCGTGCTCACCAGCGGTGTGCATGGCGACGAGATGAGCTCCGTGCAGACGGTGCAGACCGTCATGAACCAGCTCGATCCGGCGCAGATGTCCGGCACGGTGATGGCGGTCACCGATGTGTCCCGCCCGGCCCTCGAGAGCATGCAGCGCCGATGGCCCAATTTCGGCCGCGGCGCCGATCTGATCGACATGAACCGGGAATGGCCGGGTAACGAGAACGGCCTCACCGCGCCCAGCCGGCATGCCGGGCTGCTGTTCAACCGGCTGCTGCGCCCGAACGCCGACGCCGCGATCGACTTCCACACCGGAACGACCGGGTTCGAGGTCACCGCCTTCAACATCGGCGGTATGGACGTGCCGGAGGTCAAGGCGATGCTGGAGCTCTATCCGGTCGGCCAGATCTTCGACAATCACGTCTATCCCGGCGTCCTGCACAACGCATTCATGGATGTCGGCATTCCCGCCTTCACGCCGGAAATCGGAGCGGCGCGGGTGCTGGATCTGAAGATGATCCCGCTGTTCGTGGAAGGCACGATGAACGTGCTCAAGCACTATGGCATCGTGCCCGGCCCCATGGGACGCACGGGCAAGGACGTGAATGTCTTCGTCGGCAACAGCGCGTTCCCGGTCCTCGCCACCCAGGGTGGGCTCGTCGAGCATCTGGTCGGGCTCAACGACAAGGTCCAGCCCGGACAGAAGGTCGCCGTCCAGCGCGACAGCTTCGGCGCCATAGTCGCGGAATATACGAGCGGCGTCGCCGGAGAGGTGACGGGCCTGCGCAGCGACGCGATGGCCGAACCCGGCGACCCGCTGACCTTCATCCTGTTCCACAGGCCGACGCCGGAAGCTGGCGAAACCTACCCTGAGTGATCGAAAACGGTCTAGCCGGTGCGGTCGGCGGCGTTGCCGCGGATCACGAAGCCGAAGCGGTCGTGCAATATCTTGCCGGTCTCGGCGTTGCGCGGAATGTCGTCGGGCCATGTCTCGTTCGGGCCGCGCAGGCGCCCGGTGATGGCGAGCGCGCCCTCGACGCCGGGCGGGTCGACGATGGCGAAGTTCTGCGCGTCTGTCTCGCCGGCATTGGCCCAGTAGTGCATCACGTTGCGGCCGATGACGATCACCGTGCCCTTCGGGCACAGCGCCTCCTGTCCGTCGAGCGCCGCGCGCGCCAGCCCCTTGCTGATGACGAAGAACTCGCTGAGCTGGTTGTGGCCGTGCTCGCGCACGCCGCAGCCGGGGAACAGCGTCTGCATCAGCACGCCATAATGGTGCACGTTGGAGGTGAACGGCGCGAGCTTGACCTCGACGAAGCCGGCGCTGGGCTTCGCCTGCCAGTAGGACGGTCCCTCGTTCGGCAGCAGATAGACGAGCTCGCCCTTGCCCGCGTCCGGAAGCGCCGCCGCCTGCTCCCGGGAGACGAGGCCGAAGACCTTGCGCAGGGTGTCCGTGATCTCGAGCCAGAGCTGGCCGTCGAGGTCCCGCGTCATCAGGTCGGCGCGCGCCTCCGGGCTGGGGCCGAAGACGAAGCTGAACACCTGCAGCGGCGCAGCGCCGGTATTGGCCAGCGCGACATGATGCCCTTCGCCGACATGGACGAACGTGCCTTCGGGGAACGGCCTGCGCCGGCCGTTCAGCACGATCTCCCCGTCGCCTTCGAGGCCGTAGAGCATGCGGCCGGCATAGAGCGAGGCGGCAAGGTCGAGGCTGGCGCCGGGTTCGAGATCGTAGCGGACGGCAGTGAACTTGAAGTGGGTGTAGTCCCCCGGCGCCAGCTTGATCTGCGCGGTGATGCCCGGCTCAGCCAAGCGATAGGTCGTACCCTGATCGGGCAGGACGACGCCCTTCGGGCCGAAATACTGCTCCATCGCGAGATCTATGTTCACGTCCTTGCTCCATCCCACACGCCACCCCGGCAAGGGGCCGCGATCTGCTCACGCGATCTGCCCACACGCGTCTGTAAACGTTATCATCGCGTCGGGACGGGCCGACGTCTTGACCTGGATCAAGGGAGGCGAACGGCGCCGGGAGCCCGGTCGCGCCTGCGCCCTTCGTCGAGTGTTCCACGGGGCCGGAAAAGGCTCTATGAGGGCGCCATGACCGAGCGCCCCGATCCCTTCTCTCCGGACGTCCTGAAAGCCGATCCCTTCCTGCATCTCGCCGGGCGGCTGGTGCCGGGCGGGCATGTGCTGCCCGTGCGGGTCTATTACGAGGACACGGATTTCTCAGGCATCGTCTACCACGCCAACTATCTGAAGTTCATGGAGCGGGCGCGCTCCGATCATCTGCGGCTGATCGGCGTGGTGCAGGGCGAATTGTTCGGGCAGGCACAGGAGGAGGCGCCGGGCTTCGCCTTCGTGGTGCGCTCGATGACGCTCGACTTCCAGCGGCCGGCGCGGATCGACGACGTGCTGGAGGTTCACACCACCCCCGTCGAGGTCGCCGGCGCCTCGATCACGCTGTCGCAGAAGGTGATGCGCGGCGGCGAGCTCATCGTCGAGGGCAAGGTGAAGGTCGCCTTCGTGGCGCAGGGCCGCGCCCGGCGCATCCCCGATGCGCTGCGTCAGGCGATGAAGGCGGCGCAGGACGAAGCGCCGCAGGTCTGATCGCGGAGAGCCGATTCCCCCTCCCGGGCACGGCGTCATCCTGAGGTGCGAGCGAAGTTCGCCTCGAAGAAATGGCCGTCTCATACGTCAATGGCCGGGCATCTCAGGGTGACGTGGCGCCACTCGAAAGCGAATCGCCGGCCGGGGCGGGACGCCCGCGGCAACCCTGGGCGGTGGGGCGCAATCTGTTGCTGCGGTGCAACGCTAACCCGGCATTAACCCTGACGGGTGCTTAATCCTCCCGTCGCAAAGCCTGCGGCGCCAAAGTTTTGTCAGATTCCCCGCCGAACAGGAGACCGTACGGAATGGGGCGGTCTGGCGGGACGGCGGCGTGTGCCGGCTCCGCGGATTGGACGATGCCACACCTAATCATGGGCGTTGGTGAGTAGTGAGGCGTACCGGCACCGACCGGGCGATGCACCAGGCTTTGGTGTCGAGGTAAGGCCATATGAATCCCGCCGATGTCGCACAGACGGCGATCGCCGCTCCCAGTGCCGACCTTTCGCTGATCAGCCTGTTCCTGCAGGCCCATATTCTCGTCAAGCTGGTGATGGCGGGCCTCGTCGCGGCCTCCATCTGGGTCTGGGCGATCATCATCGACAAGACGCTGCTGTTCGCCCGCATGAAGCGGCAGATGGACCGCTTCGAGCAGGTGTTCTGGTCCGGCCAGAGCCTCGAGGAACTCTACCGCACGCTTTCCGCGAGCCCGCCGCACGGCATGGCGGCGATCTTCGTCGCGGCGATGCGCGAGTGGAAGCGCTCCTATGAGGGCGGCGCGCGCTCCTTCGCCGGACTGACGCAGCGGCTCGACAAGGTGATGGACGTGACCATCGCCCGCGAGGTGGAGCGGCTGGAGGCGCGGCTGCTGGTGCTGGCGACCGTCGGCTCGGCCGGCCCGTTCATCGGCCTGTTCGGTACGGTTTGGGGCATCATGACCTCGTTCCAGTCGATCGCCGCCTCGAAGAACACCAGCCTCGCAGTTGTGGCGCCGGGCATCGCCGAAGCCCTTTTCGCAACGGCAATCGGCCTCATCGCCGCCATCCCGGCGACGATTTTCTACAACAAGTTCGTGTCACAGGTTGGCCGTCTGGCGCTTCGGCTGGAGGGTTTCGCGGACGAGTTCTCCGCCATCCTCTCGCGTCAGATCGACGAGCGGGGCTGATACACGATGGGCATGTCCGGCGCAGGAGGAGGCGGTTGGCAGTCGCGGCGCTCGCGCCGTCGCGGCGGCGCGGCCGTCATGTCCGAGATCAACGTCACGCCGATGGTCGACGTGATGCTGGTGCTGCTCATCATCTTCATGGTGGCGGCGCCGCTGCTCACCGTTGGCGTGCCGCTCGACCTGCCGCAGACCGACGCCAAGGCGGTGGAGCAGGACCGCGAGCCGCTGGTCATCTCGATCAACAACAAGGGCCAGGTCTATCTGCAGGACGCCGAGATTCCGGTGGAGGAGCTGGTGCCCAAGCTGCAGGCCATCGCCAAGGCCGGCTATGAGGAGCGCATCTTCGTGCGCGGCGACCGCACGGTCGACTACGGCACGGTGATGAAGGTCATGGGCCGCCTGTCGGGCGCCGGCTTCAAGCGCGTCGCGCTGGTCTCCGAAGTCGAGCAGGGGAGCTGAGCGGAATGCGCGCCGGCCTCATCTCCTCCACCGCGCTGCACGCCGGAGTGCTCGGCTTCATGCTGGTGAGCTTCTCCTCGGCGAAGCCCTTCGATCCGACGCTGACCGAATCGATGCCGATCGACATCATCTCCGACGCCGAGCTGTCGCAGATGATGGCGGGCAAGAAGGACGCGGCGAAGGCCGAGAAGCCGAAGCCGGTGGTGGAGAAGGTCGCGCCGGAGCCGAAGCCGGTCGATAATCTGGACGACAAGATCACCGAGAAGCCCAAGATCAAGGCCGCCAACGAGCCGCCGCCTCCGCCCCCGCCGCCGCCGGAGGTGAAGCCGCCGGAGCCGAAGCCCGAGGCTGCGCCGAAGCCGCCGCAGGCCAAGGCCGATCCGGCCCCGACCGACGCCGAGGCGCTGAAGTCGAAGCCGCCGGAGCCGAAGAAGGAAGAGCCGAAGCCCGAGCAGATGGCCCAGCTTCCGCCGCCGCCCCCGATGCCGCCGAAGAAGCCGCCGCCGCCCAAGCCGGTGGTGCAGGCGCCGCCGAGCGACCAGCAGCGCGAATTCAAGCCGAACGAGATCGCGGCGCTGCTCGACAAGCGCACGCCGCAGCGTCAGGCGGCGATCGGCGACACCATCAACAACACCGCCTCGCTCGGCGCGGCGCGCGGCACCTCGGCGATGCTGTCGCAGACCGAGATCGACGCGCTGCGCGCGCGGCTGATGTCGCTGTGGAACCCCCCGGCAGGCGCCGCCAATCCGCAGGAGCTGATCGTCACCGTGCGCATCCGGCTGAACATCGACGGCACGCTTGCCGGGCCGCCGCAGGTGATGACCTCCGGCTCCAGCCCGTTCTTCATGAGCGCGCGCGAGAGCGCGGTGCGCGCGGTGTTCCGCGGTCAGCCCTTCAACATGCTCTCCCCGTCGAAATACGACGCGTGGAAGGACATCGAGATCACCTTCGATCCGCGCGAGCTGGTGCGCGGCTGAGTTTCCGTCAGTGACGATTGCCCTTCGAGATATTGGACATGAGTGACCTTTTCCGGCCCAGCCTCCCGAGCCTCCCGATCCGCGCGTTGGGCGCCCCGCTGAGCCGCCGCACGGTGCTGGCCGGAGCCGGCGCGCTGGCTGGCGCCTCGCTGATCGGCACTCGCGCCGCCAACGCGGTGCTGAAGCTCGACGTCACCCAGGGCACGGTGCAGCCGCTCCCGATCGCCATCACCGACTTCGTCGGCGGCGGCAGCGAGCAGGATGCGCAGGCCGGCAAGGGCGTGACCCAGATCATCTCGGCCGACCTGCGCCGCTCTGGCCTGTTCGCGCCGATCGACCCGGCCGCCTTCGTCGAGAAGATCACCAACCCGGATGCCTCGCCGCGCTTCCAGGACTGGCGGGTGATCAATTCGCAGGCGCTGGTCACTGGCCGCATGACCCGCCAGCCGGACGGGCGGGTGAAGGCCGAGTTCCGCCTCTGGGACGTGTTCGCCGGCCAGCAGCTCATCGGCCAGCAATATTTCACCCAGCCGGAGAACTGGCGCCGCGTCGCCCATATCATCGCCGACGCGATCTATGAGCGCCTCACCGGCGAGAAGGGCTATTTCGATACGCGCATCGTGTTCGTCGACGAGTCCGGCTCCAAGGAGAAGCGCGTGAAGCGCCTCGCCATCATGGACCAGGACGGCGCCAACGTGACCTATCTGACGCGCGGCGACGACCTGGTGCTGACCCCGCGCTTCTCGCCGACCAGCCAGGAAATCACCTACATGTCCTACGGCAAGGGCGAGCCGCGGGTCTATCTGCTCAACATCGAGACCGGGCAGCGCGAGGTGGTCGGCAACTTCCCGAACATGAGCTTCTCGCCGCGCTTCGCTCCGGACGGGCAGAAGGTGATCCTCTCCCTGCAGCAGGGCGGCAACTCGAACATCTTCGTCATGGACCTGAGGTCCAAGGCGACGACGCGGCTCACTGACACGGCGGCGATCGACACCGCGCCCTGCTATTCGCCGGACGGCGCGCGCATCGTGTTCGAGAGCGACCGCGGCGGCACCTCGCAGATTTATCTGATGGGCGCCGACGGCTCCTCGCCGACCCGCATCTCCTTCGGTGACGGGCGCTATTCGACGCCGGTGTGGTCGCCGCGCGGCGATGTCATCGCCTTCACCAAGCAGGCGCAGGGGCGGTTCGCCATCGGCATCATGCGCACCGACGGCTCGGGCGAGCGCATCCTCACCGAGGGCTACCACAATGAGGGTCCGACCTTCGCGCCGAACGGGCGCGTGATCATGTTCTTCCGCGATTCCGGCGGCGCCGGCGGCCCGCAACTCTATACGGTGGACGTCACCGGCTACAACGAGCAGCGCGTACCGACGCCCAGCTATGCGTCGGATCCGGCCTGGTCGCCGTTGCGTTCCTGAGCGGAGTGGTCTTTAAGCATTCGGAAACCATAACGAATGATTTCCCCAATACAGTGAATCTTTACGTACTGTCGTAAGATTCCGTCAAGGTTGACGGAACCTTCAATTAACCAACGAACTGCTAGACCGGGACATCCGGTCCAGGAATAGGAGTCAACCGGCATGATCCGTATGCTGAGCCTCGTGGGTGGCCTGCGCGCCGCCACCATCATCGGTGTGGCGATGCTCGCCGCGGCCTGCGCCAAGAACCCCATGGACGGCGCGGGCAAGGCGCTCGGCTCGGCTCCTCCCGGCAGCGCGCAGGAGTTCGTGGTCTCGGTCGGCGACCGCGTGTTCTTCGAGAGCGACCAGAGCGACCTTTCGGGCGACGCCCGCGCCACGCTCGACAAGCAGGCGCAGTGGCTCACCCAGTACAACCGCTACACCTTCACCATCGAAGGCCACGCGGATGAGCGCGGCACCCGCGAATACAACATCGCGCTCGGCGCCCGCCGCGCCCAGAGCGTGCGCGACTACCTGGTCTCGCGCGGCATCGACGGCAACCGGATGCGCACCATCTCCTACGGCAAGGAGCGCCCGGTGGCGGTGTGCAACGACATCTCCTGCTGGTCGCAGAACCGCCGCGCGGTCACCGTGCTCAACGGCGCCGGCTCGTAAGCCTGACCGGACCGGACCGACCGCAGCCGGCGCGCTCGACAGGGCGTGCCGGCTTCGTCGTTTTCGCGCCGGCTCCGCGTCGATCGGACAGGTCCGAAGCCACACTTTGGACGCGATCCGTCCGGTATGCTCGGGCCTGTCGCTGGGGCAGTGAATCGCCGCGCGGCCTCCGCCAAAAGACACTGGCCGTTCAAACCCCTTAGTCGCTCATGACCGTCCGCGTTCCGCGCTCCGGCGCCTCCCTGCTGGGGGCCCCCCTTCTGGCCCTTGCCATCGGCCTCGGCACCCTCGCGCCGTCCCTCGCGACGGCCCAGGGCAACCCCAACTTCTTCGGCAACCTGTTCAAGCCGCCGGGCCAGGTCGGCGGCGGCCAGGCCGCCTCGCCGGCCGTCGGCGGCGAGGATCCGGGCGAGCTCACCACCCGCATCGACCGGCTGGAGAACCAGCTCAGGCAGATGACCGGCCAGCTCGAACAGCTCCAGTACCGCAACCAGCAGCTCGAACAGCAGGTCAAGCGCTTCCAGGAGGAATTCGACTACCGCATGGGCGGGGCAGGGGGCGGCGCCTCGCCGGCACCGCGCGCCAATCCCGCGCCGGCGCCATCGGGCGGCACGCCCTCGATCATGGCGCCGCCCGTCGCGCCGGGCGGTCCCGCGCCGGCCAAGCGCTCCGACGCCTTCGACCCGAACGCGCAGCCGGCCGCCCCCGGGGCGCCGCGCCCGCTCGGCACCACGCCGCCGTCCGAGCCGGTCAATGCCGGCGCGCCGGGCGCGCCGATGGACCTCGGCAGCGGTGCGCCGGCCGGCGCGCCCTCCGGCGGCACGCAGGTCGCCACCCTGCCGCCGTCGAACAGCCCGAAGGACATGTACGACCTCGCTTATGGCTATGTGCTGCGGCAGGACTACGTGCAGGCGACCCGCGAGTTCGAGACCTTCGTGCAGCAGTACCCGACCGATCGGGCGGCGCCCGACGCCTATTACTGGCTCGGCGAATCCAACTATCAGCGCCAGCTCTACAAAGAGGCGGCGCAGAGCTTCCTGAAGGTGTCGACCGACTATCCCAACGCGGTGAAGGCGCCGGACGCGCTGCTGCGGCTCGGCCAGTCGCTAGCCGCCATCGGCGAGAAGGACGCGGCCTGCGCCACCTTCAACGCGATCGGCAATAAATATCCGCGCGCCTCCGCCACCGTCCGGCAGGGCGTCGAGCGGGAACAGAAGCGTGTGCGCTGCTGAGGCAGCTCCCGCCGCCGCCGCGGCCGTCGAGGCGGCGCGGCTCGACGCGCTGTTCCGTCCGTTCGAGGACCATGCGGGCGTGCTGCTCGCCGTCTCGGGCGGGCCGGATTCCACCGCTCTCCTTCTCCTCGCCGCGCGCTGGCGCACCGCACGGGCGGATGGCCCGGCTCTTTACGTCGCGACCGTCGACCATGGCCTGCGCGCCGGGGCGCGGGCGGAAGCCGAGGCGGTCGGCACCCTCGCGGCCCGGCTCGGCATGCCGCACGCCATCCTGGACTGGGAGGGCGAGAAGCCTATGAGCGGGCTTCAGGAGGCGGCGCGGGACGCGCGCTATGCCTTGCTGGCGGACCATGCCCACACGGTCGGCGCCAGCGCGATCGCCACCGCCCACACCGCCGACGACCAGGCCGAGACGGTGCTGTTCCGCCTGCTGCGTGGCTCCGGCCTCGCCGGGCTCGCCGGCATTCCGGCCGCCCGGCCGCTCGACGGGCTGACGCTGCTGCGCCCGCTGCTCGGCATCGGCAAGGCCGAGCTGACCGCCACCTGCCGGGCGGCCGGCATCGCCTTCGCCGAGGACCCCTCGAACCGCGACGAACGCTTCGCCCGGGTGCGGCTGCGTGCCTCGCTGCTGCCGGCGCTCGCCGCCGCCGGGCTCGACGCGGACGGATTCGCGCGGCTCGCCGAGCGCATGGCGCGCGCCGACGCGGCGCTGGAGGCGGCGACCGATGCCGCCGCCGCGCGGCTGCTGGCGGAGGGGCCGGTCTTTCGGCTGCCGCGCGCGGCCTTCGCGGAGCTGCCGGCCGAGATCGCGCTGCGCCTGCTCGGCCGGGCGATCGACCGGGTCGGCAGGGAAGGGCCGGTCGAGCTCGGCAAGCTGGAGGCGCTGCACCGCTGGATCGCCGAGGAGCATGCCGCAGGCGGTGCGGCGGCCTCCCGAGCCCCCGCGCGGACCCTTGCCGGCGCTGTGGTCCGGCTCGGGCCGAAGGCGTTGACCGTTGGCCCGGCGCCGGCCCGGCGGGCGCCGGCCAGCGCATCTTTCGTTCATGCTGACGCGAAATTGCGCACCGCCGGGGCGCCGCGGACATTGCGGCATCTTGGCAAGGATCAAGGCGGGACCTAAATTACGGTGGGAAAACAGGTGGCCGTCAGCGCCGGCGGCACCGCGTCGGGAGCAGAATTCCGACGCCGAAAGGACAATGATGAACGCCAATATCCGGAATTTCGCCCTCTGGGTGATCATCGTTCTCTTGCTGTTGGCGCTGTTCTCGCTGTTCCAGAATCCGGGCCAGCGGCAGGCAAGCAATGACGTCAGCTTCTCGCAGCTGCTGAACGAGGTCGATCAGGGCCGCGTGCGCGACGTGCTGATCCAGGGCCCGGAGATTTCCGGCACCTTCACGGATGGGCGCACCTTCCAGACCTATGCGCCGAACGATCCCTCGCTGGTGCAGCGCCTCTATGGCAAGGGCGTCTCGATCACCGCGAAGCCGCTGCAGGACAACGTCCCGTGGTTCGTCAGCCTGCTGATCAACTGGCTGCCCTTCATCGCGCTGATCGGCGTGTGGATCTTCCTGTCCCGCCAGATGCAGGGCGCCGGCGGCAAGGCGATGGGCTTCGGCAAGAGCCGCGCCAAGCTGCTGACCGAGGCGCATGGGCGCGTCACCTTCGAGGACGTCGCCGGCATCGACGAGGCCAAGAGCGACCTCACCGAGATCGTGGAGTTCCTGCGTGATCCGCAGAAGTTCCAGCGGCTCGGCGGGCGCATCCCGCGCGGCGTGCTCCTCGTCGGCCCGCCCGGCACCGGCAAGACGCTGCTCGCCCGCGCCATCGCCGGCGAGGCGAACGTGCCGTTCTTCACCATCTCCGGCTCGGACTTCGTCGAGATGTTCGTCGGCGTCGGCGCGTCCCGCGTGCGCGACATGTTCGAGCAGGCGAAGAAGAACGCGCCGTGCATCATCTTCATCGACGAGATCGACGCGGTCGGCCGCCATCGCGGCGCCGGCCTCGGTGGCGGCAATGACGAGCGCGAGCAGACGCTGAACCAGCTCCTCGTCGAGATGGACGGCTTCGAGGCGAATGAGGGCATCATCCTCATCGCCGCGACCAACCGCCCGGACGTGCTCGACCCGGCGCTGCTGCGTCCCGGCCGCTTCGACCGCCAGGTCATCGTTCCGAATCCGGACGTGGTCGGCCGCGAGCAGATCCTGAAAGTTCATGCCCGCAAGATCCCGGTGGCGCCGGACGTGAACCTCAAGGTGATCGCCCGCGGCACCCCCGGCTTCTCCGGCGCGGACCTCGCCAACCTCTGCAACGAGGCGGCGCTGATGGCGGCCCGGCGCAACAAGCGCATGGTCACCATGAGCGAGTTCGAGGACGCCAAGGACAAGGTGATGATGGGCGCCGAGCGCCGCTCGCTGGTCATGACCGAGGACGAGAAGCTGCTCACCGCCTATCACGAGGGTGGCCACGCCATCGTCGCGCTGAAGGTGCCGGCCACCGATCCGGTGCACAAGGCGACCATCATCCCGCGCGGACGCGCGCTCGGCATGGTCATGCAGCTTCCCGAGCGGGACAAGCTCTCCATGTCCTACGAGCAGATGACCTCGCGGCTCGCCATCATGATGGGCGGGCGCGTGGCTGAGGAGCTGATCTTCGGCCACGACAAGGTGACCTCCGGCGCCGCTTCCGACATCGAGCAGGCCACCCGCCTCGCCCGCATGATGGTCACGCGCTGGGGCTTCTCCGACAAGCTCGGCCAGGTCGCCTATGGCGAGAACAATGACGAGGTGTTCCTCGGCATGTCGATGCAGCGCCAGCAGAACGTCTCGGAAGCCACCGCGCAGACCATCGACAGCGAAGTGCGCCGTCTGGTCGATGACGGCTATGCCGAGGCGACGCGCATCCTGACCGAGAACAAGGACCAGCTCGAGGCGCTGGCGCGTGGCCTGCTCGAATATGAGACGCTGTCCGGCGACGAGATCATCGGCCTGCTGGACGGCAACGCTCCGGTGCGCGACACCACGATCGAGCCCGCCAATGTGCGCGGCTCGGTAGTGCCGACCGCCGGCAAGAACCGCCCGCGCCCCGACACCGGCATGGAGCCGCAGCCGCAGGCGTGAGGCCCCCCTCACCGTGACGAGACGCCCGCCGCAAGGCGGGCGTTTTCGTTTGGGGGGCTTGCATTCCGTCATCCCGGACGGCCGCAGGCCGATCCGGGATCGCGTGCCGAACCGGAGAGCGATCCCGGCTCTCCGGCTTCGCCTCCGGCCGGGATGACGGCGGATGATGGGCGGACTTAGCCCTTCGCCCTCTCCTTGCGCTCCTCGCCCTTCTTCCCGTCGTCCTTCTTCGCGTCGTCCTTACCGCGCTCCTTCGGCCGCTCGCGATTGGTGAAGCGCGCATTGCCGAGGCCGGTGCCGATGGTCAGCACGCCCCAGCGCTCGACATCCTGCATGAAGGGCACCTCGCTGAGGCCCTGCACCACGGCGTCGTTGTGCATCAGCGCCAGCGTCTCCTCGTCGCCGATGGCCGGGATCGCCTCGCGCAGCGCCTCGGGCAGGTTGAAGCGGCGGCTCTCCCAGTTGCCCGGCAGGTTCTGCGCGCCGGCCTCGATGGTGCCTTCGGGGGTGATGAAGCCGGGGCAGCCGATGCCGATGAAGGGGGCGAGGCGCAGCTCGCGCTTGCGGGCGTAGCCGACCAGCTCCTTGAGCATCTCGACGAGCCGCGCGACCGCGGCGTCGCGATCGAGCTTCTCCTCGTCGGCATGGCGCCAGACCTCGCTGGCCTTCACCGCCGCGCTGGAGAGGTCCGGGTTCTTCTTGAGGTTCAGCTCGACGAGGCCGGCGCGGATGTTGCTGCCGCCGATGTCGACGCCGAGGATGCTGTCGTGGCCCTTGAACATCCAGCTCGGCGCCAGATGGATGGTGCCGACGATGCCGGCCTCGTCCGGATCGTGGCGGATCGGGCGCAGCTCGACCGGGTTGTCCGCCTCGCGCAGCAGCAGCTCGGTGCGGGCGACGGCGATCTCGGCGAAGCGGGAGGCGCGCAAGCCCCCGCCGATGGCGATGCGCTCCGTGTCCTTCCATTCCTTGGTGCGCAGCAGCCGGCGGATGACGGCGGCCAGCGCCTGCGCATAGTCCTCCGTCGCGCTCATCACCAGAGCCTGCCCGGCCGGCGAGCCGTTCTTGAGCGTGCGGTCGATCTCCTTCTTGGAGATCTCCGCCGTCTCCTGCTCCCCGAACGGGTCCTCGCCCGCCTCGGCCATCACGTCGCGCCAGGCCTCGAAGGCGGTGAAGAAGGCCGAGCGCTTCGCCTTGTCGCCGACGAAGCCGTCCTCGTCGCGCAGCTCGCTGTTGTAGCCGTCGACGCTCACCGCCGGCAGGCGGGCGGCGCCGTGCCCGGCGATGGCGGGAGCGGTGGGGCGGGTCTTCGTCGTCATGGGTTCTCCCCCGGCGGTATCGGAGGAGACAACGGGCGGGAGCGGCGATTGTTTCCCCCGCCATGCGGCGCCGTCGCGGAAAAGGCTCCAACTTATGGAGATGGAGCCCTTTCCGAACGGGTGATTCCACCTGATCGGAAAGGGCCCTAAAAGCGGGGGATTAACCCTCGCCGCCGACAGTTCGAATTTTCGCCAAATGTGCTGGTAATGTACGTTCACGATATGTGAACACTCCCATGCACGGGATGCGCGTAGAACATGCGCGGTATTCGACCGAATCGGACCTGGACATGACGCGGAAATTTTTCGGGACGGACGGCATTCGCGGCCGTGCCAACGGGGTGATCACGCCGGAGCTGGCGCTGCGCGTCGGCATGGCGGCGGGGCTCGTCTTCCAGCGCGGCGAGTACCGCCACCGGGTCGTGATCGGCAAGGACACGCGCCTGTCCGGCTACATGATCGAGAACGCGCTGGTCGCCGGCTTCACCTCGGTCGGCATGGACGTGCTGCTGCTCGGCCCGATGCCGACGCCGGCGGTCGCCATGCTCACCCATTCCATGCGCTGCGACATCGGGGTGATGATCTCCGCCTCGCACAACCCCTATGACGACAACGGCATCAAGCTGTTCGGGCCGGACGGCTACAAGCTCTCCGATGCCATCGAGAGCGAGATCGAGGCGCTGATGTCCGGCGACCTCTCGAGCCGCCTCGCCAAGCCGGCCGACATCGGCCGCGCCAAGCGCATCGAGAGCGTGCATGCGCGCTACATCGAGTTTGCCAAGCGCACGCTGCCGCGCAACCAGTCCTTCGACGGCATCCGCGTGGTGGTGGACTGCGCCAATGGCGCGGCCTATCGCGTCGCGCCCGAAGCGCTGTGGGAGCTCGGCTGCGAGGTGGTCACCATCGGCGACACGCCGGACGGCTTCAACATCAACCGCGACGTCGGCTCGACCGCGCCGGAGGCGCTGGCGGCCAAGGTGCGCGAGGTGCGCGCCGATATCGGCATCGCGCTCGACGGCGACGCCGACCGGGTGCTGATCGTCGACGAGAAGGGCCATCTGGTCGACGGCGACCAGCTCATGGCGGTGGTGGCCGAGAGCTTCAAGCAGGATGGACGGCTCACCCGCGACGGTGTGGTGGCGACCGTCATGTCCAATCTCGGGCTGGAGCGCCACCTCGCCGCGCTCGGCCTGTCGCTCGCCCGCACGCCGGTCGGCGACCGCTACGTGCTCGAGCACATGCGCACCCACGGCTACAATGTCGGCGGCGAGCAGTCCGGCCACATCATTCTCTCCGACTATTCCACCACCGGCGACGGCCTCGTCGCCGCGCTGCAGGTGCTGGCGGTGGTGCAGCGCATGGCCCGGCCGGTGTCGGAGGTGTGCCATCGCTTCGACCCGCTGCCGCAGATCCTCAAGAACGTGCGCTACAGAAGTGGCCGCCCGCTGGAGGACGACGAGGTGCGCCGCGCCATCGCCGCTGGCGAGCAGAAGCTCAACAATCACGGCCGCCTGCTGATCCGCCCCTCCGGCACCGAGCCGGTGATCCGGGTGATGGGCGAGGGCGACGACCGCGAGCTGGTCGAGTCGGTGGTCAACGACATCGTCGAGGCGGTCGGCCTGGCGGCGGCGTGAGGGGACCGGTCGGTCCCTTTCGCGGCGGGTGCCTAAATCCCCTCCGGCGCTTCCTTTGTTCCTTCCCCACACGCCGTCCTTCGTCACTTCTGTCGCTCCCCACGCGCCGTCATGCCCGGACGTGATCCGGGCATCCGCGCGGGTGTGCAGGTGGGAAGGAAGGCGTGGACCCGGAGCGGGTGGCGGCAGAGCGACCTCGTCATGCTGAGGTGCCGGCCGTCAGGCCGGCCTCGAAGCACGCAGGCGGGTGCCGCGAGCCAAAGGCCAGTGCCCTGCATCCACCGCCTGCGTCCTTCGAGACTCGCTGCCGCGAGCACCTCAGGATGACGAGGGGCGGGGTGGCAGGGGTATTCCGTCCTTCTCCACACGCGCTTATCACCCCGCACGCCGTCATGCCCGGACGTGATCCGGGCATCCACGCAGTGCCCGAGCACTCCGATCATAGGAATTATTTCCTTGATCTTTGCCTGCGACGCTGCCATCCTTCTCCCACCTCGTCCTTCCTGAAGGGGCGCAACCGGAGCGGCCGATGGCGCGGGGCGGGGTGCGGTGGCCTCCTCGTGCGGAGTAACGCACCACGCGATGAGGCGGCCCAAGCCGTACGTTCCCGGCTCGCTCCACCGTGAGCCACAGATTGGGCGGGAGGCTGGTCGCTGCGACAGGTGGTCCGCAAGGACCGCCATCGGGCGAACGGCTCCGTCCCGCAGCGGAGGATAGCAAGGGTCAGTCCTCCGGGGGCCGTGCGGAGCAAGCCTATAAACGCCGCGTGCGGGGCGCCGGAGACCGGCGCATCGGACGATTGACGACCAGTCTGCACCACCTTTCATCACCCGGTGCAGGCGATCGGCCGGAGCGGTCCGGCCCGGTGCCCCGCGCGCCCTTCATTTCAGGGCGAGAACGCAAGGTGCCTCATCCACACCCCCGGCCCGGTCAGGGCGCGGGGCGATTGGTGCTGGGGGAGGGGTTCCGATGGAACCGCCAGCTTGCGGCGGCATTGTCTTACCGGAGCGTGATCTGCCGGGAGCGTGACATGACGCGTCGGCTGGTGATTGGCCTGGTACGTCGCATGATATTTGGCCTGATGTCTGGCCCGGCGCCCGGCCTTTTGCTGCTCGCCGCCGTGCCGGCCTTCGGCCACGACGCGCCGAGCGGCTGGAGCTATGCGGTCGCGTGCTGCGACAACAAGGACTGCCGGCCGACCGTGCCCGGCGAGATCGAGGCCACGCGGCTCGGCTACAAGGTGCGCGACAGCGGCGAGCTGATCCCCTATTCGGACCGCCGCATCAAGCCGTCCGGCGACGGCGGCATGCACCGCTGTTCCTATGGCGGCTTCCCGGCGGCCGGGACGATCTGCCTCTATGTGCCGGCCGGCTCGTGATGTCGTGCGGGATCAGCCGTCCAGCCGGCGCAGCAGGCCGCGATAGATCTCGTCGTCGTCGCACAGCCCGGCGAGGCGGCCGAGATTGTCGACGAGGAGGATCGGCAGGTCGGTGTGGCGCTTGAGCTCGATCGCCGCCTTCAGGCGCAGATCGACCGGCGCGACGATGGCGTCGCAATCCTGCGCCAGCTTGTCGTCGATGCGGCCGACATCGCCGTCGGCCACCGCGAGCAGGCCCTCGCGCCCGTCGAGGTCGAGCGCGACGGGGCGGCCCTCACCGTCGACCTTCACCTTCACCCGGCCGTGCTTGTCGAGCACGACAGCGTCGCCGTCACGCTTCAGGGCTGCGGCCGGACGCATCACCGCGGTGCCGCGCAGCACGTTGAGCGGGTTCATGTGCTTCACGAACTCGGCGACATAGGCGTTGGCGGGGCGCAAGAGGATGTCCTCCGCCGTGCCGGCCTGCACGATGCGCCCGCCCTCCATGATGGCGATGGTGTTGCCGAGCTTGAGCGCCTCGTCGAGGTCGTGGCTGACGAAGACGATGGTCTTGTGGATGCGCTTCTGCAGGTCGAGCAGTTCGTCCTGCAGCTTGTCGCGGATCAGCGGATCGAGCGCCGAGAAGGGCTCGTCCATCAAGAGGATGTCGGCGTCGGTGGCGAAGGCCCGGGCGAGGCCGACGCGCTGCTGCATGCCGCCGGAGAGCTCGTTGGTGTATTTCTCGGCCCAGTTGGTGAGGCCGACCATGGCGAGCTTCTCGTCGACGATGCGGTTCTTCTCCGCCGTCGGCGTGCCGCGCAGCTCGAGGCCGAAACCGACATTGTCGCGCACCGTGCGCCAGGGCAGCAGGCCGAACTGCTGGAACACCATGGAGACGGTGTGCATGCGGATGTCGCGCAGCGTGTCCTCGTCGCAATGGGCGACGTCGACCGCCTTGCCCTCGTGCTCGACGATGACCTCGCCGCGCGCCACCTCGTTCAGCCGGTTGATGGCGCGCAGGATCGTCGACTTGCCGGAGCCGGACAGGCCCATCAGCACGCAGATCTGCCCGCGTTCGATGGCAAGGCTCACCCCCGCCGCGCCCAGCACGGCGCCGGTCTCGCGCAGGATCTCCTCGCGGGTCTTGCCCTGGTCGATGAGGGCGAGCGCCTTCTTCTGCTCGGATCCGAAGACGATGTCGATGTTGCGGAACTCCACGGCGGACATGGCTCACCCCTTCTTGGACCGGCGCTCGGGCCGCTTGCAGACGCGGTCGAGCACGATGGCGAGAACGACGATGGCGAGGCCCGCTTCGAAGCCCATGGCGATGTTCACCGAGTTCAGCGCCCGCACCACCGGCTTGCCGAGGCCGTCGGCGCCCACGAGGGCGGCGATCACCACCATGGAGAGGCTGAGCATGATGCACTGGGTGATGCCGGCCATGATGGTCGGCAGCGCATAGGGCAGCTCCACCTTGAACAGAAGCTGGCGCTTGGTGGCGCCGAACGCCTTGCCGGCCTCGAACAGGTTCGGCGGCACCGAGGAGATGCCGAGATGAGTGAGGCGGATCGGGGCAGGGATGGCGAAGATCACGGTGGAGATCAGCCCCGGCACCGCGCCCAGGCCGAACAGCACCAGCGTCGGGATGAGGTACACGAAGGTGGGAATCGTCTGCATCAGGTCGAGGATCGGCCGGATGGCGGTGTAGAGCCATGGCCGGTGCGCCGCCGCGATGCCGATCGGCACGCCGATGACCACGCAGACCAGCGTCGCGCAGATGACCAGCGAGAGGGTCTCGATGGTCGCCTGCCAGTAGCCGAGATTGGTGACCAGCAGCAGCGCCGCCACGATGAAGACGACGAGCCCGATTGAGCGGTGCATGTACCAGGCGCCGAGCGCGAAGATCGCGATCAGCAGCAGCGGCGGCACCAGCAGCAGCGCGCCGGTGAGGCCGGCGATCAGCCCGCCGAGGACCAGCGAGATGAAGTCGAACACGCTCTGCCCGTGCTCGGTCAGCAGGTCGACCAGGTTCTTCAGCCAGAGCCCAAGCGGGATCTTGTGCTCGGTCAGCCAGTCATACATCGGGCGCTCCCCCGGACGGCGATGAAAGGGCGAAATCGAACATCGTGGCCGGACGGTCGCCCGGCCATCGGCAGGTTGCAAGGTCAGGAGGCCATCCGCCGTGCGGATGGCCGAAGTCCGCCGTCAGAGGCCGACGCTCTTCTTCACGGCGTCGACCGCCGGCTTGCCGTCGATGGTGGTGACGCCCTTCAGCCAGGGCTCCCACACGGTGGGGTTGGCCTTCAGCCATTTGGCGGCGGCCTTCGGGCCTTCCATGCCGTCGAACAGGATGTAGCCCATCACCACGTTCTCGGTGTCGAGCGAGAACTTCAGGTTCTTGATGAGGGCGCCGACATTCGGGCACTCGGTGACATAGCCGGCGCGGGTGTTGGTGTAGACGGTGGCGCCGCCATAGTTGGGGCCGAACACGTCGTCGCCGCCGGAGAGGTAGGACAGCTTGTACTTGGTGTTCATCGGGTGGGGCTCCCAGCCGAGGAACACGATCGGCTCCTTGCGGCGGGCGGCGCGCTCGACCTGCGCGAGCATGCCCTGCTCGGAGGATTCGACCAGCTCGAAGCCCTTGAGGCCGAACTTGTCGTCCTTGATCATGTCGAGGATCAGCCGGTTGCCGTCATTGCCCGGCTCGATGCCGTAGATCTTGTTGCCGAGCTTGTCCTTGAACTTGGCGATGTCGGCGAAGGACTTCAGGCCCTCGTCATAGAGATAGGTGGGCACGGCGAGGGTGTATTTGGCGCCTTCGAGATTGGCGCCGAGCACCTCGACCGACTTGTCCTCGCGATAGGGCTTGAGGTCGGCTTCCATGGTCGGCATCCAGTTGCCGAGGAAGACGTCGATGTCCTTGGTCTGCATTGACTTGTAGGTGACCGGCACCGACAGGACCTGCGTCTTCGGGGTGTAGCCGAGCGCTTCCAGGATCGCCGAGGCGACGGCGGTGGTGGCGGTGATGTCGGTCCAGCCGACGTCGGCGAACTTCACCGTCTTGCAGGCCGCCGGCTCGGCCGCGCTAGCGGTGGATGAGGCGGCGTCCCAGGCGAAGGGGACGATCAGGAGTGCCGCACCGAGTGCGGCGCCCGCCAGAGACTTCAAGCTGCGCATCGTTCGCTGTTCCCGTATCTAGGCGCGTCGCGTCGATGAACGCGGGAGGCGCATCCGGGCGCGGCTTGGCGTCGCTCCCCGATGGCCGCCGGTCGACCGTGCGGACGCCGACATTGCCGATCCCTCTCGGCGATCACGCCGCCGACTCTAGCCGGAAGCGCCGATCGCCGCATCATGGCCCCGTGCGGCTTCCATCGAAGTCTGCGGGCTCTTTTGAACAGTCATTCAATATTGGATTCTCGCATTTGTCACGCGTAATTTTCAGCCATGTATGCGCCGAGAATGATTGATTTTGCTGCATTGCATCAGAGGGGCGGCGATGTGGCGTGCAGCGGCCCTCCGGATTCGGCCTGCGCGATTTTTGCCTCTTTGCGGGTGGTGGCCTTCGCTGTATTATTTGTTCGTTCAATTAATCTCCAAGCCGGTGAGGGCGACATGGCGGCACAGGCGCAGGCCCGGCAGGCAGGTGATCGCGAGGAGGGGCGTCGCGACGAGGAGGTGCGCCGCCGCGAGCCGGAGGATGTGCGCCGTCGCCAGCTCATCGAGGCCACCGTCGATTCGCTCGCCGAGGTCGGCTTCAACGCCTCGACCCTCGCCCAGATCGCGCGCCGTGCCGGCGTCTCGCCCGGCCTCGTTGCCCATTATTTCGGCGACAAGGACGGCCTGCTCGAGGCGACGCTGCGCCATCTCGCCGGCCGCATCGCGCGCGGCACGGCGGCCCGCCTCGCCGAGGCGCGCTCGCCGCGGGCCCGTGTGCAGGCGGTGATCGACGCCAACCTCGCGCCCGAGGAATTCGACCAGCAGACCTGCAGCGTCTGGCTCGCCTTCTGGGGACAGGTGCTGCATTCCGAGCGGCTGCGCCGGGTGCAGAAGGTCTACCAGTCGCGCATGCTCTCCAATTTGCGCCACGACCTGACCCCCATCGTCGGCGCCGCCGAGGGGCGGCGGCTCGCCATCGCCATCGCCGCGGTCATCGACGGGCTGTGGCTGCGCTCGACGCTCTCCGCCACCGGCGAGACGGACGCCGCCAGCGCCCGCTCGATCGCAACCGCCTTCGTCGACGGGCAGCTCGCCACCGCGCGTCTCGCCAATCCCGTGATCCTGGAAACCAAGGGAGCGCCCGCCGTGAGCGCCGCTGTTCCGCTTCACCGCAACCATATCGGCGGGCGCTACCTGCCGTCGGCCGGCGGCGAAACCTTCGAGACCATCAATCCGGCGACCGGCGAGGTGCTGGCCAACATCGAGATCGCCGGCGAGGCCGAGGTCGAGGCGGCGGTCGCCGCGGCACGCAAGGGTCAGAAGCTCTGGGCGGCGATGCTAGGTGCCGAGCGTGGGCGCATCCTCAAGCGCGTCGCCGACCTTTTGCGTGCCCGCAACGAGGAACTGGCGCGGCTGGAGACGCTCGACACCGGCAAGCCGATCCAGGAAACCATTGCGGTCGACGTGCTCTCCGGCGCCGACTGCATCGAATATTATGCCGGCCTCGCCGGCAGCCTGTCCGGCGAGCATATCGACCTCGGCCCGTCGGCCTTCGGCTATACGCGGCGCGAGCCGCTCGGCATTGTCGCCGGCATCGGCGCCTGGAACTATCCGCTGCAGATCGCCTGCTGGAAATCCGCTCCCGCGCTCGCCTGCGGCAATGCGATGATCTTCAAGCCGGCCGAGCTCACCCCGCTCACCGCGCTCAAGCTCGCCGAGATCATGGCCGAGGCTGGCGTGCCGGACGGCGTGTTCAACGTGGTGCAGGGCTTCGCGGATACCGGGCGCCTGCTGACCCGCCACCCGGATATCGCCAAGGTCTCGCTCACCGGCGAGGTCGGCACCGGCAAGAAGGTGATGGCGGACGCCGCCGGCACGCTGAAATACGTCACGCTGGAGCTCGGCGGGAAATCCCCGCTGATCGTGTTCGACGACGCCGATCTCGACGATGCGGTCTCCGGCGCGCTGCTCGGCAATTTCTATTCGGCGGGCGAGGTGTGCTCGAACGGCACCCGCGTCTTCGTGCATTCCTCGGTGCGCAAGGCGTTCCTCGGCAAGCTGGCCGAGCGTGTGAAGAAGATGGTGGTGGGCGATCCGCTCGACCCTGCGACGCAGGTCGGCGCGCTCATCAGCAGGCCGCATATGGAGAAGGTGCTCTCCTATATCGCCAAGGGCCGCGCGGAGGGCGCCAAGCTCCTCGCCGGCGGCGAGCGGGTGACTGCCGGCGCGCTCGCCAAGGGCTGCTTCGTCGCGCCGACCGTGTTTGAGGGCTGCGCCGACGAGATGAGCATCGTGCGCGAGGAGATCTTCGGCCCGGTGATGGCGGTGCTCGCTTTCGACGACGAGGACGAGGTGATCGCGCGGGCCAACGACACCGTATTCGGATTGGCGGCGGGCGTGTTCACGCGCGATCTGGCGCGCGGCCATCGCGTCATCGCGCAGCTTCAGGCCGGCACTTGCTGGATCAACCACTACAACATCACGCCGATCGAGTTGCCCTTCGGCGGCTTCAAGCAGTCCGGTCTTGGCCGCGAGAACGGCAAGGCGGCGATCGAGCACTACACGCAGCTCAAGAGCGTCTACGTCAATCTCGGCCGCGTCGAGGCGCCCTACTGATGAAGAACGGCACGGCCGAGTTCGACTACGTCATCGTCGGGGCCGGCTCGGCCGGTTGCGTGCTGGCCGATCGGCTGTCGGCGGACGGGCGGAACCGCGTGCTCGTGCTGGAATATGGCGGGTCCGACCGCTCCGTGTTCATCCAGATGCCGAGCGCGCTCTCCATCCCGATGAACATGAAGAAATACAACTGGATGTATGAGAGCGAGCCGGAGCCGGGCCTCGGCGGCCGGCGCATCCACTGCCCGCGCGGCAAGGTTCTTGGCGGCTCCTCCTCCATCAACGGTCTCGTCTATGTGCGCGGCAACCCGGCGGATTTCGACCGCTGGGAGGAGGAGGGCGCACAGGGGTGGTCCTATGCAGACGTGCTGCCCTATTTCCGCCGGGCGGAGAGCCGGCAGGAGGGTGGTGACGCCTATCGCGGCGGCGACGGTCCGCTCGCCACCCGCTACGGCAAGCTGGAGAACCCGCTCTACACGGCCTTTATCGAGGCGGCGAAGCAGGCCGGCTATCCGGCCACCGACGACATCAACGGCTATGCCCAGGAAGGTTTCGGCCGGATGGACATGACGGTGAAGGACGGCGTGCGCTGGTCGGCAGCGAACGCCTATCTGAAGCCGGCTATGAAACGGCCGAACCTGACGGTCGAGACCCATGCGCGGGTGACCCGCATCCTGTTCGAGGGGCGGCGCGCGGTCGGCGTCGCCTATGGGCGGGGCGGGCAGGCGCATGAGGTGCGGGCGCGCCGCGAGGTGATCCTCGCTGGCGGGCCGATCAACTCGCCGCAACTGCTCAAGCTCTCCGGCGTCGGGCCGGCGGAAGAGCTCGCCGCGCACGGCATCGAGGTGATCGCCGACCTGCCGGGAGTGGGCGAGAACCTGCAGGATCATCTGGAATTCTATTTCCAGATGGCCTGTCGCGAGCCGATCACGCTCTATTCGTCAATGGGCCTCGTCGCGCGCGGCATGATCGGGCTGCGCTGGCTGCTGGCGAAGGACGGGCTCGGCGCGACCAACCATTTCGAAGCCTGCGGCTTCATCCGCTCGCGGCCGGGCGTGCCTTATCCCGACATCCAGTATCACTTCCTGCCGCTCGCCGTGACCTATGACGGGCAGGGCCTCGCCTCCGAGCACGGCTTCCAGGCGCATGTCGGGCCGATGCGCTCGAAGAGCCGCGGCTGGGTACGGCTGAACTCCGCCGACCCGCACGAGAAGCCGCGCATCTTCTTCAACTATATGAGCCACGAGGACGACCGGGCCGAGATGCGCGCCTGCGTGCGGCTCACCCGCGAGATCTTCGCGCAAAAGGCGTTCGATCCCTATCGCGGGCGGGAGATCCAGCCGGGCGCGGATGTCGTGAGCGACGAGGCGATCGACGCCTTCATCGCGAACAAAGTGGAGAGCGCCTATCACCCATCCTGCACCTGCAAGATGGGCGCGGCCTCTGATCCGATGGCGGTGGTCGACCGCGAGACGCGGGTGATCGGGCTGTCGGGCCTAAGGGTGGTGGATTCCTCCATCATGCCCTCGGTGACCACCGGCAACCTCAACGCGCCGACCATCATGCTGGCCGAGAAGGCCGCCGACCATATCCTCGGCAAGCCGCTGCTGGCGCCGTCCAACGCGCCCTATTACGTCGCGCCGGACTGGCAGCGCGCGCAGCGGTGACGCCTCAGCTTTTCTCTGGAACGCCGTCATCCTGAGGTGCTCGGCGGAGCCCGAGCCTCGAAGGATGGCTGGTTTGGGTGGAAACCGGTTAGCCGTTACCCCGCAGCACGCCGATCTCGCGCAGATGTGCGATGATTTCGCGCGCGGCCTCGTCAGGGGGCGGGTCGACCAGCAGCCGGCCGCCCGCCGCCGCCGTCTCCGTCGCGGCCTTGAGCCGGTCGGCGGCGGAGGCGCCGGCCGCGGCCTTGGCGATCAGCTTCGGGCGGGGGCGATAGGGACGCTGCTCGGCATCCGTGGCGGGCCGCGGAGCGGCGATGCCGGGGCGCGTGTCGACCCGCCCCGAACGGGCCTGCGCGAAGGCGAAGGGTAGGGGCGTCGGTGCGGCGGGATGCACGGTGAGAATCGCCGGCAGGCGCAGTGTCACCCGCCGGCGCACGCCCTTCGGCAGCGCCTGGTCGACGACGAGCGTATCGGCCGCCTCGCCCGGCGCGAGCAGCGCGGCATCGGAGAGGATAGGCAGGCCGAGGGCATCCGCGACGAGATAGGGGAGCTGTCCGCTGTCCTCGCCGCCGCAGCCCACCCGCCCGGCGAGGATCAGGTCCGGCTGCATCTCGGTGAGTGCGCCGACGAGGCTTGGCAGAGGGTCGTCGCCATCCGGGATCGCCAGATGCGCGAGGCCAGCGAGGCCATGGCCGAGCGTGTCGCGCACCGCTTCCGCCTTCGGCCCGGCATGCAGGCCGGAAGGCGCCGCGCCGAGCAGGCGTGCGAGGCGGATCGCCTGCAATTCGACGGGCACGGGGCTGGCGCGTCCGGTGACAGGATGGCGGCCGGCGGAGACGAGGACTACGACCTTCACGGGTTGCCCTCCTTCTCCGCCTTCAGCGCTTTGAGGATCGCCGGCATCACCTTCTGTGCGTCGGCGACGATGGCGAGACCGGCGCGCTCGATCATCGCCGCGTGCAGGTCGGTGTTGACCGCCACCACATGTTCACACTTCGCCACGCCCTGCAGATGCTGCGGCGCGCCGGCGATGCCGAGGGCGAAATAGCAGCTCGCCTCGAGAACCGTGCCGGAGGCGCCGACCTGTGCCGCGCGCGGCATGAGGCCGGCGTCGCAGACCACGCGGCTGGCGCCGGGTGTTGC
The DNA here is from genome assembly GCF_000702305.1 of Allobosea sp. 117. Taxonomy (GTDB): domain Bacteria; phylum Pseudomonadota; class Alphaproteobacteria; order Rhizobiales; family Xanthobacteraceae; genus Ancylobacter. Next base: position 153,608 of record NZ_JNLC01000013.1, read on the forward strand.
GTTGAGCGTGGCCGCGAGCGCGCGGAACGCCTCGAAATCGCTGACGCCGTTGCCGGCCGAGACGACGAAATCGGCTTCGGACAGCGGCACGGCGGAAGGGTCGGCCGGAATGATCCGGGCATCGAGGATGGCGGGCGAGGGCGGTGCTGCCACCGGTTCCATCTCGATCAGCCGCGCCTCGTGGAGCGTGCCGCCGTGTGGGGCGACGCTGTCGGGCGAGAGGCTGATGAGCCGTGGCGGCGCGATGCGCTGCTCGGTCCGCCGACCGTCCGACGCGCGGGAGACGGCTTTCGCGGTGACCGTCTCCGCGCCGGTGAAGAGTGGTTCCCTGAGCCGCGCGGCGACGCGGCGAGCGAGATCACCGCCGTCGGCGCTTTCCGGGAACAAAGCGTAGCGGACGGCCAGCACTTCCAGCGTCGCGGCTACGGCGCCTGCGCGGCGGGCGGGATCGTAATCCTCGTCCGTGCCGAGCAACAGAACGCGGTCCGCGCCGGCAGCGGCGAGGTCTTCCATCGGCGCGGCAACGACCGCGACCACGGCGCCGCGGGCGGCATCCGCCAATATGCGGGCGGCGCCAAGAAGCTGGCGGTCCTGCGGACTCAGCCTTCCGCCCGGCGCGTCCGGCACCACAGCAACCAGGAAGGCCGGCTCGGCGATGATCCGCAGTTTCGGCGCAGCCTCGACCGGCGCGGGGCGGGACTCGGGCGCGACGACAGCTGCCTGCCGCTGGGCGCGGTCGAGCCGCAGCCGCGCGGTGCCGCCGACCAGCATCAGGCGCAGCTCGGCGCGCGGATCGCGGCGCAGGCGGCCGCCGGCCGACGCCGAGGCGGCGAGATCGAAGCGAGGACGCGCCTCGCCGGCAACGCGATGGGCGCTGCGCTCGGCCCGCGGGTCGCGACGGATGCGGCTCATGTCACCGTCTCCACGCCACGGGCGACGGGCTTGACTCGCGCAGCCTCGACGGCGTCGAGCACCAGCTCGGCGACGTCGCGCACTTCGGGTCGGTTGCCGGTGACGCCCTCCAGCATCGCAGTGCATTGCGGGCAGGCCACCGCGACGATGCCGGCGCCGGTCGCGCTCGCCTGCGCCATGCGGATGTCCGGGATGCGCCGGTCGCCCTCGATGTCGCTCAGCGGCGCGCCACCGCCGCCGCCGCAGCACATGGAACGCTTGCCGGAGCGTTCCATCTCGACGCGCGACAGGCCCAGCCGGTCGAGCAGGCGGCGCGGGGCGTCGATCTCGCCATTGTAGCGGCCGAGATAGCAGGGGTCGTGATAGGTCACGCCGATGCCGAGCGCGCCGACATCGAGCCGTCCGGCAGCCACCAGCTCGTCGAGGAAGGCGGCGTGGTGGATCACCTCATAGCTGCCGCCGAAGGCCGGATATTCGTTGCGCAGCACATGCAGCGCGTGCGGGTCGGCGGTAAGGATGCGGCGGAAGGAATGCGTCGCCAGCGTCGCGATATTCTCCCGCGCGAGGCGCTGGAAGGTCGCCTCGTCGCCGAGCCGGCGGGCCACGTCACCGCAATCGCGCTCCTCCGCCCCGAGCACGGCGAAATCGACTTTGGCGAGATGCAGCAGCCGCACCAGCGCACGCAGGCTGCGGCCATAGCGCAGGTCATAGGCGCCCTCGCCGAGCCAGAGCAGGATGTCGGCACTGCCCTTCGCGCCGATCAGCGGCAGGTCGAGACCGGCGGCGAAATCGGTGCGGGCTTTGAGCGGGCGGCCCTGCGGCTCGTCGGCATAGCGCAGCTCGGCGAGCGGGGCCGCCGCCTTTTCCGGCACGGCACCGAGCTCCAGCGTCTGGAAGCGGCGCAGCGAGACGATGGCGTCGACATGCTCGATCATCATCGGGCATTCCTCGACGCAAGCGCGGCAGGTGGTGCAGGACCACAGCGTGTCCGGGTGGATCATCGCCCCGGCGCCGACGATCGGCTGCTCCGGCCCGCCGCGCCCGGCCACCGGACGGGCGTTCGGATAGGGGCTGCCGGAATAGTTCGCATTGGTGCCGCCAGGGACCATGGCGGCGGCCAGGTCCTGGATCAGCCGCTTCGGGTTCAACGGCTGGCCGGCGGCGAAGGCCGGGCAGGCGACCTCACAGCGCCCGCACTGGATGCAGGCGTCGAAGCCGACGAGCCGGTTCCAGGCGAAATCGGCGGGCGTGGCGGTGCCGAGGCGGGGCGCGTCGAGGTCGATCGGCAGCAATGCCGTCTCGCGTCGACCCTCGAAGCGCCCGTCACGCGGATGGGCGACGAGATGCAGCGCGCCTGCGAAGGCGTGGCGCATCGGCCCGCGGTCGAGCTGAAGCACGAGCCCGAGCCCGCCCGCCGCCGCCAGCCACAAGCCCAGCCAGCCGAGCGGCCAGACGGTGCCGGCCAGCGCCGCATCGAGCGCGGCGAGGAAGGCGCCGGTCGCGTAGCCGATCAGCAGCAGCGGCAGGACCTGGAAGCGCCCGCCGGAAAGCCGCGCCGGCTTCTGCGGATAACGGCGCCGGCCGACCATCGCGCCGCCGATCAGCATGGCGGCGAAGAGCACGGCGATCAGCGCCCAATAGAGGCGCGAGCCGCCGAGGGCCGGGACAAGCGTGAGCAGGACAAGCGCCGAGCCGCCCAGCAGGCCGCCGGCGACGAAGGCGTGCATCCGCGCGGCGAAAGGATCGCGGCCGACGACGTGATGGACGTCGACGAGATAGCGCTTGGGCAGCGCCATCACGCCATGCAGCCAGTTCACCGCGGCTGGCCGCCCGACGCGCCACAGCCGCACGCGCCGTCCTGCCGTCACCGCGGCGATCACCGCGAGGGTGAGAACGACATAAGCGAGGCTGAGCGCCGAGGACGTCATTGGGCCTGTCGTTTCCTTCCCTTCACCGATGCAGCGTCATCCTGAGGTGCCGGCCCTTGGGCCGGCCTCGAAGGATGCTCGTCGGGAGCACTACATCCTTCGAGGCTCGCTTCGTTCGCACCTCAGGATGACGGCGCGTTTGACCGAACCGAAGCTGCCTCACAGATCCTTGCACAGCCGTAGCGAGTCATAGATCGCGGCGTGGATGTTCCGCCCGGTCCATGCGTCGCCGACGCGGTAGAGCGCGAAGCCGTCGGCGCCCGTCCAGCGCTGTGGGCGGCCGGCGACCAGAGCTTCGAGATCGGTCTCGCCGTCATTCACCGAGCGCCCGCGCAGCTCGCCAAACAGGCCCTCGACGGGGAGCGTGCCGTAATCGACGACGACCCGGTCGACCACCCGCTCCTCCTCGGCGCCGGTCATGGTGTTGCGCAGAGCGGCGACGAGGCGGTTGCCCTCGGGGTAGATCTCGATGAGCTCCATGTTCGGGCTCATCACTACGCCGAGCTTGTAGAGCTCGCGCAGATGGATCGGCTTGTTGGTGGTGCCGACCTCCTGCGCGACCTGCAGATCGTGGGTCGCCATCTCCACGAGGCAGCCGCGTTTGGCTAGCACCTCGGCGGTGGAGGCGGCGTTGTGGCCACCGATCTCGTCATAGAGAAGCACGGTGCCGGTCGGCTCGACCTTGCCGGTGAGCACGTCCCAGGTGGAAACCGCGTGCTCGTGCCCCTTGGCATGGCCGAGACTGGGCAGGCCGCCGGTGGCCATGATGACGACGTCCGGATTCTCGGCGAGCACCTTGTCGGGCGTCGCCTCGGTGCCGAGCCTTATGTCGACGCCCTTCTTCTGGACCTGCGCGAACAGCCAGCGCGGAATGCCGGACAACGCCTCGCGCCAGGTCGCCTTGGCGGCGATGTTGATCTGGCCGCCGGCCTTGTCGTCCTTCTCGAACAGCACGACAGAATGCCCGCGCTCGGCGCAGACGCGGGCCGCCTCCAGCCCGCCGGGGCCGGCGCCGACCACCACCACCTTGCGCGTCGTCTCCGCTTTGGGGATGACATGCGGCATGGTGGCTTCGCGCCCGGTCGCGGCGTTCTGGATGCACAGCGCGTCGCCGCCGACATAGATGCGGTCGATGCAGTAGCCGGCACCGACGCATTGGCGGATGTCGTCCTCGTGCCCCTCCGTCAGCTTCTTCACGAGATGCGGGTCGGCGATATGGGCGCGGGTCATGGCGATCATGTCGACATGGCCCTCGGCGACCGCGCGGGCGCCGGTGGCGAGGTCGGTCACGCGCTGGGCGTGGAAGATCGGCACGTCGACCTCGCGCTTGATCGCGCTCGGCAGGAACAGGAACGGCGCCACCGGGAAGGACATGTTCGGCAGCGAGATGGCGTGGGAGAGCTCGTCACGGGCCTGTCCGCCCACGACGTTCAGGAAGTCGACGAGGCCGGCCCTGGCATATTCCGAGGCGATGGCGACGCAGTCCTCGTGGGAGAGGCCGTCGGCGATCATCTCGTCGCCGGACATGCGCATGCCGATGACGTAGTCGTCGCCGGCCGCCTCGCGCATCGCCTCCAGCACCTCCTTGCCGAAGCGCATGCGGTTCTCGAGGCTGCCGCCATACTCATCCGTGCGCTCGTTCACCGACGGCGACCAGAACTGGTCGACCAGATGGCCGTGCGCGGCGGAGATCTCGCAGCCGTCGAGCCCGCCTTCCTTGCAGCGGCGGGCAGCCTCGGCGAAAGCCTTCACCACGCGGCGGATGTCGTTTTTGTCCATGGCGCGCGGGATGGTGCGCGAGGCCGGCTCGCGGCGCGCGGAGGAGGACAGCGTCGGGAACCAGTTCTCGGTGTCCCATTTGGTGCGCCGGCCCATATGGGTAAGCTGGATCATCAGCTTGGCGCCGTGGGCATGCACCCGCTCGGCGAAGCGCTGGAAATGCGGGATCACGCTGTCGTCGGCGACCGAGATCTGTGCCCAGGGCGCGGCCGGGCTGTCGATGGCGACCGAGGAGGAGCCGCCGAACATGGTGAGACCGATGCCGCCCTTGGCCTTTTCCTCGTGATAGAGCTGGTAGCGTTCCTGAGGCTTGCCGTCCTTGCCGTAGCCGGGGGCATGCGAGGTCGACATCACCCGGTTGCGGATGGTCAGGCCCTTGATGGTCAGGGGCTTCAGAAGGGCATCGGCATTGGCGATCATAGCGGCGGCGCGTGCTCCCGTACCGGCCGAACCCGGATCATGGTCGCACGATAGGTCGCCGCGTCAAATCGACGACAGAATGATTGCGCCATCGCGCCGGAAGCTTTGCGACCGGCGCGATTTCGGGGCGTGTCAGCTGCGCGTCGCGGCGTCGGCGATGCGGTGGCGGTAGCGCACCAGCGGCGGGCGCAGCCCGTGGTTCCATAATGTGCGGCGGATCGCCGGGGTGGTGCCGGTGAGGATCACCCTGACGCCGGAGCGCTGCATCTTGTGGGCAAAGCCCTCCAGCATCGCGGCGGCGGTGGAATCGAGGAAGGGCACGGCCTCGAAGTCGAGCACGAAGCGCTTGGGCAGCCGCGCGATGTTGTCGAGCACGGTGCCGACCGTCGAGGCGGCGCCGAAGAAGAAGGCACCGGACAGGCGGTAGACCATGGTGTCGGGATCGATCCCGGCGGCATGCCCGTTGCCGGCGGAATCGGCGACATCCTCCTCGGCGAGCGGCTGGCCGACGGCGATGTCGACGGCCTGCGACATGCGATGCAGGAACAACAGCGTGCCGAGGGTGAAGCCGACGACGATGCCCTCGGTGAGGTCGCGGAATACCGTGAGCAGCAGCGTCGCGAGCAGCACCAGCGCGTCGCCCCAGCCCGAGCGCAGCAGGGCGGCGATGGCGCCCTTCTCCACCATGTTCCAGGCAACGACCGCCAGCACGCCGGCGAGCGCGGCGAGCGGGATGTAGCTGGCGAGCGGCGCGGCGATCAGCATGAAGGCGAGCAGGAAGGCGGAGTGCAGCATGCCGGAGATCGGCCCACGGGCGCCGGCGCGGACATTGGTGGCGGTGCGGGCGATGGTGCCGGTGACGCAGATGCCGCCGAACAGCGCCGCGCCCATATTGGCGACACCCTGCGCCACCAACTCGCAATTAGAGCGGTGCCGACGGCCGGTCATGCCGTCGGCGACGACGGCGGAGAGCAGCGACTCGATGGCCCCAAGCATGGCGAAGGCGGCGGCGTCCGGCAGCACGGCCAGGATGCGCTCGGGCGCGAGGTTGGGCAGGCTGGGGAAGGGCAGGCTGGAGGGAATGCCGCCGAACTGGGTGCCGATGGTGGCGACCGGCAGTCCGAACAGCGCGGTGGCGAGGCTCGCCAGAGCGACGGCGATGAGCAGGTTCGGCCAGCCGGGGCGCAGCTTCTTGACGCCGACGATGGTGAGGACGGTCAGCACCGAGATGCCGAGGGCGGCCGGATTCAGCGTCGGCAGCGCGCCGGCCAGCACCTCCAGCTTGGGGATGATCTCGGCGGGCTCCTTGCCGCTGAGTGTCAGGCCGAGCAAATCCTTGATCTGGCTGGAGAAGATGATGGCGCCGATGCCGGCGGTGAAGCCCACCGTGACCGGATAGGGGATGAACTTCACATAGGTGCCGAGCCGCAGCAGGCCGATGCCGGTAAGGAAGATGCCCGAGAGGAAGGTGGCGAGCAGCATCCCCTCGATGCCGTGCCGCTGGATGGTCAGCGCCACCAGCACGATGAAGGCACCCGCCGGCCCGCCGATCTGGAAGCGGCTGCCGCCGAGCGCCGAGACGATGAAGCCGCCGACGATGGCGCTGTAGAGGCCGCGCTCCGGCGTGGTGCCGCAGGCCATGGCGATGGCCATGGAGAGCGGCAGGGCGACGATGGCGACGGTGAGTCCGGCAAGTGCGTCGGCGCGCAGGCCGGCGAGCCCGTAGCCTTCGCGCAGCACCGTGACGAGCTTGGGCGTGAAAAGCTCGACGAAGCTCGGCGGGGCCGGGCGCGTGATGGTCGTCATGGCGATATGGTTTCGAAACGATAGGAGATATCTATGGTGCGCCCACATGGGCGCCAGCACAAGGTCCGCAGCATTGCGGATTCAGCGGAGCTGGCCGGCTATGTCGGCCGCCGCCGCGCCCTTTCAGGAGATCGCGCGCCTCTGGCACGTGCCGAACGTGCTGCAGGGCCATGCTACAGATATTTCTCATCTTACCAGCGGGCTCTGCTGGTCAATATTTTTGCCCGCGACGCGGCTGCGTTCGGCGCGGGGCGAGCGGCCGAAACGCCTCGCATAGGCGCTGGAAAAATGCGCGGCGGACTGGAACCCGCAGGCCAGCCCGACATCGGTGATCGAGAGCGGCGATAGACGCAGCAACTCGCGGGCGCGCTCCAGCCTCAGCCCGAGATGATAGGAGGAGGGGCTGGCGTCGAGATGCTTCCTGAACAGGCGCTCCAGTTGGCGCGGCGACACGTCGAGCCGACGCGCGATGGCCGCGACGCCTTGCGGCTGCTCGATCGCCGCCTGCATCATCTTCACCGCCCGGGCGAGGGTCGGATCGGGCAGAATGGGGCGCGGACGCGCGACGAGACGGGCGCTCTGCCGCGGCGTCGCCGTCCGGCCGCGGTCGAGGATGAACTGCTCGGAGACGCGCTCGGCGAGGCTCTTGCCGCCGCTGGCCTCGATCAGCTCCAGCATCATCTCCAGCGGCGCGACGCCGCCGGTGCAGGTCAGCCGGTCGCGGTCGACCACGTAGGCCTCCTCGACGAAATCGATGTGCGGGAACTCCTCGCGGATCGCCGAGAGGTTTTCCCAATGGATGGCGCAGCGGTAGAAATCGAGCAGGCCGGCATCGGCCAGCACGAAGGAGCCGGTGCACAGGGCGCCGAGCGCCGTGCCGCGGCGGGTAAGGCGGCGCAGCATGTCCTCGAGGCCCGGCGCCACGGCATGGCGTACGTCGATGCCACCGCAGACCAGAACGAGGTCGAGCGGGCCGGCCTCGGCGATCGGCAGGGTGGGTGAGACGCTGAGGCCGTTCGAGGCGACCGCCGGCGTCCCGTCGGGGGTCACCACGTGCCACGTGTAAAGCTCGGATTGCGCGACGTAATTCGCCATGCGCAGGGCTTCCAGCGCATTGGCGCAGGCGATCATCGAGTGGTTCGGCAAAGTGAGGAAGCCGATGCGCCGAAGCCGCGAGAGGTCGGTCTGTGGTGTCATGATGCCGCCATGGCGCAGGGAGCTTCGCTCCAGCAAAACCCTTAACTCGCCACGACTGTGCAGGAAAGGCGCCGCAAATTCGCCTCCGCCGCTGCGGTCAATGACGCATCGATTGGAGATTCTGCCATGCCGCTCGGTTTCCTCCCGCTGTTCCCCGCATCCGCCCGTCGTCTGGCGACGCTCGGGGTCCAGGCCGCCTTCGCCGTGACGCTGGTGGCCGGCACCTACGCCTTCAGCCAGTACGGCGGAACCTCCGAGGCGCCGGCCGCGGTCGTGAAGAGCGCCGACCGCCTGCTGGAGCCGGTGCCGGGCGAGAACGAGGACTTCACGCTCGCGACCAAGGGCGACCGGATGCCGGTCGTGGTCCGCACTTCCGCGACGCCGGCCGGCCTGCCGATCGATGACGCGGTGGCGCACCCGTCCGCGACGGCGAATGCTAAATCCTCGCCGAACAACGGCATTGCGCGGCGCGTGCCGGCCTTCGGCGGCAAGGAGAGCGCGGCGGCGATGCCGGCCGGCGTCGAGCGCTTCGACAATTGCCGCACGGTGTGCGAGACGCGCGATCCTAGGATCGTTGCCCCGGCCGCCCCGCGCGGCGCCAGCATCATCGCGCCGTCTCAGCCCGTCGCCGAGGCCGCGCCTTCGGAAAGCGGACTGTTTTCCGGCCTGCCGGCGCTGCCGAGCGCGCAGCAACTGATCGGGCAGACGCTCGACGGCACCGAGGCCGCGATCGACCGGGTCAAAGAGGCGGTCGGCGGGGCGCTCGACTTCGTGCGCTGAACGGCGCCTCAGCGATCCACGACGAGATCGCTGCGCGGCTTGGAGCAGCACAGAAGGCGCATGCCGGCGTCGATCTCGCGCTGGCGGATGCCGCCCTGGTGCTTCATCTCCACCTCGCCCGAGACAAGCTTCGACTTGCAGGTGCCGCACAGCCCCTTCGAGCAGGAGGAGGGCAGGCGCACGCCGGCGCGGCGGGCGGCGTCGAGCACGAACATGTCGGATGAGCACTCGATGGTGCGGCCCGACTTGGCGAAAGAGACCTTGTAGACCACGGCCGGCGCGGCGGGCTCGGGCGCGGGCGGTGCCGAAGCGGGCACCGGCTCTGGAGCGGGCACCGCTTCCGGTGCGGGCTGCGGCGCGCGGGCGGCTTCCTTCGCCTCGGCGACGACCACCTCCGCTGCCACTTCCGGCTCGGCCGCGGCCAGCTCCTCGAAGTTGAAGCTCTCCTCGTGGTGGCGGGACATGTCGAAGCCCGCCTCCTTCAGCATGCTGCGCACAGCCGCCATGAAGGGCGAGGGACCACAGACGAAGATCTCGCGCTCCTTGTAGTCGGGCGCGATGTGGTTCAGCAGGCCAAGATTGAGACGCCCGCGCAGCCCGTGCCAGGGCTGCATCGGGCTGTCCGTCTCGCAGACCGGGGCGAAGCGGAAATGCCCCGGCTGGTTGCGCGCCATCAGCTCCAGCTCATCGCGGAAGATGATGTCGGCGGGCGAGCGGGCGGCGTGTACGAAGACGATGTCGCGCGGCTCGGCGAGATCATGGAAGGCACGCGACATCGACATCAGCGGGGTGATGCCCGAGCCGCCGGACAGGAACAGGTAGCGCGTCGCGCCGTTCCCCGGCTCGAAGCAGGAGAAGTCGCCCATCGGGCCGACCGCGCGCAGCGTCGAGCCAGGCTTCAACGTGTCGTGCAGGAAGTTCGACACCGGTCCACCCGGCACGCGTTTCACCGTGATGGAGACGGCGTCCGGCCGGGTCGGGGTGGAGGACAGCGTGTAGCAGCGGTTGATAGTCTCGCCGCCGATCTCGATGTCGAGCGTGATGAACTGGCCGGGCAGATAGCGGAACCGCGCGGGGTTGCGCGGGGCCAGCACGAAGGTCCTCACGTCGTGCGTCTCGTCCCGCACGGCGCGCACCACCAGCACGTCGTCGACGTCCGGGTTCCAGTCGGGACGGCCATCCGCCAGCAGGCGGGCGGCGGAGTCGGCGGCACGAGCACGCGCGTCCATCGGCTCACCGCCCGACATTCAGATGCTCGGCCATGCGGCCGATGTACCAGTTGCAGAACTTGTCCACGAGCATCTCGGTGTGCGGCGAGTAGGGGCCGGGTTCGTAGGCCGGCGAGCGTGCGCCCTCCTGGCAATAGCCGACGAGGGTCGAATCCTGGTCGTTGGTCGCGTCCCACACGCCGACGAGGTTCTCGACGTCGTAATCGACGCCTTCGACGGCGTCCTTGTGGACCAGCCACTTGGTGCGCAGCAGCGAGCGCTCGGCGTCGAGCGGCAGCACCGAGAACACCACCGCGTGGTCGGACATGAAGTGGTGCCAGCTATTCGGCTGGGTCCAGAAATGCAGCGCGCCATGCTTGGGATCGTTGATCTTGCCGAGCAGCTTCCTGCACGCCGCCTTGGTGTCGGAGGTGTGACTCTCACCGTCGCCGGCGAGCGGCAGGCGTTCGGTGCGGAAGCCGGTCACCATGTCGTCGAGGTGTTCCATCATGGTCGAGGGGAAGCCGCAGCTCTCCCATTCGCGATGGCTTTCCCTGATGAGCCGCGCGTAGTCCTCGGCCTCCTTGCGGCCGTGCTCGTCGAGCTCCTCCGGCGCGAAGCCGAAGCCATAGGCGAAGAGCGGCACGGTGAGCTCGGGATGATTGCCCGCGCAGTGGTAGCACTCGCGGTTGTTCTCCATGGTGAGCTTCCAGTTGCCCGGCTCGATGATGTCCTTCTCGAAGGCGACCTTGGCGTTCTTCAGGTCGTGCGGGGCGAGATAGGGCGCCATCTTCGCCGCCATCACGTCGAAATCGGCCGGCGGGTCATCGGACAGGCAGACGAAGATCAGCCCTTCCAGCGAGCGCACATGCACGGGCTTCAGGCCATGGCAGGCGGGATCGAAATCCGCGCCCATATGCTCGGCGAACAGCAGCTTGCCGTCGAGGCCATAGGTCCAGGAGTGGTAGCGGCAGACGATATTGCCGACTGTGGTCTTGTAGTCGTGGATGAGCGGGGCGCCGCGGTGGCGGCAGACATTGTGGAAGGCGCGCACCTCGCCGTCGTCGTCGCGCACCACGAACACCGCATAGGTGCCGATGTCGAAGCGCATGGCGTCGCCGGGCTCGGGAATATCGGGATCGACGCCGACGAAGATCCAGTGGCGGGCGAAGATGACCTCCATATCCGCCGCGAACACCTCCGGGCTGGTGTAGAAGGGCGCTTCCAGGCTGTAGCCGGGCTTGCGGCGGCGGATCAGCGACTTGATCGCGGTGTCGGTCACGTCGAGCATGGCTGTTCTCCCTCGCGCCGTTCGCGGGCGTCGTGTGCCCGCCATATGCCGTCCCGGCCGGCGCTTACGGATTGGAATTGTTCGACGGAAGGGCGCCGCAAACTTTCACGAATGCGACAGCGTCTTTGTCGAAAGCGACAAAATCGCGCGCTTTACTCGAACAGGCGCTGGGCCGCCATGCTACGCGCCGCCGGGCCGGGGCCGTGGGCGCGCGCGTCGGACGGCGTGAAGCCGTGCATCGCCTTGAACTGGCGCGAGAAATGCGCGCAGTCGGAGAACCCTGCCTCGAGCGCGATGTCGGTGACGGAACGCACCGTGGTGTCGAGCAGGAAGCGCGCATAACGCAGCCGCAGCCGCCGGTAGAACTCGGCGGGGCGCTGGCCCATCACGGTCTGGAACAGCCGCTCCAGTTGCCGGGTGGAGAGCTGGAGCCGGCGCGCGACGTCGGCGATGGGCAGCGGGTCGGCCATGTGCTGCTCCATCAGCAACAGAGCGCGGCGCACGCGGTCGTCGGCGACCAGATCGGCGATCGGCGGGTGCGGCTGGGATTCGGTGCCGGGCCGGGCGCGGTCGAGCAGCAGCACGTGCCGGCTCTTCTGCGCCACCGAGCGGCCGATATGCTTCTCGACCAGCGCGGTCGCGAGGTCCGCCGCGCCGCCGCCGCCAGCGCAGGTGATGCGGTCGCCGTCGATGACATAGAGCCGGTCGGCGACCGGGGCGTGGTGCGGGAACTCGTCGAGGAAGTCCTGGTAGTGATACCAGCTCACGCAGCAGCGCCGGCCGGTCATCAGCCCGGCGCGGGCGAGGATGAAGCTGCCGGTGCAGATGCCGACCAGCGGCACGCCCACCTTCGCGGCGCGCTTCAGATAGGCGACGGTCTCCGCGTCGATCTGCGGGCCGGAATGCAGCAGGCCGCCGACCACGACGATGTACTGGAAGCCCGACGGATCGGCGAGCGGCCCGGTGGGTGCGACGGTGACGCCGCAGCTCGCACGGATCGGCTCGGACTTTGACGCCATGATCTGCCAGCGGGCGAGGATCGGGCGCGAGCGGTCTCCCTCGTCGGCGGCGAGACGAAGCTGATCCACGAAAAGGGAAAAAGCCGAGAGGGTGAAATTGTCGGCGAGGATGAAGCCGACATTCAGCGCCGGCGCCGTCTGGGCCGCGCCGCTCGCCTGCGCTCCGCTCATCGGGCGGAAATGGGTCGGTCGCATCTCGTTCATGTCTGGCTCCAGGCTGGAACCATAGCAAAGTTGATGCCGGAATGCGCGGGGGATGAAACTGCCGCCGGATGGTGTAGTCTCGCGGTACTTCGGAACCGCATCCCGGGGGCAGGATGAGCTCCGCTGCCGAACAGACCGCCGCGCATTGGGACCACCTGGCCAACCAGCAGCCGGCGTTCCGCACCCGGTTCTGGGAATCGCCGGTGCTGCTGCGCCTCATCGAGGAGCGGCTGTTCCGCGCCACCGGCTGCCGCAATCCGCGCGAGCTCATCGTGAAACAGAGCGGGCGCGAGCATTTCGAGGTCGGGCTGTCGGTCGGCTGCGGGCTTGCCGTGCCGGAGCTCTGGATGCTCAAGGACGGCACGGTCGGCCATTTCATCCTGTGCGACGTGGCGAGCGAGGCGCTCAGGCGGGCGGCGGAATTCGCCCAGAGCATAGGCGTCGACCCGTCGCGCATCACGCTGATGCGCGAGATCGAGATCGGCGCGGCGTTGGAGCGCAAGATCGACCTCGTGGTCTGGCGCAACGCGCTGCATCACATGTTCGACACCGATCTCGCGGTGAAGTGGAGCGTCGACATCCTGCGCGGCGACGGCGTCGTCTATTGCGAGGAATATTGCGGCCCGGACCGCATGCAGTTCTCCGACGAAATGATGGACTGGGCCGAGCGGGTGCGCCGGGCGCTGCCCGAGAGATATCTGCGCGACCCGGCGATGCCCGGCCAGCTCTATCCGGTGCGCCCGGAAATACCGAGCACCGAGGACTGGCTGCGCATCGACCCCTCGGAATGCGCGGATTCGGCGAACATCGTGCCGGCGCTGCGGCGCCACGCGCCGGACACCCGGATGACCTTCATGGGCGGGGCGATGTACCACCTCGCGCTGAACGACATCCTCCACAATTTCGAGGACGGCATCGACGACCATCTGCTCGACCTGATCATGATGGTGGACGAGTTGCTGGTCGACCGCGGGGTGAACCAGTTCGTGCACGCGGTGAGCGTCGTCCGGCCGCCGGCGCGCCCGCCATCCGCCCTGGCGCGGCTGCGCGGACTCGTGAAGAACGCGCTCGGCACGCGCGGAGTCAGCACTCCGGCAGGTTGACGGCGAGGCCTCCGAGCGAGGTCTCCTTGTATTTGGAGGCCATGTCGCGGCCGGTCTCGCGCATGGTGGCTATCACCTTGTCGAGCGGGACGATGTGGCGCCCGTCGCCATGCATGGCGAGGGAGGCGGCGTTGACCGCGCTGATGGCGCCGAAGGCGTTGCGCTCGATGCAGGGCACCTGGACCAGCCCGCCTATGGGATCGCAGGTCATGCCGAGATGGTGCTCCATGCCGATCTCGGCGGCGTTCTCGATCTGCTCGTTGCTGGCGCCGAGCGCGGCGGCGAGCCCGCCGGCGGCCATCGAGCAGGCAACCCCGACCTCGCCCTGGCAGCCGACCTCGGCGCCGGAGATCGAGGCGTTCATCTTGAACAGCGCGCCGATGGCGGTGGCGGCGAGCAGGAAGACGTGCATCCCCTCGCGATCCGCGCCGGGGGTATGGTCGCGATAATAGCGCAGTGTCGCCGGCACCACGCCGGCGGCGCCGTTGGTCGGGGCAGTGACGACGCGCCCGCCGGCCGCGTTCTCCTCGTTCACCGCGATGGCGTAGAGGCTCACCCAGTCCATGATCTCGTGCGGGCTCGGATCGTTGCGGGCGACCAGCCGGTCGCGGATCGACTTCGCCCGCCGTCGCACGGCAAGACCGCCGGGCAGCTCGCCGGTGGTGGCGATGCCGCGCTCGACGCAGTCCATCATCGCGGCCGCGATGCGGTCGAGGTGGGCGACCACCTCGTCGGCGGGACGCAGCGCGCGCTCATTCGCCATGACCAGATCGGCGATGCCGAGCCCGGCGTCGCCCGCCATGGCGAGCAGCTCGCGGGCGTTGCGGAACGGGTAGGGCACCAGCTTGTCGGCCGGCGGGGTCGGTCGGCCGACCTCCTCCTCCGGCACCACGAAGCCGCCGCCGATGGAGCACCAGCGCTCCTCGACGATGAGGTCGCCGCGTGCGTCGAAGGCGCGGAAGGCCAGCGTGTTGGGATGCTTGGGCGTGTCGGAGACGCCGTCGAACAGGATGTCGAGCGCCGGGTCGAAGGCGACCGGATGCCGGCCGCCGAGCTCCAGCCGGCGCTCGCTGCGGGCGTGGGCGAGGATGGCGTCGGCGTTGTCCGGATCGACCGTCTCAGGCAGCTCGCCGGCGAGGCCGAGGATGGTGGCGGTGTCGGTGCCGTGGCCCTTGCCGGTCCAGGCCAGCGAGCCGAACAGCGCCACCTCGACGCGGGCGACGTCCTCGATCTCGCTGCGAGCGGCGAGGGCGTCGACGAAGGCGAAGGCCGCCTTCATCGGTCCCACCGTGTGCGAGGAGGAGGGGCCGATGCCGATCTTGAACAGCTCGAACACGCTGATCATGCGGGCGCCTGTGCCTTCCTGCGATGCGTTTCCTGCGGCCGGTTTCTCGTGCGATGCGCCGTCCGGCCGGCGGCGCCCGCTTGTCGCGCCGTCGCGACGGAACGGGCCGCGGCGGCGTCATCGGCACGTTCCGTGCCACTCGCTCGTTCACTCGAACTCGCGACGGGCCTCTTCCAGAAGGCCCCAGACATAGGCTGCGAAGGAGCGCCAGACATCGATCTGGAAGGCGTCCGGCGCGGTGCGGATGAGCACGATCTCGGACTTGGCGAAGATCGTGCGGGTGCACATGCCGACCGGGAAGGCCGCGGTCGAGAGGTCGAGCGGGCAGCCCTGGTTTAGCACGAATGCGGCTCTGGCTCCCGACAGCTCGATGCCGACGCTGCGCGAGGAGATGTCGACCAGCGCATGCGGCTCGCTGCCGAGGCTGGCCTCGATGCCCTCGAACAGCGGCGCCGGGTCGAGGCCGGGAGCGAGGAGCACCCATTCATCCGGGCCGAGCCACAGCGCGAGCTTGCCGCTCGCGGTGTTGAAGCGGCAGGCCTCGCGCGGCAGCTCGACGCCGAAGGCGATGCCGGCGAGGCCCGCGGCCCGCTCGCCGCCCCGGAAGGCGAGGCGGGCGCTGGCGGGAAGGGCGCGCAGGCTGGCGGCGGGAACGGCCTTCGCCGCGCCGGCGAGCGCGTCGAGCGGGCTCGCGGCCGGCGGCAGCGGCCGGCGGGATATGTCAAGCATCGAGGCGCTCCCCCTTGGGGTCGTAGAAGATGGGGTCGGTGATCTCGATCTCGATCGCGCGGTCCGGCATCGGCACGACGAGCTTCGAGCCGATCCGCGCTCGCCCGCCCTTCACCACGGCGAGCGCGATGGAGCGGCCCAACACGGCACTGTGATAGGATGAGGTGACGTGGCCGAGCATCGGCACCGGCACCGGCGCCTCCGGGTCGGCGACGATCTGCGCGCCTTCCTCCAGCACCACGTTCGGATCGGTGGTGAGCACGCCGACGAGCTGCTTGCGGTCCGGCGCGCTCATCGCGGCGCGGGCGAGCGAGCGCTTGCCGACGAAGTCCTTCTTCGCCTTGCCGACCGCCCAGCCGAGGCCCACATCGTCCGGCGTCGCGGTGCCGTCGGTCTCCTGGCCGACGATGATGTAGCCCTTTTCGGCGCGCAGCACGTGCATGGTCTCGGTGCCATAGGGGCAGATGCCGTGGCGCTCGCCCTCGGCATAAATCTGCTCCCACACCGCGCGGCCATATTCGGCCGGCACGTTCACCTCGAAGCCGAGCTCGCCGGTGAAGGAGACGCGGAACAGCCGGGTCGGGGCGCCGCAGATGCGGCCCTCGCGCACGCTCATATGCGGCATCGCCTCCTTCGAGATGTCGATGCCCTCGACGAGGGGCGCCAACACCTCGCGGGCCTTCGGCCCCTGCACGGCGATGACCGCCCACTGCTCGGTGGTGGAGGTGAGCCACACCTTGAGGTCCGGCCATTCGGTCTGGAGGTAGTCCTCCATCATGGCGAGGACGCGCGGCGCGCCGCCAGTGGTGGTGGTGACATGGAAGCGGTCCGGCGCCATGCGGCCGATGACGCCGTCATCGGTCACGAAGCCGTCCTCACGCAGCATCACGCCGTAGCGCAGGCGGCCGGGCTCCAGCTTCGACCAGGCATTGGTGTAGATGCGGTTCATGAACTCGGCGGCGTCAGGGCCGACGATCTCGATCTTGCCGAGCGTGGACGCATCGAAGATGCCGACATTGGTGCGCACCGCGCGGCATTCGCGGGCGACCGCCGCGTGCATGTCCTCGCCGCCCTTCGGGAAGTAGTGCGCGCGCTTCCACATCGCCACGTCCTCGAACGCCGCGCCACGCTCGGCCGCCCAGCCGTGGATCGGCGTGGTGCGGACCGGGTCGAACAGATCGCCGCGTGCCGCGCCCGCGAAGATGCCGAAGGTGGTCGGCGTGAAGGGCGGGCGGAAGGTGGTGAGGCCGATCTGCGGAACCGGCGTCTTCAACGCCTCCGACACGATGCCCAGGGCATTCATGTTGGAGGTCTTGCCTTGGTCGGTCGCCATGCCGGTGGTGGTGTAGCGCTTCACATGCTCGATGGAGCGGAAGCCTTCGCGGGTGGCGAGCTTGATGTCCTTGGAGGTGACGTCGTTCTGCCAGTCCACGAAGGCCTTGGCGAAGGCCGGGTTGCGCGGGTGCGGGGTGGCGCCGATGAAGCCGTCGGTGCCTGTGTCGGTCGCCTCCGCCGTCAGCTCGCGGGCGGGAACCGGACCGCCGCCGGCAGCATGGGCGGCCGCCTCGCCCTTGGCGTAGCCGTCCTCAAGCACCGCCGTGAGCCCGTATATGCCACGGCAGGCACCGGTCGAGCGCTCGCGCTCCACCGAGGCGCCGGGCACGTAGCATTGCAGCGCCGGGTCATAGGCGAGCTTGCCGCGCGACTGGGAGAACAGGTGCACGCTCGGCGTGAAGCCGCCCGACATCAGCACCACGTCGCAGGCGATCCGCTCGACCGGGCCGAGACCATGCGCAGCTTCCCCCCTGAGCTTGGCGAGCTCGGCGGCGGAGACGCGCAGGCGTCCCTTTGTGCCGACCACCGCGGTGCCGGGGCGCACATCGATACCGGCGGCCAGCGCGCGGGCCGGCAGCTCGCCCTTCGGGGCGGCGCGCAGATCGGCGATGGCGGCGATGGTGACGCCGCCGGCGGCGAGGTCGAGCGCAGCGCGGTAGCCGGCGTCGCAGGCGGTGAAGACCACCGCGCGGCGGCCGGGCTGCACGCCGTAGCGGTTGAGATAGGTGCGGCCGGCATCCGCCAGCATCACGCCCGGGCGGTCATTGTCCGGAAACACCAGCGGACGTTCCAGCGCGCCGGTCGCCAGCACGACCTCCTTGGCGCGCACCTGCCAGAGGCGCTCGCGCGGCAGCGTCGCCGCCGGGTTTGGCAGATGCTCGGTGACGCGCTCGGCGAGCGCGATCATGTTGTGCGGGAAATAGCCGAACGCCGTCGTGCGCGTCATCAGCGTGACGTTGTCGCGCGCCGCCAGCGCCGCCACCGTGTCGGCCAGCCAGTCCTTCGCCGGCTTTCCTTCGATGGTGGCCTCGGTTTCGGCGAGCAGCGAGCCGCCGAGCTCGGCCTGCTCATCGACGAGAATGACCTTTGCGCCCGAGGCGGCCGCCGCCAGCGCTGCGGCCAGACCCGCCGGGCCGGAACCGACCACCAGCACGTCGCTGTGGGCGTAGTGCTGGGTGTAACGGTCGGGATCGGCCTCGACCGGTGCACGACCGAGGCCGGCCATGGCGCGGATCTTCGGCTCGTAGAAGCGCTTCCACGCGCCCGCCGGCCACATGAAGGTCTTGTAGTAGAAGCCGGCCGGCAGGAACGGCGCGGCGAGGTCGTTCATCGCGCCGGCATCGAAGGAGAGCGAGGGCCAGCGGTTCTGGCTTTCGGCGGCCAGCCCCTCATAGAGCTCGACCTGCGTGGCGCGCAGGTTCGGCGTGGTGCGCCCCCCACCGCGCGAGACGTCGACGAGCGCGTTCGGCTCGTCCGAGCCGGCCGAGATGACGCCGCGCGGACGGTGATATTTGAACGAGCGGCCGATCAGGTGCACGCCGTTCGCGAGCAACGCGGAGGCCAGCGTGTCGCCCTTGAAGCCGCGATAGAAGTGGCCGTCGAAGGAGAAGGAGACCGGGTTCAGCCGGTCGATGCGCCCGCCGACGGGCGTACGGAACGAGCCGCTCATGGCTGCGTCTCCTTGAGGTCGGGCCGCGGCTCGCCGGGCTTGTAGGTGGCGACGAAGAAGTCGCTCACGGTGTCGCGGACCGCATTGAAGAAGCGACCGCAGCCATGGATGTGGCGCCAGCGCTCGGCGTGGCGGCCCTTCGGGTTGGTGCGGTTGTAGAGGAACTCCGCCCATTCCTCGTCGGAGAGGGTCGCGGGATCGGCGGGCCGCGCAATATGCGCCTCGCCGCCGTAGCGGAACTCGATCTCCGGCCGGTCGCCGCACCAGGGGCAGTTGATGATCAGCATGGTTCGATTCTCTGCCTTCAGTGCGCGACGGCGGCGGCCGCCGCCTCGTCGATCAGGAAACCGTCGCGGAAGCGCTCCAGCGTGAAGGGCGCGTTGATCTTGTGCGGCTCGTCCTTGGCGATGGTATGGGCGAAGACGTTGCCGGAACCCGGCGTCGCCTTGAAGCCGCCGGTACCCCAGCCGCAGTTCACGTAGAGGCCCTTGACCGGCGTCTTGGCGATGATCGGCGAGCGGTCCGGCGTCACGTCGACGATGCCGCCCCAGTTGCGCAACATGCGCAGGCGCCGGAACTGGGGCACCAGCTCGCAGATGGCATCGAGCGTGTGGGTGGTGATGTGCAGCGCGCCGCGCTGCGAATAGGAGGTATAGGCGTCGGTGCCGGCGCCGATCACCATCTCACCCTTGTCCGACTGCGAGATGTAGGCGTGGATGGTGTTGGACATGACCACGGTCGGGAAGGCCGGTTTCACCGGCTCGGAGACCAGTGCCTGCAGCGGATAGCTCTCCAGCGGCATGCGCAGGCCGGCCATCGCCATCACCACCGAGGTATGGCCGGCGGCGGAAACGCCGATCTTCTTCGCCTTGATGAAGCCGCGCGAGGTCTCGACGCCTTCGACGGCGCCGGTGGCGTCGCGGCGGATGCCCTTCACCTCGCAGTTCTGGATGATGTCGACGCCGCGCGAATCCGCGCCCCGGGCGAAGCCCCAGGCGACCGCGTCGTGGCGTGCGGTGCCGCCGCGCCGCTGCAGCGCGCCGCCGAGGATCGGGTAGCGCATCGAAGAGATGTTCAGCGGCGGGCAGAAGGCCTTGCACTCCTGCGCGCTCAGCCACTCATTGTCGACGCCGTTCAGTCGGTTGGCGTGGACATGGCGCTTGAAGCTGATCACGTCATGATGGTTGTGCGCCAGCATCAGCACGCCGCGCGCCGAATACATGACGTTGTAGTTGAGGTCCGTCGACAGGCCTTCCCACAGCTTCACCGCGTGCTCGTAGAGCGCGGCGCTCTCGTCGAACAGATAGTTCGAGCGCACGATCGTGGTGTTGCGCCCGGTATTGCCGCCGCCGAGCCAGCCGCGCTCCAGCACCGCGACATTGGTGATGCCGTGCTCCTTGGCGAGATAATAGGCGGTGGCGAGGCCGTGGCCGCCGGCGCCGACGATGACGACGTCGTACTCCGCCTTCGGCTCCGGGTTCCGCCATTGCGGCTGCCAGCTCTGGTGACCGCCGAGCGCGCGGCGGAACAGCTCGAGACCTGAGAATTTCTGCACCTTGGCCTCCGTCCCGGCCCGGGCGATAGGCGCCTTCGGGCGGGCTCATGTCAGCTTTCCGGCATCGTCGCGCAGCGCCGCGTCACAGGCGAGCACTGTTTCGGCGGCGATGTTGAACGGATGCGACATGGACCGGCGCGGGGCGTGGATATGCGGCTCTCGTCATCCACCCTGCTGTCGGCGAATGGCGGCTATGTCGACACGGCCGGCTTTCTCTCGCCTTCAGAATTTCAGGGCGCATGTGACCGGCAATTTCGTCACCTTCGGCGCGTCGCTGGCGCTACGCGAGGCGGCCACCGATGCCGCGCCCTGACGTCGCACATTGCCAAAACTTCATGCGGGAAGGGCGGCCGTTCCCTAGCGGAAGCCGCCCACGAGGCCTACCTGCCGAAGGTTGAGGCCGAGAAACGTCAGGAAGGACCGATGTTCGACACCCGTAATTTCGACCCCAAGCAGCTTCTCGACCAGTTCCTGACGCCGCAGGCGGGCACGCCTCCGGCGCGGACCGGGTCGCCGACGTCCGCTGGTCCCTGGGGAGCCGCGCCCACCGGCGGCGGCGACCTCATGACGAAGGCCAAGGAATATCTCGCCGGCAATGGCGGCTCGCTCGCTGGCGGCGCGGCGGCTGGCGCGCTGGTGTCGCTGGTGCTCGGTTCCAAGGGCGGGCGCAAGCTGGCGACCAATGCGGTGACGCTCGGCGGCCTCGCGCTGGTCGGCACGCTCGCCTACAAGGCCTATCAGAACTACCAGCAGGGCAAGGCGCCGGCCGAGGCTGGTGGGCCGACAGCGGCCCCGGCTCCGGCGCAGCTTCCTCCGCCCGAATCCCCGTTCAACCCGGCGCAGGCGGTCCAGTCGCAGCTTCCGGTGACACTGCTGCGCACGATGATCGCGGCCTCGCTCGCCGACGGGCATGTCGACGCGGGCGAGCGCGCCGCGATCTCCGCCAAGCTCAACGAGCGCCCCGGCGCGCTCGACGAGGCGGAACGCTTCCTCGCCGCCGAGCTCGCCAGTCCGGCGAGCGTCGAGACCATCGCCGCCGAGGTGAAGAGCCCGGAGGAGGCGGCCGAGGTCTACATCTCGGCGCTGCTCGCCATCGATCCCGATTCCAGCTCCGAGCGCGCCTTCCTCGCGCGTCTCGCGCTGGCCTTGAGGCTCGATCCGGCGCTGACGCCGCATCTGGAGGCGGCCGCGCGGGCGGCAAAGCAGGGCTAGATTCGGCCCATCCTCAGAATAATCAAGTCAGATCAACTTCTTGTCGGAAGGGCGGGCGGAGCGATCCGGCCCGCCTTTTCGCATCCGGACGCGGCGTTGCAGACAGCGCGTGCCGTGGGGGAATGCGGCGCTGCCCGGATTTGCTTCGAAAACGCGTAAACATTCGTGGTTAAGAGTTAAGGTTAAGTCCTCATTAAATAATCCCTGCGAATATCGCTCCATCGTAATCCTCGGGGTTGCCACGCCGCGCTCCGACCAACGAAGGAACGAGACATGCGCAGCTTTGCGTTTTCGGCGCTGATCGGCGCCGCCACGCTCGCGGCGGCGTCCGGCGCCGGCACCGAGAGCGTCCTTGCGGCCGACATGCCCGCACCAGTCTATACGCCCCCGCCCGTCGAGGTGGTGGCCGGCGGCTGGTATCTGCGCGGCAATATCGGCATGACCAACCAGCAGATCAGCGGTCTTTCCAGCGTCGAGGACGAAACGCAGTACTTCGACGTGGTGCAGAAGGAGTTCGACTCCTCGCCCTTCTTCTCTGCCGGCGTCGGCTACAAGTTCAACGACTGGTTTCGCGTCGACGTGACCGGTGAATATCGCGGCAAGTCGTCGTTCCACGGGCTCGACAATTACACCTATTACGACGACTGGGTGGGCTCCGACGTCACCCGCTCGAACGTCTACACCGCCACCAAGTCGGAATGGACGTTCCTCGCCAACGCCTATGTCGACATCGGCACCTGGTACGGCATCACCCCCTTCGTCGGCGCCGGTATCGGCTTCACCCGCAACACGCTGAGCGGTTACACGGACACGGACCCGACCCCGGGCATGCAGTCCTTCGCCTATGCCAACTCCAACACCGAGACGGAGTTCGCCTGGGCGCTCTATGCCGGTCTCGGAATGGAGATCACGCCGAACCTGACGCTCGAAGTCGCGTATCGCTATCTCGACCTCGGCAAGGCGGTCACCGGCGACGTGATGCTGCCGGACGGCACCAACAACTATTACAACCCGCTGACCTTCGACGATCTCGTCTCGCACGACATCTCGATCGGCTTCCGCTACATGTTCGGTGCCGCTCCGACCACTACGGCATTAATCACGAAGTAATCTCATCCAAAGTCTTCGTCGCATATTCATAAGAACGGCGCGTACTCGCGCCGTTTTTTATTTTTGCATTTAACATGTTATTCGACGTATTATCGAATTGTTTACCATGATTTGCGAGGCTTGCCGTCGAAACATCTCGCCAACCACGCGGCGATTCGACCGGGAGTGCACGACCATGGCCTCGATCCGACCCCTCGTCCTTGCGCTGATCGGCGGTCTCCTGCCGGTCGTCGCCTCGCTTCCCGGCGCGCTCGCCGCCGACATGCCCGATGTCGACTACGCGCCGCCGGTGCAGGAATTCGGCTCGAACTGGTACCTGCGCGGCGATGTCGGCTATGTCTTGCAGGACAGCTCGGCGTCCGGCTCCAGCAGCCTGTTCGACATGAACACCGGCCTGCTCTACGGCACCTCCTTCAGCCCGGCCGATCTCGACAATACCTGGACCATCGGCGGCGGCTTCGGCTTCAAGGCGACCGAATGGTTGCGCTTCGACGTAACCGGCGACTATCGCGGCGAGGCCAGCGGCACGCTCAACGGCACCTTCTCGACCTATGACGCCTGGAGCGGCACGTGGTCGACCGGCGGCAACAGCCGCGACTTCGAGGGGCGGCTGTCCACCGCCCTGTTCCTCGCCAACGCCTATCTCGATCTCGGCACCTGGAGCGGCTTCACGCCCTATGTCGGCGCGGGCATCGGCGCGGGCTATCTCAGCCTGACCAATCTCGACATCCAGGATGTCGGCGTCACCACCGATTTCGACGGCAAGTGGAGCTTCGCCTGGGCGCTGATGGCCGGCGCCAGCTTCCAGCTTGCGCCGAACTGGCTGCTCGACTTCGGCTATCGCTACACCTCGATCAGCGGCGCCGACTTCACCTCCGGCGTCGATGGCGTCGACGGGCTCGGCTATATGGGCGAGGCCGTGGTGCATGTCGACGACATCACCGCGCACGAGTTCCGCGTCGGTGCGCGCTTCATGATCGACTGACGCTCTTCACCGACCATCCTCTCGCGAAGGGCGCCCGCATGGCGCCCTTTTGCGTTTCGAAAGCCCTCTTGACGCCTCCCTCTCCACAGGCGTATTGCCGTCCACGGGACACTCCTCCCCAACGAGGAGCGGACCATCTGAGAGGATGGATATCATGACGATTACCGCGCAGCCGGCTGCCAAGCCGGCGAACTCCAATTTTTCGTCCGGCCCCTGCGCCAAGCGTCCAGGCTGGACGCTGGAAGGCCTGAGCGATGCTCCGCTCGGCCGCTCGCACCGCGCCAAGGCGGGCAAGGCGAAACTCAAGCTCGCCATCGATCTCACCCGCGAGGTCCTGCAGGTTCCCGCCGGTTACCGCATCGGCATTGTTCCCGCCTCCGACACCGGCGCCGTGGAGATGGCGCTCTGGTCGCTGCTCGGCCCGCGTCCCGTGGACGTGCTGGCCTGGGAGAGCTTCGGCGAGGGCTGGGTCACCGACATCGTCAAGCAGCTCAAGCTGCGCGACACCCGCGTGCTGAAGGCTGGCTATGGCGAGCTGCCGAACCTCGCCGAGGTCGACTTCGCCCATGACGTCGTCTTCACCTGGAACGGCACGACCTCGGGCGTGCGGGTGCCGAACGGCGATTTCATCCCCGCCGGGCGCGACGGGCTGACCATCTGCGACGCCACCTCGGCGGCCTTCGCGCAGCGTCTCGACTGGGACAAGCTCGATGTCGTCACCTTCTCCTGGCAGAAGGTGCTCGGCGGCGAGGCGGCGCACGGCATGCTCATTCTCTCGCCGCGCGCAGTGGAGCGGCTCGAGACCCACACCCCGGCCTGGCCGATGCCGAAGATCTTCCGCATGACCAAGGGCGGCAAGCTGATCGAGGGCATCTTCGAGGGCGAGACCATCAACACGCCCTCCATGCTCTGCGTCGAGGACTATATCGACGCGCTGCAATGGGCGAAGGCGCTCGGCGGGCTCGACGCGCTGGTCGCGCGCTCCGATGCCAACTTCAAGGTGCTGGCCGATTGGGCGGCGGCGACCCCGTGGGTCGACTTCCTCGCCAAGGACCCGGCGACCCGCTCCAACACCTCGGTCTGCCTCGTCGTGGCCGATCCCGAGGTTACGGCGCTCGCGCCCGACGCGCAGGCCGCCTTCGCCAAGCAGATCGCCTCCGCGCTCGAGAAGGCCGGCGTCGCCTATGACATCGGCGCCTATCGCGACGCCCCGGCGGGGCTGCGCATCTGGGCCGGCGCGACGGTGGAGGCCGCGGACCTCGCGGCGCTCACCCCCTGGCTCGACTGGGCCTTCGCCAACGCCAAGGCCGGCCTCGCAAAGGCCGCCTGATCCCGTTCCCGTCCCAGCCGCTGACGCGAGGGGACGGCGAAGGGACAGGGCGATGTACCGGCGGCTTCCGGCGCTCCCGGCCGGGCGCCGCCCTTTCCGGCAGTCCCGTTTCCTGCCGGACGCCTGATCCGCGAACGCTTCGCCGTCCCCTCCCGCCAGCGGCGGGACGACCCATCAATGGACCCGATTCCAAGGACCGCCCGCCATGGCCCCTCGCGTTCTGATTTCCGATGCGCTCTCCCCGGCAGCCGTGCAGATCTTCAAGGATCGCGGCGTCGAGGTGGATTTCCAGCCAAACCTCGGCAAGGACAAGGACAAGCTCGCCGAGATCATCGGCGACTATGACGGCCTCGCCATCCGCTCGGCGACCAAGGTGACGCCGAAGATCCTCGCCAATGCCACCCGCCTCAAGGTGGTCGGCCGCGCCGGCATCGGCGTCGACAATGTCGACATCCCGGCCGCCACCGCCAAGGGCGTGATCGTGATGAACACGCCGTTCGGCAACTCCATCACCACCGCCGAGCATGCGATCGCGATGATGTTCGCTCTGGCGCGTGAAATTCCGGCGGCAGACGCCTCGACCCAGGCCGGCAAGTGGGAGAAGAACCGCTTCATGGGCGTCGAGCTCACGGCCAAGACGCTCGGCGTCATTGGCTGCGGCAATATCGGCTCGATCGTCGCGGACCGCGCGCTGGGCCTGAAGATGAAGGTAATCGCCTTCGATCCCTTCCTCTCGCTGGAGCGGGCGCTCGATCTCGGCGTGGAGAAGGTCGAGCTCGACGACCTGCTCGCCCGCGCCGACGTCATCACCCTGCACACGCCGCTCACCGAGAAGACGAAGAACGTGCTCTCCGCCGAGGCGCTGGCCAAGGCGAAGAAGGGCGTGCGCATCGTCAACTGTGCGCGCGGCGGCCTCGTCGACGAGGCGGCTCTCGCCGAGGCTCTGAAATCCGGCCATGTCGCGGGCGCCGCCTTCGACGTGTTCGTGACCGAGCCGGCGACCGAGAACCCACTGTTCGGCCTGCCCAACGTGATCTGCACGCCGCATCTCGGCGCCTCCACCGCCGAGGCGCAGGAGAACGTCGCGCTGCAGGTCGCCGAGCAGATGAGCGACTACCTGCTGCGCGGGGCGATCTCCAACGCGGTGAACTTCCCTTCGATCACCGCCGAGGAAGCCCCCAAGCTGAAGCCCTTCATCGAGCTCGCCGAGAAGCTCGGCTCGTTCGCGGGCCAGCTCACCGAGACCGACATCAAGATCGTGCGCATCACCTATGAGGGCGCGGTCGCGGACCTGAAGACCAAGGCGCTGACCTCGGCGGCGGTCGCCGGCCTGCTGCGCCCGGCGCTGCAGGACGTGAACGTCGTCTCGGCGCCGAGCGTTGCCAAGGAGCGCGGTATCGTTGTCGAGGAAGTGACCCGCGAGGTCTCCGGCGACTATGAGAGCCTTGTCACGCTGACCGTCGTCACCGAGAAGATGGAGCGCTCGGTCGCCGGCACGGTGTTCGCCGACGGGCGCCCGCGCATCGTCGACATCAAGGGCATCAAGGTTGACGCCGAGTTCGCGCCCTCGATGATCTACGTGACCAACGAGGACAAGCCGGGCTTCGTGGGCCGCTTCGCCAGCCTGCTCGGCGATGCCGGCATCAACATCGCCACCTTCGCGCTCGGCCGCGACCGGCAGGGGGGCGACGCCATCGCGCTGGTCGAGGTGGATGGCAAAGTGCCGGCCGAAATCCTCGCCAAGGTGCAGGAAATCCCCGCCGTGAAGCAGGCCAAGCCGTTGAGCTTCTGAGCTTCGGACAACACGTTAGACATGGAATGCCGCGCCGCAAGCGCGGCATTCTCACATCGGGAAGGCCGCGCGGTGCAGCTTCGCGGCGGCCTTGGCGAGGGCGGCGATCTGCTCCCAGTCGCCCATTGCCACCGCCTCGCTCGGACACACCCAGGAGCCGCCGACGGCGAGGATGTTTGGCTGGGCGAGATAGCTGCCGACATTGGACGGGCCGATGCCCCCCGTCGGGCAGAAGCGCAGGTCCGGCAGGGGGCCGGCGAGCGACTTGATCAGCCCGACGCCGCCGACCGATTCGGCCGGGAACAGCTTCAGCACCGGAAAACCCATGGCGTGCAGCGTCATCGCCTCGGTGGCGGTGGCGCAGCCGGGCATCACCGGCACCGGCGCCTCGGCCAGCGCCTCGGCGAGCGCCGGCGGGCAGCCGGGGGAGACGAGGAAGCGCGCGCCGGCGCCGATCGAGGCGGCGATCAGCTCAGGCCGCGTCACGGTTCCGGCGCCGACGATGGCGTCCGGCACTTCGGCGGCGATGGCGGCGATGGCGTCGAGTGCCGGCTCAGTGCGCAGCGTCACCTCGATGAGCGGCAGACCGCCGTCCACCAGGGCGCGCGCGAGCTTCACGCCGGCGGCGACGCTCGGCACTGTGACGACCGGCACGACCGGTGCGCGGGCAAGCAGGAAACTGGGATCGGGGAGCGACATGGCCGGCCTATCGGTGAATTCGACGCGCCAATGAAGACCGCCGCACCCCGGCTTGTCGAGGGGAGCGGGGGATTTTTCCCGCAACTGCGAGATAAAGTTTCGCCGCGGCGGCGGAGGCATTAGCCTCGGGCCATTCCGGCGCTTCGCGCGCCGCCCATCGTCCCGACGGTCCGTTCATGTTCAACTACGATTCCCCCTATCCCCGCGACCTCCTCGGCTATGGCCGCAATCCGCCGGACCCGAAATGGCCCGGCGGCGCGCGCGTCGCGGTGCAGTTCGTCGTCAATTACGAGGAGGGTGGCGAGAACTGCATTCTCCATGGGGATGCCGCTTCGGAGGCCTTCCTGTCGGAGATCGTCGGCGCTCAGCCCTGGCCGGGCCAGCGGCACATGAACATGGAGTCGATCTACGAATACGGTTCGCGCGCCGGCTTCTGGCGGCTGTGGCGGCTGTTCACCGGGCGCGGCGTGCCGGTGACGGTGTTCGGCGTCGCCACGGCGCTCGCCCGCAACCCCGGTGCCGTCGCAGCGATGAAGGAGGCCGACTGGGAGATCGCCAGCCACGGCCTGAAATGGATTGACTATCGCGACCATTCCTACGAGGCGGAGAAGGCGGATTTCGAGGCGGCCATCGCGCTGCACACGCGCGTCGTCGGCGAGCGTCCGCTCGGCTGGTACACCGGGCGCACCTCGGTGCATTCGCGCCGCATCACCATGGAGGAGGGCGGCTTCCTCTATGATTCCGACACCTATGCCGACGACCTGCCCTATTGGGTCGAGGGGCCGCGCGGCCCCCATCTGACGATTCCCTATACGCTCGACGTCAACGACATGCGCTTTGCCGCCGCGCAGGGTTTCAATTCCGGCGACCAGTTCTTCGCCTATCTGCGCGACAGCTTCGACGCGCTCTATGCCGAGGGGGCGCAGGCGCCGAAGATGATGACCGTCGGCCTGCATTGCCGCCTTGTCGGCCGGCCGGGGCGGATCGTCGCGCTGGAGCGCTTCCTCGACCACATCGCCCGGCACGACAGAGTGTGGGTGGCGCGGCGGATCGACATCGCGCGCCACTGGCACGCGGTGCATCCGCCGGGATGAGGCCTTCGGCGTCAGTCGCGCGAGTCGGGGTCGCGTTGGCGCCGCATCTGGCGCCGATGCTCTTCGAGGCTGGGCAGATGGCGCTGCAGGACCGAGATCAGGATGGCGGTCGACCAGCCGAACATCAGGATGCCGCTGGCCGAGGCGAAGGGGCCGAGCAGGCGGGTGTGGGTCTCCTGCAGCGCGTCGCCATAGCCGAGTGTCGTGTAGTTGACGAAGGCCGAGTAGAAGGCGTCGCCGCTGTGCTGGACCAGGCCCATCTCGGAATAGACCAGCGCCCAGATGGCGACCTCCGCCAGATGCGCGAAGAGCAACACGACGCCGGCGACCGCCAGCGCCATCATGAGCCGCAGATGCGGACGGCGCAGCAGGCCGCCCTCATAAGGCGCGACCAGACCGATCAGGATGAAGGTGGCGGAGAGATGCACCAGCATCACCGCGACATTGACCGAGATACCGACGGCCAGCTCGTGAATCATCCCCAAATCCATCGTCGACCCGTCTCTGAACCTGCAGGCACCGCACGCGCATGTCCGGCCATCTGACCATCCGACCGCTGCTCATGGACGAAATCTCCCTCGCCGTCGACTGGGCGGCGGGCGAGGGCTGGAATCCCGGCCTGGGCGATGCGGTCCCGTTCGGCGTGACAGACGGCGAGGGCTTTCTCGTGGCCGAGCTCGACGGCGCGCCGGCAGCCACCATCTCGGTGGTGAACTACGACGCACGCTTCTCCTTCCTCGGCTTCTACATCGTGCGGCCGGACCTGCGCGGGCGCGGCATCGGCTGGCGGCTGTGGCAGGCGGGCCGCGCGCATGCCGGCACCCGTACCGTCGGACTCGACGGGGTCGTGGCGCAGCAGGCCAACTACGCGAAGGACGGCTTCGCCTTCTCCCATCGCAATATCCGTTATGGCGGGCCGGCGCCATCGGGCGGGCTGGGAAGCTGCGCGCCGCTTGCCGACGTGTCCTTCGCGGCGGTCGCTGCGAGCGACGCGCTGGTGTTCCCTGCCGACCGGCCGGCCTTCCTGCACGCCTGGATCTCCGCGCCGGGGCATGTCGGGCGGGCGCTGATGCGTGAGGGGCGTCTCGCCGGCTGGGGCGTGATCCGGCCGGCCCGGCACGGCTTTAAGATCGGCCCGCTGGTCGCCGAGGACGAGGCGGCGGCCGAGGAGGTATTCGGTGCGCTGGCCGCGACGGCGGGCGGCGCGGCGCTCTATTTCGACGTGCCGGAACCGAACCGTGCGGCGGTGGCGCTGGCCGAACGCGCCGAGCTCGCCCCCGTGTTCGAGACGGCGCGCATGTATTCCGGCCCGATCCGCGAGGTCGCACTCGACCGGCTCTACGGCGTCACGAGCTTCGAGCTGGGCTGACCCCGGCGGCCGCGCGGCGGCCGAAGATGGTGGCGATGACGACGCCGGTCAGCACCAGCGCATAACCGACCGCATGATAGAGGTGCGGCTGCTCGCCAAGCACGAGGATGGCGAGCGCCGAGCCGAACACCGGCATCAAATGGAAGAACGGTGCTGCCCGGTTCGGACCGATTAGCTCGATGCCGCGATTGAAAAATAGATAGGCGAGCACCGAGGCGAAGACCGACACATAGGCGAAGGAGGCTAGCGTCAGCGCGTTGAACACCAACGGCGGGCCGGCGAGCCTCTCCCAGACGAAGGCGGGGGTCAGCAGCACCGCACCCCAGCCGATGGAGAAGGCGAGGAAGCCGAGGCGGCTCATCGAGGGGCGGCGCACCAGCAGCGCGGAATAGAAGGCGTAGAGGATCATCGCGGCGATCAGCCAGAGATCGCCCTTGTTGAACTCGATGCCGGTGAGCACCGCCGGATCGCCGCGCGAGATGATGACCAGCACGCCGCACAGCGACAGCACGATACCCGCCGCCTGGCCGATGGACAGGCGCGATCCGCTCAGCACGAAGGCCCAGAGGGCGATCAGCAGCGGCGCGGTCGATTGCATGAGCAGGCCGTTCAGCGCAGGCGTGAACTGCAGGCCCCAATAGAAGAAGGTGTTGTAGAGCGTGATGCCGGGCAGGGTGAGCAGCGTCAATATGCCGATGTTGCGGCGGATGACCGGCCAGTCCTGCCTCAGCGAGCGCCAGGCGAACGGCAGCAGGATCAGGAAGGCGAGCGTCCAGCGGAACCAGGCGATGGCGATGGGCGGCACCTGCCCGGCGATGAAGCGGCCGAGCACGATGTTGCCCGCCCACAGCAGCGGAACGAGAGTGAGCAGCACATAGGGGGCGTCGAGTAGACGACGGAACATCGCGGCACCGGCAGGACCATTCGCGGACCATTCGCGCGCCAACGGTCTAGGGGGCCGTGCCGCCGGGGTCAATGTCCCGCCGAAGCGCTCCCGGATGCGGCGTGGCGGCCGTTCCGGGATACCGTTTCGCGCATGCCCTATCCCGCCACCACATGTGCCGTGGTGCCCCACGGATCGGCGACGGCGAAGCCGCCTTCGATCGCCGTGGTGGCCTGCCCGTCGGCGGCGAGGCGCTCGCGTAGTTTCTCGACGGCGGCCGAATCCGGCAGCACCACGCTGTAGTGGACGAGGCCGAGCGCACCGGCCGGCGCCGGGCCGCGGCCCTGGCTGTGCCAGACGTTCAGCCCGAGATGGTGGTGGTAGCCGCCGGCGCTGACGAAGAGCGCGCCGGGATAGCGCTCGGTGGTGATGTCGAAGCCGAGCTCGTTGACATAGAAGCGCCGCGCGGCGGCGAGGTCGCCGACCTGCAGGTGCACGTGGCCGACCACGGTGCCGTCGGGCATCGGGGTGTCGGCCGGCACCTCGGCGGGGGCGTCGGTGAGCAGGTTGCGCAGGTCGAGCGGCTCGGTCGCCATGGCGATGGTGCCGGCCTGCCAGAACCATTCGTCGCGGCGGCGGTCGCGGTAGATCTCGATGCCGTTGCCGTCCGGATCGTCGAGATAGAGCGCCTCGCTGACGATGTGGTCGGAGGCGCCGAGCCGCACGCCGCGTGCGATCAGCCGTTTGAGCACGACGGCCAGCGCCGCGCGGTCGGGCATCAGTATCGCGACGTGGAACAGCCCCGGAGTTCCGCGCGGGCGGGCCGGCGCGTTCGGCGCTTCCTCGAGCTCGACGAGCGTGCGGGTGCCGGCGCCGAGGCGGACGATTCCGTCCTCACTGCCAAGCGGCGTCAGGCCGATGACATCACGGTAGAAAGCGAGGGAGCGCGCCGCGTCGCGCACGCGCAGCCGCACCGGGCCGAGCGTGAGCGCGTCGGGCAAGGGCGTGCGGGCAGCGGGAAGTGTGGCGGTTTCCATGATGACGTCCTCCGACCGGAAACATCCGGACAGCCCATGATTTCGTGCAAAGGAAGCTGATATCAAGCCGGAACGCGTTGCGTTTGCGCAATGTCTCCGTGGTGCCGACGCTGACCGTGCGACAGATGCCGATTCGGCCTGCGACATCGGCCTGCCGTATCCCGCTGCCTTGCATCGGACGCGCGTCTTGCCTCCCCGGTATCCATCCCTTAAGACGAAGCGGCCCCGGTCGGATTGCTTCGCCGGGGTTTCTTCTGTGTGGCCGGCGCGGCGCAAGGGCCGGCGCGGGGACGCAATCAGGAGCATTGCTCGTGGCGAATGTCGTCGTCGTCGGCTCCCAGTGGGGCGACGAGGGTAAAGGCAAGATTGTCGACTGGCTCAGCGAGCAGGCCGACGTGGTGGTCCGCTTCCAGGGCGGGCACAATGCCGGCCATACGCTGGTGGTAGGCAATGCCACCTATAAGCTGTCCCTGCTGCCGTCGGGGCTGGTGCGCGGCGCCAAGCTGTCGGTGATCGGCAATGGCGTGGTGCTCGATCCGCAGGCGCTGATCGACGAGATCGCCCGCATCGCGGGGCAGGGGATCGAGGTCACGCCGGAGCGGCTGCGCGTCGCCGAGAATGCCGCGCTGATCCTGCCGCTGCACCGCGAGCTCGACGCCATCCGCGAGAACGCGGCCGCCACCGGCACCAAGATCGGCACCACCAAGCGTGGCATCGGCCCGGCCTATGAGGACAAGGTCGGCCGTCGCGCCATCCGCCTCGTCGACCTCGCCCATCCCGCAACGCTCGACGGCAAGATCGAGCGGCTGCTCGCCCATCACAATGCGCTGCGGCGCGGCCTCGGCATCGACGAGGTGGACGGCGTGGCGCTGCGCGAGGAACTGCTCGCCATCGCGCCGAAGGTGCTGCCCTATATGGACCGCACCTGGGCGCTGCTCGACGACGAGCGTCGGCGCGGCGCCAAGATTCTGTTCGAGGGCGCGCAGGGCGCGCTGCTCGACGTCGACCACGGCACCTATCCGTTCGTGACCTCCTCCAATACGGTGGCGGCGCAGGCGGCCACCGGCTCCGGGCTCGGACCGGGCGCGGTGGACTATGTGCTCGGTATTACCAAGGCCTACACGACCCGCGTGGGCGAGGGGCCGTTCCCGACCGAGCTGACCGACGCGGTCGGCCAACGGCTGGGCGAGCGCGGCCACGAGTTCGGCACCGTGACCGGCCGCGCGCGGCGTTGCGGCTGGTTCGACGCCGTGCTGGTGCGCCAGACGGTGCGCACCTCCGGCATCAATGGCATCGCGCTGACCAAGCTCGACGTGCTCGACGGCTTCGACGAGATCAAGGTGTGCACGCGCTACCTGCTCGACGGGCAGGAGATCGACTATTTCCCGGCCGGGCAGGACGCGCAGGCGCAGGTCGAGCCGGTCTACGAGACGATCGAGGGCTGGTCCGGCTCGACCGCCGGTGCCCGTTCCTGGGTCGACTTGCCCGCAGAGGCGGTGAAATATGTGCGGCGGATCGAGGAGCTGATCGGCTGTCCGGTCGCGCTGCTCTCCACCAGCCCCGAGCGCGCGGACACCATCCTCGTGCAGAATCCCTTCGAACCGTGACGGGGCGGGGATCGTGCGAACCATGTTTCCTCTTCTCCTGCCCGCCGGTGACACCGAAGTCTGATGGCTGACTATTATCCTCTGCTGGCGCGCGCGATCTCCGGGCTTCCCGTCAATTCGAAGGAAGCCCGGCAGGTCGTCTATGACCGCGCCCGCACCGCCCTGCTGGCGCAGCTTCGCGGTGCCGATCCGCCGCTGCCGGAAGAGGATGTCGAGCGCGAGCGCCGTTCGCTCGACGACGCCATGCGCCGTATCGAGGCCGATTACGCATCGCCGGCCGCGCCACCGCCGGCCCCCTCCGCGCCCGCACCGCGCGCGGCTGCCCCATCGCCCGAGCGGGCGGCTCAGCCGAACCGCGTGCCACCGCCCGCACCGCCGGCGCGCGAGCCTCTGTTCAATCGCCCGGCCCCCGCCCGGCCTCCGGCCTCCGGGCCGGCCCAAGACACGGCGCCGGAAGGCGACAGGCCGGGCTTCATCCGCGCGGGGCTTACGCCCCGTTCCGGCGAGGTCGGGCGCGAGCCCGACGAGGACCCGATGGTCGCGCCGCTCGGCTCCGCCCGGCGTGGTGACGAGCCGTCGGCATCGGAAGACGAGGGTGGTAGCTGGGAGCTGCCGGACCCGGACGACGCGGAGGCGCGGCGCCGTCGGCGGATGCGGCTCATCCTCGCGTTGGCGGCGGTGGTCGTGCTCGGCGGCGCTACCGCGATCGGCTATGTCCAGCGCGATCCTATCATCGCCGCGATCCGCTCGCTGCGCGGCGGCGAGACGCCGGCGACCCCGGCTCCGCAGCAGGCGGCGAAGCCGGAATCGACCAAGTCGACCGACCGGGTGGCCCAGGCGCCGAGCGATCCGGCCCGCCGGCCCACGGCGCCGAGCCAGGCGCCGGCCGGGCAGACGGCCGCCGTCGCTCAGCGCGCGGTGCTGTTCGAGGAGAATCCCGGCGGCGGGCAGCAGGGGCTACAGCAATTCGTCGGCACTGCTGTGTGGCGGACCGAGACCTTCGACGCCGGCGGCGGCCTCGGCCCGGATATCGGCATTCACGCGACCGTCGAGATTCCCGACCGCCAGGTGAAGGTCGAGATCACGCTGCGGCGGAACCAGGATGCCAGCATTCCGGCCTCCCATATCGTGGAGCTTCAGTTCGCCCTGCCGCCGAATTTCGATCTCGGCACGGTCGCGAACGTGCCCGGCATCCGCGCCAAGGTGACGGAGGCGGCCCAAGGTCTGCCGCTCGCCGGCCTTGCCGTGCGGGTGACGCCGGGCTTCTTCCTGATCGGCCTTTCCGCGCTCGACGCCGAGCGCCAGCGCAACCTTGCTTTGCTGCTCACCCGTAACTGGCTCGACGTGCCGATCGTGTTCAGCAATGGCCGGCGCGGCATTCTCGCCATCGAGAAGGGACTGCCGGGCGATCAGGCGTTCCGCGAGGCGTTCAGCGCCTGGGGCCTGCCGCTGCCGCCGCAGACTCCGCCGAACCAGCAGCCCCAGCAATAATCCTCCGCCGGCAGGCGGGGATGGGACGGGCATTCGCGGCCATCGTTTTGCCGCGCCGGTTGCGGCCATGCAGATCGGGCATGGGTGGTATCTGGCATCTGTTATACCAGACTGACCGATAATGATTATGCTGCGTCGCAACAGGAACCGCTGGGATGGAGCCCCGCGCATGTTGGATGCCGTATTTCCGGTCTTGCCGGCTTTGATCGTCTGCCACGCCTGGGTGACGATCCTCATGGTGCAGGTGCTGAGCGACGACGCCGAGATCTTCTCGCTGCCGCCGGAATCCTTCCCGGTCTGACCCGGTATCTTCAGCCCCGACCGCCATTTCTCAAAGACGAACGCCCCGCGCCGGTCGGCGCGGGGCGTTGCGTTTTCTGACGATGAACAGGTCGGGCCGTCAGGCCGCGGCCTTCTTGTTCAGCACGTCGACCAGCGTCTTGCCGAGACGGGCCGGGGAGGGGGAGACCACGATGCCGGCCTCCTCCATCGCCGCGATCTTGTCCTCGGCGCCGCCCTTGCCGCCCGAGATGATGGCGCCGGCATGGCCCATGCGGCGGCCGGGAGGGGCGGTGCGGCCGGCGATGAAGCCGACCATCGGCTTCTTGCGGCCGCGCTTGGCCTCGTCCTTGAGGAACTGGGCGGCTTCCTCCTCGGCCGAGCCGCCGATCTCGCCGATCATGATGATCGACTCGGTGGCGTCGTCGGCAAGGAACAGCTCCAGCACGTCAATGAATTCGGTGCCCTTTACCGGGTCGCCGCCGATGCCGACCGCGGTGGTCTGGCCGAGGCCTTCCTGCGAGGTCTGGAACACCGCCTCATAGGTCAGCGTGCCGGAGCGCGAGACGACGCCGACCGAGCCCTTGCGGAAGATGTTCGCCGGCATGATGCCGATCTTCGACTCGCCGGCGGTGACGATGCCGGGGCAGTTCGGGCCGACCAGGCGGGACTTCGAGCCGTCCAGCGCCCGGCGCACCTTCACCATGTCGAGCACCGGGATGCCCTCGGTGATGCAGACGATCAGCGGGATCTCGGCAGCGATGGCCTCGCAGATCGCGTCCGCCGCGCCCGGCGGGGGCACGTAGATCACGCTCGCATCGGCGCCGGTCGCCTCGCGGGCCTCGATCACCGTGTCGAATACCGGCAGGCCGAGATGGATGGAGCCGCCCTTCCCGGGCGAGGTGCCGCCGACCATCTTGGTGCCGTAGGCGATCGCCTGCTCGGCGTGGAAGGTGCCGTTCTTGCCGGTGAAGCCCTGGGTGATGACCTTGGTGTCTTTGTCGATGAGCACGGACATCAGGCGGCCTCCTTCTTTACGGCCTTGACGATCTTCTGAGCGGCGTCGTCGAGGTCGTCCGCCGGGATGACGTTCAGCCCGCTGTCGCGGATGATCTGCTTGCCTTCCTCGACATTGGTGCCCTCGAGGCGAACCACCAGCGGCACTTCGAGGCCGACCGCCTTCACCGCCGCGAGCACGCCGCGGGCGATGACGTCGCACTTCATGATGCCGCCGAAGATGTTGACGAGGATGCCCTTCACCTGCGGATCGGCGGTGATGATCTTGAACGCCGCCGTCACCTTCTCTTCGGTGGCGCCGCCGCCGACGTCGAGGAAGTTGGCCGGGCTCTCGCCGTACAGCTTGATGATGTCCAGCGTCGCCATGGCGAGGCCGGCGCCGTTCACCATGCAGCCAATGGTACCGTCGAGCGCGATATAGGCGAGGTCGTATTTCGAGGCCTCGATCTCCTTGGCGTCCTCCTCGGTCTCGTCACGCAGGGCGAGAACGTCGGGGTGCCGGTAGAGCGAGTTGGAATCGAAGGAGATCTTGGCGTCGAGGCACTTCAGCTTGCCGTCCTTGGTGACGACCAGCGGGTTCACCTCGAGCATCGCCATGTCCTTGCCGACGAAGGCGGCGTAGAGCTTGGTGACCAGATCGCCCGCCTGCTTGGCGAGGTCGCCGGACAGGCCGAGCGCCTTGGCGACGGTGCGGCCGTGATGCGGCATGACGCCGGTGGCCGGGTCGACCGAGAAGGTGTGGATCTTCTCGGGCGTCGAATGCGCGACTTCCTCGATGTCCATGCCGCCTTCGGTCGAGACCACGAAGGCGACACGCGAGGTGGCGCGGTCGACGAGGGCCGAGAGGTAGAACTCCTTGTCGATATCGGAGCCTTCCTCGATATAGACGCGGTTGACCTGCTTGCCGGCCGGGCCGGTCTGGATCGTCACCAGCGTCTTGCCGAGGATCTGCTTGGCATTGGCCGCCGCTTCCGCAGCGGACTTGACGACGCGCACGCCACCCTTCTCGCCGGCGTCGGCTTCCTTGAATTTGCCCTTGCCACGGCCGCCGGCATGGATCTGGCTCTTCACAACCCACACCGGACCGGCGACCTTGGACGCCGCCGCGTCGGCCTCTGCCGCGTCTAGAATCGCGACACCGCTCGGCACCGGGACCCCGAATTCGCGGAGCACCCCCTTCGCCTGATACTCATGGATGTTCATTCGTCCCGCTCCTCCACAACCGTGCGGTCGGGAGGACGCGTTCCCGCCCTCCCGTCGATTGGCATTTCCTATTCCCCTATAGGCGCTGGCGCGCCAGGACGCTACTGCACAAAAGTGTTGCTGAGCGTCCCGATTCCCTCGATCACGATGTCGACCGCGTTGGTCGGGGCCTTCATCGTGCCCACGCCGATCGAGGTTCCGCAGCAGATGACGTCGCCGGGGTTGAGCGTCATGTCGTGCGAGATGCGGCTGACCAGCTGGCGGGTCGAGAACACCATGTCGCTGATCGGGTAGCGCTGCCGCTCCTCGCCGTTCAGCACGGTGCGCACCACCAGCGTGGCCGGATCGATGCCGGTCGCCACCGCCGGGCCGAAGGGGCCGAAGCCGTCGAAGCTCTTGGCCCGCACCCACTGCGCGAAGGTCGGGTCCTTGTTGATGATGTCGGCGGCGGTGATGTCGTTGACGCAGGTGTAACCGAAGATGCAGGCCTCGGCCTCCTCCTCGGAGACGTTGGTCGCGGTCCTGCCGATGACGATGCCGAGCTCGCCCTCATAGACCACCTTGCCGTCATAGCTCGGCGGCCGGCGCACCTCGGCGCCCGGATGGGCGAGGCAAGAGCCGGCTTTCAGGAGATAGAGCGGATCGGCCGGCACCGGCGAGTTCAATTTGGCCGCCAGCGCGTGGAAATTGTTCCACAGAGCGATGATCTTGGTCGGCTCGGTAGGAGCGAGCAGCTCGACCTCGGTGAGCGCGAGGCGCTCCCCGGTCGGCTGCGCGCCGTTGAACATGTTACCGCTGTGGACGGCGATCGCGTCGCCGTCGAGCGTGCCGAAGCCAGCCGCGCCGGCGCGGCTGAAGCGAACCCAATGTGCCATGATGCAGGAACTCAGTTGTAGCAGCCGGCGATCTGCGCGCGCTGACGCACCAGCGCGAGCACGATGTCGATGGTTGGTGTCGGGATACCGGCGAGCCGGCCCATTTCCTGAACCACGGTGACCAGCGGATCGATCTCCATCGGGCGGGAACGTTCGAGGTCCTGCAGCATCGAGGTCTTGTGCGCGCCGACCGCGCCGGCGCCGTCGATGCGCCGCTCGACGCCGACACGGAAGTTCACGCCGGACTGGATCGCGATCTCCTGCGCCTCCAGCATCATCGCCTTGGCGACCGCGCGGGTGCCGGGGTCCGAAGCGATGGTGTCGAGGGTGGCGTGGGTGAGGGCGCTGATCGGGTTGAAGCAGAGATTGCCCCACAGCTTCAGCCACAGCTCGTCGCGGATGTTCGGCAGCACCGGGGCGCGCATGCCGCCGGCGGCGAACGCCTCGGACAGCTTGGTGACGCGCTCGGTGATCTCGCCGGACGGCTCGCCGAGCGGGAACTTGTCGCCATAGACGTGCTTGATGACGCCCGGCTCGACCACCTCGGTCGCCGGATAGACGATGCAGCCGATGGCGCGCTCGGGGCGCAGGCCGTTCCACTGCTTGCCGCCGGGATCGATGCTCTCGAGCGTGCGGCCTTCGAGCTGGTCGCCGTGCTTATAATAATACCAGTAGGGGATGCCGTTGACCGCGGTGACGACCGCGGTGTCGTTGCCGAGCAGCGGCTGCATGGCATCGACCACGCCCGGCACCGAATGGGCCTTCAGCGCGACGATGACGTAGTCCTGGGGGCCGAGCTCGGCCGGATTGTCCGAGCAGGGGATGTGCTCGACCCGCTCCTCATCGTCGATCAGAAGCTTGAGGCCGTTGGCCTTCATCGCCGCCAGATGGGCGCCGCGCGCCACCAGGCTGACGTCGACGCCCGCGCGCTTGAGCTGGACGCCGACATAACCGCCGATCGCCCCGGCGCCGTAAATGCATACCTTCATGGGCTCCCTCCTCAACCGCCGCGCATTGCCTGTGACACGTCGGAGTTCTTATATTGGTATTTTGTATGCCATGATTGAGCGGATTTCGGCGTTCGTCAAGTGCGAATAGGGCTCCGTGATAATACGTCGCGCGTTACGCGGGTTACGTTGCCTGTTGAACGCCGGACCTGCCGACAGGTTCAAGGTTATGTCGGCAAAGGATGGCGATGTCCACGGCGTAAAGGCCAGAACAATTGTCTCGCCGAGACATCAAAAGACTACCCCGGCAGAGATGTTTCATCTGCCGGGGTGCGGTAGGTGCTTGGTAATTAGAATTTACCACGTAGCATCGGGATGTTGCATCCGACGCCCGCGGGTATCAGCTCACGCGTCGGGGGCGACCGTGTGGTTGGCGAGCAGCTCGAGCGCCTTCACCATCGCCGAGTGGTCCCACGCCGCCCCGCCATGCGCCGCGCAGGCGCTGAAGAGCTGCTGGGCGAGCGCGGTCGCCGGCAAAGCGAGGCCGAGCTGGCGGGCGCCGTTCAGCGCGAGGTTCAGGTCCTTCTGGTGCAGCTCGATGCGGAAGCCCGGAGCGAAGGTGCGCTTCACCATGCGCTCGCCGTGCACCTCGAGTATGCGCGAATTGGCGAAGCCGCCCATCAGCGCCTGGCGCACCTTGGCCGGATCGGCGCCGGCCTTGGAGGCGAACAGCAGCGCCTCGCCGACCGCCTCGATGGTCAGCGCCACGATGATCTGGTTCGCCACCTTGGTGGTCTGGCCGTCGCCATTGCCGCCGACCAGCGTGATGTTCTTGCCCATCTTCTCGAACAGCGGCTTCACCGTCTCGAAGGCGGCGTCCGGGCCGCCGACCATGATGGTGAGCGAGGCCGCCTTGGCGCCGACCTCGCCACCGGAGACCGGGGCGTCGAGATAGTCGCAGCCGAGCGCGTTGATCTTCTTGGCGAACTCCTTGGTCTCGACCGGCGCGATCGAGGACATGTCGACGACGATCTTGCCGGGGGTCAGGCCCGCCGCGATGCCGCCCTCGCCGAACAGCGCCGCCGCCACGTGCGGGGTATCGGGCACCATGGTGATGATGACGTCGGCGTTCTTGGCGACTTCGGTGCCGCTGGCGCAGGCGACGCCGCCCTTGCCGGTCAGCTCCGCCGAAACCGGCTTGATGTCGTAGAGATAGAGTTCATGGCCCGCGTCGATGAGATGGCCCGCCATCGGCGCGCCCATGATGCCGAGACCGACAAATCCGACCTTCATTTTCGTTCCTCGCGATTCCCAGGTGAATGTTTCTTGTTCGGCGCTGTCACGCCGCGGCGCTGAGCGTCTTGATCCAGCCGAGGCCGGCGCCGGTGTCGCCCTTCGGCTTGTACTCGCAGCCTACCCAGCCGGTGTAGCCGATGGCGTCGAGATGGCGGAACAGGAAGGGATAGTTGATCTCGCCGGTGCCCGGCTCGTTGCGGCCCGGATTGTCGGCGAGCTGGATGTGCGCGATCAGCGGGAGGTTGGCCTCGATGGTGCGGGCGAGGTCACCCTCCATGATCTGCATGTGATAGATGTCGTACTGGATGAAGAGGTTGTCGGAACCGACCTCCTCGATGATCGCCTTGGCCTGCTTCGTGTAGTTCAGGAAGAAGCCGGGGATGTCGCGGGTGTTGATCGGCTCGATCAGCAGCTTCAGGCCGGCGTCCTTGATGCGCGGCGCGGCGTATTTCAGGTTGTTCACGAAGGTATTGTGCAGGATTTCGCGGTCGGCCCCGGCGGGGACGATGCCGGCGAGGATGTTCACCTGCGGGCAGCCGAGCGCGGTCGCGTAGGTGATCGCCTTGTCGACGCCGGCGCGGAACTCGTCGACGCGGTCCGGCAGGATGGCGATGCCGCGCTCGCCGCCGCCCCAGTTGCCGGCGGGGAGATTGTGCAGCACCTGCTTCAGGCCGTTGGCCTTGAGCTTGGCGACGAGCTCCTCGGGGGAGAAATCATAGGGGAAAAGATACTCCACGCCGGCGAAACCGGCGGCGGCAGCCTTCTCGAAGCGATCGAGGAAGGGCACCTCGTTGAAGAGCATGGTGAGATTGGCGGCGAAACGGGGCATGGACCGCTCCTGAACGTGATGAACAAGCAGACGAGAGTGACGGGACGTGGCGGGGCGCGTCCCGCGCCGATCTATAGCGGCGGCTTTCGTCGTTAGGACGAAAGCGAGCGGACGGGAAGCGCCTTGCTCCCCGTCCGGAACCTCAGGCCGGTTCCTTGACGCTGTCGAGCGGAACGTCGAGCACTTCCTCGAACTCGTTGACCGCGTCGATCTCGGCACCCATGGCGATGTTGGTGACGCGCTCGAGGATGAACTCCATCACCACCGGAACCTGATGCTCCTTCATCAGCGCCTTGGCGCGGACGAAGGCGTCCTTGAACTCGTTCGGCGAGGTGACCCGCACCGCCTTGCAGCCGAGGCCCTCGGCCACCGCGACGTGGTCGACGCCATAGCCG
The DNA here is from genome assembly GCF_000702305.1 of Allobosea sp. 117. Taxonomy (GTDB): domain Bacteria; phylum Pseudomonadota; class Alphaproteobacteria; order Rhizobiales; family Xanthobacteraceae; genus Ancylobacter. The sequence goes on from NZ_JNLC01000013.1 coordinate 195,338, forward strand.
GCATTCTCTTCGGCATTGATGTTCTCGAAGGCCAGCGAGACCTCGAAGTCCATGTTGAAGCCGCGCTGGGCCTGACGGATCAGGCCGAGATAGGAGTTGTTCACGACCACATGGAGATAGGGCAGCTTGTGCTGGGCGCCGACCGCCAGCTCCTCGATGAGGAACTGGAAGTCGTAGTCGCCCGACAGCGCCACGATCTCGGCGTCCGGATCGGCCGCGCGCACGCCGAGCGCGGCGGGCAGGGTCCAGCCGAGCGGGCCGGCCTGGCCGCAATTGATCCAGTTGCGCGGCTTGTAGACGTGCAGCATCTGCGCGCCGGCGATCTGCGAGAGGCCGATGGTCGAGACATAGCGGGTGTCGCGGCCGAACGCCTCGTTCATCTCCTCATAGACGCGCTGCGGCTTGAGCGGCACGTTGTCGAAATGCGTCTTGCGCAGCATCGTCTTCTTGCGGTTGAGGCATTCCTGCGCCCAGGCCGAGCGGTCCTTCAGCTTGCCGGCGGCCTTGTATTCCTTGGCCACCTCGATGAAGAGCTTCAGCGCCGCGCCGGCGTCCGAGGCGATGCCGAGATCCGGGCCGAAGACGCGGCCGATCTGGGTCGGCTCGATATCGACATGGATGAACTTGCGACCCTTGGTGTAGACGTCGACCGAGCCGGTGTGGCGGTTGGCCCAGCGATTGCCGATGCCGAACACGAAGTCGGAGGCGAGCAGCGTCGCGTTGCCGTAGCGGTGCGAGGTCTGCAGGCCGCACATGCCGGCCATCAGGTCGTGATCGTCGGGGATGGTGCCCCAGCCCATCAGGGTCGGGATGACCGGCACGCCGGTGAGCTCGGCGAACTCGACCAGCAGGTCGGAGGCATCCGCATTGATCACGCCGCCGCCGGAGACGATGAGCGGACGCTCCGCCTCGTTCAGCATGGCGATGGCCTTCTCGGCCTGCTTGCGGGTGGCGAGCGGCTTGTAGACCGGAAGCGGGGCGTAGGTGTCCTCGTCGAACTCGATCTCGGCGAGCTGGACGTCGAGCGGCAGGTCGATGAGCACCGGGCCGGGGCGGCCGGAGCGCATGACGTGGAAGGCCTGCTGGAACACCTGCGGCACCAGCGCCGGCTCGCGGACGAGCACCGCCCACTTGGCGACCGGCTTGGCGATCGATTCGATGTCGACGGCCTGGAAGTCTTCCTTGTAGAGGCGGGCGCGGGGCGCCTGGCCGGTGATGCACAGGATCGGGATCGAATCCGCGGCGGCCGAGTAGAGGCCGGTGATCATGTCGGTGCCGGCCGGGCCGGAGGTGCCGATGCACACGCCGATATTGCCCGCCTTGGCGCGGGTATAGCCCTCGGCCATGTGCGAGGCGGCCTCGACGTGGCGCGCCAGTATGTGGCGCATCGAGCCACGCGCGCGCATGGCGGAATAAAGCGGATTGATCGCCGCGCCGGGCACGCCGAAGGCGGTGGTCACACCTTCCTTCTCAAGAATCCGGATTGCAGCATCGACGGCACGCATCTTGGCCATGGCCAGTCCTCCTCGTCGCCCTTGTCGTCGGCGTCCGGGTGCCGGCAGCCGCCTTGCGGCGGCCCTTGGAGGCAGATGCCCGGAAGCCATGTCTGGCGCGTTCGAAAATCCCGCCTCCGGGTCCGCAGCGATCTCGCGAAGAGCCTCGCGAATCATCCTGCGAACATGCGCCCGTGGCGTGTCTCGCGGGGGCGGAGCCGGCCCGGGTTCCGGCCGCATGCGGCCGTCGCGCGGAGCGGGCGCCGACGAGAGGCAGCAAAGCTTGCCCCGGACGCTTCCGAAGTTGGCGGGACCATGCCACGCAGAAATCATTTCCGCAATACGGAATTGATTTCTAGTTTGCGAAAAAGCTCACGATGCGCCTTATATGCTAATCAGCATTATGGCGGGCGGGTTGCGCGCCGCCTGCCACTTTTTCGCGAACGAGGACGCGAAGCCGATGAACGAGGCCGTGACCATCCGCCGGCGGGGCCGCCCTTCCAGCACCGGCGCCACCGAGAGCGGCGGCGAGGTGCAGTCGCTCGACCGCGCCATCACGCTGATGGAGGTGCTGGCGGCGACCGACGGCATGACGCTCAGCGACGTGGCGCGCCGCGCCGAGCTGCCGACCTCGACCGTCCACCGGCTTCTGACGACGCTGGAGCGGCGCGGGCTGGTCGGCCACGATCCGGCGACCGGCCACTGGATGGTCGGGCTCGGCATGTTCCGCATCGGCTCGGCCTATCTGCGCATCCGGCGCCTGCCGGAGATCGCCCGCACCCAGATCCGCGAGCTCTCCTACGCGGTCAACGAGACGGTGAACCTCTCGCTGATCGACGGCGCGGAGCTCATCTGCGTCGCGCAGGTGGAGAGCCACGCGGCGGTGCGCGCCTTCTTCCGCATCGGCGGGCGGATGCCGATCCATGCCTCGGGCGGCGGCAAGGCGATCCTCGCCGCCATGCAGCCGGAGGCGCGCCGCGCCTGGCTCGGCTCGGATCAGCTCGAGCGCTACACCGAGCACACCCATGTCAGCCGGCGGGCGCTGCAGTCCGACCTCGCGTCGATCGACGCGCGCGGCTACTCGATCGACGACGAGGAGCACACGCCCGGCATGCGCTGCGTCGCCGCCGCGGTGCTCGACGAATGGAAGGAGCCGATCGGCGCGCTGTCGATCTCGGCGCCCACGGTGCGCATGCCGCCCGAGCGGATCGCCGATCTCGGCGCCCGCGTGCGGGAGGCGGCGCGGCGGCTGACGACGCGCTATTCGGGGCTTTGAGGGGGCCAGCCCTCTGTATCCAAAAGCTGTCATCCCGGCCAAGCCCGTAGGGCGCCGCGCCGGGATCGTCTGCGACCGGCCGTGCCTCCTTCGGCACGCGATCCCGGATACGGCCTCATGGCCGTTCCGGGATGACGCTGTCCATTCAGCGACGAGATTCATCTGAACAAAAAAATGCCGGCGTCGCAGCGCCGGCATTTGAGTCGCCTAGGAGGAACCGAACGTTCGCGAGACGTGACCGTCCGGCGTCTTGCGACGCTTTCGGGGCATGTCCCGAAGCGTTCCGCTCCGGGAGAACGCCGGCGCGAACGTCGGCGAACGGGCGCTTGCGGCGGCGACCGATGACGGCCGCCGCGCCGAATTCAAGGAGGCGAAATCACACCGCCTTGGCGTCGTGCAGGGCGGAGATCTCTTCCTGCGAATAGCCGAGGTCGGCGAGCACTTCGTTGGTGTGCTGGCCGAGCAGCGGCGAGGCCGTGACTTCAACGGTCATGTCCGAGAACTTGATCGGCGAGCCGACGGTCAGGTACTTGCCGATCTGCGGGTGATCGACCTCGACCACGGTGCCGCTGGCGCGCAGCGACGGGTCGTTGGCGATCTCCTTCATCGACAGCACCGGCGAGCAGGGGATGTCGAACTTGCGCAGGATGTCGACCGCCTCGAACTTGGTCTTGTCCGAGAGCCAGTTCTCGATGAAGGCGAAGATGTCGAAGATCTTGTCCTGGCGGGCGATCGCGGTGTTGTAGGCCGGATCGTCGATCCATTCCGGCTTGCCCAGCGCCTTGCAGATCGGCGCCCAGGCATGGCCCTGGATGGTGAAGTAGATATAGGCGTTCGGGTCGGTCTCCCAGCCCTTGCACTTCAGCACCCAGCCCGGCTGGCCGCCGCCGCCCGCATTGCCGCCGCGCGGCACCACGTCCGAGAACTCGCCGTGCGGATACTGCGGATACTCTTCGAGATAGCCCAGCGCATCGAGGCGCTGCTGGTCGCGCAGCTTCACGCGGCAGAGGTTCAGAACCGAATCCTGCATCGACACGGCGACCTTCTGGCCCTTGCCGGTCTTGTTCTTCTGGTGCAGCGCCGTGAGGATGCCGATGGCGAGGTGCATGCCGGTGTTCGAGTCGCCGAGCGCGGCGGCGGACACGGTCGGAGGGCCGTCCCAGAAGCCGGTGGTGGAAGCGGCGCCGCCCGCGCACTGCGCGACGTTCTCGTAGACCTTCAGGTCCTCATAGTGGTGACCGTCCGAGAAGCCCTTCACCGAGGCGAGGATCATGCCCGGGTTGAGCTCCTGGATGTGCGCCCAGGTGAAGCCCATGCGGTCGAGCGCGCCGGGGCCGAAATTCTCGACCATGACGTCCGATTCTTTGATGAGCTTGGTCAGGACTTCCTTGCCCTGCGGCGTCTTGGTGTCGAGGGTCAGCGAACGCTTGTTCGAGTTCAGCATGGTGAAGTACAGCGCGTCGGCGTCCTTCACATGGCGGAGCTGCGAGCGCGTGACGTCGCCGGCGCCGGGACGTTCCACCTTGATGACGTCCGCGCCGAACCACGCGAGCAGTTGCGTGCAGGCGGGGCCCGCCTGCACGTGGGTGAAGTCGATGATCTTTATCCCTTCAAGCGGCTTGGTCATCTCAGGTGTTTTCCCTTTTAAGCGTTTGACGTCGTCTTCTCGGCCGGCATTCCCGTTCCAATGCCGGCCGGCTGGTGATTAAGCCACCTTAGCTCCGGTGGTACAAAAAATTCCAGAGGAGCTCACCCGGCCTTCTCCTCCAGTTCGCGGAGGCGGCGGCGCAGGGTGCGCTCCTCGTTCCAGCGCTCGGTCTCGTCGCGGACCAGCGCGACGATCGCGCTCACCGTGCCGTCCGGCGCATGCAGCAGCGCCACGGTGAAGGCGATGGAGAGCGGCGCGCCGTCCTTGCGCAGCGCCGGCACCCGCAGGACCGACTCGCCGTAGCGGGTCTGGCCGCTCGCCATGGTCTCGCGATACCCCTCCCAGTGGCGTGCCCGCTGCCGCTCCGGGATGATGATGTCGAGCGACTGCCCGAGCGCCTCGGCCTCGCTGAAGCCGAAGATCCGCTCGGCCGCCGCGTTCCAAAGCACGATATCGCCGGCGGGGTCGGAGACGACGATTGCGTCTCCGACCGCCGCGACGAGCTGGTTCAGATCGACCGATGTCCGCATGGCCATGCACTTTCCAGAACCGCTGCCGGCCGCTCCTCCGCCATCGCTAGAGCGGGCGCGCGCCGGCGCCGTCGTCTCCTCTACTCCGCCGCCTGGCGCAGGGGCTCGCCCACCGCGCCGGACGCCTTGATCTCGGCGATCCGCGCGGCCTCCAAGCCGAGCACCTCGGCCAGGACCTCGTCGGTATGCTCGCCGAGCAGCGGCGAGCGCTCGACCTGCACGTCGTTGTCCGAGAGCTTGATCGGGTTGCCGACGGTCAGATAGGTGCCGCGCCCGGGATGCTCGACATTGACCAGCGTGCCGGTGGCGTAGAGCGACTCGTCCTCGGCGATCTCCTTCATCGAGAGGATCGGGCCGCAGGGGATGTCGACCTCGTTGAGGATCTCCATGGCCTCATACTTGGTATGGGCCATCGTCCACGCCTCAATGCGGGTGAAGATCTCGTTGAGGTGCGGCAGGCGCGCCGCCGGGGTCGCGTAGTTGGCGTCGGTCTTCCAGGTCGGCTCGCCGATGATGTCGCAGATCTTCCCCCAGACCGGACCCTGGGTGATGAAGTAGATGTAGGCGTTGGGATCCTGCTCCCAGCCCTTGCATTTCAGGATGCGGCCGGGCTGGCCGCCGCCGGAATCGTTGCCGGCGCGGGGAACCGCGTCGCCGAACGGGATGCCCTCGCCATACTGGCTGTATTCGCGCAAGGGGCCGCGCTGCAGGCGCTGCTGGTCGCGCAGCTTCACCCGGCAGAGGTTGAGCACCGCGTCCTGCATGGCGCAGAGTACCTTCTGGCCGCGGCCGGTCAGCGTGCGCTGGTAGAGCGCGGTGACGATGCCGAGCGCGAGATGCAGGCCGGTGCCGGAATCGCCGATCTGCGCGCCGGTGACCATCGGCAGGCCATCGCGGAAGCCGGTGGTCGAGGCCGCGCCGCCGGTGCACTGGGCGACGTTCTCATAGACCTTGCAGTCCTCGAACGGACCGGGACCGAAGCCCTTGACCGAGGCGAGGATGATGCGCGGGTTCAGCTCCTGGATGCGTTCCCAGGTGAAGCCCATGCGGTCCAGCGCGCCGGGAGCGAAATTCTCCACCATGACGTCGCAGGCCTTCACCAGCTCCTCGAGCACCTTCTTCCCCTCCGGGTTCTTGGTGTCGAGCGTGATCGAACGCTTGTTCGAGTTCAGCATGGTGAAATAGAGGCTGTCGGCGTTCGGGACGTCGCGTAGCTGCGCGCGGGTGACGTCGCCTTCGCCCGGACGTTCCACCTTGATCACGTCCGCTCCGAACCAGGCCAGCAGTTGCGTGCAGGTCGGGCCGGACTGGACGTGGGTAAAATCAAGGACGCGGACTCCGTCGAGTGCCTTGCCCATAGGTCTTCCTCTCCTTTGGTACCGCGCGGTTTGACAAACCGTTTCTTGTTTTGATTGAGGCACGTTCTGGTCGGCACGGCGCGGGCGAGGCGGACCTCGCCCGCTGTGTCGGGATCAGGACTTCTTCTTCACGACGCTCTGCGGGTTGAGGCTGCCGATATTGCCGCTCTCGCTGCCGGCCGCCGGGTCGATCGCCGCGTTGATGAGGGTCGGAACGCCGGAGTCCATCGCCTTGTCGACGGCGCGCTTCAGCTCGTCCGGGGTCGTGACGTGCACGCCGACGCCGCCGAAGGCTTCCATCATCTTGTCGTAGCGCGAGTCCTTGACGAAGACGGTGGTGCCGGGATCGCGGCCGGTCGGATCGGTGTCGGTGCCGCGATAGATGCCGTTATTGTTGAAGATGACAATGCAGACCGGCAGGTTGTACCGGCAGATCGTCTCCACCTCCATGCCGGAGAAGCCGAAGGCGCTGTCGCCTTCGACCGCCAGCACCGGCTTGCCGGTCTCGACCGCCGCGCCGACGGCGAAGCCCATGCCGATGCCCATCACGCCCCAGGTGCCGACGTCGAGGCGCTTGCGCGGCTCGTACATGTCGATGATGCCGCGGGCGAGGTCGAGCGTGTTGGCCCCTTCGTTCACGAGGATGGCGTCTGGGCGCTCCTTGATGACGGTGCGCAGGGCGCCGAGCGCGGAGTGGAAGTCCATCGGCGCCGAGTTCTTCATCAGCTTCGGCGCCATCTTGGCGATGTTGGCTTCCTTGCGGGCGTTGATCGCGCCGGTCCATTCGGTGGACGGGGCCTGCCAGGAGCCGTCGATGCCGGCGAGCAGCGCCGAGATGCAGGAGCCGATGTCGCCGACCAGCGGGGCGACGATCTCGACGTTCGAGTCCATTTCCTTGGGCTCGATGTCGATCTGGATGAACTTCTTCGGGGCATCGCCCCAGGTCTTGCCCTTGCCGTGCGAGAGCAGCCAGTTCAGGCGCGCGCCGACCAGCAGCACGACGTCGGCGTCCTTCAGCACGGTGGAGCGCGCCGCGCCCGCCGACTGCGGATGGGTGTCGGGCAGGATGCCCTTGGCCATCGACATCGGCAGGAAGGGAATGCCCGACTTCTCGACGAAGGTGCGGATCTCCTCGTCGGCCTGCGAATAGGCGGCGCCCTTGCCAAGGATGATCAGCGGGCGCTTGGCGGCCTTGAGCACGTCGAGCGCGCGCTTCACGGCGGACGGGGCGGGGAGCTGCGCGGGGGCGGCGTCGATGACCTTGACCAGCGACTTGGCGCCGGCCTCGGCGTCCATCACCTGCGAGAACAGCTTGGCGGGCAGGTCGAGATAGACGCCGCCGGGACGGCCGGAGACCGCGGCGCGGATGGCGCGGGCGACGCCGATGCCGATGTCGGCGGCGTGCAGCACGCGGAAGGCGGCCTTGCAGAGCGGCTTGGCGATGGCGAGCTGATCCATCTCCTCATAGTCGCCCTGCTGCAGGTCGACGATCTCGCGCTCGGAGGAGCCGGAGATGAGGATCATCGGGAAACAGTTGGTGGTCGCGTTGGCGAGCGCGGTCAGGCCGTTGAGGAAGCCGGGCGCCGAGACGGTGAGGCAGATGCCGGGCTTCTTGGTGAGGAAGCCGGCGATCGCGGCGGCGTTGCCGGCGTTCTGCTCGTGGCGGAACGAGACCACCCGGATGCCTTCGGCCTGCGCCATGCGGCCGAGATCGGTAATCGGAATGCCGGGCACGCCGTAAATCGTGTCGATGCCGTTGAGTTTGAGGGCATCGATGACGAGGTGGAAGCCGTCGGTCAGCTCCTGCTCTACGTCGGCGACCGGATCAATCATCTGAGCTATTGCGGACATCCCGTATCCTCCCGGAGATCTTTGTCTGCACCGTTTCGCTGTCATTCTTGGAAGGCGGTGGCCGATCCGCGGCGTCCTTTGGCGGTTGTCTCCCCGCCGGCTTGAACGCAGCTTCCCAGCCTTGCCTTCCCGTTCCTTTGCGGCATGCGCCGCCCGTTCCGTCCCCCGATCAGCTCGATCCCGTCCGGCCGAACGTGCCGGGCGGGAACGCCCTAATCGAGGTCCACATGGTCCTCGACATACCTCGCCAGGCGGAGCGTATGGTCGCGGACCAGACGCTCGGCGCGGTCCGCGTCCCGCGCCTCGAGGGCCATGATGATCTCCCGATGGTCGGCCGCCGAACGTTGCGCCCGGTCCATCTCGAAGATCGTCCGATGGCGGATGGCCCTGACATGAAGGAACAGGTTCTCCGTCATCGACGCGAGCATGCTGGAGCCGCTCAGCCGGATCAGCGCCTGGTGGAAGGCAATATTCGCGGAGGAATATTCGTCACACCGGTCGCGCTCGATCCGGGAAAGATCGAACTCCTTGAAATAGGCCCGCAACTCGGCGATCGCCTCGTCGCTCGCACGCCTCGTCGCGATGCGGGCCGCCATGCTTTCCAGCGCCGCCCATGCCTCGATCATCTCGATGATCTCGGCCTTGGTCCGGCGCACCACCAATATGCCCCGCCGGGGAACGGCGCGGAGCAGGCCTTCCTGCTCCAGCATCGCGACCGCCTCGCGGACCGGCGTCCGGCTCGCGCCCAGACGCTCGGAGATGTCCCGTTCGTCGAGCAGCAGCGGCTCGTCCGAACCGTAGATGTTCATGTTGGTGATGGCTTCTTTGATGGCCGAGTAGGCTCGGCTCTTGAAGCTCTCCTTGACCGGCAGGCGCTCGATGGCGAGGCCATTGTCGCCGCTTTGCCAGCGCTTGTTCACAACTGCCTTGCTGCTCACCAGGGCGTCCTCTGCGAACGTCCGCGGGAAATTTCCGGCGGACATTGGCATACCAAATACCAGGGTGTCAATCTGACCGGCGGGTTTTCACCTGCTCCCCTTCTCCTTGCGTTTGCGGGAATGCCGATTGCCGACATTGCCTCAGGAAAAGAATGAGTTATCGAAATTCCGTATGCAATATACCACATTTTTGCGCAGTGGCGAGTTGCTGAAAGCGACATTCACGAAATTTGAATGACACCCCAGGGGCAGCCCGTCTGCGGCTGAAAAAGCGGGGATCGGGACCGGCTGCGGCGGCCCGCTTGTCCGCCAGCCGGCATCCTGAAAGGTGAACGGCGGCGGACTGCGGGCGAATCAGCGCATTGCCGCGTCCGGCATCGCGGGGCGCGGCTCGGCAAGCCCGAAGGGGCGAGGCTTCAGGTCGTTCAGGTCGGGAACTTGCCGTGCTTCTCGACATGGGCGGCGAGGCCCAGCGTGTGCTCGCGCACCAGCTTCTCGGCGAGATCGGCATCGCGGGCGACGAGCGCGGCGATGATGGCGCGATGCTCCTGCAGCGAGCGCTCGGAGCGGTTCTCCTGCCGGACCGAAACGGCGCGGATGCCGCGGATATGGATGAACAGATTCGCCGTCATCTCGGCGATCATCGCGCAGTTGCTGAGGCGGATGATGGTCTGGTGGAAGCGGATATTGGCGTCCGAGTACTCGTTCATGTGCTCGGCCGGCGCCTCGGCCTCGAAGTCGTGGAACATGTCGCGCAGGCCGGCCAGCTCGCGGTCGCTGGCGCGGGTCGCGGCGAGGCGCGCCGCCATGCTCTCGAGCGCGGCCCAGACGATGATCATTTCGATGATCTCGCGCTTCGACTTGCGCACCACGAAGATGCCGCGGCGGGGCACCGAGCGGACGAAGCCCTCCTGCTCCAGCACGGTCAGCGCCTCGCGGATCGGCGTGCGGCTGACCCCGAGGTCCTGTGAGAGCTGCCGCTCGTCCAGCCGGATCTCGCTATCCTGGCCGTACAGGTCCATTTCGGTGATCGCCTTCTTGATGGCGTCATAGGCGAGGGTGCGCAGGCTGGTGTTCGCCGCCAGAGGGGCGATGTTCAGTCTCGTCTGGGTATCTGCAGCTTCCACGGGGCGGCTCCTTGGCGTTGGGCGCACTTTCCGTGCGGTCTCATCGTGGATCGCGCGCGTGATTCCTCATAGGCGCAACCGGATCGCAGGATCATATAATATATACGGAATGTCCATGCGCCCATCGTCGCGCGGGCACCGAACCCCCTGATACGGCGAGATTTCCGGAGGGTGCCCGATCGCGGAGCGCCGCGTCCGGCCGGCGCCTGCCGCAACGATTGTGTACGAACATTGCGTCACCCTCCCTCATGACGTTGCGTTAGATCAGAATTCCCTAACGTCATGTATTGACGCAAAATTTCTGCGAAAATCTGGCATGCAAAATTTTGCATGCGGCACTTTTTATTGTATAGCTGATGTCATGACGCGATCCGCGCGGTTTAGATGCCGCCGATCGATCCCTCATGTCCAAAAACAACAATAACAGTATTTGAGCATCTACCTTAGGGAAGGTCCAAGGATATCATGACGACTACCGCAACGTCATCCGTGAACAATAAGCGCTGGCTGCAACTTCTGTTCGGCATCATCTGCATGTGCATGATCGCCAACATGCAGTATGGCTGGACGTTCTTCGTGAACCCGATCCAGGAGCGGCATGGCTGGGATCGCGCCGCGATCCAGGTTGCCTTCTCGATCTTCATCGTCACCGAGACCTGGCTGGTGCCGATCGAGGGCTGGTTCGTCGATAAATACGGCCCGCGCATCGTCGTGCTGTTCGGCGGCGTGCTCTGCGGCCTCGCCTGGGTGCTGAACGCCTATGCGACCTCGCTCGCCACGCTCTATGTCGCCGCCGCGCTCGGCGGCATCGGCGCGGGCGCGGTGTACGGCACCTGCGTCGGCAACTCGCTGAAGTGGTTCCCGGATCGTCGCGGCCTCGCCGCCGGCCTCACCGCCGCGGGCTTCGGCGCCGGCTCGGCGCTGACGGTCATCCCGATCCAGAACATGATCAAGAACCAGGGCTACGAGGCCGCCTTCCTGTATTTCGGCATCGGCCAGGGCGTGATCATCACCATCCTCGCGCTGTTCCTCGTCGCGCCGAAGAAGGCCGACGTCGCCGCCGCGGTCGCCAGGGTCGCCCAGAGCGCGCGCGACTTCAGCCCGAAGGAGATGCTCACCACCCCGCTGTTCTGGGTGATGTATCTGATGTTCGTCATGATGGCCGCCGGCGGCCTGATGGCGACCGCCCAGCTCGGCCCGATCGCCAAGGATTTCGGCATCGCCGACGTGCCCGTCAGCCTGATCGGCATCACTTTGCCGGCGCTGACCTTCGCCGCCGCCATCGACCGCGTGCTGAACGGCCTCACCCGTCCGTTCTTCGGCTGGGTGTCGGACCATATCGGCCGCGAGAACACCATGTTCGTCGCCTTCGCCATCGAGGGCGTCGGCATCTATGCGCTGAGCGTGCTCGGCCATAATCCGGTACTGTTCGTGGTGCTGACCGGCATCGTGTTCTTCGCCTGGGGCGAGATCTACTCGCTGTTCCCCGCCATGTGCGGCGATGCCTTCGGCTCGAAGTTCGCCACCACCAATGCCGGCCTGCTCTACACCGCCAAGGGCACGGCGGCGCTGATCGTGCCGTTCACCAGCATCCTGACCACCATGACCGGGAGCTGGCATGCGGTGTTCGTCTCGGCCGCGGCGCTCAACATCATCGCCGCGATCATGGCGATCGCCGTGCTGAAGCCGCTGCGCCGCAATCATGCGCAGTCGGCGGCCGCGGCGCCGAAGCTGGACGCCGTTCCGGCCAAGTGACCCTTTCGGCCGGGTTCGGCCAGGGCATATGGGCGCGCCTTCGGGCGCGCCCTTTTTGTTTTGCTCCCCAATTAACGTTAGGTAATATTTTGTGAATGGCAGTCGTCGGTTTGCCGACCTCCAGTCGTCAGCTTCAATAAGCTGACGCAGAGACCTCTTTCACGTCCTAAATTCTGCCGCCGATGTTTCGTCTCTATTGCAATATAAACTGTCAACATTTGCAGACTATCGATTTAAATAATTTATAACTGCTAAAAATATCGCCCGTATGACTATGACTTGGATAGGATATTCACAGGCCTGACCTAGCGAAGCCGATCCGAAGAAAGGAGATTGGCATACATAATATTGTAGATTATGCTCCCCTCGAGCGGATCGGATCCGTCTCCCCTGCGTCAGCGCGGCCGCGGCCTTGGCCCGCCGGCGCGAGGGAGCCGCCGATGACCTTGAACAAGACAATCACGCCCTACAGGCGGCCGCCGGCGGACGGGTAATCGATCCACGGCCAAACACAATGACGGAGCCGCCCCTAACGAGCTCCGCGACGCCGATCCGCGGCGAATGAATTGATTTGGAGAGGAGACGCCTTTGAGCACACCGAGCACCGCCGTGGCGGGCAGCACGCCCGATTCGACCCGCTGGCTGCAACTGATCGCCGGCATCGTCTGCATGGTTGCCGCCGCGAACATCCAGTACGCCTGGACCCTGTTCGTCCCCGAGATCACCAAGGAATTCGGCTGGTCGCGCGCGGCGATCCAGACCACCTTCACCATCTTCGTCGTGGTCCAGACCTGGCTGGCGCCGATCGAGGGCTATTTCATCGACAAATACGGCCCGCGCGTGATGGTCATGATCGGCGGCCTGTTCACCGGCCTGTCGTGGATCGTGAACTCCTACGCCGACACGCTGACCATGTACTATGTCGGCGCGATCATCGGCGGCATCGGCGTCGGCTGCGTCTACGCCACCTGCGTCAACGCCGCGATCAAGTGGTTCCCGGACAAGCGCGGTCTCGCGGTCGGTCTCACCGCCGGCGGCTACGGCGCCGGCTCGGCGCTCACCATCCTGCCGATCGCCAACATGCTGGCCACCAGCGGCGTCTCCGAGACCTTCTGGTTCTTCGGCCTGATCCAGGGCGCGGTCATCATGATCGCCGCGAGCTTCCTGAAGCACCCGCCGAAGGGCCTAAAGGGCTCCGACCGCGTCGCCCAGAGCCGCCGCGACTACGAGCTTGGCGAAGCGCTGCGCACCCCGGTGTTCTGGGTTCTCGCCGCGATGTTCATCGGCACCGTCACCGGCGGCCTGATGGCGGTGGCCCAGCTCGGCGTGATCGCCGAAGACCTCGGCGTGAAGAACTTCCAGGTGAACCTCTATTTCGTCACCATGGCGGCTCTGCCCTTCGCGCTGATGCTCGATCGCATCCTGAACGGCATCTCGCGCCCGCTGTTCGGCTGGATCTCCGACCATATCGGCCGTGAGAAGACCATGTTCGTCGCCTTCACCATGGAAGGCCTCGGCATCGTCGCGCTCGGCACCTTCGGCCATAATCCGTGGGCGTTCCTGATCCTGTCCGGCATGGTGTTCCTGGCCTGGGGCGAGGTCTACTCGCTGTTCTCGGCCACCGCCGCCGACACCTTCGGCACCAAGAACGTCGCCAAGATCTACGGCACGCTCTACTGCGCCAAGGGTGTGGCCGCGCTGCTGGTTCCGTTCGGCAACCTGCTGATGGAAGCCACCGGCACCTGGTCCTCGGTGCTCTACACCGTCGCCGCGATGGACCTGTCGGCCGCGCTCTGCGCGCTGCTGGTGCTGCGCCCGATGCTCGTCAGGCACCATGCCCGCAACGCCGAATGGGCCAAGGTCAACGGCATCACGCTGGCGCCCGCGCCGGCCGGCGGTCACTGACCGACGACCATACCTCCAGACTGGGCCTCCTTCGGGAGGCCCTTTTTGTTTGCGGCCGCCTCGTTCTCAAGGAACGCGAGCGGAAAGCGCCAGGTCGGCGAGGTAGCCGACGCGCAGGCTGGCCGTGGCGCCGAGCTCCGCGATCTCCTCGCGGCCGAACCAGCGTGTCTCCAGCGCGTCGTCCGCCGCCTCGCCCTCACCGGCACGCCAGCGGCAGGCGACCGCAATCATCGCGAAATGATGGGCGAGAGCGCCGGCAGTGTCGTGCTCGATGAAGTCGAGCACGGTCAGCAGCGCCGGCGCATTAGCTTCGATGCCGGTTTCCTCGTTGAGCTCGCGCAGGGCGGCGTCGAGATAGGCTTCGCCCGGCTCCACCCGCCCGCCGGGATAGCCCCAGAGCCCCTGATCGGGCGGATTGGCCCGACGCACGAGGAGGATTTCGTCGCCGCGCAGGACGACGGCGAGGACGGCGACGGTGGGGCGGACGGTCATGATGGTGCGTTCCGTGATGGGCGGCGAGTCCGCACAGATTGGTGGCATCGTCCTCGAATAGCGCTGTCACGCCCGCCTCGCCAACCAGACTGTCAGGCGCCCGCAATCCGGGTCCTCCACGACATGCCTCACGACCGAGAAACCGTTTTCGGCGAGGATGCTGCGGTATTCCTCGGCGCCGAGGCTGCCATGATAGAGCGGATCGCCATTGAACGAACCGATGGCCTCGCCATAAGCGGGGCCGCTCGTGAACATCAGCACGGCATGCTCGGCCGCGTGTGCCCGGAAAACAGGAAACATCAGGCGCTGATCGTCGGGCGTCAGATGGAAGAAGCTGTTCCACGCGATCAAACCGTCGAATTGCCGGCCGAGCGACATTCCCCGCATGTCGTCCGCGATCCATTCATGCTCGGGAAGGCGACGGCGGCACATGGCGAGCAGGGTCGATGATGTGTCGACGCCGGTGATACGGTGGCCTAGTCCGGCCAGATAACGGGCCACCGGCTCCCCCGAGCCGCAGCCAATGTCCAGTATGCTGGCCGGCGTCGTCGGAAGGTGATCGGAGAAGCGGTCGAGCCAGGCTGCCTCGACGTGTCTCCCGCCCCCCAGCCGGTCCCAGTCGAGGGCGTGCTTCTCATAGATCTCGATGATTCGTTCAGCGGGAGAGGGCATCGGCCGAACCGTGCGTGTGGTGAGCGTGCGAAGCCGAACCCATGGCCCGGCCTCGCACGTCGCGCAACGCTATTCCGCTGCCGTCGCCGGCCGATAGAGCTGCCCGCCGCCGGCGCGGAAGCGCTCGCTCATCTCGTCCATGCCCCGCTCGGCCGCTGCCTCGAGAGCGGCGTCGCGAATGTCCTGACTGATCTTCATCGAGCAGAATTTCGGCCCGCACATGGAGCAGAAATGCGCCAGCTTGTGCGCCTCCTTCGGCAGCGTCTCGTCATGGAAAGCGCGCGCCGTCTCGGGGTCGAGGCCGAGATGGAACTGGTCCTCCCAGCGGAACTCGAACCGGGCGCGGGACAGCGCATCGTCCCAGGCCCGGGCAAGCGGGTGGCCCTTGGCGAGGTCGGCGGCGTGGGCGGCGATCTTGTAGGTGATGACGCCGGTCTTCACGTCGTCGCGGTTGGGCAGGCCGAGATGCTCTTTCGGCGTGACGTAGCAGAGCATGGCGGTGCCGAACCAGCCGATCATCGCCGCGCCTATCCCCGAGGTGATGTGGTCGTAGCCCGGCGCGATGTCGGTGGTCAGCGGTCCGAGCGTGTAGAACGGCGCCTCGCCGCAGACGGCGAGCTGCTTGTCCATGTTGGCCTTGATCTTGTGCATCGGCACATGGCCGGGGCCCTCGATCATCACCTGACAGTCGTTCTGCCACGCGATCTTCGTCAGCTCGCCCAGCGTCTCCAGCTCGGCGAATTGCGCGGCGTCGTTGGCGTCGGCGATCGAGCCGGGCCGCAGGCCGTCGCCAAGCGAGAAGGTGACGTCATAGGCGCGCATGATCTCGCAGATCTCGGCGAAGCGCTCATAGAGGAAGCTCTCGCGATGATGGGCGAGGCACCACTTCGCCATGATCGAGCCGCCGCGCGACACGATGCCGGTGACGCGCCGCGCGGTGAGCGGCACATGGGGCAGTCGGACGCCGGCATGGATGGTGAAGTAGTCGACGCCCTGCTCGGCCTGTTCGATGAGCGTGTCGCGGAACACCTCCCATGTGAGGTCTTCGGCGACGCCGCCGACCTTCTCCAGCGCCTGATAGATCGGCACCGTGCCGATCGGCACCGGGGAGTTGCGCACGATCCATTCCCGGATGTTGTGGATGTTGCGGCCGGTGGAGAGGTCCATCACCGTGTCGGCGCCCCAGCGGATCGCCCACACCATCTTGTCCACCTCGGCGGCGACCGAGGAGGTGACGGCGGAATTGCCGATATTGGCGTTGATCTTGACCAGGAAGTTGCGGCCGATCGCCATCGGCTCCAATTCGCCGTGGTTGATGTTGGCCGGGATGACCGCGCGCCCGCGCGCCACCTCGTCGCGCACGAATTCCGGCGTCACGATGTCGGGGATCGAAGCGCCGAAATCCTCGCCGTCGCGGATGATCTCGCTCATGCGCTCGCGCAGGCCGTTCTCGCGGATCGCGACATATTCCATCTCCGGCGTGACGATGCCGGCACGGGCATAGGCCATCTGGGTGACGGCCGCGCCTGCCTTGGCGCGGAGCGGCCGACGTGTGCCGGGAAAAGCGGGCACGAGCCGGTCGGCCGGCACATTGCCATTGTCCTCCGGCTTCATGGTGCGTCCCTCATAGGCCTCGACATCGCCGCGCGCGATCACCCAGGCATCGCGTGGGCGGGGCAGACCGGCATGGATGTCGATCCTCGCATCCGGGTCGGTGTAGGGACCGGAGGCGTCATAGACCGCGAGGTTCGGCTCGCCGGCGGACGGGTGCAGCACGATCTCGCGGAACGGCACGCGAAGGCCGCGGGCTTCGCATTCGACATAGATGCGGCGCGAGCCGGGTATGGCGCCGGTGGCGACGCCGATGGGGTTCGCTTGCGGCGTTTGCGTCTCTTTGGACTTGGTCGGCATGATGGATCTCCTGAACCGGTGGGTGAGGAGATCCGGGCGCAGTGACGTTGGGGAGGGAAGGCGAGCCGCAATGGACCACGGGTCCTCTGGCGCGCCTTCTGGTTCCGATCCCTTCGCCGGCATGACCCGGATCAGGTTCGAAGGGTCATCGCGTTGCCTTTCGGCCGGCGATCTCTCAGCCCCCTAGCGGGGCTCCCCTTGGAACGGGACGAGTGTACGACGAAGGTCGCAGGGGCTGTCAACGCCACCATGGCGATCGCCGCGAGATCGTGCTGTAGGAAAGATTGTCGTCGTTCGGCTGCAATCTGCATGAAAATCGCGGCATCGATTCGAGGATGGGGCAGGGAACGGGCATGCGCGCAGGCTTCAGGGCGGCATTGGTGAAGACGGCTCTCGTCACGGCGCTCGCGGCGGGGGCGGGGACGGCAAGCGCGGCTCCCTGTCCCGGCGCGGCGGGATTTCCCGCCTGGCTGTCGCAGTTCCGGCAGGAGGCGGCGGGGCAGGGCATCTCCCAGCGCACGCTGTCCGCCGCGCTGGACGGCCTCTCCTACGACGCCAGCGTGGTGAAGTCCGATCGCGGGCAGGGCGTGTTCAGCCAGAGCTTCTTCGAGTTCTCCGACCGCATGGTCGCGAAATACCGCATTCAGCAGGGCGCCGCGCTTATCCAGAAGAATCGCGCGACCTTCGACCGGATCGAGCAGCGCTTCGGCGTGCCGGCGCCGGTCATCGTCGCCTTCTGGGGGCTGGAGACCGATTTCGGCGCCAATATGGGCGACCGGCAGACGGTGCGCTCGGTGGCGACGCTCGCCTATGACTGCCGCCGGCCGGACATGTTCCGCACCCAGCTTCTCGCGGCGCTCAAGATCATCGACCGCGGCGACCTCACCGCGCAGACCATGCGCGGGCCCTGGGCGGGCGAGCTCGGCCAGTTCCAGTTCCTGCCCGACCACTATCTGAACTACGGCGTCGATTTCGACGGCGACGGGCGCGTCGACCTGCTGCGCTCGACCCCGGACGCGCTCGCCTCCGCCGCCAACTACATTCTCGCGCTCGGCTGGAAGCGCGGCCAGCCGTGGCTCGAAGAGGTTCGCGTGCCGCCGAGCCTGCCATGGGACCAGGCCGACCTCGCCATCAAGCTGCCGCGCGCGCAATGGGCGAAATGGGGCGTGCGCCGCGCCGACGGCAATGCATTGCCCGGCGATCAGGTGACCGCCTCGCTGCTGCTGCCGATGGGGCGGACCGGTCCGGCCTTTCTCGCCTATCCCAATTTCGACATCTACACGGAGTGGAACAACTCGTTGGTCTACGCCACCTCGGCCGCCTATCTGGCGACGAGGATCGCCGGGGCAGGCCCCTATTATCGCGGGCAGGGCACGATCCCGACGCTCTCCATGGCGCAGGTCGCCGATCTTCAGCGCATGCTCAATGCGCGCGGCCATCATGTCGGGGGCGTCGACGGCAAGCTCGGCGCGGCGACCCGCGCGGCGGTGAAGGCCGAGCAGGCGCGTCTCGGCCTGCCGGCCGATTCCTATCCGACTTTGGAACTGATCGCGCGGCTGAAGGCGGGAGGCTAGAGCGTTTTCGAGCGAAGTGGAAACCGGTTCGCGTGAAGAAAACGCGATAAAATAACAACTTAACGCCCTTTCCGATCAGGTGGAATCATCTGATCGGCAGGAAAGTGCTCTCGATTCAGCGTGCTCACACCACCGGGATGCCGGCGTGCTTGGCCTTCACCTCCGGCTCGACGTGGATGTTGACCATGATGTCCTCCACCGCCGCCTCCAGCGCGTCCTCGATCCGGTCGCAGATGGCGTGCGCCTCCGAGACCGGCATGTCGCCCGGCACGACGAGGTGGAAATCGACGAAGGTCATGCGGCCGGCGTGACGGGTGCGCACGTCGTGCGCCTCGATGGCGCCGACCGCCTCGGCGGCGATGACGGTGCGGATGCGGTTCAGTGTCTCCTCCGGCACCGCCTCGTCCATCAGCCCGCTGACGCTCTCCTTGATGATGCCCCAGCCCGACCACAGGATGTTCAGCGCCACCAGCGCCGCCAGGCCGGGATCGAGCAGCGGCCAGCCGGTCGCATTGGCGAGCACCACGCCGGCGAGCACGCCGACCGAGGAGATCACGTCGGTCAGCAGGTGCCTGCCGTCGGCCACGATCGCGGGTGAGCGCGCGCGGCGTCCCTCGCGCAGCAGGATGGCGCACCAGATGGCGTTCACGACGCCGGCCGCCCCGTTCATCGCGAGGCCCTGCACCGGCGCGTCGAGCGGCGTGGGATTCCTGAGGGCGTGAAAGGCCTCGTTGAAGATCGAAAGCGCCGCCACGACGATCAGCACACCGACCACGACGGCCGAGAAATATTCCGCCTTGGCATAGCCATAGGGGTGGGCGGCGTCGGCCGGCTTGGCGCTGAACCGGAGCGCGATGACCGCGGCGACGGCGGTGCCGACATTCACCAGGCTTTCGAGCGCGTCCGAATAGAGCGCGATGCTCCCGGTCATGCGGAAGGCCAGATATTTCAGCCCCAGCACGGCGATGCTGACGAAGACGTTGATGATCGCGATTCTGAATAGCTGGCTCATGGCGGCCCGGCTCGTCTCCCCAAAGCGCAGCGGCGCCGTCGTCGCTTTCCGATACGGGCAGGATCAGGAAAAAGCAAGTATCGACAATGCTTTGCGACTTATACTGAGAAGCGTTAGCGGGTAGCGGGAGACTTTTTTCGTGCCCCCGCCGAATAACCCTGCCGGTTGAGGTGTTTGCCTCGTGTCCGGATCACGGACACGACGGAGGACGCGATGCAATCCCTCGGACATATCTTTCGGATGACGGCGCGGCGCGGGCCGCGTTTATCGGCGATCGCCCTCGGCTTCCTGCTGAGCGCGGCGGTCGCGACGGGCAGCCTTGCCGCCGGTGGCGGCGGAGGCGGCAATGGTGGCGGCGGCGGCGGAGGCTCGGGCGGCAGTTCGGGCGGCTCGGCGCAGACCTGCAAGAAGGGCGAGATCTGGAGCATCTGGAAGCGCCAGTGCGTGCCCGCGCGCAGCGGCGCGCTGCCGGACGACGAAATCGTCGACTACGCCTTCGCGCTGGCGGAAGAGCACCGCTACGACGAGGCGCTCACGATGCTGGACCTGATGCAGGGCCCGCAGACGGCCAAGTCGCTCAATTATCGCGGCTATGTCACGCGCAAGCTCGGCCGCACCGAGGAGGGGATCGGCTACTATCTGCAATCGGTGGCGCTGGACCCGAAATACCCGCAGGTGCGCGAATATCTCGGCGAAGCCTATGTGATCCAGGGCAAGCTCGATCTCGCCAAGGACCAGCTCAAGGTCATCGAGACGCTCTGCGGCACGACCTGCGAGGAATATGAAGACCTCGACCACGCCATCAAGGCGTCGTCCGGGCTTTGAGCCCGAAGGGCGCGGCGGCTTCGCCGCCACGCCCGCCTGCTCCTGTGATCCGCGGCCTGCGGATCAGGAGCGATGCTTCGGGAGACCTATCCCATGGACCAGCTTCGGGATCCTGTCGCTCTTCTCGGGCGGCTGCTCATCGCCTGGATCTTCGTCGTCGAGGGGCATGCCAAGATCGGCGCCTATGCGATGACCGCGGACTACATGGCGGCCTATGGTGTGCCGGCGGCGCTGCTGCCGCTCGTCATCGTCACCGAGCTCGGCGGTGGCCTTCTGGTGGCCTTCGGCCTGTTCACCCGCCTTGCCGCCTTCGCGCTCGCCGGCTTCTGCGGATTGACGGCGCTGTTGTTCCACACCGATTTCGCCAATCCCGATCAGGCGATCGCCTTTCAGAAGAATCTCGCCATCGCCGGTGGCTTCCTCGGTCTGGTGGCGTTCGGGCCGGGCGGGTGGTCGCTCGACGCCCTGCGCGCCCGACGGACGGGGCGGAGCGCGGCCCCGACGATGCCGTGAGCGCATCGTCATGCGCCGGCACTTCCAGGCCGAACGGGCGGTGCTACTGTGCCGGCCGGCAACCCGGATGGCCGTACGCATGACCACCACCGGTCAGGACGAGGTGAAGGCGCGGCTTGCGGAGCATCTGGTCCTGCTCTGGCGCTACGCACTCGTGCTGTCGCGCCGGCGGGACGTCGCCGAGGACCTGGTGCAGGCGACCTGCCTGCGCGCGCTGGAGCGTGCCCACCTCTTCGAAGCCGGGTCCCGGCTCGATGCGTGGCTGCTCTCCATCCTGCATGGGCTCTGGCTGAACGAGCTGCGCTCCAATCGGGTGCGCCAGGGCGCCGGCACCGTGGAGGCGGGGCAGGTGCTGACCATGGACGGAGCGGGCGAGATGGACGTGCAGGTGTTCGCCGGGCAGGTGCTGCAGGCGGTGGCGCAACTGCCCGAAGCCCAGCGGTCGGCGGTGTTCCTGGTCCATGGCGAGGGCATGGCCTATCGCGAGGCGGCGGAAATACTCGATGTGCCAATCGGCACAATCATGAGCCGGCTGGCGGCGGCGCGGCTGACGCTGGCGCGTCGGCTGGGCGGGATGGACGGCGAAGGGCCCGCGGAGGTTGCGCAGACATGAACGGACGCGACGATAACCGGGTTCTTTCGGACGCCGAGCTTGCCGCCTTCATGGATGGCGAGCTCGATGCGGAACGCCGGCGCGAGATCGAGCGGATGATCGGCGCGGACCCCGAAGCCGGCGCCATGCTGCGGGAGATGACGAAGGCGCGGGATGCGCTGCGGGGGTCGTTCGACGGTCTGCCGCCGCTGCCGGAGCATCTGCGCGGCTTCGTGACGGAGGTGACGGCGCCGGGCGCATCCATGCCGCGCGTCGCCCCGCGCCATCCGCGCCGCGGCGTGCTCGCTCTCGCGGGCTTCGCGCTTCTCGCCGCGACCTTTCTGCTCGGCGTCTGGTTCGGGGCGCGGAATCTGCCGGGCCTTCCGGCGACGCCCGGCGGCGAGCTGGCGCAGCACGATGCCGAGAGCGCCGACGACTGGCGCGACGCGGTCGCCGCCTATCTCGCGCTCCACACGCCCGAGACCTTCCGCGATGTCCCGGCCGACGACGCATTGCGCGGCAAAGAGCTCGCGACGGTGGGCGCGCGCCTCGGGCTCGACCTCGCCCCAGGGCTCGTGACGCTGCCGGGCCTCACGCTGAAGCGCTCCCAGCTCTTCGACTATGACGGGCTGCCGCTCGCCCAGATCGCCTATGTCGACGACGCGGGAGAGCCGGTCGCGCTCTGCGTGGTGAAGGCGTCGGGCTCCTCGGGCGCGAAGGCGGAGGCGCCCAGCTTCGAGGAGCTGCACGGCCTCAACGTCTATCACTGGTCGGCGGGGCGGCATGGCTTCATGGTCGCCGGGCGCATTGCGCCGGAACGCCTGCGGGCGATGGCCGAGCAGCTTCAGGCGCGGCTGCCCGGCTGAGCCGGCAGGCGCCCGCCGGTCATGCGTTGGCCTGACGGGGGAGCAGCGCGCCGCGATGCTGGATCACCCGGCCGGCGAGATGGTGCCCGGCCTCGGCGGCGATGTCCGGCGCCGATCCGGCGAGCCGCGCGGCGAGATAGGCGGCGTTGAAGCTGTCGCCGGCCGCCGTGGTGTCGACCGGCTCGACCGGCTGCGGCAGAGGGACGAACTGGCTGGTGCTGCCGGTGCGTACCAGCGCGCCATCCGCGCCGTTCTTCACCACGATCTCCTCGACGCCGAAGGTGGCGATGCGCTCGGCGGTCGCCGCAGGCGAGCCGTCGCCCCACAACCGGGCCTCGTCCTCGAAGCCCGGCAGGGCGATCGAAGTCCGCTTCAGCATCTCGGCGAAGATGGCGCGGGCGCGCGTCAGGTCCGTGCCCCAGCTCGTCGGGCGGAAATTGCCGTCGAACACGATGCGGGCGCCGCGCTCGCGGGCGAATTCGAGCGTCGCCAGCAGGCGCCCGATGCCGATGTTGGAATAGAGCGAGAGCGTCACGCCGGAGAGATAGACGATCGAGGATTCGACGATCCGCTCGGCCACGGCCTCCCAGCCGGGCAGCTCGAACAGCCGGCGCGCCGGCGCGCTGTCGCGCCAGTAGCTGAAGGAGCGCTCGCCCTGCGCGTCGGTGTCGACGACATAGAGCCCCGGCATGCCGCCCGGCACGCGCAGCATGGCGGAGGTCTGGATGCCTTCGGCCTCGGCGACCGCAACGATGGCGTTGGAATAGCGGTCGTCGCCCAGCGCCGTGGCATAGGCGACCTCCACGCCGGCGCGCGCCAGATAGACGGCGGTGTTGAAGGTGTCGCCGCCCACGCCGAGGGCATAGCGGCCATCGGCGCCGCGGGCGAACTCCACCATGACTTCGCCGATGGCGATGGTACGGGGCATGGGGACCTCATCGGTTACGCATCTACGCATGGGGCGCCGATACCGGCGGCCCGTTCGGCGGCAGGGTCGCCGCATTCGCCTGCCCAGGCAAGTCGCATGGATTTCCGCTGGGTCAGCGCGGCATCTCGATGATGCGTGCCGGGGCCGCGTTCGAAGGGCGCGCCGGCTCGAGCGCCGGCTGCGGGGCCGGCTCGGAATAGCTCCAGCCTGGGGGCGGAGGGTAGCGGCGCTCGAGGTCGGCGGCGCGCTCGGAATTGAGCCGGATGAGGCAGAGGAAGCGCTGCTCCATCGTGCCGATGCCCATGCCGAGCCGGCCGCCGATGCTCTTCGCCGCCGAGCCACCCTCATAGGGCGCGATGCTCTGGCATTCGAAGTTGCGCCAGAGCACGAAACGGCCCTGCGCCTCGTCGATCAGGCCGATCCAGCGGCGGCGCTGGGCCGGCTGGACCGTGGCGGTGGCCTCGATCGCGGCCACCACCCCCGCCACGGCGCGATCCAGCCGGCGTTCGGCATCCTTCTGGGCGTTGCCGAGGCAATCGAGATAGTCGCGCTGGTTCTGCCGCAGCTTCGCGCAGTCCTCGGGTGCCTGCGCCGAGGCGGGCGCGGGCGGAAAGGCGAGGGTGGCGGCAAGCGCGGCGGCCGCCCCGGCGGAACGAAATACCCGCATGGATTTCGTCCTCACCGCGCCGGCTCCCCGTCTTTGCCGCTTCCCGCCCTCAGGCGGCCCGTGCCTCGCTCAGGAAATTGCCCATCCGCTCCAGAGCCCGGGAAATGTTGGCGGCGGAATTGGCGTAAGAAAGGCGGATATAGCCTTCGCCGTGCACGCCGAAATCCGGGCCGCCGATGGTCGCGACGCCGGCTTCTTCCAGCAGCGCCGAGGCGAGCTTCTTGGCCGAGGTCCAGCCGGTGCCGGCGACGTTCGGGAAGGCGTAGAAAGCGCCCTTCGGCACGGCGCAGCTCACGCCCGGCAGGGCATTCAGCCCCTTCACGACGAGATGTCGGCGGGCGTCGAACTCGGCCAGCATGTCGGCGACGCAGTCCTGTGGACCCTGCAGCGCGGCGAGTGCGCCATATTGCGCCGGAGCGTTGACGCAGGACCAGGCGTTCACGGCGAGCTTGCGCATCGCCTCGAACAGGCCGTCCGGCCACAGCGACCAGCCCATGCGCCAGCCGGTCATGGCGTAGGTCTTCGACCAGCCGTTCAGAAGGATCAGCCGGTCGCGGATCTCGGGATAGGCGAGCAGCGTCGCGTGCTTCTCCCCGTCGAACAGGAATTGGTCGTAGATCTCGTCGGACAGGATCGCCACCTGCGGGTGCGCGGCGAGGCCGGCGACCAGCCTGTCGACCTCTTCCTTCGGCGTCACGCCGCCGGTCGGATTGGCCGGGCTGTTCAGTATGATGAGGCGCGTCGCCGGGGTGATGAGGGCGAGCGTCTCCTCCGCCGAGAAGGCGAAGCCATTGGCCTCGCGGATCGGCACGGGAACCGGGCGCGCGCCGGTGAACTCGATCATCGAGCGATAGATGGGGAAGCCCGGATCGGGATAGAGGATGTCCGCACCCGGCTCGCCGAACATCAGGATGGCGGAGAACATCGTCACCTTGCCGCCCGGCACGATCACCACCTTGCCCGGATCGATCTCGGCGCCGAAGCGGCGGTGGACATCGGCGGCCACCGCCTCGCGCAGCGGCGCGATGCCGGTCGAGGGCGTGTAGCCGTGGTGGCCGTCGCGCAGCGCCTTGACCGCCGCCTCGACGATATGCGCCGGGGTAGAAAAGTCCGGCTGGCCGATGCCGAGATTGACGATGTCGCGGCCCTGCCCGGCGAGCTCGGTGGCGCGGGCGAGCACGGCGAAGGCGTTCTCCTCGCCGATGCGGTCGAAGGCGGGAATCGGACGGAGGCGCGAAGAAGGGGTGCTGGTCGGCATGGCGTTGTTTCGTCCCGGCGGCGGCTTGCCGATTATTCACTTGTGGTTTGTCCCTTCCTGTCACATGGACAGGACCGCGCTTCAAGAGCGGCATTCCCCGAAAAGACGACCGGCCATGATGAGCTCCGATACCGCGCCCATGACCACCGATATCCCCCTCGGCGCCGAGGTCGACCCCGCACCGGCCGAGCGGCCCGCGGACGTCCATCTGGAAGGCCGCTTCGTCGATATCGTGCCGTTCGACGCGGTGGCGCACGCCGCCGACCTCTATGCGCTCTCGCATGGCGAGGAGAAGGAATGGCTCTGGGCCTATCTCGGCGTGCCGCCCTTCGAGAGCCTGAAGGCCTTCACCGCCTATTATGCGGCCGCCGCGCAGAAGGACGACCCGCTGCTGCTCGCCATTCTCGACAAGGCGACCGGCAAGGCGGTCGGCCACGCCACCTATATGCGCATCGAGCCGGCGCACCGGGTGATCGAGGTCGGCAACATCCTCTACACGCCGGCGCTCTCGCGCACGCCGGGCGGCACGGAGGCGATGTATCTGATGGCGCGGCACGCCTTCGAGACGCTCGGCTACCGGCGCTACGAATGGAAGTGCAACGCGCTGAACGCGCCCTCGCGCCGCGCCGCCGAGCGCTACGGCTTTCGCTTCGAGGGCGTGTTTCGCAACCACATGATCATCAAGGGCCGCAACCGCGACACCGCCTGGTTCGCCATCACCGAGGAGGAATGGCCGCAGGTGACGCAGGCCTTCGAGACCTGGCTGGCGCCGGGCAATTTCGACGCGGAGGGCCGCCAGCGCACCCGGCTCAGCGTGCTGACCGCGCTCGTGCTCGAGACCGGCGGCCCGCCTTTGCGGCGCGCGACGCTGGACGATCTGCCGGCGGTGGAGGAGCTGCAGCGCGCCGCCTATGCCAAGAACCGGCCGCTGCTCGGCGTCGAGCCGGTGCCGCTGCTGTGGGACTACGCCCGGGTGTTCCGGGAACGCGAGGTGTGGGTCTACGACGCGCCTTACGGCGTCGGCGGGGTGCTGATCCTGCAGGCGCGGCCGGACGATCTGCTGATCGACAGCGTGGCGACCTCGCCGCGCTCGCAGGGCACCGGGCTCGGCAACGCGTTGCTCACCGCCGCGGACAAGCGGGCCGCCGACCTCGGCCGCGACGTGCTGCGCCTCTATACCGGCGAGCCGCTGGCGGCGAACATCCACTGGTATCGCCGCAAGGGCTTTTCCATCGAGCGCGTCGAGCAGATGCCCGACCGGCGCCTGGTCCACATGATGAAGCGGATCGGCTGAGGAGGCTGCCCTTTTTCCCTCCCCCGCCTGCGGGGGAGGGAGTCAGGCCGTTTGTTCAGGCCTGTCGGCTCACTTGGTGGTGTAGCCGCCGTTCACGAGGATGGTCTGCCCGGTCATCCACCAGCCCTCGGAGACCAGCAGGCGGATCCACGGCACGATGTCCTCGATGTCGGTGAGGCCGGTTTTGGACGAAGGCGACAGCGCCGCCGCCGTCTTGTGGTAGGCGACCGCGTCGGCGCCCTCGGCCGGGTAGAAGAACGGCGTGTCCATCGGGCCGGGGCCGATCGCGGTGACCGAGATGCCCCGCGCACCGAATTCCTTGGAGGCCGCGCGCGTGAAGTGCTCGACCGGCGCCTTGGTGCCGGCATAGCTCGCATAGAAGGGCGTGAAGGCACCGAGCAGCGAGGTGACGAGGGTCACGATCTTGCCGTTGTCGTTCAGGTGCTTGCCGGCTTCCTTGATGAAGAAGAAGGCGGTCTTCGCGTTGACCGCGCTCATCTCGTCATATTCGGCCTCGGAGATCTCGACCATCGGCTTCTTCAGCACCTTGCCGACGGTGTTGATGGCGATGTCGAGCGAGCCGAGCGCCGCGGTGGCGTCGGCGAACAGCTTCTCCACGGCGGCGGCGCTGGTGAGATCGCCCTGGAACAGGAAGGGCTCGCTGCCGGCGAAGCGCACCGCATTGGCGGTTTCCTCCGCCGCGCTGCGGCTCGCGGCGCTGTTGTAGTGAATGGCGATGGCGCGGGCGCCGCTGGCGGCGAGATCGCGCGCGATGAGGCCGCCGAGGTTCTTCGCGCCGCCGGCGATGATCACGTTCTTGCCGGCGATGTCGTGCTTACTCATGAATCCCCTCACGAATGGGTTGCGCGGGCAAGCTAGTCCGCTACCGTCGATCGTGCTTTCTGAATGTCCGGCGCTCTTTCGAAATCTCCGAAGGCCACAGGAGGGCACGGAATGGCCCAGCAGATTCAGGGCGAGATGGCCGCCGACGCTTCCGGCGCGTCGCCCCGCGTGGTGCTGTCCCGCCGCTCGGAGAACATCGGCGGGGTGGGCGTGACCCTCGCCCAGGAGGACGTGCGCGCGCTCACCGACTGGTCGTTCGAGGAGCCGAGCCACGTCTTCGTCGTGCATCTGGCCGGCCGGCTGTCGTCGATGGAATCGGTGTTCGCGCGCGGACCCTCGGGGCGCGTGCTGCCGCAGGTCGGCGATCTGTGGGTCATTCCCGCCGGCTGCCGCTATTCCGCCCTCGCGCAGGGGGACACCGTCCGCTTCGCCGAGTTCACCGTGCCCGGCGGGCTGATCGGCGGGCGGGACGTTGCCCCGCGCATCGGCCAGCGCGACCCCTTCCTGCACCAGCTCGCGGCGCGGCTCGACGCGGTGATGGGGCACGAGGACGACCTGTCGCGCATGCTGCTCGCCTCGCTGGTCGAGACCACGCGGCTTCACCTCGCCCATGCCTATGGTGCGGCAAGGGAGCAGCGCCGGGCGGCGCCGCAGCTCACCGCACATCAGCGGCGCCTGCTGGAAGCCTGCGTCTGCGATCGTCTCGAGGCGCGGCAGAGCCTCGACGAACTGGCGGCGCTGGTCGGCATGAGCGTGCACGAGCTGCTGGTCGCGTTCCGCGCCGCCTTCGGCATGACGCCGCGCCAATATGTGATCGCGCGGCGCCTCGCGGAGGCCAAGCGCCTGCTGGCGACCACCGGCCTGCCGCTGACAACCGTCGCGCTCAGCGTCGGCTTTTCGACGCCCAGCCATTTCTCCACCACCTTTCGCCAGCATGAGGGGGTGTCGCCCAGCGCCTATCGGCGGCTTTTCGGCCGCTGAAGCGGTGGGCGGGACAAGCGCACGAGGCTCGCGCGCTTGCGTCCGGCGGCGCAGGGCTTACATTCGGCGTCACAACATCTGGATTTTCGAACGATGAGCTATGTGGAAGCGGCCGGTGCGCCGCTGCGCAAGACCGGACACATCAAGCTGCACGGTCCGGAAGGCTTCGCCGCCATGCGCCGCGCCGGACGGCTGGCGGCGGAAGCGCTCGACCTGGTGCACGAGATGGTGCGCCCCGGCGTGACCACGGAAGCCATCGACGATCTCGTCTTCGAGTTCGCGATGGATCACGGCGCGCTGCCGGCGACGCTGATGTATCGCGGCTACCGCAAGTCCACCTGCACCTCGATCAACCACGTCGTCTGCCACGGCATCCCGAACGACAAGCCGCTGCGCGAGGGCGACATCGTCAATGTCGACGTCACGCTGATCTATGACGGCTGGTACGGCGATTCGAGCCGCATGTTCCCGGTCGGCGCCATTCCGCGCCGGGCCGAGCGGCTGCTCGACGTTACCTATGAATCGATGATGCGCGGCATCGGCGTGATCAGGCCGGGCGCGCATGTCGGCGACATCGGGGCGGCGATCCAGGAATATGTCGAACCGTTCCACATGAGCGTGGTGCGCGACTTCTGCGGCCATGGGGTCGGCCAGCTATTCCACGACGAGCCGAACGTCGTGCATGTCGGCACGCGCGGCCAGGGGCCGGAGCTGCTGCCGGGCATGATCTTCACCGTCGAGCCGATGATCAATCTCGGCCGGCCGCATGTGAAGGTGCTCTCCGACGGCTGGACGGCGGTGACGCGCGACCGCTCGCTCTCCGCCCAGTTCGAGCATTCGGTCGGCGTGACCGAGACCGGCGTCGAGATCTTCACGCTGTCGCCGAAGGGCTACCACAAGCCGGTCTTCGCCTCTTCATGAGCCGCGACCCGGCGCCAGCGGGGGAGGGCGCGGCGCCCGCCGCCGCGGCGCCGGAGGATGCTCCCTCCGGCCTTGCTGAGGCCGCGCCGCATTTCGTCGGGCACCGCGAACGGCTGCGCGAGCGCTTCCGCAAGGCGGGCGGCGACGCGCTGCCCGACTACGAACTGCTGGAGCTGGTGCTGTTCCGCGCGGTGTCGCGGGCCGACGTGAAGCCGCTCGCCAAGCAGCTCGTCCAGCATTTCGGCTCCTTCGCCGAGGTCGTCGCGGCGCCGCCGGCGCGGCTGCGCGAGGTGAAGGGGGTGGGCGAGGCGATCGTCACCGAGCTGAAGCTGATCGGCGCGGCGGTCGAGCGGGTGACGCGCGGCAAGGTGAGCGCGCGCCCCGTGCTCTCCTCCTGGAAGGTGGTGATCGAGCATTGCCGCGCCGCCATGGCGTTCGCCGATCACGAGCAGTTCCGCGTGCTGTTCCTCGACAAGCGCAACCAACTCATTGCCGACGAGGTGCAGCAGCGCGGCACGGTCGACCACACGCCGGTCTATCCGCGCGAGGTGGTGAAGCGGGCGCTGGAGCTCTCGGCGAGCGCGGTTGTGCTCGTCCACAACCACCCGAGCGGCGACCCGACGCCGTCCAATGCCGACATCCAGATGACCAAGACCATCATAGATGTGGCCAAGCCGCTCGGCATCGAGGTGCATGACCACATCATCGTCGGCAAGCAGGGCCATGCCAGCCTCAAGGGCCTGCGGCTGATCTGAGCGGGCGGAACACGCCATTTGCGGGATGAAGCAAGGCCGCTTCGGAGCGCGGGAGCGTTCTGGCGTGAAATAGCGCGCACATAGGCGGGGTCGCTTCGCGCCCGCAATTGTCAGATTGCGCCGGGAGCCGGAGGTAGCTGAAAGCCCGAAAGCAGGCGGTCGACGCAATCAGATGCTTCTCGCTTCGACGACGGTGGTTTGCCCGAGGAAACGCTGAACGACTCTAAGTTCTTATTTTATCGCGTTTTCTTCCTGCGAACCGGTTTCCACTTCGCTCGAAAACGCTCTATTTGTCCGCCAGCATCATGTCAGCCGCCTTTTCGCCGATCATGACCGTCGCCGCATGGGTGTTGCCGCGCACCACGCGCGGCATGATCGAGGCGTCGGCGACGCGCAGCCCGGTAACCCCGTTTACCCTGAGCCGAGGGTCGACGACGGCAGTGCCGTCCGCTCCCATCCGGCAGGTTCCGGCGGCATGGATGTCCGAGCCGGCCTTTTCGCGGATGAAGTCGATCAGTTCGGCGTCGCTGCGGACCTCGCATCCGGGCTGCAACTCGCCCGCAATATAGGGCTGGATCGCCGGCTGTTCGGTGATGCGCCGCACGAGGCGGATGCCGAACAGCATGGCGCCGATGTCGTAGTCGGTCTGGAAGAAATTGAACCGGATGGAGGGCGGCGCCGCCGGATCGGCCGAACGCAGGCGGACCGTGCCGCGCGCATCCGGATTGACGTGTTCCGGGCTGAAGCTGAAGCCGGAGAAGGGATGCGGACGCGCGCCCTCGATGCTGCGCTCCGCCACCGTCCAGGCCGCCATCGCCATCTGCACGTCGGGGCGGTCGAGCGCCGGATCGCTGCGGGCGAAGCCGCCGACATAGATGCCGGTCTCGGCAAGGTAGCCCGAGCGCAGGACCAGATACTGAAGGCCCGCCGCCATCTTGCGGGCAAAGCTGTTGGCGAGATCATTGACCGTGATCGGCCGCGTGCAGCGGAACATGAGCTGGATGCAGGTGTGATCCTGCAGATTGGCCCCGACCTCCCGCCGGTCGGCGACGCAGTCGATCCCGTGCGCCGCAAGCTGGTCGGCCGGGCCGATCCCTGAGAGCATGAGCAGTTGTGGCGAGGCGATGGTGCCGGCGCAGACCACCGTCTCGCGCGCCAGCGCCTCATAGACCTTGCCGCGCTGGAGGTAGCGGACGCCCCGCACCTCCCGGCCCGAGACGATGAGGCGCTCGGCGAGCGCATCCGTCACGATGCGCAGATTGGGCCGCCGCCGCGCCGGGGCGAGATAGCCCCGCGCCGCGCTCCAGCGCCGGCCCTTGTGGATGTTCATCTGATAGTAGCCGAAGCCGTCCTGCTCCCCGCCATTGAAGTCGGGATTGTCGGCCAGCCCCGCCTGCCGCGCGGCCGCGCACAGCGCGTTCGGCAGCTCGCGGGCGAAGGACTGGTCGGAGACCTTCAGGGGGCCGCCCACGCCATGATAGGCATCGGCGCCGCGCGACTGGTCCTCGGCCTTCCTGAAGTAGGGCAGGATTTCGCTGTACGACCATCCGGTGCAGCCGGCCTTGGCCCAGTCGTCGAAATCGCGCCGGTTGCCGCGCACATACATCATGCCGTTGATCGACGAGGAGCCGCCGAGCGTCCTGCCGCGTGGCTGATAGCTGGTGCGCCCGTTGAGCCCCGGCTCCGGCTCGCTCTCATACATCCAGTTGTAGCGGCGGTCGGCGTAGAGCTTCGAATAGCCCATCGGCAGGTGGATCCACGGATTGCGGTCCGCCGGCCCCGCCTCGAGGAGCAGCACGCGGTGCCGGCCGTTCTCGCTCAGCCGGGCGGCGAGCACGCAACCCGCCGAGCCGGCGCCCACCACGATGAAGTCGTAGGAACCGCCGTCGAGCGGCCGGGCTCCGTCACTGCTGTCCATTGTCGTCCTCGAGACGCAAGGGTCGCGATCGGGCGGCTCACGCGCTCCGTCGCCGCCGTTCGCCGCGCAGAAGCGCGACGACGGCTCCGACAGCGACGGCGATGAGCATGGTGGAGATCGCCGCCACGGTCGGGTCGATGTGGTCGCGCAGGGCGCTGAACATCACTTTCGGCAAGGTGGCGTTGGACCCGCTGGTGATGAACATCGCCACCACCACCTCGTCGAGCGAGGTGACGAAGGCGAGCAGTCCGGCCGCGAACAACGCCCCCTTGATGTTGGGGATGATGACGGTGCGCCAGATCGTCCAGCGCGAAGCCCCCAGGCTCTGCGCGGCGCGTTCGAGGTTGCGGTCGAAATCGGCGAAGGCGGCGGTCATGATCACATAGACCACCGGCATGGCGAGCGCGGCGTGGCCGAGGACGACCCCGGCATAGGTGCCGATCAGATCGAGCTTCGCCAGCAGGAAGAACAGGCCGATGGCGACCAGGATCGAAGGGATGATGGCCGGCATCAGCAGCACCGCGCCCACCGCGACCTGCGCGCGCGGCGGCAGATCGCGCGTGCCATAGGCGGCAAGCGTGCCGAGCGGCAGCGCGAGCGCGACGGTGAGCGCGCCGATCAGCAGCGAGGCCCGCGCCGCCTGCAGCCATGTCACGGATTCCCAGAAGCTCGCATACCAGCGCAACGAGAACTCGCGCGGCGGGAACTCCAGGAAGTCCGACGCCGAGAACGACATCGGCACGACGATGAGCGAAGGCGCGACGAGGAACGCCATCATCGCCAGCGCGAAGGCCCAGCCGAAGGCGGCGAGCAGCCGGTTCTGTCCGAATCCGTCCAGCATCGAGGTCTCCTCAGCGTCGCAGCAGCAGCTTGCGAAGCGTGAGGCTCACGCCCAGCATCGCGAAGGTCGCGATCAGCAGCACCACGCCGATGGCGGCGGCCGCGCCGAAGTTGGAATAGGTCGACAGGCTGCGCGCGATGCGCATCGAGATCACCTGCACATTGCCGCCCCCCAGGATCGCCGGCGTCACGTAGAAGCCGAGGCTCATCACGAACACCAGCGTCGCGCCGGCGAGGATTCCCGGCAGCGCCAGCGGCAGGAACACGGTGCGGTAGGCATGGGCGCGCGAGGCGCCCATGCTCGCGGCGGCACGCATCAAGCCACGGTCGATGCCGCTCATGGCGCCGATCACCGGCAGCAGGAAGACGGGCAGCATGATGTGCGTCATGCCGAGCACGGTGGCGAAGGCGTTGAAGGCGAGCGGCAGCGGCTCGTCGATGAGACCGGCCTGCAGGAGCCAGCTATTGATCAGCCCGTTGCGCTGCAGGATCACCAGCCACGCATAGGCCCTGACCAGGAGCGAGGTCCAGAGCGGGAACAGGATGAAGGCGACGAACAGCGCCCGGGTGCGCTCCGGCAGGGAGACGATGAAGGTCGCGAGCGGCACGCCGAGCACGAGGCAGCACAGCACCGTCTGCAGGCTGACCGAGAAGGTGGTGACGAAGATGCGCCGATAGCTCACCTGTTCGGCGATGCGCTGGTAGTTCTCGCCGCTGATCTGGCCGGTATCGTTGAACAGCGACAGCCAGACCAGCCACAGGCACGGCAGCAGCACGAAGGCGAACACGATGGCGAGGCCGGGCGCCACGGGAAGGGCCGTCTCGAGCCAGCGGCGCAGGCGAAGCTTCGGCTCGCCTCCGGGGGCGGGAGCCGCGGTCATCGCGCCGGCCATGTCGGAACCTTGCGCGATCATGCATCCGCCCTGACGTGATGAATGTCGGCGGCGCGCACGAAGAGGTCGATCTCGTCGCCCGACGCCAGGCTCGCCATGCGGGCCGCGGACGCCCGCTGCGCGCGCGCGCAGAAGCGCTCGCCCTCGGCCGTGTCGAGCTGCACCAGCCAGCTATCGCCCTGGAAGACGATGGCGTGGACCCGCGCACGCAGCGACAGGCACGCCTCGCCCGGTGCCGGGTCCAGCCGCAGATCCTCGCTGCGCAGCATGACGAGGTCGCGGCCCGGGCTTTCGGCGAGCGCGCCGCCCGTCAGCAGCCGTCCGGCCGCGGCGCGGGCGAACAGCACCGCCTCGCCGAGGAAGCGGGCGACGAACTCGCTGGACGGCTCGCGATAGATGCGCTCGGGCGTGTCCACCTGCACGATCTCCCCGCGGCTCATCACCGCGATGCGGTCCGCCATGGTCAGGGCTTCGCGCTGGTCGTGGGTGACATAGAGCGTGGTGATGTTCAGCTTGTCGTGCAGTTCGCGAATCTCGATCTGCATCTCCTCGCGCAGCGACTTGTCGAGCGCGGAGAGCGGCTCGTCCATGAGCAGCACGGCCGGCTCGTAGACGATGGCCCGCGCGAGCGCGACGCGCTGGCGCTGGCCGCCGGAGAGCGCATCGATCCGCCGATCCTCGAAGCCGGCCAGCTTCACGGTGGCCAGCGCCTCCGCAGCACGGGCGCGCGCCTCCCGGCGCGGCACGCCGCGCAGGTTGAGCGGATACATTACGTTGTCGATGACGCTCATGTGCGGGAACAGCGCGTAGTTCTGGAACACGACGCCGAAGCCGCGGGCGTTGGCCGGGACGGGTGCGATGTCCCGTCCCTGAAGGATGATCGCCCCCTCGTCGATCTGGACGAAGCCGGCAAGCGCCATGAGCAGCGTGCTCTTGCCCGAGCCCGACGAGCCGAGGATGGCGACGAACTCGCCCGGCTCCACGCTGAGGCTGACCCGCCGCAGCGCGGTCTGATCGCCATATCGCTTGGTGATGTTGCGGATTTCGATCGCCTGCGCGGATGCGCGGGCGATCTCACCGGTGGACTTCGGCGCCATAAGCCGCCCCCTACGCATCGCCGGCCTCGCCCCCTGCCTCATTCGGTCATCATGTCTTCGTAGAGCGCCTTGATGCGATCATTGTTCTTCGCCCACCAGCCGATGTCCTGGATGATCAGCCTGTCGCGATAATCCGGATGGGTGGGCAGCAGCCGGGCGGTCTCCGGCGGGATGATGCCGACCTCGAAGGCCTCGGGGATGACCGGCCCGTAGGTGATGAATTTGGTAAGTTCGGCCTGCGACTTCGCGTTGGACATCGCGCCGATCATCTTCATCGCCAGTTCCTTGTTCGGCGCGCCTTTCGGCACGGCGAAGCAGTCAGTGGCGAGGATGCCTTGGTTGAAGGTGTAGTCGGTCTTGCCGCCCGCCTTCTTCGCGCTCTGGAACCGCCCGTTCCAGCCGGTCGACATGTCGACTTCGCCGTCCTGCATCAGTTGGGCATGCTGGGCGCCGGACGACCACCACACCGCGATGTTCGGCTTGAGGGTGCGGATTCTGTCGAGCGCGCGCTTGATGCCCTCGTCGGTGGACATGACCTTGTAGAGGTCGGCCGGCGCGACGCCGTCGCCGAGCAGGGCGACCTCGATCTGCGTCTCGGCGTTGCCGCGCATGGCGCGCTTGCCGGGGAAGGCCTTGGTGTCGAAGAAATCCTTCCAGCCCGCCGGCGCCTTGGCCGGATAGGTCTTGGTGTTCCACGCGAGCACGGTGGCGTAGCCATAGATGCCCACACAGAAGGGCGAGGTCGTGCCGGGCATGAATTTCGACTTGTCGACGACCGAATAGTCGATGGGCTCGAGGATGCCCTCGCGGCCGCCCAGTTCGGCCTCATAGGCGGACAGGAAGACGATGTCGGAGGTCACCCGGCCCGCGCCCGCCTGCAGGCGCACCGCGGGCAGGCCCTCATCGGTGGTTTCCTCGCGCACCGTGATGCCGAGCGTCGCGGCGGCGGGACCCCAGAGGGCGGCGCGACCGCCATCCTTCACCGAGCCGCCGGGCGTCAGCACCGTGACCGTGCCGCCGGCGAAGGCGGGCGTGGCGAGCGCGAGCGCACATACGCCCGCCGCAAGGAGAGGCTTCACCCATGTCCGCATTGCAGTTCCCTTTGTTGGCCTGGAGGTTCATTTTTTGATTTATATACAACGTTTGTTGTTTTGAACCTACGAATGGCCGGAACGGACTGTCAAGCCCGCGGCATGAAATTGGCGAGGTTCCTTTCCCGAGAACGCCTCCGAGGACAGTTTGACACAGCGACGCCACCGCGGCTATCGAAGTGCTGCATCAGCATGTTGATCATAGGTCAACGAAGAGGACGCAGTGAATGCCCAAATCGACCAAGACGATCGAGACGGGCGAGGCGCCGGCCGGCCACATCCAGAGCCTGGAGAAGGGGTTGCGGATCCTCGACGAGATCATCTCCGCGCCCGCGCCGGTGAAGCTCGCCGAGATCATCAAGCGATTCGACATGGACAAGGCGTCGGCGTTCCGCTTCCTGCAGACCCTCGAATACCGGGGCTTTCTCCGCAAGAACGCGGAAACCAAGGAGTATGAGGTCGGCGGCCGCCTCTATTACTGGGCCTCGCAGCTCAGGCAGAAGACCCGCATCATCGACGCCTATCACGGTCAGCTTGAGCGCCTGGCGAACCTGACGCAGCAGACGGCGCATCTCGGCCTGCTGGTGAACGACCGGGTACTGCTGGCCGATTTCGCCCATTCCAACTCGATCGTCTCGATCCAGCACTCGATCGGCGGCGTGGAGCCCATCCATGCCTCGGCCGCGGCGAAGGCCATCGTCGCCTTTCTGCCGAAGGATCGGCGCGAGCGCATGGTCGAGGCCAACGAATTCATCAAGTTCACCGACCGCACCATCACCACCAGGGCCGAACTGATGATGGACCTGGAGATGTGCCGCGAGCGCGGCTATGCGGTCGATGCCGGCGAATCCTATGGCGGCCTGCATTGCGTGGCGCGCCCCGTATTCGACGCGCAGGGCGAGCCGGTGGCCTCCGTCGGCATCTCCACCGTCACTGCGCTGGTGGGCTCGGATTCCGACCATTTCCGCCGCATCACCTCCGCGCTCGAACTCATCGCCGGCGAAATCTCCCGCGACCTCGCGGACTGAGCGGTAAGGGCTGCAGTCCGCTTGACAGCGCGCGTCCTCGACAAATAGAACAACAAATGTTGTCTATGACTCAACATCTGGAACAAGGGCCCGCTTGAACCGGAGTGGGGTCGGCACCGGAGAGGCGTCATGAAACGTTGCTTGATTATTTCCGGTGGCTACGAGCCCCACCGGCCGCATGAGGCCGCCCACCGCGTCGCCGACCTGCTGGTGGACGAGTTCGAGGTCACCCACTCCTCGCGCCTCGAAAGCTATGCCGAGGAGGATCTTCACGCCTACGACCTGATCGTGCCGAACTGGACGCTCGGCGAGATGAGCGTGGAGACCAGCAAGCGGCTGTGGGACGCCATCGCCTCGGGCGTCGGCCTCGGTGGCTTTCATGGCGGCATGCTCGACGGCTTCCGCGGCAATGAGCGCTTCCGCTTCATGGCCGGCGGTTCCTATGTCGCCGAGCCCGGCGGCGTGCGCGACTATCGCGTCGAAATCCTCGATCGCGACGATCCGATCACCGCGGGCATCCCGGATTTCGACTATCGCTCCGAGCAGTATTACCTGCACGTCGACCCGGCCGCTGAGGTGCTGGCGGTGACCTGCTTCTCCGCGACGCCCTATCCCTGGCTCGAGGGCGTCGCGATGCCGGTGGTCTGGAAAAAGCCGTTCGGCTCCGGCCGCGTCTTCGTCAGCGCGCTCGGCCATGTGCCGGACGAGTTCGACTGCACGGAAATGCGCACCGTGCTGGCGCGCGGGCTGCGCTGGGCGGCCCGCTGAGCAGGCCTTCCCGGCAGCGGTCTGCGCTGCCCCATCTGCCTATCCCCGACATCCGACGTCATCGCCGCCCCGGAGCGTGCCGTGCATCCTTGCGTCTATATTCTGGCCGTCACCACCTTCGCCATGGCGACCACGGAGTTCGGCATCGTCGGCATCATCCCGCGCATCGCCCTCGAATTCTCGCTGTCGCTGCCCGAGGCGGGGCGGGTGGTCAGCGTCTATGCGCTGGCGATGATCGGGGGCGCGGTCGGCATCAACCTCATCGGCCAGCGCCTACGGGTGCGCACGATTCTCGTCTACGGCATCCTGCTCTTCGCGGTGGCCAATCTGCTGTCCGCCCTCGCTCCGAGCTATCCGCTGCTCATCGCCGGGCGGGTACTCTCCGGCCTTGCGCAGGGCGCGGTCTATGGCCTCGGCACGGCGGCCGCGGCCGTGATGGTGGAGCGCGCGCGCGCCACGCAGGCGGTCTCGATCGTCTTCATCGGCCCCACGGCCGCCATGGTGCTCGGCGTGCCCCTCGCGGCGCTGGTGGGCGATGGCGAGAACTGGCGACTGGTCTTCGCCGCCATCGGCGGCGTGGCGGCGCTCGCCTTCCTCGCGCTGCACAGGATCATGCCGGATGCCGGCGACCTCGAGGTCGCCCCGGCCCGGCATCTCGTCGCGCTGCTCGGCAACCGCCGCCTTATTGCCGTCTATGCGGTCACCATTCTCGGCTTCGGCGGTTCGTCGATGGCCTTCACCTATTTTCCCGCGCTGCTGCGCCAGGACGGCGTCGGCACCGGCTCCTTCATGACGGTGTTCGGGTTCGGCACGGTCGCCGGCAACCTGATCGCCGGCCGCCTCAGCGACCGGATCGGGTTCGCAATCCCCACGCTGGCCGCGCTGGCCGGAGTGGCCGGCTGCCTGCTGGCCCTCACGCGCGTCATCGACCTCCCGGTGCTGCTGACCATCACCCTCTTCCTGTGGGGTCTCTGCGCCTTCAGCCTGCCCGCGCTGCTGCAGACGGAAGCCGTGATGGCGGCAAAGGCCAGCGGATTGTCGGCGGCTGCGTCGAGCCTCAACACCGCCGCGTTCAATGTCGGGATCGGCGCCGCCGCGTTCCTCTCCGGCGTGCTGATCGAAACGTCGGGCATCGACATCGTTCCGATCGCAGGCGCGTTACTCGCAGGATTGGCCTTCGTTCTCGCGGCAACACTCTGAGTGGCGGGACGCGCACCAGCCAAACTGTCCAAATATCGGACGAGCATGGCGCGCAGCCACCGGCCGTGAGCCAGGCGCCGACGGCGATCGCCGATGTCACTCGTTCGAGATGCTGCCACGGCGCCGCATGCGTTTGGGTGTCCCGGCGCACGTCGCCATTGTTTGCTGGATCATCCAGCCGATGGCTCGGCGCGCAGCTTCCTTGCTGCGTAACGCGCATCGCGCCGCACCTTGGCGCTGGCCTCATCCGCGGCGGCCTCCCGGGCGACGGCTTCCTGCCGAGCCTTCTCCTTCGCCGCTTCCGCGTTCTGCCGCTCGGTTTGCCGGGCTGTTCGCGCCTCGTCGATGGTCCGGCGTTCCGCAGCTCTCGCAATAACCACAGGATCATCGGTACCGGGGCGAGCCGCAAGCTTCGCGATCATGCGCGCCTTGGCAGCGACAGCGTTTTTCTGCCGGTCTTGGAAGCTATCGATGTTCTTCATCACTGCCCTGTATCGTGCGAACCTGCGTGTACCTTCGTCTCGTCGTCGATCATCGATTCGACGGCGCCGATGGCGATCTCAAGATTGGCGATTTTCTGAAGCGCCTTGTCGGACGGGCCGGTATTGACTTCAGCCGCTGCGGCAAGCAGCTCACGCTGTAGGAGCAGCAACCGGCTGTGGAGGGTCTCAAGCTTGGATATCATGGGATCCGTTTACTTCAGCAGTGAGGGGCAACAGGCGGGTGCTATCGCTTGGGACGCGTGCGTGGCGGCTTCGGCGCGCTCGTCTCGACGGCGTGCTCGACGGCCTCCTTCGCCAGCCGGGCCTCCCGCAGACGTGCGGTCTTGGCCTCGCGAAGCGCTGCTTCCTGCTTGATCAAGGATTTGGCGATCCGAGAGACGGCTTCAGCCTTGCTCTCGGTCTGGGACAGCTTCGGCTTGAAAGCCGTGTCACGCACGGGCGCCATCATGCTCAACTCCCTTCGCAAATGAAAAAGGCCGGGTCTCCCCGGCCTTCCCACGATTGCCTCAACGACCCATGCCAGTACATCCGTGGTCAAAGATCGGAGGCAACGATCACACAGCCTGGAGGCTGCCGGCCGAGTTCTTGCCGCTTCGACGGTCCGTCTCGACCTCGTAGGAGATTTTCTGCCCCTCGTTGAGGCCGAAGAGGCCGGCCCGCTCCACCGCGGAAATATGGACGAACACATCCGGCCCGCCATTGTCGGGCTGAATGAAGCCGAAGCCCTTCTGCCCGTTGAACCACTTCACAGTACCTGCCGCCATGACGATATCCTTTCAGCCGACATAGAAATTCGATCGCTCACAGCCTCATGAGCGTCACATGAATATCGATTTGAGAGGAAGTTCGCTAACGCGCAATTCTGCGCAAGACAAAGTTCAACGTAACAGATCGATACCTTACCATATAGGGATCTGGTGAATATTACAACCCACGCCTGATTTATTTTTGTTCGGCCGGTCGAGGTGCGACCTTCGCGCCAGCTCGATCGATAATCAGCTTCTTCTTCGGCGCGGCGATGAGACCATCTCTCACGGCCTGCTCTCTCGCCGGCTTTCTGGCGCGTCGGATGAGCATGCGCTCTCACCTTTCGCTGAAGGGGGCAGAAAACGCGCGCGTCCGAACTGGCGCGATGTCGGCCGACGAGCAGCGTAGCGTTGGTGGAGTTGCCCCCAACGCTACGCTGCTCGACCCGAGACAGATCAGGTCGATAAGGCCGTCGCGCAGCCTTCGACGCCCCGACGGTCAGGCGTGGTCTGGCCGGGCATGATCGCCCAGCCGCCGGCCTCGACAAACTGGCGCTTCTTGTAATTGTCGGGGATCGCCTTGAACTCGGCGAGTTTGGCAGGCGCATCCGGCGCGGCGTTGAACCGCTCGACGCAGATG
The DNA here is from genome assembly GCF_000702305.1 of Allobosea sp. 117. Taxonomy (GTDB): domain Bacteria; phylum Pseudomonadota; class Alphaproteobacteria; order Rhizobiales; family Xanthobacteraceae; genus Ancylobacter. Next base: position 236,047 of record NZ_JNLC01000013.1, read on the forward strand.
GCGGACGCCAGTTCCCCGCGCGCGACATCGCCTGCGGTTGTGGCCGCTGTGCGTGATGTGCCGCCGGTCACCCAGCCGCCCCAGTTGAATCCGATGATCATCGTGGCCGCGGCCGTGGCGACGCAGGCCCATACGAGGATCATCTTGGAGGGCCGATAGTCGTCAACTCGCTGGCTGAGCGATGTCTTGGTGCTGCCCTGCATGGCCATTGGAAGTCTCCTGCCGATTGAAGGTGTAATTCCGCCGTCCGGCCATGCTTGGCCGAACGATTCAGGCACGGTGCTCAGTAGCCCATGCCGCCAGTGCCGGCCGGCGAGGCGGGTTCCTTGACGGGAATGTCGGCGATCAGCGCTTCGGCGGTGATCAGCAGCGCCGCGATCGAGCCGGCATCCTGCAGGGCGGTGCGCACCACCTTGGCGGGATCGACGATGCCGGCCTTGATCATGTCGACATAGGTTTCCGTCTGCGCGTCGAAGCCCTGATTGTGGTCCTTGCCGTCGGTGAGCCTGCCCACCACGAGCGAACCTTCCACCCCCGCGTTCTCGGCGATCTGCCGGATCGGGGCCTCCAGCGCGCGCAGCACGATCTTGATGCCGGCGCTCATGTCGGCATTGCCGCCCGGCAGCGCGCGCAGGGCGGACCTGGCGCGCAGCAGCGCGACGCCGCCGCCGGGAACGATGCCTTCCTCGACGGCGGCGCGGGTGGCGTTCAGCGCATCGTCGATGCGATCCTTCTTTTCCTTGACCTCGGTCTCTGTGGCGCCGCCGACGCGGATCACCGCGACGCCACCGGCGAGCTTGGCGAGGCGCTCCTGCAGCTTCTCCCTGTCGTAGTCCGAGGTGGTCTCCTCGATCTGCGCCTTGATCTGCGCGACGCGGGTCCCGATGGCCTCCTTGTTGCCGGCGCCGTCGATGATCGTCGTCGTTTCCTTCTCGATCAGAACGCGCTTCGCCCGGCCCAGCATGTCGATGGTGACGTTCTCGAGCTTGATGCCGAGATCTTCGGCGATCACCTGGCCGGCCGTGAGAATCGCGACGTCCTCCAGCATGGCCTTGCGGCGGTCGCCGAAGCCCGGAGCCTTCACCGCCACAACCTTAAGGCCGCCGCGCAGCTTGTTGACCACGAGCGTGGCCAGAGCCTCGCCCTCGACGTCCTCGGAGATGATCAGCAGCGGCCGGCCGGTCTGCACCACGGCTTCGAGGATCGGCAGCAGGCCCTGCAGATTGCCGAGCTTCTTCTCGTGGATGAGGATATAGGGGTCCTCCAGCTCCGCGCGCATCTTTTCGGTGTTGGTGATGAAGTACGGGGAAAGATAACCGCGGTCGAACTGCATGCCCTCGACGACGTCGAGCTCGGTTTCGGCGGTCTTGGCTTCCTCGACAGTGATGACGCCCTCGTTGCCGACCTTGTCCATCGCCCTGGCGATCATCTCGCCGACGGTGACGTCGCCATTGGCGGCAATCGTGCCGACCTGGGCTATCTCGGCCGAGGACTCCACCTTCCGGGCACGGGCCTGGATTTCCTTGACCACGGCGGCCACGCCGAGGTCGATGCCGCGCTTGAGGTCCATCGGGTTCATCCCGGCGGCGACCAGCTTGGCGCCTTCGCGCAGGATGGAGGCGGCGAGCACGGTGGCGGTGGTGGTGCCGTCGCCGGCGAGGTCATTGGTCTTCGAGGCCACTTCGCGCACCATCTGCGCGCCCATGTTCTCGAACTTGTCCTCGAGCTCGATCTCCTTGGCGACGGTGACGCCGTCCTTGGTGATGCGCGGGGCGCCGAAGCTTTTCTCTATGATGACATTGCGACCCTTCGGGCCCAGCGTCACCTTGACGGCATTGTTGAGCAGCTCGACGCCGCGCAGCATGCGGTCGCGGGCGTCGGTGGAGAATCTGATTTCCTTGGCAGACATGATGTTTGTCCAGTTTGCTCTTGCAATCGGGGATTGGAAATCGGCCGGTCAGGCGACCTGCTTCTTGTCGGCCGCGGCGGCCGTCTCGACGATGCTCAGGATGTCGGCCTCCTTCATGATCGGGAGGTCCTCGCCGTCAATCTTCACCTCGGTCCCGGACCATTTGCCGAACAGGATGAGATCGCCGGTCCGGACGTCGAGCGGAACCAGCTTGCCGGCCCCGTCGCGCAAGCCGGGGCCGAGGGCGACGACTTCGCCCTGCTGCGGCTTTTCCTTGGCGGTGTCGGGAATGATGATCCCGCCCTTGGATACGGGATTGCCCTCCGAGCGCCGGATGACGACGCGGTTGTGGAGTGGCCGGAATTTCATCGGGTTCTTTCTGCGGCTGGCGTATAGGGCGACCGCAAGATCAGCATAGCGTCTTTGGCACTCAGCCGATAGGAGTGCCAGAATTATAATTCAAGCCCATCGAAAATACTGAAGTATCCTCTCCGATATTCCATCTGAAAAACGGGCCCGTCTCGGAGAAAAATGGATGCTGACCCGATGTGATCGGCCGAGATTTTATTCTTACGTCTCAGCCGATAATTGAGAAAAATATTGACGTTATAGTGATGCGTCCTTGTCTGGAATGAAATTAAGGTGTACTCATAAATCTGTTGATTTGGCCGAGTTGGCTTTCGCGGTGTCAGAGACGTCGACCCGCCATCACTACCAAGTTTTCAATAACGGATGCGTGGCGCCGAACCGGCGTGTACGACGCCCTGTGCGAATCCGGAACACCTTCTGCCGACCACGGATGTACTGGCGGCACGGGATCGTCCCGGTCCGGATAGGAGCGGTCTTCCACATCGGCTTGCGCTGCGCGTGCGCCATTGGCTGACTGGCTGTCGACCACCATCCGACATCCGACGCAGTAGGTCGCCGCTCAATCCGGCGAGCCGCCCATCTCAGAAGGACACAAGCCGCTATGACCGCTACAAGCACCCCGCAGCGCAGTGCTCGCCCGATCCAACGCGATGCCGCGAGCCATCTCTTCGGGATCGGGCAGACCGTCCGGCTCCGAGGCGGGTACGGCATCACCTCCCGGTTCGGCGACATCTACCGCATCACCGGCATGCTGCCGCCGAGCGGGGATTCGCTGCAGTACCGCATCCGCAACGACCGCGAACTGCACGAACGGATGGCGACGGAAGACAGCCTGGAGCCGGTCCTCGCGGCAACGCCGGACGACGAGGCGCTCCGCGAGCGAACGTTCGGCATGGCTGAGCGGAAAGCGCGCCGCCGCTAGATCCAGGGGCCGAGAGTGACAGATACCTGGCGGCGAAGACGTCAGGGGAGAGTATTGATGAAGATCGTGATCGAATTCTATCGCATCCGACCGCAGGACGACGCGCATGCGGTCGTTGGTCGCGAGACGGAGGAAGCTGTCGATCTCGATGCGGCGATCGAACGGGCCTTGGCACTGGCACAGACCCTCGACATGCCGCAGCGACCGGATGCCCTGACGATCACCGATACGCAGGGGAGAAGGCTCCACTCTTGCACGCTCGACAAGGTCTCGGGCAACCGGGGGAGGTCATCGCCATGAATGGCAGCAGAGCCGAACCAAGGCGGATGGTCACCGCAACCGTGATGTGGCCGTCATGACGCTGGCTTTTCCGAATCCGAGCCGCAGCTTCGACAGGACGCGCAACGCCGTCCGGTTCACCGGCTATGACGGCATGTTCGAGGTTCCGTTCTTCGTCGAGATCGGCGCGCTGGTGAAGTCGGCCACCGAATTGCGCATGTCGGACACGCTGGAAGCGACGTCGCTTTCCGCCTTCGACGCCTTGCGTGCGTCCATCCACGCGGCCGCGTCCAAGGCCTATTCGGGCGGCCGTCGCGCCAACTATATCCTGACCGCCGCCGATCTCCGCTAGGGATGGGGCGGGCCGGTTGACGGCATATAAAACAGAGCCTGCGGTCACTGTATTATCGAGGCGTCGGTTCGGTTGTTTTCTGCAGTTGTAACTTAAAAGATCATTTGGCTTGAATTATCGGCTTGCGAAGCGCATATTGATTTCGTCGATGAACGGTTAGATTGGCTGCGGTTCGCACGTAAGAATATATGTGTCGCGCAGTTGTTTACTCCTGAAAACGCGATTTCGACGGCCCGCATCTGTGCGGGCAAGCTATAATTACAATCACGAAAGGGTTTCCCATGACCACGGGAACCGTAAATTGGTTCAATGCCCAGAAGGGCTATGGATTCATCGCGCTGGATGATGGTGGCAGCGATGCCTTCGTTCACATCAGCGCCGTTGAGCGTGCCGGCATGAGCGATCTGCGCGAAGGTCAGAAGGTGGGCTTTGAGCTCGTCGCTGACCAGCGGAGCGGCAGGCTGTCCGCCGACAAGCTCCAGTCGCTGAGCTGATTGCCCGGCATCGGCGGCACCGTGATCTGGAAGTCGCCGATGTCGCCACCGCCCGAACGGTCGACCACGGATGTACTGGCGAACCGGATGAGCGGTGTAGACCGATCTGAGGCGCCCGGCGCCTTTGAGCCCCGCGCCTCTCTTGAGGTCGCGGGGCTTTTTCGTTTTGCTGGCAACGCATTCAACGCAACCTGGGAGATGAGCATGGCCAAGGGTCAGATGCGTGGCAATCGGGAAGCCAAGAAACCGAAGAAGATAAAGGAGCCGGTGGCAGCTCCTTCCCTTGTCAAGGGCACACCGGTGTCGATCGGGCCGCCGAAGAAGAAGGGCTGAGGTCCCGCCATGAGCATCCGCACCCACGAGACCACGGTCACCTTCACGCACCCGTTCAAGCTGAGCGTGTTCGACCGTGAGCAGCCTGCCGGCACCTACCGGCTGGTGATCGACGAAGAAGCGATCCCGGACATCTCCTTCCTCGCCTATCGTCGCTCGGCAACGATGCTGCACACGCCCGCCGTCTCCGTGCTCGGCAACTCCGTGTTCCGCAGCTCCGGCCAGGTCTTCACGGTCAGTGCCGACGAACTGGCGAAGGCGCTGGAAGCCGACCTTCGAACTTGACCTCGTGCCGGACAGGGAGGCATCGCCATGGACCATCTCGGTGGATCGCGGGGGGCGGGCCTTCTCCTGTGCGGGAACGCGCCGGTCGCGCCGGCGCAGTATGATTTCGACGGCTAGCCACTCCGTGTCCGGGAGGGCGGAACCCCGGTGCCCGCCGCTCGATCCAGCCTTCTTGGGCGATGCGGTTTAGAATACGGCGGAGCCGCGTGCGCGGGATGCCGTATTGTCGCATCGCTTCGTTCTCGCTGATCGTGTCCGCGAGGCGTCCGTTCAGCCGGTCTTCCGCGATGCTTAAGTAAATGCGCTCGTCCTCGGCAGGCTCGCTCGCCAGCTGATCCGCCTCGCCTGGCAGAGTCCCGACAAAATAGCCCCGATTGGGTACGCGCTGCAGGAAACCTTCTTCCGCAAGCTGCGCCAGCGCCGCCCGGATCGGTGCCCGGGAGGTGCCGAGCGGCAGGCGCGTCCGCTTGATAGTGCAAATAATTCGCAGTTGCATCCCGTACCGAATTTTGCGTAAGTTGCTCCTGCAACTCATTCGCAAAAGGAGGCAGGCATGCGGGAATGGTCGAGGCGTGCGGTGCTGGCTGGGCTGATGATGGCCGGCTTCTTGGGCATGGTGGGCGTTTCGGGCGCCTCGGCGCAGGACGGCGCGAAGCCGAAGTTCAAGGCCGTGACGACCTTCACCGTCATCGCCGACATGGCGCGCAACGTGGCGGGCGACGCCGCGGTGGTGGAATCGATCACCAAGCCCGGCGCCGAGATCCACAATTACGCGCCCACCCCCGGCGACATACAGCGCGCGCAGGGCGCGCAGCTCATCCTGTGGAACGGGCTCAATCTCGAGCTCTGGTTCGAGAAGTTCTTCCAGAACCTGAAGGACGTCCCCGGCGTCGTGGTCTCCGCCGGCGTCGAGCCGATGGGCATCGCCGAAGGTCCCTACAGCGGCAAGCCCAACCCGCATGCCTGGATGTCGCCGCAGAACGCGCTGATCTATGTCGACAACATCCGCGACGCCTTCGCGAAATACGATCCGGCCAATGCCGCGACCTATGCCGCCAATGCGGCGGCCTACAAGGCAAAGATCGAGGCGGCGGTGGCGCCGATCAGGGCCAAGCTCGACACGATCCCGGCGGAAAAGCGCTGGCTCGTGTCGAGTGAGGGCGCTTTCTCCTATCTCGCGCGCGATTTCGGCCTGAAGGAGCTCTATCTCTGGCCGATCAACGCCGATCAGCAGGGCACGCCGCAACAGGTGCGCAAGGTGATCGACTCCGTGCGTAAGAACGACATTCCCGCCGTGTTTAGCGAAAGCACGGTATCCGACAAGCCGGCTCGGCAGGTGGCGCGCGAAACCGAGGCGCATTATGGCGGCGTGCTCTATGTCGACTCGCTCAGTGAGGCCGACGGCCCGGTGCCGACCTATATCGACCTGCTCGCCGTGACCACGGGCACGCTGGAAAAGGGCCTTGCCGAGGGATTGTCGCAATGAGCAGGCCCTCCACCGCGCACGAGGCCGGCGCGGGCCTCGCGGTCAGCAGCGTGACCGTCACCTATCGCAACGGACACACCGCGCTGCGCGATGCCAGCTTCGATATACCGACCGGCACCATCACGGCGCTGGTTGGGGTGAACGGCTCGGGCAAGTCGACGCTGTTCAAGGCGATCATGGGTTTCGTGCACCTTGCGCGCGGTCGGATCTCCATCCTCGGCCGCAGCGTCGATGAGGCGCTCAAGCGCAACCTCGTCGCCTATGTGCCGCAGGCCGAGGAAGTTGACTGGAACTTCCCGGTGCTGGTCGAGGACGTGGTGATGATGGGGCGCTACGGCCATATGGGCATGATGCGCATTCCCCGCGCCGCCGACCGGCGCGCCGTGACCGACGCGCTCGCCCGCGTCGGCATGGGCGAGTTCCGCAAGCGGCAGATCGGCGAGCTCTCCGGCGGGCAGAAGAAGCGCGTCTTCCTCGCCCGCGCGCTGGCGCAGGAGGCGAAGGTCATCCTGCTCGACGAGCCCTTCACCGGCGTCGACGTGAAGACCGAAGAGGCGATCATCGTTCTGCTGCGGTCACTCCGCGAGGAGGGCCGGGTGATGCTGGTCTCGACCCATAATCTCGGCAGCGTGCCGGAATTCTGCGACCGCACGGTGCTGATCAAGGGCACGGTGCTGGCCTATGGCCCGACCGCCGAAACCTTCACCGAGGCCAATCTGGAAAATACCTTCGGCGGCGTGCTGCGCCATTTCGTGCTCGGCGGCGCCGGGCTGCATGCCGATGACGACCGGCGCCAGATCTCGGTGCTGACCGACGACGAACGTCCGCTCGTTCTCTATGGCGAGAAGGGCGCGATGCAGCAGCAGACCGTCGAGGAGCGACCGGCAGAGGAGAACGCCTCATGATCGCGCTGCTCATGGAGCCCTTCGGCTACGAATATATGCGCAGCGCCATGTGGGTCTCCGCCCTTGTCGGCGCGGTCTGCGCCTTCCTGTCCTGCTATCTCATGCTGAAGGGCTGGTCGCTGATCGGCGACGCGCTGTCACACGCCATCGTTCCAGGCGTCGCCGGCGCCTATATGCTCGGCCTGCCCTTCGCCATCGGCGCCTTCTTCTCCGGCGGGCTCGCCGCCGCCGCCATGCTGTTCCTCAACCAGCGCACAAAGCTGAAAGAGGACGCCATCATCGGCCTGATCTTCTCCTCCTTCTTCGGACTCGGCCTGTTCATGGTCTCGCTGTCGCCGACCTCGGTGAACATCCAGACCATCGTGCTCGGCAACATCCTCGCCATCACGCCGGAGGACACGCTGCAGCTTGCCATTATCGGCGTCGTGTCGCTGGCGATCCTCCTCGTCAAATGGAGGGACCTCATGGCGGTGTTCTTCGACGAGGCGCATGCGCGCTCGATCGGGCTGCGGCCGACCGCGCTGAAGCTCATGTTCTTTACCCTGCTCTCCGCCTCGACAGTCGCGGCGCTGCAGACCGTCGGCGCCTTCCTGGTCATCTGCCTGGTGGTGACGCCTGGCGCCACCGCCTATCTGCTTGCCGACCGCTTCCCGCGCCTGCTCGTCATCGCCGTCGCCATCGGCGCGGTGACGAGCTTCGTCGGCGCCTATGCCAGCTATTTCCTCGACGGCGCCACCGGCGGCATCATCGTGGTGCTGCAGACGCTGATCTTCCTCATGGCCTTCGTCTTCGCGCCCAAGCACGGCATGCTGGCGGCGCGGCGCCGGGCGGCGCAGGCGCTTCGAGCGGGAGCCTGATCATGCTCGACACGCTGCTCTCCCCCTTCCAGTTCGCGTTCATGGTCAACGCTCTCGTCATCTCAGGGCTGGTCGCGGTGCCGATGGCGCTGCTCTCCTGCTTCCTGGTGCTGAAGGGCTGGTCGCTGATGGGCGACGCCATCTCCCACGCGGTGTTTCCCGGTGTGGTGCTGGCCTACATCGTCGGCCTGCCCTTTGCGCTCGGCGCCTTCGCCGCCGGCATGTTCTGCGCCGTGGCGACGGGATTCCTGAAGGACAACAGCCGCATCAAGCAGGACACGGTGATGGGCATCGTTTTCTCCGGCATGTTCGGCGCCGGGCTGGTGCTCTACGTCAAGATCCAGTCCGAGGTGCATCTCGACCACATATTGTTCGGCGACATGCTCGGCGTCGCTTGGCGCGACATCGCCGAGACGGCGCTGATCGCCGCCGTGGTCTCCGGCATCATCGCGGTGAAGTGGAAGGACTTCCTGCTGCACGCCTTCGATCCGGCACAGGCCAGGGCGGTCGGCTTGCGTGTCGGGCTGTTGCATTACGGCCTGCTGTGCCTCATCTCGCTGACCATCGTCGGGGCTCTGAAGGCAGTGGGGCTGATCCTCGCCATCGCCATGTTGATCGCGCCGGGCGCCAGCGCCTTCCTGCTGGCGCGCACCTTCGGCGCCATGCTGGTGCTGTCGGTCGCGATCGCCATCGGCGCCTCGCTGCTCGGCGTCTACCTGTCCTTCTTCCTCGACAGCGCGCCGGCCCCGACCATCGTGCTGCTGATGAGCCTCGTCTTCGTCGCCGCCTTCATCCGCTCCTCGCGGGCGGCCAGAAGGATCGAGACCGGCGGTTCCGCCTGACGGGGCGCCGGGCTTGATCGGTGCGCTCGACGCCGTCGGCGGCCTTGAACACGGCGCCGTCCGCACGTCCCCGCGCATCCAGCGCGCGCCCTAGAGCACGGTGCCGCCGCCGCCGTTGTACATCATCGGCTTTATGTCGGAGCGGCTGTCATCGATGAGATAATCGCCGGGGCCGCGACGGATGTTCGGGCTAGCGCTCCACGCACCGAAGGACGTCAACTCCCAGTCGTCGTGCTCGCCGCGATAGGAGGAGGGGTCCGGACGCGGTCCCTGTACAGCACGTCCACGCCGGCCTCCGCCAGTCGTCGGGCGACCACGCCTCCCGACAGCCCGGCGCCGACGATTAGCACCTCGGCCGCCCTCCGGCATGACGGGGGGAAGAACCGACCCGAACCACCCGACACATTTCCGGCCAGGCTCTGAGGTCGGTCGAGGCAGCCCGTAAAAGTTTAATCAATTTTTACCAACCTCCCTGCTACCTCCCTACCCGTTATCTATCGGGATGAAGTGCCATGGCCGGTCCTGCGCAGAAGCTTCGTATCGCCCTGCTGTTCGGCGGGCGCTCGGCCGAGCACGACGTCTCGGTGATGTCGGCGACCAATGTCGCGCGGGCGCTCGATCCCGCGCGCTACGACACGGTTCCGGTCTTCGTCACCCGCGCTGGGCGCTGGCTGCTGAGCAGCCTGGTGGACGGCGTGCTGGCGACGCCCGCGCAGGGCACGGAGCTGTGCCTGGTGCCGGGCGGGCGCGGGCGCCTGCTGGCGATCCCCGCCTCGGGCACGCCGCACGAGCTGGCGCCGATCGACGCGCTGTTCCCGGTGCTGCACGGGCCGCATGGCGAGGACGGTTCGGTGCAGGGCCTCGCCGAGGTCGCCGACGTCCCCCTCATCGGCTGCGGCATCCTCGGTTCGGCCAATGCGCTCGACAAGGACATCGCCAAGCGCCTGCTCAACGCCGCCGGCATCCCCGCCGCGCGGTCGGTTACGATCCGCCCCGACGCGGTGCCGAGCTTCGAGGAGCTGGAGCGTGCGCTCGGGCTGCCGGTCTTCATCAAGCCGGCGCGGCAGGGCTCCTCGGTCGGCGTGAGCAAGGTGGCGAACGCCGACCAGTACGAGGCGGCGCTGGCAGAAGGCTTCCGGCACGACGGCAAGCTGCTCGCCGAGGAGTTCATCCGCGGCCGCGAGATCGAGTGCGCCGTGCTGGAGGACCCGCAAGGCGGACTGTTCGTCTCGCGCCCCGGCGAGATCGCGCCGGCAGAAAGCCACGGCTTCTATACCTACGACGCCAAATATGTCGACGCTGACGGCGCGGCGATCATGGTGCCGGCGCAACTGCCGCCGGAGTTGGAGGAGCAACTGCGCGAGGCGGCGGCGCGCGCCTTCCGGGCGGTCGGTTGCGACGGCATGGCGCGTGTCGATTTCTTCGTGACGGCGGACCGGGGCTTCCTCGTCAACGAGCTGAACACGATCCCCGGCTTCACCAATATCAGCATGTATCCCAAGGCGATGGCGGCGAGCGACGTCAGCTATCCCGAGCTGATCGACCGGCTGGTCGCACATGGGCTGGCCCGCGCCGGGCGCGCCGGCTAGAGCCCTTTCTGTTCGGATGGAAACATCCGAACGACAAGAAAGTGCTCTCGATTCAATAGGCTGGAGCATTTCCTCTTCGATCAGATGGCTCCATCTGATCGGGAAATGCTCTAAGGATCACGGCGCCGGCCGGCTCAACAGCAGCGGACGGTTGCCTTCCGGCACGCGGGCCCAGCCGCCTTCCTCCTGCTTGGCGAAGCGCAGGCGGTCGCCCTTCGCGTTGAGCATCACGAGGTCGCCGCGCTCGATACGCCAGCGGTCCGGCGCGAAGCGGACGATGCCGGTGTCGCAGCCGGCGGCGAGGGTGAGCGCGAAGTCGCCGTCGCCGATCTGGCCTTCCCCGAGGGTGACGCGGCAGACCGGCGCGCCCTCGGCGCGGGCGATGTCCCAGGCGCCGAAGAGGTCGGCGGGTTGCGCCTGCTCGGCCGGGTCGGCGAGGCGCGGATTGACCAGGAAATAGACGCCGTCATTCTCGCGCAGCGCCTCCCAGGTGCCGCCGACGCCCTCGCTGAACTCGGCGACGAGGCGGCCCTGCCGGTCCTGCAGGCGGATGGTGTCGCCCGCTCCCGGCGTCCAGCCGGCGATGTCGGCGCTGAACAGGATGAGCTCGGAGCAGCTCGTCCTGTCGAACTCCACGGCAAAGCCCGCGGCGCCGGCGGCGTCCGCCTTCAGGGTGATCGGGCAGACGCGGTCGCCATCGGCATTGGTGAGCTGATAGGGCGCGGCAAGGGCGGTGACGAGCGCGACATCGGCCTTTTCCTGCGCATGCGCCATCGGGGACAGGAGAGCCCCGAGCAGGCACAGGACGGCGGCAACGCGGCGCTTAGACCTCTCGCCCGATTTCGGCATGCCCATCCGCCGTCCTTTCCACCAAGCCGGCACGCTACCACCCGTGCCGTGCCGGGTCACGCCGGGCGCGCGGGCACCGGCGTCTCGGGCACCGGGGTGAGCGGCGGGCGGCCGTCGAACCAGGCGAGCAGGTTGTCGACCACGAGCTGGCCCATGGCGCGGCGCGTTAGATGCGTCGCCGAGGCGACATGCGGCAGCAGCACCACGTTGTCGAGCGCGATGAGCGCCTCGGGCACGTGCGGCTCGTTCTCGAACACGTCGAGCCCGGCGGCGCCGAGCGTGCCGGCAGTGAGCGCGCGGATCAGCGCCGGCTCGTCGACCACGGAGCCGCGCGCCACATTGATGAGCATGCCCTGCGGGCCGAGCGCCGCCATCACCTCCTCGTTGATCATGTGCCGGGTCTCAGCCCCGCCGGGGACGATGACGATGAGTACGTCCGTCTCCCGCGCCATTTCGAGGAGGTCGGCATAGTAGCGGTAGGGCACGTCCGGTGCGGCGCGGCGGCTGTGATAGACGACCGGCCGGCCAAAGCCGACGAGACGACGGGCGATCGCCTTGCCGATGCGGCCCATGCCGACGATGCCGATGGTGCGGTCGCGCAGCGTGGCGGTGAGCGGATAGGCACCCTGCGGCCACTTGCCGGCGCGCAGATAGCGCTCGGCCTGCGGCAACTGGCGGATGGTGGCCAGGGTGAGCGCGACCGCGAGATCGGCGACGTCGTCGTCGAGCACGCCCGGCGTGTTGGTGACCACAACGCCGCGCCCGGCGGCGGCGGTGGTGTCCACGGCGTCATAGCCGACGCCGAAATTGGCGACGATCTCGACCGCCGGCAGCTTCTCCAGCAGGGCGCCGGTGACGCGGCGCGCGCCGCCGCCCGTCGAGCCGACGCCGGTCGCCACCGCCTTGATGCGCGGGCCGGCCTCAGCCAGCACCTGCTCGGCGTCCGCCGCATCCAGCCGATGGACGACGAAGCGGTTGGCGAGCTGTGCCTCGATCATCGGCATCATCGGCCCGGTCTGGAGGAGTTCGGGGCGCTCGGCCTGCCCGGTCATGTCGGTCTCCTGCGTTGAGCGGGCCGGTATCCTCGCCGAACCCGCCGCGGTTTCAAGGGGCGCTGTCGGTGATATTGGCCTCGATCGCCTGTTCCGCCTTGCCGGCGCGCTCGCGCGAGATGAGATAGAGGCCGGAGGCGATGACGATGGCGGCGCCCGCCAGCGTCCAGCCATCGGGGACCTGGCCGAACACCAGCCAGCCGAGCAGCGCCATCCAGATGATCTGCGAATAGAGGAAGGGCGCCAGCACCGAGGCGGGGGCGCGCTGATGGGCGAGCACCAGCAGCAGGTGCCCCGCCGCGCCATAGATGCCGGCGAGCGTCATGTTGAGGATGACGGCGGGTGCCGAGGGCGTGCTCCACACCCAGGGCAGGGCGAGCGAGGTCAGCACCGTGCCGATGAGCGAGGAGTACAGCATCATCGTGCCGGTGGAATCGGTCGGCGCCAGAATGCGGGTGGTTATGTTGTAGCCGGCGTAGCAGACCGAGCCGGCGAGCGCCGAAAGCGCCGCCGGGTGGATGCCTTCCGTGGTCGGGCGCACCACGAGCAGCACGCCGACGAAGCCGGTGAGGATCGCGATCCAGCGGCGCGGGCCGATCCATTCGCCGAGCAGGGGCCCGGCCAGCAGCGCGACGAAGAACGGCATCGAGAAGAAGATCGACATCGTCTGGTCGAGCCGCAGATATTGCAGGGCGAAGAAATTGCCGAGCGTCGTGCCGATCAGCAGCAGCCCGCGCAGGATATGGATGCCCGGCCGCGCGGTGCGCCAGACGCCCGGCGCGAACCAGGGATTGAGCACAGCCCAGCACAGCAGGAAATGGCCGATATAGCGCGCCCAGACGATCTCGACCGGGCTGATCGCCTGGCCGAGCCATTTCGCCGTCGCGTCGAGGATGGCGAAGAAGACGAGCGATCCCGAGGTGAGCCCGATGCCGGCAAGCCGCGCTCTGGTGTCGCCGGCTGCGGCGATGTGGGGTGCGGCACGCAGGGCCACGAGACAACTCGCAAGGGAGGAGAGGCGGGGAGGGACGCGCGAAGCGCGTCACTCCTTCCCACGGGTCCGCGCCGCAGGCAAGTGGTATGACATGCTTATAAGGCGCGGCGGTGGAATGCTGCCGCGATGACCGCGCCCTTCCGAGGCGCGACCGCAAGGGCGCGGCTGGTCGAGGCCGATCGCGCGGGTTCTCGAATCAGGCGCGCTTCATCGACCGCGTGCCGCCGGCGGCGAGAGCGCTCTATGCCGTCTCGTCGGCCGTCTCGGTCTCGTCGTCGATGTCCGCCGCGTCATTGGCGTCGGTGGCGGCGCCGAGCTGCGAGGCGAGGTTCTTCTCGACGCGGCGCAGCAGCTTGCGCAGCCGCTTGCGATCCTTGCCGTCGAGGCCGAAGCTCATCGTGTCCTCGATGCGGTCCCAGATGCCGTCGATCGCTCCCGCGCGGGTGCGGCCCTCGTCGGTGAGGTAGACCCGCACCAGCCGCCCGTCGCCGTCCGATGCGCGGCGGGTGAGCAGGCCCTGCGCGGACAGGCGCCCGACCGTCTTGGATGCCGTCGGCGGCCGGACCCGCAGGGCGGAGGCGAGCTCCGTCATGGTCCTGCCGTCGGTATCGGCGAGCAGCTTCAGCACCGTCTCCTGACCCGGAAACAGGCCGAGGTCCGTGAGATGTCGTGCCGCCAGCGCGCGCTGGAGCCGCGCGGCGTGATGCAGCCTGTGCCCGATGCTCTTGTCGAAGCCGTCTTTCATGGCCGACCCCCACGTCCGACCTGTTGTCCCGGCGCGATGCACGCGACGCGCGCGGCGTGAACATGACCGGAAATTGTTTCGCCGTCAAAAATTACTATCGCGCTCGGCTAATCGCCTCGTTCAGCCGGCGAAACGACTTGTTTCAACGCATACGGCCGATCTCGCTCTCGTGCCAGCGCCGCAAGGCCAGCCAGGAGACGAGGCTCAGCGCGAGATAGATGAGAATGCCGGCGAGCGAGACCAGCAGCAGCGCCGCGAACATGCGGGGGATGTTCAGCCGGTAGCCGGATTCGACGATGCGGAAGGCAAGGCCCGAGCCCTGTCCCGCCGAGCCGGCGGCGATCTCCGCGACGATGGCGCCGATCAGCGCGAGGCCGCCGGCGATGCGCAGGCCGCCGAGGAAATAGGGTAGCGCCGCTGGCAGCCGGAGCAGGCGCAGCGTCTGCCAGGAACTGGCGCCCGACAGGGCGAACAGGTCGCGCAGATTGGGGTCGACCGAGTTCAGGCCGAGAGTCGTGTTGGCGAGGATGGGGAAGAAGGCGACGATGAAGGCGCAGACCAGCACCGCCGTGTCGGGCTGCAGGTAGATCAGCATCAGCGGGGCTATGGCGATGATCGGCGTCACCTGCAGGATGACGGCGATCGGGAAGAGCGACAATTCGACGATGCGCGCGCTGGCGAAGACGAGCGCCAGCCCGACCCCGCCGATCACCGCGCAGGCGAGCGCCAGCAGCGTTACCCGCAGCGTCACCAGCAGCGAGCCGAACAGCACCGCCCGGTCGGCGATCAGCGTCTCCAGCACGAGGCCGGGGCCGGGCAGGATGTAGGGCGGCAGCGCGTTCAGCCGCACCACGAGGTCCCAGCCGAGCACGACGAGCGCCAGGACGCCGAGCGGCAGCAGCCAGCGCAGCCGCGACGCGGGCATCAGGCGGCTCCCGGGCCGGCCAGCGCCGCCTCCGGCGCCTCGCGCATGGCGCTCGCGAGGGCCTGCGAAGCGCGGCGGGCCAGCGCGGCATATTCCGGCGAGGTGCGGAAGGCCTCGTCGCGCGGCTGGCCGGGATCGATGGCGAGCTCGGCCGCGATGCTGCCGGGGCGGGGGTGGAACACCAGCACGCGGCCCGACAGGAACACCGATTCGAACACCGAATGGGTGACGAACACGATGGTGCAGCCGAGCCGCCGCCACAGCGCGAGCAGATCGTCGTTCAGCTTGAAGCGGGTGATCTCGTCGAGCGCGGCGAAGGGCTCGTCCATCAGCAGGAGCCGCGGCCGGGTGACGAGGGCGCGGGCGATCGAGACGCGCATCTTCATGCCGCCGGAGAGCTCGCGCGGATAAGCGTCGCGGAAGGCGGCGAGGCCGACCAGCTCCAGCGCCTCCATGATCGCCGGCTCGGCCGCGCGGCGCGACTGCCCGGCGAGGCGCAGCGGCAGATGCACATTGGCGAAAACATTCGCCCAGGGCATCAGCGTCGGCTCCTGGAAGACGAAGCCGATGGAATGGCGCGCATCCGTGCCCGGCGCCCATGCGAGGCGGCCGGCGGTCGGCTCGGCGAGGCCGGCGATCAGGCGCAGCGCGGTGGACTTGCCGCAGCCCGAGGGGCCGAGCAGCGAGACGAACTCGCCGGCGCGAATTTCCATGTCAAGCCCGGCGAGCGCGGTGACGCCGTTCGGGAAGGTCTTGCCGACGCCCTCGAAGCGCAGCAGCGGCGCGGGCGACATCAGCGGACGGCTCCGGCGGGGGAGCAGGTCATTTGGGGCGGAGCTCCCTGCCGACGCCCTTGTTCACGAATTTCAGCGTGTAGGACTTCCTGTAGTCGATGCCGCCGTCGACCACCTTGGCGCGCACCATCTTGTCGAAGAAGCTCTTCATCTTCTCGTCCGTCATCGCGCCGACGCCGAGAGAGAATGTGTCGCCGGAATCGACGATGCCATATTCCCGCATCTTGGCGATGGAGAAGGCGATCATCTCGTCCGTCATCTCCGGATTGTCCTTCTTGATCAGCGCATTGGCCTTGCCGTTGTCGCCATAGATGTAGTTGTACCAGCCGATGATCGAGGCATCGACGAAGCGCTGCACGAGGTCCGGGTTCTTCTCGGCGAGGTCGATGCGGGTCTCGATGGTGGTCGAATAGGTATCGAAACCCTGGTCGGCGAGCAGGAACAGCGTCGGCTTGAAGCCGCCCTGCTTCTCCACCGCGAAAGGCTCGGAAGTGATGTAGCCCTGCATCGCGCTGTTCTTGTCGGCGAGGAAGGGCGCGGCATTGAAGGTGTAGGGCTTCACCTGCCTCTCGCTGAAGCCGTAGTCGGCGACCAGCCACTGGTAGTAGCTGGCGAGTCCTTCCTTGGAGACGAACAGCGTCCGGGTCTTCAGCTCCTCGAACTTCGTCACGTCCGGATGGGCGATCAGCACCTGCGGGTCCTTCTGGAACATGGCGGCGACGATCACCGTCGGTATGCCCTCCTTCACCGAGGAGAAGGCCTGCAGCATGTTCGCGCCCATGTAGAAATCGATCTTGCCGACGGGGAGCAGCAGCCGGTTATTGGCCTGCGGGCCGCCCGGCAGGATGGTGACACTGAGGCCGTATTTTTCGTAGGTGCCGTCGGCCACTGCCTGGTAGAAGCCGCCATGCTCGGCCTGCGCCACCCAGTTGGTGCCGAAGATCACCTTGTCCGCCGCCTGCGCCGCGGTGACGGCGCCGGACGGTGCGGCAAGCAACAGGGCGAGCAGCAGCGCGATCGCGCGGAAGGGTTCGAAACCGAGGCGCATCAAGGGTCTCCGGCGGATAGGGCGAAGCAGTTGGCGCCATATTAGGCGAGCCTTTTGCCGATGCACATAGTGCCGCAGCGACATGGTTTCCGCGCGGTGGGCAGCCGCCGCAGGCGCATCCGCATTTTCCGGCCATCTAACGGGGAAGCTGTCCGCCGCTGTCTCAAGATTTCTCAATCGAGCAACACGGGTGAAACGGGCCGGATTGAGAATGCCGGCCTACTTCCTTGTGATCGCTCGGTAATTTCTGCTGGTACGGCGCTTGCCGGATATCCCCCGGGGGGAGTGCTGCCCGCCACGCGATTGCGGGCAGGTGCGTGTTCCCGGCCGGTCTGAATGCGGCGATCTGCAGTGGGGAGCAGGAGATGGACGTCGGTATCTTCGCAGTGCCTTTCCGTCTGCCGGAGACGGGGCTGAAGGAAGGCCTCGACTGGGATGTGCAGGTCACCAAATGGGCCGAGGAATACGGCTTCGCCGAAGCGTGGTTCGCCGAGCACTACACGCTCGGCTGGGAAAGCACCTGCGCCCCCGAACTGGTGGTGGCCGCCGCCGCGCAGCACACCAGCAGGATCAAGCTGGCGATCGGCGCGAACCTGATCCCCTATCACAACCCCGTCGCGCTGGCGCACAGCCTGATGCAGCTCGACCACATGACCGGCGGTCGGCTGATCGCCGGCTTCGGCTCGGGCGGCTACGCGACCGACGCGCAGCTCTTCGCGGCGCCCGACCTCGAGGAGCGGCGGCGCATCACGGCGGAGGGCATCAAGGTCATCCTCGACATCTGGACGCGCGAGCGGCCCTACACCTATGAGGGTCAGTACTTCAAGGTCGACTATCCGGCCTTCGATCCGTTCTGGGGCGGGCCGATCTGGCGGCCCCTGCAGAAGCCGCACCCCAAGGTCGCCATCGCCGGCATCACGGCCGGCTCGGCGAGCCTCAAGGAGGCGGGCCGCCATGGCTTCATCCCGATGAGCTTCGACCTCGACGTCGAATATCTGCTCAGCCACTGGCGGGCCTATGAGGAGGGTGCGCGCGAGGCGGGTCTGACGCCCGACCGCAAGGAATGGCGCCTGTTCAAGAGCGTCTTCGTCGGGCGCACCGACGAGGAGGCGATCGAGATCGCCTGCAGCAAGCCGGTGACGCGGGTGTTCGACGAGTTCGTGCTGCGCGTCTATGAGCGCTTCGGGCTGCTCGGTTCCTTCGCGCCGGGCGTGCCGGAACACCTCATCACCGCCGAATATCTGGCGAAGAACGTCTGGCTGGTCGGCTCGGTCGACACCGTGGTGCAGAAGATCGAGACCTTCTACAGGCAGGTCGGCGGCTTCGGCGTCCTCGTCACGCCGGCCTTCGACTTCATGGACAATGTGGAGGGCTACCGGAACTGCCTGAGGCTGCTCGGCCAGAAGGTGCAGCCCCAGCTCGCCCGGTTCGCCAAGTAGCGGGCCATGGGAGCGGGGAAGCCGGTGGTGCAGCTTTCCGGCATCTCCGGCTCCCCGGGTCATTCCACCCGGAGAGAAAGAGTTCTAGAACGGCGCGTCACTCACGGATCGCCGGCATGCCTCCCAAGCGCCACTGGACCGAACTCGCCTGGACCGACTTCGCCGCGGGCGACACGGAGAACTGGATCGCGGTTCTGCCGGTGGCGGCGGTCGAGCAGCACGGACCGCATCTGCCGGTCGGCGTCGACGCTATGATCGCTCAAGGCTATCTCGCCGAGGTGCTGCGCCTCGTTCCCGACGACCTGCCGGCGGTGTTCCTGCCGCTGCAGGCGATCGGCCGCTCGGACGAGCATGTCGCCTTCCCTGGCACGCTGACGCTCACACCGGAGACGGCGATCCGCGTGCTGACGGAGATCGGGGAAAGCGTCGCGCGGGCGGGCGTGCGCAAGCTGGTGATCGTCAATTCGCATGGCGGCAACTCGCCGATCCTCGACATCGTGGCGCGCAAGCTCAGGGCCGATGCCGGCATGCTGGTGGTGAGCGTCGCCTGGCAGCGCTTCGGCTATCCCGAAGGGCTGTTCTCGGCGGTGGAGCGCCAGCACGGCATTCATGCCGGTGCGATCGAGACTTCGCTGATGCTCGCCTTCCGTCCCGATACCGTGCGGGCGGACAGGATCGCCGATTTCCCGCCGGCGAGCCTGAGCATGGAGCAGGAATTCCGCTATCTGCGCGCGGACCGGCCAGCCGGCTTCGGCTGGATGGCGCAGGACCTCAGCGCCAGCGGCGCCATGGGCGATGCCCGCGAGGCGAGCGCCGACAAGGGCGCGGCCTGCGCCACCTACGGCGCGCGGGCCTTCGTCGAGCTGTTGGCGGAGGTGCAGGCTTTCGACCTCGCGCGGCTCGCGCCGGGGCCGCTTTCTGGAGACGATTGAGTGAACAGCACGACCGACTTCAGGCTCTCGCTGGAGGAGGCGCGCCGTTATGCCACGCGCGTGCTGGAATGGTTCGGCACCGCGCCGGGCAATGCCGCGGTCACCGCCGCCGCGCTGGTCGCGGCGGAAGCGGACGGCATCGGCACGCATGGCCTGGCGCGGCTGCCGCCCTATGGCACCATGGTGGCGGCGGGCAAGATCGACGGCCACGCCGAGCCGCGGCTGCGGCGGGTGGCGCCGGCGGTGCTGGCGGTGGACGCCGGCAACGGCTTTGCCTATCCGGCAATCGAGGCGGCTTTGCCGGAACTCGAAGCCATGGCCCACGAGGCGGGCATCGCCATGGCCGGCATCCGCCGCTCCAGCCATTTCGGCGTCGCCGGCCAGCCGGTCGAGCGTCTGGCCGAGCGGGGGCTGGTCGCCCTGGCCTTTTCCAACGCCACCGCTTCGATCGCGCCGTGGGGCGGGCGGCGTCCGCTGTTCGGCACCAACCCGCTCGCCTTCGCGACGCCGGTGAAGGGCCGGCCGCCGGCGCTGGTCGATCTGTCGGTCTCGAAGGTGGCGCGCGGCAATGTAATGGTCGCGCTGCAGAAGGGCCAGCCGATCCCGGAAGGATGGGCGCTCGACAAGGACGGCGAGCCCACCACGGATCCGAAGGCGGCGCTCGGGGGCACTATGCTGCCGATGGGCGACGCCAAGGGCACCGCGCTCGCCTTCATGGTGGAGGTGATGGCGGCGGCGCTCACCGCCTCGACCTTCTCCTTCGACACGTCGGGCTTCTTCGACGGCGATGGCCCGCCGGCGGCGATCGGCCATACGATCCTCGCCATCGATCCGGGCCGGATCGCCGGGGCGGCCTATCTCGACCATCTGGAGCGGCTCATCTCGGCGCTCGAGGCCGAGCCCGGCGCGCGGCTGCCCGGCACCCGCCGTCTCGCCAACCGCGCCCGCGCCGGGCGGGAGGGCATCGTCATCCCGGCGGGCCTGCAGGCGGCGCTCGTCGGCATGGGCGTCAAGGCGGCGTAATGGTTGAAAATCGGAACCGCTTTCGCATTTTGCTGGTAATTTGATGCGTACGCCCGATCGTGGGCGCGGGAGGATCAGCAATGGGCGGAATGAGATTTGGCGTCGCGGCGCTCGCCGCGGCGGGCGTGCTTCATTGTGCGGCGGCCTTCGCCGAGCCGGTGAGCTGGAACGGCACCTGGAGCGGAACCAGCAATAGCGGCAATGCCACCACGGTGGTGATCTCCGGCGGCAAGGTCACCAAATGGCTGAACAACGGCTTTCCTAAGAACGTGGTGTCCTCAACGGTTAGCGCCAATCAGGTGACGATCACCGATGACGGCACCTGGAAGGCGACCATGACATCAAAGGATGGCAAGACCGCCACGATGTCCGCGAGCGGCAAGGGCGCCTCGGGCGGCTTCGCCAAGAACAGCTCGACGCTGACTAAGCGCTGAAGCGTCATCGCCGACCATCCGCCGCCACCGGATACAGAAATGGCCGGGGCTGAGCCCGGCCATGATGATGCGTCGTGTGATGCGGCGGCGTGGCGCCGGCCGGCTCACTTCTTGGCGCCGGCGGCGATCGCCTTGCGGATGATGTCCTTGGCGAGCTCCGGCGGTGCCCAGTCGGCGACCGAGACCTTCTTGCCGCGCTCGAGATCCTTGTAGTGGGTGAAGAAGTGCGCGACCTGCTCGATGACGAGCGGAGGCAGCTCGGAATAGCTGCGCACGCCGGCATAGAAGGGGTGCACCCGGTCGGCCGGCACGGCGAGGATCTTCTCGTCCTCGCCCTTCTCGTCGGCCATCATCAGCACGCCGATGGGGCGGCAGGGCACCACGCAGCCCGGCACCAGCGAGACCGGCGCCAGCACGATGACGTCCAGCGGGTCGCCGTCGTCGGCGAGCGTCTGCGGGATGAAGCCGTAATTGCCCGGATAGTACATGGCCGTGTGCAGGAAGCGGTCGACCATGAGCGCGCCGGAGTCCTTGTCGAGCTCATATTTGACCGGCTGGCCGCCGAGCGGGATCTCGATGAAGGCGTGAATCTCTTCCGGCGGGTTGTCCCCGGCGGTGACGCGCGAAATGTCCATGCTCAGGCTCCCGATCCGACGCTGGCCGGGATCACCCGGCGAAGTCGGGCTCCCGTATAGGTCGCGGAAGCCTCGCCGTCCACATGTTGCGATGCGACATTCGGCCAATGCGGTTGACGAATTCGTAGTGCATGGCGTCGATTTGATACATTGTATCGGCCGCGAGGATAGGCTAGATGATATGTTGTATCATGTAAGCCCATGGCCGAGCCTGCAGCGTATCGATGCCTCATCCCGTCCATCCCGCCGCCGATCATACTCCCATTCCCACGCCCCCGCGCGGCGGGCGCGACCATGCCCATAGTCATGATCACGGGCATCGCGGCCACCACCATCACGATGGCCATCACCACCACACCGGGCACCGGCATCCGCCGGCGCGCCCCTCGGCATCGCTGCTGAGGCTCTCGGCGTGGCAGCGGCTGGCGATCGTCCTGCCGGTCGGGGCGCTGCTCTGGGCGGCCGCGCTGGCGGTGATCGCGGGAGGCGCGCCATGAGCCTCGATCATTCCCACCCTTCGGCCAATGTGCTGGCCTTCCGCGACCTCACCCTCGGCTATGACCGCCATCCGGCGGTGCATCACCTCGACGGCGACGTGCCGGCCGGCGAGCTGCTGGCCGTGTGCGGGCCGAACGGGGCGGGCAAGTCGACCCTGCTGAAGGGCATAGTGGGGGCGCTCAAGCCGCTCGCCGGCTCGATCGCGCTCAGCGACGCCGCCGGCCGTCCGCTGCCGGCGCGCGAGATCGCCTATCTGCCGCAGGCGGCCGAGCTCGACCGTACCTTCCCGATCGAGGTCTACGATCTGGTCGCCATGGGGCTGTGGCGCCGCGCCGGGCTGTTCGGCGGCATCGGCCGCGCGGACCGCGCGCGCATCGAGGAGGCGATCGCCGCCGTCGGGCTGTCCGGCTTCGAGGATAGGCCGATCGGCACGCTGTCCGGCGGGCAGATGCAGCGCGCGCTGTTCGCCCGGCTGCTGCTGCAGGACGCGCAGATCATCCTGCTCGACGAGCCCTTCACCGCGCTCGATGCCGGCACGGTGGCCGATCTGGTCGCGCTGGTGGAGCGCTGGAACGGCGAGGGGCGCACCGTGATGGCGGTGCTGCACGACATGGAACTGGTGCGCCGGCATTTCCCGCGCACGCTGCTGCTGGCGCGCTCGGTGGTCGACTGGGGCCGCACCCCCGAGGTGCTGACCGAGGCCAATCTCGCCCGCGCCCGGCACATGTGCGAGGCGTGGGACGAGGCCGCCGACATCTGCCTGCCGGAGCGTGCGGCATGAACCCCTATGATCTCCTCATCGGCCCCTTCGCCGAGTTCGACTTCATGCGCCGGGCGCTGGTCGGCGTGCTGGCGCTCGCCGCCGGCGCCGGGCCGGTCGGCGTGCTTTTGATGCTGCGGCGGATGAGCCTCACCGGCGATGCGATGGCCCACGCGATATTGCCCGGCGCGGCGGTCGGCTTCCTTGCGGCGGGCCTCAATCTCTTCGCCATGACGATCGGCGGCCTCGTCGCCGGCTTCGCGGTGGCGCTCGGCGCCGGCGCGGTGGCGCGGGCGACGCAGATGAAGGAGGATGCGGCGCTCGCCGCCTTCTACCTCGTCTCGCTGGCGCTCGGCGTGCTGCTAGTCTCGCTGCGGGGCTCGAATGTCGACCTGTTGCACGTGCTGTTCGGCACGGTGCTGGCGCTCGACGACGCGACGCTGCTGCTGATCGTCGGCATCGCCTCGCTCACCCTTGTCGTGCTGGCGCTGGTCTGGCGCCCGCTGGTGCTGGAATGCGTCGATCCCGGCTTCCTGCGCTCGGTGAGCCGGGCGGGGGCGCCCTCGCATCTCGTCTTCCTCGCGCTGGTGGTGCTGAACCTCGTCGGCGGCTTCCACGCGCTCGGCACGCTGCTCGCGGTCGGGCTGATGATGCTGCCGGCGGCGACGGCGCGCTTCTGGGTGCGCGACCTCACCGCGATGATCATCGCCGCCAGCCTGATCGCCGCCGCCTCCGGCGTCGTCGGGCTGCTGGTCTCTTATCACTCCGGCGCGCCCTCGGGGCCCGCCATCATCCTCGTCGCCGGCCTCGCCTATGCGTTGTCGGTGCTCGTCGGCCCGGTCGGGGGGCTGCTGCCCCGCTTCATGCCGCGCCGCCATCTCGAAGCCTGAACGGAGACATGCCCATGCTTTCCCGTAGATCGTGGCTCGCCGCCGCTGTCGCCGCCGCCCTGCTGCCCACTCTCGCGCAGGCGCAGGAGAGCAAGCCGCTGCCGGTGGTGGCGTCCTTCTCGATCCTCGGCGACCTCGTGAAGAATGTCGGCGGCGACCGGGTCGCGGTCAGCACGCTGGTCGGGCCGAACGGCGACGCCCATGTGTTCCAGCCCGCTCCGGCCGACGCCAAGAAGGTGGCGGCGGCGCGCGTGGTCTTCGTCAACGGCCTCGGCTTCGAGGGCTGGATGGACCGCCTGGTCAAGGCGTCCGGCACCAAGGCGAGCCTCGTCGTCGCCTCGACCGGCGTCTCGCCCCGCGAGATGGAGGATGAGGAAGAGGGCCATGCGCACGGCGCCAAGGACGGCCATGCGCATGAGATCACCGACCCGCATGCCTGGCAGTCCGTCGCCAATGCGAAGCTCTATGTGGGCAATATCCGCGACGGGCTGATCGCCGCCGATCCGGACGGCAAGGCGGCCTATGAGGCCAATGCGAGCGCCTATCTCGCCAAGCTCGATGCGCTGGACGCGGAGGTCAAGGCCGCGATCGCGGCGATCCCGCCGGAGCGGCGCCGGATCATCACCTCGCACGATGCCTTCGGCTATTTCGGTGCCGCCTACGGCATGGAGTTCATCGCGCCGCAGGGCGTTTCCACCGAGGCGGAGGCCTCGGCCAAGGACGTCGCGAGGATCATCCGCCAGATCAAGGCCGAGAAGATCCCGGCGGTGTTCATGGAGAACATCTCCGATCCGCGCCTCGTGAAGCGCATCGCCACCGAGACCGGCGCGAAGATCGGCGGGGCGGTTTATTCCGACGCGCTCTCCGATGACAAAGGCCCGGCGAGCACCTACATCGAGATGATACAGAATAACATCCGCGCCTTCTCGGCGGCCCTGTCGAGCTGAGGAGGAGAACTCCCTCTCCCCGAGGGGGAGAGGGTTGGGGTGAGGGGGCTCTACGCTCCGCAATGGCGTAGCCCCTCACCGACCCGCTTCGCGGGCCACCTCTCCCCGACGGGGAGAGGGAAAGAGAGATTGGAGCGAACTTCGATGCCTGACGCTCAAGCGCAGACCAAGATTCCCGTCACCGTGCTCACCGGCTATCTCGGCGCCGGCAAGACGACGCTGCTCAACCGCATCCTCTCGGAGCCGCACGGCAAGAAATTCGCCGTCGTCGTCAACGAGTTCGGCGAAATCGGCATCGACAACGACCTCGTCGTCGGCGCCGACGAGGAAGTGTTCGAGATGAACAACGGCTGCATCTGCTGCACCGTACGCGGCGACCTGATCCGCATCATCGACGGGCTGCTGCGCCGCAAGGGCGACTTCGACGGCATCATCGTCGAGACCACCGGCCTCGCCGATCCGGCCCCCGTGGCGCAGACCTTCTTCGTCGACGAGACGGTCGGCGCCAAGACCGCGCTCGACGCGGTGGTGACGGTGGCCGACGCCAAATGGCTGAAGGACCGGCTGAAGGACGCCCCCGAGGCCAAAAATCAGATCGCCTTTGCCGACGTCATCCTGCTCAACAAGACCGACCTCGTCTCCGACACGGAGCTGAAGGACGTCGAGATGCGCATCCGCGCGATCAACCCCTTCGCGCGCATCCACCGCACGCAGAAGTCGGACATCGCGATCGACAAGGTGCTGGGGCAGGGCGCCTTCGACCTCGACCGCATCACCGCCATCGACCCGGATTTCCTCGAGGGCGGCCACAAGCATTTTCACGACGAGGACATGCAGTCCTTCTCCTTCGCGAGCGACAAGCCGCTGGACCCGGACAAGTTCTTCCCGTGGATTCAGGAGCTGACCCAGCGCGAGGGGCCGAACATATTGCGCTCCAAGGGCATCCTCGCCTTCAAGGACGACCCGGACCGCTTCGTGTTCCAGGGCGTGCACATGATCCTCGACGGCGACCATCAGCGCCCCTGGCGGGCGGACGAGGCAAAGACGAGCCGCATCGTCTTCATCGGCCGCAAGCTCGACCGCGCGGCACTGGAGAAGGGGTTTCTTTCCTGCGTGGCGTGAGGGAGTTGCAGCCGAAGCCTTTCATGCTGGATCCCGGATCTGCGCTGCACTGCGTGCAGCTTGTCCGGGAAACAGTGGAGCCTCGTGTCCCGGACCAGCGGAGCCGAAGGCGAAGCGCAGATCCGGGACCCAGCGCAGGACTCTTCGGCATGTCTTTGGGCATGAAAGGACGGCGTGACGGGCCGATGATTTTCCGCTAACCCCGGCGCCTGACACCTCATCCGCAGACGAGTGCCATGGCCGCGCCTTCCTCTTCTTCCTCGCTGACGTCCAAGCTGCGCCACCTCGATCTCGGGGGCGAGGTGATCGGCGTGCATTTCCTCGGCAGGTCGGCCGCCTTCGCGCTCGGCACCGGCGGCATCGTGCTTGCCGAAGGCGACAACGAGCAGCGGATCGAGGCGCATAAGGGCGCCATCCTCTCGGTCGCTGGCGATGCGCGCCGGCTGCTGACCGGGGGCGATGACGGCCGGGTGGTGGCGACCTCCGGCGACGGCGCGAGCGAGACGCTGTTCGAGCAGCGTGGGCGCTGGATCGATCAGGTCGCCTCGGGGGCGGACGGCGCCTTCGCCTTCTCCATTGGCAAGACGGCGCATTTCCGCCCCGCCAAGGGTGAGGCGAAGTCGCTCGAATTCCCGTCCACCGTCGGCGGCCTCGCTTTCGCGCCGAAGGGCACGCGGCTCGCCGTGGCGCATTATGGGGGCGCCAGCCTGTGGTTCCCCAATGCGGTGGCGAAGCCGGACGTGCTGGTCTGGAAGGGCTCGCATCGCGGCATCCTCTGGAGCCCGGACGGCCGTTTCGTGATCACCACCATGCAGGAGGCGGCGCTGCACGGCTGGCGGCTCCCGGAAGGCGCCAATATGCGCATGAGCGGCTATCCCTCGCGCGTGCGCTCCATGAGCTTCACCGCCGGCGGGAAATATCTCGCCACCTCCGGGGCGAGCGAGGTCATCCTCTGGCCGTTCACCTCGAAGGAGGGGCCGATGGGCAAGCAGCCGACCATGCTGGCGCCGCGCGACACCCGCGTCTCCTGCGTCGCCGCCCATCCCAAGGAGGACGTCGTCGCCTGCGGCTATGATGACGGGCTGGTGCTGATGGTGCGCATCGCCGACGGCGCGGAGATCCTGCTGCGCGCGCCCGAGGGCAGCCCGGTGAGCGCGCTGGGCTGGCGGGCGGATGGCGGGGCGCTCGCCATCGGCACCGAGGCCGGCAAGGCCGGCCTGATGGTGTTCTGACCCCGCATCGGGACGGTTAAGCATGACGGCGGCGTGACGGGCTTCGCCCTGTTGCGGCGCAAAAATCTCGACTAGGCTCCGGGCTCCCGCCGGCTCCCTGCCAGCTCTCCCGAGGTCGCCATGAAGATCGAGGACGTGCGCCGTACCGCCTATTCCATGCCGCTCACCAGCCCCTCCTATCCCAAGGGGCCGTACCGCTTCTTCAACCGCGAATATTTCATCATCACCTATCGCACCGACCCGGCGGCGCTGGAAAAGGTCGTGCCCGAGCCGCTGAAGGTGGTCGATCCGATCGTCAAATACGAGTTCATCCGCATGCCGGACTCCACCGGCTTCGGCGACTACACCGAGACCGGGCAGGTGATCCCTGTGGAGTTCGAGGGCCGGAAGGGCGGCTATGTCCACTCCATGTATCTCGACGACGAGGCGCCGATCGCCGGCGGGCGCGAGATCTGGGGATTCCCGAAGAAGCTCGCCAAGCCGAGCTTTCAGGTGGAGAGCGACACGCTGGTCGCCAAGCTCAACTATGGCAGCGTGCTCTGCGCCTGCGGCACCATGGGCTACAAATACGAGGCGCTCGAGCACGACGCCGTGCTGAAGTCGCTGGGGACGCCGAACTGGATGATCAAGATCATCCCGCATGTCGACAATTCCCCGCGCGTGTGCGAGCTGGTCGAATATTACCTCGAGGACGTGGTACTGAAGGAGGCCTGGACCGGCCCGGCGGCGCTCGGTCTGTTCCCGCACGCCATCGCCGACGTCGCCAAGCTGCCGGTGCTGGAGGTGATCTCCGCCGTGCACCTCAAGGCCGACCTGACGCTCGGCCTCGGCAAGGTGGTGTATGATTACCTAAAGGATTGAGGGCCCCCTTCTTCTCCCTCCCCCGCTTGCGGGGGAGAGGCTGGCGCTTGTTCCGCTAGAAAATCCCCGCTCTATCTGCGCTCGTCGGCGATCACCCTTCCGTCGTTGGGCAGCCGGCGGCCGGCTACCAACTCGACCTGCCCGGCGATGCGGGCGACGTCGAGCAGCGTGGCGGCGAGGCTCTTCTGCAGGTCCGGCGTCGTGTCCCGCGTCTCGGCCGAGAGCACCGCGGTCTCCTTCCCGCCCTTTCCGCTCAGGGTGAGCCGCAGCCGGCCGAGGCCAGGGTGGCGCCGGCGGAGCTGGGCGATCTGCGCGGGCGTCACCGTCTTCTCGCCGACCCGCGCCGCCTGATCCGCCGTGCACAGCCAGCCGGCGAGGCGGGTATTGGTGCGCCCGCTCGCATCGGTGCCGGGGAGCTGCGCGGAGATCATCCCCGTGCCGAGCCGCACGAAGGGGCTGTGCGGATCGAAGGTGGTGATGACCAGTTCGCCCGCATCGCCCGGCTCGACGGGGTCGCCGGTGCCCGGGTGGACGATCTCGGCGATGAATCCCTCGTTCAGCACGAAGCCGTCATGCGCGCTCGTCTCATAGGCGATGACGCCGAGCTCGGCCGTCGTCATGGTGGTGAAGGTTTCGATGCCCTTCCCAGCCAGCTCGGCCCGCGTCTGCGCATCGATGGGGCCGTCGCCGATCAGGGCGATGCGCAGCGAGGAAACGTCGCGGCCGATCTGCGCGGCGCGGTGCAGCAGCTTGCTTATGCGCTCGGCGGTGCCGGCGAGCGCGACCGGCGCGAGATGCTCGATGATGGCGATGCGCTCGTCGAGCTCGGCGTCGTTCGTGGACGGACCCGCCGGCACGACCGGGCAGCCGAGCGCGCGGCAGCCGGAATCGATCACGAAGCCGGCCGGCGCCAGGTGATAGGACTGGCAGTTGACGACGATGTCACCCTTGCGAAGGCCGGCGGCGAACAGCGCCCGCGCCGCCAGCCATGCGTCATGGGCGGCGGCTTCGGGCGCGTAGAAGCCGCCGGGCGATGCGAAGACGCGCTTGAAGGCGGTGACCGGCTCCGGCACCAGCCCACCGAAGGGCGGCCGGCCCGCCTGCATGCCGGCGAGATCGGCGCGGCGCAGCACGGGCAGGCGGGCAAGCGCCTCGCGCGACGTCACGCTGCGGGCATCCGTGCCGCTGAGCAGCCAGGCCCAGCCCTTCGCCACCTTGGCGCTGCGGATGAGATGCGGCAGGCGCGCCATCAGCTCTTCCTCGCGCTCGGTGGCCGGGCGCGTCTCGCGGTCGTCGAAATGCGCGGCGGTGGGACCGGGCGGCATGCCCGGCGCGGCGGCGAGACCGGTGACAGGCGGCAGGGACGCGGCAAGCGACATCATGCGATCGACCTCCGTTGCTGGCGGCGATCCGGCGCCTGTGGCGCATGGAGGCAGGACGATGCCGAGAGGGTGCAGCGCGGGCCTGTGGACGAGGGGCGCAGCGCCCGATCTGCCTCCTGCTCCTGCGGTCCTTCAGGCACTGGCCCGGCCGCGATGCTGGCATTTCCTCCGGGCGCCGTTCGCCGGCGCCTCGTATGGTGTCATAGTGGCGTCATCTGCCAGCGCGTCAAGCTCAGGACAGAAACAGCTTCTCGCTCGCCATGTAGCCGGTGAGCAGGGCGAGGCCGAAGACGACGAGCGCGAGGGCGGCCGCGAACTCGACGCCGCGCAGCAGGATCATGCCGGCCCCGGCCGGCCGGTTGGCGGCGAGCCGCACCGCGATATGCTTGCCGAACACCGCGATGGCGGCGATGCCGGTGACGGTGAGAGCCGTGCCGAGACCCATCAGCAGGGTGGCCGCGGCACCCATCCAGAAGATGCCCTGGGTCAGCGCGAAGACCAGCACCAGAACCGCCCCGGTGCAGGGCCGCAGGCCCACCGAGAACACCGCGCCGAGCCATTCGCGCCAGCCGCCGCCGGCGGGAATCGTTGACGGATCGGGCATATGGGCGTGGTCGGCGCCGCAGTCGCAGTCGGGTCCGTGGAGGTGCGCGGGCGGCGCGCCGCGCAGCGCGGCGAAGAACCCGCGGCCCTTGGACAGCGCGAGCCGGAGGCCGAGCAGCACGATCAGCCCGTAGGCGGCGATCTCGATGATGTTGACGGCGCGCGAGGTGGTCTGCGCCGTGGCGCCGAGGATCACAGCGAAGATGCCGGCCACCGCGATGGCGGTGAGCGCCTGGAGGAGCGCGCTGGCGAAGGCGAGGCCGGCGCCGCGCTTCAACGTCGCTTCATTGGCAAGGAGATAGGAGGAGATCACGGCCTTGCCGTGGCCCGGCCCGGCGGCGTGGAACACGCCATAGGCGAAGGAGATGGCGCCGAGCGTCGCAAAGGCCGAGCCGTCGGCCCTCGCCTCCCGCACCGCCGCGGTGAGCAGGCGGTAGAACTCCGCCTGCTTGGCGAGGATGTATCCCGTGAGCCCTCCGACCGGCTCCGGACCGGCGGCCGGCGGTGCCCCGACGCCGAACGGATTGGCCTCGGCGACGCCGTGGCAGGTCAGGATGACGAGCAGCGCGGTGAGGCCGGTCAGCGCGATCAGGCCGGCCGTTCCGGCGCGCGGCCGGGCCGGCGCGGACGGCGCACCGCTCACGGACATTTCACCGTGACGCGGTTGGCGAATTGCGAGCCATAGGCGCTGGCCGAGGTCAGCGCGTTGAAGAAGGATTCGGACAGCGTCGCCGAGGTGGCGCCCGCCGCCGGGTCCGGGCGATGCAGGTCGAGCGTGCAGCCCTGCGCGTCACCGGCGAGCTTCACCGGATCGTTGTCGGCGAGGTCGAAGGCGACGAAATAGGTCGGGTCGTAGACGTCCAGCGCCAGCGTGCCGCTGCGCGCCAGGGGCTTGGCCAGCGGCAGGGTGAAGTGCAGCGTCAGCGAGGTGCCGTCATAGCTGAGCGAATAGTCCTTCGGCGGGTTGAAGGGCAGCTTGTCCTTCCCGCGCGTCGCGAAGGTGAAGTAGTCGAACTCCTTCAGCGAATCGATGTTCACCTGCGCCAGCTCCTTCAGCGTCGCCTCGGTCGGCTTGCCGTCCGGCGTGGTGGCGAGGCCCTGCAGCGCATAGGCGGAGAAGCCCTCGTCGAAGGTCCAGGCGTGCTTCACCCCGGTGAGCGTGCCGTCCGCCGCGTAATCGAGCTCGGAGCGCACGCTGACCCACACATGCGGGTGGGCGAGGGCGGGGCCCGCGAATGCCAGCAGCGCCAGCGCGGCGGCGGAGAGGCGGGCCAGGGAGGGGCTGATCCGGCGGCGGTTCTGCAAAGCGGCTGTCCCGTTTCGAAGCTCGCCCGAGTGGTGTGCGCCGAGTTCGGCGGAATGGTGGCGGGCGGCCCTGAACAGGCGTCATGCCGGTGTGGTGAAGTGGGCGGCGAAAAAATCCGGACGGCGATGTCGGCCCTGCCGCGCCCCGCACGTCCTTGATGCATGGATCGATAACCACCCCAGGAGGAAGGCCAATGCCCGGTACCGTACGTCTGCACCGCGTTCTCGCGACCACGCCGGAGAAGCTCTACCGCGCCTTCATCGAGGCGGACGCGCTGGCGAAATGGCTGCCGCCGAACGGCTTCCTGTGCACCGTGCACCATCTGGAACCCAAGGTCGGCGGCACGTTCCGCATGTCGTTCCGCAACTTCACCACCGGCCACAGCCACGCCTTCGGCGGCACCTATGTCGAGCTCGTGCCCGGCGAGCGCCTGCGCTACACCGACACGTTCGACGACCCCAACCTGCCCGGCGAGATCGTGGTCAGCGTCACGCTGAAGAAGGTCTCGGTCGGCACCGAGCTCTCCATCGTGCAGGAGGGCATACCGGACGTCATTCCGGTCGAGGCCTGCTATCTCGGCTGGCAGGATTCGCTGCGGAACCTCGCGCAGGTCGTCGAGCCCGAGATCAACCAGTAGCGATTAGCGGCACGCAGGCGCGGCCGAACTTGGCCCGACGCCCCCAATCCGATCGGCTTCAATAGGGAGGAACAGCCATGACGACGTCCAGGAACACCAGGCCGAAGAACGCGGTCTGCATCTGGTACGACAAGGACGCCGAAGAAGCGGCCCGCTTCTATGCCGGGGTGTTTCCGGACAGCGCGGTGGGCACCGTCCACCTGGCGCCCGAGGACTACCCGTCCGGCAAGGCGGGCGACGTGCTCGTGATCGAGTTCACCGTCGCCGGCATCCCCTGCCTCGGGCTGAATGGCGGGCCGATGTTCAAGCACAATGAGGCGTTCTCGTTCCAGATCTCCACGGAGGACCAGGAGGAGACCGACCGCTACTGGAACGCCATCGTCGGCAATGGCGGGCAGGAAAGCGAATGCGGCTGGTGCAAGGACCGCTGGGGCATCTCCTGGCAGATCACGCCGCGCGTGCTGATGGAGGCCATGGCCGCCGGCGGCGAGGAAGCCAGGCGCGCCTTCGCGGCGATGATGACGATGGGCAAGATCGACGTGGCGGCGATCGAGGCGGCGCGAAGGGGGTGAACCAATACGACTGGGGCATCATCGGCCACACCGCTAGATACACGGCATTAGTAGAGGGCTAGTAAGCGCTGCAGAGGTTGCCCCGCTTGCCGTGGCAACTACAGTGGCCAGGGGTTGTCGTATTTGCTCCGTCCTGCCCTCTCTCGGGGAGCAGGCGGTGGGGATCAATCAGCCGGCAATACTCCCTCGCGTTCCAGAACCTGTCGGACCTCTTCGAACGCGGCCGAAATGCGTCCTGCAGGGAACCGAATCTGACCCAGGCCCTGGATGTTGGAAAACTCCTCGCATCCTTCCTCAATCATCACGATGCCTTTCGTGAAACCGAGCCGGCCTTGAAACAATCCGACCTCATGGATGACGTTCATCCGGGCCTGAAGCTTCCCGTCCTTCTGCTCATCTTCCGCTGTCATAATGACGAACGCGACGGCGGCGGCATCCATCATCTCCGACAGCCTCGCGATGTTCGTCACTCCCGCCACAGGGACGCGGTTGAATTCGTCAAACGGTAGTCCGAGGCGATCCTTTACGAAGTCCTTTAGCTCGCGCCAGGCTGGTGAACGGCCATGGCCAATGAAGACGTTTGTGCCAATCCTGCTATCAGCAACGCGGCGAGAGATCTTTCTAGCCAGATGAGAACCTCCTTTGCGCGCAGCCTCTGCCAGTTCGCGACAGGCGGTGAACGTGCTGTTCAGTGAGCCTGCTTCTGCCATAATCGCGATGTGAGGCGGAACCTGCACGCCTCCTCCGATTGCCTCGTAGTCCGAAGACAGAAGCTGCCCGCTGGGCTTCCAAAGGGCGAGCATTTCGATACGCGTGTGCGAATTCACGGACTCCACGTCAGCGGCCAGTTTCTCTAGGAATTTGTCCTCGCCTTTTGCCAACTCCCCCGCAAGTATTGAACTCACATCGGACTTCGCGCTCCTAAAGAAGGCGGCGGTTTTTTGCTCCTGCGCGTGTAACGCAGCCATGTCGGGATTGCCGGCCGATCTCCGGATATAGTCTTTGACATACTCTGGATCGTACTCCACCCATTTTCCACGCGTTTCGGAGTAGTAGCGGCCACGCAGGCCGTCGTTCAGGCTGAATCGCTCGCCTGCCGGGGGAGGCTGCAGATCGGCATAGTAAACCTTAGAATGATAGCCTAGCCATGATCCAGAGAAGGAACGCCCGACACTGTTTGCGGCATTCATCAGCGCGGTAAGTATATCTTTCGGCTTCCCCTTCTCCGCCCAATCTGCCGCCGCATCTAACTTCGCAGCCAACTCTAGCAACTCCTCATCGGCCTGCATGTCGTCTCCTCCACGTCTCAGATGAATATGGAGGGTGGCGAGAGTAGGTCTACGAAGGGAGTTACTTATCAACAGCCCTAGTTCGGTGCCCGAGCGCCTCGGATGGGGGTAGGGAGGGCTCAAACGAAGAAAGGCGCCTCGCGGCGCCTTTCCGTAATCTTCGACCTTCAGGAAAAGCGGCATTCCGCTTCCCGATCAGCCCCCTCACGCGGCCTTCTGCTTGGGGGCCAGCAGCTTGCGGTTGACGAGCACTTCGGCGATCTGCACCGCGTTCAGCGCCGCGCCCTTGCGCAGATTGTCCGACACGCACCAGAAGGAGAGGCCGTTCTCCACCGTCGCGTCCTCGCGGATGCGCGAGACGTAGGTGGCGTCCTCGCCGGCCGCCTCATAGGGCGTGATGTAGCCGCCGGGCTCGCGCTTGTCGACGACCAGCACGCCCGGCGCGTTGCGCAGCGCCGAGGTCGCCTCCTCCACCGTGATCGGCTTCTCGAACTCGACGTTCACCGCCTCGGAATGGGCGATGAAGACGGGCACGCGAACCGCGGTGCAGGTGAGCTTGATCTTCGGATCGAGGATCTTCTTGGTCTCGGCCATCACCTTCCATTCTTCCTTGGTGTAGCCGTCTTCCATGAAGACATCGATCTGCGGGATCACGTTGAAGGCGATGCGCTTGGGGAACTTCTTCGCCTCGACTGGATCGGACACGAACACCGCGCGGGTCTGCGCGAACAGTTCGTCCATGGCGTCCTTGCCGGCGCCGGAGACCGACTGGTAGGTCGCCACGACGACACGCTTGATGGTCGCCAGCTCGTGCAGCGGCTTCAGCGCGACGACGAGCTGGGCGGTCGAGCAGTTCGGGTTGGCGATGATGTTCTTCTTGGTGAAGCCCTTGATCGCGTCCGCGTTCACTTCCGGCACGATCAGCGGAACGTCGCTATCGTAGCGGAAGGCCGAGGAATTATCGATCACCACGCAGCCCTGCGCGCCGATCTTCGGCGACCACTGCTTGGACACCTCGCCGCCCGCCGACATCAGGCAGATGTCGGTGTCGGAGAAGTCGTAATGCTCGAGGGCTTTGACTTTGAGCGTCTTGTCGCCGAAGGAGACCTCCGTGCCGACCGAGCGGCGGGAGGCGAGCGCGACCACCTCGTCCGCGGGGAAGCCCCGCTCGGCGAGGATGTCGAGCATTTCACGGCCCACATTGCCTGTGGCGCCGACGACGGCGACCTTGTAGCCCATCTCAAATCTCCTGGTGGCCCTGCCATTCACAGGCTCGGGCAAGCGCGGGCTTTTACGCGATAAGGGGTTAAGAGGCAACGGGTGGGGGTGCTTTCAAGGCCCGAGCGGGCCCGGCTCTGCTCATTTGTGCTGTTTCGGTCGGCATGACGAGACCGCCACTCCGCGTCATCCCGGCCGCAGCGAAGCGGAGTGCCGGGATCGCTTTCCGATTTCATGTTCTCATTCGGGACCCAATGCTTCGAACAGGTCCAGCCATTCGGGATTTCCGGCTTCGACTTCGTCCGGGATGACGACAACCAAATTTCATTACGTCATCCGGCCGGCGGCGAAGCCGGAGAGCCAGGATCGTCATCCGCACTCGCGTGCCTGCCTACTCCGCCGCGCCCTGCCGCGCGATCCCGAACCGGCGCTCGACGTAGTCCTCGACGATCTTCTTGAAATCCTCGCGCAGGCTGGGGCCGCGCAGGGTCATCGCCTTCTTGCCGTCGATATAGACCGGCGCGGTGGGGAACTCTCCGGTGCCGGGCAGCGAGATGCCGATGTCGGCGTGCTTGCTCTCGCCGGGGCCGTTCACAATGCAGCCCATCACCGCGACGTTCAGCGTCTCGACGCCGGGATAATGGCGCTTCCATTCCGGCATGCGGGTGCGGATGTAGTCCTGCACCTCGAAGGCCAGCTCCTGGAAGGTGGTGGAGGTGGTGCGCCCGCAGCCGGGGCAGGCGGCCACCAGCGGCACGAAGGTGCGCAGCCCCATGGTCTGCAGCATCTCCTGCGCCACCGTCACCTCGCGGGTGCGGTCGCCGCCGGGTTCGGGGGTGAGCGAGACGCGGATGGTGTCGCCGATGCCTTGTTGCAACAGAATGCCCATGGCGGCGGTCGAGGCGACGATGCCCTTCGAGCCCATGCCCGCCTCGGTGAGGCCGAGATGCAGGGCATAGTCGGCGCGCCGCGCCAGCTCGGAATAGACGGTGATCAGGTCCTGCACCGCCGAAACCTTGGCGGAGAGGATGATTTTTTCACGCGGAAGCCCGATTTCCTCGGCCAGGGCGGCGGAGATCAGCGCCGAGCGGATCAGCGCCTCGCGGGTCACCGCGCGGGCGTCGGCCGGACGGGCCAGCGCCGCGTTCTCGTCCATCAGCCGGGTCAGCAGCTCGTCGTCGAGCGAGCCCCAATTGGCACCGATGCGCACCGGCTTGCCGTGTTTTATCGCGATCTCGACGATGGTGGTGAAGTGCCGGTCGCGCTTCTGGCCGAAGCCGACATTGCCGGGATTGATGCGGTACTTGTCGAGCGCCTGCGCGCAGGCCGGATGCTCGGCGAGCAGGATATGGCCGTTATAGTGGAAGTCGCCGACGATGGGGGTATCGAGCCCCATGGCCAGCAGCTTCTCCTTGATGTGCGGCAGGGCGGCGGCGGACTCGGCACGGTCCACCGTGACGCGCACGATCTCCGAGCCGCCACGGGCGAGCGCGGCGACCTGGCGGACGGTCGCATCGACATCCGCCGTGTCGGTGTTGGTCATGGACTGCACGACCACCGGCGCGCCGCCGCCGACGAGGACGCCGCCGACCCTCACCGGCACGGTGAGGCGGCGCGGGGCAGGGCCGGCGGCCTCCAGCTCCGGGGCGACGACGGGCGAAGCGGCGGTGTCGGGCGCGGCGTTCATGCGCGGATGGTCCGATGGCGCGGAAGGGCGATGCTGGCGCCCGGCGTAGACGCGGTGCCGGGCGCCGTCAACGGGCAGCCTCGGCGTGCCCGCCCGTCTCGGCCGCGGCGGCGCAACGGGCGCAGGCGCCGGCGATCTCGATGACGCGGGTGCGCGGGGTGAAGCCGGCGGCGCGCGTCGCCCAGGCGAGGTCGCGGCCGACCGCGTGCGAGGCGACCTCGGCGGTAGCGCCGCATGTCTCGCAGATCAGGAAGACCACGACGTCGTCCGCCGCATGCTCGCGACCGCAGGCGATATAGGCGTTCCGGCTCTCCAGCCGGTGTGCGAAGCCTTCCGAGACGAGGAAGTCCAGCGCGCGATAGACCGACATCGGTGCCGGTTTGGGCGCCGGCTTGTCGGCGCCCTCGGCCGCGTTGCCGAGCCGCTCCACCAGCTCATAGGCGCCGAGCGGCAGATGGCTGTCGACCAGCTCCTCCAGCACGCGCCGGCGCAGCGGGGTCAGGCGGGCACCGCGCCCGTCGCAGCACGCCTCGGCCCGCGCTAGCGCTTCGGCGACGCAGGCGCTGTGATCGTGGTCATGTCCATAGGCGCCGGAGCGCGCGGGGCGGTTCATCTCCATAGGGAGAATATAGCCTCTGGCCGGTCCGGACGCCATGTTCGCGCGCTTTTTCGCAACTGCGAGCTGGGTTCGTGACGGATCGGCGGTCGCCGCGCGATAGCACCTTGTGGCCCCGAAATCGGCCGGGCAGGATGTTACCGCGGGATCATTCAAGGGGGGATATCATGCGGTTCCTGAAGCTCGTTATGGTGGCGGCGCTCGCCTTGCCTTTGGCGGCGTGTTTCGAAGGTCCGGCGGGCCCCGCCGGTCCGAAAGGCGATACCGGCGCCCAAGGGCCGGCGGGACCGGCAGGCCCTGCGGGGCCGGCGGGCGCGACCGGTCCTGCCGGCGTGGCCGGAGCAGCCGGTCCGGCCGGTCCGGCAGGCGAACCCGGTGCCGCAGGCGCGGCTGGTCCGGCAGGCCCGGCGGGATCCTCGCAGATCGCGGTGCGCAGCGTCGAATGCACGTCGACCGGCTGTATCAATAGCTGCGAGGAGGGCGAGGCGCTGATCGGGGGCTATTGCCTCAACCGCGAACGCGGCCTCCAGCACATCGCCTCCTTCGTGGCGGGCGAGGGCAAGAGCCTCGTCGAGTGCGAGCATCAGGTGAAGCAGGTGGTGGCGGTCTGCCTCAAGCAGCCTTGATCGCCGCCTGTTGCGCTGCAAGATTTTGCGGCGCAAGGTCCTCACTCGAGGCGTGACCTTGTCGTTGCAGCCGCCGGCTAGCTTCAGGCGGCGGCCGTCGGCCGCTTGTCTTCATTACACAGGAATCCGGACATGTCGTTGAAGGGAAAGACCTCCGTTGTCACCGGTTCGACCAGTGGCATCGGGCTCGCCATCGCTCGCGCTCTGGCGGCGGAAGGCACGAATGTGGTGATCAACGGCTTCGGCGATCCGGCGGCGATCGAGAAGGAGCGCGCGGGCATCGAGAGCGAGTTCGGCGTGAAGGCGGTCTATTCCGCCGCCGACCTGACCAAGGGCTCGGAATGCGCCGCGCTGGTGAAGTTCGCCGAGGACACGTTCGGCTCGGTCGACGTGCTGGTGAACAATGCCGGCGTGCAGCACGTCTCGCCGATCGAGGAGTTCCCGGACGACAAGTGGGACCTCATCATCGCGCTGAACCTCTCGGCCGCCTTCCACGCCATCAAGGCCGCGGTGCCGGGCATGAAGGCGCGCAAATGGGGCCGCATCATCAACACCGCCTCGGCGCACGCGCTGGTCGCCTCGCCCTTCAAGTCGGCCTATGTCTCGGCCAAGCACGGCATCGCCGGCCTCACCAAGACGGTGGCGCTGGAGACGGCGACCTTCGGCATCACCTGCAACGCCATCTGCCCCGGCTATGTGTGGACGCCGCTCGTCGAGAAGCAGATCCCCGACACCGCCAAGGCGCGCGGCATGACCGAGGAGCAGGTGAAGCGCGACGTGCTGCTCGCCGCCCAGCCGACCAAGGAATTCGTGACCGTCGAGGAAGTGGCGGCGCTCGCCGTGTTCCTCGCCTCGGACGCCGCGCGGTCGATCACCGGCTCGCTGCAGCAGATCGACGGCGGCTGGGTCGCCGAGTGAGCCGAGGCGGGTGAGCTGAAGGAGGACGGCCATGGCCGAGAGCGAGAAGCCGAAGCGCGCCGGCAGGCCCGCCACCAGGGCGGCGGCGACGTCCGCGCCGGCCGAGGTGGCGCCTGTCGCGTCCACCGCCGCCAAGGCGGCACCCGTCCCGGTGACACCGGCGGCAAAGGCGAAGGCAGCCACGCCGGCCGAGGCCGCCCCTTCCATGCCGGCTCCGGTACGGGCGGCGAATGCTCCGACCAAGGCCCCGGCCGCTGCGAAGAAGCCGTCCGCGCCCAAGGCGGTCCCCGTGCTGGCCACACCAAAGACGACGGCGGCCGGGTCGGCCGCCGTCATGGCGAAAGCGAGCGCGCCGGAGGCTCCGGCCGCGACGCCGCCCGCCAAGACGTCGCCCGCCAAGGCACCGGCGAAGAAGGCTCCCGTCCGCAAGCCGGCCGCGGCGGCATCGGCCGCTCCCAAAGTCGTTGCTGCCAAGGCCGCCGACACCAAGGTTGCCGAGGCCAAGCCGGCGGTGGAGACGGTGGCGAGCGCGCTTGCGGTGCACGGGCCGGCCGGCGCCGAGGCGGTGAAGCAGGACGCCGCGCCGAAAGCGGCGAAGCCGGCGCGCGGCAACCGCAAGCTGATCAATCTCGGGCTTCAGGGCGGCGGCGCGCATGGCGCCTTCACCTGGGGCGTGCTCGACCGGCTGCTGGAGGACGGGCGCATCGAAATCGAGGGCATTTCCGGCACCAGCGCCGGGGCGATGAACGCGGCGGTGCTGGCCTCCGGCCTCGCGCGCGGCGGCAATGAGGGCGGGCGCGAGGCGCTCAACAATTACTGGCGCGCGGTCTCCAAGGACGGGCGCACCAGCCCGCTCCAGCGCACGCTGCTCGACCGGCTGATGGGCAACTGGTCGCTCAACGCCAACCCGGCCTATGTCGCGCTCGACGTGATGAGCCGGTTCTTTTCGCCCTACGATCTCAACCCGCTCAACATCAACCCGCTGATGGACCTCATCGCCGAGCACGTCGATTTCGACGCGGTGCAGTCCTGCTCGCACGTGCACGTCTTCGTGTCCGCGACCAACGTGCACACCGGCAAGGTGCGGGTATTCTCGAAGAAGGAGCTGACGCCGGACGCCATCATGGCCTCCGCCTGCCTGCCTTTCATGTTCCAGGCGGTGGAGATCGACGGCGTGCCCTATTGGGACGGCGGCTATATGGGCAATCCCGCGCTGTTCCCCTTCTACGACGCGGTGCGGACCGACGACATCGTGCTGGTGCAGATCAACCCGATCATCCGCCGCGACACGCCGAAGACCGCCCGCGACATCAACAACCGGATGAACGAGATCACCTTCAACGCCTCGCTGCTGGCGCAGTTGCGCGCCGCCGAGTTCGTCGGCCGCCTGCTCAAGCAGGGCAAGCTCGAACTGAAGGGCGACGGCGTCGATGGCTACCGCAACCTGCGCATCCATCGCATCGACGGCGCCGAGAAGCTGATCGCGCTCGACGCCTCGACCAAGATGAACGCCGAGTGGGAGTTCCTCGTGCATCTGCGCGAGATCGGGCGCGAGGCCGCCGACCGCTTCCTGGAGCATCATTTCGACGATATCGGCGTGCGCTCGACACTGGACGTGAAGGACGAGCTGACGAAGAACTGAGGTTCAGCCGAGCCGGCCTGTCACGAAGCGCACGCGCTCCTCGATGCCGGCGAGCGGCAGTGGCACCAGCTCGTAGCCGAGCCCGGCATAGACCTCGGCCAGCGCGGCATGGGTCGCCTGCGCCTGCACGAAGCTCTGCACCCGCTCGGCGTCATGGGCATAGATCGCTTCCCAGGGCGGCGCGATGAAGACGCGCCGGTGGTAGCGATACCGCCTCGCCGCGCGTTCCATATGCGCGGGAGCCGCGATGCCGCAGAGCTTCAGATAGCCGAGCACGTCGGGAACGCCGCGGTCGAACAGCACCGGGCCGGCGCCGGCCGCCGCCTCGCGCCACGAGCGCAGCTCCCAGCCGAGCATCTGCTCGGCGAAGGCAAGCGGGTCGCGCGAGGGCAGGGCGGGGCCGTCGATCTCCTGCTGGTCCCGGATGATGGCCCGTCCGCCCTCCGGCATGGTGCGGAAGCCGGCCGCCGCCAGCGCGGCGAGCAGCGTCGTCTTTCCCGAGCCGGGGCCGCCGGTGAAGACGACGAAGCGGTCCGTGTCGGGGATCGTCATCATGGTGTCTCCCTGCTGGTCCGGCGCCCCCTCGACGGAGCGGCGGATTTGTGGTGAGCAACGGGCATGAACGCGCCCGATCCAAACGCGCCCGTATCGCCCGCGCCTGCGCTCGATATCGCCGCCCGGCTGCTGCACCGGGACGGCATGCTCCTCGTCATCGACAAGCCGGCCGGTCTGCCGGTGCACAAGGGTCCGAAGGGCGGCGAGACGCTGGCCGACCATCTCGACGCGCTGCGCTTTGGTCTGCCGCGCGCGCCGGAGCTGGCGCACCGGCTCGACAAGGACACCTCGGGCTGCCTCGTGCTCGGCCGCCACCGCGCGGCGCTCGCCGAGCTCGGCCGGGTGTTCCGCGAGGGCAAGGTCGGCAAGACCTACATCGCCGTGGTGCGGGGCGTGCCGACGGAGACGCAGGGACGCATCGCGCTGAGGCTCGCCAAGCGCTCGCCACATCGGGGCTGGTGGATGGCGGTCGACCCCAAGGGGCAGGAGGCGATCACCGAATGGTTGCTGCTGGCGGCGGGCGAGGGGCTCGCGGTGCTGGCACTGTCGCCGCTGACCGGGCGCACGCATCAGCTTCGCGTGCATCTCGACGCGATCGGCCACCCCATCCTCGGCGATTCCATCTATGGCGGCGCCTCGCGCCTGCCGGGCGGGCCGCGGCTGCATCTGCATGCGCGCCGGCTCGTGCTGCCGCGGGCGAAGGGCAGGGAGCCGCTCGACATCCGCGCGCCGCTGCCCCCGCATATGCTGGCGACACTCGACGCCGCCGGCCTCGACGCGCAGGCCGTCACGCAGGCCGCCGACGCGGCGGTATTCTCGAAGCTTGCCGGCGTGCCGGAAGATTAGCCCGCCAGCGGGTCCCGGCGTTAGCGCGCCAGCGCGCGGGCGAGGCGTGCGCCGACCTGGGCGCAGCCGATCAGCCCGGGCGTCGGGTGGACGATGACGCTGACCGGGGTGGCGACGAGGCGCCCCTCATGGGGCGGGTGCTCCTCGAACGCCTCGCGGAACGGGGAGTCGTTGAAGAAGGCGGCGAGCGCCGCCGAGACGCCGCCGGCTAGGAACACGCCGCCGCGCGCGTCGATGGTGAGCGCGAGGTCGCCGGCGATGCGGCCAAACAGGCGCAGGAACACCCGGCAGGTCTCCAGCGCACCGTCCTCGCCGCGCCGCGCCGCTGCGATCACGTCCTCCGGCGCCAGCGTCTCGCCGGCGAACAGCGCGTGGATGCGCGCGAGCCCCGAGCCGGAAAGCGCATGCTCGACCACCACCGGGCCGAGCTCGCGCGCCAGATGGGCGACGAGGCGCGCCTCCTCGGCATTGGTGGCGCCGAGCCGGGCGCGCCCGCCCTCGCCGGTGAGGGCGCGCAGCGTGCCGCCGGTCCGGATCAGCCCGGCGACGCCGAAGCCGGTGCCGGGCCCGCAGACCAGCATCGGCGCGCGCGGATCGGCATGGCCGCCGCCGACCGTCACGAGATCGGCTGCGGTGAAGGCCGGCACGCCATAGGCGAGCGCCTCGAAATCGTTCATCGCGACGAAGCGCGTCCAGCCGAAGCGGCGGCGGATCGCGCGCTTGGAGAAGGACCAGCCGCGATTGGTGAGCCGCACATGGTCGCCATCCGCCGGACCCGCTACCGCCAGCATGACGCCGCGTATGGCCGCCGCCACCTCCGGCTCGCGGGCGGCGAGGTCCGCCTCGATCAGCGCCTCGAAGCCCGGGAAGGCGTCGTTGCGATAGATGCGCGGATCGGTCGGCACGCCGTCGGTGCCGACGGTGGCGAGCCGGGCGGAGGTGCCGCCGACATCGGCGACGAGAACGGAATGCAAGGGGGAGGCGGAGGCGTCGGTGGACAGCATGTACGGGCCGTGCGGCAGGGGGACGGGTGGAGGTTTGTTCGGGCGGCACTGTGCGGAGCTTGCGCGGGCGGCGCAAGCGGACGGGTGTGATCCTCCCGTCAAGCGTCCGGGAGGCGGTTGCGTTCCCGGGCCGGGCGGCCTAACCCGGCAGGGATGAGCAAATCAGAGCGCAATCCGCCGCCGCGCGCCTCCCGCGCTCCGCAGGGGCATGACCGGGATGCGGCCCGCGAGCCGAATCCCTCCGCGCCGGCTGCCGGCCTCGATTCCCGCCGCGCCGCCGTGGCCGCGATCGAGGCCGTGCTGGG
This sequence comes from Allobosea sp. 117, assembly GCF_000702305.1. Taxonomy (GTDB): domain Bacteria; phylum Pseudomonadota; class Alphaproteobacteria; order Rhizobiales; family Xanthobacteraceae; genus Ancylobacter. The sequence continues at coordinate 279,055 of NZ_JNLC01000013.1, forward strand.
CAAGGGCCGTCCGCTGGAGGAGACGCTGGAGCGGCTGACCCGCGATTTCGAGCCGCGGGACCGCGCGCTGGCGCGGATGATCGCGGCGAGCGTGCTGCGCCGCCTCGGCTCGCTGCGCGCGCTGCTCGGCGGGCTGCTCGACAAGCCGCTTCCCGAGCGGGCGCGCCGGGCCGAGACGCTGCTGCTGGTCGGCGCGGCGCAGGTGCTGCTGATGGACGTGCCGGACCATGCGGCGGTCGCCACCAGCGTCACGCTAGCCGGCGAGGAGGCGGCGAGCGCCGGCTACAAGGGGCTGATCAACGCCGTGCTGCGTCGGATCGCGCGAGAGGGCACGGAGCGCTTCGCCGCGCTCGACGGCGCCGGTCTCGATCTGCCGGAATGGCTGATGGCCGGCTGGGTCGCGACCTATGGCGAGGCGACGGCGCGGCGCATGGCGCTTTCGCTGCTCACCGAGGCGCCGCTCGACCTCACCGTGCGCGCCGACCCGGAGCTCTGGGCCGAACAGCTCGGCGGGCGGGTGCTGCCGACCGGCTCGGTGCGCCTCGCCGACGCCGGCAACGTGACCGCGCTGCCGGGCTTTACGGACGGCGCGTGGTGGGTGCAGGACGCCGCCGCGGCGCTGCCGGCCCGGCTGCTCGACGTCCGGCCGGGCATGAGCGTCGTCGATCTGTGCGCGGCGCCGGGCGGCAAGACCGCGCAGCTCGCGCTCGCCGGGGCGCGCGTCACCGCCGTCGACCGCTCCGGCCCGCGCCTGCGGCGGCTCGCGCAGAATCTCGCGCGTCTCGATCTGGAGGCGGCGATCGTCGAGGCCGACGCGACGAACTGGACAGCGCCGCCTTTCGAGGCGCTGCTGCTCGATGCGCCCTGTTCCTCGACCGGCACGCTGCGCCGCCATCCCGACGTCGCCTGGACCAAGATGCCGGACGACATCGCCAGCCTCGCGGCGCTGCAGGAGCGGCTGCTCGATCATGCGGTCGAACTCGTCGCCCCGGGCGGCCTCATGGTCTATTCGACCTGCTCGCTGGAGCCGGAGGAGGGCGAGCGCCAGATCGAGCGGTTGCTGGAGCGCCGCTCGGAGTTGGAACGGGTGCCGGTGACGGCGGGCGAGTGCGGCATCGCGCCGGAATGGATCAACGCGGCGGGCGAGGTGCGCACGCTGCCCTGCCACCTTCCCGACCCTGACCCGCGCCTCTCCGGGCTCGACGGCTTCTTCGCCGCGCGGCTGCGCCGGCGGCAGGGTTAACTTTATTTAAATGCCTCCGAAGGCTTCCTCGACCAGGTGGAAACATCTGCTCGATGCGAAAACGGCTCCGATTCGGGAGCTTGATTTCCCAAATCGCACGGTTCGCTCCGAGCCGCGCGGAACGGGCCTCGGGTGCCCTGGTACGGTTGGCCGTGTTGGATCGCTTGTTTAAGCTGCCCGACCTCGGACGGATAGTCCGGATCGATGCGCTGTCAGGGGGAGCGGCATCCATGTCCCGCGAGGCCTACGCGGAACGTGCGCGGCTGGCCCTGTTCGTCACGGGCTTCGGGTGGCGCACGCTGCGCGCGCGGGCGATGGCGCATCCCTTCTTCCCGTGGCGGGTCTCCGCTATTCCGGTGCCCGCGCGCCTGCTGATCGCGCCGCACGAACTGCGCACCGGCGATCCCACCCGCGCCACCGAGATCTATTCCGGCCGCTTCGCCTTCGCCGGCAAGATCGTGATGGCGGAGGGGCGCTCGCCCTTCGACATCCCGCATCCCTCGCGCGAATGGGGCGAGGTGCTGCTCTCCTTCTCCTGGCTCCGCCATCTGCGCGCCGCCGACACCACCATCTCGCGCGCCAATGCCCGCGCGCTGGTGAGCGACTGGATCGCGACGCGCGGTCACCGCAATCCGGTCGCGGCGCGCCCGGAGGTGGCGGCGCGGCGGCTCATAAGCTGGCTGTCGCAGGCGCCGCTGGTGCTGCAGGACGCCGACAAGGCGTTCCACAACCGCTTCATCCGCAGCCTGACCACGCAGGTGCGCTATCTGAAGGGCGTCGGTTCGGATGCGCGCGACGGCTATCCGCGCCTCATCTCGGCGATCGCGCTGTGCCTTGCCGGGCTATGCATGGCCGACCAGGCGCGGCTGCTGCGCTTCGCGCAGAAGCGCCTCGTCGAGGAGCTCGACCGGCAGGTACTGCCGGACGGGGGGCACATCAGCCGCAATCCGCGCACGCTGATCGAGCTGCTGCTCGACCTGCTGCCGCTGCGCCAGGCGTTCCACGCGCGGCACATGCCGCCGCCGCCGGCGCTGCTCAACGCCATCGACCGTATCATGCCGATGCTGCGCTTCTTCCGACACGGCGACGGCACCTTCGCGCATTTCAACGGCATGGGGCCGACGCCGGCGGATTCGCTCGCCACCGCGCTCGCCTATGACGATGCGCGCGGGTCGCCGGTCGCCAATGCGCCGCATTCCGGCTATCAGCGGCTGGAGGCCGGCGGCACGGTGATGATCGCCGATACCGGCCGCCCGCCGCCGATCTCGGTGAGCAGCGACGCGCATGCCGGCAGCCTCTCCTTCGAGCTGTCCTCGGGGCGCAACCGCCTCGTCATCAATTGCGGCACGCCGGAATCGAACCGCGATTCCTGGCGCACCGCGGCCCGGCAGACGGCGGCGCATTCCACCGCGGCAATCGAGGACACCTCGTCCTGCCGCTTTGTCGGCGACGGCGCCGTCACGCGGCTGTGCGGCACGCCGGTGATCGAGGGGCCGGCGGAGATCGGCGTCGACCGCTTCGAGCACGAGGGCGCGCAGATCGTGCGCGCCAGCCATGACGGCTATCGCCGCCGTTTCGGGCTGGTGCATCAGCGGGCGTGGCGGCTGTCTCTCGACGGGCGGCGTCTCGACGGCGAGGACGTGTTCCAGCCCGCCTCCGAGGAGGCGCAGGGCGGCAGCCGGGCCGGCAGCTTCACCATCCGCTTCCACCTCCACCCGTCGGTGACCGCCAGCCGCATCTCGGACGGCCCCATGGTGCTGCTGGCGCTGCCGGGCGGCGAGCGCTGGGTGTTCTCCGCGCCGAACGCCGAGGTCGAGATCGAGGAGAGCGTGTTCCTCGCAGCCAGCGGCGGCCCGCGCCGCTGCGAGCAGATCGTCGTCACCGGGCAGATACAGACGATGCCGCGGCTGGTCTGGACCTTCATGCGGGCGGAGGCGAGCCAGCTCTGAAGCGGGGGGCTATCGTCCCGGATTGTCGGCCAGCCCATGCCGCTCCGCGCCCCGCACGCGGCTGCGTGGCGCGGCATGCGGTTCACCTTGAGGCCGTGACGTGATAGGGCGGCGTCTTCCGCATGCCCTGACATCCGAGACCCCGCCATGCCCGACGCCGCGTCCGCCGATCTGCGCCCCATCCGGCGCGCCCTCCTGTCGGTCTCCGACAAGTCGGGGCTCGTGCCCTTCGCGACGCGTCTCGTCGAGGCCGGGGTCGCGTTGATCTCGACCGGTGGCACGCGCAAGGCGCTGGCCGAGGCGGGGCTGCCGGTCACCGACGTCGCCGACGTCACCGGCTTTCCCGAGATGATGGACGGGCGGGTGAAGACGCTGCACCCGATGGTGCATGGCGGCATCCTCGCCATCCGCTCCGATGCGGGGCACAGGGCGTCGATGGAGGCGCACGGCATCGCGCCGATCGACCTCGTGGTGGTCAATCTCTATCCCTTCGAGGCGACGGTGGCGGCGGGCGCCGGCTTCGACGACTGCATCGAGAACATCGACATCGGCGGGCCGGCGATGATCCGCGCCGCCGCCAAGAACCACGACGACGTCGCGGTGGTGGTCGATCCCGCCGATTATGACGCGGTGCTCGGCGAGATCGCGGCGCAGGGCGGCACCACGCGGGCGACGCGCCGGCGCCTCGCGCAGGCCGCCTTCGCGCGCACCGCGACCTATGACGCGGCGATCTCCAACTGGTTCGCGCAGGCGATCGGGGAAGACACGCCGCCCCGCCGCGCCTTCGGCGGCGCTCTCGCCGAGAAGCTGCGCTATGGCGAGAATCCGCACCAGCTCGCCGGCTTCTATGTCGGCGGCGCGGCGCGGCCCGGCGTCGCCACCGCCCGACAGCTTCAGGGCAAGGCGCTGTCCTACAACAATCTCAACGACACCGACGCCGCCTTCGAGGCGGTCGCCGAGTTCGACCCGACCCGCGCGCCGGCGGTGGTCATCGTCAAGCACGCCAATCCCTGCGGCGTGGCCGAGGGTGAGACGCTGGAGGCGGCCTATCGCAAGGCGCTCGCCTGCGACCCGACCTCGGCCTTCGGTGGCATCGTGGCGCTGAACCGCACGCTCGACGCCGAGGCGGCGCGGGCCATCGTCGAGATCTTCACCGAGGTGATCGTCGCTCCCGACGCCACCGAGGAGGCCATCGCCATCGTCGGCGGCAAGAAGAACCTGCGCCTCCTGGTCACCGGCGCGCTGCCCGATCCGCGCGGCGCCGGGCTGCAGGTGAAATCGCTGGCCGGCGGGCTGCTGGTGCAGACCCGCGACAATGCCGTGGTCGACGACATGGAGCTGAAGGTCGTCACCAAGCGGGCGCCGACCAATGCCGAGCTCGCCGACCTCGCCTTCGCCTTCCGGGTGGCCAAGCACGTGAAGTCGAATGCCATCGTCTATGCGAAGGACCTCGCGACGGTGGGCATCGGCGCCGGGCAGATGAGCCGGGTCGATTCGGCGCGCATCGCGGCGCGCAAGGCCCAGGACGCGGCGGCCACGGCCGGCCTCGCCGAGCCGCTGACCAAGGGCTGCGTCGTCGCTTCCGACGCCTTCTTCCCCTTCGCCGACGGGCTGATGACGGCGGTCGAGGCGGGCGCCACCGCGGTGATCCAGCCGGGCGGCTCGATGCGCGACAACGAGGTGATCGCCGCCGCCGACGCCGCCGGCGTCGCCATGGTGTTCACCGGCGTGCGCCATTTCCGGCACTGAGCCGGAGCGCCCGGACGCACGGCCGTCCCGGCCGAGCGGAAGCGGAGCCGGAATCGCTCGCCGCGGATGCGCTACGCAAACACGACGATCCCGGACACGGCCTCGCGGCCGTTCCGGGATGACGTCTCGTTCCGAAGGCGGTCCGCTCAGAACCGGTAGGTGACGCCGAGGCCGACGATCCACGGGTCGAGGTCGGCGGTGCCGGTCAGAGGCGTGCCATTCACGGTCACGTCGAAATCGGGCTTCAGGAAGAGCTTCTTGACGTCGACGTTGATGCCCCAGTGCTGGTCGAGCATGTAGTCGAAGCCGATCTGCAGCGCCCAGCCGAAGGTGTCCTTCACGTCCAGCGAATCGGCGCTGCCGGTACCCTCGTCGAAGAAGACCGTGTAGTTGATGCCGGCGCCGATATAGGGCTTGAACGCGCCGAAATTGGTGAAGTGGTACTGGAAGGTCAGCGTCGGCGGCAGCAGCCAGACATCGCCGATCTTGCCGAGGCCGGAGAGCGAGCCGCCGCCGTCGATGTCGTGCGGGGTGACGCCGAGGATCAGTTCGGCCGCGAAGTTCTCGGTGAAGTAGTAGGTGATGTCGAGTTCCGGCACCACCGAGTTCGAATAGCTCAGGTCAGAGCCAGGAACGCCGTCGACCGAACCGCCGTCATGCGGCAGCACGGCGAGCGCGCGCACGCGGATCTGCCACGGGCTCGGCGCCTCGATCACCGGGGCCGGCGCCTTCACCGGCATCGACGCGATATCGGCGGCAGAGGCACCGCCCACCATGCCAGACGCCAGCGTCGCCGCCGCCAGAACCGACATCCCCAAAAGCCTTGCAGACATTGCTGCACCCCCGTTAGCCGTCAATTGTTTATGAATGTATCTGGCGCCGCCGCGTCCACCCTCCTCTTGATCCAGATCAACCCGCTGCCCTCGCGGCAGGCGAGGCCCGCATGTTCCTCACCGCATGTTGCGCCGCCGCAACAGATGCCGCCCTGCTGTCATCCGGCCGTCGGGTGTAAGGTGCAGGGATAGGCGCCAGCCGTTCATCCCGGCTCGGGCGTCGTGGGAGGAGAAAAGAATGGGTGTCGAAGGTTTCCTCGCGAGCGAGGACGAGCGGGCCGCGCGGCAATTGGTCGAGCAGGCCGACGTAATCCTCGATGCGACCGACGACGAGGTGCCGGTGCATTTCGCCGCGCGGCTGTTCGGGCGGGCGGTGGCGGAGGATGTGAGGCTCTACAGCGCGCACGAGCTGGCCGAGCTCGCCCGCGCGGCCTTCGCGCATCTCAAGCGGCGCACCACGCGCGGCGCCGACATCCGCGTCTTCCTTCCCGAGCCTGCCGATGGCGAGCGCCTCGGCGAGGTCACCGTCATTGAGATCCTGAACGACGACATGCCATTCCTGCTCGATTCGGCGATGGCGGAGCTGAACGCGCAGGGCCTTGTGGCCAGCCTGGTGGTGCACCCGATCCTGAAGGTGGAGCGCGATGCCGCCGGCACGCTGCACGGGCTCGCCGATACCGACGCCGGCCCGGCCGACCGCGCGCAGGACGCCCGCGCCCGGCGCGAGAGCCTGATCCACATCCATGTCGCCCGCATCGAGGACGAGGGCCGCCGGGAGACGATCGCCGCGGCGCTGGGCGAGGTGATGCGGGAGGTGCGCTCGGCGGTCGACGCATGGCAGCCGATGATGCGCCAGGTGACGCAGGCGGTGGAGGAATTGCGCGCCGCGCCCGGACCGGCCGACGAGGTGAGCGAGGCGGTCGCCTTCCTCGAATGGCTGCTCGCCGGCAACTTCACCTTCCTCGGCTGCCGCCATTACGACATTGCCGTTCCGGCGGGCGAGCGGGCCGATCTAGGCAGCTTCGTGCGCCGCATGGACGACGCGCTCGGGCTGCTGGCCGATTCGGAATTCCGGCTGTTCCGCCGCCCGGCCGACCCGGAAGGCGTCTCCGTCGACCTTTCCGACGTGCTGGGCGAGCCGAGCCCGCTGATCGTCACCAAGTCACGCACGCTCTCGCGCGTCCATCGCCGGGCGTGGATGGATGTCGTGGTTGTCAAGCGCTACGACGAGGCCGGCCGGATCGTCGGCGGGCTGTGCATCGCCGGCCTGTTCACCGTCACCGCCTATACCAGCTCGGCGCGCACCATTCCGCTGCTGCGCCGCAAGGTCGCCGACGTGCTCGCCCGCGCCGGCTTCGCACCGGAGAGCCATTCCGGGCGGGCGCTGGTGAAGGTGCTGGAGAGCTATCCGCGCGACGACCTGTTCCAGGTCGATCCGCCGACGCTCTACCATTTCGCGCTCGCCATACTCCAGCTCGACGAGCATCCGCGCGTGCGCGTGCTCTCGCTGCGTGAGCGCTTCGACCGCTTCGTCTCGGTGCTCGTCTTCGTGCCGCGCGACCGCTACGACAGCTCGGTGCGCGAGCGCATCGGCGCCTATCTCGCCGCCAGCTACGGGGGACGCCTAACCAGCTTCCGCCCGCTGTTCATGGAAGGCCCGCTCACCCGCGTTCACTTCAACATCGAGCGGATGAGCGAGCAGGCGCCCGACGTGCCGCGCGCCGAGCTGGAGGCACAGGTCTCCGCCATCATCCGCACCTGGGACGACGGGCTCTCCCGCGCCATCGGCCTCGTCTATCCGCCCGATCAGGCGGCGGCGCTGCGGCTGCGCTATGCCAGCGCCTTCCCCGCCGGCTACCAGGACGGCTATCCGCCGGAGGGGGCGCTCGCCGACATGCGGCTGATCGAGCGGCTGGGCGATGCGAAGCCGGTCGCGGTCGATTTCCACCGGCCGCCCGGGCTCGACCGACCGGACCGAAGCCGCGTCGCGCTTAAGGTGTTGAGCTACAAGGTGCCGCGTCCGCTCTCCGAGCGTGTGCCGCTGCTGGAGGCGATGGGCTTCGTCGTGGTCGACGAGCGCACCTTCACCGTGAAGCCGGCCGGCGGGGCGCCGGTCTATGTCCACGACATGGTGCTGGGCCGGCGCGGCGAAGGCGAGATCGCGCTCGACGTGCTGGAATCGCGCCTGCACGCCTGCCTCATGGCGGTGCTGACCGGCACGGCCGAGAGCGATGGCTTCAACGCGCTGGTGCTGAATGCCGGGCTCGGCTGGCGCGACGTCGCGCTCATTCGCACGCTCGCCCGCTATCTGCGGCAGGTCGGCGTGCCCTACAGCCAGGACTATCTCTGGGCGACGCTGAACGCGCATCCCGCCATCGCGGAGAAGCTGGTGGCGCTGTTCCACGCCCGGTTCGAGCTCGGGCCCGATGAGGGCCGCGCCGAGCGGCAGGCGACGATCCGCGCCGAGATCGAGACCGCGCTCGCCGACGTGCAGAGCCTCGACGAGGACCGCATGCTGCGGCGCTTCGCCAATCTGATCGAGGCGGCGCTGCGCACCAATTTCTTCCAGAACGGCCCGGACGGGCACCCGAAGGGGGCGATCGCCGTCAAGTTCGCCAGCGGCGAGGTCGAGGGCCTGCCGCTGCCGCACCCGCTGTTCGAGATCTTCGTCTATTCGCCGCGCGTCGAGGGCGTGCATCTGCGCTTCGGCCGGGTGGCGCGTGGCGGGCTGCGCTGGTCCGACCGGCCGCAGGACTTCCGCACCGAGGTGCTCGGCCTCGTCAAGGCGCAGCAGGTGAAGAACGCGGTGATCGTGCCGGTCGGCGCCAAGGGCGGCTTCGTGCCGAAGCAACTCCCGGCCGGCCCGCGCGAGGCGATCCAGGCGGAGGGGATCGAGGCCTACAAGCTGTTCGTCGGCAGCCTGCTCGACCTCACCGACGACATCGAGGGCGCCGAGATCGTGCATCCCAGCGAGGTGGTGCGGCACGATGCGGACGACCCCTATCTCGTCGTCGCCGCCGACAAGGGCACGGCGACCTTCTCGGACATCGCCAACGGCCTGTCGCAGGCGCGCGGCTTCTGGCTGGACGATGCCTTCGCCTCCGGCGGCTCGGTCGGCTACGACCACAAGGGCATGGGCATCACCGCCCGCGGCGCCTGGGAGGCGGTGAAGCGGCACTTCCGCGAGATGGATGTCGACATCCGTGTCACCCCCTTCACCGTGGTCGGCGTCGGCGACATGTCGGGCGACGTGTTCGGCAACGGCATGCTGCTGGAGGACACGATCAAGCTGGTCGCGGCCTTCGACCATCGCGACATTTTCCTCGATCCGAACCCGGATCCGGTCGCCTCGCTCGCCGAGCGCCGGCGGCTGTTCAACCTGCCGCGCTCGAGCTGGCAGGACTACGACAAGGCGCTGATCTCGGAAGGCGGTGGCGTGTTCTCGCGCGCGGCCAAGAGCATCCCGCTATCCCCGCAGGTGCGCGCCGCGCTCGGCTTCGACAAGGCGAGCGCCTCGCCCGCCGAGGTTATGAGCGCGATCCTGCGGGCGCCGGCCGATCTGCTCTGGTTCGGCGGCATCGGCACCTATATCCGCTGGTCCGGCGAGACCGACGCGCAGGTCGGCGACCGGGCGAACGACGCCATCCGCATCGCCGCCACCGAGGTTCGCGCCAAGGTGATCGGCGAGGGCGCCAATCTCGGCGTCACCCAGCGCGGGCGCATCGAGGCGGCGCGCCGGGGCGTACGGCTCAACACCGACGCCATCGACAACTCGGCCGGCGTGAACACCTCGGACGTCGAGGTGAACATCAAGATCGCGCTCGGCAAGCCCTATCGTGACGGGCGCCTCGACGCCGAGGCGCGTGCGGCGCTGCTCGCCGGCATGACCGACGAGGTGGCGGTGCTGGTGCTGCGCAACAACTACCTGCAGACGCTGGCGCTCTCGCTCGCCGAGCGGCGCGCGCTGGATGAGCTCGGCTTCCACCAGCGGCTGATGGCGAACCTCGAATCGCGCGGGCTGCTCGACCGCGCCGTCGAATTCCTGCCCTCGGATGTCGAGCTTACCGAGCGGCGCGGGCGCGGCGAGGCGCTGACCCGGCCGGAGCTCGCGGTGCTGCTCGCCTATGCCAAGCTTACCGCGCATTCCGACCTGCTCGACAGCGACGTGCCTGACGATCCTTATCTTGCCCACGAGCTGAAGGCCTATTTCCCGCTTGAGCTGAATGACCGCTTCCCGGACGGCGTCGACGGGCACCGGCTGCGCCGCGACATCATCGCGACCCAGCTCTGCAACGCCATGATCAACCATGGCGGGCCGGCCTTTCTGACGCGGCTCGCCGACGAGACCGGGGCGGATGCCGGCTCGATCGCCAAGGCGTTCGCGGCGACGCGGGACGGCTTCGACGTCGAGGGCCTCAACCGCTCCATCGACGCGCTGGACGGCAAGGTGCGGGGCGCGGTGCAGCTCGAGCTCTACGCCGCCGTGCAGGAGCTGGTGCTCGACCGCACCGTCTGGTTCCTGCGCAACGTCGATCTCAAGCGCAGCCTCGACGAGCTGGTGGCGCATTATGCCGCCGGCGTGGCACCGGTGGTCGACACGCTGCGCGGGGTGGTGCGCGACCTGCTGCCGGAGGAGACGCGCGCGCAGAACCAGGCGCGCGTCACCGGCTGGACGCAGGCCGGCGTGCCCGAGGAGCTGGCGCGTCGCATCGCCATGCTGCCCGCCGTGGAGAACTCGACCGACATCGTGATGATCGCCGACCGTGCCGGCGCCTCCATCTCCGATGTCGCGGCGACCTTCTTCGCGGTGGCGCTGAGCTTCCGGCTCGACCACATTCTCGGCCCGGCGCGGGCGCTCTCGGTGCCGGACTATTACGACCGGCTGGCGCTGGAGCGCGCCATCGCCTCCTTCGAGATCGCGGTGCGGCGCCTCACCGCCGAGGTGCTGGCAGGCTTCGGTCCGGGCGCCGCCGGCGTCGAGGGCTGGGCGCAGGCGCGCGGCGCCGAGGTCGAGCGTGCGCGCAACGCCGTGCACGAGATCGCCGGCTCGGGGCTGAGTGTCTCCAAGCTGTCGGTGGCGGCAAGCCTGCTTGGGGACCTGGTGAAGGGGTAGGTCCCCGTCATGGCCGGGCTCGTCCCGGCCATTGACGTTTCTGGTCGCCCTTGGGAGACGCGAATGCCCGGCACGAGGCCGGGCATGACGTCATTCGTGCGGGGACGATCTCCCGGCGCGGCTACGCCGCCCCGGCCTCGCGCTTGTTCTGGCGGTTGCTGATCAGGTCGTCGACCACGGCCGGGTCGGCCAGCGTCGAGGTGTCGCCAAGGCTGCCGAACTCGTCCTCGGCGATCTTGCGCAGGATGCGGCGCATGATCTTGCCGGAGCGGGTCTTCGGCAGGCCCGGCGCGAACTGGATGAGGTCGGGCGAGGCGATCGGGCCGATCTCCTTGCGCACCCAGACGACAAGCTCCTTGCGCAGCTCCTCGGTCGGCGCCTCGCCGGCCATCAGCGTCACATAGGCGTAGATGCCCTGGCCCTTGATGTCGTGCGGATAGCCGACCACGGCGGCCTCGGACACCTTCGGATGGGCGACAAGGGCGCTCTCCACCTCGGCGGTGCCCATGCGGTGGCCGGAGACGTTGATCACGTCGTCGACGCGCCCGGTGATCCAGTAATAGCCGTCGGCGTCGCGCCGGCAGCCGTCGCCGGTGAAATACTTGTTCGGATAGGCCGAGAAATAGGTCTGCATGAAGCGGTCATGGTCGCCGTAGACCGTGCGCATCTGGCCGGGCCAGCTATCGGCGATGACGAGGTTGCCCTCGCAAGCACCCTCCAGCACATGGCCTTCGGCATCCACCACCTGGGGCTGCACACCGAAGAAGGGCAGCGTCGCCGAGCCCGGCTTCAGTTTCATGGCGCCGGGCAGCGGGGTGATGAGGATGCCGCCGGTCTCGGTCTGCCACCAGGTGTCGACGATCGGGCAGCGCTCCTCGCCGACGACGCGGTGATACCATTCCCACGCTTCCGGATTGATCGGCTCGCCGACCGAGCCGAGCAGGCGCAGCGAGGCGCGGCTGGTCTTCTTCACCGGCTCGTCGCCGCCCTGCATCAGCGCGCGGATGGCGGTCGGCGCGGTGTAGAAGATGTTGACCTGGTGCTTGTCGATCACTTCCCAGAAGCGGGAGTTGGTCGGATAGTTCGGCACGCCCTCGAACATCAGCGTAGTGGCGCCGTTGGCGAGCGGGCCGTAGACGATGTAGCTGTGCCCGGTCACCCAGCCGACGTCGGCGGTGCACCAGTAGATGTCGCCCTCGTGGTAGTCGAAGACATACTGGTGCGTCATCGAGGCGTAGACGAGATAGCCGCCGGTGGTGTGCAGCACGCCCTTGGGCTGGCCGGTCGAGCCGGAGGTATAGAGGATGAACAGAGGGTCCTCGGCGTTCACATGCGTCGCCGGGCACTCGCTGGTCACGAGATCGGCCGCCTCGTGATACCAGACGTCGCGGCCGGGGGTCATGTCGACCGCGCCGCCGGTGCGCTTCACCACGATGACGTGGTCGACCCCGTCGGTCTTGGCGATGGCGGCGTCGACATTGGCCTTCAGCGGCACCTTGCGGCCGCCGCGCAGGCCTTCGTCGGCGGTGATGACGACCTTGGAATCGCAGTCGCGGATGCGGCTCGCGAGGCTGTCCGGCGAGAAGCCGGCGAACACCACCGAATGGATCGCCCCGAGCCGCGCGCAGGCCAGCATGGCGAAGGCGGCTTCCGGGATCATCGGCAGATAGATGGTGACGCGGTCGCCCTTCTCGACGTTGCGGTTGCGCAGCACGTTGGCGAAGCGGCAGACCTCGTCGTGCAGTTCCTGATAGGTGATGGTGCGCGACTGCGAGGGATCGTCGCCTTCCCAGATGATGGCGACCTGGTTGCCGCGCGTCTTCAGATGCCGGTCGATGCAGTTCCAGGCGACGTTGGTGACGCCGTCCTCGAACCATTTGATCGAAACGGCGCCCGGAGCGAAGGATGTGTTCTTCACCTTGGTGTAGGGCCGGAACCAGTCGATCCGCTTGCCCTCCTCGCCCCAGAAGGCCTCGGGGTCGGCGATCGAGGCGGCATAGCGGGCGCGGTAGCCGGCTTCGTCGAGATAGGCGCGTTTCGTCCAGACGGAGGGGACGTCGTAGACTTTCTCGGACATGGCGTTTCTCCCTTGCGCGCCGAGGGCGTCTGTCGTGGACAGCCCGTCTTGCATCGTGAGGGGATTATGGTCAGCACCCCGGCGCCCGACAAGGATGCACGGCGCGAGACTTTGGTCGTGCGATAAAGTGCTTATACGGCGCCCGAAACAGGCGATCCCGACCCGGGGAGCAGCCCCCCGTTCGACGCTGTGCCCGGCTCAGGCGCGGGGCCGCCAGACGGCGGTGCGCTTGATCTCGCTGTCCTCGAGTTCGCGCGAGACCGGCACGCCGTATTCCGCGAGACGCTCGAGCCGCTCGCGCGGCAGATAGGAGCGGCCCGGATCGCCGATCAGCACGCGCGCCCCGCGCCGGGCGAGACCTTCCATCCAGGCGAAGACGCGTCCCGCGAGATCGCGCTCATAGGCGATGTCGCCGGCGAGGACGACGTCCCAGCCGGCGTCGGTGCCGATGAGGTCGGCCGCGACGGGCTGGAGCAGGGCTGTCTCGTTGGCTTCCGCGTTCAGCCCGATCGCCGCGACGGCGAAGGCATCGATGTCGGCGGCGGTGACATGGCGCGCGCCGGCCTTCGCGGCGGCTATGGCGACCAGCCCGGAGCCCGAGGCGAAGTCGAGCACCCGCATGTCCCGCACCGTCTCGGGATGGTCGAGCACATAGCGTGCGAGCGCCTGACCGCCCGCCCAGGCAAAGGCCCAGAAGGGCGGCGGCAGGCCCATCGCGCCGAGCTCCTCCTCGGTGCGCTGCCAGATCGGCACCGCCTCGTCGGCGACGTGCAGGCTGATCTCCGGCACCAGCGGCACCGGGCGCAGCCGCGTCTCGGCGCGGATGAAGGCGGCGGGCGCGATCATAGCCGTCCCCGGAGCGCAGCGGCGCGGGGCGGCGATGGCGGGACGGCTCGCGGAGCGAGGCCGAGAAGCGTATGCTCGGATTTCTCGATGCCAGCCTCGCGCCGAAGGTGCCGCATGTCAGAGACGCTTCCACCTGTTCATGGCCGGCTGCCGATCCGGGCCGGGCTGGTTATCGGCCTTGCCCTGCTGAGCGCAAGTCCCGCGCTCCGGGCGGCGGAATCCGTACCCACGAAGATCGCCGTCTTCGATTTCGAGCTCAATGACCGCAGCGCCGGCGGCGGCGTTATCGCCGAGGACGCCAACGACCGGACCAACCTCAAGGCGGCGAGCGAGCTCGCCCGAAAGATGCTCGAAGCCTCCGGCCGCTACAGTACGGTCGATACCGCCGCCGCCGTGGCCGGCATCGCCTCGGCGGGCGGCGTGCGGGCCTGCAACGGGTGCGACTCGGCGCTCGCCCGCGATCTCGGCGCCGACCAGTCGATGGTCGGGCTGATCACCCGCGTGAACCGCACCGAATACACCATGCAGATCATGGTCCGCGACGCGCGGACGGGTGCCGTGGTCAGCAATGCGTTCACCGGCCTCAGGATGGGCGCCAACTATGCCTGGCCGCGCGGCGTCAAATGGCTGATGGACAACAGGCTGCTCGCGGCACCCCGCACACCGTGACAAGACCCGCTCAGCTCTTCGCGCCGGCCATCTCCAGCACGATCTTCCATTCCGCGTCGGTGACCGGCTGCACGGAGAGGCGGGAATATTTCAGCAACGCCATCTCGGCGAGGCGCGGCTCATCCTTGATAGCGGCGAGGCTCACCGGCTTCGGCAGCGGCTTCACCGCCTTGAGGTCGACCATGAAGAACTTGCCGGTCGGGTCGGAGGGGTCGGGGTACGCCTCCTTGATCACCTCGACGATGCCGACGATCTCCTTGCCCTCGTTGGAGTGGTAGAAGAACCCCTGGTCGCCGAGCTTCATGGCCAGAAGCTGCTGCTTGGCGAGGTGGTTGCGCACGCCGTCCCAGTGCGTGCCCTTGGCGCCGGCGGCGACCTGCATGTCCCAGGACCATTTGAAGGGTTCGGATTTGTAGAGCCAATGCGCCATGATTCGTCTATCTCGCTGTTCGCACTTACGTTTCGGCTTTCTGCGGGCGTGCCAGCAGTAGCCCGATCGCGGCGTCGATGTCGCGGCTTCCGGCCAGTACGCTCGCCACCGCCTCGGCGATCGGCATGTCGACGCCGCGCGCGCGCGCCATCTCGACCAGCGCGCCGGCGGTGAAGGCGCCCTCGGCGAGCCTGGTGCCGGCCTCGCCCGAGAAACGGCCGGTCTTCCCGATGTCGATGCCCAGCGCATAGTTGCGCGACTGCGCGGTGGAGGCGGTGAGGATGAGGTCGCCGAGGCCGGAGAGCCCGGTCAGGGTCTCGGTCCGCGCCCCGAAGGCCTTGCCGAACCGCATCAGCTCCGCGAAGCCGCGGGCGATCAGCGCCGCCCCGGCGCTGGCACCCAGAGCCCGGCCGGCGACGATGCCGGCGGCGATGGCGAGCACGTTCTTCGCCGCCCCGCCGATCTCGACGCCGCGCACGTCGTCGCTGTGATAGAGCCGGAAGGAGGGCGAGCCGAGCGCCGTCGAGAGCGCCTCGGCGAGGCCGAGATCCTGCGCGGCAAGGGTCACCGCCGTCGGCAGGCCGGCGGCGACGTCGGCGGCGAAGCTCGGACCGGAGAGGATCGCCGGCACCGCCGCCGGGCAGGCCTGCGCCACCACCTCGGTCATGAACTTCAACGTTCCGCGCTCGATTCCCTTGGCGCATGTGACCACCGGCGTGCCGGGCCTCACATGCGGCGCAAGGGCCTGAGCGGCCTGGCGGCTGGCTTGCGCGGGCACCACCAGCAGCACGACCTCGCAGTCGGCCAGCCGGTGCAGCGAGGCGGAGGGCGAGACCGACGGCGCCAGCTCGACGCCGGGCAAATGCCGCTCGTTGCGCCGCGTGCGCGCCATCTCGGCGATCGCGGCCTCGTCGCGCCCCCACAGCACCACCTCGCGGCCGGCGCGGGCGGCAGCGTTGGCGAGCGCGGTGCCCCAGGCGCCGGCGCCGGCGACGCCGAATCGGTTGAAGCGCTCGGGCATCAGTCGGTGGACTCGGAAGCAGGTCCGGCGGCGGGCGCGGCGGCAGGCTCGGCCAGCGGCCAGCGGGCGCGGGGCGGCACGTCGAGATCGTCGACGAGGCCGAGGGCGAGGCGCTCGGCGCCGGCCCAGGCGATCATCGCGCCATTGTCGGTGCAGAGCGCGGGCGGGGGCACGGCGAGCCTTGTGCCGGCATCCGCCGCGACCTTCTGCAGCGTGCGGCGGACCGCCTCGTTGGCGCCGACGCCGCCGGCGAGCACCAGCGCGTTCGGCTTCTCGCCGCGCTCGCGCATCAGCCGGAGCGCCGCGCGCACCCGGTCGGCGATCACCTCGACGATGGCGTGCTGGAAGGAGGCGCAGAGGTCGGCCACGTCCTGCTCGCTCAACGGCGCGATACGCATCGCCTCCTGCCGCACCGCGGTCTTGAGGCCGGAGAGCGAGAAGTCCGGCTCGCGCCGCCCCAGCATCGGGCGCGGCAGGGCGAAGCGCTCGGCATTGCCCCTCACCGCCGCGTTCTCCACCGCCGGTCCGCCCGGATAGGGCAGGCCGAGCATCTTGGCGACCTTGTCGAAGGCTTCCCCGATGGCGTCGTCGATGGTGCCGCCGAGCTTCACGTACTGGCCGATGCCGGTGACGCAGACGAGCTGGGTATGCCCGCCGGAGACCAGCAGCAGCAGATAGGGGAAGGGCACGGAATCGGTCAGCCGCGCGGTCAGCGCATGCGCTTCGAGGTGATTGACCGCGATCAGCGGCTTGTGGGCGGCGAGCGCGATCGCCTTGGCGGTGGTCAGCCCGACGATGACGCCGCCGATCAGACCCGGCCCGGCGGAGGCGGCGATGCCGTCGAGATCGGCCAGCGTCACGCCGGCCTCGCTGAGCGCCTGCGCCACGACCTCATCGAGCACCTCGACATGGGCGCGCGCGGCGATCTCCGGCACCACGCCGCCATATTCGGCATGGTCGGCGATCTGCGAGAGGATGACGTTGGAGAGGATTTCGCCGCTCGCATCGGGATGGCGGCGGATCACCGCGGCGGCGGTCTCGTCGCAGGTGGTCTCGATGCCGAGCAGCAGGAGGTCGCTCATCGCGGGTGCCGTGGCCTTGCGGGCGCGTGATGCGACCCGCCGTTGACTTTGCGGTCGGGCTGAGTGTTCTGGACCGCCCTGGAACCGCTATCATCGCTGACCATCATGACGCAATCGCTTCCCCGCCTCCGCATCGGCACCCGTGGCAGTCCGCTCGCCCTCTGGCAGGCCCATGCGGTGCGTGAGGCGCTGGTCTTGCGCCATGGCTGGCCGGAGGAAGCGGTGGCGATCGAGGTGATCCGCACGTCGGGCGACACCATCACCGACCGGGCGCTGGCGCTCGCCGGCGGCAAAGGGCTGTTCACCAAGGAGATCGAGGACGCGCTGCTCGACGGGCGCATCGACCTCGCGGTGCATTCCGCCAAGGACATGGCGACGCGGCTGCCGGACGGGCTGCACATCGCCGGCTATCTGCCGCGCGCGGATGTGCGCGATGCGCTGATCCTGCGCGAGGGGAACTCGCTCGACGACCTGCCGCCCGGCGCCAGGGTGGGAACCGCCTCGCTCAGGCGCGAGGCGCAGCTCAGGCGCCTGCGGCCCGACCTTCAGGTGTCGCTGCTGCGCGGCAATGTGCACACACGGCTCGCCAAGGTGGAGAACGGCACCTTCGACGGCACGCTGCTCGCCTATGCCGGGCTCTCCCGCCTCGGCCTCGCAGGGCGTGCCAGCGCGGTGCTCGACACCGATCTGTTCCTGCCGGCGGTGGGGCAGGGGGCGGTCGCCATCGAATGCCGCGCGGAGGACCCGCCGACCAACCTGCTGCTCGCCGCCGTGACCGACGCCGACACGGCGCTCGCCGTCTCGATGGAACGGGCCTTCCTCGCCGAGCTGGACGGCTCCTGCCGCACGCCCATCGCCGGCCTCGCGCAGGTCACCGACGACGAGATCAGCTTCCGCGGCATGCTGCTCGCCACCGACGGCAGCGCGGCCTTCGAGACGGCGCGGCGCGGCCCGCGCGCGGAAGCGGTGCGGCTCGGCGCGGATGCGGGGCGCGAGGTGCGCGCAGCGGCTCCGCCCGGCCTGATCCCGACCTAGCCATGCGCGTGCTGGTGACGCGCCCGCAGCCGGATGCCGACGCCACCGCCGCGCGGCTGGCGGCGATGGGCCACGAGGCGCTGGTCGATCCGATGCTGGTCGTCGAGCCGGTTCCTGGGGCGCGGCTGCCCGCCGGCCGTTTCGATGCGGTGGTGCTGACCAGCGTGAACGGGGCGCGGGCGCTGGCCGGTCGGCCGGAGCTTGTCGGCCTCAAGGGATTGCCGCTCTACACGGTCGGCCGGCGCACGGCCGCGGCGGCGCCGGAAGGCTTTTCGCGCGTCGCGGTGGCCGGTGGCGACGGCGCGGCGCTCGTCGTCCTGCTGCAGGCCGAGCTGCCAAAGGGTGCACGGCTCCTGCACATCGCCGGCGAGGAGCGGGCGGTCGATCTCGGCGCGGCGTTGGCGCAGGTCGGCATCGCGGTGGAGCTGTTCGTGATCTACCGCGCGGTTGCCGCGTTGCGACTTTCGGACGCGACCGTAGCGGCCCTCGGGGGCGGCGGGATTGACGTCGCGCTGCATTTCTCGCCGCGCACCGCCGCGACGCTCGCCGCGCGGGCCACCGAGGCCGGCCTTGCCGCCGCATTGGCGCGGATCGACCATCTGTGCTTCTCGCGGAATGTCGCCGCGCCGCTGGAGGCGGCAGGCGCGCCGGCGCGGATCGCGGCCGCCCCCACCGAAGAGGCCTTGCTCGACCTCATCGGCCGGTGAACCATAAGCGTCCTGCCGAGGTTGCAGAGGAGGGACGGGCGGTCTATCCCCAAGGGGCCGGATCGGCGTTCAAGATCGGTGAGGTGGGCAGTGGCAAGCGACGACCCGGCAGATGATCCCAAGCACGCACCGGCCTCGCACGACCCGGCCGCCGGCGCGCCGCAGCGCGATTCCGCGAGCGGGCGCTTCAAGCGGCGCGCGCCGCCGACCATCGACCTCGCCGCCACCGACGTGACGCCGCGCGATCCGGCGCCGGACGCGGCCACTGAAGATTCGCCGCCAGACAAGGCGGAAGGCGGCTCCGAGGCCATGGCTGCCGAGGCCGGCGAAACCGCCGAGCCGACGCCGGCCGGCATCGCCGGAGCCGAGGCGCCGTCATCCTCCCCGCCTGAGACGCCGGAGCGCCGGCCGATGGGCTTCTTCGCGGTGCTCCTCGCGGCGCTGCTGTCCGGCCTGATCGGCGGGGGCTTCGCCTTCGCGGTGGCATCCAGCTTCTATGGCGCGGCGGAGAACATCGACGCCATCACCGATGTCGAGGCGCGCGTGGTCGACCTGCGCCAGCGCATCGAGGTGCTGGAGAGCCGGCAGGCGAGCGTGCCGCCGGCCGATGTCGGGCCGCTGAAGGCGCAGATCGCCGAGCTCGAAAAGAAGATCGTGGCGGTGGAGACGGCGGCGACATCCGCGCCCGCACCTGCGGCGCCTGCCGCATCGCCGGAGCTGATGGAGCGCATCGCCGCGGCCGAGGCGCTCGCCAAGCAGGCCAATACCGACGCCAGCCGGCCGGCCGCCTCGCCGGAGGCGCTCACCGAGCTCGGCGCCAAGGTCGCCGGGCTGGAGCAGCGCATCGAGGCGGCGGCTAAGGCGGGCGAGGATAAGGCGCGCGGCGCGGCGCAGCTCGGCGCGCTGGCGGCGCTGCGCGGGGCGATCGCCTCCGCCGCGCCGTTCGAGGTCGAGCTCGGGGCCGCCCGCTCGCTGCTCGGACCGGCCGGGGCGGCGCTCGCGCCGCTGCAGGCGAGCGCGGCGAGCGGCCTGCCGAACGGCCCGCAGCTCGCCGAGCGCCTGCGCGCGGCCTTCGCACCGCAGGCGGCGCCCGCGCCGGCCCCTGCGGCGGAGTCCGCTTCGCCGCCCGCTGGCGGCGAGGAGGGGATGTTCGACCGTCTGAAGCGCAGCGCCGTCGGCCTCGTCAGCGTCAAGCGCGTTGCCGAGGCGCCGGTCGCCGGCGCCGTCACCCCGGCGCAGGTCGGCACTGCCGAGGCCGCCCTCGCGCGCGGCGATTTCGACGCGGCGTTGGCCAGCCTGAAATCCCTGCCGGAGGCGGAAGCGGCGCCGGCTGCGCCGATCGTCGCCGCCATCGAGGCACGCCAGAGCGCGCTCGCCGCCGTGGCGACGCTCGACCGTCAGGTTCTCGCCGGCCTCGGAGCGACGCCATGATCCGCCTCGTCGTCTATCTCCTCGCGCTCGCGTTGCTCGCCTTCGGCATCGCCTGGCTCGCCGATCGTCCGGGCGAGGTGGCGATCGTCTGGCAGGGCTGGCAGATCCAGACCAGCGTGATGGTGGCGGCGAGCGCGCTGCTGGCAGTCATCGCCGCGGCGATCCTTATCTGGTCGCTGATCCGGCTGCTCTTCCGTTCGCCCGACCTGATCGCGCTCGCGCTGCGCAACCGGCGCTCGGCGCGCGGCTGGGCGGCGGTCTCGCGCGGGCTGGTGGCGGTCGGCTCCGGCGATGTCGCCGGGGCCCGGCGCGCCGCCTCCGATGCGCAGCGCCTGATCGCGAGCGAGCCGCTGACCCGGTTGCTTGCCGCGCAGGCGGCGCAGCTTTCCGGCGACGCCGAGGGCGCCGAGGCGGCGTTCCGCGCCATGGCGGAGACGCCCTCGACCCGGCTGCTCGGCCTGCGCGGCCTGCATGTCGAGGCGCGCCGCCGGGGCGATGCGGCCGCCGCGCTGGTGACCGCCGAGGAGGCGGTGCGCTTCGAGCCGGGGCTCGCCTGGGCGGCCGATGCGGTGATCGAGGCGCGCTGCCTTGCTGGCGATTACGGCGCCGCGCGCGCGATGCTGGAGCGCGAAGCCGCGCACGGCTCGCTCGACCGCGCGACGCACCGGCGCCGGCGCGCCGTGCTGCTGGCGGCGGAGGCGCAGGCGCTCGAGCTGTCCGATCCGGCGGTGGCGCGTGAGCGGGCTCTGGAGGCGGTCAAGCTGGTGGCGACCCTGGTGCCGGCGGCGGCGACCGCCGGCCGGCTGCTCGGCGCCAGTGGTGATGTGCGCAAGGCCTCGAAAATCCTCGAGGCCGCCTATGCCGCGACCCCGCATCCCGACCTCGCCGAGGCTTATCTCTATCTGCGCGCCGGCGACGCGGCGCGTGACCGGCTGAAGCGCGTGCGCAATCTCATCGCCCGCGCGCCGGCGCACCCGGAGAGCGCGATGGCGCTCGCCCGCGCGGCGCTCGACGCGCAGGACTTCGCCGCCGCCCGGGCCGCGCTGGCGCCGCTGCTGGAGGCGCCGACGCAGCGCGTCTGCCTGCTGATGGCCGAGCTGGAGGCGGCGGAGAGCGGGGATGTCGGTAAGGCGCGCGAATGGAGCGCGCGGGCAATGCGCGCCGCGCGCGATCCGGTCTGGATCGCCGACGGGGTGGTGGCTGAGCGCTGGGCGCCGATCTCGCCGATCAGCGGCCGGCTCGATGCCTATGTGTGGGAAGTGCCGCCCGGAGTCGCGGCGACACCGGTGCTGGAACACGAGGCGGAACGGGTGACGGCGGCCATCGCCGCCGCGGTGCAGAGCCGGGCACTCGCGGAAGCGGCCGAGACGCGCCAGACCGTCGTGGTGGTGAACGAGCCGGCGACACCGGAAAAGGCTCCGACGCCGGAGCCGCCGACCTTGGTGGCCGCGCCGGCGCTGGTGCCGACCCAGGAGCCGCGCCCTGCGGCCGTGGCGGCCGGCCGGGCCTCGGCAGTGATCGCGACGCCGCATCTGCCGGACGATCCCGGACCGGGGGGCGATCCCGACGACATGCCCGACGGGCGCGCGTCGTCGCCTCAATTCCGGGCCTGAGGTCGCCTCGCCAGCCTTTTGACGGGCTGTCTGCGCCGAAAACGCGAACGCCCCACGCTGGCAGAGCATGGGGCGTCGACAGAGGAAAGCGGGAAAGAGGGGTCGCCCGATAGGCGATCCCGCCAGAGCCCCGATCGCTCGTCAGGCGATCGGGAGGGAAAGACCGGGCCGGAGTACATCCGTCCTGACCCGGTCACGAGCCGGCGCGGTGTTGACGAAACACCGCCTGAGGCCGACCTCAGCGTGAGGCTTCGCCTCGCGAGACACAGCCGACCGGCCGCCCTGTTCTGGGGGATGACGCCTATATGGGGCGCCGCGGCGGATGTTCAAGGGGGGCGATTGTCGGGGTCGAAGCAAGCCGTCATCCCCGACGGCCGCAGGCCGATCCGGGATCGTCCGACGTGCAGGCCGACGCCCCTCCGCCGGCACCCCTCCGCCGGATCGTGCCATGAGTCTGTCGGCACGCGATCCCGGCTCTTCGCTGCGCTGCGGCCGGGATGACGGGGTGCGGGAAGCGGCGAGGCACCTGAAAGCAGCCGTCATCCCGAGGTGCTCGACCGCAGGTCGAGCCTCGAAGGATGGTCGTCCGGGTGCGCCTGACCCCCATTCTTCGAGGCCCGCTGACGCGGGCACCTCAGGATGACGTTGTTCAGAGTGGAAGCGGGCAGAGTGGAAGGGGCCCGCGAGCCCCCGCCACCGACTGCCGGATCACTGCAGCCGCTGGCCGGCCGGCGCGCCGGCGCTGCGGGCGGGCGAACGTGACGGGCCTCCGCGCGGCGAGCCGCCACGCGCGATCTTCGCGTTGGCCTTCTCGTCGAACAGCTCGGCGAGCTTCTCGGTCATGGCGCCGCCGAGTTCCTCGGCGTCGACGATGGTGACGGCGCGCTTGTAGTAGCGCGTCACGTCGTGGCCGATTCCGATGGCGATCAGCTCCACCGGCGAGCGGTCCTCGATCTGCTGAATGATCCAGCGCAGATGCCGCTCCAGATAATTGCCGGGGTTCACCGAGAGAGTGGAATCGTCGACCGGCGCGCCGTCGGAGATCATCATCAGGATGCGGCGGGACTCGTTGCGCGCCAGCAGGCGGTTATGCGCCCAGTCCAGCGCCTCGCCGTCGATGTTCTCCTTCAAAAGGCCCTCGCGCATCATCAGGCCGAGATTCTTGCGCGCGCGGCGCCAGGGGGCGTCGGCGGCCTTGTAGATGATGTGGCGCAGGTCGTTGAGCCGGCCGGGCGCCACCGGCTTGCCGGAGGCGAGCCACGCCTCGCGCGCCTGCCCGCCCTTCCACGCCTTGGTGGTGAAGCCGAGGATCTCGACCTTCACGCCGCAGCGCTCAAGGGTTCTGGCAAGTATGTCCGCGCAGGCGGCGGCGACCGTGATCGGGCGCCCGCGCATCGAGCCGGAATTGTCGAGCAACAGCGTCACCACGGTGTCGCGGAAGTCGGTGTCGCGCTCGCGCTTGAAGGAGAGCGGCTGCATCGGGTCGATGATGACGCGCTGCAGGCGCGCCGGGTCGAGCATGCCCTCTTCGAGGTCGAACTCCCAGCCGCGGCTCTGCTGCGCCATCAGCCGGCGCTGCAGCCGGTTGGCGAGGCGGGCGACGACGCCCTGCAGATGCACGAGCTGCTTGTCGAGATAGGAGCGCAGACGCGAGAGCTCCTCGGGGTCGCACAGCTCGTCGGCGTTCACCGTCTCGTCGAAGCGCGGCGTGAAGGGGTGGTATTCGGGCGCGCGCGGCTCGGCCACCGCCGGCGTCTGCGGGCGCCAGGGCTCGCTCGAATCATCCGCATCGCCGAGCTCGGCGTCGTCGGAGAGCTCGGAGGTCGGCTGCTCCTGCTGCTCCTCGGAATCCTCGGGCGTCTGGTCGGAGGAGAGCTCGCTCTCGACCTCGGTGGTGCCCTCGGCGTTCTCCTCCTGATCGGCGTCGGCGCCCTTGCCGGCGTCGTCCTCGCGCTTGTCGTCGGCGTCGGTGGAGGGGTCGTTGTTCTCGTCGAAGGGGGCGATGTCCTCGCCCATGCCGAGCGAGGAGAGCAGATCGCGCATCGCCTCGGCGAAGTGTCGCTGGTCGTCGGCGGCGGTCGCCAGCTCGTCGAGCGCGGTGGCGCCGCGTTCCTCGATGAAGCCACGCCAGAGATTGACCATCTCGCGCGCGGCGGCCGGCGGCGCCATGCCGGTGAGGCGCTCGCGCAGGATCAGCGAGAGCGCGTCTTCGAGCGGCGCGTCGGAGCGGTCGGCGAGCTGGGCGAAGTTGGCCTTCTGGTAGCGGTCCTCCAGCATGGCCGAGAGGTTCAGCGCGACGCCGTCCATGCGCAGCGCGCCGAGCGCCTCGCAGCGCGTCTGCTCGGCCGCCTCGAAGGCGGCGCGGGCGGCCTGCCCGGTGGGCACCAGCCTCTTGTGCACCTTCGGATCATGGCAGGCGAGGCGCAGCGCCATGGAATCGGCGTGGCCGCGCAGCACGGCGGCGTCCTGCTTGGTCAGGCGACGGCTCGGCTCGGGCAGGCGCGCGCGGCCCTCGCCATAGCCCGGCCGCTCGGTGCCGAAGGTCACCTCGATCTCCCGATTCCCCGCAATCGCGCGCAGGCAGCCGGTCACCGCCCGCTTCAGCGGCTCGGTGGGGGATTCCTTCGGCGGGGTGCGCGGATTGCGGTTGGTCGAGGACATGAGGTCAGCTCAGCGCGACGTTGACGGCGGACTCGGTCAGCTCCTTGCCGAAGCAGCGCTGGTAGAACTCGGCGACCAGCGTGCGCTCCAGTTCGTCGCACTTGTTGAGGAAGGTGACGCGGAAGGCGAAGGCGAGATCCTTGAAGATGTCCGCGTTCTCCGCCCAGGTGATCACCGTGCGCGGGCTCATCACGGTCGACAGGTCGCCATTGATGAAGGCCTGCCGCGTGAGGTCGGCGAGGCGCACCATGCGCGAGACCGTGTCGCGGCCTTCCGTGGTCTGGAAGTGCTTGGCCTTGGCGACGACGATGTCGACCTCCTTGTCGTGGGCCAGGTAGTTCAGCGAGGTGACGATGGACCAGCGGTCCATCTGCGCCTGGTTGATCTGCTGGGTGCCGTGATAGAGGCCGGTGGTGTCGCCGAGGCCGATGGTGTTGGCGGTCGAGAACAGCCGGAAGGCGCTGTGCGGGCGGATGACGCGGTTCTGGTCGAGCAGCGTCAGGCGGCCGGAGGATTCCAGTACGCGCTGGATCACGAACATCACGTCCGGGCGGCCGGCGTCATATTCGTCGAACACCAGGGCGACGTTGTTCTGGTAGGCCCAGGGCAGGATGCCGTCGCGGAACTCCGTGACCTGCATGCCTTCCTTCACCACGATGGCGTCCTTGCCGATCAGGTCGATGCGGCTGATGTGGCTGTCGAGGTTGACGCGCACGCAAGGCCAGTTGAGCCGCGCGGCGACCTGCTCGATATGGGTCGACTTGCCGGTGCCATGATAGCCAGTGACCATCACGCGGCGGTTATGGGCGAAACCGGCAAGGATGGCGAGGGTAGTGGCGCGGTCGAACAGATAGTCCGGGTCGAGGTCCGGCACATATTCGTCGGGTTCCGCATAGGCCGGCACTTCGAGATCGACGTCGAGGCCGAAGACCTGACGAACCGAGACCTTCATGTCCGGAACCGGGGCAGCTTGGGTGGTGGTCGCGGTCATCCTTCCTCCGTTGCCGCCGCTGCGGCATGGTCGTGAGCGTCTCGTGAACGTCAGGTTGTCTTAAAGCCTTTTGCCGCGCTGCGAAATGCTTCGCGTCGAGCGGCACGGGCACAATCGAGCATCAACAGAAGCCTGCGCCTTTCAGGTAGTTATAGGCCTGAATCACATCGCGCAGGCGATCTTCGGTCGATATGTCGCCCCCGTTCGCGTCGGGGTGGTATTTCTTTACGAGCACCTTGAAGCGGGCCTTGATCTCCTCGGCCGAGGCGCTGAGCTCGACGCCGAGCGTCTCCAGCGCCTTGCGCTCGGCGTTGCGGATCATCCGGCTCTCGCGGGCGGGCTCCGCCTCGGGCCGCGCGGTGCCGCCGAACTCACCGAACACGCCGAAGGGATCAGCGAAGCCGGCGCCGGGATGGCTGCGCTGGAACTCGTCGGCGACGCGGGCGCGCCCGCCGTTCTGGCCCATCTTCCAGGTCGGCCGGTGGCCGGTCAGCGCGTCCTTCTGATAGGCGGCGACGGCGTCGTCCGGCATGCCGGCGAAGTAGTTGTAGGACTGGTTGTAGGCGCGCACATGCTCGAAGCAGTAGCGCCAGAACTGGCCTTCCTGGTGCCGCCCCTTGGGTGCGCGGTGGGTGGCCGGCTCCTCGCATCCGGCCCATTCGCAGGTCGGGCAGGCGGCGGCGCGCAGGCGCCGGTCCTTGTCCGGCTTGACGCGGATGCGATCGAAGATGGGAGAGTCGAGTTTCATGGCGGCGATTATGCTGGCGTGGGCTCAGGTATACAAGAAACCTCGGGGGCATAACCGCCTCCGCGGGCCGGATATTGACGCGGTGTTGCGCGCCGGGTACCGCATCGCGGCATGAACAGCCCGACGCCGCCTTCCCCCGCCGTTGCCGACGCGCTGGCGCGCATCCGCGTGGCGCTGGCCGAGCTCTCCCCGACCGTGCTCGACCTCGAGGATGAAAGCCATCGCCACGAGGGCCATGGCGGCCATCGTCCCGGTCAGCTCACCCACCTGAGGGTACGCATCGTGGCCGAGGCGTTCCGCGGACTGTCCCGCATCGAGCGGCATCGGGTGGTGAACGGCCTTCTGGCTGCGGAGCTGGCCCGCAGCCTGCACGCGCTCGCCATCGAGGCGAAGGCGCCGGGGGAATGATCTGAAAGGCTGGGTCGCCCGCCAGATATGGGTGCGCGGGGTCGAAATTCCAGACGCCGGTGCCTCACGCTACACGCTGCGCCGGCAGGGGCATCACCCGGAGCAGGGTGATGCGGTTGCGCTGCTTGCGCATCACCTGGAAGCGGAAGCCGTGGAAGATGAAGGTCTGGCCCGGCTCGGGGATGATGCGCGCCTCGTGGATGACGAGGCCGGCGATGGTGGTGGCTTCCTCGTCCGGCAGGTGCCAGCCCATGGCGCGGTTGAGGTCGCGGATGGCGACGCTGCCCTCGACGCTGACCGAGCCATCCGGATGGCGGCGGGCGCCGGTGAAGGCGATGTCGTGCTCGTCGGCGATATCGCCGACGATCTCCTCCAATATGTCCTCCAGCGTGACGAGGCCCATCACCTCGCCATACTCGTCGACCACCAGCGCGAAATGCTGCTTGCGGCGGCGGAAGGCCTTGAGCTGGTCGGCGACCGAGGTGCTGTCCGGCACGAACCAGGCGGGCAGGGCGATCTTCTGGATGTCGAGCCGGGTGACGTCGTTGGCGAGCGCCTGCAGCTCGCGCAGCAGGTCCTTGGCGTGCAGCACGCCGACGATGTTGTCCGGACTGTCGCGCCACAGCGGTAGGCGGGTGAAGGGGGAGGCCAGCACCTCGCGCACCAGTTCCTCGGGTGGCTCGCCGGCGTCGAGCGTCGCCATCTTGGTGCGGTGGACCATGATGTCGGAGACTTCGAGCTCGCGCAGATTGAGCAGGCCCGCGACCATGTCGCGGTCGTCGTCCGCGAGCCCGGCTGCCGTCTGCAGCGTCGCGATCGCCTCGCGGAGCTTTTCCTCCTCGTTCGGAGCGGGAGGCTGTGGCGGGGGCGCCGCGGCGGCCGTCTCGTTGCGGCGTCGCCGTGCCGCCGCGCGCAGCCGGGCGATGACCGCGAGCGACCTCATTGCCGCTCGGCCTCGAGGAAGGCGCGCACCGCGGCGGGATCGACGTCGCGGGCGATGAAGCTCTGGCCGATGCCGCGGGCGAGGATGAAGGTGAGCGCGCCGCGCGAGACCTTCTTGTCCTGCGCGATCAGGTTCATCAGCCCGTCGGTGTCCGGCAGTTCGCCGGGGATGTCGGCGATGCGGGTCGGCAGCCCGACGGCGCGCAGATGCGCGGCCACGCGCTCGGCGTCCTGGCCCGCGCACAGGCCCTGCGAGACCGAGAACCGGAAGGCCTGTGCCATGCCGACCGCCACCGCCTCGCCATGCAGCAGGCGCTGCGAGAAGCCGGCGCCGGCCTCCAGCGCGTGGCCGAAGGTGTGGCCGAGATTGAGCAAGGCGCGGTCGCCGGTCTCGAACTCGTCGCGCGCCACCACGTCGGCCTTGGAGGCGCAACTGGTGGCGATCGCCTCGATGCGCGCCGGGCCGCCGGCGAACACCTCGCGCCATTTGCGCTCCAGCCACTCGAAGAAGGGGGCGTTGTCGATCAGCCCGTATTTGGCGACCTCGGCATAGCCGGCGCGGAACTCGCGCAAGGGGAGCGTGTCGAGCGCGTCGGTGTCGGCGAGCACCAGGACCGGCTGGTGGAAGGCGCCGATCAGGTTCTTGCCGTGGCGCGAATTGATGCCGGTCTTGCCGCCGACGGAGGAATCCACCTGCGCCAGCAGGCTGGTCGGCACCTGCACGAAGTCGACGCCGCGCCGCAGCGTCGCGGCCGCGAAGCCGGCGAGATCGCCGACCACGCCGCCGCCGAGCGCCAGGACGAGGTCGCGCCGCTCGATTCGGGCGGCGAGCAGGCCGTCGAGCACGGCCTCGAAGGTGGCGAAGCTCTTCGAGCCCTCGCCCGGCGCCACGGTGACGGTCGAGGGGGTGAGGCCGGCCTCCTTCAGCGAGGCTTCGACCGGCGCGAGATGGCGTTCCGCCACATTGGCGTCGGTGACGATGCCGACCCGCGCGCCGGGCCGCAGCGCGGCGATGCGGGAGCCGAGGCCGGCGATCAGCCCCGGCCCGATCACGATGTCATAGGCGCGGGCGCCGAGGCCGACAGGCACCACGGTCGGGGCTTCGATGTCGTGAAGGGCGCTCACGCCTCGTCTCCTTTCGGCACGTCCGCATCCGGCGATCCCGCAAGGTGCTGGCCGAGCGCGGCCATCACCTCCTCGACCATGATCTCGTGCGGAACCTCATGCGAGATGACGGTGACATCGGCGAGACCATAGACCGGGTAGCGCTCCTCGATCAGCCGCGACAGCGTGGCGGCGGGGTCGCCGCTCTTCAGGAGCGGGCGGTCGTCGCGCCGGCGCACGCGGCGCAGCAGCACGTCGAGCTCGGCCTTCAGCCAGACCGAGACGCCCCGCTCGGCGATGGCCGCGCGGGTCTCGCCATTCATGAAAGCGCCGCCGCCGGTCGCCACCACGTTCGGCGCACCTTCCAGCAGGCGGGCAATGACGCGCTTCTCGCCGGCCCGGAAAGCGGGCTCGCCGTGCTGGGCAAAGATCTCGGGGATGGTCATGCCGGCGGCATGCTCGATCTCGGTGTCGGCATCGACGAAGGGCAGCCCCATGCGCCGGGCGAGACGCTTGCCGAGCGACGACTTGCCGGCCCCCATCATGCCGACCAGCACGATGGAGCGCTCGCCGAGCTGCCGGCGCACCCGCGCGGCGTGCTCGTCTTCCGGTTCGTTGGTCGCGGCGTCCATGGCGGCGGCGTCCATGCGGCGGTGTTCCATGGCCGGCGGGGAGGCCGGCCGCTCCGCCACCTATCACCGGTCGCCGGGCGAGGCAATTCGGCGCGCGCGCCGTTCCGTCAGGGGGGCGAAGGCACTAGCATGGAGGGTACCGACATCCCGCGATTCGAACCGCCAGATCCGCGACCGCCATGCCGAGCCTGATCCGCCTTCTCGTCATCCTCGGAGTGATCGGCGGCATCGCCTATGGCACGCTCTGGGTGTTCGCCAATCTCGTGGAGCCGCATCCGCGCGAGATGAGCGCCACCGTCCCGCAGGAGCGCTTCGCCAAATGAGCGCCGGCAAGGGCATCCCGTCGCGTGGCCCGGTCGCCCTGTTCCTCGACATGCTGGCGGCCGAGCGCGGGGCCGGGCCGAACACGCTCGACGCCTATGGGCGCGATCTGTCGGACTATACGGAGTTCCTCGCGAGCGAGGGGTGCGGCCCGCTCGACGGCGGCACGCAGGCCATCCGCACCTATCTCGCCGAGCTGACGAAGCGCGGCTTCGCCACCACCACCGTCGCCCGCCGCCTCTCCGCCATCCGCCAACTCCACCGCTTCCTCTACGTCGAGGGCTACCGGGGCGACGATCCTGCCGCCGTGCTGGAGGGGCCGAAGCGCGGCCGGCCGCTGCCGAAGGTGCTCTCGCTCGACGAGGTCACGCGGCTGATCGAGACCGCCCATGCGCGCGCCGGCGATCCGCAGGCCTCGCCGTCCGAGCGGGCGCGCCGGGCGCGCGTTGCCTGCTTCATCGAGCTGCTCTACGCGACGGGGCTGCGCGTTTCCGAGCTCGCGGCGCTGCCGGCGAGCGCGGCGCGGGCGCAGGGCGACGCGCTGATCGTGCGCGGCAAAGGCAACAAGGAGCGGCTGGTGCCGCTCGGCGACCCGGCCAAGGCCGCCATGGCCGCCTACCGCGCCGCGCAGGAGGCCGCATCGCAAGCCGCCGCCGAGGCTGCGAAAGCTGCGAAAAGGGCAGGGGGAAAGCGCCCGGCCGGGCAGAAGGCGACCGGCGGCTCGCGCTGGCTGTTTTCCTCGGCGGCGGCGAGCGGGCACATCACCCGCCAGCAGGTCGCGCTCGATCTCAAGGACCTCGCGCTCAACGCCGGGCTCGACCCCGCCAAGCTCTCCCCGCACGTGCTGCGCCACGCCTTCGCCAGCCACCTGCTCGCCCATGGCGCCGACCTCAGGGTGGTGCAGACCCTGCTCGGCCACGCCGACGTCTCGACCACGCAGATCTATACGCATGTGCTGGACGAGCGGCTGAAGAGCCTCGTCAGGGACCTGCACCCGCTGGCGGAATGACCGTTGCCGACGCGGGCCGCTCCATCGGATCGAATTATGGTCTAGCTTCTGCCCATTGAATCGCGGGGGCGGATGAGATGCGCGAGCTGGAGATATCCGATCAGGAGCTGTCGGCGCTGATGGAGCGCACGCTCGGGCTCGCCCGGACCTACTGGTCCGGGGTCGAGGCCCTGCCGGCCGCCCCGGTGGCGAGCGCCGGGCAGATGCAGGAGCTGTTCGCGAGGCCGTGGGCGGAGACCGGCCGTGGAAGCACGGTGTTGGACGACTTCACGCGCATCTCCGCGCATGTGCGGCCCTCGGGCGGGCGGTTCTTCGGCTATGTCTTCGGCTCCGGCGAACCGGTCGGGGCGCTCGGCGAATGGCTCGCCGCCGTGCTCAACCAGAATGTCGGGGCCTGGCGGTCGGCGCCCGCCGCGACCGCCATCGAGCAGACCGCCGTGGGCTGGCTGGCCGAGGCGGTCGGCTGCGCCGGCTTCACCGGCAGCCTGTGCGGCGGCGGCTCGGCGGCCAACCTGATGGCGCTCGCCATGGCGCGCGAGGCGAAGCTGCCCGCCAATGAGGACGGCGCCCGGCCGGGCATCGTCTACGCCTCCGAGCAGGTGCACATGTCGATCCCGAAGGCGGTCGCGCTGCTCGGCCTCGGGCGCAAGAACCTGCGGCTGATCCCGGTCGACGACGGTTTTCGCATGCGGGTCGACGCGCTGGAAGCGGCGATCGCGCAGGATCGGGCCTCGGGCGCGACGCCGATCGCGATCGTCGCGACGGCCGGCGCGGTGGCAACTGGCGCCATCGACCCGCTTGAAGAGATCGCCGCAATCGCCCGCCGCGAATGGCTGTGGATGCATGTCGACGGCGCCTATGGCGGGCTCGCCGCGCTGGCGATGCCGGAACAGTTCCGCGGGCTGTCGGAGGTCGATTCGCTCTCCCTCGACGCGCATAAATGGCTCTACCAGCCGGTCGATTGCGGCTGTCTCGTCTATCGCGACGCAGCGGTCGCGCGCCTCGCCTTCTCGCACAGCGGCGACTATGTGCGGGCGCTGAACGAGAATCCGCAGGAGGCGTTCGCCTTCTTCGAGGAATCGGTGGAGCTCACCCGCCGTTTCCGCGCCCTGAAGCTCTGGATGTCGCTGCAATATCACGGGCGTGCCGCTTTCCGCGCGGCGATCGCGCGCGATCTCGGCCATGCGCAGATGCTGGCCGAGGCGGTCGCGGCCCGTCCCGAGCTCGAACTGCTCGCGCCGGTACCGCTCAGCGCGGTGTGCTTCCGGCATCGCGCGCGGGACAATGCCGCGGTGCTGCGGCGGGTGCTGGCGCGCGGGCGGGTGTATCTGTCGAACGCGACGATTAACGGGCAGTTCGCGCTCCGGGCCTGCTTCGTCAATCACCGCACCCGGCCGGAGGACGTCGCGATGATCGTCGAGGAGGTCCTCGCCGCCGCGGACGATCTCAATGACCGCCCCGCCGCCTGACGCCGCGCGGGTTGAGCACGGCCCGGCAAGCCGCAATGGGGGACACGCCCTTGGAGAGTGACGACATCGCACTTCCCGCCTGCCGGGACCGCGCATGGACACGCCGCGCCATCGAGCTGCTGCAGGGCGACCGCCGGCGCTCGGCGGACACGCACCTTCTCAAGCCGTTCTTCGCTGGGCTCGGCGGCCTGTCCATCTATCTCAAGGATGAATCCACCCATCCGACCGGCAGCCTCAAGCACCGGCTCGCCCATTCGCTGCTGCTCTACGGCATCTGCAACGGGCGGATCGACGAGGGCACGACGCTGGTCGAGGCGTCCTCCGGCTCGACGGCGGTGAGCGAGGCCTATTTCGCCCGGCTGCTCGGCCTGCCCTTCATCGCGGTGATGCCGCGCTCGACCAGCCGCGCCAAGGTCGAGGCGATCGAGAGCTTCGGCGGCCGCTGCCATTTCGTCGACACGCCCGGCGAGGTCTACGGCGTCGCCGCCGAGCTCGCGCGGGCGACCGGAGGCCACTATCTCGACCAGTTCACCAATGCCGAGCGGGCGACCGACTGGCGCGGCAACAACAACATCGCCGAGAGCATCTTCAACCAGATGCAGGCCGAGCCGGCCCCGGTGCCCGACTGGATCGTGATGAGCGCGGGGACCGGCGGCACCTCGGCGACGATCGGGCGCTATATCCGCTACCGCAACCTGCCGACGCGACTCTGCGTCGCGGATGTCGAGCATTCGGCGTTCTACGACGCCTATGTCACCGGGGACATGTCCGTCACCTGCTCCACCCCCTCGCGGATCGAGGGGGTCGGCAGGCCGCGCGTCGAGCCGTCCTTCACCCCCGGCGCCATCGACCACATGATGCGGGTTCCCGACGCAGCCTCCATCGCCGCCGCGCATGTGCTCTCGGACCGGCTGTTCCGCCGGGTCGGCGGCTCGACCGGCACGAATTTCTACGCGCTGTGCCGCCTTGCCGCGGCGATGCTGCGCGAGAAGCGCGGGGGCGCGCTGGTGACGCTGATCTGTGACAGCGGCGAGCGCTACGCCTCGACCTATTTCGACGCCGACTGGCTGAAGGCGAACGGCATCGACATCGCTCCCCACCGCACCACGATCGAGCGCTTCCTCGACACCGGCGCGTTCCTGCCGGAGCGCTGAGCCGCCGGCGGATCGCCCCATCGTGAAACCGCCGGGCCGGCCGCGCCGTTGGGGAAGGACCCGCCGGGGTTTGCCTTTGGCGGCGGCTGCCGGTATCTGTCCGCACCGCCGTCATCAGTATGTGCCAGTTTCGCTTTGCCCCTCGCTTTTCCGATCAATCCGGATCTCCCATCGCCGATGCGCAGCTACCTCGATTTTGAAAAGCCCGTTGCCGAGCTCGAGGCGAAGCTCGAGGAATTGCGCGCGCTCTCGGCGGAAGGCGGCGCGGTCGCGATCAGCGACGATATCGGCCGGCTGGAGGCCAAGGCCGGCGAGGCGCTGGTCCAGCTCTACGCGAACCTGACGCCCTGGCAGAAGACGCAGGTGGCCCGCCACCCGATGCGCCCGCACTTCTCCGACTATACGGCGCGCGTGTTCGAGGACTTCACGCCGCTCGCCGGCGACCGCAAGTTCGGCGAGGACGCGGCGATCCTCGGCGGCTTCGCGCGCTTCCGCGGGCAGGCGGTGTGCCTCATCGGGCAGGAGAAGGGGTCGTCCACCGAGACCCGCATCAAGCACAATTTCGGCATGGCGCGGCCGGAGGGTTACCGCAAGGCGGCGCGGCTGATGGAGCTCGCCGACCGCTTTTCGCTACCGGTCATCTCGCTGGTCGACACCGCCGGCGCCTATCCCGGCATCGGCGCGGAGGAGCGCGGCCAGGCCGAGGCGATCGCCCGCTCGACCGATGCGTGCCTCTCGCTCGGCGTGCCGAACGTCGCCCTCATCATCGGCGAGGGCGGCTCGGGCGGGGCGATCGCGCTCGCCACCGCAAACCGGGTGCTGATGCTGGAGCACTCGATCTACAGCGTCATCTCGCCGGAAGGCGCGGCCTCGATCCTGTGGCGCGACACTGCCAAGGCGCAGGAGGCGGCGACCAATATGCGCATCACTGCGCAGGACCTCGCGAGACTCGGCATCATCGACACCATCGTGCCGGAGCCGACTGGGGGCGCGCATCGCGATCCCGACGCGACGATGGACGCGGCGGGCAACGCGATCGAGGCGGCGCTGGAGAGCCTGCAGGGGCTCGATGCTTCCGCCCTGCGCAAGGCGCGGCGCGAGAAGTTCCTGGCGATCGGTCGCAATCTCTGAAGGTGCCATGATGCCGTGACTGACGACCGGTATCGGGGGCCGGGCTTGCGGGAACGGCCTGTCGAGGATAACGCTTACCCATGTTGCTGTTCGTCGGGGCGTTCAGGGGAGTCGCGCGTTGATCGCTGGGGTTCCTTCGCAGCCGTCGCGGGGGCGTCGGCCTGTCACCATGCGCAGCGGCCTTGCCGCGCGCTGGCGCGGGGCGCTGCTGGCCGGCGTCGCGGCGCTGGCGCTCGCCGCCTGCAACGGTGGCAGCGGACCGGGACCGGGCGCCAAGGCGATGAAGCCGCTCTCGCCCGAGATGGTCTCGCTCATCGAGAGCAAGGGCATGACGAAGGACAGCCCCATCGTCGTGCGCATCTTCAAGGAAGAGTCGGAGCTGGAGGTCTGGAAGGAGACGCGCAACGGCGAGTATGCGCTGCTCAAGACCTATCCGATCTGCCGCTGGTCGGGCGAGCTCGGTCCGAAGGTGAAGGAAGGCGACCGGCAGGCGCCGGAAGGCTTCTACACCATCACGCCGGGCCAGATGAACCCGAATTCGAACTACTACCTCGCCTTCAACATGGGCTTCCCCAACGCCTATGACAAAGCGTGGGGCCGCACCGGCGCCAATCTGATGGTGCATGGCGACTGCTCGTCCTCGGGCTGCTACGCCATGACCGACGAGCAGGTGCAGGAGATCTTCGCGCTCGGGCGCGACAGCTTCCTCGGCGGGCAGCGCTCCTTCCAGGTGCAGGCCTATCCGTTCCACATGACCGCCTCGAACATGGCGCGTCACCGGAACAATCCGAGCATGCCGTTCTGGCGGATGATCAAGGAAGGCCACGACGCCTTCGAGATCGCCAAGGCGCCGCCCAAGGTCGACGTGTGCGAGAAGCGCTACGTCTTCAACGCGACGCCGACCGACCCGACGCAGAAGTTCAATCCGAGCGGCCCCTGCCCCGAATTCACGCAGCCGGAGGACATCCAACAGCAGGTCGCGGCGCGCAAGGCGGCCGACACGGCGCGCATCGCCGCGCTGTCGCCGATGACGCCGGTCGCGCCGGTGCGCACCGGCAAGGACGGCGGGATGAACCAGGTGTTCCTCGCCAAGCTGCAGAACCCGAAGCTGAAGGCGCCGGGCTCGCTGCCGCCGGTGGTGAAGCCGCCGGGGCTCGACTATGGCGTCGCGACCAACGAGCCGGCGCCGGCCGAACTGCTCGCGCCCGACAGTGCGACGCCGAGCGCCACCGAGAGCGTCGCGCTCGCCTCGGCGAACGTGCCGATGCCGATGCCCCGCCCGGCCGGCGCGCCGCGCGCCCAGCCCGAGACGGTGCTGTTCGCGAACAACAGCGCGCCCGCCGCGCCGGCAACCCGCGTCGCCTCGATCGACAGCGGCGGCTTCCTGAGCGGCGTGACGAAGTTCTTCGGCGGTGGCGACGAACCGGCGGCCGCTCCCGCGCCGTCGGCGACCGCGCCGTCTTCCGCTCCTGTGGCGTCGTCCGCCGCGCCGGCGCCGTCCGCCTCGCCCTCGCTGTCGTCGCGTCTCGGCCTTTCCTCGCTCGGCAAGTGGTTCGGGCAAGGCGAGCCCGAGCCGGCCGCGCCGGTGGCTATGGCCACGCCCGCCGCCGTTCCGGTGCCGCCGACCCGCCCGGCGGCGCCCAAGCCGCAGGCGACCGCGCCCGCCGCCACGCCGCGCGCGGCGGCGGCCCAGCCGGCTTCCCAGCCCGCCGCATCCCAATCCGTCGCGCCGGCGCCGCAGGCGGCGGCCGCCCAGGCCTCGGACGCCCAGTGGATCGAAACGCCGAGCCTGCCGGGCGCGACAATCGTCACTCCAGGGACGTTCGGCCAGTAGGCGCGTGCGGTTTCACGCGAGCAACAGCACGCCAGCAATGAGCACGGCGCAGCCGGCGAGCCGCCACGGTCCGACCGGCTCCTTCAGGATGAGCAGTCCGAGCAGCGCGCCGACCATCATCGACATTTCGCGCATGGGGGCGACGGCGCTGACCGGGGCGCCGATGTCGAGCGCTGCCAGCACCAGTATGTAGGACAACGGCGAGAGCAGGCCGACGCCGAGGGCGAGATGCCAACGGCCCCGCATGGCCGCGCGGAAGCCCACAGGGTTCGCGAACATCACCGGCGTCAGAAGGGTGGCGCGCACGAGGTTCGAGAACCAGTCGAGCAGTACCGGCGCGATGGCGAGTGCTTTCACCCCATAGGCGTCGATGACGGTATAGGTGGCGATCAGCCCGCCCGTCGCGAGGCCCCAGCACACGCCGAGATGGCCTTCCCTTTTTCGAAAGGCGGCGAAGCTGCCCTGCGTCGCGATGAGCCCGATGCCGGCGACGACCGCGAGCAGCCCGAGCACACCGGGCAGGGTGACGGGTTCTCCGAAGAGAAGAAAGGCCGTAGTGGCGGAGAGAAGCGGCCCGCTGCCCCGGGCGACCGGGTAGACTACGGAAAGGTCTGCGACCTGATAGCCGCGCTGCAGGCAGAGGCTGTAGGCGAGATGGACGAGGCCGCTGGCAAGGATGCAGGCACCGACCGGCCAGCTCCAGTCCACCGCGCGCTCGGCAAGCAGCCAGCCGACCCAGGGCGCGTAGGCGAGGCAGGCGATGAGGTTATAGGCGACGACGAAGGGCGGGCCGGCATCGGCGGCGCGCTTCGACATGAGATTCCAGCTTGCATGGATGAGCGCCGCCGCCACGACGAGCGCCAAGGCGAGAAAGGTCACGAGACCTCCTTATGCCCGGAAGGGCATCTGGTGTCTCGACGTCTCCGCCTCTGGGGTTTTATCCCTCGGGTGCAGCCATGGCGACGCGCCATGGTTTTCGCAACGCTCGGTCCAGCGGCGCCTTCGCGCCCGGAACCCTAGTTGCCACTCGGTCGATCGCCCTCATCTACACCCCGGAGACCGGCCGCCGCAACTGCGATACGACGGCACAGCCGCCCGGCCACCTCAGGCAAACCGTCCGTGGCAGTGCTTGTATTTCTTGCCCGAGCCGCAGGGGCAGGGCTCGTTGCGTCCGACGCGGCCCCAGCTCGACGGGTCGTTCGGGTCGCGGTTCGGCGAGGCGGCGTCCTCGGCGGGGGCCAGCGTCGCCTCGCGGGCGAGTTCGGCATCGGCCATCGCGAACTCGTTCTCGCCGGTGGTGGCGTCGGCGTGCTCGAGCATCATCGGCGGCAGGCTGTCCTCCGGCGGCGGCGCGGTCATCACCTCGACGCGCATGAGCTGGGCGGTGACCGCCTCGCGCAGGCTGGCGAGCATGGCCTCGAAGAGCTGGAAGGCCTCGGACTTGTACTCGTTCAGCGGGTCGCGCTGGGCATAGCCGCGCAGGCCGATGACCTGGCGCAGATGGTCGAGGGTGACGAGATGCTCGCGCCAGAGATGGTCGAGCGTCTGCAGCAGGATCGACTTCTCGACATAGCGCATGATCTCCGGGCCGTACTGCGCGACCTTGGCGGCCATCGCCTCGTCGGCGCGGGTCTGGATGCGCTCGCGCATCTCCTCGTCGGCGATGCCCTCTTCCTTCGCCCAGTCGGCGACCGGCAGGTCGAGGCCGAGCATGTTGTGCAGCGCCTCGGCGAGGCCGGCGGTGTCCCACTGCTCGGGATAGGCAGTGGGCGGCACGAACTTGGTCACCAGATCGTCGATCACGCCGTGGCGCATCTCGGCCACGGTCTCGGCGACGTCCTCGTCCTGCATCAGCTCGACGCGCTGCTCGAACACCACCTTGCGCTGGTCGTTCATCACGTCGTCGTATTTCAGCAGGTTCTTGCGGATGTCGTAGTTGCGCGCCTCGACCTTCTGCTGCGCCTTCTCCAGCGCCTTGTTGATCCAGGGGTGGATGATCGCCTCGCCTTCCTTGAGGCCGAGCTTCTGCAGCATGCCGTCGAGCCGGTCCGACCCGAAGATGCGCATCAGGTCGTCTTCCAGCGACAGGAAGAACTTGGAATGGCCGGGGTCGCCCTGGCGGCCGGAACGGCCGCGCAACTGGTTGTCGATGCGCCGGCTCTCGTGGCGCTCGGTGCCGAGCACGAACAGGCCGCCGGCGTCGAGCGCCTTCTGCTTCAGCCGGGCGACCTCCTCGCGGATGGTCTTCTCGGCGGCCGCGCGCTGCTCGCCCTCGGGCATGGATTCGAGCTCGTGGGCGATGCGCATGTCGGCGTTGCCGCCGAGCTGGATGTCGGTGCCGCGACCAGCCATGTTGGTGGCGATGGTGATGGCGCCGGGCACGCCGGCCTGCGCCACGATGTAGGATTCCTGCTCGTGGTGGCGGGCGTTCAGCACCGCGAACACCTTCTCGTCGGCCTCGCCCTCGTCGCCGTCATAGAGCGGGCGGAAGGCGTCCGGGTCGGTGAAGTCCTTCTGGCGGAAGCCGCGGGTCTTCAACAGCTCGGCGAGCAGCTCGGACTTCTCGATCGAGGTGGTGCCGACCAGCACCGGCTGGCCGCGGGTCTTGCAGTCGGCGATCAGCTCGATGATGGCGTTGTATTTTTCACCCGCCGTCCGGTAGACCTCATCGTCGTCGTCGATGCGCTTAACCGGCAGGTTGGTCGGAATCTCGATGACTTCGAGCCGGTAGATGTCCTGGAACTCCGCCGCTTCCGTGTTCGCCGTACCGGTCATGCCGGCCAGCTTCTCGTACATGCGGAAATAGTTCTGGAAGGTGATGGAGGCGAGCGTCTGGTTCTCCGGCTGGACCTGCACGCGCTCCTTGGCCTCCAGCGCCTGGTGCAGGCCTTCCGAATAGCGGCGGCCCGGCATCATGCGGCCGGTGAACTCGTCGATGATGACGACCTCGCCGTTGCGCACGATGTAGTCCTTGTCGCGCTGGAACAGGGTATGGGCGCGCAGCGCCTGATTGACGTGGTGCACCACCGAGACGTTCTCGATGTCGTAGAGGCTGTCGGACTTAAGCAGGCCAGCGTCGCGCAGCAGGCCCTCGATCTTCTCCATGCCGGCTTCGGTCATGGTGACGGAGCGCTGCTTCTCGTCGACCTCGTAATCCTCCTTCGACAGCTTCGGAATGTAGGTGTCGATGGTGTTGTAGAAGTCCGAGCGGTCGTCCAGCGGGCCGGAGATGATGAGCGGGGTACGCGCCTCGTCGATGAGGATCGAGTCCACCTCGTCCACCACCGCGAAATGGTGCGGGCGCTGAACCATCTGGTTCAGCTCGTACTTCATATTGTCGCGCAGATAGTCGAAGCCGAGCTCGTTGTTGGTCGCGTAGGTGACGTCGCAGGCATAGGCGGCGCGGCGCTCGTTGTCGTCCATGCCGTGGACGATGATGCCGACGGTGAGGCCGAGGAAGCTGTAGACGCGGCCCATCCATTCGGCGTCGCGGCGGGCGAGGTAGTCGTTCACGGTGACAACGTGCACGCCCTTGCCGGTCAGCGCGTTGAGATAGACCGCGGTGGTGGCGACCAGCGTCTTGCCTTCACCGGTGCGCATCTCGGCGATGCCGCGCTCGTGCAGCACCATGCCGCCGACGAGCTGGACGTCGAAATGGCGCTGGCCGAGGGCGCGCTTGGCGGCCTCGCGCACGGTGGCGAAGGCTGGCACC
The DNA here is from genome assembly GCF_000702305.1 of Allobosea sp. 117. Taxonomy (GTDB): domain Bacteria; phylum Pseudomonadota; class Alphaproteobacteria; order Rhizobiales; family Xanthobacteraceae; genus Ancylobacter. Next base: position 318,969 of record NZ_JNLC01000013.1, read on the forward strand.
AGCAGGTCGTCGAGGCTCTTGCCCTCGGCGAGCTCGCGGCGGAACTGGTCGGTGCGGGCGCGCAGCTCCGCATCGCTCAGCGCCACAAGCTCCGGCTCCAGGGCATTGATGGCCGCGACCTTCGGCTGATAGCCGCGCACGCGGCGGTCGTTGGCCGATCCGAAAATCTTTCGCGCAAGAGCGCCGAACATCGCGTCTTCCAATCCGTGTCCCGCCAGGGCAGAGATCAGGCCAGGCGGTGACGGGCCGCCGGGCCCTTTGGCGATGCTGCGCCCGCCTCATCCGATCGAGACGCCCTTTGCGGCCGAAATGGGTCGGTCGGCGGGTTTCGACGGGCTGCGGCACGTACCGCCGGGTCACATAAAGGCGAGCGCCGGGGAGGCGCCGCGCGGCGTGCCACACTTATGAACGGGTTTGGGGGTTGTCAATCACAGTGCAGCTTCCGGTCGACACAAGGGGGCCGCAGCCCCGCCGCTTGCAACCCGTGCCGAACTCGGCCAGCTTTCGCCGCCGAACAGCGGACAACCGCAAACACCCAAGGAATGGTTCCATGATGTCTCATCGTCCGCGTCCCGTGCGCGCCCATCGCGCCGGCCGGCTTCTCGCCGGCGCCGCCGCGCTTCTCATCGGTGCCGCCGGCGTCGTTCCGGTCGCCCATGTCGCTTTCGCACAGACCGCGCCGGCCGCCGCCACGGCTTCGACGGATGATCCGGTGCTCGCCACGGTGAACGGCGTCGAGCTGCGCCGCAGCGACCTCAAGATCGTCGAGGATGAGCTTGGCGCCAACCTGCCTCCGCAGCTCGTCGGCCCGGCGCGCGAGGAATACATGCTCGGCTTCCTGATCGACCTGACCGCGCTCGCCCAGGCCGGCGAGGCGCAGAAGCTCGACCAGACCCCGGAATTCGCCCAGCAGATCGCCTTCGCCAAGAAGCGCCTTCTGATGCAGGCCGCGCTGACGCAGGCGACTAAGGCCGCGGTTTCCGACGAGGCTCTGAAGAAGACCTATGAGGAAGCGGTGAAGCAGCAGAAGCCGGAAGAGGAGGTGCATGCGCGCCACATCCTGTTCCGCGCAGACCCGAAGGACGAGAAGGCCTCCGCCGAGGCCGAGGCGAAAGCCAAGGACGTCGCGGCCAAGGTCAAGAAGGGCGAGGATTTCGCCACCCTCGCCAAGCAGCTCACCGAGGACCCCTCCGGCAAGGAGAACGGCGGCGATCTCGGCTTCTTCGCCGAGGACCAGATGGTGCCGGAATTCGCCACCGTCGCCTTCAAGCTGAAGCCGGGCGAGGTGTCCGATCCGGTGAAGACGCAGTTCGGCTGGCACGTGATCAAGGTCGAGGAGAAGCGCGAGAAGCCGGTGCCGACCTTCGAGCAGGTCAAGCCGCAGATCGAGCAGTTCCTCGCCCAGAAGGCGCAGGCCGATGTGGTGCAGAAGACCCGCGACGCGGCCAAGGTGGTGAAGACCGACGCGGCGCCGAAGCCGAGCGACCTTGTTCCCGGCGGTCAGCAGCCCGCCGCGCCGGCCGACGCCCCGAAGACGCCGTGAGGCGATAGCTAGGGCGATCCATATTGCCGTAGTGATGACGATGGCCGGGTCTTCCCGGCCGTCGCTGTTTTTGCCGTCTTGCGTGCGTCATCCGCATCGGGCACACCGCTTCGCGCCCGTCTCGTCCGCCGCATCCTCCGAGAGCCACATGTCCGCTGCCAAAGCCCCTGCCGTCTCGCCGCTCGCGCCCAAGACCACGCCGGAGGTCGGTCCGGTCGAGGGGGTGCGCTTCGCCACCGCCGAGGCCGGCATCCGCTACAAGGGGCGCACCGACGTGCTGCTGCTGGCGCTCGACGCGGGCACGAGCGTCGCCGGCGTGTTCACGCGCTCCAAATGCCCTTCGGCGCCGGTCGAGTGGTGCCGCGAGCAGCTCTCCGGCGGCGTGGCGCGCGGGCTGGTGGTCAATTCTGGCAATGCCAACGCCTTCACCGGGGCGAAGGGTCGCGAAGCGACCAAGCTGACCGCCGAACTCGCCGCCAAGGCGCTCGGCTGCAAGGAAAGCGAAATCTTCCTCGCCTCCACCGGGGTGATCGGCGAACCGCTCGACGCCAACAAATATCGCGGCGTGCTGGACGAGACGGCGAAGCGCCTCGCGCCGCTGCCGTGGATCGACCCGGCCCGCGCGATCATGACCACCGACACCTTCCCCAAGCTCGCCACCGCGACCGCCACGATCGATGGTGTGAGCGTCACCATCGCCGGCATCGCCAAGGGCGCCGGCATGATCGCCCCCGACATGGCGACCATGCTCTCCTTCGTCTTCACCGATGCGGCGATCGAGGCGCCGGCGCTGCAGGCGCTGCTGTCGAAGGGCGTCACCGACAGCTTCAACGCGGTGACCATCGACGGCGACACCTCGACCTCCGACACGCTGATGCTGTTCGCCACCGGCGCGGCGGCGAAGCGCGGCGCCCCGCGCATCGCCGATGCCGCCGACCGCCGCCTTGCCGGTTTCCGCAAGGCGCTGCAGCGCGTGCTGGCCGACCTCGCCGAGCAGGTGGCGCGGGACGGGGAGGGTGCCCGCAAGCTGGTGCGCATCGCCGTCACCGGCGCAGTCTCCAAGCGCTCGGCGCGTCGCGTCGCCATGTCGATCGCCAATTCGCCGCTGGTGAAGACGGCGGTCGCCGGCGAGGACGCCAATTGGGGGCGTGTCGTCATGGCGGTCGGCAAGGCCGGCGAGCCGGCCGACCGCGATTTGATCACCATCTCCTTCGGCGGCATCCGGGTGGCGACCGAGGGCGCGCGCGATCCCGGCTATGACGAGGCCGAGGTGTCGGCCTACATGAAGGGGCAGGTGATCGACATCGGCGTCGACCTCGGGCTCGGTCGCGGGAGCGACCGGGTGATGACCTGCGACCTGACCAAGGAATATGTCGCCATCAACGGCGACTACCGCTCGTGAAAAAGCGCTGGAAACAGCGGTTTTTCGGCGATCGCGTCAGCGCCGCGTTAAGAGGTTCCCCGCTACGGTCAGGGAGTTGTTCGTGAAGCTCGTGCTTGTCGCCGCCTGTGCGCTGGTCGATGCCGATGGCCGTGTCCTCATCTCGGAGCGGCCGGCCGGCAAGGCACTCGCCGGACTCTGGGAATTCCCGGGCGGCAAGGTCGAGCCTGGCGAACGGCCGGAGGAGACGCTGATCCGCGAGCTGGCCGAGGAGCTGGGTATCCAGGTCAAGGAAGCCTGCCTCGCTCCGCTCACCTTCGCCAGCCACACCTATCCGGACTTCCAGCTATTGATGCCGCTGTGGATCTGCCGGAGATGGGAAGGGCTGGCGCAGGGTCGCGAGGGCCAGCGTCTGGCGTGGGTGCGTCCGCAGAAGCTGCGCGACTATCCGATGCCGCCGGCCGACGAGCCGCTCATTCCGATGCTCGTCGACATCATCGGTTCATAGGCGCCGGGGCGTCCCGGCGCAGCGGGGCGCGTGATGACCGGGTACAGGCGGATACGAAGGCACGACGCCGCGGCGGTGCTGGGCGGCTTCTGGCGCGATCAGGGCGCGGCGACCGCCATCGAATATGCGCTGGTCGCGAGCAGCATCGGCGCCGCCATCGCCGCCACCGTCTACACACTGGGCGACGAGGTTCTCACCACCTATTACACGCGGATCAGCGAGGCGGTGGCCTCGGCCAGCCCGAACTGACGGAATCTACTCGTCGCGCTCCGCCCGGTCGCTTAGCGGCAAAGGCAGCTCCTTGGTGCCGAGGGCATCGGCGAGGCGCTTTCGCGCGGATCCCGGCCGCAACGGCGTCTGCTGGCTCTCATGCGGCGCCCAGCCGGATATGAAGACGACCTCGAAGGTGGCGCGCAGCCGCCCGTCCGGGTCCGCGAAGCGTTCCCCATAGACCTCGACGAGGCGCGCCAGCGTCCCCCGCCGCAGCGGCTCGCGCCGGCGGGCGGCGAGCGGGTTGGTCGCGCCCATGCGGCGCAGATCGGCGAACAGCGCGAAGATGTCGCCATAGCGCACGGTGACGCGGTCGACGTCGGTGACCGGCAGAGCGAGGCCGGCGCGCTGCAGCAGCCCGCCGAGGTCGCGCAGGTCCGCGAAGGGCGCGACGCGGGGCGAGATGCCGCCGAGCGTGTCGCTCTCGGCGATGGCGAAGGCCTCCCTCAGCTCGCCCAGCGTGCCGCTGCCGAACAGGGCGGCGAGCAGCAGCCCGTCCGGGCGGAGCGTGCGGCGAAGCTGCGCGAGCAGGCCGGGCAGGTCGTTCACCGTCTGGAAGGCGAGCGCCGACACGACGAGGTCGAGCGAGGCCGGCGCGATGGGCAGCGCTTCCGGATCGGTGACGACGTCGACATCGGCGCGCTCGGCGGGACCGAAGACGTCCAGCCGGCCGACCATCGGGCTGCCGGCGAGCGCGCGGCGCAGCGCGTCGGCGGGCGTGCCGAGGTCGGCGGCGCGGGCGAATTCCCGCTTCACCGCCGTCAGCCGGTCGGCGAGGTCTTCCGCCACGCGATCGAGCAGGAAGGTCTCCGGGCCGAGCCGCAGCGCGCGGCGGCGGGCGGCGGCGAGGGCGCGGGCATCGAAGATCTCGAACGGGCCGGAACCGTCTGGCGCGGACAAGCGGCAGTCTCCCTGGACGACGCGGGCGCGTGGCGCTCGCGCGAGCCATAGGCCGCATCGGGGCGCGGGTCAAAGCGGGTCGGCCGTGATAGGATCGCTCATGCTCGACGATGTCGTCACGCCGTCCTCTTCGCCGTCCCTCGCCGCGCGCGTCGGACGAGGCGTGCCGGCTGCGCTGCGCGGTCTCGGCCGGGCGGCGGTCGATCTGGTGCTGCCGCCGGTCTGCGCCGGCTGCCGGACGGCGGTGGCGGAGCCCGGCTGCCTGTGCGGGGCGTGTTGGAGCGGCCTCGACTTCATCGAGCGACCCTATTGCGAGCGGCTCGGCATCCCCTTTGCGTTCGATCCCGGCGGGGCGAGGCTCTCGGCCGAGGCGCTTGCCGATCCGCCCGCCTATGACCGGGCGCGGGCGGCGGTTCTCTATGGCGGCATCGGCCGCGATCTGGTGCACGGACTGAAATACAACGACCGCACCGAGACCGCCCGGCTGCTCGCCCGCATGATGTCGCGCGCCGGCGCCGAGCTGCTCGCCGGCGCGGACGCGCTGGTGCCGGTGCCGCTGCATCGGCTGCGGCTGTGGCGGCGGCGCTTCAACCAGTCGGCGGCGCTGGCGCTCGGCATCGCCCGCGAGAGCAGCGTCGCCTTCCGGCCCGAATGGCTGGAGCGCCGGCGCCCTACGGCTCCACAGTTCGGCCTCGACCGGTCGGCGCGCGCGAATAACGTCGCCGGCGCCTTCGCCGTGCCGGAGGCGATGCGCGCCGAGCTGGCCGGACGCCGCATCGTCCTCGTCGACGACGTGCTCACCACCGGCGCCACCATGGACGCCTGCTGCAAGGCGCTGCTGCGCGCCGGCGCCGCTGGCGTCGACGTCCTGGTGTTCGCACGGGTTGTTGATGGGCGGTCGGCGCCCATATCATTGAGCTAGCGCCATCCGGAGGCAGACGAATATGCCCCAAGTGAACCCGTCCCAAGCGAATGTGTCTGACGTGAGCTCGTCCGACGTCGTGATCTACACGACCCGCTACTGCCCCTATTGCCACGCGGCGAAGGACCTGCTGGACCGCAAGGACGTCAGCTTCCGGGAGGTCGACGTGACCGGCGATGCGGAGGGGCGGGCCGCCATGGCGCGGCGCGCCAACGGGCGCACCAGCGTCCCGCAGGTGTTCATCCGCGGCAACCATGTCGGTGGCTGCGACGATCTCTACGCGCTCGACGAGGCCGGCGAGCTCGACCCGTTGCTCGCCGGCTGATATCGAGCGCCCCGCTGTTCGACGGAGACTATTGATGACCGCATCCGACGCTCCCGCCCCGGCTCGCAAGGACCGCCTTGGCAAGCCGTTCCGCGCGGCGCTGGTGCAGATGTGCACGGCCAGAAGCGTCGAGGCGAATGTGGCGGCGGCCTCCGCGCTGATCCGCCAGGCGGCGGGCGAGGGCGCGACCTACATCCAGACGCCGGAGATGACCGGCACGATGGAGGAGAACCGGCAGGCGCTGTTCAAGCTGCTGCACGAGGAGGAGCACGACCCTGCGCTGGCCGCCTTCCGCGCGCTGGCGGCGGAGCTGAAGGTGCACCTGCATATCGGCTCGCTGGCGGTGAAGGCGAGCGAGCACCGGGCCGCCAACCGCTCCTATCTCATCGCGCCGGACGGCACGATCGCGGCGCGCTACGACAAGATCCACATGTTCGACGTCGACCTGCCGAATGGCGACGTCTATCGCGAATCCACTGCCTACCGGCCCGGCGAGCTCGCGGTGCTGGCGGACCTGCCGGAGATCCGGCTCGGCTTCACCATCTGCTACGACCTGCGCTTTCCCGCGCTGTTCCGCGCATTGGCCGAGAGCGGCGCTGGCATGATCGCCGTGCCGGCCGCCTTCACCAAGTCCACCGGCGAGGCGCACTGGCACATATTGTTGCGGGCGCGGGCGATCGAGACCGGCTCCTTCGTGCTCGCGGCGGCGCAGGGCGGGCGCCACGAGAACGGCCGCGAGACCTTCGGCCACAGCCTCATCATCGATCCCTGGGGCACCGTGCTCGCCGAAGGCGGCACCGAGCCCGGGGTCATCCATGCCGAGATCGATCCGCAGAAGGTGGCGGCGGTGCGCGCGCGCATTCCCGCGCTCGACCATGGCCGGCGCTTCGAGCTCTTGCCGCCGGGCGAGCACGGCCGGCTGCATCTGGCCGCCTCGCAAGGGGATGCGGCATGATCCTTTATCAGCTCCGCTGCGCCGCCGATCATGAGTTCGAGAGCTGGTTCCGCGACTCCTCGGCCTATGACGCGCAGCGCAAGCAGAAGCTGGTGACCTGCCCGCTCTGCGGCTCGCCGGAGGTGGAGAAGGCGATCATGGCGCCGGCCCTCGGGCGCGGCACCCGCAAGGCGGAGGAGCCGGCGCCGGCCGCTCCCGCCGAGGAGGCCGCTCCCGCCAAGGTGGCGCTGATGTCCGAGAAGGAGCAGGCGCTGCGCGAGATGCTCAAGGCGGTGCGCCAGCATGTGGAGGCGAATGCCGACTATGTCGGCGACGAGTTCGCCAGCCTCGCCCGCCAGATGCACGAGGGCGATGTGGAGAAGCGCTCGATCTATGGCGAGGCGAGCCCCGACGAGGTGCGCGCGCTGGTCGAGGACGAGATCGAGGTGCATCCCCTGCCGTCGCTGCCGGACGAGCGGAACTGAGGCGTCGCGGTGGGAAGGGTATGATGGCCCGCCCTGACCTGTGTGCCGGTGTCGTCGCTCTCGCTCTTTTCGCGCTGGCGGTGCCTGCCCGCGCTCAGGATCCCTCGCCCGCTCATGACAAGCCGCTGCTCTACGAGCTGGTCGCCCGCGAGCCCTACCGCACCACCTGGCACAAGCTCGTCGCGCCGGTACTGAAGAACGAGCGCTGGCTGAGGAGCGCGCGCGGCGTCTGGGAGCCGACCCGGACGGTCACCGTCGACGGGGCACGGTTCGATGTCTATTTCCTGTGCAAGCCGACCGCCTGCGCCACCAACGAGATCACCGTGATCTTCGAGTCGGGCGGCCATCACGCCGCGGCCGCCTTCCGCAGCCCGGCAGGCACGCAACTGCTCGGCGCGCCGGGGGACCGCATGCGGCGGGCCCTGCTCTCGGCGTTGCACTAGGCGGCGCGCGGCGCGCCGCCCCGCCTCAAGAGGACGGCGTCGTGGGCGAGGGTGCGGCCTTGGCCTTCTCGATCTCCGGCAGCAGGCGCGTCTTCAGCCCCTCGGCATCGATCGGGCCGACATATTTGTAGGCGATGCGCCCGTCCCGGCCGACGACGAAGGTCTCCGGCACGCCATAGACACCCCATTCGATCGCCGCGCGGCCGCCCGCGTCGACGCCGACCGCGGCATAGGGATTGCCGAAGCGGCCGAGGAAGCGGCGGGCGTTCTCGGCGTCGTCCTTGTAGTTGAGGCCGACGAGGCGGAAGCCCCCCATCTTCGACAGCTCGACGAGATAGGGGTGCTCGTCGCGGCACGGCACGCACCAGGAGGCGAAGACGTTCAGCACCGTCACCTCGCCCTTCAGGGCGGCCGAGCTCAGCCCCGGCACGGCGGCGCCATCGCGCGTCAGCCCTTCGAGCGGCGGAAGGTCCAGCGCCGGCGCCGGCCGGCCGATCAGCGCCGAGGGCAGGCGCGAGGGATCGCCCGAGAACAGCCGGCCATAGAACAGGCCCGCCAGTGCCAGGAAGGCGACGAGCGGCAGCAGGACGAGGATGCGCCGGCGCCGGACCGGCGTTTCGGAGGGCGTGCTGGTGCCGGTCCCGGTCACGGCGCCGTCCCGTCGCCGGCCGAGCGGCGGCGCACGCCGCGCGCCTCCATTTCGGCGAGGCCGGCCCGCACGGCGCGTCCATCGAGCGCGATCCACAGCGCGAGGGCGCCGAGCACCGCTGCCGAGACGGCGTAGGCGGCGATGATGAAGGAGGCGTGCTCACCCATGGCGACCCTCACGCATAGGCCGCTTCGGCGGCGGCGCGGGCTTCGAGGTTGCGCAGGCGACGGCGCAGGATCTCGTTGCGCATGGCGGCGAGATGCAGCGTCAGCATCAGGCCGGTAAAACCCGCGGCGGTGAGCAGCAGCGGCCAGAGCAGGCTCGGATGGATGGTCGGGCCATCCATGCGGAACACCGAGGCGGGCTGGTGCAGCGTGTTCCACCAGTCGACCGAGAACTTCACGATCGGCACGTTCACGAAGCCGACCAGCGTCAGCACGGCGGCGGCGCGACCGGCCTGGTTCGGGTCCTCGATCGCCGAGCGCAGGGCGATGAGCCCGAGATAGAGCAGCAGCAGCACCAGCATCGAGGTCAGGCGCGCGTCCCACACCCAGTAGGTGCCCCACATCGGCCGGCCCCACAGCGAGCCGGTGACGAGGCAGAGGAAGGCGAACACGGCGCCTATGGGCGCGAGTGCCTTGTGCGAGACATCCGCCAGCGGATGGCGCCAGACCAGAATGCCGAGCGCCGAGAGGGCGAGCAGGCTGTAGCCGAGCATGGCGAGCCAGGCGAAGGGCACATGGATGTACATGATGCGCACCGTCTCGCCCTGCTGGTAGTCGGCCGGCGCCTGGAAGGCGAGCCAGAAGCCGATCGCGAGCAGGACGGCGCTCGCCAGCGCAAGCCACGGCAGCACCCGCCCGGCGAGGGCGAGGAAGCGGGTGGGGTTGGCAAGGTCCATCAGCGCCATGGCGCGGTTCTAATCGTCCGGCCCGATACGGGCAACAGAGGGGTCGTACGGCACAACGCGGATGTGATGGCGGGGAGCTGCGACATGAGCGCCAGCACGGAGGCGTGAAGGACCGACGTGAGGCTGCCGGATGAACGCCCGGTGAATGCCACGTTCAGGCGGGATTTGTGGGGCGTTGCCTAGCGTGCCACCACGATTCGCGCTTCCTCGACGAGGCGTGCTGCCCGAAACCAGAGGGTGCCCCGCGCGGGGAGCCTCCGCACGACGGAGACCGACCATGATCCACGCTCACGCCCAGAGCCCGACTCTCGCCCTCGCCGGCCTGCGTATCCGGCGCGCCAACGCCCCCGATCTCAAGGACATCGCGCGGCTGCAGGCGGCGGCGCTACGCGGCTTCGCCCGGCGGGCGCATGGCGCGGAGGTGATCGACGCGCTCATTCCCCATATCGGCGCCTTCGATGCCGAGCTGGTGGCGGACGGCACTTTCTTCATTGCCGAGATCGAGGGCGAGGCGGTGGCCTGCGGCGGCTGGTCCCTGCGGCGCCCGAGCTTCATGGTGGGCGGCACGCGTTCGCGCGAGATCAACCTGCCGGAAATCGACGACGATCCCGACGTGCCGCATCTGCACGGCGTCTTCGTGCACCCGCTGTTCATCCGCCATGGCATCGGCTCGGCGATCCTCGAGCGGATCGACGCTGATCTGCGGCAGCAGGGCTTCGCCCGCGCCCGGCTCGCGGCGACGCTCAGCGGCGAGGGCTTCTTCGCCGAGCGCGGCTGGCGCCGCCATGGCGCCGTGTTCGGCGCGCTGGAGGGGGGCCTCGTCTTCGTCGGCATGGGCATGGAGAAGCGCTTCGCCTCGGAGCTCAAGCTGGCGGCGTGAAGCTTGCCACATGACGGATGAAGGCCAGCGTCATATTGCCAGGACGCCGGTCTCGACCAATATGACGGACATGTCCGTCGCCGATCCCGCCCCCGACACGCCCACCCTGACCGACCGCCAGTTCGCGCTGATCGCCCGCGCGCTCGCCGAGCCGCGCCGCTACGAGATCCTCAAGCAGATCGGCGAGCGTTCCGGGGCCATGCCGTGCGGCTGCCTGCACGAGACGCATGGCGTGTCGGCGGCCACCATCTCCCATCACGTCAAGGAACTGGAGAACGCGGGGCTCATCGAGATCCTGCGCGAGGGCAAGTTCGCGCGCCTCGTGCTCAGGCGCGACGTGCTCTCCGCCTATCTCGACCGCCTGTCGAGAATCTGAGCGCCCGTTTCGGGTCGCCAATTTCGTGCGATGCGCCTCTTGTATCGTTTCGATGAGCGTCTAACTATCGCTCATCGATTAGATGATCATCTAATCATCGAAACGAGGCAGGAGAATTCGCATGACAAAGCTCGCGGGCAAGGTAGCGGTGGTGACCGGCGCCTCCAAGGGTATCGGCGCCGGCATCGCCAAGGCACTGGCGGAGGCCGGCGCGGCGGTGGTGGTGAACTATTCCTCCGCGCGCGACGGTGCGGAGAAGATCGTGAAGGAGATCGAGGCGGCCGGCGGCAAGGCGATCGCGGTGCAGGCGAACGTGGCCAAGGAGGCCGAGGTGGAGCGGCTGTTCGCGGAGGCGAAGGCGGCCTTCGGCTCGGTTGACGTGCTCGTCAACAATGCCGGCGTCTACCGCTTCGCGCCGATCGAGCAGTTCTCCGAGGAGGACTTTCGCTGGCACTTCGACGTCAATGTGCTCGGCCTTCTCTTCGCCACCCGCGAGGCGGTGAAGCATTTCGGCGAGAAGGGCGGCAGCATCATCAACATCGGCTCGGTCGCCACCGAGGTGGCGTGGCCGCAGACCAGCGTCTACACCGCGACCAAGGCGGCCGTGGCCTCGATCACCAAGACGCTCGCCAACGAACTCGGGCCGAAGAAGATCCGGGTGAACAACATCGCGCCCGGCGGCGTCGAGACCGAAGGCACCCACACGATCGGGGTGGTCGGCAGCGATCTCGAAAAGGAGATGGTGGCGCAGACGCCGCTCGGCCGCATGGGCCAGCCGCAGGACATCGCGCCGGTCGCCGTCTTCCTCGCCTCGTCGGAAGCGGGCTGGGTCACCGGCCAGACCATCTTCGTTTCCGGCGGACTGCAGTGAGCTGGGGGACGGCGGCGTCGTGCCGCCGTCCGTCGCCGCGCGCCGTTACCAGGACTTGAGCGCACGCAGCGTCGGCGTCTTCTTGGTCATGTGACCGGCCATGCGCCCGAGCAGGTGGTCGAGCAGCTCGACCGCCTGGCCGACCGCCGGTCCCTTGTTCAGCATCACGCATTCGGCGCGCGCCGACATGGCGGCGTCAGTCATCTCGCCGCGCGAGGGGACGCCGTCCTTCACGAGGTCCTCGAGAACCTGCGTCGCCCAGATCGCCGGCACCGCCGCGGCCTCGCAGAGCCACAGCAACTCCTCCTGCATCTCCGCCATCCGCTCGAAGCCGATCTCGGCGGCGAGGTCGCCGCGCGCGATCATGACGCTGAACGGCCAGCGGCCATGCGCCCGCGCGATGAGGCCCGGCAGGTTCTTCACCGCGTCGGGCCGCTCGATCTTGGCGACGAGGCCGATGGGGCGGATGCGGTCGCCGAAACGGGCGAGCGCCGCATCGAGCAGATCGAGGTCCTCCGGCCGGCTGACAAAGGAATAGCCGAGCATGTCGGCATGGCTGAACACGGTCGCGAGGTCGGCCTCGTCCTTGGTGGTGAGCGGGGAGAGGCCGAGCGCGGTGTCCGGCAGGTTCACGCCCTTTTCCGACTTCAGCCGGGTGCCGCCGGACTTGGTGAGGGTCACGCGGATCACCGCCTCGCCCTCGGCGACGCTCTCGACCACGGCCTCCAGCTTGCCGTCGTCGTAGCGCACGCGGTCGCCGACCGCGAGGCGAGTGACCATCTCCGGCAGCGAGACGGCGGCGGAGAAGGTGGCCGTCTCGTCGATGCGGGGCTCGCCATTGGCGACGAGGCGGATCGCATCGCCCGCCTGCACGCGGCCGTGCTTGGCCGGCTTCACCGCCTCGGTGCGGATCTTCGGGCCGGCAATGTCCATCAGCACGGGAATGCGCCGGCCGACCGCGGCTCCCGCCTCGCGCACATGCGCGGCCATCGCGGTCCAGGCGGCCGCGTCGTCATGCGCGCAGTTGATGCGCGCGACGTCCATGCCGCGCCGGGCGAGGTCGTGGACGAAGGCGGCGTCCTGCGCGGCCTCGGAGGGCAGCGTGACCATGATGCGGCACGGACGGTTCGCCGGCGCCGGGCCGAACAGCTCCTCCGCGGCGTGGGCGAGCGCCTGCTCGCCGGCGAAGAAGGCCGTCTCGTCCGGCACCGGGAAGGGCGAGGGGCGGCCGGTGAGTGCCGCGAGCGCCGCGATGGTGGCGTCCAGCGTCGGCATCACCCGGCTCTCCAGCCGGCCGAGCGAGGAAAGCCCGCGTTGCATCAACCGGCGCTGCAGCGGGCGCAGGTCGTGGTGGCGCAGGGCGAGGTAATGCGCGAGGTTGACCAGCATGGGATCGCTCGTCGCCGCCGCGTTCTCATAGGCGTGGATGAGCGGCTCGGCAGCTTCGGCGACCGCGATCCGCAGCGCCACCAATTCGTCCATCAGCGCGTCGGCGCCCTCGAAAGCGAGGGCCTGCTGCGGGCTGTTCATGCTATCCTCCGGTCGCAAGGAGCGCCCCGGCTGGTTCACCGCCCGGGTCCGGCGCACGGTAAGACGGGACCGTAACGCCGCTGTGACCATGAACGGTCGGCGCTGGCATGTCCTTGAGGGAGGTCAGGAGCCGCGTTTCCGGCGGCTTTCCTTGACTTCGCCACATCGGCCCGATAGGAACCCGCGATCCTCGCACGTTCCGCGAGCCGTCCCGCCGCCCGGTCCCGGAGACCGGAGGTCCACGCCCGACAGCGCGATGCGCCCTCGGGCGCTTTCGGCTTTGCGCGAATGATCGTGGCAACGGAACCAGGCGAACGGCATGTTCGATTCATTGAGCGACCGCCTTGGCGGCATACTCGACCGGCTGAAGAAGCGCGGCGCCCTCTCCGAGGCCGACGTGAACGAGGCCATGCGCGAGGTGCGCCGGGCGCTGATCGAGGCGGACGTCGCGCTCGACGTGGTGCGCTCCTTCATCGACCGGGTGCGTGCTCGCGCGGTCGGCGCCGAGGTGATCAAGTCGGTCACGCCCGGCCAGATGGTGGTGAAGATCGTCCATGACGAACTCATCGCCATGCTCGGCTCGGACGCCAAGCCGATCGATCTGGAGGCCGCCCCGCCGGTGCCGGTGCTGATGGTCGGTCTGCAGGGCTCGGGCAAGACCACCTCCACCGCGAAGATCGCCAAGCGCCTCACCGAGCGGGGCAACCGCAAGGTGCTGATGGCCTCGCTCGACACCCGCCGCCCGGCGGCGATGGAGCAGCTCGCCACCCTCGGCAAGCAGGTCGGCGTCGAGACGCTGCCGATCGTCGCCGGCCAGAGCGCAGTGCAGATCGCCCGCCGCGCCATGGAGGCGGCCCGGCTGGGCGGCTTCGACGTGGTGATGCTCGACACCGCCGGCCGCGTCACCCTCGACGAGGCGCTGATGGCCGAGGTCGCCGAGGTGAAGCAGGTGGCGCGTCCGCACGAGGTGATCCTCGTCGCCGACAGCCTCACCGGCCAGGATGCGGTGAACACGGCCAAGGCCTTCGACGAGCGCGTCGGCCTCACCGGCATCGTGCTGACCCGCGCCGACGGCGACGGGCGCGGCGGCGCCGCGCTGTCCATGCGCGCCATCACCGGCAAGCCGATCAAGCTGCTCGGCACCGGCGAGAAGATGGACGCGCTGGAGGATTTCGACCCCCGCCGCGTGGCGGGACGCATCCTCGGCATGGGCGACGTGGTCGCCCTCGTCGAGAAGGCGGCCGAGAGCATCGACGCCGAGAAGGCGATGGCCGCCGCCGAGCGGATGCGCAAGGGCAATTTCGATCTCGACGACCTGCGCATGCAGCTCGACCAGATGGAGAAGCTCGGCGGCCTCGGCGGGCTGATGGGCATGCTGCCCGGCGTCGGCAAGATGAAGAACCAGATGGCCAATGCCGGCGTCGACGACCGGATGATCAAGCGCCAGAAGGCGGTCATCGATTCGATGACGAAGAAGGAGCGGCGCAATCCCAAGCTGCTCGACGCCTCGCGGAGGAAGCGCATCGCCGCCGGCTCCGGCACCAAGGTCGAGGACGTCAACCGGCTGATGAAGATGCATCGCCAGATGGCGGACATGATGAAGCTGATGGGCGGCCCGGCCGGCAAGCGCGGCCCGATGGCCGGTCTCGCCAACATGTTCGGCCTCGGCTCTGCCGGCATGCCCAAGCCCGAGGACATCGCCAAGCTGGCCGAGAAGATGCCGGGCGGCGGGCTTCCGGGCGGCATGCCCGGCGGGCTGCCCCCAAAGTTCCCCGGCAATCTGCCCGGTCTGCCGGGCGGGCTTCCGGGCCTCGGCTCCAAGCCGGGCGGGTTTCCGGGCCTGCCGGGCTTCCCGCCGAAGAAGAAGTGAAGACAGACGTGCCGACCCCAAGCCTTTAACCGTCATCCCGGACGGCGCCGCAGGCGGCGATCCGGGATCGTTCCCCGCTCTCGGGCGGCCAGCGATCCCGGATCTCCGTTCGCTCCGCTCTCTGCGTCCGGGATGACGCTTTAGAAACCGACGAACGAACTGAACGACTGAAAGGAAAGACCAATGTCCCTGAAGATCCGTCTCGCCCGCGGCGGCGCCAAGAAGCGTCCCTATTACCGCATCGTCGTCGCCGACTCGCGCTCGCCGCGCGATGGCCGCTTCATCGAGAAGATCGGCACCTTCGATCCGCTGAAGCCGAAGGACGCCGCCGACCGCTTCGTGCTCGACGTCGAGAAGGCCAAGGCCTGGCTCGCCAAGGGTGCCCAGCCGACCGACCGCGTCGCCCGCTTCCTCGACAGCCTCGACGTCGCCAAGCGCGCCCCGCGCAACAACCCCGAGAAGGCCGTGCCCGGCAAGAAGGCGCAGGAGCGCGCCGCCGCTGCCGCCAAGGCCGCCGAAGCCGCCGCCGCTCCGACCGAGTGAGAGCTGGGCGCATCCCGCTGAACTCTCGACCTCTCCCTTACCAAGGGAGGGGCGAGTTGGACGGGCTGCCTGACGTACCCGCATCCTTCGAGGCTCGCTTCGCTCGCACCTCAGGAGGACGTGGCTCTGGGAGGAACGTCATCCTGAGGCGCTCGGGCATAGCCCGAGCCTCGAAGGATGGGCCTCGATAACGTTCGCCCACATCCGGAGCGACGCATGCCGACCGACCGCATCCTCATCGCCCGCATCGGCGCGCCGCATGGTGTGCGGGGCGAGGTGCGGCTGTTCGTGTTCGCCGGTGATCCGTCAGCTCTCGTCGCGTACGGGCCGCTGACCGACGAGACCGGCAAGCGCCGCTTCGAGCTGACCGCGCTGCGGCCGGCCAAGGAGCATTTCGTCGCCCGGCTCAAGGGCGTCGACACGCGCGAGGCGGCCGAGGCACTGACCAATGTCGGCCTCCACGTCGCGCGCGACCTGCTGCCGCCACCGGAGGACGAGGACGAGTTCTACCAGGCCGACCTGATCGGCCTCGCCGCGCAGACGGCCGAAGGCGAGGCCTTCGGCACGGTCGTCGCGGTGCATGATTTCGGCGCCGGCGACATCCTCGAGATCGCGCCGGCGGGCGGCGGCAAGACATTGATGCTGCCCTTCACCAAGGCGGTGGTGCCGGTGGTGGACATGAAGGGCGGGCGCCTCGTCGTCGATCCCGGCGAATGGGCGCGCGATGAGACGGCGCCGCCCGAGGCGGACAAGGGCTGACCGCCATGTGGCGCGCTTCCGTCGTCACCATCTTCCCCGAGATGTTTCCCGGCCCGCTCGGCGTGTCGCTCGCCGGGCGCGCGCTCGGCGCCGGCCAATGGGGCATCGAGACGGTCGATCCGCGCGATCACGCCACCGACCGCCACCGTTCGGTCGACGACACGCCGGCCGGCGGCGGGCCGGGCATGGTGATGCGGGTCGACGTGCTGGCCCGTGCCGTGGACGCGGCGGCGCCCCCTGGCGATTCCCGCCCGCGCCTCCTCATGACGCCGCGCGGGCGCCCGCTGACCCAGGCCCTGGTGCGCGAGCTCGCGGCCGGCGAGGGGGTGGTGGTGGTGTGCGGGCGCTTCGAGGGCGTCGACGAGCGTCTCGTTGCAGCGCGCGGCCTCACGGAAGTCTCGGTCGCCGATGTCGTGCTCTCGGGCGGGGAGATCGGCGCGCTGGTGCTGATCGACGCCTGCGTGCGGCTGCTGCCCGGCGTGATGGGGCATCCCGAATCCGGCACCGAGGAGAGCTTCTCGGCCGGGCTTCTGGAATATCCGCAATATACGCGCCCGCAGCATTTCGAAGGGCTCGGCATACCCGACGTGCTGACCTCCGGCGACCACGCCAGGGTCGCCGCGTGGCGGCATGCGCAGGCGGAAGTCGCAACGCGCGAGCGCCGGCCGGACCTCTGGGCGGCCTATCGCGCCGCGCATGACAGTTCCGCGACGGAAAAGGAATGACAAGCGGGGCGAGTTGGCGTATAGGGCGCGCCATCACTGTTCCAACTGAAAACAGCAAGATGCGGACGGCCGCATGCGGTGGCGTTCGCCAGAGGTGATCACATGGTCGATATCATTGCGCAGCTCGACTCCGAGCAGATCGAGAAACTCTCCGCCGCCAAGGCGATCCCGGATTTCCAGCCGGGCGACACCGTCATCGTCAATGTGAAGGTGAAGGAAGGCGAGCGCACCCGCGTTCAGGCCTATGAAGGCGTCGTGATCGCCCGCTCCGGCGGCGGTATCAACGAGAACTTCACCGTCCGCAAGATCTCCTACGGCGAGGGCGTCGAGCGCGTGTTCCCGCTCTACTCGCCGAACATCGACAGCCTGAAGGTCGTGCGCCGCGGCAAGGTGCGCCGCGCTAAGCTCTATTACCTGCGCGACCGTCGCGGTAAGTCGGCCCGTATCGCCGAGCGCCAGGAAAAGACCACCCCGAAGGCGCCCGTCGCCGCCGAGTGAGGCGTCGCCGACAGGCAGCACCGCCGCAGGGCGAAACATATGGCCGGGGTCTTTCCCGGCCATTTTCGTTTTCGAGAGGTTGGCCGGGGCTCTCCCCGGCCATTTCCTTTTCGAGGGGTCAGCAGTCCTTGATGTGCCGCACCCTGGTGCGGGTCTGCTGCTCGACCAGCAGCGTGCCGTCGCCGACGAAGGCGGCCTGCATCACGGTGGCGAATTCCGGCTTGCGCAGCGGGCAGGTGATCAGCGTCGATGTTTCGGTCTCGACGGCCGGCTCCGCGTGAATGTCGACGCGGTTGCGCTCCTCGATCGCCATGACCAGCGCCCCGGCGGCGGCGATGATGAGAGCAAGATCGGCTAGGCGCATCATGGCTTCTCCGGCTGGATGCCGGATCAACTCTAGCGAAGCGGTTTGTGCTTCGCCATATGTTATTTCTGCTACGTTATTCCGGGTGTGATATGCTGGAATACTTTATTACAACTGCGTCGTCCGCCGGTTCGCGCGGGCCGATGCTCGCAGCACCCGCCGCTCCGGCGCGCGGCGCGGTGCGGCAGATTGTTTCGCCGGCCGGGACTTGCTAGAAGCATTCCATGATCAGGCACTCCACACGGCATATTCCGTTCAGCGGAAGCCCGGGCGTGACGGCGCGGCCGGAAGCGCGCCGTCGCCTGCCGACGACCATCGGCTTTGCCGCCGTGCCGGACCATGTGCGCCTGCCGGCGCGGTTCTTCGGCCGTTTCACCGCCTGCGCGGTCGCGGGCCTTAGCTGAGCGCCGCCCGGGGCCGTTCGCCTCCCGGCTGCGCTACTGCTTCACCTTTTCCGCATTTTTCCTGGTGAGACGCCTGACATGAGCACGTCCGCTCCCCGCACCCTGTACGACAAGATTTTCGACGACCACGTCGTCGAGCGCCAGCCCGACGGCACCTGCCTGCTCTATATCGACCGCCACCTCGTCCATGAGGTTACCTCGCCGCAGGCCTTCGAGGGGCTGCGCGTCGCCGGCCGCAAGGTGCATGCGCCGACCAAGACGCTGGCCGTGGTCGATCACAACGTGCCGACCTCCGACCGGCGCTTCGGCATCGACGATCCCGAGAGCCGCACCCAGGTCGAGACGCTGGCCGAGAACGCCCGCGACTTCGGCATCGAATATTTCAACGAGCTCGACAAGCGTCAGGGCATCGTCCACGTGATCGGCCCGGAGCAGGGCTTCACCCTGCCGGGTACCACCATCGTGTGCGGCGACAGCCACACCTCGACGCATGGCGCCTTCGGCGCGCTCGCCCATGGCATCGGCACCTCGGAGGTCGAGCATGTGCTCGCCACCCAGACGCTGATCCAGAAGAAGAGCAAGAACATGCGCGTCACTGTCGACGGGAAGCTGCCCGAAGGCGTGACCGCGAAGGACGTGACACTCGCCATCATCGGCACCACCGGCACCGCCGGCGGCACCGGCTACGTCATCGAATATGCCGGCGAGGTGTTCCGCAACCTGACGATGGAAGGCCGCATGACGGTCTGCAACATGTCCATCGAGGGCGGCGCGCGCGCCGGCATGGTCGCGCCCGACGCGACCACCTACGCCTATGTGAAGGACCGTCCGCGCGCGCCGAAAGGCGCCGCCTGGGATGCGGCGCTGCGCTACTGGGACACGCTGCACACCGACGAGGGCGCCTTCTTCGACAAGGAAATCCGGCTCGATGGCGCCTCCCTGCCGCCGATCGTCTCCTGGGGCACCAGCCCGGAGGACGTCATCTCCGTCGAGGGGATGGTGCCCGATCCGGAGCTGATCGCGGACGAGGCCAAGCGCGAGGCGAAGAAGCGCGCGCTCGCCTATATGGGCCTGACCGCCGGCACGAAGATCACCGACATCGCCATCGACAAGGTGTTCATCGGCTCCTGCACCAATGCCCGCATCGAGGATCTGCGGGCGGCGGCGAAGATCATTGCCGGCCACAAGGTGCGCGAGGGCGTCTCCGGCATGGTCGTGCCGGGCTCGGGGCTGGTGAAGCTTCAGGCGGAAGCTGAGGGGCTGGACGCGATCTTCAAGGCCGCCGGCTTCGACTGGCGCGAGCCGGGCTGTTCCATGTGCCTCGCCATGAATGCCGATAAGCTCGGCCCGGAGGAGCGCTGCGCCTCCACCTCGAACCGCAATTTCGAGGGCCGGCAGGGCTATAAGGGCCGCACCCACCTCGTCTCGCCGGCGATGGCGGCGGCTGCGGCGATTGCCGGCCGCTTCGTCGACATCCGCCAGTGGCCGCGCGCGAGCTGAGCCGAGGCAACCCGACAACGAACAAGGCCGGCATCGCGAGGATGCCGGCCTTTTTCAATGCCTGTCACGAACACACGCTGCGCGTGACGTAGTGATAATGGCCGGGCGTTCCCTCACGAACCACCTGCTGCGTGCAGGAGGTGGGGTAGGGGTTGTCGAAGCCGCCATGACCGCCGGAGCGGCCTCCGCCGCTGCCGCCGCTCGGGCCCGCCGAGGCGGCGCCGACCGAGGCGGCGACAAGGGCAAGAGCCAGGGTTCCGGCCTTCAGGGGCGTGGCCAGGCGGGAAAAGCTGCCGTTCGGGATGAGCATGTCTGCCTCCTAGCATCTGGACATTCCGATGCATCGGAGGTGGTGCCGGCCGGCGGGCGCGGCATTCATACGGATGTATGGCTGCCGTTGAGACGCCTCGCGCGATCCGCTGCCGGGGAGCGGGCGCTCTAATCATACGGATGTATGGCGGCCTGCCACGACGTGGGGCGAAGCGTCCGGCGCGGGGCCGGGCGCTTCGCCCGTTCGCCTGCCGGCAGATCACCAGCAGCGATAGCGCTGCACCCAGACGCGATGGCCGTTCACCCAGCGCCGGACCGACACATAGCCGCAATTGCCGGCGTAGTAGGGGCCGGGCGCGTAGTAATAGGGCCTGGCAGCGAGAGCGCCGACGGTCGCGCCGGCCACGAACCCGGCGCCGGCCCATCCCGGACCGTACCAGCCGCGATAGCGCGGGCCCCAGTAGCCGTAGCGATAGCGCGGGCCCCAATAGCCGCCGCGATAGCCGTAGTAGCCCCAGCGTCCGCGCCAATAGACGTTGTCGACCTGACTACCGCCTGCGGCTGCGACCGCGGGCTGCATCATCATAGGGCCTGCGGGGGCGGCCTGCGCCGTCACCGGGACCACCGCGCTCACCGCCAGCAGGGCGGCGGCCGCACCAAGGCTGAGAAGAGACTTCATGGTCACGCACTCCTGAACGAGCCGCCCCCCGGCAGTTTCACCGAAGCAAGGCACGCAGCCGGAACAACGTCGTTGATCCATGTCGTGTTCCGGATCGGCGCGGCTGCCCGATCCCGCAACGGCGTCGGAGCTGACGCCGGCAAAAAGGCAGACGCCGAGTAATGTTAGGCCGTTTCGGCTGAACGCGGCTTGACGCCGCCGTTCACCCGGCGTTCACAGCGCGGGCTAGGGCCGCTAGAGTGCCCGCGAGGACGCACTATGCCGCTGGCGCCGAACGAGTTTCCACCTGACGACGACCCGATCGAGGTCTGGGGCCGGCGCATCGGCCGCGCGCTTGCCGTGGTTGCCTGCCTCGTGCTCGCCTACCATCTGTTCACCACCTATCTGCGTTGAGGCGGAGCGCGAGCGACGTGGCTTCCGATGGTCCGATCGGCGACGACATCCGCGCGCTGCGGCGGCTGAAGGCGCCATCGCTCGCCGCCTTCGAGGTGATGGCGGAGATCGCCTATGCGCGTCTCCCGCAGCGCTTCCGCGCGCTGTGCGGCAATCTCGTCATCCGCGTCGAGGACTTCCCGACCGACGAGGTGATGGACGAGATGGAGGCGGAGACGGCGTTCGACCTTCTCGGCCTGTTCCAGGGCGTCGGGCTGGCACAGCATTATGAGAGCGCGCCCTTCGCCATGCCCAACATGATCCACCTCTACCGGCGTCCGATCCTCGACTACTGGGCCGAGCACGACGAGACGCTGGGACGCATCGTCACCCATGTGCTGATCCACGAGATCGGGCACCATTTCGGGCTTTCCGACGACGACATGGAACGGCTGGAGGCGGAGGCCGGGTAGGTATCCGCCCCGATAGGCGGTATTGGCGCGCAAACATTAGACTTCTTCCAAAATGGAGGTTTGCGATGCCGTCGATCCGCTACAGTGCCACGCAGAAGTTCCTGCACTGGTTCATCTTTCTGCTCGTCGTGCTGGTGTATGGGCTGACCTATGCCGAGGGTCTTTTCGAGCGCGGGGATCCGGGACGCGACACGGTCTGGTGGCTGCATATGTCGTTCGGGCTGCTGCTCCTCGCCCTGGTCTTCGTCCGCGTCGCGGTGCGCGTCGGATCGGGGGCGCCCGAGGATGTCGCGGGAACCTCGTCCCTCGGGCACTGGGCCGCGCACGCCACCCACTTCGCGCTCTATGTCCTGCTCATCGCCATTCCGCTGAGCGGGATCGCACTCGCCGCGCTGCGCGACATGCCGCTCAGCTTCTTCGGCCTGTTCACCCTGCCGGCACCGCTCGCGCCCAATCGCGCGGCGGTGCCGTCGGTGCAGGAGGTGCATGAGCTTCTGGCCAACCTCATCCTCGTGGTCGCCGGCCTACATGCGCTGGCCGCGCTGTGGCACCATTATGTGCGTCACGACGAGGTGTTGCGGCGTATGATGCCGGAGCGTTGAACGGCGGCGCGTGTTTGCCTACATCGCAGGCGGGCCTGGTCTGCGCGGCGGTCTTTATGCGCCGCCCGCTTCCGGCTAAAAGGCATCCGAGACCGGGCCGGCGGGGAACCTCGGCCGCCGCCGCTGCGAAGGAGATCATGATGGACAAGTTCACGACCTTGACCGGCGTCGCCGCGCCGCTGCATCTCGTCAATGTCGATACCGACATGATCATCCCGAAGCAGTATCTCAAGACGATCAAGCGCACCGGGCTCGGCAAGGGCCTGTTCTCGGAGCTGCGCTACCGCGAGGACGGCTCGGACAATCCGGATTTCGTCCTCAACAAGCCGTCCTACAAAGGCGCCAACATCCTCGTCGCCGGCGACAATTTCGGCTGCGGGTCGAGCCGGGAGCATGCGCCCTGGGCGCTGCTCGACTTCGGCATACGCTGCGTGATCTCCACGTCCTTCGCCGACATTTTCTACAATAACTGCTTCAAGAACGGCATCCTGCCGATCAAGGTGACGCCCGAGCAGCTCGCCGCGCTGTTCGACGACGCCGAGCGCGGCGCCAATGCGCGCCTCACGGTGGACCTCGAAAGCCAGACCATCACCGGCCCGGACGGCGGCTCGATCACCTTCGAGATCGATCCGTTCCGCAAGCACTGCCTGCTGAACGGGCTCGACGACATCGGCCTCACCCAGGTGAAGGCGGAGAAGATCGACGCCTTCGAGGACATGCTCGCCGCCGAGCGGCCCTGGGCCTGAGAGGTTCGCCCGACATGTCCGGTGCACGGCGGCTCATTTCCTCCGGCTCGCCCTTCGAGACGGTGGCCGGCTATTCGCGCGCGGTGGTGGACGGGGACTTCATCTTTGTCTCCGGCACCACCGGCTATGACTATGCCGCCATGACGATGCCTTCGAGCGTCGAGGAGCAGGCGCATGGCTGCTTCCGCAACATCTCGGCGGTGCTCGCCGAGGCGGGCGCCTCGCTCGCCGACGTGGTGCGGGTGAACTACATCATCACCGATGCCGAGTACGCCGACGCCGTGTTCCCGATTTTCGGCTCCTATTTCCATGCGGTGCGGCCGGCGGCGACGCTGATCGTCGCCGGGCTGCTCAAGCCGGAGATGAAGATCGAGATCGAGGTGACCGCGCGCCGGCGCCTGTGATCTCTTTTTCCGGCTTTACATGTGGCGTCCGCCGGAGTGGAATCGTTCGAAATAATAATTCGGACGTTCCGGGAGACGCCCATGTGCCACATCTTTGCGGGTCAAGCACCCGAGACCTATGAAAGCCAGACGCGCTCCGTGCGCATCGGCGGCCATTCCACCTCGATTCGGCTGGAGGCGGCGTTCTGGACCATCCTCGAGGAGGTCGCGGCGCATCAGGGCATGAGTCTCGGCAAGTTCATCACCAAGCTGCATGACGAGGTGCTGGACCTGCATGGCGAGGTCGGCAATTTCGCCTCGCTGCTGCGCTGCTCCTGCCTGATCTATCTCGGCGAGGTGCGCGGGAAGACCGAGCCGCGGATCGCCGCGCGCCGGGCCTGCGCGGAGCATGTGCTGCACATGCAGGCGGCCGAATAGGGCGAGGCTTCGTCCGGGCGGCATCCGGCTTCCATGTGCTAGCGGTCTACCACCAACCGGCCCCGCATCGGCCTAGCATCCTCGCATGACGGCGAAGGGTTCGCCGAAGGAGGTGCCGGTTGGCCAAGGCCATTCATTCCATGATCCGCGTGCTCGACGAGGCGCGGTCCGTCGAGTTCTACGACAAGGCGTTCGGGCTGAAGATCGCCGACCGCTTCGGATTCGACGGTTTCACACTGGTCTATCTGCGCAACGACGAGGCCGATTTCGAGGTCGAGCTGACCATCAATCACGGCCGCACGGAGCCTTATGCGCTCGGCGACGGCTACGGCCACATCGCCTTCGCCGTGGATGATCTCGATGCCGAGCATGCGCGCTTCACGTCACTTGGCCTCAATCCCAACCCCGTGAAGGAGTTCTTCCGCGAAGGTGCGCTACTCGCGAAGTTCTTCTTCGTCACCGATCCCGACGGATACAAGATCGAGGTGCTGCAGAAGCACGGCCGCTACAAGTAATCACCTAAACAATACATAATAATACCTAGGAGGAAACGATGACCACCCTGATCGACGCGCGCGGCCCGTCCCGCCGCGCGCTGCTCGCCGGCATAGGCTCGGCCGGAGCGCTGATGATCGCCGGCGCGGCGGTTCTGAACCCGCGCGAGGCCTGGGGCCTCGAAGCCACCAATCTCAGCCCCGAGACCATGCGCACGCTGATCGTGCTGGCACGCGACATCTATCCGCACGACCGCATCCCCGATCGCAACTACGCCATCGCGATGAAGGTCTACGAGGTCGGCGCCGGCAAGGATCCCGCGATCAAGGCGCTGGTCACCGACGGCGTCGCCACCCTCGATACCATGGCCAAGGGCAAATACGGCGTCGCCTATGCCGATGTCGGCTGGGAGGAGCAGCGCGTCGCCCTGCTGCGCCAGATCGAGGACAGCGCCTTCTTCCAGAAGGTGCGCGGCGGGCTGGTGGTGAGCCTCTACAACCAGGAGGAGGTGTGGCCGATCTTCGGCTATGAGGGCGCCTCCGCCGACAAGGGCGGCTACATCGACCGCGGCTTCAACGACATCAGTTGGCTCTGAGGGAGGACGCGGACATGGCTGCACCCTTCGATCTGAACGACGATTCGCTGGTGGTCATCATCGGCTCGGGCGCCGGCGGCGGCACGCTCGGCACCGAGCTCGCGCTCAAGGGCGTCAAGGTGGTCATCCTCGAGGCCGGCAAGCGCCACAACATGGAGGACTTCGTCAACAACGAGTGGGACAGCTTCGCCCAGCTCGCCTGGACGGACATGCGCACCACCTCCGGTTCCTGGCGCGTGCATAAGAATTTCCCGAACCTGCCGGCCTGGATCGTCAAATCGGTCGGCGGATCGAGCGTGCACTGGGCGGGCGCCTCGCTGCGCTTCCAGGAGCACGAGTTCAAGATCAAGTCGGCCTATGGCGATATCCCCGGCGCCAACCTGCTCGACTGGCCGATCAGCCTCGCGGAGATGGAGCCCTGGTACGCAAAGGCCGAGGACCGCATGGGCGTGACCCGCACCAACGGCATTCCCGGCCTGCCGGGCAACAACAACTTCAAGGTGTTCGAGGCCGGTGCGAAGAAGGTCGGCTACAAGGAGGTCTCGACCGGCCGCATGGCGATCAACAGCGAGCCGCGCCACGATCGCGGCTCCTGCCAGCAGATCGGCTTCTGCTTCCAGGGCTGCAAGTCGGGCGCCAAATGGTCGACGCTGATCGCCGAGATCCCGCGCGGCGAGGCGACCGGCAATCTGGAAGTGCGCCCCGAATGCATGGTGGTGCGCATCGAGCACGACGCCGCGGGCAAGGTGAACGGCGTCGTCTATGTCGACAAGGACGGCAAGACGCAGCGCCAGAAGGCGCGCATCGTGGCGGTGGCCGGCAACTCGATCGAGAGCCCGCGCCTGTTGCTGAACTCGGCGTCGAGCATGTTCCCGGACGGCCTCGCCAACTCCTCCGGCCAGGTCGGGCGCAACTACATGCGCCACATGACGGGATCGGTGTACGGCATCTTCGAGAAGCCGGTGCACATGTATCGCGGCACCACCATGGCCGGCATCGTGCGCGACGAGGCGATCAACGATCCCAAGCGCGGCTTCGTCGGAGGCTACGAGTTCGAGACGCTCTCGCTGGGCATCCCCTTCATGGCCGCCTTCCTCGATCCCGGCGGCTGGGGGCGTTCCTTCACCTCCGCCATGGACGGCTATGTGAACACCGCCGGCATGTGGATCGTCGGCGAGGACATGCCGCAGGAGACCAACCGCGTCACGCTGAACAGCGACGTGAAGGACAAGTTCGGCCTGCCGGTCGCCAACGTGCATTTCGACGACCATCCGAACGACATCGCGATGCGCAACCATGCCTACAAGCAGGGCGCGGCGATCTACGACGCGGTGGGCGCGACGCGCACCCTACCGACGCCGCCCTATCCCTCGACGCATAATCTCGGCACCAACCGGATGAGCGAGAAGCCGCGGGACGGCGTGGTGAACAAGCACGGGCAGACGCACGACATCCCGAACCTGTTCATCGCCGACGGCAGCCAGTTCACCACCGGCGGCGCCGAGAACCCGACCCTGACCATCGTCGCCCTGGCGCTGCGTCAGGCCGACTACATCGCCGGCGAGATGTCGCGCAAGACGATCTGACGACGCAAAGCGATCCCGGCGCAGCCGGGATCGCGGCCGATCTCCAGCCTCCCTCCCGCCGCCGGCCCGATCCGGGCCGGCGGTCTTTCTTTGCGGCAGCGCGGCTTCGGCCCGATCCGAGCCGGCGGCCTTTCTTTGCGGCGGCGCGGCTTCATTGCGATCCGCTATCGAGCGCCCCGCTTGCCAGCCGCGACGCCAGCGATTAGCACTCGCGCGCCCAATAATTCAGCCGACAGGCGTATCAGCGAGGTTCCCATGGCCGTCCACAAGCTCCTGCTTCTTCCCGGTGACGGCATCGGCGTCGAGGTCATGGCGCAGGTCAAGCGCGTGGTGAAATGGCTCGACACGCAGGGGCTCGCCTCCTTCGCCATTGAGGAGGACCTCGTCGGCGGCGCGGCCTACGACGATTGCGGCGCGCCGATCTCCGAGGAGGCGATGACGCGCGCCGCCGAGGCGGACGCGATCCTGCTCGGCGCGGTGGGTGGTCCGAAGTGGGACGGCGTTCCCTATGCGCTGCGCCCGGAGGCCGGGCTGCTGCGGCTGCGCAAGGACCTGCACCTCTTCGCCAATCTGCGCCCGGCCATCTGCTATCCGGCGCTGGCCGACGCTTCCAGCCTCAAGCGCGAGCTGGTCGAGGGCCTCGACGTGCTGATCGTGCGCGAGCTGACCGGCGGCGTCTATTTCGGCGAGCCCAAGACGATCACCAATCTCAGCGACGGGCAGAAGCGGGCGGTCGACACGCAGGTCTACGAATCCTACGAGATCGAGCGCATCGCCCGGGTCGCCTTCGATCTCGCCCGCACCCGCCGCAACTCGGTAGTCTCCTCCGAGAAGCACAATGTGATGATGTCGGGGGTGCTTTGGAAGGAAGTGGTGAGCTCGGTGCACGGCGCCGACTATCCGGACGTGCAACTGCGCCACCAACTCGCCGATTCCTGCGCCATGCAACTGGTGCGCGCGCCCAAGCAGTTCGACGTCATCGTCACCGACAACCTGTTCGGCGACATCCTCTCCGACGTCGCCGCGATGCTGACCGGTTCGCTCGGCATGCTGCCCTCCGCTTCGCTCGGCCCGATGGAGGAGGTGAGCGGCAAGCGCAGCGCGCTCTACGAGCCGGTGCACGGCGCCGCGCCGGACATCGCCGGCAAGGAGCTCGCCAACCCGATCGCCATGATCGGCTCGCTCGGCATGGCGCTGCGCTATTCCTTCGGCCTCGGCGAGATCGCCGACCGCATCGACGCGGCGGTGGCCGGCGCGCTGGCCAAGGGCTACCGCACCGGCGACATCAATGCCGAGGGCATGACGCTGGTCGGCACGCAGGGAATGGGCGACGCTATCCTGGCGGAGCTCGAGCGGGTCAACTGACCGCCGCTCCATCCGCACCGATAAAAGAAAACCCCGCTCGCCGGACGGCGCAGCGGGGTTTCTCATATCCGGCGGGCCGCCATCGGAGCGGCCACGGCTTCGGGCGGGTCAGCGGCCCGGCAGGTAATACTGGTCGGGCAGCGGATAGCGCCCGCCATTGGCGATGTTGCTGGCCGGGCCGTAGCTTGGATAGTTCATCTGCGCGGCGCCGACATAATTGGTGTAGCGCCCGGTGCCCGGCTTCATGACCGTGCCGGGATCGAGATAGGACTTCGGCGCCGGCTTCTGGATGATGATGCGGGCCGGCGAGTCCTGCGCCTGGGCGGGGACGATTGCGGCCGACGCGATGAACGCGGCGAGGGCGAGCGGAACGTGACGCATGATGACCTCCAGCGACGCTACCGCCGCACCGCGACGCTTACGTCACCTCCAAGATGGAGACAAGTCATCGTCGCGTCGAGAGGGGAACATCACTAATTCCGGCGTTCGGCGATGAAACGCGCCGCTTCGGCGAGGAGTGTTGCACGCGTGCCGAAGGGCCGAAGCGCCGATTCGGCCGCCCCGATCAGGCGGGCGAGCTCGGCGCGGGCGCCGGCGATGCCGAGGAGGCCGACGAAGGTGGCCTTGCCGGCGGCCGCGTCCTTGCCGACCGCCTTGCCGACCGCTTCCGCCTCGCCTTCGACGTCGAGCAGGTCGTCGGCGATCTGGAAGGCGCGGCCGATCGCCGAAGCATAGGCGTCGAGCGCCGCGCGTTCGGCGGCGCTTGCACCACCGAGCCGGGCGCCGCCCTCGCAGGCGAAGCGCAGCAGCGCGCCGGTCTTCAGCGCCTGCAGCTCGGCGATGGCGGCGGCGTCCCGCTCCGTCCGCCCCTCGGCGTCGAAGCGGCCCTCGGCGGCGAGGTCGAGCATCTGTCCGCCGACCATGCCGGATGCGCCGGAAGCGCGGGCGAGGCCGGCGACGAGCGCCACCCGGACCGCCGGGTCGGGATGCGCCTCGGGGCGGGCGAGGAGATCGAAGGCGAGGGTGAGCAGCGCGTCGCCGGCGAGGATGGCGGTCGCCTCGTCGAAGGCGCGATGCACCGTCGGCTGGCCACGGCGCAGATCGTCGTCGTCCATCGCCGGCAGGTCGTCATGCACCAGCGAATAGCAGTGCACGCATTCGAGCGCCGCCGCCGCCGGCAGCGCCTCCTCCATCGCGACGCCGAACAGCGCCGCGCTCTCCACCAGCAGGAAGGGGCGCAGCCTTTTGCCGCCTCCGAGCGTGGCATGGCGCATCGCCGCCGCGAGCCGGGCGCTGGGCAGCCGGCTCTCCTCGATCGCCCGGTCCATATAGGCGGCGACCGCATCGGCGGTGCGCGCCAGCGCGGCGAGGAGGGCGGTTTCGGAACTCTGCTGCATGATCGGCCCGTGAAAGCCGGTTCCGTGCCCGAGCCGGGGCGCGCGGTCAAGCGGATGTGAGCGCCGGTGCTTGGCCGCGAGGGCGTTCTGCCGTTAGGTAGGGGCCGGTCGGCAACGGGGCGAGGGGACAGGGTGATACGGCGCATCGCGACGGCGCTTCTTATCCTCGCGCTGCTGCCGCTGGTGCTGGGCGTCATCTACAATTTCGTCCCACCGGTCTCGACGCTGATGCTGGCGCGCTGGGCCACGCTGCGGCCGGTCGAGCGCGACTGGGTGCCGCTCGATCGCATATCGCCGGCGCTGGTGCGCAGCGTGCTCGCTTCCGAGGATGCGCGCTTCTGCCAGCATTTCGGCGTCGATCTCGTCGAGCTGAACAACGTGATCGACGATTCCGACGGGCTCGACGCGCCGCGCGGGGCGTCGACCATCACCATGCAGCTCGCCAAGAACCTGTTCCTGTGGAACGGGCGCAGCATCATCCGCAAGGGCCTCGAATTCCCGCTGGCGCTCTATCTCGACCGCGTGCTCACCAAGAGGCGGCAGATCGAGATCTATCTCAACATCGCGGAATGGGGCCCGGGCGGGCAGTTCGGCGCCGAGGCGGCCGCGCGCCGCGCCTTCGGCAAGAGCGCGGCCGCGCTCGGGCCCCGCGAGGCGGCGCTGCTGGCGGTGATGCTGCCCAACCCGTATCGCCGGGACGCGGCACGCCCCGGAGCGGGGATGTCACGCCTCGCCGCGAGGCTGCTCGCGCGCCTGCCGAGGGAGGGGGGCGAGCTCACCGCCTGCCTCGGTCCGCTCGGCTGAGCCGCCGGGGCAAAACGGCGTGCAAAAGCTTGCGCCGCGCCTCTTTCGTTCCGTGACGCGAGCCTGTATAAGCCCGCATTCCGAACATTGGGATATCCGGCAGCGGTCCGCCTTTCGGGCGGTGAACCCGGCCGGCAGGAGTTGATACCATGGCCGTTCCGAAGAAGAAGACCAGCCCGTCGCGCCGCGGCATGCGCCGTTCCGCCGACGCCCTGAAGCAGCCGACCTATATCGAGGACAAGGATTCGGGCGAGCTGCGCCGTCCGCACCACCTCGACCTCAAGACCGGCATGTATCGCGGCCGTCAGGTCCTGAAGGTGAAGGCCGAGGCCTGATCCCGTCCAGCGAAGACCATCCCGGGTGAGGCGATGCGCCCATCCGGGAGACCAGTTGCGGACCTTTCCTCGTTGCCGGACAGCCTTTCGGGGGACCGATGATCGCGACCGTTCCGCTGCTGATCATTCCGCTGGTCATCTACAACATGCTCGCCTTCCTCACACCCGGACTCGGGTGGGAGGCGGTGCTGATCAGCATACCGATGGTCTCCAGCGCGCGGCTGGACGTGACCATTGGCGACGTCTTCGTGCTGATGTCGCTGGTCTTCCTGTTCCTCGAGATCGTCAAGGCGACGAGCGCGTCCACGCGCTCGATCATCGATCACATGCTCTCCACGCTGGTGTTCGTGGCGGCGCTGGTCGAGTTCATCCTGGTGGACGTCGCCGCCACCTCGACCTTCCTCATCCTGATCGCGCTGATGCTGCTCGACATCGTCGCCGGCTATTCCGTGTCGATCCGGGTGGCGCGGCGGGACTTCGCCATCGAGCCCCGCGCCGACTGAACCTGCCGGGCGGGCTCGGACGCATGGCTGCCGAGGCATCGACACGCTTGTGCAGAACTTAACAACAAATTAATCTCATTTTATTACCAATTCAGTGCCGCCGCCGGACTGCGTTGCGCAGGTGGCGGCGTTTTTCGATTCTCTCTCTCTCCTTTTCATTCTCGCTCGCGGTATCCGCATGACCGTCACGCGCCTTCCCGATTCGACTCCAGCCGAGGGTGCGCAGCTTTCCGCCGCCAGGCTGGCGCGCATCGTCGCCGGCATTGGCGGCACCGCCTATGAGTGGACGATCGAGGATGACGGCCTCGTCTGGGACGCTGAAGCGGGAGCCGTGCTCGGCCTGTCCGACGTGAGCGGCATCGCCACCGGCAAGGGCTATGCGGCGCTGGTCGACGGCGCCTCGGGAAAATCGCGCTACGACGCCATCATGGATGGCGGGCGGCAGGAGGACGAGCGGCAGGACGACGGGCGGGGCGTGATCTTCGAGACCGTCTACCGGCTGCGCCGCGACGAGGATCCCTCCACCGCGATCTGGATCGAGGACCGGGGCGTGTGGTTCGCCGACGAGACCGGCAAGCCCAGCCGTGCCTGCGGCATCGTCCGCGTGCTGAGCGAGCAGGAGGCCATGCGCCGGGAGGCCGAGCGCACGGGCAAGGTCGATCCGCTGATGCGCCCGATCAACCGCCAGCATCTCGCCCAGGCGATCGAGGAGCGGCTCGCCGACGCGGTGCGCTACCGCAGCCAGTTCGGCTTCCTGCTCATCAACATCGATCATCTCGGCCGGCTGAACGACGCCTATGGGTTCGAGGTCACCGACGAGGTGATCGAGATGGTGCTTCAGCGGCTGCGGGCGCGCATGCGCGGGCATGACGAGATCGGCCGCTTCTCCGGCAACAAGTTCGGCATCGTGCTGCGTGACTGCTCGCCCGACGACATGGCGGTGGCGGCGCAGCGCTTCATCAGCGCCATCGAGGGCGACGCGCTGCAGACGCGCGGCGGCTCGCTCGCTGTCGCGGTCACGGCCGGCGGCGTCATCGCGCCGCGCCATGCCCGCACCGTGCCGGAGATTTTCGCGCGGGCGCAGGACGCGCTGGAGCGCGCCAAGGTGCATGCCCGGGGCGGCTATCTGCCCTACCAGCCGAGCCCGGAGCGCGAGATTTCCCGGCGCAACAATCTGCGGCTCACCGACGAGATCGTCTCGGCGCTGTCGGAGCAGCGGGTCACACTGGCGTTCCAGCCGATCGCCGATGCGGCGACGCGCAAGGTGCGTCTGTACGAGTGCCTCGTGCGCATCTACGCCACCGACGGCACCGTCATGGACGGCGGCGCGATCGTGCCGATCGCCGAGAAGTTCGGCCTGATGCGCCTGCTCGACTGCCGCGTACTGGAACTCGCGCTCGATGCCCTGGAGGCGGATCCCGATATCCGGCTGTCGGTCAACGTATCCCCGAGCACGGTGAACGACCGTTCCTGGCTGGCGGCGCTGGAGCGGCGCGGACGTCGCGGGCTCGCCTCGCGCCTGCTGGTGGAGATCACCGAGACGGCGGCGATCAACGACGTCGAGGTCACGCGCCGCTTCGTGCACCGGCTGCACGACGTCGGCTGCAAGGTGGCGATGGACGATTTCGGCGCCGGCTACACGTCGTTCCGCAACCTGCGCCGGCTCGGCGTCGACATGCTGAAGCTCGACGGCAGCTTCATCAGCCCGCTGATGGAATCGGAGGACGATCGCTTCTTCGTGCGCACGCTATTGTCGCTCGCCCGCTTCATGGGCCTTGCGACCGTGGCCGAATGGGTGCCGGACGAGAAGACCGCGGCGTTGCTGGTGGAGTGGGGCTGCGACTATCTGCAGGGCGAGGCGATCGGCCTCGCGCGCGATACGCCCACCGTCGCCAGGATGCCATCCTCCGAGAAGGTCTGACCGGCGCCGCTGCGCCTGCGCGCGGCGGCCATGCCAAGGCGGCAGGGACGGCGCCGATCGCTCGCGCCGCCCGCATCCGCGCGGAAGATCAGCTCTTCTTCTCGTCCTTCTCGCCGAGGCGGTCGAGCCGCTTCTGCATCTCGGCGACCTGACGCTTGAGATCGTCGAGATCGTCGGGCCGCTCCGGCACGGTGGGCGGCGCGTCGGCGCGCCCGTTCGGCAGGAACATTTTGAAGGTGCGGTCGAAAATCTCCATGTTCCGCCGCACCTGCTCCTCCATCGCGCCGAAGCCGCCGACGCCGAAACCGCCGACCCCGAAGGTCTTGGCGATCTGGTCGCGGAACTTCTCCTGATCGCGGGAGAAGTTCTCGATGGAGATATCGAGGTAACGAGGAACCAGCATTTGCATGCTGTCCCCGTAGAAGCGGATGATCTGGCGCAGGAAGTTGATCGGCAGGAGACTCTGCCCTTTTCCTTCCTGCTCGAAGATGATCTGCGTCAATACGGAATGGGTGATGTCTTCACCGCTCTTTGCGTCGTAGACGACAAAGTCTTCGCCGCTTTTCACCATCAATGCGAGGTCTTCGAGCGTTACATAAGTGCTCGTGCCGGTGTTGTAGAGCCGCCGGTTCGCATATTTCTTGATGGTGACGGGTTCCGTGGATTTTGCCATGTGATCCGGTCGCCTTGGTCGTTTCCCCTTGGAAACTGTAGAGCGTTTCCAGCCCGCCTGCTACTGGATTGTGCATTGCGGCGCCCAGGATTGCTGCACCCCTTTTGCGCGAAAGAAATGCCGACCCTAAACGTCGGTCGCATTGACATGTGTCACTTGCGCCCAACACCATTGCGGCACAATTACAAGCCGGACGGCGCGCTGCAGTGCGCCAGCACGGTTCGGAACCGGGAGGATGAGACCTATGAAAGACGGCATCGTTATCGTCAGCGCCGTGCGCACGCCCGTCGGCGCCTTCAACGGGGCGCTCTCGTCCCTGCCGGCGCACGAGCTCGGCAAGGCGGCGATCAAGGCGGCGCTTGAGCGCGCGGGCGTGGCGCCCGACGAGGTGTCCGAGACCATCATGGGCCAGGTCCTCACCGCCGGCGCCGGGCAGAATCCGGCGCGGCAGGCCTCGGTGGCGGCCGGCATTCCGGTGGAGAGCCCCGCCTGGGTCGTGAACCAGCTCTGCGGCTCCGGCCTGCGCGCGGTGGCGCTCGGCTATCAGGCGATCCTCAACGGCGACAGCGACATTGTGGTCGCCGGCGGCCAGGAATCGATGAGCCAGGCGCCGCACTGCGCGCATCTGCGCAACGGCACCAAGATGGGCAGCCTCGAGATGGTCGACACCATGATCAAGGACGGCCTCTGGGACGCCTTCAATGGCTACCACATGGGCACCACCGCCGAGAACGTCGCCCGCCAGTGGCAGATCACCCGCGAGCAGCAGGACGAGTTCGCCGTCGGCTCGCAGAACAAGGCCGAGGCGGCGCAGAAGGCCGGCCGCTTCAAGGAGGAGATCGTCCCCATCACCATCACGACCCGCAAGGGGGACGTGGTGGTCGCCGACGACGAGTATCCGCGCCACGGCGCCACGCTCGACTCCATGGCCAAGCTGCGCCCGGCCTTCTCCAAGGACGGCACGGTGACGGCGGGCAACGCCTCGGGTATCAATGACGGCGCCGCCGCCGTGGTGCTGATGAGCGCGTCCAAGGCCGCGAGCGCCGGCAAGACGCCGATCGCGCGCATCGTCTCCTGGGCGCAGGCGGGCGTCGATCCGGCGATCATGGGCTCCGGCCCCATCCCGGCCTCGCGCCGCGCGCTGGAGAAGGCTGGCTGGACGGTCGCCGATCTCGACCTCGTCGAAGCCAACGAGGCCTTCGCCGCCCAGGCCTGCGCGGTGAACAAGGATCTCGGCTGGGATCCCGCCAAGGTGAACGTGAACGGCGGCGCCATCGCCCTCGGTCACCCGATCGGCGCGTCCGGCGCGCGCGTGCTCACCACGCTGCTCTACGAGATGCAGAAGCGGGACGCCAAGAAGGCCCTCGCCACGCTCTGCATCGGCGGCGGCATGGGCATCGCCATGTGCGTCGAGCGCGACTGATCTCATCGCCTATTTGCTGACTTCCACAGCTTGACCTAACGCAACATACGACCGGCGAGACGTCGCTACGTCTCGTCGTTCGTGTCGGCGTAACAAAGGCTGGCATTTTGCCGGCGATAAACGTTCAGGAGGGAATGGAAATGCCCCGCGTCGCATTGGTCACGGGCGGCACCCGTGGAATAGGTGCCGCCGTCTGCAAGGCGCTCAAGCAGGCCGGCTATTCGGTCGCCGCCAATTATGCCGGCAATGCCGAGGCTGCGGCCAAGTTCACCGAGGAGACCGGCATCCCGGCCTTCAAGTGGG
Source organism: Allobosea sp. 117 (assembly GCF_000702305.1). Taxonomy (GTDB): domain Bacteria; phylum Pseudomonadota; class Alphaproteobacteria; order Rhizobiales; family Xanthobacteraceae; genus Ancylobacter. The sequence goes on from NZ_JNLC01000013.1 coordinate 353,922, forward strand.
ACGTCTCGGACTTCGCCGCCTGCAAGGCGGGCGTCGCCGAGGTCGAGGCGGCGCTGGGGCCGGTCGACGTGCTGGTGAACAATGCCGGCATCACCCGCGACGGCATGCTACACAAGATGACGCCCGAGCAGTGGTACGCGGTCATCAACACCAACCTGAACTCGGTGTTCAACATGTGCCGGCAGGTGATCGAGGGCATGCGCGATCGCAATTTCGGGCGCATCGTCACCATCTCCTCGATCAACGGCCAGAAGGGCCAGATGGGGCAGACTAACTATTCCGCGGCCAAGGCCGGCGAGATCGGCTTCACCAAGGCGCTGGCGCAGGAGAACGCGCGCAAGGGCATCACCGTGAACGCCATCTGCCCGGGCTATATCGGCACCGAGATGGTCCGCGCCGTGCCTCAGGAAGTGCTGGACAAGCAGATCCTTCCGAACATCCCGGTCGGCCGCCTCGGCGAGCCGGAGGAGATCGCGCGTTGCGTCGCCTTCCTGGTGGCGGACGACGCTGGCTTCATCACCGGCGCCACGCTCACCGCCAATGGCGGCCAGTACATGGCGTAAGCCGCCGGCGGCCAATATCGGCGCGCATCGGATTCGGCATGAGCGCGGCGGGGAAAATCTCCGCCGCGCTTGGCTTTTGGGCCGTGCCGGGGCGATAAGGGCGCAGCTTCCTTCAACCCCTGCTCGGTTCATGTCGCGCATCACCGCTACCCTCGTCGGCTGCACGGCGATTCTCCTGTGGTCGACGCTCGCCCTCGCCACCTCGGCGACGGGGGCTGTGCCGCCGTTCCTGCTCACCGCGCTGACCTTCTCGATCGGCGGCGCCGTGGGCCTTGCCGCCGCGGTGCTGCGCGGCGTGCCGCTCGGTGTGCTGCGCCAGCCCTGGCCGGTCTGGCTGCACGGGGTCGGCGGGCTGTTCGGCTACCACTTCTTCTATTTCTCCGCGCTCAAGCTGGCGCCGCCGGCCGAGGCGGGGCTGATCGCCTATCTCTGGCCGCTGCTCATCGTGCTGATGTCGTCGCTGCTGCCCGGCGAAAAGCTGAAATCCGTCCATGTGATCGGCGCGCTGATGGGCCTTGCCGGAACGGTGGTGCTGCTCGGCGGGCGCGCCGGCGGGCTCGGCTTCTCGCCGGCCTATCTGCCCGGCTATGGCGCGGCTCTGCTCTGCGCCTTCATCTGGTCGGGCTATTCGGTGCTGTCGCGCCGTTTCCAGTCGGTGCCGACCGACGTGGTGGCCGGCTTCTGCCTCGCCACCGCGGCGCTTTCGGCGCTGTGCCACCTCGCCTTCGAGCCGCATATATGGCCGTCGGGCACCGGCGAGTGGCTGGCGGTGGCGGCGCTCGGCGCCGGACCGGTCGGGCTCGCCTTCTACACCTGGGACATCGGCATGAAGCGCGGCGACATAAAGCTGCTCGGCATTGCCTCCTATGCCGCGCCGGTGCTCTCCACCCTGCTGCTGGTCGCGGCCGGCTATGCCGCGGCCTCGTGGAGCCTTGCCGTCGCCTGCGGGCTCATCGTCGGCGGAGCGCTGGTGGCGACGGTGCTGGCGCGGAAGCAGCCAGCGGAATCGCGCAGGTCTCTGTCGCAAAGCTCTTCAACTTAGAACCTGCGCCGTTTTAGCCCGGCGACCAGCCGGGCGCGGCGAGCTCGAAGCCGGCGAACTCGAAGCCCGGCGCCACCGTGCAGCCAACCAGCGTCCAGTCGCCGAGGCTCTCGGCAGATTGCCACCAGCCGCGCGGCACCGCGATCTGCGGCGCGGCGCCGGAATCGAAATCGGGACCGAGGACGCGGCGCTCGACCGGGCCGCGGTCGCCGGGCGCCAGCAGCAGGGCAAGCGGCGCCCCCGCGTGCCAGTGCCAAACCTCGGCGGCATCCACGCGGTGCCAGTGCGAGCGCTCGCCGGCGGCCAGCAGGAAATAGATCGCGGTCGACGCCGCGCGCCCGTCCGATGTGCGGTGGGGATCGCGGAAGGTCTCGCGGAAGTGACCGCCCTCCGGATGCGGGGTCAGTCCCAGCCGGGCAATGACCTCAGCAGCGGTGAGCGCGGTCGCCATGCCGGTCAGCCCCGGAAGCTGTTCTTCAGCGACCTGAGCTCGGTGAAGACCGCCCCCGGCGTCGCGCCGCCAAGGCCGAGCCGCTCGGCGAGGGCAGGATCGTCCGCCCGCAGGAAGGGGTTGGTCTCCTTCTCGGCGCCGATGGTGGTCGGCAGCGTCGGGCGATTTGCGGCGCGCACCGCCTCCACCTCCGCCAGCCGAGCGACGAGCCCTTCATTGTCGGGGTCGACGCTGAGCGCGAAGCGCGCATTGGAGAGCGTATACTCGTGGCCGCAATAGACGAGGATGTCGTCGGGGAGGGCGCGCAGCCTGAGCAGCGATTCCCACAGCACCGGAGGATCGCATTCGAAGGGGCGCCCGCATCCCATTACGAACAGCGTGTCGCCGCTGAACAGAAGACGCTCGTCCTCGAACAGGAAGACGATGTGCCCCTTGGTGTGGCCCGGCGTCTCCAGCACCCGGCCGACCAGCGAGCCGACCGCCACCGGATCGCCGTCCACCACGGCGAAGTCGAGGCCGGGTATGGTCTCGCGCTCGGCCTTGGGGCCGATCACCGTGGCGCCGAAGCGCTCCTTCAGCGCCAGCACGCCGGCGATGTGGTCGGTGTGGTGGTGGGTGACGAGGATGTGGGTGAGATTCCACCCCTCCCGGTCCAGCGCCGCGAGAATGGGCGCCACCTCGGGAGCGTCGACCACCGCCGTCGCCTCGGTCGCCGGATCGTGCAGCAGCACCGCGTAATTATCGGCGAGGCAAGGTATCAGGCGGAGCTCGGCCGGCATCGGCACCTCGTTTCAGGAGGGATTCGTCAGCGGCATCGTCCTCAGCGGCACGTCCTAGCGGCATTCCTGCGCGGCCCGGTCGATCGCGGAGGATACGCCGTTCAGCGAGTAGGTGTCGGTCGTGACGTTGCCACGGCGCGAGGTGCCCTTGACCACGACGTCCTTGCCCTTGCGCAGCGCGTCGACGAGGCGGGCCTCCTCCGCGACGTTGCGGACCCAGGCGCCGCTCTCGCGCGTGTAGAGCGCGAAATTGTTGGTACCGATGGTCAGCGTCGCGTCCGAGCCCTCCTTCAGCGGGAAGCCCATGATCACGCTGATCTCGTTCTTCACGTTCTCGGCCGTGCGGGTGCTGATGAAGAAATAGGCCGGATCGCGGTTCAGCCCCTCGGGCACCCGCGTCTTCGGCTGGGACAGGGCGTAACAAGTCTTGCCCGAGCCGCTCTGGTCCATATACACGCCCCAGTCGCCCGACTGGGCGACCAGCTTCGGCGCACCCTGCGCATGGCTTGCGGTTGCGCCGAGCACCATGATGGCGAGGCCGGCGAGTGCCGCATGCCCGAAGTGGCGTGCCATTCTGGATCTCCCCCGAATACCCTCCGGCATGGCGCCGGTTCCCACGATTCTCATTAGCCCCAAAGGGATAACCGGCAGCATCGTCGCTGTGAACCCTTGTGAAGATTTTGCCGTTCAAATGCCCCTGTTCTAGGGCTATTCAGCGAGCACGCCAAAAAAATGGCGTGGAAAAACAGCTTCGAACGGCCCGGGTGGCGCTGGAGGAAACAATCGCGTGAAAGCCGTGCTGAGCATGGAGAAAGGGCCGGCGGACAGCCTGGTCGTCGCCGATCTGCCCGAACCGGTTGCCGGGCCTGGCGAGGTCGTGGTGGACGTCGCCGCCGTGGGCCTGAATTTCTTCGACACACTGATCATTGAGGACCGCTACCAGCATAAGCCGCCGCGTCCGTTCTCGCCGGGCGGCGAGTTTGCCGGCGCCGTGCGCGCGCTCGGCGAGGGGGTATCGGATTTTTCGGTCGCAGACCGGGTCTGCGGCAATGTGCGCAGCGGCGCGGCGCGCGAGCGCCTCGTCGTCCCGGTCGGCCGGCTCGCCAGGGTGCCGGACGGCGTGCCGCTCACCAAGGCGGCGGCGGTGCTGATCAGCTACGGCACGACGCTGCATGCCCTGCGCGACCGCGGCGAGCTGAAGAGCGGCGAGACGCTCGTCGTGCTCGGCGCCTCCGGCGGGGTCGGGCTCGCGGCGGTGGAAATCGGCAAGGCGATGGGGGCGAGGGTGATCGCCTGCGCTTCCTCGGCCGAAAAGCTCGCGCTGGCGGCGCGGCACGGCGCGGACGAGCTGGTCGACTACGCGACGGAGGATTTGCGCGGGCGATTGCGTCAGCTCACCGGCGGCAAGGGGGTCGACGTGGTCTATGATCCCGTCGGCGGCGACTTCGCCGAGCCCGTCGTCCGCTCGCTGGCGTGGCTGGGGCGCTATCTGGTGATCGGCTTCGCCGCCGGGGACATCCCGCGCATTCCGCTCAACCTTCTGCTGCTGAAAGGCTGCGACCTGCGCGGCGTCACCCTCGGCGGCGCGCTCGAGCACGATCCCGGCCTGCTGCGGCGCCATGCCGACGAGATCCTCGCCCTCCTCGCGCAGGGTGCGATTGCCGCGCATGTCAGCGCCACCTATCCGCTCGAGGACTGCGCCAAGGCGATCGCCGACATCGCCGGCCGCAAGGCGCAGGGCAAGATCGTGCTGCTCACCGAGGTGGGCGTCAGCGCCCGCTGAGCCGGTCAAGTGCCTCGCGCGCCGCGACCCGATGTTCGGGGCGCAGATGGCCAGCAAGCAGATTGAGCGCCGCGGCGATCACCGCCGCGTCGTCGGTGAAACCGAGCACCGGCAGGAAATCCGGCACGCTGTCGGCCGGCAGGACGAAATAGGCGAGGGCGCCGAACAGCATGGCGCGCACCCGCACCGGCGTCGCGCTGTCGAGCGCGCAGTAATAGGCCGCCGTCACATCCTCCGCGAAGGGGATGCGCGCGAGGCTGCCGCGCAGCTTCTTCCAGAACTGGCTGCGAACCTTCTTCTCGTCATCCGCCGTCCCGAAGAACCGGCGCGAGAAAAACTGCTGCGAAGCGGCGAACATGCTGTCCTCCTGACCGCCCATCGAAATGGCCCCGGGTTCCCGCTTTCGCAAGATATTCCGGGAGTGATTTCGGGCCTCACATCAGCGGATAGGAGGCCTCGACCCGGTAGGGGCCGCCGCCGACGGAATCGCGCGAGGAGAACAGCACGAAGCGCGGCACCTCGAAGGTCGGCGAGCGGTAATAGCCGCGGATCGAAAGATACTCGGCCACCTGCCGTGGCGGGGTGTCGCGCAGGCGGGCCAGGGTGACGTGCGGGCGGAAGTTCCGCCCCTCCGGCGGCAGGCCGACCCGCTTCATCAGGCGCTCCTGCTCGGCCTGCAGCTCGATCAGCTCGCGATTGGCCTTGACCGTCGCGAAGATCGCGCGCGGCTTGTTGTTGCCGAACTGGTCGACGCCATCGAGCGTCAGCTCGAAGCCGAAGCGCTCGACCTCGTCCAGCGCGGCGGCGACGTCACGGGCCACGGCATAGTCCACGTCACCGATGAAGCGCAGGGTCACGTGGTAGAATTCGGGGCTTATCCAGCGCGCGCCGGGAATGCCACCACGAAGCATGGCGAGCGTGCCGGCGATGTCGGCGGGGATTTCGAGGGCGGTGAACAGCCGCGGCATGATCGGCCTCCGTCGATTCTCCCTAGCAGGAGAAGATGGCGCGAATTGATACGGATTCGCGGCGCCAAGGAAAGCCCGGATCAATGTCCGGGCGCGGCTGACGCGCTCCGGCGAAGCCTATATGGTCACCCGCATGAGCGAATCGACCGACGACATCACCACCGAGGCGGCCGGCGAGGAGACATACCTCACCGAGGCCTTCGCCAGCATCGCCTCGATCTACCGCTACCCGGTGAAGGGGCTGACGCCCGAGCGGCTCGATCTCGTCGAGCTGGCGGCGGGCGCGTTCTTTCCCGGCGACAGGCTCTACGCCATCGAGAACGGAACCTCCGGCTTCGACCCGCTGGCGCCGGAATTCCAGCCGAAGATCAAGTTCCTGATGCTGATGCGCAACGAGCGCCTCGCCGCGCTCGACGCGAAGTATGACGACGCGGCGACGACGCTGCGCATCCATCAGGACGGCGAGGAGGTCGTGAGCGGCGACCTGTCCACGGAAGCCGGGCGCGAGGCGATCGAGGGCTTCTTCCAGCGCTACATGCGCTACGAGCTGCGTGGCGCGCCGCGCGTGCTGACCGCCCCGGACGCCTTCCGCTTCGTCGATTCGCCGCGCGGATTCGTCTCGCTCATCAACCTCGCGAGCTGCCGGGCGCTGGGGGAGGAGCTGGGCGTGCCGGTCGATCCGCTGCGCTTCCGCGGCAATCTCATGCTCGACGGGCTGGAGCCGTGGGAGGAGTTCGACCTCGTTGGCCACACCATCGCGATCGGCAACACCGCCCGGCTGAAGGTCTCCTCACGGATCTTCCGCTGCGCGGCGACCAATGTCGACCCGACCACGGCCAAGCGGAACCTCGACATTCCCGGCACGCTGATGCGCAGCTACGGCCACACCGACTGCGGCATCTATGCCGAGGTGGTGACCGGTGGGCTGATCGCCGAGGGCGACCAGGTGCGGCTGATGCGCTGAGGCGCATGCAATTGATCTGCAAACGAAAACGGCCCGGTCGCGAGACCGGGCCGTTTCGTTTTGCCACGTGTAAAGCGCTATTCGTGTGCGGCGCTATTCGCCAGCTTCAGCCGGCGCCGCGGAGCCGGCGCCGCTCTCCGCATCGCCGGCGGTCTCGCTGCGGCGATAGCGGCGGCGGCGCGGGCGCGGCGCGGGAGCCGCCTCCTCGGTGGCCGCCTCGACGGCGACCGGCTCGACGGCCGGTTCGGCAGCCGGCGGCGGCGCGAGGTTCAGCGACGGCTGCGCCGGCGCAGCGGCGGCGGGGGCGCCGCCCTGGGTGATGAAGGCGGGAAGGCCGATCTCAGCCTCGACGCCGGGGCCGAGGTCGGGCTGCGGCTGGCTGCCGGGATCGCGATAGGGCGCTTCAGCCGCTTCGCGCGGGGCCTCGCGGGGCTGCTGGTCGCGATACTCGCGCGGCCCACGCTCGCCGCGCGACTGCCAGCGGTTCTCGCGCTCGTTGCGGAACTCGCGCGGCTGGTTGTCGCCGCCCTCGCGTCCCTCGCGCGGGCCGCGATCGCGGTCACGGTCCCGATCGCGATTGTCGCGGCGATGCTGGTTGTTGCCGTCGCGGTAATTGTCGCGCGGCTGGAATTCGCGCTGACCGCCCTCGCGCGGCTGGAAATCCCGCTGGCTGCTCTCGCGCTGACCGCCCTCGCGCTGGCCGCCCTGGAAGGGCTGGCCGCCCTCGAAGCTCTGCGCGTTCTCCTCGCCGTCGAAATCCTCGTCGTCGTCGTCCTGACGCTGGAAGGACTGGCCCTGAACGCCGAACTGCGCCTGGGCGGCGGCAATGATGCGGTAATAGTGCTCGGCGTGCTGCAGGTAGTTCTCGGCGCTCACATAGTCGCCGGAAGCCTGCGCGTCGCGCGCGAGCTGCTGATATTTCTCGGCGATGTGATGAGCGGTGCCGCGCACCTTCACGTCTGGGCCGTTCGATTCATAAACGCGCGTAAGTGGATTCTGGCTGCGACGGTTGTTGTTGCGGCCACGCATACGCTTCTGCTGCTGATTGTTATTTCGCATCGAGCTGTCTCTGGGGCCGCTATCCGCCGGGTCGAACCCTGGCCCGGATCGGAATACGGCGCATCAATCCGCCTCTTGGTCCTCGTCCGCCCGCCATGCGCCGAAGCGACAGGAGGCGCGTGAGATGCCCTAACCGGCGGCAAAGTCGTCCTCGCGGCGCCCGAGAGAGCCGTCCGGAACGCCGGCTGCCGCCGACATCGGGCCTCTTGCCATGGGAGTGCATCGTCCGATGCATCGCGATCGGTGCCTTCGTGCGCGGCAAAGGCCGGTCGAAGTCGGGCCGATCGAAGATTCGGCCAGCGCGCAAAATCGCACGGCAGCCTAACCCCATGCTTCGTCGTGCAACCGTCACGTCGCACAGACAAACCGGTGAAGCATTCGTCCTGTTCAGACTCCCGGTGCACCTACGCCTTCGGTGCGGCTGCCACGCTTCAACCTTGACCACTCACTTCTGAGCCGTCACTGGTCACATCCAATATGGCAGATGGTGTCTCAGGTCGATTCCTAATCCGACACTAATCGGTTCGTTCCCTTGTTCCAAGCCTTTTTTTGCCGCAGGGCATCATGGAATGAAGGGGGCGGTCACAATCGCGCGGGCGATTCCGGCAAGGTCCCGGCGAGCGGGTCCGTCGGGTGGAATTCCGCACACCGACAGGATCTCCGCGACGTCCGTCTCCTGTCCGGCACCAAGCTCGAGGACGGCTCGTCCACCCGGAGCCAGAAGGCCGGCAAGCTGCCGTGCGATCGCGCGATAGGCATCAAGGCCATCCGCGCCGCCATCCAGTGCGAGATGGGGATCGTGGTCTCGAACGTCCAGAGGCAGGCCGCTCACATCGCCGCTGGCGATGTAGGGCGGGTTGGAGACCACGAGGTCGAAGCGGCCGGAAAGCGCGGCGCCCCAGCGGCCGACGAGAACGGCGCTGCGCGCGCCGAGGCCGAGCCGCACGAGGTTGTCGCGCGCGGTCCGGGCCGCATCCTCGGACAGATCGACGCCGACGCCGAAAGCCGCCGGGCGCTCGGAGAGGATCGCGGCGAGGATGGCGCCGGTGCCGGTGCCGAGATCGAGCACGTGCAGCGCCGCCCCGGCATCCGGGAAGGCGGCGAGCACAGCCTCGACCAGCGTCTCGGTCTCCGGGCGGGGCACCAGCGTTCCGGCCGAGAGGGTGAAGTCGAGGCTCCAGAACTCCCGGCGCCCGGCGAGGCGGGCGAGCGGCTCGCCCTGCGCGCGGCGGGCGGCGAGCGCGTCGAGACGTACCGTTTCCTCGGGCGTCAGCGGGATGTCCGCGCGGGTGACGAGATCGAGCTCCGACAGGCCGAGCGCGAGGCGCACCAGAAGCCGGGCCTCGCGCTCCGGCGCTTCGATGCCGGCGGTGGCGAGCCGTCCAGCCACGGCGCGCGACGCCTCGGCGCGGGTCGTGACGCGGCTGGCCTCGCCCGCGCCGCTCCGGCTCATGGCTGGCCCCAGCCGGTATCCTCGGCCTCGGCCAGCAGGGCCGCCTGATGTTCGGTGGTGAGCGCGTCGACGAGTTCGCCCAGCGCCTCGCCGGAGAGGATTTCCGGCAGCTTGTGCAGCGTCAGGCCGATGCGGTGGTCGGTCACGCGCCCCTGCGGGAAATTATAGGTGCGGATGCGCTCGGAGCGGTCGCCGGAGCCGACCTGCAGCCTGCGGTCGGCGGCGCGGGCGGTGTCGCGCTTCTCGCGCTCGGCGTCGTAGAGCCGGGCGCGCAGCAGCGACATGGCGCGGGCCTTGTTCTTGTGCTGCGAGCGCTCGTCCTGCACCGCCACCACGACGCCGCTGGGCAGATGGGTGATGCGCACCGCGCTCTCGGTCTTGTTGACGTGCTGGCCGCCGGCGCCGGACGCCCGGAAGACGTCGATGCGCAGGTCGCCCTCGTCGATGGCGATGTCGACCTCCTCCACCTCCGGCAGCACCGCGACGGTGGCGGCGGAGGTGTGGATGCGACCGGACCCCTCGGTTTCCGGCACGCGCTGCACGCGGTGCACGCCGGATTCGAATTTCAGCTTCGCATAGGCGCCGCGGCCATGGATGGCGGCGGCGATTTCCTTGTAGCCGCCGGCCGTGCCCTCGCTGAGCGACAGCACCTCGACCGACCAGCCGTTCAGCGCCGCGAAGCGCTCGTACATGCGGAACAGGTCGCCGGCGAACAGCGCCGCCTCGTCACCGCCGGTGCCGGCGCGCACCTCGAGGATGACGCCGCGCTCGTCCATGGCGTCCTTCGGGAGGAGGGCGAGCCGCACCTCATGGGCGAGCGTCTCCACCTGGCCTTCGAGCGAGGCGGCCTCCTCCTCGGCGAGGGCGGCCATTTCCCGGTCGGTCGAGGGATCGGTGGCGAGCGTGCGGGCCTCGTCGAGCTCGCGCTCGGCGGCGCGCAGCGCCTTGATCCGCTCGATCAGTGGCGAGAGGTCGGAGAATTCGCGGGACAGCCGCACATAGGCGTCGGCATCCGGTCCGGCGGTGAGCGCGTGCTCGATTTCCGCGTGGCGGGCGAGAAGCTGATCAAGGCGGGCGTCGGGCAGCATGGCTCTAAAGGGGCAGTCCGGCCGCCTCGGCGAAGGCGCCAAGGCGGGCGCGGATGGACGCGAGGCTGGCAGGCTCGGCGATCAGCGGGGCGACGAAGGCGCTGGCGGCCGCGAGGTCGAGCTCCAGCAGCATCGCCTTCACCGGCCCGAAGGAGGCCGGCGAGACGGAGAGCTTCCGGTAGCCGATCGCCGCGAGCGCCAGCGCCTCCAGCGGATGCGAGGCGAGTTCGCCGCACAGCGTCACCGGCTTGCCGAACCGCTCGGCGGCGTCGGCGACCGACTTCAGCGCGCGCAGCGCGGCGGGCGAGAGCGCGTCGAATCGGTCCGCCACGCGCGGATTGCCGCGATCGGCGGCGAACAGGAACTGCACGAGGTCGTTCGAGCCGACCGAGGCGAAGTCGATGCGGCTGAACAGCTCGTCGAGCTGGAACAGCAGCGCCGGCACCTCAAGCATCACGCCGACCAGCACGCGTTCGGGCAGATCGTGCCCGTGGCGGCGCAGATGGGTGAGCTCGCGCTCCAGTATGTTGCGGGCGCGGTCGAACTCCTCGACCGCCGAGACCATCGGGAAGATGAGCCGCAGCTCGCGCCCGGTGGCGGCGCGCAGCAGCGCGCGGATCTGGCTGCGCAGCAGACCCGGCCGGTCGAGGCCGAGGCGGATGGCGCGCCAGCCGAGCGCCGGGTTCTCCTCCTCGATCGCCCGCATATAGGGCAGCACCTTGTCGCCGCCGATGTCGAGCGTGCGGAAGACGACCGGCCGCTCGCCGGCGGCGTCGAGCACGGAGCGGTAGAGCTTTAGCTGCTCGTTGGTCCGCGGGAAGGCGGAGGCGATCATGAACTGCAGCTCGGTGCGGAACAGGCCGATGCCGGAGGCGCCGGTCTCGGCGATGTGCGGCAGGTCGACCAGCAGGCCGGCATTGAGATGCAGGTCGATGGCGACGCCGTCCCGGGTCACGGTCGGCCGGTCGCGCAAGGCGGCGTACCGCTCCAGCCGCTTGGCCCGGAAGCGCACCTTCTCGGCATAGGCGGCCTCGACATCGGCCGGCGGGCGCACATGCACCTCGCCGCTGATGCCGTCGACGATGATCGGGTCGCCCGGATCGACTATGCCGACCATGTTCTCCAGATGGCCGACGGCGGCGATGTTCAGCGCTCGGGCGACGATGGTGAGGTGGCTCGTCGCCGCGCCTTCCTCCAGCACGAGGCCGCGAATGCGGGAGCGGTCATAGTCGAGCAGCGCCGCCGGGCTCATGTTGCGGGCGACGATGATCGCATTGTCCGGGAGCTGGATCTGGTCCGGCCCGCCGGCCCGCCCGGTGAGCTGGCGCAGCAGCCGGTTGGCGAGGTCGTCGAGATCGTGCATCCGCTCGCGCAGGTACGGGTCGGTCATGCGCAGCATGCGGGCGCGGGTGTCCGACTGCACGCGCTCCACCGCGCCCTCGGCGGTGAGGCCGGTCATCACCGCCTCGCGCATGCGGGTGATCCAGCCGCGGTCATGCGCGAACATGCGGTAGGCCTCGAGGATCTCGCGGTGCTCGCCGACGCGGGCGACGCCCTCGTCCTCCAGCATCGTGTCGATCGAGGCGCGCAGCGTGTCGACCGCCTCGTCGAGGCGTCCCAGCTCGCGCGGCACGTCGTCGGCGATGACCTTGGTCACCTCGATGCGCGGCTCGTGCAGCACCACATGGCCGAGGCCGATGCCCTCCGCGAGCGCCAGCCCCTTGACGTGCAGTGGACGGTGCGCGGCTGGCTCGGCGCCGGGCTTGGCGAGCGCGGTGAGCTCGCCCGAGGCGATGATCTCGGCGAGCACCATCGCGGTGGTCTGCAGCGCTTCGACCTCCTCCTCGGTATAGGTGCGGTGGGCGCGGTTCTGCACCACCAGCACGCCGAGCGTGTTGCCGGCCCGCAGGATCGGCACGCCGAGGAAGGAATGGTAGATCTCCTCGCCCGTCTCCGGCCGGTAGGAGAAGGCGGGGTGGGCCTGCGCGTTGGACAGGCTGATGGCCTCCGCCTCGCGCGCGACAGTGCCGACGAGGCCCTCGTCGATCCGCATCACCGTGAGGTGGACGGCGGATCGGTTCAGACCTTCGGTCGCATAGAGCTCGAGCGTGCCGTCGACGCGCAACACGTAGACCGAGCACACCTCGGCCACCATGTTGGCGGCGATCAGCACCACGATCTTGTCGAGACGGTCCTGCGCGCTGACCGGCTCCGCCATGACCTCGCGGAGCCGCCTGAGAAGCACGCGCGGGCCGCCGAGCGCGCCTCGCATCGGCCGTCCTCGATTTCCGGGAGCCGCACACCCCGGATGGTGACGCTGTGGCGCGATTCCCGCCTCGCGCCGGTTCAGGACGCCGTCAGGCGTCCAGCCCGTATACCGAATGCAGCGTTCGAACCGCAAGTTCGGTATATGCCGCATCGATGAGCACCGAGATCTTGATCTCGGAGGTCGAAATCGCGCGGATGTTGATGCCGCGCTCCGACAGGGCCTTGAAGGCCTTGGCGGCGACGCCGGCGTGGGAGCGCATGCCGATGCCGATGATCGAGATCTTCACGACGTCGGTGGCGCCCTCGATGGTCTTGAAGCCGATGCTGTCCTGCGCGTCGGCGAGGGCCGCCTTGGCGCGCTCGAAGTCGGCGGTCGGCACGGTGAAGGTGATGTCGGTGAAGCCTTCCGCCGAGATGTTCTGGACGATCATGTCGACATTGATGTTCGCTTCGGCGAGCGGCACGAACACGCCGGCCGCGATGCCCGGCTTGTCCGGCACGTGGCGGATGCTGACCTGGGCCTCGTCCCGCGCGAAGGCGATGCCGGTGACGACTTCACTCTCCACGATTTCCTCCTCGTCGCAAATCAGGGTTCCCGGCGGATCGCCGTTGACGCGCAGCTCCGGCGCGTCCGGATCGGTGAAGCTGGAGCGCACGAAGGTGCGCACCTTGTGGACCATGGCGAGCTCGACCGAGCGAACCTGCAGCACCTTGGCGCCGAGCGAGGCCATTTCCAGCATTTCCTCGAAGGCGACCTTATCGAGCCGCCGCGCCTTGGGCACGATGCGCGGATCGGTCGTGTAGACGCCGTCGACGTCGGTGTAGATGTCACAGCGGTCCGCCTTGATGCCGGCGGCGACCGCCACCGCGCTGGTGTCCGAGCCGCCGCGCCCCAGCGTGGTGATGCGCCCGCTCGGCAGATTGATGCCCTGGAAGCCGGCGATCACCGCCACCTCGTTGCCGTTCTCGAAGCGGCGGACGATCTCCTCGCCGTTGACGTCGAGGATTCGCGCCGAGCCGTGGGCGTCGTCGGTGGAGATGGGCAATTGCCAGCCCTGCCAGGAACGGGCGGGGATGCCCATCTCCTGCAGCGCGATGGCGAGAAGGCCGGACGTCACCTGCTCGCCGGAGGCGACGATCGCGTCATATTCGCGGGCGTCGTGCAGCACGGCGGTCTCGCGGCACCAGGCGACCAGCTCGTTGGTCTTGCCGGACATGGCGGAGACCACAACGGCGACCTGGTGACCGGCCTCGATCTCGCGTTTGACGTGCCGCGCGACGTTGCGAATGCGCTCGACGTTCGCGACGGACGTGCCGCCGAACTTCATCACCAGACGTGCCATGGGGAAACCGTACCGCGTGTTCTTTATCTTTAAGGACCGGCGGGGCAGGGAGGCCCCCGGTCAAAAAGGCGCGTATACATATCGACGTCGCGCCTCGCCCGCAACGGCGCCGCGCGAGCCTGGAAGCATTCGCGATTCTGAGCCGAACCGGAGCCTGCCCCCATGCCGCAGACCGCCGAGACCACCGTCGATCCGCGCGAGGTCGCCCAATTCGCCGCGCTGGCCGCCGAATGGTGGAATCCGCGCGGAAAGATGAGCGTGCTGCATCGGTTCAACCCGGTGCGGCTCGCCTATCTGCGCGAGAAGCTCATCGCCCATTTCGGGCGCGACGCGCGCGCCATCCGCCCGCTGGAGGGGCTGCGCCTCATCGACATCGGCTGCGGCGGTGGGCTGCTGAGCGAGCCGCTGGCGCGGATGGGAGCCGAGGTCGTCGGCATCGATCCGGCCGAGCGCAATGTCGGCGTTGCGCGCACCCATGCCGAGCAGTCGGGCGTCGAGATCGACTACCGCGCCACCACTGCCGAGGCGATGGCGGATGCCGGCGAGCGCTTCGACGTGGTGCTCGCCATGGAGGTGGTCGAGCACGTCGCCGATGTCGGGCTGTTCATCCGCCGGGCGGCGGAGATGGTGAAGCCGGGCGGGCTGATGTGCGCGGCGACGCTGAACCGCACCGGGCGCTCCTTCGCGCTCGCCATCGTCGGCGCCGAATATGTGCTCGGCTGGCTGCCGCGCGGCACGCATGACTGGAACAAATTCGTCACCCCCGAGGAGCTTCAGGGCGCGCTGGAGGCCGGCGGCCTTAACATCGTCGACCGGGCCGGCGTCGTCTTCAATCCGCTCACCGGGGAGTGGCGGCAGGCGGAGGATCTCTCGGTCAACTATATGATGCTGGCCGGGCGGGCCGCGCTCCCGCCCCCGGCCTCGTGACGATCGGGCGGCGCGCGGAAATTCGCCTGTTGATCCGCCTCAAGGCCCTTCCGTTGCCAATCCGCAACACTACATGAGGGCGAGCGGATCGCCTTGGAGGGGTCCGCCGCGGTGGCCGGGATACGGGCGCCGCCATCCCAGTTCCGTCCGTGCCTTTCAAGGGCGGACGGGGGGCAAGGAGGGAGACGATGAATTTCGATATCTACACCGAGCGCTCGCGCGGTTTCGTGCAGTCGGCGCAGGCGCTTGCGCTGCGCGAGGGGCACCAGCAGTTCACCCCCGAGCACCTTCTCAAGGTGCTGCTCGACGATCCGGAAGGCCTGTGCGCAGGTCTGATCCAGCGGGCCGGCGGCGATCCGCGCCTCGTGCTCGCGGAGACCGAGACGGCGCTGAAGAAGCTGCCGAAGGTCGAGGGCTCGGGTGCCGGGCAGGTCTATCTCGCGCCGGCGACCGCGCGCGTGTTCGACGCCGCCGAGAAGGCGGCGAAGAAGGCCGGCGACGGCTACGTCACCGTCGAGCGGCTGCTGCTCGCGCTCGCCATGGAGAAGGACAGCGAGGCCGGCAAGATCCTCAACCGCGCCGGTGCCACGCCGCAGAAGATCAATGCGGCGATCGAGGCGTTGCGCCAGGGCCGGACCGCCGACAGCGCGACCGCCGAGAACGCCTATGACGCGCTGAAGAAATACGCGCGGGACCTCACGGCCGCGGCGCGCGAGGGCAAGCTCGATCCGGTGATCGGCCGCGACGAGGAGATCCGCCGCACCATCCAGGTGCTGTCGCGCCGGACCAAGAACAACCCGGTTCTCATCGGCGAGCCTGGCGTCGGCAAGACCGCCATCGTCGAGGGCCTCGCGCTGCGCATCGTCGACGGCGACGTGCCGGAGAGCCTGAAGGACAAGAAGCTGCTCGCGCTCGACATGGGCGCGCTGATCGCCGGCGCGAAATATCGCGGCGAGTTCGAGGAGCGGCTGAAGTCCGTGCTGCAGGAGGTCACCTCCGCCGAGGGCGGAATCATCCTGTTCATCGACGAGATGCATACGTTGGTCGGCGCCGGGAAGGCGGACGGGGCGATGGATGCCTCGAACCTGCTCAAGCCCGCTCTGGCGCGCGGCGAGCTGCACTGCGTCGGCGCGACCACGCTCGACGAGTACCGCAAGCATGTCGAGAAGGACCCGGCGCTCGCCCGGCGCTTCCAGCCGGTCTTCGTCTCCGAGCCGACGGTCGAGGACACCATCTCGATCCTGCGCGGCATCAAGGAGAAGTACGAGCTGCACCACGGCGTGCGCATCACCGATTCCGCGCTGGTGTCGGCGGCGACGCTGTCGAACCGCTACATCACCGACCGCTTCCTGCCCGACAAGGCGATCGACCTGGTCGACGAGGCGGCGGCGCGCCTGCGCATGCAGGTCGATTCCAAGCCCGAGGAGCTCGACAGCATCGATCGCGAGATCGTGCGCCTGCGCATCGAGCAGGAGGCGCTGAAGAAGGAGAGCGACGCTGGCTCCAAGGACCGGCTGAAGAAGCTGGAGAAGGAGCTCGCCGATCTGGAGGAGCAGTCGTCCGCGCTCACCTCCCGCTGGAAGGCGGAGAAGGAGAAGCTCGGCGACGCCCAGAAGATCAAGAGCGATCTGGAAAAGGCCCGGGCCGATCTCGCCAGCGCCCAGCGCAACGGCGAGTACCAGAAGGCGGGCGAGCTGGCCTACGGCACCATTCCGGCGCTGGAGAAGAAGCTCGCCGAGCTGGAGAAGAACGAGCTCGCCAATGAGGTGAAGGCCGGCGGCATGGTCGAGGAGGCGGTGACGCCCGACCATGTGGCGCAGGTCGTCTCGCGCTGGACCGGGGTTCCGGTCGACAAGATGCTGGAAGGCGAGAAGGAGAAGCTGCTCCGCATGGAGGAGGATCTCGCCAAGCGCGTCATCGGCCAGAAGGAGGCGGTGGAAGCCGTCTCGACGGCGGTGCGCCGCGCCCGCGCCGGGCTGCAGGACCCGAACCGGCCGATCGGCTCGTTCATGTTCCTCGGCCCCACCGGCGTCGGCAAGACCGAGCTGACCAAGGCGCTGGCGGCGTTCCTGTTCGACGACGACACCGCGCTCGTGCGCATCGACATGTCGGAATACATGGAGAAGCACGCGGTCGCCCGGCTGATCGGCGCGCCTCCCGGCTATGTCGGCTACGAGGAGGGCGGTGCGCTCACCGAGGCGGTGCGGCGCCGGCCTTATCAGGTCGTGCTGTTCGACGAGATCGAGAAGGCGCATCCGGACGTGTTCAACGTCCTCCTGCAGGTGCTCGACGACGGGCGGCTGACGGACGGGCAGGGCCGGACGGTCGACTTCCGCAACACGCTGATCATCATGACCTCGAACCTCGGTTCCGAGTTCCTGGTGAACCAGCCGGACGGGCAGGACACCGAGGCGGTGCGCGACGAGGTTATGGCGGTGGTGCGCTCGCACTTCCGGCCCGAATTCCTCAACCGCGTCGACGAGATCGTGCTGTTCCACCGGCTGCGGCGCGAGCAGATGGGTGCCATCGTCGACATCCAGGCGAAGCGGCTGCAGAAGCTGCTCGATGAGCGGAAGATCGTCCTGGAGCTGACCCCCGAGGCGCGGGATTTCCTCGCCGAGAAGGGTTACGACCCGGCCTATGGCGCTCGTCCGCTGAAGCGGGTGATGCAGAAGCTGCTTCAGGACCCGCTCGCCGGCCGCATCCTCGCCGGCACGGTGAAGGACGGCGACGTGGTGCGGATCGAGCGCGGCGCGGGCGAACTGTTGTTCGACACCCGCCCGGCCGTCGAGGAGGCGGCGTGAGCCGACCCTACTTTCGCTATGCAAAGGCCGGGCTTCCAAGCCCGGCCTTTTTCTTGGCCGGTGCTACGGCGGTGTCGCAACCTCACCGTGCGTAATTTTCATGCACCGTTCAAAGGCCGGGTGCACACTGGCAAATCTCTGGGAGATTCGCGCATGCTGCCCTTCGGCCTTGATCTTTTCGCGATCGTCATCCTCGTCCTGGTCGTCGGCACCATCTTCGCCGGCGTGAAGACGGTGCCGCAGGGCTACCAGTACACGGTCGAGCGCTTCGGCCGCTACACGCGCAGCCTGTCGCCGGGCCTCAACATCATCGTTCCCTTCATCGACCGCGTCGGCAACAAGGTGAACATGATGGAGCAGGTGCTCGACGTGCCGACGCAGGAGGTGATCACCAAGGACAACGCCACGGTGGCGGTCGACGGTGTCGCCTTCTTCCAGGTGTTCGATGCGCCGCGGGCCAGCTATGAGGTCGCCCGTCTCGACGCCGCGATCCTGGCGCTCACCACCACCAATATCCGCACGGTGATGGGCTCGATGGACCTCGACCAACTGCTCTCGCACCGCGACGAGATCAATGAGCGGCTGCTGCGCGTGGTCGACGCCGCGGCCTCGCCGTGGGGCGTGAAGATCACCCGCATCGAGATCAAGGACATCGTGCCGCCCGCCGATCTCGTCTCCGCCATGGCGCGGCAGATGAAGGCGGAGCGCGAGAAGCGCGCCGTGGTGCTCGAAGCCGAGGGCCAGCGCCAGTCCGAGATCCTGCGCGCCGAGGGCGAGAAGCAGAGCCAGATCCTCGAGGCCGAGGGTCGGCGTGAGGCCGCCTTTCGCGACGCCGAAGCACGCGAGCGCCTCGCCGAAGCCGACGCCAAGGCCACCCAGATGCTTTCGGCCGCGGTGGCGAGCGGCGAACCGGCGGCGCTCAACTACTACATCGCGGAAAAATACGTGAAGGCGCTGGAGGGCATCGTCACCTCGCCGAACCAGAAGCTGCTGATGCTGCCCTATGAGGCGACGGCGATCATCGGCTCGCTCGCCGGCATCGCCGAGATCGCCAAGGGCGCCTTCGGCCCGGATGCGCCGAAGGGCGGCGCGCGCCGGCCGACCGGGCCGGGCACGTTCTGAGGGCTGGACCCATGTCGATCATCGAGACGCTCGGGCCGTGGAGCTGGTTCATCCTCGCCGGTCTTCTGATGATCGGGGAGCTCGCGGCGCCGGGCGCCTATCTGCTCTGGCTCGGCCTCGCGGCGGCGGCCTGCGGTGCCGTCGGCTTCCTTGTCGACCTGCCGTGGCAGGCCGAGATCCTGCTGTTCGCGGTGCTCGCGCTCGCCATGGTCGCGCTTGGACGATGGGTGACGCCGCGGCCGAGCGAAGGCAGCGACCGGCCCTTCCTGAACCGCCGCGCCGAGGGCTATGTCGGCCGCTCCTTCGTGCTCGACGAACCCATCGTCGGCGGTGTCGGGCGGGTGCGCATCGACGATACGGTCTGGCGCATCGTCGGCGCCGATCAGCCGGCCGGGAGCCGCGTGGTGGTGCAGCGCGTCGACGGCGCGACGCTGGTGGTCGCCGCCGCCTGAGATTTACCGCCAAAAGCCGCCTGGAAACGGTGCGTTAACCATAAACGCGCAGGTTCGGAACCGTATCGGGCCACAAGGCAATCGGCGGATTCGGGTTCTTGACGCGCATCGTCCTCGTACTGGGCGTCCTTGCGCTCGGCGTCACGCTCGGCGTGGCGGCGGGGCCGGCGCATGCGCAGAGCGACGAGGCCGCCGACAGCGGTCTGCGCGGCGCCATCACGCAGACGCCGAGCAGCAGCGCCCTGCGCGGCACGGTCGACGCCAATGCCGCGGTCGATACCGTCGCGCCCTCCCGCCCGGCCGATCTCCTGCCGACCCTGCGCCCCTCGGTGGGGGTGGAGGACGACAGCATCGCGCGGGAGGACGTGCTGCCCGATCCCGAGGCGGCGCTCGACACGCTCGCCTTGCCGGACAATTCGCTCAACCTGCCGCCGCTGCGCACGCCGCGCCGCCGGACCAATCCGGAGGTCGATCCCTTCGAGCCGGTTGGCGTCAAGGTCGGCAGCTTCGTGGTGACGCCCTATGCCGAGCTGCGCGAGGGCTATGACAGCAACGCGCTGCGCGTGCGCAACGGGCCCGGTTCGGCCTTCACGGTGATCGGCGGCGGCTTCGCCTCGCGCTCGGACTGGTCGCGCCATGCGCTCGATGTCCAGTTGCGCGGCGGCTATACGAGCTACGACAACGTCACCGCCAACAACCGGCCGGAAGCCGAGGCGCTCGTGCGCGGCCGGCTCGACGTCAACTCGCAGACCCGGATCGACGCCATCGTGCGCGGCACCATCACCACCGACGCGGCCGGTTCGGTGGATGCCGTGCAGGGCGCGACGGAGCCGCCGCTCATCTACACGACCAGCCTTGATCTCGGCGTCACCCGGCGCTTCAACCGCCTCGAGCTCGGCGCTGCCGGGCTGATCGTGCGCGAGGACCATGCCGCCGCCGCGCTGGTGGGCGGGGGCCATGAGAACCTCGCCGACCGCAACGTGACCGGCTACGGCGTGAGGCTGCGCGGCGGCTATGAGATGATGCCGGGGGTCAAGCCGTTCGTGCAGCTTCTCGCCGACCATCGCGAATACGACATCGTGCCGGACGCCTCCGGCTATGACCGCAATTCGCACGGCATCACCGCGACGGTCGGCTCCGAGTTCCGTCTGAGCGACCTGCTCACCGGCACAGCGTCGGCAGGCTATACGTGGCGCTATTACGTCGATCCGGCGCTGCAGGACATTGACGGGCTGGTCGCCGACGCCTCGCTGCGCTGGGAGGCGACGGGGCTCACCACCGTCATCCTCGGGGCGCGCAGCGGCGTCGAGGAAACCTCGCAGGCGGGCGCCTCCGGCAATTTCGTGCATCAGGCGCGCGTCGAGGTCGAGCACGCCTTCCGGCGCTGGCTGATCGGCGAGGCCTCGGTCGCCTATCGGATCAACGACTATGTCGGCTCGGACCTCGAGGAGCGCACGCTCGAATTCGGTGCCGGGCTGACCTACAAGCTCGGCCGGTGGGCGGAGCTGACGGCGCAGGCGAGCCACCTCAGGCTCGATTCCTCGGTGCCGGGCTCGGACTACACCGCCAATGTCGTGCAGGTGGGGCTGCGGCTGCAGCGTTAGAGCATTTTCCGCGAAGTTGCCCGACTTTCGCGGACAGAAAATGCTCCTGTTGAATCGAAAGCATTCTCCGATCGGGCGGTTCCGCCCGATCGGCACGAAAGCGCCCGGCCGCGGCCGCGTCAGTTCGACGCCAGCAGCGCCTCGATCTCGTCGCGGAACGGGCCGGCGATGTCCGCCCGCGCCAGCGCATAGGCGACGTTGGCCATGAGGAAGCCGAGCTTCGAGCCGCAGTCATAGATCGAGCCGTCGAAGGTGACGCTGTAGAAGTCCTGCTTCTTGGCGAGCTTCAGCATGGAATCGGTGAGCTGGATCTCGCCGCCGGCGCCGCGCTCCTGGGTCTCGAGCAGGTCGAAGATCTCGGGCTGCAGGATGTAGCGGCCGGAAATGGCGAGGTTGGAGGGCGCGACCTCCTTCTTCGGCTTCTCGACCATCTTCTGGATCTTGTGCACGCCGTCGGCGACGCTCTCGCCGTTTCCGACGATGCCGTACTGGTCGGTCTGGTCCATCGGCACCTCATAGACCGCGATGTGGTTGCCGCCGCCGGTCTTCTCATAGGCGGAGACCATCTGGGCGAGGCAGCTCTTGCCGTTGCGCGGCTTGTGCAGCATGTCCGGCAGCAGCAGCGCGAAGGGCTCGTCGCCGATGATGTCGCGGGCGCACCACACGGCATGGCCGAGGCCGAGGGGGAGCTGCTGGCGGGTGAAGCTGGTCTTGCCGGGGCCGAGGGTCTCGGCGCGCAGCGTGTCCAGCAACTGATGCTTGCCGCGCTCGGCGAGCGTCGCCTCCAGCTCGTACTGGCGGTCGAAATGATCCTCGATCACGCCCTTGTTGCGCCCGGTAACGAAGACGATGTGCTCGATCCCCGCCGCGCGCGCCTCGTCGACGACATGCTGCACCACCGGGCGGTCGACCACGGTGAGCATCTCTTTCGGAACGGCCTTGGTGGCGGGAAGGAATCGCGTGCCGAGACCGGCGACGGGCAGGATCGCTTTGCGGATAGGGCTGGGCATGTTCGGTTGACGCCACGTTTCTGAATGAAGGGAAGTGCGTGCGAGCGCCGGCCTATCCGACGCGCAAGCATAGACTTAGGTGCGGGACGTTGACAAAGCCTCTACGGCCGATCCGTTCCGCCGATTATCGACCTCCATGTTGACGCATTGTTTGGTCTTCCCTGTTATGCGGACCATGCAATTGGGGCGATGTAGGGGAGATGACGTGGCGGTACTGGTAACGGGCGGCGCCGGCTATATCGGCAGCCATATGGTTCTTGCTCTGATCGATGCCGGCTTCGAGACGGTGGTGCTCGACGACCTGTCGACCGGCTTCGACTGGGCCGTGCATCCCGACGCCCGGCTGGTACGCGGCGACGTCTCCGACGGGGCGCTGGTGCAGCGCACTGTCAAGGAACACAAGATCGACGCGGTGGTGCACTTCGCCGCGCGCATCGTGGTGCCGGAATCGGTCGCCGACCCGCTGGGCTACTACTTCGCCAACACGGTGAAGTCGCGGGCGCTGATCGAGGCGCTGGTCGCCGCCGGCGTGCCGCATCTGATCTTCTCCTCGACCGCCGCGGTCTACGGCATGGTCGGCAACGATCCGGTGGCCGAGGACGCGCTGCTGGCGCCGATCTCGCCCTATGGCCGCTCCAAGCTGATGACGGAATGGATGCTCGCCGACACGGCGGTGGCGCATCCCTTCCATTATGTCGCGCTGCGCTATTTCAACGTCGCCGGCGCCGATCCCGCCGGGCGTTCCGGCCAGTCGACGCGTGGCGCCACCCATCTCATCAAGGTCGCCGCCGAGACCGCGCTCGGCAAGCGCACGGGGATGGACGTCTACGGCACCGACTATCCGACCCCGGACGGCACCTGCCTGCGCGACTACATCCACGTCACCGACCTCGCCAACGCCCATCTCGACGCGCTGCGTTATCTCAAGGCCGGCGGGGCGAGCACGGTGCTGAACTGCGGCTATGGCCAGGGCTATTCGGTGCTGGAGGTGATCGATACGGTCAAGCGCGTGTCGGGCATCGACTTTCCGGTGCGCGTCTCCGATCGCCGGCCGGGCGATCCGGCGGCGATCGTCGCCAAGGCGGAACGCATCCGCACCGAGCTCGGCTGGACGCCGAAGCTCGCCGATCTCGACACCATCGTCGCCCAGGCGCTGGCCTGGGAGCGCAAGCTCGGCGAGCGAAACCGCATCTAGTTTCGTGCGGATTTCTGCTTTCCGTTAAGTCCGCTTCAACCATGACGCGGCTCCAATCGGCGGATGTATCGCGTTGGAGTAGGCGTCATGGGTCTGGGGACAGGTGCGTGGGACGGAGCGGGGCCCGCGCAGGCAGCAAGGCTCGCGGCCGTCCTCGCCATGGCGCTCGGCCTCGCGGCCTGCGGTTCCACCGGTGACGTGACCGGCGCGCTCGGCGCGCCGCCGGCCGGGATGTCCGCTTCGACGAGCCCGGCTGCCGCCGCGCCGCGCGCCTATGCCCCCGCCCCCGCCCCCGCCCCCTCAGCCGCTCCGCGCAGCGGCGGCCATCCCGACATGCGGCCCGAGGCGCTGGCGGCCGACGAGAGGAACTTTGCCCGCTGCATCGCCGCGCTGGAGCCCGCCGCGCGGCAGCGGGGCGTCTCCGCCGCCGGCTGGCGCAGCTACACGGCGGGGCTGACGCCGGACATGTCGATCATGGAGAAGCTCGACACCCAGCCCGAATTCACCCGGTCGACGGGTGACTATGTCGACATGCTGGTGTCCGAGAAGCGCATCGCGCGCGGCCGCGAGATGCTGGCGGAGAACAAGGTGGTGTTCGACGCGGTGGAGCGCACCTACGGCGTCGACCGGCACATCGTGGCGGCGATCTGGGGCATCGAGACCAATTACGGCAATGCACGCGGCTCTTACCAGGTGCTGGCCGCGACGGCGACGCTCGCCTGTGTCGGGCGGCGCAAGGCCTATTTCAAGGACGAGTTCGTGGCGGCGCTGCAGATCGTCGATCGCGGCGACATCCCCGAATCGCACCTCAAGGGTTCCTGGGCCGGCGCCTTCGGCCTCACGCAGTTCATGCCCACCGCCTTCCAGCGCGACGCGGTCGATTTCGACGGCGACGGGCATCGCAACGTGGTCGATTCCGTCGCCGACGCGATGGGCTCGACCGCCGCCAAGCTGAAGCGCGGCGGATGGGTGGCAGGGCGGAGCTGGGGCTACGAGGTGACCCTGCCGCGCGGCTTCAACTATCTGCTCGCCGACAAGACGACGCAGAAGCCGCTGCGCGAATGGGCCGCGCTCGGCGTGAAGCGCGTGGCCGGCCGCGGCTTCACCAATGGCGAGGAGACCGCCTATCTGCTGCTTCCGGCCGGCGCCAAGGGACCCGCCTTCCTGGTCAACGGCAACTTCAAGGCGCTGCTGAGCTACAACCCGGCCGACGCCTATGCGCTCGCTATCGGCCATCTTGCCGACCGGTTGCGCGGGGGCGATGCCTTCGTGCAGGCCTGGCCGGCCGACGCCAAACCGCTCAGCCGCTCGGAGCGGGTCGAGCTGCAGCAGCGGCTTTCGGCACGAGGCTACGACATCGGCGTGCCGGACGGCGTGCTCGGGCACAAGACGCGGGTCGCCGTGCGCGACTATCAGGTGCGCGTCGGCATGCTTCCGGACGGCATGGCGAGCGGCGAGGTTCTCGCGCATATGCGCCAGGGATCGTAGGCTGCGGAACGTCGGCCGCTGGGGAAGGGGCCTTGAAACGGCCGCGATAATCGTTCACCGCTGAAGCGTGGAATCCTGGTGAGGCGTGGGCGATGCGGCAGTCGGGCTCCGTGCGCGCGGCGGTGAGGGTGCTGGCGGTGGCCGGCGCCGTCATGGTTGCCTGCCCGGCGGCGCAGGCGCAGCAAGACTGGTTCCGCCCGCCCGGCAGTGTCGGCCAGCCGTCGCGTGCCGCGCCGCAGCAGCAGGTGCGCCCGAGCCAGCAGCGCCAGCAGGCGCGCCCGCAGCAGGTGCGCCCGGCTCCGCCGCCGCAGCAGCAGGGCTGGAATCCGCTGTTCCCGCTGTTCGAGATCTTCCGCTCGCCGGCGCCGCCGCAGCAGCGTTATGCGGCGCCCCCGCCGATGCCGGAGACCGAGCAGAAGCCGCGCAAGGCGGTGCAGATCGAGCAGCCCGCCGAGCCGCGCGGCACCGTGTTCGCGTCGGTCGAGGACGCACGGAAAAACGTCGAGAAGCCCCCGACCGACGTGGTGCTGGTCATCGGCGACGAATTCGCGGCGCCGCTCGCCCAGGGGCTGGCCGATGCCTTCGCGCCGGAGCGCGCGGGCATCGCCGTCGTCGGCAAGGGCGAGAGCGGCACCGGCCTCGCGCCGGACGGCAAGTATGACTGGGTGGTCAAGGGGCCGGAGCTGGCCAACGCCAACGCGGTCAACGCCATCGTCATCTTCATGGGCGGCAACGACCTGCATCCGATCGAGGATGCCACCGGCAAGCTGCCGCTGTTCGACGAGAAGTGGATCGAGATCTACGGACGCCGGCTGGACGAGCTGTTCGCCGGGCTGAAGATGGTGGGCCGGCCCGTCGTGGTCGTCGGGCTGCCGCCGGTCGACGACATCCGCGCGAGCGACCGCAACGCCAAGCTCAACGAGCTCGTGCGGGAGCATGTCGAGCGCGCCGGGCTGATCTATGTCGACATCTGGGACGGCTTCGTCGACGAGAACGGCAAGTTCTTCATGTCCGGGCCCGCGGTCGACGGCCAGCGCCGGCGTCTGCGCACGTCGGACGGGGTCGGCTTCACCCGCGCGGGTGGCCGCAAGCTCGCCTTCTTCGTCGACCGCGTCCTGGGCAAGCTGCTGAACGGCCAGCCCAGCGCGCCGGTGCCCGACGCGGGAACCGGAACGCCCGCGGCAAGCGGGCCGCCTTCGCTGATCCAGCTAACCGGCGCGGCGACGGGCGGGCGGGCGCTGGCGGGGGCGAAGCCGGTGGAATCGGCACGGCTCTCCGGCACGGAAAGCCACGCGAATGGCGAAGGGCTCGCCACGCGCGTTCTGGTCGGCGGCGAGACGCTCAGCGCGACCGAGGGGCGGGTGGACGATTTCCGCTGGCGCCCGCCGGGAGCGGAGACGCCGCCGGCAACGCCGGCCTCGGCGCCCGGCGCGACACCGGGCGCGGACACGACGGGAGCACCGGCATCGTCACCGGCGACCGGCAGCACCGCCACGCCCTGAGCAGTCGGCGCCAGCGTCGCTCGAAGACGCCCGAGCCCGGATAGTCCCGGTGGCGCGAGGAGGTCAGCGGGGAAGGACGGACGAACCCATCAGGAATTCGTCGATCGACCGCGCCGCCTGACGGCCCTCGCGGATCGCCCACACCACCAGCGACTGGCCGCGCCGCATGTCGCCGGCGGCGAACAGCTTCGGCACGCTGGTGGCGTAATCCGTGTCGTCCGCCGCGACATTGCCGCGTCCGTCATAGGAGACGCCGGACTGATGCAACATCCCCTCATGCAGGGGATGGGAGAAACCGAGCGCGATGAAGACGAGATCCGCCTTCAGCACGAACTCGGTGCCGGGTATGGGCTGGCGCTTGGCGTCGACGCGGGCGCAGCGCACGCCGATGACGCGGCCCTTCTTGCCCTCGATGCCGAGCGTGGCGGCGGCGAATTCGCGCTCGGCGCCCTCGGCCTGGCTGGAAGAGGTGCGGAACTTGGTCGGCCAATAGGGCCACACCGCCAGCTTGTCCTCCTTGATCGGAGGCACCGGGCGGATGTCGAGCTGGTGCACCGACAGCGCGCCCTGCCGGAAGGCGGTACCGACGCAGTCGGAGGCGGTGTCGCCGCCGCCGATCACCACCACGTGCCGGCCGGCGGCGAGGATGGGCTGCTCGCGGCTGACGTCCTCGTGACCAATGCGGCGATTCTGCTGCACCAGATAGGGCATGGCGTAATGCACGCCTTCGAGCTCCTGGCCCGGCAGGCGCGGATCGCGCGGAGCCTCGGAGCCGCCGCACATCAGCGTCGCGTCGAAGGCCGCGGTGATGTCCTCGATCGAGCGGGTGACGCCGACATTCACGCCGTAATGGAAGGTGACGCCCTCCGCCTCCATCTGCGCGACGCGGCGGTCGATATAATGCTTCTCCATCTTGAAGTCGGGGATGCCGTAGCGCAGCAGGCCGCCCGCCTTCGGCTCGCGCTCGAAGACATGCACGTCGTGCCCAGCGCGGGCGAGCTGCTGGGCGGCGGCGAGGCCGGCCGGGCCGGAGCCGATGACCGCGACCTTCCGGCCGGTCTTGTGGGCCGGCGGCTCGGGCTTCACCCAGCCCATCTTCCACGCCTTGTCGGCGATCGCCTGCTCGACCGTCTTGATGGTGACCGGCACGTCCTCGAGGTTCAGCGTGCAGGCCTCCTCGCAGGGCGCGGGGCAGATGCGGCCGGTGAATTCGGGGAAGTTGTTGGTGGAGTGGAGGTTGCGCGTCGCCTCCTCCCAGTTCCCGTTATAGACGAGGTCGTTCCAGTCCGGGATCTGGTTGTGGATCGGGCAGCCGTTCGGCCCGTGGCAGAACGGGATACCGCAATCCATGCAGCGCGAGGCCTGGTTGGCCACCTCGCTGTCGGGCAAAGGCAGGGTGAACTCACGGAAGTGGCGAATGCGGTCGGAGGCCGGCTGGTACTTCGCTTCGCGCCGATCGATCTCGAGAAAACCGGTTACCTTACCCATTGCGCCCTCTTTCGCGGAGCACCGCCACCCTGGAGGCGTTCCACCTCAGGTGCAGATACATCAATCATGCCAGTCGGGGAAATATGGCGCGGCACACCGCCGCGCGCTTTTCGCGTCCGCCCGCCGTCATCCCGGCCCGGCCCTGCGGCCGTCCGGGACGACGATGGGGGATGCGGCCGCCGTGCCTATTCGGCGGCCTGCAGCGTGCGCGCTTTTTCCATCTCACGCAGCGCCCGCTGGTACTCGACCGGCATCACCTTGACGAACTTGCCGCGATAGTCCGGCCAGTTGTCGAGGATGGTCTGCGCCCGGCTGGAGCCGGTGTAGTGCAGGTGCTTGGCGATGAGCTGGTGCAGGCGCTCCTCGTCGCCATGGCCCATGTCGGCCATGATGTCGATGCGGCCCTTGAACTCCAGATCACCGCCATGATGGTGGAGGCGCTCCAGGAGGTCTTCCTCCTCCTCGACCGGCTCCAGATCGACCATGGACAGGTTGCAGCGCTTCTTGAACGAGTTGTCCTCGTCCAGAACATAGGCGACGCCGCCGGACATGCCGGCCGCGAAGTTGCGCCCGGTCGGCCCGATGACGACCACCACGCCGCCGGTCATGTATTCGCAGCCATGGTCGCCGGTGCCCTCGACCACGGCGATGGCGCCGGAGTTGCGCACGGCGAAGCGTTCGCCGGCGACGCCGCGGAAGTAGCACTCGCCCGCGGTGGCGCCGTAGAGCACGGTGTTACCGACGATGATCGAGCGTTCCGGCACGATGCCGGTGTGCTCCGGCGGACGGACCACGATGCGCCCGCCCGACAGGCCCTTGCCGACATAGTCGTTGGCCTCGCCGACCAGCGTCATCGAGACGCCGGCGGCCAGGAAGGCGCCGAAGGCCTGCCCGGCGGTGCCGGTCAGGTTGATCTCGATGGTGTCGTCCGGCAGCCCGGTCTCGCCGTGGCGCTTGGCCACCTCGCCGGAGAGCATGGCGCCCGCCGAACGGTCGATGCTCTTGATCGGCAGGTCGATCACGACCTTGTCGCCGTTCTCGAGCGCCGGCATGGCCGCCTCGATCAGCTTGCGGTCGAGCACATGCTGGATCGGGTGGTTCTGCCGCTCCTTATGATAGACCGCCACCTCGGGGCCGACCTGCGGCTTGGCGAAGATGCGGGTGAAATCCAGCCCCTTCGCCTTCCAGTGGTCGATCGCGGCCTGCTTGTCGAGCCATTCGGAGTGGCCGATCAGCTCGTTCACCGTGGTCACGCCGAGCGCGGCCATGATCTCGCGCACCTCTTCCGCGACGAAGAAGAAGTAGTTGATCACGTGCTCGGGCGTGCCCTTGAAGCGCTTGCGCAGCACCGGGTCCTGCGTCGCGACGCCGACCGGGCAGGTGTTGAGGTGGCACTTGCGCATCATGATGCAGCCCGCCGCGATGAGCGGAGCGGTGGAGAAGGCGAAGTCGTCCGCCCCCAGCATGGCGCCGATCACCACGTCGCGCCCGGTGCGCAGGCCGCCGTCGACCTGCAGGGCGATGCGCCCGCGCAGGTTGTTCAGCACCAGCGTCTGGTGCGCCTCGGCGAGGCCGATCTCCCACGGGCTGCCGGCATGCTTGATGGCGGTGAGCGGGGAGGCGCCGGTGCCGCCCTCGAAGCCCGACACGGTGATGTGGTCGGCGCGGGCCTTGGCGACGCCGGCCGCTACCGTGCCGACGCCCACCTCGGACACCAGCTTCACCGAGATGTCGGCTCCCGGATTGACGTTCTTCAGGTCGAAGATGAGCTGCGCCAAGTCCTCGATCGAATAGATGTCGTGGTGCGGCGGCGGCGAGATGAGGCCGACGCCGGGGGTGGAATGGCGCACCTTGGCGATCACCGCGTCGACCTTGTGGCCGGGCAATTGGCCGCCTTCGCCGGGCTTGGCACCCTGCGCCATCTTGATCTGGATCATGTCGGCGTTGACGAGATAGTCCGCCGTCACGCCGAAGCGTCCGGAAGCCACCTGCTTGATCGCCGAGCGCATGGAATCGCCGTTCGGCAGCGGCTTGAAGCGCGAGGATTCCTCGCCGCCCTCACCGGTGTTCGACTTGCCGCCGATGCGGTTCATCGCGATGGCGAGGGTGGTGTGCGCCTCGCGCGAGATGGAGCCGAACGACATGGCGCCGGTGACGAAGCGCTTCACGATCTCCGCCGGCGGCTCGACCTGATCGAGCGGAACCGGCGTGCGGCCGATCTCCGCCGCCTCGCGGATGCGGAACAGCGAGCGGATGTTCAGCGTCTTGTCGCCGGTCTCGTTCACCAGCTTGGCGAAGGCGCGGTACTTGTCCTGCGCGTTGCCGCGCACGGCGTGCTGCAGGGTCGCCACCGTCTCGGGATCCCAGGCGTGCTCCTCGCCGCGCAGGCGGAAGGCGTATTCGCCGCCGACATCGAGCGAAGTGCGATAGACCGGCGCGTCGCCGAAGGCGTCGCGGTGGCGCATCGCGGTCTCCTCGGCGATCTCGGCGAGGCCGACGCCGCCGATCGAGGAGGCGGTGCCGGTGAAGTACTTCGCCACCAGCTCGGAGGAGAGCCCGACCGCGTCGAAGATCTGCGCGCCGCAATAGGACTGGTAGGTCGAGATGCCCATCTTGGACATGACCTTGAGCAGGCCCTTATCGACCGACTTGATGAAGCGCTTGACGATCTCGTCCTCGGAGACCTCCTCCGGGAACTCGCCCTTCATGTCGAGCAGGGTCTCGAAGGCGAGATAGGGGTTGATCGCCTCCGCGCCGTAGCCGGCGAGGCAGGCGAAATGGTGCACCTCGCGCGCCTCGCCCGTCTCCACCACGAGGCCGGCGGCGGTGCGCAGGCCCTTGCGGATCAGGTGATGGTGCACGCTCGCGGTCGCCAGCAGCGAGGGGATCGGAATCCGGTCCGGCCCGGTCAGCCGGTCGGACAGGATGATGATGTTGTAGCCGCCATGGACGGCCGCCTCGGCGCGCTCGCACAGCCGCTCGACGGCATCGGCCATGCCGGCCGCGCCCTTGTCGGCCGGATAGGTGATGTCGAGCGTGCGGGTGTCGAACCGCTCCTCCATGAAGCCGATCGAGCGGATCTTCTCCAGATCGACATTGGTGAGGATCGGCTGGCGCACCTCGAGCCGCTTGCGGCGGGCATTGCCCTCCAGATCGAAGATGTTCGGCCGCGGCCCGATGAACGAGACGAGGCTCATCACCAGCTCTTCGCGGATCGGGTCGATCGGCGGGTTGGTCACCTGCGCGAAGTTCTGCTTGAAATAGGTGAACAGCGGCTTCGACTTCTTCGACAGCGGCGAGATCGGCGTGTCGGTGCCCATGGAGCCGACCGCCTCCTGACCGGTGGTCGCCATTGGCGCCATCAGAAGCTTGAGGTCCTCCTGGGAGTAGCCGAAGGCCTGCTGGCGATCGAGCAGCGACACGTCGGTGCGCACCTCGCGCGCCTCGACGGGGCGCAGGTCCTCCAGCACGAGCTGGGTGCGGTTCAGCCACTCCTTGTAGGGATGCGCGCGGGCGAGCTCGGTCTTGATCTCCTCGTCGGGGACGAGGCGACCTTCCACCATGTCGACGAGCAGCATCTTGCCCGGCTGGAGGCGCCACTTGGTGACGATCTTCTCCTCGGGGAAGGTGAGCACGCCCATCTCCGAGGCGAGCACGATGGTGTCGTCGGAGGTGACGAGATAGCGCGCCGGACGCAGGCCGTTGCGGTCCAGCGTGGCGACGATCTGGCGCCCGTCGGTGGCGACGATGGCCGCCGGCCCGTCCCACGGCTCCATCAGCGAGGCGTGGTACTCGTAGAAGGCGCGGCGCTCCTCGTCCATCAGCGGATTGCCCGCCCAGGCTTCCGGCACCAGCATCATCGCGGCATGGGCGAGGCCGTAGCCGCCCTGGGTGAGGAACTCCAGCGCGTTGTCGAAGCAGGCGGTGTCCGACTGGCCTTCATAGGAGATCGGCCAGAGCTTCGAGATGTCGTTGCCGAACAGCTCACTGTCGACGGAAGCCTGGCGGGCCGCCATCCAGTTCACATTGCCGCGCAGCGTGTTGATCTCGCCGTTATGCGCCACCATCCGGTAGGGATGGGCGAGCGACCACGCCGGGAAGGTGTTGGTCGAGAAGCGCTGATGCACCAGCGCGACCGCGCTCTCGAAGTCGGGGTCGTGCAGGTCGGCATAATAGGCGCCGAGCTGGTCGGCGTTGAACATGCCCTTGTAGACGATGGTGCGGCACGACAGCGACACCGGGTAGTAGCCCTTGGTGCGCGGGTCGGCGGCATTGTAGATCGCGTTGGAGATCACCTTGCGCAGGATGAACAGCCGGCGCTCGAAGGACTCCTCGTCCGCCGTGCGCTCGCCGCGCGCGATGAAAACCTGGGCGTGCTGAGGCTCGGTCGGCAGCACGGTGTGGCCGAGCAAGGAGTTGTCGGTCGGCACGTCGCGCCAGCCGAGGAGGACAAGGCCCTCATCGGCGGTCGCCTTCTCATAGGTGGCGCGCACGATGTCGCGGCCTTCCGCGTCGCGCGGCATGAAGACGTGCCCGACGGCATAATGGCCGGGCTCCGGCAGGGCGAAGCCGAGCCGCGCCGCTTCCTTGGCGAAGAACTTGTGCGGAATCTGCACCAGCATGCCGGCGCCGTCGCCGGCGCGCGGGTCGGCGCCCACGGCGCCGCGATGCTCGAGGTTGAGCAGGATCTGCAGCCCGTCCTGGACGATCTTGTGCGACTTGCGGCCCTTGATGTCGGCGATGAAGCCGACGCCGCAGGAATCCTTCTCGTTGCGCGGGTCGTAAAGACCCGTCGCCGCCGGGAAGGACGGATCGGTGTGGCTCAGCACGGAGGGCGCGGCTTTGACGGCCGCGCGGTCCGTGGCGGACGGACGAACCGCTCCTTCCCCGACCATACCCGCGACGCTGCCGCCGAGTTCCTCGCTCATCCCGCTCTCCCTAAGATGTGCCTTGACTGAGGCTCGCCCGAGCCCGCTTCCGGCGCCAGATGGACGGCGCCGTCTACTGCCGGACCATGATAGGACAGCATGACTGCCCTATCAATCGCGAACATGCCAGAATTGACCCGCGCGCACAAGCACCCCCGGCATGCCGGCGGCGCGGAAACTTCACGCTTGTTGCGGCGGCGAGGGGCCGCACGCAATGAACGGTAAGGCGTGCCGCAGCGCAGCGCAACGCCATTGCGGAAGCCGCATGCCCGCAATGCACCGCGACGTACGATCCGGGCAGGTGCGGCATCCGTGACCAGGTCGGAGCACCTGCCTTTATGCATGCCGTTCACCTAGTGCTCCGCTTCCGGCGGCATTTCCGCAACGTCTCATCGGTGCCTCATTCGCGCGCCTTAACTGTAATCGGGCAACGCCTTGTCACCGCGAGACACAGATCAGATGCCGATTCCGCTTCCGTCCGTTTCTCTCCGCGCACCCGCCCGCGCGCGCGGCAGGTTCCTGCGTGCTCCGGTGCTCGCCGGGCTCGCCCTCCTGATCGCCCTGCCGCTGGTGTCCGGACTGGCCGCGACGACCGCTCAGGCGCAGTATTACTCGCCCTATTACGGCGCGCCGCCGGTCTACCCCGACTATTATTACGCGCCGCGCGTCTACCGTGCCCCCGCGCCGCCGCCGGCCCTGCCGCCGGAAGATGTGCGGCCGATGCTGCGCTCCATGGGCTTCTCGGCGATCAGCCCGACGCGCTTCGTCGCCGGAGCCTATGTTGCCGACGCCACCGATGCGGACGGCACGCGGGTGCGCGTACGCATCAACCGCTACACCGGCCGGGTGGTTGCAATCCGCCCGATCGGTACCGCCCGCGTCGAGCCGGTGCCGCGTCCGCCCAAGTCGGTGGCGCGCCCGAATGCGGTTCCGCAGCCGAGGACGGCCGCCCTGCCGCCGGCCGCGCCGCTGCCGCCGCCCGCGCCGGCTGTCCCGCCGGTGAACGACGCCGCGCCGGCTGCGGGCGCCGAGAAGCCGCTCGACACGCCCGCCGGGGCCAGCCCCGCCGAATCGGCGCCGCCGGTGGCAGCGGTTCCGCCGGCGAGCGAGAAGCCCGAGCCTGCCGACGCCAAGCCTGCCGACACAAGGCCTGGCGACGCGAAGCCGGTGGAGGAGGCCAAGCCGTCGGTGCCGCCCGCCGATGCCAAGCCGGCGCCGGCGGTGGCCGCCGTGCCGCCCGCGGACACGAAGCCGGACGTGAAGCCGGCCGACGCCAAGCCTGCCGCCGCCGCGCCCGCCAAGGAAGCAGCGGTCAAGCCGGATGCGCCTGCCGCCCAGCCGCAGGACGCCGCGCCGGTGCGGGTGATACCGGGCGTGGCGCCTCCCGCCCTGACGCCGCCGACCCCGGCTCCCGCGGAGCCGGCCGCCGCCGCGCCGCCGCCGCCCGCGCCTCCCGTCGTCGCCAATCCGAAGAACGGGACCGGCACCGGCACCGGCACGCCGGGCGATGCGATCTCGGCCGGATCGGCCTCGGTGCTGTCGCGCGATCCCGCGAAGGCGCCGGGCGAGACGCCGAAGGGCAAGAAGAAGGCGTCGAGCAACTAGCTCACTACGCCTCCCTGGCCGTCAAAACAAAAGGCGCTCCGGCGGATGCCGGGGCGCCCTGATTTTTCCGGCCGCCGCGACCCGAACGGTCAGATCGCCGGGCGGCAGCCTTCACGCCTGAGCCGTCACGCGGCAGCCTTGGCCTCGATCACCTTGGCGCTGCCATTGGTGATCGGGATGGTGCGGGGCTTCATGGCCTCGGGGATCTCGCGAACGAGCTCGACATGGAGCAGGCCGTTCTCGAGACGCGCGCCGCGAATCTCGACATGGTCAGCGAGCTGGAAGCGCCGCTCGAAAGCCCGCGCCGCAATGCCCTGATAGAGCACATTGGACGACTTGCTCTCCTCGGTCTCCTGCTTCTCGCCGCGGATGGTGAGGGTGTTCTCCTTCACCTCGATGCCGAGTTCCTTCTCGGTGAAGCCCGCTACCGCCACGGTGATGCGGTAGGCGTTTTCACCCGTCCGCTCGATGTTGTAGGGCGGATAGGTGGTGCCGCTCTCCACGCCGCCGACCTGGTCGAGCAGCGAGAACAGCCGGTCGAAGCCGACGGTCGAACGGTAGAGCGGGGAAAAGTCGAACGTACGCATGGCATATCCTCCTTTGAAGCGACATGCGAAGGACCCTCTCGCCTGAGCCGGGTCCGGTTGATGCACCGCCATCTGGCCGGTGCAAATTGGAAATAGGGGCCGTTTCCGATCCCGCAAGGGGGGCGCTGGCGGCCGCGATCCTGCGCGTGCGGCCGGTAATCCGATGCGTCATTTCGGCACGCATGCGGCCATCCACAGCTTTCCGGCGGCCGCCTTGCGTCGCCGCCCGGACATGCCGGGGCCGCGCGGGCGCCACTGCCCCGCCACGGCCGGGCCATGTGCATGAATGCGTGATGAAGCCTCGCTTCTGCCGCGGTTCAGGCGATGCCGGCTAAGGTCCCCACAATCCTGGGCCAGCCGTAACCGTGCCGTCCCTATTTTCACTCCCGCGCACAGCTTGTGCCTCAGAATGAACGGCCGATGAATGGCCGCTTCGGTCCATGTTCATCCGCTCGACGACCTTATTCCGCTCACTGGGCCCTGCCTCGACCGTGCGATTCCGTGCACGGCGCGGAGCGGGCGATCATCCAGGGGGTATCCTGACGGTGGTGGCGCGAGTATCGGCCGGAATAGTGGCGGTCGCGCTCCTGTTGACGCAGGCTCCCGCCCTTGTTCCGGCTGCAGCCTTCGCTCAAGGTGCCGGCATCCGCATCGATCCCTGGCGCGACCCGCTGGTGCAGCCCGGCCGCCGTCCGCCCAGCCCCTACGCGCCCTACGAGACGCCGCCCTCGGTTGGCCCCAGCGCGCCCCGCGGCATGGATGCCGACGGCGCCGTCGACATGCTGCGCTCGCGCGGCTTCTCCAAGATCTCGGTGCTGCGCCAGCGCGGCGCGATCATCATCCTCGAGGCCAATGGCCCGCGCGGCGAGCGCGTGCAGCTCATGGTGGACGGCGGCACCGGCGCGATCGCCGGGATGCGCGTCATCGGCTTCGGCGACAAGCGCTACTGACGGACTTCCCCGGCGGCCATCTTTTCCCGGAAGGCGTGGCGGTGTATCGCTCGGTGCTACGAGTTCCCAACGTCCTCAGTCGTCGGCCCGGATGATCCTGTACCCAACTGCCGCAAATCCGGTGCCCGAAGGAGCGGTGTGCGGCGTCGTTCGGACGGCCGACGGCATCACGCTGCGCTATGCGCGCTGGCTGCCGACCGCCCCGTGCCGCGGCACAGTATGCGTGCTGCCCGGGCGCACCGAGAAGATCGAGAAATATTTCGAGACGGTCGCCGATCTGCGCCGGCGCGGCTTCGCGGTGGCGGTGCTGGACTGGCGCGGGCAGGGCGGCTCGCAGCGCCTCCTGCGCAACCCGACCAAGGGCCACGCGCGCGACTTCCTCGACTATCAGCTCGACCTCCAGGCCTTCGTGCGCGAGGTGATGCTGCCGGATTGCCCGCCGCCCTATTTCGCGCTCGCCCATTCCATGGGCGCGGCGATCATGCTCGACACCGCGCGGATCGGCCGGCGCTGGTTCGACCGCATGGTGCTGGTGGCGCCGATGCTCGGCATCGAGCGGGTGCGGCACGAGCGGGCGGCGCGGCGTTCGGCGCGTCTCCTCGGGGCGCTCGGCTTCGCGCGGCTGAAGGTGCCGGCCCGGCGCGAGATCTACTCCACCAGCCTGCCCTTTGAGGGCAACCGGCTGTCCTCCGATCCGGTGCGCTACCAGCGCAACCTCGGCATCTCGCGCGAGCATCCCGAGCTCGATGTCGGCGCGCCGACCATCGGCTGGATTCGGGCGGCGTTCGATCTGATGGACCGGCTGGCCGACCCCGCCACCGCGCGGGCGATCCGCCAGCCGCTGCTGATGGTGGGTGCTGGCGCCGACGAGATCGTCTCGACGCGGGCGATCGAACATCTCGGCACCCGGCTGATCGCCGGCGCGCACATCGTCATTCCCGGCGCGCGGCACGAGATCCTGCAGGAGCGGGACGTGTTCCGCGAGCAGCTCCTCGCCGCCTTCGACGCCTTCGTGCCGGGCAGCCCGCCTTACTGAGGCGTCGCGCTCTGCCGTGAAGCGCGGTGGATGAGGGGTCAGCCCCTCGCCAGCACCTCGAGCGCCGCCGCATGCACGCGCGGGTCGCCGGCGACCACCACCCGGCCGCCGCCGAGCACCGGGTTGCCCTCCCAGTCCGTCACGATGCCGCCGGCGCCCTCGATGACCGGGATCAGCGGCACTATGTCGTGGTCGTGCAGATTGGTCTCGATGACGAGATCGACATGGCCGGCGGCGACCATGCAATAGGCGTAGCAGTCGCCGCCATAACGGGAGAGCTGCACCTCGTTCTCCACCGCTCCGAACCGGGTGCGGTCCGCCTCGTTCATCAGGCGCGGGCTGGTGGTGATCATCAGCGCCTCGCCAAGGCCACCGCAGGGGCGCACGCGCAGCGCGCGCTCGCCGGCCGGGCCGCGATAGCGCGCCACCGCGCCGTCGCCATAGAAGCGCTCGCGCACGAAGGGCTGGTGCATCATGCCGTAGACCGGCCGGCCGTTGCGCGAGAGGCCGATCAGCGTGCCCCAGGCGGGCAGCCCGGCGATGAAGGACTTGGTGCCGTCGATGGGGTCGAGCATCCAGACGAACTCGGCGTCCGGCTGGTCGTCGTCATATTCCTCGCCCTTGACGCCGTGCTGGGGGAAGGCGCCCTTGATCAGCGTGCGCATCGCCTGCTCGGCGGCGCGGTCGGCGGCGGTGACGGGGTCGAAATTGGTGCCGCGGCTCTTGTCCTCGATGCCGATGGCGGTGCGGAAGAAGGGCAGGATCGCCTGGCCGGAGACGTCCGCGAGCTGATGGACGAAGGCCTCGAAATCAACCGCGCCCATGATGTTCCCCGGTCACGAGAAGAGGTGTCCCCGCTGCCGCGGGATCGTCTGCCGCCCGGCGGCGTGCCGGGGTGCCCTGCTTCCATAGCCAGCGCCGGAGGCGGCCGCAATGGGCGAGGGGCTTGGAGGGGCCGCGGCCGCGGTCGGCGATTATGTGCGACATTCTGGCATACGTTGTGCCAGATGCGCGTGAGCCGCATGGCTGCCATGTCGGCATGGTCAGGAAATAGGCATGCCCAACGCTTGCAATCGGGAAGCAGAGCTGCCACATTCTGGCGGTGCAGAAACGCGATTGGCGTTGCGTTTCTGCTGCCCTCCTTGGGCGTTTCCTCCCTAGACTTAGGCCGCTCCGTTCGCGTGAGCGGCCTCTTTCTTTTTGGGGGTCCCGATCGGCGGACGTCCCATAAAGTCGTTTTATTTCAATTACATAGCGTGACCCGATCGCGGTCGCACGCCCCGCCGCCCGGCCCTTGCGAGGGCTTGTGTGGAGTGCTGGGCGAACGACCCCTGCCGTTACGGCATTCGTGGTCGTGATCGCTGTGCAGGCGAGAATCCGAAACCCGCGATTTGATTTCGATCGCAATCAAATGCCCGTGGGCGCGATTTCACTTCTTTCGTTTTCACTTGAGTTTGGTGCGGCGCACTGGCATATTGTTGCGGTGCGGCGACGTGATTGGCGTTGCGTCGCCGCCGCCCTCCTTGGGCGTTTCCTCCCTAGACTTGGGCCGCTCGCTTGCGAGCGGCCTCTTTCTTTTCAGCTCCCGGTATCCTGCTCCCACATCACGGCGCCCCGCCGGGGCGCGTGCTCGATCATGCGCGTGCATGAAACCCGGGCTTCAACGCCGGCGACGAAAAAGGCCGAGCGTCGGGGATGCGACAACTCGGCCGTTTAGCTGCAAAAAGTGAGATATTTAGGACACAGTCGCCGCGGATTGCTCGCGCATGCACAAAGGATCGCGCCTCCGTGCCTTGATTATTCCGCAATGCACCGACATCTTTCCGCCTGTACGCAGCGATTGGCGTCGCTTCGTACTGCCCTCCTTGGGCGTTTCCTCCCTAGACTTAGGCCGCTCCGTTCGCGTGAGCGGCCTCTTTCTTTTTGGCGTCCCTTTTTCCCGGCGTTGGATGTCCTGGCGGAGCCGGCATCCTTTCCGAGTGGAGCCTCAAGGCGGGCTCGCCCGATTTTCGACCGACGTATTCCTGCCGCCTTCACTTCGCGGTCTAACCCCAACTCATGTGAGGGGAAAACGTCGGCGGAACCGAGCGTGCAGAATTCGTATATCTCTCATTCCCAAAATGCAAGGCTGTCTGTCGCATTTTTGTATGGGCCTATAAAAAACGCCCATACTGGCAATCAAGCTATTGTAAATGAAGAATTATTCTGCAGCAGTCCGGAGCGGCGCGAGGGCCAGGTGGTCGATCCTGGCCAGCCGCGCGGCGACCTCCATGAGGTCTTCGCGCAGCTTTTCGAAGCGCCCGGTCGGCTGATAGCTGCGCTCGTCCATGTAGAGCGCGCGGTTTATCTCGATCTGAATCGCATGCATCCCCGAGGCGGGGTTGCCGTAATGCTCGGTGATGAAGCCGCCGGCATAGGGCTTGTTGCGCACCACCGAATAGCCGCGGCGACGTAGCTCGGTCTCCAGCACGTCGGTCAGCGCGCCGGCGCAGCTCGTGCCGTAGCGGTCGCCGATCACCATGTCGGTGCGCGGGCGGTCCTCGCGGCCGCTGCTCATCGAGGGCATGGAATGGCAATCGACCAGCACGGCGATGCCGAAGCTGTGCTGCATCTGCATCATCAACCGCCGCAGCGTGCGGTGATAGGGCTTGTAGAGCGTCTCGATGCGCTGGATCGCGTCGTCCACCGGAATGCGGCGCCCGTAGATCTCCTGCGCCTCGCCGACGATGCGGGCGATGGTGCCCAGCCCGCCCGAGACCCGCATGGAGCGCGTGTTCGCATAGGCGGGCAGGCGACCCTCGAACATGCGCGGGTCGAGCTCGTAGGGCTCGCGGTTGACGTCGAGATAGCAGCGCGGGAAATGCGCCCGCATGAAGGGCATGCCGGCATCGACCACGCCGCCGAACAGCGCGTCGACGAAGCTGTCCTCCGAGCGGCGGAGCGTCTGCAGGTCGAGCCGCGCCTGGACGAGGAAGCTGTGCGGGTAGACGACGCCGCTGTGGGGCGAGTTGAACAGGACGGGCGCGACGATCCGCTCGGGTTCCACCACCTCGAATGGCGGATCGATCGTTTCAGCCACGCTGGCAGCCATGACCCGCCGCTACCTTCCCGTTTCGCCTCGCCGACCGGTCAGGACGGCTTGCCCGGCTCTGTCGCCGAACCATGTCCCTATCATGCGCGGCGCCGGCGCGAAATGTCGACGCGAAATTCGAGGGATTTTGCGCCGGCCACGGCGTTTCGAGCCCGCTCCGGCGGGCCGGTGCGACGTATCGGCCGCGCGCCTCGCAAGGATTTGTCGCGTTTCGAGAACGCGGCCTTGATCAACGCGTTGCGCTGTGGGGGCACGCGAAAGTCATTCAATTTTAGGCACATATGATCTAAAGCACCGGGGAGAGGGCCGGGACGCGCGATTCGTCGCCTCCGGGCCATGCGGAAGCAGGATCGGCCGGCCGGGAGCCGGCGAGCCGGGAATGAAGTGAGACGGGTGAATGGGGATGACGAAGATCCTGCTCGCCGAGGACGACAACGATATGCGCCGTTTCCTCGTGAAGGCGCTGCAGAACGCCGGCTATGACGTCGTCTCCTACGACAACGGCGCCTCGGCCTATGACCGGCTGCGCGAGGAGCCGTTCGAGCTCCTGCTGACCGACATCGTCATGCCGGAGATGGACGGCATCGAGCTGGCCCGCCGGGCGACCGAACTCGACCCCGACATCAAGGTGATGTTCATCACCGGATTCGCCGCCGTGGCGCTGAACGCCGACAGCGGCGCGCCGAAGGACGCCAAGGTGCTGTCGAAGCCCTTCCATCTGCGCGACCTCGTCAACGAGGTCGGCAAGATGCTGGCGGCGTGAGGCCCGGCGACCTCCCCACTCGTCATGGGGAAGAGCGCGCAGGAGCTTCTTGCGCGGCGGCGGGCAAGCCGATATAGGGGAGCCCCGCGCGACGCCATGGCCTCCGGGCCGTGGGTCCGCCACCGGAATGGGCGCGTAGCTCAGCGGGAGAGCACTACGTTGACATCGTAGGGGTCACAGGTTCAATCCCTGTCGCGCCCACCATTCCGAAATCTCTGAAGCCAGACAGATAGTCGGTTTGCCGCTTGGCGCCGTTCGTGTTGCCGGCGCATGGTGACCGACACGGGTATCTCCGCACTTCCACCCATTTGTGGTAATGAGTAACCCATCGGCGGTCAGGCTGCCGGCGGTTGCGGACCTATGTTCCTGCTGGAGGGCGGTTTGCTTGAAAACTCATACTTCCCGATGATTGACGAGAGACTGCCCCTCCCGTTGCCGGCCGCTCTTGCAAAGCTGTCCACCTGCCAGGCGCAAATCGAGCGCTTTGGATCGGGTCAAAATCTGGACGATGAATGGCCGAAATTTATGGAGGAGCTGAGGTTTTATTTCAATAAATTGTTCTCTCTGAGGGTAGATCTTCTTGAAGATGAGTTGTCTATCCTTGATAGGATGAGGCCTATATTTCGTGTTTTGTCCAATCAAAAGCCGTCTCCTGATGTCAAAATTAACAATATGATCAAGGAGGCCATGGATGGCGGCCAGACGTATTTCTTCCGATGGTGGTATTCTGATTTATTTTCAACAGAATGGAATCATAGAACAATTCGCTTGTTCGAATTCGTGCGCGATAGGTCGAAATCTGTTGTCGAATTCGGGGCAGGGAATGAGTTTCTTTCCAATTATATACCAAATGGCATAGATTATATACCGTCCGATATCTTCAAAAGGTCGGATCGCACGCTTGTTCTGGACCTGAATGCGGCCGCGGAGGGGGAATTTCCGTCAGCGGACGCATGCATCATGAGCGGCGTAATTGAGTATGTTGCCG
Source organism: Allobosea sp. 117 (assembly GCF_000702305.1). Taxonomy (GTDB): domain Bacteria; phylum Pseudomonadota; class Alphaproteobacteria; order Rhizobiales; family Xanthobacteraceae; genus Ancylobacter. Next base: position 395,223 of record NZ_JNLC01000013.1, read on the forward strand.
ACCCCGGGCGCCTGCTTCGGTTGCTATCCCGAAAGACAAAATTCGCCGCCCTAAGCTATAACCCTGCTGAGGATGGGCACAACGTCGCGGTCAGACAGCAGAAGGGATGGTATCACCACCACGACCTTGAGAGTTTTCAGCAGATCTGTCTGAATTCCGGGTGGCGGATCGAAATATGCGAGAAAGCCAATCCGAAGAATGGATATTCGGGATATCTTTTTCTTCTCATCAATTCGGCTGATTGCGCCTAGGGCCGCTCCGGGAGCGGCGCCACCAAGGCGGGAGGCCGGGGCGTCGGCGTAAAACGAGCCTGTCGCAAAGCCACGCGCAGAATCTCCATCGGGCCTGATGAGGTCCCGCGACGCTTCCGCCGAGCCTCTGGCGTCGGGGGGCACCCACGGCCGTCGGCCGTGCTCCGGCTATGCGCCGTGACGTCCGCCCCAGGCACCTTCGCCGATCTGCCAGAGCGGCGGCATGCGGGCGAAGGGCGGGATGGTGTGGGCGATGACGGCGATGGCGAGCCGCCCGTCGGCGCCCATCTTGGCGTGGATCGCCTTGACGTGGGCTTTGACGGTGTCGACGCCGACATCGAGGATGGTCGCGATGTCCTCGTTCGACTTCCCCTGGGCGATCCAGGAGGCCACCTCGAGCTGGCGCGAGGTCAGCTCGGGAAAGGCGATGCGCAGCCGGTCGGCCGGCGTCAGCGTCGCCAGGGTGCGCTCGCGCGCCTGCCGGTAGTTGCGCAGCACATGGGGTCTGAACGCCTCCAGCCGGTCGCGCTCCGCGTCGCTGAAGGGCGGGCGCCCGACCACGCGGTGGCCAGCGATGCTCAGCACGTAATCCTCGTGCTGCATGACGATCGACATGACGCGACGCGCATTGGAGGGCAGGAACACCTCCCGCGCGATTGGCAGGGCGGCGAACTGCTCGTCGCTGAAGAAGTCCGATTCGCGCAGCGCCCGCTCGCCGAAGAAGGTCGGGTCCACGCTCCAGAAGGGATGGCTGTGCATGTGGCGGGCGAAGGCGGCCATCAGCGTGGCGCGCTTGAGCGGATCGTCCTCGACCGACAGCAGCGAGCGGAACTCCCCGCTCGAATGGTGGAATTCCGAATAGGTCACGACCTCGGCGTCGATCAGGCGCCCGATTCCGGCGAACAGCGCCGTGGGCAGCCCCATAAGATCGGTCTCGGCTTCGTAGAGGGTGACGATTTCATGCGAGAGTCCGGGATCAAATACTTCGTCTTTTGAAATAATTTCACTCTTTCGAGTAATGGTGCGTTCGGCCGCCTGCATTGCATCATGCCCTTCCGGAATGCACCTCTTGCATTGCGCTCGACATGTTAGGGCATGGTTGGAGCCGGGGCGACGGTTTTCGCGCGCGCCGGGCGCGAAGTCTTGTCTTTTCTTCGGGCCGGCGGACCTTGCAGGATCTGCTCCTTCCTTCCAGCCCTATTCCCGGCCGTCTTACGGTTTACCGGTGGCGCTTCGCCTCCTTCGATGTGATCGGCCTCGCGGCCCCATTCGTGCCGCGAACGGACGGATGTATTCAGCGGCGGGGATTCGCATTTTGCCCCGCGCTGCATAACCGCCCGACCAGCGCATGTTCCGCGAAAGTTGAGAGACTTTCGCGACGAGAACATGCTCCAACGTATTGAAATAGAGCACTTTCCTCTCGATCAGGTGATTCCACCTGATCGGAAAGGGCTCTAGGCCGAAGGATGCGACCGATGCTCGATCACGACCCGCTGCTGGAGCCCGAATCGCCCTCGCGTGGCGCCATGGTGGTCGCGGTGATCGCGCTGGTCTTCGTCGTGCTGCTCGCCGGGCTGACCGGCTATCTGGCGCTGCAGGTGATCGCGCTGAACGAGACCGTCACGCGGCTTTCCATGGCGCAGGTCGACCTCAAGGACGCGATCGCCGCGCTGGATGCGCAGGCGCCGGGCGGCAGCCCGGATGCGGCTCCCGCCGCGGCGGCGCCTGCGCCCGCGCCGGCCGCTTCCGTTCCCGCGCAACCGGCGGCAAATGGGGCGCTGGTCGCGGCCGCTCCGCCGGCGGGCGCCGGCGATGCATTCATGCCGCCTATGCCGGGAGCCTCGGCCAATACGGGAAGCGGGGCGGGCGCGCCCGGCACACCGTCCGCCGCCGCAGATGCGCCGGCGGAGGCGAAGCCCGCGCTCGCCGGCTCGGGTTTCACGGTGCGGGTCTTCGCGCCGTCGGGCTCCTTCGACAAGAACCAGTTGGCGAAACTCGTGCAGAACATCAGGTCGCTCGGCTTCGAGGCGGACGTGTCGGATGACGGCCTCGCCCAGCCGGAGATTTCCTCGGTCACCTATCATCCCGCGGTGAAGGATGTCGCCGAGAAGCTGATGGGCATGATCCGCTCGAAATATGCGGCGAAGAACTTCGAATCGCGGCCGTCCGATTCGATCCCGCCGAGCGTGCAGAAGGTCATCTTCATGAATCTGGCGGCCGGCGCGCTGAGCTGAGCGGCGGCACGCCGCGCCCCTCGCTTTCTGTGGGCGCGGGCGGCGGCGGCTTGCCGGGCACCGGCGCGCGCGCCAGAATGCACGCCAAGCGCGCATGCGCGGGGCGGGGTGCCACTTCCGGCAGCGCCCGGCTCAATGGGAGGGGCGGATGGACAGCCTGGAGCAATCGGTCGCGCTCGTCGCCGAGCCGTGGCGGGGCAGCGGCTATTACGACGAGGCCGAGGCCTGGACGTTCCTGTTCTGGAGCGACGAATATCTCGTCGTCCGGCTGCTGCGGCAGATGGACCTCACCGCCACGCTGGAGCTTGCCTGCGGCCATGGCCGCCATGCCGAGCGCGTGGTCGGGCAGGCGAAGCGGCTCGTGCTGATGGACGTGCTGCAGGAGAACGTCGATTTCTGCCGTGCGCGCTTCGCCGACCACCCCGAGGTCGAGATCTACCGCAACAGCGGCTACGACTTCGCTCCGGTCGAGGCGGCCTCGCTCACCGCCATCTTCAGCTATGACGCGATGGTGCATTTCAGCCCGGATATCGTCGAAGCCTATCTCATCGACAGTGCCCGCGTGCTGAAACCCGGCGGCATGGCGCTCTATCACCACTCGAACTACGACGCTCCGCCGGACCGGCATTACGGACAGAACCCGCACGCGCGGAACCATATGACGGAAGCGCTGTTTCGCGATTATGCCGCGCGCGCCGGCCTCGAGATCGTCTCCACCACGGCGGTCCCGTGGTCCGGCGTCGAGGACCTCGACCGCATCACGCTGCTGCGCCGGCCCTGACCCGAGCTTGCGGAGGACGCCCTTAAGGCGGTCGCCGGCGCGGGTCGGCGGGCGAGGCGGATTGATCGGTCGCCGCCACGCACGATATCTGTGCTGTCTGCCTGTTCCGCCGGAGTGACCATGTCCCGCATCGCCGACCGTTTCAGCCCCGTCCCCCGCGCCGCCGCGGTGGCGGCTGCCGCCCCCGTCGCCGCGCCCCTCGGGGTGCTGCCGCAATGGGACCTCACCGATCTCTATCCCGGCATCGATTCGCCCGAGCTTCACGCCGACCTCGAACGGGCGGCGAATGAATGCGCGGCCTTCGCGGCGGACTACAGGGGCACACTCGCCGACCTTCTGGAGGCGCCCGGCGCCGGCGCGCAAATGGCCGAGGTGGTCAAGCGCTACGAGGGGATCGAGGACCTGCTGGGCCGGCTCTATTCCTATGCCGGCCTCGTCTATGCCGGCGACACCACCGACCCGGTGCGCGCCAAGTTCTACGGCGACGTGCAGGAGAAGCTGACCGACGCCTCCACCCATCTGCTGTTCTTCACGCTGGAGCTGAACCGGCTCGACGACGCGAAGATGGAGGCGGCGCTGGAGGACCCCGGCTTCGCCCATTACCGACCGTGGATCGAGGATGTGCGGCGCGAGAAGCCCTACCAGCTCGAGGACCGCATCGAGCAGTTGTTCCACGAGAAGGGCATCACCGGGCGGGGCGCCTGGAACCGGCTGTTCGACGAGACCATCGCCGGGCTGCGCTTCGACATCGACGGCAAGCCGCTGCCGCTCGAGCAGACCCTGAACCTTTTGCAGGAGCCGGACGAGGCGACGCGCCGGCAGGCGGCCGAGGCGCTGGCCAAGGTGTTCGGCGAGAATCTGCGGCTCTTCACCCTCGTCACCAACACGCTCGCCAAGGACAAGGAGATCTCCGACCGCTGGCGCGGCTTCGAGGACATCGCGGATTCCCGCCACCTCGCCAACCGCGTCGAGCGGGAGGTGGTCGACGCGCTCGTCTCCGCCGTCCACACCGCCTATCCGCGCCTCGCGCACCGCTACTACAAGCTGAAGGCGAAGTGGTTCGGCAAGGAGAAGCTGGAGTACTGGGACCGCAACGCGCCGCTGCCGAAGGTCGAGACCCGGGTGATCGGCTGGGACGAGGCACGCGACACCGTGCTCGGCGCCTATTCCACCTTCTCGCCGCGCATGGCGGATATTGCCCGCGAGTTCTTCGACCGGAACTGGATCGACGCCGGCACGCGCCCCGGCAAGGCGCCGGGTGCCTTCGCGCATCCGACCGTGCCCTCCGCGCACCCCTATGTGCTGCTCAACTACATGGGCAAGCCGCGCGACGTGATGACGCTCGCCCATGAGCTCGGTCACGGCGTGCATCAGGTGCTCGCCGCCCCGAACGGAGCGCTGATGGCGCCGACCCCGCTGACGCTGGCCGAGACCGCCTCGGTGTTCGGCGAGATGCTGACCTTCCGCCGGCTGCTCGCCGCCGCGCCCGACAAGGCGGCGCGCAAGGCGATGCTGGCCTCGAAGGTCGAGGACATGATCAACACGGTGGTCCGTCAGATCGCCTTCTACACCTTCGAGCGGCGCATCCACACCGAGCGCAAGAACGGCGAGCTGACCGCCGAGCGCATCTGCGAGATCTGGAAGGAAGTGCAGGCCGAGAGCCTCGGCGAGGGCATCCATCTCGGGCCGGGCTACGAGGCCTACTGGGTCTATATCGGCCACTTCATCCACTCGCCCTTCTACGTCTACGCCTATGCCTTCGGCGACTGCCTCGTGAACTCGCTCTACGCGGTCTACGAGAACGCGGCGGAGGGCTTCGCTGAGCGCTATCTCGCCATGCTGGCGGCGGGTGGCACCCGGCATCATTCCGAGCTGCTCGCCCCGTTCGGCCTCGATGCGCGCGATCCGGCCTTCTGGCAGACCGGCCTCGACCTCATCGAGCGGATGATCGGCGAGCTGGAGGAGATGGAGAAGGCGTAGCCGCCGGGCCCGTTCGCCGGCCGCGCTCAGGCGGGCCGGTGGCGGGTGGCGTGCCGCTGGGAAATCCGCACGCCCTGCAGGCTCCATGAGGGCGGCGCGCCGAAGGTGCGGCGGAAGTCGTGGGTGAAATGCGCCTGGTCGCAGAAGCCGGCGTCATGGGCGGCAGCGGTGAAATTGCTGCCCCGCGCCACCGCGGCGATGGCGGCCCGCATCCTCATCCAGGCCCGGTAGCGGCGCCAGGGCACGCCCACCTCCCGGGTGAAGAGATGCTGGAAGCGGTGCGCCGACAGGCCGACCAGGCCGGCCGCGGCGACGGCGCCAGCCGGTTCGTCCGGTCCGTTCTCCAGCATGGCGAGGGCCCGCGTGATGCGGGGGTCGATCAGGCGGCGTGCGCGCCGGACCCCGAAGCCGAGAATGTCGTCGAGCGCCTCGCCGGCCCAGTCGGCGCTCGAAGCGTCCTCCCACAGCGCGCGCATCGGCGCGACCTCGCCGCCGGAGGCGAGCAGGGCGCCGTGGGTCTCCTGCGTGCCGAAGGTCAGGGAGGCGAGCGCGCCGGCTCCCTCCAGCGTCGGCTCGATGTAGAGGACGGCGATGGGTTCGCCGCCGACATCGAGCTCATGCACCACGCCGGCGGGGATGACCGCCGTGCGGCAGGAACGCCAGGGGCCGCTTTCGATCCGCAGGCGGAACGTGCCGTAAAGTCCGGCGAGGAACACCGGGGCGCCGTGCTGGTGCGGCGCGTTGTAGGTCAGCGGCCCGATGAAGCAGGTCCGCTGCCCGTCGAGATGCCAGAGCGGTCCCAGCGCCGGGACCGGTACCGGCGCAGCACGTTCATACAAGCGGGCAGGCGGGGCCACGGCTAGTCTCCGGCTGGCTGCGTCGCCTCAGGCGCGCCAGTGGAACACGAAAGACGTCCGCGCCCAAGCGGAGCCCCCCGGAGGAAAGCCATGCCCCGTTCCTTCTCCATGCCGAACCGCCGGCAGGCGCTGGCGTCCGCCGCCGCGCTCCTCGCTGCGCCGGCGCTGCTGCGCGCCTCGCCCGCCGCCGCCACCGCGCCCGCGCTCGGTCCCGCGCCGCAGAGCTTCCAGCGCTTCCGTCTCGGCGCCTTCGAGGTGACGAGCCTGCTCGATGCCGGCGGCACCATCGACGGTCCCTGGCCGGTGGTCGGCGAGGATCGCCCGGAGGGCGAGGTCGAGGCGCTGATGCGCGCCAACCTGCTTCCCGAGAAGCGCTTTCGCCCCGGCTTCTCGCCGACCCTCATAAACACCGGCTCGCAGCTCGTGCTGTTCGACACCGGCAACGGCCAGGACGGCTTCGTGAAGCCGCCCTATGGCGGCTGGCTGCTGGCCTCGCTCGCCAAGGCCGGCTATGCGCCGGAGCAGGTCGACGTGGTGGTGATCAGCCACGCCCATTCCGACCATATAGGCGGGCTGCTGCTCGACGGCAGGCCTGCCTTCCCCAATGCGCGCTACGTAGTCGGCGAGGCCGAATTCGCCTTCTGGAAATCCGACGCGCCGCTCGCGGCTCCGAAGGACGGCAATGTCTACAAGTCGGCGCTGATGTTCGCCTCCTATCTCGCGCCGCTGGCCGATCGCGCCAGCTTCGTCAAGCCGGGCGACGAGGTCGTGCCGGGCGTTCACGCGGTGGAGGCGTTCGGCCACACGCCGGGCCATCTCGCCTTCCATGTCGAGAGCGAGGGCAAGCGCCTGCTGGTCTGGGGCGACTGCGCCCACCACGAGGTCGCCTCGCTGGCGCGGCCGGACTGGCATGCGCTGTTCGACCAGGACAAGCAGGCGGGTGCCGCCACGCGCCGCAAGATCTACGACATGGCGGCGACCGAGCGGCTCGCGGTGGCGGGTTATCACACCTCCTTCCCCTCGCTCGGCTATGTGGAGCGCCGCGGCGAGGGCTATCGCTGGATTCCCGTCAGCTACCAGCTCGACTTCTGACGTCGGCGGGGGCGACCTCGGCGCCGCGATCGAAAGTCGCGGCTGACGCGGGCGGACGATCGGCCTAGATTCCGGGCGTGCCTGCAAGGCGGGCACGTTCCGCTCCCAGCTCCGAAAAGCCCCACCATGCCTGTTGCCCAAGCGTCCAGCGAAGAGACCATCCCGCCTGACACCGCCGCACTCGTCCACACGCCCTATGACGGTTCGCGCAAAGCGTTCTCCATCGGGCTCGCGCCGCTGGACTTGGACGAATGGATCGAGCCGGACCCGAACCTCGCTGAAACGCTGGAGCAACGCGCGGCGCTGATCCGCGACAAGCGCGGCGTGGTGGTGCGCGAGGAGGAGGGCACCCGCGCGGCGCAGCGCGAGGCGCTGAAGCTCGTCGTCGATCATGTCACGCTGCGCTGGCCCGAGCTCTACCGGCTGGACGGCCGGCGGCTGACGGTGGTGCCGCTGGGCCGGGTCTTCGATCTCGACGACGAGGCCGAAGCCCCGCTCGTCGTCGCCGGCCAGCTCATCTCCGACGATCTCCTGATGCTGCGGCGGAGCGAAGAGGGCTATCGTCTGGTCGCCGCCGTGCTGTGCTTCCCTTCCGCCTGGTCGCTCGCCGAGAAGTTCGGCCAGTCGCTCGACGGGCTGCACGCCGCGGTGCCGGGCTATCCCGACAAGCTCGCCAGGGTGATGAACCGCATCTTCGAGAATCTGAAGGTCGACCAGCCGGTGTGGCGGGTGAACTGGTCGATCTATCCCGATGACGAGCTGCACCATCCGGAATCGAAGGAGCGGCCGCGCAACTGGTTCGATGACGAGGCCGCTCTCGCCCCCGAGGCCTTCGTGCGGGTGGAACGTCAGACGCTGCGCCGCATGCCGGAAAGCGGCGACATGCTGTTCACCGTGCGGGTGCATGTCGACCCCTTCACCGCCTTCCGCCGCCACCCGGAGGGCGCACAGCTCGCGGGCGGCCTGCGCGACGCGATCCTCGCACTCGACGCCGACCAGCTTGCCTACAAGGCGCTGACCGAGCACCGCGACGCGGTCGCCGCCGCCCTCGACCGCATCGCGCGCGGCGGATAGGGGCGGGAGACTCCGACCCCACCCCTGCACGCCGTCATGCCCGGCCTTGAGCCGGGCATCCATGTCGTGCGCCGGCGGAGAGCAGGGCGCGGATCCGGAGCGCGCGGCGTCAAAGTCACCGCCGTCATGCTGAGGTGCCGCCCGGAGGGCGGCCTCGAAGCACGCAGGCGGGTGCCGGCCCAGCGGCCGTTGCACCGGCATCGTGCCCTGCATCGGCTGTCTGCGTCCTTCGAGGCTCGACCTGTGGTCGAGCACCGCAGGATGACGAGGGGCAGTGCTGGCCGGGAGGTATTTTATCCCTCCCCACGCGCGGTCCTCCCCACGCACCTCTCCCGCGCACCGACCCCACCCCGCACGCCGTCATGCCCGGACGTGATCCGGGCATCCACGCAGTGCCACGAGCACTCCGATCATAGGAATTCTTTCCTTGATCTTTATGTGCGACGCTGCCATCCTTCCCCCACCTCGTCCCACCTGAAGGGGCGCAACCGGAGCGGCCGATGGCGCGGGGCGGGGTGCGGTGGCCTTATCGTGCGGAGTAACGCACCACGCGATGAGGCGGCCCAAGCCGCACGTTCCCGGGCCGGGTAACCACGGCCAACGGTGGGCGGGGGGCTGGTGCTGCGACAGGCGATCCGGAAGGATCGCCATCGGGCGACCGGCGCCGCCCCGGAGCGGAGGATAGCAAGGTTAGTCCTCCGGGGGCCGTGCGGAGCAAGCCTATAGACACCGCGTGCGGGGCGCCGGAGACCGGCGCATCGGACGATTGACGACCAGTCTGCACCACCTTTCATCACCCGGTGCAGGCGATCGGCCGGAGCGGTC
>NZ_JNLC01000014.1 GCF_000702305.1 Allobosea sp. 117
GACGCTGGAGGACATCCCGTTCCGCACCGGCGGACCGGCACGCTACGTCTCGATCCGCGAGACCGGCGGACGGCTCGGCCTGATCACGCCGCTGACGCATAATTTCTGCGAGGGCTGCAACCGCGTGCGCGTCACCTGCACCGGCACGCTCTATATGTGCCTCGGCCAGGACGACGCGGCCGATCTGCGCAAGCCGCTGCGCGCCTCCGAGAGCGACGAGCTGCTGCATGCCGCGCTGGACGAGGCGATCTTCCGCAAGCCCAAGGGCCACGACTTCGTCTATGACCGTCGCGGCCAGGCGCCGGCGGTGCGCCGTCACATGAGCGTCACCGGCGGCTGACAGCGTCCTGATCTCCGCATGACTGGGTTGCCGCGCCGCCCCTTGCTGCATTGCAGCATGAGGCGTAGGTAGAATCCCCGACTCAACATCCACCGCTTTCCGGGACGTTGCCATGCAGCTTCCGCTGATCGCCCTTGCCATGGCGTCCTTCGGCATCGGCACCACCGAATTCGTCATCATGGGCCTGCTGCCGGAGGTGGCGGCGGACCTTAACGTGTCGATCCCGGCCGCCGGCCTTCTGGTCACCGGCTATGCGCTGGGCGTGGTGATCGGCGCGCCGATCGTCGCCATCATCACCAATTCGCTGCCGCGCAAGGCGACGCTGATCGGGCTCGCCAGCGTGTTCGTGCTCGGCAATTTCCTGTGCGCGGTGGCCCCGGACTACTGGACGCTGATGGGCGCGCGGGTGGTCACCGCCTTCTGCCACGGCGCCTTCTTCGGCATCGGCGCGGTGGTGGCGGCCAATCTCGTGCCGCCGAACCAGCGGGCGAGCGCGATCGCGCTGATGTTCGCCGGGCTCACCCTCGCCAATGTGCTCGGCGTGCCGCTCGGCACCGCGCTCGGCCAGGCGATGGGCTGGCGCGCGACCTTCTGGGCGGTGGTGCTGATCGGCATCGCGGCGGTCGCGGGCATCGCGCTGTGGGTGCCGAAGGCGATCCCGCACGAGGGCGGCAACATCGTCAGCGAATTCGCGGTGCTGAAGCGCCCGCAGGTGCTGCTCGCCATGGGCATGAGCGTGCTCGCCTCCGCGAGCCTGTTCACCGTCTTCACCTATATCGCGCCGCTGCTGCGCGACGTGACCGGCCTTACCCCGCACAGCGTGACCTATGTGCTGCTGCTGTTCGGCGTCGGTATCACGGTCGGCAACTTCCTCGGCGGGCGGCTGGCCGACTGGCGGCTGATGCCCTCGCTGATGGCCATTTTCACCGGGCTCGCCGCGATCCTGGTCTCGCTGGTGTTCGCCAGCCCGTTCGCGACGATGATGGTCACCCTCGTCTTCGTCTGGGGCATCCTGGTCTTCGCCGTGGTGGCGCCGATCCAGATGCGGGTGGTCGACAGCGCGGTCGGCGCGCCGAACCTCGCCTCGACGCTCAACCAGGGCGCCTTCAATCTCGGCAACGCCTCCGGCGCCTGGATCGGCGGCGCGGTGCTGACCCTCGGCATCGGCTATGCGGAGCTGCCCTGGGTCAGCGCGGCGCTGGCGGTCGGCGCGCTCGGCCTGTGCGTCGCCTCGCAGGCGCTGGAGCGGCGCAACGGCGCGCTTGTCGACGAACCGGACGGCGAAGCGGCCACCGCCTGCGAGAATTGCTGACAACGCGCGGCTGACCCGCGCAGATTGTTCGGGCACCCATGGTGCAAATCAGCTAGAAGGACGCGGTCCGAACCCCTCGCGTCCTTCCCATGCACGACGTTTCAGCCAATCGCCGCGGCATCCTGCTGATGGTCGCCGGCACCGCCGTCTTCGCGGCCAACGACGCCAGCTCCAAGCTCGCCTCCGCCTACATGCCGGTCTCCGAATTCATGGCGGTGCGCGGCTTCTGCGCGGCGCTGATCCTGGCCGTCATCCTCGGCCTGCGCGGCGAATTGCACGGCATGCGCCATGTGGTGGACCGGCTGGTGCTCACCCGCGCCGGAACCGAGGCGGTGAGCGCTTTCTTCTACATCACCGCGCTGAGCATGATCGGCCTCGCCGACGCCTCCTCGATCATGCAGGTGGCGCCGCTGGTGACGCTGGCGGCGGCCGCACTGCTGATGGGGCAGCGTATCGGCTGGCGGCGCTGGATGGCGGTGGCGACCGGATTCCTCGGTGTGCTGCTGGTGATCAAGCCGGGCCCCGGCACCTTCCAGGCGGCGGCGCTGCTGCCGCTCGGCTGCGCCTTCCTCATCTCGTTCCGCGACTTCACCACCGGGCGGATCGCGGCGCATGTGCCCACCCTGGTGGTGGCGACCGCGACTGCTTTGTTCGGCATGCTGGTCGGGCTGCTCGGCAGCGACTTCCATAGCTGGCGCGCGCTCGGCGTCGAGGCGATCGCGATCACCCTGTTCGGGGCGGCGACGCTGGTCTGCGGCCACATGCTGGTGATCTCGGCGTTCCGCAGCGCCGACCCGACCGTGGTGGCGCCGTTCCGCTACGCCAACGTGCCCTTCGCGGTCACCTATGGCGCGCTGATCTTCGGCATGCGCCCGGACGTGATCGCCATCGCCGGCATGACGCTGATCGTCGCCGCCGGCATCTACACGCTGCGCTCGCAGACCCGCGCCGCCCGCCGCACCGAGCCGAGCCTCGAGCCGGCGGAGTGAGGGCGGTCCGCCCTCACCCCCGCGTGCGGGCGCGGATCATGTAGCCGTCATAGGGATATTCGCCGACCTGCCACCAGAGGTACTCCTCGTTGCGGAAGGCGAGCATCGATTCGTAGATCGTTTTGAAGTCGGCGTTCTTGGCCGCGATCTCGCCGAGCAGCTCGGACGTGGTCTTGTAGGCGGCGTCCATCACCGAGGCCGGGAAGGCGCGGAGCTGCGCGCCCGCCGCCACCAGACGGCGCAGCGCGGCGGGGTTGCGGGCGTCGTATTTCGCCAGCATGTCGGCATTGGCATAGGCGCTGGCGGCGGTGAACACCGCCTGATAGGCCTTGGGCAGCGCGTCCCACGCCTTGAGCCCGACGACGAAATGGATGGTCGGGCCACCCTCCCACCAGCCGGGATAATAGTAATAGGGCGCGACGCGATAGAAGCCGAGCTTCTCGTCGTCATAGGGGCCGACAAACTCGGCGGCGTCGATGGTGCCCTTCTCCAGCGCCGGATAGATGTCGCCGCCGGCGATGTTCTGCGGCACGAGGCCGTGGCGGGCCAGCACCTGACCGGCCAGCCCCGGCAGGCGCATCTTGAGCCCGCTGATGTCGGCGATGTCCTTGATCTCCTTGCGGAACCAGCCTCCCATCTGGGCGCCGGTATTGCCGCCGGCAAAGCCGATGACGCCGTATTTGGCGAGGAAGGCGTTCTGCAGGTCGAGACCGCCGCCATGGTAGAGCCACGCGGTCTGCTGGCGGGCGTTCAGCCCGAAGGGCAGCGTGGTGAAGGGCGCGAAGGCCGGGTCCTTGCCGATGTAGTAGTAGAGCGCCGTCTGCGCCGCCTCGACGGTGCCGTTCTGCACCGCGTCGAAGGCCTGCAGGCCGGGCACGAGCTCGCCGGGGGAGAACACCTCGACGTTGAAGCGCCCGTCGGTCGCCTCGCGCACATATTTCGAGAGCACGCCGCTGGTGCCGAAGATGGTGTCGAGCGACTTCGGATAGCTCGAGGTCAGGCGCCAGCGGATCTCCGGCGCGCTCTGGGCGATGGCGGGGGCGGCAAGGCCGGCGGTGGCGGCGGTGAGCGTGGCGCCGCGCAGCAGCGAGCGGCGTCCGAGCGTGGTCGTCATGGGCTGTTTCCTCACTGTCCGTCTTAACCGCGACTGCGGGCGCGGATCATGTAGCCGTCATAGGGATATTCGCCGACCTGCCACCAGAGGTATTCCTCGTTGCGGAAGGCGATCAGCGCCTCGGTGATCTTGCGGAAGCTCTCCGAGCGGGCGCCGAGCTCGGCATAGAGCTCGTTGGTCGCCGTATAGGCCGCGTCGAGGAAGCTCTGCGGGAAGGTCTTGAGCTGGGCGCCGGCGCCGACGAGGCGGCGCAGCGCGGCCGGATTGAAGGCGTCGTATTTCGCCAGCATGTCGGCATTGGCATAGGCGCAGGCGGCTTCGAAGATCGCCTGATAGGACTTCGGCAGCTCGTTCCACTTCGCCTGATTGACCACGACATGCATGGTCGGGCCGCCATCCCACCAGCCCGGATAGTAGTAGTAGGGCGCCACCCGCACGAAGCCGAGCTTCTCGTCGTCATAGGGGCCGACCCATTCGCAGGCGTCGATGGTGCCCTTCTCCAGCGCCGCATAGACGTCGCCCGGAGCGATCTGCTGCGGCACCACGCCGAGCTTGGCCACCACCTGCCCGGCAATGCCGCCGATGCGGAACTTCAGCCCGCGGAAATCCGACAGCTCCTTGATCTCCTTGCGGAACCAGCCGCCCATCTGGGTGCCGGTATTGCCGCCGAGGAAGCCGACGACGCCGTATTTCGCCAGGAACTCGTCCTGCAGCTCACGCCCGCCGCCATGGTAGAACCAGGCGTTCTGCTGGCGCGCGTTCAGCCCGAAGGGCATGGCGGTGAAGCAGGCGAAGGCGGGGTCCTTGCCGAGATTGTAGTAGAGCGGGGTCTGCGCCGCCTCCACCGTGCCGTTCTGCACCGCGTCGAAGGCCTGCAGGCCCGGCACGATCTCGCCGGCGGCGAAGCTCTGGATGGTGAAGCGCCCGTCGGTCGCCTCGCTCACATATTTCGCCACAAGCTCGTTGGCGCCGAAGATGGCGTCGAGCACCTTCGGCACGCTGGCGGTGAGGCGCCATTTCACGGGCGGGGCGGACTGGGCGACAGCCGGTGCCGCCACCGTGGTCGCGGCAAGCCCGGCGCCGGCGGCGAGGAGATCACGACGCTTCATCGGAGGGATCCTGCGTTTGCGGGCGCGATGTTTGCCGCAGGACGCGGTGAAGGGCAACCGTGCACGAGCCCGAAAGGAAACGGCCGGGCGATTGCCCGGCCGTCATGCCTGCGATCCGTTCGGGCTCAGCCGCGCACGCGGTTGCGGATCTGGAAGCTGTCGAAGGTGTATTCGGCGACCTGCCACCACAGATAGCCGTCGTTGCGGAAGGCCTGCATGGTCTCGATCGCCTTCTTGAAGTCGGCGTTCTTGGCGGAGATCTCCGACCAGAGCTGGTTGGTAGCCTTGAGGCTCGCGTCCATCACGTCGTTCGGATAGGGGCGCAACTGCGTGCCGTTCGCCACCAGCCGCTTGATGGCGAGCGGGTTCTGCACGTCGTAGCGCGCCTGCATGATGGTGTTGGCATAGGTCGAGCCGGCGATCAGCGCGGACTGGTAGTTCTTCGGCAGCTCGTTGAACTTGGCGAGGTTGGCGAAGGCGTGGATGGTCGGGCCGCCTTCCCACCAGCCGGGGTAGTAGTAGAACTTCGCCACCTTGTAGAAGCCGAGCTTCTCGTCGTCATAGGGGCCGACCCACTCGGCGCCGTCGATGGTGCCCTTCTCCAGCGCCGGATAGATGTCGCCGCCGGCGATCTGCTGCGGCACCACGCCGAGCTTGGCCATCACCTGGCCGGCGATGCCGCCGATGCGCATCTTCAGGCCGTTCATGTCGGCGACCGACTTGATCTCCTTGGAGAACCAGCCGCCCATCTGCGCCCCGGTGTTGCCGCAGGGCAGGCCGTAGACATTGTATTTCTTGAAGAATTCGTTGAACAGCTCGTTGCCGCCATGCTGGTAGAGCCAGGCGTTCTGCAGGCGGGCGTTGAGGCCGAACGGCACCGAGGCGGCGATCGCGAAGGTCGGGTCCTTCCCGACGAAGTAGTAGGAGACGGTGTGGCACATCTCCACGGTGTTGTTGGTCACCGCGTCGAGCACCTGCAGGCCGGGCACGATCTCGCCGGCGGCGAAGACCTGGATCTGGAACTTACCGTCGGTGAGTTCCGAGACCATCTTCGACATCACCTCGGCGCCGCCATAGATGGTGTCGAGCGACTTCGGGAAGCTGGAGGCGAGGCGCCATTTGATCTCGGGCGCGGACTGGGCGATGGCGGGGGCGGCAACGGCGCTGGCCGCGACGCCCGTGCCGGCGGCGGCGAGAAACTGACGACGCTTCATCGGATCGATTCTCCTCAGGGGGTTTCCTCGGTGACGCAACTGGCCGGACCGGCCGCTACGCCTTTGGCTTCAAGCCTTTTAAGTCCTCAAAGAGGTACGCTACGGCTTTCCGCAACGCAACAGCCGCGGCGTCCGCCTTTTGTCGGACGGACGCGTTAGGGCAGGCGCGGCAGCGCCAGCACGAAGCGCGCGCCGCCCCCCTCTCGCTCGCCCACGGTGAGCTCGCCGCCATAGGACTGCGCGAGCTGGCGGGCGATGGCGAGGCCGAGGCCGGCGCCGCCGTGGCGGCGGTTGCGCGAGGCCTCCAGCCGCCGGAACGGCTCGAAGATGTGCTCGCGCTCCCCGGGCGGCACGCCGGGGCCGCGATCCTCCACCCGCAGCTCCAGCCGGTCGCCCTGCGCCACCACGCTGACATCGGCGCAGCCTCCATAGGCGACGGCATTGTCGATGAGGTTGGCGGCGATGCGGGCGACGCCGGCCGCCCCGGCGCTGACCCGGGCCGCTGCCGGCAGCGCGGCGAGACGCACCGGCGCGCCGGCGGCGATGCGCGCCTCGCATTCGCGCTCCACCACCCGGCCGAGATCGACCGTCTGGTTCTCGCTGATGCCGAATCCGGCCTTGGCGAAGAGCAGCGCATCCTCCAGGAGGTCGTTCATGTCCTCGACGTCGCGCTGGCTGCGGTCCCGGATATCGCCCTCGGGCAGCATCTCGATGCGCAGGCGCAGCCGGGTGAGATAGGTGCGCAAATCGTGCGAGATGGCGCCGAGGATGAAGGTGCGCGCGCGCACCAGCGTGGCGATGCGCCCCTGCATGCGGTTGAAGGCGCGGGTCAGCGCCCGCACCTCGGAGGCGCCGGTCTCCGGCAGCGACACCGGCTGCGCCTCCTCGCCGAACCGCTCCACCGCCGCGCCGAGGCGGGCCAGCGGGCGGGTCTCGCGCACCACCGCGACCAGCGCCGCCGCCGCGATGAGGAAGCCGAGCAGGCCGCTCCACAGGCCCGGCGGCAGGCCGAAGACGCGGGCGGTCAGCTCATCGGTGCTCTCCACCACCAGCCATTGGCCGCCCGTCAGGCCGACGACGAAGCGCGCCGATACCCGCCCGAAGCGGCGGATCATCTCGCCGGGCAGGATCATCCGCTCGTCGGAGGTGAGCGCGTAGACGGTGATGTCGCGCGGCTTTTCGTCGGCAAGGTAGCTTGCCACCGCCTGCTCGACGATGCCGAGGCGGGTCGCGTTCGAGGGCAGCGGCGGCGCGGCGTCGACGATGCTGGCGCGCAGGCCGGCGCCGTTGATGGCGCGCAGCACCAGCGCGTGCTGGCCGGGGTCTGGCTCCTCCAGCAGATGCACCATGGCCGCCACCTGATCCGGCAGCGGCAGCCGGAATCCGGCCTCGGTGTCGCGGTCGCGCTGGATGTAGTTGGCGGCGATGGCGATGAACTGGACCGCCATCAGGGCGGCCGCCACGATGAGCCCGACGCGCCAGACGAGGCCGAAGCGGCGCACTCAGACCTCCCGCACCTCGGCGGCGAACAGGTAGCCGCCATTGCGAACGGTGGTGATCAGTGCCTCGCCTCCGGTTTCCACCGCATCGAGCTTACGCCGCAGCCGGCTCACCGTGACGTCGATGGTGCGGTCGAACGGATCGGCCATGCGCCCGCGCGTCCAGTCGAGCAACTGGTCGCGCGAGAGCACGCGGCGCGGGCGTTCGAGGAAGCAGGCGAGCAGGTCGAACTCGGCGGAGGTGAGCGGCAGCGGCGCGCCGGCCTCGGTCACGACCGAGCGCGCGTCGAGATCGGCGAGCAGCCCGGCGAAAGCGAGGCGCCGGCGCGGCGATCCCATCTCGGGCGAGCGCGAGGCGCGCCGCAGGATGGCGCGCAGCCGCGCCAGCAGCTCGCGCGGGTTGAACGGCTTGCCGAGATAGTCGTCGGCGCCGAGCTCGAGGCCGACGACACGGTCGATCTCGTCGCTCTTGGCGGTCAGCATCAGGATCGGCGTCTCGCTGCGGGCGCGCAGGCGCCGGCAGATGGAGAGCCCGTCCTCTCCGGGCAGCATCAGGTCGAGCACGATGATATCGGGCCGGCAGCGGACCAGCGCGCGGTCGAGCGAGGCGCCGTCCTCGGCCACCTCGACCTCGAAGCCCTCACGCGACAGGAAGCCGGCGAGCAGGGTCTGGATGTCGAGATCGTCCTCGACGATCAGCACGGTACGGCGGGGCGCGGCTGGATCGGACATCAATTCGCCTGACGAGGCTAACACCGTGGACAACCTGACGGTGCGGTGATCCCGCACGCTGCGGGATAGGTCCGCCGGCGGCAATGCTTAACGAAGCCGCTGTTACAAAACGTTACGAAACGGCCCTTCGCTGCAACACGGTAGTAAAGCGGAAAGGTCAAATTGCAATCATGAGTTTGGCGGTCAAGGCCGATCGCCTCATGGAGACAGCAGATGAAGACGACCTCGGTCATCACCGCCACCCTCGCCGGCGCCCTGCTCGTCGGCACCGTGGCGGAAGCCGGCGCCTGGGGCCGTAGCGGCGGCTTCACCGGCGCTCGCGGCTACTACGGCGTGCAGGCCCGCGGCGGCTGCACCTACGGATCCTGCTCACGCAGCCGGACGGTCACCGGCCCCTATGGCTATGGCGTGACGCGTCAGGGCACCGTTTCGCGTACCGCCCCCGGACAGTACACCTACACGGGCTCCTCGACCGGCCCGCGTGGCAACAGCATCACCCGCCAGGGCACGGCGACCCAGACCGCTCCCGGCCAGTACAGCTACCAGGGCAGCGCCACCGGCCCGCGCGGCTACAACACCGTGACCAAGCAGGGCACGGCGACCGTCAACGGCCCCGGCAACGTCACCACCAATGCGACGGTGACCGGCCCCTACGGCGCCACGGCCACCAAGCAGCGTCAGGTCAGCGGCGCACCCGGCCATTACACGTACAACAGCACGAGCACGGGCCCCTACGGCAACACCGTGACCCGCCAGGGCCAGACCAACAGCACCTACGGCAACTACCAGTACAACAGCACGGTCACCGGGCCCTACGGCAACTCGGTGAACCGCCAGGTCAATGCGGCCGGCACGCCGGCCACCGGCTACAACTATTCCGCGTCGCAGACCGGTCCCTACGGCAACACCTATTACGGCGGGGGCACCGTCTACCCCTACTGAGCCGTCCGGTCGCACTGATCTTGCTCTGACATCTCCCTTCGGGCCGCCGGCACGCCACACCGCCGGCGGCACCCGAACAGCGCCGGGCCGGCGTTCACCGCGTCGCCCTGCCGGCCCGGCGTTGCCAATTTCAGGCGTTCCCCATGGAAAGGCTGTTCGCCGGCGCCGCCGATCTGGCGGCGCAATACCCTGCCCTGCGCCTTATTCCCCTGCTGGCGCTGGCCCTGATGGCGGTCGAATGGCTCTATGCCCGGCTCGCCCTCCACGATGTCGAGACCTACGACCTGCGCGAAACCGCGGCCTCGCTCGCCATCGCGATCGGCAACCAGATCATCCGCCCGCTGACCGCCGGCCTCACCGCCGTCCCGCTGTTCCTCGCCTGGGACTACCGGCTGTTCGACATCCCGACCAGGGCGCTTGGACTTGCCACGCTGTTCGTGCTGGTCGACTTCGCGGCCTATTGGCACCACCGCGCGGCGCACCGCATCCGCTTCCTGTGGGCGACCCACGCCGTGCATCATTCGGCGACGCGGTTCAATCTCAGTTGCGCCATCCGCCTCGGCTGGACCGGCGCCTTCTCCGGCGTGATCTTTTTCTACCTGCCGATCGTGCTGATCGGCTTCCATCCGCTAGCGGTGCTCGGCATGGTCGGGCTCAACCTCGTCTACCAGTTCGTGCTGCACACCGAGCATGTGCCACCGCTCGGGCCGGTCGAGTGGGTGATGAACACGCCCACCCATCACAAGGTGCACCACGCCTCGAATGCGGGATGCCTCGACCGCAACTATGGCGGCGTCTTCATCGTCTGGGACCGGCTGTTCGGCACCTTCGCCCGCGCGCCGGAGGACGAGGCGCTGCGCTACGGCCTCGTCGGCGAGGACGGACCGAGCCGCAACCCGCTGGTCATCCAGTTCCGCGAATGGCTGCGGCTGGCGCGCGACGTGACGCGCGCGCCGGGCCTCAGGGCGCGGCTCAGGGCGCTGTTCGGCGCGCCCTGAACGCCGCCTACCCTTCCACCACGATGCGCGGCGCCGGGCGCGCGCCGACATGGCCGCCGGCCAGCGCCTCGCGCACCGAGCGGGCGATGGAGCGGTAGATCTCCGCCTCGGCGCTGTCCGGCGCGGTCGCCACGACTGGGCGGCCGGCATCGGAAGTCTCGCGGATCGTCATGTGCAGCGGCACCTCGCCGAGGAAGGGCACCTTGAGGCGCTGCGCCTCGTGCCGCGCCCCGCCATGCCCGAAGATGTCCGAGCGGGTGCCGCAATGCGGGCACAGGAAGTAGCTCATGTTCTCGACCACGCCGAGAACCGGCACGTTCACCTTCTCGAACATGGCGATGCCGCGCCGCGCGTCGATCAGCGCGAGGTCCTGCGGGGTCGAGACGATCACCGCGCCGGCGAGCGGCACCTGCTGGGCCATGGTGAGCTGCGCGTCGCCGGTGCCGGGCGGCATGTCGACGACGAGCACGTCGAGCGGCGCCCAGTTCACTTCCTTGAGCATCTGGCTGATGGCCGACATCACCATCGGGCCGCGCCAGATCATCGGCGTCTCCTCCTCGACGAGGAAGCCGATCGACATGACCTTCAGCCCCCAGGATTCGAGCGGCTGCAGCATGCGGCCCTCGGCGACCGGCCGGCCCTTGAGGCCGAGCAGGCGCGGCACCGAGGGGCCGTAGATATCGGCGTCGAGCAGGCCGACCTTGAGGCCGAGCGAGGACAGCGCCAGAGCGAGGTTCGCGGCGAGCGTCGACTTGCCCACCCCGCCCTTGCCGGAAGCGACCGCGATGATGGCGCCGACACCCGGCAGGCCGCGGCTCTCCTTCTGCGGGTCGGACGGCGGGGCGTGCGTGTGACCGGCATGAGCGTGACCGGCATGGGCGCCCTGCCCCGAGACGCGCACCGGCTGGGTCGACGTGCCGCCGGCAGGGGCGGGTGGCGCCGCGCCGGCCGGAGCCGTGCCAGCCTTGCGCTCGGCGGTGAGCGCCACCAGCGCCGAGACGACGCCGGGCGTGCCGCGCACGGTGCGCTCGACCGCCTGGCGCACCGGCTCCCAGGCCTGCGCCTGCGCCGCGTCCACCGAGATCGACAGATAGACCTTGCCGTCCGAGACCACGATCTCCGACAGCGCGCCCGTCTCGATGACCGGTCGCCCGTCGGGCGCCGTCACCTGGGCGAGCCGCGCCTTCACCTCGTCAGCGGTTACCGCCATCGTCGCGCTCCTTCGACTGTTCGGGACCGTGAGACACCAGTCGGACCGGAGCGTCAACCCGTCGGGACTGCTTGTTCGATCGGCATTTCCGATGGAAGCCGATTGCCTAATCAACGACCAGATGAGCGAAGTGATCAGGAATGCGGCAGCCCCGTTGCGCATCCCCCCGAATTAATGCCAGCATCGCGGCGGCCGGGAGAAAAACAACAGCCCGGCTCCAGAGCAATCTTCCAGAGGGGAACAGCATGAGCCTCGTCACCCGCCTCGCGGCAGCCGCCATCGTCGTCATGGCCGCCGCGACCGGCGCATCCGCCAAAGAGTGGAAGGTCGTCCGCATCGGCACCGAGGGCGCCTACCCGCCGTTCAACTATGTCGAGAACAACGAGATCAAGGGCTTCGACATCGACATCGGCAAGGCGCTGTGCGCGAAGATGAAGGTCGAGTGCACCTTCGTGGCGCAGGACTGGGACGGCATCATTCCGGCGCTGCTCGCCGGCAAATACGACGCCATCGTCGCCTCGATGTCGATCACCGAGGAGCGCAAGAAGCAGATCGACTTCTCCAAGAAGTACTACAACACGCCGGCGAGCTTCGTCGCCCCGAAGGACACCAAGATCACCGACACCTCGCCGGCCGCGCTGAAGGGCAAGGTGCTCGGCGCGCAGGGCTCCACCATCCACTCGAACTATCTCGAGGACATCTACGCCAAGGCCGGAGCCGAGGTGAAGCTCTACGGCAAGCAGGACGAGGCCAATCTCGACCTCGCCAATGGCCGCCTCGACGCCGTGCTGGCCGACAAGGTGGTGCTGCTCGAGTGGCTGAACTCGAAGGACGGCGCCTGCTGCAAGTTCGTCGGCGCCGAGTACAAGGACCCGAAATATTTCGGCGAGGGCGTCGGCGTCGGCATCCGCAAGGACAATCCCGAGCTGGTGACGATGTTCAACAAGGCGATCGACGAGATCCTCGCCGACGGCACCTACAAGAAGATCAACGACAAGTATTTCCCCTTCAGCGTCTACTGACGCGACCGGGCCGGTCGCCGTTCCGGACGAGGCTCCCGGAGCGGCGACCCGATCTGGGGCGAGCGGGCGCCTGACCCGCGACACCGGCGGCCGGCGCAACCGCGGAGCACTTCCCCTTCCATGCTCGAACTCCTGGACCTGCTCTCCTTCGGTCCAAACGGCTGGGGCGACGAGATCGCGCGCGGCGCGCTGCTCACCATCGAACTCGCCGTCGCGACATTGCCGGTCGGGCTCGCCATCGGGCTCGGCGTGGCGCTCGCCAAGGACTCCTCGTCACTTGTCGTGCGCGGCATCGGCGACATCTACACCACCGTGTTCCGCGGCCTGCCCGAGCTGCTGACGCTGTTCATCGTCTATTACGGCGGGCAGATGCTGCTCACCCGCATCGCCGGCTATTTCGTCGACGGCGCCAATGTCGAGGTGAACCAGTTCGTCGCCGGCGTCGCCGCGCTCGGCCTCGTGCTCGGCGCCTTCTCCAGCGAGGTGTTCTACGCCGCCATCCGCGCCGTGCCGCGCGGGCAAAAGGAAGCGGCGGCGGCGCTCGGGCTTTCGAAATACCGGGTGTTCCGGCTGGTCACCTTCCCGCAGCTCTGGCGCGTCGCGCTGCCGGGGCTGTCGAACAACTGGCTGGTGCTGCTGAAGGACACATCGTTGGTCTCGGTCATCGCCATCAACGACCTGATGCGGCAGACCGCGATCGCGGTCGGGGTGACCAAGCAGCCCTTCTTCTTCTATCTCGTCGCCTGCCTGATCTATCTCGTGTTCTCGATGCTCTCGAGCGCCGTCTTCGTGCGGCTGGAGGCGCGGGCCTCGCGCGGCTTCAAGCGCGTGGGAGGCCACTGATGCAGACGCTGCTCGACATGCTCGGCAACGGCTTCCTCGGAGTCATGGGGCTTCTCGGCCTCAACACCGAGCTGATGGCGCGCTACGGCCTGCGCTTCCTCGACGGCGTGTGGGTGACGATCGAGCTCGTCATCTGGTCCGTCGCGCTCGGCGGCCTGCTCGCGCTGCCGCTCGCCATCGCCCGGGTCGAGGGCAACAAATATGTCGCCCGCGCCGCCTTCGCCTATTCCTATTTCTTCCGCGGCACGCCGCTGCTGGCGCAGACCTTCCTCGTCTATTACGGCGCCGGCCAGTTCCGCGAGGAGCTGACCGCCATCGGCCTGTGGTGGTTCTTCCGCGACGCCTTCTACTGCGCGGTGCTGACGTTCACGCTCAATACCGCCGCCTATCAGTCGGAGATCCTGCGCGGCGGCATACAGAGCCTGCCGGCCGGGCAGATGGAGGGGGCCTTCGCGGTCGGCCTGTCGAAGGTGCTCGCCTATCGCAAGGTGATCCTGCCGCAGGCGATCGGCATCGGGCTGCGGCCGCTCGGCAACGAGCTGATCCTGATGATCAAGGCGAGCTCCATCGCCTCGGTGATCACCGTCTACGACCTGATGGGCGTCACCCGCCTCGCCTTCTCCCGCTCCTACGACATGGAGGTCTATCTCTGGGCGGCGGTGCTCTACCTCGTCATGGTCGAGGGCGTGCGGCGGGTGTGGAACGTGCTGGAGCGCCGGCTGAACCGGCACCTGCTGGTGGGGCGCTGAGGCATCGCTGCAGCGCCGCCGCCACCTCGGCGCGAAGGACCGGCAGCAGCTCCGTCTCGAACCACGGATTGCGCTTCAGCCAGCCTGTGTTGCGCCAGGAGGGATGCGGCAGAGCGAGGATGCGCGGATGCGCGCGCGCCTCGAAGATCTCCCGCCAGCGCAGCACGCGCTCGGTGAGGCTGAGCGGGACGAAGCGCTCCAGACCCAGCCGGCGCAGATGGTAGTTCTGGGCGGGCGCGCCGATCACCAGCACCAGCTCGAAGGCGGGCAGCGCGGCGAACAGCCGGTCGTGCCATGTGGCGACGCATTCGGCGCGCGGCGGCAGGTCCGCGCCCTTGGCATCCTGCCCCGGGAAGCAGAAGCCCATCGGCGCGATGGCGATGCGGCCGACGTCGTAGAAGGTCTCCACATCGACGCCGAGCCATGAGCGCAGCCGGTGGCCCGAGGCATCCGTGAAAGGCATGCCCGACAGATGCACCCTGGTGCCGGGCGCCTGGCTGGCGATGAGGATGCGCGCGCTCTCCGACACCCGCAGAACCGGGCGCGGCTCGTGCGGCAGGGGCCGGCGCAAGGGCGCGTCCACGCAGACGCGGCAGGCGCGAATCTGCGCGACGAGAGTATCGAGGGTGTCGGGGAGCGCGGACATCGCCGCAAGAGATGGGCGTTCCGGCCGCGCTTGTCACGGCCGGAACGCCCAGGGGATCGCTTTCCCGCTGCGCGCCTATGATCGGGGAGACGTCATGGCCGGGCTTGCCCCGGCCATCCACGTCTTCCTCGACCTAAGGGCGTGGATGCCCGGCTCAAGGCCGGGCATGACGCATGCCGGAGGAGGCCGGCGCGGCCCGATGCGCCGCGAGCCGGCGGTTCAGGTCGCCTTGAACTCGTCGAGCTTGAACGGCAGCGAGTAGAGCCGCTTGCCGGTGGCGTCGAAGATCGCGTTGGACAGGGCCGGCGCGATCACCGGCACGCCCGGCTCACCGACCCCGGTGGGCGCGTTCGCCGACGGCACGATATGCACCTCGATCTTCGGCATCTCGGAGATGCGCAGCGGCACATAGGTGTCGAAGTTCGCCTGCTCGACCACGCCCTTGTCGAGCGTGATCTCGTCATGCAGCGCCGCGCCGAGGCCGAAGCCGATGCCGCCCTCGATCTGCGCGGCGACGACATCCGGGTTGACGGCGATGCCACAATCCAGCGCGCAGACCACCTTGTCCACCTTGATGCGGCCATCCACCACCGAGACGTCGACGATGCTGCCGACCACGGTATCGAAGGATTCGTGCAGGGCGATGCCGCGGCCCTTGCCCGGCCCGGCCGGCTTGCCCCACTCGCCCTTCTCGGCGAGCAGCT
This sequence comes from Allobosea sp. 117, assembly GCF_000702305.1. Lineage (GTDB taxonomy): Bacteria > Pseudomonadota > Alphaproteobacteria > Rhizobiales > Xanthobacteraceae > Ancylobacter. The sequence continues at coordinate 15,424 of NZ_JNLC01000014.1, forward strand.
TCAGGACGCCGAGATGGCGCGGATGCTCCTTCAGCAGCTCGGTGCGGAAGGCGACGGGGTCCTTGCCGGCGGCGCGCGCCAGCTCGTCGATCGTCACCTCCATCACATGCGCCGTGTGGGTGTGGCCGACCGAGCGCCACCACAGCGTCGGCACGCCGACCTTCACGGTGTGCAGGTCGACCTCGAAATCGGCGATGGCGTAGGGCGAATCGGCGGAGCCCTCGACCGAGGTGCCGTCGATGTCCTCCTTCACGATCACCGGCTCGAAGGGCGTGCCGACGATGAAGGACTGGCCGACGATGCGCTGCCGCCAGCCGGCGATGCGCCCGTCGGAGGTGATGCCGGCCTGCACCTTGTGCACGAAGAGCGGGCGATAGAAGCCGCCCTTGATGTCGTCCTCGCGGGTCCAGACGAGGTGCACCGGCGCCTTGCCGTCGATCGCCTTCAGGATGGTGGCGGCTTCCGCCATGTAGTCCGCCGGCGGGTTGGCGCGGCGGCCGAAGGAGCCGCCGGCCCATTGCGTCTCGATCTTCACCTGCTCAGGCTTCAGGCCGAGGATGCCGGCGACCACCGCCTGCTCGACCGTCTGGAACTGCGAGCCGGCCCAGATGGTGACGCCGTCGCCGGTCTTCTCGATCACGCAGTTGAGCGGCTCCATCGGCGCGTGGGCGAGATAGGGGAAGGCGAAGTCGAGATCGACCGTCTTGGCCGCGCCCGCGAGCCCCTTCGCCGCGTCGCCGCGCCGGGCCGCCGGCTTGCCGGGCGTGCCGGCGAGCTTGCGGTACTCGTCGAGCAGCTCGGCGGTGCCGCGGCTCTCCGCCTTGGCCTCGTCCCAGACGATGTCGGCGAGCGCATCGCGCCCCTGCATCGCCGCCCAGGTATTCTGCGCCAGCACCACGATGCCGGCCGGCACGGTGACGACGTCGACCACGCCGGGCACCTTCTTCGCCGCGCTGGCGTCGAAGCTCTTCACGCTCGCGCCGAAGCGGTCCGGCCGCTTGATGAGGGCGGTCAGCATGCCCGGGCGGCGGATGTCGAGCGCGTAGATCGCCTTGCCGTCGGTCTTGTCGGCGGAATCGAGGCGCGGCAGCCGCGTGCCGATCAGCTTGAAGTCCTTCGGCTCCTTGAGCCGGACCTCCTTCGGCACGGCCTGCTTCGCGGCGTCGGCGGAGAGCTCGCCGAAGGTCGCGCGGTTGCTGCCGCTGGTCAGCACGCCCTTTTCTATCGAGATGCTGCTTGCCGGCACCTTCCAGCGCTCGGCGGCAGCGGCGACCAGCATGTGGCGGGCTGCGGCGCCGGCCTTGCGCAGTTGCTCCCAGCTATTGGCGACCGAGGTCGAGCCGCCGGTGCCCTGCACGGGGCCGAAGGCGAGGTTGTTGTAAAGCGCCGGATTGGCGGGGGCGAACTCGGCGCGCATCTGGCCCCAGTCGGCGTCGAGTTCCTCGGCGACGATGGTGGTGAGGCCGGTGGTGACGCCCTGCCCCATGTCGAGGTGCTTGATCAGCACGGTGACGGTGTTGTCCGGGGCGATGCGCACGAAGGCGTTCGGCATCGGGCCGTCGTCCTTGGCGGCCGCCATCGCCCCACGCGGGGCGAGGTGGACGCCGATGACGAGCGCACCGGCGAGCGCGGCGCCGCCCTTCAGGAAGCCGCGGCGCGAGGCGGCCGTCGCCGGCGCGAGCTGCGCCAGCATGCGGGCATATTGATCGGGCTTGATGATGTGCATGGCGGTCACGCGAGATTGCTGGCGGCTTCGTGGATCGCCGCCCGGATGCGCTGATAGGTGGCGCAGCGGCAGACATTGCCGTCCATCGCGGCGTCGATGTCCGCGTCGGTCGGCTTGCGGTTCTCGCTGAGCAGGCCGACGGCAGACATGATCTGGCCGGACTGGCAGTAGCCGCACTGCACCACGTCGAGCTTGCGCCACGCCGCGACGACGGCGTTGCCGACCTCGCCCGAGACGCCCTCGATGGTGGTGACGCTCTTGCCCTCGACGTCGGCGACGGCGGTCTGGCAGGAGCGGACGGGGGTGCCGTCGACATGGACGGTGCAGGCACCGCACAGCGCGGCGCCGCAGCCGAATTTGGTGCCGGTCAGGCCGACGACGTCGCGCAGCGCCCACAGAAGCGGCATCTGGCCATCGACATCGAGCGTGCGCTCGGCTCCGTTGAGCATGAATTTCATGGATCGCCCTGTTCGTGAAGGGATGGGCAAGCGCATTCGCCCGTGGCCGCTGTCTCTGCCGGATGGCCGCCGCGACGCACCGAAGCGCTCCCATGCCGAAGCTAACGCCTCATGACGACCATCATCTAATCACCGTTCTGTGACTATTCCAATTCGAGGGTAGCGAGCCCCCCGCCGGCCCGATCAGGGATGGAGGGCCCGCCACTCGGCCGGCCGCTCGAACGGCCCCGACCAGATGCCGCTCCTCGCCCGCCGGGCATTGGCCTCGGCGCCCGCATAGGTGAGGCCGAGCGCCACCGCCATACCCTGCTCAGCCATGTGCCGGGCGAGGTCGACATCGCCGGCGTGGCAGAACGACACCGAGCGGCCGTAGCGGTCGGTGTCGAGGGGGCGGCAGGAGACCTCCCGCCCCTTCACCGCCGCCTCCAGCGCGGCGCGGGCGCGACGGCCGCACGGCCAGGCCTTCTCCGGCGGCCCGCAATTCTGGTTCAGTTCGGGCGCATCAATCCCGTCGAGCCGGATGCGCTCGCCGCCGACCTCCAAGCTGTCGCCGTCGACGACATGCACCGTGCCGGTGAGCGCCGGCAGCCAGCGCTCGGCGACCAGCGCGACGACGATCATCACCAGCGCGACGAGGACGGACCGGATGGTGCTACGGCGCCACACCGCGTGTTTTCCCAAGGCTGTAACGAAGCATTAACCACAATCCTAGAGACACCGTTAAGCATTCGGGCGGAATGTCTAGCGTGGGCTGCAGACGAGTGTGTGTGGGGGCAGATGAGCACGACGGCTGCAGCCGTTCGCGAGGTCGCAGGCCGCAGGGCGGACGGCTCGGCGTCCGCCGAACGTCGCGCCCATGTCTCGCGCAGCGTGCGCGAAGTGCGTGACCGCCTCACCTCCACCACCGGCAGCCGTCCCGCCTATGACCACGAGCTGATCCGCCTTTTCGTCGACAACCGGACCGGCGCGACGCCAGGCATCGTCGCCATGACGATCCTGACCGGCGGCCTCGCGATGATCTGGCTGCCGCCGCTGCTCGCCGCCTGCTGGGCCGTCTTCATCCTCGCCTTGCACGGGCTGAGCGTCACGTTCTGCCGGCGCTTCCTGCGGGAAGGTGCCAATCCGCGCACGCTGCGCCGCTACCGGCTCGCCTTCGCGACGCTCGACGGCGTGCTGGCACTCGCCTGGCTCGCGCTGATGGCCGGCATCCTGACGACCGGCGCCACCGAGGCGCGGGAATTCGCGCTGGTGGCCGCGCTGGTGTTCATCGGCGGCATGGCGATGCTGTCCGCCACCATCCCCGCCGTCGTCTATGCCGGCACGCTGCCGGTGATCGTCGCGACCACCGGCTACTATCTGATGCGCGGCTCGCTCGGCGACATCGCGCTCGCCGTGATGGTGTGCGAGGCCTCGGCCTGCTTCCTGATCATGGCCCGCCGGCTCAACGGCAACGCGCTGGCGACGCTCGAGGCGCGCGGCGAGAAGGACGCGCTGATCGGCGAGCTCGAGCAGGCCAAGGCGAAGTCCGACGACGCGGCGCTTCGCGCCGAGGCCGCCAGCCTCGCCAAGTCGCGCTTCCTCGCGCAGATGAGCCATGAGCTGCGCACCCCGCTCAACGCGATCCTCGGCTTCTCCGAGGTGATGAAGAGCGAGATTCTCGGCGCCCATTCCAACCCCACCTACCGCGAATATGCCGGCGACATCCACGCCTCCGGCCAGCATCTGCTGAACCTCATCAACGAGATTCTCGACCTCTCGCGCATCGAGGCCGGACGCTACGAGCTGAACGAGGAGGCGGTGGCGCTCGCCCATGTGGTCGAGGATTGCCGGCATCTCCTGAAGATCCGCGCCAAGGCCCGCGCCATCACCATCCACGAGGTCTACGAGCCCGACCTGCCGCGCCTGTGGGCGGACGAGCGGGCGCTGCGGCAGATCTGCCTCAACCTTTTGTCCAACGCGATCAAGTTCACCCCGCAGGGCGGCGAGATCTGGATCAAGGTCGGCTGGACCTATTCCGGCGGTCAGTATCTCTCGGTGCGCGATACCGGGCCGGGCATTCCCGAGCACGAGATCCCGATCGTCATGGCCTCGTTCGGCCAGGGCAGTAACGCCATCAAGACCGCTGAGCAGGGCGCCGGCCTCGGCCTGCCGATCGTCAAGGGGCTGGTCGACCTGCATGGCGGCACCTTCCACCTGAAATCGAAGCTGCGGGTCGGCACCGAGGTGATCGTCACCTTCCCGAGCGAGCGCGTGATGGCCGCCCTGCCCCCGGTTCCCGGCGCGCCGCTGGCGCCCGACGCCGGCGCCCTCGGACCGCGCGCGGCCGATGCGGCCACGACGGGGGAAGGCGGGACCACGCGCCGGCGGGCCTTCCTCACGCGGCGCGGCTGGTAGGCTTGCCCGGCGAATCTGCCCCGCGAAGCTCAGGCGTCGGCGACGCCGGCCTCCGAAAAGGTCGCCATACCGGCATGGCAGGCGAGCGCCGCCTTGATCACGCCGATGGCGAGCGCCGCGCCCGAGCCCTCGCCGAGCCGCATGCCGAGGTCGAGCAGCGGCCTGAGGCCGAGGCTCTCCAGCACCCGCCGGTGCGCCGGCTCGGCGGAACAGTGGCCGGCGAAGCAGTGATCGAGCGCGGAAGGATCGAGCGCATGCAGCACCGCCGCCGCCGCGGTGACGACATAGCCGTCGAGCACCACCGGCACGCGCTGCAGCCGCGCCGCGAGGATGGCGCCGGCGATCGCCGCGACCTCGCGGCCGCCAAGCTTGCGCAGCACCTCCAGCGGATCGTCGAGATGGCCGGCGGAGCGCGCCACCGCCGCCTCCACCGCCGCGATCTTGCGGGTCAGCACCTCGCCGGTCGAACCGGTGCCCGGTCCCACCCATTCCTCCGCGCGCCCGCCATAGAGGCCGTTGAAGACCGCGGCGGCGACCGTGGTGTTGCCGATGCCCATCTCGCCGAGGCACAGCAGGTCGGGCTCGCCCGCCAGCGCCTCCATGCCGAAGGCCATGGTGGCCGCGCATTCTGCCTCGGTCAGCGCGTCCTCCTCGACGATGTCCGGCGTCGGCAGGTCGAGCGCGAGGTCGAATACGCGCAGCCCCGCGCCGAACACGCCGCAGATCTGGTTCACCGCCGCCTTGCCGGCGGTGAAGGTGGCGACCATCTGCTTGGTCACCTCGGCGGGATAGGGCGAGACGCCGCGCGCGGCGACGCCATGGGTCGCCGCGAACACCGCCACCGTCGGGCGGTTCACCGCCGGGATGGCCTTGCCCTGCCAGCCGGCGATCATGATCGCGATCTCCTCCAGCCGTCCGAGCGCGCCCGGCGGCTTCACCAGCTCACCCTGCCGTGCCTCGGCCGCCGCGCGGGCAGCGAGGTCCGGACCCGGCATGGCGGCGATGAGATTGCGGATGTCGTCGAAGGGAAGGCCGGAGGCGGCGCGGAGCATGCTAGAAACCCTCATCGAGTCCGGAGGACGGGTGGCGGCGTAGACCGCCCGCGCCGGGCGTGCAAGCCGTCTTTCCGGCTGGCCGACACGAACGGGACGATGCGGGGAGCGGATTCGCCGGGAGCGCCGATGGCCGAGCAGCCTCATTTCGACGATGCCTTCCGGGCCGAACTGGAGCGCCTGTTCGTCTGGCGGCGCGACGTGCGCCGTTTCGAGCCCGCCCCGGTGCCGGAGGCGGCGATGGCCACGCTCATCGCCAGCGCCAACGCGGCGCCGAGCGTCGGCCTCAGCCAGCCCTGGCGGCTGGTGCGCGTGCGGAACGCTGCGCGGCGCCTCGCGGTGCGCGGCATCTTCGAGCACTGCAACGCCGACGCGCTCGCCGCCCAACCGGAGGACCGCGCAGGGCTCTATGCGCGGCTGAAGCTCTCCGGCCTCGACGAGGCGCCGGAGCATCTCGCCGTCTTCACCGACGAGGGCACCGCGAAGGGCGGCGGGCTCGGCCGCGCCACCATGCCGGAGACGCTCGGCTATTCGGCGGTGCTCGCCATCCACACGCTGTGGCTCGCCGCCGCCGCGCGCGGGCTCGGGGTCGGCTGGGTGTCGATCCTCGACCCGGAGGCGGTGGCACGCGCGCTCGACGTGCCGGCCGGCTGGCGGCTGACCGGCTATCTGTGCATCGGCTATCCGAGCCAGCCGTCGGACACCCCGGAACTTGAACGCGCCGGGTGGGAGCGCCGCGCCAGCGTCTCCGATCTGCTGCTGGAACGCTGACGCCATGACGCCGCTCGACCTGCTGCGGGCCCTGCCCGCCACGCTGCGCTTCCTCACCCGGCTGCCGATCCCCGCCTTGCCCTTCGAGGACGCGCCGCATGCCGCGCCGAGCGTCGAGCGCATGGCGCCCTCCTTTCCGCTCGCCGGCGCGCTGATCGGGACGGTGGGCGCGGCGGTGCTGGCCATCGCCCATGCCGCCGGGCTCGGCGGCTTCCTTTCCGCCACGCTGGCGCTGGCGACGCTCGCCGCGATTACCGGAGGCTTTCACGAGGACGGGCTCGCCGATATGGCCGACGGCCTCGGCGGATCGAGCCCTTCGCGCCGGCTCGACATCATGAAGGACAGCCGCCTCGGCAGCTTCGGCGTGCTGGCCCTCATCTTCGCCTTCGCGCTACGGCTCGGCGCGCTCGAAGGATTGACCGGCGCCGGCATCGGCACCGCGGCGGCCGGGCTGATCGCCGCCTCGGCGGTGGGACGGGTCGGCGGCCTTTGGCTGCTCTTCGCGCTGCCGCCGGCGCGTGGGAACGGGCCCGGCAACGGGCTCGCCGGCACCGCCGGGCGCCCAAGCCGGGAAGCCATCGGCACCGCCGTTATCGTCGCGCTGGCGCTCGCCGGGCTGCTGACAGTGCCGGTGTGCGGCCTTGTCGATTTCGTCGTGGCGCTCATCGCCACCGCGCTCGCCGTGCTCGGGGTGCAGAAGCTCGCAGCCCACGCGTTCGGCGGGCAGACCGGCGACGTCGCGGGTGCCGCATGCCTCGTCGCGGAGATTGCCTTCCTGCTCGCGCTGCTTATCTTCGCGGCGCAGTCCTGAAAGCCGCCGAATCCGATATCCATGCCCGTCTCGACACCCTGCATAGGCGTCTGCACGCTCGATCCGGCGGGCCGGTTGTGCCTCGGCTGCGGTCGTACGTGTGAGGAGATCGGTTCATGGCGCGTGCTCGACGAGACGGCCCGCCGCGCGATCATGGCGCGGCTGCCCGCGCGGCTCGCGGAGCGGCAGGCGGGCGGGCGGCACGCGGCGGGGGTGGCGCGATGAACGCGGACCGCCTGATGTGGATCGTGGTGATCGGCCTTGCCGCTGGCATCGGCCTGATAGCCTTGTCGCACGACCGCGGCGAGCTCGTCGGGCTCTCGACGAACGAGTTCGCGCATCTCGTCTTCTACGGCGCGCTGGCGCTGGTGATCGGTGCCGGCGTGTTCGCCACCTTCACCGGCCGCCTCGGCGAGGCGCTGAAGGCGGCGCTGCTGTGGCTGCTGATCTTCGGCGTGATCGCGGTCGGCTATACCTATCGCTTCGAGCTGCACGGCGTCGCCTATCGCGTGCTCGCCGAGATCGCGCCCGGCTACGCCGTGCCGTTGAAGGACGGCCCGTCGGTCGAGGTAGCCCGCGCCCGCGACGGTGACTTCAACGTCCGCGTCGAGGTGAACGATTCGCGCATCCCGATGCTGGTCGACACCGGCGCCTCCAGCGTGGTGCTGACGCCGGAGGATGCGCGCGAGGTCGGCCTGCCGGTCGAGTTCCTGCGCTACGACATCCCGATCGACACCGCCAACGGGCGCGGCAAGGCCGCCTCGGTGGTGCTCGACAAGATCTCCATCGCCGGCAACATCGAGGAGCGCCGCGTGCCGGCGCTGGTGGCGAGCCCCGGCATGCTCAAGCACAGCCTGCTCGGCATGAGCTTCCTGTCGCGGCTCGACAGCTTCGAGATCCGCGGCGAGAAGCTGGTGATGCGCGCCAAGCAGCTCGATCGCTGAGGCGTCAGAACAGCCCCACGACGAAGCGCAGCCCGATGATCAGTAGATAGAGCCCGAAGCCGACCTCGAGCTGGCGCTTGGTGAAGGCATGGGCGAGGCGTGCGCCGAGCGGGGCGGTGAGCGTCGCGATGCCGCCGACCAGCAGCGCGCCGGGGATCGACACATAGCCGATGGAGAGCGGCGGCAGCCCGGCCATGTGCGGCCAGCCGCTGAGGATGTAGCCGATGGTGCCGGGTATGGCGATCAGCACGCCGAGCCCGGCCGAGGTGGCGATCGCCTGATGGATCGGCACCCGGTAGAGGGTGAGGATCACGCTCGCTATGCCGCCGCCGCTGATGCCGATCAGCGGCGCGCTCAGGCCGATGCCGAAGCCGTAGGCATTCATCGTCAGGCGGCCGGGCAGCCGGTCGCCGAGCGCCCAGGAATCCCGCCCGAACAGCAGGCGGAAGCTCATCAGCGCGGCGAAGACGATGAAGGCGATCTTCAGCACCCGGTCCGGCGAGACGGCGGCGAGCGCGCCGCCGGCGATGACGCCGATGACCACCGGCACCGCCCATTGCCTGAGCGCATCGGTGCGGATGGCGCTGCGGGCGCGGTGCGCCATGAAGGAGCGCAGCGCGGTCGGGATGATAATGGCGAGCGAGGTGCCGACCGCGAGATGCATGCGCTCCGCCTCCGGCACACCGACGACGCCGAACACCTCGAACAGCACCGGCACGATGATGGCGCCGCCGCCAATGCCGAACAGGCCGGCCAGGATGCCCGTGGCGAAGCCGGCGAGCAGCAGCGCGCCGGCGAGCCAGGCGAGCTGATCGAAGGGAATCATCAGGTCCATGCCGCGCTTTTAGCGCGCCCGGCCGGCGGTTGCACCGTCACGCAGCGGCGTTCCGATCAGGGCAACGAGCGCGCGGCGCCGGTCTAAGCGACGAGCGCGCGCCGCTCATGCGCCCGGCGCTCCGCCTGTCGCACCTCGTCAACCGCGGCGCGCAGCACGTTGAGCCCTGCCTCGGGCTTCACGCCCTCGATGGCGAGCCGGCGGCGATACCCCCGCGCGCCGGGCCGGCCGGTGAACAGGCCGAGCATGTGGCGGGTGACGTCGTGCAGCCGGCCGCCGGCGGCAAGATGCGCGGCGATGTAGGGCTCGAACGCCTCCACCGCCGCGAAGGCGTCCGCATGCGGCGCCGGCTCGCCGAACAGCTCCGGGTCGACCTCCAACAGGATCCCGGGATCCTGATAGGCCGCGCGGCCGAGCATCACGCCGTCGACGTGTTCGAGATGGGCACGCATCTGCTCGATGGTGGCGATGCCGCCATTGATGCCGACCGGCACGCCGGGCAGGCGCCGCTTCAGCCGGTAGACGCGATCATAGTCGAGCGGAGGAATGTCGCGGTTCTCCTTCGGGGAGAGCCCCTGCAGCCACGCCTTGCGGGCATGCACGACGAGCGCGTCCGCCCCCGCCGCGAGCACGGCGTCGGCCAGCGCGTCGAGCGCTGGCTCGGGGTCCTGCTCGTCGACGCCGATGCGGCACTTCACCGTCACCGGGATCGCGACCTGCGCCTTCATCGCGGCCACGCATGCGGCGACGAGGGCCGGATCGCGCATCAGGCAGGCGCCGAAATTGCCGCCCTGCACGCGGTCGGAGGGGCAGCCGACATTGAGGTTGATCTCGTCATAGCCGTGATCGGCGCAGATGCGCGCGGCCTTGGCGAGCGCCTCCGGGTCCGAGCCGCCGAGCTGCACGGCGACCGGGTGCTCGGCCTCGGCAAAGCCGATCAGCCGGTCGCGGTCGCCGAAGATCACGGCGTTCGCGGTCACCATCTCCGTATAGAGCCGCGCCCGGCGCGACAGCGTGCGATGGAAGGCCCGACAGTGACGGTCGGACCAGTCCATCATCGGGGCGACGGAGAATCTGTGCTCCTGAAAGATCATCGTCCTCTAGCATTCTCACAGGCCGGCGCGGCGTTCGGCAGTCTCTCGCATCGGCGGCCATATCGCCATGCAACGGCAGGCGAATGCAACCGCGAGGGCAAATCCGCTCATAGCATCCAAACGGTCAGGAACCGAGCCGCTGCGAGAGCAGGCGCGCATAGCGGATGACATCGGCGCCCATCCGGTCGACATGCGCGCTCTCCACATGGGGATCGAGGATGGAGATGGCGAATCCGCCGATGGCGCGCTCGCCGGAGAAATCGAAGATCGGCGCGCCGACGCACACCATGCCGTCGCGCACCTGATGGTCGTCGACCGAGAAGCCCCGCACGCGCACCTCGTCCAGCTCCCGCTCCAGCGCCTCCATGTCACGCACCGTGCGCGCTGTCAGCGGCGGCGGCAGGCCGCGCGGATAGAGGCCATGCACCTCCTCCCGCTCCATCGTGCTCAGCATCGCCTTGCCGGTGGCGGTGAAGGCGGCCGGTAGGCGCATGCCGATCCGGAAGGTGATCCCGAGCGGGTCCACGCCGTGGCGCGAGGCGATGTAGACCACGTCGGCGCCGTCGAGGATGGTCAGCGTCAGCGTTTCCACCCGGAGCTCGGGCGTCTCGTCCCACAGCCGCGTGAATTCCTCGACGACGTCGGAGCGGGCGGCGAAGGCGTTCGCCCAGCGCATCACATGCCCGCCAAGCACGAAGCCGCTGCCGCGGCGGCCCAGCAGGCCAAGATTGACGAGGGTCGCGCACAGGCCGTGCGCCGAGCTCTTCGGCAGGCCGAGCGCGCGCGCCACGTCGGCGAGCGCCAGCGGCGCATTGCTGCGCGCGGCGAGATCGAGGATGGCGACGGCACGGCTGACCGCCGGCACATCCTTAGCCGGCACGTCTTTGGTCGCCGCTTCCTTGGCGGCGGTAACCGGTTCCCTGGTCACGCGAATTCTCCCGTTCGTCTTCTACGCCTTTTTGCGGAAGGCGTGGCGGTTGCCTTTTGAAGCGACCGCCTTATACATCCGCCTTATACACCATACAGAACGATGTTCAATTAGTTGAACACCCAAGAACAGAAGCCGGCAGATCAACCCGGTCGTGGTCCCCCGGAAACTCAGGAGGAAGTTCGATGAATCTCTCCCGCCTCATGTCCTCGCTCGCCTGCGCGGCTGTTCTCGCCGCGCCCGCCGCGGCGCACGCACAGGCCGAGAAGCCGTTCAAGATCGGCGTCCCCACCTTCCTGTCCGGCGCCGCCGCCGGCCCCTTCGGCATTCCGGCGAAGAACGCCGCCGAGGTGTTCGCCGCCGCCGCCAATGCCGGCGAGCTGCCCGCGCCCTATGACAAGAAGGGCTTCGGCGGGCGTCCGATCGAGCTCGTGGTGATCGACGAGGCCGGCGGCACCACCAAGCAGGTGTCCGAGTTCCGCAACCTCGTGGAGCAGCAGGGCGTCGACATGGTGGTCGGCTACACCTCCTCCGGGGACTGCCTCGCCGTGGCGCCGGTCGCCGAGGAGATGAAGACGCTGACCCTGCTGTTCGACTGCGGCACGCCGCGCATCTTCGAGGCGGCGAGCTACGACTACGTATTCCGTCCGGTCGCCACCGCCACCATGGATAATGTCGGCGCGGCGCTCTACGTCTCGGAGAAGCTTCCCGCGTTCAAGAGCTATGCCGGCATCAACCAGAACTACGCCTGGGGCCAGGATGCCTGGGCCGACTTCGAGGGTACGCTGAAGTCCGTCAAGCCGGACACCACGCTCACCACCTCGCAGATGCCCAAGCTCGGCGCCGGCCAGTACAACGCCGAGATCTCGGCGATCCTCGGCTCCAAGCCCGATGTCGTGCATTCCAGCTTCTGGGGCGGCGACCTCGAGGGCCTGATCCTGCAGGGTGCCCCGCGCGGCCTGTTCAAGAACGCCGTGGTGGTGCTCACCTCGGGCGAGACCGCCCTGCACCGCCAGGCCAAGCAGATCCCGGACGGCACCATCATCGGCGCCCGCGGCCCGAACGGCATCTTCGCGCCGGACAACGCCTACAATGCGTGGTTCCGCAAGGCCTATAACGACAAGACCAAGGAATGGCCGAGCTATCCATCCTACCACATGGTGCAGTCGCTGATGGCCGCCAAGCTGGCCTATGAGAAGGCGCAGGGTGGCGACGCCGCCAAGGTGCCGAGCAAGGAAGAGGTCGCCAAGGCGCTCGCCGGCCTGTCCTTCGAGGGTCCCTCGGGCAAGGTCGAGATGAGCCTCGGCAAGGGCCACCAGGCGGTGCAGGAGATGGTCTATGGCCGCGTCAAGAAGGACGCCGACGGCAACATCACCTTCGTCGACGTGGTGCGCTATCCGCCGGAGCGGGTGAACCCGCCGGAAGGCACCACCTCCGCCGACTGGATCAAGGCCGGCCTCAAGGCCTCCAACTGAGACCCCGCCTCTCCGGTCCCCGGGCCGGAGAGGCCGCCGGCTTTCAGTGAACCGGGGGGCGCCGCGCTCCCCGCATGCCCCTCCCGCACGAGCAGGACATGAACGGACTTCTCGGCGCCGTCGTCGACGGCATCCTCTACTCCGCCTGGCTCTTCATCATCGCCGTCGGCCTGACGCTGATCTACGGCGTGATGAAGATCCTCAACATGGCGCACGGCACCTTCTACGCCGTCGGCGCCTATGTCGCGGTCACGCTGCTCGGCTGGTGGTTCGCGCAGGAGCTGCCGCCATGGGGCATCGTCCCGGTGATGATCGCCTCGGCGCTGGTCGCCGGGCTGGTGCTCGGCGTGGTGGTGGAGCGCGGCATACTGAGCCGCTTCGCCGGGCGCGATCCGGTCGTCCTGCTGCTCGTCACCTATGCGCTGTTCCTCATCCTCGAGGACGTGATCAAGCTGATCTGGGGCGTCGATCCGTGGATCGCCTCCGAGCCGCTCTGGGTGTTCGGCCAAGTGGAGTTCGGCGAGCTCACCTATCCCACCTACAACCTCTTCATCGTCGCCGTGGCGGCGGTGGTGGGCGGCCTGCTCACCTGGTTCCTGCAGTTCACCGCCAAGGGGAAGATCCTGCGCGCCGTCATCCATGACCCGGAGGTATCGCGGGCCATGGGCGTGAATGTCGGGCGCTGGAACCTGATCGCCTTCATCACCGGCTCGGTGCTGGCCGCGCTCGGCGGTGCCTTCACCGCGCCGACCATCTCGGTGGTGCCCGGCATGGGCGTCGAGGTGGTGGTGATGATGTTCGCGGTGGTCGTCATCGGCGGCCTCGGCTCGATTCCCGGCACCGTCGTCGGCGCCCTCATCGTCGGCTTCGTGCGCTCCTTCGCGGTGCACTACTGGCCGGAGCTCGAGGTGTTCAGCGTCTACGCCGTGATGGCGCTGGTGCTGGCGATCCGTCCGCAGGGTCTGTTCGCGGGCGTGGAGTTGCGCAAGATATGAACCGTACCCTCACCTTCCTGCCGCCGCTCATCGGCGGCGCCGCGCTGCTCGCGCTCCTCGCGTGGCTCCTGCCGAGCTGGAACTTCGTGCTCGCCATCGGCCTCGCCAAGGGCCTGCCGGTGCTCGGCCTGGTGCTGCTGATGCGCGGCGGCCTGGTCTCCTTCGGCCAGGGCCTCTATTACGCGCTCGGCGGCTACACGGTCGGCCTCGCCTCGCAGTTCTTCGGCCTGAAGGACGCGGCGGCGCTGCTGGTCATCGCCGCCATCGGCGCGGCGGTGGTCGCCTTCGTGGTCGGACTGCTGTTGTCGCGCTATCGCGACATCTTCTTCGCCATGCTGACGCTGGCGCTCTCCATGCTGCTCTACGGCATATTGGTGAAGAGCACCGAGCTCGGCGGCACCGACGGCTTCAACATCCACGGCATCACCCTCTTCGGCCTGCCGCTCACCGGCGCCGACCGGATGAACGGCTTCGGCCTGCTCATCGCCATCGTGGTGCTGGCGGCGATCAATCTCGGCCTGTTCGGCGCCACCGCCTTCGGGCGGCTGCTCGCCGGCGTGCGCGACAACGAGATCCGCGTCGAATATCTCGGCGCCTCGGCCAATCGCGCGGTGCTCATCGCCTATGTGCTCGCCGCGGTGATGGCGGCGCTCGGCGGCGCCATGAGCGGCATCATCGTCGGCCACATCGACCCGGAGATGGCGTTCTGGGCGACCTCGGGCGAGTTCGTGGTGATCGCCATCCTCGCCGGCACCGGCGGCGTCATCGCCCCCTTCGTCGCGGCGGTGGTGCTGGAGGTGGTGCGCTCCTTCGCCTACCAGTACGCGCCGAACACCTGGCAGCTGGTGCTCGGCCTCATCATCCTCGCCCTCATCCTGTTCCTGCCGCAGGGCCTCTCCGGCCTGGTGCGCCGCGGCCCGCGCGCCGCGCCCGCGGGAGAGAAGCCATGACCCAGCCCATCATCGCCGCCAAGGGCCTGCGCAAGCGCTTCGGCGCCGTGGTCGCCGCCAACGACGTGAACGTCGACATCATGCCGGGCACCATTTCCGGGCTGATCGGCACCAACGGCGCCGGCAAGACCACCTTCATCAACATGATCACCGGCTATCTGCAGCCGGACGAGGGCTCGATCCTGCTGGAAGGCCGCGAGATCGTCGGGCTCACCCCGCGCGACGTGACGCGCAGCGGCGTCGCCCGCTCGTTCCAGATCCCGCAGCTCTTCAACTCGCTGACCGCGGTGGAGAACCTCACCCTCGCCGAGGCGGCGCTGAAGAGCCGCGGCCTCGCCGGCTTCGCCATGCTGCCGGACCGCGCGCTGGAGAAGACCGCGCGCGAGACTCTGGAGCGCTTCGGCCTCGAACGCTTCGGCGACGCGCTGGCCGGCACGCTGCCGGAGGGCATCCGCAAGCTGCTCGACATCGCGGTCGCGATGGTGGCGCGCCCGCGCGTGCTGTTCCTCGACGAGCCGACCTCCGGCGTGTCGAGCGAGGAGAAGTTCCCGATCATGGACCGGGTGATCGCCGCCACCCGCGCCGACAGCATGAGCGTGCTCTTCGTCGAGCACGACATGGAGATCGTGCGCCGCTACTCCGACCGCGTGCTCGCCTTCTTCGAGGGGCGCGTGCTGATCGATGGCAAGCCCGACGTGGTCATGAACGACGCGCAGGTGCGCACCCTCATCATCGGCGAGGAGAAGGCCCATGGTTGAGGCGAAATCGGCTGAGGTGAAGCCCATCCTCGAGGTCGACGGCATCGACGTCGCCATCGGCCAGGTGCAGATCCTGCGCAAGGTGTCGCTCGCCATCCCGCAGGGGGCGATGGTGGGCATC
This sequence comes from Allobosea sp. 117, assembly GCF_000702305.1. Classification (GTDB taxonomy): domain Bacteria; phylum Pseudomonadota; class Alphaproteobacteria; order Rhizobiales; family Xanthobacteraceae; genus Ancylobacter. Next base: position 30,736 of record NZ_JNLC01000014.1, read on the forward strand.
ATCGGCCGCAACGGCGCCGGCAAGACCACCATCATGCGCGCCATTATGGGCCTGCTGCCGCTGCAGGCCGGCGCGGTGCGCTTCGAGGGCGTCGAGATCTCGAAGGAGCCCGCCCACAAGCGCGCCGGCCGCGCTATCGGCTTCGCGCCGGAGGACCGCCGGCTGATCCCCGAGCTCACCGTCGAGGAGAATCTCCTCCTCCCCTCCTGGGCGAACCACCACAAGGACGCCCGCGAGCGGCTGGAGGACACCTACCGGCTGATCCCCGAGGCGCGCGAGTTCCGCGGCCGCCGGGCGCTCCAGCTCTCCGGCGGCCAGCAGAAGCTGGTCGCCATCGGCCGCGCCCACATGGTCGGCACCCGGCTGCTGATGCTGGATGAGCCCTTCGAGGGCGTCGCGCCGGCGCTGTCGAAGCGCATCGCCGAGGTGGTCGCCTCGCTGCGTCCGCTCGGGCTCTCGGTGCTGCTGTCGGGCGCCGACCTGCAGCATGCGGGCGGCAGCCTCGACAGGGTCTACCGCATCGACCGCGGTCAGATCGACGCGGGCTAGCGCGAACACGGTTCTGCGACCTGGCGGCCACCGCGGGCCGAGGCCGATTTGGGAAGACGCGGACCTGAACGGACGACGGACATGAACGACTTCATCTTCAGCACGACCAAGACCATCATCTCGCAGGTCGGCGCCACCGCGCGGATCGGCGAGATCGTGAAGCCGGTGCTCGGCACGCGCATCGTGCTCGTCACCGACGCCGGGCTGCGCCGGGCGGGTCTGCTCGATCCCGCGCTCGCCTCGCTCAAGGCGTCCGGCATCGCGGTCGAGATCTTCGACAACGTGGTCGCCGATCCGCCGGAAGAGAACGTCCTGTCGCTCGTCTCGGTCATCCGCGACCACGAGGCCACCGGCGTGCTCGCCATCGGCGGCGGCTCGCCGATGGACGTCGCCAAGGTCGCCTCCCTCGTCGCCGGCAGCGGCGAGGCGCTCACCGACGTCTACGGCGTCAACAAGGCCAAGGGTCCGCGCCTGCCGCTGGTGCTGGCGCCCACCACCGCGGGCACCGGCTCGGAGGTGACGCCGGTCGCCATCATCACTACCGGCGAGGCGATGAAGGCGGGCGTCGTCTCGCCGCTGCTGCTGCCCGACATCGCCGTGCTCGACGCCGAGCTCACCGTCGGCCTGCCGCCGGCGGTCACCGCCGCCACCGGCATCGACGCCATGGTGCACGCAATCGAGTCCTACGCCTCGGCCTCGCCGAACAACAACCCGATCTCGCAGGGCCTCGCCCGCCAGGCGCTGCGCCTGCTCGGCGCCAACATCCGCGAGGCGACCTTCAACGGCCAGAACCGCGACGCCCGCGCCGCCATGCTGCTCGGCGCGCTGTTCGCCGGCCAGGCCTTCGGCAACTCGCCGGTGGCGGCGGTGCATGCCCTCGCCTATCCGATCGGCGGGCATTTCCATGTGCCGCACGGCCTGTCCAACGCGCTGGTGCTGGCTCCGGTGCTGCGCTTCAACCTGCCGAAGGCCTCCGGCGTCTATGCCGAGATCGCCGCGGACGCCTTCCCCGAACTCGCCGCGGTGAGCGCGGATGTGCGCGGCGAGGCCTTCGTCGAGAAGCTCGCCGAGCTCGGCCGCGACCTCAAGGTGCCGCAGGGCCTGCACGAGGTGCAGATCCCGCGCGACGCGCTGCCGATGATGGCGCGCGACGCGATGAAGCAGACGCGCCTGCTCGTCAACAACCCGCGCGAGATGAGCGAGGCCGACGTGCTGGCCATCTACGAAGAGGCGTTCTGAGCGCCCTCCGCACTACCGCAACTGCCGTCTTGGCCGACGCGCCGTCCTCTCGCGACGCGCCGACCGCAACCAGGACATGTGACATGACGTCCAGCGCAAAGAATTCCTTCCTCCGCGAGGCGGTGCTGATCGGTGGCACCTGGGTGGGCGCCGACAGCGGCGCCACCATCGCCGTCACCGATCCGGCGACCGGCGCCGCCCTTGGCACCATCCCGGATGTCGGCGCGGCGGAAACGCAGCGCGCCATCGCCGCCGCGCAGGCCGCCTTCCCCGGCTGGGCTGGCCTGCTCGCCGGCGAGCGCGCCGACCGGCTCATCGCCATGGCGAACACCATCCGCGCCAATGCCGACGTGCTCGCCTCGCTCCTCACCAGCGAGCAGGGCAAGCCGCTGAAGGAGGCGAAGGGCGAGGTGACCATCGCCGCCGCCTATATCCAGTGGTTCGCCGAGGAAGCGCGCCGGGTCTATGGCGAGGTCATCCCCTCGCCGTGGAAGGGTCGCAAGATCCTCGTCACCCGCGAGCCGGTGGGCGTGGTCGGCGCCATCACGCCGTGGAACTTCCCGTTCTCGATGATCGCCCGCAAGCTCGGCGCGGCACTGGCGGCGGGCTGCACCATCGTGGTGAAGCCCTCCGAGTTCACCCCCTATTGCGGCCTCGCCTGGGGCGTGCTCGCCGAGATGGCCGGCATCCCGAAGGGCGTCGTCAACGTCGTCACGGGCGACGCCAAGGCGATCGGCGGCGCGCTCACCTCGAGCCCGGTGGTGAAGAAGATCACCTTCACCGGCTCGACCCGCGTCGGCAAGATTCTCATCGAGCAGTCGGCGGCGACGGTGAAGCGCGTCTCCATGGAGCTCGGAGGCAACGCGCCCTTCCTGGTCTTCGACGACGCCGATCTCGACCGCGCGGTCGAGGGCGCGCTGGCGGCCAAGTACCGCAATTCCGGCCAGACCTGCGTATGCACCAACCGCTTCTTCGTGCAGGCCGGCATCTACGACGCCTTCGCCGAAAAGCTCGCCGCGCGCGCGGCGGCGATGAAGGTCGGCAACGGCTTCGAGGACGGCGTCGAGCAGGGCCCGCTCATCAATGCGGCGGCGGTGGAGAAGGTCGAGCGCCACATCGCCGACGCGCTCGGCAAAGGCGCGCGGCTGCTCACCGGCGGCTCGCGCCACGCGCTCGGCGGCACCTTCTTCGCGCCGACCGTGATCGCCGACGTGAAGCCCGGCATGGTGGTGATGACCGACGAGACCTTCGGCCCGCTCTCGGCCATCGTGCGCTTCGAGACCGAGGCGGAGGCGATCGCCGCGGCGAACGCCACCGAGTTCGGCCTCGCCGCCTATCTCTACACCCGCGACCTCGCCCGCGCCTTCCGCGTCACCGACGCGCTGCAATACGGCATGGTCGGGGTCAATGAGGGCATCATCACCACCGAGGTGGCGCCCTTCGGCGGCGTGAAGGAGAGCGGCATGGGCCGCGAGGGCTCGCTGCACGGCCTCGATGACTATCTCAACATGAAGTATATCAGCCTCGGCGGCCTCTGACGGCTATTGAGACCTGAGAGGGCGGCGGGACGGTGCCTTGAGCACCGACCCGCCGCCCTTTTTGATTCATGGCCTCGACGAACCTCCTCGACCGGCCTGACCATCGAAAGTCCAATCTAAAAGTCAAACAGTATGACTATTCAGGCCGATCACTCTGTGGCATAAATCCGTCGTCGGCAAGCGCCCGAAAGTGGCGCGCCGGTTGGCTCCACGGGAGAAACGCCAATGAATTTCAAGACCTTGCTGCTCGCGACCGCGCTGTCCGGCGTCGCTGCCGGTGCGCTCCTCTCCGCTCCCGCCCAGGCGGCGGAGCTCACCATCGGCTTTTCGCAGATCGGCTCGGAATCGGGCTGGCGCGCCGCCGAGACCACGGTCTCCAAATCCGAGGCCAAGAAGCGGAACATCAATTTCAAGATCGCCGACGCCCAGCAGAAGCAGGAGAACCAGATCAAGGCGATCCGCTCCTTCATCGCCCAGGGCGTCGACGCCATCTTCCTCGCTCCCGTCGTCGCCACCGGCTGGGATGCGGTGCTGAAGGAAGCGAAGGAAGCGCAGATCCCGGTCGTGCTGCTCGACCGCGACATCGACCCCTCGGGCAAGGAGCTGTACCTGACCGCCGTGACCTCGGACAGCGTGGCCGAGGGCAAGGTCGCCGGGCAATGGCTGGTGAAGACGGTCGGCTCCAAGCCGTGCAACGTCGTCGAGCTGCAGGGCACGGTCGGCGCCAGCGTCGCCACCAACCGCAAGAAGGGCTTCGAGGACGGCATCGCCGGCGCCTCCAACGTGAAGATCGTGCGCAGCCAGACCGGCGACTTCACCCGTGCCAAGGGCAAGGAGGTGATGGAGAGCTTCATCAAGGCCGAGGGCGGCGGCAAGAACATCTGCGCGGTCTACGCCCACAATGACGACATGATGGTCGGCGCCATCCAGGCGATGAAGGAAGCCGGGCTGAAGCCGGGCACCGACGTCCTCACCGTCTCGATCGACGCGGTGCCGGACATCTTCAAGGCGATGGCGGCCGGCGAGGCCAACGCCACCGTCGAGCTGACTCCGAACATGGCCGGCCCGGCCTTCGACGCCATCATCGCCTACAAGGCCAAGGGCACGGTGCCGCCGAAGTGGATCCAGACGGAATCCAAGCTCTACACCCAGGCCGACAACCCGAAGGCGATCTACGAGAGCAAGAAGGACCTCGGCTACTAAGCCGAGGCCGGGGCGGGCAACCGCCCCATGCCCGCCCCGACGTCATCCCCAGGCTTGAACCGGGGATCCATGCGGTTCCGCCGGGAGCTCCCGGTCCAGGGCGTGGATGGCCGGATCAGGTCCGGCCATGACGACCCTCTAGGAGCCGCGCATCGGCAGCCGGGAAGCCAGCATCCCCGCTCCTTCCCTGTGGACGACATCCGGTTGTCCACAGGTCCGTCCACAGCCTCGCCGCTCCGGAAAACCCATCCGCCGCAGTCGCATGCCTTCGAGCCGCATCATGCCGAACGACGACAGCATCCTCCTCTCCCTGACCGGCTTCTCGAAGGCGTTCGCCGGCTTTGTGGCGCTGGACCATGTCGACTTCACCCTGCGCCGCGGCGAGATCCATGCGCTGCTCGGCGAGAACGGGGCCGGCAAGTCGACCCTCATCAAGACGATGACCGGCGTCGTTGCCCGCGATGCCGGCACGATGCGCCTCGACGGCGTCGAGATCGCACCCCGCTCGGCCGCGGAGGCGACGCGGATGGGCATCGCCACCGTCTATCAGGAGGTCAATCTCGCGCCGAACCTCTCGGTGGCGCAGAACCTGTTCCTCGGCCGCCAGCCGACCCGGCTCGGGCTGGTGCGCGAGCGCGAGATGCGCCGGCGCGCCGAGGACCTCCTCGCCGGGTTCGGCCTGTCGATCGACGTCGCCGCGCCGCTCGAAAGCTATTCGGTGGCGATCCAGCACATCGTCGCCATCGCCCGCGCCGTCGACCAGTCCGCGCGCGTGCTGATCCTCGACGAGCCGACCGCCAGCCTCGACGCCCATGAGGTCGAGGTGCTGTTCGGCGTCATGCGCCAGCTCGCCGCGCGTGGCATCGGTATCGTCTTCGTCACCCATTTCCTCGATCAGGTCTATGCGATCTGCGACCGCATTACCGTGCTGCGCAACGGACGGCTGGCCGGCAGCGCGCCGGTCGCCGAGCTGCCCCGGCTCGATCTCGTACGCATGATGCTCGGGCGCGAGCTGAGCGCGGCCACCGCCCAGCGCCCGCCCCGCGCGCCGGCGACGGATGCCGCTCCCCTCGCCGCCTTCGAAAGCTTCGGCAAGGCGGGCACCGTTGCGCCCTTTGACCTCACGCTGCGCCCCGGCCACGTGGTCGGCCTCGCCGGCCTGCTCGGCTCCGGGCGCACCGAGACGGTTCGCCTCGTCTTCGGCGCCGACCGCGCCGATTGCGGGCGCGCGGAGGTCGGCGGGCAGGCCGTCGTCATCGCTTCCCCGCGCGAGGCGATGCGGCTCGGCTTCGGCTACTGCCCGGAGGAGCGCAAGACCGAGGGCATCGTCGCCGAGCTCACCGTGCGCGAGAACATCGTGCTCGCCCTGCAGGCACGGCGCGGCGCGATGCATCCCCTCTCCCGCCGCGAACAGGACGAGATCGCGGCCAAGTTCATCCGCCTGCTCGACATCCGTCCGCCGGACCCCGAGCGGCCGATCGGCCTGCTCTCCGGCGGCAACCAGCAGAAGGCGCTGCTCGCCCGCTGGCTCGCCACCGCCCCGCGCCTGCTCATCCTCGACGAGCCGACGCGCGGCATCGACGTCGGCGCCCATGCCGAGATCATCGGACTGATCCGCGACCTGTGCGCGGAAGGGATGGCACTGCTGGTGGTCTCTTCCGAGCTGGAGGAGATCGTCACCTATGCCGATGAGGTGATCGTGCTGCGCGACCGGGCGCATGTCGCGCAGCTCACCGGCGAGGCGATCAGCGTACCCGCCATCCTCGCCGCCATCGCCGAAGCCCCGGCGGACGCGGCGTGAGGGAGGCTGCAATGGCGTTGCGTCTGCCCCGCATCGGCACCTCGCAGGTGGCCGCCCTCGTTCTCATCCTTGCCGCCAACTGGATGGTGTCGCCGCAGTTCTTCGACATCCGGATGCAGGACGGGCGGCTGTTCGGCAGCCTCATCGACGTGCTGAACCGCGGCGCGCCGGTGGCGCTGCTGTCGCTCGGCATGGTGCTGGTCATCGCCATGCGTGGCATCGACCTGTCGGTCGGCGCGGTGATGGCGATCTGCGGCGCCATCGCTGCCAGCCTCGCCGACAGCCATTCGCTACCCGTCGTGCTCGCCGCCGCGCTCGGCGCCGGCCTGGCCTGCGGGCTGTGGAACGGGCTGCTGGTCGCCGTGCTCGGCATCCAGCCGATCGTCGCCACGCTGATCCTGATGGTGGCGGGGCGCGGCATCGCCCAGCTCATCACCGAGGGACGCATCGTCACCTTCACCTCGCCGGAGCTCGCCTTCCTCGGCAGCGGCTCGGTGCTCGGCCTGCCGACCCCGGTGGTGCTGACGCTCGGCATGCTGGCGCTGACACTCCTCGTGGTGCGCGGCACAGCGCTCGGCCTGATGATCGAGGCGACCGGCGGCAATCCGCGCGCCAGCGCGCTCGCCGGCGTCGGCACGAGGGTCATCACGGTCGCGGTCTATATGTGGAGTGGGCTGTGCGCCGCGCTCGCCGGCATCGTCGCGGCGGCGGACATACTCGGCGCCGACGCCAACAATGCCGGGCTGTGGCTGGAGCTCGACGCCATCCTCGCGGTGGTGATCGGCGGCACCTCGCTGTTCGGCGGCCGCTTCAGCGTGATCCTCGCCGTGGTCGGCGCGCTGATCATCCAGGCGATGAACACCGGCATCCTGCTCTCCGGCTTCCCGCCGGAGACCAACCTCGTCGTCAAGGCGCTGGTGGTGCTCGCCGTGCTGCTGGCCCAGTCGCCGCGGCTCGGCGGCTTCCTGGCCGGGCTCGGCGTCCTGTTCGGGAGGCGCCCGTGACACGCTCGCTGAACCGCCTGATGCCAGTCTTCGCCACCACGGCGGTGTTCCTCGCCGGCTTCGTGCTCTGCTCGCTCGCCTATCCGAACTTCGCCTCCCTGCGGGTGGTGATGAACCTGCTCACCGACAACGCCTTCCTCGGCATCGTCGCGGTGGGCATGACCTTCGTCATCATCTCGGGCGGCATCGACCTGTCGGTCGGATCGGTGATCGGCTTCACCACCGTGTTCCTCGCGCTCGCCATCGAGCGCTGGGGCGTGCCGCCGCTCGCCGCCTTCGCAATCATCCTCATCATCTGCGCCGCTTTTGGCGCTGCGATGGGCGCGGTCATCCAGTATTTCGAGCTGCCGCCCTTCATCGTCACGCTGGCGGGCATGTTCCTCGCGCGGGGGGTGAGCTTCCTGATGTCGACCGAGTCGATCCCGGTCGATGCCGCGCTCTATTCCCACCTCTCGGACTACGCGATCCGGCTGAGCGGCGGCGCGCGCCTCACCGTGCCGGCGATGATCATGCTCGCCGTGGTCGGGGCCGGCATGGTGCTGCTGCATCTCACCCGGTTCGGCGCCAATGTCTACGCGCTCGGCGGCTCGCGCACGGCGACCGCGCTGATGGGCATCAACGTCGCGCGCACCACCGTGCTCATCTACACCCTGTCGAGCGTGCTGGCGGGGCTCTCGGGCATCGTCTTCTCGCTCTACACCTCGTCCGGCTACTCGCTTTCGGCGGTGGGGGTGGAGCTCGACGCCATCGCCGCTGTTGTGATCGGCGGCACGCTGCTCTCGGGCGGCTACGGCTTCGTGTTCGGCTCCTTCCTCGGCGTGCTGATCCAGGGCTTGATCCAGACCTACATCAGCTTCGACGGTACATTGTCGAGCTGGTGGGCGAAGATTGCGACCGGCCTGCTGCTCTTCGCCTTCATCGCCTTCCAGCAGATCACGCTTTACATGGCGCGCCGTTCGCGCCTGCGCCCCGCAGGCGTCGCGCAGGGAGTGCTCCAGCCGTGACGTCGCAGATCATCGTCATCCCCGCCCGCCGCGCGCATTCGAACCACGCGGAGATCGCCCGCTCGATCGGCATCGACATCATCGCCGGGCGCTATGGCGAGGGTGCCAAGCTGCCCGGCGACGCCGAGCTCACCTTGCTGTTCGGCGTCTCCCGGCCGGTGCTGCGCGAGAGCGTGAAGACGCTGGTCGCCAAGGGCCTGCTCTCCACCAAGTCACGGGTCGGCACGGTGGTGCGCGAGCGCGCGAGCTGGAACATGTTCGACCCCGACGTGCTGGCGTGGCACCTCGATGCCGGCATCGACAAGCGCTTCCTCAGCGACCTCTCGGAAATCCGCCTCGCGGTAGAACCCCGCGCGGCGGCGCTGGCCGCCGAGCGTCGCAGCGAGGAGGACCTCGCGGTGATGCGCCGGGCGGTCACCCGCATGGCGCAGGAGGATGGCGCCTCGGGCGGCTTCGCGGAGGGCGATCTTGCGCTCCACCTCGCCATCGCCAACGCCTCCGGCAACCCCTTCATGCGCTCCGTCGGCGCGGTGATCGAGGCGGCGCTGCGGGCCTCCTTCGTGCTCTCGGCCCCGGCCGATTCGCGCGAGCACGACATCGCGGTCGCCGCCCATGAGCGCATCGTCGAGGCGATCGCCGCCAAGGACGGCGAGGCGGCCGGGGCGGCGATGATGAACGTGATCTTCAACGGCCTGCGCCGCCACGGCGCGGCGGGCTGAGCAGGTGCCCCGATGAGCGACGACGACAAGGACGAGCGCAAGAAGCTCCGCAGCCAGGCCTGGTTCGGCCGGCAGGACAAGATGGGCTTCTACTACCGCTCCTTCCTGAAGAACTCCGGCACCCCGCAGGACCGGTTCGACGGGCGGCCGGTGATCGGCATCTGCAACACCTGGTCCGAGCTCACCCCCTGCAACGCGCATTTCCGCACCATCGCCGACCATGTGCGGCAGGGCGTGCTGGATGCCGGCGGCTATCCGCTGGAGTTCCCGGTCTCCTCGCTCGGCGAGGTGACGATGCGCCCGACCGCGATGCTGTTCCGCAACCTCGCCTCGATGGATGTCGAGGAGGCGATCCGCGCGCATCCGCTCGACGGCGTGGTGCTGCTGATGGGCTGCGACAAGACCACCCCCGCCCTCATCATGGGCGCCGCCTCGGCCGACCTCCCCGCCATCGGCGTCTCGGGCGGGCCGCAGCTCCGCGGCGTCTATCGCGGCCAGATCATCGGCTCGGGCACCAACATCATCTCGATGAGCGAGCAACTGCGCGCCGGCGAGATCACCCTCGACGAGTTCCACGAGGCGGAAGCCTCGATGAACCGTTCGGCCGGCTCCTGCATGACCATGGGCACCGCCTCGACCATGGCCTCGATGGTGGAGGCGCTCGGCCTCGGCCTGCCGGAGAACGCCGCCATCCCCGCCGCCGACGCCCGCCGCAACCTGCTGGCGCGCATGGCCGGCCGGCGCATCGTGGGCATGGTGGAGGAGGACCTGAAGCCGTCCGACATCCTGACGCGGCAGGCCTTCGAGAACGCCATCCGTACGCTCGCCGCCATCGGCGGCTCGACCAATGCGGTGGTGCACCTGCTCGCCATCGCCGGGCGCGTCGGGGTCGACCTGACGCTGGCCGATTTCGACCGGCTGGGGCGCGACGTGCACTGCCTGGTCGACCTGATGCCGTCCGGCCGCTTCCTGATGGAGGACTTCTACTATGCCGGCGGCCTGCCGGCGGTGCTGCGCGCGCTCGGCGAGCGCGGCCTGCTCCACAGGGACGCGACCACCGTCAACGGCCGCAGCATCTGGGAGAATGTCGAGAAGGCGCCGAACTGGAACGCAGAGGTCATCACCCCCTTCGAGGCGCCGTTCAAGGCGGATGCCGGCATCGCCATCCTCACCGGCAACCTCGCCCCGGACGGCGCGGTCATCAAGCCGTCCGCCGCCTCGCCGGAGCTGATGGTGCACACCGGCCGCGCCGTCGTCTTCGAGAGCGTCGAGGAGATGCACCACGCGGTGAACGACGAGGCGCTCGACATCGACGCCACCTGCATCATGGTGCTGAAGAATTGCGGGCCGAAGGGCTATCCGGGCATGGCCGAGGTCGGCAACATGCCGCTGCCGGCGAAGCTCCTGCGGGAGGGTGTGCGCGACATGATCCGCATCTCCGACGCCCGCATGTCCGGCACCGCCTATGGCACGGTGGTGCTGCACGTCGCCCCCGAGGCGACCGCCGGCGGGCCGCTCGCGCTCGTAGAGAACGGCGACCTCATCACCCTCGACGTGCCCGCCCGCTCGCTGCACCTGCATGTCGACGAGGCCGAGCTTGCCGCCCGCCGCGCCGCCTGGGTGCCGCCGGCCCCGCACGCCGCGCGCGGCTATCAGCGCCTCTATATCGACCACGTGCTGCAGGCCGACCGCGGCGCCGATTTCGACTTCCTTGTCGGCCGCACCGGCTCGCCGGTGCCGCGCGACAACCACTGAATGCTGGCAGGTGAACGATGACTACCCTCCCCTCCGCCCGGCCCTATAGGGGTGTCTTCCCGGTTGCCCCGACGGTGTTCGACGCCGACGGCCGGCTCGACCTCGACGGCCAGAAGCGGGCGATCGACTTCATGATCGACGCCGGCTCCGACGGGCTGTGCATCCTCGCCAACTTCTCCGAGCAGTTCGTGCTTTCCGACGCCGAGCGCGACCAGGTGATGGAGACCGTGCTGGAGCATGTCGACGACCGGGTGCCGGTGATCGTCACCACCACCCATTTCGCCACCCACATCTGCGCCGAGCGCTCGCAGCGGGCGCAGGAGCTGGGCGCGGCGATGGTGATGATCATGCCGCCCTATCACGGCGCCACCTTCCGGGTGCCGGAGAGCGCGATCTACGACTTCTACCGCGCCGTCTCGGACGCCATCTCGATCCCGATCATGGTTCAGGACGCCCCGGTCGCCGGCACGCCGCTCTCGGTGCCGTTCCTCGCGAAGATGGCGAAGGAGATCGGCAACCTCGCCTATTTCAAGATCGAGGTGCCGCAGGCCGCCAACAAGCTGCGGGCGCTGATCGAGGCCGGCGGCGAGGCCATCGAAGGTCCCTGGGACGGCGAGGAGGCGATCACGCTGATGGCCGATCTCGACGCCGGTGCCACCGGCGCGATGACCGGCGGCGGCTATCCGGACGGCATCCGCAAGATCATCGACCCCTATTTCGCCGGCGACCGCGAGGCGGCGATGGACGCCTATATGCGCTGGCTGCCGCTGATCAACTACGAGAACCGGCAAGCCGGCTTCGCCACCGCCAAGATCCTGATGAAGGAAGGCGGCGTCATCGCCCACGACACGCTGCGCGCGCCGCTGCCGCCGGTGCATCCGGCCACCCGCGCCGGGCTGATCGAGATCGCGCGGCGGCTCGATCCGCTGGTGCTGCGCTGGGGCCGGTGAGAAACGGGAGAGCGCCATGACCACGCCAACCGACGACATCCGCCTCGCCATAGTGGGACTCGGCAAGATCGCACGCGACCAGCACGTGCCGGCGATTGCCGAGACCGAAGGCATCCGCCTCGCCGCGGTGGCGAGCCGCAACGCTGAGCTGGACGGCGTCGCGCATTACGCGACCATGGACGAGATGCTGGAGGCGGCGCCCGACATCGAGGCGGTGGCGCTCTGCACGCCGCCGCAGGTGCGCCGCGCGCAGGCGGCCCTCGCGCTGAAGGCGGGCAAGCACGTGCTGCTGGAGAAGCCGCCCGGCGCGACGGTGGCGGAGCTCGCGCCTCTCGCCTCGGCCGCGCGCGACGCCGGCCTGACGCTGTTCGCCACCTGGCATTCGCGCTTCGCACCCGGCGTCGAGCCGGCCCGCGCCTTCCTCGCGGAGCGCACGATCCGCTCGGTCGAGGTCGAGTGGAAGGAGGACGTGCGCGTCTGGCATCCCGGCCAGCGCTGGATCTGGGAGCCCGGCGGGCTCGGCGTGTTCGATCCGGGGATCAACGCGCTGTCCATCCTCACCTATGTGCTGCCGCGCCCGTTCTTCGTGACGTCGGCGACGCTCGACTTCCCCGAGAACTGCGCGGCGCCGATCGCCGCCGAGATCGCCTTCGAGGACACCGAGGGGGTGCATATCACCGCCGCGCTCGACTTCCTGCAGACCGGGCCGCAGACTTGGGACATCCGCGTCGCGACCGACACCGGGACGCTGACCCTCTCCTCCGGCGGCGCGAAGCTGTTCCACGATGGCGAGCCTCTCGTCGAGGCGCCCGAGGCGGAGTACCGTTCCATTTATCGTCGCTTCGTGGCGCTGGTCTCTGCCGGCGCATCGGATGTCGACGTGACGCCGCTGCAGCATGTCGCCGACGCCTTCATGCTCGGGCGCCGACGCACCGTCGACCCCTTCGAGGACGCGTGAGGGCCGGATGCTCGCTTCGCCTCGCCCCGCCACCGCCGCGACATCCCGCGCCGTCTTCGGTCGCCTCGACGACGGCACGCCGGTCGAGGAGGTGCGCCTGCGCGGCGCGCGCGGCTTCGAGGCGCGCGTGATCGGCTACGGCGCAGCGCTGCGCTCGCTCCTCGTGCCGGATCGCGATGGCCGGCTCGACGACGTGGTGCTGGGGCATGACGACCTCGCCGGCTATGTCAGCGGGCGGCACTATTTCGGCGCCAGCGTCGGGCGCTACGCCAACCGGGTCGCGGGTGCCTCCTTCGCGCTCGACGGCCGACGCTACGAACTCGTCGCCAATGATGGCCCGAACGCGCTGCACGGCGGGCCGGCCGGCTTCGACCGGCGGGTGTGGACGACGCTCGCCCTCGGCGACGACCCGCACCCCTTCGTGACCTTCGGACTGTCGAGCCCGGATGGCGAGGAGGGCTATCCCGGTGCGCTCGAGGTCGAGGCGACCTATGCGCTCACCGGCCCGACCGAACTGACCGTCCATCTCACCGCACGGACCAGCCGTCCCACCATCGTCAACCTGACGAACCATGCCTATTTCAATCTGGGCGGCGCGAGAGGCGGTGACGTACTGGATCACAGGCTCACCATAGCGGCCGCGCAATATCTCCCGACGGACGCCTCCGCCATTCCGCTCGGCGGCCCGGAGCCGGTCGCGGGAACGCCGTTCGACTTCCGCACGCCGCAACCGATCGGAGCGCGGATTCGCGAGGCGGACGAACAGCTTCGCCGGGGCCGCGGCTATGACCACAACTGGTGCCTGGCGCCTGCCCGGCTCGACGAGCCGCGCCTTGCCGCGCGGCTGGAGGAGCCCCGCTCCGGACGGGTGATGGAGCTCCTCACCGACCAGCCCGGCCTGCAGTTCTATTCCGGCAATTTCCTCGACGGCTCGATCCCCGGCAAAGGCGGGCGGCTCTACCGGCAGTCCGACGCGCTGTGCGTTGAGCCGCAGATCTGGCCGGATGCGCCGAACCGGCCGGACTTCCCTTCCGCCCGCCTCGATCCGGCGCAGAAATACCTCCACACCTCGATCTACCGCTTTTCCGCAGCCTGACGCCTACCTTGGAAAGCACGCATATGCACGGCCAAACGCCTCCGCCCGCCCCGAAGCTCCGCTCCCGCGCCTGGTTCGACAACCCGGCGAACGCGGACATGACGGCGCTCTATCTCGAGCGCTACATGAATTTCGGGCTCAGCCAGGAGGAATTGCAGAGCGAGCGCCCGATCATCGGCATCGCGCAGACGGGCTCCGACCTGTCCCCCTGCAATCGCCACCATATCGAGCTCGCCAAGCGGGTGCGCGAGGGCATCCGCGAGGCCGGCGGCATCGCCATCGAGTTCCCGGTGCATCCGATCCAGGAGACCGGCAAGCGGCCGACCGCGGGCCTCGACCGCAACCTCGCCTATCTCGGTCTCGTCGAGGTGCTGTACGGCTATCCGCTCGACGGCGTGGTGCTCACCATCGGCTGCGACAAGACGACCCCCGCCTGCCTGATGGCGGCGGCGACGGTGAACATCCCGGCCATCGCGCTGTCGGTCGGGCCGATGCTGAACGGCTGGTTCCGCGGCGAGCGCACGGGCTCGGGCACCATCGTGTGGAAGGCGCGCGAGCTGCTGGCGAAGGGCGAGATCGACTATCAGGGCTTCGTGAAGCTGGTCGCCTCCTCGGCCCCCTCGACCGGCTATTGCAACACCATGGGCACGGCGACGACGATGAACTCGCTCGCCGAGGCGCTGGGCATGCAGCTTCCGGGTTCCGCCGCCATTCCCGCGCCCTATCGCGACCGGCAGGAAGTCGCGTACCGCACCGGCCTGCGCATCGTCGAGATGGTGCGCGAGGACCTGAAGCCGTCCGACATCCTGACGCGCGAGGCCTTCCTGAACGCCATCCGGGTCAACTCCGCCATCGGCGGCTCGACCAACGCGCCGATCCATCTCAACGCGCTCGCCCGCCATGTCGGCGTCGAGCTCACCGTGGACGACTGGCAGACCTATGGCGAGGACATACCGCTGCTGGTCAACCTCCAGCCGGCGGGCGAGTATCTCGGCGAGGACTACTACCATGCCGGCGGCGTGCCGGCGGTGGTCGCCGAGTTGATGAAGCAGGGCCTGATCGCCGAGGACGCGCTGACCGTGAATGGGCGCAGCATCGGCGAGAACTGCCGCGACGTCCGGATCGAGAACGAGGCGGTGATCCGCCCCTTCGACCAGCCGCTCAAGGAGAAGGCCGGCTTCCGCGTGCTGCGCGGGAACCTGTTCCACTCGGCGATCATGAAGATGAGCGTGATCAGCCCCGAATTCCGCAACCGCTACCTCTCCAACCCCGACGATCCCGAGGCGTTCGAGGGCCGCGCTGTCGTGTTCGACGGACCGGAGGACTACCACGCCCGCATCGACGATCCCGCGCTCGCCATCGACGAGATGACGATCCTGTTCATGCGCGGCGCCGGGCCGGTCGGCTATCCGGGCGCGGCGGAGGTCGTGAACATGCGGGCGCCCGACTACCTCATCAAGGCCGGCGTGCATTCGCTGCCGTGCATAGGCGACGGAAGGCAGTCCGGCACCTCCGGCTCGCCCTCGATCCTCAACGCCTCGCCCGAGGCAGCCACCGGCGGCGGCCTCGCCTTGCTGCGCACCGGCGACCGCGTGCGCATCGATTTGAGGCGCGGCACCGCCGACATGCTGCTGCCGGAGGAGGAGCTGGCGGCGCGCCGCACGGCGCTGGAGGCCGAGGGCGGCTACCACTACCCGGCGAACCAGACGCCCTGGCAGGAGATCCAGCGCAACCTCGTCGGCCAGCTCGAAGGCGGCGCGGTGCTGGAGCCGGCGGTGCGCTACCAGCGCATCGCGCAGACCATGGGGGTGCCCCGTGACAACCACTAGCGCGGCGACGGTGGCGCGTCCGACGGTGCACGAGACCGTGCCGGTCTCGGTGCTCTGCGCGGAGCGCTGTCATCTCGGCGAGGGGCCGAGCTACGACGCGGCGACCGACACCGCCTGGTGGTTCGACATCGTCGAGCGCCGCCTGTTCGAGGCGGATCTCGCCACCGGCGCGGTCGCGATCCACCCCCTGCCCTTCATGGCGAGCGCGCTGGCCGTGGTGGAGGAAGGCCGGCAGTTGCTCTCGACCGATGGCGGCCTGGTGCTGCGCGACGCCGTGACCGGCCGCCTCCAGCCGGTCGTCGCGGTCGAAGCCACCAATCCGCGCACCCGCTCCAACGATGCGCGCGTGCATCCGAGCGGCACCTTCTGGATCAGCACCATGGGCCGGCGGGCCGAGGCCGGCATGGGGGCGATCTATGCCTTCCGGAACGGCGAGGTCACGCCGCTGTTCACCGGCATCACCATACCGAACGCCATCTGCTTCTCGCCCGACGGCACCACCGGCTATTTCGCCGACACTCGCGAGAATCACCTCTACCGGGTTGCGCTCGACCCCGCGACCGGCCTTCCCATGGCCCCACCGAGCACGCTGCACCGGCATCCCGGCGAAGGCGGCCTCGACGGCGCCGTCACCGACGCGGAGGGGCTGATCTGGTGCGCGATCTGGGGCGGCGGCCACCTCGCCGCCTATACGCCGGAAGGTGAGCGGGTGCGCACCGTCTCGGTACCGGCACACCAGCCGAGCTGCCCGGTGTTCGTCGGGCGCGACTTCGGCCGCGTGCTGGTGACCTCGGCCTATCAGGATATGAGCACGGACGCCCGCGCGGGCGATCCGGGACATGGGCAGACGATCCTTCTCGACATCGGCGCGCGCGGCCGCGCCGAGCCGCGCGTGCGGCTGGGAGGCATATGATGGGCGCCCTCGCGCATGCCGTGGTCGACTGGGGCACGTCGAGCTTCCGCCTGTGGACGCTCGACCGCGACGGCCGTGTGCTCGGCGAACAGCGCAGCGGACAGGGCCTTCTCACGGCGGCAAAAGAGGGATTCGAGACCGTGCTCGAATCCCATCTCGCGGCGCTCGACGTGCCGGCGGAGGTCCCGGTCATGATGTGCGGCATGGTCGGCTCCCGCACCGGCTGGACGGAGGCCGCCTATCTCGATGCGCCCGTACGGCTGGAACGGCTCGCGACCCACGCTACGCGCGTGCCCGACACGCGGCGCCCGGTCCGCATCCTGCCCGGCATCGCCCAGCGAGAGGGTGCGCATCCCGATGTCATGCGCGGGGAGGAAACGCAGCTTCTCGCGCTCGCCGGCGAACGGCACAGCGGCCTCGCCTGCCTGCCCGGCACCCACTCCAAATGGGTGGAGCTGAAGGGCGGCGCGGTCCTGCGCTTCGCGACCTTCATGACCGGCGAGCTGTTCCAACTGCTGCGCACCGCCTCGGTGATCGCGCCCGCCGTCGAGGGCGGAGCGGCGGTCGATCCCGGATCGGCGGAGTTCTCGGAGGCTGTCGGCGAGGCATTCGCGGCGCCCGAGTTGCTCAGCAACCAGCTCTTCGAGCTGCGCGCCGGATGGCTGCTTGCGGGGCGTGGCGCGAGCGCCACGAATGCGCGGCTCTCCGGCCTGCTGATCGGCCTCGAACTCGCCGGGGCACGCCGCCGCATGGGATCGCTCGACGGCGCCGTTCTCGTCGCCGCGGGACCGGCGGCCGCGCTCTACCGGCGCGCCCTCGCGGTCGCCGGCGTCGCCGACATTACGGTCCGGGACGCGGAGGCGAGCGTGCGCGAGGGCTTGCACGCGGCGGCAAAGCTCGCCTTCCTAGAAGCCCAGGGAGCCTGCCCATGACGACAATCCCCGGCACGCCCTGGCCGCGCCTGAGACGGCCGCTCGTCGCCATATTGCGCGGCCTCGCCCCGCAGGAGGCGGAGGCGGTGGTCGGCGCGCTGATCGAGGAGGGTTTCGAGGCGATCGAGATCCCGCTCAATTCGCCCGATCCGTTCCGCTCCATCGCGGCGGCGGCGCGCCTCGCTCCGCCCGGCGTGCTGATCGGCGCGGGGACGGTGCTGGAGACGGCCGAGGTCGAGCGGCTGAACGAGGTCGGCGGCCGGCTGATGGTCAGCCCCAATGTCGAGCCGGAGGTGATCGCCCGCGCGAGCCGCCACGGCATGGTGACCATGCCCGGCGTGCTCACTCCGACCGAGGCGATCCGCGCCGTGAAGGCCGGCGCCTCGGCCCTGAAGTTCTTCCCGGCCAACCTGCTCGGACCCGCGATCATCCAGTCGATCGCCGTGGTGCTGCCGGCGGGCACGGTGGTCGGCGCGGTGGGCGGCGTCGGCGAGAAGGACTTCGCCGCTTATGCGGCGGCCGGCATCCGCACCTTCGGCCTCGGCTCCAGCCTCTACCGGCCCGGCGCGAGCGCCACCGAGGTGCGGGGCAAGGCGCGGGCGGTGATCGCCGCCTACGACGCCGCCTTTCCGGATCAGGAGACCTTGCGCGCCTCGGCGTGAGGCGCTCACCCCCATGCGCGGCATCCCGCCGCCAACAAGACGGCACGCAAACGCGGCCAACCGATTTCAACAAGGGAGTTACCGATGAAACGCCTGACGACCACTCTCTCCGCCATCGCGCTCGGCGCGCTGGCCATCGGGCTTGCCGGCCCGGCGGCCGCGCAGGACAAGCCGACGGTCGGCATCGCCATGCCGACCAAGGCCTCCGCCCGCTGGATCGCCGACGGCGACAACATGGTGAAGGTGCTGAAGGAGCGCGGCTACAAGACCGACCTCCAATATGCCGAGGACGACATCCCCAACCAGCTCTCGCAGATCGAGAACATGGTGACCAAGGGCGCCAAGGTGCTGGTGATCGCCTCGATCGACGGCACCACGCTCTCCGACGTGCTGAAGCAGGCGCACGACAAGGGCATCAAGGTCATCGCCTATGACCGGCTGATCCGCGACACGCCGAATGTCGACTACTATGCCACCTTCGACAATTTCCAGGTCGGCGTGCTGCAGGCGCAGTCGCTGCTCAAGGGGCTCGGCTATCCCGAGAACAAGGGGCCGTTCAACATCGAGCTGTTCGGCGGCTCGCCGGACGACAACAACGCCTATTTCTTCTACGACGGCGCCATGTCGGTGCTGAAGCCGCTCATCGACGCCGGCACGCTGAAGGTGCCGAGCGGCCAGATGGGCATGGACAAGGTCTCGACCCTGCGCTGGGACGGTGCCACCGCGCAGGCGCGCATGGATAACCTGCTCAGCGCCTTCTACACCGACAAGAAACTCGACGGTGTGCTCTCGCCCTATGACGGGCTCTCCATCGGCATCCTCTCCTCGGTGAAGGGCGTCGGCTACGGCTCGGGCAACATGAAGATGCCGATCGTGACCGGGCAGGACGCCGAGGTGCCCTCGGTGAAGTCGATGCTCGCCGGCGAGCAGTATTCCTCGATCTTCAAGGACACCCGCGACCTCGCCAAGGTGACCGCCGACATGGTCGACGCCTCGCTCAGCGGCAAGGAGGTCACGGTGAACGACACCAAGACCTACAACAACGGCCAGAAGGTCGTGCCGTCCTACCTGCTCAAGCCGGTCGTGGTCGACAAGGGCAACTGGCAGGAGATCCTGATCGGCAGCGGCTACTACAAGCAGAACCAGATCAACTGATCCCCTCCCCGCGCCGCGCGGCATGCGCGACGGCGCGGGGCAACTCCCCACACTGGAGCGCGCCATGAACGCTCTTCTGGAAATGCAGGGCATCAGCAAGAGCTTCACCGGGGTGAAGGCGCTGAGCGACGTGAGCTTCACCGTCGAGCCCGGCGAGATCCATGCCCTGGTCGGCGAGAACGGCGCCGGCAAGTCGACGCTGATGAAGGTGCTGAGCGGGGTCTACCCGCACGGCGCCTATGAGGGCGCCATCGTCTTCGACGGCGAGGAACGGCGCTTCCGCGACATCAACGACTCGGAGGCGCTCGGCATCATCATCATCCATCAGGAGCTCGCCCTGATCCCGCTGATGTCGATCGCCGAGAACATCTTCATCGCCAATCCACCCTCGCGCTTCGGCGTCATCGACCGCGACACGGTGCACCGGCGCGCCCGCGAACTATTGGCCAAGGTCGGGCTGGACGAAGCGCCCGACACGCTGGTGACCGACATCGGGGTCGGCAAGCAGCAGCTCGTCGAGATCGCCAAGGCGCTGTCGAAGAAGGTGCGGCTGCTCATCCTCGACGAGCCGACGGCGAGCCTCTCGGAAAAGGACAGCGCGGCGCTGCTCGACCTGCTGATCGAGTTCCGCGCCCAGGGCATCTCCTCGATCCTGATCTCGCACAAGCTCAACGAGGTCTCGCGCGTCGCCGACCGGATCACCGTGCTGCGCGACGGGCGGACCGTCGACACCATGGACTGCCACAACGGCGCGGTCGAAGAGGACCGCATCATCAGCAAGATGGTCGACCGCGACCTCGAGCACCGCTTCCCCACGCGCGAGCCGAGGATCGGCGAGACCATCTTCAGGGTCAGCGACTGGTCGGCCTTCCACCCGCTCCACACCGACCGGCAGGTGATCAAGAACGTCAATTTCGAGGTCCGCCGCGGCGAGATCGTCGGCATCGCCGGGCTGATGGGCGCCGGCCGCACCGAATTCGCGATGAGCATCTTCGGGCGCTCCTGGGGCCAGAAGATCAGCGGCCGTGCCGAGATCGAGGGCCGGGAGGTCGATCTCTCCACGGTGCGGCGCGCGATCGACGCCGGGCTCGCCTATGTCACCGAGGACCGCAAGCAGCTCGGCCTGCTGCTCGCCGAGGACATCCGCAAGAACATCACCCTCGCCAACCTGCCGGCGGTGGCGTCGGCGGAGGTGATCGACGACGTGAAGGAGCTCAAGGTCGCCGCCGACTATCGCGGCCGGATGCGCATCCGCAGCCACAGCGTCTATCAGGAGACCGGCAAGCTCTCCGGCGGCAACCAGCAGAAGGTGGTGCTGTCGAAATGGCTGTTCACCGATCCCAAAGTGCTGATCCTCGACGAACCGACGCGCGGCATCGATGTCGGCGCAAAATATGAAATCTATTGTATCATCAACGAGCTGGCGGATGCCGGCAAAGGCGTCGTGGTGATCTCCTCGGAAATGCCGGAACTCATCGGCATCTGCGACCGCATCTGCGTGATGAACGAGGGCGTGTTCGTCGGCGAGTTCCCCGGCGCCGAGGCGACACAGGAAAAAATCATGCGCTCGATCATGCGCAAGGGAGAGGCACGCCCATGAGCGACAAGATGGTCGCGCTCCAGGAGAAGCCGCGTCATGCGGGGTTCCTGAAAAGCAACTTACGCGAATACGGCATGCTGCTGTCGCTCTTCGCGATCATGATCTTCTTCCAGGTGGTGACGGACGGCACGCTGCTGCGGCCGCTGAACCTCACCAACCTCGTGCTGCAGAACAGCTACATCGTCATCATGGCGCTGGGCATGCTGCTGGTGATCGTGACCGGCCATATCGACCTTTCGGTCGGCTCGGTGGCCGGCTTCATCGGCGCGGTGGCGGCGGTGCTGATCGTGAAGCTCGGCGTCAACTACGTGCTCGCCACCTTCATCTGCCTCGCGCTCGGGGCAGCGATCGGCGCGGCGCAGGGCTACTGGGTCGCCTATTTCAAGATCCCGTCCTTCATCGTCACGCTGGCGGGCATGCTGGTGTTCAAGGGACTGGCGCTCGCCATCCTGCAGGGGCAGTCGGTCGGGCCGTTCCCGCAGACCTTCCAGAAGCTCTCCTCCGGCTTCATCCCGGAGATCTTCCCCGATGCCGGGCAGCTCTATCCGACCTCGCTCGCCATCGGCGCGCTGCTGGCACTGGTGCTGGTCTGGCAGAACTTCCGCAGCCGCGCCCGGCAGGAAGCGCACGGCATCGAGACCGAGCCCTACGGCTTCTTCCTGCTCAAGAATCTCGTGTTCTTCGGGGTGATCGTCTATTTCGCCTATCTGATCGCCTCGCACCGCGGGCTGCCCAACGTGCTGGTGATCATGACCGCGCTGATCGCGCTGTTCGGCTTCATCACCACCCGCACCACCATCGGCCGGCAGATCTACGCGGTGGGCGGCAACGAGAAGGCGGCCAAGCTCTCCGGCATCAAGACCGAGCGGCTGACCTTCCTCACCTTCGTGAACATGGGCGTTCTGGCGGCGCTGGCCGGGCTCATCTTCGCCGCGCGGCTGAACACCGCGACGCCGAAGGCGGGCCTCGGCTTCGAGCTCGACGTGATCGCCGCCTGCTTCATCGGCGGCGCCTCCGCCTATGGCGGCGTCGGGCGGGTCGGCGGCGCGGTGATCGGCGCGCTGATCATGGGCGTGATGAACAACGGCATGTCGATCCTCGGCATCGGCATCGACTACCAGCAGGTCATCAAGGGCCTGGTGCTGCTCGGCGCGGTGTGCCTCGACGTCTACAACCAGAAGCGGGCGTGACGGCGCGCGCTACGCTCCCGGACCGTCCTTGGTGGCCGGGAGCGGCGCGCTGTCGAACCGCATCCGCCTGAATGCCTCGACGACGAAGTCGACGAAGGCGCGGGTCTTCGCCGGCAGCAGGGTGCGGGACGCGTAGTAGAGCGAGATCGCGCCGGCATCGGCATGCCAGCCGGGCAGGACACGGACGAGCGCGCCGCCTTCGAGATCGGAGAGCACGTCCGGCACGGCGAGCAGCGTCACACCCAGCCCCAGGCGGGCGGCCTCGCGCATCGCGGCCGGATCGTTGGCCACGATCGTCTCGGCAAGGATCGCCGGCATCTCGACCCCGGCGGCGTCACGCATGGACCAGTGGCGGATGCGGCCGGTGCGCAGCGAACGCATGACGATGCCGTCGAGCGCGGAGAGCCCCGCCGGATCGGCGGGCGGCGTGCGGCCAGCCATATAGGCGGGTGACGCCACCGCGATGATGCGGGCCGGCGCCAGAGTGCGCGCGACAATGCCGGGCGCGAGATCGAAGCCGCCGCCGATCGCCGCGTCGTAGCCCTCCGCGACGAGGTCGACCTGCCGGTTCTCGAAATGCCATTCCGGCCTAATGAGCGGGTAGCGGCCGAGGAACTCCGGCATCAGCGGCAGGATATGGCCGATGCCGAAGGTCGGGCTCAGGCTCACCTTCAGCCGCCCGGCCGGCTCCGAGGCGCCCGACGCAGCCTCCGCAATCGCCGCCTGAAGCGCGTCGAGATTGCCGCCGATGGACTGGAGAAAACCCTCGCCGGCCTCCGTGAGCGTCAACTTGCGCGTGGAACGCTGGAACAGCCGCACCCCGAGATTGCGCTCCAGCATCGCGACATTGCGGCTCACCGCGGCGGGCGTGAGCGCGAGCCGCCGCGCGGCCTCCGAGAAGGAGCCGGCTTCGGCGCTGCGGACGAAGCTCTCCAGATTGGCCAGCGTCTCCATCACCGTCGCTTTCAATGATTGATTGAAGCCGATGATAGCCAATAACCGCTAATGCGATTGGAATAAACCCACCATCTTCACTCCATCGAAACCCGAGCCGGAGTGAAGACAATGGTGCTCCTTCGTAATTCCGCCGCGCAGGCCGGCGCCCCCCCGCGCCGCCAACAAGGCGGTCATCCGCCACCTGCTGGAAGGCGTGCAGCGCGACGGGGACTTCGACCTGTTCGATGCCCTGTTCGCCCCGGACTACGTGGACCACACGCCGTTCGGCGGCTTGTCGAATGCCCGCTCACCGGCAAGGCCGCCTTCGTCACCGGCGCCGAGATCGTCGCCGATGGCGGGCTGACCGCCTGAACACACCCCACGCGCAAAGGATCATTCCCATGCCCAGCATCGGCATCATCGGCGCCGGCAATATCGGCCGCGCCTTCGCCACCGCCCTCGCCCGCAACAACATCCCGGCCACGCTTTCCAACAGCCGGGGCCCGGACAGCCTGAAGGACACGGTCGCCGCCCTCGGACCGGCCATCGCGGCAGGCACCCGCGAGGAAGCCGCCTCGAAGGACATCGTACTCGTCGCAGTGAACTGGTCGAAGCTGCCGGCGGCGCTCGCCGGCCTGCCGGATTTCGGCGGCCGCATCGTGATCGATGCCAACAACCCGATCGAGGCGCCGCTGTTCAAGCCGGCCGAGCTCAACGGCCGCGCCTCCTCGGAGGTGTTCGCCGAGCTGGTGCCGGGCGCGCGCGTGGTGAAGGCGTTCAACCATCTCCAGCCGCATCTGGTCTCGGGCGATCCGCAGGCGGAAGGCGGCCGACGGGTGCTGTTCTATTCGGGCGACGACGCGCGGGCGAAGGCCGAGGTCGGCGCGCTGATCGACCGGCTCGGCTTCTTCGGCATCGACCTCGGTTCGCTCGCCGTCGGGGGCCGGCTGGTGCAGTTTCCCGGCGGTCCGCTGCCGGCGCTCAACCTGGTCCGCTTCGGGTGACGGAAGCGGCGGCCAAGGCCGCCGCCCTCCACCGTAGGCGCCATCGCGCCCCGCCGCTGGAGCATTTTCTCACCGATCAGGTGATTCCACCTGATCGGAAAGGGCTCTAGAAGCTGCGCGAGACGTCGAGCCCGAGCGCCAGCCGGCCGACGAAGTCCTCCTGTGCGCCGGGGCGCATCGGATGGTAGCGCGCGCCCTGAACGTCGCGGAACCGGCGCTCCAGCCCGGCGTCGCGGTAAAAGGCGGCGCCGCCGGCCGCTTCCATGGCGAGTTCCACCGCCGCGAGCACATGCCTTCCGACCAGCACGCGCGCGGTCATGATCTCGCCGGTGGTCTCCGGCGACGGGGTACCGCGCTCGGCAGCCGCGATCATCGCCGCATGAGCGTAACGCGCCGCGCTGAGCTCGGTCTCCATCCGGCCGAACAGCTCGATGGCATGCGCGCCGGGCGCGCGCCGCCTGCCGAGGCCGACGGCGATCTCGCGCGCGCTTTCGGCGACGCCGAGATAGGCGGCGTAGATGATCGGGAAGGCGATCATCGAGATGATGTGGAACAGCATGTGCCACTCGCCGGACTTGCGGCGCAGCGCGATCGCCGCATCCGGCACCACATGCCCGTCGATCAGGACGTCGTGCGAGCCGGTGCCGCGCATGCCGAGCGCCTTCCAGACCGGCGCGATGGAAACCGCGGGCGCGCTCATCGGCACGCCGAAATGCAGCACCCATGGGCCGTCCGGCTCATCCGCCACTGCGCTGGTCATCAAAAGGTCGCCGACCGGCGCGCCCGAGGCGAAGGCCTTGCGCGCGGTGATGCGGTAGCCGCCCTCCACCTTTTCCGCGCGGCCGGAGCCCTCGATCCAGTCCGAGCCGCCGCTCGACACCAGCACGATGCGCTCCGCTGCCACCCGCTTGAGCAGGGGTGCGACGGGAGCGGCCTGCTGGTGCGTCCAGCGCCAGGCCGGGATCGCCACCTGATGCGTATGCATGGCGAAGGCGAGCGCCGTCGAGCCGCAATGCCGGCCGAGCTCGCGGATCATGGCGCAGAGGTCGCCGACCCCGGCTCCTCCGCCGCCGAGGTCGGTCGGTACGCCGGCCTCGACGAGACCCGAGGCCTTCAGTTCCTGGTAGTTGGCGGCGACGAAGGCGTCGTCGTCGGCTTCGCCCGCGCGCGCCGCGAAGCCCGGCCCGAGGCTTCGGGCGATGGCGAGCGGATCGCGAAATTGTTCGGGCTGGTCGATTTTGGCAGCAATGATCATGGTTCCGTCTCCGGAAGTGGAAGATGGGCGGACCATCGACCTCGCCACGCTGGCCGACAAGTACAGAAAATGTACTCGCGTGACCTAGCCGGTCTTAGTATCTTCACATCCACCATCCGTGAGGGAACAGGGAGGTACGCCGATGGAAATGGCGGCAAGCTACGGCCAGTTCTGTCCGGTCGCGATGGCCGCCGAGATTGTTTGTACGCGATGGACAGCGCTGGTGCTGCGCGAATTACTCTGCGGCAGCCGTCGCTTCAACGATCTCAGGCGCGGCGTTCCGCGGATGTCGCCGACCCTGCTCTCCAAGCGATTGAAGGAACTCGCCCAGGCCGGCGTCATCGAGGCGAGGCGCACCACCGAGGGCATGGAATATCAGCTCACCTCGGCCGGCGAGGATCTGCGCGAGGTGATCATGGCACTCGGCTTCTGGGGGCAGCGCTGGGTGGAGACCGAAGACGCCTTGGAGAAGCTCGACCCGACGCTGCTGATGTGGGACATGCGGCGCAATCTCGACCCCAAGCCGATCCCCGAGCAGCGCCGCACCATACGCTTCCACTTTCCCGAAGTGCCCGCGAGCAAACAGAAATACTGGCTGGTGGTGGAAGGCGGCGGCGTCGACCTGTGCTGGGCCGATCCCGGCTTCGATATCGACCTCTATGTGCGCTGCTCGCTGCGCAGCATGACGGCGATCTGGATGGGCGCCACCACCGTGCGCCGCGAGATGGAGGAGAACCGGCTCCAGCTCGACGGCGACGAGACGATCGCCGGCTCCATGCAGCAATGGCTGGGCCTCAGCCCCTTCGCGCGGCCGAGAAGCGGCGCGATCGAACGCGCGGCCTGACAGCCTTGCTATGAGCGGCCGCCCCTCGGGATCGCAGCCGCCAGGAAATCGATGAAGGCGCGGATGCGCACGGCGAGATGCTCGTGTCCGACATAGACCGCGTGGACCATCTCGATATCGCCGGCATTGAAGCCCTCCAGCACCGGCACCAGCCGTCCGGCGGCG
The DNA here is from genome assembly GCF_000702305.1 of Allobosea sp. 117. Lineage (GTDB taxonomy): Bacteria > Pseudomonadota > Alphaproteobacteria > Rhizobiales > Xanthobacteraceae > Ancylobacter. Next base: position 57,037 of record NZ_JNLC01000014.1, read on the forward strand.
ATATCGGCCGCCACGTGGAATGAGCCGAGCCGGGCGAGGCCGAGACCGTCGAGGGCGAACTGGCGCAGGATCACCCCGTTATTGCCATAGGCATTGCCGGTCACCGACACCCCATAGGGCTCCCCGCTCGCCGGATCGCGGAAGGGCCATTCGTCGAGGCTGCGGCGGAAGTTGAAGCGCAGGCAGTTGTGGTCGGCGAGATCGCGCGGCGTCGCCGGCGCGCCGTGGCGCCTGAGGTAGTCCGGCGAGGCGACGATGACGCGGCGGACCTCCAGCAGCTTGCGCGCCTTCAGCGCCGAGTCGCGCAACGGCCCGGTACGCAGGGCGATGTCGGTGCGGTCGTCCACCAGATCGATCACCGCATCGGTCAGCGAGATATCGAGCTCCACCTGCGGATGGAGCGCCAGGAACTTCGGAACCAGCGGCAGCAGGCAGCATTCGCCGAAGGCGACCGAGGCGCTGATCCTCAGGCGCCCGCGCGGCACGGCGCCGGCACCCGTGGCGATCAGCCGTTCCGCCTCGTCGATGTCGGCAAGAATGCGCCGCGCCCGCTCCAGATAGAGCGTCCCCTCCGCCGTGAGCTGCAGATTGCGCGTGGAACGCACGAAGAGCGGAGTGCCCAGCCTGTCCTCGATGCGGCCGACGAGCTTGCTGACGGCGGACGGCGTCAGCCCGACCTTGCGGCCGGCGGAGGAGAAGCTGCCGGCCTCCGCGACGGCGATGAACACGCCCATCTCGCCACTTCGGTAGTCCATCGAGGTATCCACGAACCAAAATCACATATCGGCGATGCTATCTGTCTTCCGGTTCGGCGGCTATTGCCGACGCAATCGAAAACTTGGGCGAGAGACGGGCCGAATGATTTTTTCTTCGCCCGCCATTTGAGAACTTCGTTCACAGATCGTTTGAATGACAGCGATCTTCTGCCGCGCGGGCGAGCACGGCATGTTGGGCGGGAGTGAACCCTGACTTCACAGCTTTTCCGATCCGGCCGGCTTCCGGCCGGAGAAAGGACGATTCATGCCCGTCGCTCTCTATGCGCTCACGATCGCCGCCTATGCGATCGGCACCACGGAGTTCGTCATCGTCGGCCTGTTGCCGACGGTTGCGACCGATCTCGGCATCACCCTGCCGCTCGCCGGCCTCATCGTCAGCGTCTATGCACTCGGCGTCACCTTCGGCGCGCCGATCCTGACGGCGCTCACCGGCCGCATCGAACGCAAGCCGCTGCTTCTCGGCCTGATGCTCCTCTTCGTCGCCGGCAACACGCTGGCGGCGCTGAGCCCGAACTACGAGACGCTGCTCGTCGCCCGCGTGCTGTCGGCCTTCGCCCATGGCGTCTTCTTCTCGGTCGGCTCGACCATCGCGGCCGATCTCGTGCCGAAGGACCGCCGCGCCTCGGCCATCGCGCTGATGTTCATGGGGTTGACGGTCGCCATCGTCACCGGCGTGCCGCTCGGCACCTTCATCGGCCAGACCTTCGGCTGGCGCGCCACCTTCTGGGCGGTGGCCGTGCTCGGCGCCGTCGCCTTCGTCGGCATCGCCGCGCTGCTGCCGGGCCGGATCGCCAAGGCGCCGCCGGCGTCGCTGATCGAGCAGATCCGCGTGCTCGCCTCCGGCCGGCTGCTGCTGGTCTTCGCGATGACCGCGCTCGGCTATGGCGGCACCTTCGTCGCCTTCACCTATCTCGCGACGATCCTCGAGGAAATCACCGGCTTTGCCGCCTCCCATGTCAGCCTGATCCTGATCCTCTACGGTGCCGCGATCGCGCTCGGCAACCTGTCGGGCGGGCGCATCGCCAACCGAGACCCAGTGAAGGCGCTGACCTGGCTGTTCCTCGCCCAGGCGGCGGTGCTTGTCCTCTTCGCCTTCACCGCCATATCCGCGATCCCGGCACTTGTGACGCTGGCGGCGCTCGGCTTCCTGTCCTTCGCCAACGTTCCGGGGCTGCAGCTTTACGTGGTCCAGCTCGCGCAGCGCTTCCGGCCCGGCGCGGTGGACACGGCCTCGGCGCTCAACATCGCGGCCTTCAATCTCGGCATCGCGCTCGGCGCCTGGATCGGCGGCCTCGTCGTCGCCTCGCCCCTCGGCCTTGGCGCCACGCCGTGGGTCGGTGGCATCATGGTCGCCGGCGCGCTGGCGCTGACGCTGTGGAGCGGCGCGCTCGACCGGAGCGAGCGGGCGGCTGCGCTGCAGACCGCCTGATCATTGGACGCTCCCGCCGAGCCCCCGTCACGCGCTCGATGACGTGATCGGGAAGCCGGCCGGCGAGGTGCTACCTCATCTGCCTGGCTGGCGGCCGGATCACCGATCCGGCCGCCAGACCTTGCGAAAGAAAGGAACGCGACATGCAAACCGGCGCCACGCACACCGTCACCGCCAACGGCGCGAAGATCCCCGCCCTCGGCTTCGGAACCTTCCGCATGCCGGGCCCGGATACGCTGCGCATGGTGCCGCATGTCCTGAAGCTCGGCTTCCGGCACATCGACACCGCGCAGATCTACGGCAACGAGGCGGAGGTGGGCGAAGGCATCGCCGCGTCCGGCGTCGCGCGCGGCGACATCTTCCTGACCACCAAGGTCTGGGTCGACAATTATCCGCACGACGCCTTCCTCGCCTCGGTCGACGAGAGCCTCAGGAAGCTGAAGACCGACTATGTCGACCTCCTGCTGCTGCACTGGCCGAACGAGGCCGTGCCGCTCGCCGCGCAGATCGGGGCGCTGAACGAGGTGCGCAACGCCGGCAAGGTGCGCCACATCGGCGTGTCGAACTTCAACACCGCGCTCATGGCCGAGGCGATCCGCCTGTCCGAGGCACCCCTCGTCACCAACCAGATCGAGGTCCATCCCTATCTCGACCAGAGCAAGGTGATCGGCGCGGCGCGCGCGGCCGGGCTCGCCGTCACCGCCTATTACGCCATGGCCGACGGCAAGGTCTTCGCCGACCCGGTGCTGAAGGACATCGCCGGACGGCATGGCCGGTCGGTGGCGCAGGTGGTGCTGCGCTGGCTCGTGCAGCAGGATGGCATGGTGGTGCTCTCAAAGACGGTGAGCGAGGCCCGCGCCGGCGAGAACCTCGCCATATTCGACTTCGAGCTCGCGCCGGACGATATGGCCGCGATCCAAACCCTGGCCGAGCCGGACGGGCGCCTCGTCAGTCCCAAGGGACTGGCGCCGCATTGGGACTGACCGTCTCCGGCCGCTCCCTCGGGCAATCCCGGGCATGTACGCGCGAGGCCCGCGGCCGATCGCAGGCCGTGGACTCGCGCGGCGGAATGAAGATGGTACCGCTTCGCTCGAGGCATTGCCCAAGAAGCAGTCAATTGCGCCGCGCGAGTGCAGCATATTCGTTCTTAAGCCGCTGTTCCGCATGGGGTATTCTCACCACCATGGAGACATCTGGGCGAGAGAGCGACGGTGCGCCATCTCGATAGCGACGCGCTGGCGGCGCTTGTCGCCGTGGCCGATTTCGGCAGCTTCACCGCCGCCGCCGAGCATCTCGGCAAGACGCAGGCTGCGGTCAGCATGTCGGTGGCCCGGCTTGAGGAGCGGCTGGGCAAGCGGCTGTTCGAACGCGGCCACCGGAAGGTCACCGCGACCATCACCGGCGAATGCCTCGTCAGCTATGCCCGCCGGATCCAGTCGATCGAGGCCGAGGCGCTGGCGGCCGTCGCCGACCGGGTGACGGACAGCCGCGTGCGGCTCGGCATGCCTGATGATTTCGTGTGCTCCTTCGGCGAGGCCCTGCTGCATCGCTTCAGCCCGCAGAACCGCGCGCTCTATATCGATCTCGCCTGCGATTTCTCGCGCAAGCTGCGCATGATGATGGACAGCGGCGAGCTCGACGTCGCCATCGTCACCCAGAACGCCGACGATCCGCCGGACGCGGTGTTCCGCTACGAACGGCAGGTCTGGTGCACGGGTCCCAACGGATATCCCGAGCGCGAGGACGTGCTGCGCCTCGCCATGTTCTCCGACGACTGCTCGGCGCGCCCGCGCGTGCTGGCGACGCTCGATCGCGCCAACCGGCCCTGGCGCCTCGCCCATACCTCCTCGCATGTGAGCGGTATCCAGCTCGCGGTCGCGTCCGGCAACATGCTGACCGTGCTGCCGGAATCGGCGGTGCCCGCCGGCTGGCGCTGGCTCGGCGAGGCGGACGGGCTGCCTCCCCTGCCGGCGCTGCCGCTGGTGCTGCTGGTCAGCCGCAGCGAGCGCCTCGCCGCACGGCGCGTCGCCGCCTTCCTCAGGCGCGAATTCGCCCGCCCCTATGAGCCGGCCTCGGGCGAGGAGAACTGGATTCCCCCCGCCGGCCCTCGCGCGACCGTGGCGGCCGAGGGATAAAACAGGCTTATGAACGCATAAGAACTTGTTGAACCGGAACGCGCCGCCGGCGATTGACGCCCGCGCCGCCTCGCGACCACAGTGTCATCAATTCGTCGCCGAGACATGTCCGCCGGCCGTTACAGGCCGCGATGGAGTATGTTCATCGTCCAGAACGATATCCGGGCAGGAACTCCAAGGATTCATCTCGTCGGAACGGGTGAGCTATCTGGAGATCACTATGCGCCTTGACCGCAGGACTTTCATCGCAGGCGTGGCCGCGGCTTCGACCTTCGCCATCTCCGGCCGCGCTTCGGCCGCCACCACGCTGAAGGTCGCGCATTCCTCGCCCGAGGACAGCCTGATCCAGAAGGCGATGCTCATGTTCAAGGCCGACGTCGAGAAGGCGACCGGCGGCAGCGTGAAGGTATCGGTCTTCGCCAACGGCCTGCTCGGCGACGAGGGTCCTGTGGCGGAAGCGGTCGGCGACGGCTCCATCGACATGGGCCTCGGCGGCGTGGTCGATTCCATCGATCCGCGCATGAGCGTCATCTCGCTGCCGTTCCTGTTCAGCGGCTTCTCGAAGGTCCACGCCGTGCTCGACGGGCCGGTCGGCGCCCAGCTCAAGGCGATGGGCCCGGCCAAGGGCTACGAGATCATCGGCGTGCTCGATTCCGGCTTCCGCAGCTTCACCAACTCGAAGAAACCGATCGTGAAGCCGGAGGACATGGCGGGCCTCAAGATGCGCACCCCGCCGATCCCGGTCGCCATCGAGACCATCAAGACGCTCGGCGCCCTGCCGCAGGCTATCCCCTATGGCGAAGTGTACACCTCGCTGCAGAGCGGCGTCGTCGACGGCGCCGAGCCGGAGCTGCGCGACTTCTTTGACGCCAAATGGTACGAGGCGCAGAAGTACCTCTCGCTGTCCAACTACATGTGGATGGCGAACTGGTGGTACGCCAACAAGGCCAAGCTCGACAGCCTGACCCCGGCCGAGCGCCAGGCGGTCACCGAGGCGGCGGCGCGCACGCAGGCCTGGTACCGCACAGCGATCATGGAGTCCTATGCCGGCGTCATCGCCAAGCTGAAGGAGAAGGGGCTTAAGGTGAACGAGGTCGATACGGCGCCGTTCGCCGCCATGGTCGGACCGGTCTACGAGACCTTCTCCAAGGAATACGGCGCCGATCTCGTGAAGGCCGTCCGCGACGCGGCCGGCAAGGCATGAGCGGGGACGCGGCGGGCCGCGTGCGCATCGCGCGGTTCGGACGGACGGTCCATCTCGGCCTGCAATGGGCCGGCATGGCGGCACTCGTGGTGCTGCTCGTCGCCACCGGGCTCGGCGTGGTCGGACGCTACTTCCACATCAGCGGCGTGACCTGGTCGTTCGAGCTGCTGGCGATCATGTTCCTCTGGATCACCGCGCTCGGCACCGTCGTCGCCGAGCTCGCCGGGGAGAACGTGTCGATCGACGGCACGACCACCGACCGGGGACCGTTCTTCCGCACCTATCACGCGCTGGTGCTGCTGCTGGTGTCGGCGGCGCTGGTGTGGAGCGGATGGGCGATGCTGCGGCGGACCGGCTACATGCCGACGCCGGTCATGCGCATCCCGTCCTGGACCATGCAGGGCATCGTCATCTTCATGGGCGTCTGCCTCGGCGTGGTTTCGCTGCTGCGCCTGTTCCGCATCATCCGGTAGCCTTCATGACCCTGCTCGTGCTCTTCGGCGTCTTCGCCGCGACGCTGTATTCCGGCGTGCCGGTGGCATGGTCGATCGCGATCTCGACACTCGCCGTCATCTCCCTCGGCTTCGTGCCGCTGCCGCCCGCATGGTTCGCGCAGCAGGTGTTCAACGGCGCCAATTCCATCGCGCTGGCGGCGATCCCGCTGTTCCTCGTCGCCGGCGGCATCATGAACGAGGGCGGGCTCACGCGCCGGATCATCGATCTCGCCGACGACGTGTTCGGCCGCATCCGCGGCGGCCTCGGCATCGTCAACGTCGCCACCTGCATGGTCTATGGCGGCATCACCGGCTCGGCGACCGCCGACACCGGCGCGGTCGGCTCGATCATGATCCCGGCGATGACCGCGCGCGGCTATCCCAAGGACTTCTCCGCCGCCGTGACCGCCGCCGCCGGGACGCTCGGCATCATCATCCCGCCGAGCGTGGTGATGATCATGTACGGCGTCATCACCAACACATCGATCGGCGGCCTGTTCGCTGCCGGCATCATCCCCGGCCTGATGCTGACCGTGACCTTCATGCTGACGGCCTACTGGATCGGCGTGCGGGAGGGCTTTCCGCGCTCCGAGCGGCGCCCGACCATCGCCGCCTTCGGCCGGCATTTCGTCCGCGCCCTGCCGGCAGTGCTGATGCCGGCCGGCGTGCTCGGTTCGATGCTGACCGGGCTGGCCACCCCCACCGAGGCCGCCTTTGTCGCGGTGGTGTGGGCGCTGGTCGTCGGCGGGCTGGTCTACCGCGAGATCGGCTGGGGCAAGCTGTGGAACGTCGGCGACGAGACGGTGAAGATGACCGGCGCCATCATGATCATCATGGCGGTGTCGGTGCCGTTCTCGTGGATCCTCACCGTTGAGGAAGTGCCGCAATGGACGGCAGGGCTGCTGCATGATCTCGGCGCCGGCCCGACCGTCACCATCCTGCTGATCATCCTGCTGCTGACCTTCGTCGGCACTTGGGCCGATCTCGGCCCGACGCTGATCATCCTTGCGCCGATCGTCCATCCGATCGGCCTCGAAGCCGGGCTGCAACCCTATCAGCTCGGCCTGATCTTCGTGATCTCCGGCGGCATCGGCCTGTTCACCCCGCCCGTCGGGACCAACATCTTCGTCGTCTGCAACATCGCCAAGATCGGGGTCAATCCGGTCACCCGGCGCCTGATCCCCTTCTTCATCACCAGCAACATCTGCTTGCTGATCGTCGCCTTCGTGCCGGCCACGACGGAGTGGCTGCCGAAATATTTCGGCTTCTGAGCAAGCCGCCGCTACAGGATTGGAGCCAAGTGACATGAGCGCACTGACGGTGCCGTTCGGTATCTCGAGCAGCGCACGCAGCCTGCCGAAGCTCGACGGCGAGGATTTCGTGGTCGCCCGCAGCAAGGGCGCGCGGCTGTTCAACACGGAGGGGCGCAACTTCGTCGACTACGGCATGGCGATGGGCGCGACGCTGCTCGGCCACGCCCATCCGGCGGTCGTGGAGGCCTGCATCGCCGCGCTGGAGAACGGCCCGATGCCGGGCTTCTCCAACGCCATCGAGGACCCGGCCGGCGCCGCGCTCGCCCGCATCGGCGGCGAACGCGTCACCCGGGCGACCTTCGCGACGACCGGCACCGAGGCGGTCCACCTCGCCTGCCGCATCGCCCGCGGCGCCACCGGGCGGCGCCTGATCGCGAAAGCCGTCGGCGGCTATGACGGCTGGTTCGATCCCGTTCGCTTCGGCCTCACGGGATCGCCGGAGGCCGAGCGCGGCAACCAGCGACCGGTCAAGGAGGGCACCACGCTGTTCCGGGTCAATGAGACCGCCGACGTCGACCAGCTCTTCGACGAGATGGGCGAGGACCTCGCCGCCATCCTGGTCGAGCCGATGCTCGGCAACACCGGCTGCCTGGTGCCCGACCGCGCCTTCTTCGAATATCTCACGCAACGCGCCCGGGCGAACGGCACGCTGATCATCGCCGACGAGGTGATGGTCGGGCTGCGACGCGGCGTGAGGCTCGTTTCCGAGGAGCTCGGGCTTCTTCCCGATCTCGTCACCCTCGGCAAGGCGATCGGCAGCGGCGTGCCGGTCGCCGCCGTGCTCGGCACCCCTGCCGCCTTCGAGGTGGTGGAGAACGGCACCGTCCCGTGCTTCGGCACCTATCACGGCAACCCGCTGGTCGCCTCCGCCGTGCTGGCGACGATGGCGGTGCTGGAGGACAAGCTGCTCTACCGCCGGCTGTTCGACTGGGGTGCCGCGCTGCGGCAGGCGATGACCGACGCCTTCGCCGCCGAGGGCATCGTCGCCATCACCACCGGCTTCGACAGCGTGTTCTCCCTGTGGTTCACCGACGAGGCGCCCCGGACCTATGACGAGGCCAAGGCGAAGCTGCAACCGGATGCCACCCGCCTGGTGAGCGAAAGCCTGCGCCGCAACGGCGTCATCGCGCTGCCGGCCGCGTGGGGGCGCTATTTCATCTCCGCCTCGCATGGCGACGCCGAAATGGACGTTACCGTCCGCGCCTTCCGGCAGGCGGCCCGTGACCTCGCGCAATCGGGGTTCCGGGGATGAGCGCGACCGTCTCCCCGGCCGACGCGGCCTGCTTCCGCGTATTGGTGACCGGGGCGAGCCGCGGCATCGGCGCCGCCGTGGCGCTGAAGCTCGGGCAGCTTCACGGCCGGCGGCTGCGCATCGCCATCGCCGGCCACGCGCCGAGCGCCGCGCTCGACGCGACCTACGAGTCGCTGGCGAAGCTCGGCGCGGCCGCCACGCCCGTCACCGGAGACCTCGCGGATGTCGCGGTGCCGGGGCGGCTCGTCGAGGAGGCCGCGGCCTTCTGCGGCGGGCTCGACGGCATCGTGGCGAATGCGGGCGTCACCGGGCCGGCGCCGCTCGCAGGGCTCGCGCCGGCGGAATGGGACCGGCTGTTCGCGGTCAACACCCGCTCGGCATGGCTGCTCGCGAAAGCCGGCCATCCCCATCTCGCCGCCAGCCGGGGCGCCTTCGTCGCCGTCGCCTCCGCGTCCGGCCTCACGCCACATCCCGGCATGGGCGCCTATTCGGCGACCAAGGCGGCGCTGATCATGCTGTGCCGCCAGCTCGCGCAGGAATGGGCACCGGCCGGCATAAGGGTGAACAGCGTCTCGCCGGGAATGATACGCACCACCCTCACCGAGGCGATCTACCGCGATCCGGCGGTGGCGGCGGAGCGCAACCGTATCGTCCCGCTGGGTCGCGTGGGCACCCCCGAGGACGTCGCCGGAACCGTCGCCTTCCTGCTCGGGCCGGAGGCCGCGTTCATCGTCGGGCAGAGCATCTGCATGGATGGCGGCTACACCGAATCCGCCCTCGGCCGCATTCCCGGCCTGCCCCGCTCGGCGTGACGCTGCCGCCCGCGAAGGACAACCCCCGTGTCGTCTGAGCCGATCACCCGCGCAAGGCCGGTGCTGCTGCGCATCCTGCCGATCTCCTTCGTCAATTTCTGCACCTATCTCGCCGTCGGCATCCCTCTCGCGGTGCTGCCGGCCTATGTCGTGGAGCGGCTCGGCTTCGGCCCGGTCATGGCCGGCCTGTCGATCAGCGCGCAGTTCCTGTCGACCGTCGTCACCCGCTCGATCGCCGGGCGCATGTCGGATTCCATCGGCGCGAAGCACACCGTCGTCTACGGGCTGTCGGCGGCGCTGGCCGCCAGCCTTCTGCTCGCCGGTGCCGGCTTTTTGGAATCGACGCCGGCGCTCGCCTACGCGCTGATCGTCGCCAGCCGGCTGCTGCTCGGCTTCGGCGAAAGCTGCTCGGGCACAGCAACCATCACCTGGAACATCGGGCGGGTGGGCACGACGCATACGGCGAGCGTCATGTCCTGGGGCGGCATCGCCGCCTATGGCGCGATCGCGGCGGGGGCGCCGATAGGCGCGGTGCTGCAGCCGTCGGGACTGTGGGCGGTCGGCGCGGCCTCCACCCTCGCCGTGCTCGTCGGGCTCGCCGTCACGCTCGCCCACCACGAGGTCGCGATCATCGCCGGCGCGCGCGCCGGGGCGGGGCGCATCGCCGCGCTGGTGCTGCCCTATGGCGCGGCGCTGACGCTCGGCGCCATGGGGCTCGGCGTCGTGGCGAGCTTCGGCAGCCTGATGTTCGGCGCCGCCGGCTGGACCGGCGGGTCGCTGCTGGTCTCACTGTTCGGCCTCTGCTTCGCGGCGTCACGCGTGATGTTCGGCAGTCACATCGAGCGCGTCGGCGGCTATCGCGTCGCCGGCCTGGCGCTCGGGCTCGAGGCGGTCGGCCTCGGGCTGATCTGGCAGGCGACCGCCCCCGGCGCCGCCCTGCTCGGCGGGGCACTGGCCGGGCTCGGCTTCGGCATGGTGTTCCCCTCGCTCGGCGTCGAGCTGATGAAGCGCGTGCCCTCCGCCAGCCGCGGTGGCGCGCTCGGCTTCTACACGGTGTTCCTCGACCTCGCCCTGGCGGCTGCCGGACCGCTGGCGGGCCTCGTGCTGCCCGCCTTCGGCTATTCCGGCATCTTCGCCGCCACCGCGGCCTGTGCGCTGGCCGGCGGCTTCATCGTCGCCGGCCTGTCGCGCATGAGCCCTGCGCCCGAAGAGCCGTGAGCCCTTCGAGCGCCCCGGCCTCAGCCTTCCACGAAGGCGAGCAGGTCGGGATTGATCACCTCGGCATGGGTGGTGAGCATGCCGTGCGGATAGCCCGGATAGACCTTCAGCGTGCCGTTCTTCAGCAGCGGGGCCGAGAGCCGGGCGGAATCGTCGATCGGCACGATCTGGTCGTCATCCCCGTGCAGCACCAGCGTCGGCACGGTGATCGCCTTGAGGTCCTCGGTCTGGTCCGTCTCGGAAAAGGCCTTGATGCCGTCGTAATGGGCCTTGGCGCTGCCGATCATGCCCTGGCGCCACCAGTTGTTGATCACGCCCTGGTCGATCTTCGCGCCTTCGCGGTTGAAGCCGTAGAAGGGACCGGTCGGGACGTCGAGGAAGAACTGTGCGCGGTTGTCGGCGAGCGCCTTGCGGAAGCCGTCGAACACCTCGATCGGCAGGCCGCCGGGGTTGCTCGCGGTCTTCACCATAAGGGGCGGCACGGCGCTGACCAGCACCGCCTTGGCGACGCGGCCCTGCGGCTGGCCGAATTTCGCGACATAGCGGGCGACCTCGCCGCCACCGGTCGAGTGACCGATATGGACGGCGTTGCGCAGGTCGAGATGTTCGGCCACCGCCGACGCGTCGGCCGCGTAGTGGTCCATGTCGTGGCCTTCGGAGACCTGGGCCGAGCGGCCGTGACCGCGCCGGTCATGAGCAACGACGCGATAGCCCTTCTGCACGAAGAACAGCATCTGGGCGTCCCAATCGTCCGAGGAGAGCGGCCAGCCATGGTGGAAGACGATGGGCTGCGCCTCCTTCGGACCCCAGTCCTTGTAGAAGATCTCGACGCCGTCCTTGGTGGTCACGTAGGCCATGTCTGCATCCTTGTTGCGGGGTGTGGGTTATCCGCCGCCGCGAGGTTCGTTTCGCGGTGGTCGAAGCGGAGCGGCCCGGTGGGCCGATGTCAGTGGCTGCCGGAAAGCAGGGCGATCGGCAGGGCGAAGAGGCCGCTCGTCAGCAGGCCGGTGTCGACGATGACAAAGGCCGCGACCAGCCATTTGCGCGGCGCGGCGAGATCGACGGCCAGCGTCCCGGCGACCGCGAGGAGAAGCAGGCCCGCGATGATATTGGTTGTCGCAACGACCACGGGCATGGATTTCCCCTTACTTCCCGGCATCTGACGTATAATTTCGCGTCATCTGCCGTTAACAGTATTATTCGGTCACCGGATCAACAATTCAGGCGCTGGTTTCCTTGCGTATTACTTTGGGTTGCCCAGAGCATACCTTGGTATGATTTACCGTATGATGACGGATCGAAGGCCACGGCCGACCGCTGCGCTCTACGGAACGGATCGGTCCGGACTGGCCGGATTCCGCATGCGGCTGGCCCGCTATTCCGGCTATGGTCGAGACCGCGTCGGGGGCAGGTTCGCGCCTGCCAGCCCGGCGCCAAAACCGGAAACGCTCACCGAAGGGAGGAAAAGCCGATGAACGAGACGCTTGCCGGGACACCGCGGCCCACCATCCTGCGCCCCGACGAGATTCCCGCCCGCGAGCGCGGCGGCGGCGCGAAGACGATCCCGCTGGTGACCCGCCACATCGGCGCGACCGGCTTCATCAACGGCATCACCATCTTCGAGCCGGGCGCCTCGATCCCGCTGCACAGCCATAATTGCGAGGAGAGCGTGATGCTGCTCGAAGGCAGCGCCCTCGCCGAGATCGACGGGGTGGAGCACGAGCTCAAGGCCGGCGACATCAGCTTCATCCCCGCCAATCTGCCGCATCGCTTCATCAACCGCTCGACGAGCGAGGGTATGAAGATCCTCTGGATCTACGGTTCGGTCGACGCGACGCGGACCATCGTAGCCACCGGCGACACCCGCGCGATCGACGACGAGCACAAGGCCAGAATCGCCGAAACCCGCGCCTGAGGCGGCTATTGCTGGATGATCGGCGGCACGCCGGGACCGACCGCGTACTCGTCGCTGACGAAGCCGACGACGGCGAGGACGAGCAGCAGCACGACCAGCACCATGATCAGCCCGCGCAGGCCGTGCGTGCGGTGGCCGAGATAGCCACCGCCCCCGAGCAGCAGCAGGATCAGGATGATGACGATCAGCGTCTGCATGGCGGCCTCCGACGTTGTCCGGAGGTAATGCAGCGCCGCGCCCGAGGTTCCCCGCCTCGGCTCAACTCGCGCCAGCGATCGGCCAGTCGGCCGGATCGACCTGCCGGGCCGCGGCCTTGGTGGCGAGCCGGTAGGCCAGCGGAATGTTGGCCGGACGATCCATGTGGCGCAGCAGCGCCACCTGCTGCGCGTCGACCTCCTCGCCGAGGCTCGCCTTCAGCCAGTCCGCATCCAGCACGATGTCGTAGCGCAGGAAGCGGAACAGGTGCCCGAAGGGTGGCGCGGTGTCGGCGAGGCTGCCGACCTCCGAGTTGACCGGCCAGTCCTGCGAGCCCTGCCCCAGCCAGCTCATCAGCATCAGAACGAGGTTCTGGTTGTCGCTGATCTGCGCGGCGAGCGAGGCAATGGCGAGGCCGATGGCACCGGAGCGGCGCGCCTGTGCGGCGGACAATCGCGGACGAAACGAGCCGGTGCCGATCGAGACGACGGTGAGTTCCTCGGGCCCGGTGCGCCAGTTCAGCCCGTATTGCGGCAGCAGCGCGTGCATCAGCAGCATCAGCGAGGGGTTGTTGTGCGGGGTCAGCCCGCCATCGACGAACAGGCCGGGCGGCGCGGCCGGCGTCACCTCGATCAGCTCCGGGTCGAAATAATGCGGCGCCGCCGCGCTCGCCCGCACCAGATTGACCAACGCGATCTCGCGATTGCCGTGGAAGGCGCCATCCGGCGGCGTGTTCCAGAAGATCGAGCGCGGATTGTTCATCACGATCCAGGACGAGCCGGTGTCCATGCGCTTCAGAATGACCGCCAGGCCGGTCTGAAGGTCCTCGCTGTCGAGCCGGCGCGGGCCGATCACCCGCTCGAGCTCGGCGCGCAGGCGGCGCGAGTCGAACTTCGCCTGCAGCCCGACCAGCCGGTAGAACGGCTTGTAGAACACCCGCGGCGCGAGCTCCTCGTAGAACGCCCGGATGTCGGAGGCGCGGAAGCCGAGCGCCAGCGCGGTGGCGATGATGGCGCCGGTGGAGGTGCCGCCGATCAGGTCGAAATGGTCGCACAGCCGCACCTCGCGGCCCGCCGCCCCGTCCAGCACCGCCTCCAGCCGCTCCAGGAAGGCGATGGAGATGGCGCCGCGCACGCCGCCGCCGTCGAGCGCGAGAATGCGCTTCGGCCCCGGTCCGAAGAGGTGGCGGTCGCGGCGCGATGCTTCGTCCACCCGCCCCTCCCGCCTCAGCGGCGCTTGAGGCGGGACTGGCGCGTCTCGAGCGTCGTGCGCCAGCCGGTCAGGTCCTCGGTCATGATCGCGGCCGCGCGCTCGGCGACCAGCCGCACCATGCGCGGGGAGACCGGCAGGCGGCGGGCGACAAGGCGCAGTCGCGTCAGTGCGTTGAGCGCCCGCGAGGACCGCTCGATCTGCCGGACGATGTCGAATTCCGAACGGAAGGCGGTGATGCCGGCGACCAGCGAGGGCGCCACCGTCATGGCGATGCCGGTGAGCGTCATCCACGGAACGCCGGAGACGCCGGCCCGCCACAGCCCGATGGCGAACAGCACGAAGCCGGCCGCGATCGCACCGCCGAGCAGCACGCGCGCGATGCGGCGCAGCCGCACATCGAGCCGCAGGAAGCGGCGCGCGGCGGCGCGGTGATAGTCGATCTGGCCGGCGATCTCGACGTCGAGCACATAGGCGAGCAGCGCACCCGCCCTGTCCGCGGGCAGGAACCCGTCGGGCGCGCCGGTGTCGAGCCGGCCGACATACCAATCGACCCAGGAGTCGGGCGGCTCGTCCTGCCACGGCGTGCGGGCATCGGCGGCGATGAGGAAGCGCAGGCAGCGCAGGCATTCGGCGAGCCCGCGATATTCGATCCATTTGCGCTGCCACTTGCCCCGCGAGGCCTGCCGGCGGTCCCAGAAGATGACGGCGGTGACGACGAGCTGCAGGGGAATGGTGACGACGGACAGACCCGGCGCCAGCACGCCGATGATGGCGCCGGCGAAGATCAGCATGAGCAGCAGGAAGGAGCGCGTGACGATGGTGCTGCGCCAGCGCTCGCCATAGAAGACGGCGTGGGCATTGGCGCGCGCGGCGACCTCATCGAGCCAGGCGAGGTAGTGCGCGCGCCCGCCCGTCGCGAAGTCGGCGATGGGACATGGCGGCGGGATCGCGATCCTCACGTCGTCATGCCGCGTGCGCGCCAGCAGAGCAAGCAGCATGTCGTATTCGACACGGCCCGGCGCGCGGGGCTCGCCTTCGGCGATATAGGCCGCGAGACGCCCGGCCTCGTCGTTCGGACGCGGGGCGAAGGCGATGGCGGCGAGGCGCTCGGCCCCGGCGGCGTGGCGGACGAGGCCCGCCTCGGCACCGGAGATGAGGAAGGCCTCGCAATCCTCCTCGGTCGGCAGCTCGATCAGGGTGACGCCGTCGTCCTCGACGAGCAGGACCGGCAGGTTCCGTTCCATCGCCCGGATGATGAGCGCGTAGCGCTCGGCATGGCCGCCGTCGAGGACTAGGAAATCGACGCCCGCCTCGGTGCCGGGCTCGCCCTGAATGCGGACCATGAGAGGCCGCGGCTCGCCATAAAATCCCGGCCAGCGCTGGCCGGCGAGCCGCGCCGCCTCGTCGAGCAGCAGTCCCGCCCGTTCGAGCACCTCGTGCCGACGCTCGGCCCGAGTCGCGAGCAGGACCGTCGCCTGGCACGGCAGGCGGCCGTCCAGCGGTAACGGAGAGGGCTGCAGACGCTCGCCGGCGTCATCCGGCGCGGGCAGAGCCGCCTCGTCAAGACCGGAATCGAGGTTCCGCAGCGACATGACAGGTATTTTACTCCGGGCTGGCGCGACAGCTTATTGCAAGGCGCTCACAACCGGTAGATGCTCATGCGCGCGGAAAGACCGCCGGGGACGCATGTGCCGGCGGGGGCGGCGGGGGCGGCGGGCGGCGTCAGGACGGGGATCTCCAACCGTCGCGAGCCGCGGGCGGGATGCCGGATTTCGGGCCCACCTACGCTTGCAAAACGCCCAAGACCCCGACAGTGTCCATAAATCGCTCGCACTTTCCATCAAACGGATCCGGCTGTGGCGCGGTCGACGAAGACGTCCTGGAAGAGGCCCAAACCGCAACCCGTCTTCATCAGTCACTCGTCGAAGGACGGGGAGACGGCGATGGCGATATGCAGCGCCATCGAGAAGCGGGGCGTCGGCTGCTGGATCTCGAGCCTCGATGTGGGACCAGGCGAGAATTTCCAGGACTCGATCTACCGCGCCATCGGCCAGACGCGGGTCATGGTGCTGGTGTTCAGCCAGAACGCCAACAATTCCGACGAGATCAAGAAGGAGATCGCCCTCGCCGGCCAGCACAAGCTGGTGGTGATCCCGCTGCGCATCGAGGACGTGCTGCCGAGCAGCGCGTTTGCCTATGAGCTGGCGACGCGGCAGTGGATCAACCTGTTCGAAGACTGGAACGCCTCGATCGAGCGGGTGATCGAGCAGATCGACAAGGTTCTCGCCGTCGAGCCGCCCACCCGTGGCGGCGGCGACGGCGGCGGACAGGAGTCCCCCTCCCCGCGCCCGCCGATCAAGCGCGACGAGGAACGCAGCGTCGCCAAATATGCCATCGTCGCCATGATGCTGGTGGCGCTCGCGGTGATCGGCGGCGGCGCCTATGCCTGGCACAGGAGCACCGAGGACGCGCGCCTCGCCGCCGAGGAGAAGGCCCGGCAGGAGCGGCTCGCCGCCGACGAGGCGGCCCGCCAGAAGGCGGCGCAGGAAGCCGCGCTGGCGCTAGCTGCCGCGCAGAAAGCGGCGGCCGACAAGGCCGCGGCCGATCTGGCGGCGGCCCAGAAGGCGGCACTGGAAAAGGCGGCTGCGGAGAAGGCCGCCGCCGACAAGGCCGAGGCGGACCGGATCGCTGCCGAGAAGGCGGAGGCCGACCGGCTGGCGGCCGAGAAGGCCAACGCCGAGCAGCAGATCAAGAACAAGCAGCTCGCGGCCCTGGAGGCCCCTGCCCCGCCGGTGGCGCCGCCATCAAAGCCGTCGGTGCTCGACGCGCCGCCGCCGCTCGCCGAGATCGGCGTCGGCGGCCAGGTTTTCCGCGACTGCGCCGACTGCCCGGAAATGGTGACGGTCGGCGCCGGCAAGGCGGTCGTCGGCTCGGCGACGGGCGAGACCGGGCGCTCGCCGAGCGAGGGTCCACAGCAGGTCGTCGCCTTCGCCAGGCCCTTCGCGGTGGGGCGCACCGACGTCACCTTCGAGGAATGGGACGCCTGCGTCGCCTCCGGCGGCTGCAATGCCTGGCAGCCGGGCGACTATGGCTGGGGGCGCGGCAGGCTTCCCGTCATCTTCGTCTCGTGGAACGACGCGAACGCCTATGCCGAATGGCTTTCGAAGAAGACCGGCAAGCCCTATCGCCTGATGTCGGAGGCCGAATACGAGTTCGTCGCGCGCGCCTGCCGGTCGGCCGATTGCAGCGAGCGCCGCTTCTGGTTCGGCAATGCCATCCAGCCGGAATACGCCAACTACAACTCGCAATATTCCTACGATCGCAGCCCGAAGGCGCAGCCGCGCCGGCGCACGCTCGCGGTCGACGCCTCGCCCACCAACCCGTTCGGGCTCTACCAGATCCTCGGCAATGTCCGGCGCTGGATGGCGGACTGCTGGAACCCGACGCTCGACGGGCTGCCCAAGGACGGCTCGGCCCGCACCACCGGCGACTGCGCCTCGCGCGTGCTGCGCGGCGGCTCGTGGTCGGACGAGCCGGGGGAGTTGCGGGCCTCCGCCCGTTCCTGGGACGACGCCAAGACGCGCAATGCGCAGACGGGCTTCCGCCTCGCGCGCGACCTAACGCCCTGAGCGGCACCGAAGGAGGCCAGGATGAGCAGCCGCCCGATCGCACTCCTCAGGACACTGCTCATCGCCTGCGCCGCCCTGCTCATGGCGGCCTCCGTCGCTCAGGCGCAGACGCGGCGGGCCTTCCTCGTCGGCATCGAGCGCTATGCCGGCGACATCCAGCAGCTCAGCCGCTCGGTCGCCGACGCGAAGGACCTCGGCCGCGACCTCGAGCAGCTCGACTTCGACCCGAAGAACGTCACCGTCGTCGCCGACCTCAAGAACAAGGCCGAGTTCAACAAGAAGTTCGACGCCTTCCTCAAGACCATCGAGGAAGGCGACGTCGTGCTGTTCTTCTTTTCAGGCCATGGCCTCGGCATCGACACGCAGGACGACAACTACCTGCTGCTCAGCGACCTGAAGAGCCTGCTCACCTTCACCCGCGGGCGGGAGAAGGACGTGAAGGACCCCGATATCCTCAAGCTGCGGATGCCGGCCAACACGGAAGCCTACGAGACCGAGGAGATCCCGCGCGCGGGGATCTCGGTCAAGGAGATCCAGAACAGGATCGCCGAGAAGAAGCCGAAGGTCGCGATCCTGCTGCTCGACGCCTGCCGCTCGCTCGCGCGGCCCGATCCGCTGGAGACCCGGCGCATCGTGCGCGGCGCCGAGTCCGGCAGCCGGCTGGTACCGGAGAAGGACCTGCCGCCGGGCTTCATCGTGCTCTATTCCGCCTCCTACGGGGAATCCGCTGTCGAGACGCTGGGGCCGGACGACAGGGGGCGCAACTCGCTGTTCACCAGCGTGCTGCGCGCGGAGATGGTGCGGCCGGGCCAGACCCTGCCGGACCTCTCGGCGCGGGTGCGGCTGGCGGTGCGTGCTATCGCCGACAAGTCCGGCGCGCAGCAGGAGCCGGAGTTCTACCAGAACCTCGGCGAGGCGGCCGACTTCGCGCTGATCGATGGGATCGGCGCCGAGCGCTTCCAGATGAGCGACGACCGCTGCGACGGCTCCAAGAGCGACTGGGAGCAGATCATGATCCAGCCGCGACGCGAGCTGATCGAGCGGCATCTGCGCCGCTATGTCGACTGCGCGAGCGCCGAGCAGGCCCGGCGCATGCTGGCCAATTTCGCCGACTCCACCGAGGAGATGGCCCCGCGCACGCAGGCGCCCGAGCGTGGCGACATCGACGACTGCGACCGGCTGGCGGCCTCGGACAGCGACCCCAAGCGGCCGGTCGGCGTGATCGGCGTGTCGCTCGCCAAGATCGATCCCGAGCCCGCCCGCAAGGCCTGCGAGCTCGCCATCCAGCGCAACCCGAACGTGGTGCGCTTCCGGTTCAACCTCGGGCGCGCGGAGCAGGCGCTGGCGAGCGAGCTGCGCTCCGACGATCCGGCGCAGAAGGCTGCCTTCGTGCGCGCCCGCCTCACCCTCGAGGAGGCGGCCAACCGCGGCTATCTCGCCGCGCTGAACAACCTCGCCATCCTCTACGACAATGGCTACGGCGTCGAACCCAACCCGGCGACGGCAAGCAACCTCGTGCGCCGCGCGGCGCAGCAGGGGCTGCCGATCGCGATGTACAATCTCGGCCTGCGCTACAAGGTCGGCGTCCCCGGCGTCGACCGCGACATCAACCAGGCCTATGAGTGGTTCGCCAAGGCCGCCGAGGGCGAGTTCGTGCCGGCGATGGTGGAGGCGGGCGACGCCCTGCGCTACGGGGCCGGGGTCGGCTGGAACCCGCGCCGCGCCGCCGAATATTACCAGCGCGCGGCGGAGGCCGGCTCCGCCCAGGCGATGTTCAAGCTCGGCACGCTGTATTTCTTCGGCAGCACCCGCGCGAAATACGGCAGCGGCGGACTCGACCCCAAGAGCGTGCCGGCGGACGATTCCCGCGCCCTCCTGTGGATCGGCCGCGCCGCCGATGTCGGCAGCCCGGACGCGCAGTTCTCCCTCGCCTTCATGATGCGCCGTGGCTTCGGCCTGCCCAATCCGCAGCCGGAGATCGCCGAGCGCTATTACCGCCTCGCCGCCTATTCCGGCTATGCGGACGCCGAGTTCGAGTTCGCCGACATGCTTCGCACCGGCAAGGTGCTGATCAAGCCGGAGAACGGCGCCAATGAGGGCATCGAGCTCTTGGAGCGCGCGCTGAGCCAGGGCTCGGCCCGCGCCGCCTGGCAGCTCGCGCAGATCTACCGCAGCGGCCAGTTCAACCAGGAAAAGAATCCGCAGCTCGCGATGAAATACGCCTATCAGGCGATCAAGCTCGCCACCCTCGCCGACCCGACGAGCTATGACGGCAATTCCTATTACGAGTTCTCCGCCGGCATCCTGCTCGCGGAAATGGCCGCGAATGGCGAGGCGGTGGACGCCAATGGCAGCCCGCTGCTGACCAGGGACGAGATCGATCGGATCGAGACCTTCTACGGCAAGGTCGATCCCGCGACGAAGCAGGTGAAGGTCCGCCGGCTCGCCGTGCCGCTGCGCAGCGCCGGCTATGTCTGCCGTTCGCGCCAGAACATCTGGGTGTGGGACTGGGGGCGGCTGGAGTCGCCGACCGAGCCGCAGTTCCGCAGCCTGGAACGCACCACCGGCTGCAAGGACAACAAGGAGCTGCGCGACACGCTGAGCGCCAGCTTCGCGACCGCGCGCAAGAACGAGGTGCCCTTCGCCGACCTCATCGAGCAGCAGATCAGGTCGGCGGTCTCAGCGGCGGAAACGCAATCCAACCGCCGCAAGAAGAATTGAGGGAGTGCGCGCATGCCGTTTGCCCGCCCCTTGCCGAAATGGTACCATTTGAACGGTTTTGCAGGGGCTGAAGCCCGATTGCCCGCCCTTCGTCGTCAAGGATCGCGGAGCCTGCGATGACGCATCTCATACGCATTGCCGCCGTCACGTTCGGTCTCATGTTCGGGCTGGTGCTGTTTCCGGCGCCGTCCCACGCGCAGCTCGAAGGCTTCGTCAACAGCGTCACCCGCAACGTGATACGCGAGATCACGCGGGGGCCCGGCCACAAGTGCTGCCCGAAGCCTTCGAACAAGAAGACCGGCGGCCAGACCAGCAAGAACACGCGCCAGAACGGCGACACCGCGGAGGCGACACCCGACAAGGAGCGCGACACCCGCGTCCTGCAGTCGCTGGCACCGCCGAGCAAGGTGCAGGTCGCCGTGCTGAAGGACATCGTGCCGAGCGCGACACTCGGGCTGCTCGGCTCGAACGACGACCTCGACCAGGTCGGCTCCGCCACCAGCAAGGACGCCGAGCGCGACTACCTCGTGAAGATCGAGCAGTTGATCGGTCAGTTCCAGCGCCAGCAGCAGAAGGCCTCCAGCGATGGCGACGTCACCGCCCACGGGATCGAGGTCTCGCTCGACGAGGCGATCAAGGACGCCAAGCTGACCGTGTTCGCCTCCTTCAAGGGCGAGAACTGGTCCGAGGAACGGCTGAAGGTGATGATCCTCTCGCTGGTCGAGACGCAGATCGGCTCCCTGTTCGACGGCACCAACCGCGGCAAGGTGGCGATGAGCGACGTCGACGCGATGATCCGCAAGTCGGCAAAGGCGGTCTATGGCCGGCTGTTCGAGACCTCCGAGCTGCTCGCCGCCAATCTGTCGTCCGCCATGTTCCTGCAGAAGCTCTACCAGACGCACGGCAGCGCGATGACCAGCGACGTGCGCGAGGGCACCGAGCGCATGCTGACGAAGGCGGCGTCGACCAGCGCGCAGGAATTCGACCCGCTGTTGCGGCGCGACGAGAACGCCTTCGCGCTCGAATACCGGCTGCAGCGCATCGTGTTCGACTGCCTGACCGCCAATATGGAGGCGATCTCCTCGGCGCCGGCCGGCATGGCGACGCGGCAGGAGATCGAGCAGCGCATCGAGGAGAAGGCGTCCGGCGCGTGCGCCTCCTGGGTGGCGTTCCAGTTCAGGGACGAGGCCGGTAAGCTGAAGAGCCAGCAGCCCATGCCGGTGCGCACCGTGTGGTCCGCCACCGGGCCGCAGGACGATCCCTCCATGTATGGGCGCGGCTCCGGCGCGCTCTGACCTCGCCCCCTCGCCGACCCGCCGTCGCGGCAGGGTCCGCGACAGCTTGACCGCCTGACTGTACCCTCCTCTGCCAGCGCCGGCGTGGCGCCGTCGCGGGACCGATGCATGATCACGAGGCCGCCGAAGCCGACCCTCGCCCTCACCGTCGGGGTGGTCGGGCATCGTCTCAACAAGCTGCCCGCCGATGCCAGCTCCATCGCGCTCCGCCTCGCGGATGCGTTCCGCGCGGTCGATGCCGCCTGCTCCCGGTTCCACGCCGCCCATGGCGAGCTGTTCGCGCCGGAAGCGCCGCGGCTGCGGCTGATGACCGGCTATGCCGAGGGCGCCGACCAGCTCGCTATCCACCAGCGCCCGCATGGCTGGCGGATCGCCGCCGTGCTGCCCTTTCCGCGCGAGCGCTACCGCGAGGACTTCGCGCCGGGGCACAGCGGCGACGGCGGTGACGGACGCGCGGCCTTCGACGCGCTGCTGGCGCTCGCCGACACCGTCACCGAGCTGCCCGGCGCGCGCGCCGTTCCCCAGCGGCGGCCCGAGGATGCCGACGACGCCACCGCCTATGCCGAGGTCGGCGCCTTCCTGCTGCGGCAGGCCGACATCCTCGTCGCGGTATGGGACGGCGCCCGCTCGGCCGGGGCCGGCGGCACGGCGGAGGTGATCGGCAAGGCGGTGGAGGCGGGGATCCCGGTGATCTGCATCGACACCGACGGCGCGGCGCCGCAGCTCCTGCTGGAGCGCGCGCATGTCGCCCATGCGGCCGGGCGCCCGGCGGCGGACGAGGCCGCCATAGCGGCGGTGGTGGAGCGGATGCTGGCGCTGATCGAGCGCCCGACGGAACTGCATGACGAGGCGAGCGAGCACCGCGTGCCGGCCTCGTCCCGGCTCGCCACCTTCCTGAAGGAGCGCTGGCGCCCGGTGTGCCGCTGGACCACCTATGACTGGCTGCGGCGCGGCGCCCGCCCCTGGAACTGGCGCCTCCGGCTCAGGGCGACGCCGCCGGGCGAGGGCTACACCGACTGGTCCGGCTTTCTCGCCGGGGCACCGAGGGGCGGCGGCTCGCTGGAGCGCATCGCCGACGTGCTGCACCCGCGCTTCCTCGTCGCCAACAACCTCGCCACGCATTTCTCCCACGTCTATCGCAGCGCCTACATCCTCATCTATCTGCTGGCGCTGCTCGCCGTCGCCATCGCGCTCTACAGCCTGCTGCCGTTCGACGACCACGGCGACCGGGCCTATGCGCTGGAGCACAAGGCGGTGCTCGTGCTGGTCGAGCTGATGATCGTCGGGCTGATCATCCTCCTCGTATATCTCGGGCGCCGGCGCTCCTGGCACGACCGTTGGGTCGACTACCGCGCGCTCGCCGAGATGCTGCGGCACCTGCGCTTCCTCAGCCTGCTCGGCGAATATGGGGGCACCCGGCCGGGGCACGCGCCGCTCACCAATGCCGGCACGGAATGGGTGGTGTGGTATGTGCGCGCGACCTCCCGCGAGCTCGGCGTGCCGGGCGCGGTGTTCGACGCCGACTATCAGCGCCGCGCGCTGACGGCGACGTGGGACACCGAGGTGAAGGAGCAGATCGACTACAATCTGCGCAACGCCCATGAGCTCAGCCACCTGCGCCACCGGCTGCACCTCTGGGGCGACATCTGCTTCTTCGGCACGGCCGGCGTGCTGACCATCTTCCTGCTGGTCTTCGGCTTCGACCACCTGCTGCCGGGCACCGGCGTCGCCGACCTGCTCTATGCGGTGAAGCCCTATGTCTCCTTCGCCGCCGCCTTCCTGCCGGCGCTCGGCGCGGCCTTCGCCAGCATCAACTTCACCGGTGATTTCGAGGGCTTCGCGCGGCGCTCGGCGCAGACCGCGCACGGGCTGGAGGAGCTGGAAGCCGACTACCGGCACGCGCTGGAGGAGCTCGACCTCGAGACCACCAGCGACACGCTGGTGGCGACCGCCCGGATCATGACCGAGGACATCAGCTTCTGGCAGTCGCTCTACAGCCACAAGCGGCTGACCCTGCCGAGCTGAAATCTCTCCCGGAGGTGCCGGGACGCCGCTTGCGCTGAGCCGGCGAAGCGTTTACCCGCTTGGGTATCGAAGGAGTTCCCAATGCGCGACGGCAGCCCTATCCTGCTGGGCATCTGCACGGCAATCCTCTGCGTCGCGGCCCTCTATCTGGCACGCTCCGTCTTCGCCCCGGTGGCCTTCGCGCTGTTCGTCATCGCGCTGGTCTGGCCGCTGCAGCGGGCGCTGCAGGGCGCGCTGCCGAAGCTGCTGGCGCTGGCCATCACCCTCGTCGTCACCATCACCGCGATCACCCTCGTGGCCTCGATGATCGTCTGGGGCTTCACCCGCGCCGGCCAGTGGCTGATCGGCAACGCGGCACGCTTCCAGGAGCTCTACGGCCAGCTCGCGCAATGGCTCGACGGGCACGGCCTCTACGCCGCCGGCGAGATCGCCGAGACCTTCAATGTCGGCTGGCTGATCCGCTTCTTCCAGGGCGTGGCGAGCCGGCTGAACGGCATGGTGGGCTTCGCCGTCGTCACCTTCATCTTCGTCATGCTCGGCCTGCTGGAGACCGACATCGTCGCCCGCAAGCTCGCAGGCGGGGAAGGCGGCGAGGCGGGCCGGGGCCTGCTGCGGGCCAGCGGGGAGATCGCCGCCAAGTTCCGCAAATACATGGCGGTGCGCAGCATCATGAGCGTGTTCACCGGCCTCGCGCTGTGGATGTTCACCGCCGCCGCCGGGCTGGAGCTGGCACTCGCCTGGGGCGTCATCGGCTTCGCGCTGAACTACATCCCCTTCATCGGCCCGCTGGTCGCGACCCTGCTGCCGACCCTGTTCGCGGTGGTGCAGTTCGAATCCTGGCAGATGGCGGTCGCCGTCTTCTTCGGTATGAACGTCATCCAGTTCTTCAGCGGCAGCTACATCGAGCCGCGCATCGCGGGCAAGGCGCTCGCTATGTCTCCCTTCCTGGTGCTGCTCGCCGTGTTCTTCTGGAGCTTCATGTGGGGCCTGCCCGGCGCCTTCATCGGCGTGCCGCTGACCATCGCGGCGCTAACGCTCTGCGAGCAGAGCCCGTCCAGCCAATGGGTGGCGCGGCTGCTCTCCGGCCGGCCAGCGGAAGCCTAGAGCATGTTCCGACGCGCGCTGAAGATCACCAAATGGATCGGTGTCGGCGTCGGGCTGACGCTCGTCGCCTTCCTCGGCTTCCGCATCTACTACTCGCAGACCGGCGCGCCGCTGGAGCCCTGGCACACCTTCGTGCCGGAGGAGATGACCATCGAGGAGATGGACCGCTCCGACTGGGCCGGCTACCTCGCCGCCGAGGCGCGCATCTTCGCGAGCGTCAATGACGAGGTGGTGGAGAAGCTACCGCCCGGCGAGGATGTGCCCTCGAACCGCTACTTCAAGGGCAGCATCGTCTATCCGCCCTCGCTCACCCAGGACTTCAACCACTCCTACGAGCTCGAGCCCAGCGGCACGCCGATCGGCGCAGTGGTGCTGCTGCATGGGCTGACCGACTCGCCCTACAGCCTGCGCCACATCTCGCAGCGCTATGTCGAGGCCGGCTATGTCGCGGTAGCGATCCGCCTGCCCGGCCATGGCACGGTTCCCGCCGGGCTCACCGAGGTGGAATGGGAAGACTGGATGGCGGCGACGCGGCTCGCCGTGCGCGAGGCGCGCGCCCGCATCGGGGCAGGCAAGCCGCTGCACATCGTTGGCTTCTCCAATGGCGGGGCGCTGGCGCTGAAATACGCGCTCGACGCGCTGGACGATCCCAAGCTGACGCGGCCCGACAAGCTGATCCTGATCTCGCCGATGATCGGCATCACCCGCTTCGCGCGCTTCGCCGGCCTCGCCGGGCTGCCGGCCTTCCTGCCAGCCTTCGCCAAGGCGGCGTGGCTGTCGATCATCCCGGAATTCAACCCGTTCAAATACAACTCATTCCCGGTGAACGGGGCGCGCCAGTCCTACCAGCTCACCGCCGCGCTGCAGGGCGCCATTGCCGCGCACGCGCAGGCCGGGCGGCTCGGCCAGTTGCCCCCCGCCCTCACCTTCCAGTCGGTGATGGACTTCACCGTCTCGACGCGCGCGATCATCACCGCCTTCTACAATCTGCTGCCGGCCAATGGCAGCGAGCTGGTGCTGTTCGACCTCAACCGCAACACCAAGCTCGGCCCGCTGCTGCGCGCCTCCTCCTATGCGGCGCTGATGCGCATGCTGCCGCCGGCGCCGCGCAATTTCCGCTCGACCATCATCTCCAATGTCAGCCCGGCCAGCGCCGAGGTCGCCGAGCGGACGACGGAAGCCGGCCAGACGCAGGAGAGCGAGCGGCGCCTCGGGCTGCTCTATCCGCGGGATGTCTATTCGCTCTCGCATGTCGCCCTGCCCTTCCCGCCGGGCGACGGCCTCTACGGCTCGGACCCCGATCCGGACGAGAATTTCGGGCTGGAACTCGGCGCCATGGCGGTGCGCGGCGAGCGCGGGGCGCTGATCGTCAATCTCGACGCGATCATCCGCATGTCGTCGAATCCGTTCTTCCCCTACATGCTCGAACGGATCGTCGAGACGATGGGGCCAGCAGCGCCTAAGCCCTGAGCGGCTCGCCTGTCATTCGGCGCGAGAGCTGACCGGCGTCATCGCCGGATCCGTCCCGGCCATCCACGCCCTCTCGGTCAGAAGCTGGATCCCCGGGCCATGCCCGGGGATGAAGGCGCGCAGTGACCTCGCGCCGCTCTCTCTGGCAGGCAGCTCAGCAGCGCACGCGGACCGCGTTGCCGTAGGCGTCACGGGCCCAGCAATCGCGCGGAGCCGTCGCCGCGCCGACCGCCGCGCCGGTGATGGCGCCCACGCCCGCACCAATAGCTGCGCCGCGTCCGCCGCCGGCGATGCCGCCGATGACCGCGCCCGTGCCGGCGCCGATGAGCGCGCCGCCGCCGGCCCGCTGCTCGGTGGTGGTGCAGCCGGCGACCGCGAGGGCAACCAGCGAAATGGTCAGGATCTTCTTCATCTTCCAGCACTCCTTGGGTGAACAACTTTTCCCGCCCGGCGACGTTCCGGACGGGCAGGCTCCTGCTTCCGGTCGCTTCCGCCCCCCGGCGGCGCGCTCGGCCAGAGCATGTTCCGCGAAAGTTGAAAGACCTTCGCGGCGAGAACGTGCTCCAATCTGTCGGAACAGAGCACTTTCTTGTCGATCAGGCGACGCCGCCCGGTCGGAACGGGCTCAAGGCTCGCGCGGCCGGACTGAACATCGCGTTCGGCCAACGCGTAAAACTTGATGTTCCCGTTCACCGCCATGCCCGCGTTCAGCCGGCCGGCGCCGGCGCCGAGGCGGGCGTTGCTGCGCGCTCTCCGCCGGCGGTCGCCAGATAAAGCGCCGGCAGGAAGATCAGGGTCAGCAGGGTAGCGACCAGAAGGCCGCCCATGATGGCAAAGGCCATCGGCCCCCAGAACACGGTCGGGGCGATCGGGATCATGCCCAGCACCGTCGAGACGGCGGTGAGCATGATCGGCGTGAAGCGGGCGCAGGAGGCATCCAGCACCGCCTCGCGTGCGCTCTTCCCCGCCTCCCGCTCGGCCTCGATCTGGCCGATCAGGATGACCGCGTTCTTGATGATCATGCCGATCAGCGCCAGCACGCCGAGGATGGCGACGAAACCGAGCGGCCGGCTGGAGACCAGCAGCGCCAGCACGACGCCGATCAGCCCCAGCGGCGCGACGCTGATGACCATGAAGGTCAGCGAGAAACGCCGGAGCTGGAACATCAGCACGGTGAACATGATCAGCAGCATCACCGGCACCACCGCCATGACCGAGGCGAGCGAGGACGCGCTCTCCTCCACCGTGCCGCCGGTCTCGATGCGGTAGCCGGCCGGCAGGGTCTTCGCCAGCGCCTCGATCTTTGGCGCGAGCTGCGAGACCACCGTCTCGGGAAGCGTACCCGCCTTGATGTCCGACTGCACGGTGAGGCTCGGCTGCCGGTCGCGCCGCCAGACCAGCGGATAGGTCTGCGCGTAGTCGAAGGTGGCGAACTGGCTGAGCGGCACGGTGCGCACGCCCGGCAACGGCACCTGCACGGTGCGCAACGTGTCGAGAGAGACGCGCTGCTCGTCGGTGGCGCGCAGCACGACGTTGACGAGGTAGATGTCGTCGCGCACCTGCGTCACCGGCGCGCCGGTGATCATAGTGTTCAGCACCGAACCGATCGCCTCGGTCGAGAGGCCGAGCAGGCGCGCCTGGTCCTGATCGATGCGCACGCGGATCTCGCGGGCGGGCTCGATCCAGTCGTAGTTCACCGTCTCGGTCAGCGGGTCGGCGGCGATCACCTCGGCGAGCCTGAAGGCGATGTCGCGCACCTGCCCCAGCTCCGGCCCGATCACGCGGTACTGGATCGGCCAGCCGACCGGCGGCCCGAGCTCCAGCGGCGAGACGCGGCTCACCACGCTGGGGAACTCCTCGGCGAGCAGCTTCACCAGCCTGGCGTGCAGGCGCTCGCGCGCCTCGACGTCCTTCGCCACCACCACGGCCTGACCGAAGAAGTCGTTGGGAAGCTGGGCGTTGAGCGGAAGATAGAAACGAATGGCGCCACGGCCGACATAGCCGCTCCAGCGCTCGACATCCACATCGCCCTTCAGCGCGTCGTCGAGCCGCTGCATGGCGCGCTCGGTGGCGTAGATCGAGGCGTTCTGGGGTAGCTGCAGGTCGACCAGCAGCTCCGGCCGGTCCGACGAGGGGAAGAACTGGCGCGGGATCAGCGGCATCGCCAGCACGGCGAGGACGAACAGCGCGAGGGTGACGGCGACGGTCACCCAGCGGGCGGTCAGCGCGGCGGAGAGGAAGCCGCGATAGATGCGCATTACCCGGCCCGGCTCGCCGCTGGCGTTCTTCGGCGGCTTCAGCACCACAAGCCCGATCAGCGGCGCGAAGATCACCGCCACCAGCCAGGAGACCAGCAGCGCGATGGTCACCACCGCGAACAGGGTGAAGGTGTATTCGCCCGCCGAGCTCGCCGCGAAGCCGACCGGCACGAAACCGGCGATGGTGACCAGCGTGCCGGCCAGCATGGCGAAGGCGTAGGTCTTGAAGGCGTAGACCGCCGCGACCTCCTTGCGCTCGCCGGCGGCGAGGCGCCC
This sequence comes from Allobosea sp. 117, assembly GCF_000702305.1. Classification (GTDB taxonomy): domain Bacteria; phylum Pseudomonadota; class Alphaproteobacteria; order Rhizobiales; family Xanthobacteraceae; genus Ancylobacter. The sequence goes on from NZ_JNLC01000014.1 coordinate 85,770, forward strand.
GAGCGTGGCGTCGGTGGTGGTCATGGCGTCGTCGACCATGAGCGCCAGCGCGATGATCAGCGCGCCGAGCGAGATGCGCTGCATGTCGATGTTCATCAGCCACATGATGGCGAACACCGCCGCCAGCGTGAGCGGGATGGTGAGTGCCACCATCAGCCCCGCCCGCACGCCTAGCGCGATGAAGCTGACGACGAGGATGATGACGATCGCCTGCCAGAGCGATTCCATGAATTCGGAGATCGCGTTCCTCACCGTTACCGCCTGGTCGGCGACGAGGTGCGGCTCGATGCCGATCGGCAGATCGGCGGTGATCGCCGTCATGGCGGCGTCGATATTGCGGCCGAGCTGGAGGATGTCGCCGCCCTCGCGCATGGCAATGGCGAGGCCGATGCCCGGCTGGCCGTTGACACGGAACAGCGGGCTCGGCGGGTCGACGAAGCCGCGTCGCACGGTGGCGATGTCGGCGAGGCGCAGCATCCGCCCGTCGACGGCGAAATTGATGTTGGCGATGTCCTGCTCGGAGCCGAAGGCGCCGGTGACGTCGATGGCGAGCTTCTCGTCGCCGGTCTGGATGGTGCCGGACGGCTGCACCACGTTCTGCGCCCGCAAGGCGGCGATCAGCGCGCCGCGGTTGATGCCGAGGCTGGCCAGCTCCTGCATCGAGAACTCGACGAAGATCTGCTCGTCCTGCTCGCCGAGCAGCTCGATCTTGGAGACGTCGGGCACGTTCAGCAGCTTCGAGCGGGCGCCCTCGACATAGTCGCGCAGCTCGCGATGGGTGAAGCCGTCGGCGGTGAAGCCGTAGATCAGGCCGAAGGTGTCGCCGAACTCGTCGTTGAAGCCCGGTCCGACCACCCCCTGCGGCAGGGTGTGGCGCATGTCGCCGATGCTTTTGCGCACGTGGTACCAGACGTCCGGCACCTGCGCCGCGGTGGTGCTGCCCTTCAGGTTGACGAAGATCGTGGTGATGCCGGGGCGCGTATAGCTGCGGATGTTGTCGAGATGCGGCGTCTCCTGCAGCGTGCGCTCAAGCCGCTCGGTGACCTGCTGCAGCGTGTCCTCGATGCCGGCGCCCGGCCAGGCCGCCTGCACCACCATGGTCTTGATGATGAAGGAGGGATCCTCGGCGCGGCCAAGTCGCGTATAGGCAAAGAGCCCCGCGCCGACCACCGCGATCATGAAGTAGATGACCAGCGAGCGCTCGCGGACCGCCCATTCGGAAAGGTTGAACCGCATCACGACCCCGCGCCGAGCAGCCGGACCTTCTGGCCGGGATGCAGCGCCTGCACCCCGGCGGTGACGACGACTTCGCCGGCGGCAAGGCCGCTCGCGACGCCGACGGTGGCCTGGCTGAACCGCCTCACCTCGATGTTGCGCAGCGCGACGGTCTGCGTCGCCGGATCGACCACCCAGACGGCCGGCTGGCTGTTGACGGAGGTGAGCGCGGAGGCGGGGATCTCGATCACGGCGTCGTTGTCGAGCTGGATCCGGCCGTTGACGGTGGAGCCGAGCCGCATCGCTTCCGGCGGACTGTCGAGACCGACGCGCACGCGGAAGGTCCGGGTCACCGGATCGGCCTGCGGCGAGACTTCGCGCACGCGACCGATCGCGGTGACACCGGCATCGTCGGTGAGCGATACGTCGATGACCGCGTCCGCCGACGCCGCACGCAGCATCTGCGCGGGCACGTCGAACACCGCATCGCGCCCGCCCTCGCGGGCGAGCTGGAGAATCATCTGCCCCGCCTGCACCACCTCGCCGGGCTCGGCGCCGCGCGCCGTCACCGTGCCGGGGGCATCGACCACGAGGTTGGTGTAGCCGACATTGTCCTCGGCGATCTTGAGCTGCGCCTCGGCGTTATCGACCCCCGATTGCGCGGCCTGCAGCCCCGTGCGCGCCGCATCGTGCTGGGCGCGGGTGGTGAAGCCGTTGCCCAGCAGACGGTCCTGCCGCTCGAAGGTGTTCGCCGCAGTGACGAGCTGGCTCTCGGCGGCGGCAAGCGCCGCCTGCGCCGAGCGCAGCGTGTTCAGCGCGTTCTGCGGATCGAGCCGCGCCACGATCTGGCCCGCCTTCACGCGGTCGCCGACATTGGCGGTGCGCTCGATCATCCGGCCGGAGACGCGGAAGGCGAGCGACGCCTCGTCCTGCGCCTGCACATGGCCGGTGAAGGTGACGAGCTGGCCGCCCTCGCCCTTGCCGACGGAGATGACGCGAACCGGCCTGAGCTGCGGCGCCTCCGCCTCGCTTTCCTGACCGCAGCCAGCCAACAGCAGCGCGGCGCCGAGCGCGGCAACGCTCATCCAGGGGCTCGACGTCCTCATCTCAGCTTCATTCCATCGCATGGGGTAATTGGTCCGCGGTGACAGGTTAAGGAGCGCCGGGCGACGTGCGCATCCGCAATACTGCGTCCGGAACATTGTCGTTTGACGTCGAGCAGTCCGACGGGCCTCGCATCAATATACCGGCTCGGCGCCCGGCGGTATCCGCAATGCGTCCGGGTCGCGTCCGGGTGGAGATTGGTACCGGCAGGAGGCGCCGAACGGGCGGGCCTCGCGATCGGCTTCGCGCCGACGCGCCGCGAAACGCTCAAGCTGGCTGCGCCGCCGGGAGAATGGTCGCCATCAAGGCATTGATCGGCCTCGCATGGGCCGAATTGAGCCGCTTCGGCCACGAAGATCATCGCACCCGCAAATCGCCAGAAGTCGCCCAATACCACCATGTGCTTGAAGAGCGACGGCGCCGCAACCCCCATCCTCTGCCGACTGCCGTTTTCTTCGCGGCGCCCATGTAGGGTGGGTGCGGCTTTAATGGTATTGCCTTGCGCCAGCACGGCTCGGCACACTGCGGGCGAATCCGGGGCAGGCCGTCCCGCCCTCGAGAGCGCGAGACGCATGAACGACCGGCCAGCATCGACAGGCGCAGCGGAGCGCGCATTCGGAACGCCGGGCGCGGTGCGCACTGTTGCATTCTTCGTGCTGTGGCTGGTGATCCACGGCGCCGGTGCGGCCGGCCTCCTCGTCGGTGCGCTGACCGCCATTGCCGCCGCATGGCTCAGCCTGCGGCTGCTGCCGCCGGTCGCGGGGCGCCTTTCCGTCGCGGAGCTTTTCCGAATCATCCTGCGCTTTCCACGGCAGTCGCTCGTCGCCGGGCTCGACGTCGCCCTGCGCGCGCTGAACCTGCGACTGCCGCTGATGCCCGGCATCGTCCCCTGCCCGACCGCCCTGCCGGACGGGCCCGGCCGCGACGCCTTCCACGCCTATATGAGCCTGCAGCCCGGCACGCTGCCGGTCGCCATGCGCTCCGAGAGCGAGCTTCTGGTGCATGCGCTCGACACCGGCCAGCCGGTCGCCGTCGCCTTCGCGGTGGAGGAGGCGGCGGTGCGGCGGCTGACGGAGCCGCGCGGCAATGACTGAGCTGCTCTCCGCCGCCGCCTTCATCCTGCTGGCGCTGATCGCCGTGGGGCTGGTCTGGCTGCTGCGGGCGCGCAGCGCGGCCGACCGGCTGATGGTCGTGCAGCTCGCCGGCACCGGCGGCGCGGCCGCCGCACTGCTGTTCGCAGTCGCGCAGGGCGTCCCCTCCGCCACCGACGTGGCGCTGACGCTCGCCCTGCTGGCCGGCTTCGCCTCCGCCGCCCTGGCGGTGGCAAGCGCGCCGCGGCCGGCGGGCGAGGCCAAGCGGCGGGAGCCGTCATGAGGCTGTCGATCGACCTCTTCACCATCGCCGCCGTGTCCTGCGGCCTCTTCTTCTTTCTCGCCGGCACGGTCGGGCTGCTGCGCTTTCCGGACGCCCTGTCGCGGCTGCACGCATTGACCAAGGCCGACAATCTCGGCCTCGGACTGATCGCGCTCGGCCTGATGCCGCAGGCGGCGAGCCTGCTCGACGCCTTGAAGATGCTGGCGATCTGGCTGCTCGTGCTGTTCGCGAGCGCCGTCGCCGGGCAGATGATCGCCCGAGTGGTGCATGAGGAGGCTTCCGGCAAGCCTCCCGGCGGGCGCGACTGATGGGCTGGATCCCCGACGCCGTGCTGGTCGTCATGCTGCTGGAGGTGGCGCTGTTCAGCGTGCTGGCACGCGAATCGCGGGCCGCGGTGATCGGCTTCATGGCCTTCGGCCTGCTGCTCGCGCTCGGCTGGGTGCGGCTCGGCGCGGTCGACGTGGCGCTCACCGAGGCGGCGATCGGGGCGCTGACCGGCGTGCTGCTGCTCGGCGCCTGCACCCGCGTCGCCGAGCGGGAGGAGCCGAAACCTTCGCCGGTGCTGCGCCTTCTCGCCGCCATCCTCTGCACGCTCGTCGCCGGTGGGCTCGCCGCCATCATGCTCGACGCGCCCGATCCCTCCCCGACGCTGGCGCCGGAGGCGGCGGCGCATCTGGATGCGCTCGGCCTCGGCAACCCGGTCACCGCCGTGCTGCTCGCCTATCGCGCGCTCGACACGCTGCTGGAGACCGTGGTGGTGGTGCTGGCGCTGATCGGCGTCTGGTCGCTCGCCCCGGACGAGGCCTGGCGCGGCGCGCCGGAGCCGCTGATCCCGGCGGCGCCGAACCCGCCGCTGCGGCTGCTGGCGCGCGTGCTGCCGCCGATCGGCCTCGTGGTAGCGGTGCACATCCTCTGGGTCGGCGCCGACGAGCCCGGCGGCAAATTCCAGGCGGCCACCCTCATCGCCGCCATGTGGCTATTGGTGATGATGGCCGGGCTGGCTCCGGCGCCCGATCTCGGCGACCCGCGCCTGCGTCTGCTGGCGGTGACCGGCCCGGCGGTGTTCCTCGCCGTGGGCTTTTTCGGCCTGCTCGCGCCGGGCAGTTTCCTCGCCTATCCGGAGGGTTGGGCGAAGCCGCTCATAGTGCTCGTCGAGATCGTCCTCACCGCATCGATCGCGCTGATGCTTGCCCTGATCGTGCTCGGCCCCGGCGCCCGGAAGCCGCAGCGATGAGCGGAGTGTCGCTCATCGGCATCGGGGCGGCCGCGCTCGTCGGCATCGGGCTCTACGGGGTCTTGATGCACCGCTCCGGGCTCCGGCGGGTGCTGGCGTTCAACCTCGTCGGGGCGGGCGTGTTCCTGATGTTCGGCATCGCCGGCAAGCGCGGCGCGGCGGTGGGGCTGCCGGGCGATCCGGTGCCGCAGGCGCTCGTCATAACCGGCATCGTGGTCGCCTTCGCCGCCACCGCGCTTGCCGTCGCGCTGCTGACGCGGCTTGCCGACCTTCGAACCAAGCCCGCCCCGATGACATCGAACGACACCCCTCCCCCGTCGGAGGCCCCGTGATGGCCGACGCCGCGAACGCGACCAGCGCCGGCGGCATCCTGCTGGTGTTCGCCGTGGTGGTGCCCGTCATCGGCATGCTGGCGCTGCTGATGCTCCGCCTGCTCGGCCTCTCCCGCGCCGCGCCAGTGGCGCTCGTCGCCATCGCCGGCGGCACGGCGGTGGCCTTCGCGACGGCATATCTGGTCATCGGCACGCAATCCGCGCTCGTCTACGTGGTCGGCGGATGGGCGCCTCCGCTCGGCCTCGCGCTACGCGCCGACGGGCTCTCCGCGGTGATGATGGCGATGGCGGCGGTTATCATCTGCGGCATCGCCCTCTATGCCCGCCCGCAATTCGACGCGCCGGACGAGGCGCCGGAGGGCCGCCGCGCCTTCGCCTTCTGGGCGCTGCTCCTCGGCCTGTGGAGCGCGCTCAATCTCGTGCTCGTCGGCGAAGACCTGTTCAACCTGTTCGTCGCGCTCGAGCTTCTCACCTTCGCCGCCGTGCCGCTGGTGTGCCTCGACGGCAGGGCGGAGACGCTCGAGGCGGCGTTGAGATACCTCGTCTTCGCACTGGTCGGCTCGGTGCTCTACCTGCTCGGCACGGCGATCCTGTACGGCCAATACGGCACGCTCGACATCGGCCTGATCCACGACGTCGCCCGGCCCGACCTGCCGACGCATGCGGCGGTGGCGCTGATGATCGGCGGGCTGATGGCGAAGGCCGCGCTGTTCCCGCTGCATCTGTGGCTGCCGCCCGCCCATGCCGGCGCGCCGGCGCCGGCCAGCGCGGTGCTCTCGGCGCTGGTGGTGAAGGCGCCGTTCTTTATCATCCTGCGGCTGTGGTTCGACGTGCTGCCGGGGCCTTCGGCCATCGTGGCGGCGAATCTGCTCGCGCTGCTCGGCGCCGCGGCGATCCTCGTGTGCAGCGTCGTCGCGCTCCGGCAGGAACGCCTCAAGTTGATGATCGCCTATTCGACCGTCGCGCAGATCGGCTACCTGTTCCTGATGTTCCCGCTCACCGTGGTGCCGGGCGTGCCGCCGTGGGAGACCATCGGCTGGACCGGCGGCGCGCTGCAGCTCATCTCGCACGCCTTCGCCAAGGCGGCGATGTTCCTCGCGGCGGGGCTGATCTACGAGGCGCTCGGCCACGATCGCATGGACGACCTGGCCGGCGCCGGCCGCGCCGTGCCGGTCAGCCTGTTCGCCTTCGGCCTCGCCGGCCTATCGCTGATGGGGCTGCCGCCGAGCGGCGGCTTCATCGCCAAGCTGCTGCTGCTCAACGCCGCGACGCTGGCCGGCGCCTGGTGGATCGCCATCGTCATTTCGATCGGCGGCCTGCTCGCGGCCGGCTATGTGACGCGGGTGCTGAAACGAGCCATGGCGGCGCCGGCGGCGGCGATCCATACGCAGCCGGTGGCGCGCTCGCGCGAGCTGGCGGCGCTTTTCCTCGCTTTGTGCGCGGTGGCGCTCGGCCTGGTGCCACTGCAGCCCTTCGGCCTGTTCGCCATCGGCCGTTCGGTGATGCCATGAGGACGGGCAGATGAGCTTCGCCGGCCTGCTCCTCGCCGCCACGCTGCTGACGCCGCTCCTCATGGTCGCGGCCTGCGTGCTGCCGCGCTTCCGCGCGCGGGTCTTCGACCTTCTCGCGCTGGCGCCGCTGCCGGGGCTGGCGACGGCACTGCTGGCGCCGGGCGGTTCGCTGGTACTGGCGCCCTCGCCGCTGCGCATCGTGCTGGCGCTCGATTTTCCCGGCGCCATGCTGCTCGGCGGCTCAGCGCTGCTGTGGACCACCGCCGGCTTCTATGCCCGCAGCTACATGCCCGAGCAGGCGGGGCGCGCTGGCTTCTCCATCTGGTGGCTGCTGACGCTCGCCGGCAGCTTCGGCGTCTTCGTCGTCGCCGACATGACCAGCTTCTACCTGATGTTCTCGCTGGTCAGCCTCGCCGCCTACGGGCTGGTGGTCGAGGAAGGCTCGGCGCGCGCCGAGCGGGCCGGCTTCTTCTACATGGTGCTCGCCTTGCTCGGCGAAGCCTTCCTGCTGTTCGGCTTCGTGCTGATGGCGACCGCCGGCCCCGCCGGCAATCCGCTGATCAGCGAGGCGGTGGCGGCGCTTCCCGCCTCGCCGTGGCGGGACGCGACGATCGTCCTGCTCATCCTCGGCTTCGGGCTGAAGATGGGCCTCGTTCCGCTGCATGTGTGGATGCCGCTGGCGCATCCGGTGGCGCCGATGCCGGCCTCGGCGGCGCTGTCCGGCATCGTCGTCAAGGCGGGGGTAATCGGGCTGATCCGCTTCCTGCCGTTTGGCCAGCCGCTCGCCGAATGGGGCACGGTGCTGATCGCGCTCGGGCTGTTCACGGCCTATTACGCGGTCGCGGTCGGCATCACCCAGCAGCATCCGAAGACGGTGCTGGCCTATTCGACGGTGAGCCAGATGGGCTTCGTGGCGGGGGTCATCGGCGCGGGCCTCGCCATCGGTGACGCCGGGGCGCCGCTGCTCGCCGCCTATTACGCGCTGCACCACATGCTGGTTAAGGGCGCGCTGTTCCTCGGCGTCGGCGTCGCAGCGGCGACCGGCACGGGACGGCAGCGGCTCGTCATGATCGTCATGGGGGTGATGGCGCTCAGCCTCGCCGGCCTGCCCTTCACCAGCGGCGCGCTCGCCAAATTCGCGGCGAAGGGGCCGCTCGGCGACGGGCTCGCGGGCACGCTGGCGACGCTTTCGGCGGTCGGCAGCGCGCTGCTGATGCTGCATTTCCTGCGGCTGCTGGCCGGCGCCTCCAAGGCCGCGCCGGACGCGACCGCCCCCATCGGGCTGCGGCTGCCATGGCTCGCGACGGCGCTGGCCTCGATCCTAGTCGGCTGGGCGCTGTTCGCGCCGGCAACCGGCTATGCGCCTTCCTTGCCGCTCGCGCCCGACAAGCTCTGGGCGGCGCTCTGGCCGATCCTCGCGGGCGGGGCGCTTGCCGCCGCGCTCATCCGCTGGGGCGCGCGACTGCCGCAGATCCCCGAAGGCGACGTGGTGGTGCTCGCCGAGCGCTGCGCCCCGGCGGTGCTGGCGATCGGCTCGGGGGCCGAGGCGCTGGACCGGGCGCTGCGGCAATGGCCGGTGGCCGGGATCGCGCTGCTCGCCATCGTGCTGGCGTTCGCCGGCGCCCTCGGCGTTTCGCGGTGACGGACGCCTTCGCAGGCCTGACACGGGAGGGCTCTACAGCGGGGCGGCTGGTCAGCTCCGTGCCGACCGGATATTGCTGCGTGAAAGTGGTGTGCGGGTTCTGGGGAAGCGGAATGCGTGTGGTCGTCGTCTTGCTCGCCTGCGCGCTCAGCGCCGGATGCTCCGGCCGACCGGTCGGCGTTCTGGCGCCGGTCGAGGCGGCGGCACCCGACGCGACTCGGCTCGACATGCTGGTCGCCACCACCCGCCAGCCGACCGACGACCCCGGCATCCGCTACACGGGCGAGCGCGGCCGCAACGTCTCGCTGAGCTCCTTCACCGTATCGATCCCGCCCGACGGCAGGCGCGAGGTCGGACAGGTGCAGTGGCCGCAGCGCCTGCCGCCCGATCCGGCACGCGAATTTGCCACGCTCGCGGTCAAGCCGCTGCCCGGCATCGACGCCGCACGAGGCTGGCTCAGGACGAACCTGCCGCCGGGGCGGCGCGTGCTGATCTTCGTGCACGGTTTCAACAACCGGTTCGAGGACGCCGTCTACCGCTTCGCGCAGATCGCGCACGATTCCCGCGCCCAGGCGGCGCCGGTGCTGTTCACCTGGCCCTCGCGCGGCAGCGTCTTCGCCTATGGCTTTGACCGCGAAAGCGTCAATTTCTCGCGCGACGCCTTTGAGGAGGCGGTCTGGCAAATCGCCACCGATCGCAACGTGGCGGACGTGACCATCATGGCGCACTCCATGGGTGCCTGGCTCGCCATGGAAGGGCTGCGCCAGATGTCCATCCGCCATGGCCGCCTGCCGGCCAGCATCCACAATGTCGTGCTGGCCTCGCCGGACCTCGATGTCGACGTGTTCGCCACGCAATGGCGGGCGCTCAACGGACCGTCGGCGCGCTTCACCGTCTTCGTGTCGCAGAACGACCGTGCGCTCGCCCTGTCGCGCCGGCTGTTCGGCAATGTCGACCGGCTGGGCCAGATCGACCCGACTACGGAGGCGAATCACGCCGCGCTGGAGAAGTCCGGCATCGTGGTCATCGACCTGACCGCGCTGCGCGGCGGCGACCAGTTCAACCACAACAAGTTCGCTGAATCGCCCGAGGTGGTGCAGTTGATCGGCACGCGCCTCGTCGCCGGCCAGACGGTGACGGATTCGGACCCCTCTCTCGGCGAGCGGATCGGCGGCGTGGCGATCGGGATCGGGCAGACCGTCGGCAGCGCCGCCGGCGCCGCCATCAGCGCCCCGATCGCCGTCTTCGATCCGGCGACGCGCCGCGCCTACAAGGATCAGGTCGGCCAGGTGGGCCGGTCGGTCGAGGCGACGGTCAGCGGTGCGCCGGGGGAATAGGCGCACGCCACCCGGACGCCCGCCAGCGTCCTACCGGTGCGGCACCCAACGCACCGGCTCGTAGACCCACTGGCCGCGGCGCAGCACCCAGCGCGGGCCGGTGAGCCGGAAGCCGACGCGGTTGCGCTCGAAATAGCCGGCGTTCCACACCCAGCCGCGTCGCGCATCCCAGGTCCAGTGCCCCGGAACCCAGGTGTAGCCGCGCTTCGGCGGCGGGCGCACCTCGCGGCGGGCGGCGGGCGGCGCACCATGCGGGCGGGCCTGCGCGCCGGCGTCGTCGCCGGTGGCGACGAGGGCAAGGGGAGCAGCCGCGAGGCCGGCGAGAGCGGTCAGGAGCGAGCGTCGGGAGAGCATGTCTTCGAGGTCCTCATGGGCCGGCCGAGGTGGCCACCCCTTACGGCGGCGTAGCAAGAGCGCAGCCCTTCTAGAAGCTTCCGACCGCCGAGCCCAGCGCGATCACCGCCACCAGCGCCAATATGGCGCCAACGATCGCCACCATTACGATGTCGAGATAGCTCTGCTTCGGGGTCGTGCCGCAGACGGCGAGCAGCGTCACCACGGCGCCGCTGTGCGGCAGGCTGTCGAGCGTGCCGGCGCTCATCACCGCGACGCGGTGCAGCAGCGCGGGATCGATGCCGAGCGCATAGGCGCGCTCCAGATAAGTCGAGCCCAGCGCGTCGAGCGCGATGGTCAAGCCGCCCGAGGCCGATCCGGTGAGCGCGGCGAGGATGTTGGTGGCAACGGCGAGCGACACCAGCGGGCCGCCCTCGATGGAGAGCACCCAGTCGCGCACCAGCGCGAAGGCCGGCAGGCCGGCCACCACCGCGCCGAAGCCGACGAGGCTCGCCACCGAGAAGATCGGCAGCACCGAGGCGTTGGCGCCGGAATCCATGCTGTCGCGCAATTTGGGAAGGCGTCCCCAGTTCAGCGCGACGGTCGCGACGATGGCGACGATGAGGGCCACCGCCACCGACCACACGCCGCTCACCGCCGCGAAGGGCACCGCGCCCCAGCGCTCCTCCTGCAGGAAGGAGAAATCGAGGGCGGGCAGGATGACGAAGGACATCAGCAGGTTGACGACGATCACCAGCACCAGCGGCAGCGCCGCGAGGGCGATCGGCGGTCGGTCCGGGCTGAGATGGCCGCGCTCGATCTCGGCGGGGTCGAACTCGCGGGCGGTGGTGGCGCGTTCGCGCAGCAGCGTATCGTCGGATGCCGCGACCGCGCCCGTATCGCCGAAGCCTTCGCCGGCGCGCCGGGCGGCAGCCTCGGCGCGGCCGAGCCACCACAGGCCGAAGCCGAGCATGATCAGGGAGGCGATGATGCCGAGGCCGGGCGCGGCGAAGGGGGTGGTGCCGAAGAACGGCATGGGGATGGCGTTCTGGATCGCCGGCGTGCCGGGCAGCGCCATCATGGTGAAGGTGAAGGTGCCGAGCGCGATGGCCGGCGCCATCAGCCGGCGCGGAATATCGGCGGCGCGGAACAGGGCTTCCGCCATCGGCGCCAGCACGAAGAGCGCGACGAACAGGCTGACGCCGCCATAGGTGACGATGGCGCCGGCCAGCACGACGGCGAGGATCGCCCGCCCGGCGCCGAGCTTCGCGGTCATGAAATCGGCGATGGAGCCGACCGCGCCGCTGTCCTCCATCAGCTTGCCGAACAGCGCGCCGAGCAGGAACAGCGGGAAGAACTGGCCGACGAAGACGGCCGCGCTGCCCATGAAGGTCTGGGTCCAGTTGGCGAGCAGCGGCTCGCCGGAGAGCAGCGCCGCCAGCAGCGCCGCGACCGGCGCCAGCAGCAGCACGCTCCAGCCGCGATACGCGAACCAGATGAGCAGGCCGAGGCCGACGAGGATGCCGATCAGCCCCATGGCTCAGACCCCTTCCAACAGGATGTCGAGATCGACGGAGGAGCGCTTGCCGAGATTGTCGCCGTCGGCCTCGAGGAAGGCGGCGGCGGCCTTGCGTCCCTCCTCCTTCAGCATGGAGAGGAAGCTCCATTCCGCGTTGAGCTTCGAGGAATAGCCGAGTGTCGCCATCACGCTGTTGCGCACGAGATGGATGCGCATCTTCGCCCATTGCGCGCCCTCGGTGTGGCCGGGATCGGCCACCTGCCGCAGCAGGGCGATCATGCGCAGTTCCTTGAGCAGCGCCGAGTTGAATGACACCTCGTTGAGGCGGTTGAGGATCTCGGCGGCGGTGCGCGGCGTGCCGGGGCGCTCGATGGGGTTGATCGGCACCAGGATGGTGTCGTCGGAATCGAGATCGCGCACCAGCGGCGTCATGGTCGGGTTGCCGGCATAGCCGCCATCCCAATAGCTCTCGCCGTCGATCTCCACCGCCTGGAACAGCGTCGGCAGGCAGGCGGAGGCAAGCAGCACGTCCGGGGTGATCTCGGCATTGCGGAACACCCGCCCGCGCCCGGTGCGGACATTGGTGGCGGTGATGAACACCTTGATCGGCGAGGTCTTCAGCCGCTCGAAATCGATCGCCTTCTCCAGCACCGCGCGCAACGGGTTGGTGCCGGCGGGATTGAGGTCATAGGGCGAATAGAGCCGCGACATCAGGTCCATGGCGAGGAACATCGGCGAATGGTCGAGCGTCCAGCGCCCGAGCAGCACGTCGATCGGACCGCGCTGGAACGGGCTAAAGCGGGCGGCATCCGCGACATGGCGCCAATAGGCGTCGAGAGCGGCCCGTGCCCCCTCCGGCCCGCTGGCGGCATAGCCGTCGGCCATCACCGCCGCGTTCATGGCGCCGGCGGAGGTGCCGGAGACGCCGTCGATGCGCAGCCAGTCCTCCTCCAGCAGGCGATCGATGACGCCCCAGGTGAAGGCGCCATGCGCGCCGCCGCCCTGCAAGGCGAGATCGACCAGCAGCGGCGCGCGGCCCGAGGCACTGCCGTGCCGGGCCGGCTCCGGAGAGCTGGCGGCCGGGGCAGCGCTTTTGCGGGATGGCTTTCGCGAGGTGGCGGTCGGCTCGGGGGTGGGCATGGCGTCGCGCCTCCTGAACTCGGTCAGGACACCCTATTACCCGTCACGATGTTGCACCACAACATTCTTCGCTTTTCCGTCGGAACGGCGCGAAGTCAATTATTCTACTTATAAATCAATATATTGATAGATTTTTGCTGAATATCGGCGCGCCGCCGTCATACCGTCGTCGAGCTGAGCCACTCTAAAGATTGCTGCATTGCACAGTAAGGTTCGACCTCAATCCGCCGGCGACCAGTGCGTCACGATGCGGTCGAGATCGGGTCGCGGGCGCTCTTGCGGAGCTTCCTTCGGCGTGCCGATGTGAAGGATGCCCGCCACGCGCTCGCCCTCGTCGAGGCCGTAGACCGCCGCGGCGGGCGCGCTGCCGGCAAATCCCGTCACCCATGTCCCCGCATAGCCGAGAGCATGCACGGCGTTGAGTAGGTTCATGCAGACCGCCCCGGCTGACAGCTCCTGCTCGAAGACCGGGATCGCCGTCGCGGTGTTCGGCCGGCTGATCACCACGATCACGAGCGGCGCGTGGGTGAATAGCCGGGCCATGATGCCGGCGAATTTCGCGCGCTTGGACGGGTCCATGGCCGGGTTCGCCGCGACATAGGCCTGCGCCATCCGCTCGCTCGCCTCTCGCCGCGCTTCGCCTTCGATGAGAAGCAGCCGCCAGGGCTCCAGGATCGCATGGTCCGGCACGCGGGTGGCTATGGTCAGCAGGCGGCGGAGTTCCTCCGGCGAGGGTCCGGGTTCGCCGAGCGCCATCATGCCGACCGACCGGCGGTGCTCCAGAAGCCGCAGCATCGCCTCACGTTCAGCGGACGGGACGGTTTGCGACATCAAGGCTATCCTCTCGCTCGGGAGACGCGCCTTAACCCGTGCCAGCGGGTTGGGCAACCCGCTCGGGCGTCGCCGCCCTTCGCGGAAAGTTTCCGGCGACGGGGCGACAGGAAGCCTGATTTGGTCGACAATATAATTCCATGATCGGCACGAATGCCGGTCCCCGAAACGAGCCCACAATGGAGGAAACATGAGCACGGACACGGCGATCGAGGTTCGCGACAATCCGGAGCAAAGCCGCTTCGAGATCACGGTGGACGGCCACACCGCCTTCGCGCAATACATCCTCGCCGACGGGCTCATCATCTTCACCCACACCGAGGTGCCGCCCGAACTCGGCGGTCGCGGCATCGCGACGCGTCTTGTCGAGGCCGGCCTGCAGAGCGCCCGCCAGCGCGGGCTTTCCGTGGTGCCGCGCTGCTCGGTGTTCGGCCGCTACATGCTCAAGCGTCCCGAGACGCACGACCTGCTCGGCGACTCGATCAAGGACACCCTCGGCATCCCGCACTGATCGGAAAAACAGCAGCCGAACGACCCCGCCCACACCCTTCGTTAACGCTGTTCTCGCTATCCCTGAGAGCAGTCAGAAGACGGGCGCCCGGCGCCCCGAAGGTCACCACGGCAGGGGTCCTCACGGCACATGCGTTTCCCGGCGCGTCCTTCCCAGAATCCAGACAACGTCACGCCTGAAGGCGGAACGCCGGAGAGCGGCGTCCGTCCGGCGCGGCCGGTTTCGCGCGCGAATCCGATGCCCGCCCGCCCGCCCAAGCCGGCGGCCGCGGCGCCTGCCGAAAAGGGGCCGGTGCCGAGCTGGCTCCAGCCCTTCACCATGCCGTCCAACACCAATACCCGCTTCACCCGCACGCCGGACTATCTGCTGCGGGCGAAGCCGGAGCCTTATGCGACGCCGAGCTGGGAACCGGTGATCGAGCCGGCCGCCGCGACGCCTCCCGCCATCGTCCCCAACCGGCCTCCGCTGCTGGCCTCGACCGCCATCGCCGCGCGGCTGGCGGCGGCGCAGGCCGCGAGCGATGCGGCGCCGTCCGCGCCGGATCCGGTCGCTGCCGTGGCGCCGGCCGAGATCGCCGATGAAGCCGAGATGCCGCCCGAGGCGCACGAACCGGCGTCCGATGGCCAGCCGGCCAGCGTCCGGCGAATCGCCAGCCTCATCCGTCTCGACTGGGACGCGCCGCCGGCGGAGTCCGCGAGCGATCTCGTCGCCGAGACGCCGGAAACGCCCGCCGCCCCGCCGCCGGCGACCGAGCTTTCGGCAGGCGGCCTGCACGCCTCCTTCGCCTGGCCGATCTTCGCCGCGCCCATCGTGCCGGCCTACAGCGTGCCGGAAGCCCCGATCCAGCCTCCCGTCGCCATCGTTCCGGCGCCCCAGCCGGCGCCGGAGGCACGCCGCCCGGCGCCAGCGCCGATTGTCGCTCCGGCTGCGCCCGTCGCCGCGCCGCGGCCTGCCCCCGCGATGCGGGTCGAGCCGCCGCCGGCGCGCGCCAATGCGGAATATGAATTCCCGCCGATCGAACTGCTGGCCGAGCCGCCGCAGGTCGAGCCGGATTTCGAGCTCTCCGAGGAATATCTCGACCGCAATTCGGTAAAGCTACAGCAGGTGCTGCACGATTTCGGCGTGCGCGGCGAGATCATCGACGCCAATCCCGGCCCGGTGGTCACGCTCTACGAGTTGGAGCCGGCGCCCGGCATCAAGTCGAGCCGCGTCATCGGGCTCGCCGCCGACATCGCCCGCTCGATGAGCGCGGTCTCCGCCCGCGTCGCGGTGGTGGAGGGGCGCAACGTCATCGGCATCGAGCTGCCGAACCAGCGCCGCGAGACGGTGTGGCTGCGCGAGATGCTCTCCAGCCACGATTTCGAGGCCGCGAAGATGCGGCTCGCCATCGCGCTCGGCAAGACCATCGGCGGCGAGCCGGTGATCGTCGACCTCGCCCGCATGCCGCATCTCCTGGTCGCCGGCACCACGGGCTCGGGCAAGTCGGTCGCCATCAACACGATGATCCTGTCGCTACTCTACCGCCACCGGCCGGAACAGTGCCGCCTGATCATGATCGACCCGAAGATGCTGGAGCTCTCGGTCTATGAGGGCATCCCGCATTTGCTGACGCCGGTCGTCACCGACCCCAAGAAGGCGATCATCGCGCTGAAATGGGCGGTCCGGGAGATGGAGGAGCGCTACAAGAAGATGTCGCGCCTCGGCGTGCGCAATATCGACGGCTACAACGCCCGCGTCACCGAGGCGCGCGAGCGGGGCGAGATCATCACCCGCACGGTGCAGACCGGCTTCGACCGCGAGACCGGCCAGATGACGGAAGAGGAGGAGATCATGGATCTGTCCTCCCTCCCCTATATCGTCGTCGTGGTCGACGAGATGGCCGACCTGATGATGGTCGCCGGCAAAGACATCGAGGGGGCGATCCAGCGCCTCGCCCAGATGGCCCGCGCCGCCGGCATCCACCTCATCATGGCGACCCAGCGTCCCTCGGTCGACGTCATCACCGGCACCATCAAGGCCAATTTCCCGACCCGCATCTCCTTCCAGGTCACCTCGAAGATCGACTCGCGGACCATTCTCGGCGAGATGGGCGCCGAGCAACTGCTCGGCCAGGGCGACATGCTCTACATGGCCGGCGGCGGGCGCATCTCGCGCACCCACGGCCCCTTCGTCTCCGATCAGGAGGTGGAGAAAGTGGTCGCCCACCTCAAGCGGCAGGGCAAGCCGGACTATGTCGACGCGGTCACCGCCGACGACGAGGAGGAGAGCCTTGTCGCCGAGGAGGACGAGGCGGTGTTCGACAAGGGCAGCTTCGGCGAGGAAGGCGGCGGCGATCTCTACGACCAGGCGGTCGCCATCGTGCAGCGCGACCGCAAGGCCTCGACCAGCTACATCCAGCGCCGCCTGCAGATCGGCTACAACCGCGCCGCGTCGATCATGGAGCGGATGGAGAACGAAGGCCTTGTCGGCGCCGCCAACCATGCCGGCAAGCGGGAAATCCTCGACGGGCGCTGAGCCGGCAGCATCTCCGCCCGGTGCCGCCGTTCAACCTAGTGCATCATCCACATCGCGAGGGTGAGCATTACGTCACCGGCGGCTAGCGCGAGGATGGCGTACCAGCGCGTGCGCACCCGCGCCGCTCTGTCACCCGAAGCCAGCCCCGGCGGATCGGCCTCGCCGGAATAGCCGCGGGCGCGCTCATCCGTCACCGCCGGGCCACGTAGCGAGTCTCCGCCGAGTTCGGTCGCACGCGCGATCGCGACCTCCTCGGCCGATGCCGGCGTCCCGGCAGCCTCCTCGTCGGTGCCGAGCGGCGCGGCGGCGGGATCGGGAAACGGCACCTTGCTTCCCGCCTTGCCGCTGTCGATCTCGTGCCGGAGGCGGTCAGCCGTCCCCATGCGTCTCTCCTTTCACCCGCTCGCGGCGCTCCTGTTCCCGCGCGGCGGCGCGGTGCTCCAGCATGTGCTCGAAAGGATGCACGAGCACGAGCAGGATCAGCGTCATGGCCGTTCCGCCGACGATGAGCGGCCAGCTCGCCAGCGCGCAGGCGATGCCGAGCGAGGCGGTCACCCACACCGTGGCGGCGGTCGTCAGGCCGTGCACCTCCTGCGCCTTGCGCGAGGTCGGTGACCTGGACCGCCGTCAGCGACACCAGCGCCGCGCCCATGCACACCAGACCGAGCGTGCGGATGCCGGTTGGCTTGCCCTTCAGGTCGCGATTGAGGCCGATGATCATGCCCACCACGGCCGCCGCAAACAGCCGCAGTAGCGCCTCCACGTCCTGATCGCTGAGGACCACCGGTCGAACCTTCTCCCGGACGGCCGCTGAAGCCGTCTTTCCGTCAACGGGCCCGACGAGCAGCGGTTCCCTAACGGAGTAAGAAGACGCCATGCACCCCATACGGAGCGTTCCTGCGCCCACCCCCCCTTTCCGCGAGGCGCTCGGACGACTAGGTGTGTGCCATGCGGCGCCCTTCCCGGGTCACGCCGGTCTTTCCGCTCTTTCCGCGCGAGGATTTCATATGCAGACGGTATCCTTTCCCGACGTTTCGCTTTTCATCGACGGCAAGTGGCGGAAAGGAACCGGCGAGCAGCCGATCCTGAACCCGGCGACCGAGGAAGCGATCGGTACCGTGGCGCATGCGAGCCGCGCCGACCTCGACGAGGCGCTCGCCGCAGCCGAGCGGGGCTTCGCGACCTGGAAGCGCGTGCCGGTGCACGAGCGCTACAAGCTGATGCGCAAGGCCGCCGAGCTCCTGCGCGAGCGCCATGAGCGCATTTCGCAGATCATGACCATGGAGCAGGGCAAGCCGCTCCCCGAGGCCAGGGTCGAGACGCTCGCCGCCGCCGACATCATCGACTGGTTCGCCGAGGAAGGCCGCCGGCAATATGGCCGGGTGATCGCCCCGCGCGCCGAGGGCGTCCGCCAGGAAGTGGTGCGCGAGCCGGTCGGCATCGTCGCCGCCTTCACGCCGTGGAACTTCCCGATCAACCAGGCGGTCCGCAAGGTTTCCGCCGCGCTCGCCGCCGGCTGTGCGGTGATCCTGAAGGGCCCCGAGGAGACCCCGGCGAGCTGCGCCGAGCTGATCAAGGTCTATGAGGATGCCGGCCTTCCCGCGGGCGTCGTCAACCTCGTCTTCGGCGTGCCGGCCGATATCTCGCAGTACCTGATCCCGCACCCGCTGGTGCGCAAGATCTCCTTCACCGGCTCGACCGTGGTCGGCAAGCAGCTCGCCGCGCTCGCCGGCGCGCATATGAAGCGCGTCACCATGGAGCTCGGCGGCCACGCGCCGGCGGTGGTGTTCGAGGACGCCGACATCGACCACGCGGTGAAGCTGCTCTCCGGCGCCAAGTTCCGCAATGCCGGCCAGGTCTGCGTCTCGCCGACCCGCTTCCTGGTGCACGAGAACGTCTACGACAGGTTCGTCGACGGCTTCACCGAGGCGGTGAAGCAGGTAAAGGTCGGCAATGGCCTCGATCCCGAGACCCGCATGGGGCCGATGGCCAATCCGCGCCGCATCGACGCGATGGAGGCGCTCACCGCCGACGCGATCCAGCACGGCGCGAAGCTCAAGACCGGCGGCGAGCGCATCGGCAACAAGGGCTATTTCTTCCAGCCCACCGTGCTGGCCGACGTGCCGCTCTCGGCGCGCATCATGAATGAGGAGCCGTTCGGCCCCGTCGTGCCGATCTCGCCCTTCCGCGACCGCGAGGCGCTGTTCGACGAGGCGAACCGGCTACCCTACGGCCTCGCCGCCTATGCCTATACCCGCTCCTCGGCCACCGCCGACGAGTTCGGCCGGCGGGTGGAGAGCGGCATGGTCTCGATCAACCATCACGGCCTCGCCTTCCCCGAGACGCCGTTCGGCGGCATCAAGGATTCCGGCTTCGGCTCGGAAGGCGGCATCGAGGCGATGGACGCTTATGTGAACACCAAGTTCGTCACGCGCCTCAACGTCTGACGAACGGCCATGGAGGCGCAGGCCGGAACGCTTCGGCGCGCGGTGCGCGAGCGGCTGTCTCTTAAGGAGGCGCGCCGCATCGCGCTCGCCGCGCAGGGTTTCGGCGGCGCCCGCTCCGCCGATCCCGCCGGCTTCCCGGCAATGCGGCGGATGATCGAACGGCTCGGTCTCCTGCAGATCGATTCCGTCAACGTGCTGGCCCGCTCGCACTACCTGCCGCTGTTCTCGCGGCTCGGCGCCTATCCGGCGGCGCGGCTGGATGCCGCCGGTACCGGTCGCCGGCGGTTCCTGTTCGAATATTGGGGGCACGAGGCCTCGTTCCTGCCGGTTGCGCTGCAGCCGCTGCTGCGCTGGCGGATGGAGCGGGCGCGGCGGGGCAGCGGCCTCTATAGCGGCCTGCAACGCTTCGCGCGGGAACGGTCCGACTATGTGCAGGGCGTGCTCGACGAGATCGCCGCGCGCGGCCCGCTCAGCGCGGGCGAGCTCTCGGAGGGCGGGCGCGGCGAAGGCGGCTGGTGGGGCTGGAGCGAGGGCAAGCGCGCCGTCGAATATCTGTTCTGGACCGGCCAGCTCACCACCGCCGCGCGGCGCGGCTTCGAGCGGGTCTACGACCTGCCGGAACGCGTATTGCCGGGCGCAGTCATCGACGCGCCCACGCCGCCCGAGGCGGACGCCCAGCGCGAATTGATGCGCATCGCGGCGCGGGCGCTCGGCGTCGCGACCGAGCCGGACCTGCGGGACTATTTCCGCCTCGACGTCGCCGATTCAAAGGTCCGCGTCGCTGAGCTGGTCGAGGAAGGCACGCTCATTCCGGTCGCCGTGAAGGGCTGGGACCGTCCGGCCTTCCTTCACAGCGAGGCGCGCATTCCCCGCCGCGTCGAGGCGCAGGCGCTGCTCTCGCCCTTCGATTCGCTCATTTTCGAGCGCCGGCGCACCGAGGAGCTGTTCGACTTCCACTACCGCCTCGCCTTCTACACGCCGGCCGAGAAGCGCTCGCACGGCTATTACGTCATGCCCTTCCTGATGGGCGAGCGGCTGGTGGCGCGGGTCGACCTCAAGGCGGAACGGGCGATCGGCACGCTGGCCGTGCCCGGCGCGCATCTGGAAGCGGGTGCCGAGGAAGGCACGGTCGCCGAGGCGCTGGCCGGCGAACTGAGGCTGCTCGCCTCCTGGCTCGGCCTCGGCGAGGTGCGGGTCGACGGACGCGGCGAGCTGGCGCCGGCGCTGCGACGGGCGCTCGGGGGCGCCGATCACATTCCGTGATCGCGGCCGGAGGCGTCGTCCCGCTTGGCGCCGGCTCAGGAATCGACTAGGCCCATCCTCGGCTTCGTGACGGTTCGGCGACAATGGATCTCGGCGTATTTCTGGCGGTGATCGCCGCTGCGGCGATGCATGCCGGCTGGAACGCCATCCTCAAGATCCGGCTCGATCCGTTCATCGCCATGGTGCTGGTGAACGCGGTGTGCGGCGTCATCGCCCTGCCCTTCGCGCTGTGGTTCGGCCTGCCGGAGCTGCATGTCTGGCCGTGGATCCTCGCCTCGGTCGTCCTCCACCTCTGCTACTACCTCACTCTGACGGAGGCCTATCGCCTCGCCGATATGGGGCAGGTCTATCCGGTCGCGCGCGGCAGCGCGCCGCTGATGACGACGCTGGTGTCGCTCGCGGTGCTGGGCGAGCCGATCGACCTGCAGGGCTTCCTCGGCGTGCTGCTGATCGCCGTGGGCATCGTCACCATCGCCTGGCGGCGCTCCGGCCAGCATTTCGACCCGAGGGCACTGCGCCTGGCGCTGATCTGCGGCGTCAGCATCACCGCCTATTCGCTGGTCGACGGGCTCGGCGCGCGCACCGCCGTCAATCCCCATCTCTACACCTCGTGGCTGTTCGTGGTGGACAGCCTGCTCATCATCGCGGTCGCGTTGCTCTGGAAGGGGCCGGCGGCGCTGCGTCCGGCCGCCGCCTTCATCGGCCCAGGCTTTGCCGGCGGCGCGATGTCGCTCGCCGCCTACTGGATCTGCATCTGGGCGATGACCAAGGCGCCGATCGGCCTGGTTTCCGCCGTGCGCGAGTCGAGCGTGCTGTTCGGCGCGGTCATCGCCGTCGTCGTGCTGCGCGAGCCGTTGCGCGCGAACCGCGTGGCGGCCGCCGGGCTGATCGTCGCCGGGCTGGTGCTGATCAAGCTGCACTGAAGCCCGCCATCGCGCAGAGCCGAGGCTTGTGCTTCCCTGCGCCGCATGAACGCGACCACCCGACTGCCGATTCGACGTCCCGCAGCACCGATCGACGAGGACGCCTTCGCCGCGCCGCTGGCACGGCTCAGGGAAGGCGCGCCGGTCGTCATGGTGCTGGGCGGCGCCGGCACCGGCAAGACCACCTTCCTGCACGCGCTGCGGCGGGCCGGCGGTGGCAAGCAGGCCTTCCTCGCCCCGACCGGCGTCGCGGCGCTCCAGCTCGGCGGGCAGACCATCCATTCCTTCTTCGGCCTGCCGCCCCGCCTGCTCGATCCCGCCGACGTCAAGCCGCGCGCGCAGCGCCGCACGCTCCTGAAGAAGCTCGAACGCCTGGTGATCGACGAGATTTCAATGGTGCGCGCCGACGTGCTCGACGCGGTCGACCGCTGCCTCAGGATCGCGCGCGGCAGCCCCGAGCCGTTCGGCAGCGTGCAGATCGTGCTGGTGGGCGATTTCCTCCAGCTCCCGCCGGTGGTGCCGATGGCGGAACGCGAGCTGCTCGGCCGCATGGGCTATGAAGGTCCCCTCGCCTTCGACGCGCAGGTGCTGCGCGAGGTCGAGATCGCCCGCCTGCCGTTCCGCCACGTCTACCGCCAGACCGATGACGGCTTCATCGCGCATCTGGCGGCACTGCGCGAGGGGCGCTACGTCGAGGACGCGATCGAGGCCATCAACACCGCCGCCCTCGGCCCGCACCGGACAGGACGCGTGCCGGTCGTGCTGGCGCCGACCAATGCGCGGGTCGACGCTTATAACCGCCGCGGCCTCGAATCCCTGCCCGACGCCGGCCGCCACTATGGCGGGGTCAGCCAGGGCGAGTTCGACCTCGCCACCGACCGCCTGCCGGTTCCCGAGATGCTGACGCTGAAAGTCGGCGCGCGCGTGATGACCGTGCGCAACGACCCCGAGAAGCAATGGGTGAACGGTTCGGTCGGCACCGTGGTCGGGCTCGCGCAGGACAGCGCCTTCGTACGGCTCGATGCGAGCGGAGGCACCGTGGAGGTCGAGCGGACGAGCTGGGAGCGCATCCGCTACGACTGGGACGAGGCATCCGACAAGGTGGTCTCGAAGGTGGTCGGCAGCTATTCGCAGCTTCCGCTGGTGCCGGCCTGGGCGATCACCGTGCACAAGGCGCAGGGCCTGACGCTGGACGACGTGCGCATCGATTTCGACACCGGCGCCTTCGCCGCCGGCCAGGCCTATGTCGCGCTGTCGCGCGCCCGCTCGCTGGAGGGGCTGTCACTCGCCCGGCCGCTGCGCGCCGCCGACATCCGAATCGACCGGCGGGTCGCCGCCTTCACGCGCGATTTCGACCGGCTGGCCGACTCACATTAAATCACGCCATATAGTTGTAATTGTACGTTTTCCACAAACTCTAACAATCTTTATTGTTGATAGATTATTCGCCGTGCGCTAGCGTGCCCTCCATGAGCACGTTCGCCGTCCGCAAATATCGCGATAAGCTGTTGTTCGCCCTCGCTTATGGAGCGGTGGCGGCGCTCATTCTGTTCGCCCATCCCTTCGGCGGAACGCCGAATGCGGAGATTGCGCCGGCGAAGATCAGTGCGCGCTGAGCGCCGCGCACTGGAAATATTCGACTTTATCCACCATTTTAGCCGCGTCCCCGAGGCGCGCTGGATCGGCTGTCGGCCTGCGGGACCGGACCAGATCGAACCATGCTGACCAACAAGGGCAAGTACGGCTTGAAGGCGATGCTCTACCTCGCATCGCTGGAACCCGGCGAGACCGCCATGGGCGCGGAGATCGCCACGGCCAACAACATCCCGAAGAAGTTCCTCGATACCATTCTTCTCGAATTGCGCAATGCCGGCATGCTGCGCTCGAAGAAGGGACCCGGCGGCGGCTATGCGCTGGCGCGGACGCCGAAGGACATCCGTATCGGCCACATCATCCGCACGCTCGACGGCCCGCTGGCGCCGATCAACTGCGCGAGCAAGAGCGCCTATGTGCCGTGCGAGGATTGCGAGGATCTGGAGACCTGCGCCGTGCGGATCACCATGAGCCGGGTGCGCGACGCCATGTCGGACGTGCTCGATCGCATGACGCTCGACGAAATGGTGACGCACAGCCGCGTCGCCAATGCCGATCTGCTCTACTACATATGACCGCCGCCCCTTCCGGCACCGGCCTTCTCGGCCTCGTCGCGCATGACAGCAAGAAGGACGAGATGGTCGCCTGGGCGCTCGCCCACCGCGCGACCCTCGAGCACTTCCCCATCGTGGCGACCGGAACGACCGGCGGGCGGGTGCTCGATGCCTGTCCCGAGCTCGACGTCACCCGGCTGAAGAGCGGACCGCTCGGCGGCGACCAGCAGATCGGCGCGCTGATCGCCGAGGGGCGGGTGCGCGCGCTGGTCTTCTTCGTCGATCCCCTCACCGCCCAACCGCACGACGTCGACGTGAAGGCGCTGATGCGCGTCGCGCTCGTCTACGACATCCCGCTGGCGCTGAACCCCGCCACCGCGGAAATGGTCATCGCCGCGCTGGAGTGACGGCGTCCCCGGTTCGTCTCAGAAGAACGCCTGATGCCCGGTGATGGCGCGGCCGAGGATCAGCGCGTGGATGTCGTGCGTGCCCTCATAGGTGTTCACCGTTTCGAGGTTCACCATGTGGCGCATGACCGGGAACTCGGCGGAGATACCGTTGCCGCCATGCATGTCGCGGGCGAGCCGGGCGATCTCCAGCGCCTTGCCGCAATTGTTGCGCTTGATCAGCGAGATGAGCTCGGGAGACAGCTTGCCCTCGTCGAACAGGCGCCCCGCGCGCAGCGCCCCCTGCAGGCCGAGGCCGATCTCGGTCGCCATGTCCGCCAGCTTCTTCTGGACGAGCTGGGTGGCGGCAAGCGGCTTGTCGAACTGCCTGCGGTCGAGCGTGTACTGGCGGGCGGCGGCATAGCACGCCTCGGCAGCGCCCATGGTGCCCCAAGCGATGCCGTAGCGCGCGCGGTTGAGGCAGCCGAACGGCCCCTTCAGGCCGGAGACGTTCGGCAGGAGATTGTCCTCCGGCACCTCGACGCCGTCCATCACGATCTCACCGGTGATGGAGGCGCGCAGCGAGAGCTTGTTCTCGATCTTCGGGGTTGAGAAGCCCTTCATGCCGCGTTCCAGGACAAAGCCGCGAATGGCGTCGCCATGCGCCGCCGACTTCGCCCAGACCACCGCGACGTCGGCGACCGGCGCGTTGGTGATCCACATCTTGGAGCCGGTGAGACGGTAGCCGCCGTCGATCTTCTCGGCGCGCGTGCGCATGCCGGCGGGATCGGAGCCGGCATCGGGCTCGGTCAGGCCGAAGCAGCCGACGAATTCGCCGGTGGCGAGGCGCGGCAGATATTTCCGCTTCTGCGCCTCGTCGCCATAGGCGTAGATCGGGTACATCACCAGCGAGGACTGCACGCTCATCGCCGAGCGATAGCCGGAATCAACGCGTTCCACCTCGCGCGCCACAAGGCCATAGGCGACATAGCCGAGGCCGGCGCCGCCATATTCCTCGGGAATGGTCGGACCCAGCAGGCCGAGCGCGCCCATCTCGTTCATGATCTCGCGGTCGAACCGCTCGTCCATGTAGGCGGACATGACGCGCGGCTGGAGCTGTTCCTGCGCGTAGTCGCGCGCGGTGTCGCGGACGAGGCGCTCCTCCTCGGTGAGCTGGCCGTCGAGGTCGAAGGGATCGGCCCAGTCGAAGCCCGGCAGGGATGACGTCGCGCGGGAGGCGGGATTCGGTTGGGCACTCATGGCAGTCTCCTCATCACGCCGGCGTCGGCCGTGCCGGCGTTCGCTCCCTCATACAGCCTCGCGAGGCGGGGTGCACCCCACCGGTCGCGGGCGCATCAACCATGGCAGCATGCGACCTTTGTCTAAGCGGCCAGCCTGATTGCGCAGATGCAGCCGGCGTGTTTGAGTTCAGGATCGGCCGTCCGGCGAGGCATCCAAGAAGCACAAGCTGCCAAGCGCGTCCCATGCCGCACGGCCCCAGAGGGGAATCCATATGTCGATGTTCAAAGCCAAAGTCATCGCTGCGGCTGCCGTCCTGGCGGTACTGGCGGTGCCTGCCTATGCCAAGACGCTCGTCTATTGTTCCGAAGGAAGCCCTGAAAACTTCACGCCCGCGCTGAACACCACCGGCACCAGTTTCGACGCCGCGCGCCCCGTCTATAACCAGCTCGTCGAGTTCGAGCGCGGCACCACCAAGGTGGTGCCCGGCCTCGCCGAGAGCTGGACGGTGAGCGACGACGGCAAGGAGATCACCTTCAAGCTGCGCAAGGGCGTGAAATTCCACTCCGGCGTGAACGGCTTCACGCCGACCCGCGACTTCAACGCGGATGACGTTCTGTTCTCGTTCGAGCGCCAGTGGAAGCCCGACAACCCGTATCACAAGGTCACCGGCGGGGCTTACGACTACTTCAACGACATGAGCATGCCCGACCTGCTCAAGTCGATCGACAAGGTCGACGACTACACGGTGAAGTTCACGCTCACCGAGCCGAACTCGCCCATGCTGGCCAATCTCGCGATGGATTTCGGCACCATCCATTCGAAGGAATATGCCGACTTCCTGCTGAAGAAGGGCGCCCCCGAGCAGTTCGACCAAATCCCGGTCGGCACCGGCCCGTTCTCCTTCGTGACCTACCAGAAGGACGCGGTGATCCGCTACAAGGCCTTCCCGGCTTATTACGAGGGCAAGGCGGCGATCGACGACCTCGTCTTCTCCATCACCCCCGACCCGACCGCCCGCTACGCCAAGATCAAGAAGGGCGAGTGCCACGTGATGATCGCGCCGAACCCGGCCGACATCGCGGCGCTGAAGACCGACCCGGTCGTGAACCTGCTCTCGCAGCCCGGCCTCAACATCGCCTACTGGAACTTCAACACGCAGAAGCCGCCCTTCGACAAGAAGGAGGTGCGCCAGGCCTTCAACATGGCGGTCGACAAGGCGGCGATCATCAAGGACGTCTATCAGGGCGCCGGCCAGGCGGCGATCAACCCGATCCCGCCGACCATCTGGTCGTACAACACGTCCGTCAAGGACTATCCGTATGATCCCGAGAAGGCCAAGGCGATGCTGAAGGAGGCGGGCGTCACCACCCCGCTCGACATCGACCTGTGGTGGATGCCGGTGCAGCGTCCCTACAACCCGAACGCCAAGCGCATCGCCGAGATGATGCAGTCGGACCTCGCCAAGATCGGCGTGAACGCCAAGCTCGTCTCCTATGAATGGGGCGAGTACCGCAAGCGCATGCAGCAGGGCGAGCACATCACCGGCCAGCTCGGCTGGACCGGCGACAATGGCGACCCGGACAACTTCTTCTTCCTGCTCGGCTGCGCCGCGGCCCGCCCGGGCGGCCAGAACCTCGCCAAGTGGTGCAACAAGGACTTCGACGCGCTGATCAACAAGGCGAAGACCATCTCGGATGTCGCCGAGCGCACCAAGCTCTACGAGCAGGCGCAGGTGATCTTCAAGGAAGACGCGCCCTGGTTCACCATCGCCCATTCGGTGGTCTACGAGCCGACCCGCAAGGAAGTGGTGGACTACAAGGTCAGCCCCTTCGGCCGGCACGAATTCTACGGCGTCAGCCTGAAGTGATGCGAGCCGGTGCCGGCGGAAGGAGCGCTCCGCCGGCACCGTGCCTTCCGGAACCACGCGACCGAGGAGATGGGCAGGCGGCTTCTCTGTCCGGAGGGAATCTCCGGCCGGCCGTCCGCGGCATCGCACGGTTATACGCCCAGCGCATTGGCGCCCCGTCCGTGATGTGACGACCCCGATCCGCCGCCGACCGCATCCGCCGCTGCTTCCGGCGGAGCGGCGTCCGGCATGGCGTATCGCAAGCCCGGGATATCGATGTTCCAGTTCATTTTCCGCCGCGTCGCGCTGACGCTGCCGACCTTCGTGGCGCTGATGTTCGTCACCTTCGTCGCGGTGCGGCTCGTCCCCGGCGACCCGATCGAGGCGCGCACCGGCGAGCGCGGCATCGCGCCCGAACGGCTTGCCCAGCTTCGCCATGATCTCGGCCTCGACCAGCCGGTATGGAAGCAGTTCCTCGACTATGCCGACGGACTCATCCACGGCGATTTCGGCGTCTCCATCGTCACCAAGACGCCGGTGCTCAACGAGTTCCTCACGCTGTTTCCGGCGACCATGGAGCTCGCCGTCTGCGCGCTCCTCTTCGCCGTCGTGTTCGGCATCCCGGCCGGCGTGCTGGCGGCGGTGAAGCGCGGCAGCGCGTTCGACCACGGGCTGATGATGGTGGCGCTCACCGGCTATTCCATGCCGATCTTCTGGTGGGGCCTGCTGCTCATCATGTTCATGTCGGAATATCTCGGGCTCACCCCGGTGTCCGGCCGCATGGACCTGATCAACTACTATTTCGAGCCGGTCACCGGCTTCATGCTGATCGACAGCCTGCTCTCCGACCAGGAGGGCGCGTTCGGCGCGGCGGTGGCGCACCTCATCCTGCCCTCCATCGTGCTCGGCACCATCCCGCTCGCGGTTATCGCGCGCATGACCCGCTCCTCCATGCTGGAGGTGCTCGGCGAGGACTATGTGCGCACAGCGCGCGCCAAGGGCCTGTCGCCGCTGCGGGTGGTGGGCCTGCACGCGCTGCGCAACGCGCTGATACCGGTGGTGACCGTCATCGGGCTGCAGACCGGCACGCTGCTCGCCGGCGCGGTGCTGACCGAGACCATCTTCGCCTGGCCGGGGGTCGGCAAATGGCTGATCGAGTCGATCTCGCGGCGCGACTACCCCGCCCTGCAGGGCGGCATCATGCTGATCTCGGGCATCGTGATCCTGGTCAACCTGCTGGTCGACCTCGCTTATGTCGCCATCAACCCGAGGATACGCCATGGCGGATGATCAGGTGATCGACCCGTCCGGCGGCGCCGCGCTGATCGAAAGCGTGCCGGCGGAGCTGTCCTCGTTCCGCGCCTTCTGGAACGCTTTCCGCGAAAACAGGGGCGCGGTGCTCGGCCTCGTCGTGGTGGTTTTCATCGCGCTGCTCGGCGTCTTCGCCCCGCTGGTCGCGCCGCATTCGCCGATCGAGCAGTTCCGCGCCCACGTCCAACAGCCCCCGGTCTGGGCGGGCGGCGGCTGGGAATTCCCCTTCGGCACCGATGCGGTCGGGCGCGACGTGCTTTCGCGCCTCATCTACGGCGCGCGCATCTCGCTCGGCATCGGCCTGTCGGTGATGGTCGTCTCGGTGACCGTCGGCATCGTGCTCGGCCTCGCCAGCGCCTTCCTGCGCGGCCTCGTCGAGACGGTGGTGATGCGCATCATGGACGTCATCACCGCGATTCCGAGCCTCGTCCTCGCCATCCTCGTGGTGGCGGTGCTCGGCCCGAGCCTGACCAACACCATCGTCGCGGTGACCGTGGTCTATCTGCCGCGCTATGTGCGCATCGTACGCGCCGCCGCGCTGTCGGAGCTCTCGAAGGAATATGTCGTCGCCGCGCGCGTCGCCGGCGTCGGGCGGCTGCGGCTGATGTTCGTGACCGTGCTGCCGAACTGCCTCGCCCCGCTGATCGTGCAGGCGGCGCTCGGCATCTCCGACGCCATCCTGGAGGCAGCCGCGCTCGGCTTCCTCGGGCTCGGCGCGCAGCCCCCGACCCCGGAATGGGGCGCCATGCTCGCCGACAGCCGCGAATTCATCCGCGCCGCGCCGTGGATCGTGACGCTGCCGGGTCTCGCCATCCTCGTCACCGTGGTCGCCATCAACCTGATGGGCGACGGCCTGCGCGACGCGCTCGACCCGAAGCTGCGACGGAGCTGAGGATGCAGAGCTGGATCGGCCCGGCCATCATCGCAGCCGTCATCTCATCATTGGTGACCGTCATCGGATGGTGGTTCAACCACCGGCATGAGCACAGGACACAGGTGGCACGCCGCCAGGAGCGAATACGCGACGTGCAGACCGCGCTGCGCGCCGAGATTCGCAGCCATAGAAGGCGATTGTTGCTGTTCGAACAGGCGACGGCACTCAAAGAGGCCGTGGGGGACGGTCCGGCGTTCACGCCATTCGTCCCCAGCGAGGTGCGGAGCTTCCTGTTCGAGGCCGTCGTTACGGACATCCCGATCCTGCCGGTCGCCGTCATCGACCCCGTGGTGATCTACTATCGGCAGGTACACGCCCTGACGCAGTTTGCGGAGGATTTGCGCGCCGATCGCTTCGCGTCGCTCGAATGGCCCAGAAAGGCGGCGATGCACGCCGACTATATCGCCATGGGAATCTATGCCGGGACGCTGGCGGACGAGGCGATAAGCGCCATAGACGCCGCACTGGCGCGGGCGGCGCTCAGTAGCTCGGCTTCGGACCGGTCGGTCCGGAAATCGGCTTCGGAGCCGGCGGGGCCGGGATCGGACGAGGGTTCCAACCCATGATGATTTCCTCCACGCGAAACCAATATAGGCTCCGGGGAGCACAAATCCAATGACCCCCCTCCTCTCCATCCGCAATCTCTCCGTCTCCTTCGCCACCGGGCGCGGGCCGTTCCGGGCGGTCGACGGCGTCGATCTCGACGTCGAGGCCGGCGAGGTGGTCTCGATCGTCGGGGAATCGGGTTCCGGCAAGTCCGTCGCCATGCTGGCGGTGATGAGACTGCTGCCGTGGACCGCGACGGTGACCGCCGACCGGCTGAGCTTCGACGGCCATGACATGCTGACGCTGTCGAGCCGCGAGCGGCGCAGGATCATCGGGCGCGACCTCGCGATGATCTTCCAGGAGCCGATGTCGAGCCTGAACCCCTGCTTCACCGTCGGCTTCCAGATCGGCGAGGCGCTGAAAGCCCATCTCGGCCTCTCGCGCGCCGAGCGCAAGGCGCGCTGCATTGAGCTGCTCGATGAGGTGGGCATTCCCGAGCCGGAAAGGCGCCTTTCCGCCTTCCCACACCAGCTCTCCGGCGGCATGAGCCAGCGGGTGATGATCGCCATGGCGCTCGCCTGCCGGCCGAAGCTGATCATCGCCGATGAGCCGACCACCGCGCTCGATGTCACCATTCAGGCGCAGATCCTCGACCTGCTCATGCGGTTGCAGCGCGACAACGGCGTCGGCCTCGTGCTCATCACCCACGACATGGGCGTTGTCGCCGAGACCGCGCAACGCGTCTGCGTCCACTATGCCGGCCAGCAGGTGGAGATGCAGGACACGTTCGGCCTGTTCCGCGACCCGCATCACCCCTATACCGCCGCGCTGCTGGCGGCGCTGCCCGAGCGCGCCCATGGGCGCATCCTGCCCTCCATTCCCGGCCTGGTGCCGGGCCTCGCCGACCGGCCGAAGGGCTGCCTGTTCTCGCCGCGCTGCCGCTTCGCGACCGAGCACTGCCGCACCGTGCCGCCGCCGCGCGCAGGGGCGGAGCTCGGCTTCGCGCTCTGCCATACGCCGCTGGTCGACGGCGTGCCCCAGAAGCTGGAGGTGGTGGCATGAGCGAGGCGGGCACTGGCGCAGCGGTAATGTCGAAGACCGGCGAGGCGGTGATGGAGGCGATCGACCTCGCCCAGACCTACGAGGTCTCGCGCGGCCTGTTCGGCAAGACCGGCTCGGTGAAGGCGGTCACCGGCATCAGCTTCCGGCTGGCGCCGCGCTCGACGCTGGCGGTGGTCGGCGAGAGCGGCTCCGGCAAGTCGACGCTGGCCCGCATGCTGACCATGATCGAGCGGCCCGGTCGCGGCGCGCTCATCATCAACGGGGTCGATGTCGCGGAAGCCGATACCTCGACACTGCGCCGCTATCGCGGCGAAGTGCAGATGGTGTTCCAGAACCCGTACGGCTCGCTCAATCCGCGCCAGACTGTCGGCAAGGCGATCGAGGAACCGCTGCTGGTCAACACCAACCTCTCCGCCGCCGAGCGGCGCGAGCGCGCGCTCGACATGATGAAGCGCGTCGGGCTCCGGCCCGAGCATCACGGGCGCTATCCGCACATGTTCTCCGGCGGCCAGCGCCAGCGTATCGCCATCGCCCGCGCGCTGGTGCTGAGGCCGAAGATCCTCGTGCTCGACGAGCCGGTCTCGGCGCTCGACGTCTCGGTGCGTGCGCAGGTGCTGAACCTGCTGGTCGAGCTGCAGGAGAGCCTCGGCGTCGCCTATGTGTTCGTGTCCCACGATCTCGGTGTGGTGCGCCACATGGCCGACGAGGTGCTGGTAATGTATCTCGGCCGTGCGGTGGAGCACGGCCCGCGCGACGCCATCTTCGACCACCCCAAGCACCCCTATACGCGGGCGCTGCTCTCCGCGACGCCGGTCGCCGAGCCGGGCCGCAAGCGCGAGCGGATCGTGCTGGAGGGCGAGCTCCCCTCCCCCTTCAACCCGCCCTCCGGCTGCCCCTTCAACCCGCGCTGCCCGCTGGTGATGGAGCGCTGCCGGAGCGAGATGCCGCCGCTGGAGGAGAAGGGCGGGCGGCTGGTGGCCTGCTGGGCGGCGGTATAGGCCGCCCCTCACCGCTGGGTGAAATCGACCGGCACGGTGAAGGAGAAGCTGCCGCCGGGAATGTCGGGCGGGGGCGCCGGCATCGGCGAGGCGCGGCGCACCATGGCGACCGCTTCGTCGTCGAAGCGGGCATTGCCCGAGCCTCCGGCGAGCCGCGCCGAGAGCACGCGCCCCGAGCGGTCGATGGTGAAGGCGACGCGGGCCCTGCCGCGCCCGTCCTCGCCGCTCGGATAACGCTTATGGCGGTTGAGATGCGCCATCAGCCGCGAGCGCCAGTTGGCCGGCGACATGCTGCGCGAGGAGCTCGAGCCCGCCGTCGGCGCGGCGAGGCGCGGTGACGGCGCCGCATCCATCGCCGGCGCGGCGGAGGTGCGCGGCGCGGGCGGCTTCTCGTTCTTCTTTTTCTCGATCGGCTTCGGCTTGGGCTTCGGGCGTTCCTTGGGAACCTCGATCTTTCGCTCGGGCGGCGTGAGGTCGAGCGCCAGCGGCATGGGCGGGGGCAACGGTACCTCGATGTTCACCGCCGGCGACTCCTCCACCTGCGGCAGCGGTTCCTCGACCTGCGGCAGCGGCGGCGGGGGCGGCACGTCCTCGACCCGCGCCAGCGGATCGGGCGGCACCTCCTCCTCGACCTTTTCCGGCGCTTCCATCATCTGCGGGCCCGGCGCCACCTCGACCGGCTCGGAGGGCGGCGCGACGGGGAGCGGCGCCAGCTCGATCATGATCGCCGCCGGCTCCTCCATCGGCACGATGGGAGGGCGCGAGGTGATGTAGCCGAGCGCAGCGCCGTGCAGAGCGACGATCACCACACCGCAGCCCAGCCAACGCGACGTCTCGCCGGCCCGGTGCTGCGCCCCGCCCTGCAGCAGCAGCACGCTCATGGCGTCGGGGTTCCGGCCGCGGGCGCCGGAGTGGCGCCCGTTGCGCCCGGCACGGGCGCGCCGGGAAGCTGCTCCAGCCCGACCAGCGCGATCTTGAGATAGCCGGCGGCGCGCAGGAGGTTCATCACCTCCATCAGGTCGCCATAGCTCACCGTCTTGTCGGCACGCAGGAAGATGCGGGTGTCCTTGTTGCCGCTGGTGATATTGGCGAGCGCCACCGCGACACCGTCGCGCGGCACGTCCTCATTGCCGAGTGCCAGCGTCAGGTCGTCCTTCACGGTGAAGTAGACCGGCTTGTCGGGGCGCTGCTGCGGCTGGGCGGTGGAGGCCGGCAGGTCGACCGCGACGTCGACGGTCGAGAGCGGCGCCGCCACCATGAAGATGATCAGCAGCACCAGTATCACGTCGATGAAGGGCGTGACGTTGATCTCGTGGTTCTCGGCGAGATCGTCGCTGTCGCTCGATTGCAGCCTGGCGCCCATGACGGTTCCTCACTCGGCGGCGGCGCGCACCCGCACCGGCGGCGCATAGGGGATCTCCTGCCGGGCGGGCGCCGCATCGCGGCGGTCGAGATCGCGCGAGAGCAGGCGCAGCGTCTCGGCGGAGGCATCCCCGAGCAGGGCGCGATAGCCGGAGACCTGCCGGGTGAAGTGGTTGTAGATCACCACCGCAGGGATCGCGGCGACGAGGCCGATGGCGGTGGCGAGCAGTGCCTCGGCGATGCCGGGCGCCACCACGGCGAGGTTGGTGGTCTGCGCCTTCGAGATGCCAATGAAGGAATTCATGATGCCCCACACCGTGCCGAACAGGCCGACGAAGGGGGCGGTGGCGCCGATGGTGGCGAGCAGGCCGGTGCCGCGGGTGATGCGGCGCCCAGCGCCCGCCTCGATGCGTCCGAGCGAGATGGCGACGCGTTCCTTGATGCCCTCGGCCGGCAGCGGACCGGAGCGTTCGAGCTCGAGATCGGTCACGCGGAGCATCGCGGCCGCCGGACCGCCGGCGCGGGCGAGCGCACGGCGCGCGTCGTCCAGCGTCGTCGAGCCGAGCAAGCTGCGAAGCGCGCCGCGGAGGCGGCGGACGGTGAAGAAGAGTTCCAGCGTCTTGGCCAGCCACACCGTCCAGGTCACCACCGAGGCGAAGGCGAGGCCGATCATCACGGCCTTCACCACCCAGTCGGCGGCCATGAACATGCCCCAGGGCGAGAGGTCGTGCGGCAGCTCGGCATTGGCCACCGGCGCCTCGGCCGAAGCGGGGACTGGCGACGGGGCGACACCAGAATCGACCGGGGAAGATGGCATCTCGACCGGGTGGGCCTGCTGCAGCTCCGCTCCCGGCGCGCCAGGAGAGGGATTGACGCCCTGAGCCGGGGCCGCCTGCACCTGCTGCGGCGAAACCGGCTGTGCCGGAGCGGGTGCCACGCTCTCCTGAGCGGCGAGCGGCGCCGGCACGAGAGCGGCGAACACCGCCAGCGCGGCAAGCAGGCGAGCGGGATGCGAAGCGAACCGACGAAGCGACATTCGGCTATCCGGGTTCGGCCGGCAGCCATATGCCGCGCTCGCGCGCGGTCCCGGAGAGCCGGCCAATAGTCAGGTTTCGCGCTTCCTTAAACCCGCGAGCCACACGCCGACAACATGAAAATACAGAATCCGGGGAATGTAGAATTGTTCAAATGAAATAAATCGCCAGAATCTTCATCTAGTTTTTCATCGTTCCAAACTGGCAACATCTACTCCCTTGCCGCGATGACCTTGCCTGGATTGAGTGTGTCGGCGGGATCGAGCGCCTGTTTCAGGCGCTTCATCAGATCGAGGGCGACCGGATCGGCATAGTGGGCGAGTTCGCCCCGCTTCAGCAGGCCGATACCGTGCTCGGCGGCGATCGACCCGTCCATGTCGGTCACCACGTCGTGAACGATGCGGTTGAAGCGCTCCCACTGGGCGATGTAGTCGGCCTTCGCCATGCCGACCGGCTGGCTGAGGTTGAAATGGATGTTGCCGTCGCCGACATGGCCGAACGGGCATGGCCGGATGCCGGGCAGCGCCGCCTCGACCGCGGCGATCCCCCGCTCCAGGAATTCGGGCACGCGGGAGACCGGCACGGAGACGTCGTGCTTGATCGAGCCGCCCTCGAATTTCTGCGCTTCCGACATGTCCTCGCGCAGCTTCCACAAGGCGTCGGCCTGCGCCTCGCTGGCGGCGATGGTCGCATCCAGCACCTCGCCCGCCTCCATGGCCTCGCCCAGCGCCGCCTCCATCAGCGCGCCGAGATCGAAGGCGCGGGTGGGCGAGGAGAACTCGGCGAGCACGTACCAGGGATAGGTGTCGCCGAGCGGGCGCTGCGTGCCCGGCATATGCTTGAGGACGGTCTCCAGCCCGAAGCTCGCCATCAGCTCGAAGGTGGTCAACGCATCGCCCGCCGTGGCGCGCAGGCGGCTCAGCAGGGCAAGGGCGGCAGCGGGATCGGGTACGCCGGCGAAGGCGGTCGCCCGCTGCACCGGCAGCGGAAAGAGCTTCAGCACAGCGGCGGTGATGATACCGAGCGTGCCTTCCGAACCGAGGAAGAGCTGCTTCAGATCGTAGCCCGCATTGTTCTTGCGCAGGCGCTTCAGCCCGTTCCAGACGCGACCGTCGGCCAGCACCACCTCGAGGCCCAGCACCAGCTCGCGCGCATTGCCATAGCGCAGCACGGCGGTGCCACCGGCGTTGGTTGCGAGGTTGCCGCCGATGCGGCAGGAGCCCTGCGAAGCGATGTGCAGCGGGAACAGGCAGCCGACTTTCTCGGCGGCGCGGTGCACCTCGTCGAGGATGCAGCCGGCCTCCACCGTCATCGTCATGTCGAGCGGATCGACGGAACGCACGCGGTTGAGGCGGGCGAGCGACAGCAGCACCTCGCCGAACGGCATCTGCCCGCCGACC
The DNA here is from genome assembly GCF_000702305.1 of Allobosea sp. 117. GTDB lineage: Bacteria > Pseudomonadota > Alphaproteobacteria > Rhizobiales > Xanthobacteraceae > Ancylobacter. The sequence goes on from NZ_JNLC01000014.1 coordinate 121,268, forward strand.
AACCCGGTATTGCCGCCCTGCGGCACGACGGGAACGCCGGCCCCGGCGCAGGCCGCGACCACAAAGGCGACCTCCTCCGTGCTGCCGGGGCAAACCACCGCCGGCGTGCGCCCCTCATAGAGCCCGCGCTCCTCGTGCAGATAGGGCGCCACATCCTGCGGCGCGGTGAGCACGTGCTGGCTGCCGATACGCTGGGCGATGTGGGGGAGAAGGCTGTCGACGGCGGGGGCAGAGGAGGACGGCGCAGTGGAGGACGGCATGGGGAGAAGCCTGTCGCATGGTCACGGATAATGTTGTGCGGGAGCGTGTCGCCCCTCCTCCTTCTCGCACGGCGTCCCGGCCTCCGCCATGGGTCTCTCCGCTCTCCCGGACCTGACCGACCTCCCATACGCGCCCCCTTGCCCGGTCCTCGCTTTGCCCCTATCGGAAGCGCCATGGCGCCCCCTCTCCTTCTCCTGCAGGACATCAGGCTCACCTTCGGCGGCACGCCGCTGCTGGAGGGAGCCGAGCTCTCGGTCGCGGCCGGCGAGCGGGTCGGCCTGGTCGGGCGCAACGGCTCGGGCAAGTCGACCCTGCTCAAGATCGCCGCCGGCCTCGTTCACGCGGATACGGGCACGCGCTTCCTGCAGCCCGGCACGACGGTGCGCTACCTGCCGCAGGAGCCGGACCTCTCGGGCTTTGCGAGCACCCTCGCCTATGTCGAAGCCGGGCTCGGGCCGGGCGACGCCGACTATCGCGCGCGCTATCTGCTCGAACAGCTCGGCCTGACCGGCGAGGAGAGCCCGTCGAGCCTGTCCGGCGGCGAGGCCCGCCGCGCGGCGCTCGCCCGTGCGCTCGCGCCGGAGCCGGACATCCTGCTGCTCGACGAGCCGACCAACCATCTCGACCTGCCGGCCATCGAATGGCTGGAAAGCGAGATCGCCTCCTCGCGCTCGGCGCTCGTTCTGATCAGCCACGACCGGCGCTTCCTCGAGGATCTGACCCGCGCCACCGTCTGGCTCGACCGCGGCCGCACGCGCCGCATGGAGCGCGGCTTCAAATTCTTCGAGGAATGGCGCGATCAGGTGCTGGAGGAAGAGGAGCGCGAGCAGCACAAGCTCGCCCGCCAGATCGTCGCCGAGGAGCACTGGATGCGCTACGGCGTCACCGCCCGGCGCAAGCGCAACATGCGGCGCGTCGGCGAGTTGGCCGAAATGCGAAAAGCATTCCGCGAGCACCGCCGCGCCGTCGGCACGGTGACCATGACCACGGCCGAGGCCGAGGTCTCGGGCAAGCTGGTGGTCGAGGCCGAGGGCGTCTCAAAGTCGTTCGGCGACCGGGCGATCGTGAGGGATTTCTCGATCCGCATCCAGCGCGGCGACCGCATCGGCATCGTCGGTCCGAACGGGGCCGGAAAGACGACGCTGCTGAAGCTGCTCACCGGCGAGCTGGCGCCGGATTCCGGCATCATCAAGCTCGGCACCAATATCGAGATGGCGACGCTCGACCAGCGCCGCGCCGCGCTCGATCCCGAGCGCAGCGTGCGCGACACGCTGACTGACGGGCGCGGTGACCAGGTGTTCATCGGCGGCAATCCGCGCCACGTCATCGGCTACATGAAGGACTTCCTGTTCGCGCCCGAGCAGGCCGGAACGCCGGTCGCCTCGCTCTCCGGCGGCGAGCGCGGGCGGCTGCTGCTGGCCTGCGCGCTGGCGCAGGCCTCCAACCTCATGGTGCTGGACGAGCCGACCAACGACCTCGACCTCGAGACGCTCGACCTTTTGGAAGAGATGATCGACGACTATGCCGGCACGGTGCTGCTGGTCTCCCACGACCGCGACTTCCTCGACCGCACGGTGACGGCGGTGATCGCCTATGAGGGCGAGGGCCGCTGGACCGTCTATGCCGGCGGCTACGAGGACATGGTGGCGCAGCGCGGACGCGGCGTCGAAGCGCGTGCCGGCGCGGTCAGGGTCGCGGCGCCGAAGCCGGTGGCCGAGAAGGCGGCGGAAAGGCCTGCGGCGAAGCGCAAGCTCTCCTTCAAGGAGAAGCATGCGCTGGAGCAGTTGCCGAAGACCATCGCCAAGCTGGAAGCCGAGATCGCGACGCTGGCCGCCAGGATGCAGGCGCCGGACTTCTATTCCCGCGATCCGGCCGGCTTCGCTAAGACCTCCGAGGCGCTGGAGACGGCGCATGCGGCGCTCTCGAAGGCCGAGGAGGAGTGGCTGGAGCTGGAGATGCTGCGCGAGGAACTCGGGGCGTGAGGCTGATCCCCCTCGCCTCGCCTGACGATCCGCGCATCGAGGCCTATCGCGTCATCAAGGAACGCGACCTCGTCGGGCGCGGCGGGCGCTTCGTGGTCGAGGGGCGCACCGTGCTCGACGTCGCGCTGTCGCCGCGCAACCGCTTCCGGCTGGAATCGCTGCTGCTGTCGGAAAGCCGGGTGGCGGCGCTGGGCGGCCTGCTCGCGCAGGCGCCGGACGACCTGCCCGTCTACACCGCCAGCCAAGAGATCCTCGACGGCATCACCGGCTTCCACATCCATCGCGGCCTGCTCGGCATCGGCCTGCGCGGCGCCGAACCCGACATGGGCACGCTGCTCGCCGGCCTGCCGGACAAGGCCGTCGTGGCGGTGCTGCTCGGCATCACCAATCACGACAATGTCGGCGGCATCTTCCGCAACGCGGCGGCCTTCGGGGCGGACGCGGCGCTGCTCGACTTCGCCTCCTGCGATCCGCTCTACCGCAAGGCGATCCGCGTCTCGGTCGGCGGCAGCCTGATCGTGCCCTTCGCGCGGCAGGGCGGCGCCGGCGACGTGCTGGACGCGCTGGAGCGCGCCGGCTTCACGCCGATCGCGCTGAGCCCCGCAGGCACCGAGGTGCTGAGCGAGGTGGTGCGGCCGAAGCGCGTGGCGCTGCTGCTCGGCGCCGAAGGATCCGGCCTCTCCGCCCCCGTGATGGCCCGGGCGCACACAGTGCGCATTCCCATGAAGGGCGATTTCGACTCGCTCAACGTGGCGACGGCGGCGGGCATCGCGCTCCATCATTTGACCTGCGATCCACGCAGCTTTCGCGTATAAATGCCCGGAAGCCGGAAAACCGGCCGATGCCGGGAGGGCATCATGCGCATGATGAACGCCGTGCTTGCCACAACCATCATGGCGGCCGCATTGCTCGCCACTTCCGTCGCCGCCTCCTCGGCGCAGGAGCCGGGCGCGGACGCGACGTGGAACGCGCTGAAGCCGGACGTGTTCGGCGAGCGGCCGGTCACCGAGGCAAGCCCGCTTGTCACGCTCACCGCGCCGGTGCGGGCCGAGGATGCGGCGATGGTGCCGATCGAAGTGGTGGTGGCGCTGCCCTCCGGCGATGCGCGGACGGTGAAGAAGGTCACCCTCATCGTCGACGAGAACCCCGCTCCGGTGGCGGCGACCTTCACCCTCGGCGGCGCACGGCACGACATCACCATCGGCACGCGGCTGCGCGTGAACTCCTACAGCTATGTGCGGGCCATCGCCGAACTCTCCGACGGCGCTCTCGTCATGGCGGCGCGCTATGTGAAAGCCTCGGGCGGCTGCTCGGCGCCGGCGATGAAGGACGAGGAGAACGCGCTGAAGAACATCGGCCAGATGAAGCTTCGCCTCGTCGAGGGCGACCAGAAGGGCGACGCGACGCAGGCCAACCGCCTCGCCCGCGTGCAACTGATGATCCGCCACCCGAACTATTCCGGGCTGCAGATGGACCAGGTGACGCGGCTCTACATCCCGGCGAAGTTCGTCGACCGGATCGAGGTGAAGCAGGGCGACGAAATGGTCTTCACCATGGAAGGCGGCATCTCGCTCAGCGAGGATCCGGCGATCCAGTTCTCCTTCGAGCCGACCGGCCAGCAGATCCACGTCAATGCCGGCGACACCGACGGCCGCAACTTCAAGGGCGACCTGCAGCCGGCGGGGTGAGTGGTCGCCAGCCCGAGCCGTCAGGCGGATGCAAAGAAAGGCTTGGCCAAAAAGCTTTTCCTGGGTCCCGGATCAGCGTTCTGGCTTCGCCGTCACTTGTCCGGGACACGTGGAGCTGTTGTTTCCCGGACAAGCTGCGCGAAGCGCAGCGCCGATCCGGGATCCAGCGAAGACCCTTCGCCTTGCCGCTCAAATCCTCAATAGAAGCAGGTCACTTCCGCTTCCGCCTGGGCGCGGCGAAGGTCGGCGACCATGTCGCGGAACATGCCGGTCGCGCGGAACACCTCGGCCTGCTGGCCACCGACCTGCGTCATGCTGAGGATGGTCTCGGCCTGGACGTATTTGTCGTAGGGCAGGATGGTGGCGATGGTGTCGATCGAGCAGGAGCACTTCTCCAGCGCCTGCCGGCTCTGGCCGTTCGCCGCCATGCAGCCGAACACGTAGTCGGCGCGCGCCACCGTCGGATAGTCGTTGACGAGGCCGGCGGGCGCGGCGTTCTGCGCGAGCGCGCCGGTGGAGGCGAGGCCGAGCACGAGGCCGGCGGCGGCGAACATCTTCACGCGCATTGGGGCGTCTCCCTTCATTTCGCCGCGGCGGGCGCGTTGCTTCCGGCAAGGGTGAGGCGCGTCTCGATCATGTTGGCGCTGCCGTCCGCCTTAGGGGTGGTGACGTTGACGGCGTAGAGCCCGCCGGGCACCTCGTCCGAGAACAGGAACTCGTAGCGGCGCTGCGCGATCTCGAGGAGTTGCACCTTGTTCGGGTCGTTCGCGAAGGGCGTCATGACGAGCTTCCATCCCGTCACGCTGCGCCCGTCATAGTCGAAGCGCGCCTCCTCGACGGTGCCGCCGGCGAGGCCGTCGCGCATGCGGTTGCGGATGTAGAACGGGCTGCCCTTGGTGAGCGCCGCGATCTCCTTGGCCTCGCGCTCCAGCAGTACGAGCACCACGGGGTTGCCGGTCATCACCGGGAACGGCCCGGCCTCGGTCTTGTTATCGCCGCGCCGGATGTCGATGTCGGAGACCCGCTTGGCCGGATCCTCCGGTACCGCGGAGATGGTCAGATCGAGCGTCTCGTCGAAGCTCTCCCCAAGCTTCGCATCGGCCGTGGTGTGCTTGTAGGCATAGGAGATGCGGGTGCCGGGCTGGAGCAGCGCCAGATAGGGCTTGTCGAAGAACAGCTCGGAAGCGGTCGGCAGCGCCGCCAGCGCGGAGGTCGCGGCAGCGACGGCGACAGCCAGCACGATGACGGGACGCAGGAAGGCGATACGCATGAACCAAAGCTCCGTCGCCGCGCTCAGGACGCGCGATCCGGGTTGAGGAAGCGGCGATAGTCGTAATCCTCGACGCCGGCGGCGGCGTCGATTTCCGCCAGCTCGAGCAGATGCCGGTGCAGCGGCGACTTGTGGCAGGCGGGATCGGTGGCCGCGGCGTCCCCGGCGATCGCCATCGCCTGGCAGCGGCAGCCGCCCCAGTCGATCTCCTTGCGCTCGCAGCCTTTGCACAGCTCGGGCATCCAGTCGGTGCCGCGGAAGGCGTTGAAGGCCGGCGAATCCTGCCAGATCTCGCTCAGCGAATGCTCGCGCACGTTCCAGAAGTCCAGATTCGGGATGGTCTCGGCGGCGTGGCAGGGCAGCACCTTGCCCGACGGCGTGACGTTGAGCGACTGGCGGCCCCAGCCATTCATGCAGGGCTTGGGATATTTCGCGTAATAGTCCGGCACCACGGCGTCGATGGTGAGCTTGCCCTTCAGCCGCGCGCGCGCCTCCTCCACCACGTCGAGCGCCTTGAAGACCTGCTCGCGGGTCGGCATCAGCGCGGCGCGGTTGCGCAGCGCCCAGCCGTAATACTGCGCATGGGCGATCTCGACGCGCCGGGCGCCGAGGTCCTGCGCGAGCTGGATGAAATCCGGGATCTGATGGATGTTCGCCCGGTGCACCACCGCATTGATGGTCAGCGGCAGGCCGAGCCGGCGTACCTCGGCGGCGAAGGAGAGCTTGCGCTCGAAGGCACCCTTATAGCCGGAGACGCGCTCGGTCACCGGGCTGTCGGCGCCCTGGAAGGAAAGCTGCACATGATCGACGCCGGCATCCGAGATGGCCTGCAGCCGCTCGGGCGTGACGCCGACGCCGGCAGTGATAAGGTTGGTGTAGAGCCCGACCTCGACGCAGTGGCGGATCATCTCCTCCAGATCGCGCCGCGAGGTCGGCTCGCCGCCGGACAGATGCACCTGCAGCACGCCGAGCCGCGCGGCCTCGGAGAAGACGCGCAGCCAGCTCTCGGTATCGAGTTCGACATTGCGGCGGTCGAGCTCGACGGGGTTCGAGCAATAGGGGCATTGCAGCGGGCAGCGATGCGTCAGCTCCGCCAGCATGCCGTAGGGCGCCGGCACCGGGGGACGGGTGCCGGCGAGTGCTTGCGTATCGGCGTGCACATTCATGATGCGACCTCCACCAGCCCCTTCTCGGACAGGCCGCCGAGAAAGGCGTCGACATCGGTCTCGATGCGTGCGCGGTCGACGGCGAAGGCGCTCGCCAGATCGTCGACGATCGCCGCGATGTCACGCTCGCCATCGACTCGCTTGAGGATCTCCACCGCCACCGGATCGGGATGCAGCACGCGCTCGGGAGCGAGCAGCACCCACTGGCCGCGCGCCTCATCGTGCCGCAGCCGCACGCCGCGGGCGAATTTCGGCACTCCGGTCGCGGCAAGGACCACTTATCCCTCCTTGGGCGCGAAAGCGCCGGGATAGGCCATCTTCGGGTCGACATAGGCGAAATAGAGCGCGTCGAGCTGTACCCACAGCACGTCGCACTTGAATTCCAGCGCGCGGATCGCCGCTTCCTGCTGCTCGGGCGTCTTCGCATGCCGCTTGACGTAGTCGAGCGCGAAATCCGCGTCGCGCGGGGCCTGCGTCAGGCGCTTGTCGAAATAGGCGAGCGTCTCCTTCGAGACGAAATCATAGTTCGCCAGCATGCCGGCGACACGCTCGCCGATGATGCCGGGCGAGAACATCTCCGTGAGGGACGAGGCGATGGCCTCCAGCAGGCTCTTCTCGCGGACGAAATGCACATAGGCGTCGACCGCGAAGCGCGTGGCGGGCAGGAGGCCGCGCAGCGAGGCGACATAGTCGCGATCGAGGCCGAGACCGTCGGTGAGCTTCAGCCAGCGGGCGATGCCGCCCTCACCCTCGTGCTCGCCGTCATGATCGATGATGCGCTGGCGCCAGACGCGACGCAGCTCGGGCTCCTCCATGCGGGCGAGAATGGAGGAATCCTTCACCGGGATCATCGCCTGGTAGTAGTAGCGGTTGAGCGCCCAGGCCTGCACCTGGCCGAAGCTCAGTTCGCCGCCGTGCAGCAGCTTATGGAACGGGTGAAGGCTGTGATAGCGCCGCGCGCCGACGTCGCGCAGGCGGGCTTCGAGTTCCTCGGGCGAAAGCAGCGTGGTCATAGGGTGATCTCCATCCCGTCGCGGGCGATTTCCCAGCCCGCCCGGTCCGTCGCGGCCCGTTCAGTCGAGCCGTCCACCAGAACCGGATTTGTATTGTTGATATGCACGTAGACCTTGCGACCGACCTTGATATCGGACAAGGCGGCCATCGAGCCGTCCTCGCCGACCATCGCCATATGGCCCATGCGCGCGCCGGTCTTGGTGCCGACGCCGGCGCGGACCATCTCGTCGTCGGTGAACAGCGTGCCGTCGAACAGCACCAGATCGGCGCCCTCGAGACGGGCACGCAGCGCATCGGTCATCCGCGCACAGCCCGGAACGAAGAGGACGCGCGCACCGCCGGCCTTCAGCTCAACGCCGATGGTCTGCTCGCCCTCGATGTCGGTCGCAAGTGCGCCATGCTCGGCGATCTCGCCTTGCTCCAGATAGAGCGCGATCTTGCCGGGCACCGGAAAAATCTCCGCGCTCACGCCGTCCACCGGCTCGAAGGTCGAGCCCAGCGTCACCTCGCGGCGCTCCACGACGCCTTCGGCCAGCACGTCGAACACGCTGTTCGCCCTGAGCACCGCATGCACGGCAGGCGTCGCGTTCAACACAAAGGGCTGCATCTCCCGAAGGTTCAGCAGCCCGGCGACATGGTCGATATCGGCGTTGGTCAGCAGCACAGAGGCCACCGGCGTGTGCCGGCGGCCTCCTCGCGGATGCAATGCCGGCACGGCTTGAATCTGCGACAGGATCTCGGGCGCGCAGTTGATGACGGCCCAGCGCTCGCCGTCCGCGCTGACCGCTATGGACGTCTGAGTCCGGCGGCTGACGCGCGGATCACCCTCCCAGGCGAGCGCACAAACCGGGCATCGGCAGTTCCACTGGGGGAAGCCCCCGCCGGCTGCCGAGCCGAGCACCACGAGACGGAGGCGAGACACGCGCTATGGCCTATGAATGCCGTCGCTCAAGCCCCGCCCCTCAACCTCAGAAGTCAGCCGGAAAGTAGGCGTTGACTTCCATGCCGACGCAGACTTCGACGATGCAGGGGGTCGTCCAGGTCATTTTTGCTTCCTCCAGTGAAATGCCCCAGTATAAGTTTCTAAGAAACTTATAAGAAGCATCTTTGCTCTACGGCACCAGATGCCGCAGTAATACTCTGGTGTTCGACACAGGAAACGTCAAGATCAGTTTGATGTTAATCTATGTCGACAATATGCCAAGCGGCAATACTGCACCGCAATATGATCCGACCACTCACGCGGGTACCGGCTCGAACATGAAGCCGCGTCCGCGCACGGTGACGATGAGGCGCCCGCCATCGGGCATCGCCTCGGCCAGCTTGTGGCGCAGATAGCCGACATAGACATCCACCACGTTCAGCGAGGCCCCGCCATGGCCCGCCCAGAGCGCCGAGAAGATGTCGGCGCGGGCCAGCGGCTCGCCGGAATGGCGCATGAGCAGCGCCAGCAGCTCCACCTCGCGCTCGGTGAGGCGCACCCGGGTGTCGCCCGCCTGCGCCTGCCGCGTGTCGAGATCGAGGGTCAGCGGCCCGGCGCTCAGCACGCGCGGCTCGCCCTCCCCGGTGCTGCGGCGCAGGGCCTGCACCTTCACCCGCGCCAGCAGCTCCTCGAATGCGAACGGCTTCACGATGTAGTCATCGGCGCCGGCGAGCAGGCCCTCGGTGCGCTCGTTCACACTGGAACGGGCCGAAAGCATGATGATCGGCGCGGTCTGGCCGGCGGCACGCAGAGCCTTGCACACATCGATGCCGGAGCGGCCGGGCAGCATGACGTCGAGGATGATCGCCTCCAGCGGCTTGCCATTGGCCGCGCGCAAGGCCTGCTCGCCGTCGCCGACGAGCTCCACCTGGTAGCTCTCCGAAGCGAAGCCGCGCCGCAGCAGCGAGCCGATGTCGGCATCGTCCTCGACGATCAATATGGTCATTGCGCAGCCTCCAGAATGAGAGCCGGGGCCAGCGCCGGAAGGCGCAGCGTCACGACGGTGCCCTCCGCCGGAGCATCCCGGCCCGGCCCGCGGTCGCGCGCCGCATCCTCGCGCGTCCGGCTTTCGATACCGATCGTGCCGCCATGAGCTTCGACGATCCATTTCGCAAGCGCGAGACCGATACCAAAACCCGAGCCCTCACGCCCCCCGCCTGCACCGCGCCAGAAGCGCTCGAAGACGTGCGGCAGCTCGTCGCGGGGAATGCCCTCTCCATAGTCCCGCACCGTGATCACCGCCTGGCTCCCCTGCCCGGTAGCCGCGATTCGGATCACGGCTCCAGCCGGGGAATGGCGCACGGCATTGGCGACGAGCCCGTCCAGCACCTGACGCAGCCACTCCCGGTCGGCGTCGACCGCGAGCTCCGGCGGCGGCGCATCGACCTCCAGCGTCATGCCGGCGGCCCGCACCACCGGCAGCACGCTCTCGGCCGCCTCGGCGATCAGATCGGCGACCGGCAGCAGATGCCGGTCGAGCTCGATCTGGCCGGTCTCCGAACGGGCGATCCGCAACAGGTCCTCGACGCGGCGGTGCAGGCGGCGGGCACGCGACTGGATGACCAGCAGGGCCGCCCTCAGGTCGTCCGGCTGCGGCGCGCCCTGGCGGAGCGTCACCTCGGCCTCGCCGAGGATGACGGTGAGCGGCGTGCGCAGCTCATGGCTGACATCGGTGAAGAACCGCCGCCGCGCCTGATCGACATTTTCCAGCCGCTCATTGGCGGCGCGCAGCTCGACCGTGCGCGCGTCGACGATCTCCTTGAGCCGCTGCTGGTCGGCGACGAGGCGCGCCTCGCGGCGGGCGAGATGGGCGGCCATGCGGTTGAAGCGGACCATGGCGAGGCTCAGCTCGTCGTGGCCGGTGACGGTGAGGCGCGTATCCGACCGCCCCTTGGCGATCGCGGCCGCGGCGGTGGCAACCTCCGCCACCCGGTGCACCAGCGAGCGCCCGAGCAGCTGATAAAGAGCGATCGCCGCCAGGAAGACGAAGGCGACGCCGGCAAGGCCCCAATGGACCGCCTGCTCACGCAGGCTGTGGACGGCCGCCTGCGCCGCCTGCGCGGTCACGCGCTCCTCCTCCATCGCGATTCCGAGCGGCGCGCCGAAACCGGCGGCGAAGACGTCGAGCGCCACCCGCACCCCGGCCTGGGGATCGGGAGTGGCCAGCGCTTCGGAAATCTGCCGGTTGAGGCTTTCGAACTGGGCGTTGAGACGCGCCACGGTGCGGCTGCGCGCCGCCATCATGGTGCGCTGCTCCTCGCCGCTGAGCCGCGCGACATCCTCGCCCAGTGCGGTCTCGAAACGCTGGAAGGAGTCGCGGACCCGCTCGCGCGCGCCGTCGAGCCGGTCGCCGTCGAAACCGGGGGCCTGCGTCGCCTGCAAAGTCACGAGCGCATAGTCGCCGACGCGGCCCGACAGGCTGGAGAGCAGCTCCAGCCGCTTCTGCGCGCCGACGAGCCGCTCCACCTGATCGTTGGCCGCCCCCAGCGCCACGACGAGCGCCGCCGAGGCCGCCGCCGTGACGAGCACGGCGATGGCCAGTAGCAGCGCCATGCGCGCGCGCAGGGAAGAGAGATTCAGCCGCACCATGCCGGCGGTGTCCCGGATCATCCGACCGTCGAACCTGGCGAAATGATTTCATGTCCGCGTCGCATGCGCACGCTGCACCGCAACAGAAACGCGGCCGCGCCCGGCGGCCGCTTTCCCGGTTGCAGCGCAGCGAAATGCGCGTGGATCGGCGTCCTCAGCCCTTCACCGCCTTCTTCCCGTCGCTGACGAAATCGAGGCACTCGTCATATTCCTTCTCGCCGAGCTCGCGCTCGGCGCCCTTGAGCGCCTTGTTCAGCTTGTCGAGCGTCACCTTCTGCGGCTTCTTGGCGATCTCCGCCTTCAGCACGGCGATGCCGTCGCTGCATTCCTTCGCCTCGTCGGCGAGCGCGAAGGACGCGCCGGCGCAGAGCGTGGCTCCGGCAAGAAGAAGGGTGGCGAGCTTCATGGCGGTATCCTCCCGATGGATGTTCTTGGTCGTCGATTACTTGTCGGCACGGGCGCTTTATTTGACCGTGATGGTCCCCTTCATGCCCTTCTCCTCCAGCCCCTCGATCCACCAGTCATACTTGCCGGGCCGGATAGTGACGAATTCGAGCGAGATGGTGCCCGCATCGTCGAACTCGATGTGGTGCGGGGGGCCGTAGGGATGGATTTCCAGATGATTGATGACGATCTGGTTCATCCAGATCATGCGGAAGAACTCGGGCGCCATGAACTTGTATTCCTTGCCGCCGTTGGACGTGACGTCCAGGCGGTAGGACTTGCCCGATTCCATCTCGATGTCCTTGACGGACACCACGAAGTCGTTGCCGCTGGTGTCGCCGAGCACGATCTCCGGCAGGTTCTGGCGGCCCTTCACAAGGTCGCCCGCGCTCGCGCCGCCGGCCACGAGCCCGGCACACAGCGTCGCGGCCAGCGCGAGGCCGGCACGCAGTGGCGTCTTCTTCATGCGATCCTCCTGGCGTTGCTTGCGCGCTTGGAAGGAGCGGCGACGAACCGACGCTCCCCCCGCGCGAATTCTTCCGCCGGGAAGCTAGAGACGCCATTGTTTGCTGTCTAGTGAATTGATTCTTATGAATAATTTATGATCGACCGCCCAATGGGCGGCGCGATCATAAATCGGATGGCGGGGAGCCGCGGCGCGGCGAAACCATTCGCCGACGCCGCCACTCGACTGCCGCTCAGATGTCGCGCTCGACGGTGCCGGGACGGCCGCAACGATATTTCGTCACGCGCCACTTCGGATGGGATTCCGACCATTCGGCGATCACCGGCTGGGCGCCCATCATGCACTGGATCGGGAGGGAGACCTGTTCGAGATTGAGGGACAACGCTTCTTCCTTGCAGACGCCCGGCGACGCAACAAGACAGATCGACAGTATAAGCTCCATGGCTGGACCCTTCGGATTTGGACCTGGCTATTCGAGCGTTTTCCCTAGACACCGTCAGAGCAGCAATTTGTATGCCAGATACCAAGTCGCAAGCCCGAGTGACGGAACCGGCGGCCAGCACTCATGCTGCAATGCAACATTCTAAGGGTGCGCAACAAGGGATTGCAATCCCCCGCTATCGGCCCGTCATAGTGAGCGGCTACGCTGCGCTGCGGGCGACGGTCAAAAACTGTGCGGCGGAGACCCGCGGCTGACCAATCGCTCGGCACCGCGGCCGATGCGCGACGGAGTGTCGCGAAAAGTCCCGCCGGTGTGCCGTTCCTCCCGTCCCGTCATGGCCGATGCGTCGAAAACACCCGGGAAAGCAGTATTTTCAACGAAGATTCCCTTGCAGGACGTCGCGATGCGGCACTAGTCTCGCGCCCGTGACGTGTCTGGTCGTGCTATCGGGCCAACCGGTTTGGTGTGTCAAACGCTGCAACAAAGATAGCCGGGACATTCGGAGAGGGCGGATCCCTTCCCTCGATTGATCAACCCCGTATTGGGAGGATTTAGATGGCCAAGATCAACAAGGTTCTGATCGGCGAGTCGCTCGTGGGCGACGGCAACGAAGTAGCCCATATCGACCTGATCATCGGACCGCGCGGCAGCGCGGCGGAAAGTGCTTTCGTCAACGCGCTGACCAACAACAAGGACGGCTTCACCTCGCTTCTCGCGGTGGTGACCCCGAACCTGCTGGCCAAGCCGAACACGATCCTGTTCAACAAGGTCACGATCAAGGACGCCCGCCAGGCGGTGCAGATGTTCGGACCGGCGCAGTACGCGGTCGCCAAGGCGGTCGTGGATTGCGTCGCCGACGGCACCATCCCGGAGGAGGAAGCCGACGACCTGTTCATCTCGGTCGGCGTGTTCATCCACTGGGAAGCGGCGGACGACGCCAAGATCCAGAAGTTCAACTACGAAGCCACCAAGGAAGCCCTCAAGCGCGCCGTCGCCGGCGAGCCGAAGGCCCGCGACGTGATCGCGCAGTCGTCGACCGCCAAGCATCCCTTCGCGGCTTAGATCGGAAGCAACCCTGGGCAGCCAAAAGCTCCGCCCGCGGCCCCGCCGAAGGGCCTGCTCCAGCGGTTGGCGGCGATCTTCCTCGACAAGTAAGGGCGGCGCGTCCGCCCGGGCTTCGCGTAGATCAAGCGGCTCTGCCGCTTCATGACCGCCGACTCACCAAGACCCGGGACTTCGTGTCCCGGGTCTTTTTCATTCCGGCAGGAATCCGGACCCGGGACTTCGTGTCCCGGGTCTTTTTCATTCCGGCAGGAATCCGGACCCGGGATTTCGTGTCCCGAGCTTTTTCATTCCGCCGCCGGCAGCAGCCCGCGCCGCACCGCGTCGATCGCGGCCGGATCGGCACGCTCGGCGGGCGACAGCGTCACCGGCAGGTCACGGACGATACGGGCCGGCGTTCCGCCGAGCACCACGATGCGGCTGGCGAGCTCGACCGCCTCGCGGCTGTCGTGGGTGACGAACAGCACGGTCGCCGGGCGTCGCGCCAGAAGCCGGCGCAGCAGTTCGCGCAGCCGCGCCGCCCCCGCCTCGTCCAGCGAGACGAAGGGCTCGTCCATCAGCAGCACCTCCGGCTCTACCGCGAAGGCGCGGGCGAGCGCGACGCGTCGCTGCTGGCCGAGCGACAGGCGCTCGGGATAGGCACTGGCCTGCTCGGACAATCCGACCTCGGCGAGCATGGCGCGGGCACGGCCCTCGTCCTCCGGCCCGAGCGGCAGGGCGACGTTCTCCAGTACCGTCCGCCACGGCAGCAGGCGCGGATTCTGGAAGGCGTAGGCGATGCGCGGGCTCGCCGGATCGAAGCGCACGGCGCCGGAATAGTCGCGGTCGAGCTCGGCGACGATGTTGAGCAGCGTCGTCTTGCCGAGGCCGGAGGGGGCGAGCAGCACGAGGAAGCTGCGCTCGGGCACCGCGAGCGCGAAATCGCGGAAGATCACCCGCTCCGGCGCCCCGGCGATAGCCGGAAAGCGCTTCTCGGCAATGGCGATGTCAATGGCGGCCATGGGTGCGCGCCTATCGGCGCCAGCGATTGGCGTGGCGCTCCCACGGCTGGAGCACGCCGATCTCGATGAGCTGGACGACGGCGGTGAAGGCCAGCGCATAGGCGAGCACAGTGGCGACGTCGAACAACTGGAACGCCGTCTGCAGTTCGAAGCCGACCCCGTTCGAACGGCCCAGCAGCTCGACCACCAGCACGATCTTCCAGGTGAGCGCGAGGCCCGAGCGCGCCGAGGCGGCGAAGAAGGGCGCGAGCTGCGGCAGCACCACGTGCCGCATTGCCTTCCACGGCCCGAAGCGGAAGACGCGCGCCATCTCGTCGAGGTCGCGCGAGAGCGCCAGCGCCCCTTCGCGCATCGTCACCGCGACGTTCGGGATCTTGTTGATGGCGACCGCGGTCACCGCCGCCGCCTCGGTGAGGCCGAACCAGATATAGCAGAGGATGATCACCACCAGCGCCGGCAGGTTGAGCAGCACGATCACCCACGGCCCGAAGATGCGGTCGAGCGCCGGCGAGCGGCCGAGCGCTATGCCCACCATCGAGCCCACCGCCATGGCGATGAGGAAGCTCGCCGCGACGCGTCCCAGCGTGATGGCGATGTTGGTGACGAGCGCGCCGCCCTCCGCCGCGCGGGCGAGCGCCGCCGTCACGGCCGCCGGCCCGGGCAGCAAGGACGAGGCGACCAGCATCGCCGCCGCCTGCCAGGCCAGGACGAGCAGCGCCAGCGAGAGCGCCGTCATCGCCAGCGAGGAGCCGATGCGGCGCATCAGGCTGGAGGACGGGGAGGCTGCCGCGGCCATGGCGCCGGTCAATCCTTCGCCGGGCCGAACAGGGCGGCGTCGAAGCGGGCGTCGGGGCCGACCAGGTCCTTGCCGCCGATACGCGCCAGCACCTCATAGAGCCTGGCGCAGGAGGTGCGCTCCGCCGCGCCGAAGGCGCCCGGAATGCCGGCGCGGAAATAGTCGCGCAATTTGAGGAATTCGGCCTGGTCCGCCGCCTGCATCAGCGGGCGCAGCCGCTCCCAGGCGGCATCCGAGGTCGCGAGCACGCGATTGGCCGCCGAGGCGGCGCGGAAGAAGGCCTGAAATGCAGCGCCCCGCGCCTCTTCCGACTTCTCGCGCCAGACGAAGCCGACCAGCGGCGGCGTCGGAGAGATGCCGAGCCCGCTCACCACCTCGTCCATGTCGATGAGGCGGCGCAGGCCGCGCGCGTCGAGCCGCGCGGCATAGGGCCAGAAGGTGAGCGCGGCATCGACGCGTCCGAGCACGAGCTGCTCGCTGATCAGCGGCGCGGCGCCGTAGACCGGCTCGACCAGACTGGCGAGGTCCGCGCCGGCGCGCTCGCGGGCATAGGCACGCAGCAGCAGCCAGCTCTTGTCGAGCGGCCCGCCGGCGATGCCGAGCTTGCGGCCCTTCAGGTCGGAGAGCGCGCGCACCGGCCCGTCGGCCTGCACCATCACCGCGCCCAGCGCGTTGGAGAAAGGGGCGAAGCGCAGCATCTCGCCGCCATTGCGGCGCTGCATCGCCCAGAGCCAGTCGCTGACGATCAGGTCGATGTCGCCGGCCTGCAGCGCCACTGTGGTGGCCTGCCCCGAGGCGAAGTCTACGCTCTCTATGGCGAGGTTCTCGCGCGCATCGAGCCCCTCCCCCTTGATGGTCGCCACCAGCCAGTTGAGCGTGCCGAACTTCAGCGCGCCGATGCGCACTGACGGCGAGGCGGCGCGCAGCGAGCGGGGCGTCATCGCAAGCGCGGCGGTGGCGCCGGCTCCGAGAAGCAGATCGCGGCGCGAGAGGAGCGGTGTCGTCATGGGGCGGCCTTGCCGGTCAGCGGCGGATCGAGCAGCCGGTTGCGTATCAGATAAGAGACGCCCCGCAGCCAGGATTCATCGGTGTTGTTGCGGATGTCGGCGCTGCCGGCGCGCAGCACCTGCCCGGTCGCGACGTCACGGAGCTGGAAATTGATGTTGAGGATGAGGTTCGAGACCTTCTGCACGAGGCCGATGACCTCGAGCTCGGCGCCGAGGGCGCGGGCGATGGGCAGATCGCAGCCGTTGCAGTTGCGGATCGGCGAGGCCTCGTCGATCTGGGCCTTCTGCGGCGCGGTGTCGACCACCTGATAGCCGGCTGCGGCGAGGCGCTTGCGCATGTCTTCGGTGATCAGGGCGAGACGGCGCTGCTCGTCCGGGCGCGGGCCGCCGATGCCGGCCTCGCCGCTGGTGTCGAACAGCTCGAAGCCGAACACCACGACGCGGGTCGCCGCGCTCGCCGGGCCGGCCATCGGCAAGGCGGCGAGCAGCACGCCGAACAGCACCGGAATCAGCTTCATGCCGCATCGCCTCCCGGCGAATTGTCGTTGTCTGTTGAAGTGATCATATCGGGGGCACCGTCTCCCGCAACCGACGACATTCAAAATTCCGTCAAGCTGCGACAGAAGTTCCCAGAATTGGCAGGAACTTTCAAACTCTTATTAATTTCTTATGCGATCTATTCTGTTGAACACTTGATTTCGTTTGGTACTCTTCTGCCGGCGGCGGCATTACCTTAGGTCAAACACTAGCCGCGGGAAGAAATGCCAATGAGACGGATGGCTCACGCCGCTGCTGGCGCGGCCGTGCTGGCCCTTGCGGCCCTCGCGCCCGCCACCGGCGTGCATGCGCAAAGCGAGGCGCCGCCAGCGGCCACGCCGCAGAACGCCGCCCCGCAGGCGCAGACCTTCCACATCGGCGTGGTACGCCAGATGCCCGAGCAGCCGCCATGGGTGGCGCCGCTGATGGCGCCGCCGGAAGACCTCGGCATCGCCGGAGCCCAGCTCGGCATACGCGACAGCCTGACCAGCGGGCGCTTCCTCAAGCTCGACTACAAGCTCGAGACCGAGATCGTGCCGACCGACGGCGACCCGCTGCCCGCCGCGCAGAAGCTGGTCGAGGCCGGCAACAGCTTCCTCATTCTCGACGTGCCGGCGGACCAACTGCTCAGGATCGCCGACGCGCTGAAGGACAAGGATGTCCTGATCATCAATGCCGGATCGGCCGACGACCGGCTGCGGCAGGAGGACTGCCGCGCCAACGTGTTCCATGTCGCGCCCAACCGCGCCATGCTCACCGACGCGCTGGCGCAGTTCCTGATATTCAAGCGCTGGCGCAACTGGTTCCTGATGGTCGGGCGCACCGACAATGACAAGCTCTATGCCGAGGCGGTGCGCCGCTCGGCCAAGAAGTTCGGCGCCAAGATCGTGGCGGAGAAGACCTGGGACTATGGGCCGGATGCACGCGCCACCGCCCAATCCGAGGTGCCGCGCGGAACCCAGGTCGGCGAGTACGACATCCTCGTCGTCGCCGACGAGCTTGGCGAATTCGGCGACATCCTGCCCTACAACACCTGGCTCGCCCGGCCCATCGCCGGCACGCAGGGGCTGATGCCGCTCTCCTGGCATCCGACCATGGAGAACTGGGGCGCCTCGCAGCTACAGAGCCGCTTCTTCAAGCAGTCCAAGCGCTTCATGCAGACGCTGGACTTCCAGATGTGGGAAGGCGTGTTCGCCATCGGCTCGGCCGGGCTCAAGACGCGCTCCAACGACCCGAAGGCGATCCGCGCGCTGATGCTGTCGTCTGGCTACGACCTGCCGGTGTTCAAGGGCGTGGCCGCGAGCTTCCGCGACTGGGACCACCAGCTCCGCCAGCCGATTCTGCTCACCCACGCCACCAACACGGTCACGCTGTCGCCGCAGCAGGGCTACCTGCACCAGCGCACACCACTCGACACGCTCGGCTTCGACAAGCCCGAGACTGCCTGCAAGCTCGACAAATAAGACGATCCTGGGAGGAAGATATGACGATCCGCACCCTGCCCGCTGCCGGCTTCGCGCTGTTCGCCGGGACCCTTCTCGGGGTCAGCGCGCTGCCGGCGCAGGCGCAGGTCCGCGCCTTCATCTCCAACGAGCGCGATCACACCATGAGCGTGATCGACATGGACAGCCTGAAGGTGATCGAGACGGTGAAGACCGGCCGGCGCCCGCGCGGCATCACCGCGAGCCCCGACGGCAAGCTGATCTATCTGTGCGCCTCCGACGACAACCGCGTCGAGGTCTACGATTCCAAGACCCTGAAGCTGGTGAAGACGCTGCGTTCCGGGCCGGACCCCGAACTCTTCGTGCTCGCGCCGTCCGGCAACCCGCTCTACATCGCCAATGAAGACGACAACATGGTCACCGTCGTCAATGTCGACAACAACGAGCTGGTGGCGGAGATCCCGGTCGGCGTCGAGCCGGAAGGCATGGCGGTCAGCCCGGACGGGCGGTTCCTGGTGAACACCTCCGAGACCACCAACATGGCGCATGTGATCGACACCAAGAGCAACGAGATCGTCGAGAACATCCTGGTCGATTCGCGCCCGCGCTACGCCAAGTTCAACACCGACAACACCCAGCTCTGGGTCAGCTCGGAGGTCGGGGGAACCGTCGCGGTGGTCGATCCCAAGACGTGGAAGATCACCAAGAAGATTTCCTTCGAGATCCCCGGCGTGAACAAGGACGCCATCCAGCCGGTCGGCATCCGCATCACCAAGGACGGCTCCAAGGCCTTCGTGGCGCTCGGCCCGGCCAACCGGGTCGCCGTGATCAACGCCAAGACGCTGGAGGTGGAGAAATATCTGCTGGTCGGCCAGCGCGTCTGGCAGCTCGCCTTCACCCCCGACGAGAAGCTGCTGCTCTCCACCAACGGCAACTCGAACGACGTCTCGATCATCGACGTCGCCAGCGAGAAGGTGACCAAGTCCGTCGCTGTCGGCCGCCTGCCCTG
This sequence comes from Allobosea sp. 117, assembly GCF_000702305.1. Taxonomy (GTDB): domain Bacteria; phylum Pseudomonadota; class Alphaproteobacteria; order Rhizobiales; family Xanthobacteraceae; genus Ancylobacter. The sequence continues at coordinate 140,426 of NZ_JNLC01000014.1, forward strand.
GGGCGCGGTGGTGGTGCCGTAATCGTCCGTGCAAGCCAACAAAGCCCCGAGGAGGAACCGATGAAGTGCACCCTGGCCGCCGCCGCGCTCGGCGCCGTCGCCCTGTCCGCCGCCATTTCCACAACCCCTGCGCTCGCCACCGGCGACCTCGCGCTGAAGCCGATCGAGCTCAAGGAGCTGGTGGTCGGCGAAGGCGAATCCGGCTTCGGCGTCTCGCAGAAGACCTATGAGCTGGAGACCGGCAAGGCCTACCGGCTGATGATCAAGTCCACCGGCAACAAGGAATGCGCCTGGCAGTCGCCGGGCCTCTCGCAGAACATCTGGCTGCGCAAGGTCGAGGCGGGCGGCATGGAGATCAAGGCGGTGCATCTCATCGAGCTCGAATTCGAGGATGCCGGCGAGGCCGAAATCTTCTTCGTGCCGGTGCGCACCGGCACCTTCAAATGGTTCTGCAAGGGCATGGAAGCGCGCGGCATGGAAGGCGAGTTCGTGGTGAAGTGAGCGCGCCGGAACCTTGAAGGGTCCATGATCGTCATCCCCGGCCATGCGCCGGGGATGTCTTTTCGGAAGACGCGGATTGCCGCAGCGGAAGCATCGGATGCAGACCGAGCTCGACAGGTTGGACGCCGCATCGGCCGCCGCGAAGCCGCCGCCGGCGCTCGAGGTGCGCCATGTGAGCCACGTCTTCGGCGCGCGCAGGGCGCTGGACGACGTCAGCCTCGCCGTGCCGGCCGGCAGCTTCACCGCTCTGCTCGGCCCCAACGGCGCCGGCAAGACGACGCTGTTCTCGCTGATCACCCGGCTCTACGACAACCGCACCGGCTCGATCCGCGTGCTCGGGCACGACGTGCGGCGCGAGCCGGCGGCGGCGCTCAGCCAACTCGGCGTGGTGTTCCAGGCGCGCACGCTCGACCTCGACCTCACCGTCACGCAGAACCTCGTCTATCACGCGGCGCTGCACGGCATCGGCTTTGCCCGCGCCCGCGTCCGGGCCCGCCAGGTGCTCGAGCAGGTCGGCCTCGCCGATCGTGCGAAGGACAAGGTGCGCCAGCTCTCAGGCGGGCAGATGCGACGGGTCGAGATCGCCCGCGCGCTGGTGCACCGGCCCTCCCTGCTGCTGCTCGACGAGCCGACCGTGGGCCTCGACATCAGCTCGCGCGCCGCCCTCGTCGCCGAGGTGCGGCGGCTGGTGGCGAGCGAGGGCCTAGGCGTGCTGTGGGCGACGCACATCATCGAGGAGATCGAGCCTGGCGACCGCGTCATCGTGCTGGACAAGGGCCGGGTGCGCGCCGAGGCCGGCTATGCCGAACTCGTCGGGGCGGCCGGCGACCTCTCCGCCGCCTTCCTCGCCCTCACCGCCGGGCCGGACGCGGGAGGCGAATCGTGAGCTTCGTACCCGAGCGCCGCGGCGGGCGGCTGACGTTCTCCGGCTATCTCGTCTGCCTCGCCGGCATCTGCTGGCGCGAGGGGCTGCGCTTCGTCAACCAGCGCGGCCGCTTCCTCTCGGCGCTGGTGCGCCCGCTGGTGTGGCTGTTCATCTTCGCCGCCGGCTTCCGCTCGGTGCTCGGCGTCTCGATCATCCCGCCTTACGAGACCTATGTGCTCTACGAGGTCTATGTGGCGCCGGGGCTGGTGGCGATGATCCAGCTCTTCAACGGGCTGCAGTCCTCGCTGTCCATGGTCTATGACCGCGAGGTCGGCGCCATGCGCATCCTGCTGGTCAGCCCCTATCCGCGCTGGTTCCTGCTGCTGTCGAAGCTGATCGCCGGCATCTGCGTGTCGCTGCTGCAGGTCTACGCCTTCCTGGTGGTGGCGTGGTTCTGGGAGGTGGAGGCGCCGCCGATCGGCTATCTGACCGTGCTGCCGGCGCTCCTCCTCACCGGCCTGATGCTCGGCGCCATGGGACTGCTGATGAGCTCGCTGTTCCGCCAGCTCGAGAACTTCGCGAGCGTGATGAACTTCGTCATCTTCCCGATGTTCTTCACCTCCTCGGCGCTCTACCCGCTCTGGCGGGTGCAGGAGAGCAGCCTCGTCCTCTACTATATCTGCCTGTTCAACCCCTTCACCTATGCGGTGGAGCTGATCCGCTTCGCGCTTTACGGGCAGTTCGACGCCTTCTCGGCGCTCGTCGTCGCCGCCTGCGCGCTGGTGTTCCTGATCGGGGCAATCATCGCCTATGATCCCTCCGCCGGCATCATGGCCCGCCGCGGCGGGCCGGACGCGGCCAAATGAACAAGACCACAACGAACAAGATCAACTGGGAGACGCCAATGATCTCAGCCATCCCATGCCTGCCGCTCGCGCGCAGCCGTCTGGCCCGCGGACTTCTGATCGGCGCCCTGCTCGGTTTACCCGCCCTCGCGCCGGCTCCCACCGCGGCGGCGTCGCCCCAGGCGGGAAGCCTGTGGCCCTGCATCCAGCCGCGCGTCGCCAGCCTCGCCGCCGCGCAGATGTGGGCCGGCCCGCCGGTGGAGGGCCTCGCCTGGCGCGACGACGACAAGGTGGCCGGGCTGGTTCCCGTGCTGGCGGCGCGGCGCACCTCGATCGAGGACGCCAGCGCGCAGATCGAGGCCTTCGCCAAGGAGGCCGGGCCGCAGAAGAAGGAAAGGCTGACGCTGCTCTTCGCCGGCGTGTTCGACCAGATCAACACGCTGCGCTCGCGCATCCTCTCCGGCATCGAGCGCTATTCGCAGCACCAGATCGACCTCGCCGCGCGCATCAAGGAGGAGAGCCTCGCCCTCGCCAAGGCGAAGAAGGCGGCCACCACCGACGAGGAGAAGACCAAGGCGGCCGAGATGGAGAAGCAGCTTCTCTGGGACACCCGCATCTACGACACCCGCACCCAGCAGGTGACGGCGGTGTGCGAGAGTCCGGTGATCCTCGAGCAACGCGCCTTCGCCATCGCCCGCGCCATCCAGAACGTGATGGAATGATCAGCGGCTGCGCAGCCGCGTGAGCACATAGACGATGATCAGCAGGTGGAGCACCAGCGCGACGGCGAGGCCGAATGCGTGCTGGGCGAACCCAACCTCTGGTAGCGCTCCGACGACGAAGATGGTCGCCAGACTCAGCGGCAGGAACAGCGCGACCGCGGTGACGAGGCCGGGATTGTAGACGCCGAGACGCGCTCGCGCGCCGATATGGGTGATGCCATTCACCAGCATCGCATAGGGCGCGACGAGACCCCAGCCGGGCCCGAAGGCGAGCGCCGCATAGAGCGCGGCGAGATTGAGCCCCCACACCACCGGGACATTGATGACCAGCACGGCGGCGACGCTGAGCGCATCGCGCCCGCCGAACACGCGCCCGTTGGCGAAGGAGCGGAAGCGGTCGCCGGTGTGCTCCTCGACCTGATGCACCATATAGCCGGGGCTGTGCAGAAAGATCAGCAGGAGCGGCAGCGGCATCACCGTCGCGAGGGCAGGCGTGAGCGCGAGCAGCGCGGCCGCCATGAAGCCGGCGCCCGTGACCCAGTGCTCGGCGAGCCATACCCAGCCGCGCAACCGTTCCGATAGGCCCGCCATGCAGCGCCCCGACGCGATGATTCGCGCTCATGGTAGCTGCCCCGATATCGCCAGACCGTTAAGCGGGGCTGCGCTGACCCCACACCGCGACGCCGCCGCCGCCGAAGCCCCAGAAATCGGGGGATTTGAGCAGGAGCAGCGCCTCGTCGAGCCGCTCGCCACTCATCGCGCCCGAAGACAGCATGCGCTCGCGCATCTGGTCGGCCGTAAGGGCGAAGAACTCGGCGACCGGCGAGCCGCCCTGGATCACCGAGAAGTCCCCCTCCCCGCCGACCCGCTCCAGCCCCATGGTCGCGACCATCTGCGGCAAGGCGCGGGCCCAGAAGCAGTCCCGGCCGGACGCCTTCACCACCGTATCGGTCAGCGCCACCATGAAGTCCCGGTAAAGACCGGAGGACGAGGTGTGGACCGGGAAGAAGTCGACCTCCTCCAGCAGCAGCCAGCCGCCCGGCTTCAGCGCCTCGACCATCCGGCGCACGGCGCGCTCGGGCTCTGGAAGATGGTGCAGCAGCCAGCGCGTGTGCACGAAATCGAACTCCGCCGGCGGCAGCGGGTCCGCCATGATGTCGTGCGTGCGTGTTTCCAGGTTGGGATGTTCGAGGCCATCGAGCAGGGCGGTGTTGATGTCGGTCGCCACCACATGGCCGGACGGGCCGACCTGCGCGCACAGCCACCGCGCGACGGAACCGCCGCCCGCACCGACTTCGAGGCAGCGCGCGCCGGGCCCGAGACCGAGCGCGGTCAGGCGCCGCATCGTCATCGGATCGAGCAACTGCTCCAGAAGCGCCAGACGCCGATTCGCCTGGTTCCAGGAATTGTCGAGCGCATAGCCTGACATGGGCCGCCCCTGCCCCGTCGACAACCATGGGTATCATCATAGGCGAAATGCGCGTGCGCGCCAATGCGCCGCGAAGATCGCGACGTCAGCCTGCCGGCCGTGTCCAGGGATGCGCTTCTTCCAGCGGCAGGCCGGCCTTGGCCCAGCCGTCGCTACCGGCGGGATACCAGGCGACGCGGGTGAAGCCGTAGCCGAGCGCGCGCTTGGCCGCATTCCATGACATCCAGCAATCGGTCTGGCAGTAGAAGACCAGCGGCGCATCGCGGCGCCCGCCGGTGAGCGCGTCGAGGCCGGCGCGGAAATAGCCGTCGACCTCGGCATTCAGCGCGCCATAGCCGACATTGGGGAGCCAGGCGCTGCCCGGCAGATGGTCGCGCCGCTTGTCGCGCCAGAGGGTACCGGCCGGAAGGTTGGCAGGCTTCACGTCGCGGGGCATGACGTCGACGAAGATCGCGCTCTTGTCGCGCCATGCGCGTTCGGCAGCGACGGTGTCGAGCACCTTCGCGCCGCGCAGCGTCGGCGGCGTCGGCGCGCGGTATTCCTCCATGCGGTAGCCGTCGGGCTCGGCCACGGGAGCGGGCCCCTCGGCGAGCGCCGGGAAGGCGAGCAGCGCCAGCGCGAGGCCGGCCATGCCGAGCCAGGCGAGGCGCACAGGCGAAGCCGCCTCATCCGGCGCCGGCCGCTTGTCCCCCGAAGCTTCCGTCAGGGACCATCGGCCGGGGTGCCCCGCGCGGTCCGACAGGCGGGCCGACGCGGGATGCTTCGTCATTTACCCGCCTCCAGCGGCCGGTTCTGCTCGTCGAGCAGCGGCACACCAAAGTCGAGAAGGATGCGGTTGATCTCCGGCTGCGCCTCGGTGATGAAGGTGTTGAGCTGGTGCTTCCAGTTCAGCTCGCCGGGCCGGATGCCGAAGGTGATGCGGTAGACCATGGCCGGATCACCGCGCTCCTTGACCAGCGGCACCACCGCCAGCGGCGCCTCCGAACGGCGCGCGTAATAGCCGCCGATCGGCCCCCACAATATGCCGGCGTCGATGGTGCCGGCATTGATGTCGGCGATCATCTGCTCGGCCGGGCTCTCGTAGCGCCGGTCGACGGTGAGCGCATAGGGGCGGGCAAAGCCCATCAGTCCATTGCGGGCTAGCGCGTCGGCCGGCGGGGTGCCGGCGACGACGCCGATGTGCTGACCCTTGAGGCGCGGATCGGCCAGCGCGTCGACACCGTCGAGCGGGCTGTCCTTGCGGTAGATCAGCACCCAGGCCGACTTGTAATACGCGTTGGTGTTCAGCACCGGATCGCCGCCGGCGACATAGCCCATGACGATGTCGCAGCGCTTGGCACCGAGCGTCATGCGGTAGAAGCCGGTGGCCTGCGGAAACCACGTGTAGTCGAGCGTGATGCCGAGCTTCTTTGCCAGCAGTTCGGCGATCTTGTTCTCGAATCCCTCGCCCTTCTCGTCGGTGAAGGGCATGTTGGCGGGATCCGCGCAGACCCTCAGGGTCGAGCGGTCGACGAGATCGGAGACCTGGGCGCGGGCGGCCGGCGTGCCGGCCAGCAGCCCGGCGGCCAGCGCCGCGAGGGCCGCAGCCCTCAGGCCACCGCGCCGCTCAGTTAGACCGGCCGAAGCACTGGTTCTCATTGTCGCCATACGCCTTCGTCTTGTCCTCGCGCTTGGAGGGACGCTCGCGACCGAGCGCGCCGTCGGCACGTGCCTTGAGATAGACGTAGAGGTCGTCGAGATAGCACATCACGTTCAGGTTCTCGCCGAAAGCCGGCATGACCTGGTCCGCGGTGCCGACGCCGATCGTCTTCTTGCCGTTGACCACCGTCTCCATGAACTGCTCATAGGTCAGGGTCTTCAGCGAATTGGCGAGGGCCGGGGCGTAGGTCGAGCCCATGCCGTCCGGGCCGTGGCAAACGTGGCACTCGGCGTGATAGCGGCGGTAGCCGCTGTAGGTGTACCAGTCGAGCGTGCCGTCGGAACCGATATGGTAGGTCGGCGTGCCGTCCGGCAGCGTGTACTTGCCCAGCTCGTCCTTGGTCGCCTGAGCCTGCGCCTCGCTCGCCGGGGCGGCGGCGGGGGCCGGCTGCTGGGCGGAGGCCGGCACGGACGGCAGGGCGAGCACGACGGCCAGCAGCACCGAGGCCACGACCGACGCAGCACCAGAAATCGACCGTCCGAAAACAGAATTCGTCATGGGGTCACTCCCGAAGGGACAGGGCCCGGATTCGGGTCCGATTGGCCGGACAGGGCGGCCTTCGGACCGGTTATCTTAAGAATCTCATAAGGCGCGCAGCGCGGAGACGGCGGGGCCTGGCACACCGGGTTGTCCGATGGCCAGGCCCCAGTCCCTTTATGGTTTCGTCACGGAATTGGCGCGGCCCGCGAGGAGCCGCGCCTGGTCGATCAGTTCGGCAGAGCGAAGACGGTGAGCTGGCCACCGAGGTTGGTGTAGTTGCTCAGCGCCGCATAGCCACCCACCGCGCCGAGGCCGGCGTTCGGGTCGGTCAGGCCGGCCGCGAGGCCGATGCCCGCCCAGCCGCCGACACCCGACAGGATGGCGACATACTGGCGACCCTTGTGCTCATAGGTGGTGACGTTGCCGATGATGCCCGACGGGGTCTTGAACTTGTAGAGTTCCTTGCCCGACTTGGCGTCGACCGCCTTCAGATAGCCTTCCAGCGTGCCGTAGAAGACCACGTCGCCGGCGGTGGCGAGCGCACCCGACCACACCGAGAACGGCTCCGGCAGCGACCACACGATCTTGCCCTTGGTGTTGTCCCAGGCGATGAAGTTGCCCATGCCGCCATGGCTGCCCGGCGCGGGGAACATCGACAGGGTGGCACCGACATAGGGCTGACCCGCGGTGTAGCTGACGCGGAACGGCTCATAGTCCATGCAGACGTGGTTGGTCGGCACGTAGAAGAGGTTCGTCTTGGGCGAGAAGGCCGCCGGCTGCTGGTCCTTGGTACCGAGCGCCGCCGGGCAGATGCCCTTCGTGTTGACGTCCTCGCCCTGCGCCTCGGTCGAGTACTTGGAGACGACCAGCGGACGACCGAAGGTCGGGCTGCCCTTGTCCATGTCGACCTTGGTGGCCCAGTTCACGGCCGGGTCGTACTTCTCGGCAACCAGCAGCTCGCCGGACACGCGGTCGAGCGTGTAGCCGAAGCCGTTGCGGTCGAAGTGCGTCAGCAGCTTGCGCGGCTGGCCGTTGAACTGCTGATCCGTGAGGATCATCTCGTTGATGCCGTCATAGTCCCACTCGTCGTGGGGGGTCATCTGGTAGACCCACTTGGCCATGCCGGTGTCGGCGTCACGCGCCCAGATGGTCATCGACCACTTGTTGTCGCCGGGACGCTGCTTCGGGTTCCAGGTGGAGGGGTTGCCCGACCCGTAATAGACGAGGTTCGTCTCGGGATCGTAGGAGTACCAGCCCCAGGTGCAGCCGCCGCCGATCTTCCACTGATCGCCTTCCCAGGTCTTCAGCGAAGAATCCTTGCCGACCGGCTTGCCGAGAGCGGTGGTCTTCTCCGGATCGACGAGGATGTCGCTGTCCGGGCCCATCGAATAGCCGCGCCAGACCTGCTTGCCGGTCGCGGTGTCGTAGGCGGTGACGTGGCAGCGCACGCCGAACTCGCCGCCCGAGATGCCGACGATGACCTTGTCCTTCACCGGAAGCACGGTGGCGGTGTTGGTCTCGCCCTTCTTCGGGTCGCCGTTGACGACCGACCACTTCTTCTGGCCGGTCTTCGCGTCGAGCGCGACGAGCGTGGTGTCGGCCTGGTGCAGGAAGATCGTGCCGTCGGAATAGGCAAGGCCGCGATTGACCGTATCGCAGCACATCACCGGAATGACGTTCGGATCCTGCTTGGGCTCGTACTTCCAGAGGATCTTGCCGTCGTTGTTAAGATCCAAAGCATAAACGATGTTCGGGAACGGCGTGTGAACGTACATCACGTCGCCGATCACCAGCGGACCGCCTTCGTGACCACGCAGGACGCCGGTCGAGAAGGTCCAAGCGACCTGCATCTTGCCGACGTTGCCAGCGTTGATCTGGTTGAGCTGGGAATAACGCGTATTCGCGTAATCGCCAGTCTGGATGCCCCACTGCTTCGGATCTTTGATGATCTTGGTGAGGCCGTCATTGGCCGAAGCGGGGCACATATAAGCCGCGGTGCCAAGCAACACCGCCGCATAGGCAAATTTGCGCATGCGTAATCTCCTCCTGAACGCGATCCTCCGCGCGGGACAAGCTGTTAAAGCTGACCCGCTTCGGCTTATTGTTGTCGTTTCTGACCGTTCATCTTCGGCAGCGTGTCACGACCGACTGGGGGAGAACAGCCGGATATCATGGGGGCCTATCGCCCCTAGCTGGCCTACGAACCGAATTCCAGGAGTTGCCCTCCCGATAACCCGTTGAAGCCGAAGATGCAGCGACCCTAGACCGATTTTGAACAACACGCAATAAGAACCGGCCCGTGAAAACGCTCTTATTATGATTTTGCTGCAAGTGCGAAAAGGCATTCTGGATGCCAGCCTGAACGACTTGGCTCCGCCGGAATTACTCGCCTTATCCTTTTGTTTTGCTTGACACGTTGCTTGACCTGCGCATCCGCGATCATTCCCACTCGAATTCGTGATAGGCGGCGATCGCGTTGCGCGCGTTGAACTCGTCGAACAGCGCCCAGCGATCGCGCTCCGAACGCCCCGCCTCGTCCGCCGCCTGCCCCATGGAACGCCCCTCTGCGATGAGGCGCCGCACGTCGTCGCGCAGGATTTCGAGATAGCGCCGCTCGTCCGCCGAAGCCGCCGGCCATTCGACCGAAGCCGGCCCGTGCCCCGGCACGGCGCGGGCGATTCCCGGCCGGGCGACCAGGGCGTCGAGCAGCTTCAGCCAGCCCTTCAGGCTGCCGTCGAGGGTGGGAATATGGCCGACGAAGAGGAGGTCGCCGAGGAACCACGTCCCGGTAGCCGAATCGAACACCGTGAGGTCGTTGTCGGTGTGGGCCGTCGGATGCGCGTCGAGGACGAGGCGCCGCCCGCCGAGATCGAGCTCCATCCTCGTGTCGACCAGCGTCTCGGGCAGGACGATCCGCGTCCCCTCCGCGGCGGGGCCGAGCATGCGCTCGACCTGGGCGAGATAGGTCTCCGCCCGCACCGACAGGGCGCGCGGCATCTTGCGATGGGCGACGAAGACGGCCCCCTGCCCTTCGAAGGCGGCGTTGCCGAGCACGTGGTCGGGGTGCATGTGGGTGTTGATGATGTAGCGGACCGGTCGGTCGGTCACCGCCCGCACCGCGGCGCGCATGCGCTCGCCGGCGAGTCGGCTGTTGCCGGTGTCGATGACCGCCGCCGCCTCCGAGCCCACGACCAGGCTCATATTGGCGATGGCGCCGTCATTGTCGGCGGCGATGAGCTCGTAAGGCGCGCGATAGACGAAGGTGCCTGGCGCGATCTCCTCGAGCGGCTCCGGCGCCACGGCGCCGTTCTGCTCCGTTGTGCCGGCGCGTGCGGATGCCCGCCCGCCGAGCCACGCGACGCTCATCAGAGCCAGCAGTGCACGGCGACTGAAGCGTTCCGGCATGAGCGCGCTCCGGGCCACTCAAGCGGCGCCGCCCGCACGGATGCGGGCGGCCCTGTCTCGTCAATCTATAAAGCGGAAGCGGGACGATGTCCGGCGCGGCGCGCTCCGAGTCGCGCCCGAGCGGCAGCGCCTTACTTCTTGTTGCCCTTCTCGTCGAACTGCGAGAGATAGGCGAGCAGGTCGGCGCGGTCGCCTTCCTTGGGCAGGCCGGCGAACACCATCTTGATGCCCGGCAGGTAGGCCTTCGGATTCTCCAGATACTTGCTCAGCTTCTCGGCGTCCCAGACGTCGCCGTTCGCATTGTGCTGCTTCAGCGTCTCGGAATAGTTGAAGCCTTCGACCGCGCCCATCTTGCGGCCGACGATGCCGTTCAGCTCGGGGCCGACCTTGTTCTTGGCGTCCGCGCCGACGGCGTGGCAGGCCATGCATTTCTTGAAGACGGTCGCGCCCTTCTCGGGATCGCCGTCGGCGAGGGCGACGGTGGAACCGAGGGCAAGCAGGGCAGCGGCGGCGAGGATGCGATTCATACGAATTCCTTCCCAGACAGATTTTGGCGACGCCGTCATCCGCGGCGCTTTCATCGGGGGGCACCTTAACGCGCGTCTTAGAACGATCCTAGACGACGAAAGATCCAGTCCAACCGGTACTGAGGGCGATAAATGGCCGCATTTGAAGACGCGCGGAACGCCAGGACGTGCGGCACGGCGTCACGATCCGCCCCAGCAGGGGCGGATTTGCGGCGATCGGCTTTTCGCGTAGCGTCGCCCGCGGGATAGGAATGCCGGCATGAAACGGACCCCCGGAACGCCCCCGCGACGCCAATCGCCCGCCGACGTCGTCAAGCTCGGCGGCAGCCTCGTCGGCGACGCACGGCTGCCGGCCCTGCTCGCCGAGTTTGCGCGCATCGGCGCGCCGCTCGTCGTGGTGGGCGGCGGCGGCCCGCTGGCGGATGCGGTGCGGACGCTGCAGCCGAGGCTCGGCTTTGGCGACGCGGCGGCGCATCACATGGCGATCCTCGCCATGGAGCAGACGGCGCTCGCCCTCGCCGACCTCGCGCCCGGCCTCGTCCCCTGCGCCGACGCCGGCGCGATCGCGCAGGCGCACCGCGCCGGCCGTGCCGCGCTGTGGCGGCCGGCGGCGATGGCGCGCGCGGCGCAGGTGCCGGCGAGCTGGGAGGTGACGTCGGACAGCCTCGCGCTCTGGCTCGCCAAGGAGATCGGGGCGGCGCGCCTCACCCTGGTGAAGGCGGCGCCGGTCGAGGATCCGCACGGTCCCGCCGCCGGATGGGCTGCGAAAGGGCTGGTCGATCCCTATTTCCCGCAGATCGCGGCGGGATTCTCCGGCGCGATCGAGGCGCGCTCGATCAAGGACGCGCTCAACCGATGGAAGGCACGGGCGGCGGCATGACGCATGAGGACGAGAACCGGCGCGGCGCCTATCCGCGCTGGAGCTGGGCGCTGACCGGCTCGGGGCATTTCTTCACCGAATCGATCGCGCTGATCAAGGAGCTGGGCGACGTCGACCTGTTCGTGTCGGCGGCGGCGGAGGAAGTGCTGCGCATGTACAAGCAGGAGCTGCCGGAGGGCACCCGCATCCTGCACGAGACCACCGCCAGCTCGGCCCCCGTCGGGCGCTTCTATGACGGGCTCTACCACACGCTGATCGTCTCGCCGGCCTCCTCCAACACGGTGGCGAAGTGCGTCTACGGCATCTCCGACACGCTGGTCACCAACTGCTTCGCGCAGGCCGGCAAGTGTCGCGTGCACTCCATCGTCTTCGCCTGCGACACCGCCCCGGAGATGATCACCATGGCGCCGAAGGGGCCGGTACCGGTCTATCCGCGCCGTATCGACCTCGAGAACACCGCCCGACTCAAGGAGTTCGAGGACTGCACCGTGGTCGAATCGATCGCCGACCTCAGGGCGGCGGTGGAGGCACGGCGGCAGTTCCTCGCGGCACAGGACATGCCGGCCGATGGCTGACGAGCCGCCGCGCGAGAAGGTCGCGCTGGTCACCGGCTCGCTCGCTGAGCCGCGCCTGCGCAAGATCGCGGCGGAGATCGCCGATGACAGCCTCGATCCGGTGGTGGTGAATGTCGGGGTGAAGGTGGCGGCGCTGATGACCGCCGAGATCGTCGAGCGGCGCCTCGCCATCCCCGCGGGCACGGACAAGGTGATGATGCCCGGCCGCTTCCGCGGCGACCTCGACCGGCTGGCGAAGTTCTTCGGTGTGCCCTTCACGCGCGGGCCGGACGAGATGGCCGACCTGCCGGATTATTTCGGCCAGCAGCGCCGCGCCGCCGACCTCTCGCGCCACGAAGTGACGCTGTTCGCCGAGATCGTCGACGCCACCGCGCTCGACGTGCCGGCCCTAGTCGAGAAGGCGCGCCGCCTCGCCGCCGAGGGCGCCGACGTGATCGACCTCGGCTGCATGCCCGACACGACCTTCCCGCATCTCGAGGCGGCGATCGCCGCGCTGCATGCGGAGGGGCTGAAGGTCAGCGTCGATTCTTTCTCGGCCGATGAGCTTTCCCGCGCCACCCGCGCCGGCGCCGACTTCCTGCTCAGTCTCAATGAGAACAATCTCTCCATCGCCGACGAGGGGCCGGCGGTGCCGGTGCTGGTGCCGGCGACGCAGGGCGACATGGATTCGCTCGTCCGCGCCATCGAAGCCGCGCAGGCGAAGGGCATCGCCTTCTATGCGGACCCGATCCTCGATCCGATCCATTACGGCTTCACCGCCTCGATCCTGCGCTATGCGGAGCTGCGCCGGCTGTTCCCGGGCATCCCGATCCTGATGGGCATCGGCAACGTCACCGAGCTCACCGACGCCGACACCACCGGCATCAACGCGATCCTGATGGGCATCATCTCGGAGCTGCATCTCAACGCGGTGCTGGCCGTGCAGGTGAGCCCGCACTGCCGCACGGCGGTGCGCGAGTTCGACCGGGCGCGGCGCGAGTTCCTCGCCGCCCGCGAGGCCGGCGCGCTGCCGCAGGGCTTCGGCGGCGGCCTGATGGCGCTGCGCGACCGGCGCCCGCACGCCTCGACCCCGGAGGAGATCGCCGGCCTCGCGGCGCAGGTGAAGGATCGCAATTTCCGCATCGAGGTCGCGCAGGACGGTATCCACGTCTACAACCGCGACGGCCATCACGTCGCCGGCGATCCCTTCGCGCTGTTCCCGCACCTCAAGGTGGAGGATGACGGCGCGCACGCCTTCTATCTCGGGGTGGAGACGGCGCGCGCCGAGATCGCGCATCTGCTCGGCAAGCGCTATGCGCAGGACGAGCCGCTGCGCTGGGGCGTCGCCGGCGAGACGACCCCGAGCGCCGAGGACGCGCACCGTTTGACATTCAAGGAGGCGGGCACGACCCTGCGCGCCACTTCCGCCAAGCCCGACGACACCGTGAAAACCGACGAAGCATGATCCGCGAGACCATTGTCACCACCCGATCGCCCGATGGCGAGCCGCACATCGCCCCGATGGGCGCGACCGTGATCGAGGGCGGCTATCTGCTGCAGCCGTTCCGTCCCTCGCGCACGCTCGACAATCTGATGGCGACGCGCGAGGCGGTGCTGAACTTCACCGACGACGTGCGCCTGTTCGCCGCGTGCGTGATCGGTCGCCGCTTCCCGGTCGACGTGCGCAAGGCGACCCGGGTGAAGGGCGTGCGCCTTTCCGACGCGCTGTCGCATGACGAGGTGAGCGTCGACATCATCGAGGACGATCCGCAGCGGCCGAAGTTCCACTGCCGCGTCGTCTATTCGGACGGCCACCGGCGCTTCCTCGGGATGAACCGCGCCAAGGCGGCGGTGCTGGAGGCGGCGGTGCTGGTCAGCCGCCTGTCCATGCTCGCCGACGAGAAGGTGGACCGGGAGATGGAATATCTCGCCATCGCGGTGGAGAAGACCGCTGGGCCGGAGGAGTTCGAGGCCTGGGGCTGGCTGACCGAGGCGATCGCCGAGCACCGGCGGAAGCGCGCCTCATGAGCACGCCGTCGCCCCGCCTGCTGGCGAGCGTCGCCGACCTCGCGGAAATGGAGATCGCGCGCGCGGGCGGCGCCGACATCGTCGACCTGAAGCAGCCGGCCTTCGGCGCGCTGGGCGCCTGGAGCACGGAGGCGCTCACCGCCGCCGTGATGCTGTGGAACGCGTGGCCATCTACCGGACCTTCGCCGCGCCCGCTGCTCAGCGCCACCGCCGGCGACCAGCCGATGGTGCCGGCGATCCTCGCCCAGGCCGCCGGCATGGTGGCGGCCAGCGGCGTGCCGATCGTTAAAGTGGGGCTGTTCCGCTCCGCCCATGTCGCGGACTGCATCGAAGCGCTGGCCCCGCTCACCGCGCGCACCCAGCTCGTCGGCGTCCTGTTCGCCGACCAGGAGCCGGATTTCGGCCTCGTCGCCGCGCTGGGACAGGCGGGATTCGCCGGTGTGATGCTCGACACCGCCGACAAGCGCGCGGGCGGCCTCACCGCCCATATGGACGCGCTCACCCTCAGCCAGTTCGTCGTCGAGGCACGCCGGCACGGGCTGATGACCGGGCTCGCCGGCTCGCTCGCCCTCGACGACATCGAGCCGCTGTCGTGCATCGGCGCGGACTATCTCGGCTTCCGCGGCGTGCTGTGCGCGGACGGGCGCACGGGCAGCCTCGACCGCGGGCGGCTCGCCGCCGTGCGCGAGCGGATGCCGGCCTTCTCGACCGACGGATGAACCCTTCCGACCGGCCTTGACAGCACCGCCGCGCGGGTCCACTCACCCGCCGCGGTGTCACCGCCGCGCAACCGGACCCTTTTATCAATGCCCAGCGACAGTTGCAGTCGATTGCCGTCACCGGACGGCGCGGCCTGATCGCCGATTGGGGAAACCTGACGGCTCGCCGCGACCGCCGATGACGGCCGGTCAAGGAAGAGCCAGATGGACGAGATTCGGTCCCCCGAAGACCTCGACGACGTGGTGGCGCGCGCGCCGGCGGAAGCCGCTGCGCTGGCCGCCGAGCTCGTCGACGAACACCCCGCCGACATTGCCGAAGCGCTGGACGACGAGGAGCCGGAGGTCGCCTCCGCGGTACTCGCCAGCCTGCCGCGCGAGCAGCAGGTCGAGGTGCTCGACCTGCCCGACTTCGACCTGTCGAGCGACCTGATCGAGGCGCTGCCCGTCGAGGAGGCGGTGCGGCTGATCGGCGAGATGTCGGCCGACCGCGCCGCCGACCTGTTCCGCTACATGGAGGAGCCGGCGCGCTCGCACCTGTTCGCGCGGCTGCCGGCGGGAACGCAGGCCGAGCTGAACCGGCTGCTCTCCTATCCCGAGGACACCGCGGGCAGCCTGATGACGACCGAGTTCGTCACCGTGCCCTCGACCTGGACGGTGGGCGAGACACTGCGCCACATCCGCGAGATCGAGCGCACGCGCGAGACCATCTACGCGATCTACGTGCTCGATCCCCTCACCCACAAGCTGTTGAAGGCGGTGACCCTGCGCCGCCTGATCATCGGCGAGCCGGGCCAGCCGATCCTCTCCGCCGCGCCCAAGCACGACCCGATCACCGTCGATCCGCTGATGGACCGCGAGGAGGTGGCGCGGCTCATCTCGAAATACGACCTGCTGGCGGTGCCGGTGGTGGACGAGAAGGAGCATGTGCTCGGCATCGTCACCGTCGACGACATGATCGACGCGATCATCGAGGAGGGCACCGAGGACGCGCAGAAGTTCGGCGGCATGGAGGCGCTGGACGAGCCCTATATGGAGATCGGCTTCCTCGACATGCTGAAGAAGCGCGCCGGCTGGCTCTCCATCCTGTTCCTCGGCGAGATGCTGACCGCGAGCGCGATGCAGCATTTCGAGGACGAGCTCGAACGCGCCATCGTGCTCACCCTGTTCATTCCGCTGATCATGAGCTCGGGCGGCAATTCCGGCTCGCAGGCGACCTCGCTGATCATCCGCGCGCTAGCGCTGCACGAGATCAAGCTCGGCGACTGGTGGCGCGTCGCCCTGCGCGAGCTGCCCTCCGGCCTCGTGCTCGGCTCGATACTCGGCGTGCTCGGCATGGTGCGCATCACCATCTGGCAGCTTGCCGGCCTGCACGACTATGGCGAGCACTGGGTGCTGGTGGCGCTCACCATCGGCTGTGCGCTCGTCGCCATCGTCACCTTCGGCTCGCTGATCGGCTCGATGCTGCCCTTCGTGCTGCGCCGCTGCGGCTTCGATCCGGCGAGCGCCTCGGCGCCGTTCGTCGCCACCTTCATCGACGTCACCGGCCTCGTCATCTATTTCAGCGTGGCCCTGGTGATACTGAGCGGGACGCTGCTTTAGACGTCATCCCGGCCGAAGCGCAGCGCAGAGCCGGGATCGTGCGACAGCTTATCCTGCACACGATCCCGGATCGGCCTTGCGGCCGTCCGGGATGACGGTGAGCCGGCTCAGGCGTCAGGCGGCGCGCGGCGCGGCGGCCGGCGGCGTGCCCTGATGGAAGGCGTGCTTCATCTGCTTGCGCAGGTCCGGCGTGTCCTTGGCGCCGTGCACGGCGACGGCATGCTGGACGGCGGCGTCGAGCAATTCGCCCTCGGTGTCGGCGGCGATCGCCACGGTGCATTTCTTGTCACCGGGCATCTCGCGGCAATCGATGAAATAGCGTCCCATATGCGCCTCCTCATGGCAGGCGCCGGATCGCGCGGGGGACGTCCCTGTCGGCGTCCCTCCGAGGACGGCGCCGGGGCGGGACCCTACGCCCGCACCGACAACGCCTCAAATCACGAAAGCGGGCGGCTCACCCCAGCACCAGCACCTCGCCCTGCCCGCCCATCAGCGTGTCGCCGACGATGCGACGGGCGGCGGTCGCGTCCTTGAGGAGATGGGCGAGGTCCTTCACGCGGCGCGCCATGAGGCGCAGCGCGATCAGGTCGTGGCGACCGGTGTCGACAAAGCCGGCCGGCAGTTCCGGCGCGTTCCGCACCAGCAGCGTGCCGCGCTTCATGCCGCGCCCGGCGAGCGGGCCGACGCTGCCCTCGACCGCCGCCGTGCCGGCGATCATGTCGGTGGCGAGTCCCTCGCCGGCATCGCCCGCGACCACGACGAGGCCGCCGCGCTGGCGCTCGGCAAGGCGCGGGCCGGCCGACCCGTGGATGCGGATCACCCCGCCCGACATGCCGCGCCGCGAGCCCGAGCCGGCCGCGCCGGCGCGCGCGCCGGCATCCCGCGCGAGCTCGATGCGCCCGCCCGACATCTCGGCGCCGAGATAGTCCCCGGCATTGCCGGCGATGCGGATGACGCCGCCCGACATTCCCATCCCGGCGAAGGCGCCGACCGGGCCGTCGACGATGATCTCGCCGGCCCCCAGCCCGGCGCCGACCCCGTCGAGCCGGTCGTCGCCGATCTCGATCACCAGCGGCCCGTCGCCGCCGGCGTTCTCGATGAAGAACAGGTCGCCCAATCCGACGCGCCGCCCGCCATGCGGCACCTGGACATACTCGGCATCGCGACGCGACAGCGCGGACAACAGCGCCGGCGTGATGCCGGAAAGATCAACGCGGGCGGTGAAGGGAGCGACCGGCTTCAGCGTGATGGTCATGGCCGCACCTCCGCCAGCTTGGCATCCTCAGCCATGATCTCGCGCAGCTTGAAGTGGAACGGCCCGAGATTGCCGCCGTAGTTGCCGGCGTCGATGGCGACGATCCCCGACTCGGCACCGAGCTCGCACACCGCCTTGATGCCGACGCGGGTGGATTCCGCGACGCTGTCGAAGCTCACGCCGTCGATGACGATCTCCATCACCGAGCCGACCTCCGGGGTCAGCGCGCTCTCCACCGTGCCGTAGAGCGTCGGGCAATAGGCATGGTTGGTGGAGGCGAACAGGCCCTTGTATTTCGAGCCGACCTTGGAGCCGGAGCGCACCACCCCGCCGGGGAAGGGCAATATGTTGCCCTCGACCGTGCCCATCGCCTTCACCGCCACCTCGGCGGCCCTCAGCGCCGCCTCGCGGGTGCGGGCGAGAATGAGGAAATTGCCGCCGCCGACGCCCTCCACCGAGCCGGTGTCGTCGTCGCAGACGAACTCGCCCTCCATCACCGGCAGGCGCCAGAAGCGCTTGCTCCCGATCTTCTTGGAAATCTGGTGGCCGTCGGCGAAATAGCGGATGGTCCTCGCCAGCGGCACACGCTTGCCTTCCTCCATGCCGGCATAGCAGGCGGTGGTCGGGCAGGTGAGGATGCACTGGCCGAGGCGCAGCGGCACCACCTTCTTCAAGCTGCCGAAATCCATCGCGAAGATCAGGATGGAAACGCCCGGCCGCCCGTCCGGCGTCTGCCCGGCGGGGATTTCCCGCTCGACGCCGGCCTCGCAGCCGCAGCCGATGACCGAGGTGGCGAAGCCGGTGGTGGTGCGTGCTGCGATCATCGCCCATTCCGGCGTGTCGGCGGTGATGATCAGCCGCGTGCCCACCATCGGGAAGGCTTCGGCGAAGCTGTCGCGGATCTCGACGCCGTTGATGATCATCAGAGGCCCTCCCCCTCGCAGGTGAGGATGGTCGGCCCGGCGCCGCCGCGCAATTCGCCGTCGGCGATGCGGAAATGGTTCGCCTTCAGCCCGATGGCGTCGTCGAACCAGCGCTGCATGTCGCCCTCGATGGAGGAGCGGTCATAGGCCGGACGCAGCACATGGGTGGTGCCGCGCGCGAGGTCGACGATCTCGCCGTCCTTCACGATCATCCGACCGTTCTTGAACACGTAGCGGGCCTTCGAGAACATCGCCTCGCGGTCGGCATCCTCGCGGTAGACCACGACGTCGCCGACACCGCCGGCGCCGAGATGGCCCTTGTCCTTCAGGCCGAGGATACGGGCCGGGGCGGCGCGGGTGAGGATGGCGATCTCCTCCAGCGAATATTCGCGCCGGATCTCGCCGAGCATGGTGTGCGCCTGCGCCGCCTTGTTGAGCGTCGCGAGCTGGGCGTTGCGGAAGTCGCGATCCATCAGCAGGCGGATGAGGTGCGGATAGGTGGTGAAGGGACCGCCATTCGGGTGATCGGTGGTGAGGAAGATGCGCCAGGGGTCCTCGACGAGGAGGAACAGCTCCAGCCCGATCGCCCATTGCAGCGCGTTGACGAAGGACTTGTCGCGGTATTCGAACGGCACCACGCCGCAGGCGGCATCCAGCTCGATGTCCATGCCGATGGACTTCTTGGGGGATGCGAGGCCGCGGTTGCGGTATTGCGACATGTAGTCGGCCGAGGCCGTCACGGTCTGGCCGAACATCACCTGCCCGACATCGACCGAGATGTTCGGGCTGGCGTTCACCAATTCGGCGATGCGCGCGGCGGCGGACGAGAATTTCCGGTCGCCCTCGGTGCCGTAGGAATGGAACTGCAGGTGCGTCAGATGCAGGCGCCGCCCCTCCGCCGCGCGGATGGTGGCGAGCGTCGTCTCCTCGTTGCCCGGCACGCCGAGATTGCAGCCGTGCAGATGAATCGGGTGCGGCACGCCGAGCTCGGTCACCGCCCGGATCAGCGTGGTCAGCACCTTGCGCGGCGTCACCTCATAATGCGGGTTCGCCTCGTCGAGATTCATCCAGCGGGCGTTGAACTTGAAGGCGTTGATGCCGCCGGGATTGACGATCTTGACGGCGAAGGCCTGCGTCGCCTCGATCATCCAGCCGACATAGGCGTTGATCTGCTCCTGCCCCGCCCCGGCGGCGAGCAGGCGCAGGATGTAGTCGTCATTGCCGAGCACCAAATAGGCACCGGTATCGAGATTGGGGATGTCGGCCATCTCCAGATGCGCGCCGCGCGCATTGGCGCCGAGCATGGCCGGCTCGAACACCGTGGTGTAGCCGAGCTCGGCATAGCGGCAGCCGGTGGCATGGGCGGTCGGCACCGCGCGCCCGCCGCCGCAGCCGCAGAAGGCGCCGGTGAGCTCGGGATAGGCGCGGCGGTCCTCCTGCATCAGCAGGCGGGCGAGGTTCATCTTGCCGCCGGCGATGTGGCTGTGCAGGTCGATGCCGCCCGCCATCACCACGTCGCCGCCGAGGTCGATCTCCTCGTCGGCGCGCGCGTCGCTGGCGGCGACGATGCGCCCGTCCTCAACCTCGATGTCGCGCGTCGCACCGCTCGCGACACCGTTCTCGCCATTGGCCGGGTCGAGCACGCGCCCGCCCTTCAGCCGAAGTCTCATGCAACAGCTCCTGCTATCCGGCGCACAGCCTCGGCGACGCCGGGAAGCGTCGCGACGCGCAAGGCGCCGAGCGGCAGGCTCACAATCGAATCCATTCTGAAGACGGTGCCGGCATGGTCAATGCCGGGGGTGCCGACCGGGATGAACACGTCGGGGTCCCGGTCGAACGGGGTGTCGGGGTGGCCGAGCACGATGATCTTGCCGGCGAAGTCCTCGACGAGGGATGCCGGGGGCGGCTCCGGCCGGAATGCCGAGACCCAGACGAGGACGTCCGCGTCCTTCACCGCATTCGCGGCGGCGAAGAGGTCGGGGTCGTGCGCCGAGACGCCGCCGCGTATGGCGGTGCGCAGCGGATAGCCGAGCCGCCACAGCAGAAGCTGGTTGATGCCGATGATGTTGTCGCGCCCGCCGAGCGGGAAGACGCCGGCGCGGGTGGTCACGTTCAGCGCGTCGATGAGGGCGGTGACGCGCTCGGCGACGAGGTCGCCTTCCGCGAACTCCGCGGCGTTCCAGGTGGCGACGGCGTAGGCGGCGCCCTGCAGTGCCGCCGCGGTATCGGCGAGCGCGGGGAGCGGCACGCCGCCGATCGTCTCGCCGGTGATGCGCCGGCCGGCGACGAGGCCGTTCAGCGCCTCCAGCGCCGCGACGGGATCGCTGGCCGGTAGATGACTGACGGCGACGCCGTCGAGCTGCTTCAGCGCCCGCTCGCCGGGCGCGGCGCCGAGGAAGATCACCCGGCGGCTCTTGGCGAACAGGGGGTCGGCTGGGTAGAGCCGCTCGAACAGCCGGCCGAAGGCGGATGTCGGGTCGTCGCCAACCACCAGCAGCACGTCGCAGCGGTTGCGCACCTCGGCGAGCGTGGAGGCGAGCCAGCCGGTGCGCTGGGTCGCCGCGAAATTGCGGAACAATCCCACCGAGGCGGAATGGTCGAGCACGCCGCCGAAGGTCGCCGCGAGGTCGACGATCGCGCGCCCGCCGTCGATGTCGGCGCCAAGACCGGCGATCAGCGGCGAGCGCGCCGCCGCGAGAATGTCACGCGCCGCACTGGCCGCATCGTCCTGGCTGCACGCCTCACCGGCCCGGCTGGCCGAACGGTCCGGCTCCTCGCCGCGACGCAGGAACAGCTTGGCGGCCTCCGGGCAGACGGTGCCGCGCGCCCGCACCGCACGTCCCGAGACCTCGATTTCGAGGTCGTCGCAGCCGAGCCCGCAGAAGCCGCAGACGACGTCGCGGACGAGGCGGGGAGAGCCGTCGGAGGCGGCGACGCCGGGAGTGTCGATGGAAGTCATATGATACCGTCAATCATACTTGATATAGGCGAAGCGCAGATCGCCCCGCGGCGTTCCCTCGAGTGCGCTGTCGGGCGCAAGTCCCGGCTGCCACTCGATGAATTCCTCGATCTTCTTCGCCAACTGGAAATCGCGCTCGGTGACCCCCTTGGCATCGTGCGACATCAGGCGCACTTCAACCCAGGCATAGGAGGCCGTGATGTCGGGATGGTGCCAGGCGGCCTCGGCGAGGTGGCCGACGGCGTTGATGACCATCAGCGTGCCCTTCCAACTGCTGGTCTTGTAGGTCCGCCGGATCCAGCCGTCCTCCAGCCGCCAGCGCGGCAGCTCGGCCTTGAGCCGCGCCTCGATCTCGCTGGCGGAAAACGTCTTTTTGGGATCGATCGCCATGGCGTCATATCCTCCTTGGCACGTTCGCCCGTTCTGTAGGCGGGGCGATTGGTTGGATTCGGTAGCACGCGGCGGCGGCGCACCGCAAACCCGCATCGTGGCCTTCGCCTGCGCTCTTGTCCGCGAAAGCGGCCTCGCACTACGATACGCCTCGAGGAAACGCTCGTGAACAAAACAACGCTCGATCTTGAAGCGGCCCACGAGGATGGTCGGAACGCCGCGGTGCGCGTCACCGCGCCGGGCCGCCTGCATCTTGGATTCCTCGACCTCGCCGGCACGCTCGGCCGGCGTTTCGGCAGCCTCGGCATCGCGCTCGACCGTCCGGCGACCATCGTGCGCCTCGAACGCGCGGATGCGCTCTCCGCCAGCGGCCCCGACGCCGAGCGGGCGCGCGCCGCGGTCGAAAAGGTCGCACGTCAGCTTGGTCTCGACGACCGCGTGAAGGTCGTGGTCGAGGCGGCGCTGCCGCCGCATGCCGGGCTCGGCTCGGGTACGCAGCTCGGGCTCGCGGTGGCCGCCGGCCTGTCCGTCCTCAACGGCCGCCCGGTCTCGCCGCGCGAGCTCGGCGCCGTGCTCGGTCGCGGAGCGCGTTCGGCGATCGGCATCGGCGCCTTCACGCAGGGCGGCGTGATCCTCGACGGCGGCAAATCCGTGCGGCCGGACGCGGATGGCGCGCCGCCGCCGATCCTCGCCCGCCTGCCCTTCCCGGACGAGTGGCGCATCCTCATTGTGCAGGACCTCGGCCATCGCGGCCTCTCGGGGGCCGAGGAGGTCTCGGCGATGGAGGGGCTGCCGCCCTTCGCCGACACGCTGGCCGGCCACATGGCACGGCTCGCGGTCATGGTCGCGCTGCCGGCGCTGGCCGAGCACGACCTGCGGCATTTCGGCGAGGCGGTCGGCGAAATGCAGAGATTGCTCGGGGACCACTATGCGGGAGCGCAGGGTGGCCGCTATACGAGCCCTCAGGTCGCCGAGGTCATGGACTTCATCGAGGCGGCCGGCATACAAGGCGTCGGCCAGAGCTCCTGGGGCCCGACCGGCTTCGCCATCATCGGCAGCCGCGAGGAGGCCGAACGACTGATCGGTGAGGTACGCGCGCGCTTCGGCGCCCGGCCGAACCTGGCTTTCGACTGCGTGCGCGGCAGCAATGCCGGCGCGCGGATCGAACGGCTTGCCTGCGTCACGCAGTGCTGAGCGGCGGATTGGCGGAAAGCCCGCGTCGCTGATTTCCTTGCAATCCAAGGCCCAATGACGAGGCCGGTCACGGCCCGATTCCACCCGAGGAGTCTGAAAAGACATGGCGGACAAAGCGCCGATTCTGCACATCGTGTCGCCGCTGCGGCACGTTTCCCCGTTCGACGTGAACATGGCGGTGGACGCCGGCTACACGACCATCCTCCCCTATTCCGAGGTCAAGCTCGAGGAGATGGTCGACCTCACGCAGGACATGATGTTCTCGCGTGCGCCGGACCATGCCTCGCGCACCGGGCTGTTCATCGGCGGCAAGGATGCGAGCCTCGCGCTCGACATGGCCAAGGAGGCGCACTCCGCGCTGTTCCCGCCGTTCCAGATCTCGGTGTTCGTGGATCCAGCCGGCTCCTTCACCACCGCCGCCGCGATGATCGCCGAGGTCGAGCGCAAGCTCGCCGGGCGCCGCGAGGGCGGGCTCAAGGGCGCCAAGGTGCAGGTGTATGGCGCGACCGGCGTGGTCGGCGGCATCGCCGCGGTCATCGCCGCGCAGGCCGGGGCGCATGTGACGCTGGTCAGCCACCGCGATGTGGACACCGTCCGGCTGAAGGCCGCCGACTTCAAGGTCCGCTTCGACGTCGACCTCGCAAGCGCCGCCGCGCGCGACGACGAGGGCAAGCGCGCCCTGCTGCCGGAAGCCGAGATCGTGCTCGCCTGCGGCAAGGCCGGTGTGCAGATCCTCTCCGCCGAACACCTGTCGGTTGCGCGCCGGCTGCTGGTGGCGGCGGACGTCAACGCGGTGCCGCCATCGGGGATCGCGGGGGTGGAGGCGCTCGACGACGGCAAGCAGTTGGCCGGCGGCGCACTCGGTATTGGTGCACTGGCGATCGGGCATCTAAAGTACCGTGTCCAGCACGAGCTCCTGAAGCGGATGCGGACGACGGACACCGCGCTCAACATCGGTTTCGAGGATGCCTTCACTCTCGCCAGATCGCTGGTCGCCGCATGAGCCGCCCGATCTCGTCATCGTCGGCATCGCCGCCCGCGCGCTCGCGGCCGCGGCGCGGCGGGCCGGGATGCGGCCGATCGTGCTCGACCTGTTCGGGGACGACGACACGCGCGCCCTCGCGCATGAAGCGATCCCGATCCGCCGGCTCGGAGGCCTCGCCTTCGATCCGGACGACCTGTTCGAGCAGCTCGCGATCCACGCCACCGGCGATCTGCCGGTGGTGCTTGGCACCGGCTTCGAGCAGTCGCCGGAACTGGTCGAGCGCATCGGCCACGACTTCCGGCTGGTCGGCAATGGCAGCCGGACGCTGGCCTTCCTGAAGGAACCGGTGGTGTTCATGCGTCTCACCGCCAATCTCGGCATTCCCTATCCGACGGTCTTCACGGGGCCGGCGCCGGAAGGGGTGCGCACGCTGGAGAAGCGGGTCGGCGGCTCCGGCGGCTGGCATGTGCGCGAGGCGCAGGCCCCGCGCGGGCCGGGCTGGTACGTGCAGGAATATGTCGAGGGCGACACCTTCTCGGCGCTGTTCCTCGGCAACGGGCGGGAGGCGCGCCTGCTCGCCTTCTCGCAGCAATGGTGCGCGCCGACCGACGAGGCGCCGTTCCGCTATGGCGGCGCGGCCGGGCCGGTGGCCATCGATGCGGCGACCCGGGCCGGCATCTCCACCGCGCTCGACCGGCTGGTCTATGCCACCGGCCTTGTCGGCCTCGCCAGCGCCGACCTCGTGCGGACCGAGACCGGCTGGACGCTGCTGGAGATCAATCCGCGCCCCGGCGCGACCCTCGACGTGTTCGACCATGAGCCGCTGCCGCCGCTGCTGACGCTTCATTTCGCGGCCTGCGAGGGGCGCCTGCCCGACCTCGCGCCGCTTGAGCCGGCAGACGTCGAGACGGCACGGGCGGCCGCCGTGTTCTACGCGCCCGCGCCTTTCGAGATGCGGCTCGACCCGCTGCCCGACTGGGTCGCCGATCGCCCTCCGCAGGGAACGCGGATCGAGACGGGCGAGCCGGTGTGCACCGTGCTGGCCGAAGGCCGGACGGCGGAGGAGGCGCGCGAGACCGTCGCCCAGAGAATCAGCGAGCTGTGGCAAGCGCTGTCACGCGCCGGCCGGAAGGCAGCCGAATAAGAGGGAGAAATGCCCATGAGCGATCAACGCACAAGCCTTTCGGCACTCACCGCGCCGCTCGTCGAAAAACTGGTGGCCGATGCCGACTGGCTGCGGCTCGGCATCTCGCGGCTGTCGAATGGCGTGCGGATCGTCGATGCCGGCATCGCGGTGCGCGGCGGCATCGAGGCGGGACGGCGCATCGCCGAGATCTGCCTCGGCGGCCTCGGCCGGGTCAGCGTCGGCTCCAGCGGGCGGTTCCCGCGCTGGGGCACCACGCTGACGGTCGGCACCGCCGATCCCGTGCTCGCCTGCCTCGCCAGCCAATATGCCGGGTGGAGCCTGGCGGAAGGCGACTTCTTTGCGCTCGGCTCCGGGCCGGCGCGGGCGCTGTGGGCCAAGGAGGCGCTGTTCGCCGAGCTCGGCTACCGCGACCGTGCCAGCGCCGGTGTGCTGGTGCTGGAGGTTGACGGAGCGCCGCCGGAGAGCCTCGCCGCGCATATCGCCGCCGAGTGCGGCATCGCGCCCGAGGCGCTGACGCTGATCCTCACCCCGACGCGCAGCCTCGCCGGCACCGTGCAGGTGGTCGCGCGCGTGCTGGAGGTGGCGCTGCACAAGGCGCATGCGCTGCACTTTCCGCTGGACCGCATCGTCGACGGCATCGGCAGTGCGCCGCTGCCGCCGCCCGCGCCGGATTTCGTCTCGGCGATGGGCCGCACCAACGACGCGACGCTCTATGGCGGCGACGTCCAGCTCTATGTCGAAGGCCCGGAATCGGACGCGCGCGACCTCGCCGCCAAGCTGCCGAGCTCCACCTCGCGCGACTACGGGCGCACCTTCGGCGAGATCTTCAGCGCCTATAAAGGCGATTTCTATGCGATGGACCCGATGCTTTTCAGCCCGGCACGGGTTACCGTCACCGCACTCGAATCCGGACGCAGCTTCACCAATGGCGCGTTCGACGAGGAGGTGCTGGAGCGGTCCTTCGCATGACGTCCCGACGTTCTGACACGGTCGTCATCTTCACCGAGGATGCCGACTGGCACACCCGCAACCTCAAGGCCGCGATCGAGCGCGAGGGCCTGAGCGTGCTGGTGCTGTCGCTGAACGATTGCGGCTTCGCCATCGGCGAGACGCCGCACGGCCTTCTGCTGCCGGGCCTCGACGGGATGCTGCCGGCCGCCGCCTTCGTGCGCGTCATCGCCAAGGGCACCACCGAGCAGATCACCGCGCGGCTCGGCCTCCTGCATGCGCTGCGCGAGCTCGGCGTGCCGGTGATGAACGACGCGCGGGCGATCGAGCGCTGCGTCGACAAGTCCATGACCAGCTTCCTGATCGCCAAAGCCGGCCTGCCGACGCCGCGCACCTTCGTGCGCGAGGACCGCGCGGCGATGCAGGCGCTGGTCGACGAGGCCCCAGCCGACGCGGTGCTGAAGCCGCTGTTCGGCGCGCAAGGCAAGGGCATCCGGCGCATCGCCCCGCGCGAGCCGCTTCCCGAGCCGGAAAGGGTCGGCGGCGTCTACTATCTGCAGGAATTCGTCGAGGGCAGCGCCCCGGACCGCTATCAGGACTGGCGGGTGTTCGTCATCGGCGAGAACGCCGAGGCGGCGATGATCCGCCGCTCCGAGCGCTGGATCACCAACATCCACCAGGGCGCGGTGGGCGAGCCGGCGGAGCCGGACGAGACCCTGCGGCACCTCGCCATCGCGGCGACCCGGGCGGTCGGCGCCGACTATGCCGGCGTCGACGTGATCGAGGATGCGACCGGCGCCTACAAGGTGCTGGAGGTCAATTCCATGCCGGCCTGGAAGGGCCTGCAGCGGGCGACCGGGCTCGACATCGCGCGGGCGCTCGCCCGCCACCTCGCGGGCAGGCTGTCCACGGTGACGGTGGTGTGAGGTACTACCGCATCATCCAGGCGTTCCGCGCCTCCTGCTACGACGAGCTGAACGCGCTCAAGCCCGGAAATGTGCATTGCTTCGCCGGCGGCCACGGCATGGAGGTCATCCATTTCGAGGACGCCGCCGATGCCGCGGCGCCCCACATCGCCACGGAGCATGCCCGCGTCGGCGCCCGGATCGAGGCGGCGGTGAAGGCCTCGGTGGCGAAGACCGGGCTGAACATCAATCTCGGCATCATCCTGCTCTGCGCGCCGCTCGCCGCCGCCTATGAGACCGGCGGACCGCTGCGCGAGGCGCTCGCCGCGACGCTGGCGGCGCTCGACATCGAGGACGCCGCCGCCACCTTCCGCGCCATCACCCTCGCCAATCCGGGCGGCCTCGGCCAAGCCGAGCAGCACGACGTGCACGCCCCACCCGCCGTTGGCCTGCGCGAGGCGATGGGCGCGGCCGCCTCGCGCGACCGCATCGCCCGGCAATATGTGAGCGACTTCGCCGACGTGTTCGAGATCGGCGTGGCGCGCGTCAATGCGCTCCGCCAGGCCGCCGCGCCGGTGAAGGCGGAGGCGGTGCACCTCGCCTTCATGGCGGCCTTCCCGGACAGCCATATCGCCCGCAAGTTCGGCCCTGAGGTCGCCGCCGGCGTGCGCGAGGAAGCCGAGGCGATCGAGCGCGCTGTCGACTGGAAGGCTCCCGATGCGCGCCGCCGCATCCCGCTCGCTGAGTTCGACGCCTCGCTGAAAGAACGCGGGCTGAACCCCGGCACCAGTGCCGACCTCACGGTGGCTAGCCTGTTCGCGGCGCGGCTGCTTGCCCTCACCGCATGAGGCGCGACAGATCGGCGGAGGAGAGGCGCCCGTCATGCAGGGCACTCGCCAACAGAATCCCGGCGATTCCCTCGCCCGCCAGTTGCTCGACATCCTCGGCCGAGCGGGCTCCGCCGGCGGCATAGACGCGTCGCGCCCCGGCGCGCGCCTTCACCTCGGAAAGCCGCCCGAAATCCGGCCCCTGCCCCGCCCCGACGCGGGCGAGCGTCATGACGATCACACGCTCGGGCCAGAGAGCCGTATCCTCATGCATCTCCGGGGGGCCGAGGCGCCCGGAAGCATCATGGTCGAGGGACAGCAGCGCCTCGCCCGAGGCGAGCGCCGCCCGCGCCTCGGCCAGATCGCGCAGCACCTCGGTTCCGACCACCGGGATGCCGAGGCCCGCCCACCTGCGTCGATCGAGCGCGGCCGGTTCGGTCTCGCCGGCGTCGACCCAGACATCCAGCCCGGGAAAGCGCTCGCGCAGCGCGCCGATGATCCGGTCATGGCCGCCGACGCGCTGGATCGCGTCGAGATCGGCGATGTAGAGCGTGCGGAACGGCGCCAGGTCGAGGAGCGCGCCGGCGACGTCGAGCGGCTGCGCACCGGAGCAGAGCGGGGTCTCGATCGGGCGATAGGCCGCGCGTTCGCCACGGCGGGCACGCACCACCACCCCTCCCATCAGGTCGAGGACGGGTATAAGTTCCACGCCTTTCTTCTCCCTCGATCCACGGAAGGCATCATGCTCGTCTTCGTCTGCGAGACGGTCACTGGCGGCGGTTTCACCGGCGAACCGCTTCCCGAATCGCTGATAGCGGAAGGCAGCCTGATGCGCGATGCCCTGATCAGCGATCTGGAGGACCTGCCGGGCGTGCGCGTCGTCACGACGCACGACGCAAGGCTGCCGCCGCCGGAACGTGCCGAGAGCACACCGATTCCCGCCGGCGGCGATCCCCGCCCGGAATGGCGCCGGCTGGCGGCACTGGCGCATTGCTGCTGGCCGGTCGCGCCGGAACGCGGCGGCGAGCTGGCGGCGCTGGCCGCGCTGATGCGCGAGGCCAATCCCCGCGTGATCGGCCCGGACGCCGCCACCATCGCCATCTGCGCCAGCAAGGCGCGCACCGCCGCCATTCTGGCGAAGGCCGGAATCGCCGTGGTGCCGACCTGGCGGGCGGGCGAGGTGCCTGCAGGCGCGACCGGGCCGTTTGTCCTCAAGCCGGACGACGGTGCCGGCAGCGAGGGCATCCACGTCGTCGATGCGCTGCCAGCGAGCCTGGAGGACGGCACCATAGTGCAGCCGCTGATCGAGGGGACGGCGGCGAGCCTCACGCTGCTGTGCCAGTCCGGCAAGGCGCATGTGCTCACCGCCAATCTCCAGCATATCCGCCGCAGCAACGGCGGGCTGCGGCTCGCCGGCCTCACGGTCGGCGGCCTGTGCCCGGATCCCGAGCTGCAGACGCTGGCGGTCGAGGTGATGCAGGCGCTGCCCGGCCTGCACGGCCTCGTCGGCATCGATTATATCGCCACGCCGAAGGGGCCGGTGGTGGTCGAGATCAACCCTCGCCTCACAACATCCTATGCCGGGTTGCACCGTTCGCTCGGCGTCAACCCGGTGGCCTTCGTCGCCGAGCTGATCCGGGACGGCGTGGTGCCGGAGCTACCGCATCTGCCGGTGCCTGTTCCCGTGGAGATCAGGCTGTGAGCGACATCGTCAGGCTGGGATGGGATGTCGGCGGCGCGCATGTGAAGCTCGCTGCCTTCAGCGCCGACGGACGGCTGAGGGCGGTGCGCATCCGCCCCTGCCCGGTCTGGCAGGGCGCCGACCATCTGCGCGAGGCGCTGCGCGCTCTGCGCGCGGAATTTCCCTCGGGCGCGGCCTCCGCCGTCACCATGACCGCCGAGGTCGCGGACCTCTGGCCGAGCCGCCACGCCGGCGTCGTCGGCACCGCGGTCCTCCTGATGGAGGAGCTCGCCGGCCCGCCGCTGGCGCTGTTCGCCGGACCGGAAGGCTTCGTCCGGCCGGAGGCGGCCGCCGCCCATGCCGACGCGATCGGCTCGGCCAACTGGTACGCGACCGCCGCCGTGCTCGCCCATCTGCTGCCCGCAGGCGTTCTCGTCGATGTCGGTTCGACCACCTCCGACATCATTCCCTTCGCCGAAGGACGCGTCGCGGCGCAGGGCTACAGCGACGCCGAACGGCTGGCGAGCCGCGAGCTCGTCTATGCCGGCGTCGCCCGGACCGCGGTGATGGCGCTGGCCCGCGAGGCGCCCTTCGGCGGGCGATTCGTCCCGCTGATGGCCGAGCTCTACGCCACCAGCGCGGACGTCCACCGGCTGACCGGCGACCTCGCGGAGGGTGCCGACCTGCACCCTTCCGCCGATGGTGGGCCGAAGACCGAGGAGGCCAGCGCGCGGCGGCTGCTGCGCATGGTCGGGCAGGACCTCGCACCGGACGCCCTCCCCCGGGCGAAGGCGCTAGCGCGGCATCTCTCCGAGGCGCAGCTCCACGACCTCGACCGGGCGCTTGACTGCGTGCTTTCCGGCGCGCCGAACGAGGCCGGCGAGCTGCTGGTCGGCGCCGGCGTCGGACGCTTCCTCGCCGGGCGCCTCGCGGAACGGCGCGGGGTGCGCTATCTCGACCTTGCCGCCGTGCTCACCGACGATCCCGCGCTCGGCAGCGCGGCGGCGGACTGCGCGCCGGCCGTCGCCGTCGGGCTGTTGTCAGCGGCCCTGTCGCCGGGCTAATCCGCACGGCGTCAAACACGAGAGTCCCCATGTCCGACCGCGTCTATCTGCGTGGCATCGAGCTGCACGGCCGCCACGGCCTCTATCCCGAGGAGGCCTCGCTCGGCCAGCGCTTCGTCGTCGACATCGACTGGTGGCTCGACGCGCATCCGGCCGCCGCGCAGGACGACTACGGCGAGACGGTCGGCTACCAGGAGGTGTTCGAGACGGTGACGAAGATCAACACCGAGCACCGTTTCCACATCATCGAGGCCTTCGCCGAGGCGATCGCGATGGCCGTGCTGGCGCGCTTCCCGCGCATCGAGAAGGTCCGCGTCGAGCTGCACAAGCCGAACGCGCCGATCGCCGGCGTCTTCCGCGACGTCGGCGTCGAGATCATCCGCAGCCGCTAGAATCAGCCTTTTCCGCCGCCGCGCCGCCGCCCGCTTTCCAGCGGCGCCAGCGGGCGCGGCAGGAACTCGGCGCCGCGCTGCGCGAGGAAATCGTTCAGGGCGGCCGCCGGCGGCGTCAGCCGCTTGGCCGAGCGCTTCACCACGAACCACTGCCGGACCACCGGCAGCCCCTCGACGTCGAGCACGGCGAGGCGCCCGTCGGCGACCTCCGCCGCCACGGTGTGGGCGGAGATGAAGGCGAGGCCGAGCCCGGCGATCACCGCCTGCTTGATGGTCTCGTTCGAGCCGATCTCCATGCCGACGCGCGGGGTCACCCCGGCGTCCTGGAAGAATCGCTCCATCAGCGTGCGCGTCCCCGAGCCCGGCTCGCGCACCAGGAAGGTGACGCCGGCGAGGTCGGACGGGGCGATGCGGCGGCCGGCCAGCGGATGATCCGCCGGCGCGACGATGATGTGCGGATGCTCGCCGATCGGACTCTTGTCGACCTCCATGTCGAGCGGCGGCCGGCCCATGATGGCGACGTCCACCGCGTCGCCCCGCAGCGCCGCGACGATCTCCTCGCGGTTGCCGACGACCAGCGCGACGTCGATGCCCGGATGCGAGCGCGCGAACACCCCGAGCGCGCTCGGGGCGAAATATTTCGCGGTCGAGACGATGCCGACCGAGACGCGGCCCGCGTCGAGGCCCTTCATCGCGTCGAGCGCGGCGCCGCAATCGGCAAGGGCCCGCTCGATCCGCGCCACCGCGGCGATGATCTCGCGGCCGGCATCGCTCGGCTGGAAGCGGTCGCCGGCCCGGTCGAGCAGCGGCAGGCCCATCTGGTCCTCCAGGAGCTGCACCTGCATGGTCACCGCCGGCGGCGTGACGTTGAGAAGGCGCGCCGCCGCGGTCACGGTGCCGGTCTCGATGACGGCGGCGAGCGCGCGGAGCTGCTTCAGCGTGACGTTGCGCATCTGCTCCATGGCGGCCCTCGATGTCAGTAATTCTTAATCGAAGCCAAAGAATATTCGAATTTCCTTATGGCGCCAAGTCAGGCAGTCTCCCCTCAATAAAAGGCGTCCGCCGCTTCGGGTCACCCCACTCGAAGATCTTACGGAAACGACACGCCAAAAGGTCCCAAGACCTCACAACCGGGGAAACGCCGTGACACACACGACATTGCAGGACCACCTCGCAGGGTGGTCCGGAGATGATTTCCTGCGCCGGGGAATCGCATCGAGCGTACTCGCGCTCGCCAGTGCCGGCATCGCCATTGCCGAGCTGGTCGCCGCCGGTCCGCTCGCCGGCGAGCTGGCCGCCGTGCGCGGACATCACAGCGACGGTGACAGCCAGAAGGAGCTCGACGTCGTCGCCGACGGCATCATCGCCGAGCGCCTTTCCGCGGCACCGGTAGCCCTGCTCGGCTCCGAGGAGGCCGAGGAGGCGATGGAGCTCGATCCGAAAGGCACCCTCGCGGTCGCCGTCGATCCGCTCGACGGCTCGTCCAACATCGACACCAATGTCTCGATCGGCATGATCTTCTCGATCCTGCCCTTCATCGGGCCGGACTCGCTGCTGCAGCCCGGCAACCGCCAGCTCGCCGCCGGCTTCATGGTGTTCGGCCCGCAGGTCAGCCTCGCCCTCACGGTCGGCGAAGGCACCCAGCTCTTCGTGCTCGACCGCACCACCGGCCGTCTCCTGCTCATCAACGAGCATGTCGCCATCCCGGCGGAGGCTTCCGAATACGCCATCAACGGCTCGAACCAGCGCCACTGGGACCAGCCGGTGCGCAACTACATCGAGGATTGCCAGGCCGGCGCCGAGGGCCCGCGCGGGCGCGACTTCAACACGCGCTGGATCGCCTCCATGGTGGCCGAGGCCTACCGCATCCTCGTGCGCGGCGGCGTCTATCTCTATCCCGGCGACGCCCGCAAGGGCTATCGCAACGGCCGGCTGCGCCTCGTTTACGAGGCCAACCCGATCGCCTTCCTGGTCACCCAGGCGGAGGGCGCGGCGACCGACGGCGTGAACGCGATCCTCGACCTCACGCCGACCGGCCTGCATCAGCGCGTGCCGCTGGTGTTCGGCTCGCGCGCCGAGGTGGAGCGCATCGGCCGCTATCACTCCGACCCCGTCAACCTTGCCGACCGCTCGCCGCTCTTCGCGCGGCGCGGCCTGCTGCGGGTGTGAGGAGCGGGACCATGTCGATCCATCACCCGATCATCTCGGTCACCGGCTCGTCCGGCGCGGGCACCACCTCGGTGCGGCGCATCTTCGAGCAGATCTTCCGCCGCGAGGAGGTGGTCGCCGCCTATATCGAGGGCGACGCCTTCCACCGCTACGACCGCACCGAGATGAAGCGCGTCATGGCCGAGGAGGCGGGACGCGGCAACCACCACTACAGCCATTTCGGCCCGGACTCGAACCTGTTCGAGGAGCTGGAGGAGACCTTCCGCAGCTACTCGAAGACCGGGACCGGACGGACGCGGCACTACATCCACGACGACCGCGAGGCCGAGGAATATGGCGGCACGCCCGGCACCTTCACCTCGTGGACGGACCTGCCGGGCCCGACCGACCTCCTGTTCTACGAAGGCCTGCACGGCGCGGTGATCAGCGGCAATGTCGATGTCGCGCGCTATGCCGACCTGAAGATCGGCGTGGTGCCGGTGATCAATCTCGAGTGGATCCAGAAGATCCATCGCGACCGCTCGACCCGCGGCTATTCCACCGAGGCGGTGACCGACACCATCCTGCGGCGCATGCCGGACTACGTGAACTATATCTGCCCGCAGTTCACCCACACCGACATCAACTTCCAGCGCGTGCCGACGGTGGACACCTCCAACCCGTTCATCGCGCGCTGGATCCCGACGGCGGACGAATCGATCGTCGTCATCCGCTTCGCCAAGCCGCGCGGCATCGACTTCCCCTACCTGCTCTCGATGATCCAGGGCTCCTGGATGTCACGCGCCAACTCCATCGTCATCCCCGGCGGGAAACTCGACATCGCCATGCAGCTCATCCTGACGCCGATGATCCTCAACCTCGTCGACAAGAAGCGGCGGGCCGCGTGAACCGGGAGGAAGACATGCTCACCAAGACCACCGTCCCGGTCCATTTCCCGCACGAGGGGACGACCGAGGTGCCGTATCGCGACATGGCGAATGCGCTGCGTGCGCTGGCCATGGACGCCGTGGAGAAGGCGAAGTCGGGTCATCCCGGCATGCCGATGGGCATGGCGGACGCCGCCACCGTGCTCTTCACCCGCTTCATGAAGATCGATCCGACGCGCCCGAACTGGCCGGATCGCGACCGCTTCGTGCTCTCGGCCGGCCACGGCTCGATGCTGCTCTACGCGATCAACCACCTGCTCGGCTATGCCGACATGGGGATCGAGCAGATCAAGCGCTTCCGCCAGATGGGCTCGACCACCGCGGGGCACCCGGAATTCGGGCACACGCTCGGCGTCGAGACCACCACCGGCCCGCTCGGTCAGGGGCTGACGACCGCCGTCGGCATGGCGCTCGCCGAGCGCATGATGAACGCCCGCTACGGCGACGAGCTGGTCGACCACTACACCTATGTGATCGCCGGCGACGGCTGCCTGATGGAGGGCATCTCCCACGAGGCTATCGACCTCGCCGGGCATCTCAAGCTCGGCAAGCTGATCGTGCTGTGGGACGACAACGGCATCTCGATCGACGGGGCGACCTCGCTGTCGACCTCGACCGACCAGCTCGCGCGCTTCGAGGCGGCCGGCTGGGACGTGTTCCGCATCGACGGCCACGCCCATCACGCGCTGATCGACGCCATCGCCAAGGCGCGCAACAGCAAGAACCCCTCGCTGATCGCCTGCCGCACCACCATCGGCTACGGCGCGCCGAACAAGGCCGGCACCGAAGCGGTGCACGGCGCCCCGCTCGGCGCCGCCGAGATCGAGGGCGCGCGCGACCGGCTCGGCTGGTTCCACGAGCCCTTCGAGATCCCGCTCGGCGTGCGCGCCGCCTGGGAGCAGATCGCCGACCGCGGCCGCCTCGCCCGCGAGGCGTGGGAGGACCGGCACGCCGCCTCCGAC
Organism: Allobosea sp. 117; assembly: GCF_000702305.1. Classification (GTDB taxonomy): domain Bacteria; phylum Pseudomonadota; class Alphaproteobacteria; order Rhizobiales; family Xanthobacteraceae; genus Ancylobacter. Next base: position 175,406 of record NZ_JNLC01000014.1, read on the forward strand.
AAGCGCCAAGCCTTCGACGCCGCGATCGCCGGCAGGCTGCCGGCCGATTTCGACGCCAGGCTCGAGGCCTACAAGCTCTCGCTGAGCGAAACGGCGCCGAAGGTCGCAACCCGCAAGGCCTCCGAGATGGCGCTCGGCGTCATCAACGAGGCGACCGGCCTGACGGTCGGCGGCTCGGCGGACCTGACGCACTCGAACCTCACCGTGACCAAGGGGCTCGGCTCGGTCGCGCCCGGCAAATATGCCGGCCGCTACATCCACTACGGCATCCGCGAGCATGCGATGGCGGCGGCGATGAACGGCATCGCGCTGCACAGGGGTTTCATCCCCTATGGCGGGACGTTCCTCGTCTTCGCCGACTATGCGCGCGGCGGCATCCGCCTCTCGGCGCTGATGGGCCAGCGGGTCGTCTATGTGCTGACCCACGATTCCATCGGCCTCGGCGAGGACGGCCCGACGCACCAGCCGATCGAGCATCTCGCCATGCTGCGGGCGACGCCGAACATCAACGTGTTCCGGCCCGCCGACGCGGTGGAGACGCTGGAGGCCTGGCAGATCGCGCTGCATTCGGAAGGCACGCCTTCGGTGCTCGCGCTGTCGCGCCAGAACCTGCCGACCTTCCGCACCCAGCATTCGCGGGAGAACCTGACCGCCCGCGGCGGCTATGTGGTGCGCGAGCCGGAAGGCGGGCGCGACGTGACGCTGCTCGCCACCGGCTCGGAGGTGGAGATCGTCCTCGCGGCGGCGGACAAGCTGGCGAGCGAAGGCCTGAAGGCGGCGGTCGTCTCCATGCCCTGCTGGGAGCTGTTCGAGAAGCAGCCCGATGCCTACCGGGCAAGCGTGCTCGGCTCGGCCCCGCGCGTCGCCGTCGAGGCCGCCGCGCGGCTCGGCTGGGACCGCTGGATCGGCGAACGGGGACGCTTCATCGGCATGGAGGGCTTCGGCGCCTCGGCGCCGGCTCCCGAGCTCTACACCCATTTCGGCATCACCGCCGACGCCGTGGCGAATGCCGCGCGCGCCCTGACGAACCGAGCCTGAGGAGAGCCCCATGGCCCGCATCACTCTTCGCCAGCTTCTCGACCACGCGGCCGAGCAGGGCTACGGCGTCCCCGCCTTCAACATCAACAACATGGAGCAGGGCCTCGCGATCATGGAGGCGGCGAACGCCGTCGACGCGCCGGTCATCATGCAGGCGAGCCGCGGTGCCCGCTCCTATGCCAACGACATCATGCTCGCCAAGATGATCGAGGCGCTGTCGGAGATGTATCCGCACATCCCGCTCTGCATGCATCAGGACCACGGGAACAACGAGGCGACCTGCCTCTCGGCGATCCAGCACGGCTTCACCTCGGTGATGATGGACGGCTCGCTGAAGGAGGACGCCAAGACCCCGGCGGACTACGACTACAACGTCGCCATCACCCGCCGCGTGGTCGACGCCGCGCACTGGGTCGGCGCCTCGGTCGAGGGCGAGCTCGGCGTGCTGGGCTCGCTGGAGCACGGCGCCGGCGAGCAGGAAGACGGTCACGGCGCCGAGGGCACCCTCAGCCACGACCAGTTGCTCACCGATCCCGACCAGGCGGTGGACTTCGTCGCCGCGACCCGCGTCGATGCGCTCGCCATCGCCATGGGCACCTCGCACGGCGCCTACAAGTTCTCGCGCAAGCCGGACGGCGACATCCTCGCGATGAACGTCATCGAGGAGATCCACCGCCGGCTGCCGAGCGTGCATCTGGTCATGCACGGCTCGTCCTCGGTGCCGCAGGCGCTGCAGGACCTGTTCAACGCCTCCGGCGGCGAGATGCCCCAGACTTGGGGTGTGCCGGTCGAGGAGATCGTGCGCGGCATCAAGCACGGCGTGCGCAAGGTCAATATCGACACCGACTGCCGGCTCGCCATGACCGCGCAGTTCCGCAAGGTGGCGCAGGCGAACAAGTCCGAGTTCGACCCGCGCAAGTTCCTTAAACCCGCCATGGACGCCATGCGCGACCTGTGCCGGGAACGTTTCGAGCAGTTCGGCACCGCCGGACAGGCCTCGAAGATCAAGGTCCTGCCGCTCGCGGCAATGGCCAAGCGCTATGCCTCGGGCGCGCTCGATCCGGTGATCGGCGGCGCCAGGGTAGCCGCGGAATAACCGCGGCGGCGGAGTGAACTGAACGCCTCTCCCCGAGGGGCCGACGAAACGACTGACTGAACGCGAACGACCCGGGCGCGCCAGCACTGCTGCGCGTCGACGGGAGAGCTATGGGAGCAGACACCATGAGCACGATCGAGACTGCCAAGCCCGCCGAGAAGAAGCGCGACCGCTACAGCGCGGGCGTGATGGAATACCGCAAGATGGGCTACTGGCAGCCCGACTACGAGCCGAAGGAGACCGACGTCATCGCGCTGTTCCGCGTGACGCCGCAGGATGGTGTCGACCCCATCGAGGCCTCGGCCGCGGTCGCCGGCGAGAGCTCGACCGCCACCTGGACGGTGGTGTGGACCGACCGGCTCACCGCCTGCGACAAGTACCGGGCGAAGTGCTACCGCGTCGACCCGGTGCCGAACACCCCCGGCTCCTGGTTCGCCTATATCGCCTATGACCTCGACCTGTTCGAGAACGGCTCGATCGCCAACCTTTCGGCCTCGATCATCGGCAACGTGTTCGGCTTCAAGCCGCTCAAGGCCCTGCGCCTCGAGGACATGCGGCTGCCGGTCGCCTATGTGAAGACCTTCGACGGCCCGGCCACCGGCATCGTCGTGGAGCGCGAGCGGCTCGACAAGTTCGGCCGTCCGCTGCTCGGCGCCACCGTGAAGCCGAAGCTCGGCCTCTCCGGCCGCAACTATGGCCGCGTCGTCTACGAGGCGCTGAAGGGCGGCCTCGACTTCACCAAGGACGACGAGAACATCAACTCGCAGCAGTTCATGCACTGGCGCGACCGGTTCCTGTACTGCATGGAGGCGGTGAACAAGGCGCAGGCCGCCACCGGCGAGGTGAAGGGCACGTACCTCAACATCACCGCCGGCACCATGGAGGACATGTACGAGCGCGCCGAATTCGCCAAGCAGCTCGGCTCGACCATCGTGATGATCGACCTCGTGATCGGCTACACCGCGATCCAGTCCATGGCCAAGTGGGCGCGGCGCAACGACATGATCCTGCACCTGCACCGCGCCGGCCACTCGACCTACACGCGGCAGAAGTCGCACGGCGTGTCGTTCCGCGTCATCACCAAATGGATGCGCCTCGCCGGCGTCGACCACATCCACGCCGGCACGGTGGTGGGCAAGCTCGAAGGCGACCCCTACACCACCAAGGGCTATTACGACCTCTGCCGCGAGGACTTCGTGCCGCAGAACCTCGCCCACGGCATCTTCTTCGACCAGCCCTGGGCCTCGACCCGCAAGCTGATGCCGGTCGCCTCCGGCGGCATCCATGCCGGCCAGATGCACCAGCTCATCGACCTGCTCGGCGAGGACGTCGTGCTCCAGTTCGGCGGCGGCACCATCGGCCACCCGATGGGCATCCAGGCCGGCGCGCAGGCCAACCGCGTGGCGCTGGAGGCGATGATCCTCGCCCGCAACGAGGGCCGCGACATCCTCAACGAGGGGCCGGAGATCCTGAAGGCCGCCTCGCGCCACTGCCTGCCGCTGCGCCAGGCGCTCGATACGTGGAAGGACGTGACCTTCAACTACTCCTCGACCGACACGCCGGACTTCGTGCCGCAGGTCACCGCCGCGGAGTGACGCCCGTGTACCCCGGACCCGCGCAGAGCATCGTGACGCGCCGATCCGGGATGCACCGGAAGACCAGCCGAAGACTGAAAAGCCTTTGGCGCTTCACGAATTTCCTTCTGGCCCCCGGCCCTGCGGAGCGCACTGCGCGCTTCGCCCGGGGAACGATAGATGAGGACATCACCATGCGCATCACCCAGGGCGCCTTCTCCTTCCTGCCGGACCTCACGGACGAGCAGATCGCCAAGCAGATCCAGTACTGCATCAACAATGGCTGGGCCGTGAACATCGAGTTCACCGACGACCCGCATCCCCGCAACACCTATTGGGAGCTGTGGGGCCTGCCGATGTTCGACGTGAAGGACGCCGCCGGCGTCATGTTCGAGCTCAATGAATGCCGCAAGGCCTATGCCGGGCGCCACTACATCCGCGTCTCGGCCTTCGACGCCACCCACACCTGGGAGTCGGTGCGGCTCTCCTTCATCGTGAACCGGCCCGAGAACGAGCCCGGCTTCGCGCTGGAGCGGCAGGAAGTGGACGGGCGGAACATCCGCTACACGACCCGCCCCTACGCGGCGAACCAGCCCGAGGGCGCGCGCTACTGACACCCGTTTCGTGACCGAACTTCTTCGCAGCCGACCCGTTCCTCCCCGGCTGCGATAAGGACCGGTCCGGGATACCGCGCCCCGGACCGGTCCATTTTCTCTTCCCAACGAGCATCCTTCGAGGCTCGCGGAGCCTGTCCTCGGGCTTGCCAAAGGCAAGACCCGTGGGCTCGCACCTCAGGATGACGCTGCTCCTGTAGTGACGTCATCCTGAGGTGCCGGCCGGAGCCCGGCCTCGAAGGATGGGACCAGGAGCGACCAGCCATGGACGCCATCACCGAAGATCCGAAGACGGAAGCCCCGATCGCACCCGCGACGGAGGCCGTCGACCTCGCCGCCGAATTCGCGGAGACCGGCCTGTCCGAGGTGTTCGAGGAGCTCGACCGCGACCTCGTCGGCCTCGCCCCGGTCAAGAAGCGCCTGCGCGAGATCGCCGCGCTGCTGCTGGTCGACCGCGCCCGCGCCCGCTTCGGGCTGGAGGCGGCGAGCCCGACCCTGCATATGAGCTTCACCGGCAACCCCGGCACGGGCAAGACCACGGTGGCGCTGCGCATGGCGGAGATCCTCCACCGGCTCGGCTATGTGCGCAAAGGCCACCTCGTCACCGTCACGCGCGACGACCTCGTCGGCCAGTACATCGGCCACACCGCGCCGAAGACCAAGGAAATCCTCAAGCGCGCCATGGGCGGCGTGCTGTTCATCGACGAGGCCTATTACCTCTACCGGCCCGAGAACGAGCGCGACTACGGGCAGGAGGCGATCGAGATCCTCCTGCAGGTCATGGAGAACCAGCGCGACGACCTCGTCGTCATCCTCGCCGGCTATGCCGACCGCATGGAGCGCTTCTTCCACGCAAATCCCGGCTTCCGCTCGCGCGTCGCCCACCACATCGACTTCCCCGACTATTCGGAGGAGGAGCTGAACGCCATTGGCGGGCGCATCCTCGGGGCGATGAACTATGTGATGAGCCCGAAGGCGGAAGAGGCGTTCGCGCGCTACATCAGCCTGCGCAAGGAGCAGCCGCATTTCGCCAATGGCCGCTCGATCCGCAACGCGCTCGACCGCGCGCGGCTCAGGCAGGCGAACCGGCTGTTCACCGCCGGCCGGCCGGTCACCGCGCAGGACCTGCGCACGCTGGAGGCCGAGGACATCCTCGCCAGCCGCGTGTTCTCCGGCGGCATCGACAGCTATCCGCCGATCGGCGGCACGCACCCGTGATCCTTGGGAACACCGTCATCCTGAGGGTGCCCGGCCATCGGCCGGGCCTCGAAGGATGCTCGCCCCGCCCACCCGAACGGACATCCTTCGAGGCTCGCTGCGCTCGCACCTCGGGATGACGGTGCTCCCGATGGACGACGGTGCATGCATGAACCCGGCGATGAAGCACCGACGACTTCAAAGAGGACATCACCCATGACCACCCCCCTGATCGCCCCCTCCATGCTCGCTTCCGACTTCGCACGGCTCGGCGAGGAGGTGCGCGACGTCGTGGCGGCCGGCGCCGACTGGATCCATCTCGACGTCATGGACGGCCATTTCGTGCCGAACATCACCTTCGGGCCGGACGTCATCAAGGCGATCCGCCCCTATACCGACCGCGTGTTCGACGTGCATCTGATGATCGCGCCGGTCGAGCCCTATCTCGAGGCCTTCGCCAAGGCGGGGGCCGACATCATCACCGTGCAGGCCGAGGCGACCGACCATCTCGACCGCTGCCTGCAGGTGATCCGCTCGCTCGGCAAAAAGGCCGGCGTCGCGCTCAACCCGGCGACGTCGGAAAGCGCGGTCGCCTATGTGCTCGATAAGGTCGACCTGATCCTGCCGATGACGGTCAATCCCGGCTTCGGCGGGCAGGCCTTCATCCGCGACGTGCTGCCCAAGGTGGAGCGCCTGCGCGCCATGATCGGTGACCGGCCGATCCACCTGGAGATCGATGGCGGCGTGAATCCGGAGACCGGCGCGCTCTGCACCGCCGCGGGCGCCGACGTGCTGGTCGCCGGCTCCGCCGTCTTCAAGGGCGGCATCGAGGGCTACCGCGCCAATATCGCGGCGATCCGCTCGGCCGGCGCGAAGGCCGTGGCGAAGGCGGCCTGACGCCATGCGCGCGGACGTCATCATCTTCGATGTCGACGGCACGCTCGCCGAGACCGAAGAGGTGCACCGGCGCGCCTTCAACGAGGTGTTCGCGGACTTCGGCCTGAACTGGAGCTGGGACCAGCCGCTCTACCGCAAGCTGCTCGACGTCACCGGCGGCAAGGAGCGCATCGCCCATTACGTCGCCGCCTACGACCCGCCGGACGGGGCGCGGGCGCTCGCCGCCCTTGCCGAGCTGCACGCCGCCAAGAACCGGCGCTATGGCGAGCTCGTCGCGGAAGGCGCGGCGAAGCTGCGACCCGGCATCCGCCGGCTGATCGGCGAGGCGCGCCGGGGCGGCGTCCGGCTGGCGATTGCCACCACTACCAGCCTCGCCAATGTGGAATCCCTCCTTGCCGCCGCATTCGGCACCGAGGGGCGCGACATCTTCGAGGTGATCGGCGCCGGCGACATCGTGCCGGCCAAGAAGCCGGCGCCCGACATCTATCGCCACGTGCTCGACGCGCTGAGGGCGCCGAGCTTCGCCTCGATCGCCGTCGAGGATTCGCGCAACGGTCTCGATTCCGCCCGGGCGGCGGGACTGCCGACCATCGTCACGCCAAGCCTCTACACACGCCACCAGAGCTTCCCCGGCGCGCTCGCCGTGGTGCCGGACCTCGAAACCCCACCGGTGACGCTGCCGCTCATCGCCCGCTGGCGGGCCACCGAGGCGGAGCGGGACTGAGCCGTCAGCGATCGCGCACGGGGATCGGTACGGCCTCGGCCGGCAGCCGCCCGAGGGCGAGGCTGCGGCGGCCGCCCTCCTCGTAGCGCCGCGCCAGACGGTTGAGCCGGCCACGCCACGGGTCCTCGATGCGGGCATAGGTGAAGGCCGCGAGCGCCACCGTCACGACGAGGAAGCCGGCAAGCAGCGCCTGCGTCGCCATCGGGTGGCCGAGATCGTAGAGGTGCTTCACATAGCCCTCGACGACGACCTCGCGCCGCACCGTGATGCCGGCGGCCTCGCCATAGAGCCATACGCCATAGGCGAGCAGCACTAGCAGCGGGACGTGCACCATGTAGATCGAATAGGACCAGCGCCCGAGCGCGCGCAGCGGGCGTACCCGGAGCGCGCGCGACAGCGCCCCGCCCTCGCGCGCGAAGATCAGGATGGCGCAGCCGAACACCGCCGGAGCCAGCAGGCTCAGCGCATGCACCTTGTCCGGCCCATTGCCGGCGACGATGACGAACAGCCCGGCGATCGCCACCGCCGCGACTTCCGCGACGGTTGCGAATGGCAGCGCACGCGCGCGCATCCGCACATGCAGATGATAGGCGACCACCCCGGTGAAGAAGCCGGCGACGCAGCGCACGAGGCCGTAATCGGCGGTCGAGTTCATGTAGGACGGCGCCAGCGCCAGCAGCGCGAGGCTCGCGCCGGCCACCAGCAGGAGCGAGGCGGCGACCAGCCGCCGGCCGGACAGCACGATCACAGCCGCGAACAGGATGTAGGTGTACAGCTCGGCGCCGATGCTCCACGCCGGGCCGTTCCACGCGCTGCCATAGAGGCTCATCGAGTTGAGCAGCAGCGCGTTGAGCACCAGCGCCAGCAGCGAATAGCTGCCCGTATTGGCATGCACCGCGAGCTGGTCGGGGTACGGGCCGAAGAGATTGATCGCCATGATCGCGACCATCATCGCGAAGAGGATCGCGGCATGCAGCGGCCACAGCCGGCCGAAGCGCCTCAGGATGAAGCCGCCGACCTTGCGCGGCGCGTCGAGCCGGTCGCGATAGGCGTGGCACACCACGAAGCCGGAGAGCACGAAGAAAAAATCCACAAAAAGATAAGAATTCAAAATGAACGCACTTCGTATCGAATCCGCATTCATGACGAACGCAAAATGATATATCGCCACCATAACAGCGCAGATACCGCGCCAGGAATCGAGGGATTCAAATCGTTCTGGCGCACCGGTATCGGCCATACGATATCCTCCATTTCTGAATGTACTGTATTTTTCTACCGAAGTCGGCGGAATAAGAGCCGGATATAACGACTCATCTTGCTCACGGTTCCATCCGAACGTAGCGCAGAGACGGCCACATGATGGCGATGAAGCGGCGATTCCCCCCACCGCCGGAGGTCGCTTGAACCGATGTGAGGCGATGCGGGCTTCCGATCCGCCGACCGAGGGCCTACAGCTTTCATTGGCGCTATGGCCAGATTTCGTGCCGCCTGGAGTGATGCGATGCCGCTCGATCCCGAGCCCCAACCCGTCCGCCTCAGCGATTACCGGCCGCCGGACTGGCTGGTCGACACGGTCGATCTCGACGTGCGCCTGCATCCCAATGCGACGCGCATTCTCGCGCGCCTCGCCATGCGGCCGAACCCGAAAGGCCGCCCCGGCGCGCCGATCGTGCTCGACGGCGACGAGCTCGCCCTGAAGGCGATTTCCCTCGACAGCACGCCGCTCGCGGGAACGGCCTATGCGCTCGGCGAGCGCACGCTGACCATTCCCTCCCCGCCGGCGCGGGCGCTGGTGATCGAGATCGAGACGCTGGTGGACCCTTCCGCCAACACCAGCCTGATGGGCCTCTACCGCTCCAGCGGCACCTATTGCACGCAATGCGAGGCGGAAGGCTTTCGGCGCATCACCTTCTTCCCCGACCGTCCGGACGTACTCGCGGTCTACACGACCCGCATCGAGGCCGAGCGCGACGAGGCGCCGGTGCTGCTCGGCAACGGCAATCCGGTGGAGGCCGGCGAGATCCCCGGCACCACCCGCCACTACGCCATCTGGCACGATCCCTGGCCGAAGCCCTGCTACCTGTTCGCGCTGGTCGGCGGGCGGCTCGACCGGGTGAGCGCGCCCTTCGTCACCGCCTCGGGGCGCCATGTCGAGCTCGGCATCTATGTCGAGCCGGGCAAGGCCGGACGCGCCGGCTACGCGCTCGACGCGCTGGAGCGCTCGATGCGCTGGGACGAGGAGGCGTTCGGCTGCGAGTACGACCTCGACGTGTTCAACATCGTCGCCGTCGCCGACTTCAACATGGGCGCGATGGAGAACAAGGGCCTCAACATCTTCAACGACAAATACGTGCTCGCCAGCCCGGAGACCGCGACCGACGCGGACTATGCGAATATCGAGGCGATCATCGCCCACGAATATTTCCACAACTGGACCGGCAACCGCATCACCTGCCGCGACTGGTTCCAGCTCTGCCTGAAGGAAGGGCTGACCGTCTTCCGCGACCAGGAATTCTCCTCCGACCAGCGCTCGCGCCCGGTGAAGCGGATCGCCGACGTGCGGCTCCTGAAGAGCCACCAGTTCCCCGAGGACGGCGGCCCGCTGGCGCATCCGGTACGCCCGCAGACCTATCGCGAGATCAACAACTTCTACACGGCGACCGTCTACGAGAAGGGCGCCGAGGTGGTGCGGATGCTGAAGACCCTGCTGGGGCCGGAGAGCTTCCGCGCCGGCATGGACCTCTATTTCGAGCGCCACGACGGCGACGCGGCGACCATCGAGGACTTCCTCGCCTGCTTCGCCGACGCCACCGGCACCGACCTCACCCAGTTCGCGCTGTGGTACGCGCAGGCCGGCACGCCGCTGGTCACCGCCTCGGGCGAATGGGACCGGCAGGCCCGCACCTATCGGCTCGACCTCGCGCAGGCGGTGCCGCCGACCCCCGGCCAGCCGACCAAGCTGCCGCTGGTGATCCCCCTCGCCTTCGGGCTGCTCGGGGCGGATGGCCACGACATGAAGGTCCTGCCGCCCGACGGCGGCAACGCGGCGCATGGCGTGCTGGTGCTGAACGAGGCACGGCAGAGCTTCCTGTTCCGCAATGTCGAGGAACGGCCGGTGCCTTCGCTCAACCGCGGCTTCTCGGCTCCGGTGAAGCTCGGCACCGATCTGTCGACCGACGACCTGCTCTTCCTGGCACGCCACGACCGCGATCCGTTCAACCGCTTCGAGGCGGCGCAGACGCTCGCCATGGCGCATCTCGTCGCGGCGACGGGGGCGACGCGCGAAGCCCGCCCGTCGGCCGCGCCCGCCGCGCTGATCGAGGCGCTCGGCTCGGTGCTTGGCGACGCCTCGCTCGATCCGGCCTTCGTCGCCCAAGCGCTGTCGGTTCCCTCCGAGAGCGACATCGCGCGCGAGATCGGCAGGGGCGTCGACCCCGACGCCGTGCTCGCCGCGCGCACCACGCTCCGGCAGGCGCTCGGCACGGCGCTCGGCCACGAGCTCGTGGCGACCTATGAGCGGCTGTCCGTGCCGGACCCCTATGTGCCGGACGCGGCCTCGGCCGGGCGGCGGTCGCTGAAGAACATGTGCCTCGACCTCCTGGCGACCGCCGGCGCCGGCGACGGGGTCGCCCGCGCCCTCGCGCTCTACCGCGCCGCCGACAACATGACGGACCGCTTCTCCGCCCTGTCCACGCTGGCGCATTCCGCCAGGGACGCGCGCGAGGAGGCGCTGGCGGACTTCTACGAGCGGTTCCGCGACGAGCCGCTGGTGGTCGACAAATGGCTCGCCCTGCAGGCGCAGATCGCCGAGCCGGGAACGCTCGACCGGGTGCGCGCACTGACCAAGCATGCCGCCTTCTCCATGGGCAACCCGAACCGCGTGCGGTCGCTGATCGGCACCTTCGCCGGCGCCAATCCCACCCAGTTCCACCGCGCCGACGGCGCCGGGCACAGCTTCGTCGCCGACACCGTGCTGACGCTCGACGGCCGGAACCCGCAGGTCGCGGCGCGCCTGCTCGCCGCCTTCAAGAGCTGGCGCTCGCTGGAGACCGTGCGCCGGAATTCGGCCGAGGCGGCCCTGAAGCGGGTCGCCGACACGCCGGGGCTGTCGCCCGACGTGTCCGACATCGCGACACGCTCGCTGGCATGAAATCTGCGTCCGATCTCTGCTATAAGGGAGCCAGTTGACGGCAGGCGGGACTTCGAGAGTTTCATGAAGGCGACGAAGTCTCCGCCCGGCTCACGGTCGACAGGCAAGCGGGCCGCCTCGCCGCCGGACGTGGCGGAGGTCTATGAGCACGCGCCGGTGGCGCTCTGCGTCATCGATCCCGCCTTGCGCTACGTCGCCGCCAATGACTGCTTCGCGCGCCTGCTGGAGCGCGCCGCCGGGGACGTGGTGGGCCGCTCGGTGGAGGAATGCGCCCCCTTCGCGGTGGATGCCGTCCGCCAGAAGCTGGCGCGGGCGGCGGCGGGCCTCGCGGTACCGCCGCGCGAATTCCACCACCCGGAGAGCGGCCGCAGCTTCCTCATCCATACCAGCGTGCTGCGCGACGGGGCGGGAAACGTCAGCGGGCTGTCGATCGCGCTCGTCGACATCACCGAGCGCAAGCAGGCGGAGTCGGACCTCGCCCGCGCCGACGAGCGCAGCGCCTTCGCGCTGGAGAGCGCCGGGCAATGGGTGTGGGAGCTCGACGTGCCGAGCAACACGGTCTGGCGTTCCCCGCACTGGAAGAAGCTGCTCGGCTACCGGAGAGACGAAAGCACCGCCGATGACGAGGACCTCGCCTGGAAGATCGTGCACCCGGCCGATCGCGCGCGCGCCAGCCGGGCGCTGGCGCGAATCCTCTCCGGCGGAGAGCGCCAGTTCGAGGCCACCTACCGCATCCGCCACAAGGACGGGCGCTGGCGCTGGGTGCTGAGCCGCGGCTCGGTGGTGGAATTCGCCGCGGACGGCTCACCGCTCAGGGTGCTGGCGACCAGCGTCGACATCACCCGCCAGAAGCATGTCGAGGAGGAGCTCGCGGCCACGGTGCGCCAGCGCCGGGCGCTGGAGAGCGAGCTGATCCGCGCCAACCGGCGGCTCACCATGCTCTCCGAGATGGATCCGCTGACCGAGCTGCCGAACCGGCGCAAGTTCGACACCGTGCTCGGCCGCGAGTTCCGGCGCACGCAGCGCGGCCGCCCGTCCATGGCGCTGGTGATGATCGACGTCGACCACTTCAAGAATTTCAACGATCTCTACGGCCACCCTGCCGGCGACGAGTGCCTGTGCCGGGTCGCGGAGGCGCTGCGCGACACGCTGCGGCGCTCCGGCGACATCGTCAGCCGCTATGGCGGCGAGGAATTCGCCGCCGTGCTGACCGACACCGACGAGGTCGGGGCCATCGAGATCGCCGCGCGCATGGCCGGGTGCGTGCGCGCGCTCGCCATCGCCCATGCCGGCAGCCCGCACGGCTTCGTGACGGTCAGCATAGGGCTCAGCACGTTCATGCCGGACGCGAGCGACGACCCCGCCTCGTCACGAAATCTCATGCGCGCGGCCGACAAGGCGCTCTACGCCGCCAAGGAGGGCGGGCGCAGCCGCTTGGCGATCGGCCGGCTCGCCTCGGACAGCGAGATCAAGGTCGAGCTCGTCGCCGGCGGCGGGCTCGGCACCGATCCGGGCGGCGTGCCGGATGCCGCCGCCCGCAGCCCCGTTCAGTAGTCGACCACGCCGTCGAGCGCGTAGTGCTTGACGCTCTTGCGGTTGGCGATGAGCTGATCGACCGTCGGCTCGCCCTTCATGGCGCGGTCGAGCGCGATCTTCATCGCCTCATAATTGGTGCGGTAGAGGTCGGCCTTGTCGAGGTTGGCATCCTCGGCGCAGCGCGGATCGAGCCACACCATCACGATCATGCAGATCTCGTCGGCCTGATCCTTCGGCAGGATGCCCTCGGCGAGCGCGTCGACGATGGCATCGCCGATGGCGCCCTGCACGACGCCGCCGAGCAGGTCGACATATTCCAGCGTGTGGATGGTCGCCTTGGTGGTCATCATCGTCGCCGGGCGCACCATCTGGTTGAGGTCGCGCACCACGAACATGCGGGTGTGGCCCTGCACCTGGCCCATCATCGACGCGAAGGCATGGCCGGCCGGGCCGCGCACCGACCCGATCAGCACTTCCGGCATCGCATCGGTGAACTGGCCGTCGGCGGCGAGCACCGTCGCCTCGCCGGTGCGGAACCATATGTCGCTCATCACTTTCCTCCGGAAATCCCGCGCGGGCCGCAAAGCCGGCCGCCGCAACGGGCGAGCGCATAGCATCCGGCCCGGTCCGGCGTCGAGCGGGGCAGCCGCGGCACATCGTTCCGCGCCTCAAGGTTGTCGAAACGGTAACTTGACTCTCAAGGACTCTGGACTGGTGCCGACGATTCGATTCAAATCGTAGTGATTCGGAGAGATGCGGCACGTCCCTCCGTTCACGTGGGACAGTAATACGGACTTCGGGGGAGGCCGGCGATGGCACGCGCCAACGCTGCGGGCGCGTCTGCGCGTGTGCAGGCCATGCGAGGGCTGGCACGCTCTGTGGCGAAACCAGCCTATCAACGGCTGGTCGACGCCGAACCCATCCTGCGCCGTACCGTTCCCGCCCTGATCGTCGCCTTCACCGTCATCGTCGCGGTCGCCGCGGTCATCCAGATCCGCGCGCATCATGCCGAAGCCGTCGCCGACGCCAAGGACCAGCTCGCCCTGTTCGTGCTGGCGACGGCCCATCAGGTCGGCCGCTCCGGGAACGACGCCTCGCCCGAGCAGCAGTTGCAGAACGCGCTGCCGCCGCGCGCCGCCGAAAGCGGCCGGCGCTTCGCGCTGATCGACGGCGGCGGGCGTGTGGTCGCCGTGCATGACGGCGCGGCGCGCGGCGTCGCCGCCTTCAGCGACCTGCTCGCCAACATCCAGGCCCTCGCCGTCTTCGCCGAGAATGCCGGCGTGCTCGACGTCGCGCTGGGCGACGGCACGCCCGTCTTCGCCACGGTCCGCAACCTGCCGAACGGCACGGGCCAGGTGATGGCGCTGCAGCCGGTGCGCACCGCGCTCGCCACCTGGCGATCCGACACCATCCTCACCGTCACGCTGCTCACCACTACCGGCGCCGTGCTGCTGATCCTCGGCTTCGCCTTCCACTGGCAGGCGACGCGGGCGCGCGAAGCCGACAACATCTACGACACGGTGCGCGAGCGCATCGACACCGCGCTCAGCAGCGGGCGCTGCGGCCTGTGGGACTGGGACATGGGCCGCGGGCGGATGTTCTGGTCAGACTCCATGTTCGAGATCCTCGGCCACGAGCCGCGCGACGAGCTCATCTCCTTCGGCGAGGTGAGCGCGCTGATCCATCCGGACGACGTCAACCTCTACGAGCTCGCCAAGGAGATCGCCAGCGAGCCGGGGCGCATCATCGACCGCATCTTCCGCATGAAGAACGCCGCAGGCGAATGGCTCTGGCTGCGCGCCCGCGCCGAGGTGGTGGCGCAGGCCAATGGCGAGCCGCCGCATCTCGTCGGCATCGCTGTCGACGTCACCGAGGAGCAGCGCCTCGCCGAGCGCACCGCCACCGCAGACATACGCCTGCGCGACGCCATCGAGACCATCTCCGAGTCCTTCGTGCTGTGGGACAGCTTCAACCACCTCGTGATGTGCAACTCGAAGTTCCAGTCGCTGCACGGTCTCGCCGACGAGCTCACCTTGCCCGGCACGCCCTATCAGGCGATCGCCCGCCATGCGCGCCAGCCGGTGGTGCGCACTCCCTTGAAATCCGAGGACCGGCCGGAGGAAGGTGCTCGCGCCTTCGAAGCGCAGATCGAGAGCGGCCGCTGGCTCAAGATCGCTGAGCGGCGCACCAAGGACGGCGGCTTCGTCTCGGTCGGCACCGACATCACCGCGCTGAAGCGCCACGAAGAGCGGCTGATGGAGAGCGAGAAGCGGCTGATGGCGCTGGTCGCCGACCTGCGCAAATCGCAGCAGACGCTCGAATTCCAGGCCCAGCAGCTCGCCGAGCTGGCGCAGAACTACGCCGACGAGAAGACCCGGGCCGAGCAGGCCAACCGGGCGAAGTCAGAATTCCTCGCCAATATGAGCCACGAGCTGCGCACCCCGCTCAACGCCATCATCGGCTTCTCGGAGCTGATGGAAAGCGGCCTGTTCGGCCCGCTCGGCTGCGACAAGTACGGTGAATACTGCCGCGACATCCGCGACAGCGGGCGCTATCTGCTCGACGTCATCAACGACATTCTCGACATGTCGCGCATCGAGGCCGGCCGGGTGCAGCTCAACATGCAGCCGATGCGGCTCGACGAGGTGGTGGCGGATGCGGTGCGCGTCATGGCCGTGCGCGCCGAGGAGAAGAAGCTCGCCGTCGTCACCGAGGTGGATGCCGACGTCACCTTGGAGGCGGACAAGCGGGCGCTGAAGCAGATCACCCTCAACCTGCTGTCCAACGCCATCAAGTTCACGCCCGAAGGCGGACAGATCGCGCTGCGCACGCGCCTCACCAAGCAGTCGGCGCTGTTCGTGGTGGAGGATACCGGCATTGGTATCCCGAAGGGCGCGCTCGCCAAGATCGGCAAGCCGTTCGAGCAGGTCGAGAGCCAGTTCACCAAGACCTACAAGGGCAGCGGCCTCGGCCTCGCCATCGCCAAGTCGCTGATCGAGCTGCATGGCGGCACCATGCGCATCCGCTCCACGGAAGGCTCCGGCACCACGGTGATCGTCCGCCTGCCGCTCAATGGCCGGCTGGGCCGGACCTACCGCGCCTCGCTGGAGGACGTCACCGCCTGAGCACCCGGCGCCTCAGGGCGCGGTCAGCGTCCGCGAGAGCATGGTCTTGTCGAACGGCTTGTCGCCGGCCGGCAGACCGTTCTTCTGCAGGATGTAGGCGGTGATCGGCAGCAGCGTGGAATCGGGCAGCGAGCCGGGATTGGTCGCCGGCATGGCGCTGTGCTCGAAGCCGTAGAGATTCGACAGCGGCTGGTTGCCCCATTTGTCGAGGAAGGCCTTGCCGATCAGCGCCGGTCCCAGGGCGCCGGTCAGATCTGGCCGATGACATTGCGCGCAGTTGTCGTTGAACAGGATCATGCCCTGGCTGGCCTGATCCTGCGTGTAGAAGCCGGCGGCCGGCGTCTGGGCGCCGGCGAGCGAAAGTCCGGCGGTCGCGGCGGCGGCACCGGCCAGCGCACAGGCCATCAGGATCGTGGAACGATGCATGTCTTCCTCCCGAGAGCATTTTCCGCGAAAGTTTGATCGACTTTCGCGATCAGAAAATGCTCCAGCCAATTGAATCGAGAGCGCTTTCTTGTCGATCAGGTGATTCCACCTGATCGGAAAGAGCTCTCGCCGTCCGGCTTGGCGCGGACGTGCCGATCCTAGTTTAGAGGAAGACCAAGGTAAGCGACACGCCGCGCGAACCGGTGTCCGCTTGGCTCGAAAACGCTCTAGGCGCGCTTGCGCCGGCGCTTGGCCGCCGGTGCCTCCAGCAGGCGCTCGAAGGCGGCCCGCACCTGCGCCTGCGTCTCCGCCAAATGCGCCTCCAGCGTCGAGAAGTCCGGCATGGCGCCGGCGCGGGCGAGCAGGCGGCGCAATGCCGGGCTCGCCTCGGCCGGCTTGAAGGGTGCGGAGACGGCGAGCCGCAGCACCTGCGTCAGGTCGTGCAGCAGGCGGCAGGCATCGCCCAGCAACTGCCCGTCCTGCGCGTCGATGAGCCCGGCCCGCGTGGCGTTGGCGATCACCCGCGCGGTCGCGGTGTCGATGATGTCCGGGTGCCCCGCGGCGTGAGCGAGGACGAGATATTGGGCGATGAACTCGATATCGACGAGGCCGCCGCGTGCATATTTCAGGTCCCAGCGCTCGCTGTCGCCCTTGTCGTCGGCGATGGCGCCACGCATGTCGAGGATATCGGCGGCGGTGCGGGCCGCATCGCGCGGACGGCGCAGCACGCGGGCGATCGCCGCCTCCACCTTCTTCCGGAAGGCCGGCGAGGCGGAGACCACGCGGGCGCGGGTGAGCGCCATATGCTCCCAGGTCCAGGCCTCGTCGCTCTGATAGGTGACGAAGCCGGAAAGCCGCGTCGCCACCGGCCCGGCCCGGCCGGAGGGGCGCAGCCGCAGATCCACCTCATAGAGCTGGCCGGCATTGGTCGGGGTGGTGAGCGCGGAAACGAGCCGCTGCGTCAGCCGCGCGAAATACTGCGCGCCATAGAGCTTGCGCGGCCCCGCCGATTCCGGGTGCTTGTCGTCGAACTCGTAGAGCACGATGAGGTCGAGGTCGGAGCCGGCGGTCATCTCGCGCCCGCCGAGCTTGCCCATGGCGAGCACCGCGACCTCGGCGCCCTTCAAGGCGCCGTGCGCCTCGGTGAAACGCTCCACGACGGAGCGGTGGAGCGCGCGGATGAGCACGTCGGCGAGCCGCGCGAAGGCCTCGCCCGCCTGCGCCGCCGGCAGGGTGCCGGAGAGGATGCGCACGCCGATCAGCACGTGCTGCTCCTGCCGGAAGCGGCGGGCGCGGTCGAGCAGGTCCTCCTCGTCCTCGGCATCGGCGAGCAGCGCGGCGAGCCGCGCCTCCAGCGCCGCCTCGTCCGGCAAAGCGCCGAAGAAGGCGGGATCGAGCAGCGCGTCGATCAGGGTCGGACGGTGCGCCAGCATCTCGCCGAGGCGCGGCGCGGTGCCGAGGATGGTCGCCAGCAGCCGCACCAGATCGGGATTGCGGGCGAGCGCCGAGAGCAGCCGCACGCCGACCGGCAGCTCCTGCAGGAAGCGGTCCGCCGCCACCAGCGCCGCGTCCGGCGCGCCGCCGCGCGCCAGCTCGTCCAGCAGCAGCGGCACGATGGCGGAAAGATGCTCGCGCGCGGTGGGGTTCTTCAGCGCGCGGTATCGTCCGGCCCGCCAGCCGCGCACGATGGCGCTGGCCGCCTTCGGCTCGGCATAGCCGAGGCGATGCAGCGTCGCCAGCGTCTCGCGGTCGTCGGCCTTCGCCGGGAATTCGAGGCGCCCCTCGATCGCCGCGCGGGGCGGGGCGCCCTCGAACAGCTTCGAATAGTGGTGCTGGACGCGGGTGAGCCGCTCGACCAGCGCCTTGGCGAAGGCGTCGCGCGACTTGTAGCCCATGAACAGCGCGAACCGCGCCAGCTCCTCCTTGTCCTCGGGCAGGGAATGGGTCTGCGCGTCGGCGACCATCTGCAGCCGGTGCTCGACGCGGCGCAGATAGAGATAGGCCTCGTGGAGCTCGTCGCGCGCCTGCGAGACGATCCACCCCTCGGCGGCGAGGCGGTCCAGCGCCTCCAGCGTGCGCGGCGAGCGTAGCGCCGGATCGCGGCCGCCGGCGATGAGCTGCTGGGTCTGCACGAAGAACTCGATCTCGCGGATACCGCCGCGCCCGAGCTTGACGTTGTGGCCTTCCACCGCCACCGCCGCGTGACCGCGAAAGGCGTGGATCTCCTGCTTCATGGCGTGCACGTCGGCGACCGCCGCATAGTCGAGCGCGCGGCGCCAGACGAAGGGCTGGAGCTGGCGCAGGAAGGCGTAGCCGAAGGCGATGTCGCCGGCGATGGGGCGCGCCTTGATATAGGCCGCGCGCTCCCAGGTGGCGCCTTCGCGCTCGTAATAGTCGAGCGCGGCGTCGATCGAGAGCGCGATCTGCGTCGAGGCCGGGTCCGGCCGCAGGCGCAGGTCGACGCGGGCGACATAGCCATCGCCGGTGCGCTCCTGGATGAGGCGCACAAGCTGCTTGGTCAGCCGCACGAAGAATGGCGCGGCCTCGACGCTGCCGGCGAGCGGGGCGGCGGGGTCGTAGACGACGACGAGATCGACGTCGCTCGAATAGTTCAGCTCATGGGCGCCGTGCTTGCCCATGGCGATGACGGCATAGCCGGACCCCTCCCCGTTCGGGCCGACCACCTTGCGCAGCTTCTTGGCCGCCACCGCCTCGCGCATCAGGAAGCCGACGGCGGCGGCGATCGCCGTATCGGCGGTGTCGGTGAGGGCGCCGGTCACCGCGTCGAGGTCGAAGGTGCCGCCGATGTCGGCCAGCGCGACGGTCAGCGCGGTCTCGGCGCGCAGCGCCCGGACTTCGCGCATCAGCTCGTCCTCGTCGCGGGTGGCGCCGGCGCGCTGCGTCGCGCCCGCCCGCGCGGCGGCGAGGCCCGCCACCGGATCAGAGGAGAGGATGCGGAAGAGCCGCGCCGGATCGGCGCGGATCAGGTCGGTGAGGAAGGGAGCGTTCTCGGCCACCGATTCGAGAACGGTGCGGGCGGTCGGGTGTGCCGCGAGGAGCTTTCCAAGGCCGGTCCGGACCTTGGCCGGGGCAGCGGCGATCGCGTCGGCGAGCTGTCCGCTCGCATGTTCCGGCTCGCGAAGCCGCGGCGCCTCGACCATGCGGGAGGCGAGCATATCCCCGCCGCTATCGGCTCCTGCCCCGCGTCTTCCCGGCATCCGGTCTCCTTCTCTGGCTGGCCTGCCCAATTTTACAGCACACTCCTTTCCAAAGTGCAGCCCCGACGCTTGTGAAGGGCTGCCGCCTGCCGGGCTCACCGCACCTCGGTGCATCGTCATGGCCGGGCTTGTCCCGGCCGTGCCGGCGGGAGATCACGCCGGCGGCGTTTCCTCGAGCGGCAGCTCGATCACCACCCGCAGGCCCGGCGCGTTGTCTTCCAGCGCGATGGTGCCGCCATGCAGATGCACCACCGCCGCCACCAGCGACAGGCCGAGGCCGGAGCCCGGCTGCGTGCGGCTCGCCTCCAGCCGCACGAAGCGTTCGAGGGCGCGCACCCGGTCGGCCTCCGGAATGCCGGCGCCCTGATCGGCGACGACGAGGCGCGCGCGGGCTCCCTCGCGGCTCGCGGTGATGGTGACCTTGTTCCGCGTCGCGGGCAGGTCCGGGCGGCTGTATTTGATCGCGTTGTCGATGAGGTTCGACAGCGCCTGCCCGATCAGCTCGCGGGCGCCGCGCACCGGCAGCGGCGGCTGCACCTCCACCACGAGGTCGAGCCCCTCCTCGTCGGCGACCGGCTCGTAGAGCTCGGCGACATTGGTCGCGGTCTCGGCGAGGTCGAACACCACCATCGCCTCGCGCGCCTGCCCGGCCTCGGCGCGGGCGATCATCAGGAGCGCGTCGAAGATGCGGATCAGCCCGTCGGATTCCTCGATGGTGCGCTCGGTGGCGGCGCGCCACTCCTCATCCTTGCCGGCGGTGCGCAGCGCGTCCTCGGCCTGGTTGCGCAGGCGGGTGAGCGGCGTCTTGAGGTCGTGGGCGATGTTGTCGGTCACCTCCCTCAGCCCCATCATCAGTGCCTCGATGCGCTCCAGCATGGCGTTGAGGCTCAGCGCGAGCCGGTCGAACTCGTCGCCGGTGCCGTCGACCGCGAGGCGGCCTGCGAGGTTGCCGGCCATGATGGTCTCGGAGGTCGCGGTCATCTGGTCGATGCGCTTCAGCACGCGGCGGGTGACGAACACGCCGCCGGCGAGGCCGAGCACCACCAGCACCACCAGCCCCCAGAGCGCCGGCTGGATGATGATGCGCCGCAGTTCCTCGCGCTCGACGATGTCGCGCCCGACCAGCGCGCGGAACTCGCCGGGGAGGAAGAGAACCTTGACCAGCGCCCGGCTGGGGGCGCCGCGCGCCTCCTCCGAGCGGACATATTCGATCTCCTTCCAGCCCGGCGATTCGAGGAAGTGCAGCGGCAGGTTCAGCACGTTGCCGGCCAGCGGCTCGCCGTTGAAGGAGGTGAGCAGATAGAGCCCGGCGCCCGGCGCGCGAGCGCGCCGGCTGACCACCTGCACCAGCCGGTTGATGCCGCCGACGCGGTACTGCTCTTCCAGAATCTGCGACTCGTTCTGGATCGCCTCGGTGGCCTGGCTGATGACCAGGCGCTGGGTGTGCCAGCCGAGATAGGCGATGACCGAGGCGGCGAACAGCGCGAAGGCGACGAGATAGGCCGCGATCAGCTTGAACGCGGTGGTGCGGAACAGCCTACCGAGCGATGTCACGGACGATGTACCCCGCCCCGCGCACCGTGTGCAGCAGCGGCGGCTCGAAGCCCTTGTCGATCTTGGAGCGCAGCCGCGACACGTGGACGTCGATCACGTTGGTCTGGGGATCGAAATGATAGTCCCAGACATTCTCCAGGAGCATGGTGCGGGTCACCACCTGCCCGGCGTGCCGCATGAGATATTCGAGCAGGCGGAATTCGCGCGGCTGCAGCACGATCTCCTGCCCGCCCCGGGTGACGCGATGGGCGAGCCGGTCGAGCTCCAGATCGGCGACGCGATAGACCGTGTCGGCCGCCTGCGGCCCGCCGCGCCGCGCCAGCGCCTCGACGCGCGCGAGCAGCTCGGAGAAGGCATAGGGCTTGGGCAGATAGTCGTCGCCGCCGGCGCGCAGGCCGGTGACGCGGTCGTCGACCTGGCCGAGCGCGGAGAGGATGAGGGTCGGCGTCTTGTCGCCGCGTCCTCGCAGCTCGGCGACCAGCGAAAGCCCGTCGCGGCGCGGCAGCATGCGGTCGACGATCAGCACGTCGTAGCCGCCGTCAAGCGCCAGCACGAGGCCCTCCTCGCCATCCGCCGCGTGGTCGACGACGTGGCCCGCCTCGCGGAAGGCCTTGCGGAGATAATCGGCGGCGTCGCGGTCGTCCTCGACGACGAGTAGGCGCATCGTGAAATCTTCGGCGTTCGGAGCGACGAGCGAGCGCTCGATCGGCTGATAATCGGACGTCGTCGTCGACGGGGCGGAGCTTATGTGGGCGGGATTCGTGCTCATGACCATGTACGCCATTTCGCGCCGTGCGCCTATCGGATGCGTGGTTCGGACGGGCTCTTTCGTAACGTCAGTCTCTGGAAGCAGCACGGGGAGCCCTCGCGAGCTCCCCGTGCGCCTATCGGTCCGGCTGCAACCCAAGGGGCGACGGAACGGGCCGCAGCCGGCCCCGATGGAAATCAGCCGCGCGGATTGCCGAGCGAGATCGCGACGAAGCGCGTGCCCTGCTCGGACTTCACCCGCATCAGCACCGCCTTGCGGTTTTCCTTGCGGGCCTCGGCGAGGCCGGCACGGACATCCGCCGGGGTCGAGACCGGCTTGCCGCCGACGTCGAGGATCACGTCGCCGGACTTGATGCCGCGATCGGCGGCCGGGCCGTTCGGATCGACCTCGGTTACCACCACGCCCAGATCACCGGCGCCGGCGACGCCCTTGGCGGGCGCCAGCGACAGGCCGAGGCGCGGCACGTCGCGGGTGCCCTGCTCGCCCTCATCCGAGCCGCCGCGGCGGTCGTTGGAGGCGACCTCGTTCGGGAGCTGCTCGAGGGTGACGCTGACCGTGGTCGGCTTGCCGTCGCGCAGCACGTCGAGCTTCACGCTGGTGCCCGGCTTCTGCTGGGCGATCTTGCGCGACATCTCGCGGGCGTCCTTGATCTTGACGCCGTCGATGGCGGTCACGATGTCGCCCGCCTTGAGGCCGGCCTTCTCGCCCGGCGTGCCGGACTGAACCTGCGCGATCAGCGCGCCCTGCACGTCCTTGAGGCCGAGCGCGTCGGCGACGTCGTCGCTGACCGGCTGGATCTGCACGCCGACATAGCCGCGCGCCACCGAGCCGCCGGACTTCAGCGCATCGACCACCTGCGAGACGGTCTCCGAGGGGATCGCGAAGGCGATGCCGACATTGCCGCCCGAGGGCGAGACGATGGCGGTGTTCACGCCGATGACCTCGCCGTTCAGACCGAAGGTCGGGCCGCCGGAATTGCCGCGGTTGATCGGGGCGTCGATCTGCAGGAAGTCGTCATAGGGACCCGAGCCGATGTCGCGGCCGCGCGCCGAGACGATGCCCGCCGTCACCGTGCCGCCGAGGCCGAACGGATTGCCGACCGCGATCACCCAATCACCGACGCGGGGGGCGGCGCCGGCGAGCTTCACCCACGGGAAGTCGCTCTTGCCCTCGACCTTCAGCAGGGCGATGTCGGTGCGCGGATCGGTGCCGATCACCTTGGCGGTGTAGGTCTTGCCGTCGGTGGTGGTCACGTCCACCTCGGAGGCGTCGTCGACCACGTGGTTGTTGGTCACGACATAGCCGTCGGCGGAGATGAAGAAGCCGGAGCCCTGACCGACCACGCGGCCATGCGGGCCGGGACGGCCGGGGCCACCACGCTCGGCGCCGGGGCCACCCTGGCCCGGACCGAAGCCGAAGCGGCGCATGAAGCGCTCGATCTGCGGGGGAACGTTCTGCGCGCCGGGCTCGTCATCGCCGGCCGCCATCTCGTCGGGAGCGTCCTTCTTCACCTTCACGCTGACGACGGCGGGGGAGACCTTCTCGACGATGTCGGCGAAGGAGAAGGTGCCGGCCGGCTGGCTGGTGGTGATCTGGGCGAGCGCGGGGGTCACCGTCTGCGGCAGCACATAGGCGCCGATCGTCCCGCCGGCGAGGGCGAGGGTGAACACGCCGGCGAGCAGCCGGCTGCGGCTCTTGCGCAGGGTCGAGGTCTTCTGGGTGGATTCGGGAAGCGCGTTGCGCGGCATGGGAACGTCCTCGTTCGTCACTCTTGCTGCCTCCTGCGGGCAGTGTTGACGGGGACGTTAGGGGCCGTCGCCTTAACGCAAACTGGCGGGCGCGTTAAAGTTTCGTAAGGTCGGCGGGGGCCTTGCCGCCGGCCTCGTCTATGAGGCGGCCGAGCCGCCTCTCCTCGTCCGGCGTAAGCGGAGCCTGGCGGTCGGGACCGGCGCCGCGCCGGCGCGCATAGAGCAGCACGCCGGCGATCCCGGCGAGGAGCACGCCGAACGGCGCCAGCCAGAGCAGCACGTTCGCGCCGTGCCAGGTCGGGCGCATCAGCACGAACTCGCCATAGCGGGCGACGAGGAAATCGAGCACCTGCTGGTCGCTGTCGCCGGCTTTCAGCCGCTCGCGGACGATGATGCGCAGGTCGCGGGCGAGCGGGGCGTCGGAATCGTCGATCGACTGGTTCTGGCAGACCATGCAGCGCAGCTCGCGCGACAGATCGCGGGCGCGGGCCTCCATCTTCGGATCGGCCAGCACCTCGTCCGGCTGCACGGCATGGGCGGGGGCGGCGAGCGCCGCAGCCAGCAGCAGGCCGGCGAGCAGCCGCGCAGCGGGGGCGCGCATAGCCTTCACTCCGCCGCCGCCGGCAGGGCGGCCGGCTGCTTGCGGCGGGCGGGCTTGGGCGCGCCGACGCGCAGGCGCCGGTCGCTGAGCGAGAGCGCGCCGCCGAGCGCCATCACCACCGCGCCGAGCCAGATCAGCGTCACCAGCGGCTTGTAATAGGCGCGCACGCCGATGCCGCCGCCCGGCAGCTCGTCGCCGACGCTGACATAGAGCTGGCTGAAGCCGAAGGTGCGGATGCCGGCCTCGGTGGTCGGCATGTTGCGGGCGGTGAAGATGCGCTTGGAGGATTCGACGGTGCCCTCCTCGACCCCGCCGCGCCGCACGGAGAACACCGCCGCGACGTCGCGGTAGTTCGGGCCGGTGCGCGGCTCCAGCCGCTCCAGCCGGAGCTCGAAACCGCCGACCGGGAAGGCGTCGCCCGGCTTGGCGCCGATGATGCGCTCGGAGCTCCAGCTCGTTTCCGCGACGATGCCGAGCAGGCAGATGCCGATGCCGGCATGGGCGAGCATGGTGCCGTAGGCGGCGCGCGGCAGGCCGCGCAGCCGCGCCAGCATGGTGCCGGGCGACACCCGCCCGAGCCCGGCGCGCTCGGCGAGGTCGGTCACCGCGCCGAGGATCACGAAGGCGGCGAGCCCGATGCCGAAGGGGGCCAGCACCGGGCCGCCCTCGGTCGCCACCGCCACGACCCCGGCCGCGACCAGCGCGAGCGCGAAGGCCGCCATCAGGCGCTGGCCGACGCCGACGAGATCGCCGCGCTTCCAGGCGAGCAGCGGGCCGAACGGCATGGCGAAGGCGACGGGCAGCATCAGCGCGCCGACCGTTACGTTGAAATAGGGCGGCCCGACGGTGATCTTCTCGCCGTTGAAGGCCTCCAGCGCCAGCGGATAGAGCGTGCCGACCAGCACCGCCGCCGCCGAGGCGGTGAGCAGCAGATTGTTCAGCACCAGCGCGCCCTCGCGCGACACGGGGGCGAAGATACCGCCCTGCCGCAGCAGCGGCGCGCGCCAGGCGAACAGCGCCAGCGAGCCGCCAATGAAGGCGACGAGGATGGCGAGGATGAAGACGCCGCGCGTCGGGTCGGTGGCGAAGGCGTGCACCGAGGTCAGCACGCCCGAGCGCACCAGGAAGGTGCCGAGCAGCGAGAGCGAGAAGGCGAGGATGGCGAGCAGGATGGTCCACACCTTCAGGGCGTCGCGCTTCTCCATCACCACGGCGGAATGGATCAGCGCGGTGCCGGCGAACCACGGCATCAGCGAGGCGTTCTCGACCGGGTCCCAGAACCACCAGCCGCCCCAGCCGAGCTCGTAATAGGCCCAGTAGGAGCCCATCGCGATGCCGACGGTCAGGAACGCCCACGCCGCCAGCGCCCAGGGCCGCACCCAGCGCGCCCAGGCGGCGTCGATCCGTCCGTCGATCAGCGCGGCGATGGCGAAGGCGAAGGTCACCGAGAAGCCGACATAGCCGAGATAGAGCAGCGGCGGATGGATGGCGAGGCCGATGTCCTGCAGGATCGGGTTTAGGTCGCGCCCCTCGGCGGGGGCCGGCACCATGCGCAAGAAGGGGTTCGAGGTCAGCAGGATGAAGAGCAGGAAGGCGACGCCGATCGAGCCCTGCACGCCGATCACGTTGGCCTTCAGCCGCGACGGCAGGTTGGAGCCGAACAGCGCCACGGTGCCGCCGAACAGCGCCAGCACGAGGACCCAGAGCAGCATCGAGCCCTCGTGGTTCCCCCATGTGCCGGTGATCTTGTAGAGCAGCGGCTTCATCGAGTGGGAGTTCTCGACGACGTTCACCACCGAGAAGTCCGACTGGACATAGACCGCCACCAGCGCCGCGAAGGACAGGATGACGAAGCCGGCGAAGGCGATGGCGAGCGGCGGACCGACGCGCATGAGCGCCTCGTCGCCGGCGCGCGCGCCCCAGATCGGCAGCACGGTCTGCAGGATCGCCAGCGCCAGGGCGAGGACGAGCGCGTAATGGCCGATCTCGGGGATCACTGCACGCCCTCCCCTTCCTTCCAGACGCCCTGCTTCTTCAGCGCGTCCGCGACCTCCTTCGGCATGTATTTCTCGTCGTGCTTGGCGAGCACGCTGTCGGCGCGGAAGCTGCCGTCGGGCAGAAGCTGGCCCTCGGCGACCACGCCCTGCCCCTCGCGGAACAGGTCCGGCAGCAGGCCGGTATAGCCGACGCGCACATCGGCGCCGCCGTCGGTGACGACGAAGCGTATATGCGCGTCGTCCTGCTTCTCGACGCTGCCCTGCTTAACGAGGCCGCCGAGCCGCAGCCGGGTGCCGGGCGCGGGATGCTCGGCGGCGATCTCGCTCGGCGAGCGGAAGAACACGATGGTGTCGGTGAGCGCGTAGAGCATCAGCCCGGCGGCGATGGCGAGCACGCCGAGGGCGGAGCCGATGAGGACGAGGCGGCGGCCTTTGCGGGTCATGGGGTCAGCTCCCGAGGCCGAGTTCTTGCGTGAGCGCGTCGATGCGCCCGGTCGCCTTGGCGTCGTCGGCGAAATGGCGGCGGGCGTCGCCGGCGGCGGCCTTGGCCTTGTCGGCCTCGCCGAGCACGCTCCAGGCACGCACCAGGCGCAGCCAGCCGTCGAGGTCGTCGCCGTTCTGCGCGAGGCGCTGGGCGAGGCCCTCGACCATGCCGCGAATCATGGTCGCGCGCTGCTCGGGCGTCATGTCCCGCGCGGCGGCGACATCGGCGGCGCCGGGGCCGGGCATGGCGGGCGCTGCCACAGGAGGCAGCGGCGCGCCGACGCGCTCGAGCCCGGCGCGCACGGTCGGCAGCCATGGCGCATCGGGCGGGGAATCGGCGGCGAGCTTGCCCCAGATCGCGCCGGCCTCGTCCTTGCGGCCGTCCTGCTCGGCGGCGAGGCCGAGATAATAGCGCGCCTTCACCGAATCCGGGTCGGCCGCGACGGCGCGCGCGAAGGCCTGCCGCGCATCGGCCGTCACCACACCGCCGGCCGCTGCCGTCAGCGCCTCGCCGAGGCCGGTCTCGCGCGCCGCATTCGGGCCGAGCAGGCGGATGGCGTTGCTCCACGCCCGCGCGGCGTCGTCCACGCGGCCGAGGCGGTAATAGATCGGCGCCACCACCTCATGGCCGCGGCCGTCGTCGGGATTGGATTCGAGATGGCCTTCGACCTTGCGCAGCAGCACGGCGATATCGGCCTGCTCCGGCCGCGCATCGAGGCGGGCGGCCAGCGGCTGGCCTTCCAGCTCCGGCGAGCCGAGCGCGAGATAGAGGCCACCGGCGATCAGCGGCACGCCGACCAGCGCCACCACTGCCGCCGCGCGACGGCGGGTGTCGCTGCCGTCCGGCACCGGCGCCGTCTCGTCCGCCGCCCGCAGCATGCGGCGCGCGATCTCGGTGCGCGCCGCCTCGCCCTCGGCCTCGCCGATGAGGCCGGACGCACGGTCACGCTCGATCTCGGAGAGCTGGTCGCGATAGACGGCGAGGTCAGCCGCCGCATCGGGCGCCGCCGGCCCGACCGCGCGGGCACGCAACGGCCAGAGCACCGCCAATATGGCGGCGCCGGTCATCAGCGCGAAGGCGGTCCACAGCAACATTAGTCAACCTCTAGAGCCCTTTCCGATCAGGTGGAATCACCTGGTCGATAAGAAAGTGCTCTCGATTCAATTGGCTGGAGCATTTTCTGATCGCGAAAGTCGATCAACTTTCGCGGAAAATGCTCTAATGCGCTGAGTTACCGGACCTCACCCGCCGAGCCAATCCGTAACAACCTCAGCCGGATTGACGCAGGCTCACACTCGCGCGAGCGGAAGGCACTTGCGGGGCGGGCGAGCCCGGCACCTGCGGCGCCGGGTCGCGGGCGCGCTCAGCCCTGAACCGGCGACCAGGTGCCGTCGGGGTTGCGGCAGGCGGTGCCGCGCGCGGTCTGCGGCTTGCCGTTGATGTAGATGGTGTGGGTGAACTCGCGGCAATTGGGCGAGCCACCGCGCGCATAGGACGGGCCGGCGACGATGGTGCCGTAATTGCCGCTGTCGCCGCGCCAGCTCACCGGCGCGCCCGGCCCGCCGGTCTCCAGCGCCTGGATCTCGGCCTCGCGGGCGCGGCGCTGGTCTTCCTGGTCCAGCGCGTTGCCGATCATGCCGCCGATCAGGCCGCCCGCCGCGGCGCCGATCACCGCGCCGGCGACGTTGCGGCCTGCCACGGCGCCGATGATGCCGCCGGCGAGAGCGCCGGTGGCGGCACCCGCAGACGTCTTGGGCGCTTCCGCGCAGCCGGCGAGCGTGACACCGATCAGACCGACGGCAACAAGGCTATAGGCACGCATGAATCCCCCTTACCCGCTCAACGCGGTCGTTACGGCAACATATGGGGGGAACAAGCGGGAGGAATCAGGCGAAACCTAGGCCCTCGCCGCAGGTTGCGGCCGGGGATCAGGCCGCCGGCAGGCGCACGATGCTGCGCAGGCCACCCAGCGGGGCGGTGGCGAGGGTGAATTTTCCGCCGTAGAGCGCGACCAGCTCGACGACGATCGACAGGCCGAGGCCGGAGCCCGGCTTGTTCTCGTCGAGCCGCTTGCCGCGCTGCATCGCCTCGACGCGCTGCTCCTCGGTGAGGCCGGGACCGTCGTCGTCGATGGTGATCTCGAAGAAGGCGCGCTCGCCAAACTGCGTCTCGGGGAGCGGCACGACGTTGATCTCGACCAGCGACAGCGCCCATTTGCAGCCATTGTCGACGAGATTGCCGAGAATCTCCTCGAGGTCCTGCCGCTCGCCGCGGAAGCGGATGCCCTCGGGCACCTCGGCTTCCACGTCGATGCCCTTGCCGCGATAGACCTTCGCCATGGTGCGGGCGAGCCCCTCGACGATCGGCCCCACCTCCTCCACCGTGGTGACGACGGAGACGCGGGCGGCGATGCGCGCGCGGTCGAGATGATGGGCGACCTGGCTCTTCATGATCTCGGCCTGCTCGCGCACCTTGGCGGCGAAGGGATCCTCGCTGTTGGCCGCCTCGCTCTTGGTGGCCTCGTTCTGCAGCACAGCGATCGGCGTCTTCAGCGCGTGGGCGAGGTTGCCGACATGGGTGCGGGCGCGCTCGACGATCTCGCGATTGCTGTCGATCAGCGCGTTCACCTCGCCGACCAGCGGCGCGATCTCGACCGGGAAGCTGCCCTCGATCTTGTCGGCGGAGCCGGCACGCACGGCGGCGAGGCCCGCGCTCATGCGCTTGAGCGGCCTCAGGCCGAAGCGCACCTGGAACAGGAGGGCGATGAGGAAGGCGGAGGCGAGGATACCGAAGGTGACCATCAGCGCGCGGTCGAAGCCGCTGACCTCGTCCTCGATCTCCATGGCGTCGGCGGCCACCGCGACGACGTACTGCCCGTCCTCGCCGAGATCGACGAGGCGCTCGATCATGCGCAGGCGCTGGTCGGCCGGCCCCTGCACATAGCCCTCGCGCAGGCCGAAATCGTCCTGGGTGCCGCGGTCGAGCAGCAGCGGCAGCGTGCCCTCGGGCAGCGAGCGGGCGGTCTTGAACTGGCGCGCCGCTCCGTCGATGCGAGTGATCTGCCAGTACCAGCCGGAGAGCGGGAAGTTGAACACCGGGTCGCCAAGCGTCGCCGGCTCGGGCATCTCCGAGGAGCTGGCGCTGGCGACGTCGGCGACGATGGTCTTGAGATAGACGTCGAGGCGGCGGTCGAAGGCGCGCTCCACCGCGTCGCGATAGACCGAGGACAGCACGAAGCCGGCGAGCAGCAGCACCGCGACGATGACGACGATGGCGGAGACGAAGAGGCGGATCGCCAGCGAGCCGGGACGCATCAGCGCGCATCCGGGGGCAAGTGGTGGCGGGAGCGGCGCATGATCCTCGCCCCGGCCGCGATCAGCGGGTCTGTTCCGGGGGCACGAGGAGATAGCCGAGCCCGCGCACGGTCTGGATCACGTCGATGTCGAGCTTCTTGCGCAGGCGCCCGACGAATACCTCGATGGTGTTGGAATCGCGGTCGAAATCCTGATCGTAGAGATGCTCGACCAGCTCGGTGCGCGAGACCACGCGGCCCGAATGGTGCATCAGATAGGCGAGCAGCCGGTATTCGTGGGAGGTGAGCTTCACCGGGCGGCCGTTCACCGTCACGCGGCCGGAGCGGGTGTCGAGCATCACCGGCCCGCAGGAGAGCTCGCTCGCCGCATGGCCGGTCGAGCGGCGCAGCAGAGCGCGCAGGCGGGCCAGCACCTCCTCCATGTGGAAGGGCTTGGCGACATAGTCGTCGGCGCCGGCGTCGAAGCCCTGCACCTTGTCGCTCCAGCGGTCGCGCGCGGTGAGGATGAGCACGGGCATCTTCTTGCCGTCGCGGCGCCAGGCCTCCAGCACGGAGAGGCCGTCGAGCTTCGGCAGGCCGATGTCGAGCACCACCGCGTCATAGGGCTCGTTCTCGCCGAGATAGTGCCCCTCCTCGCCGTCATAGGCGCGGTCGACGGCATAGCCGGCGTCGCTCAGCGCCTCGAACATCTGGCGGTTGAGATCGGGATCGTCCTCGACGACGAGCAGGCGCACGGCAGTTCCCCCAGAATCGCGCCTTCCTCAGCGCGGGTGACCGGGAGAATGCCACCGCGCGGCGATCCTGTCAGGTGGTACAGCCGAAGGTGTCAGGAGGCATGCCCCTCGCGCACCCGCAGCCACGCCACCGTGGCATAGGCGCCGACCCAGGAGCCGATGGCCGCGAAGGCCACATAGATCCACTCCTGCGTGTAGCTGATGACCGCGAAGGCGGAGAGCAGATACCAGGCGCCGCTCCAGTTCGCCGCCGCAAGGCGCCTTCGCGACACGATGGCGGCGTTGAACAGCACATAGACGGTGTCCGTGGCGGCGGTGGAGACGAAGACGGCGAGCGCGAGCAAGGGATCGAAGGGCGGCAGCGACATGAGGGAGCCCCGGTGACGGCGCGGCCGGGCGGCCGGCGCTCCAGCCTTGCCCGGCGGCGACCGCCCGGCAAGCGCCAGTTCAGGCTTCCAGTACCTCCGGCGCAACCCCGCCCTCGACCCGAAGGCGGCGCCAGACCGCCGCCAGCGTCAGCGCCACGCCGGCCATCAACAGGCCGGCGAACAGCCATTTCAGGACCGCCGAAAACTCGGCGAAGGGGGCGAGGCGCTCGGCCTGCTCGGCCAGCACCGCGCCAATGCCGCCGGCGCCGGCGACGAGGCCGCCCGCGCCCTCCGGCGTGCGGGCGATGCGCGTGTCGCAGGCGCGGGCCTTGGCGATCTCGGCCGGCAGCGGCGCGGTCGGCGGCGCTGGCTCGTCGCGCCCCGCCATCGCCTTGGCCGCGACCCGCACCTCGGCGACACGCCGGCTCCAGCCCTTGCCGAAGCTCGACCAGGTCGACAGCGCGCGCAGCATGGCGAGGCGGCGCTCGCAGGTGCCCTCGATGAGCGCCACGACGGGACGGTCGGATACGGCGGCCAGCGTCGCCTCGCCGATAATGCCGTCCACCGCCACGCCGAGCCCGCGCTGCAGCCACTTCGCTGCCTGCGCCGGCCCCGAATTCACCGCCGCGTCGAACACGCAATAGTCGAGGCCCGCCGGCAGGGCGTCGGCGCGCACCGCGTCCCAATATTGCGCGCGGTAGATCGCCTCCACCTCGGCGCTCGCGATGCGGCGGACGGAGCGCGTCGCCAGACCCTGACGCCGGCGCCAGGCATCATAGGTGCGCTGGGTGACGCCCTTCATGGTGGTGCCGCCGGGGTCCTTCGGATGGTCGGACCATCCGCCTTCATGCACCAGCACGCGCGCCAGCGCGGCGTCGAACGAGGACGCGGCCATGGGTTCTCCATCGGATCGGAAAATGCGGAAAAGGGTGCGCGCTCCGCGTGGCGCGGCGGCGCGATCAGAGCCGATACGTCGGCCCTCGCCGGGCCTGACGGCGCCTCTCAGGCTCGGATCACGAGCCCGCTGGCAGGAACAGGCAGATGGTGGTGCGGCTGCGGTCGCCCTGATGCGAGCAGCGGTGGTACTGCCCGTCGCCGGAGGGCTTCAGCTTGCGCGACCAGTAGGCGATCAGCTCGCCGGTCGCCTTGACGACGATGCCGTCCCGCCCCTCGTCGATATCCGAGCCGTTGATCGGATAGCAGTCCATGGTGGAGCAGCAGGCGGGCGGATAGGGCCAGCCGGAGGGTGCGTCGTGAGCGAGAACCGAGGGAGCGGCGAGAACCGGCACGGCAACAAGGGGCACGATCGCGAGCGAACGGAGCATCGGCGTATTCCGATCATGGACCGAAGGAAACGACCAAGCACCAGTCGGCTCACAATAGCTGAGTCGCGCGCCTGTGCGTGAGACGTGTCACCGCTGTGAATGCCGCGCACGGCGACTTGTTCCGCGCTCAGCTCGCAGGCGGAAGCCAGTCGGCCGGCAGTTCGGCGAGCCGAGCGGCGGCCTCCCCGGCGGTGAGCAGCGCGTCATAGGCGCCCTGCCCGAGGCCGATGCCGGCCTCAGTCGGCGTCGCCGGCAGGACCAGCGCGGCGCGCCCGTCGAGCGGATGCGTCACCGCCTCCCACAGCGCGATGGTGATCGCGTCGGGCGCGGCTTCAGGGCCGACGGCGCGATAGGCGGCACGCGAGCGCTCCAGCGCCGCATCGAGGTTCGGGAACACGAGATAGGACGTCATGACACGGCAATCCCCCGCGGCGCGCCGAGCGCCGCACCGATGCGCGAGGCCTCGGCGGCGGTGAGGTCGCGCGTGAACAGGATGAATTCGCCGACGAGGCCGACCACCGCCGTGCCGAGCGCGCCGCCGCGCAGGATGTTCGGATTGGCGCCGATCCCCACCGTGCCGGCATTGCCGGCGAAGCCGGCGCCGTTGATGCCGACCCGGGAGGCGGCGCCGTTGAACGCGGCGTCGACGACGCATGCCGCGCCGTCGGCCACCGCGACGTCATGGGTCACTGCGCTGCCGGCGAAGGCGGTCCAGTTCCGCGCCGATCCGAAATAGGCGGTCGCGCCGGTGCCGGCGTCCGCGCGGACGAGATGCTGGTCGGAGGTGCGGGTGTAGTCCGGAAGCTGGACCACCGCGAGGAGGCCGCAGGGCTGGGCCAGCGCCGGGGCGGTCGAGGTGAAGTACTGACCGGTCGCAAGATTCAGCGCCGGCCGTCCGCCGATCGCAGCGACCGCGCCGCCGCCGGCGATCTGCGGCTGCGCGGCGGCGCTGGTCTGCACCGCGTGGCGGCCATTGCCGCTCTGGTCGTACCAGACCGCCACATAGGCGGCGGCGCCGGCGGCGAAGGCGAGCAGCGCGTCGGCATCGAGCCAGCCATCGGCGCCGATGCCGATATCGGTCTCCGCGCCGTCCGAGGCACGCCGCGCGCGGAGCAGCGGGCCGGAATAGACGGAGCCCAGGCGGCAGAGGCCGAAGGCCTGCGCCGCCGGCACGAGATCGAGCGGGCGCGGCGTCGGGGTCGCCCGGCGCCGGGCGAGATCGAGGCGAAGGCAGACGGCCATCTCAGTCGATCCTGTGGATCACCAGCCCGGCGGTGGTGCCGGTCGCACGCACCCGGCGCACCAGATATTCGAGCACGCTGACCTGCCCGACCGGCAGGGGCAAAGCGAGCGGGCCGGCATCGGCGGCATTGACCGGCAGGATCGAGATCTGCGCGGAGGCGAGCCCGGCCGGCACGAACACCCGGATGCGGGCATAGCGGGTGAGATCGTTGGCGTCGTCCGGCGTCACCAGCGCGCCGTCGCGGCCGAAGCCGCCGGGCGCGACCGCGCTGCCGCGCCAGGGGTCCTTGGCGGGATTGTAGGGCATGGCTGTTCTCCGTGTGGAACGTTCAGAGCGGCGCGGCGAGGACGATGCAGTAGAGGACGAGGCGCACCTTGCCGCCGGTGAAGGCGCCGCCGGCGGCGGTGATCACCAGCGGCGTGTCGGCATAGAAGGCCTGCGGGCCGATGACGCCGATGTTCGAGGCTCCCGGCGCGACGCCGAGGCTGCTGCCGAACTTGGCCGTATCGCCGGCGATGCCGACGGAATAGGAGGTCGCCCCGGTCACCGCCTCGGCGGTGCGGCTGGCGACGCCGAGGCAGATAGCGCGGTCGGGGATGGCGAGCGCGGCCACCGTGGAGGCGCCGGCGAGCGTCACCTCCGCCTCATAAGCGCGCAGCGCGAAGGCGCCGCCGCCGGGCGTCGCGGCGAGCGCGTCGGTCCACGCATCGCCGTCATGGATCAGGCTGGCGCGCTCGGCGGCGATATAGAGCCGCCAGCCGGCGCGGGGCGCGAGGAAGCTCCAGCCCTCGCCGTCGCGCAGGGCGATCTCGTCCTCATGGCCGGTAAAGGCGCCGCTGGCGCCGGCATCGACCAGATGGCGGTCGCCCTCGGCCGGCGAGGACGGCGGCGCGGCGCGCCGGTCGATGACGGCGAGCTGGACCACCGCATCGAGCCGCACCAGCGCCTCGTTGTGGGTGACGTGCTTCTGCGCCTGCGCCGCCGCCAGCAGGGGCAGAGCGAGGTTGGGCGTGGTGTCGGGCATGAGGTGATCCGGTGCCGTAAGAGGGATTTGGCGAAAGGGTTTTCGCTGGGTCCCGGATCGGCGCTGCGCTTCGCGCAGCTTGTCCGGGAAACGAAGAGCGACCTGCTTCCCGGACAAGTGACGCCGCAGGCGGAACGCCGATCCGGGACCCAGCACAAGACTCGCCGCAGGCGACCGCCCAACCTTCACATCGCCCTACACCACCACCCACACATCCAGCGCCGCGCCGGGGCCGGCGGTCGCGGAGCGCTGGGCGATGCGCAGGTGCAGCGAGGCCTGCGGCGCGCCGAAATCGGCGAGCTCGTCGGCGGCGGCATAGAGCACGGACGGCGCCGCCACCTCGAAGGCGCGACGCACCGCTGCCCCGTCCATGATCTCGACGCGATAGGCCTCCGACGCCTCGCCGAGCGGCACCTCGGCGGCGTCCCATGAATCGCCGTCGACCCGCGTGCGGCGGATCCAGCTCAGCGCGACACCGCTACCCGTGCGGCGGGCGCGGGCATGCACCGGCGCCAGCGGCAGCAAGGCGCGCGGGCCGATATCCGCGCTCACCTCCCGCACGGCAGGATCGCCATGGTCGCGGTCGGCGCGGCCGACGCGCAGCCGCACGGTTCGGCCCAGCAGGTCGAGCCCGCTCGCCACGGGGGCGATGTTGCCGTCGACCCGTACGATCCTGGTGCCCGCAGGCCAGAAGCCGGCGGCCGCCTCGGTGCCGAGCTGGCCGCGCAGGAAACCAGACAGCCGGAAGGTCCGGGTGCCGATCAGCATCGCCTCGGCGAATTGCAGCACCTCGACCGTGCCGTCCGGCGCGACCAGCGCCAGCGCGTTGGCGCCGTCCAGCACGGCCTCCTCGCTGGCGGCGGCGAGCAGCCCGCCATGGAGGCGCACATTGAGCGAGGCCCCGCGCTGCCAGCGCCAGAGCGGCCCGGCCGGCAGGTCGGTCAACGTCTCGCCCATCACCGACGGCGCGGCGAGCGTCGCCACCCGCTCGAAGCTGGCGCCGTCCAGCGCGCGCCACACCGCCATGGCGCCCGGCCACGGCGCACCATAGGCGGCGAGCCAGGCCAGCGCCTGCCGCCCGGCCGAGAGAGTCGGCAGAGCGAGCACGCTCGCCACCGGCCGGCCGAGCGCCGGCGGCAGGGTGATCGTCGGAAAACTCGGCGCGCGGGTCGCCACCGCGAAGACGTTGGGATCGATGCTGCGCGCCGAGACGCGCCGCGCCTCGGTGTCCTCGATGTCGGTGATCTCGAACAGGGCGGCGCGCCCGTCGCGGGACAGCCGCACCACGTCGCCCGGCTCCAGCGCGAGGCGCGAAGGCGGCAAAGCGAAGCTCGCGGCGTCGCGGCCGGCCCACAGATCCTGCAACCAGAGATCGGCGGCGGCGGTCATCACCGCGTCGTCGGCGACCATGGCGAGCTCGGCGCTCGTCTCGATCCGCGCCGCCCCGGCGAGGCGCCGCGAGGATGCGGTGGCGCGGCGATATTCGGCGAGGCCGTCGAGGAAGCCGATGGTGATGGCGCGCGGCAGCTCGCCCTCGGCGCCGCGCGACAGGCGCAGCGAGGCGCCGTCCTCGCCGGCGACGAGATCCTCGTCGTCGATCAGCGCGGCGACCCGGCCGCCGCGCTGGACCATGGCGAGGCCGCCATCGCGCTCGGCGAGATCGAAGCCGAAAGGCCGCGCCAGCGGTTCCAGCGCCGCGCGCACGCTCATCGGCCGGTCGATCACATAGCCGTCGACCACGCCGCGCAGGTCGCCGGCATCGAGCGCGATGCCGCAATCGGCGGCGACCGTCTCGCACAGCTCGGCCAGCGGCGCGCTGCCGAAGCGGCCGGTGAGCCAGTGGCCGGTCTGCCAGTTGGCGCCGTCCGCCCAGACGTCGGAAGCGAGCGGGAACACCGGATAGGGCCGCGCGTCCCAGGTCCAGAGATAGATCGCGCCGGGATCGAGCATGCGTCCGCCGGGCAGCGGCGCGGTCGGGTTCACCGCGTCGTCGAGGAAGGCGTCGAGCGTGGCCTCGAGATGCCGGCGCTGCATCAGGTCGTCGCGCTGCCCGTTCGAGAAGGGCGGCAGGCCGCCCTCGACCGATTTCGGGTCCGGGAAGACGCTCGGCCGGTTGGCGCCCTTGTCCACCGCGCCGCAGCCGATCTCGGTGAGGCGCAGCGGCTTCAGGGTCGGCGGATAGGCGGTCGGGGAAGCCTGCCGCACGCCGCCGATGCGCTCGTGATGGTGCCGGCTCCACCAGTTGGCGAGGTCCTTCTGGCGGAAGAGCCACGCCTCGTCATAGGCGCCGTCGGTGATCGGGATGCGGTCCTGCGCGATGCGGCCGGCCTCGTCGGCATAGTACCAGTCGAAACCCTCGCCGCCGTTCACATTGCCCTTGAGATAGGCCGGCTCATAAGTGCTGCGCCAGGTGGCGTCGAGATGGGCGTCGCCCTCGCGCCAGTCGGCGATCGGGGCGTACCAGTCGACGGCGATGAAATCGACCGCCGGCGCCGACCACACCACGTCGAGCGGGAACCGCACCTCGGCGCCGCCGCCCAGCACATGCGCGCCATACTCCGTCCAGTCGGCGGCGTAGGAGACCAGCGTCTCCGCGCCGACGACGCTTTTCACATCCGCCGCCAGCGCGGCGAAGGCGTCCGCCGCCGGATAGACGCCGGAGGCCGAGCGCACGCGGGTGAGCGCCGCCATCTCCGAGCCGACCAGAATCGCCTCCACGCCGCCCGCCAGCACGGAGAGATGCGCGTAGTGCAGCACCATGCGGCGCAGCGTCCATTCGTCCGGGCCGGAATAGGCGAGCGCGCCGCCGTCCACGGAGAAATCGCCCGGCGCCGCCGTGCCGAACAGGCTCGCCACCTGCGTGGCGGCGGTGGAGGTGCCGTCCGGCGAGCCGGGACGTCCGGGCGCGGGATGACAGGTGATGCGCCCGCGCCAGGGATAGGAGGGCTGCGAGGCGGCGTCGCTCCACGGGTCGGGCAGCGCGTTGCCGACGGGCACGTCCATCATCACGAAGGGATAGAGCGTCACCTTGAGACCCCGCGCGTTCAGCGCGGCGATGGCCTCGATCACGCTGTCGTCGGAGGGCGAGCCGCCATAGGCCGCCTTGCCGTCATGGGAGCTGACCAGATGCGCGTCGGCGCGCGTCCGGCCGGCGACGGACCATGCACGCTCGCCGTCGGGGCCGGTCGTCTCCCGGTCGCGCAGCTCGACGCCCGGCTCGACGCGGCATTGCCCGGCGCGCAGATCGGTGCCGAACCACGACACCACCAGCGCGACGCGCTCAAGGTTCGGGCAGCAGGCGACGAGATGGTCGAGCGAGGCCTCGAAATCGGTGTCGGCGGTGAGGATGTGGCGGTTCTCGGCGGCATAGGTGCCGGGACCCTCCACCCGCTGCAGCGGCTGCGTCGCATAGCCGAATTCGGTGGCGCCGGGGATCATGGTGACGGCGCGCACGCGCGGCTCCAGATCGCCGATGGCACGCTCAACCTCCACCGCGATCTGCGGCAGGCGGTTGCCGAAATCGGCGAGCGGCAGGCGCTCGAACACCACATAGGCGAGGCCGCGATAGGCCGGCGTGCCGGCGCTCGCCTGCCAGGCCTCGATCAGCGGATCGGGGAGCTGCCCCTCGCCGCCGAGATGCGCGCGCACCGACAGGCCCGCGAGGTCGAGCAGCTTGCCGTCGGCCCAGACGCGACCGATGCGGGTGATCGGCCCCTCGCAGAGCCCGACCGCGAAGCTGGCGAAATAGGAATAGGTGGTCGTGGTGGTCGGCGCCGAGAAGGCGGTGCCCTTGCCACCGGCCGAGCGGGTCTCGGTGGAGACCACCTCCTCGAAGGGCGGCGCCCAGATCACCTGCCCGGAAAGTCGCGCGCGCCCATAGAGGCGCGGCAGGGCGGCGCCCTCCATGGCGCTCATCACGTCGAGATCGGCGAGGCGCGGGCCCTCGCTGTGCGTGCCCGGCGTGAACAGCGCGCGATCGACCACCGCGCCGCCGAGCGCGCCCAGCGCCCGCCCAGCGAGAGCGCCGATCGGCCCGAACACGGCGCCGCCCAGCGCGCCGGCGGCGGCTCCGAGGAGGAGAGTGGCCATGACAAGTTCCTGCTCAGGCGCCGGGAAAGGCGAAGGCGAAGGCGAGGTGCCGGCGCCACCAGGGCGCGAAATGGACCTCGGCGACCGCCGCGCCGTCATGGGCGTGCACCATGCGGTCCGGCGTCACCAGGATCGCCGCGTGCTTGGCCGGCAGATGCGCGCGCCAGCGGAACAGCAGCACGTCGCCCGGTCTCAGACGGTCGAGCGGCACCGGCACCAGATGGCGGCGGCCGGCCTCGACGAGCTGCTCGGCACGGGTCGCCTCGGCCCAGTCGGCGGCATAGGCGGGCAGCGCCTCCGGCTCCTCCCCGGCGATGGCGCGCCAGACGCCGCGCACCAGCCCGAGGCAGTCGGCGCCCTGGCCCTTGCAGGAGGCGCGGTGCAGATAGGGCGTGCCGATCCAGTCCCGCGCCTCGGCGACGATGCGCGCGCGCAGCTCATTTTGGCGCGCCCGAAGGTCGTTGTCCGGCATCAGGCGTCCCCCGGCATGGCGACGTGCAGCACCCGGTCATTGCCCGGAATGTGCGGGAAGCCGCGAAAATTCAGCGTGTTGCCGAAATTGTCCCGGCAGGTGGCAAAGCGCTTGTCGCAGCCGGCCGAGACGGTGAAGGCGTCGCCCGCAACCAGCGGCTCCGGCGGGCGCTGCCACAGATCGAGCCGCACGATGCCGCCCTCCTTGCGGTGGGTCTTCACCTCGGTGGCGAAACCGGTATTGGCGCCACCGGTGAAAACGAGACGGCCGCGCGCGAACCAGTCGGCGCCGTAGACGTCGAGCCCCGCAGCAGTGAACAGGCTGTCGCCCTCCACCGCGGTGACGGTGCCGGCGCCGGTGAAGACCGGCAGAGCGAGGTTCACCTTGCAGCGCGCATCGCCGAGATCGGCATCGCAGGGCGCGGCATAGACCCGCCCGCGTGTCTCGTTCAGCGTCTCGGCCAGGCCCCGCAGCTCGGCGGCGAAGGCGCCGGCCTCGCGCCGCACCTCGCCGATGGAGAAACGCCTGAGGAGCACGAACAGCGTCGGGGCCGACCAGTCGGCCAGCAGCAGCTCGACATCCGCGCCGTCGAACAAGCCGGCGGCCAATTCCGCCTCGTCGAGCACGTCGGAGGCAAGCGCGGCGGAGAGTTCCGAGCCCTTCACCGCGAAGCCGAGCCCGAGACTCGATTCCGCGCCCGCCACCCCGCCGGCGGCGCGGAAGGCGGTGCCGTCGACGGTCAGGTCCTCGTCATGCTCGGTGAGACCGATCACCGCGCCGTCGCGCCTCGTGATGCGCCAGCAGCGGGCGAGCGTGGTCACGCCCGAGGCGAGGCCAAGGGCGAAGAGCGGGGGGAGCGTGCGCATGGTGGACCTTCGGGAAGCAGGTCTGCGTGCTTCGAGGCCGCCTGCGGCGGCACCTCAGCATGACGAGGGGTGGTTCTGGACGGCTGTTCCGACGGCCGCGGTGATCTCCCGACGCCCGTCATGCTGAGGTGCCCGGCAAAGCCGGGCGAAGCACGCAGGCGGCAGCCGCTACGGCCTGATCTCCAGAATCGGGATGCGTGGGATCTCGCCGGCCTCGAAGGCGGTGAGGTTCACCTCGAGGAAATCGGTGTCGAAGCGCACCGGCACGTCGAACTGGAAGCCGGCGGTGACCGCCGCGCCGGAGGGCGGCGCATGGCCGGGCAGGAACGTGACGAGGCCAGTCGCGGCATCGACGGTGAAAGCAGTGCCGGCCGCGACCTCCGCGCCGCCCACCGCGACCCGCACCGTGCCGGCGACCGGCTTGACGATCGGCCGCACATAGGGGGCGAAGGCGGCGCCATAGGTCTTGGTGAGCGCGAACTCGGCGCGCACGCCGTTGCCGACCCCGACGGTCTGGTCGAGCGGGGTGACCGCCGCGCCGGGCGGACCCGAGGCGTGGTCCAGCCGGTCGCGCCAGCGGAAGCCGTGCAGCCGGCCGCGCCGTTCCTCGAAGAAGGCGACGACCGCCGAGAGCTGCGCGAGGGACTTCACGCCATAGCCGGCATCCCAGCGCCGGCGTGAATGGGCGAGCCGGGTGTTGCGCTCCTCGCGGCCGGTGAGCGTGGTGACGATCTCGGTGGCGCGCTCCGGCCCGCCCGCCGCGCCGAGCGCGACGTCGAGCGGAAACAGCGCCTCGTGGAAGGCGGGCATGGCGGGGGTCCGTTGGCTGGCGCGATGTGAAACGTGGGCCGAAGAGTCTTCGCTGGGTCCCGGATCGTCGTTCCGCCCGCGGCGTCACTCGTCCGGGACACGGGGCGCTGCTGTTTCCCGGACAAGCCGCGCAGCGCGCGGCGCCGATCCGGGACCCAGGAAAGACTCTTCCGCCAAATCCCGCGCCTCACAGGCTCCGCTCGCCGCGCGCGACGGCGCGGGCGACGAGGCCGGCGAGATAGGCTTCCGAGCGGCGGAAGGCGCCGGGATCGGGGGTGGCGACGTTGACGGTGACGTTCACCGCGCGTCCGCCGCCGGCCGCCGCCACGCCGAGCCGCCCGTCGGCCCCGCGGGTGAGCGGCAGCACCGCCTCGGGGCCGGCCTCGCCCATCAGGCCGAGATTTCCGCCGAGCGGGAAATAGGTCGGAGAGGCCACCACGCCGCCGGAGGCGAAGGGCACCACGCGCCCGCCGGAAAGGCCGGCGGGGAACACGCCGCCTTTCGCGAAGCCGAGCGCGCCGCCGAGCAGACCCTGGAACAGGCCGGCGATGCCCTGCTCCACCGGGCGCAGCGCGGCGTCGAGCGCCAGCGAGGAAAGCCGGAGGCCGAGGGCGCGGAACACCTCGCCGGCATCCCTCCCCTTCACGATGGCGTCGGTCAGCGCGTCGCCGACCGAGCGCCCGAAGCCGCGCGCCAGCCGCTCGGCATCGGAGAGCTCGCGGCGGAACACGGTGGTGTCGGCGGTGATCTCGACAACCAGTTCTTCCGTCTCGGCCATGGGCGGGGTTCCTTGGGGGGATGCGAAGGCTGGCGCCTTCGGTGGGTTCTTTCCTGGGTCCCGGATCGGCGCTGCGCCATGCGCAGCTTGTCCGGGAAGCGACGCGGCACGCGTGTCCCGGACAAGTGGAGGCGAAGCCGAAACGCCGATCCGGGACCCAGGAAAGACCCCTTCGGCCGTACCCGCCGCCGCCCGTCATCGGCGCAAGCGAGGATCAATCCGGATACCGCGCCATCAGCCCCGCCAGCGTCGGGCGGTCGAGCGGGGCGCGGGCGGGGCCGAGCATCGCCTCCATGGCGGCGGCGAGCTCGCGCGGGGTCATGCGCCAGAAATGATCCGGGGCGAGCCGCAGCCGGCCGAGGCCGAACGCCATCGCCGCCGCCCAGGGAAAGGCGGCCGGCGGGCGCCCGCTCAGGCCGGCGGCGGCGCCGGAGGGTTTTCAGCGAATCCACCCGGCGGCGCGGATGGCGCGGAGGAGAACATCGTGTCACCGGATCGGCCGGCTGAAGCTGGCGCTCCGGGCGAGGTCGTTCCACCGGCGACGC
The DNA here is from genome assembly GCF_000702305.1 of Allobosea sp. 117. GTDB lineage: Bacteria > Pseudomonadota > Alphaproteobacteria > Rhizobiales > Xanthobacteraceae > Ancylobacter. The sequence continues at coordinate 217,724 of NZ_JNLC01000014.1, forward strand.
CGGGTGGCGGAATACTCCCCTCGCCCGCCGCTTCCGGCGCGGTGCCGAAGGTGGCGGCGATCAGTGCGCCGACGATGCGGGCGAAACCCGCCGCCGCGCCCGGCGTCGTCATGCGCGCCACCTCCTCGTCGGTCACGTTCTCGCCCGCCCCGCGCAACCCCGCGGCGACGATGCGCACGGCGTCGCGCGCCGAGAGGCGGCCGCGCTCGAAGCGCTCGGCCAGCGCCAAAAGGTCCTCGACGCCGAAGGCGGCCTCCAGCTCGGCGAGCGCGCCGAGGGTGAGCACCAGCGTGCGGGCGCGCCCGTCGAGCTCGGCGGCGATCTCGCCGCGATGACGATTGGCCATGATCGTTTCCTCAGAGCGCGGCGAAGCTGATCTCGCCGGCGCTCTCCAGCGCGATGTCGAAGGTCACCTCGCGGTCATGCTCGGCGGCGATCTCGAGGCTGGTGATCTGGAACGGCCCCTCGATGGTGCCGAAATCGGGCACCACGAGCTGCGCCTGCCGGATCGCGCCGTCGAAGAAGCTCTGGCGGATCAGCGCGTCGGAGGCAGCGTCCTTGAACACGCCGGAGCCGGAGATCGCGGCGCGCTTCACCCCCGCCCCGGCGAGTAGCTCGCGCCAGCGGCCGGCGCTCTCGGCATGGGTCACGTCGACCGGCTCGGTGTTGAAGGCGATCTGCCGCGAGCGCAGCCCGGCCACCGTCGAAAAGGCGGTGCCGTCGTGGATCTTCAGGAGCAGGTCCTTGCCCTTCTGCGCGGCCATGCGAGGGTCTCCGGTTCGGCTGTTAGGGGACGGTTAACCCGAGCGGGCTACCTTCTAAGATATTGATTCAATTGGGCTGGCGAGCCCTCTGCGGCCTTCGCGCTTCACCTCAGCAAAGCCGCGCAACCGACTTCAGAGATCGATTCAAGTTCGACCGAAAAGCCGAGTCTTTACGGACTCTTGGCTTTGGTTATTCATGTGGTTTCGAGAACCGCGCGAAATCGGATGAAGGCGTGATGGCTGCGCCCGCCGGCCTCGCGGCGGATCTCCGCGGTGGTCATCCGCAGATTGACCAGGCGGCAGCCCTCCAGTTCCAGATCGGCATCGTGCAGCGCCTGCTGGATCAGGCTCGCCAGCGCGTGCGCCTCGTCATGGCCGCCCTGCCGCGACCAGGCGTGCAGAGTCAGGCGATGCTCCTCGCCGGCGTCGCTGGCGGTCGACCAGTCGGTCACCTGCGCCTCGCCGATCGTCACATAGGGAAAGGCCGGCGAGGCGGGCGGCACGTCATAGATGCGCGGGCCGCCGAGCGCGGCGGCGAGCGCGGTGTCGGCCAACAGGGCGGCATGGATGGCGGCGCGCAGCGCCTGTGCGGGGGTCATGGGTGGTCCTTCGGGTGCGTCGGGCGGGGAGCGGGCTGCACGCGAGGCGGGCAGGTCCTGCGTGCTTCGAGGCTCGGGCATTGCCCGAGCACCTCAGCATGACGAGGGTCGGCATCCTTCAACCGGCACACCCTCCTTGAGCGGGTTCGTCATCCTGAGGTGCTCGACCGCAGGTCGAGCCTCGAAGGACGCACGCGGTTCCCGCCAGCCGAGCCTGGCGGGAGGGACCGCTCCTCGGCCCCCTGCTCCCCTGCCATCGCCCGCAGGCGGCGCGCGAGACGCTCCACGCCGACGATGCGGATGGCGAGCTTCACGGCGTCTCCTCCCGGCACTGGCACAGCAGGCGGCGCCCGCGCATGTCGGGGTCGCTCACCGCCTCGACGAGGAAGATCCGCGCGCCGAGCCTCAATCGGTCGCCGGCCGCCACCGTCGCCGGCGCGCGCACGGTGACGCGATGGGTGAGCACGGCGCCCGGCCGGTCGGCGATCTCGGCGGGGGCGGCCACGGTCTCGACCGCTGCCCAGAGCAGGTCGACCGCGATGAAGCTGCGGCGCACCCCGCCCGCCCCGTCCGGCACCTCCACCGACGTCTCGTGGACGAGGCGGTGGCGCATCGCGCCCAGCGGCGTCGCGGCTTGCCCGCTCATAGCCGCGCCACCCGGAATGGGGCGACCAGCGCGTCCAGCGCCGCCGGAAAGGCGGCCGAGGGGCCGGGCACATCGCGATGCTCGTAGAAATGGCCGAGCACGATCCGCACCGCCTCGATGAGCGGCGAGGGCACGTGGTCGGCGCCCTCGCCGTGGCCGGCGGTCACATCCAGGGCGATGCCGGCGAGCGGACGGGACGGCGCCGGCAGCGCGCCGCGATCGACCCGGATCAGCCCCGGCAGGCGGGCGGCATCCGCTACGAAGGCGTCGAGCGGCAGCGCGATCTCCTCGCCCGCCGCGTCGACGATCCATGCCGCGGTCAGCGCCCGCAGCGGGTTCACCGGCGCCACGACGAGGCCGGAGGCCGGCCAGGCGCTAAGGGTGATGCGCCAGGACTGGTCGATCAGCAGGCGGCGGGTCAGCGCCTCGACGGTCGCCCGCGCGGCGGTGATCAGCGAAGAGATCAGCGCGTCCTCGGCGTCGTGGTCGACGCGCAGATAGGCCTTGGCCTCGGCAAGGGTCAGCGGCTCGGCGGCCGGACCGGCGAGAAGCGTCGCGGGCATGGGATGCCTCTGTTCGGGGGTGATGGTTCGGCTGAAGGGTTTTCGGCCGAAGGTTTTCTGGGTCCCGGATCGGCGTTCCGGCTTCGCCGTCACTGGTCCGAGACGCCCAGTTTCCCGGACAAGCTGCGCACAGCGCAGCGCCGATCCGGGATCCAGGAAAAGCTCTTCAGCCAATTCCAGTCCGGAACCCGGCGGAAACCCTGCCGATTGACCTTCGGCGCCGGCGCGGCGAGAAGGGCGCAACCGGGAGAACCGCATGCGCCGCCTGATCGCCGCCATTGCCCGCAGTATCGTTGCCTGCAGCGTCCTCGCTTTCATCGGCGCCGGGCCGGCGCACGCCATCGTCGGCGGCGCGGCGGCGCCGGCCGACCTCAAGACGCAGACGGTGCTCATCGTCTCGACGCGCGGCGCCTCCTGCACCGGCGTGGTGTTAAGCGCGCGCGCCGTGCTCACGGCGGCGCATTGCGTGCAGCCGGCGGCCGACTACGCGGTCGTGCTGTTCGAGGCGGCGGGGCCGCGACTGGTATCGGTGACGCGCATCGCGCTGCACCCGAATTTCGATCCGAAATCCTTCGAGACCCGGCGCCCGACCCCCGACCTCGCGGTGGTACGGCTCAACGAGGCGCTGCCGCCGGACTTCAGGCCGGCGCAGCTCTCCGCCGATCTCGGCCTGCCGGCGCGCGCCACGCGTTTCGTGCTGGTCGGCTATGGCGTCGCCAAGGACGGCGACGGCAAGTCGGCCGGCACGCTGCGCAGCGTCGAGCTGCCGAGCATCGGAACGACGGGCGGCATCATGATCCGGCTGTCGAGCGGCGCGGCCGCCGGCGGCTGCACCGGCGACAGTGGCGGCCCGGTGCTGCTCGACGGCGTCGTCACCGCCATCATCGGCTGGTCGACCGCGAGCGGGGGCGCGCGCGGCTGCGGCGGCGTGACGGGCGCCACCGTGATCGGCCCGCAGCGCGCCTGGATCGACGCCACCGCGCGGGGGATGGGCGCGAACTGAGAGCCTGTTGGGAAATTCCGAGCAACGAGGCTGTGCGTGCTTCGAGGCTCGCCCCGCGGGCGAGCACCTCAGCATGACGCCGTTAATCTCACTGGCTTTTCCCAACCTCGTCATCCTGAGGCGCCCGGCGCAGCCGGGCCTCGAAGGACGCACCACGGTGCCTTTTGCTCATTCCCAAACAGGCTCTGAGGCGCCGACGCGTCAGGGGCTGTTGCCCTTTATCAAGGACCGGCGCCCTGCGGCATGAATGATGACCCGAGGCGGCAGGCCGCGCCGCCCGGAAACGATCGGGTCATCCATGCCAATGCAGGAACTTCCCCTCGCCAAGGTGTACCAACTCATCGAGCCCGGCCCGGTGGTGCTGCTCACCACCGCCCGCCGTGGTCGCCCGAACGTCATGACCATGTCCTGGCACATGATGGTCGAATTCACGCCGCCGCGGATCGCCTGCGTCGTCAGCCCGGCCGATCACAGCTTTTCGGCGCTGAGGGCGGCGCGCGAATGCGTCATCGCGATCCCCGCCGTCGAGATGGCGCAGAAGGTGGTCGGCATCGGCAACTGCTCGGGCAGCGAGGTCGACAAGTTCGAGCGCTTCGGCCTCACCACGGTTGCGGCGCGCAGCGTGAAGCCGCCGCTGATCGCCGAATGCTTCGCCAACCTCGAGTGCCGGGTGGTGAACACGCGGCTCGTAAACATCCACAGCCTGTTCGTGCTGGAGGTGGTGCAGGCCTGGTCCGATCCGGACCAGCCGGAGCCCCGCACCATCCACCACACCGGCTATGGCCGCTTCGTGGTGGATGGCGAGGTCATCACGCTCGCCTCGCGCATGCCGTGAGGCGCGTGATCAGGCGGCGAACTTCATGAGCTTGATGGCGTCGAAGTCCTGCACCCCGCCGCCGACGCGCTTGGTGGTGTAGAACAGCACATAGGGCTTGGCGGAATAGGGATCGCGCAGCACCCGCACCCCGGCGCGGTCGACCACCAGATAGCCGCGGCGGAAGTCGCCGAAGGCGATCGACAGGCTGTTCGCGCCGATCTCCGGCATCTCCTCCGCCTCGAAGACGGGGAAGTTCATCAGGCTCGGCTGCGCGCCGGGCGCGGTCGGCGGCGCCCAGAGATAGTGCCCGTTCTCGTCCTTCAGCTTGCGCACCGAGCCCTGCGTGCGGCGGTTCATCACGAAGCTGCCGTTCTGGCGATAGCCGGCCTTGAGCGCATAGACGAGGTCGACCAGCGGATCGGCCGGCGCGGCGGCGGGGAAGTCGCCGGCGGCGCCGGTGGCGACGAAGCCGAGCGAGCCCCAGGCCCAGGAGGTCTCGGCGACCGCCGCGTAGTTGAGGAAGCCCTTCGGCTTGCCCGAGCCGTCGCCAGTGACGAATGCGGTGCCCTCCTGCGCGGCGAAGGCGGCCTCGACCTCGATGGCGAGCCATTCGTCGATGTTCACCGCGGCGTCGTCGAGCAGGGTCTGCGTCGCCGCCGGCATGGCGTAGAGCTCCATCGCCGGGAAGGAGAGCTCGTCGAGCACCGGGCTCGTCGTCTGGGCGCGGGCGGCGGTCTCGGCGACCCAGCCGACCGCCGGGCCGGAGGTCATGAAGGGCTTCTTATAGGTGCCGGACGAGATGGTGCGCACATCCGAAATGGCGCGGATCGGCGACAGCGCAGCGAGGCGCTTGCCGATCTCACGCTCGGTCTCGTTGGGCACGACATAGCCGCCATCGGCGCCGACGCCGGCCGACATCGCCTTGGCCTCCAGCCGCTTCAGGCCCGAGGTCTCGCCATGCCGCACATAGGCGTCGAAGGCCTGCTTGTGCTCGCGGGCGGCGAGGTCGAGGACGAGGTCGGCGCCGCCGCCGAGCGCCGGGCGGCGGGCTTTCAGCACCAGCTCGTCGATCAGCGCCTTCTGGGTGTCGAGCGCGGCGTTGATGCGCTCCACCTTATCGGCGGTCACCGCGTCGACGCCGCGGCGCTCCAGCTCGCCGAGGCGCTGGTCGTTGGCGTCCTTGAACGCCTCGAAGGCGCCCATGAACTCCTCGAAGGCGGCGGCGACGTCGGCGCCGTCGGCGGATTTGGTCTCAAGCTCGGACATGCGGGATTCCTGCGGTTGAAAGACGGGGTCGGGGCGCGACGAGACGGCGCGCGCCGTCGCGGATGGCGCGCACGAGGTCGGCGCGCTTCACCGCGCCGATGCGGGCGTCGGGCTGCATGGGGAAGGTGACGACGGAGATCTCCCACAGATCGATGCGGGAGAGCCGGCGCACGCGGGTCACGGGGTCGGTGCGGCCCTCCACGGCGCGGAAGCCGATGGAGAGGCCGTCGAGCGCGCCGGCGCGCATCAGCGCCAGCACCTCGCGGGCGCGGGCGACCTCCGGGGTCAGCCGGCCGCGCACGAGCAGGCCCTTCGCATCCTCGCGGATCTGCGTCCACACACCGATCGGCTCGGCCGGATCGTGCTGGAACAGCATGCGCACGCCGCCCGCGCCACGTTCCGCGAGCGAGCGGGAGAAGGCGCCGGGCAGGATCAGGTCACGGCCGAGATCGACCCGCCCGAACAGCGCGGCATAGCCCTCAAAGCTGCCGTCGGGGGCGACCGCCGCCGGCAGCTCCGAGCGCTTCAATTCGAGGGGCGGCGCCGCGCGCGCGTCGAGGCGAGGCGCGGAGCTTCTGGAGAAGCGTGCGATGGTGAGGCTTGTCGTGATGAGGCCTGTTGTGATGAGGTTCATGCGCCCTCCCCGTCCGGGCGCGGCCGGCGGGTCGAGGCGGCGCGCTCCAGCCGGACCAGCGTGCGGCCGAAATCGGTGAACACCTCGGGGGCCTGCCCGGCGCGGGTCGGCGAGGGCAGCAGCGTGCGCCCGGGCAGCAACGCCCGGATGCGGGGATACCCGTTCATTTATCGTCTCCGAACAGGGCGTTGAAGCGCGCGATCTCGCGCACGAAGTCGTCGAAGCGGCGGGCGGCCTCGGCAAGCTCGCGCACCGCCCGCCAGGCGAGCGCGGAGGCCCCGAGTGCCCAGATCAGCAGCGCGAGGTGGGCGAGATCGCCGCGCTCGGCGAAGATGCGGATGAGGCTGTCCATGGCGTTTCCTCCCGGTGGCGGATGGCCATTCGGCCGATGGGTTTTCGCCGAGGTTTTTTTGCTGGCTCCCGGATCGTCGCTCCGCCTGCGGCGTCGCTTGCCCGGGACGCGTGGCTGTTTCCCGGACAAGCCGCGCGCTGCCCGTCATCCTGAGGTGCGAGCGTCAGCGAGCCTCGAAGGACGCAGAAGGCTTCAGCTGTGCACGCCTGCGTGCTTCGAGGCCGGCCTTGCGGCCAGCACCTCAGCATGACGACGGACGGATGAACGCGTCCGGCCGCCCGGCACAATTGCCTCACACCCCGTAGCCGACCGCCTGGCGCTTCTCCTCATCGGTGAGGAAGGAGGCCTCGCTCACCCGGCGCCACAGCGCCTCGCGTTCGGGGCCGAGCGCCTCGATGGCGTCGAGGTCGGGCACGAGTTGCAGCGGCGTTTCCCCGAAGGTGGGCGACAGCCAGCCGGCCAGCGCCTCGCCGATGCGCCGCGCCAGCGGCAGCGCGGTCTGGCGCCACAGGCTGCGATTGGCCTCGGCGTAGTTGGCGTAGGTCGCATCTCCCGGAATGCCGAGCAGCATGGGCGGCACGCCGAAGGCGAGCGCGATCTCCCGCGCCGCCGCGTTCTTCGCTTCGAGGAAGTCCATCTCCTTCGGCGAGAGCGAGAGCGGGCGCCAGTCGAGCCCGCCTTCCAGCAGCAGCGGGCGGCCGGCATTGGCGGCGCCGGAGAAATTGCCCTCCAGCTCCTCCTTCAGCCGCTCGAACTGCTCGTCCGAGAGGTTGGCCGCGCCGCCATAGACGAGGGCGCCGGAGGGGCGCGCGGCATTGTCCAGCAGCGCCTTGTTCCAGGCGCCGGCGGCATTGTGCAGGTCGAGCGCCATCTGCGCGGCGGCGAGCGGCGGGGCGCCGTAATGGTCGTCGAGCGGATTGAACAGCGCGATGTGCAGGATCGGCGGGATGCCCGCCTCGCCCGGCTCCTGCGAAAAGCGCACGGCGCGCCCACTGAGGGTGTAGTCATAGGCCTCCGCCCAGCCTTCCGGGCCGGGGACGACGCGCATGCGGTCCGGGCGCAGCACATGCAGCTCGCGCACCCGCCCGCCGACAGCCACCGCCTCGACATAGGCGTTGCCGGCGAGCAGCAGATGGGCGGCCAGCGCCTCGATGAAGGCGCCGCCGGCAAGGCGCGGATTGGGCCGCGCCAGCAGGTCGAGCAGCGAATGGGAGGCGTGCTCGGCGGCGCCCTCCGTCAGGCTGAAGGCGACCGAGCCGGCCGCCTCGGCGACGAGGCGCACGCAGCGATGCGCCACCGCGTTGCGCTGGTAGCCCTCGCGGGCGAGCGCGGCATAATCGAGCGGCGTCCAGCGCGGCCGGTGGCCCGAGAGCAGCGCCACCAGCGCTCCGGTGCGCGACGCCTTGGCGTCGGGCGGGGTCGCGGGGCGGCGACGCGGCAGGAAGGGCAGTCGAAGGGGGATCATGAATCCTCGCGGAATGGCCCAGGACGTCAGCCTCACCGGGCGGTGCTGAAGGACATTGCCGAAGGGTTTTTCCTGGGTCCCGGATCGGCGTTCCGGCTTCGCCGTCACTGGTCCGGGACACGCTTGCTTCCCGGACAAGCTGCGCAACGCGCAGCGCCGATCCGGGACCCAGCAAAAACTCTTCGGCGATACCCACCTCCCGCCGTCACCCTGTACCCACCGTCATCCCCGGGCTTGACCCGGGGATCCACGCTCCGACATCGGATGCAACGCGGAAAGGCGTAGATGGCCGGGACAGGCCCGGCCATGACGGCGTCCTGCTTGAACTCACACCCTTCTCACCCGCGGCGCGCTCTCCTTTGGGCCGAGCGCAAGCGCGGTCACCGCCCAGACGAGGGCGTCGAGCCGGTCGGGCGAGCGGCCGTTCGACAGGCCGTCGGGGGCGAAGTCGCAGAGCTCGTCCTCCAGCGCCGGGAATGCGCCGGCGTGGCGCACCCTTCCCTGCTCGTAGAGCGCGGCGACCGGCTCGGCGCGCAGCCACTTGCCGCGTGTCGCCCGCACCTCGGCGACCGGCACGTCCGGGTCGAGCCCGGCCAGTATGGTGCGCACCATCTCGCCGCCCTGGTTGATCTCGACGACGACGTGGTCGGCCTCCAGCCGGCGGTAGAGCGCCAGCGCCCGCCCGCCCCAGCCATTCGGGGTGAGGCCCGGCGCGCTGTCGTCGGCCAGCACATGGACGACGCCCTCGCGGTCGATGCCGGCGGCGATCAGCCCGCAGGCATCCGCGCCCTTGCGCGACGAGGCCGGCGGGTCGACCGCCACCACGATGCGGACAAGGGGCGGGGCCGCACTCTCGCGCCCGGCCTCGATCAGCGCGCGGTTCCACAGCGCGTCGGGCCTGTCCTCGATGATCTCGCCGTCCAGCTCCTGCCGGCCGAGCCTTGTTCCGGCATAGCGGCCGACCACGCCCTCGAGGAAGGTCGGGGCGAGGTGCACGGCGTTCTCGGCGGTCGCCATGCGCGTCACCGCGCAGGCAGGGTCGGCGAGCAGGCGGCGCAGCAAAGCGGTCGGGCGCGGCGTGGTGGTCACCATCTGGCGCGGCCGGGCGCCGAGGCGCAGGCCGAACTGCAGCATGTCGAAGGCGGCTTCCGCATAGCGCCATTTGGCGAGCTCGTCGCACCAGGCGGCGTCGAATTGCGGGCCGCGCAGGCTTTCCGGATCGTCGGCCGAGAATCCTTGGGCGATCGCGCCGTTCGGCCATTCCAGCCGGCGGCGGGTCGGCTCCCAGCGCGGGCGCTCATGGCGCGGATGCACGGCGAGAAGGCCGGAGACGCCTTCCACCATCACCTCGCGCAGATCGGCGAGGCTCTCGGCGACGAGGGCGATGCGCCTTGCCTGCCCGCGTGTCGCGAGAGCGCGCACCCATTCGGCGCCGGCGCGGGTCTTGCCGGCACCGCGCCCGCCGAGCAGCAGCCAGGTGGTCCAGTCGCCGCCGCCCTGCGCCAGATCGGGCGGCGTCTGCGAGGCCCGGCCGAGCAGCGGCCAGTGACGCAGCAGCCATTGCGCGAGGCCGGGGCTCAGCGCGGCGATCAGCTCCTCACCCTGCCCCGCCTGCCAGCAGGCGCTCAAGAGTTGCCGCAAGCTCGCGTCGGTAGGCGTCAGCGTCACGGGGCCCGTCCTCGTCCTGCGCGGCGTCGGCATTGGCGCGCTCCAGCGCGGAAAGCTCGCGCAGGGTGCGCACCAGCACCGCGAGGGTGCGGGCGGTGCGCTCGGTCTCGGCGGCGCCGTCGGCCTCGCCTTCGCGCATCGTGCGGGCGACGAGCCGCTCCACGGCGGCGATTTCCTGCTCGATCCGCCGGGCGAGGCGCGCCACCAGCTCGCCGCGCGCCAGCATCGCCAGCGCCGTCGCGGTGGCATCCGGGAAGGTCGCGATGGCCGGCGCGGGCGTCGCCCGGCTGTCGCGCGGCGGCGGCAGCGGGCGTGGGGCGCGGCGGACCGCCTCGGCTCGCTGCCAGCCGCGTTTCCGTGCGTGATAGTTGACCGTGGTCCTGTGCACGCCGAGCAGCGCCGCGATGCTGGCGACCGACAGGCCGCTTTCCTCATAGAGCCGGCGCGCCTCGATCAGCGCCGCCGGCGAAACGCCGCGACCGGGCCGGGCCATGCCGCCTCCGCCAGGTGAAAGCCGGCCCATACGGCCGGCGAGAATTGCGGGAAGCCCCGCGTCGAAGGCCGCAGCCCGTCAGACGCAATCGTGGAGCATGGAGGAAAGCTACCCCGGCAGCGTCACGCTGTCAAGGATAAAATTCCTATACAGGGATAATTGTCCTTATGCGTCGTTCGGAGAGAGTGGACCGAAGCACACCCATCGCTCCCGAGCAGAAGGACGACAGAGAGATCGGGGACCGCTTAGGACTGTCGGCGCGCGATGCCGGATCGGCGCGCCGACCGAACGGGATGAAGTCGTCAAGGATCGACCGGCCCTGCGCCGGTCACATCAGTTGCCCGCCCCGGCAACAGCCCGCATAGGCCCGGGTGCCCCCATAGTAATGGGGAACCTCGGTGCCGCCGACGATGCGCCCTTCCACCAGCTTGCCGCCGCGCGTGATCTTCTCCGAGCAATTGGGACAGACCGCCACCTCGGTCGGGTTGACGCGGATAAGCGCCACATTCCGCATGGCCATGACGGCTTCGACGGTGCTGCGGCCGTGCTCCTGAAGGCCCTGCTGCAGGAACTCGAAGGCTCCGTAGATATTTCCGCATTTCTCGCAAGGCGTTCGATTGGAAAAGACAAGGGCGTCCCGCAGCCCCAGCTCCTTCTCGATCCTAGCCTTCTCCTCAGGAGAAATATCCTCGACCCTGAGCTCCTTCTTGCGCTCCGGCGTCCAGTACCATTCGTTGATCCTCCTGGCCGTCTCCGCCGAGACGTAGAAGGTGGCGCTCCTGCCGCTCTCCACGGCATCCTTGACGGCGGCAAGAATCGATCCGTAGTCCGCCGAGATCACGCAAGTACCTTCATTGACGAGGCTTTCAGCTGCCTCCAGCCTTTGCTGCATCATGGCGCATCCTCCAAGAAAATGATAAGTATCGATGAAAATCGTACTTGTTCACGCAGTCGTTTTTGAGAACGCAGCGTCAGGACCACTTAGATGACGCAAAGGAAATTATAGTTCGCGACTTCAGGGCGCCGTCAAGAGCCATCACAACCATGCGTTGGCGGGGCGCGCCGAGCCTTCTCCGCCTCAAACCCCACCGGCATTCCGATGTGGTCGTTCCGGCGGCATCGGAGGGTGATTGGCGCGGGCAGGAGGGTGCCGCCCGCCCTACTCCACCCGTTCCAGCGTACCCAGCCCGAACCCGTCCAGGTCCTCGATGGTCACGCTCGCCGCCCGCCCGTCCGGGCCGATGGCGAAGCTGACGCCGACCGGCAGCTCGGGCATCTCGGGGGCCGGGCGATAGGTGAAGACATCGCGGGCGAAATGGGTGAGCGGGAAGCGCGCCTTGCCGTCCGGGCCCAGCCGCAGCTCCAGCGCCGCGCCCCCGCCGCCCGCCGAAGCCACCGCGCCGCCGCCGGTCGCGACGATCTCGGCCGGGCCGATATAGGCGTTGGCGTAGCGCCCGGCATAGGCGGAGGCCGGCAGCGCCGGGGCGGCGTCCTTCGGCGGCGCGCCGTAGGTCTTCTGCGCCGCCTCGATGGCCGGACCGAACAGGCCGGCATAGGCGGCGTCCCAGGCGGGGATCCAATCGCGCGTCACCTTACCCTCGAAGACGAGGTCGAAGAAGCTCGACGCCAGCCCCTCCGGCACGCCGGTCGGGAAGGCGTTGGCGAGCACGACGATGCCGATATTGCTGTCGGGATAGAGCGTCACCAGCGTGCGCGCGCCGAGGCTGAAGGCCCCGGCATGGCCCCAGCTCACGCCGTGGCGGTCGAACTCGACGTTCCAGCCGAGCCCGTAGAACGAGGCCGCGCCGGTGACCGGGTTGCGGCCGCGCGCCATCAGCGGCTGGTGGGTGGCGGCAAGCGCGTCCTCGGCGATCAGCCGCTGGCCGCCGAACAGGCCCTGCGCCAGTTCGAGCCGCATCCACTGGCCGAGGTCGCGGGCGCTGGAGGAGACGCCGCCGGCGGGGGCCTGCGCGTCCGGCATGCGCTTGAGCTTCGCCGCCCATGTGCCGTCGACCCTGACGTGCAGCTCGGCACGGTCGTCCTTCGCGATGAAATCGGCGTAGCGCGAGGAGGTCGCCGCCATGCCGAGGCGACGATAGAGCTTCTCCTGCGCCACCTCCTCCCACGGCTTGCCGGTCGGCGTCGCGGCGGCGACGGCCCCCGCGGTGAGGCCGAAATTCGAATAGGAATAGCCGGCGCGGAAGCTGGAGGACGGCGGCACGAGCCGCAGCCGATCGAGGATCGTCGCGCGGTCGTAGCCGAGCCCTTCCAGCTCGTTACCGGCATCGCCCGGCAGCCCGGAGCGGTGGGCGAAGAGATCGCGCACCGTCACCTGCTGGCTCGGATAGGCATCATGGAGCTGGAAGGTCGGATCGAGCTCGGCGACGCGCGAGCCCCAGTCCACCACCTTGTCGCTGACCAGCGCGGCCACCACGGTGGAGGAGATCGGCTTCGACATCGAGGCGAGCTGGAACACGGTGTCGGCGTCGACGCGCTCCTGCCTGCCGGCCTCGCGCAGGCCGAAGCCCTCGAGGAACACGACCCTGTCGTCATGCACCACCACGATGGCGAGCCCCGGCACGCCACCGTCGCTCACCGCCTTGCGGGCCATCTCGGCCAGCGCCGGCAGCGCGGCGGTCACCCGCTCAGCCGGAACAGGTTCGGCACGGGCGCCGGCGCCCCAGAGGACAGCGGCGGGAAGCAGCGCGAGGAGCGTGGCACGCATGCCGGCCCGCGCTCTCGCGCCCTTGCGTCCGTGACCGCCCCGTTCCGCCTCGCGCCGCATCATCACGCCGACTCCCTGTTGCCGTGGGGGAGCCTACATGATGGCGCGGCCCGGCGGCACGGCACGGCGCCGGTTATCCCGCCCCCGACGCGACCCGCACGGAGCCGGCTCACGCCGCCTGAGCCGGGCCGCGCGCCGCCTTCACGTCGCGGACCGGCGGCAGGCCGAACAGGCGGCCATATTCACGGGTGAACTGCGGCACGCTCTCATAGCCCACCGCGAAGGCCGCCCGGCTCGCCGGGGCGCCTTCCGCCATCATCATCCGGCGCGCCTCGATGAGGCGGAGCTGCTTCTGGAACTGCAGCGGCGAGAGCGAGGTCACGGCGCGGAAATGCTGGTGGAAGGCGGACGGGCTCATGCCGGCCGTCGCCGCCAGCCGCTCCACCGGCAGGGGCCTCGCGAACTCGGCCCGCAGCACCGCGACGGCGCGGCCGATCCGCTCCGCCTGCCCGTCCGGCCAGCCGAGACGCCGGATCGCCGCGCCGTGCCGGCCGGCAAGCAGCCAGTAGTGCATCTCGCGCACCAGTTGGTCGCCCAGCACCGGAATGGAGGCCGGTCGGTCCAGCAGCCGCATCAGCCGCAGCGCGACATCGGCGACCTCCGCCTCGGTCGGCTCGACGCGCACCGGCGCGAGGTCGCATTCGCTCCGCGCCGCGATCTGCGCCGCCTGCATGCGTCCCGAGAGCTCGGCCACGATGGCCGGGCTCAGCTCCAGCACCAGCGAGAGATAGGGCACGGCAGGACTGGCGCGGGTGATCCGGCTCACGGTCGGCACGTCCGCCGTGATCACCAGCAATTCCCCGGCGCCGAAATCGAAGCCCTGCCGGCCCATGGCGACATGCTTGCCGCCCTGCAGGACGAGGCAGGCGAGCGGGCGGGAGATGTCGTAGATCAGGCCGCTCGCGGCGGCTGCGCGCACGGTGAAGAGCCCCGGAATCGGGGTGCGGGCGATGCCGGCCTCGTCGGAATGGGCCTCGGCGTGGCGGCGGACGCGATCGAGCAGCTCTGTCATGGCGCGAGACTAGCCCCGTTTGGCCCGCTCCGCACCTGTTCTGGAGGATCAGGCAAGAAGCGGCGCGGTTCCGGCAACAATGGCCGCCGCCGCGACGGCATAACGAGCCCGCCACAACATCAGGAGGCGGACATGACGAAGATCACGCTCATCACCGGTGCCAGCCGCGGCCTCGGCCGCAACACGGCGCTCAGCATCGCCCGCCGCGGCGGCGATGTCGTCATCACCTATCACAGCCGCTCGGCGGATGCCGAGGCCGTCCTCGCCGAGATTCAGGCAATGGGCCGCAAGGCCGTCGCGCTGCAGCTCGACACCGCCGATGTCGGCAGCTTCGCCGGCTTCGCCCAGCGCCTCAAGGCGGCGCTGCGCGAGACATGGGACCGCGAGAGCTTCGACAGCCTCGTCAACAATGCCGGGCACGGCGACTACGCGCCGATCGCCGACACCACGGAGGCGCAGTTCGACCGTCTGGTCGGCGTCCATTTCAAGGGCGTGTTCTTCCTGACCCAGGCATTGCTGCCGCTCATCGCCGATGGCGGGCGCATCGTGAACCTGTCCTCGGGCCTCACCCGCGTCGCCGCCCCCGGCTTCGCCGCCTATGCGGCGGCCAAGGGCGCGGTCGAGGTGCTGAGCGTCTATCTGGCGAAGGAGCTGGGAAGCCGCGGCATCGCGGTCAACACGGTCGCGCCGGGGGCGATCGAGACCGATTTCCTCGGCGGCGCGGTGCGCGACACGCCCGACCTCAACCGCCAGTTCGCGCAGATGACCGCGCTCGGCCGGGTCGGCGTGCCCGACGACATCGGGCCGATGATCGCGAACCTGCTGTCGGCGGATAATCGCTGGATCAACGCCCAGCGCATCGAGGTGTCCGGCGGCCAGGGCATCTGACCGCGGGCGGACGGGCCGCGCCCATACCGCGAAGGCACGGGCGCGGTCGCCGGCCGTTCAGCCCCTGGCCTTGGCCAGCAGCGCGATCTCGGCGAGCAGCGCGTCGACGCCGCCGAGCAGGAAGCCGGCCGTCTTCTCGTCGGTGAAGGCGCCGTCCTTCACCTTCTCGCCGACGCCGGGGACGGCGAGGTGCGGATAGCTGACCACGCGCGCGCCGGTCGCGGACAGCGACTCGCGCAGTTGGGCCTGGGCGCGGATGCCGCCTGTCGAGCCCGGCGAGGAGGTGACGATGAGCGCCGGCTTGCCGATCAGCGCGCCCTTGGCATAGGGCCGCGAGCCCCAGTCGATGGCGTTCTTCATGGCGCCGGAGGTGCCGTAATTATATTCGGGCGAGGCGAAGATGATGCCGTCCGCCGCGGCGATGGCCGCGCGCAGCGCCGCCGCGGCTTCCGGCGGGGTCGCGGTGTCCTCGTCCTGGTTGTAGAGCGGCACGCCATTGAGGCGGTAGACGGTGAGGTCGGCCTTCGGCGCCAGCGCCTTGCGCAGCGCCTCCAGCAGGGCGGTGGAAAAGGAGCCGGCGCGCAGGCTGCCGGAAATGCCAAGAAGCTTCGGACGGTCGGTCATCTGGGGGGCACTCTCTTCGGACGGAAGCGCGGCACCACCCGGCTGTCGGGCGGCCGCTTCATATCGATACCAACAATCGGCATTCTGCTGCATCCGCTCAATAGCCCGGCCGTTGCAATGCTGCACGTGCTCAATTGCGAAGCGGGCCGTCGTTTCCCGGCCGGGGAAAGCGTGTTACCGATTTCGCTGCTGGGCTGATCTTCCTGGAGGGCCGACGGCTTTGATCCTGACCGACGGCGATATCCGCGCCGCCATCGCCGAGGGCGCGCTTTCCATCGCGCCGCCGCCGCCCGAGGAGGCCTATGCGCCGAACGGCGTGGACCTGACGCTCGACGCGCGGATGACGCTCTACCGCGCCCCCGCCCCCGGCGAGGACCCGGTGATCGATCCGGCCGGCCCCGGCTACAGCTTCCGCGAGGCGATCGGCGCGATGACCGACGACATCGAGATCGGCGCGGAGGGCTTCGTGCTCGATCCGGGCCGGCTGGTGCTCGGCTGGACCTGCGAGCGGGTCGACCTCAAGCCCACCGCCCGCCTCGCCGCCCGCGTCGAGGGCAAGAGCTCGCTCGCCCGCATCGGCCTGATCGTGCATCTCACCGCGCCGACCATCCATGCCGGCTCGACCGGGCGCATCCAGCTCGAGATCATCAATCTCGGGCCGCGCCCGATCCGCCTGCGGGCCGGCATGAAGGTGTGCCAGCTCATCCTCGAGCAGACGCTCGGTGTGCCGAACAACGGCTATCGCGGTCAGTTCGCCGGCCAGCGCGCGGCGGGCTGACGGCGGGCGCCCCCTCCACGAGCCACGTTATCCTGCATGCGCCACGTCATCCTGAGGTGCTCGGCCGCAGGTCGAGCCTCGAAGGATGGTTCGTGGGGCGCGGGGCGGACGTCCTTCGAGCCCGGCGACGGCGGGTACCTCAGGATGACGGTGCGCCAGGGCAAACGCGCAGGGGCGGGGCCGATCGAGCCGGCTGAAGGCGCCGCCCCCCTTACGTTCCGCCTCCGCTAGCGAGGAAGGCGATGAGGTCGGCGCGGTCCTTGGTGTCGGTCATGCCGGAATAGGGCTTCATGTTGTTGCCCGGCACGACGGCCTGCGGATCGGCGATGAAGCGGTCGAGCGTCGCGCTGTCCCAGGTGAGGCCGGCATTTTTCATGGCATCGGAGAATACGTAGCCGGTCAGGCTTCCTGCCTTGCGGTCCAGGACGCCGGCGAGGCTCGGACCGAGCCGGTTGTCGCCCTCCTTGAGCGTATGGCAGGTGCGGCAGGCATTGTTGAACACCATCCGCCCGGCCGACGCGTCGCCCTGCTCCGGCGTCTGGTTCTGCGCCAGCGCGGGCATGAAGAACAGCAGCGCGAGCGCGGCGGCGACCGGCCCGCCCGTCAGCACGCGCCGCGAGACATCGAGCAAGCGAAAGCCAGTCGAACCGAAACCAGGCGAACCAAAACCAAGCGAACCCATGGCCTTCCTCCTGCAGCGCCGGGCGCTGCCTTTAGGGAAGAAAGCCCCGGAACGGCGGGAAGGTTCCTTGACGGGCCGCTGGAGTTGCTCGGCTTCGACCATCCTTCGAGGCCCGGCCGGTGGCCGGGCACCTCAGATGACGGCGTGATTGCGGTCGGGTGCTCGGCGAACCGTGGCTCTTCCGTCGGGAGGCCAACCGGCCTCTTCCACTTTGCTCCCCGCCAGCGCCACGTCATCCTGAGGTGCCCGGCGCCAGCCGGGCCTCGAAGGATGGTCCTCCGGGCGCGCGAGGCGGGCATTCTTGAGGCGCGGCGGCATGAGGGCACATCAGAATCCCCGCGCGGGGATGCGTCCGAGTGCAGGTGTCCGCTGGCGAGCACGTCGGCCTTATTCCATTTTGCTCCCCGCCAGTGCCACGTCATCCTGAGGTGCCCGGCCACCGGCCGGGCCTCGAAAGATGGTTCAGAGGAGCCGCCCGCATGGGCGCATTCGTCTACATGCTCCGCTGCGCGGACGGCTCCTTCTATGTCGGCTCCGCCACCGGCTCGGATCTCGAAAAACGCGTGACGGAACACCAGAGCGGCGCGCACCCCGGCTATACGTTCAAGAGACGCCCGGTGACCCTGCTCTGGTCGGAGCACTTCGAACGCATCACCGACGCGATCGCGGCCGAGCGCAAGCTGAAAGGATGGAGCCGCGCCAAGAAGGAGGCGCTGGCCGGCGGCGACTGGAACGCCGTCAGACTGTTCGCCAAGCGGCCGACCGCGCGCGGTCGGAGCGCCGCTGAAGACTGACCATCCTTCGAGGCCCGGCTGACGCCGGGCACCTCAGGATGACGGCAGGGATGGAAGGAGGCGGGGTGCCGGGGCGAACCGCCGCCCGACCGGCGATATACCCCTGCCTGCCCCCTGCCCCCTGCCCTCGACGAGCCTCGTCATCCTGAGGCGCTCGCGGCACGCGAGCCTCGAAGGATGCCGGTCCGGGCGCCCGAGGTGAGCATCCTTCGAGGCCCAGCCGCTGGCCGGGGCACCTCAGGATGACGGCGCGCGTGGAGAAGGCGGGGTGCCCAGCACTACCCGGCGATCAGCGTGTTCCTGTTGAGGCGGCGGACGGCGAGGTCGATGCGCTCCTCGTCGCGGCGGAAGGCCTCCACCGCATCCATCGTGTAGCGCAGATGCGCGCGCGTTGCCTCCTCCGCCTCGGCGCTCTTCCCCTCGACGATGGCGACGCCGATGGCGGTGTGCTGGGCGAGCAGCGCGTCGCGGAACTCGTCGCTGGCAAACAGGCTGGTACGGCTGAAGAAGATGTCCCGCCGGAGCATGTCCGAGAAGGCGCGCATGACGTGCAGGATGACGAGGTTGTGCGAGGCCTCGTAGATGAGGCGGTGCAGCTCGATGTCCGACTGCGCTTCCTTGGTGAGGTCGCCCGACGCGTGCGCCCGCTCCATCTCGGTCAGGCATTCGCGTATGGCGGCGCGCTCGGGCTCGGTGGCGCGGACGGCGGCAAGCCCCGCCGCCTTGGCCTCGACCGCCTCGCGATACTCGAAATAGTCGGCGGTCACCCGCTCATTGGACTGCAGCAGGCCGGCGAGCGGGTCGGTCAGCGGCGAGAGGAATTGCGTTACCCGGGTACCGTCGCGGCTGGTCACCAGAAGCCCCCGCATCTCCAGAAGCTGGATCGCGTCGCGCAGCGAGGGGCGGGAAACCTCCAGCCGCTCGGCGAGGTCGCGCTCGCCGGCGAGCTTCTCGCCCGGCCGCAGCACACCTTCGAGGATCATCCGCTCGATGTGCTCGGCAATGGTCTCCGCGAGCTTTCGCGTGCGCAGCGGCTCGATCATTCCACCCTCGACTGTTGTTTTTCCAATGATAATCGCCCCTTGCCGGCTGTCCATCTGCAACGAAGGGCTAACGTCCTTACCGATTGACACCTCTGGTCAAGTAATCTTACCAAGCCGAACCCTTCTGGAACCTCGTTCCCGAGCGGAATGATGGCGCGCGGCCTGCCGAGCGCCCAAGGCGCGACACGCGCCAAGACGGAGAGCAACTCCGCCCCGCTGGCATCGGAGGACACGCCATTGACCTGGAATCAGACCTACGACCCGTTCGGCAGCATGCTGCTGTCGACCCTGCTCGCCGCCATTCCGATCGTCGTCATGCTGGTCGGCCTCGGCTTCCTGCACATGCGGGCGCATGTCGCGGCCTTTGCGGGTCTCGTCTCGGCCTTCGTCATCGCGGTCTTCGCCTTCGGCATGCCGCTGAACATGGCCGGCCTCGCCGCCGGCTACGGCGCCGCCTACGGGCTGATGCCGATCGGCTGGATCGTGCTCAACATCATCTTCCTGCACCAGCTCACCGAGGCGAACGGCTCGTTCACCACGCTGCAGCGCTCGATCTCCGGCATCACCGGCGACCGGCGCCTGCAGCTTCTGCTGATCGCCTTCTCCTTCGGCGCCTTCTTCGAGGGCGCGGCCGGCTTCGGCACGCCGGTGGCGGTGACGGCGGCGCTCTTGATCGGCCTCGGCTTCTCGCCGCTCGCCGCCTCGGGGCTCTCGCTGATCGCCAACACCGCGCCGGTCGCCTATGGCGCGCTCGGCACGCCGGTGATTGCGCTCGCCGCGGTGACCGGGCTCGACCTGATGCAGCTCTCGGCGATGATCGGCCGCCAGCTCCCCTTCTTCTCGCTGCTGGTGCCGTTCTGGCTGATCTGGGCGTTTGCCGGCTGGCGCGGCATGATGGAGATCTGGCCGGCGATCCTGGTCTGCGGCGTCTCCTTCGCGGTTCCGCAGTTCCTGGTGTCGAACTACCATGGCCCGTGGCTGGTGGACGTGGTCGCCGCCATCGTGTCGATGCTCTGCCTCGTCGCCTTCCTGCGCGTCTGGCAGCCAAAGAGCCTCTGGACTTCGACGGCGCTGAAGGGCCGCGAGAACGGCGACGGCTCGGAGGTCCATGCCGGTCCCGGCATCGACCTCTCCGGCCCCGGCCCGGACAAGGGCGCGCTGATCCGCGCCTGGCTGCCCTGGGGCATCCTCACCGTCTTCGTGTTCGCCTGGGGCATCCCGCAGGTGAAGACCCTGCTTGACGGCTTCTTCATCCAGAAGATCCCGTTCGAGGGGCTGCACAACGCGATCTACAAGGTGCCGCCGGTGGTCGCGGCGGCGCATCCGGAAGCCGCGGTGTTCAACTTCAACGTCATGTCGATGACCGGTACCGGCATCTTCCTCTCGGCGCTGGTGGCGGGCCTCGCCATGGGCTTCTCGCCGGTGGCGCTGGTGAAGATCTATGGCCGCACGCTGTGGAAGGTGCGCTACTCGCTGGCCACCATCGCCATCATGCTCGCGCTGGGCTTCCTGACCCGCTATTCGGGCCTCGACGCCACGCTCGGCCTCGCCTTCGCCATGACCGGGCCGTTCTACCCGCTGTTCGGCACGCTGCTGGGCTGGCTCGGCGTCGCGCTGACCGGTTCCGACACCGCCTCGAACGTGCTGTTCGGCGGCCTGCAGAAGATCACCTCGCAGCAGCTCGGCCTGTCGCCGATCCTGATGAGCGCGGCGAACTCCTCGGGCGGCGTGATGGGCAAGATGATCGACGCGCAGTCCATCGTCGTCGCCTCGACCGCCACCGGCTGGCAGAACTCGGAGGGCACCATCCTGCGCTACGTGTTCTTCCATTCGATCGCGCTCGCGGTGCTGGTCGGCCTTCTGGTCACGCTGCAGGCCTATGTGCCGCCCTTCACCTCGCTGGTGCTGCACTGACGTCAGGGGGAGGCTTCGCGCCTCCCCTTTCCGTTCCGGCGGTAGTAGCCTGCCGGAAAACACCAAATCTCCGGGGAAGCCCAATGACCGTCGTCACCAATGTCCAGGACCTGCGCACCATCGCCATGCGCAAGGTGCCGCGGGCGATCTTCCACTATGCGGATCGCGGCTCCTATGACGAGGCGACGCTGAAGGCCAACCGGGCCGACCTCGCCGCCATCCCGCTGCGCCAGCGGGTGATGATCGACGTGTCGAACCGCTCGACCGCGACCACCATGATCGGCGAGCCGGTCTCCATGCCGCTCGCCATCGCGCCGACGGGCCTCACCGGCCTGTTCCACGGCGACGGCGAGATCCTCGGCTGCCGCGCCGCGCAGGCCGCCGGCATTCCCTTCACCCTCTCCACCATGTCGATCTGCTCGATCGAGGACGTGGCAGGCGCAGTCGACAAGCCGTTCTGGTTCCAGCTCTATGTGATGCGCGACCGCAAATTCTCGGAATCGCTGATCGAGCGCGCCAAGGCGGCCAAATGCTCGGCGCTGGTGCTGACGCTGGACCTGCAGATCCAGGGCCAGCGCCACATGGACATCAAGAACGGCCTCGCCGTGCCGCCGAAGCTGACGCTGGCCAACGCCATCGACATCGCCACCAAGCCGGTCTGGGCGGCCAAGGTGCTGATGGGCAAGCGCCACTCCTTCGGCAACCTCGCGGTGCGCAAGGAGAGCGACAGCCTCACCACCCTCTCGCAGTGGATCGCCGGCCAGTTCGATCCCTCGCTGTCGTGGAAGGACGTCGAATGGGTGCGCTCGATCTGGCCGGGCAAGCTGATCCTGAAGGGCGTGCTCGACGTCGAGGACGCCAAGATTGCGGTCGAGACCGGCGCCGATGCCATCGTCGTCTCGAACCATGGCGGACGCCAGCTCGACGGCGCGGTGTCGTCCATCTCGGCGCTGCCGAAGATCGTCGAGGCGGTCGGCGGGGGCAAGAGCGAGATCTGGTTCGACGGCGGCGTGCAGTCCGGCCAGGACATCCTCAAGGCGCTGGCGCTGGGCGCCAAGGGCTGCATGATGGGCAAGGCCTTCCTCTACGGCCTCGCCGCCGGTGGGCAGGCCGGCGTCGCCAAGGCGATCGAGATCATGCGCAAGGAGCTCGACGTCTCGATGGCGCTCACCGGCACCAAGGACGTCACCAAGGTCGACCGCAGCGTGCTGGCGCTCTGACCGATCGCCGCATACGCGGTGGCCCCGATAGGGGAGCGCCGCGCGACCGGCTAGACAGGGCGGGATGACCGACCCCGTCCTGTTCGCCCTCGCCGTGCTGGCCCTGCTCGCCACACCCGGCCCGACCAACACGCTGCTCGCCACCGCCGGGGCGACGAGCGGCTTCTTCGGCGCGCTGCGGCTGATCCCGGCCGAGGGCGCGGGCTATCTCATCGCCATAACGCTGCTCGGGCTGGTGCTGGGACCGGTGGTCGCGGCCTCTCCGGCTCTGGGCGTCGCGCTGCGCCTGACGGTCGGCATCTATCTCCTCCACGTCGCCTTCAAGCTGTGGCGCGGGGCCGGGGCCGGACAGGGCGCGGAACCTGCGGTCATCACGCCGGGACGCATCTTCCTCACCACCCTGCTCAACCCGAAGGCCGTCATCTTCGCGCTCGGCATCGTGCCGCTGCAGGCGGAAGACGGCCTCCTCTATCTCGCCGGCTTCGCCACCCTCGCCGCCGGCGTCGCCACCGCATGGATCGCCGTCGGCGCACTCATGGGGCGGGCCGCCGCGGCCGGCGGACGCTCCGGCCTCGTGCCGCGCATCGGCGCCGCCGCGGTCAGCGCCTTCGCCGTAATGCTGCTGGCCTCGCCCTTGCTGCGGTGATCACCGGCGGCGGCGCGGGGTCATGGCCTGCTTCGGCAGGCGCAGCGGCCAGCGCACCATGCGGTCGACGAAATCCTCGAGCGGCAGTTCGTCCTCCAGCGCCGACACGCGGCCGCGCACCGACACGCCGGCGGCGTGCACGCTGTCCGGATCGCCCGACACCAGCGGATGCCACCAATAGAGGTCGCGCCCCTCGGCGACCAGCCGGTAGCCGCAGGAGGGCGGCAGCCAATCGAGGGTGCGCACCGCCTCCGGCGTCAGTCGCACGCAGTCCGGCACGATGGACTGGCGGTTGGGATAGTCGCGGCAGCGGCAGCCATCCTCGTCGAGCAGCTTGCAGCCGATGTCGGTATAGGCGATCGCGTCGGTGTCCTCGTCCTGCAGCTTGACGAGGCAGCAGCGCCCGCAGCCGTCGCACAGGCTCTCCCACTCCGCCGGGTCCATCTGCTCCAGCGTCTTGGTCTTCCAGAACGGCTCGGTCTCGGCGTCGATCATGGTCATGACGTCTAGATAATCCTCTCACGGCGGCGTGACGAGCCCACGCGCCGGCACATCAACGCGACGCTCGCGCCGCCGCAGCGGCTCCGCTATAAGGACGCGAAAGGCGCGGCGCCGCGGTGCCGGGAGATAAGGGCTTGGACGAGCAGCCGAAAGACGGAGCGGAATTGCCGAGCGCAATGCCGGGCGGCGCGATGCCCGAGCCGGCCGCGCCCGATCCGGCCGATCCCTCCTCGCAACCGCCGCCCCGGCGCGGGCGGCGCCTGCGTCACGCGCTGCTGGCGCTCGATTCCTGGATCGACAGCACCATCTACGCGGCCGGCGCGCGGCTGCGCAGCGCCTGGGACAGCTATGTCGCCTTCACCGAGCGCTTCAACCTGCAGGGTCCCGGCCGCTGGATCGCCGGCCTCGCCTCCGAGGGCATGACCTGGGGCGCGGTCGGCGCCGTCGTCATGCTGGCGCTGGCGCTGCCAGCCTTCCAGGAGACTTCCGACGACTGGCTGAAGCGCGCCGAGCTCTCGGTGGTGTTCCAGGACCGCTACGGCAACATCATCGGCGAGCGCGGCATCCGCCACAACGACACTGTTCCGCTCGAGGAGTTTCCCGATCACCTGATCAAGGCGGTGCTCGCCACCGAGGACCGGCGCTTCTACGAGCATTTCGGCATCGACATTCCCGGCACCTTCCGCGCGCTGCTCTCTAATGCGCGCGCGGGCGGCGTGGTGCAGGGCGGCTCCTCGCTCACCCAGCAGCTCGCCAAGAACCTGTTCCTGTCGAACGAGCGCACGCTGGAGCGCAAGATCAAGGAAGCCTTCCTGGCGCTGTGGCTGGAGTTCCACCTCACCAAGAACCAGATCCTGAAGCTCTATCTCGACCGCGCCTATATGGGCGGCGGCTCCTTCGGCGTGGACGCGGCCGCCCAGTATTATTTCGGCAAGTCGGTGCGCGACGTGAACCTCGCGGAGGCGGCGATGCTGGCGGGCCTGTTCAAGGCGCCGTCGAAATTCGCCCCCCACGTCAACCTGCCGGCGGCGCGCGGGCGCGCCAGCGTCGTGCTCGACAATCTCGTCGATGCCGGCTTCATGACCGAGGGCCAGGTGTTCGGCGCGCGGCGCAACCCGGCGACGCCGGTCGACCGCAAGCTGGACGACGTGCCGGAATATTATCTCGACTTCGCCTTCAACGAGGTGAAGGGCATCGTCGACACCCTGCCGAAGAGCTATGCCGAGCGCTCCTTCGTCGTGCGCACGGCGCTCGACCCAAACATCCAGAAGGCCGCCGATACCGCCATCCGCGACAGCCTGCGCCAGTTCGGCAAGGACTATAACGCCTCGCAATCCGCCATGGTGATATTGGAGCCGAACGGGGCGGTGCGCGCCATGGTCGGCGGGCGCGACTATGGCGAGAGCCAGTTCAACCGCGCCACCGACGCGCTGCGCCAGCCGGGCTCGTCGTTCAAGCCGTACGTCTATACCGCCGCGCTGATGACCGGGAAATACAAGCCGGACACCATGGTGGTGGACGGGCCGATCTGCATCGGTAACTGGTGCCCGCAGAATTACGGCCGCTCCTATGCCGGGCGCATCCCGCTCATCACCGCGCTGACGCGCTCGCTCAACACCGTCGCGGTGAAGCTCGCCGAGGCGATCGGGCGCGGGCGCATCGTCGACCTCGCCCATGCGATGGGCGTGAGGAGCGAGCTCAAGATCACCCGTGCCCTCCCCCTCGGCGCCGCCGAGGTGACGGTGCTGGACCAGGCGACCGGCTATGCGGTGTTCGCCAATAACGGCATGTCGGTGTCGCCACATGCGGTGATGGAGATGCGCACCCCCGCCGGCGAGCCGGTATGGAACTTCGACCGCAACGGGCCGAAGCCGCATCGCGTGATCCCGGAGAACATCATCGGCATGATCAACCCGATGCTGAACAGCGTGGTCGAGAACGGCACCGGCCGGCGCGCCATGCTTCCCGGCACCAAGGTCTCGGGCAAGACCGGCACGACCAACGCCTATCGCGACGCCTGGTTCGTCGGCTTCACCGGCAACTATGTCGGCGCCATCTGGTTCGGCAATGACGATTACGCCCCGACCCGCAAGATGACCGG
The DNA here is from genome assembly GCF_000702305.1 of Allobosea sp. 117. GTDB lineage: Bacteria > Pseudomonadota > Alphaproteobacteria > Rhizobiales > Xanthobacteraceae > Ancylobacter. Next base: position 242,982 of record NZ_JNLC01000014.1, read on the forward strand.
CGGCACGCTGCCCGCCATGACCTGGCAGAAGGTGATGGCCTTCGCGCATCAGGGCATCGAGCTGAAGCCGACACCCGGCCTCGGCAACCAGCCGCCGCCCAAGCTCGACGGCGCGGTGGCGCAGGCCACACCGCTCGAGATCGAGGGCGGCATCCAGCGCCCGGTGACGCTGTCGGCGCAGGCCGCCGAGCGGCTTTTGCGGCTCGAAAAGCTGATGCGCGAAGCCGCCGCGACCCTGCCGCCGCGTCCGACCGCCTCGATCGATGCCGCCCGGATGCCGGCGGGCAATTGACGGCGGCGGCCTCTGCGCTCATCCATGATGATCCATCCACCCTCGCAACGCTGACCGATCCGTGCGCGCCCTTCCTTTGCTCGTCACTCTCGCCATCGGGGCGATCGTGGGTCTCGGCCTAACCTGGATGATGACCGGGGACGGCTACGGCCTCGGCACGGTGCGCGCCGGCGCCTGGCGCGCCTGGCCCAAATCCGGCACCGAGGACGCCGACCCCTATGCGCGCGCGGCGCTGGCGCGCGCCGGCGAGCTGCCGCTGGAGCTCGCCGACGGCCTCGCCTTCGTCGCCAGCCAGGACGACAAGGGCAATCCGCTCGACGGGCGGTGCGACATCCGCCTCACCGGCTCGCTGCCGCAGGCGCGCTTCTGGACGCTGACGCTCACCGATTCGCGCGGCCGGCTGATCGACAACGCCGCCGACCGCTTCGGCTTCACCAGCGCCGAGACGGTGTGGAACGCCGACGGCACGGTCGACGTCAAGCTCGGGCCGCGCGCGCGGCCGGGCAACTGGCTGCCCACCGGCGCACGCGACCGGGTGATGCTGACGCTCCGCCTCTACGACGCCCCCGTCGGCCTCGCCAATCGCACCAGCGACGCGCCGGACATGCCGGCGCTGGTGACGGAGCGCTGCCCGTGACGCGCCTCGCACTACCCATCGCGGTCGGGCTCGTGCTCGGCGGCATCGTGCATCTGGCCAGCGTGCTGATCATGCCGCTGCTTGCCGAGCGGGATGCCTATTCACGTCTTGCCGCCGTCGCCAGCCCGAACGCGGTCTCGCAGGTGGAGGACCCGACGCCGTTCGGCGCCGTGCTGCCGGCGAGCGACCCGGCCTTCGTGACGGCGGTCTGCCTTTATGATCTGTCGGACGGTCCGCTGCGGCTGCGCGTGCCGACCACGGAGGACTACACCTCCGTGTCCTTCTACACGCGCAACGGGCTCGCCTTCTACGCCATCAACGACCGCTCGGCGGGCCGGCGGGTGATCGAGCTCGACCTGATGAACGCCAAGCAGAAGGCGGCGCTGCCGGAGAATGACGAGGTGACGGTGGCGGACCGCCTCATTGTCGAATCGCCGAGCGACGAGGGCATCGTTCTGATGCGTGCGCTGGTCGGCGAACGGGGTGCGCGCGACGAGGTCAAGCGCCGCATGGATGCGGCCACCTGCGGAACGCCGTCCTGATCGCGTCCGGTCAGGACGAGACGCGGCTCGCCTCGGCCTGAGCCGCCTCCCGCCGCTCGATGCGCACGACCGGCAGGATCACGATATCGGCGGTTGCGGAAGACCCCCGGCGCGGCGGCGTGAAGACGCGAACCGCCTCGGATTTTCGACGATACGCAGAAAGCGGCACTACGGACCCCATCATCCCGTCCCCCGACGTCCGACCGTCTCGGCTGCCACAATTACCAACGAACATGGTTAACGGCTCGCTAACGAACAGCCGCTAAGTTGAGTGAAACGCAGCGGTTTCGCGCCGAAACCGCACCGCCGCCCACTCACGAAGCCGCATCCGCCATGTTCCACGCAAAGCCTCACGCGCCGCTTTCGAATCCGAGGGAACTTGTCGAGAACGCGCGCCGGCGCGGCATCGATCCGCGTCCGGGGCTGCTGCGCCTGCTCGTCAGGCGCTATCTGGCAGCCGCCGAACACAGCCCGGCGGAACAGCGGCGCTTCGCGACGCTCGTCCCCCGCCTCGTCGACGCCGCCGACCGCAGCACGGCGATCTGGGCGGCAAACGCGCTGGCCGGCCATGCCGAGCTGCCCTACGAGGTCGCGGTGCACCTCGCGCGCGGCCCGATCGAGGTCGCCGAGCCGGTGCTGCGCCACTCGCCGGTGCTGGACGACGTCAGCCTCCTGATCCTCGCGGAAACCATGAGCCCGGCCCACGCCGCCGCCATCGCGTCACGGCGCGAGGTCTCGCCCGACCTCGCCAAGGGGATCGCCGCGGCCATGCACGAGGCCCTGGAATCGCTGGCTGCCGAAAGCGCTGCGCAGGCGGCGGCAAGCGCTCCGCTCGCCCGCGAGGAGGTCGTCGAGCCTTCCATCGCCGACGAGCACGACGCGGAGCCGGACGTCTTCGACGAGCCGGAATACGCTCCCGAAGCTGCCGATTTCGTTCCGGAGAAGCCGAGCTATGCGGCGGCGCCGGGCCTGACGCCGGGCGACGACCTCGCCGCGCTCCTCGCCCGGGAGCTTTCGCCGCTGGTCGCCATACAGGCGGCCCCAGAAGCCGAGCCGGCGATGCAGGCTGTTCAGACTCCGGCTGAGGCTGCTCCCGAACCACCGGCGCCGAGCCAGCCGCCCTCGCTGGCCGCCCTCGCACCGGCGAACTTCCTCACCGCGCCGTCGCTTGCCCGCGCCGCCATCCTCGACCGCCTCATCACCCTGCCGCCGCTTCCCATGGCCGAGCGCATCCGGCCCGCGGATGCGGCGACCATCGACCGGCTGGAACAGGCGGCGTTGCGGCATCAGCCGGCGGTGTTCGCCTCGGAGCTCGAGCAGGCGCTCGCCGTCGCGCCGGAGACCGCGAGCGCGATCGTCACCGATGCCAGCGGCGAAGCGCTGGTGGTGGCGTGCCGGGTGCTCGGCGTGCCGTTCGAGGTGGTCTCGCGAATCCTGATCTTCCTGAACCCGGCCATCGGGCACTCGGTCGCCCAGGTCTTCGCGCTGGCGAGCCTGTTCGAGGCGCTACCGGAGGCGAGCGCGCAGCACCTCGCCGCCGCCTGGCGGACGGAAGCGCCGCGCCGCCACCGCGTGCGCAGCGAGGATATCCCTTCGATGCGCAGCTTCGGCGAACCGCGCCGCGCGGCCCTCACGCCATCCCACATCGGCGCGGAGCGGCGCGAGCGGCGCTGACTAGCCCCGCGCGAGCTCGACGAAGGGCCGACCCTCGCGATCCTCGATCTCGACGAACCACAGGTCCGGATCGAAGCCGATCTCGCGCTGCATGCGCCGCTCGACCTCGGCCTCCTCGCTGCCGGGCGGCAGCAGCGCCTCGTGCAGGCGCTCTCCCGGCTCAACGTCGGGGTCCAGCGACGGCAATGCGGGGCCGTAGAGCGCGGCGCGGCCATCGAGAGTGGCCACTTTCACGAACACCGCGCCGGCCTCTTCGGCACCGCGATGACGGACGGCGGCGAAAGCGCCGATGCCGTTCGCCCGGCGCAGCAGCGCCGACACCCATATGCCGCTCTTCAGACGCACCTCAGCACGCCGCCATCAATGGATGCTCATGCCGGAAACGGCGTTGAGCTCCTGCACCATCTTGTCGGAAATCTCGCCGGTGATGGGCAGGCGACGGTCGCGCTCGAAACGCTGGATCGCCTCCTGCGTCGACACGCCGATGCGCCCGTCGATGCGGATCGGCCCGTAGCCGAGCTTGGCGAGCGCCTTCTGCACATCCATCACGCGCGGCGAGACGGCGACGTCCGCCGGCGGCCGGATCGAGCCGGTCACCTCGGAAGCGAGCGCGCCGATGCCGCTCGGCTGGGCGGTGCGGGTCTGCGGTGCGGCACCCGGCACGTTCTCGGTGCGCGGGGGCGCCGCGGGCTTGGACGGCGGGCGGGGCGCCACGGGGAACGGGGCCGCAGAGGACGGGGCGGCGGCCGGCGCGGGCGGCTGCGGATCGGCGGCGGGCGCCGCCATGCGCCGCACCTCCTCCGGAGCCGGGACCGGCAGCGGAACCGACTGCGTCGCGCTGGGCGCGGGAGCGGATGAGGAACGGTGCGACTTCTGGAGGGCCAGAGCGTTCGTGAGCACCACCGCGCTGGCGCCGATCAGCACCAGCGCCATGACCAGGTCCGAGCGCCGCTGCGGGATGAGCTGGCCGATAAGGCCGGTCCGCCCGAAGCCTTCGTCCTCCAAAAGATCCGCAGCATAGGATCGCGACATCTTGGCCTTCCTCGCGCGCTTCATGCGCGCCGCTTCTGAAGATCGTTTACCTCACCGCCGTGCCGCCGTGGAAGCCGGGCGACATTGCCGCCGGCCTCGCGCCCGCTGGCCGCAGGCGTCGGCAGATGCACCGCCACCACGGTGCCGGCCCCGACGCGGCTGGTGATCTCGACCCGCCCGCCCTGCAGCGCCGCGAGGCCCTTGACCACCGAAAGCCCGAGCCCGGTGCCCTCATAGGGCCGGTCATAGGAGGAGCGTGCCTGGAAGAAGGGCTGGCCGAGCCGCCGCAGATCGTCATCGGCGATGCCGATGCCGGTATCGGCGACGCGCAGCACATAGTCGGCGCCGCTCATCGCGACCGAGATGGTCACCGAACCGCCCTTCGGGGTGAACTTCACCGCGTTGGACAAAAGGTTCAGCACGACCTGGCGCAGCGCGCGCTTGTCGAGCAGCACCTCGCGCGGCGCCGCCTCGAGATCGCAGACGAGCTGCACGCCGGACTGCTCGGCCTTGAGCGCCATCATCGAGATGCAGCTCGCCACCAGCGGCTTCAGCTCGAAGCTCTCCGGGAGCAGCTCGAAGCCGCCGGATTCGATGCGGGACAGGTCGAGGATGCCGTTCACCACGCTGAGCAGGTGCTGGCCGCTCTCATGGATCAGGCGGGCATAGTCGGCGCGCCGCTCGGCCGGCACCATGCTGGCGTCGCCGCTCATGAGGATCTCGGAGAAGCCGATGATGGCGTTGAGCGGCGTGCGCAGCTCGTGGCTCATGCTGGCGAGGAAGCGCGTCTTGGCGAGGTCGGCGAGCTCGGCGCTCTCGCGCGCGTCCGCCAGCACCATCTCGTTGCGCTTGCGCTCGGAAATGTCGCGGATCACCGCCACCACCTGCCGCCCGACGACCGGCGAGGGCGCCTTGCCGTCGGTGCCGGCCCTGTCGGCGGCGGGCCAGCCGTCGACCGCGCGGGCGCGCAGCTCGACCCAGATGAAGGCCCCCTCGCCTGCCTCGGCGGGGCCGCGACGCACGCGCAGCTCGATCTCCGCCGCGCCGTCATGAAGCGCGGTGGCGAGCGCGGTGAGATAGGCGGGCCGGTCGCCGACATGCACGCGCTCGAACAGGCCATTGTCGAGCAGGCTCTCGCTCGGGGCGCCGAACAGCGCCTGCGCGGCCGGCGAGGCGAACACCACGCCGCCGGAGCGGGCATGGCGGGTGACCGCGTCGGTCATGTTCTGCGCCAGCATGTGGTAGCGGGCCTCGTGGGCCCGCGTCTGCCGCTCGCCGGCGGCGGCGATATGCGCCGCGCTGACCGCGAGCCCGGCCGAATAGATGACCGCCGCGAACAGGCTGATGAACCAGAGCGTACCGGCATTGGCCGTCTGCGCGGCATCGACCGGCAGCAGGCCCGCCGCGCCGAGCGCGAACAGCGCGGCAGCGACGCCGGCCGCGAGCGTCGTGGCGACGGCGATCACCCGGCGGGAGCCGGCGAGCGCGGCTTCCAGCGGCACCACCACCAGCCAGGGCACGACGAAGGAGGTGAGCCCGCCGCTGATCGCGCCGACCGAGGCGACGAGACCGGCCATGGTAAGCGCTGAGAGAAGATGCGCGACCTCGAACCGGCCGGTGCGCGACAGCCAGACGGCGATGGCAAGCGGCGCCAGCAGCCAGGCGAACACCGCAGCCTCGACGGTGCCCGGCGCGCCATTGACGGCGAGGAAGACCGGAAGCGCCGCGAGCGCGCAGGCGCCGCCCGCGAGATGCGCACCGATGAAGGCACGATGACGCGCGGCACGGAGCACATCGCCACGCGCCGAGGGATGCACCAGGGCGTCGAGATAGGCTCGAAGCGAGGCGGTCACCGGTTTCATACGCACAAACACCGTCGGCGCCCGATGACGCCGCCCTTCACGAAGTGGCGCTATCGTGACAGCAGGCGCTTAAGCGAACCCTAAACCGATCGAATACAGTCGAACCAGTTCGACGATTGGTATCGGCCATGCAGGTCTTAACGATTTATTGCGCTAGTCGAATGATTTTAGCGCAATGTGCAATCAGAACAGCAACGCCCGCCTGCTATTGTCGTTGATGAAGGCGTCGAAACAGATGCCGAAGCGACAGATGAGGCTGACGTCATGCTGTTCCTGCTGCGGACTGCATTCTGGTTGACCATCGTGATGGTGCTGCTGCCGGCCCTGCCCCGGACCGGAGCGATCTCGCAGGGCGAGACGAGCGCCCGCGCCGATGCCGCCTCGCATGGCGGCCCGGCGGACATGGGGCCGCTGGAGGCGATTTCGGCGGCCGGCGCGGCGGTGTCGGACGCGAGCGGCTTCTGCGGACGCCAGCCGCAGGCCTGCGCAGTCGGCGTCCAGATGCTGGAGACGCTGGGCGAACGCGCCGGCGCCAGCCTGCAAATGGCGCTTGAATATCTCGGCCATCAGATCCGCGCCGAGAAGCGCCGCATCGCCGAACGCGCGGTCGCCGGTTCCTCGGGCGAGGACACGCTGACCGCCGCCGATCTGGGGCCCGCATGGCAGGGGCTGCCGGCCGGGGCCGCCGAAGCGGGCCGTCCGGCGCAGCACGGCGTGCCGGTGAGCGACAACAAGCCGGTGCCGCTGCCGCCCCGCCGCCCGGCGTGAGCCTCACGGCGACCGCTAGTCTTCCGAAGTCATGGCCGGGCTCGCCCCCGGCCATTTTTGTCTGAAGCGTCAGGCAAGGCTTCTGTCGCAAGCTCCTGCCCTTGCGCACCGCCAAACGTTGCGCATCGCCCCCCGCCGCCCCTATATGCCTATGAGCCGCCGCGCGGGCGCGAGGGCGAAGCCGAGGCGTGCATGAAGATTGACGACATCATCGACGATTTCGAGCTGCTGGATAGCTGGGACGATCGCTATCGCTATCTGATCGAGCTCGGCCGCAAGCTGCCGCCCTTCCCCGAGGCGGAGCGGACCGAGGCGCGCAAGGTGCAGGGCTGCGCCAGCCAGGTGTGGCTGGTGCCGCATGCCGAGCCGAACGGCGCGGGCGGGCCGCGCCTCGATTTCCTCGGCGATTCCGATGCGCATATCGTGCGCGGCCTGATCGCCATCCTGCTCGCGCTCTATTCCGGCCGGCCCGCCGGGGAGATCGCCGCGACCGACCCCGCGCCGGTGTTCGAGCGGATCGGCCTGCGCGAGCATCTCACCCCGCAGCGCTCCAACGGCCTGCGCTCCATGGTGGAGCGCATCCGCGGCGAGGCGCGCCAGGCGCTGCAACAGCCGGTTAGCTAACCCGCCCCTGATCCTTCCAGACCGTCCACGCGCGGCCGGCCATCCTCGGCGACCCAGGCGCGCATTCTCGGCCGCGCCGGCCCCTCGGCCCTGGCGGACAGGCCGTAATGGCGCGCCAGACGATCGAGACCGAGGCCGAGCACCACCTTGCCGGCCCGCGCCGGCCAGCCGCGCTCCCGTTCCACCTGCTCGATACCTTTCAGGAAGCAGCACACATCCATCAGCGGCCCGGAGAATTCCGGCCCGACGGCATCGAGCGCGCGGGTGAGCCGCTGCTTCGCCGCCAGCACGGCATCGGCCGGCTGCAATCCGGCCGGGGCGCGGTTCCGGCCGCCCGATGCGGCGCCGCTCCAGTCCGCGGTGACGCGCGGCGTCATCTGCGCGCGGGTGAAGTCGAGCCGCAGGCGCTCGCCCGCCATGAGCTGCGCCGGGTCGATCAGCGCGCGGCCGTCCCGCCCCTTGCGGCGCGCCAGCCAGGCGAGCGGGCTCTCGGCAAGATCGAGGAGGACGTCGGCGCGCTCGCCATCGACCTCGACGCTGATGCGCTCGAATCCGGCCTCGCCGGCAGTCGCCGCAGGGCGGGGTGTATGTGGGCGTACGGGACGTGCGGTGCCGGTCATGGCTTTCTCCCTCTTCAAATGGTCGGCGGAACGGATGGCGTCCTCCAGCCCGGCAAGCGCCGCCTCGAAGGCCGGCTCGTCGCGCCGGTCCTCGATCAGCGCGCAGGCATGGGCGACGCTCGAATGATGCCGGGCGCAGCACCGCGCCACCTCCGCCATGCTCAGGCCGAGGGCGACATGGGCGAGATAGATGGCGAGGGCGCGGGCCTCCGCTTCCGGGCGCCGCCCACGGCCGGACATCAGGATGGCCGCCACCGGAACCTCGGTCGCCAGCGCGGCGGCAGCGACCGCAAGGCTCCAAGCGGCGGATTCCGAAGCGCCGGCAACCGTGGCACCGACGATTTCGGTGGGCTGCGGCGCGTGGCGGAACGGGAACGGATGGACAGGTCGCGGCATGGTTCAGTTCCGTGATAGGATTTTTTACCTAACACGGAATATGATCGTTGTCATCATTCTCACATGATGGACAGACGGGAATAGGAATTTATCCGCATCTGCGAAGGTGGCGGGATACTCGCGCGTTCACCATCCGCGAGCCCGCCATGACCGATTCACAGACGACACGCCGCAACACGATCCAGGCGCCGGCAGGGACCACGCGCCCGCACCCGCCGGCGCGAGGCCGCCGGCACCTGCGCGCCATGCGCAGCGAGGATCCGGAAGCGCTGATCGCGGCGCGGGCAGAAGCGCTCCGCCCCTTTCTCGGCGCCACGTCCGAGGCGCGCCTCGCCGCGATCCGGCGCCTGCTGCGCGCGGAACGGCGGGCCGCGCGCAGCGGCGTCGGCTATGACGCCGTCCGGCACGCCGCCCTGCATCGGCTGATGAGCGAGTCGGAGCGCCAGCCCCGCTGCTGAAAGCGGGACGCCCCGCAAAGAAAAAGGCCGCCACGCGAGCGCGGCGGCCTCGAACGATCGCGGATCAACGCTTCAGCGGCGCGAGCGGCGGCGCTGCTGGCCGAGGCCCATCTGCTTGGCGAGCGCCGAGCGGGCGGCGGCATAGTTCGGCGCCACCATCGGATAGTCCGACGGCAGGCCCCACTTCTCGCGATACTGCTCGGGCGTCATGTTGTACTGCGTGCGCAGATGCCGCTTCAGCGACTTGAATTTCTTGCCGTCTTCCAGGCAGACGATGAATTCGGGCGACACCGACTTCTTCACCGACACGGCGGGCTTCAGCGGCTCCGCCACCGGCTCGACCTCGCCCTTGGAAACCCGCTGCAGAGCCGAATAGACGTCGCCGATCAGCGCGGGCAGATCGTTCGCCGATATGGAATTGTTGCTGACATAGGCAGAGACGATATCCGCGGCCAGTTCGATGTAGCTTTCGTTTTCTATAGCGTCGCTCATGGTGGGTTCTTCATGATAACGTGATCGAAAGGGGAGACTGAGACACGGCGGGCGCGCGGAATCATAAAATCTGTCGAGCGAGCCGACCGGCAATAAAGCGCATTAACCTCGCCAATGGTCACTGTTTAAATAGATTTGTTCTTCCCGAACTGCAAGAACTTTTCGGCCTAAAAAGCGATCAACTTCTTCAATCTCGTTGCATATTGAATGCAGGAGCTGATCACGCGGCATTCCCTGCCCATATTCTCGCCAATTCCGATAGCACTTATCCGATAGCCATGCGGCTTCCATGACATAGGGCGCCGCCGTTGCGGTGTCGGCCCGCGATCACTATTTCTGCGGAAAACATAAGGACAACAAGATGACCGCGACCACCCGCACTCCCAGAATCGTGAAGTCCGACGCCGAATGGCGCGCGCTGCTGACGCCGGAACAGTTCCGCGTGACGCGCGGCCACGGCACCGAATGTGCCTTCTCCGGCCCGCACCTCTCCCAGAAGGAGCCGGGCGTCTATAGCTGCGTATGCTGCGGAACCCCGCTGTTCCGTTCCAACGCCAAGTTCGAGTCCGGCACCGGCTGGCCGAGCTTCTTCCAGCCCGTCGATTCGCAGGCCGTGTCCGAGCATCACGACTATTCCTACGGCATGCACCGCGTCGAGGTGCGCTGCGCGACCTGCGACGCGCATCTGGGTCATGTCTTTCCCGACGGGCCGCGCCCGACCGGGCTGCGCTATTGCATGAACGGCATCGCGCTCACCTTCCGGGCCGATGACGCCGCCGCCGATGGCGAGCCCAACCGGTGAAGAGCGACGGGGCGGGCGCGCCGACGCACAAGCCGCTGGTGCGCCAGTTCCATGGCGAGACCCTGATCGATCCCTATGCCTGGCTGCGCGCGGAGAACTGGCGCGAGGTGATGCGCGACCCGTGGCTCCTCGCCCCCGACATCCGCGCCTTTCTGGAGGCCGAGAATGCGGCGGCAGAGGCCTGGTTCGGGCCGCATGCGGAGCTGCGCGCGGCCCTCGTCAAGGAGATGCGCGGGCGCATCAAGGAGGACGATTCCTCCGTGCCCGCGCCGGATGGCCCCTTCGCTTATTATTCGCGCTTCCGCGAGGGCGGGCAGCATCCGCTGATCTGCCGCCGCCCGTCCGAGGCGCAGGACGACGAAGACGAGGACATCCTGCTCGACGGCGACATGCTCGCGGCCGACAAGCCCTATTTCCAGTTCGGCGACGCCGCGCATTCGCCGGACCATCGGCGCGTGGCCTGGACGGCGGATGAGGCCGGCTCTGAATATTACACGCTGCGCATCCGCGAGATCGCCATCGGGCGCGAGCGCGCCGACGTCATCCCCGAGACCACCGGCGGCGTCATCTGGGGCGCCGACGGCAATCATCTGTACTATGTCCGGCGCGACGCCGAGCATCGCCCGAGCTTCGTCTACCGGCATGTCGTGGGCACCGACCCGGCCACCGATGTCCTGGTCTATGAGGAGCCGGACAAAGGCTTTTTCGTCTCGCTGTCGCACACGCAGTCCGGCCGCTTCGGGCTGATCGAATGCGGCGACCACGACACCAGCGAGGTCTGGCTTCTCGACCTCCATGACGACGCCGCCGTCCCGGTACGGGTCGAGCCGCGCGAGCCGGGGCTGCGCTACGGCGTCGAGCACCACCCCTCGCTCGGCGGCACCGACAGCCTGATCATCGAGACCAATGCCGACGGCGCTGAGGATTTCAAGATCGTCACCGCCCCGCTGGCGAGCCCCGGCCGGGCCGGCTGGCGCGATCTGGTGCCCTACAAGCCGGGACGGCTGATCCTCTCGCAATCGGCCTTCCGCGACTTCCTGGTGCGGCTCGAACGCGAGGACGGGCTGCCGCGCATCGTCGTGCGCTCGGTCGCCGATGGGAGCGAGCACGCGGTCGCCTTCGCGGAGGAAGCCTATTCGCTCGGCTTCGATCCGGGCTTCGGCTTCGACAAGACGACCATCCGCTTCACCTATTCCTCGATGACGACGCCCTCCGAGGTCTGGGACTACGATCTTGCCACGCGCGGCCGCGTCCTGCTGAAGCGCCAGGAGGTGCCCTCCGGCCACGATCCGGCGCGCTACGAGACGCGGCGGGTCATGGCGACGGCGCCGGATGGCGAAAAGGTGCCGGTCTCCCTGCTGTTCGCGAAGGGAACGCCGCTCGACGGCACCGCGCCGTGCCTGCTCTATGGCTATGGCGCCTATGGCATCTCGATCCCCGCCGGCTTCTCGACCTCGCGGCTCTCGCTGGTCGATCGTGGCTTCGTCTATGCCATCGCCCATATTCGCGGCGGCACCGAGAAAGGCTGGCGCTGGTACCGCGAAGGCAAGCTCGCCCGGAAGACCAACAGCTTCACCGACTTCATCGCCTGCGCGGAGCATCTCGCGGCCGAGCGGATCGTCTCGCCCGACCTCGTCGTCGCCCATGGCGGCTCGGCCGGCGGCATGCTGATGGGAGCGGTCGCCAATCTGCGGCCGGAGCTGTTCGCCGGCATCATCGCCGAGGTGCCCTTCGTCGACGTGCTGAACACCATGCTCGACGACACGCTGCCGCTCACCCCGCCGGAATGGCCGGAATGGGGTAATCCCATCACCGACGTGGAGGCCTTCCGGCGCATCCGCTCCTATTCGCCCTATGACAATGTCGAGGCGAAGGACTACCCGCCGATCCTCGCCCTCGCCGGACTGACCGACCCGCGCGTGACCTATTGGGAGCCGGCCAAATGGGTGGCGCGGCTGCGCGAGCTGAAGACCGACGACAGGCCGCTCGTCCTGCGCACCAACATGGAGGCGGGGCACGGCGGCGCGGCGGGACGATTCGACCGGCTGGAGGAGACAGCGCTGGTCTATGCCTTCGCGCTGGCGATGACCGGACGGGCGGCCTGACGATCAGCCGGCGTCGTCCGCCGGTGGTCTGACGATCAGCCGGCGTCGTCCGCCGGTGGTCTGACGATCAGCCGGCGTCGTCCGCCGGCTTGGCGGCGCCGCCGGCGACATGCTCGCGCAACTGCTGCAGCGAGGCGAAGCGGATGGCGCCGCCCGGCAGCTCCGCCTCGATCGAGCCGTCCGTATAGAGCGTATAGGCCATCCCGCCGATGGTGCCGGATTTGAGCACCGTGACGGAAGGCTCCTGCTGCGTCGCGGGAGCGTCCTCGCGGACGGGCTCCCCGTCGTCCTCGGACGGCTCGTCATGGCGCAGGAACGCCGGTGGGGCGCCGGGGCCGGCATCGGCGGGCGGGTTTTCGGCGTGCTCGCGCTCCGGGGCTTCGACCGCCGGGCTCTTCTCCTGGCGCGGAATGATCGGCTCCGCCCCGCCAAGCTCGGCCTCGTCGCGCTCTTCATGGCGCGGCGGCGGATCGTCATAGGGCATGACATCGCGGAAGACCGGCTCGCGGCGCGGCCCGCGCGACTGCAGCCAGCGCGGCGCCTCGGCGAATTCGGGTTCGTCGAAGGTACTGTGACGGACCGGCTCCGCCGGCTCCGGCTCGTCGTCCGGCTCCGCATCGAACTCCGGCTCGGGCGGAAGCGGCGCGGCGGGCGCGCGCTTGCGCCGGAACCACGAGGGCAGGCCGCTGCCTTCGTCCTCGGTGGGCGCGGCGCTGAGCTCCGGCATCGCCGGACTCGGGACGACCGGCTCCGGCACGGACGGCCGGGCGGGCTCCGGGGCCGGCTGCGGCGCCACCGACGGACGCGCCAGCGCCTCGCGCAGGGACAGCGGCTCGGGAGCGACGGGCGCCACCGGAGCGACGGGCGCCACCGGGGCGGGCGGCGCGGCGGGAGCCGCAGGAGGCCGGGGAGCAACGGCGGGCGCATGATGCGCTGGCGGCGCTGCGGAGGCCGGTTCGTGGACCTCCTCCTCGGGCTCGAAATGCACGACGCCGTCGAGCCGGTCCACGATCTGCATCAGCGCGCGATGGATGAAGCCGAGGGCGAACAGCGTCAGTCCCCCGACCACGCCGATGCCCCCGAGCGTGACCAGCGCGTTGCCGAAGGTCGACTGGTAGATCGCCAGGCCGTTCACGGCCAGCACGGCGCCGATCAGCGTGACAACGACCCCGAGGCCGATGATGACTGCACCCATTCCCCACTCCGTCGGGTCCGATTCCCGAAGACGCTACCAGCGCACTACCACGCGCGGCGGCGAATCCTAAGAGCAGCACGGATTTTCCATCCTCCGCACAAGCTCACGGCCGCCTTAGACGGCGCGCACGAACACGGGAAGTGCGGGAACAATATGTGTGAATGTGGCTATATATGTGGCTTTCGGTTGTTCCGAGGGCCATACCGACTTATCTAGTCACGCGTCGCGCTTCTGCGAAGTGCGCGGGAATATCCCGCGAAAGCTCGTTCGGGCGCCCCGGACAGCGGCGCGGCCGGTTTTCACCTGCGGAGAGAGCTTCATGTCCTTTACGCTTCCCGACCTGCCCTATTCCTACGACGCGCTCGCCCCCTACATGTCGCGCGAGACGCTCGAATATCATCACGACAAGCACCACCTCGCTTACGTGAACAACCTCAACAACCTGATCAAGGGCACCGAATTCGAGGGCAAGTCCCTCGAGGAGATCGTCAAGGGCTCCTACGGCAAGAACGCCGGCGTCTTCAACAATGCCGGCCAGGACTACAACCACATCCACTTCTGGAACTGGATGAAGCCGAATGGCGGCGGCGCCATCCCCGGCGAGCTGGAGAAGAAGATCGTCGAGGACATCGGCTCGGTGGAGAAGTTCAAGGAGGACTTCATCCAGGCCGGCGTCACCCAGTTCGGCTCCGGCTGGGCCTGGCTCGCGGTGAAGGACGGCAAGCTCGCGGTGATGAAGTCGCCGAACGGCGAGAGCCCGCTGATCTCCGGCGCCACCCCGATCCTCGGCGTCGACGTGTGGGAGCACTCCTACTACATCGACTACCGCAACCGCCGTCCCGACTATCTCAAGGCGTTCGTCGAGAACCTTGTGAACTGGGACTACGTCGCCGAGCTCTATTCCAAGGCCGTCTGACCGGTTTAGAAGGGCGTCGCCGCGCCTGCGGCGGCGCCTTCCAATGCCTCGTGCCTATTGACCCTGCACACGCGGCCGGATGCCGCGCGGCTTCGGCGGCCAGCCCTGCGCGCAATAGTCGTTCCAGGAGTTGAACTGCCATTCCGAGCGCCACTGATAGAGCCAGTTCTCGCACTCGCCCTGGCTTCGGAAACAGCCCTCGACGGTGCGGCTCTCGATGATGCCGAAGAAGCCGATCGATTCCCGCTGGCCGCTGAAATGGCCGTACCAAAGTTTGGCGGGCTGGATCTGCGCCGCCATCTGCCGGCAGTCGCCACCCGCGAACGTTCCGGTGAACTTGTAGGCCGCGGCGGGCGTGGCGGCCGCGGCAAGGCCGAGCGCGGCCACGCAAACACCAAAGACGAAATCGAGCCGTCCCATTTTCTTGTCCTCCCGGAGCGGGGCCGGGATCGCCGCTCCGCCGCGATCTTAATACCGTCGGCGGATCAGCGGAACGGGCTCAGATCCAGCGCATCCAGCGGAACAGCGAGGCGAGGCCGCCGCCGATGGCGAGCAGCACGATCGTCACCGCCCAGAATCCGGACTGGTCATCGGCGCCGGGAATGCCGCCGACATTCATGCCGAGCAGGCCGGAGATCAGGGTGAGCGGGGCGAACACCACGGTGACCACCGCGAGGATCAGCATCGAACGGTTCATCTGCTCGGCGCGGCGCTCGACCATCTGGTCGTAGATGACGGCGGCGCGGTCACGCACCGAATCGAGCTCCTCGGCGAAGCGGGTCACGCGGTCGGCCGCCTCGCGCAGGCGGTTGCGGTCGCGGGCCACCAGCCAGTCGGCGTCCTCGATCGAGAAATGGTTCAGCGCCTCGCGCTGCGGGGCGATGTAGCGGCGCAGGATGATGGCGACGCGCCGCAGCTCCGACACCTTGCCGGACAGATTCGAGAGCGAGGCGCTGAGCACCTGCTCCTCCAGCTCGTCGGCCTGCTCGGCGAGGGCGTGGATGACGATGTCCATGCGGTCGACGAGGCGCATCGAAATGTCGGCGATGAACTCGCCCGGCGTGCGCGGAGCCCGCCCGCGCCCGATCGCCTCCTCGAAATCCATCACCGCCGAGAGCTGGCGCTTGCGCACCGAGATGATCCGCCGCGGCTCTACCCAGAAGCGGATCGAGTGCATCTCGTCCGGCAGCGAATAGGGCATCAGGTTGATGCCGCGCAGATTGAGGAAGGCGCCGTGCTCCAGCAGCGCGCAGCGCGGGCGCGTCTCCTCGGCGACGAGCGACTCGGCGACCGAGATGTCGATGCCGCTCTCTTCCATCAGCCAGCGCTGCGGCCGGTTCTCGGTCAATTGCAGATGCACCCAGACGAAGCCGCCCGGCGGCGCCTGCCGGGCGAGGATCTCCGGCCAGCCGATGCGCCGCGCGCCGCCCTCGCCGTCGAACGCCCAGGCCGTGATCAGGCCTTCCGCATCGTAATCCGCCACGCCGCGATCCCTCGGCTCCAACTCGCTTTTCGATGCAATGCCGCGCGAACGATGACAGTTTTGTAACAGCCCCCGCCGGATCGCGGGGCAGTCCGGCAGGTCAGTCCTGCGCGGGCTGCGGATCGAGCTTGACGATGCCGCCGGTGTCGAGCCGCGCCAGCGCGTCGGCGATCCTCGCGCCGCCCACTTTGAGATCGGGCGCCAGCTCGGCCAGCGGCACCAGCGCGAAGGCCCGCTCCATCATGCGCGGATGCGGGATTTCGAGGTCGGGCTCGGCGATCGCCTCCTCGCCGAACAGCAGGATGTCGATGTCGATGGTACGCGGCCCGAAGCGGACCTCGCGCGTGCGGTCGCGGCCGAAGGCGTGCTCGACGCCGAGCAGCAGGTTCAAGAGCTCGCGCGCCGAGAGCTCGGTCTCCACCGCCACCACCAGGTTCAGATACGGCCCCTGCGGCACCGGCCCCCATGGCGGCGTCTCGTAGAGCGACGAGCGGCCGATGATCTTCAGCCCGGCGCGGGCGATCAGGCCGACCGCCCTGCCCATCGTGCCGGCGCGGTCGCCGAGATTGGAGCCGAGGCACAGATAGGCGACGCGTTTCTCGACGCTGCGCGGACGGCGGATGAAGAATTCAGGCGGCACGGATGATCGCCTCCGTCACCCGCGCGGCCTGTACATGGGCGGCGACGTCGTGCACCCGGATGATGGCGCAGCCGGCCGCGATGCCCAGCACATTGGAGGCGATAGTGCCCGGCAGCCGCTCCCGCGGCTCGGTGGCGATCACCTTTCCGATCAGGGACTTGCGCGAGGTGCCGAGCAGCAGCGGGAAGCCGAGCCGGCCGATCTCCCTCAGCGAGGCGATGGCGGTCAGGTTCTGCTCGAAGGTCTTGCCGAAGCCGATGCCGGGATCGAGCACGATCCGCTCGGCGCGGATGCCGGCCTTGGCGGCGCGCTCCAGCGCCTGCTCGAAGAAGGTGACGATGTCGACGACGATGTCGAGCGCGGGATCGACCACGGCACGGTTGTGCATGGCGATGATGGCGGCGTCGCTGTCCGCGACCACCCGCGCCATGTCGGGATCGCCCATCAGGCCCCAGATATCGTTGACGATCTCGACGCCGAGCGCGAGCGCGGCCTCCGCCACCTTGGCCTTCTGGGTGTCGATCGAGATCGGCACGCCGACGCCGCGCAGCGCCTCGATCACCGGCACCACGCGGGCCAGCTCCTCGTCGAGCGGCACCGGCACATAGCCGGGACGGGTCGATTCGCCGCCGATGTCGAGGATGTCCGCCCCCTCCTCCACCATGCGGCGGGCATTGACCAGCGCGTCGTCGAGGGCGGCGCTGCGCCCGCCATCCGAGAAGGAATCCGGCGTCACGTTGAGGATGCCCATGATCAGCGTGCGCTCCTCGAATGAGAGGGCGCGGCCGCGCGCATCGATCACCCGAGCTTGCGGCGGTGCAATGACCGGTCGGGACGATGAGGGGGACGACGCGTGCTGTGAGGACGATGGGATCGGAGCTTCGGCGCTCATGGGCGGATACCGCATTGGGGCTTTGCACTGACATCGCCCGCCCGCTCCCCCTTGGCAAGGGGCAGGCCGGCGGATGGGCCTGCTGAAGGGTATTCGCTGGGTCCCGGATCGGCGCTGCGCTGCGCGCAGCTTGTCCGGGAAACAAACCGGCATCGTGTCCCGGACAAGTGACGGCGAAGCCGGAACGCCGATCCGGGACCCAGGGGGAAACTCTTCGGCGCCCATGCGTCGCCGCGCCCGGACAATCGGCCGGCACCGCGCAAAGCCCGCTTGCCGAACACCCGCCGGCTGCGCTCTATAGGTGAAAGAACGATGCAGCACGGTGGAGGTTCGCATGTCCGGAGATGTCGACGGCAAGATCTTTGTCGGCAAGAGCGAGAAGCCGGAATACCTCACGCTGAAGCTCGCCAACCGGCACGGCCTCGCCACCGGCGCCACCGGCACCGGCAAGACGGTGACCCTGCAGACGCTGGCCGAGGGCTTCTCGCGCGCCGGCGTCCCGGTGTTCGCCGCCGACATCAAGGGCGATCTCTCCGGCATCTCCATGCCCGGCGAGGGACAGCAATGGATCCTCGATCGTTGCGCCGAGATCGGCGTCGAATATGAGCCGGACGAATTCCCGGTGATCTTCTGGGACCTGTTCGGCGAGCAGGGCCACCCGGTGCGCGCCACCGTCTCGGAGATGGGGCCGCTGCTGCTCGCCCGGCTGATGAATCTCAACGAGATCCAGGAAGGCGTGCTGAACGTCGTGTTCCGCGTCGCCGACGAGCAGGGCCTGCTGCTGCTCGATCTCAAGGACCTCAGGGCGATGCTGGCCTTCGTGGCGGAGAACGCGTCCAGCCTCACCACCACCTATGGCAACGTCTCGGCGGCGACGGTGGGCGCCATCCAGCGCGCGCTGCTGGTTCTGGAGAACCAGGGCGCCGACAAGTTCTTCGGCGAGCCGGCGCTGAAGATCACCGACATCATGCGCACCGACCCGCGCAACGGCTATGGCTACATAAGCCTGCTGGCCGCCGACAAGCTGATGTCGAGCCCGCAGCTCTACGCCTCCTTCCTGCTGTGGCTGCTCTCCGAGCTGTTCGAGGAGCTGCCCGAGATCGGCGACCCCGACAAGCCGAAGGTGGTGTTCTTCTTCGACGAGGCGCATCTGCTGTTCGACGAGGCGCCCAAGGCGCTGCTGCAGAAGATCGAGCAGGTGGTTCGCCTGATCCGCTCCAAGGGCGTGGGCGTCTATTTCGTCACCCAGAACCCGCTCGACGTGCCGGAGACGGTGCTCGCCCAGCTCGGCAACCGCGTGCAGCACGCGCTGCGCGCCTTCACGCCGCGCGACCAGAAGGCGGTGAAGGCGGCGGCCGACACCTTCCGCCCGAACCCGCAGCTCAACACCGCGCAGGTCATCACCGAGCTCGGCAAGGGCGAGGCGCTGATCTCCATGCTGGAAGGCAACGGCACGCCGTCCATCGTCGAGCGCACGCTGATCGCGCCGCCGGCGGGCCGGGTCGGCCCGGTGACGCCGGAGCTGCGCAGGGTGGGAATCCAGCAAAGCCCGGTCGCCGGGGTCTACGACACGCCGGTCGACCGCGATTCGGCCTATGAGATGCTGGCCAAGCGCGCACAGGCCGGAGCCGAGCAGGCGGGCGCCCCGCCGGCCGGCACAGCGAAGGACGGCCAGCAGCCGGCGGAGGCCGATGCGGGCGGCGGCGGCATCCTCGACAGCGTGCTCGGCGGCATCTTCGGCGGCGGTTCGTCCTCCGGCACGCGGCGCGGGCGTATGACCATCGGCGAACAGGTCGGCCGGCAGGTGGCCCGCTCGGTGACGACGCAGGTCACCAACACCATCACCAAGGCGATCCTGCGCGGGGTGCTCGGCGGCTCCTCGCGGCGCTAGGCCGGCGCGGATGCAACCATCGGCCGTCATCCCGGCCGCAGGCGAAGCCGGAGAGCCGGGATCGCTCTCCAATCCGGCGCGATCCCGGATCGACCTCTGGTCGTCCGGGATGACGATCTGAACAAACCGACCCGATCCCGGACCGCCCGGCGGCCGTCCGGGATGACAACATCGAAAACCAACGACGATATCCGAGTAAGGTGCCTCCCATGTCCGATCTCGACCGCGTGCTCGCTGCCGTCGATGCCGATCTCGACGCCAGCCTCGAGCGTCTCTTCGCCTTCCTGCGCATCCCCTCCATCTCGACCGACAAGACCTTCGCGCCGGAATGCCGGCGGGCGGGGCAATGGCTGGCCGACGATCTCGCCACCCTCGGCTTCACGGCACAGCTCGCCGAGACGCCCGGCCACCCTGTGGTGCTGGCCCGCTCCTCCGGCGGCGCGCCGCGGCGGGTGATGTTCTACGGCCATTACGACGTGCAGCCGGTCGATCCGCTGGAGCTGTGGGAGACGCCGCCCTTCGAGCCGGCGATCCTGACCAATCCCGAGGGCGTGAAGCGCATCGTGGCGCGCGGCTCGGCCGACGACAAAGGCCAGGTGATGACCTTCGTCGAGGCCTGCCGGGCGTTCCTGAAGGTCACCGGCAAGCTGCCGGTCGAGGTGACGATCGCGGTGGAGGGCGAGGAGGAATCCGGCTCGCTGAACATGCCGGCCTTCGTCGCCGCCAACAAGGACGCGCTCAGCGCCGACCTCGCGCTCGTCTGCGACACCGGCATGTGGGACGCCGAGACGCCGGGCATCACCGTCTCGCTGCGCGGGCTGATGCACGAGGAGTTCGTGGTGCGCTGCGCCGACCGCGACCTGCATTCCGGCTATTACGGCGGGGCGGCGCGCAACCCCCTGCACGTCATCTCGAAGATCATCGCCGACGTGCACGGCGCCGACGGGCGGGTCACCATCCCCGGCTTCTACGACAATGTGCGCGAGACGCCGGACGAGGTGAAGGCGCAATGGGCCGAGCTCGGCCTGACGCCGGAGAACTTCCTCGGGCCGATCGGCCTGTCGATCCCGGCCGGCGAGCAGGACCGCATGCTGATCGAGCTGATCTCCTCGCGCCCGACCTTCGAGGTCAACGGCATGTGGGGCGGATATATCGGTGCGGGCAGCAAGACCGTCATCCCGGCGATCGCCACCGCCAAGATCTCCTGCCGCCTCGTCGCCGACCAGGACCCGGCGCATGTGCGCGAGGTGGTGCGCACCTTCATCCGCGCGCGCATTCCGGCCGACTGCTCGGTCGAGTTCCTCGGCGGGGAAGGCAGCCGCGCGGTCGCCGTCGCCCATGACAGCCCGGACCTGAAGAAGGCGGCGAAGGCGCTGGCCGATGAATGGGGCCGCGCGCCGGTCACCATCGGCGAGGGCGGCTCGATCCCGATCGTCGGCCATTTCAAGAAGACGCTGGGGCAGGACACGCTGCTGGTCGGCTTCTCGCTGGACGACGACCGCATCCACTCGCCGAACGAGAAATACGACCTCGCCTCGTTCCACAAGGGCATCCGTAGCTGGGTGCGAATCCTCGCGGCGCTGGCGTAGAGCCCTTTCCGATCAGGTGGAATCACCTGATCGATAAGAAAGTGCTCAGACTCAGCAGGCTGGAGCATGTTCTGGTCGCGAAAGTCGCCGACTTTCGCGGAACATGCTTGAGAATAGCGGCGCAAGCCCATCCCGGCTGAATCCCACATGAACGCGAGGGTCAGTCGGCATTCAGCCGCGATAGCCGCAAATTCCCCCGACCGTTGCCGCGCGCCCTACCGCGCCGCGAATGGCACCGCCGGGGGGCCGGTGCCGGTCGGCTCCGTTCCGGTTTCCGAATCGGGACGGAGCCGACGACTTTCCGGGACGGGACATCCGCCGTGTTCCAAATCGGGTGGCGCGCTCTATCCTGCGCGGGAACTTATTCGCGTGGAGTAGCGAAGATGGCGGAAAACGGCTGGTCCCGAACCTGGACCTTTCTCGACGGCGCCTGGCACGAGGGCAATGTGCCGATCATGGGCGTACGCACTCATGCGTCCTGGCTCGGCACCTCCGTGTTCGACGGCGCGCGCGCCTTCGAGGGCGTGACGCCCGATCTCGACCTGCATTGCGCGCGGGTCAACCGCTCGGCGCTCGCCATGGGGCTGAAGCCCGCCGTTCCGGTCGAGGCATGGATCGAGCTGACCGCCGAGGGGCTGAAGCGCTTCCCGCCCGACGCCGCGCTCTATATCCGCCCGATGTACTGGGCGGAGTATCCCGGCGCGCGCACGGTCGACGCCGACGCCGAATCCACCCGCTGGTGCCTCAGCCTCTACGAGGCGGCGATGCCGGAGCCGCACGGCTCCGCGATCACGCTGTCGCCCTTTCGCCGGCCGACCATCGAATGCGCGGTGACCGACGCCAAAGCCGGCTGCCTCTATCCGAACAACAGCCGGGCGCTGGTCGAGGCGCATGGCCGGGGCTTCGACAACGCCGTGCTCTGCGACATGCTCGGCAACGTCGCCGAGCTCGCCACCGCCAACCTGTTCATGGTGAGGGACGGCGTCGCCTTCACGCCAGCATCGAACGGCACCTTCCTCGCCGGCGTCACCCGGATGCGCACGCTCACCCTGCTGCGCGAGGCCGGCATCGAGGTGGTGGAAGGCGCGCTGACGTGGAAGGACTTCCTCGGCGCCGACGAGCTGTTCTCCACCGGCAACTATTCCAAGGTCTCGCCGATCACCCGGATCGAGGATCGCGAGCTGCAGCCCGGCCCGGTCTATCGCCGCGCGCGGGAGCTCTACTGGCAATATGCCCACGGGTGAGCGAAGGCCATCTTAAGGAGAGAACGCCCCCGCCGGACGGCGGGGGCGAGGTCGGACCGGCGCCCCGCAATATGAGGCGCCGCGTTCAGCCGGTTAAAGGCGGCTTAGAGCATGTTCCGCGAAAGTTGAGAGACTTTCGCGATGAGAACATGCTCCAGCTTATTGAAATAGAGCACTTTCTTGTCGATCAGGAGATTCCACCTGATCGGAAAGGGCTCTAGGCTGCGGGCGACCACGCCCGGCAGGCCGGCGCCTTACATCTTGAAGCGGTTGGCCCACTCGTCGATCTGGCGGTTGGCCTCGTCCTTGGCGAGGCCGTAGCGTTCCTGCAGCACGCCTTCAAGTTCCTGGCGCTTGCCGGACAGACGCTCGATGTCGTCGTCGGTCAGCTTGCCCCATTGCTGGCGCACCTGACCCTTCACCTGCTTCCAGTTGCCTTCGATCCGATCCCAGTTCATCGCTTCGGGCTCCTTGGTCCAATGTGGGATTGCCTCGCCTCGTCAGGCTGGGGCATGGCTGCTAGCATCGCCGCATCAACGCATTGGTGGCCGTTTTGATCCCTCGCGCGCGCTCCTCCGTCCCCTCGCAGCCGGCAGTGCCGCGCCGATGAACGCCCATGCCGCGCCCACGACCGCCGCGCTGATCGACGGCATCCGTTCGGGCAAGCGCGCCATGCTGGCGCGCGCGATCACCCTGGTGGAATCGAAGAAGCCGGCGCATCGCGCGCAGGCGGCGGAGCTGCTGCAGGCGCTGCTGCCGCTGACCGGCAAGGCGATGCGGGTCGGCATCACCGGCGTGCCGGGGGTCGGCAAGTCGACCACCATCGACGCGCTGGGTTCGCTGCTGCTCGAACGCGGGCACCGGGTGGCGGTGCTGGCGGTCGACCCCTCCTCCTCGCGCACCGGCGGCTCGATCCTCGGCGACAAGACGCGGATGGCGCGGCTCTCCATGGACGAGCGCGCCTTCGTGCGCCCCTCCCCCTCCGCCGGCACGCTCGGCGGCGTCGCGGCGAAGACGCGCGAGAGCCTGCTGCTCTGCGAGGCCTTCGGCTTCGATGTGGTGCTGGTGGAAACGGTCGGCGTCGGCCAGTCGGAGACGGCGGTGGCCGACATGACCGACACCTTCCTGGTGCTGATGCTGCCGGGCGGCGGCGACGAGCTGCAGGGCATCAAGAAGGGCATCATCGAGCTTGCCGACATCGTCGCCATCAACAAGGCGGACGGCGACAACCGGACGCGCGCGCAGGCCGCGGCCGCCGACTACCGGGCGGCGCTGCACCTGCTCGGAAGCCGCGAGCCGCATTGGACGACGCCGGTGCTCACCTATTCCGCACTGACCGGCGAGGGGCTCGACGAGCTGTGGGCGCAGGTGGAGCTGCATCGCCAACGTGCAACAGGGTCAGGTTTCTTTACCAGCAAGCGTCGCGCGCAGGAGATCAACTGGATGTGGGCGCTGGTCGAGGACCGGCTGCGCGAGAGGCTGCGCAGCGATCCCGGCCTGCGCAAGCGCGTGCCGGCGATCGAGGCGGCGGTTGGCGGGGGCAGCCTCGCCCCTACCCTCGCGGCCGAGGAGATCGCCGCGCTGCTCGGCCTGTGAGGCCCGCCATGCCCGCTCCGCGCGTGCTGATCACCGGCTTCGGGCGCTTTCCCGGCGTGCCGGTCAACCCGAGCGCGGCGCTGGCGCAGGCGCTCTCCCGCAGCCGGCGGCCGGGGCTGACAGGGCTGGATCGCCGCGTTCTGGTGCTGCCGACGACGTGGGAAGCCGCCGCCGGCTTCGACGCGGTCCTCGCGCAGGAACAGCCCGACATCGTGCTGATGATCGGGCTGGCGGCGCGGCGCACGCGCATCTGCGTCGAGACGCTGGCGGTGAACCGCGCCCGGCCCTTCCCCGATGCCGCGCGCCGGAGGCCGGCGACGCACCGGCTCGACCCGTCGGGTGCGGCGGCCGTGCGGGCGGGGGCGTCGGCGCCGCCACTGCTCCACGCCCTGCGCCTCGCCAGGCTGCCGATGCGCGCCTCGCGCGATGCCGGTGGCTACATCTGCAACGCCCTCGCCTACCGCGCCTATGGCCGGGTCGGCACGCCCGGCGGCCCGCGCCTGGCGGTGTTCGTCCATATTCCGCGCCCGAGCCCGCGGCTCCCGCTCTCCGCCATGCGGCGCGGGCTGGAAGCGCTGCTCGTCGCGCTGGCGGCGCAGTTGAGGGGATGACAACACGAGGACCGGCACGGCAGTCGACGAAGCTGGCAGCGTTCCGTCCCGCTATTCCTTCACGCTGATCTCGATCGAGGCGTACCAGGCAGCGAGATTGGCGATGTCGGCGTCGCTGAGGTCCTTCGCCACCACCGTCATCATCTCGTTCTGCCGCACGCCGCCGCGAAACTCTTCCAGCGCCTTGACCATATACAGCTCGTTCTGGCCGGCGAGATTGGGGGCGGTCGGCAATTGCGCCATGCCATTGGCACCGTGGCACACGGCGCATTGGGCGGAGGCCTTCGCCTTTCCGGCGGCAGCGTCGCCAGCCTGAGCCGGCAGACAATAAAGGATCGCCGCCGCGAAGAGCGACGGCAGGCCGATCTTTCTCATGCAGATGTTCCCGGCAGAAAGGCCGCCGCGGCCGGAACAGCCGCGGCGGTCGAGATGGACGGCGTCAGTTGTTGCCGTAGGAGATGCGGTAGATGGCGCCCGATGTGTCGTCGGCCACCAGCAGCGAGCCGTCGTTCAGCACGGTGACCGAGGCCGGGCGGCCGAGATACTCGCCATTGGGCGTCAGCCAGCCCTCGGCGAACACTTCGGTGCCTGCGGCGGTGCCGTCCTCGTTGAGCCGGGTGAACATTACCCGCGCGCCGACCGGCTTGGTGCGGTTCCACGAGCCGTGCTGCACCGAGAAGATGCCGCCGCGATACTTCGCCGGGAACTGCGTGGCGTTGTAGAAGGTCATGCCGAGATCGGCGGCATGGGCGACCATCTCGACCTGCGGCTTCACCACATCGGCCGGCGGGGTCTGGTTCTTGTACTCGTCGGTGCGCACCGAGCCGCCGCCGAAATAGGGGAAGCCGAAGTTCTGGCCGGCCTTGGTGGCGCGGTTCAGCTCGCCGGGCGGGATGTCGTCACCCATGCCGTCGACCTGATTGTCGGTGAACCACAGCGTCTTGTCCTTGGGGTTGAAGTCCATGCCCACCGAGTTGCGGATGCCCCAGGCATAGACCTCACGCTCCTTGCCCTCGCGGGTGAAGCGCACGATGCCGCCGATGCCCTGCTTCTGGTAGAGGTCCAGCTTCTCCGGCGCGGGGACGTTGAAGGGCTGGCCTAGCGTTATGTAGAGCTTGTCGTCAGGCCCGATGCGGCAGACCCGCGCGGTGTGGTTGAACGATTCCTCCGACTTCGGGATGAGCTCGCCCTGTTTGACCACCGGCACCGCGACGACGTCCGGCCCCTCGTAGAAGAATTCGGCAGCCGGGAAGATCAGCACGCGGTTCTGCTCGGCGACGAACAGGAAGCCGTCCTTGGAGAAGCACACGCCGTTCGGCAGCTTGAACTGCACGGAGGGCGCGAAGACCTTCACCTCGTCGGCGACGCGGTCCTTGTCGCGGTCGGTGACCGCCCAGACCTTGGACTTGCGGGTGCCGACGAAGACCACGCCGGTGGTCGGGCCCACCGCCATCTCGCGCGCATCCGGCACGATGGCGTAGAGCGAGATCTTGAAGCCGTCCGGCAGCTTGATGCCTTCGAGCGTCTTCCTGAGCGCATCGGCCTTCTTGCCCTCCTGCGGCACCGTCTCCATGTCCATGGAGGCGCCGGTGGTCTGGAAGTTGCCGAGCTTTTCCATATTGTCGTCGGCGGTGTTCTGCGCCCGCGCGGGCCCGGCCGACAGGCCGACCCAGGCGGCGGAAGCGAACATGGTCGACGCCAGCAGCCATGCTGCCGGTCGCCAGCGGCGCCGGTTGGTTTTCATTGGTATTCCTCCCAAAGCGATCAAGCCTCGTACGGGCTTTTCGACGCCGACGACGCTAGCACGCCGCCCCGATACGTTAAGTCAGACAGTATGACCTATTGACCGTTTTATTTTACTATTGCTGCAGCGCGAAACTATTTTCTGAAATGTAACATCCCAGTACTACATTTATTATTTCTATAATCTCGCAGATGCGAGAATAAAGCCAGTCCGCCATCTTGGCTCCGCGCGTCCCCTGCCCCCCGGAGGCAAGAGCAAAGCCTGCTTGCCGCTGAAATGTCCAAGCAACAGAAAAGTTGTCCAATTCAATAGGTTACATCATCATTGGGGCTTAAAAGTCTGTCGACTTTTGCTGCATATGCTCTATGAGCGTCGCCACCAACTCCGTTGCGCCGGGAACCTGCGCGTGACCATCTATCTGCCGATCGCCGAACTGCCCGTGAACGTGTTCACCCTCCTCGCCATGGGGATCGCGGTCGGGTTCATCTCCGGAATGTTCGGGGTCGGCGGCGGGTTCCTGATGACCCCGCTGCTGATCTTCCTCGGCGTCTCGCCGGCGGTGGCGGTGGCGAGCGTCACCACCCACATGGCCGCCTCCTCCTTTTCCGGCACGCTGACTTACACGCGACGAAAGCTCGTCGACTACCAGCTCGGCGGCATGCTGCTGGCCGGCGGCCTCACCGGCACGCTCGGCGGCGTCATCACCTTCATGGTGCTGCGGCGCTTCGGCCAGCTCGACCTGTTCATCGCCGTCGCCTACATCACGCTGCTCGGCACCATCGGCACGCTGATGGTGGTCGAAAGCCTGCGGGCGCTGGTGCGCAACTGGCGCGGACAAAAGGCCGAGGTGCGGCGGCCGGGCGCGCATCCCTGGTTCCTGCGCCTGCCCTTCAAAATGCGATTCCGCCAGTCGCATATCTACGTGTCGGCGATCCCGGTGGTGACAATCGGCTTCGTGATCGGCTTCCTCGGGGCGCTGATGGGCATCGGCGGCGGCTTCCTGCTGGTGCCGGCGCTGATCTACCTACTGCGCGTGCCGACCCTCACCTCGGTCGCGACCTCCCTGCTGCTGACCCTCGTTACCATGGTGGCGGCGATCCTCATGCAGGCGGTCCTCAACCAGACGGTGGATGCCGTGCTCGGCCTCGTGCTGATGATCGGCGGCGTGATCGGCGCGCAGTTCGGCGCGCGGGCCGGCCAGTCCATGAAGGCGGAGAACCTGCGGCTCCTGCTCGGCCTGCTGGTGCTGGCGGTCGGCATGCGCGTGCTGGTCGACCAGACATCGCAGCCGGCCGATCCCTATGCCGTCACCATCGACGAGTCGGCGCGATGAGGCGTCTGCTGCGGCCCCTCCTCCTCGTCCTCGCGATGCTCGCCGGCGCTACCGCGACGGCCGGCGCGCAGGGCCTCGTGCTCTCGCTCTCGAAGCCGCGCGTCACCATCAGCTCAAGCTTCTCCGGCGAGCAGATCGTGCTGTTCGGCGTGATCGAGGGCGGGGCCCCGAACACGCCCTTCGACGTGGTCGTCACCGTGCGCGGTCCGAACGAGGGCTTCATCACCTGGCGCAAGCAGCGCCGGCTCGGCATCTGGATGAATGTCGACAGCCGCACCTTCGTCTCAGCGCCGTCCTACCTCGCCGTGCTGAGCAACCGGCCGCCCTCGGAGATGGCGGATGCCGAGACGCTGCGGCAGGAGCAGGCTGGCTTTTCCAACAACCACCTGCTGCAGAGGGTCGGCACCGACTTCGCGGATGTGGTGGCGGACGACCCGTTCCGGCAGGCGTTCCTGCGGGTGAAGCAGGCGCAGGGCCTCTATTTCGAGCGCACCTCCGGCGTCGAGTTCATCGCCCCGCGCGTGTTCCGGGCGACCATCCCGATCCCCGGCACGGCCCCGGTCGGACGCTACGAGGTGGTGGTGAAGACCTTCGCCGGCGGCGAGCTGGTCGACCGCAGCGCCACCTCGCTGGAGGTCGCCAAGGTCGATTTCGAGCAGTTCGTCGCCACGATGGCGCGCGACCATGCCTGGCTCTACGGCCTTGCCACCGCGCTGATGGCGCTCGGCGTCGGCTTCATCGCCAATATCGTCTTCCGCAAGGACTGACGGTCCCCTGGGGTGGCCAAGGCCGCGACCCGGCGCTATATAGGATAGTCCCCTACCCTATATCCGGCTGACCATGTCGCATACCATCAAGGACAAGAGCCGCCTGCTCGCCCGCGTGCACCGCGTGCGCGGCCAGGTCGAGGCGGTCGAACGCGCGCTCGAGGCCGAACTCGGCTGCGGCGACGTCCTGCAGCTCGTCGCCTCGGTGCGCGGGGCGATCAACGGGCTGACGCTCGAACTGATCGAGGAGCATATCCGGCACCACGTGGTCGATCCGGCCACCGAGCCCGATGCGGGCAAAGCCCAGGGCGCGGCGGAACTGATCGAGGTGCTGCGCACCTATCTCAAATGATGTGCCCGGCGAAAGCCGTGGCGCCGTCGCCATGAGGCCCGACCATGCACGTCCATGACACCCACGCCTTCCCCGCGCCGCACAGCCACGTCTTCCTCGGCCAGGCGCACAGGCGCAATGAGCGGCGCACCTGGATCGTCATCGCCATCACCGCCAGCGTGATGGTGCTGGAGATCATCTCCGGCTCGCTCTTCGGCTCGATGGCGCTGCTGGCCGACGGCTGGCACATGTCCACCCACGCCGCCGCCATGCTGATCACCGCCCTCGCCTATCTCTATGCGCGGCGGCACGCCCATGATGCGCGCTTCACCTTCGGGACCGGGCGGGTCGGCGACCTCGCGGCCTTCGCGAGCGCCGTGGTGCTCGCGGTGGTGGCGCTGCTGATCGCGTGGGAAAGCGCGCAGCGCCTCGTCACCCCGCAGCCGATCCACTTCCGCGAGGCGATCGCGGTGGCGGTGTTCGGCCTCGCGGTCAACCTCGTCTGCGCCTTCCTGCTGCGTGACGATCACGACCATGAGCACGGCCACGGGCACCGCCACTCGCACGGACATCACGGGCACGCCCATCACGGCCACGCGCATGATCACGGCCATCGTCACGACGAGCCCTTGGGCCCGACGCGCGACAACAATCTGCGTGCCGCCTATCTGCACGTACTGACCGACGCGCTCACCTCCGTCTTCGCCATCGCGGCGCTGACCGGCGGCAGCCTCTATGGATGGCTGTGGCTCGATCCGGTGATCGGCATCGTCGGCGCGCTGGTGGTGGCGCACTGGTCCTGGGGCCTGCTGCGCGACGCCGGCGCGGTGCTGGTCGACTACGTGCCGGCCGGGGAGAGCCTGCCCCGCGAGATCCGCCACGCGCTGGAAGACGACGAGGCCGAGATCACGGACCTGCATGTCTGGCAGGTGGGACCCGGCCACCATGCCGCGCTGATCGCGGTAAGCACGCCCAACCCGGCGACGCCGGAGGTCTACAAGCGGCGGCTGGAGCACATCGACGAGCTCGCCCACGTCACCGTCGAGGTCAACCCGGCTGCGGCCTGAGCCCCTTCCGATCAGGTGGAATCACCTGATCGAGAAGAAAGTGTTCTCACTCAATAGCTTGTAGCATGTTCTCATCGCGAAAGTCTCGCAACTTTCGCGGAACATGCTCCAAGCCTCACACCACCGGAGGCGGGGCGAAGGCGAGGCCGGCGGCCTCCAGCACCGCCGCCGCCCGCAGCGCGTCCGCCTCGCGCCAGGGCGCGGCGATGAGCTGGACGGCGATGGGCAGCCGCTCGCCGCCCGGCATCGGCGCGGCGACCACCGGCAAGCCGATGAAGGAGATCGGCTGGGTGTAGATGCCGATATTCGGCCGCACCAGCATCTCGCGGCCGTCCAGCTCAAAGGTCGTCTGCCCCACACGCGGCGCCGGCACCGGCGTCGCCGGAGCGATCAGCACATCCCAGTCGGAAAACAGCTCGAGCGCGCGGTCATGGAACCAGCGGCGGAACTTCTGCGCCTTGAGGATCCACGCGTTGGGCAGCGCGGCGCCGGCCAGCAGCCGCTCGCGCACCGCCGGGTCGAAGTCCTTCGGCCGCTCGCGCAGCCGGTCGCGGTGCAGCGCCGCGCCCTCCGCCATGGTGACGAGATAGGCGCTGGCGCGCGCGAGCTCGACCTCAGGCAGCTCGACGCTCGCCTTCGCGCCGAGCGCCCTGGCGGCACGGGCCACCGCGTCATAGGCCTGCGGCGTCCCCTGCCGGGCGAACCAGCCGCCCAGCACCGCGACCCTCAGCCCTTCGCCGCCACGCGCGAGCGCCGGCGTCGTAGGCTCGGGAGCGACCGCGGCGAGGGACGGGTCGTCCGCATCGGCGCCGATGAGCGCGTCATAGGTCGCGGCGAGGTCCGCGACCGTGCGGGCGAACGGGCCGAGATGGTCGAAGCTCGCGACGAAGGGAAAGGTACGGGCGCGCGAAAGCCGCCCGTAGGTCGGCTTCAGCCCGAAGATGCCACAGAAGGAGGACGGCACGCGGATCGAGCCGTTGGTGTCGGAGCCGAGCGAGAGCGGCACCAGCCGCCCGCCCACCGCCGAGCCGGAGCCGCCCGACGAGCCGCCTGACATGTGCTCCAGATCGTGCGGATTGCGCGAGGGACCCTCGTGCAGGTTCTCCCCGGTGAAGTCATAGGCGTATTCGCCCATGTTCAGCGCGCCGACACACACCGCCCCGGCGGCGGTGAGGCGCTCCACCAGCGCAGCGTCGCGCTTGGCCGGGGCGTGGTCTCGATTGATTTTGGAGCCCGCGAGGGTGCGCAGCCCGGCGAGATCGAACAGGTTCTTCACCGCGAAGGGCACGCCCGCCAGCGCGCCGAGCGGCTTTCCCTCCGCCCGCGCGCGGTCGATGGCGTCGGCCTCAGCGCGGGCGCGGCCGGCGGTCACCGCGGTGAAGGCGTTGAGCAGCGGATCGACCGCCTCGATGCGCGCCAGCGTCGCCTCCAGCACGGCGCGGGCGGTGACACGGCCCTCGCGCACGGCCGCCGCGACGGCGAGCGCCGGGCCGGTGGAAAGTTCGACGGGATCGGATGCGTTCGGCACGGTACCCGGCATCACGGCTGATAGACCGGAGCCGGCTCGGCCTCGTCGGCAAGCGGGAAGGCCATCAGCCATTCGGCCATATCGGCGGCAATGCCGAAATGCATCGCCACGCGCGGGCGGAGCTCCTCTTCCAGCGGCAGCCCGGCGAGCGCCAGAGCCGCGTCGAGATAGGCCGCTTGAGCGGCCGCACGCCCTTCATCCATGCCGATTTTCCCCCACATTCCGGCAACTGAGCAAAGGATAATCACATCGATCCGCGATGCATGCAATTAACTGCAAACTTGTATGACCACATTCAAAAACATGGTTTCGAACCGGCTTCGGCGCGGCTGTTTCACGGTCCGCGTTCCGGTCTTGCAAAGCGAGGGCGCTCCAAGTAGGTTCCGCGCCACCAAGCAGGCCCTGCGAATGAGGGGGCGTGCCCATGCAGCTGTAGCTCAGTTGGTTAGAGCGCCGGTCTGTGGAACCGGAGGTCGGTGGTTCGAGCCCACCCAGCTGTACCATCGTCAAGCCATTGATATATAAATATTCTCAGCGCCGAGGCCTGACCACGGCCTTCACGGCGCCCCATATTTCCATGCAACACGGGACCGGGCGGCGGCGGCGCGCGACCTCGGTCATCCATCCGGTCGCGTCAGCTACCTTCTGCATGGATGCTGGTTAAGGTTGCCGGGCCGTCCGCGCATGCTCGGCGACGACGGTGCCGGCACGGCCGATCGCGGTGCGGCTGGCCTACCTGGAGCGTTTTTGAGCGAAGTGGAAACCGGTTCGCGTGAAGAAAACGCGATGAAATGAGAACTTAGAGTCTTTCCGTGTTTCCAATAAACACGGAAAGACTCTAAGCCCAGATGGACTTCCCCCCGAGCGGTAGATAGCTAGGGATATGATCGCTGCGCGAGAAGACCGCGGATGCTTCAAGAAGCTGTTTTGGAAGGTCGCCGTTCTGGCGGGGACAGAGTCCGCGACGCGCTCCAGCAGCAAGGCCGGCGCGGCCGGCAGATGCGACCGGCTCTGCGCAAAGTGACGCTGGGCCTGGCCATCGCCTGGCTGACATTGGTGGCCGCCATGGGCTGGTGGATGTCACAAAGGACCATGGCGGCGTGGCTGGACAGTCTGACGGCCAGCGCGGAATACGAAGCTGAGAACACCGCGCTCGTCATTGATCGGCTGTTCGTCGAGATGACCAGCGTGGCCAATATGGTGGCGCGCCAGAGCCAGGTCATCCAGCTCGCCACCCGCTATCGCACTGATCCGCCCGGCATGGCCGAGCTAACGCGTCAGCAGCGCGCCGCGCAGTTTACGAGCGACCCGCTGGTGCGCAAAGTCGGCGACGTCATGAATGCGCTGGCGAAAGATCTCCGCTATGCCCGCATTTACATGAACAATATGTCGGACGACACAGTGACGGCCAGCAATTGGGCCGAGCCCGACAGCATCGTGGGCATGATCTACTCAGGCCGGCCTTACCTCATCGACGCGCTGCGTAATGGCCATGGCACCTCGTTCGGCATCGCCCGCCTGCTCAAAACGCCATCCTATTTCGTCGCCAGCCGCATCGATGACGCAGACCAGGTGCCGCAAGGCTCGGTCACGGTGAAGTTCGACGCACCAGAGATGGCGCTCTACCTGACAGGGCAACACATTGCGCTGATCGTGAACCGCCAGGGACGCGTGATCACCGCTTCGTCCGTATCGTTCATGCTGCGCAATGTGGCGGCGCTTCTACCGCCAGGCACAGCACTGCCGCCGGACGGCGATGAGGAGCCGGGCGAGCCCATGGACGTGCGCCCGGTGGCCGCCGATGGCCCGGCCGACCAATGGCTCATCGACGGCAAGCCCTATCTGCTGCGGCGTCAACAGTTGTCCAATGCACAATACCACTTGCTCACGCTGGCAGGGATGGACGCCAAGTCCTCCATGCAAAGGCAGCACCTCTTGATAGGTGGGCTGGTGGCGGTGGCCGGCCTCGCCCTGATCCTGCTCTCCAGCCACGCGGTCGGGCAGATGATGATGCAACGCCAGGATGAGCGCTATGCGGCCAATTATGACGCGTTAACCGGCCTGCCCAACCGGCGCGCCATGTTGGTTCAGTTGGATCGATTATTCGCTCTGGCGACGCGGACGCAGCAGCGGGCTCTGGTGGCGTTCATCGATCTGGATGGGTTCAAGGCGATCAACGACACCTATGGGCACGAGGTCGGCGATCAATTCCTGGTCGAGGTTGGCCGGCGCCTGTCTGCCGGCCTATGTGCAAACGAAGTGCTGGGTCGGGTGGGAGGCGACGAATTCGTCGTGATCGGGCTGGTGGCTCCGCCCGGTCCCGATGATCCGGACGAAGCAGTCGCATCAATTCGCAGCCGGCTGGTGCCGCTGCTGATCGGAAACTATAGCTTTGGCGACTGCAGCATCGACTATCCAGGCGCCAGCTTTGGTGTTGTCAGCGTCGATCCATCCCTCAGTTCGACGGAAAGCGTGCTCAAAGAAGCCGATCTCCTCATGTATGCCGACAAACAAGCTCGACGGGCGCAGCAAACCGCATGAAGGGGAAGCCTGACGATCGAGCCGACTTCGCCCCCATATCGTACTGCTGTCGATAGCGGATGGTCGGCGCCCGGCGGCATCCTGCGGCACCCCGTGAGCAGCAGCCCGCTTCGATATTGCAGCAGCGTCCCGAACCCTGCATCGACGAGGCAGCCTGATTTCACTGCGATTCGGCGCCGGCCCCGCCAGAGATGAATAATGCGTGCCATTCCGAAGATCATATTCCAGACTTGGAAAACGCGAACCGGCATACCCGAATCCTATCTTCAATGGCGGCATTCGATCATCCGGCACAATCCGTCGTACCGGCACGCGCTGTGGGGCGACCGGGAAAACCGCTCCTTCATCAAGAAGCTCTATCCGTGGTTCCTGCCCATCTTCGATGGCTATGAACACAACATCATGCGCGCTGATGTGATCCGGTATTTCTTCCTGTATCATTTCGGCGGCATCTATATCGACTTGGACACGGAGTGCCTGCGCCCGCTGGATAGCTACCTCGAGCGAGGAAACGTCGTGCTCGGGCGCATGGGGGTGGACCCGGAGTTCTCCCAGTCGATCCCCAACGCTGTCATGATGTCGGCGCCGCGGCAGGAATTCTGGCTCTTCGTCTTCCATCTGCTGGTCGAGCGGGCCAAGCGCGACATCCGCCCCGAATACAAGACCGGCCCGGATATCCTGAAATCGAGCATCGAGATCTACAACGACAGCTCGGCCTACAAGAGCACGCGCGAATCCATCCATCGGCTGCTGGCCGACAACGGTATCGACATGCGCGCAAACCGGACGGCGAAGATACATGTGGCGCCGGCGCGGGACTTCTATCCCATCGACTGGAGCGACCCGATCCATCAATATTTCATCCGGCGCAAGGTGGTGCGCGACGGCGTGCTGTTCTCCGATGATGAGAAGCGGGAACTGTTTCCCCATTCCGCGCTGGTGAGCTACTGGACGCACGGGTGGGAGCCCGAGCGCTGGCCGGAGTGATCGCTGCCAGCCCGTCTCCGCCGGGCACCTGCGGGGCGGAACCGGCGCTTCGAGCGCACCCGGAAGGCACCATCGAAGCCCTCGAATTTCGAAGATTTCCGATCGTGCATTCCGCGCCCCCTGCAGCCGTGAATTGTCCTTGACGCCCCTTCCCACCATGGCACGGTGCTACCGTCGACGATGCGTCGCGGGAGGGAACCTCAACTCATGAAATATGCAATCGCCATAGCCGCCGTCATCGCCAGCCTGAGTTCGGCTTCGGCGGAGAAATGGGACCTGTCGACCATGACCTGCAAGCAATTCGTCGACAGCGACAAGGACACGATCGGCATCGTCTTGGCATGGCTCGACGCCTATTACCGGGACGAGGATTCCCCGCCGGTCATCGACACCGACAAGTTCGTCCAGAACGCGGAAAAGCTCGGCGCCTATTGCGCCTCCAATCCTCAGATCGGGCTCATCACCGCGGCGGATTCCCTCTTCGACAACTGACGGCCGAAGCCCCAGTCGATCGGGTGGAAGCATCCGATCGACGACGGGGTGTTCGGGCCTGCTCTAGCCGCCGGCCGCGGCCTTCTTCATGCGCTCGCTGAGCTTGAGCGAGAGCGGCGAGGCCTCGTAGCGGCCGGTAACGACCTCGATATAGACGCCGCCATTGGCCTTGCGCGCGGCTTCGAGCGCATCGTCCAGTTCGCCGCAGGTGGTCACGCGCGCCGTGGTCCAGCCCTCGCAGCCGAGCGCGCGCGGCAGCTCGGCGTAGCGCCACGGCGCGATGTCGTTGTAGCCGATCTCCGGGTCCTTGCAGAGCAGGCGCTCGATCAGATAGCCGTCATTGTTGAGCACGAAGACGACTGGTTTCAGCCCCAGCATGCCGAACTGGCCGAGCTCCTGCGCGGTGACCTGGTGCGAGCCCTCGCCGGTGATCAGCACGGTGCGGCGCTCGGGCGCGGCGACCGCGGTGCCGACGGCGGCGGGCGTCGCCCAGCCGATCGCCCCCCAGAGCGTCTGGTTGTAGAAATTCGCCCCCGAGGGCATGCGCGCGAAGCCTAGCCCCATCGAGGCGGTGCCGGTCTCGGCGACCACGATGTCGCCCGGCTCGATGAATTCGGCCCAGCGCGGATAGAGCGCCTCGGCGGTGATCGGCTGGTCGCCCTCCCCCGTCACCGGACCGAGCGAGCCGGCCGGGATGCGCTCCCAGTCCCGCTTCGGCAGCGCCTCGGCGAGCGCCGCGAGGATGTCGCCGATCTCCACGCTCGGGAAGGTATGGCCGTCCACCGTCACGCTGTGGTGGTCGATGGCGATGGTGCTGTCCTTGTCGAGGTTGGAGGTGAAGGAGCCGGTGTTGAAGTCGGTCATCAGCGTGCCGACGGTGACGAGCCGGTCGCGGCTCTCGACGAAGGCGCGCACCTCCTCGTTCATCAGCGCGCCGTCATACATGCCGACATAGGCCTCCTGCTGCTCGTCGAGCAGCGTCTTGTCGTGGAACATGGTGGCGAAGGGCAGCCCCGAGGCGTCGATCACCGCCTGCAGCGTCGCCGATGCGCCGATGCGCGATACCAGGAGGCCCGGCAGCACACAGGCGGTCGAGGCCTCACCGAGCGCGGCGACGATGGCGGCGGTCGCGGCCTTCAGGCTGTCGGGATCGCTTCGCGGCGGCGGCAGCGGTGCGGCGGCGCTCACCACCGGCTGGCCGGCAAGGTCGGCGGGAAAGGCCATGTAGACCGGCCGGCGATGGTAGAGCGCCTCGGCGATCAGCCGCTCGGTCTCATAGGCGACGTTCTGCGGCGTCATCACCGCATGGCCGCACACCACCGGCTCGCTCATGCGGCGGAACAGCTCGTATTCGCCGTTGCCCAGCGTGTGATGCACCAGCGCGCGGGCGCGCTGCACCGCCATGCGCGGCATGCCGACCAGATGAAAGATCGGCAGGTGCTCGGCATAAGCGCCGGCGATGCCGGCAAGCGCGCTCAATTCGCCGACACCATAGGTCGTGCAGAGCGCCGCCACGCCCTTGATGCGGGCGTAGCCGTCGGCGGCATAGGCTGCGTTGAGCTCGTTGGTGCAGCCGATCCAGCGCATGCCCGGCTGCTGGAACACCGCATCGTTGACCGGAAAGGCGAAGTCCCCCGGCACGCCGAACACGTCGGAGATGCCGATCTGCTGGAGGCGTGTCAGCACATGCTCGATGACGGTGAGGGCCATGGAAGTCTCCGGCGTGTCACGGGCGAAGCGGAACGTGCCGGAATTGTATCGGGGCGGCGCGGAAGATCGACGCCGTTTTTCGTGCAGGGCCTCCGCTAGGCCCCTTTCAGTCCAGCGGAAATCGCCCGTGGGAAACGAACGTGCCCGGCCCGCCGGGCCGGCGCATCTTCGCGACGGAAAAGCCGCTCGAAGCTTTGCGAAACGTGCTCCCGCGTACCCCCTGCGACAAAAAGGCCCCGCCTGCGTGCAGGCGGGGCCTTCATCTTCGACAACGCGCCTCGACAGGACGCGTTCAGTGCGCGAGCAGCACCGGCACCGTCATGCGGTCGAGCATGTCGCGGGTGACGCCGCCGAGCACGAATTCGCGCAGCCGCGAATGGCCGTAGCCGCCCATCACCACGAGATCGATGTCGCGCGAGGCGATCTCCTTGAGGATCACCTCGGAGACGCTCTCGCCGGAGCCCGGCACCAGCCGGCGCAGCTCGACCTGCTTACCGTGCCGCGCCAGATGGCGCGCGAGATCGGCGCCGGGCAGCGCGCCCGGCTTGGACTTGCCGGTGTCGACGACCACCGCCTCGACGAGGTCGGCCTGGGCGAACAGGGGTGTCGCCTCGGCGATGGCGCGGGCGGCGGCGCGCCCGCCATCCCAGGCGACCAGGATGCGCTGCGCCGAGAAGGGACGCGACTG
Organism: Allobosea sp. 117; assembly: GCF_000702305.1. GTDB lineage: Bacteria > Pseudomonadota > Alphaproteobacteria > Rhizobiales > Xanthobacteraceae > Ancylobacter. The sequence continues at coordinate 280,531 of NZ_JNLC01000014.1, forward strand.
CTTCAGCGGCACCAGCAGCACCGGCCGCCCGGAATCGAACAGCACCGCCTCGGCGACCACTTCCTCCGAACCCATCTTCTCCGGGTCGGGCTGGCCGACGACTGCGAGATCGTAGAGCCGCGCCATCACGCCGATCTGCTCGGCGGCGCCGCCAAGCGTGCCGTCGACCGTGCGCACCTCGTTGGAAATCTCCATCGAACGGGCCGCCTCGCCGAAGCGCTCGACCGCCTCCGCCGCCAGCCGGCGGCTCTCGGCGCGCTGCGCGTCGAGGAAATCGGTCGAGAAGGCCTCCGTATAGACGGTCGGAATGTCGATCTCGTAGCTGACCGCGACCGCGGTGAGATGCGCTTCGAACCGGGCCGCCAGCGACACCGCGTAGTCGGCGGCGACATCCGGCCCCTCGCCGAGCCTGAGATGTACCAATATGTCCTTGATCATCGTTTCCTCCGCCGTCGTCCTCTGTGGGACGGTTTGTGACGCGAAATCGTGGGCGGTGCCTTGACTGGGGTCAAGGTCGTATCGACACCAACGCCACCGGTCGCCGCAATGACAGCCTGCCGCTATAAGGGCGAACCGTCCATCGAGATGCCCGGCATGCCGTCCCTGCTCCGCCCGCTCGTCATCGCCACCGCGCTGCTGGCGCTGTGGGAGGCGCTCGTGCAGGCTTTGGGCATGCCGGCCTATATCCTGCCCGGGCCGGTTCGGATCGGCGCGGCGCTTCTCGCCAACCGCGCGGTGCTCATGGAGAATGCCGCGATCACGCTGGGCGAGATGCTGCTGGGGCTCGCCTGCGGCTCGGCGCTCGGTATCGCCTGCGCGCTCGCCATGGCGGTGTCGCCGCTGGCGCGGCGGACGCTGCGGCCGGTGCTGCTGGTGGCGCAGGCGCTGCCCGTCTTCGCCATCGCGCCGCTGCTGGTCATCTGGTTCGGCTTCGGGCTCGCCTCGAAGATCGTGATGGCGAGCCTGATCATCTTCTTTCCCGTGGCCTCGGCCTTCCACGACGGCCTCGCCCGCGCCGACCAGGGGCTGGTCGACCTCGCCCGGCTGCACGGCGCCGGCACCGCGGCGACGCTGCGCTTCATCCGCATCCCGGCCGGCCTGCCGGCGCTCGCCTCCGGGCTTCGGGTCGCCACCGCCGTCGCGCCGATCGGCGCCGTGGTGGGCGAGTGGGTCGGCTCCTCGGCCGGGCTCGGCTATCTGATGCTCTATTCCAACGCGCGCATGCAGACCGACATGGTGTTCGCCGCGCTCGCCATACTGCTCGCGGTCGCGCTCGGCCTGTTCGCGCTGGTCGACCGCGTGCTGACGCGCCTCGTGCCGTGGGCGCCGGAGACGACGGCTCCCTAGGCTGTTCTGCTTCGACCATCCTTCGAGGCTCGCTTCGCGAGCGCCTCAGGATGACGGTACACATCGTCCATCCTCGTCATGCTGAGGCGCCGGCCGGCACGGCCGGCCTCGAAGCACGCACGCGTCCGCCGATTGCCGTGGCATGCCAGCTCTGCTAGCGTCGGTTCGTCCGAGGGGTGTCTCGCAAGAGGCTGAGATGGCGTTGGCCAGACCCTTTGAACCTGATCCGGGTCATGCCGGCGAAGGGACGGAACATGGGCGGGGCCGACGCATAGGGGCCCGCGCCCATTCCCCCGAAAGCTCGTGCCTCGGATCTCCACGATACGGAGGAGATCCATGCTCAAGACCATCACCGCCGCCGCGCTCGCGCTGGCGCTTGCCGCCGCCCCCGCCGCGGCTGCCGACAAGCTCACCGTGCTGCTCGACTGGTACGTGAACCCCGACCACGCGCCGTTGATCATCGCCAAGGAGAAGGGCTTCTTCGACGCCGCCGGGCTCGACGTGACACTGGTGCCGCCAGCCGATCCGGCCGCGCCGCCGCGGCTCGTCGCGGCGAAGCAGGCGGAGATCGCGGTCAGCTACCAGCCGAACCTCTATCTCTCGGTGAAGGAAGGACTGCCGCTGGTGCGCTTCGGCACGCTGGTCTCCACCCCGCTGACCGCGCTGGTCGCGCTGAAGGATGGGCCGGTCAAGTCGATCGCCGACCTCAAGGGCAAGACGGTCGGCTATTCGGTGGCCGGGCTCGAGGACGCGCTGCTCGGCACCATGCTGACCGAGGCGGGGCTGAAGCCGAGCGACGTCACCATGGTGAACGTCAATTTCGCGCTCACCCCGGCGCTGATCGCCGGCAAGGTGGACGCGGTGATCGGCGCCTACCGCAATTTCGAGCTGACCCAGATGAGGATAGAGGGGAAGGAGGGCACCGCCTTCTTCCCCGAGGAGCACGGCGTGCCGGTGTTCGACGAGCTTATCTATGTGACGCACAAGGACCTCATCGCCGATCCGCGGCTGAAGAAGTTCCTCGCCGCCGTCGAAAGCGCGACGATCTATCTGCTGAACCACCCCGACGAGGCGTGGGGCATCTTCGTCAAGGCGAACCCCAAGCTCGACGACGAGCTGAACCGCACCGCCTGGGCCGACACGCTACGCCGCTTCGCGCACGCGCCGGCCGCGCTCGACGCCGGACGTTATGCGCGCTTCGGCGAGTTCATGAAGAGCCACGGGCTGATCGACAAGGTGGAGCCGGTCGCGACCTATGCACCGGCGCTGCCGTGAGCGACGGATAGCCTCGGTCGCCACGTCATGATCAGGCGTGACGATCCGCTGCTTTCCGACCGCGCCCGCCGATGCTACCGAGGTCGGGACGACATCGATTTGCGGATGCGGGGCTGAATGGGCAATGGCGGGTATCATCTGGTCGCGCTGCTGGTCGGCGCGATGGTGGGGCTCGTCGGCGTCGCCTTTCACCTCGGCGTCGAATGGCTGTCCGCCGCGTGGCCTTCGCTGCTGCGCGACGGGATAGGCCTCGCCGGCCTGCCGCTCTATGCGGCCGGGGGGCTCACGGCGGCGGCGATGGCGGTGGTCTCGCTCTGGCTGGTCCGCCGTTTCGCGCCCGAGGCCGGCGGCTCCGGCGTGCCCGAGATCGAAGGCGCGATGGAGGGCATGCGCGAGGTGCGCTGGCGCCGCGTGCTGCCGGTGAAGTTCGTCGGCGGCCTGCTCTCGCTGTCCTCGGGCATGGTGCTGGGGCGCGAGGGGCCGACCATCCATCTCGGCGCTTCCATCGCCAAGGCCGCCGCGGATCTCGCCCGGCTGGAGGCGGAGGACATGCGCGGCCTGCTCGCGGCGGGCGGCGCGGCGGGGCTCGCCGCCGCCTTCAACGCGCCGTTGGCGGCGGTGCTGTTCGTCATCGAGGAGACCCGCCGGCAGTTCCCCTACAGCGCGCGCACCTATGTCGCCGTGGTGCTGGCGTCGCTCGCCAGCGCCGTCGTCACCGAGCAACTCACCGGCAACGTGCCCTATATGCGGCTCGACGCGCCGGCCGTGCCGCTCGCCGCGCTGCCGGCATTCCTCGTGCTCGGCGCCCTGCTTGGACTGGTCGGCACCGGCTTCAACCGCACGCTGGTCTGGTCGCTCGACCAGGTCCGCAGCCTCGGGCTCCATTCCTCCTTCTACATCTTCCCGCTCATCGTCGGCGGCATCGTCGGCGTGCTGGTGTTCGTGCTGCCCGAGGCGACGCAGGGCGGCGAGGTGCTCGCCGTCCAGCTCGCGACGGAAAGCCGTCCGCTCGGCGTGCTCGCGGTCATTGTGCTGCTGCGCTTCGTGATGACCATGGCGAGCTATTCCACCGGCGTCGCCGGCGGCATCTTCGCGCCCATACTGGCGCTCGCCACCACCATCGGCCTGTTTTTCGGCACCGCGCTCGAGATGGCGGTGCCGCTGCCGGAAGGCACCCATGTCGCGCTCGCCATCGCGGCGATGGGAGGGCTGTTCGCGGCGACCATCGGCGCGCCGCTGGTCGGCATGGTGCTGGTGATGGAGCTGACCGGCGCCTATTCCATCCTCGTTCCGGTGATGGTGACGACCATCATCGCCAATATGGTCGCGCAGCACCTCAAGGGGCGGCCGATCTACGAGGTGCTGCTGGAGCGCACGCTGGCGATCGAGGCCGAGGGCCAGCCGGCGATCACGCGCGGCTGGCTCCGCGCATGGCAGCGCTCGCGCCGCCGCGACATGAGCGGCATCGCCGTCTCCAAATCCGACGACTGACCGCTGTCAGCCCGCCGCGGCCAGCGCCCCGGTGCCGCCAAGGCGGGCCGGGCCGTCGGGCATCGTCTCGAGCGCCAGATGCCGGTCATGCAGCGCGCGCAGGCTGGCGCGATGGCCGATGGAGAGCACCGCCGTACCGGGCAGGCGCTCGTAGATCAGCCGGTAGAGCGCCGCTTCGCCCGGTTCGTCGAGCGCGGAGGTCGCCTCGTCGAGCAGCAGCACGTCCGGCTTCACCAGCAGCGCGCGGGCGACGGCAAAGCGCTGCTGCTCGCCGCCCGACATGACGGACGGCCAGAGCGCGTGCTCGTCGAGCCGCGCGGCGAAGGCGCCGAGCCCGACCGCCTCCAGCACCGCACGGAACTGCTCGTCAGTGTGCCCCGCCATCGGGTCGGGATAGGCGAGCGCGCCGCGCAGGCTGCCGACCGGCACATAGGGCCGCTGCGGCAGAGTAAGCATGCGCGCGTCCGGCGCGAGGCCGACCTCGCCATGGCCATAGGGCCAGATGCCGGCGATGGCGCGCAGCAGCGTGCTCTTGCCGGAGCCGGAGGCACCGGTGAGCAGCACATGCTCGCCGGCATGGATGCGCAGCCCGTCGACGGTGAGCAGCGCGCGGCCGTCCGGCAGGCGCACCTCGGTGTCGTCGACGGCGAGCGCCGCGTCGTGCTCGGCGCCGGTGAGCCGGTAGTCGCTGGCGAGGCGTTCGGCCTGCGCCTGCGACACCGACTTCTCGAAGCCGATGAGACGGTCGACGATCGACTTCCACTCGGCAAGCGTTGAATAGGCGTTGATGAAGAAGGAGAAGGAATCCTGCACCCGGCCGAAGGCCGAGGAGGTCTGCATGAGCTGCCCGAGCTGGATGGAGCCGGTGAAATAGGCCGGCGCCACCACGATGAAGGGGAAGATGGTGGAGACCTGCCCATAGCCGGCGGTGAACCAGGTCAGGCGCTTCTGGGCGATCATGATGCCCCAGAAATTGTGGATGACGTTCGAGAAGCGGTCGAGCAGGCGTGACCGCTCGACCCGTTCACCATCCATCAGCGCGATCTGCTCGCCATTCTCGCGCACGCGGACGAGATCGACGCGGTAGTCGGCCTCGAAGCGCTGCTGGTCGTAGTTGAGCTTCACCAGCACCCGCCCGATGAGGTGGGCCAGCCAGGTGCCGAGCGCGGCATAGGCGAAGGCGGCCCAGACGAGATAGCCGGGAATGTGATGCTCGCCGCCGAACAGGCTGAAGGTGAAGTCGCCGGACAGCCGCCACAGGATGACGGCGAAGGAGCCGAGCGTCATCACCGCACTGAGCAGGCCGACGAAGATGCTGATGGTCTGGCTGATGTAGTTCTTGATGTCCTCCGCGATGCGCTGGTCGGGATTGTCGGCGGAATCGCCCTTCAGCCGCATGCGGTAATGCGCTTCGCCGGACAGCCAAGCCTGCAGGTACTTGTCGGTCATCCAGGTGCGCCAGCGTATCTCCAGCCACTGGCGCAGATAGATCTGGTACACCGCGATGATGATGGCGGCCGCGGCGTAGGCGCCGAACAGCCAGAGCTGGTGGACGAAGGCGGCGTAATCCTTGTCCTGGATCGCGTTGTAGAAGGAGTTGTTCCACTCGTTGATCAGGACGATGGCGTAGACCCAGCCGACCTCCAGCGCGATGACGGCGGCGAGCAGGGCGCGCCCGCGCCAGCGGTCCTCACCGCGGAAATAGGGGGCGGACAAGCGCCAGACGTCGGACAGCAGAGAGAGAATGGCACGCACGCGGGTCGCTCCGGCAGGCGCGCCGACGCGGCGCGGTTGCATGAGCTTAGCCGACCCAATCGCGGCGGGAGGATGGCCGGAAAATTAAGCTTTGGAGAGGATTCCCGCGCGGCCGGCCGGGCAGCCGCCGTGCAAGAGAACCGCAGACGCGAAAAGGGCGCCGCCCTGAGGCGACGCCCTTCCCGGCATTGGCCGAAGCTTCGGGGGAGAACCGTTCGGCCGGATGTCCGGTCCGCGCGACCTCACTTGGTCGAACGGTTGTCCTGCTGCACCGAACGGTCGATGTAGTCGTTCGGCACGGTCGGGGACACCACGGTGGCGTTGCGACCCTCGAAGACGGGCGCGGCGACCGGAGCGAGATGCTCGTTGCGGATGGTCTGGCTCCAGGCGGCGCGCTCGGCCGGGTCCTGCTTGGCTTCCGCGGTGGCGGCAAAGCCGAAGGTGGCGAGGGCGGCAACAGCGAGAACGATCTTGTTCATGTTCAGTCTCCTTCATGCGTAGTCGGCGCCGATGTCTGTCTGACGCCCGGCTCGTGAGAAGGAATGTATATCGCTCACGATATTATCGCACGTTGCTATATCGCATACGAGTTATGCGCAGATGCATGGAACTCTCGCGCGTCTGTGATTTTGCGTGCACAGAGGCGAGAACGGGGTCATCCCAGACGACGTAAAGCCGCAGCCGGCCAAAAAGCTAGGCGCTGCGGGCGTCGCGAGACGATTCGCCGGATCAGATGAAGCGCTTGCGGATGTTCTGGCTGATCATGTCCAGCGCCGAGACGGTGAGGATGACGATGATCAGGATTGCCGAGGCCTGCGAATAGAGGAAGCCGCGCATGGTCTCGTTGAAGGTCATGCCGATGCCGCCGCCGCCGACGATGCCGAGCACGGTGGCCGAGCGGACATTGGATTCGAAGCGGTAGAGCGCATAGGAAATCCACAGCGGCAGCACCTGCGGCAGCACGCCATAGACAATCTCCTGCAGCCAGGTGCCGCCGGTGCCGCGAATGCCCTCGACCGGCGCCGGGTCGATCGCCTCGACCGCCTCCGAGAACAGCTTGGCGATGACGCCGGTGGTATGAATCCAGAGCGCCAGCACGCCGGCGAACGGCCCGAGGCCAACCGCGGCGATGAAGATGAGCGCAAAGACCAGCTCGTTGATGGCGCGGCAGGCGTCCATCACCCGGCGGATCGGGAAGGCGACGAAGCGCGGCACCACATTGTCGGCGGAGAGGATGCCGAACGGGATGCCGACGATGACCGCGAGCAGCGTGCCCCAGATGGCGATCGCCAGCGTCTCGATCATGTTCAGCGCATAGACCTCCCATTCCGAGAAGTCCGGCCGCAGGAAGTCGGCGCCCAGCGTCGCCATGTTGCCCGCGTCGCGCAGGAGCTGCGCGGGATTCATCTCCGCCTCGTGCCAGCTATAGACCAGCACCACGACGCAGAGCGCGGCGATGGCGAGCCGGATCAGCCGCGTGCCGATCGGTGTGACCGGCGGCGCCGGTGCGGCGAGGACGGCGGAGCGATGCGCGGCGTCGGAGGTGAGCATGGGCAGCAATTCTCTTCGGTTGTCATCCCGTCCCGGGGGCAGGGCCGGAGAGCCGGGATCGCTCCCCGTCGCACCTCATCCCGGAGCGGCCTTGCGGCCGTCCGGGATGAGGTCCCGAAAATGCCGCCGGAAGCTCGGCTTCCGGCAGGCTCGTCACATCGCCGGCAGCTTCTTCTGCTGGGCTTCGAGGGTGGCGAGCTGGTCGTCGAGATCCTTCAGCTTCTTGGCCTTCTCGTCGGCCGAGAGCTTGTCGTCCTTCTCGGCCTTCACGCGGGCCTTGAAGAGCTCGAGCTGGCGGATCGGGATGAGCTGGGCGTCGGAGGAGGCGAGGAAGGGACCCCAGCCGTCCGAGGTCTTGGCGAGCACGGCGCGGGCGCGCTCAACCTCTTCCGGGGTGCCGAGGCGGCCATAGGTCATGAAGAAGGTGTAGACCTTGGCCTTGAGGTCGTCCGGCAGGTCCTTGCGCCACACGATCGGGTCGCCGGCGATCATCGGCGAGCGCCACACTTCCTTGATCTTCTTGGCTTCTTCCGGACGGGTCTGCTGCAGGCGGGTGATGTTCTCGGTGTTGTTGGTCGCGAAGTCGACCTGCTTGTTGGCGACCGAGAGCAGGTTCGCCTCGTGGTTGCCGGCGACGACGCGCTTGTAGCACTTGGCCGGATCGACGTTGTTCAGCGCGAAGACGTAATAGCTCGGCACCAGGAAGCCCGAGGTGGAGTTCGGGTCGCCATTGCCGAAATTATAGCCCTTCGAGCAGTCGAGCACGTCCTTCAGGCTGTTGATGTCGCTGCGGTCGACATTGGTGACGATCAGCGAGTAGTAGCCCGACGAGCCGTCCGGCTTGGCGGTCTTCACGAACACCTCGCCGCCGGCGCGGTCGACCGCCTCCATGGCGGACTTGTTGCCGAACCAGCCGATGTCGACCTTCTTGAAGCGCATGCCCTCGATGACGCCGGCATAGTCGCCGACGAAGAACGGCTTCACCGGGATGCCGATGGCCTTCTCGAGGTCCTTCAGCAGCGGCTCGAAGCTCTTGGCGAGGTTCGCCGAGGACTCGGTGGAGATGAAGCCGAAGCTCAGCTCCTTCACCTCGTCGGCGGCGCGGGCCGGCGCGCTCGCGAGGGCGGCCAGCGCGAGGCCGGCGGCGATCAGGCGTTTCATGAGGGTCGCTCCTGTCAGGATACGGTCTGGGATTTCGGGGCGTCGGCGGCGTCGGCCGAGGCCGGCACCGAGAACTGGCTGGGCAGGATCAGCTCCTCGGCGCTGGCGCCGTAGAGCTCGGTCAGGAAGGCCGGAGTGATCTTCGCGGACGGTCCGTCGAAGACGATGCGTCCGGCATTCATCGCGACGACGCGGTCGAAATAGAGCGTCGCGTAGTCGACCTGATGCAGCGAGACGACCAGCGCGATGCCGTGGTCGCGGCTCATGGTGACGAGCGTGTCCATCACGCGCTTGGCCGATTTAGGATCGAGCGAGGCGATCGGCTCGTCGGCGAGCACGAGCCTTGCGCCCTGCACCAGCGCGCGGGCGATGGCGACGCGCTGCTGCTGGCCGCCGGAGAGCTCGCGCGCCTTCTTGGCGACATGGGCGGAGATGCCGACCTCAGCCAGCGCCGCGAGCGCGGTGCGCCGCTCGTCCTCGTTGAACAGGCCGAGCGTGCCGCGCAGCCGCCCCATGCGGCCGAGCGCGCCGACCGCGACGTTGGTCAGCACGGACAGGCGCCCGACGAGGGCGAATTGCTGGAACACCAGGCCGATCTGCCGGCGCGCCTTGCGCACGTCGCGGGCGAGGCGTCCGCCCTCCTGCACGGCGACGCCGAAGGACGTCACGCGGGCAGGGCCGGCGCCGGCATCGGCCAGCGCGAGGCCGGACGCCATGCGGATCAGGGTCGACTTGCCGGAGCCGGAGGCGCCGATCAATGCGACGCGCTCGCCGGGCGCGATGGTCAGCGAGACGTCCTCCACCGCGCGCATGGAGCCATAGGTCTTGCTCACGCGGTCGAGTTCGAGCGCTGCCGCCATGGATCCCCTCGCCGGCTGATCAGATGGACCCCGGCGTAACGGCGACGAATGACGGTCGGATGAAGGCCCCGTTACAGTTTCATGACGTTCCTCAAGGGAATGCCCTCATGCGCGAGACTCCCGCCTCAGGCACCGGGCACCCCCGTCAGCCGGCTGGGCCGGCGAGCACGGTCTTCAGCCAGGCGGCCGCCTGCGCGCTGGCGCGGCGACCGTCGGAAAGCCGGGCCGACCACAGCATGAAGGCGTGGATCATGCGCGGCCATATCTCCAGCGTCACCGGCACCTCGGCGGCGCCGAGCGCGCCGGCGAGGCGCACCGCGTCGTCGAGCAGCGTCTCCGACGAGCCGACCTGGATCAGCGCCGGCGGCAGGCCGGCGAGATCGGCGAAGAGAGGCGATACCTTCGGATCGGCGGCATCGCGCCCCGCGAGGAAGGAGGATGCGAGGCCCGTCAGGTAATCCCGGCTGATGAGCGGGTCGACGCCGGCCTTGGTGTCGAGCGTATGCCCGCTCATGGTCAGGTCGACCCAGGGCGAGACGAGCCATGCGGCGGCCGGCAGTTCCTCGCCGCGCGCCTTGAACTCTAGCATCGTCGCCAGGGTCAGGTTACCGCCGGCGCTGTCGCCGCCGAGCGCCACCGCCTGCGGCGCATAGCCCTCCTCGCGCAGGAATCGCCAGGCCGCGAGCGCATCCTCCAGCGCGGCCGGATAGGGATGTTCGGGTGCCAGCCTGTAACCCACGGCGAGCGTACGGATGCCGGCGCGCCTTCCGATGTCGCCGACCATGCCGCGGTGGCTGGCGATCGAGCCGGAGCAATAGCCGCCGCCGTGGAAATAGACGAGCGGCCGCGCTGGATCGCTGCCGGGCGCCAGCGACCACTCCGCCGGCACGTCACCGATGGAGAACGGCGTGAAGGCGATATCCGGTGCCGGCGGGTCGATGGCGCAGATCTCGTCCATGCGCGCCCGGCGCTCCGCCCAGCCGACCGGCCGCGGCTTGGCGGTGAACAGTTTCTCGACGTCCTCGATCTCGCTGGCCATGACGCCCCTCCCCCGCTCATCCTGCCGCGCGGCGCGCGCGGCGGAAAGGGCATGGAAGCGAGACCGCCGCCTTCGCGCCCGTCAGCCGGGTTCAGCGCCGGCGGAAGCCGACATAGCCCTCCTCGGCGTCGAAGAGCACGTCATAGCCGTTGAGCAGGTGGAAGCCGGTGTTGAGAAAGGCGCGGTCGGGCGCGACGCGCAGATGCACGGTGGTCGGCGCGAGCGGGGAATTCCCCCCGACGGTGAAGTCGTAGAGGTCAAAGGCGCCCTCCCCGCTTCCGACCCGGACCGCGACAGAAGTGCCGTCGGACAGCGTGCGGCGCGCATCGCCCGCCTGCGTGTCGGGCAGCGTGATGAAAGCGGCGGGCACGCCGGTGTCGACGAGCAGCGAGCCGCAGGCCGGCGGGGTCTGGCCATTCACCGATAGGCAGGCCGGCGTCGGCGCCCAGTCAGGGGTGCTCTCTTGGCGTGCGAGCTTGATGTAGCGGAAGTCGCCCTGCGTGCTGGCGGCGGTAATGCCGACCTGGATGCCGTCGCGCGTCACGATATAGCCGGTGCGCCGCGTGCCACCGCCCGCGCCCATGATGCGCAGCAGCGGGTTGCGATCGGGCGTGCCCTGGCTCTGCGCGTCGTGCTCGCGGGCGAAGCCGATGCCGACCATGGCGATGCCGCGCGGCTGCGAGCTCGGCGTGCAGTCGCGCGCCTCCTCGAGGCAGCGGACCTCGGTGACGACGAGCACCGGCATCGGCTCGGTCTGCACGGTGGCACCCATCCGGCCGATCAGGATGACCGGCGTCGTCAGCCAGCTTCCCAGCATCACCCGGCCCGAGCTCGTATAGGTCACGCGCCCCGGCCCCAGCGAGGGCATCTGCTCGTAGCCCGGCACATAGTCGGCGGCGACCACGATGCCGGTCGAGCCGGTGTCGAGCTCGGCGCGCACCGCGCGGCCGCCGAAGGACAGGCCGATGCGCGGCACCTCGCCGATCGGGCCGTCCGAGGCGTTGAGGAAGGTCAGGAAGGTGCCCTGCCTATAGGGCGTGTAGTCGGGCCGGGGCGCCTGCGCGCGGGCGGCCGGCGCCGCCGCCACGCATACCAGCCCGGCGACGAGGAGTGCTCCGCACCAGCCGCGCATGCGCTGCCCTCCCCCGCTCACATGTTCGGGTAGTTCGGACCGCCGCCGCCCTCCGGCGGCACCCAGTTGATGTTCTGGTTGGGGTCCTTGATGTCGCAGGTCTTGCAGTGCACGCAGTTCTGCGCGTTGATCACGTAGCGCGCATCCGCGCCCTGCGTGCCTTCCTCCACCCATTCATAGACGCCGGCCGGGCAATAGCGGGCCGAGGGACCGGCGAAGACGTCGTGCTCGGACGTCTTCTGCAGCGCCATGTCCCTGACCTGAAGGTGGATCGGCTGGTCCTCCTCGTGGTTGGTGTTCGACAGGAACACCGAGGAGAGCCGGTCGAAGGAGACGACGCCGTCGGGCTTAGGATAGGCGATCTTGTTCGATTTCGCCGCCGGCTTGAGCGACGCATGGTCCGGCTTGCCGTGCCCGAGCGTGCCGAAGGGCGAGACGCCGAACAGGGTGTTCGCCCACATGTCGAGGCCGCCGAGCGCGATGCCCACCCAGGTGCCGAGCTTCGACCAGAGCGGCTTGACGTTGCGCACCCTCCACAGGTCCCGGCCGACCGCCGAGGAGCGCCAGGCCTGCTCGTAGGAGGTGAGCTCGTCATGGGCGCGGCCCTCGCCGAGCGCCGCGAAGGCGTGCTCGGCCGCCAGCATGCCCGAGAGCACGGCGTTGTGGCTGCCCTTGATGCGCGGCACGTTGACGAAGCCGGCGGCGCAGCCGATCAGCGCGCCGCCGGGGAAGGCGAGCTTCGGCACCGACTGGTAACCGCCCTCGGTGATCGCCCGCGCGCCATAGGAGAGTCGCTTGCCGCCCTCGAAGGTGGCGCGGATCAGCGGATGCGTCTTGAAGCGCTGGAACTCCTCGAAGGGCGAGAGATACGGATTGGTGTAGTTCAGGTGGACGACGAAGCCCACCACCACCTGCCCGTCCTCCAGATGGTAGAGGAAGGAGCCGCCGCCGGTGGACCCGTCGAGCGGCCAGCCGAAGGAATGCTGCACCAGCCCCGGCTGGTGCCGGTCCGGCGCCACCTGCCAGAGCTCCTTCAGGCCGATGCCGTATTTCTGTGGCTCGCGGCCTTCGCCCAGCCTGAAGCGGGCGATCAGCCCCTTGGTCAGCGAGCCGCGCGCGCCCTCGGCGAAGAGCGTGTACTTGCCGCGCAGCTCCATGCCACGGGTGTAGCGGTCGGTGATCTCGCCGTCGCGGCCGATGCCCATGTCGCCGGTGGCGATGCCGACCACGTTGCCGTCGTCGTCGAACAGCACCTCGCTCGCGGCGAAGCCCGGATAAATCTCGACGCCGAGCGCCTCCGCCTTTCCGGCGAGCCAGCGGCAGACATTGCCGAGCGAGCCGATATAGGCGCCGTGATTGCTCATCAGCGGCGGCATGAGGAAATTGGGCAGCCGCACGCCGCCGGCGGGGCCGAGCAGGTAGAAGCGGTCGTCGGTGACCGGTGTCTTCAGCGGCGCCTCGGGGTCCTCCCGCCAATCGGGGAACAACCGGTCAAGGCCGACCGGATCGATCACCGCGCCGGAGAGGATGTGGGCACCGACCTCTGAACCCTTCTCGACGACGACGACGGAGATGTCGCTGCCGGCCTGCTCAGCGAGCTGCTTGAGGCGAATCGCGGCGGAAAGGCCGGCTGGCCCCGCGCCGACGATCACGACGTCATATTCCATCGCCTCGCGTTCAGGCAGCTCCACCGCTTCCATTCCCTCGCCCCTTGTCTATGTTCTCTGGACTTCTTCCATGCTTTGCGCAGCGTGACAACGACCTGCACGCCGGTCCGCATCCGTATTAGATTGCACTTATGGCTCATGAACTTCCCGAGGCTGCGCGGCTGCGCGAGCTGCTCGCCTTCCATGCCGAGGCGGGCGTCGACGCGGCACTCGGCGACTCGCCGGCCGACCGCTTCGCGGAGAGCGCCGCCGAGCGGGCCACAGCTCCGCGCCCCGCCGGACGGCCGGACACGGGGCCGAGGCCGAACGCGGCGGCACGGCCGCCCGCCCAGCCGCCGACGCCCATCTCGCGCGCCGCTCCGCCTCCCGCCGCCGCGCTGCCGGGGCTTCAGGGCGCGGCGACCGGCGCACCTCCGCCGCCCGACGTCGCCACGTTGGAAGCGCGCGAGGCGGCCGCGCGGGCTCCGACGCTGGAGGCACTGAAGGCGATCATGGAGCGGTTCGACGGCTGCCCGCTTAAGGCCACCGCCACGCAGCTCGTGTTCTCCGACGGCAATCCGGCCGCGCGGGTGATGTTCGTCGGCGAGGCGCCGGGGCGCGACGAGGACATCGAGGGCAAGCCCTTCGTCGGACGCTCGGGCAAGCTGCTCGACCGCATGATGGCGGCCATCGGCCTCGACCGGACCAGCGCCTACATCGCCAATGTCGTGCCCTGGCGTCCGCCGGGCAACCGCACGCCGACGCCGCAGGAAACCGCGATCTGCCTGCCCTTCATCCGCCGCCAGATCGAGCTCGCCGATCCCGACGTCCTGGTCTGCCTCGGCGGGCCGTCGGCGCAGACGCTGCTCGGGATCAAGGAGGGAATCACCAAGGCGCGCGGCCGCTGGTTTGACTACGACACCGGCAGCCGCACCATTCCGGCGCTCGCCAGCTTCCATCCGGCCTATCTGCTGCGCACGCCGCTCGGCAAGCGCATGGCCTGGCGCGATTTCCTTGCCGTCTCCAAGGCACTGGCGCAGATTCCGGCGCGGCCCGGTCGCGGCTGAGGCGACGCGGCATTCCGCCGCCGCGACAGAGCGTTCCCTGTGCGTGTGACGTTCATCTTGCCATATCAGAGTAATTCCATCTTGGCGCGAGCACGCTTATTCTAGCCGCGACGCCATTGCCGAAAGGGAAGGCCGAATGGATATCGATCCGCTCCTGCTGGCACGCATCCAGTTCGCCTTCACCGTCTCGTTCCACATCATCTTTCCCAGCTTCACGATCGGCCTCGCCGCCTATATCGCGACGCTGGAGGTGCTGTGGATCACCACCGGCGCGGATCGCTATCACCGCATCGCCCGGTTCTTCACCAAGATATTCGCCGTCTCCTTCGCGATGGGCGTGGTCTCGGGCATCGTGCTCTCCTACCAGTTCGGCACGAACTGGAGCCGCTTCTCGCACGTCGTCGGCAACGTGGTCGGCCCGCTGATCGGCTACGAGGTGCTGACCGCCTTCTTCCTGGAGGCGACCTTCCTCGGCATCATGCTGTTTGGCTGGAACCGCGTGCCGAAGGGGCTGCACGTCTTCGCCTCGATCGCGGTGGCGGTGGGCACCAGCCTCTCGGCGTTCTGGATCCTCTCCGCCAATAGCTGGATGCAGACCCCCGCCGGCTACGAGCTGCGCGACGGCATCGCCTTTCCGACCGACTGGATTACGGCGATCTTCAATCCGAGCTTTCCCTATCGCTTCGCGCATATGGTCACCGCCTGCTACCTGACGACGGCGATCGTCGTGCTGGCCGTCGGGGCGCGCTATCTGGTCGCCGGGCGGTTCCCGGAGGAAAGCCGGACGATGATGCGCATGGCGATCGGCCTGATCGCCATCTTCGCGCCGATCCAGGCCCTGATCGGCGACCAGCACGGCCTCAACACGCTGGAGTACCAGCCGGCCAAGATCGCCGCCGTCGAGGCGCACTGGGGCGGCGAGCCGACCGACGCCAAGACCGGCATTCCGCTCATCCTGTTCGCCATCCCCAACGAGGCCGAGGAGCGCAACGACTGGCAGATCGCCATACCGCGCCTCGGCAGCCTGATCCTGACGCACAGCCTCGACGGCACCTTCAAGGGGCTGAAGGAATTCGCTCCGAACGAGCGCCCGCCGGTCGCCATCCCCTTCTTCGCCTTCCGCATCATGGTCGGGCTGGGGCTTTTGATGATCGCGATCGGCTGGCTCGGCACCTTCCTGTTGTGGCGCCGCTCGCTGTTCCATGCCGAATGGTTCCTGCGGCCCGTGCAATATGTCTGGCCGATCGGCTTCATCACCATTCTCTCGGGCTGGTTCGTCACCGAGGTCGGCCGCCAGCCATGGATCGCCACCGGCATATTGCGCACCGCGGATGCCGCCTCGCCGGTGACCGGATGGGCGATCGCCGTCTCGCTGACGCTGTTCGTGCTGGTCTACGGCATCGTGTTCTCGATGGGCATCTATTACATCAACCGCCTCATCGTGAAGGGTCCGCAGGGCGCCGCGCTCGAGCCGCCGCACGAGGAACTGCCGCCGAGCCGTCCGCTCGCCGCAGCGGGTGAAGCCACCCGCGACGCCATCGTCCGGCCGGGAGAATAGCCATGGACGCCATGAGCACCGCGATGGAGTGGTACCTGCCCGTCATCTGGGCACTGCTGCTCGCCGTCGCCATCGCAATGTATGTCGTTCTCGACGGCTTCGACCTCGGCATCGGCATCCTGTTCCCGTTCGCCAAGGACGAACGCGAGAAGGACCAGATGATGAACTCGGTCGCTCCTTTCTGGGATGGCAACGAGACCTGGCTGATCCTCGGCGGCGGCGGCCTCTTGGTCGCCTTTCCCCTCGCCTATTCGATCGTCATGCCGGCGCTCTATCTGCCGGTGATCTTCATGCTGCTGGCGCTGGTGTTCCGCGGTGTCGCCTTCGAGTTCCGCTGGGTGGCCGATACCAGCCGCTTCCTGTGGAACGCCGCCTTCACCGGCGGATCGACCCTCGCCGCCTTCTTCCAGGGCGTGCTGCTCGGCGGCTTCGTGCAGGGCATCAAGGTCGAGGGGAACGCGTTCGCTGGCGGTCCGCTCGACTGGGCTACCCCCTTCGCGCTGCTCTGCGGGCTCGGCGTCGTCTGCGGCTATGCGCTGCTCGGCGCGGTCTGGCTGGTCATGAAGACCGAGGGGCAGACGGCCGTCCGCGCGCGGGCGCATGCGCAATTCCTGCTGCCGGCGATGCTGGTCTTCATGGGCATCGTCAGCCTGTGGACGCCGATCGCGTTTCCGCGCATCGCCGAGCGCTGGTTCGTCGCGCCGAACCTGTTCTATCTCGCGCCGGTGCCGCTGGTGACGCTCGCGCTCGCCTATGGCGTCTGGCGCTGGCTGGCGAAAGGACACGAGTACCTGCCCTTCTTCGGGGTGATCGGCCTGTTCCTGCTCGGCTATGTCGGCATCGGGATCTCGATCTTCCCCTATCTGGTGCCGCCGTCGCTCACCGTATGGGAAACCGCGGCGGCGCCCGCCAGCCAGATCTTCATGCTGATCGGCGCGGTGTTCATCCTGCCGCTGATCCTCGGTTATGTGGCGTTCGTCTACTGGATCTTCCGCGGCAAGGTCCGGGCCGGCGAGGGTTATCACTGAGCCGGCGTCGTGCCTGCCGCGCCGGGCACGATCGCCCAGCCGATGCGGGCCGGTTCCAGCCTGCCGCCGAAGGACCACTGCACGACGATCGGCGCCTCCGGCCGCAGGTTCGGCCAGCGGGCGCGTAGCGCGGCGGGCGGCTCGACGTTGCGGTCGGTGATCCGCCACACCATCACCATGCCGTCGCGCGCCAACCGGTCGGCGCTGATCCAGGGCGCGCGCGAGGGATCGGCTTCCGGCATGACGGTCGGCCGCGCCGGGCTGGCGAGCGCCAGCGCGCCGGCGAGGAAGCTGTCGCCGCCGATGATGGAGAGGGGACGGCCGGTGCGGCTGGCGGCCGCCTGCGTCAGCGGCACGGCGACGGCGCGGGCGGGGAAGTTCGCCTCCTCCGCCCTACCGCGCAATTGCGGACCCGCCACCACCAGCGCCGCGCTCGCGAGCGGCGGCGCCAGCAGACAGAACAGCCAGAGCAGGCTCACCAGCCGGCGGCGATGAATGCCGGCACGCTCGCTGCGCACCGCGACGAGCGCGGTCGCAGCGGCAACCAGCGCCGAGCTGCCGAGAAAGGAGGCAGCGACCCCGAACGGCGAGAGCACGGCGAACAGCACCAGCGGGGTGAAGCCGAAGGCGCGCAGGAAGGTCGGGCCCGGCGGCGGCAGAGGCGGGCGCGTCAGCTCCGGCACGTCGCCGACATGGGCCCTGTCGCCCAGCGGGCTGGCGGCCAGCGCGATCACGCCGCCCGCCGCCAGCGCCCCCGCGACGGTGCTCAGCAGCAGCACCGGCAGCACCGCCCGGAAACCGGTGAGGCCGAAGCCGTTCTCGGCGACCGCGAAGCCGACCCAGAACAGGAACGGCACCACAAAGGTCAGCAGCACGGCTATGGGGCGCACGAGGTCGGGCGAGCGCAGCGCCTCCCGCCCTCCCGGCGTGAAGCCGAGCAGGAGACCGACCGTGGCGATGGCCGCCCAGCCGGTCCAGCCGCAGAACAGCGCCGCGCCCGCCGCCGCGGCGACCAGCGGCCAGCCATAGGATTTACGCTCGACCAGCAGCCGCCAGGCCTCTCGCATCAGCCACAGCGTCACCGGCAGCACCAGCCGGTCGGGCGAGAACGGCGCGACGATGGCGAGCATGGCGACCATCAGCAGCGCCGCGGCCCCGCCCATGGCGCGGCCGAGCAGGCGCCGGGCCATGCGGTAGGCGAGCCAGGCGCTGGCGACGGTCGACGCCGCATAGAGGATGTAGACGCCCGTCATGCCGGCGATGGAGAAGGCAATCGCCTGCGCCCAGGCGGCGAGCGGGCCGCCGGAATCCGGCGTCGCCCGCCATTCGCGGGCATAGATCAGATATTCGACCAGCGCCCGCGGCGGCGCGGCGTAGAAGATCAGCGGGACGGCGACCCAGAGCAGCGCCAGGAACAGGCCAGCCAGCAGCGCCGCCGTGCCCGGCCGCGCCCGCAGCGCCTCGATCCACGGCGCCGACCACAGCATTCCCCCGTCCCTCACTCCGCCGCGGACAGCCGCGCCCTGATCGGCGCGAACGAGGCACGATGATGCCGGCAGACGCCGAGACGCGCCAGCGCATCCGCATGCTCGCGCGTGCCATAACCCATATGCCGCTCGAAGCCGTAGCCGGGATGGGTGAGGCCGAGCGTCACCATCAGGCGGTCGCGCGTGACCTTGGCGACGATGGAAGCCGCGGCGATGGAGGCCACCAGCCCGTCGCCGCCGACGATGGCACGCGCGGCGCAGGCGACGGGGGGCAGGTCGTTGCCGTCGACCAGCAGCAGGCGCGGCGCGCGCGGCAGCGCTTGAGTGGCCCGGGCCAGCGCCCAGAGCGTCGCCTGGCGGATGTCGTGCGCGTCGATGCGCGAGGGCGGCGCGAAAGCGACGGCGACCTCGGCGGTCGCGCAGATGACGTCGAACAGCTCTTCGCGCTGGCGGGGCGTGAGCTTCTTGGAATCGTCCAGCCCGCTCGGCACCCGCTTCGGATCGAGGATCACCGCGGCGGCGACCACCGGCCCGGCCCACGGCCCGCGCCCCACCTCGTCGGCGCCGGCGACCGGAGCCTCGCCGCGGCGCAGGGCGGCGCGCTCCTGGCTGAAATCCGGCCACTGGCGCGCGGCAACCGCGATCCGGCCCTTCTTCACCGCGGCCGTGGCCGGAACGGCGGCCTCGTCCGCAACCGACGCGACTGTAGCGGGGAGACCGACGATGGTCTGGCCTTCGGCGGAACTGCGGCGACTCATGCGAACGTCCATGGCATTGTGCCGCCAAGGTGCGGCGCCGCGCCGCCGGATGCAACATCGCCTCTGCCCTGCCGACGTGATACTGCCCGAGGCCAACGGTTCCATCGGCCGGCGGCCAGCCCGCCGCTCTGCGCAGGAAGGCGGCTCAACCCATGAACTGGTCGGAACGCATCGCCGAATTCGTCACGCTGTGGGTGGTCATCGATCCGCTCGGCACGCTGCCCGTCTTCCTCGCGGTGACCGCCGGGCTCGATACCGCCGTGCGCCGCCGTGTTGCCGTGCTGTCGGTGGTGGTGTCCTTCTTCGTGCTGGTGTTCTTCGTCTTCGCCGGCCACTGGCTGCTGAGCAGCATGGACATCTCGGTCCACTCCTTCCAGATCGCCGGCGGCATCGTGCTGTTCCTGTTCGCGCTGTCGATGATCCATGGTGGGGGGCATCAGATGATGCAGCCGGGGCTGGAGATCAAACCAATCGACCTCGCCATCTATCCGCTGGCCATCCCCTCGATAGCCAGCCCCGGCGCCATGCTGGCGGCGGTGGTGCTGACCGACGACGCGCGGGACAATTTTCCGGACCGGGTGGAGACGGTGGCGACTTTCTCGCTGGTGCTGCTGGCGACGCTGGCGATCCTGATCGCCGCCGGGCCGCTGTCGCGGCTGCTCGGCAAGGGCGGCACCGCGATCATCAGCCGCGTCATGGGCATGATCCTCGCGGCCCTCGCCGTCGACCTCACCCTCACCGCCATCGCCAAATGGCTCGGTCTGCCGGACATCTGATCCGGGTTATATTTCTACCGGCGGCGGCACGCCGAGGTGCTTGGCGAGGAAGTCTATCGTCCGGGTCCAGGCCAGCTCGGCCGCCTTCGGGTCGTAGCGCGCGGGGCTGGTGTCGTTGTTGAAGGCGTGGTTGGCGCCGTCATAGACATGGACGGTGTAGTCCTTGCCCGCTTTCTTCAGCGCCGCGTCATAGGCCGCGATGCCCTCGTTGATGCGGGTATCGAGCCCGGCATAGTGCAGCAGCAGCGCCGCCCGGATCGCGTCGACCCGGTCGAGCGGCGGCTGGGCGCCGTAATAGGCGACGCCGGCCTTCAGCTCCGGGCTCGCCTCGGCGAGCAGATTGACCATGCCGCCGCCCCAGCAGAAGCCGACGGCACCGACCGCTCCGGTCGAGGCGGGGTGCGAAGCGAGGAAGGCGAGCGCATCGACGGCGCGCTGCACGGTGAGCGCGCGGTCGAGCGCGGCGATCATCGCCCGCGCCTGGTCCTCATCAGTGGGCGTGCCGCCGTCCGGCGACAGCAGGTCGACGCCGAAGGCGAGGAAACCGGCCTGCCCGACACGGCGAGTGACGTCCTTGATGTGCGGGTTGAGCCCGCGATTCTCGTGGATGACCAGAACGGCCGGCCGCTTGGCGTCGACGCGCCTGGCACGAACCAGATAGCCGCTGACCTTCACGCCGCCGGACATGAAGTCGGCGGTCGAGACGTCGAGGCGCGGATCGTCCTCCTCGACCTGCGCGGCGCGGGCGTAATCATTGGTGAGCAGCGGCAGCAGCGCCGAGGCCGCGGCGGCCGAGCCCGCCAGCGTCGCCAGCCGGTCCATGAACTCGCGCCGGCCGATCTGGCCATGCGTGAAGCGGTCGTAGAGATCGATGAAGCGCTGGTCCATGGGGGCCTCCCGACAATCGGCACGCACCCTGCGCCGGAACGGCCATCAACGCACTTCAGAAATGGGAGAGCACGCCTCCGCACGATGCATCCTTCGAGGCCCGGCGAGCGCCGGGCACCTCAGGATGACGGTGCGCGGGGTTGGGCACGAGTCAGCATTCTCGGGTAGGCCGTCATCCTGAGGTGCCAGCCCACGGGTCTTGCTTCCGGCAAGCTCGAGGACAGGCTCCGCGGGCCTCGAAGGATGCCCCCTCAAACGAAAAAGGCGCGGCCGAAGCCACGCCTTTCTGTAGTTCTATGAGGATGGACTTCGATCAGAAGTCCATGCCGCCCATGCCGCCGCCCGGCATGGCGGGGGCGCCCGCCGCCGGCTTCGGCAGGTCGGCGATCATCGCCTCGGTGGTGATCAGCAGGCCGGCCACGGAGGCGGCGTCCTGCAGCGCGGTGCGCACGACCTTCGCCGGGTCGACGATGCCGGAGGCGATCATGTCGACGAACTGCTCGGTCTGGGCGTTGAAGCCGAAGTTCTGGTCCTTCGACTCCTGCACCTTGCCGACCACGATCGAGCCTTCGACGCCGGAATTCTCGGCGATCTGACGGATCGGGGCCTCAAGCGCGCGCAGCACGATCTTGATGCCGGCGGCGATGTCGGAGTTGTCGGAGGTGAGCTTCTCGACCGCCTTCTTGGCGCGCAGCAGGGCGATGCCGCCGCCGGGGACGATGCCTTCCTCGACCGCCGCGCGGGTGGCGTTGAGGGCGTCGTCGACGCGATCCTTCTTCTCCTTCACCTCGACTTCGGTGGCGCCGCCGACGCGGATCACCGCGACGCCGCCGGCGAGCTTGGCCAGACGCTCCTGCAGCTTCTCACGGTCGTAGTCCGAGGAAGTCTCCTCGATCTGCGCCTTGATCTGCGCGACGCGGCCCTCGATGTCCTTCTTCTTGCCGGCGCCGTCGACGAGGGTGGTCTTTTCCTTCTCGATGATCACCTTCTTGGCGCGGCCGAGCATGGTGAGGTTCACGCTCTCCAGCTTGATGCCGAGGTCTTCGGAAATGACCTGGCCGCCGGTGAGGATCGCGATGTCCTCAAGCATGGCCTTGCGGCGATCGCCGAAGCCCGGAGCCTTCACCGCCGCGACCTTCAGGCCGCCGCGCAGCTTGTTGACCACGAGCGTGGCCAGCGCCTCGCCCTCGACGTCCTCGGCGATGATCAGCAGCGGCTTGCCCGACTGAACGATCTGCTCGAGCACCGGCAGGATGGCCTGCAGGCCGGAGAGCTTCTTCTCGAAGATGAGCAGGTAGGGATCTTCCAGATCCACCGTCATCTTCTCGGCGTTGGTGATGAAGTAGGGGGAGAGGTAGCCGCGGTCGAACTGCATGCCCTCGACCACTTCGAGCTCGGTCTCGGCGGTCTTGGCTTCCTCGACGGTGATCACACCCTCGTTGCCGACCTTCTGCATCGCGCCGGCGATCATCTCGCCGATGGAGGCGTCGCCATTGGCCGAGATGGTGCCGACCTGGGCGACTTCCTCGGTGTTCTTCACCTTCTTGGCGCGCTTGGAGATGTCCTTGATCGCCTCGGCGACGGCGAGATCGACGCCGCGCTTCAGGTCCATCGGGTTCATGCCGGCGGCGACCGCCTTGGCGCCTTCCTTCACGATGGCCTGGGCCAGCACGGTCGCGGTGGTGGTGCCGTCACCGGCGAGGTCGTTGGTCTTCGAAGCGACTTCGCGGACCAGCTGGGCGCCGAGGTTCTCGAACTTGTCCTCGAGCTCGATCTCCTTGGCGACGGTGACGCCGTCCTTGGTGATGCGCGGAGCGCCGAAGCTCTTCTCGATGACGACGTTGCGGCCCTTGGGGCCGAGCGTCACCTTCACCGCGTTGGCGAGGATGTCGACGCCGCGCAGCATCTTCTCGCGGGCATCGCCGGAAAACTTCACGTCTTTGGCAGCCATGTGGCCTGCTCCTCAATCTTGATTTCCGCGCTTGCGCGCAGCCGTGACGGCCGCACGAGGAAAGCGCCGGCGGGATGAATAGGCGATCAGGCCGCGATCAGCTGACCACGCCCATGATGTCGGACTCCTTCATGATGAGGAGGTCCTGGCCGTCGATCTTCACTTCGGTGCCGGACCACTTGCCGAACAGCACCTTGTCGCCCGCCTTCACGTCGAGGGGGACGAGCTTGCCGGCCTCGTCACGCGCGCCCGGGCCGACGGCAAGGATCTCGCCCTGCGACGGCTTCTCCTTGGCGGTGTCCGGGATGATGATGCCGCCTGCGGTCTTCTCCTCGGCGTCGAGGCGCTTGACCACGACGCGGTCGTGCAGGGGGCGGAACTTCAGCTTGGCCATCGGGGGGTCCTCGGGTCTACCTGTCGCGCCGCTGCGGCGCTCCGTGGGATTGCCTTGGCACTCGGCGGAAGGGAGTGCCAAGGCCGAGGCCGAGATAGGCACAGCCGGTAGGACTGTCAAGCGGAACGCGGGGCCGGACGCCCGACCAAAGAAAACGCCCGGCCGTCACGAAGACGGCCGGGCGCTGGGGAACGGCGAAGGATGCGGCGCGGAAGGCGCTCAGCTCACCTTCTTGAAGTTCTTCTCGACCGACGCCTTGATCGGCTCGGCGGTCTCGGTCGCGACCTTCTGGGCGATCGCCGAGAGCTCCTTGGCCTGCGCCGAGAGCACGTCGAACTGCTTGCGCAGATGACCGGTCGAAAGCTCGACGGCCTCCGACACGCTCTTGGTGCCCATCAGCGCGCTGACATAGTCGAACGCCGAGTTCACATTGGTGCGCAGCGCCTCGAGAGCCACCGAGTTGTACTCGGCCACGCCCTTGCTGGCGGTGGTGTAGGTGTCCTCGAGCAGGTCGGTCGCCTCCTCGGCGGAGGACTTGATCTTCTCATAGGCGTCGCGCGCGCTCTGCACGCTCTTCTCGGCCATCTCGCGGACGGCCGCCGGCACTTCGAGCTTGCTGACGTCGATCTTCGGAAGCGCCGCCTCGAAAGCGGCGGTGGCTTCCTTGGCAGCTTTCTTGGCGGTGGTGGTAGCCTCAGCCATGGGGTTCACCTTCGGTTCGCGGCGTTGATGTAAGGAAAAGGGCATTCCGACCGTTCCGCGGCAGCACGGCCGGACCCTGCTTCAGGCGCTGCGGCATATGGCCGATACGAAAACACGCCACCCGCTTGCCTGATCGCATAGCATCAATTGTGCACTGCAGCAATATATTGCAATGCACAATAACCCCGTTTTCGCGAAATTTTCCCAGTTCCGGTCGCGCACCGTTCGCACCGCAGCATGATTTCATCGGCGGTGCGAAATCACAAGGCGAAACCGCGCCGGAAACCGGCGCTCGCGGCCCCGCCCGCCACGCGGCGTCAGCGGCCCTTCTTGGTGAAGCTCTTGGCGCCGCTTTCGCCGAGCACCTTCGCCTGGTCGGACAGGCGCTTGGCCTGTTCGAGCGCGAATTCGGACTGCAGCTTCACCCATTCCTCGACAGTGCGCGCCGTGGCGAGCTTGGCCGCGAGGTCGAACCCCGCCATCATGTTGGCCTCGGCGAAGCCGACGGTCTTGCGCCCCAGGTCACGCGCGTTATCGCTGAGATCGCCGACCCGCTGCTCGGTGTCGTCGAGGGCCTTGTGCGCGGCTACCATGAAGCCATCGAGCGCCTTGCGGGCCTGCTCGATGCTGCGTTCCATGATCGTCCGAAGTTCTCCCGGCACTTCCAGACTAGGACCGCCCGCCATCTCACCCTCCCCGAGTTTCAAGGCAACGACGTTGATGACCTTATTGAAGCCGACAATGCGCTGGCTATACGGATAGTCTCATACAACTAAAGTATAATGACAAAGAAAAATGGCAACGCCGATTTTCGACGCCCCGCCGGTCGTGAGCGGTTAACCCGATGCCGCTAGGATCGCCCTGGCGGCAGGGCTGCGCAATGGCGCGGCCATGCAACCGACATTATTCTCGACGACGGCGTCCCGATCCCGACACGGACGCCGGCAATCCGCTCCGGCTTCTCCGGCTTCGGGCCGATGCAGGTTTCTCGTAGCGCCTGATGACGCACTCGACCAACGACCCCACCGCCTCGGCTACGGACGGCGCGCTGCGCGCGGCCGCGCAGGCGGCGCTCGCCGCGCCGGCTCCGGCCCTGCTCGTGCGCCCGGACGGCCGGGTCGTCGGTGCGAGCGAGGCCGCGCGCCGCCTGTTCGGCGAGGTGGCGCGCCTGCCGGCCGCCACGACCTCCACGGTACAGCGCATCGCCGCCGGCCTGCGCCCGGACCGTGCGCCGCGACTGGAACGGCTGCGGCTGCCGGGCCAGCTTGCGCCCGGCACCTTCGCCTGCACGCTGGTCAGCGCGGACCGCGACCGCGCGGTGCTGATGGTGGCCGTCGGCGCCGTGCAGCCCTCCATGCCGGCGGCGTCGCGCTCCGAGGCGGCCCGGCCGGCGGATGACGCATCCCCCGCTGCCTCCCTGAACCTTCCGCCCGAGCCGCCGGCGACCGTGCCGGCCGAGGAGGCGCCGACCGCACCGAGACCGGAACGCTTCGTCTGGCGCACCGGCCTCGACGGCAGGCTCGGCGTCGTCGACACCCGCCTCGCCGCCGCGCTCGGGCGCGATGTAGGCGAGCTGAAGGGGCGCGACTGGGCGGCGCTCGGCGCGCCGGAAGCCGACCGCGCGGTGCGCGAGGGCCGCAGCTTCGCGCATCTGGTGGCCGACCTGCCAGCTGCCGGGGGCGAGGCGGTGCGGACCGAGCTCGGTGGCGCGCCGGTGCGCGGCGAAGGCATGCGCGGCTTCGGCCTGATCCTTGAACGCGTGGCCGCCGAGGCCCGCGGCGACGAGCCGGCGTCCGGCGCGGCTCCTGTCGCGGAGCCGGTATCGCGCCCACCCGAAACCACTCCCCCTGCCGGCATTGCGGCAAGCGAGGCCCCGACACCGGTGCTCCCCCCGGCCGCTGAAGCGCCGTCGGCGTCGCCGAAGGTGGTGCCACTGCGGGCCGGCAATGGCGATCCGCAGACGCGCCCCGAAGCGCGGAGCGAGGCGGCGCAGGACGGGACGGGACGGACCCCCTGGGCCGGGCTGACGGCCGGCGAGCGCAACGCCTTCCGCGAACTCGCCCGCGCGCTGGGCGCCCGCCTCGAGGGGTTCGACGAGCCCGAGCTGCCGGCCGCGACCGTACCGGCTCCGGGCGCGGCGAAGCCGGAGCCGCCAGTCGAGGCGCCTCCGGCGATCCGGCCGGCCTCCGAGACGGTCGTCGCCGAGACGACGACGGTGGAATCTCAGCCTGCGGCAGCCTCGGTGGAAGCCGAACCTGCCGAGTCCCTCCTCGCCGAAGTCCCCTCCCCCGATGTGGTCCCCGCCGAGATCGCGCCCGCGACGGACGCTCCGGCGGCGACGGTCGACGGCTTCCGCCGGGTGCTGGCCGATGCGGAGCGGCCGATCCTCGACCGGCTGCCCTTCGGCGTCGTCGTCTATCGCGACGACCGGCTGCTCTACGCCAATCGCGCCCTGCTCGACTGGACCGGGCATGCCGACGTGGCCGCACTCGAGGCGGCCGGCGGGATGAACAATTTGTTCGGCCCGGCCGGCGATACCGGCGAGGACGACGCGCGCACGCTCGCCATTCTGAGCGCGGGCGGCGATTCCATTCCGGTCGAGGCGCGGCTCATGTCGGCGCCCTGGGACGGCACGCCGGCGCTTCTCTATGTGCTGCGCCGCGTCGGGCCGCGTTTCGACGCCCGCGTCCGGCAGGCGGAGCTCGCGCTGCGCGAGGCGGAGGGCACCGCCCGCGAACTGCGCGCCATACTCGACACCGCCACCGACGGGGTGGTGCTGATCGACGCCGAAGGCACCGTCATCAGCATGAACCGCCCGGCCGAGGCGCTGTTCGGCTTCGAGGCGAGCGAGGTGCAGGGCGAATCCTTCACGCTGCTCTTCGCGCCCGAGAGCCACCGCGCGGCGATCGACTATCTCGACGGCCTCGCCTCGAACGGCGTCGCCAGCGTGCTCAATGACGGGCGCGAGGTGATCGGGCGGGTGCGCGAGGGCGGCCTCATCCCGCTGTTCATGACGGTCGGGCGGATCGGCGAGGATTCGCCGAAGTTCTGCGCCGTGCTGCGCGACATCACGCAATGGAAGCGCGCCGAGGAGGAGCTCACCGAGGCCAAGCGGTTGGCGGAACGCGCGAACCTCGCCAAGTCCGACTTCCTCGCCAAGATCAGCCACGAAATCCGTACCCCGCTCAACGCCATCATCGGCTTCTCCGAGGTGATGATGGAGGAGCGTTTCGGGCCGATCGAGAACGAGCGCTACCGCGACTATCTGCGCGACATCCACGCCTCCGGCGGCCACCTCATCTCGCTGATCAACGACCTGCTCGACCTCTCCAAGATCGAGGCCGGCAAGCTGGACCTGTCCTTCACCAGCGTCCCGCTGAACGAGATCGTGCAGCAGTGCATGGGTATCATGCAGCCGCAGGCGAACCGCGAGCGCATCATCATCCGCTCCTCGCTCGCCTCCGACCTGCCGCCGGTAGTGGCGGATGCACGCTCGATCCGTCAGATCGTGCTGAACCTCGTGTCGAACTCGATCAAGTTCACCCAGCCCGGCGGCCAGGTCATCCTGTCGACGGCGCTGACCGACGCCGGCGAGGTGGTGCTGCGCGTGCGCGACACCGGCATCGGCATGTCGGAGGCGGACATCGCGACCGCGATGGAGCCGTTCCGCCAGCTCGCCACCTCGGGCCGCGCCGGCTCCGGCGGCACCGGGCTCGGCCTGCCGCTCACCAAGGCGCTCGCCGAGGCCAACCGCGCAACCTTCGCCATCCGCAGCGCGGTGGACGCCGGGACGATGGTCGAGATCACCTTCCCCTCGACGCGGGTTCTGGCGGAGTAATCTACAGGATCACGGTGCCGGGACGGCGACGCCGATGCTGGCGGTGCCGTCGAGCAGCGGACGGGCGGCGCCGGAGCGGCGGATCATCGCCTGCGGGTCGGGCAGCAGGAACGGGCTGTCCCACGGCCCCTGGATGACGAAGGGCAGATCGAAGCTCGCCGGCTCGGAGCCCGACGCCGCCGCATGGATCAGCCCGGCGGTGCCCTGAAGATCGAGATCGCGACCGGCGAGGGACACCGTCCCGGTGACCGCGATGCGCACGGTCGGGCTGCCGACCGCGAACTGCTCGACGCGGGCAACCCCCTGCTGGATGGTCGCCTTGGCCTGCAGCCGGTCGAAATCGGTGCGCCCGCCGCGCAGGCTGCCGCCGCCGGAGAGCGGCCGGCGCTCCAGCCGTGAGAGCACGCGCGCGACGTCGATGCCGACGATCCCCCCTTGCCCGGCGTCGAGCGTCACATTGCCGTTCAGCCGGTCGATGATCGCCGAGATGCTGTCGCCGGTGCCGCCGAAGGTCATGCGGAAGGTGCCTGTGCCCTCCAGACGCTGGAGGCGGAACAGGTCGCCGAGCGAGGCGGCGAGGTCGACGTCATCGCCGGCGAGGTCCATGCGCATCTCGGCGCCACGGCCGTCCGGCGTCGCGGCGATGTTGGCCGAGGCGCGGAAGCTGCCGTTCCACGCCTGCGCCTCGCCGATGGTGAGCGCCAGCCGCCCGCCCTTCAGGAAGGCACTGGCCGCCACGCCGTCCACCCGCGTGTCGCCGGCGCGCACGCGCGCAGCCGAGAGGCGCAGGTCGAGATCGGCGGCGCCGAGGCGAGCGACGTTGATCGGCTCGCGGCTCCACTCGCGGCCGTTCGCCTCGGACATGGAGAGACGGCCATAGGGCGACAGATCGAGCGTGCCGGAGGCGAAGCTGCCCTGCACCACGGCGCGCCCTTTCTCGATGCGCACCGTCACGCCGCCCTCGCTGCTGTTGCCGTCGAGGTCGATCCGCGCGCCGCTGAGAGCGGCGGCGGCGGGCGAAAGCCGCGCCTGCGCGCGCAGGGCGAAGGCGCCGAAGCCCTCAGCCGTCGGCGCGGCAACGTCGACGAGCTCCAGCATCTGCCGCAGCTTCGGCGAGGAGAGCTGGAGATCGCCCTCGGCGATCGGGCCGCCGGCGAAGCTCGCGGTTCCTTCGAAGGTCAGGGCGAAGGGCGCGGCGCTGAGGGAAAGGCGCGTCGGGCCGCTGCCGCCCTTGGCGAGGACGGCGAGCTGCGACAGGTCGAAGGAGAAATCGACCTCCTCGCCGCGCCACATCGCATCGCCGTCGGCGGAGACGTCGCGGCCGCCGCGCCATATGAAGGTGCCGTCGATCTTGTCCGTCAGCACATCGAGGCGGGCGTCGGCCCGGCGGGCGACCACCGCGCCGTCGTCGACCTTCAGGGTGATCGACCCGGTGCCGGCGGCCAGCGCACCTATGAGGCCGGCGACGTTGTCGAAGTGATCCGAGGCGCCGTCGGCGAAGGCCAGCACCGGCTGGTCGAGGTCGATCCGCGCGGCGCGCACCCGCCCGGTCAGCAGCGGCATGATCTCGAGCACCAGCCGCGCGCTCGGAATAGTCAGGGAGGCGGTGCCGGGCAGGTCGAACTCGATGTCCTCGACGGTGATCGCCGGCCAGGGCAGCACGGAGAAACCGACGCGGCCGCCCGGATTCGGCGCCTGTCCCGTCTCGCGCTTCAGCACGTCCGCCACCTCGGCGCGCAGGCGCTCCTCCGAGGCGAGCTTGGGCGCGGCGACGGCGGCGGCCAGCGCGAGAAGGACGGGCAGAAGGAGAATCGGGACGAGTCGTTTCATGAGGTGTCAATAGAACCATGCGGCCGCGAGGGGAAACACCGCCGCAGACACCCTCGCGACATAGTCCGGTCAAAGCCGCCACGCGTCCCCGCGACGCTATGCGGCCATTCAGTACCGCCGGGATCGGCTGCACCATCATTCGCGTCTGTGTCTGTTTGATGGCCTGACAGGGATGAGAGACGAGGCTATGAATCCGGCGCATGATTTCGCACCGCCGCGACGGTGCGAGGATAAAGCCGGGGGATGCGAGGAATGGCCGAAACGACCGATCTGCCGCTGTGGACGCCGAGCGCGGAACGAGTGGCGCGCAGCGAGCTGACGCGCTTCATCAACACGGTCAACGAGCAGCACGGAACCCGCCTCAGGAACTATCGCGACCTGCACGCCTGGTCGGTCGCGCATCCGGCCGCGTTCTGGACGGAAATCTGGAAGCTGGGCGACGTCATCGGCGAACGCGGCGCCATCCCGCTGATCGACGGCAATCTGATGCCGGGCGCGCTGTTCTTCCCGGAGGCGCGGCTGAACTACGCCGAGAACCTGCTGCGCCCGCGCGATCCCGAGGCGACCGTGCTGGTGTTCCGCGGCGAGGACAAGGTCGAGCGGCGCCTCTCCTTCGGCGAGCTCGCCGCGCTCGTCTCGCGCCTCCAGCAGGCGCTCAGGGCCGCCGGCGTCGGCGTCGGCGACCGGGTGGCGGCGACCATGCCGAACATGCCCGAGACCATTGCCATCATGCTGGCGACGGCCTCGCTGGGTGCGATCTTCTCCTCCTGCTCCCCCGATTTCGGCGAGCGCGGCATTTTCGACCGCTTCGGCCAGATCGAGCCGAAGGTCTATTTCGCCTGCGACGGCTACTGGTACTCCGGCAAGCGGGTGCCAATCGGCGACAAGCTCGGCGCCGTGGTGCCGCATCTTTCCAGCGTCACGCAGACCGTCATCGTGCCCTATCTCGGCGAGGCGGCGGAGGTGGCGGCCCGCCTGCCGAACGGCGTCGACCTCGACGGCTGCCTCGCGCCCTTCGCGCCGGCGCCGCTCGCCTTCGAGCGGCTCGGCTTCAACCACCCGCTGTTCATCCTGTTCTCCTCCGGCACCACGGGCGTGCCGAAATGCATCGTGCACGGGGCCGGCGGCACGCTGCTCCAGCACATCAAGGAGCACCGGCTGCACTGCGACCTCTCGCCGGGCGACCGGCTGTTCTACTTCACCACCTGCGGCTGGATGATGTGGAACTGGCTGGTCTCGGGCCTCGCCAGCGACCTGACGCTGTGCCTGTTTGACGGCTCGCCCTTCGCGCCGACGCCGGAAGTGCTGTTTGACTATGCCGAGAAGGAGGGTTTCGCCCTGTTCGGCACCTCGGCGAAGTACATCGACTCGCTGCGCAAGGAGGGCGTCCGGCCATGCGAGACGCACGACCTCGGCAAGCTGAAGGCGCTGACCTCGACCGGCTCGCCGCTGGCGCCGGAGAGCTTTTCCTACGTCTATGAGGCGATCAAGCCGGACCTGCACCTCGCCTCGATCTCCGGCGGCACGGACATCGTCTCCTGCTTCGTGCTCGGCGACCCGACGGCACCGGTCTATAAGGGCGAGATCCAGGCCGCCGGGCTCGGCATGGCGGTCGACGTCTGGTCGGACGACGGCCAGCCAGTGCGCGGCGAGCGGGGCGAGTTGGTCTGCACCCACGCATTCCCCTGCATGCCGGTGATGTTCTGGAACGACCCGGACGGCGCGAAGTACCGAGCCGCCTATTTCGACCGCTTCCCGAATGTGTGGTGCCACGGCGACTTCGCCGAATGGACGGCGCATGGCGGCCTGATCATCCACGGCCGCTCGGACGCGACGCTGAACCCGCAGGGCGTGCGCATCGGCACCGCCGAGATCTATGCGCAGGCCGAGCAGGTGCCGGAGATCGTCGAATCCATCGCCATCGGCCAGGACTGGGACAACGACGTGCGCGTCGTGCTGTTCGTGCGGCTGAAGGAGGGCGCGATCCTCGACGCCGATCTGGAGAAGCGCATCCGCACGCAGATCCGCACCGGCGCCTCGCCCCGCCACGTGCCGGCGAAGATCGTGCAGGTGCACGACATTCCGCGCACGCGCTCGGGCAAGATCACCGAGCTCGCGGTGCGCGACGTGGTGCATGGGCGGCCGGTGAAGAACACCGAGGCGCTGGCCAATCCGGAGGCGCTGGAGCTCTACCGCGACCGGCCCGAGCTCGCCTCCTGATCCTCGCGCGGGCGTGACAGCCGGGCGAGCAGGATCACCGGCGCCAGCCCGACGAGAACGATGAACAGGGCGGCGATGGCGCCGTCCTCATAGGTGCCGCGCGCGGCCTCGCCATAGACATGGGTGGCCAGCGTCTCGAAGTTGAGCGGGCGCAGCATCAGCGTCGCCGGCAGCTCCTTCATGCAGTCGACGAAGACCAGCAGTGCCGCGGCGCCGAACGCCGGACGCAGCAGCGGCAGGTGTATGCGCCGCACGACGCCGCCGGCCCGCTCGCCGAGGCTGCGCGCCGCCATGTCGAGGCTCGCATGGATCTTGCCGTAGCCTGCCTCCAGCCCGCCGACCGGGATCGCCAGGAAGCGGATCGCATAGGCGAGCACGAGCGCGGCGCCGGAGCCCGAGACGAGCAGGCCCGTCGAGACGCCGGCGAACTGGCGCGCAGCGGCGTCGACGAGATTGTCGAAGGCGGCGAGCGGCACCAGCAGCCCCACCGCCAGCACCGTTCCGGGCACCGCATAGCCGATGCCGGCGAGGCGGAGCGGCAGATGGGACGTCAGCGCGCCGAGGCGTACCGCGACGATCACAATGAAGCCGAGGGTGAGCGCGACGAGCGTCCCGAGGCCCGCGAACAGCGCGGTGTTGACGGCCTCGGTCCAGAGATCGGCGCTGATGCCGCTGAACCGCCAGCGGGCATAGGCGGTATGGAGCAGGTGCCCGGCCGGCAGCAGGAATCCGAGCGTGACGGGGATGAGGCAGGCGAGCGCGGCGAGCGTCGCGGCAAGCGGACCGAGGTCACGGCGCAGGGGCGGACGTGCCCGCGAGCCGACATTCGCCACCGAGATATGCCGGCGGCCCCAGCGTTCCAGGGCGACGAGGCCGAGTATGATGAGGAGAATAAAGAGGGCGATCTGGGCGGCACCGGGCAGGCTCGATCGGTTCAGCCAGGTCGAGTAGATGGACAAGGTGAGCGTCTGCACCCCGAGGAATTCGGAGGCGCCGATGTCGTTCACCGTCTCCATCAGCGCCAGCGTCATGCCGACCGCGATGGCCGGGCGGGCGAGCGGCAGCGCGATGCGGACGAAGGTGCCGAACGGTCCCCAGCCCAGCGTGCGCGCGGCATCGAGCGCCGAGGCGGTCTGCACCAGGAAGGCGGAGCGTGCGGTGAGGTAGACGTAAGGGTAGAGCACCAGCCCGAGCAGCACGATGCAGCCCCAGAGCGAGCGCACCTCGGGCAGCGGCAGGTCGCGGGGATTGCTCATGCCGAGCGCCGCGCGCAGGGCCGTCGGGATCGGCCCGAGCGGATGCACGGCGTCGAGATAGACATAGGCCTGGATATAGGTCGGCACGGCGAGCGGCAGCAGCAGCGCCCATTCGAACAGGCCGCGGCCGGGAAAGCGGCACACCGCGACCAGCCACGCCGTGCCGGTGCCGATGACCGCGACGAGCACGCCGACACCGGCGACCAGCAGCGCCGTCTGGGTCAGCGCGTGCGGCAGGACGTTGGCAGCAAGGTGGGACCACAGGTCGCCGGAGCCCTGCGCCGCGATGGGCAGCAGGGCGGCGACCGGCGCCAGCACGAGCACGACCACGGCGAGCGCGGCGAAGCGCAGGCCGGCGCGCCCCTTCCCCATTCCTGCCGTGGGCTGCAAGCGGGAAGACGCCGCGCCCCGTTCGATCGATGCGTCCACCAAGACGGCGTCCCGGGCGTTCAATAGACAAGCCGCCCCACCGGAGGCCCGGCGGGACGGCGTGGCTGGCGGCGGTTTCAGCCGCGCGGCGGAGTCAGTTGTCGAAGCCGACCTTGTCGACCAGATCGGCCGCCTGCTTGCGCGCCTTGGCCACCGCGACGAGGTCGACATTGTCGACCTTCAGCGGGCCGAAGGAGGCGATGATCGGATCGACCGGCGCCTCGGCCACCACCGGATACTCGTAATTGCCCTTGGCATAGAGGTCCTGGGCCTCCGCCGAGACGAGATATTCGAGCAGCTTCACGGCATTCGCCTTGTTCGGCGCGTTCTTGGCGACCGCCGCGCCGGAGATGTTGATCGAGGTGCCGCCCTTCTCGAAGGTCGGCAGCACGACGTTGATCGCCTCGGCCCACTTCTCCTGCTCGGGGCCGCCCTTGCCGGAGCGCATCAGCCCCACATAGTAGGAGTTGCCGATGCCGACGTCGCAGATGCCGCCGAGGATGTCGCGGGCGTTCTCGCGGTCGCCGCCAGCCGGCTTGCGAGCAAGGTTCGCCTTCACCCCCTTCAGCCATTCCTCGGCCTTGGCCTCGCCGTGATGGACGATATAGGCGGCGATCAGCGCCGTGTTGTAGGGATGCTTGCCGGAGCGGATGCAGATCTTGCCCTTCCACTTCGGGTCGGCGAGGCCCTCATAGGTGAGCGCGGTATCCTTCACGCGGTCCTTGGAGACATAGGCGACGCGGGCGCGCGCGGAGAGCGCGTACCAGGAGCCGTCGGCGCCGCGCAGATTGGCGGGGACCGCCTTGTCCAGCACCTCGGACTTCACCGGCTGGGTGATGCCGCCGTCGACCACGTCGAGCAGGTTGCCGATATCGACGGTCATCAGCACGTCGGCCGGCGAGGATGCGCCCTCGGTCTTCACGCGCTCGACGAGGCCGTCCTTCACGAACACGCTGTTGACCTTGATGCCGGTCGCCTTGGTGAAGCCCTCGAAGAGCGGCTTGGCGAGGCCCGGCTCGCGGGTGGTGTAGATGTTCACCACCTCCTCGGCGCCTGCCGCCAGCGGGGCGAAGCCGGCCGCGAGAATGAGGCCGGCGGCGAGGCGGGCGAGACGCCGCGCACCGGGGATGGCGGCTTGGTTGCGGGCCATCTGAGCTCTCCTGCTTTCGGGCGGCACGTGCCGCGGATGTCGGATCGGCGGTCCGCCGAGTGCAGGATGCAGCTAGTATGCGCCTTCCGCTGGGTCAATAAAAAGGTATGTCATTGCAATATCTTGGAAATATTCCAATTCAATTATAGGGCGACAACGCCAATGAAAAAGGCGGCCCGCAGGCCGCCTTTCCGCATCGTGCCGGCTTTTCGCGATCAGTCGTCGAGATCGCCGATATGGTGCTGGGCGTAGAGTTGGAGGCCGAGCTTGGAGATGAGATCGAGCTGGGTCTCGAGAAAGTCGATATGGCCTTCCTCGTCCGCCATCAGCGCCTTGAACAGGTCGCGACTCGGATAGTCCTGCACCGTCTCGCAATAGGTAGCGGCCTCCTGGTAGAGCGCGCGCGCCTCGAGCTCGGCGGCGAGGTCGCATTCGATGACCTCCTTCACGTCCTGGCCGATGCGCAGCGGGTCGAGCACCTGCAGGTTCGGGAAGCCGTCGAGGAACAGGATGCGGTCGATGAAGCGGTCGGCGTGGTGCATCTCCTCGATCGACTCGGCGCGCCACTTGGCGGCCAGCTTCTTGTAGCCCCAGTTGTCCAGCATGCGGAAATGCAGCCAATACTGGTTGATCGCGGTGAGCTCGGAGCGCACGCCCCTGTTGAGATATTCGATGACCTTTGCGTCGCCCTTCATGGCTGCGATCTCCGTTCGAGTGCGGTTCGCAGTTTTTTAGAATAGTTCCAATTTTCTCGCAAGGCGAAGCGAGGCTCCGGCGGCAAAAACGGTTGTGGGGAAACGGACCGCCTCACTCCGCGGCGAGCGGCAGAGCGGACTCGTGGGCGTGCTGATGCGCGTTGGAATGCGGATGCGCATGGGAATGCCCGCCATTGGCATGGGCCGTCACCGGGCATTCCAGCGGACAGGCGCTGCAGGCGGAGCCGTTGATGTCGTCGATCAGCTTGCGGATGGTGCGGGCGCAGCGGCCGCATTGCGGGCTGCAGCCGAGGCAGCGATAGACCTGCCCGGCCGTGCGCAGATTGACGCCGGGCTCGGCGACCGCCTCGCGGACCTGACGGTCGGAAAGCACATTGCAGGAGCAGACGATCATCGGGTGGCGGAACCGAAGTGCTTAGCTCATTAGAATTATTCTAAAAAGAGCCTTCCACTTCTCTTCTCGCGCTATTCCGCACGGTCGTCAATCGGGAAATCCAAATATGCCGATAGCGTGAAGCGATAATACGCAGATCGACGGATCTCTATTTTTATTTATTCTAGATTGAGAAACTTCACATCATCTGGACTGGCAAGCGTTGCACGGCCGCCGTCTCGCCAGCCGGCGCCACTGGATCGCTGCCAAGCCGCGCGAACAGCAGGTGATCCTGCCAGACGCCGTTGATGCAGAGGAATTCGCGGCCATAGCCCTCGCGCCGGAAGCCGACCCGGCACAGCAGGCGGATGGAGGGCGTGTTGCTCGGCAGGCAGGCCGCCTCGATGCGCCTCAGTCCCAGCGTGCCGTGTGCGAAAGGCAGCAGCGCGGTGACCGCGGCGGTCATATGGCCCTTGCCGGCATGGGGCGCGCCCATCCAGTAGCCGAGGCTCGCGGTCTGCGCGACGCCGCGCCGGACGTTGGAGAGCGTCACCCCGCCGAGCAGGGCGCGATCGGCGGACCGGAAGACGAGAAAGGGATAGGCCTGGTCCTCGCCGATGTCCTTGGCGTAGCGGCGCACCCGGCGGCGGAAGGCGCCGCGCGTGAGGTCATAGGGCGGCCAGAGCGGCTCCCAGGGCGCCAGGAACTCGCGGCTCTGCTCGCGCAGCGACGCCCAGGCGGCGAAGTCCGACATCTGCGGTACGCGCAGGACGACGCCGTTCCCCTCGATCAGGGGTGGCGGGTCCGACCAGGAGACGCTGCGGAACAGTGCCATGTGCGCCAGTCGCAGCGGCGTAGAATTACGCCGCCTTCTTTTCCAAACGTTCCGCGATGCGCGAGGCCGATTCAAGTGCCTTGCCGGGGCCGAGCGCCACAAAAGTGGGTCGGCCGCGCCCGAGCAGCGCACGGCCGGCAGCACGTGCATCCTCCAGCGTCACGGCGTCGAGCTTGGCGACGATCTCCTCCAGCGGGATCGGCCGGCCGAAGGCGAGCATCTGCCGGGCGAGCTGGTCGGCACGCGCGCCGGAATTCTCCAGCGCCGCCAGCAGCCCGACCTTGGCCTGCGCCTTGGAGCGGGAGAGCTCCGCCTCGCTCAGGGTCTCGATGGTCTCGCCGATCTGGTCGACCACCACGTCGAGCAGCTCGGTGACGTCCTGCGCGTCGGTGCCGGCATAGACGCCGAACAGGCCGGTGTCGCCGTAGGCCCAGTGGAAGGAATAGACCGCGTAGCACAGGCCGCGCGCCTCCCTCACCTCCTGGAACAGGCGCGAGGACATGCCCCCGCCGAGCGCGTTGGTGAAGACCTGCAGCGCGTGGATGGCGGGGTCGCGATAGGAGATGCCCTCAAGGCCCAGCAGCAGATGCGCCTGCTCGAGGTCGCGCCCGCCGCCGACCTTCACGCCGCCTTCATAGCGGCCCTCGGCCGGAGCCGGCTTGCCAGTGGCCGGGAAGCCGGCGAGGCGCCTTTCCGCCTCCGCGACGACCTGCGCGTGCTCCACCGCGCCGGCGGCGGCGACGATGGCGCGGGGCCCACGATAGTTGCGGTCGAGATAGGCGCGCAGACGCCCGGCGTCGAAGGAGCGCACCGTCTCCGGCGTGCCGAGGATCGAGCGGCCGATCGCCTGCCCGGGGAAAGCCCGCTCCTGGAACAGGTCGAAGACGAGGTCGTCCGGCGTGTCGAGCGCGGCGCCGATCTCTTGCACGATCACATTGTGCTCGCGCGTCAGTTCCTCGGGGTCGAAGGCCGGCTCGGTGAGGATGTCGGCCAGCACGTCGAGGGCGAGCGGCACGTCCTCGCCCAGCACCCGCGCGTGATAGGCGGTGTGCTCGACGCTGGTCGCCGCGTTGATGTCGCCGCCGACCGCCTCGATCTCCTCGGCGATGGCGCGGGCGCTGCGCCGGCGCGTGCCCTTGAACGCCATGTGCTCCAGCAGGTGCGAGATGCCGTGCTCGTCCGCCGCCTCATCGCGCGCGCCGGCGCCGACCCACACGCCAAGCGAGGCAGTGGCGAGATGCGGCATCGGGTCGGTGATGACGGTGACGCCGTTGGGAAGCGTGGTGATCTCGATATCGGGCTTGGTGGTGCTCATGAAGCGGTCTCCGAGGCCGCGCGGGCATGCGCCTCGACATAGGCCTCGATGGCGGCGAGGTCGTTCGGCAGGGTCGGCGTGCGCTCCGGCCGTTCCAGCAGGTCGGCGAGGTGCGGGGGCAGCGCCGGGCGCTCGCCGCAGGCGCGCTCCACCGCGTCCGGGAACTTGGCGGGATGGGCGGTCGCCAGCACCACCTGCGGCACGTGCGGATCGTGCTTCACCCGCTCGGCCACCGAGACCGCCACCGCGCTATGCGGATCGAGCAGATAGCCGGCCTCGCGCTGCACGCGGGCGATGGTCGCGGCGGTCTCCGCCTCGTCGGTGCGGGCGGCGTCGAACTCGGCGCGGATCGCGTCAAGCGCTCCGTTGGGCGGCGAGAAGGCGCCGGACTGCGACAGGCTCGCCATCAGCCCGCGCAGCGCACCGGCGTCGCGGTCGAGCGCGTCGAACAGCAGGCGCTCGAAATTGGACGAGACCTGGATGTCCATGGAGGGCGAGGAGGACGGCACCACGCCGGTCACCTCGTAGCGGCCGGTGGCCAGCGTGCGGGCGAGGATGTCGTTCACATTGGTCGCGATCACCAGCCGGTCGACCGGCAGGCCCATGCGCTTGGCGACATAGCCCGCGAAGATGTCGCCGAAATTGCCGGTCGGCACCACGAAGGAGAGCTTGCGGTGCGGCGCGCCGAGTGCCACGCCGGCGACGAAGTAGTAGACCACCTGCGCGACGATGCGCGCCCAGTTGATGGAGTTCACGCCGGCCAGCGCGAGCCGGTCGCGGAAGGCGTGATGGTTGAACATCGCCTTCACATGCGCCTGGCAGTCATCGAAGGTGCCCTCCACCGCGATGGCGTGGACATTGGCGTCCGGCACCGTCGTCATCTGGCGGCGCTGCACCTCGGAGACCCGGCCGGCCGGATAGAGGATGAACACATCGGTGCGCGCGCTGCCGCGGAACGCCTCGATGGCGGCGCTCCCGGTATCGCCCGAGGTCGCGCCGACGATGGTCGCGCGCTGGCCGCGCTCGGCCAGCACGTGGTCCATCATGCGGCCCAGGAGCTGCATGGCGACGTCCTTGAAGGCGAGCGTCGGGCCGTGGAACAGCTCCAGCACGAAGCGGTTCGGGGCGATCTGGATGAGCGGTGTCACCGCCGGGTGGCGGAAGCCCGCATAGGCGGCCTCCAGCATCGGGCGCAGCACATCCGCCGGCACCGCGGCGTCAGTGAAGGGCGCGATGACCTTGTGCGCGACCTCGGCATAGGAATGGCCGGCGAGGCGGGCGATCTCCTGCGGCTGAAGCGCGGGAAACGCCTCGGGCACATAGAGGCCGCCGTCACGCGCGAGGCCGGCGAGCAGCGCATCGGAAAAGGCGAGCACGGGCGCCTCGCCCCGGGTCGAAACATAGCGCAATGCAGCGCCTCCTTCGAAAAGGCGGAAGACCGGAAGGCCCATTACCGGCATGTTCCGGCGGACGGGCGTCCCGACTTCGGGAGTGGAACATGCTCTAGTGGGCGCGCCGCCGCTAGGCAAGGCGTCAGGCCTCCCGGCGGTCGGCGGCGCCCCGGCGCTCAGCGGCGCGCGCGCAGACGGGTGACGACGAAGGCGACGAACACGCCGAGCAGCGTCGCGGCGAGCCCGAACCAGGTGAGCGCATATTCAAGATGCCGGTTGGGGAAGGTCACCGGCGTCGCTCCGCCCTGCGGCAGGCCGCCGGGATTGGCCGTCGCGTCGGCATCGACCAGGAAGGGCGCGACACGCAATATGCCCTTGGCGGCGGCGATGGCGACCGGATCGCGGGTGAACCAGCTATCCTTCGCCGGGTCGTTCTCCGGGGTGAAGAGCCCCTCCTCCTCCGGCATGCGCAGGAGACCGGTGACGGTGACGACGCCCTCGGCCTGCCCCTCCGGCCGGCTCGCCGGCGCGCGCCTATCGAGCGGGACGAAGCCGCGATTGACGAGAATCGTCGCCCCGTCCGCGGTGACCAGCGGCGTGATCACCCAGTAGCCCGCGCCCGCCTCGATCACGGCGTAGACCTGCACCTCGAGGTCATGCCGGAACGAGCCGGTGACCTGGACGTGGCGATACTCGTCCTTGTCGAAGGTGACCTCGTCCCAGCCGGTCTCGGCGGGCACCGGGACCGGCGCCTGATGGACGCGTTCGCCGACCTTGGCGATCAGGTCCTGCTTCCAGGCGAGCCTTTCGAGCTGCCAGACGCCGAGCCCGACCAGCATCGCCAGCCCGGCGAGGGCGAGAATGCCGGGAAGGATCAGCGATCTCAGGGCGCGACGGCGCTCGCTCACGCATCACCTTTGTCGAGGCGCCCCGGCTGGGCGCTCTTGGCGTATTGCAGGGCGATCAGCGTCGCCTTGAGCGGGCGCAGCAGGCCGAGGGTCGCGATCAGCACCAGCGGCGTCCACAGCAGCGCATGCACCCACAAAGGCGGCGCCCAGGCGATCTCGACCCACAAGGCGAGGCCGACCACCAGCGAGCCGGCCAGCAGGATGATGAACACCACCGGCCCGTCGCCGGAATCGGCGAAGCCGTAGTCGAGGCCGCATCGGTCGCAGGCCGGGGCCACCTCGACGAAGCCCTTGAAGAGCCGGCCGCGGCCGCAGCGTGGGCAGCGGCAGGTGAGCCCGGCCGTATAGGGCGAGACGCCGGTGCGAAAGGGTTCGAGATCCATCGGGCTGTTCTACTCCGCGGCGCGCGCCGTTCAAATGCAAACGGGGCGGCCTTTGGCCGCCCCGTCGCGCATCAGGCAGGACTATCGTCAGTGGGCGGCCGGCACTCCGCCGCCCCAGACATAGATGAAGGTGAAGAGGAACAGCCACACCACGTCGACGAAGTGCCAGTACCAGGCGGCAGCCTCGAAGCCGAAGTGATGCGTCGGGGTGAAGTGCCCGGCGTAGAGCCGGCCCAGGCACACCGCGAGGAAGATGGTGCCGACGATGACGTGGAAGCCGTGGAAGCCGGTCGCCATGAAGAAGGTGGCGCCGTAGATGTTGCCCGAGAAGGAGAAGGAGGCGTGGGCATATTCATAGGCCTGGCACATCGAGAACAGCACGCCGAGCGCCACGGTCAGCCACAGGCCCCATTTGGCGCTCTGGCGGTCGCCATGCACGAGGGCATGGTGCGCCCAGGTCAGCGTGGTGCCGGAGGTCAGCAGGATCAGCGTGTTGAGCAGCGGCAGGTGCCACGGGTTGAAGGTCTCGATGCCCTTCGGGGGCCAGTGGCCGCCGGTGAACTCGTCGCGCGTGAAGTTGATGGCCTCGCCGGCAAAGAGCGCGGCGTCGAAGAAGGCCCAGAACCAGGCGACGAAGAACATCACCTCGGAGGCGATGAACAGGATCATGCCGTAGCGCAGGCTGAACTGCACCACGCGGGTATGGTAGCCGCCATACTCGCCCTCGCGGATGATGTCCCGCCACCAGACGATCATGGTGTAGAGCACGCCGAGGAAGCCGGCGATGGCGACCAGCGAGGTGAGCTGGCCGTGCATCCAGAACACGGTGCCGATGGCGAGCACGAAAGCGAAGATGGATATGACGAACGGCCACGGGCTCGGATCGACAACGTGGTAGTCGTGGTGCTTGGCGTGGGCCTCGGCCATGGGTCGCGCTCTCCGTTCGTCTTTCTCTAGCTGGCCGCCCCGACGGCCGCAATCACCTGGTTCGTCCTTCCCGCCCGGCGCTCACAAGGGCGCCTTGGCGGGCTCCGTCTTCCCGCTCGCGACCGGCGTCGCCTTGGGGAAGAAGGTGTAGGACAGCGTTATGGATTTCAGCGTCGCGAGCTGGGTATCCTCGGCGAGCGCCGGATCGACGAAGAAGACCACCGGCATCTCGAGCTCCTCGCCCGGCTGCAGCGTCTGGTCGGTGAAGCAGAAGCACTGCATCTTGCCGAAATAGGGTCCCGAGAGCGCCGGGGCGACGTTGTAGGTCGCCGCCGCCGTGGTCGGCACGGAGGCGCGGCTCTTGACCTTGAAATGCACCAGCGCCGTCTCGCCGAGGCGCACATTCATGGCGCGCATCTCCGGCTCGAAGGTCCAGGGCAGGCCCGGGGCGACATTGGTGTCGAAGCGGACCTCGACGATGCGGTCAAGCTGCGTCTCCGGCGCCGCGGTGGCGACCCGGGTCGCGCCGCCGAAGCCGGTGATCTGGCAGAACATCTGGTAGAGCGGCACGGCGGCATAGGCGGCACCGACCATGCCGGCGACGAAGGCGACGCAGACCGCGGCGACTACCACGTGGCGGCGCGCCAGCGCGCTCTCGCGGCGCCTCTGACGATCGGTCGGTTCGACGGGAGCGGTCATCTCGCGCATCTCACAGGGGTCGGTTCAGCACGCCGGGGCCGAGCTTGACGATGGTGACGACGTAGAACAGCACGCACAGCGCCCCGAGGACGAGCGCGATGGCGAGCGAACGCGCGCGCCGGCGGCGCTTCTGTTCCTCGGTCAACACCACGCCGTCGGCGCCGTCCGTCTTCTTGTTCTTGTCGTCAGCCATGATCGTCACCCTCGCCGGCATGATGCTCAGAATCCGAGCCAGGCCGGCCCCCTCACCGCATCCACGAGGAGCACGGCGAAGAGCAGGAAGAGATAGAGAATCGAGAACGCAAAGAGCCGCTTGGCGGCGGCGTCGGCCGCCGCGCCCTCGCGGCGGCGATAGACCTCGACCGCCAGCGCCAGCATGATGGCGCCCGAGGCGATCGAGACCACGCCATAGGCGAGGCCGGCCATGCCGAGCGCATAGGGCACGACGCCGAGCGGGGTCAGCACCAGCGTGTAGATGAGGATCTGCCGGCGGGTCTCGGCGGCGCCGGAGACGACCGGGAGCATCGGCACGCCGGCGCGGGCGTAGTCGCCGGTCTTGTAGAGCGCCAGCGCCCAGAAGTGCGGCGGCGTCCAGAAGAAGATGATCAGGAAGAGGATGA
The DNA here is from genome assembly GCF_000702305.1 of Allobosea sp. 117. GTDB lineage: Bacteria > Pseudomonadota > Alphaproteobacteria > Rhizobiales > Xanthobacteraceae > Ancylobacter. The sequence goes on from NZ_JNLC01000014.1 coordinate 323,287, forward strand.
CGCTCTCAAGCCCGATGCCGCCCGAAGCGGCGGCCCAGCCGACCATCGGCGGGAAGGCGCCGGCGGCGCCGCCGATGACGATGTTCTGCGGCGTCGTGCGCTTCAGCCACATCGTGTAGACGACGGCGTAGAAGAAGATGGTGAAGGCGAGCAGCGCCGCCGAGAGCTCGTTGACCAGAAGGCCGAGCACCAGCACCGAGCCGACCGCCAGGGTGAGGCCGAAGGCCAGCGCCTCGCCCGGCGCGACGCGGCCGGCGGGCACCGGGCGCCCGCGGGTGCGGGTCATCAGCGCGTCGATGTCGGCGTCCCACCACATGTTGAGCGCGCCCGAGGCGCCGGCGCCGATGGCGATGCACAGCAGCGCGGTGAAGGCGATGACCGGGTGCACGTCGCCCGGCGCGCGCACGATGCCGACCAGCGCGGTGAAGACGACGAGCGACATCACGCGCGGCTTCAGCAGCGCGACATAGTCCGAGACCGAGGCGAGCGAGGCGATCTCGCCGGCGCGGGCTTCGGTTCCGGTCACTTCATACTCGCGCGAGGCGACGTCACTCATGCTGCGCTCCGGTGCGGCCCTGCCCCGGGAACTGCCCGCGTCGCGGGCGTCCGGTGCGGCGTGGCCGCGTCCTCCTTCATGCGGCCGGCGCGGACGTGCCGCGCCGGCGAATTGTCCGGCGGTGCGCCGCGGTTTCACTTGATCCGCGGCAGCACGTCGAAGTGGTGGAAGGGCGGCGGCGAGGACAGCGTCCATTCCAGCGTCGTCGCACCGGCGCCCCACGGATTGTTGCCGGCCGGCACCTTGGCCGCGAACATGCGCCACACGCCGAACAGGAACACCAGCACCGCGAAGCCCGAGATGTAGGAGCCGATCGAGGAGATGAAGTTCCAGTGGGCGAAGGCGTCCGGATAGTCCGCGTAGCGGCGCGGCATGCCGGCGAGGCCGAGGAAGTGCTGCGGGAAGAACACCAGGTTCACGCCGATGAAGGTGAGCCAGAAGTGCAGCTTGCCGATGGTCTCGCTGTACATGTAGCCGAACATCTTCGGGGCCCAGTAGTACCAGCCGGCGAAGATCGAGAACACGGCGCCCAGCGACAGCACGTAGTGGAAGTGCGCGACGACGTAATAGGTGTCGTGCAGCGAGCGGTCGACGCCGGCGTTCGAGAGCACCACGCCGGTCACGCCGCCGACGGTGAACAGGAACACGAAGCCGATCGCCCACAGCATCGGGGTGCGGAACGAGATCGAGCCGCCCCACATGGTCGCGATCCAGGAGAAGATCTTGATGCCGGTCGGGATGGCGATGATCATCGTCGCCGCCACGAAATAGGCCTGGGTCGAGGTCGACAGGCCAACCGTGTACATGTGGTGCGCCCACACCACGAAGCCGACGACGCCGATGGCGACCATGGCATAGGCCATGCCGAGATAGCCGAAGATCGGCTTCTTCGAGAAGGTCGAGATGATGTGGCTGACCATGCCGAAGCCCGGCAGGATCATGATGTACACCTCGGGGTGACCGAAGAACCAGAACAGGTGCTGGAACAGGATCGGGTCACCGCCGCCGGCCGGGTCGAAGAAGGTCGTGCCGAAGTTGCGGTCGGTCAGCAGCATGGTGATGGCGCCCGCGAGGACCGGGAGCGACAGCAGCAGCAGGAAGGCGGTGACCAGGATCGACCAGGCGAAGAGCGGCATCTTGTGCAGCGTCATGCCCGGGGCGCGCATGTTCAGGATGGTGGTGATCAGGTTGATCGCACCGAGGATCGACGAGATGCCGGCGAGGTGCAGCGACAGGATCAGCAGATCCATCGCCGGGCCGGGATGGCCGAGCTTCGAGGAGAGCGGCGGATAGATGGTCCAGCCGCCGCCGAAGCCGTTGGAGCCGGCGGCGCCCTCGACGAAGAGCGACAGGATGGCGAGGCCGAAGGCTGGCGGCAGCAGCCAGAAGGCGACGTTGTTGATGCGCGGGAAGGCGGTGTCCGGGGCGCCGATCATCAGCGGCACGAAATAGTTGCCGAAGCCGCCGAAGGTCGAGGGCATCACCATGAAGAACACCATGATGAGGCCGTGGCCGGTGGTGAAGACGTTGAAGGTCTGCGGATCGGAGAAGATCTGCAGACCCGGCTCCTGCAGCTCGGCGCGGATGCCGATGGAGAGAACGCCACCCACGATCCCCGCCACGATGGAGAAGATCAGGTACATCACGCCGATGTCTTTATTGTTGGTCGAATAGACCCAGCGCTTCCAACCCGTCGGGTTCGCGTGAGCGGCATGTGTAGCCATTGAACCGTCCCTCATTCGCGCGCTCGCACGCGCATAGAACTCAAATCTGCTCGCCGGCGCCGATCAGCGCGTGGCGGACGCCGGCGCCGCCGGCTGCGTCCCGTTCTCCGCGACCGCGACGGCCGGCGTGTCGGCCGAGGCGAACTTCTTCTTCGCCTCGTCGAGCCAGGCGGAGAAGGCCTGCTCGCTGACCACGCGGATCGCGATCGGCATGAAGGCGTGGTCCTTGCCGCACAGCTCGGAACACTGGCCGTAGAAGACGCCTTCCTGGGTGGCCTGGAACCAGCTCTCGTTCAGGCGGCCCGGCAGGGCGTCGATCTTCACGCCGAAGGACGGCAGGGCGAAGGAATGGATCACGTCAGCCGAGGTCACCTGGATGCGGACGTTCTTGCCGATCGGCACCACCACCTCGTTGTCGACCGCCAGAAGGCGCGGCTGGCCCGGCTTCAGCTCGCCGTCGGCGAGCATCAGGCTGTCGAAGCCGAACGGGCCGTTGTCCGGATATTCGTAGGACCAGTACCACTGGTGCCCGGTGATCTTCACCGTCAGGTCCGCCTTCGGCAGGTCGAGCTGCAGGAACAGCAGCCGGAAGGAGGGAATCGCGATCGCCACCAGGATGAGCACCGGCACCACCGTCCACAGCACCTCGATCAAGGTGTTGTGCGTGGTCTTGGAGGGCACCGGATTGGCCTTCTCGTTGAACCGCACGACGCAGACCACGAGCAGCGCCAGCACCAGCAGCACCACCGCGACGATGATGACCAGCAGGAAGAAGTGGAAGGAGTGGATGCTCTCCATCACCGGAGAGGCGGCGCCCTGAAGATTGATCTGCCACGGCGACGGCTGCCCGGTGCCGGCGAGCGCGCCCCCGGCGCTGGCAGCCAGAAGGGCAAGGCCGGTTGCGATGCCTGCGGCACGCCGACCGATGATATCCGCGCCGGCGCGCATGGCGCTGCTGACCCACGACTGCATCGCGATCGTCACTCCCTCGAACGTCTCCGCAGCCCGGCGCCGACATGGCGTCTGCCATGCGACATCCCCCGCCGGGCAGGCGGCAGTTGATCTTCATCAAACACAAAATGGCACCCCGAGCAACGAGGCAAGGAGGCTTCCCTCTGCGACAAGACGTCGGGTGCCTGGAACCATTCCACTTGCGGAAGGGCATCAGGCCTGCCGCATTCTTGACAATGCCCGCGCGCCCTGTACGCCCTTGTCCCAAGGGGGCGGCAAGGATACAGCGGCGACGATTCGGCTGTAGCGGCCCCCGATGCACAGCCTGCCTGATGCCACCTTCCCTGGGAGACAGCCCATGCGCGGGTTCGCCTCGTTCCGCCTTCTCGCAACGGCGGCTTTCGGTCTGGTCTGCCTGTTCGCCGCCGGCAGCGGCGCGCAGGCGCAGGGCGTCGTGCGCTCGGTGCACGGCGAGTGGCAGATTCGGTGCGACACCCCTCCCGGCGCCCAGTCCGAGCAGTGCGTGCTACTGCAGAGCGTGCAGGCCGACGACCGGCCGAATGTCGGCCTCACCGTCATCGTGCTGCGCACCGCCGACCACCAGAATCGGCTGCTGCGCGTGCTCGCCCCGCTCGGCGTGCTGCTGCCCTCCGGCCTCGGGCTGAAGATCGACCAGACCGACGTCGGCCGCGCCGGATTCGTGCGCTGCGTGCCGAATGGCTGCGTCGCCGAGGTGGTGATGGACGACAAGCTGGTCAACCAGTTCCGCACCGGCCAGAGCGCCACCTTCATCATCTTCCAGACGCCGGAAGAGGGCATCGGCATCCCGCTCAGCCTCAAGGGCTTCGGCGAAGGCTTCGACAAGCTGCCGTGAGGCGGCGCCCGTGAACGGCGAATCACCAAATACAGCGGCCGGCCGGCGCCCCCGCCTCGTCATCTTCGACATGGACGACGTGCTGGTGCGCTACCTGACGGAGGAGCGCCGCGCCGCCATGGGCGCGCCCGCGGGCCTGACCGCCGAACAGGTAGCCGAGCGCGTCTGGGACAGCGGCATCGAGGATGCCGGCGACATCGGCGCGCTGACGCCGGAGGCCTATCTCGCTGCCATCGGCGAAGCGCTCGGCATTCCATTCAGTCGCGCCGACTGGCTGCGCACCCGGCGCCTCGCCACCTTGGAAGACGCGGCCGCCACCGCTCTCGCCCGCGCCGTGGGCGCACGCACGCGCGTGGCGCTGCTGACCAATAACGGCCTGCTGATGAAGCAGCACTTCGACGACATCGTGCCGTGGCTGCGGCCGATCTTCGGCCCGGCGATGCATGTCGCCGCCGAGTTCCGCACCAAGAAGCCCGACCCGGACATCTTCCGCCGCCTGGTCGCGCTCCACGGCGTCGCGCCGGAGGACGCGGTCATGATCGACGACAAGCCCGGCCATGTCGCTGGCGCGCGGGCGGCGGGCCTCGGCGGCCATCATTTCCGCGCGACGGACGAACTGGCCGCTTATCTCGGCTCGCTGGACCTTATATAGGGGCCGGACGAGCTTCGAAGGACATCCATGCCCGAGCTGCCCGAGGTCGAGACGGTACGGCGCGGTCTGGCGCCGGCGCTCGAAGGCGCGCGCCTCGCCTCAGTCGAGGCGCGCCGGCCCGATCTGCGCTGGCCGCTGCCAGAGCGCTTCGCCGAGCGCCTGGCCGGCCGGCAGGTGGTGGCGCTCGGTCGCCGCGCCAAATATCTGCTCGCCGATCTCGACGCCGGGGCCGACGGGCCGGAAGTGCTGGTGATGCATCTCGGCATGTCCGGCTCGTTCCGCATCGAGACGGGGGACGAGGCCGTCACCCCCGGCGCCTTCGCCCTGCCGCGCTCGAAGGCCGCGGCGCATGACCATGTGGTGTTCCATCTCGGGTCGGGGCTACACATTATATATAATGACCCGCGCCGCTTCGGAGCGATGCTGCTGGTCAGGCGCACCGAGCTCGAGAATCACCCGTTGTTCCGCGGCCTCGGCCCCGAGCCTCTCGGCAACGCCTTCGACGCTAGCTATCTGGCGCAGGCCTGCGCCGGCCGCTCCACCTCGCTGAAGGCCGCCCTGCTCGACCAGACCGTCGTCGCCGGCCTCGGCAACATCTATGTCAGCGAGGCGCTGCACCGCGCCGGCGTCTCGCCCCTGCGTACCGCGGCCACCCTCGCCACCAGGGCAGGCGACCCTACCGTGCGGGCGGAGCGGATCGTCGCGGCGGTGCGTGCCGTGCTCGGGGAGGCGATCGCCGCCGGCGGCTCGACGCTGCGCGACCATGCCCAGGTCGACGGCACGCTCGGCTATTTCCAGCACACCTTCCGCGTCTATGACCGCGAGGGCGCGCCCTGCCCGACACCCGGCTGCGGCGGCATCGTGCGGCGCATGGTGCAGGCGGGACGATCCACCTTCTATTGCGCGCGCTGTCAGAGATAGCCTGTCGCATCATCACGGGAGAGGAAGCGCCATGGCGTATGACAACATCCTCGTCGAGACCAACGGCCGCGTCGGCGTTATCACGCTGAACCGGCCGAAGGCGCTCAACGCGCTGAACACGGCGCTGATCGGCGAGCTCAACCGGGCGCTCGACGGCTTCGAGGCGGACGGCGGCATCGGCTGCATCGTGCTCACCGGCTCGGAGCGCGCCTTCGCCGCCGGGGCCGACGTGAAGGAGATGCAGCCCCTCACCTTCCCGGCCACCTATGTGGACGACTTCATCACCTCCTGGGAGCGCCTCGCGCGCTGCCGCAAGCCGGTGATCGCGGCGGTCGCAGGCTATGCGCTCGGCGGCGGCTGCGAGATCGCCATGATGTGCGACATCATCCTCGCCGCCGACAATGCCCGCTTCGGCCAGCCGGAGATCCAGCTCGGCATCCTGCCGGGCGCCGGCGGCTCGCAGCGCCTCGCCCGCGCCGTCGGCAAGGCCAAGGCGATGGAGATGTGCCTCACCGGCCGCACCATGGACGCTGCCGAGGCGGAGCGACTCGGCCTCGTCTCGCGCATCGTGCCGCTCGCCGAACTGATGGGCGAGGCGATGAAGACCGCCGAGACCATCGCCGACCTCTCGCTGCCGGCGGCGATGATGGTGAAGGAGAGCGTCAACCGCGCCTTCGAGACCTCGCTCAGCGAGGGCCTGCGCTTCGAACGGCGGCTGTTCCAGGCGGTGTTCGCCACCGCCGACCAGAAGGAAGGCATGGCCGCCTTCATCGACAAACGCAGCCCCTCCTTCACCAACCGATAGAAGCGCCCGCTGGCCGCCGCGCGAGTTGACGCGGCGGCGCTCCGCGACTATAAGGCCGGCCACTCGCGCGGGCGTCCTCACGGGCACGCCGCGCTCCGTTATTGCCACATGACATGCATAAGGCAACGGCACGGCTTGTGCCTCGCCCGCGCTATGATGAAGAGGACGGCCTATGGCCAATACGCCCTCCGCCAAGAAGGCGGCTCGCAAGATCGAGCGCCGCACGGAGATCAACAAGGACCGCCGCTCGCGGATGCGCACCTTCGTGCGCAAGCTCGAGGAGGCGCTCGCCTCCGGCAACCGTGACGCCGCCGGCATCGCCTTCAAGGCCGCCGAGCCGGAAATCATGCGCGCCGCGCAGAAGGGCGTGATCCACAAGAGCACGGCCTCGCGCAAGGTCTCGCGCCTTGCCCAGCGGCTCGCCAAGCTCGGCGCCTGAGCCCAGGCGCCTTCCGGCGGCCCTCTCCTGCGGCCACTGACCTGCTTCGCAGCCCGGCGCCCGTCGCCGGGCTGCTTGCGTTTGGGCGCCCGGCCGACGCGCCGCCCGGACGGGCCGGCCGGCGGCCATTGCAAAACGGTCACAATCGCCGCCAAAGAGCGAGCGGAGATCTCCACAGGGGCGGGATTTGCGGGCGCAACGCCGATTCCGCGCTTGACTCCAAGACACTCAGGAAGCAGCGCCGGACGAAGCTCTGACGCTCCGGCAACCGCCCTCCATCGCGCAGAGAAACCTATTGTTAATCATAGAGTTGGGACCCATGGGCACTGGCGGCCCGGGAATCGTTCGGGATGGCGGGGCCGGGGCCGGGGGTTACCTCAAAAAATCGATTCGCAGCGCCTTTCGGGCGGCGCCGAGAATCTCGCAAGCGAGTCAGAGATTTGCCGACTGATGTTTTGCACGGCGCACCCGAATCGGCGTCCGCGCGGGCGCCCGGCCGACCCTTCCGGCCGCCAAGAGCGTTGCAGCCGGGGCGGCCGCTGTGTATGTTCACTTCACCTTCGGTTTTCCGAGGAACTCAGCGAAAAGTTGAGTTTGGTAGCCACTCATTCTTAGTGTGGGGAGGTAAGAACGTGCTGTTTCCAACACGATCTCTCTCCATTTGCGCGCGTTGTTCGAAGGATTACAGAGATTTTGGGACAATCTTGCCCCAGTTAAACCTCTGATCATCTTTCTGCGCTCGATCATACCTATACGATAACAACGAATGCTTTAATGAGACAGGCAATTCGATTGCCTGCGAAGGGGCGACTATGACGACGTGGATGGGCGGGCCGCAAGGCGCGCGGCGCAATAGGACCAAGCAATTGCCGGAGAGTGCATTTGTTCCGGACGCCGAGTTTGTCGGCATGGCGAAATGGCCGTTCGAGCCATTCCATCGTCGCCGGTTGAAGGGTGCGATGACCCGTTTCACGGGAAGCCCCGGCTAGCCGCCACATAAATCGTTCCAAGCTGATCCGAGCCTCCTGCGGCGATCACGGTCGGCCGCAATGTTCTCCTCTGTGCCCCATGCGGCGCAGCGGAACGGCGGAGCGTCGCGATCGGGAACGGGCGGCCTGAACAGCACCATCCACCTTTGCCGCAACAGCGGGAGTTCGCCATGTTCAAACCGGAAGATGTTCAGCCCACGGGTCGAGGTGCGCTCGCGCCGATCTGCGCCGAGGCCTCCGGGGCACGCCCGGGTTCGGACTCCTCGCACCGCGAGGCATGGGACCGGGTGCGCCGCCGCCTGCGCGCCGAGATCGGCGAGGAGGTCTATTCGAGCTGGTTCCCGCGCATCGCGCTCGACGGCATGGAGGGCAGCCTGGTGCAGCTCTCGGTGCCCACGCGCTTCCTGAAGACGTGGATCCAGCAACATTATGTCGAGCGCCTCGGCGAATTGTGGAGCGAGGAGGTGCCGGGCGCGCGCGTCGAGCTGATCGTGCGCACCGCGGTGATGCGCAACGGCGCCGCCGCCGCGCCGATCCGCGCCGTCACGCCCCGCCCGGCCGAGCCTCGCCGCGGCGAGGATGCCGGCCACGCCGCGGCGCCGCGCTCCGCAGCGCAGCCGGACGTCTCCGGCGGCTCGCCGCTCGACCCGCGCCTCTCCTTCGAGACCTACCGCATCGGCTCGTCGAACCGGCTTGCCCATGCCGCCGCGCTGAAGGTGGCGGAGGCGCCGCCCGGCGCCGGCGCGGTGTTCAACCCGCTCTATCTCCACGCCGCGGTCGGCCTCGGCAAGACGCATCTCTTGCAGGCGATCGCCGGCGCGGGCGCGCAGAACGGCCGGCGTGTGGTCTACCTCACCGCCGAGCGCTTCATGTACGGCTTCGTGGCGGCGCTGAAGAACCAGTCCTCGCTCGCCTTCAAGGAGCAGTTGCGCGGCATCGACACGCTGGTGATCGACGATCTCCAGTTCCTGCAGGGCAAGAGCGTGCAGCAGGAATTCTGCCACACGCTCAACGCGCTGATGGACACCGGCCGGCAGGTGGTGGTGGCCGCCGACCGGCCGCCGGCCGAGCTCGACGCGCTGGAGGAGCGGGTTCGCTCGCGCCTCGCCGGCGGGCTGGTGGTCGAGATCGCCCCGCTCGACGAGGAGCTGCGCCACGCCATCCTCTCGGCGCGCGTCGGCGCGCTCGCCCAGCAGCACCCCGGCTTCAACGTGCCGGCCGACGTGCTCTCCTTCATCGCGCGCAGTTGCGGCCAGAACGGGCGCGACCTCGACGGCGCGCTGAACCGCATCCTGGCGCACAACCAGCTCACCTCCCGTGCCATCACGCTGGAGATGGCGGAGAACGCTGTGCGCGACCTGGTGCGCTCCAGCGAGCCGCGCCGGGTGCGGGTGGACGACATCCTGCGGGTGGTGGCCAAGCACTACAACGTGACGCGCGCCGACATCCTCTCCCAGCGCCGCACCGCCAATGTGGTGAAGCCGCGTCAGGTGGCGATGTATCTCGCCAAGACGCTCACCCTGCGCTCGCTGCCCGAGATCGGCCGGCGCTTCGGCGGGCGCGACCACACCACGGTGCTGCACGCCGTGCGCAAGATCGAGGGGCTGGTCGGCAGCGACCGCGCGCTCGCCGACGAGGTCGAGGCGCTGAAGCGGCTGGTCAACGAGTAGTTTCCCCGCTCATCCCGCAATTTTCCCCATCTTAGGGGCGGCCCGGTGCCGCCCTGCCCTTGCGCTGCACCCAATCGGACGGCAATGTCGTCGGCCCGGCGGCGCGCCCGCGCCGCCCGCCGGGGCGCGATGAGGCTGCGCCGGCTTCGTCCGCGCCCCGCGCGTCCTCCTGTTCCCTTAAGCGTCCGGGTGTCGCGGCCATGAAGGTCACTGTCGAGCGGGCCGAGCTGCTCAAGTCTCTCGCCCATGTCCACCGTGTCGTCGAGCGGCGCAACACCATACCGATTCTCGCCAATGTGCTGATCCGCACCGATGCGCGCGGCCTCGCCCTGAAGGCGACCGACCTCGATATCGAGATCGTCGAGACGCTGCCCGCCGAGGTGGCGCAGGAAGGCGCCACGACGGTGCCGGCCCACACGCTCTACGACATCGTGCGCAAGCTGCCCGAGGGCTCGCAGGTGCAGATCGAGACCTCCGGCGACCGCGGCACGCTGACCGTGCGCGCCGGACGCTCGCGCTTCGCGCTGCAGACCCTGCCCGAGAGCGACTTCCCGGACCTCGCCGCCGGCGAGATGAGCCACCGCTTCACCCTGCCGGCCGGCGAACTGAAGCGCCTCGTCGACAAGACGCAGTTCGCCATCTCGACGGAAGAGACGCGCTATTATCTCAATGGCATCTATCTGCACGTCGCCGAGGCGAGCGGCCCGGTGCTGCGGGCGGTGGCGACCGACGGCCATCGCCTCGCCCAGGCGCAGACCGAGGCGCCGGCGGGCGCCGCCGGCATGCCGGGCGTGATCGTGCCGCGCAAGGCGGTGGCCGAGATCCAGCGCCTCGCCGAGGATGCCGAGGCCGAGGTCACGGTGGAGCTCTCGACCGCCAAGATCCGCATCTCGCTCGATCGCGTGGTGCTGACCTCGAAGCTGATCGACGGCACCTTCCCCGATTATGGCCGGGTCATCCCGCTCGCCAACGACAAGACGCTGGTGGTCGACAAGGCGGACTTCGCCGCCGCCGTGGACCGCGTGTCCACGGTCGCCAGCGAGCGCGGGCGCGCGGTGAAGCTCTCGCTCGCCGACGGCCGGCTCACGCTGTCGGTGACGAATCCCGATTCCGGCAGCGCGACCGAGGAGATCGAGGTCGAATACGCGGCCGAGCCGCTCGATATCGGCTTCAACAGCCGCTACCTGCTCGACATCACCTCGCAGATCGAAGGCGGCACCGCCGAGCTGAAGCTCGCCGATCCGGGCTCTCCCACGCTGGTGCAGGACCCCGAACGGCGCGGCGCGCTCTACGTCCTGATGCCGATGCGAGTGTGAATCCGGCGCGTGTGAGCCCGCCACCTGCCCGGGTCGTCCGGCTGCGGCTGACGCATTTCCGCAGCTATGCACAGGCCGAGCTGACGGCGGGCGCCGGTCCGGTCGTGCTGACCGGACCGAACGGCGCCGGCAAGACCAATCTCCTGGAAGCGATCTCGCTGCTCGCGCCCGGCCGCGGCCTCAGGCGCGCTGTGCTCGGCGACCTCGCCGCGCGCGACGCGGAAGGCCATTCGGCCGGTTCCTGGGCGGTGGCGGCGACTGTCGAGGGCGCCTATGGCGAGGTGACGCTCGGCACCGGCGTGGAGGCGGAGGATGGTGCCGAGGCGCCGCGCGCGCGCCGCTGCCGCATCGACCGCGAGCCGGTCGGCTCGGCGGCCGCCTTCGCCGATCACGTGCGCGTCGTCTGGCTGACGCCGGACATGGACGGCCTGTTCACCGGCCCGCCCGGCGAGCGGCGGCGCTTCCTCGACCGGCTGGTGTTGGCGGTCGACGCCGAGCACGGGGCGCGGGTAAACGCGCTGGAACGGGCGCTGCGTGCGCGCAACCGCCTGCTCGAGGAGGGCGTGGCGGACGGGCGCTATCTCGACGCGGTCGAGCAGGAGCTCGCCGCCCTCGCCATCGCGGTGGCGGCGGCGCGGCTCGAAGCCGTGCAACGGCTCGCCGCCGGCATCGGGGCGGGGCGGGACGACGCCTCCCCCTTCCCCTGGGCGACGGTCGCGCTCGACGGGGCGGTGGAGCGCGAGCTCGCGCGCCACCCGGCGACGCTGGTCGAGGACGACTACCGTGCCGCGCTGCGGGCCGCGCGCGGGCGCGACCGCGTCGCCGGGCGCACGCTCGAAGGCCCCCACCTCACCGATTTCATCGTCGGCCACGGCCCCAAGGCCATCCCCGCCGCGCAGGGCTCGACCGGCGAGCAGAAGGCGCTGCTGATCGGCCTCGCCCTCGCCCATGCCCGCCTCGTCGGCGAGATGGCCGGGCGCGTGCCGGTTATGCTGCTCGACGATGTGGTCGCCTATCTCGACCCGTCGCGACGGGCAGCGCTGTTCGCGGCGCTGGAGGCGCTCGGCGCGCAGGTGTGGCTGACCGGCGCCGACCCCTCCGCCTTCGAGGCGCTGGAGGAGCGCGCCGAGTGCTTCGCGGTCAGTCCGGGCCGCGTTGAGCGCATGCCGTGAACCCGGGCGGCGCCTGCGGCATAGCATCACCATCGAGCGAGCGCGCCTTGACTTCTCGCGCATGCGCGCGCACGTAGAGGGCACGCATGATGGACGCTCAGGCGTCCCGCGTGGCGTGCCATCCCCCCGCCCCGCCGCCACGAAATGAACGCGCGGATGCGCTAGACATATCCTTGTCGTTTCAAACGATTCGCAGAGCTGACCCGCATGGCTGAACCGCTGCCCGAGCCCGTCTCCACGCCGTCTCCCGAAGACTATGGCGCGAAGTCCATTCAGGTGCTGAAGGGGCTCGACGCCGTACGCAAGCGGCCGGGCATGTATATCGGCGACACCGACGACGGATCGGGCCTGCACCACATGGTCTACGAGGTGGTGGACAACGCCATCGACGAGGCGCTGGCCGGCTATGCCGACGAGGTGACGGTCACGCTCAACCCGGACGGCTCGGTCACCGTGACCGACAATGGCCGCGGCATCCCCACCGACATCCACCCGGAGGAAGGCGTCTCGGCGGCCGAGGTCATCATGACCCAGCTCCACGCCGGCGGTAAGTTCAACCAGAACTCCTACAAGGTCTCCGGCGGCCTGCACGGCGTCGGCGTGTCGGTGGTGAACGCGCTCTCCACCACGCTCGACCTGGTCATCTGGCGGAATGGCTACGAGTTCCGCATGCGCTTCCGCGACGGCGACGCGGAAGCCCCGCTCGCCCAGGTCGGCCCGGCGCCGCAGGGCCGGCGCGGCACGCTGGTGACCTTCCTGCCGAGCCCGAAGACCTTCACCAGGATCGAGTTCGACTACGCGACGCTGGAGCACCGCCTGCGTGAGCTTGCCTTCCTGAATTCGGGCGTGCGCATCGTGCTGACCGACGCGCGCCACGCCGAGATCAAGCGCGAGGAAATGCAGTATGAGGGCGGCGTCGAGGCCTTCGTGCAGTATCTCGACCGCTCCAAGCAGGCGCTGCTGCCCAAGCCTGTGGTGATCCGCGCCGAGAAGGACGGCATCGGTGTCGAATGCGCGCTCTCGTGGAACGACAGCTACCACGAGAACGTGCTGTGCTTCACCAACAACATCCCGCAGCGCGACCGCGGCACGCATTTCACCGGCTTCGCGGCGGCGCTGACGCGCCAGATCATCGGCTATTCCGAGCGCTCCGGCATCGCCAAGAAGGAGAAGGTCGACCCCACCGGCGAGGACTGCCGCGAGGGGCTCACCGCCGTGCTCTCGGTGAAGGTGCCCGACCCGAAATTCTCCTCGCAGACCAAGGACAAGCTGGTCTCCTCGGAGGTCCGTCCGGTGGTCGAGGCGCTGGTCAACGACGCGCTGAACAACTGGCTGGAGGAGAACCCCTCCGAGGCGAAGAGCGTGGTCGGCAAGGTGGTCGAGGCCGCCGCCGCCCGCGAGGCCGCGCGCAAGGCGCGCGAGCTCACCCGCCGCAAGAGCCCGCTCGACGTCGCTTCCCTCCCCGGCAAGCTTGCCGACTGCCAGGAGCGCGACCCGGCGAAGTCCGAGCTGTTCATCGTCGAGGGCGACTCGGCCGGCGGCTCGGCCAAGATGGGCCGCAACCGCGCCTTCCAGGCCATTCTTCCGCTGCGCGGCAAGATCCTGAACGTGGAGCGCGCGCGCTTCGACAAGATGCTGTCGTCCGAGCAGATCGGCACGCTGATCACCGCGCTCGGCACCGGCATCGGGCGCGACGACTTCAATGTCGAGAAGCTGCGCTATCACAAGATCATCATCATGACGGACGCGGATGTCGACGGCTCGCACATCCGCACGCTGCTGCTGACCTTCTTCTTCCGGCAGATGCCGGATCTTCTGGAGCGCGGCCACATCTACATCGCGCAGCCGCCGCTCTATAAGGTGACGCGCGGGAAATCCGAGCAATATCTGAAGGATGAGCGCGCGCTCGAAGACTATCTCATCACCCAGGGGCTGGCCGAGGCCGTGCTGGTGCTGGCCTCCGGCGAGACCCGCGCCGGCGCCGATCTCGGCGCCGTGGTGGAGAGCGCGCGCGCCTTCCGGCAGGTCATGAATGGCCTGCATCCGCGCTATAACCGGGCGGTGGTCGAGCAGGCGGCGCTGGCCGGCGCGCTCACGCCCGGCTTGCTGCTCGACGAGGAGCAGGCGAGCTTGATGGCCGCCAATGTGGCACAGCGCCTCGATCTGATCGCCGAAGAGACCGAACTCGGCTGGACCGGCGAGGCCGACGCCGCCGGCTTCCGCTTCACGCGCACCGTGCGCGGCGTGAAGGAGGTGGCGAGCCTCGATGCGGTGTTCGTCAATTCCGCCGAAGCACGGCGGCTCGACAGCCTCGGCGCCGATCTGCAGGAAGCGCACGCCGCGCCGTCGACACTGCGGCGCCAGAGCGCCGACACCAGGGTTTTCGGCCCGATCGACCTGTTCGACGCGATCACCGACGCCGGCCGGAAAGGCATCCGGAATCTGCAGCGCTACAAGGGCCTCGGCGAGATGAACGCCGAGCAGCTCTGGGAGACGACGCTCGACGTCAATGCCCGCTCGCTGTTGCAGGTGAAGGTGAAGGAGGTCGCCGACGCCGACGACCTGTTCAACCGGCTGATGGGCGACATCGTCGAGCCGCGCCGCGAGTTCATCCAGGAGAACGCGCTGAAGGCCAGCGTCGACGTGTGAGGCTATGCATGGCGTGATCGGAAAGCGTACGCAATCTTGACGACACATCTTTTGCGTGCATCCCTAATGGGTACGGGGATGCAGCATGGCGACGCGCGACGAATTCCGTTCAAGTCTTATTGAGTTCGGCAAGCGGGCATTGAAGGTCCGCGATCACCTCAAGAACGAGGAAGCGACCAAGGTCGCGTTGATCCTGCCGTTCATCGCCCTTCTGGGTTTCGACGACCGCGACCCAACCGAGGTCGCGGCCGAGCATGCGGCGGATTTTTCCGAGAAGTACCGAAACCGCGTTGACTACGCGATCCTTCAGGACATGCGCCCAATCATCGCCATCGAGTGCAAATGCCTCGGCAACGGCAAGAAGGACGATCGCGGGCAGCTCAAGGCTTATTTCAACGCGTCGCGCACGGTGAAGCTCGGCATCCTCACCGATGGCTTCCTCTATGAGTTCTTCGTCGACTCCGAAGAACCCAACCTCATGGATGACGAGCCGTTCCTCACCCTCAATGTCGAGGATCTGGCCAAAGGGCAGATCTCCGACACGCTGCTGGACGGGCTCTTCGCCCTCACCAAGGGGCGCTTTGACGCCGAGACGATTGGCGAGAACGCTCGCCGTAGCCTCGTGCACCGGGCCTTCTTCGACTATCTCACTGCCCAGTTCACCAACCCCTCGATGGAGTTCACCCGCTTCCTGCTCCGGGAAAATGACATCAAGCATGTGCGCACACACGCCATGGACGCCTATCGCGCAATTACCAAAGCGGCGCTGAACGACACCTTCAACGCCAATGTGCTGCGCAAACTGGAGATCGTCGACAAGGCCGTGCCGAACCATCTTCCGCTCACCACGGAGCCCAACGCGGCGGCCGCAGAGACGGCAGGAAAGGAGCACGAGATCACCACGACGCCGGTGGAACTCGCGGCCTTCGAGAGCGTCCGCCGACGACTTGCGTTCCTCTCGGCCGGCAACCCGGCACTGTTCGACTGCATCGACCAGATCAAGTACCGCGATTATCAGGGCAAGATGGCGGTATTCTACGGCCTCGAACGAAAGGGTCGGCTGCTCGATATCGTCGAGCAGCGTGATGGAACGATACGTTTCGTATTCTTCGACGGCGGCGAACGGGATGCGGTAGCCGACCTAGCCGCTCAGGATGAACGCCTGTTCGGTATCTTCCGCCGGCGCGTGGATGAACTGGCGCGGCAGAGGGCCGAAGCCTGATCCCTGCCGGACGCAACCCGCTGGCGAAGATGTGAGGCCCCGAGGGCGGCATCGACGCGGCATCGGGCGTAGTCTCCCATCCTTACGCAGCGAGAGGAGCACGCCATGCCGTCCCTGACCGCGCCGAAGTCTTTCACGTCTCTCCCCGGCCGCGCGCTTGTCGCCGCGCTCGTCGCCGGCCCGATGCTCGCCGCGACGATGATGGCCGCGACGATGCCCACCCCTGCCTTCGCGCATCACGGCTGGTCCTGGGCCGATGGCGCGCAGATGACGCTCACGGGCACCATCAAGACCATCTCCATGGCGCCGCCGCATCCGACGCTGCACGTCACCGCGGCCGATGGCACAGTGTGGCAGGTCGACCTCGGCAATCCGCGCCAGACTGAGGCCTCCGGCTTCACCGGCACGACGGCCAAGGTCGGCGATGCCATCACCGTGCTCGGCAACCGCAACCAGGACCACGCCAAGGCGCATATGAAGGCGGTGCGCATCACCATCGCCGGCAAGAATTACGACCTTTATCCGGAGCGGATCGGCACCAACTGACGCCGCCCCGATGGAGCTTCTCGACTGGCTCGCCTCGTGGCTCGCCTCCTGGCCCGGAGCCACGTGGCTGCGCGGCTCGGGCACGGCCTATCTCGTCGTCAACGCCGCGCATATCCTCGGCATCGGGCTCATTCTCGGCGCCATATTGCCGCTCGACGCGCGGCTCATGGGGATCGGGCGGGCGCCGCTCGGCGTCGTCGGCCCGCTGCTGTCGCGCGCCGCGGCGGTCGGCGTCGGGCTCGCGCTCCTCACCGGATTCTGGCTGTTCACGGTGCGCCCCATCCACTACGCCGGAAACGCGGCCTTCCTCGCCAAGCTTGCCCTCGTCGCCCTCGCCCTCGTCAATGTCGCGATCCAGCACGCCAATCCCGCCTATCGGCGGGCGCTGGCCGGCGGCGCGGTCTCGGTCGGGGTCAGGACGAGCGCGGCGGCCTCCGCCCTGCTGTGGCTCGCCGCGCTGCTGGCCGGACGATGGATCGGCTTTCTGTAAGGCACAGGCCGCGTGACGGACGCGCGGCGGAATCCACTTCCCCGCAAAACGCTTCTAGAGTGCGGCCGCTTCCCTCCTTCGCGAGTCGCATGCCGTCATGACCGAAGCCCGCCTCCCCGCCCGCACCGGCGCCCGCCTCCTCGTCGACGCTCTGATCGCCAACGGCGTCACCCGCGCCTTCGGCGTGCCGGGCGAGAGCTATCTCGACGTGCTCGACGCCATGTCGGACACCGAGATCGACTTCGTGGTGTGCCGGCAGGAGGGCGGCGCGGCGATCATGGCGGAGGCGATGGGCAAGCTGACCGGCCGGCCGGGCATCTGCTTCGTCACGCGCGGGCCGGGCGCGACCAATGCCAGCGCCGGCGTGCACATCGCGCAGCAGGATTCGACGCCGATGATCCTGTTCGTTGGCCAGATCGGCCGCTCCATGCGCGGACGCGAGGCGTTCCAGGAAGTCGACTACCGCGCGGTGTTCGGCACGCTCGCCAAATGGGCGGTGGAGATCGACCAGGCGGCACGGGTGCCGGAAGTCGTCGCGCGTGCCTTCAGGGTGGCGATGCAGGGGCGCCCCGGTCCGGTGGTGGTGGCGCTGCCGGAGGACATGCTGAGCGAGATGGCGCATGTGCCCGACGCCCCGCCCGTCGAGCCCGCCGAGACCTGGCCGGGCCTCACCGACATGATGCGGCTGCAGAAGCTGCTGTGGCAGGCGAGGCAGCCGATCCTTGTCGTCGGTGGCAGCCGCTGGGACCCGAAATCGGTGGCGAGCCTCACGCGCTTCGCCGAGCGCTTCGACCTGCCGGTGGCGGCGAGCTTCCGCCGGCAGATGCTTTTTCCCGCCGACCACCCCTGCTATGCCGGCGATGTCGGGCTCGGCATCAATCCGAAGCTGCTGGCGCGGCTGAAGGAAGCCGATCTGGTGATCCTCGCCGGCGGGCGGCTCGGCGAGATTCCCTCGCAAAGCTATTCGCTCTACGGCATCCCCGATCCCGGCGTGACCATGGTGCATGTCCACGCCGATGCCGACGAGCTCGGCCGGGTCTACCAGCCGGCGCTCGCCATCAACGCGACGCCGGCCGCCTTCGCCGCCGCGCTCGAGGGCGTGCAGCCGCCGCAGGAGATCGTCTGGCGCGCCCGGCGCGAGGAGGCCCATGCCGACTACCTCGCCTGGAGCGAGCCGCCCTCAAATCCCGGCGCGGTGCAGATGGCGAGCCTCGTGCGGGCTCTGCGCGCGCTGCCGAAGGACACCGTGGTGTGCAACGGCGCCGGCAATTTCGCGACCTGGGTGCACCGCTTCCACCGCTTCCGCAGCTTCGGCTCGCAGCTCGCGCCGACCTCCGGCTCGATGGGCTACGGTCTGCCGGCGGCGGTGGCGGCGAAGCGCGCATATCCTGAGCGCACCGTGGTGGCGGTGTGCGGCGACGGCGACTTCCTCATGACGGGCCAAGAATTCGCGACCGCCGTGCAATATGGCGTGCCGTTCCTCGCGGTGGTCATCGACAACGGCATGTACGGCACCATACGCATGCATCAGGAGCGGGAATATCCGACCCGCGTCTTCGGCACCTCGCTGAAGAACCCGGATTTCGCCGCCTATGCGCGCGCCTTCGGCGGCTTCGGCATCACGGTCGAGACCGACGTGGAATTCGCGCCAGCGATCGCGGCGGCGCTCGCCTCCGGCCTGCCGGCCGTGGTGCATGTGAAGCTCGACCCGGAGGCGATCACACCGACGACAACGCTCACCGCGCTTCGCGACAAGGCGCTGGCGGACCGCTCGGTGAGCTGAGCGACAGAGCCGCCGCTCACCTCGGGGCTTTGTGGATGGGGTCGACCCAATAGACCTCTTCCGGCTTCTCCACCGGATCGACGTTGGTGATGTTCACCACCACCGCCTCGTTGTCGGAGCGCACCAGCACGCATTCGAGCGGCTGGTCGGGATCGGCGTTGATCTCCTGATGCGGCACATAGGGCGGCACGAAGATGAAGTCGCCGGCCTCCGCCTCCGCGACATATTCCAGCCGGTCGCCCCAGCGCATGCGGGCGCGGCCGCGCACCACATAGATCACGCTCTCCAGCGCGCCATGATGGTGCACGCCGGTCTTGGCGTTGGGCTGGATGGTGACGGTGCCAGCCCAGATCTTCTGCGCGCCGACGCGGGCATGGTTGATCGCCGCCTGGCGGAACATGCCCGGCGTCTGGGCGGTATTGGAATCGAGCCGGTCGCCCTTGATGACGCGCACGCCGTCATGCTTCCAGCGATCGTCGCCGTGTTGCTCGGGGCCGTGGTGATGGTCCGACATGCCGGTCCTCCTTCCTCGGCCCCGTCGCGCTCAGGCCGCGCCCTTCGCCAACTCGCCGGCCAGTGCCCGCGCGATCAGCGCGCGCGTCTCCGGGATGCCGTAGGCGGCGACGAAGGTGCCGAAGCGCGGGCCTTCCTTCTCGCCCAGCAGCAGCTCGTAGAGCGCGCTGAACCAGGCGAAGGAGACGCCTGGCCCGCCATCCGGCCCCTTGCGCTTGAGGTCCTGATAGCGGGGCACCGGACGCGCGACGTCGAGCACCGCGTTCTGGATGGCCTCGCGGTCGGTACCGTCGAGCGGCGCCAGCGCGGCGTCGAGACGGGCCAGCGCATCGGCCTCCACCTCGTCGGGCAGGCGGAAGGAACGGCGCGGCTTCACCCGGTCGATGAAGTAGCGCACCGCATAGCCGGCCAGCTTGTCCAGCGTCGGGCTGGTTTCCGGCGTCACGCCCGGCGCGTAGCGGCGGATGAAGCGCCAGAGCACACCCTTGTCCTCGGCGTTCGAGGCCGAGGCGAGCTTGAGCAGCAGGCCGAAGCTCAGCGGCAGTTCCTCGACCGGCGGATTGCCGGAATGGATGTGCCAGACCGGGTTGCCGAGCCGGTTCTTCCAGTCCTGCGTCGGGTAGCGGGCGAGGAAGTTGAAATACTCGTCGACCGCCTTGGGAATGACGTCGAAATGCAGCTTCTTCGCCGAGCGCGGCGACTGGAACATGTACAGCGCCAGGCTCTCCGGGCTCGCATAGGTCAGCCACTCGTCGATGGTGAGACCGTTGCCCTTCGACTTCGAGATCTTCTGGCCGACCTCGTCGAGGAATAGCTCGTAGACGAAGTGCTCGGGCGCCACGCCGCCGAGGATCTCGCAGATCCGGTCATAGACCGGCGCGTTGGTCTGGTGGTCCTTGCCGAACATCTCGAAATCGACGTCGAGCGCGGCCCAGCGGGCACCGAAATCCGGCTTCCACTGCAGCTTCACCTGGCCGCCGGTAACCGGGACGGTCTTGTCCACCCCGTCCTCGTCGGTGAAGGTGATGGTGCCGGCCTTGGCGTCAACGTTCTTGAGCGGCACGTAGAGCACGCGGCCCGAGGTCGGCGAGATCGGCAGGAAGGGCGAATAGGTTGCCTGCCGTTCCTCGCCGAGGGTGGGCAGCATCACCTCCATGATGGCGTCGTACTTCTCCGCCGCATGCAGCAGCACGGCGTCGAGCCGGCCGGACTTGTAATAGTCGGTGGCGCTGGCGAACTCATAGTCGAAGCCGAAGGTGTCGAGGAAGCGCCGCAGCATGGCGTTGTTGTGCGCGCCGAAGCTCGGATAGTCGCCGCCGAAGGGGTTCGGCACGGAGGTCAGCGGCATCTGCAGATAGGGGCGCAGCGCGACGGGATCCGGCACGTTGTCCGGGATCTTGCGCATGCCGTCCATGTCGTCCGAGAAGCACAGCAGCCGCGTCGGAACCGTGTCGTCGGTGAGCACGCGGAAGGCGTGGCGCACCATGGTGGTACGGGCCACCTCGCCGAAGGTGCCGATATGCGGCAGGCCGGAGGGACCATAGCCGGTCTCGAACAGGACCTCGGCCTTGGGTTTGCGCTTCAGCCGCTCGACGATCTTGCGCGCTTCCTCGAACGGCCAGGCGCCGGCGTTTTCCGCCGCCTGCCGCAGTTCGCCTGCAACATCCTCGACCGAAGCGGTCGCCGTCATGATCCCTGCCCTCCTCCGGGCGTTCGAAATGGAGCGCATGGTCTAGGTAGTCGCGACGGGAGCGTCAACCGATGGAGCGTCAATAGACGCTGATCGGGAACCAGCGGAGATAAAGGTCGGTATAGACGCCCTTCTCCCAGAGCTGGGCGAGCGCATAGTTGAGCGACTGGCGCAGCGCGTCATTGCCGCGCTTCACGGCGATGCCCATGCCCTCGCCGAAATAGCGCGTCTCGGTGAACGGGCCGCCGACGAAGGCACAGCAATTGGCCGAGCCCGCGCCGTTCAGCCAGAAGGCGAGCTGCACGCCGTCGCCGAAGACGAGATCAACCTCGCCGCGCCGCAGCGCCTCGCGCGCGACCTCCGCATTCGGATAGGCGCGGATCGCCGTCTCGGCGAAGAAATCGCGCAGATAGGCCTCATGGGCGGTGCCGCCGACCACGCCGACGGTCTTCGCGGCGACCGTCTGCGGCGTCACCTCGTCCATCAGTCCGGTACGCCGGGCGATAAAGCGCGCCGGCGAGCGGAAATAGCGGTCGGAGAAGTCCAGCGTCTCCCGGCTGCCTTGCGTGATGGCGATGCCGGCGATGGCGGCGTCCGCCTGGTCCTTCGCCAGCATGGTCATGATCTCGGCGAAGGGCTTCACCTCCATCGTGCAGCTAATGGCGAGCTCGGTGCAGATGGCACGCGCGATGTCGACATTGAGGCCGGTCGGCTGGCCCTCGGCGTCACGAAAGCTGAAGGGCGGGAAGTCGTCCGTGGTCACGAAGCGGATCTGCGTCGGTAGGCGCGTCACGTCCGGCCGTTCCGGGCGGCGCTTCGGATCCCAGAAGCCGGGTACCGCCACCTGGCCCGACAGCGCCGGCGCGGCCGGCGTCTGCGCCTGCGAATGGGCGGAGCGGGGCGCCATAACGACGAGAAGCGCGGCACAAAGGCCACACATCAGGAATTCCGCACTTAGATACCGCATAAAGGCCTCGACTGCCGCCGCTTACCGCTTGCCGCGCGGTCCGGAGTTTGTAGCGTTTGAGGCGGATGGATGCGAGGGGCAAGCGGGGCGCTCTTCATGGCCTATCGGCGTGGCAGCATCGAGGTGATGTGGGACGCGCTGCCGGGCCGACTCGGCGCGAACCGCAGCGACACGGCCAGCGCGCCATATCCCGCGGAGATCGCCGGCCTCGCCGGCTACATCGATCATGAGACGCTGCTCTACGCGATGCGCCGCGCCCGCCGGCTCGGCGTCGGGGCCGACGAGGTGCTGCTCGCCTCGGGCCTCGTCTCGTCCGACGAGCTGCTCACCGCAAGCGCCCGCCATCTCGGAATCGGCATCGACCTGCTGGACGGCTATGCCACCGGGCTCGCCTTGTCGCAGGCCGACCCGCGCGCGACGATCGCCTGCGGCACGATCCGCCGGCATGACGGGCAGCTCACGCAGGCCGCGCGCGGCCTGCCGCTGCGCAGGCTCGCCGAGCAACTGAAGGCGCAGCCTGGCCTCGCGCGCTGGGTCCGCCTCACCTCGCCGGAGCGCCTCGCCGCCCGCATCCGCGAGATGGCGGGCGAGCGCATCGCGGAAGAGGCGGCGTTCCGCCTGTCGGAGCGCCAGCCGCGGCTCTCGGCGTCGTCGCTCCGGCTGGCGCGCTATCTGCTGCCCGTGCTCGGCATGCTGCTCGCCGCTGCCCCCTTCGCCGGGGCTGCGCTGCCGGATTTCGCGGGGCTGGCGCTGACGCTGATCATCGCGGCGCTAATCCTCGCCTGGTCGGTGCTGCGCTTCACCGCGAGCACGGTCGAGCCGGCCGTCCACGCCCCCGCGCGCCGCGCCGATGGCGAACTGCCGGTCTACAGCATCATCGTGCCGATCTATCGCGAGGCGGAGGTCGTGCCGCGCCTCGTGGCGGCGCTGCAGCGGCTCGACTATCCGCACGAGAAGCTGCAGGTGCTGATGGTGATCGAGGCCGACGACGCCGTCACCCGCGAGGCGGTGCAGCGTCACGCTCGCCATCCCTCCTTTGCCATGGTCGAGGTGCCGCCGGTCGGGCCGCGCACCAAGCCGAAGGCGATGAACGCAGCGCTTCCCTTCGTGCGAGGCGAGCTGGTCGCCGTCTATGACGCCGAGGACATGCCCGACCCCGCCCAGCTCCGAAGCGCCCATGCGGTGTTTAATGGCCCGGGCGGGCGACGCATTGCCTGCGTGCAGGGCCGGCTCGCCATCGACAATGCCGCCGACAGTTGGATCACCCGGCAGTTCGCGGCGGAATATGCCGGGCACTTCGATCTCCTGCTGCCGATGCTCGCCCAGTGCGGCCTCCCCTTCCCGCTCGGCGGCACGTCCAACCACTTCCGCACCGAAGTGCTCCGGCGGCTGAGCGGCTGGGACCCGTTCAACGTCACAGAGGACGCCGATCTCGGCGTGCGGCTCGCCCGCGCGGGCTGGCGCAGCACCGTCATCGCCTCGACCACCGAGGAGGAGGCGCCGGCCGGCTTCCGCGCCTGGCTCTACCAGCGCACGCGCTGGTACAAGGGCTGGCTGCAGACCTTGCTGGTGCACGGGCGGCATCCGCTCGCCCTGATGCGGGAGCTCGGCGCGTGGCAGGCGGGCGCGCTCGGCATCATGATCGGCGGCGGCCTGCTCACCGCGCTGCTGCATCCGTTTTTCGTCGTCGCGCTGGCGATCGACCTCGTGGCCGGCTTCCGGCCCGCCACGGCGACCGACGCTGTGGCGAACGGGATCGGCGTCGCCGTGTTCGTCGTCGGCTATGGCAGCGCCGCCATCTTCACCATCGCCAGCATGCGCCGCCGCCACTTGCCGGGGCTCTGGAGGGTGCTGCCGCTGGTGCCGATCTACTGGCTCATGCTGTCGCTGGCCGCGTGGCGGGCGCTCCTCCAATTGGTGCGGGCACCCTATCGATGGGAAAAGACGACGCACGGCCTGGCGCGCACCTCACGGCGCGGGCTCGGCGGGCTGGCCGCCGAAGCGTCGAACCATGGCGGAACCTCACGGCGCATGGTACCCCGCGCTCCCGTGCCAGCCGTCGCCGGTCCGCTCAGAGATAGCGACGCAGATCGGCCGCCGCCTCGGCGGGCGGGCGCTTCAGATTGAACGGCGCGATGAAGGCGCCGTCCCTGCCCATCAGATAGACCACCGCCGTGTGATCCATCGTGTAGTCGCCGCCCTGCGTGGGCACCTTGCGGGCATAGACGCGATAGGCCTTCAGCGCCGCCGCGACCTGCTCCGGGCTGCCCGTCAGGCCTCGAATGGCCGGATGGAAGCTCGAAATGTAGCTCTTCATGACCTCGGGCGTGTCGCGCTCGGGATCGACGGTGACGAACAGCCCGGCGACCTTCCGGGCATCCGGGCCCAGCGCATCGAGCATCTGCGACATGTCGAACAGGGTCGTCGGACAGATGTCCGGGCAGTGGGTGAAGCCGAAGAAGACCAGGAACGGCCCGCCGCTGAAGCTGTCCTGCGTCACCGCGTGGCCGTCCTGGTCGACGAGCTGAAAGGGACCGCCCACCGCCACAGGACCGCTGACCTGCTGGCTGGCGCGGGGCAGCATGGCAAGCGTCGCCGCGACGATGGCGACGGCGCCGACGACGAAGGCGGCGAGGATGAGGATGAGACGACGATAGGACATGGCGGGCCTTCAGCGCGGCTCTGGCTTGCCGCTCATTGCGCGAAACGTCGTCAGAAGCAGTAGGCCAGACCGGCCGACACCATGTCGAAGAAAACGGCGGCTCCGTGGCGCGCCCACAGGCCAATCGCCGCAGCCACAAGCAGCGCGACGGCCACAACCGGCGCCCAGATGAGCACCCGTCGCGTGCCGCCCGCTTCCTCGGCCCATCCCGCCATGAATTCGAGCCTCTTCCCGCTTCGCGTGCTTCCCATCATATGGATGCTGATAGCATTTTTTGAAGATGGGTCCCATGCGCGACGCATTATCGCTCCCGCCATGGCCCGGAACGTGAGACGCTAGGCGGCGTCAATCGTGATTCAGGGGTCGGGCTTCGAGAATCAAAGGCTCGGATCGATGTTGAGGGGGTGGCCGGAAGCCGATCCGCAGGTGCAACTGCGACGGCTCGCGGCATAGACGTCTGAGGCCGCATGGCAAAGCAGGCGGGAACGCAGGAAGCGAGCGTCCTCGATCGGGGGGCGCATGGCGATGTCGAGCTGGGGATCGCCCGGCAAGGCCTCGATGCTGCGCTCGAAAGCATGAGCGACGGCTTCGCGCTGTTCGACGCCGGCGACCGCATGATCCTGCACAACAGGCGCTTCCTCGAATTCTTCCCCTTCCTCGCATCGCTCGGCGATCTGCGCGGGCGCGACTTCCGCACGCTCGTCTCCATCCCGACCGGGGAATGGATGCACCTGCCCTCGCCGGAGACCTATGTCGAGGAGCGGATGCGGCGTCACTTCGCGGCCGACGGCCAGCCTTTCGACATTCCGCTCACGGGTGGCGGATGGGCGCGGGTGCGCGAGCGGCGGACGCCCGAGGGCGGGATCGTCTCGACCTGGACCGACGTCACCGAACTGAAGCTCGCCGAACAGCGGCTGCGCGAAGCGATCGCGGCCATCGGCGAAGGCTTCGTGCTGCTCGACACGCAGCATCGCATCTCGCTGTGTAATGCGCGTTTCCGCGAGATGTTCGCCGCGGTAGGTATCCTGCCGATGGCCGGAATGGACTTCGCCGATCTGCTGCACCGCGGCGCCGATGCAGGGCTGTTCCTCGACGCCCACGACGACGCGGCGGCCTTCGTCTCCCGCACGATCGCCGCGCTGGACGGCGAGGGCGAGCGGCGCCTCGAGATCGCCCTGAAGGACGGCGGCTGGGTGCTCGCCTGCCATCGCGGCACGTCGGACGGTGGTGGCGTCGGCATCTGGACCGACCTCACGGCGCAGCGCCGCCGCGAGATGGAACTGGTCGCGATACGCACCCAGCTCGAACGCCAGAGCGACGCGCTGTCGGAATTCGCGCGCCTGCTCGCGCGCCAGGCACGCGGCGATGCGCTCACCGGCCTGCCGAACCGATTCGCGCTTGAGGAGCGCCTGGAGCAGCAACTGCGCGAAGGCGCGGCCGGCATCTGGGTGGCCTTCATCGACATCGACGACTTCAAGACGGTGAACGATACCGCCGGCTACGCGGCGGGCGACGAGCTGCTGCGCGAGTTCGCACAGTTCCTCGCGGCCCAGCTTCCGGAGGACGACATGCTGGCGCGCGTCAGCGGCGACGAGTTCGTCATCGTTCTTTCCGGCGTCGACGAGACGGAAGCGATGAGCAGGCTGATCGAGCTCGCGCAGGCCGTCCGCCAGCGCAGTTTCGAGGTGAGCGGGCGCAGCATCCACCTCGATCTCAGCATAGGCCTCGTCGCGGTCGACACCACGCGAACCACGGTGTCCACCTTGCTCGCCGCTGCAGACACCGCCTGCTACCGGGCAAAGGATGCCGGCGGCGGACGGATCCAGCTCTATGAGCCCGGCGGCGCCGCGAGAACGCGCACTCCCGGCGCACTCACCTGGGAAGAGCGTGTCGCGCTGGCACTCGAAGCCGACCTGTTCATCCTGCATCTGCAGGCGATCGTCGACGACAGCGGGGTGGTGCACGGCTATGAAGCCCTGCTGCGCCTCGTCGACGAACAGGGCGTCGTGCATGCCCCCGGACATTTCCTGCCGACCGCCCGCCGGCTCGGCGTGATGGACCGGATCGACATGTGGGTATGCCGTCGTGCCGTCCGCTACGCCACGCGGCTGGCGAACGCCCATGACGGACGCTACCTGTCGATGAATGTCGGCGTGCGCACGCTGGCGGATACGCGATTCCAGGAGCTGCTGATCGCTGAGATCAACGATCATCCGGGGGTCGAGGCGGCGCTGCGCGTCGAGATCACCGAGACCGACCAGATCGAGAATATCGAGGAGCTCGGCACGTTTCTCGGCCAGCTCCGGGCGCTCGGCATCAAGCTCTATCTCGACGACTTCGGCAGCGGCTACAATTCGTTCGACGTCCTCAAGCGCCTGCACGTCGACGGCCTCAAGATCGAGTGGGCTGTGACGCGCGACCTTCTGAACGACCCGATCGACGAGGCGCTGATCAAGGCCGCCGCCTCCATCGCCGATTCACTCGGGCTTGAGCTGGTGGCCGAAGGCGTGGAGCAGGAAGAGCAGCTCACGCGGCTGCGGGCGCTCGGGGTGAGCCTGTTCCAGGGGCACTATTTCCATGTGGCGGAGGACGCCGAAGCCCTGCTGCCGCCGGAATGAGGCGCTGCCGTTATGATGGAAGGGACGTCCGGCCCCCTGCCATGGCCCAGACCAGCCCGGCGACAATGCCGAGGACGGCCCCCAGCGGCACGTAGAAGAACGCGACGGCCATCGCATAGGCGCCTTCCATCTGCGAGATGTCGAAGAGATAGGCCGCCGCCACGCACAGGCCGAGCCCGAGCGCGCCACCGCCGATCGCGCCGAGCACAATCCCGAGCACGCTTCTCAGCCCGCGCGACATGCCGCCCTCATCTCCTTGCCCTCAATCCGCGCCGTGCATCGTCTGCCTCGGTGTCGACATCGGCAAGGGTGTGCCGGGTAACTGCTCATGCCCGGCGCATATGGACGACATTGGTGGCGCCCTCGACCGCGCCGAAATGGAAGCTGCGCCAGTCGGCCGGCAAGCCGGCCTCCCACCGCATGAAATCGCGCAGCATCCAGCCGCGCTCGGGCATCGCGACGTCCGCCATGGGCGGCACGGTTCGTCGCCAGGACGGTAGTCCCAGGCCCTCCGCCAGCACGGCCTTCACCGAGGCGACGAAAGGCTGGCGCGAGAGGATCAGGTCGCCGGAATTGATGATCGGGACGAGCGCGCGCCGGTCGAAGGCGGTCGGCGCGTCGCACATGGCGCGCATCAGCCGCGGCATGACATTGCCGAGGCCGCATATGGTGCCGCGCGCGCCGAAGGCGAGCGCCTGCGGCAGGTGAATCTCCGAGCCGACGAAGATCGACAGATGCGCGAAGCGGCGCACCAGTGCCTCGGTGTAGTCGAGGTCGCCGCCGCTGTCCTTCACGCCGGCGACGATGCCCGGAAAGTCCTCGTCGAGCCGGCGGATCAGCCGCGGCGTCAGCGGCACGCCGCAGATGTCGGGGAAATGATAGAGGCACAGCCGCAGCTCGGCGCGGGCGATGCGCTCGATGACGCCGGCATAGAAGCGGAACGTGCCCTCCTCGGTAATGCCGCCGCGATAGACGCAGGGCGGCATCAGCAGGATGTCGCGCACCCCATGGTCGAGGGCGTGGCGTGCCAGCCGGACGATATCCGGTATCGCGAGGGCGTTGGCCGACACCATCAGCCGACCGGCCGGCACGCCGGCGGCGAGAATCCCCTCCAGCCCCCGGCAACGGTCCTCGACGGCGAACTCGGCCCCTTCCCCAGTCGTCCCGAACAGGGTGATGCCGTCGCACCCCTGGGCGAACAGCCAGGCGCAATGCGCGGCCAGCAGATCGATGTCGGGCGTGAATTCGGGCGTCACCGGGGTCGCGGCCGCGACCATCAGGCAATCGGCGGTCGGCAGCTCGTCACTGACGAGGCGGCCGTTCAGGACATTTGGACTGGCAGGCATCGGCACCGTCACGGGAAAGGCGGCGCGGGCCGCATGAACAGGAACAGCGAAAGGATGATGATTGATTGCACATTGTCAACATTCAGCTTGACGCTTCCGGCGGACGGTGGAAGCATTCCGCCCAAGTCGAGCGTCACACGCGCATAAACGACACAGGGGACAGATCATGAGGAAGCACGAGCCGTCTCTTCTCAGCCGGCCGCTGGCGCGGCGCACCGTGCTGGCGGGCGCCGCCGGCGTCATCGCGGCGCCGTTCGTCGCGCGCCTCGCCCATGCTGCGGGGAAGGCGATCCGCATCTCCACACCCGGCGCCGACGCCGAGTGGCAGTCCAAGGCGCTGGTGAAATTCAAGGAGGCGCTGGAGAAGGAAGCACCCGGCGCCTTCGACGTGCAGATTCACTTCAACGGCACGCTGTTCGGCCAGGGCACCGAGATCGAGGCAATGCAGCGCGGCAATCTCGAGGTCGGCATGATCTCGCCGCAGGACATCGCCGAGCTCATTCCCGAATATTCGATCTTCACCACCGGCTACCTGATGCGCGACGCCAAGCATCTCGACGCGGTCTATGACGGCGAGATCGGCAAGGAATACAAGGCGCGCGTCTCCAAGGACGTCGATATCCACATTGTGCGCAGCCAGTATCTCGGCACGCGCCATGTGGTGCTGCGTCAGCCCAAGGACGTCAAGGTTCCGAAGGACCTCGCCGGCGTGAAGCTGCGCATGCCCGGCTCGGCCTCCTGGCAGTTCCTCGGTAAAGCGCTCGGCGCCAGCCCGACCCCGCTCGCCTTCGAGGAGATTTATCTGGCGCTGCAGACCGGCACCATCGACGGCCTCGAAAACCCGCTGCCCGACATCATCTCGAACAAGTTCTACGAGGTGTCCAAGCAGATCGTGCTGACCAGCCACATGGTCGCGAACACCTTCTTCACCTTCTCGAACAAGTTCTGGAACGGGCTCGACGCGAAGCAGAAGGCGGCGATCGAGAAGGCCGAGGCGGCCGCCAAGGCGTTCAACGACGAGGGCGTGCTCTCGACCGAGAAGGAGGCCGTGGCCTTCTTCGAAAGCAAGGGCCTCAAGGTCACCACCCCGGACGTGCCGGTGTTCCGCGCCCAGGTGCTGAAGGCGTTCTCCGAATCCGACTTTGCCAAGACCTGGCCGAAGGGCATGCTCCAGCGCATCGAGGCGGCGTGATGAGTTCCGTCGCCGATGGCGAAACGGTCTCGGCGGCGGGCATGACGGTCTGGGTCAGGCGTTGGAAGCGGTTCGCGGAGCATGTCGCGGCGGCGCTGTTCGCGCTCATGTTTCTCGGCTTCGCCATCCAGATCGTCAGCCGCTACCTCTTCGACATGCCGGTGTCGTGGTCGCTGGAGATCTGCTCCATCGCCTATGTGTGGGTGGTGTTCTGGAGCTGCGACATCCTCGTCAGCGAGCGCAAGCAGATCGTGTTCGACCTGCTCTACAACGCCTTCCCGCCGCGCGCGCGGCGGGTGCTGGCGATCACGCTGACCGGGACGATGGGGCTCGTCTTCCTCGCCGCCATCCCCGGCGTCGTCGACTACGTGACCTTCCTCGCGCGGCGCAGCTCGATGCTGCTGCGCATCCGCATGGACATCGTCTATGCCTGCTTCGTCGTCTTCATGATCGCCGTCGTGGTCAACGCGGGCGTGCGCATCGCGCGGCTGCTCGGCCGCGACTGGCGCGATCATCTGTGAACAGGACGCACCCGTGAGCTTCGCCGCCTATGTGATGTTCGGCCTGTTCTTCCTCTGGTCGTTCCTCGGGATGCCGATCGGCCACGCCATGCTGGCGGCGGCGATCGTCTACCTGTTCATGACCGGGCAGGACATCGGCCTCGTCGCCTCGCAGAGCCTCAACGGCCTCTATTCCAGCTTCGTGCTGATGGCGGTTCCGCTGTTCATCTTCTCCGCCGAGATCATGAACGCGTCCAAGATCACCGACCGGCTTTTCCAGTTCGCGAACCTGATGGTCGGGCGGTTCAAGGGCGGGCTCGCCCACGTCAACATCGTGGCGAGCGTGATCTTCTCCGGCATGAGCGGCAGCGCGCTGGCCGACGCCGCCGGGCCGGGCAAGCTCGAAGTCGACATGATGGTGAAGGCCGGCTACTCGCCCGGCTTCTCCGCCGCGCTCTCCACCACTTCGGCGATCATCGGACCGATCATCCCGCCCTCGATCCCGATGATCCTCTACGGCGTCGTCACCAACACCTCGATCGGCTATCTCTTTCTCGGCGGCGTCATACCCGGCCTGCTGCTGGCGCTCGCGCAGGCCGGCGTCGTGGTCTATCTCGCCGGCCGCCGCGATTTCCCGACCGAGCCGGCGCCGACCATCCGCGAAGCCGTGACCGCGACCTTCGACGCGCTGCCGGCGCTGTTCATTCCGGCGATCATGCTCGGCGGCATCTACAGCGGCGCGGTGACGCCGACGGAGGCCGCCGCCGTCTGCGCGATGTTCGCGCTGATCCTCGCCTTCTTCTGGTATCGCTCGCTCGGTTTCGGCGGCCTGCACGATGTGCTGGTCGAATCCTCGCGCGCGACCGGGGTCGTGGCGATCACCATCGCCGGGGCGCTGGTGATGAACTGGATCGTCGCGGCCGAGCAGATCCCCGAGCGCATGGGTGCCTGGATGACGGCGCTCGACCTGTCGCCGGTCATGTTCCTGCTGGCGGTGAACATCCTGTTCCTGATCCTCGGCGCCTTCCTCGACACGCTGCTCATGCTGCTGATCATCGTGCCGATCCTGATGCCGACCGTGGTTCATCTCGGCATCGATCCGGTGCATTTCGGCGTCACCGCCGTCGTCAACATGATGATCGGCCTCGTCACGCCGCCGATGGGCGAGCTGGTGTTCCTGATCGCCGGGGTGTCCGGCATCAAGGTCGCCGACATCACCAAGGAACTCTGGATCTTCCTGGTGGTGCTGATCGCCCTGCTGTTCGTGCTGGTCTACGTGCCGGAGATCACCCTCTGGCTGCCAGAAAAGATGGGGTACCAGCCGGTGCGCGCCGCCGGCTGACAAAATGGAAGAGCAGGACTGCGCATGCCCGCAATGAAGGAACTGGTCAAAGGCGTCGACCGCTACCGCCACTACATTGGCGGACAATGGGTCGAGTCGACCGTTAAGGAATGGATCGACGTCGAGAACCCCGCCACCGGCGCGATCATCGCCTCGGTGCCGAAGGGCGGGGCGGACGACGCTGATCGCGCGCTGGTCGCCGCCCGCGCCGCGCAGCCGGGCTGGGAGGCGCTGCCGCCGGCGAGCCGGGGACAATTGCTGCGCGACCTCGCGCGGCTGATCCTCGAGAACCGTGAACGGCTCGCGCGCATCGTCGTCGCCGAGCAGGGCAAGCCGATCCACGAGGCGCGTGGCGAGATCGAGGGCGCCGCGCTCTACCTCACCTATGCCGCCGAGGAGGCGCGCCGCATCACCGGCGACATCATCCCGTCCGACGCGCCGGACGAGCAGATCTGGATCCAGAAGGTGGCGCACGGCGTCGTCGTCGGGCTCACCGCCTGGAACTACCCGGCGGCGCTGATGTGCCGGAAGATGGGGCCGGCGCTGCTCGCCGGGAACACCATCGTCATCAAGTCGCACGAGGGCACGCCGATCTCGGCGCTGGAGATCGCCCAGCTTTCCGCCCAGCTCGATTTCCCGCCGGGCGTGATCAACGTGGTCAGCGGCACCGGCGAGGATATCGGCGCGGCGCTGGTGCGTCATCCGATCCCGCGCCTGATCACGCTGACCGGTAGCGTGCGGGCCGGCAAGGCGATCTTCCGCGACGCCGCCGAGGATTTGAAGCTGCTGCGGCTCGAACTCGGCGGCAAGGCGCCGTTCATCGTCGCCGAGGACGCCGATATCGGCGCCGCCGTGCGCGCAGCGGTGCTCTCGCGCTTCGAGAATTGCGGGCAGATCTGCATCTGCAACGAGCGCATGTATCTGCACCGGCGCATCGCCGACGAGTTCCTCGACAAATTCACCCGTGCGGTGAGGGCGCTCAAGGTCGGCGACCCGACCACCATGGTCGATGTCGGCCCGAAATTCAACGGGCCGGAGCTCGCTAAGGTCGAGCGCATGGTCGATGCCGCGCGCGGCGCCGGCGCCGAGGTGCTGACCGGCGGACGCCGGCTCACCGAGGGGGTCTTCGCGCAGGGCCACTGGTACGAGCCGACCGTGCTCTCGGTGACCGACAACCAGATGCCGATCATGCAGGACGAGGTGTTCGGGCCGGTCGTTCCGGTGATGACGGTGGGCGATTTCGACGAGGGGCTTCGGCTCGCCAACGAGTCCCGCTACGGGCTTTCAGCCTACGTCTTCACCAAGGACATGCGGCGGATGATGCGCCTCATCCGCGAGCTGAAATTCGGCGAGATCTATGTGAACCGCCCGGGCGGCGATGCCGTCCACGCCCACCACGCCGGCATCCGCGACAGCGGCATCGGCGGCGAGGACGGCAAATACGGTCTCGACGCCTATTTCCAGAAGAAGACGATCTATGTGAACTACGCCTGAGCGTTGCGGGCGGGGAGACATGCGGTCTACAGCACGGCATGATGCCTCCCCTCGCCCGATGTGGCCGGCCATGAGCACGCGCGACCATCTGCAACGCTTCGCCATCGCCTTGCCCGCGCGGCGCCCGACGGTGCTGTTCGAGGGCAGCGGCGCCGAGATTGCACGTGGCTATCCGGCACTGGACGAGACTCTGCGCGCGCATGCCGGTTATCGGCTGGTCATCGCCGTGCCGGCCGATGAACTCGCGGCCACCCGCCGGCGCTATCCGCATGAGATCGTGCTTCTGGCGCCTGCGCCGGTGTTGGGGGCGCTCTGGCGCTGGCGGCTCGGCGTCGTGGACGTCATCACCCCTGAGACGCCCGATGCGGCGGCACGGCTCGCCGCCCTTCCGCCGCTCGCCTCCGCAACCGGACGGCATGGCCTCAGCGAGCGTGTCGTCGCGCTGGCGGCGGGACAGCCCATCGCCTCGATCCCGGAGCTGAAGCACCGCCTCGGGGCGCCACGCGCCATTCTGTGCCTCGGCAACGGGCCGTCCTCGGAAGACCCGCACCTGCATGACTATGCTTCCGGCGCGGCGCTGTTTCGGGTGAACTGGAACTGGCGCGGGCGCGGCTTTCTCGAAGCACCCGATGTCGTCTTCACCGTCGATCCCGACCCGCCGGGTCGCGGCTGCCCTCCGGTCCTGCTGTTTCCGAGCACGGAGATCGGCGTGCCGATCCTGCGCCGGCATCTGCTGCGCGGGTACCGGCCCCGCGCGGGATACGGCTTCCTCGACCGCTTCCAGCCGCCGCCGGCGGAGCTCTCGGGCCGGCATATCCCGACCAATGGCGCGCTGATGGTGGCGCTCGCCGCCGCGCTGGCGCCGGAGCGGCTGGTCATCGCCGGCATCGACCTCTATCGCCACCCTGAAGGTCGCTATCCGGGCGACACCGAGGCGGTCGACGGCTATTCCCGCGAGCACCGGGCCGAACTCGACCTCGCCGTCATCGGCGCGGCTCTCGACGCCTATCGCGGCGAGGTGGTCATCCTCAGCGACAATCTGAAAGACGCGCTCGGCCGCTGACGGAGCGGCCTAAAGCCAGGCGTTCACGTGCCAGGGCGCGAACTCGTCCTCGCCATAGCCGAGCAGTTCGCTCTTGGTCGGAGCGCCGGAGGCGGTCGCCAGCATGGCGCGGAAGATCGCCTCGCCCATCTCGTCGATCGTCGCCGCGCCGTCGAGGATCGCGCCGCAATTGATGTCCATGTCCTCCGCCATGCGACGATACATGGCGGTGTTAGTGGCGAGCTTGAGCGAGGGCGCCGGGCGGCAGCCGAAGCAGGAGCCGCGCCCCGTGGTGAAGCAGATCAAGTTCGCTCCGCCGGCCACCTGCCCCGTCGCCGAGATCGGATCGAAGCCGGGCGAATCCATGAAGACCAGCCCGCGCCGCGTCACCGGCGCGGCGTAGCCGATCACTTCCGTGAGGTTGGTGCTGCCGCCCTTGGCGACGGCGCCCAGCGACTTCTCAAGAATGGTGGTCAGGCCGCCCGCCTTGTTGCCGGGCGAGGGATTGTTGTCGAGCCCCTGCGGCTCGTCCTTGGTGTGCTCCTCCCACCAGTCGAGCAGGCCGATCAGCCGCTCGCCGGTCTCGCGGTCGCGGGCGCGTTCCAGTAGCAGGTTCTCGGCGCCGTAGATCTCCGGCGTCTCGGAGAGGATGGCGGTGCCCCCGCACGCCACCAGCCGGTCGGCGGCGGCCCCCAGCGCCGGATTGGCCGAGATGCCGGAAAAGCTGTCCGAACCGCCGCATTGCAGGCCGACGACCAGCTCGCTCGCCGGGATCGGCTCGCGCCGCGCTTCGGCCGCCAGCGCAAGCAGTTCCTCCACCGCGCGGATGCCGGCGGCGATGCTCGAGCGCGTACCGCCCTCCTCCTGCATGATCAGCGTGCGCAGGCGCGGACCGGTCTCCAGCCTCTCGTCCCGCAGCAGCCCCTCGATCTGGTTGTCCTCGCAGCCGAGCCCGACCAGCAGCACGCCGGCGAAATTCGGATGGCGCGCATAGCCGCCGAGCGCCCGGCGCAGCATGTCCATCGACCGCCCGCCCTCGGCGATGCTGCAGCCGGACTTGTGGGTGAGCGCGACGACGCCGTCGACACCCGGATAGGGCGCCAGGCGTGCGGGGTCGCGGAAATGGTCCGCGATCATGCGCGCCACCAGCGCCGAGCAGTTCACCGAGGTCAGGACGCCAACATAGTTGCGGGTTCCCGCGCGCCCATCCGGTCGCCGGAAGCCCTGAAAGGTCGGGACGTCAGCCGGCGCGAGACAGGGCGCGTTGCTGAGCCGCGTGCCGATGGCGCGCGTCGCCATGGAGCTCTCGAAGCCGAGATTGTGGACATGCACATGCGCGCCGGCGGGAATGTCGCGCGTGGCGACCCCGATCGGCTGGCCCAGCCGATGGACGACGGCGCCGGCCGGCAACGCCGCCAGCGCCACCTTGTGTCCGAACGGGATCGGCTCGCCCGCCTCTCCGCCGACCGGCATGAGCGCTTCGCCCGATGCGAGGTCGCGCAGCGCGATGCCCACCTCGTCGCCGGGGTTGAGACGCAGGACATTGGCGGCGCCGGACATCGGATGCTCCTTGCGTCGGCCCGTCAGCCCGCCGCCGCCTCGGTCGCCTCGCCCTGGCGCAGAAGCCGGGTCAGGAGCTTCACCTCCGCCTCGTTGTGGCTGCGGGCCAGCCGCTCGGCGGTCTCGGCGTCGCGGGCGATCACGGCGTCGACGAGGGCCGCATGCTCGGCGATGAGTTCGTCATAGTTCTTGGGCAGGAAGCCCGACTGCACCATGTGGAACCGCACCTGCTGCATGATGAAGCGATGCTGCTCGGCGAGGCGCCGATGACGGGCGAGCGCGATGA
This sequence comes from Allobosea sp. 117, assembly GCF_000702305.1. Lineage (GTDB taxonomy): Bacteria > Pseudomonadota > Alphaproteobacteria > Rhizobiales > Xanthobacteraceae > Ancylobacter. The sequence continues at coordinate 359,258 of NZ_JNLC01000014.1, forward strand.
TCGCGGCGTGCAGATCGAAATCGATGTCGGTGGCATCCTGGAAGCGCTCCTCGCGGATGGCGCGCAGCAGATCGGCGACGATACTGCGCAGGCGCGCGCCGTCGGCCTCCGTGATGTTCGCCACGGCGAGGCGGGCGCCGAGCTCCTCCAGCACGCCGCGCAGCGTATAGATTTCCCAGGCATCGGCGACCGAGGCGCCGGAGACCTCCCAGCGGGTGAAGGCGACCTGCTGCACCAGCCCCTCACCGGCGAGCTGGGCGAGAGCGGAGCGCACCGTACCGCGGCTGACCTCCAGCTCCTCGGAGAGCTGGGTCTCCAGCAGGCGCGCGCCAGCCGGCAGCACGCCGTCGAGGATATGGGCACGAATCTGGTCGGCGGCACGGCGGTCGAGCAGCCGCTTCTCGGACTTCAGGCTGGTCAGCTTGGTCATGAATCGCCTCGCGCTCCGAAACGGAGCGACGTCTCTGACATAATCCCCGGCTCGCTGCGGCGCAACCGGAATTGCTGACAATCAATAATCGCCTTGCGCCGTGTAGTGGCGGCACATTTCGTCCGGGCCGTTCACCCCTCGATCACGGCATCGTGGACGACCTGGCCGTCGACCAGCGTCATCAGGCATTTCAGGTCGCGCACCTCGTCCACCGGCGTCGTCAGCAGATCGCGCGATAGCACGGCGACATCCGCGGCGAAGCCCGGCGCCAGCGGCCCCTTCCATGTCTCGTCGAAGGTGAGCTGCGCCCCCGCCACGGTGAAGAGGCGGAGCGCGGTCGTCATGTCGAGCGACTGGTCGGGGCCGATCTGCCTGCCGGTGCGCCGCTCGCGGCGGGCCATGGTCACCCACAGGGTGAAGAAGGGATCGTAGGGAATGTTGTCGGTGGCAATGGCGACCGGCAATCCCATCTCGATCATGTGGCGGTGAGGCACGACGAGGTCGCCGCCATCCGGCTCGTCGAGATAGGCGTGGCCGCCTTTCCAGAGAAAATAGGTCGGGATCGTCGTGACGATTACGCCGAGTGCCTTCAGCGCGCGCAGGTCCGCCAACCGCGCCCGCGCCACGTGCTGGATCACCCAGCGGCGCCCAATCAGCGGATATTTCTCGTTTATCTCGGCAAGCACCGGCACGATCTCGTGGAGCTGGTCCGACACGATGGTGTTCAGCCTGAGATCGTGTTCGGCGGCGAGGAAGCAGACCTCACGGAACTCGTCGGACGTGTAGGCCTGCTCGACGAAGCCGGACCATCCGGTGTTGGGAAGATCGGCGCGCGCGAGCTCGGCAACGATGGGATCACCGCCATAGGCGATGTGGACCCCGGAAATGCGCAGCCACGGATCGCCGAGCCCTTTGCCTCGGGCATAGGACAGCCAGTCCCGCATTATCCGCCGGGCCTCAGAAACGCCGGACCACGACGGACTTACGCACAGGCCCGTGCGCATGGTGAGGCCGCCCTCCTCCCACAGCCGGCGATAGACCGCGATGGTCTCCGGCGCCGAGCCATGGCCCTCATAGACACTGGTGGTGCCGCAGGCGTGATACAGCGCAATGGACCGCCTGAGCCCTTCCAGACGCTCGGAAAAGCCGAAGCGCGGCACGGCCTTGAGCATGTCGAACTCGACCGTCGGGCGCCCATTGTGCTCGACGATGGCGCCGGTCGGTTCGCCCGCATCGTCGCAGATGAAGTCCAGCCCGCGGCAGCGCGGGCAACTGTTCCGGGTCAGGCCATTCAATGCGATCGCATGGGTGTTCAGTGCCGTGTGGCCGGGCGGGACGCCCCAATTGCCGAACACGCCGGGGATGTAAACCGGGTTGCGCGGCGCGGCGCGGTCGAGCTCCTCGCGGGTTGGCATGCGCCCCTCAGCGAGGTTCGCCACCGCATCGAAATAATGCGGCGGCTCGCCGACCGGCATGGTGACGATCCAGTCCCCCGGCGCGGCCTGCGCCGCTGCCGCCGAAATGCGGTCGAGGATCTCCGCGACCGACCCCGCTCCGGCGAGCGACAGGCGCTGATGCTTCAGCCCCTCGCGCTCCATATGCGCGTGGGTGTCGTTGAAGCCCGGCATCGCGAAGCGGCCATCGAGGTCGACGAGCTGCGTATCCGGCCCGGCCCAGGCCTCGACGACCTCGCGACCGCCGGTCGCGACGATCCGGCCGCCGCGGATAGCGATGGCCTGCACATGCGGGCGCGCGGCGTCGAAGGTAAGGATCGCGCCATTGTGCAGGATCAGATCGGCAGGGATAGCCATGGCGCTCAGTTCACGTACCAAGGGAAGAGCCGCCGCGTGAGCATCACGAACAGGCGGTCGAAGATGAAGCCGAGCGCGCCGAGCAGCATCAGCCCGATGAACATGATGTCGACCCGGAAGAGCTGATGGCCCATCGACATCATGTAGGCGACGCCGGAGGTCGCGCCGGAGAGCTCGGCGGCGACCAGGACGATCAGCGAGATCGCCATGGCCTGCCGCAATCCGGCGAGGATCAGCGGCAATGCCGCCGGCAGCACCACGAGGAACATGGTGGCAATGCGCCCGGCACCGAGGCAGGCGGCCGAGCGCAGATAGACGATGTGCACGTCGCGCACGCCGATGAAGGTGGATATCCAAATCGGGAAGAAGGCGCCGGTGGCGACCAGTGACACCTTCGCGCCCTCGCCGATGCCGAACCAGAGCACCGAGAGCGGCACCAGCGCGATGACCGGCACGGAGCGGAACCCGTGCAGCAGGGGCTCGGTCAGATATTCGGCGATGCGCGAACGGGCGGTGAAGACGCCGGCCGCGATGCCGAGCACGGTGGCGATCAGGAAGCCGGTTCCGGCGCGCCGCAGGCTGGCGAGGATATTGGTCGGAATCTCGCCCGACGTGACCATCGGCCAGAACGTGGCGAAGACGACCGAGGGCGTAGGAAACAGCACCTTGTTGATGCCGGGAAACAGCAGCGGCACGCTCTCCCAGAGCAGCAGGAAGACGGCGACGCCGCACAGGTTCAGCCCGGCGCGCAGCAGGATCAGCCGGCGGCGAGCGCTTCTGCGCGCATCGAGGAAGGCGGTCTCCATCTGGAGCCGGTGCGCGTTCTGGATGTCATCCGCCATCGTCACTCTCCGAGCGCCAGGCCGATATCGGCATAGAGCCTAGCGAACTCCGCGGAGGAGCGCTGGCGCGGATAGGGCAGATCGACGATGACAGATCGCTTCACGCTGCCCGGGTGCGGGCGCATGACCACGACGCGCTGGGCCAGGAAGGCAGCTTCGTCCACATTGTGGGTCACGAACACCACCGAAACGCCGGTCTGCTGCCAGAGGCGCACCAGATCGTCCTGAAGCGTCGCACGGGTGATGGCATCCACCGCCGCGAAGGGCTCGTCCATCAAGAGCACGCGCGGCTCGTTGACGAGGGCGCGGGCCACGGCGACGCGCTGACGCATGCCGCCCGAAAGCTCGTGCGGATAGCGGTCGATCGCGCGTTCGAGGCCGACCCGCGCCAGCGCCTCGCGGGCGCGCTCGCGCCGCTCGGCCTTGGCCATGCCACGCATACGCAGGCCGAACTCGACGTTCTGCCGCGCCGTCATCCAGCCGAACAGCGCGTATTCCTGGAAGACCACGCCGCGGTCCGGCCCCGGATCGCCCACCGGCGCGCCGGCAAAGCGCACGCTGCCCTCCGACGGCTTCATGAAGCCGGCGATGAGATGGAGCAGCGTGGTCTTGCCGCAGCCGGACGGCCCGATCAGGCAGACGAACTCGCCGGCCTCGATGTTCATCGAGACCTGCCACAGCGCCCAGTTCGCAAGCCCTTCGCGCGTCTCGAAGATCTGCGAGACGCCCTCGACCTCGATGAGACTGGCCACGGTCAGATCGTGACCCGGTCGGGCTTGGCTGCCTTCACCGGCCCTTCATAGATCAGGCCGCGCAGCAGGGCGCGCAGATCGCCTTCCGGGCGCTTGGCGAGACCGGCCGCGATCGCCCATTCCGCCTGCGCGACGAGATCGTCGAGGAAGCGCTGGTCGAAGCCGATCTTGAACTCGAAGACGCTGGTCGCCTCCGCGATCTCGCCGGCCGGCGCGCGCACACGTTCGGCGATCAGCTTCGGCCAGTCCTTGTCGGAGGCGATGCGCTCCTCGGCACCGAGCAGCGACTTCACCGCTGCATTGAGCAGGTCCGGCTTCTCCTTGATCACCTTCTCGGAGGTGAGCAGGAGCTGGTGGCTCTGGAAATACTTGCCCAGCCCCTCCTGGGTCATGATCAGCACGCCGTCGTTCGACTGCTTCTGGGCGACGATCGCCGCTTGCCCGGTCCAGGCGAAGCCGTCGACATCGCCGCGCACCGTCGCCACCGTCATATCGTTGGGCGAGAGGTCGACCACCGTCACGTCCTTGATGGTGAGGCCGGCCATCTCGAGATATTTGGCCAGCATGTACTGGCCGCTGGTGCCGACCCGCGTGGCGATCTTCTTGCCCTTCAGGCTCGCCGGCACGTTGGGGTCGATGCCGCTGGTCTTGCTGACAACGATCTTCATGTCGCGCGAATAGCGGCTGTAATTGACCAGGACGATCGGCTTCAGGCCCTGCAGCGCCGCGAAGATGAAGGGAGTATCGGTAGAGGTGGAGAAAAACGCCGAACCGGCGAGCAGCGCCTGCATCGACTCGCGGCCGGTGGGGAAGTCGACGACGTTCAGATTGACGCCGTTCTGCTTCCAGGTGCCCAGCGCCTCGGCGACGAAGGTCAGCGCCCAGGTGTAGCCGGTGCTGCCATAGGCGAGGGTCGCGTCGATCCCGGCGGCGCGTGCGCCACCCCACGGATACATTGATGCGAGGGTTCCCGCCGCTCCGAGCTGAAGGAGAGCGCGGCGGCTGAGCGACGGGAACGCGGGCAGTTCGGACATGGGTCCCTCCATCTCGATTATCCAGTTTAATGGTAGATTACTACGTCGACGGAGCCGACGCGGCAAACGAGCCAAGGGTTGCGGCGATCTCCTTCGCCACTACCGTGCATTGGTTTCGGCCATTGGGCGCCGGCGTCACTTCCCAGAAGCGGCCACGGGTCGGCGGGCCGACGAGGTAGAGGCCGGCCTGGGGCTGACCGCTTGCGTCGGCGAGGCGATGCCGAAGATCGCAGTCGAGCCCGAGGCCGAACGGGCCGGGCCGGGCAAGGCCGGTCTCCAGCAGGTCTCCCACCAGCCCTGCGCGATTGCGGGCAAGGTTCTCGTCGGGACCGGTGCAGTTGAGGACCCAGTCGGCGTCGAGCGTCTCCAGCGCGATACCCGATGCTCCGTTGCGCTGGACAAGGAGCGCATAGGCTTCCGACACCTGCTCGCCGGCGCGCACGCGCCCGGTCATCACCTCGATCCGCCCTTCGGCGCGCAGCCGCTCCAGAAAGTCGGCCACGTCCGGCGCGAGCCGGTGGCGGTGGACGAACCACAGCGAGCGCAGGTGGCGCAGGAAGCGCCCCTTCTCGACATCCGACAGCCCTTGCCAGATTTCGGCAGCTCTCACGCGGAAACTGTCGACCACGGCCTGCCAGGGAATGCCCTGCCCGGCACGCCGCGCGACGGCCGCGCGCAGCCCCGCGAGCATGCCGCGCGCGGTGTCGAGCGGCACGTCGTCGACGGGATCGCAGTCACTCGCCGGCACATCGACCAACGGCAGCCGCCCCTGGCGCGAGACCAAGCGGATGCGGCGCGCCTTGCCGCGATGGACGAGATCGAGCACCGCGTCCACGGCGGTCGCGCCGGTGCCGACGACGATGACGTCGTCGTCCGGGCCGATCGAATCGAGCGCCCCCGGCCTCCATATGTCGGCGATCAGCCGGGGAGCCGGCATCAGCCCCCGGATCTGGGCCGGCGGCGGATTGCCGAGGCACAGCACGACCGTCGCCGCCTCGATCGCTCGCCCCGAAGCGGTGCGCACGACATGGTTCCCGGACTGGCGCTCCACCGCCAGCGCGGCGTCGCGGAGCAGGGTCAGCCGCCCGGTGGCGTGCACGGCATCGAGCTGTGCGCAGAGATAGTCGCCATAGAGGCGGCGCGGCACGAAGCCGTCGCTATAGTCCGGGCCGATATGATGCCCGGTCTGCGCAAGCCAGCTCGCAAAGCCGGAGGGGTCGTCCTCGCTGCGGCCGCCCATCTTGTCGGCGGGAACGTTCAGGCGGTGCCAGTCGGCCGTTGCGGAGTAGGCGACGCCTCGACCGAACTGCCCGTCCCGGTCGATCAGCACGATCTCGCGGATGGCAGGGAGCTCCGCCAGATACACGCTCATCCATGTGCCGTTGGAGCCGCCGCCGATGACGACCGCGCGACCCGCCGCGCCGTTTCCTTCAGCTTCGGCGCTCATCCGTTGCGCTCCGACCGGTACCAGGGGAAGACCCTCTGCAGCAGGGCCGCGAAGGCGGCATCCGCGAGGAAGCCGAGGGCGCCGAGCGCAAGCAGCCCGACAAACATCATGTCGATGCGGAAGACGAGGTGCGAGAAGGAGATGAGGTAGCCGAGCCCGCTGCTGGCGCCGACCAGTTCGGCGGCCACGACGATCACGAAGGCCACCGCCGTCGCATGGCGCAGCCCGGCGAAGACGAAGGGCAGCGCCGCTGGCAGCACGACGCGGAACATGATGTTCAGCGGGCTTGCGCCGAGGCTGAGCGCCGACTGCACGTAAAGCTTCGGCACGTCGCGCACGCCGATGAAGGTGCTGATCCACACCGGGAAGAAGGTGCCCCACGAGATCAACGCGACCTTCGGGGTCTCGCCAAGGCCGAACCAGACGATGGCGAGGGGCACGAAGGCGATGGCGGGGATCGAGCGCAGCCCGTGCAGTACCGGGTCGGACAGGCTCTGTGCCATGGCCAGCCGGCCGGTGAGGAGGCCGACCAGTATGCCGGCAGTCGAGCCGATCACGAAGCCGGCGGCGACCCGCTTCAGGCTCGACCAGGCGTGGGCGGCGAGCGAGCCGTCCGTCATCATGCCGACCAGGGTCATCACCACCCCGGACGGTGGGGGGAACATCTGGGTGTTCACGCCCGGCACCAGGCGGGGAAGCGCCTCCCACACCGCCAGGAAGATCAGCACGCCGACGAGGTTCAGCAGCAGCCCGCGGCGCAACCGGCGGCGGCGGCCGGCGGCGATGTCCCGCCGGAAGCGGTTCTCGATCTCGAGCTTCTCGTCCTCGGTGAGCGCGGCGTCGGCCGCGGCGGGGATCGGTGGAGCTGTCAGCCGGGCCTCCATCGTCACGACCCCTGCCGGAGGAAGGCCTCGTTGACCTCCGCATAGAGCGCGCCGAACGCGCCCTCGCCGCGATCACGCGGGCGGGGAAGCGGGTTCTCGACGATGCGCTGGATGCGGCCGGGGCGCGAGGCCATGACGACGATGCGGTCGCCGAGGAACACCGCCTCCTCGATGTTGTGGGTGATGAAGAAGACCGTGAGACCGATTTCCTGCCAGATCCGCAGCAGCTCGGTCTGGAGCGTCACGCGCGTCAGCGCGTCGACCGCCGCGAACGGCTCGTCCATCAGCAGGATGCGCGGGTGGTTCACCAATGCGCGGGCTACCGCGACGCGCTGGCGCATGCCGCCGGACAGCTCGAAGGGATAGCGGTCGGCGGCGCCGAGCAGCCCGACCATGTCGAGGCTGGCGCGGGCACGCTCGCGCCGCTCGGCTTTGGCGACGCCACGCATCTGCAGGCCGAACTCGACGTTGCGCTGCGCCGTCAGCCAGGGGAACAAGGCGTATTCCTGGAACACCACCCCCTGGTCCGGCCCGGGACCGGCGATCGGACGTCCGTCGAACAGCACGCTACCGCGCGTTGGCGCCGTGAAGCCGGCGATCATGTTGAGCAGGGTGGTCTTGCCACAGCCGCTTGGCCCAATGGCGCAGAGAAACTCACCGGGCCGGATATCCAGCGAGACATTGAGCAGCGCCCAGCTCGGCTCGCCGTCCGTCGAGGCGTAGAGTTTCGAGACGCCCTCGACGACGACGCTTCCCGCTGCCGTCGTGACGGGGGTTCCGGCCGGCACGGCATCTGCCGTGCGGCCAGCGCGAGGGTTCAAGACACCCGGCACCATCGTCAGAGCGTGACGCGATCCGGCCGCAGCTTGCGCATCGCATCGGGGTAGATGAGGCCGGCGAACAGCGCGCGGAGATCGCCGCTGTAGGGCTGCGCTATCTTCTGCGCGATCGCCCACTCGGCCTCGGCCACCATGACATCGACGATGTTGGAGCTGAGCCGCACATCGATGTCGATCAGGTCGATGCCCTTCTGCGTGTCCTCCTCGGAGGTCGCGGTGCGGGCCGCCACGATGCTGCGGGCCTTGGCCGGGTTCTCCTTGATGAAGGCTTCAGCATCGAACAGCGTCTTCACCGCCGCCTCGACGAGCTGCGGCGATTTCTCGACGGTGTCCTGATTGGCGACGAAGATCAGGTGCGAGCGCCAGATCTTCTCGATGCCCTCGCGGTCGAGAATGACGATGTCGTCACCGGCCTGCCGCTGGGCGGCGACGGCGGACAGCCAGTCCCATGCGAAGGCCGCGACGTCGCCCTTCACGACGCTCGCCACCATCTCGGGACCGGCCATGTTCACGACCTCGACGTCGGCCAGCGTCATGCCGTGCAGCTTCAGCCACTGGTTCAAGAAGAAATGGCCGCTCGAGCCGATGCGCGTCGCAACCTTCTTACCCTTGAGATCGGCGGGCTTGGTCACGCCGGCCTTCTTGCTGGCGGCCACCAGCATCTCCTTCGCCGAGCGGCTGAAGTCGGCAACGATGCGCGGCTTTAGCCCGCGCATGGCGGCGAGCAGGGTCGGGCTCTGGGTGGTGGTGCAGAACTGGGCGCTGCCGCTCAGCACCGCGTCGAGCGCAAGGCGCCCGGCGGTGAACTTGGCGACGCTGACGTCGAGCCCGTTCGGCGCCCACAGCTTGGCGCCATCGGCGACATAGACGACGGTCCAGCCATGCCCCTCGCTCTCGGCGACGGTGACGGCGGCCTGCGCCTGAGCGCCCTGGCCGGAAAGCGAAACGAGGGGCGCGGCAAGCCCGGTTCCGATGGCGCCCTGAACGAATGTGCGTCTCGTCAGCATAAAAGGCTCCTGTCGGCTCGCCAGTTGCTATGACGGTCCGGTAAAAATTCTAGCTGCCCGGCCGGAAATTCGCTTCCACACTGGCATGCTGTTCTTTTATTTTTGTATGCCAGATCTATAGCATCGCCCTACCGCAGGGTCAAACCCGGTTTCTTCGGTGTGCATGCCCAATTTTGCGGCAGCAGGGCAGGTCAAGCCGGCTTGGCGAGCTGCAGGAAATGCAGAAAATCCGTCAGGTCTTCGCCGAGCAGAGAGACGTGTCCTTGCATGCGCTGGCTCGCGGCCAGCGAATCGCCGGCGACGATTGCGTCGAGAATCGCCTGATGCTCGGGAATTGAGGACGACATCCGTCCGGGCCGGTAGGTGACGTAATGGCGATAGGGCGAGGTCTTCAGCGTCGCCGCCCGCAGGAGATCCTGCAGGACGCGGTTCTGGCTGATCTGGGCGATCGTATCGTGGAAATCGTTATTGGCGTTGAAGAAAGCCTGCACGTCCGAACGCCGCGCGGCATCGACGCAGCGCTCATGGGCCTCAACGAGGAGGCGATGGTGCTCCGGCAGCGCCCGCCGCGCCGCCTGCGCCGCCGCAAGCGCTTCGAGATTGGCCACCACGGTGAAGCCGTCGAGCAGTTCGGCCACCGACAGCTCGGCGACGATGGCACCGCTGCGCCCGCGCACGGTGACCAGCCCGCTCGCGACGAGCCGCTGGATGGCCTCGCGAATGGGCGTGCGGGAGACATCGAACTCCTCGGCGAGCTGCCGCTCATCCAGCCGGTCGCCGGGCTTGCGCGCCCCGCGCAATATGTCGTCCTCGAGCGCGCGGGCGATCTCCGCCCCCCTGGACACGAAAGTTGGGTGTGCCGCTTCGCGGTCTATGTATGCCAAGCTGCCGCCTCCCTCGTCCTTGCCGCCTTACCCAAGGGTCATGGCCCTTCTAGGCGAAATGTCGCGGTGTGACCAGACCACGGCGCGATTGACCGGGGGCGGTCAGGTGTGAAACGCTGGTATGCGTAACTTGATTTTTGGCATACCAAATCTGCATGAACGTGCCAAAGGCAATTTCGTTCTCCGCTTCCCACCACTGGAAAGTCCGGTTTCGCAAATGAAACTCGATCTCGAAGGCAAGAGCGTCCTCATCACCGGCGCGTCCAAGGGCATCGGCCTAGCCGCCGCGCTGGCTTTCGCGGCGGAAGGATGCCCGCTGCATCTCGCCGCCCGCTCGGCAGGCGAGCTCGAAGCCAATCGCGACCGCATTTTCAGGGAATTCGGCGTCGAGGTCTCCATCCACCCGGGCGATCTGTCCGACACCGCCGTTCTGGACGAGCTCGGACGGCGCTGCGCCGAGGTCGACATCCTCGTCAACAATGCCGGCGACATCCCGCCCGGTGATCTCGTTTCGGTGAGCGACGAGGCCTGGCGCAAAAGCTGGGACCTCAAGGTCCACGGCTACATCTATCTCACGCGGCTGCTCTATCCGCGCATGCAGGCGCGCGGCGCCGGCGTGATCATCAACGACATCGGCAATTCCGGTGAGAACTGGGATGCCAACTACATCGCCGGTGCCTCCGGCAACGCCAGTCTCATGGCGTTCACCCGTGCGCTGGGTGGCGTCAGCCTCGATCACGGCGTGCGGGTCGTCGGGGTGAACCCCGGCCCGGTCGCGACCGACCGCATGATCAAGCTGATGAAGCGCCGCGCGGTCGACTGGTACGGCGACGAGGGCCGCTGGGAGGAGCTGTTCGCGAAATATCCCGGCAAGCGCCCCGCCTCGGCGCAGGAAGTCGCCGACCTCATGGTGTTCCTGGCCTCGCCGCGGGCGGGCTACATAACCGGCACGATCGTCACCATCGACGGCGGCATCGCCTCGCGCCGCTCGATCATCTGAAAGCGGGGGCGGACATGTATCGGTTCGAGCGGCGCAACCAGCATTTCGACCGGCTCGTTGCCAATGCCGGCCTGCGCTGGATGGGGCAGAACACCAACCACTACCCGGCCCATCCGAAGGTCCGGGAAGCGATGGTCGCCTGCATCGAGCAGGACCAGTTCCATGCCTACGCGCCTCCGCTCGGGCTGGAGGAACTGCGGCAGGGGGTGATCGAGGATCTCGGCCTGCCGGATCAGGCGGCGCTGATCACCGATGGCGCCGTCTCCGGCCTCTATCACGTCTGCCGCACCCTGCTCGGCCCCGGCCAGAGCCTGGTGACCACCGATCCGACCTGGGCGTGGCCGATGGTGTTCGCGCGCGAGGCCGGCGCCGAGGTCGTGCAGATCCCGATCTACGGCGCCGAGCACGGCTACCGGCTGGCGCCGGAGCGGCTGCGCGCGATGGTGGATGAGCGCACCCGGCTCATCTACATCGTCGACCCGAACAACCCGCTCGGCACCTGCTGCACGGCCGAGGAGATCGCCGAGATCGCCGCCATCGCGAAGTCGATCGGCGCTTATCTCGTCCACGACTGCACCTATCGCGACTTCGCCTATGGCCATCATCTGGCCGCCCATCACTATCCCGAGCGCACCATCACGGTGTGGAGCTTCTCGAAGTGGCTCGGCTTTGCCGGGCTACGCATCGGGGCGCTGGTCGCCCATCCCGACGTTCTGGAGCGGCTTGCCGTCGCCCCGCCCAACAATCTCGGCTCCAGCATCCTCGCCCAGCGCGGCGCCATCGCCGGGCTGAAGGTGAAGCGCGAATGGTTCGGCGAGGTGCTCGCCGCCCAGCGCCGCAGCCAGCGGAAGGTGCGCGAGGCCGCCGAGGCGTTGCCGGGCTTCCATGTGCCGGTCTATCCCTCGAACGGCAACTTCCTGATCATCGAATGCGATGAGGCCGGCATCCGGCCCGAGGCGCTGGTGGCGGCGCTCGACCGCCGGAACATCCAGATCCGCCAGGGCAGCTACCACACCAAGGCGTTCGGCGACCGCTTCGTGAAGGTCAGCGTCACCGTGCCGGATGCCTGGGTCGACGAGTTCTGCGCTGCCCTGCCGGAGGCGGTCGAGGTGGCGCGCGGCATGAACGCCCCCGCCGAGCTGTTCTAGGAGACCCCGCCATGTCCCACATCACCACCAGCGACGGCGTCCGGCTCCATGTCGAGGAGGCGGGCAGCGGGATCCCGGTGATCTTCGTCCACGAATTCGGCGGCGACCACCGGAGCTGGGAGCCGCAGATGCGCTTCTTCGCCCGGCGCTATCGCTGCATCACCTTCGGCGCGCGGGGCTATCCGCCCTCCGACGTGCCGCCAGACATCGCCTCCTATTCGCAGGCACGCGCCGCGCGCGACATCGCCGACGTGCTCGGCGGGCTCGACATCGAGAAGGCGCATGTCGTCGGCCTGTCGATGGGCGGCTTCGCGGCGCTGCATTTCGGGCTCGACTTCGCCGAGCGTGCGCTCTCCGTCGTCGCCGCCGGCACCGGATACGGTGCCGAGATCGAGCACGAGGCCTATTTCCGCGACGTCTCCGAGACCGTCGCGCGCAGCTTCCTCGAACAGGGCAGCGAGGCCTTCTCGCACACCTATGCCGAGGGCGCCTCGCGGGTGCAGTTCCAGAACAAGGACCCGCGCGGCTGGGCGGAATTCCAACGCCATCTCGGCGAGCATTCCGCCGAGGGCGCGGCCAACACCATGCGCGGCGTGCAGGTGCAACGTCCTTCGCTCTATGCGCTGGAGGAGCGCTTCCGCGCCATGAACGTCCCCACCCTAGTGATCTCGGGGGACGAGGACGACCACTGCCTGCAGCCGGGAATTTTCCTCAAGCGCACCATCCCGGCCTGCGGGCTGATGGTGGTGCCGAAGACCGGCCACACGCTCAATCTGGAGGAGCCGGCGCTGTTCAACGCGGCGCTGGCGGAGTTCTTCGCCATGGTCGAGGCGGGCGCCTGGAAGCCACGCGATCCACGCGCCAACCCCGCCCAGATCATGCGGACCAGATAGGCTCATGGGCATGCCGGTTGGACGCATCGCCAGCTTCGTCGATCGGGAGCGCCTGTGGTCCCGCCACATGGCACTCGGGCGGATCGGCACGTTCGGCGAGACCGGCGTCAACCGGCCAGCGCTGTCGGCGCTCGACGGCGAGGCCCGCGCGCAGCTCGTCTCGTGGGGGCGGCGAATCAGCCTCTTGCCCTCCACCGATCCGATCGCCAACCTGTTCCTCGAACTGCCGGGCTCGCAGCCGGAGTTGGCGCCTGTCCTCATCGGCTCGCATCTCGACAGCCAGCCGACCGGCGGGCGGTTCGACGGCGTGTTCGGGGTGCTGGCAGCGCTGGAGACGCTGGAGGCCATGGTGGCGGCGGGATACAGGCCGCGCCGCTCCGTCGTGCTGGTCGCCTGGACCAATGAGGAAGGCTCCCGCTTCGCGCCGGGCATGATGGGCTCGGCCGCCTTCGCCGGCGCGCGTCCGCTCGAGCCGATCCTGGCGCTGCGCGATGCGGACGGCATCAGCGTCGCGGATGCTCTCGCCGGGCTGGCGGCGGGCGAGGCCGATCTGCCGCGCCGCCCGCTCGGATTCCGGCCGGCGGCCTATGTCGAACCGCATATCGAACAGGGGCCGGTGCTGGAGGCGGCGGGCCGGCCCGTCGGCATCGTCTCCGGCATACAGGGCAAGCGCACCTGGCGCGTCACCGTGCGCGGCGCCGAGGCACATGCCGGCACCGAACCACATGCCAGCCGGCGCGACGCCCTGATGGCGGCGGTGGAGATGATCGCGGCGCTGAAGCGCCACCTCGATGACCCCGCGGACATCGTGCGCTTCACCGTGGGGCGCCTCGACGTGACGCCCAACGCGCCCTCGGTCGTCCCCTCGCGCGTCGTGTTCTCGATCGACCTGCGCCATCCCGATGCCGGCACGCTGCTGCGCCTCGGCGACGGCGTGGCCGGCCTGTGCGTGAGCGCGGCGGGGCGCTGCGAGGTAGAGGTCGAGGCCCTGCTGCACGATCCGCCGCTGGAATTCGCGCCGGGCCTGCGCGCGCGGATGCGCGGCATCGCCGACGCACTGGAGCTTCCGTGGCAGGACATCGCCTCCGGCGCCGGCCACGACGCGCGGCATCTCGCGCTGCTCGGTCCGGCGGCGATGATCTTCGTGCCCTGCCGGAATGGCATCAGCCATAACGAGGCGGAATATGCTGCGCCGGAGCATCTTCATGCCGGCGCGCGGCTGCTGGCGGAGACAGCCGCGCGGCTGGCCGAGGCCGATGACGACGAGATCAGGGAGCTGGCGTCATGAGCGCTGTCGCTGCTGCAGACATCCCCGCCTATCGGCTGCACTATGGCGGCGGCTGGCAATCGCCCCACAGTGCCCGGACGATCGAGGTGCGCAGCCCGGCGAGCCGCGTGCTGCTCGCCAGCGTGCCGGACGCCGACGCGCAGGACGTGGAAGCGGCGGCGCAGGCGGCGCAGGCCGGCTTCGAGCGCTGGAGCCGCCTCGACGTCTTCGAGCGCGCGCGCCACATGCAGGCGCTCGCCGCGCTGGTCCGCCAGCGCGTACCGGCGCTGGCGGAGCTCGAATCCGCTGTCACCGGCCGGCCCGTGCGCGAGATGCGCGCCCAGATGGGCCGCATCCCGGAGTGGATCGAATATTTCGCCTCCATCGCTCTCGGCCTCGAAGGCGAGGCGAACCGCGTGAAGGGTGACATTGTCACCCTCACGCACCAGGAGCCCTATGGCGTCTGCGCGCTGCTGACGCCGTGGAACCACCCGATCCTCATTCTGGTGAAGAAGTTCGCGGCGGCGCTGGCGGCGGGCAATAGCTGCCTCGTCAAGCCGTCCGAGCTCGCCCCGGTCTCCACTCTCGTGTTCGCCGACTGGTGCCGGGAGGCCGGCCTTCCGGACGGCGTGATCAACGTGGTGACCGGCGGCGCCGAGACCGGCGCGGCGGTGTGCGCATCACCCGTCGTGCAGCGGATCGACCTGACCGGCGGCACGGCAACCGGCCGGCGCGTCGCCGCCGCCGCCGGGGCGCGCCTCGTGCCTTGCACGCTGGAACTCGGGGGCAAGGCGCCGATCCTCGTCTTCGAGGACGCGGATGTGGACGAGGCCGCGTCCGGCGCGGTGTTCGCAGCCTTCATCGCCTCCGGCCAGACCTGCGTGTCGGCAACGCGCTTCATCGTCGCCGCGCCGATCTATGAGCGCTTCCTCGACGCCTTCCGAGCGCGCGCCGCGAGCCTGAGGATCGGTGATCCAGCGGACGAGGCGACGGATGTCGGACCGGTCATCTCGCAGGCCTCGGCCAGCCGCTCGTTCGAGCATATCGAGGCGGCCCGCGCGGCCGGCGCGCGGCTCCTCTGCGGCGGCGATCCGCCGACGCTCACGGCTCCCTTCGACGAAGGCTTCTACGTGCCGCCGACGATCTTCGCCGATGTAACGCCGGACATGAGGTTGTTCCGCGAGGAGGTGTTCGGTCCCGTCGTCTGCGTCACCCCGTTCCGCGACGAGGCTGAGGCGCTGGCGCTCGCCAATGACAGCCCCTATGCGCTCGGCGCCGCCATCTGGACGCGCGATGTCGCGCGCGCCCATCGCGTCTCGGTGCAGGTCAAGGCCGGGGTGGTGTGGGTCAACGATCACCATAAGAACGATCCCCGCTCGGTCTGGGGCGGCTATGGCGAGAGCGGCTACGGCAAGGAGAACGGCTGGGATGCGCTGGTCAGCTACATGCGCAAGCGCAGCGTGGTGATCCGCACCGCGCCCGCCTTCGACGACTGGTTCGCCGGCGGAAGGCGCTACGGATGACGGCCACCTCACCCCTGCTGTCGTTCAGCGGCATCGACGTGGTGTTCCCCGGCGGCGGAACCGCTGCGGTGACGGCGCTGAAGAACATCAGCCTCGACATCAAGGCTGGCGAGTTCGTCTCGCTGATCGGACCTTCGGGCTGCGGGAAGAGCACGCTGCTGCGCGTCGCCGCCGACCTCATCGGCCCTTCCGCCGGGGTGGTGCGGATCGACGGGCGACCGCCCGACGAGATGCGGCGCCAGCGCGAGATCGGCTTCGTGTTCCAGGACGCCGCGCTGCTGGAATGGCGGCGTATCCTCGCCAATGTCGCCCTGCCGCTCGAACTCCAGGGCGTGGCCCGCGACGAGCGGCTGGCGCGGGCCCGCGCGCTGCTCGATCTCGTCGGCATCGCCGGCTTCGAGAATGCCTGGCCGCGCCAGCTCTCCGGTGGCATGCGCCAGCGCGCGGCGATCGCCCGCGCCATGTCGACCTCGCCGCGCGTGATGCTGATGGACGAGCCGTTCGGCGCGCTCGACCAGATTACTCGCGACCGGCTCAACCTCGAGCTTTCCCGCATCGCGGAGCGCGAGGCGATGACCGTGGTGTTCGTCACCCATTCGATCCAGGAGGCGGTCTTCCTCTCCGACCGGGTGGTGGTGATGACGCCGCGCCCCGGCCGGATCACCCGCGTCATCGACGTCGACCTGCCGCATCCGCGCCAGCTCGACATGCGTGGCACCGAACGCTTCATCGAGCTGTGCCAGCTCGGCGAGCGGCTGCTGTCGGAGGGCTTCGATGACAGCGCACACTGACGCCATGTCCGGCATGCGGATGGGGCTGGCCAATGCGCTCGCCGCGGCGATGCCCTGCCTGATCACCACGGTGATCGTGCTGGTCGCCTGGGAGGTCGCGGTCGAGGTGACCGGCGTGCCGGCCTACATCATCCCGGCGCCGAGCCGCATCTGGGCGGCGCTGATCTCCGGCAACGCCTCGCTCGGCTACCACACGGCGATCACCGCCTTCGAGGCGTTAGCGGGCTTCGTGATCGGCTCGGCCTTCGGCGCCCTACTCGGCATCGTGTTCGCCTATTCGCCATTGGTGGCGCGCAGCCTGATGCCCTACGTCATCGCCTCCAACACCATTCCCGTCGTCGCCATCGCGCCAATCATCATGCTGTGGTTCGGCTCGGGGATCGGCGCCAAGGTGGCGGTCACCGCCTTCCTGTCGTTCTTCCCGCTCGCCCTCAACATGATGAAGGGCCTGCAATCCTACGACCGGACGGTGATGGAGGTGTTCCACGTCGCCGCCGCCACGCCGTTGCAGCGCTTCTTCAAGATGCGCCTGCCGAGCGCCCTGCCCTACGTCTTCGTCGGGCTGAAGCTCAACGTCACCTTCAGCGTCATCGGCGCCATCGTCTCGGAGTTCGTGCAGTCCGACCGCGGGCTCGGCTTCGTGATCATGACCGCCTACCGCACCCTCAACATGCCCCGGCTGTGGGCGGCCATGCTGGCCTCCGCGCTGCTGGGCATCCTCCTCTTCGTGCTGGTCGCAGCGGCCGAGCGATGGCTGATCCCGTGGCACAGCTCGATGCGAGACAACTCATAAAAAGCCGACAGAGGACATAGGAACATGAGCAACTGGAAATATGCCTTGGCGGCGGCAGCCGTCATGTTGACCCCCGCGCTCGCCGCGGCCGACGACACCATGCGCCTCGAATGGGTGATGCAGGGCCAGTTCGCCGGCCCGATCGTCGCCCTCGAGAAGGGCTACTACAAGGAGGCCGGCATCGACCTGAAGCTGCTGCCGGCCGGGCCGGACCTGAAGCCGGCGGTGACGGTGGCGCAGGGCACCGACACCTTCGGCATCGGGCACCCGAACCAGGTGATCACCGGCCGCGCCAACGGCGCGCCGCTGGTCACCGTGCTGCAGCTAGGCCAGAAGAGCGCGACCACCTACATCGCCCGCAAGGACACCGGCATCAAGAAGGTCGAGGACATGCCCGGCCATTCGGTCGGCCTCTGGTTCGGCGGCGACGAGCAGGAATTCATGGCGATGCTGCGCGCCGCCAAGGTCGACCCGTCGAAGGTCAACATCATCTCGCAGGGCTTCGACATCGTCGGCTGGCTGAGCAAGCAGTACGAGGTGATGCAGGTGACCCGCTACAATGAGCTGCAGCTCGTCTATGGCGAGGGCTACAAGCCGGAGGACCTCGTCTTCCTCAATCCCGAGGACTACGGCGTCGCTTTCGTGAACACCGGCATCTTCGCTACCGAGGACACCATCAAGAAGAACCCCACCAAGGTGCAGGCCATGGTCGACGCCACGCTGCGCGGCTGGCAGGAGGCCCTCGCCGATCCCGAGGCCGCCGCCAAGATCGTGGTGAAGTACAATAACGAGCTGACCGTCCCCTCGCAGGTCGCGCAGATCAAGGCGATGGGCGAGATCTTCTGCGCTGGCCCGACGCTGAGCGGCGAGTTCGGCATGACCGATCCCGCCGCGTGGGAACGGGTCCAGAAGGTGCTCATCGACGCCAAGCTGATCGAGCAGCCGATCAAGCTCTCGGAAGGCTACACCAACGCCTTCTGGGAGAAGGCGCCGGCCCAGTACAAGAAGATCGCCTGCCCGGCGAAGTGAGGACGCGACGATGCCGCGCGAGATCCGTCTCCGGCTGCTCTGGCATCCGCAGGCCCAGTTCATCGGCTATCTCCTCGCCGAGCATCGGGGCCTGGCGCGGCGGCGCGGCATCGCGCTGACCTGCGAGCCGATCGACTTCCGACAGGGCGGCATGTCCGCCCTGTTGAGCGGAGCCTGCGATCTGGCGATCGCCAGCCCCGCCCATCTGGTGGAGAGCGAGGCGCCGGAGCGCCTGGCCTTCCTCATGGCGGTGCAGCAGGCGAGCCCGCTGGTCTATCCGGTGCGCAAGAGCGCCGGCATCGTGACGCCCGCCGATCTCGCCGGCCGCCGGGCGGCCGTCTGGCCGGGCGGCGAGGATCTGGAATTCCGCTGGATGCTGCGCAAGGCCGGTATCGACCCCGCGACGGTGGCGCGGCTGCCCACCGCCGACACGGTCGAGGCGCTGGTCTCGGGCGCGGCCGACTGCGCGCAGATGACCGTCTATCACGAGCTCCACGAGATGGAGCATCGCGGCCTTCCGCTCTCCGAGGTCGAGCTGTTCCGGCCGGCGGATTACGATGCGGCGCTGCTGAAGGACGGCCTCATCGCGCGGCGCGACTGGATCGGCCGCGAGGACGCCCTGCTGCAGGACCTCATCGAGCTTTTCCTTGAAGGCTGGCAGATGGCCTTCGCCGACCCCGAACTCGCTGTCGCTGTGTGCCGCGAGGTACGCCCCGACATGAGCGAGCATCACCACCGCGTGCAGCTCGGCCATATGAGGGAGCTGGCTGCGAGCGGCCACGCGCTCGCCGAAGGCTTCGCCGTGCCGCATGCGTCCTATGTGCAGCGAGCGCTCGACGCGATGCACGACGTCGATGGCCATGCCCCCACGCTCGCGGCCGAAGAGATAGCGGAGCGCCGCTACTGGGCCGCGGCGCCCGCCGAACTCAAGGCGATGGCGTGGGCGTGAGCGCGCATATCGTCGTGGTCGGCGCCGGGATCGTCGGCGCGGCGACGGCGCTCGCGCTCGCCGAGCGCGGCTTCGCTGTCACCCTGCTCGACCGCGCGGCGCCCGGCTCGGCGGTGTCGGGAGCCAGCCTCGCCTGCCTCGGCACGCACCAGAATTCCGAGGTCGAGCTGCCGCAGCTCATCTGGGCCACACGTCGCTGGGCGGAATGGGACCAGCGCTTTACCGGTGCCTTCCACTATCGCCGCTGCGGGCAGATCCGCTTCATCGACCACGCGGCGGATATCTCGACGGCCGAGCACTGGATCGCGCTCGAACGCGCCGCCGGACTGTCGGCGCAGCTTCTGAACCTCGACGAAGTCCGGCGCATCGAGCCGGCACTCACCGGGCCGATCCTGGCGGCGAGCTGGTCGCCGGACGACGCGCTGGTCAATCCCTTCCTGTCGGTCCGCACGCTGCTGCGGGCGGCCGTCGAGGCCGGCGCGCGCTTCCTCGGGCATCAGCCCGCGCAGCGGATCGACTGTCAGGGTGACAGGGTCACGGGCGTGACGACCCCGGACGGCCGCATCGATGCGAACACGGTGGTGGTGACCGGCGGCCCCTGGACCGCCGGGCTCCTCGCACCGATGGGGATCGAGCTGCCGATCGTGCCCCGCAAGGCACAATGCCTCGCCACCGTCGCCCAGCCGCCGACCATACGGGGCGTCGTCGGCGCCTCGAAATCCGAGCAGGGCGGCGTGCATGGCGGCTACACGCAGATCCAGCAATCCGAGGCCGGCCAGATCCTGTTCAACACGGTGCTCGCCGGCGGGGAGTCCGCGCCGGGATCGCCGGACAGGGTTCCGCAGGTCGACCTTCCCTTCGTCGTCGACTCGGCGACCACGCTGATGCGACTGTTCCCCGGCCTTCGCCATGTCGACTTGCTGCGCTCATGGGTGCGCTACGAGGCGGTGACGCCGGATGATCGCTTCATCATCGGCCCGGTCGGCCCCACGGGGCTCTATGTCGGCGCCGGCGACAACGGCACCGGCTTCCTGCGCGCGCCGGTGATCGCCGAGATCATCGCCTCGGCCATCGCCGGGACGCGCTGCGCCGTCGATCCCTCGCCCTACGACCCCGCCCGCTTCGCACCGAAGGTGGCGCTGCAATGACCGCCCCCACCGGCGAGGTGTTCGACATCATGCTCGACGGCAAGCCGGTCCGCGTGAGGGCCGGTGCCAATCTCGGTGCCACCTTGCACACGCTGATGCAGGGGCATCTGCGCGACACCGCGTCGGGCCAGCCGCGCGGACTGTTCTGCGGCATGGGCGTGTGCTTCGACTGCGTGGTGCTGATCGACGGCGTGCCGGCGCGGGCCTGCCTCACCACCGTCGCGCCCGACATGAACGTCGTGAGATCGGCGGGGCGAAGCTCATGACCACGGTGTCTGCCGAGCGGATCACGTGTGACGTGTGCGTCGTTGGCGGCGGGCCTGCCGGCCTGTCGGCCGCGCTGGCCGCGCGGCGGGCGGGAGCCTCCGTCGAGCTGCTCGACCTGTTCGAACGGCCGGGCGGGCAATATTTCATGCAGCCGGCGCACCCGCCGACGGGCGCCGCTGCCCGCCAGGTCGCGGAAGGGCGCGCGCTGATCGAACACGTGCTGGCGAGCGGTGTGTTGATCCGCTCCGGCGTCGAGGTGTTCGGCGCCTATGACGAACCGCTCATCCTCGCCCGGCGCGGCGATGCGGCCCTCGTAGTGAAGCCGCGCGCGGTGGTGCTTGCGACCGGCGCGCATGACCGGCCGGCGCCCTTTCCGGGATGGACGCTGCCCGGCGTCATGACGCCGGGCGCGGCGCAGCGCCTCGTCAAGCTGCACGGCACCCGCCCGGGCAGCCGCGTGGTGCTGGCGGGATGCGGGCCGTTCCTACTGGTGGTCGCTGCACAACTCCGCGCCGCCGGCTGCGATGTCGTCCGCGTCGTCGAGACGAGCCCGTCGCCGCTGGCCCTCGCCGCCGCGCTGGCGCGCTTTCCGCGCCACTGGCCGGAGGCGGCGCGGATCATGCTGGCGGTCGTCCCTCTCCTGCCCCGCTTCCGTTTCGGCCGGATCGTCACCAGAGCCGCCGGCGAGACGCATGTCACCGGCGCCATCATCGCCCGCATCGGGAGGGATGGACGCGTTCTCACCGAGGGCGCGGAGGAGCTCGACGGCATCGACGCCCTGCTGGTCGGATACGGCTTCCGGCCCTCCGTCGAGCTCGCCACCATGCTCGGCTGCGCGCTCGCCCATGACTGGGACGCGGGCGGAGCCTATGTGGTCGCGGACAGGGTGAGCGGCGCCACCAGCGTGCCCGGCATCTTCGCCGCCGGCGAGATCACCGGCATCGCCGGCGCGCGCCCGGCGCTGGCGGCGGGCGAATGCGCCGGCATCGCCGCCGCCGGCTTCGCGGGCAAGGCCACACCATCACCGGATGGCGGACGCCTGAAGCAGGCAATGGATTTCGCCCTGGCGCTGCGGCGGGCATTCCGCCCGCCCTACGGGACGCTCGGACGCCTGCCGCAGGACGATACGTTGCTGTGCCGCTGCGAGGAGGTGCGCGCGAGCGAGGTGAGAGCGGCGCTCGACGAGGGCGCCGGCGATGCCCATGGCGTCAAGATGTGGACCCGCGCCGGCATGGGCCCCTGCCAGGGACGCATCTGCGGTTTCGGGATTTCCGTCTATGCAGGCTGCGCCGGCTCGGCCGACCCGGCTGTCTTCGGCGCGAATGCCGCCCGCCTCCCCGCCCGGCCGGTGCCGGTCGATGTGCTGGCGGCGGCGGTCGGCATGGCGACGAGGGAAGAGGGCGCGCAGATCATTCCGACGGGTTAGGCCCGCCTCAGATTCGACAGACGGGAGCATGTTTCCGTCGCAAGAGTCTCTCCACTTTCGCGGAACATGCTCTACGCCCCATACATCCCTTTATACTGTTCGCGCAGGATGTTCTTCTGCACCTTGCCCATGGTGTTGCGCGGCAGGTCGTCGACGAAGATGACGCGCTTGGGCAGCTTGTAGCGGGCGAGCCGCCCCTCCAGCGCGCCGATCACCGCCTTCTCGTCCAGCCCCGCGTCGGAGCGGGCGACCACCACCGCCGTCACGCCCTCGCCGAAATCGGCGTGCGGCAGGCCGATCACCGCGCTCTCGACGACGCCGTCCAGCGCGTCGATCTCGCTCTCGATCTCCTTCGGATAGACGTTGTAGCCGCCGGTGATCACGAGATCCTTGCCGCGCCCGACGATGTGCACATAGCCGCGCTCGTCGATCAGCCCGAGGTCGCCGGTGACGAACCAGCCGTCGCGGAACTCGCTCGCGGTCTTCTCCGGCATGCGCCAGTAGCCCTTGAAGACGTTCGGTCCCTTCACCTCGATCATGCCGATGGCGCCGGCGATCAGCTCACGCCCGTTCTCGGGGTCGGCGACGCGCACGCTCACCTCCGGCAGCGGAAAGCCGACCGTGCCGGCGCGGCGTTCGCCCTCATAGGGGTTGGAGGTGATCATGCCGGTCTCGGTCATGCCGTAGCGCTCGAGGATGGCGTGGCCGGTCTTCGCCTTCCATTCGCGGTGGGTTTCGGCGAGCAGCGGCGCCGAGCCGGCGATGAAGAGCCGCATATGGGCGCAGGCCTCGGGCGTGAGCCCCGGCGACTTCAGGAGACGCGTGTAGAAGGTCGGCACGCCCATCAGTACGGTCGCGCGCGCCAGCAGCGTCAGGATCAGCTCGGGATCGAACTTCGGCAGGAAGACCATCGACGCGCCGGCCACCAGCGTGACGTTGATGGCAACGAACAGGCCGTGCGTGTGGAAGATCGGCAGGGCATGGATCAGCACGTCATCGGGCGAGAAGCGCCAGATGTCGGCGAGCGCCTGCGCATTGGAGGCGAGATTGCCGTGGGTGAGCATGGCGCCCTTGGAGCGGCCGGTGGTGCCCGAGGTGTAGAGCAGCGCGGCGAGGTCGTCCGACCCGCGCGGGACATCCGCGAACGTCTCCGCCGCCGCATCGGCCGCCTTCGCCAGCGAGCCGCGGCCCTCGCCGTCGAGGGTGAGCAGATGGCGCACACCCGCCTCGCGCGCCACCGGCGCGAGCGTTCCCGCCTGCGCCGGATCGCAGGCGAACAGGACGGGCTCGGCGTCGCCGAGGAAATAGCCGATCTCGGCCGGCGTATAGGCGGTGTTGAGCGGCAGGAACACCGCGCCTGCGCGCACCGTGCCGAGATAGGCGAACACTGCCTCGAGGCTCTTCTCCACCTGCAGCGCCACCCGGTCCCCCGGCTTCACGCCGAGCGCCACGAGGGCATTGGCATATTGCGCG
>NZ_JNLC01000015.1:0-105000 GCF_000702305.1 Allobosea sp. 117
CCCTGTCAGTGTGCGAGGTTTTTGACGATGTCCTCGACCATTTTCTTGGCGTCGGCGAAGAGCATCATGGTGTTGTCGCGGAAGAACAGCTCGTTCTCGACGCCGGCATAGCCGGCCGCCATGCCGCGCTTGATGAACAGCACGGTCTTGGCCTTCTCGACGTCGAGGATCGGCATGCCGAAGATCGGGCTCTGCGGGTCGGTCTTGGCCGCCGGGTTGGTGACGTCGTTGGCGCCGATCACGAAGGCCACGTCGGCTTGAGCGAACTCCGAGTTGATGTCCTCGAGCTCGAACACCTCGTCGTAAGGAACGTTGGCCTCGGCGAGCAGCACGTTCATGTGGCCGGGCATGCGCCCGGCGACCGGGTGGATGGCGTATTTCACCTCGACGCCTTCGGCCTTCAGCCGGTCCGCCATCTCGCGCAGCGCGTGCTGGGCCTGGGCGACCGCCATGCCGTAGCCCGGCACGATGATCACCTTGGAGGCGTTCTTCATGATGAAGGCGGCATCCTCCGCCGAGCCCTGCTTGACCGGGCGCGTCTCGACCGCTCCGCCGGCGCCGGCGGCAGCGGCGTCGCCGCCGAAGCCGCCGAGGATCACCGAGATGAAGGAACGGTTCATCCCCTTGCACATGATGTAGGACAGGATCGCGCCCGACGAGCCGACCAGCGCCCCGGTGATGATCAGCGCGGTGTTGCCCAGCGTGAAGCCGATGCCCGCCGCCGCCCAGCCGGAGTAGCTGTTCAGCATCGACACCACCACCGGCATGTCGGCGCCGCCGATCGGGATGATCAAGAGCCCGCCGAAGATGAGGCTGGCGATCACGATCAGCCAGAACACGGTGTGGCTCTCGGTGGCGGTGAGCACGCCGATCAGCACCACGATGAGCGCCGCCAGGGCGGCGTTGATGACATGGCGAGCGGGGAGCAGGATCGGCTTGCCGCTCATATTGCCGTTGAGCTTGGCGAAGGCGATCACCGAGCCGGTGAAGGTGATGGCGCCGATGGCGACGCCGAGGCTCATCTCGATCAGCGCCTGGCCGTGGATGGCGCCCGGTTCGCCGATGCCGAAGGCTTCCGGCGCATAGAGCGCGGCCGCCGCCACCATCACCGCGGCAAGGCCGACCAGCGAGTGGAACGCCGCCACCAGCTGCGGCATCTGCGTCATCGCGATGTTCTTGGCGATATAGGCGCCCGCCCCGCCGCCGATGGCGAGGCCGCCGACCACCAGCGCGAAGGCGCCGATCCCCGCCGGCGGCGAGGCCGCCAGCGTGGTGAGGATGGCGATCCCCATGCCGGCCATGCCGAACAGATTGCCCCGGCGCGAGGTCACCGGGCTGGAGAGCCCGCGCAGCGCGAGGATGAACAGCACCCCGGAGACGAGGTACAGAAGGGCCACAAGGTTGGCGTTCATGGTCCCCGCGCCCTCACTTCTTCTTGGCGTACATGGCGAGCATCCGGCTGGTCACCAGGAAGCCGCCGAAGATGTTCACCGATGCCAGGATCAGCCCGACGAAGCCGAAGCCCCGCGCCCAGCCCGTCCCCTCGGCCACGGTATCCACGCCGACCGCCAGCAGCGCGCCGACCACGATCACCGAGGAGATCGCGTTGGTGACGCTCATCAGCGGCGTGTGCAGCGCAGGCGTCACCGACCACACCACGTAATAGCCGACGAACACCGCCAGGACGAAGATGGCGAGGCGGAACACGAAGGGGTCGATCGCCCCGCCGGTGAGCCCGTGCGCCGCCGCGCCCGCCGCGCTGGCCGCCGCATCCGCATAGGCCGCCGCGGCCTCGGCCGCCTGCCGCGCCACTTCGGCCGCCGCCCGCGCCCCTTCCGCCGCCTGATCGGCGCTCGGTGTTCCCGCTGTCGCCATGGTCCTCTCCCCGATCCTTATCTGGCCGGGCCGGCGATCCCGCCGCCCGCCGCCTTGTCCTTGCTTTGCGACGGGTCGGCCGTCACCGGCCGTCCCTTTTGCTCAGTCGTTCCGGATAGCCTCGTCCCGGGCGGCCGCAGGCCGATCCGGGATCCTCGGATGCCCGGGCCGGGCCCGGGCAAAGGGCGTAGCGCGTCGGCGTCTACGCCGCGCTCGCCGCCTCAGGCTTGTCTCCAGCAGCCTTGGCGCCGCCGAAGTTCGGGTGCACCACCGCCCCGTCCCTGGTCAGCAGCGTCGCCTTCACCAGCTCGTCGTCCCACTTCACGGCGAGGCTCTTCGACCCCTTGTCGATCAGCGTCTCCAGGAAGGCGTAGAGGTTCTTGGCGTAGAGCTGCGAGGCGGTCGCCGCGAGGCGCCCCGGCACGTTGAGATAGCCGACGATCGACACCCCGTTGGCCGTCGTCACCACCTCGCCCGGCACCGCTCCCTCGACATTGCCGCCGCGCTCCACCGCGAGGTCGACGATCACCGAGCCCGGCTTCATCGCCGCCACCATCTCCGCCGAGACCAGCTTCGGCGCCGGCCGTCCGGGGATCAGCGCGGTGGTGATCACCATGTCCTGCTTGGCGATATGCGCGGCCACCAGCGCCGCCTGCTTGGCCTGGTACTCCGCCGACATCGCCTTGGCGTAGCCGCCCGCCGTCTCCGCCTGCTTGAACTCCTCGTCCTCGACCGCGATGAACTTGGCCCCGAGGCTCTCCACCTGCTCCTTGGCGGCCGGGCGCACGTCGGTCGCCGACACCACCGCGCCCAGACGCCGCGCCGTGGCGATCGCCTGAAGCCCCGCCACGCCCGCGCCCATCACGAACACCCGCGCCGCCGGCACCGTGCCGGCCGCCGTCATCATCATCGGCACCGCCCGCCCGAACACCTCGGCGGCGTCGATCACCGCCCGGTAGCCGGCAAGGTTCGCCTGCGAGGACAGCACGTCCATCACCTGCGCCCGGGTGATGCGCGGCATCAGCTCCATCGCGAACAGCGACACCCCGGTCTGCGCGATCTCACCGAGCGCCGCCTCGTTGCCGTAAGGGTCCGCAATGGCGATCACCAGCGCCCCGGGCTTCACCCCTGAGAGCTCCGCCGCCGCCGGCCGCCGCACCGCCAGCACGACGTCCGCGCCCGCAACCGCCGCCGCATTGTCCGCGACGATCACGCCCCCCGCCGCCGCGTACTCCCCGTCCAAAATCCCCGAGCGCAATCCCGCGCCCGAAGCCACAACAACCTCCCCGCCAAGCCCAACAACTCGCCGAACCGTCTCAACAGACGCACCAACCCGTGGCTCCGATGAAGCTTCCGACAAGACCGCTACGCGCATGCGCTTCCCTCCCCGGCTCGTTCCGTCCACGCCGGCATCGGCCGGCGGATGGCGATCTTGCGTCGCCTCGCATCGGATGAGGATGCGCCGCACCGCGACGCCGGACCGCACCCCTTCGGGCACGCACCATCCTCACCTTTCGGATTGTATTGGTATACAGAATTCTAAATGCCAGCAAGGGGGGGTCCGGCCGCGAAACGAGCGCGGCAACCGCCTGCGCGCGGGCATCCGGGGGAGTCAAAATCCCACGAGATCGCCCGCCGGAGACTGGACGTCGCCCGCCTGACACGCTGCGGTGCAAGATAACAGGCGCGAGACAGGTCCGGCATTTTGGTCCATATCAACGACGAATGCCGGCGATCATGCATGCGCGCGGCGAATGACGGAGGAAATGATGCATAGCAGGCGGGAACGCGCGACCAAGATCGTGGCGACCCTCGGCCCCGCCTCGTCCAGCCCGGAGAAGATCCGCGCGCTCTACGAGGCCGGCGTCGACGTGTTCCGGTTGAACTTCAGCCACGGCACCCAGGCCGACCACGGCCGGGTGCTCGGCCTCGTGCGGCAGACCGAGAAGGACGTCGGACGCCCGATCGGCGTGCTCGCCGACATGCAGGGCCCGAAGCTGCGCATCGGCCGCTTCGTCGACAACGCCATCACCCTGACCGCCGGCACCACCATCCGCTTCGATACCGACATGACGCCGGGCGACGAGAAGCGCGTGCCGATCCCGCATCCCGAGATCATTGAGGCGCTGCACGAGGGCTCCACCGTGCTGCTCGACGACGGCAAGGTGCGGGTGCGCGTGGTGAAGAAAGGCACCGGCTTCATCGAGGCCGAGGTGATCGCCGGCACCAAGCTCTCCAACAACAAGGGCTTCAACGTCCCCGACGTGGTGCTGCCGGTCTCCCCGCTCACCGAGAAGGACCGCGCCGACCTGTTCTTCGCGCTCGACCAGGGCGTCGAGTGGATCGCGCTGTCCTTCGTGCAGCGCCCGGAGGACGTGATCGAGGCGCGCGAGCTGATCCAGGACCGCGCCGCCATCAATCTGAAGCTCGAGAAGCCGGCCGCCATCGAGCACCTGACCCGCCTCACCGAACTTGCCGACAGCATCATGGTGGCGCGCGGCGACCTCGGCGTCGAGCTGTCTCTGCCCGAGCTGCCGGCGTTGCAGAAGCGCGTGGTGCGCGAGTGCCGCCGACTCGGCAAGCCGGTCATCATCGCCACCCAGATGCTGGAATCGATGATCACCGCGCCGGTCCCGACCCGCGCCGAGGTCTCCGACGTCGCCAACGCCGTCTATGAGGGCGCCGATGCGGTGATGCTCTCGGCGGAAAGCGCCGCCGGCGCCTATCCGGTCGAGGCGGTCGCGATGATGGATCAGATCATCAAGAGCGTGGAGCACGACCCCGGCTATCGCGGCATCATTGACGCGCAACGCCCCGAGCCGGGCCACAGCGTCGCCGACGCGGTGACGCAGGCCGCCTATCACGCCGCCAACGCGATCGACGCCGCCGCCATCGTCACCTACACGCTGTCCGGCACAACGACGCTGCACGCCGCCCGCGAGCGCCCGCGCATCCCGATCGTCGGCATCGCCGCCAAGCTCTCCACCGCCCGCCGGCTGGTGATGTCCTATGGCGTGCATGTGGTGCACGAGCCGGAGGACATCCACACCTTCGGCGAGATGGCGACCAAGGCGACGCAGATCACCGTGGAGCACGGCTTCGCGCATGAGGGCGACCGCCTCGCCATCACCGCCGGCGTGCCCTTCGCCAAGCCCGGCACCACCAATGTGCTGCGCCTCGTGACCATCGAGAAGAAGGCGATCGAGAAGAAGCCGGTGGACGACGCGCCGGCCGCGCGCAAGCGCGCCACGGCGAAGAAGGCTGCCGCGCCCGCCAAGAAGGCCCCGGCCCGCAAGTCCGCGGCCCGCCGCGCCGCCGGCACCCGGCGCTGAGAACGGAACGACCCCTCTCCACGACGGGAGAGGGGCCGTCCGATGGATTTCCCGGACCGTTCCCTCTCCCCGTCGGGGAGAGGTGGCCCGCGAAGCGGGTCGGTGAGGGGGAACACGGCTGCGGCGCGGAAAGCCCCCTCGCCCCACCCTCTCCCCAACTCGAAGGGGGCAGGATGGCGAGCGCCGCCCCTACCCTTCCAGAGCCCTCAAATGCCGGATCGGCCGGCCGGGCGTGATGGTCTGCGCCGCGGCGATGATGGCGTTCGCGTCGATGCCGTGATGCTTGTAGAGATCGGCGATGGTGCCAGTCTGGCCGAAATGCTCGACGCCCAGCGCCCGGGTGCGATGGCCGGCCACCGCGCCGAGCCAGCCCAGCGTCGTCGGGTGCCCGTCCAGCACGGTGACGAGGCCACAGTCGCGCGGCACCTCCGCGAGCAGTCGCTCGATATGGCTGCGCGCCTTGACGAGGCCGCGCTCGCGGGCGCGGGCGGAGGCGGTCCAGCCGGCGTTCAGCCGGTCCGCCGAGGTGACGGCGAGCAGGCCGACATCCTTGCGGTCCTCGGCCATCAGCCCGACCGCCTCGATGGCCTCCGGCGCCACCACGCCGGAATAGACCACTACAACCTCGGCGTTCGGCCCCGGCCGGCGCACCCAATAGGCGCCGTCGATGATGTCGCGCTCCAGCCCCGGCGTCATGGTGCGTCCGGGCTGGGTGAGCGTGCGGGTGGACAGGCGCAGATAGACAGAGCCACCGCTCTCGTCGCGCAGCCAGCTCTGCTCCTCCGGATCCCCGCCCGCCGCCGTGCCGCCCTCGCGCTGCAGATAGTCGAAGGCCCAGCGCAGGATCACCGCCAGCTCGTCGACATAGGCCGGCTCGAAGGCGGCGAGGCCGTCCTGCGCCATGCCGATCAGCGGCGTGCCGATCGACTGGTGCGCGCCGCCCTCCGGCGCCAGCGTCAGCCCCGAGGGCGTGGCCACGAGGATGAAGCGGGCGTCCTGGTAGCAGGCATAGTTCAGCGCATCGAGACCGCGCTGGATGAACGGGTCGTAGAGCGTGCCGACCGGGATCAGCCGCGCCCCGAACAGCGAATGCGAGAGCCCCAGCGCGCCGAGCAGGATGAACAGGTTCATCTCGGCGATGCCGAGCTCCATGTGTTGGCCCTTGGGCGAGAAGGTCCAGTCGAAGGTCGAGGGAATGCGCTCCTGCCGGAACAGGTCGGCCATCGCCTCATGGGCGAACAGCCCGCGCCGGTTCACCCAGCCGCCGAGATTGGTCGAGACGGTAACGTCCGGCGAGGTGGTAACGATGCGGTCCGCCAGCGGCCCGCCGAGCCGGGCGATCTCCGCCATCAGGAGGCCGAAACCCTGCTGGGTGGAGAGCTCGGCCTGCTTCGGCACCGGCAGCGCCGCCGGCACCTCCAGCGCGGGCGCCTCCAGCCGGCGCGGTCCGCGCGCGTTGAACGGCACCGCGTCGAGCACGCGCTGCAGCTCCACCGCCGGCACGTCGAGCCCCTCGAACGGGTCCCATTCATGGCCGGGGCGGACATTCATCGACTGACGGAAGCCCTCCATCTGGTTGGGCGTCATCAGCCCGGCATGGTTGTCCTTGTGGCCGGCGAGCGGCAGGCCGTAACCCTTGATGGTGTAGGTGATGAACAGCACCGGCCGGTCGTGGTCGATACGCTCGAAGGCCTCGATAAGCGAGGGCAGGTCATGGCCGCCGAGATTGGTCATGAGCAGCGCCAGCTCCTCGTCGGAGCGCTTCTCGATCAGCGCGGTCACCGGCCCCTGATCGCCGAGGTCGTCGTTGAGGCGCTTGCGCCACGCCGCGCCGCCCTGGAAGGTCAGCGCCGAATAGAGCTGGTTCGGCGCGCGGTCGATCCAGTCGCGCAGCCTCTCGCCGCCCGGCTCGGCGAAGGCCTCCATCAGCCGCGCGCCATATTTCAGCGTGACCACCTCCCAGCCGAAGGCGCGAAACAGCGCCTCCAGCCGCGCCGGCAGCCCCTCGCGGATCACCGCGTCGAGGCTCTGGCGGTTGTAGTCGAGGATCCACCAGCAGTTCCGGAGGCCCTGCTTCCAGCCCTCCAGCAGCGCCTCGTAGATGTTGCCCTCGTCCATCTCGGCGTCGCCGACGAGAGCGATCATCCGCCCCTCCGGCCAGTCGCCGGAGAGCTTGTGGGCGCGCACATAGTCCTGCACCAGCGAGGCGAACAGCGTCTGCGCGACGCCGAGCCCGACCGAGCCGGTGGAGAAATCGACGTCGTCGATGTCCTTGGTGCGCGAGGGATAGGACTGCGCGCCCTTGTAGCCGCGATAGGCCTCCAGCTTCGCGCGCGTCTGGTTGCCGAGCAGATACTGGATGGCGTGGAAGATCGGGCTCGCATGGGGCTTCACCGCCACCCGGTCCTGCGGCCGCAGCACCGCGAAATAGAGCGCGCAGAGGATGGTCGACAGCGAGGCGGAGGAGGCCTGATGGCCGCCCACCTTCAGCCCGTCGCCATTCGGCCGCACATGGTTGGCGTGGTGGATGGTCCAGGCCGAGAGCCAAGACACCTTGCGCTCCAGCGCGGCCAGCGCCGTGAGGTCACCACCGCTTCCATTCCGTGCTGCACGCATCGCTCGTCTCCGGCTGGCGTCTTCCGGTTGCGCCCATGCTGAGAATGCGGCGCGCCGTGCGCAGGACGCAAGCGGCTCTTGGTCTGAGAACGAATTTGTAACCGGCTCGACACGGACCGATGGGCGCGCGGCCGGAGCCTTATGGTTAACTGGCAATTAACCATGCCCGCCCGATGCTCCGGAGAGCCGGAATCAGCCTTGCGCGCACCCGCTTGGCCAGAAATCCGCGCGCGGCAGGGAGCGGGAATGTCTCGGGGGAGCGCCAACGGCACTGGAACGCGAGCGGCACTGCTCGCCGCCGCTTCCGCGTTGGTGCTCGCCGCCTTTCCGGTGGCGGCGGCCGACATCTCATGCGATCTCACCGCGCAGGCGCTGAGCTGCGCCGGTGACGCCACCGGAACCCAGTCGACCGCCATCGGCGACGAGGCGGAGGCGACCCAGCCCGGCAGCACGGCGGTCGGCCAGTCCGCCAAGGCCTTCGCCGAGAACGCCAGCGCCTTCGGCCAGCTCTCGGTCGCCAACGGGGTGTCCTCGACGGCGGTGGGCCAGAGCTCGACGGCCAATGGCGCCAGCGCGACGGCGGTCGGCCAGTTCGCCACCGCCAACGGCACATCGTCCAGCGCCATCGGCCAGAACGCCATCGCCAATCTCGACTACACGACCGCGGTCGGCGCGAATTCCGCCGCGCAGGGGCTGAACGCCTCGGCTTTCGGCCAGGCCGCCACCGCCAATGGCGACTACGCCACGGCGCTCGGCCAGCAGGCGGTCGCCAATGGCGCGAACTCGACCGCCGTCGGACAGAACGCCGCCACCAACGGCCTCGATTCGACCGCCCTCGGCCAGGACGCCACCGCCAGCGCCGACCAGACCACCGCCGTCGGACAGGGCGCGCGGGCGAACGCGGTCGCCTCGACGGCCTTGGGGCAGGAGGCGATCGCCAATGGCGAATACGCCACCGCCGTCGGTCAGAACGCCACCGCCAACGGCATGCAATCCACCGCGCTGGGGCAAGGCGCCAGCGCCGCGCAGGCACAGGCGACTGCCATCGGACAGGGAGCCGCCGCCAACGGCACCGCATCCACCGCGCTTGGCCAGAACGCGATCGCCAACGGCGCCAATGCCACGGCGCTCGGCCAGAACGCCACCGCCAACGCCAGCGGCGCGACCGCGCTCGGCCAGACGGCGGCGGCGAACGCGGTCAACTCGACGGCGCTCGGCATGAACGCCACCGCCAACGGCGCCGGATCGACCGCCGTCGGGCAGGGATCGATCGCCGCCTTCAGCGGCTCGACGGCGATCGGCCAGAACGCCAATGCCTCGGCGGCGAACGGCACCGCCATCGGCAACGGGGCCAACGCCTCCTACGAGAACTCGACCGCCATCGGCGCCGGCGCCAGCGCGACGCGTGCCAACCAGATGGCGTTCGGCACCAGCTCCAGCACCTACACCATGTCGGGCATCACCTCGGCCGCCAGCAAGGCGGCACAGTCGGGCTCGCTGCAGGTGGTCACCACCGACAGCGGCGGCAATCTTGCCAGCGCCGACATCAATTCGCTGGTCGACTTCTCGTCCATCTACAACGACATGGACCGCATCCGGGAAGGCGTCGCCATGGCCATGGCGATGGACACGCCCAACCTGCCGACCGGCAAGAATGTCGCATTCAGCGCGCAGTGGGGCACCTTTGGCGGGCAGAACGCCTTCGCGCTCTCCGGCATCGCGCGGCTGATGGACGACGACCTGTTCATCACCGGCGGCATCGGCGTCGGGCTCAACGAAGGCACCTATGGCGGCAAGGCGGGGCTCGTCCTCGCATGGTGAGGCGCGGGCGAAACCGGCTCGCCGCCTTCTGGCTTGCTTTGCCCGCCTTGCTGATGGCCGGGACAGCGCACGCCGCTTCTCCCGCCAGCGCGGCTCCCGCGCAGCCGGTGGTCGCCGCGCCGCCGCTCGCCGTGCCGCCGGCGCCGGTGCTGCTGGCGCTGCTGCGCGGCACGCTGAGCGCGGTGAACCAGGCCAACATCACCGGCAATTATTCCGTGCTGCGTGACCTCGGCGCGCCGAGCTTTCGCGAAGCCTATTCCACCGCCGTGCTCGCCGAGAGTTTCCGCTCGTGGCGCGAACGCAAGCTCGACTTCGCCGCGATCCTGCTGCTCGACGCCAAGCTGTCGCGCCCGCCGGTCGTCGGCCCGAACGGCGCGCTGCGCCTGACCGGCTATTTCCCGACCGCGCCGCTGATGGTGGAGTTCGACCTCACCTTCCACCCGGTCGCCGGCAACTGGCGGCTCGCCACCATCGCGGTCAGCGCCAACGAGCCGGAAATCACCGGCTCGATCGGCACCGTGCCGGCCCGCGCCGCGCCCGCGGCGAAGCCGGCGATCCCGGTATTCGAGCCGCCGGCCTATCAGGGGCCGATGCCGCAGCTTCTCACCCCGCCCGGCGATCGCCCGCGGATCTGACCCGAGTCGGACGGCACGGCCAGCGCCTCAGTTCAAGCTTCTCAATTCACTTGCGTCGCGGATGGCGTCGGCACCGGTGCGGGCGCCGAGGAGGAGGACGTCGCCGGCGCATTGCCGCGCGGTGCCTGCGGCGGCGCGGTGGCGGGCGTCGGCACGGTCGGATAACCGACCAGCGGCGTTAGCGGCACCTCCTGCTCTGCCGCGACCGGCGTGTCCTTGCTCACCGGGCGGCGCGGCGCCGCTGGCTCGACCGGCTCCGGCCCCATCGCGCCGTCGAGCACGGTGGCCGGTCCCATCGCCCCGTTGGGATAGGAGAGCGGGCCGCCGATGCGCCCGATGCCCTCGGGCTCGCCCATCGGCCGCCCATAGGGCTGCCAGGAGCGCGGCAGGAAATAGCCGTTGATGCTGTAGCGATACATCACGCGCAGCAATTGCTGCTCGGTAGCGCCGGTGCGGCAGAGCCTGAGCCGCACCGCCATCACACCGCGGTCGCGCATGAACGCCATCATCGGCACCTGCGACTGGATGCGCTGCCAGCCATAGATGCACAGGTCGTTGGCACCGGCCCGGCCGATCGCGTAGCCGAACGGTCCGTAGCGGTTCTGCACGAAATAGCCGGAGGTGCGCATGACGATGCCGGGGAAGCGCTCCTCCATCTCGGTCTCCAGCACCTCGTCGCGAAGCATGTCGTCGTTGCGGATGTTCTCCCATCCGGTGCGCCCCTCGACGGGGCCGAAGAAGACGACGTGGAAGGAATTCTGCCCCGGCGCCGCCGAGCGCGTGCCGAGAACGATTTCCTGCTCCAGCGCGTTGAGATAGCGGGTCTCGATCACCGAAAGCACGGTCGGCCCGCCCGGCTCGGGCAGGACCAGCGCGTCGGTGGTCGGCACCTCGATGGTCATCGTCGCGACCTTGGGAGGCTCGCCGCGCAGGGGATAGGGCGCGCATCCGCCCGAGAGCAGGAAGGCCGCCAGCGCACCGGCCACGAGCGGCCCCACCGCCGGAATGCGGGCGCGGGCGTGCGTTTCCTGATAGGCTGGAGCCATCGCTTCGTCGCTGTTCCGCCTGCTGTTCGATTTCAAGTGGAGCCGCGGCGCCAGAAGTGCCGAATCACTTGCCTTCACGAGACTTTAACCCGCGCGTCCGGCGGGTGGAATCGAGGCGGGGAGCGGAATGAAAGGACAGATACGTTTCCTCAACCACTATTCCGTAAAATTTGAACAATCCTGCCGCACGCCGGCGGACATCCGTCGAGAACCCCTCCTGACCGGGCGCCATCACCCGCCTGGGAAGCGGGATTCCCGATCCGGGACTTTGAGCGCAGAAGCGGAGCAAGGATGCGAAAGGCGCTGATCGCCGGCCTGTGGGCCCTGGCAACGCTCATCGTGGTGTTCCTCATCACCCTGCCGATCAGCCTTCAGGCGCACCTGACGGCCGGCGCCATCGTCGTCACTGTCATCATCCTTTTGAAGATGTTCGCGCCGGTGGGCACGCCCCGGCTCATCGCGCTGTCACTCGGCACCGCGATCGTGCTGCGCTACGTCTACTGGCGCACCACCTCGACCCTGCCGCCGGTCACCCAGCTCGAGGACTTCATCCCCGGCTTCCTGCTCTATCTCGCCGAGATGTACAGCGTCGGCATGCTGGGGCTGAGCCTGTTCGTGGTCTCGATGCCGCTACCCCAGCGCGTCGCCCCGCCGGTGCCTGTCGACAACACGCCGCATGTCGACATCTTCGTGCCGACCTACAACGAGGAGGCGACGCTGCTCGCCTCGACGCTCGCCGCCGCCAAGGCGATCGACTATCCGGCCGACAAGTTCACCGTCTGGCTGCTCGACGATGGCGGCACCGACCAGAAATGCGAGCAGGACGACCCGCTCGCCGCGCAGCAGGCGCAGGAGCGCCGCGCCGAGCTCACCGCGCTGTGCGAGGGCCTTGGCTGCCGCTACCTCACGCGCCGGCGCAACGAGCACGCCAAGGCCGGCAACCTGAACAACGGCCTCGAGCACTCCACCGGCGACCTCGTGGCGGTGTTCGACGCCGACCACGCTCCGGCCCGCAGCTTCCTGAAGGAGACGGTCGGCTATTTCAGCCAGGACCCGCGGCTGTTCCTGGTGCAGACACCGCACTTCTTCATCAATCCCGACCCGCTGGAGCGCAACCTCGACACCTTCGACCGCATGCCGTCCGAGAACGAGATGTTCTACGGCATCATCCAGCGCGGCCTCGACAAGTGGGACGCCGCCTTCTTCTGCGGCTCGGCGGCAGTGCTGCGGCGCGAAGCGCTGATGGAGACCAAGGGCTTCTCGGGCATCTCCATCACCGAGGACTGCGAGACCGCGCTCGAACTGCACGGGCGCGGCTGGCACAGCGTCTATGTCGACAAGCCACTCATCGCCGGCTTGCAGCCGGAGACCTTCGCGAGCTTCATCGGCCAGCGCTCGCGCTGGGCGCAGGGCATGTATCAGATCCTGCGCTTCCGCTTCCCGCCCGGCAAGCGCGGCCTCTCGATCCCGCAGCGCCTCTGCTACATGTCGAGCACGTTCTTCTGGTTCTTCCCCTTCTCGCGCATGATCTTCCTGATCTCGCCGATCTTCTATCTCGGCTTCTCGCTGGAGATCTTCAACGCGTCGGGCGCCGAGTTCCTCGCCTATACCTCGACCTACATGCTCGTGAACCTGCTGATGCAGAACTACCTCTATGGCCGCTATCGCTGGCCGTGGATTTCCGAGCTCTACGAATACATCCAGTCGGTCTATCTGCTGCCGGCGCTGATCTCCGTCATCCTCAATCCCCGCAAGCCCACCTTCAAGGTGACGGCCAAGGGCGAGACGCTGTCCGAAAGCCACGTCTCGGAGATCGGCAAGCCGTTCTTCATCATCTTCGCGCTGCAGATCGTGGCCGCCCTGATCACCATCTGGCGCATCATGACCGAGCCCTACACCGCCGACGTGACGCTGGTCGTCGGCGGCTGGAACCTGCTCAACCTGATGATCTCGGGCTGCGCCCTCGGCGTCGTCTCCGAGCGCGCCAACCGCCGCCGCACCCATCGCGTCAACCTGTCCCGGCGGTGCCAGCTCATCGTCAACGACGTCGCCTATCCGGCGATCATCGAGGATGTCTCGATCGGCGGCGCCGGCATCCGCACAGCGGCAGGGAATCTGCCGAAGATCGATCGCGGCCAGATCGCCTCGATCCGCTTCAAGCCGCAATCCGACATCGGCATCGACACGCTGCCGCTCGCCATCCGCAATGTGAAGCGCGAGGGCGCCGAGCACCTTTTGGGCTGCGAGTTCCACCCGGAAATCCCGCTGCACCACCGGCTGATCGCCGACCTGATCTTCGCCAATGCCGACGAATGGCAGAAATTCCAGTATTCCCGGCGCCACAATCCCGGCGTCCTGAAGGGAACGCTGCAGTTCATCGGCATCGCCATCTACCAGACGGCCCGCGGCCTCTCCTACATGATGCAACTGCACCGGCTGCAGCGCGCCGCCAGCCGCTCCACCGTCTCCACCAACAAGGCCTGACCGACCGATGCGGGTTCCGACGCTCATCGCCGCATCCGCGATCCTCGGCCTGCTGCTCGGCGCGGCCGGCGCGCAGTCGCCCGCCTTCGACATGAATGGCTCGTCGTCGCAGACGACGACGCCCGCCCCCCCGGCGCAGGGCACCGCGCCGCCGCCCTTCACCATGACGCCCGGCCTGCCGGCCGCCGGCGCGGCGCCGCAAACCGCCCCGCGCGTCGTGGCGCCGCTGAACATGGGCCCGGCGCCGGCCGCGCCGCCCGCCACGACAGGCCAGGGCTTCCCTCCCCCACCGCCGGCGACCCCCGCGCCCGCGGCCAACGTGCAGCAGCCCGCCGACGCCGCGCCGGCGCCGTTCCAGATGCAGCCCGGCAAGCCCGCGCCATTGCCGACCGTCCAGGCTCCGGCGGCGACGGCGGCACCGGCACCGGCCGCCCCCAGGCGGCCCGACCGCTACGTGGTGCCGGCCACCCGCCTCACGCTCGAGGGCGAGCAGGACTCACGCTCCTGGGTCACCTACCTGACCCGCGAGGAGGCCAACCGCCCCGCCACCTTCCAGATCAGCTACATCAATGCCGTGGTGGTGATGCCCGAGGCCTCCCGCCTCCGGGTCTCGATCAACGGCCAGATGGTCATCGAGGCGCCGATCGCCTCCTCGCAGACCCATGCGGTGCTGTCCGCGGCGGTGCGCCCCGGCATACTGCGGCCGGGCGCCAACCAGTTCCGCGTCGAGGCCGTGCAGCGTCACCGCACCGACTGCACCATCGCCGCCACCTACGAGCTCTGGACCGAGATCGAGAACGCGCAGACCGGCCTGAGCTTCTCGGGCGGGCGTCCGGCTCTCATCGGCGGCATCGAGGATATGCCCGCCATCGGCATCGACGACAAGGGCGCCACCACCCTGCGCTTCGTCACCCGCACGGCTCTCGACAACGGCACCAGCGCCCGCATGCTGCGGGCGGCGCAGGGCATCGCGCTGCGCGGACTGCTGCCGGCGCCCGTGGTCACCGTTGTGCCGGCCAATGCCACGCCGACACCGCCCGGCACCGCCACCGTGGTGGTCGGCACGGCCGCCGAGCTCCCCGCACTGATGGCCTCTCCGCCGCCCGAGGCGCGCCAGCAGCAGGTGGTGCGCTTCGTGACCGACGCGCGGCTCGGCGGGCCGGTGCTGGTGATCTCGGCCCCGACGCCCGACGAGGTGAACGGCGTGATCAGCCGGCTCGGCACCCTCAACGCCGCGCCGCGCGACGTCATCGACACCGCGACGCGCTCCGCGCCGGATGCGCCGCTGTTCGAGGCGGCGCGCTCGATCCGGCTGTCGGACCTCGGCATCACCACGCAGGAATTCTCCGGCCGGCGCTTCCGCACGCGCTTCGAGATCGCCCTGCCGCCCGACTTCTACGCCGCCGCCTATGGCGAGGCCCGGCTGCTGATCGACGCCGCCTACACCGGCGAGGTCCGCCCCTCGAGCCACATCGACTTCTACGTCAACGGGCACATCGCCTCGAACCTGCCGATCACCACGCGCGGCGGCGGCCTGTTCCGCCGCGAGCCGATGAAGATCCCGCTGACCAATTTCCGCCCCGGTCTCAACCACATCTGGGTCGAGGTCATGCTCGACACCGCGACGGACGAGCGCTGCCTGCCGGGCGCCACGCTGCCGGGCGACGAGCGCTTCGTGCTGTTCAACTCGACCGAGTTCGTGATGGACAACTTCGCCCGGATCGGCCGCACGCCCGATCTCGCGGCGCTGTCCGCCAACGCCTTCCCCTATACGCTCGACCGCGGCCCGCTGGCGCTGGTGCTGCCGCAGCCGGACGCCACCGCCATCGGCTCCGCCGGCACGCTGCTCGCCCGGCTGGCGCAGGCCAAGGGCCAGGCGCTGGCCTTCGACATCCCCGCGACCACCGCCGCGCTCGACAACCGCCCGGCCATCTTCGTCGGCGGCATCGGCCAGATCGCCAACGGCGTGCTCGCCCAGGTGCGCATCGCCGAGACCTCGCGCACCAACTGGATGGCCGCGCTGCCCGATCTGAGCACCCCGGCGCCGGACGCCGACGCGGCCTATGACGACATCGTGCAGCGCTTCCGCAACCGCCAGCAGACCGCCCAGCCCCCCGCCCCCACCGACCAGCCCGAGAGTTCGCCAGAGACCACCGACATCTATGAGCGCTGGCGCGAGAACGTCTCGCCTGGCGGCATCAGCGGCGTGCTCACCTCGGTCGAGAACTGGATGCGGCGCACCTTCGGCATTTCCTGGGCGTCCTTCGCCATCGGCCAGAGCCAGCTCAACATGTTCGAGCCTTCGCCGCAGACCAGCGTGCTGATCGCGCAGGCCTCGAACCCGGGCAACAACGCGACCTGGACCCTCGTCGCCGGCCGCAACCCGGAGGCGCTCGCCACCGGCCTTGCCCAGTTCAACGCCCGGCAGGTCTGGGACCGCGTCGGCGGGCAGGCGGCCGCCTATCAGGCCTCCGCCGACCGCCTCGACACCCAGCCGACCGGCGCCTACCGGTTCATCCTCACCGAGCCGCTGAACTTCAGGAACTTCCGGATGATCGCCGCCAACTGGCTTTCCGTGAACATCCTGCCCTACGCGCTGATGCTGGTGCTGTGCGGCGTCGCGCTCGGCATCTCCACCGCCATGCTGCTGCGGCGGCTGGGGCGCACCAAATGAGGCATCTGCTGCGCCTTCTCATCGCCGCCATGCTGATCGGCGGCGTCGGCCTCGCGACGGCGCGCGCCCAGACGGGGACGCCGATGGTCTCGCCGAACGACTGGAAAACCTATGTCGACCGCTTCGTCGACCCCTCGGGCCGGGTGATCGACGACGCCAATGGCGGCATCAGCCATTCGGAGGGCCAGGGCTACGGCATGCTGCTCGCCTTCCTGGCCGGCGACCGGGCCGGCTTCGAGCGCATCTGGAGCTTCACCCGCACCGAGCTGCTGATCCGCGACGACGGCCTCGCCGCCTGGCGCTGGGACCCCAAGCGCACCCCGCACGTCACCGACATCAACGCCGCCAGCGACGGCGACATCCTCATCGCCTATGCGCTGGCGCGCGCCGGCCGG
Organism: Allobosea sp. 117; assembly: GCF_000702305.1. Classification (GTDB taxonomy): domain Bacteria; phylum Pseudomonadota; class Alphaproteobacteria; order Rhizobiales; family Xanthobacteraceae; genus Ancylobacter. Next base: position 16,879 of record NZ_JNLC01000015.1, read on the forward strand.
GCGTGGAACGAGCCGGCCTATCTCGCCTTCGCGCGCCGCATCGCCAGCGCGGTAGGCAAGGTCACGGTGCGCAATGTCGGCGGCAAGCTGCTGCTTATGCCGGGCGCCACCGGCTTTTCCGCCGCCGACCGGCCGGACGGCCCGGTGATCAACCCGTCCTACTGGATCTTCGAGGCGTTCCCGCTCTTCGCCCAGATCGCGCCGGACACCGACTGGATCGGCCTGTCGCGCTCGGGTCTCGCCATGCTCGCGGCGACCCAGCTCGGCCCGGCCCGGCTGCAGCCGGACTGGGTGTCGCTGGCGCGCGGCGCGGCGCCGGCCGACGGCTTCCCCGCCGTCTTCGGTTACAATTCATTAAGGATAGTTCTTTACCTTTTGCGAGCAGGTATCAAGGACACGGGCAGTCTCGAAACCTTTAACCGGAACTGGATCGTCAGGAACGGGGGCGTCCCCGGGATCGTCGACATCAAGAGCGGGCAGACGCTGACCAGACTGACCGAGCCGGGCTATCGCATGCTCGGCGCGATCCTGGCCTGCGCTCTGAACAGTACCGCGATCCCACAGGATCTCCGGACTTTCGAGCCGACTCTCTACTATCCGTCGACCTTGTACCTCTTGAGCATGGCGATGGTGGTCGAGAGATATCCTAAATGTCTTTGAAGAAAGCTCTGCTTCTGGTCGTCTTCGGGGGCGCGATCGTCCCCGCGATCGGCCAGCAGATGGAGCTTCCGCCCGGCACCCCCGCCGGGCTGGCGACGCCAACCCCGCCCGCCGCCACCAACAATCCTGCTGCGACCCAGCCCGGTGCCACGGCGGCCGCGCCGGCCAAGCCGCGCCCCAATGTCGACGAGAGCGCGCTGCGCTATTTCGCCCAGCAGGGCAACACCCGCCGGCTCGAGGCGGAGATGGCGCGGCTCAAGGCGCTCTATCCCGACTGGACACCGCCGACCGACCTGTTCGGCGCCGCCGCGCAGACCGACACCGAACTGCAACGCATGTGGCAGCTCTACGCCGAGGGCAAGGTCAGTGACGCGCGCAGCGCCATCGCCGCCCGGCAGGCCGCCGACCCCTCCTGGACGCCGCCGCCGGAGCTGATCGCCCGGCTGAACGAGGCGGAAGCGCGCCGGCAGCTCATCAACGCCTCCGATAACGGCCAGTGGGCGACCGTGCTCCGGGTCGCCACCGAGACCCCGGCCCTGCTTACCTGCGCCAATGTCGACGTGCTCTGGCGCGTCGCCGAGGCCTTCATCAAGACCGACAACCCGCAGCGCGGGCAGGACGCCTACGGCTATGTGCTGAACAATTGCGACGACACCGGCGAGCGCGTCGCCACCGTGCAGAAGGCGATGGGCCTGCTCGACGACGCCCGCCTCGCCCAGCTTCTGAAGCTGGAGCGGCGCGGTGCCGACGGACAGGGCGAGTTCGCCGCGCTCAACAATGATCTCGCCCGCCGCCGCGTAGGCCGCGCCGCCGACGATCCCTCGCTCAGCGTCTCGCCCGAGGACGTCGCGCTGCTCGAGAAGTCGGCGCGCGAGGGCTCCGAGGCCGGCGACGCCCTGCTGCTCGGCTGGTATCTCTACCGCCATGGCGAGCCCGCCAAGGCGCTCGACTGGTTCAAGATCGCGGTGGACCGCAATGGCGGCGCCAAGGCGGCGGAAGGCTACGTGCTCACGCTGGTCTCCGCCGGGCGGGCGCTGGAGGCCGAGCCGATCGCCTATCAGTGGCGCGATTCGAGCCCGGAGAACCGCAAGGCCTATCTCGACGTCGTGGTGAGCCTGCTCACCGCGGACCCGCCGCCGAAGCTGGCGCCGGAGGTGCTGACCCATTTCAGCCCGGTCGTGATGAAGGACAAATACGTCTCGGGCGCGCAGGCGCTGGGCTGGTACGCCTACAACACCGGACAGGTCCGCACCGCGCTCGACTGGTTCCAGACCGCCGTCTCCTGGGCGCCGGACGACGAGGCCTCCGCCTACGGTCTCGCCGTCACGCTGCTGCGCCTGCGCGAGCAGCGCGCCCTCGCCCAGTTGGTCGCGCGCTGGCGCAATTCCTCCGAGCGCATTCTCGCGCTGGTCTCGCCGGAAGCCCGCCGGCGGCTGGAGCGCAAGGCGGCACTGGAAGGGACCACCGCGGCCGTGCCGCCGGCCTATGGCCGCCCGGTCACGCCGCTGGAGCCCTCGGTCGGGACCGCCATCTCGCGCGCGCAGACGGATCGCGACGACACCGGAGCGGTCGCGACCACCGGCACCACGGCCCGCCGCCTCACCCCGGAAGAGGATTTCGCCGCCTATTCGGGCAAGGGTCCGACGGGCGGCTCAGGCGGCGGTGCCGCCTCCGCGTTGCAGGGCAAGCGCTTCGGCCGCTGCGTGACGCTTACCGATGCAGGCTTCCGCTCGGGCCGGCTCTCCGGCGCCGAGGCCGCCGCGCGCGGCTGGTGCCTGATGGAGCTGGAGCGCCCCATCGAGGCGGTCGCCGCTTTCGATCTCGCCATAAAGAACGGCGACGAGAAGACCGCGCAGGACGCCGCCTATGGCAAATCGCTCGCCTATCTGCGCAAGGGCATGACCAGCGCCGCGCAGGTCGCCGCCGTCGAGGCGCCGCAGAATGCGCGCCGCTCCGCCCAGCTCACCACCGACATCCTGCTGCAGCGCGCGCTGGCCTCCTACAAGGACCAGCGCTATGTCGAGGTGATCGTCGCACTTGATGAGCGCGCCCGGCTGGTGCCGGAGGATCAGGGCCTGATGATGCTGCGGGCCTGGGCCTATTTCCACATCCGCGACCTGCAGTCGGCCGAGCGCATCTTCAAGGCGCTGGCGGCGACCGGCAACACCGAGGCGCAGAGCGGCCTGACCGCCATCCTCGATTTCACCAAGAAGAACAAGTACTGAGCGACGCCGGCAGCCCGGCCGCATTGCAGCTTCTCTCCGGTACACCGTCATCCTGAGGCGCTCGGGCAGTGCCCGAGCCTCGAAGGATGGATTTCCGTGCGGGCCAGGTGGCCCCTCCTTCGAGGCCCTGCTGGTGCAGGGCACCTCAGGATGGCGTGGCTTGCAAGCGGACGGGACTGTCCGGCTGGCCGCTCGTCACGAGCGCTGGCGGGAGAGTGGCGGAAGAGAGTGGGAGTCGAACCCACCAGGGACCGGCTCGCGGCCCCTCCCGGATTTGAAGTCCGGACGCCCCACCAGGGACGTGTCTCTTCCAGTCTCGTCGCCGCCCGAAGGCGGCGCATCGGTGCGATCCTGCACGGGCGCGCCGAACAGGTCCAGCCGGTGCGGGTTGATGCGGCGCAGGTCGCCGCGTCGCAGCGTCACGCCGTGGCGGTCGAAGAATTCGAGGATCTGGATCGCGACCTTGCGGCCGACCCCGTGCACGCCGTTCTCGATGCGGTCGCGGAACTGGCCGGCGGTGAACTCGCCTTTCGGCCCGGCCGCCGCCAGCTCCCGCGCCATGCCGACCATCTCGGCCACCGTGGCGCGCTCGAAGAAATGGTCGTGCGCCACCTCGTCGACCTTGCCCATGCGGGAGAGCAGCTTCATCAGCCGGCGGATCTCCGGCTCCGGTTCCTCCAGCACGCCGGCGATGTCGCGCACGCGCGGCGGGCGGTAGCGCTCCTCGCCCGCGATCAGCGGCGCGATCGCCGTCCACAGCGCCTCGTCCCGCGGGGTGAGGCGCACCTCGTGACCGGCGAGCCGCACCCAGGCGCCGTCGAGCGCGACCAGCCCCTCGCGCGCGAGGCCCTGCAGCGCCACCGCGAAGACCGGTTTCGGCAGGCGCGGGACGAGCTGCAGGCGCAGCTTCTCCGCCCCCATGCCGGGCAGGTCGGGATTATCAGTGTGGAAGGCCTCCAGCGCGGCGAGCAGCGCCACGCGGAACGCCTCCCAATGCGCCCGGCCCATCACCGTCGCGCCCTCGGCGGTCTCGAAGAGAGCGAGGTCGCCGGCCCGCAGCGCCTCGACCTGCGCCGGCCCGAGCGCGCGATCGCGGGCGAAGGCGGAAAGGTCGGCGTGGAACGGCGCGATCTCGAGCAGGGCGGCCAGCGCCTCCCCCGCATCGTGGATGGCCAGCGCCGCAATCTGCGCGAGGCGCTCCGGGGTGCGGCGCTTACGGGCCGGCGGGCGCAGATCGACCAGCCGCCCGCCGCCGATGGTGCGCTGGGCCGAGGTGTCGCGCAGCACGAAGCGGTCGCCGACCGCCGCGGCGACCGGCCGGTCGAGCACGATCTGCACCGGCGCACGCCCGCCGGGCGGGATCGGCGCCTCGGTCAGCGGCACGATGCGCGCGCCGACCTCGGTCGAGGCGTGATGGAAATGCGCCGGGAACCAGGTGCCGATCGCCTTCGCCTCGCTGGGGAGCACGTCGAGCATGGCGTCGATGCGCTCGGTCGGGGCGTGGAGAGCGGGGTCGAGCACCACGTCGCCGCGCCGGATCGCCTCCTGCGTCACGCCCTCGCCGGCAAGGTTCAGCGCGCAGCGCTCGCCCGCCACGCCGTGCTCGGCCTTGCGGTTCTGCGCATGGATCGAGCGCACGCGCGCCGACAGCCCGGACGGGCTCACGCTCACCCGGTCACCAACGCTCACCTGCCCGGAAAGCACCGTGCCGGTGACCACCGTGCCGGCGCCGGAAAGCGTGAAGCTGCGGTCGACCGCGAGGCGGAAGCGCCCCGCCGCGCTGCGCGCCGAAAAACCCGCCGCCTCGGCGACCAGCCGCGTCCGCAGCGCATCGATGCCCTCGCCGGTGACGGTCGAGACGGGTAGGATGTCGGCGCCCGCGAGCCCCGTCCCGTCGAGCGCGGCGAGGATCTGCGCCTCCACCTCCGCCCGCCGCTCCGCGTCGGCGAGGTCAGCCTTCGACAGCGCGACGACGCCATGCGTCAGCCCGAGCAGGCCGAGAATAGCGATATGCTCGCGGGTCTGCGGCATCACCCCGTCATCGGCGGCGACCACCAGCAGCGCGAAATCGATGCCGGAGGCCCCCGCCAGCATGGTGTGGATGAAGCGCTCATGGCCCGGCACGTCGATGAAGCCGAGGATGCCGGCCTCGGTCGGCATATAGGCGAAGCCGAGATCGATGGAGATGCCGCGCGCCTTCTCCTCCTTCAGCCGGTCGGTGTCGACGCCGGTCAGCGCGCCGATCAGCGCGGTCTTGCCGTGGTCGATATGGCCGGCGGTGCCGATGATCATGGCGCCTCCAATGCCGCGCGATCGAGCGCGGCGAGGCTGGCGAGGAAGCCTTCCTCGTCCTCGAGGCAGCGCAGGTCGAGGATCAGCGCGCCGTCCTCGATGCGGCCGATCACCGGCATGGGCAGCATCCGCAGCACGTCGGCAAGGGTGTTTAGCCGGCCGCCCTGACCGTTGACGGGACGGATGGCCAGGCCGGCGCTGGCGATGTCGTCGAGGGGGAGCGCGCCCGAACCGATCTGGCTGTTGCAGGCCACCACCTCGACGGCGAAGCCCTCGCCCAGCACCTCGGAGACGGCGGGAGCGAGCGCGCGCGCCTGATCGGCGATGTCGTCGGCCTTACGGGCGAGGAGACGAAGCGTCGGCAGCCGCTCGGCAAGGCGATCCGGATCGCGATAGAGCCGCAGTGTCGCCTCCAGCGCGGCGAGGCGGATCTTGTCGACCCGCAACGCCCGCTTCATCGGGTTCCGGTTGATCGCCGCGATGAGGTCGGCGCGCCCTACGATGAAGCCGGTCTGCGGCCCGCCGAGAAGTTTGTCGCCCGAGAAGGTCACAATGTCGGCGCCCTCCGCCACCGTCTCGCGCACCGTCGGCTCGTGGGCGAGGCCATGGCGGGCGAGGTCGGCCAGCGTGCCGGAGCCGAGGTCGTTCACCAGCGGCACGCCCTTCTCATGGGCGATGGCGGCCAGCTCGCGCGCCGGCACTTCCTTTGTGAAGCCCTGGATGCGGTAATTCGAGGTATGCACCTTCAGCACGAGCCCCGTCTCGTCCCTCAAGGCGCCCTGATAGTCCTTCGGATGGGTGCGGTTGGTGGTGCCGACCTCGACGAGCTTCACCCCGGCCCGCGCCATGATGTCCGGCATGCGGAAGGCGCCGCCGATCTCGATCAGCTCGCCGCGCGAGACGATGGCCTCACGGCCGGCGCCGAGCGTGTTGAGCACCAGCAGCACGGCGGCGGCGTTGTTGTTGACGACGGTGGCGTCCTCGGCCCCGGTCAGCTCGACCAGCAGTTCGCGCACATGGTCGTCGCGCTCGCCGCGCTTTCCGGTGGAGAGATCGAACTCCAGTGCCACCGCGGAACGCATCGCCGCCACCGCCGCCTCGACCGCCTCCTGCGCCAGTAGCGCGCGGCCGAGATTGGTGTGCAGCACCGTGCCGGTGAGATTGAAGACCGGCCGCAGGCTGGAGCGCGACGCCGCATCGAGCGCGCTCAACGCGGCACGGCCGATCTCCTCGGCGGCCGGCGGCGCGGCACCGGCGCGCACCCGCGCCCGCATCTCGGCGAGCGCCTCGCGCACCGCCCGCGTCGCCTCGGTACGGCCGTGCCGCTCAGCGGCCAGCGCAGCGGGCGCGGTCTTCATCACCTGATCGACGGAAGGCAGCGCTCGCAGCGCCTGCGCGGCGTCCTCGTTCATGACGCCCTCAATAGCCGAGCAGGAACGGATCGAAGGCGGCGCGCCGGTACGGCCCCTCGGCCATCTTCAGATCGAGGCCGAGGCTGCCGACATCGTCGGCCACCGGCTCCAGTCGCATGTCCTTGTTCTGGTAGAGCACCTTCACATAGGTGCGGCACTCGTCGCAGGTCTCGGCCTTGATGGTGCCGGCACCGCCCTCGACCTCCTGATAGCCGATGCCCTTGGTGGAGCCGCAGGAGACGCAGCGTATGCGCACAAAGTTCCACAGCGTGCCGCACAGCGCGCAGGCGCAGTAGCGGCTGCCATGCGCGTTCGGCCATTCGACGATCAGCGAGGCCACCGGCGGGCCGCCGCAGGCCGGGCAGACGCCGTCGCCGACCGACACCAGCCGGCCGCCGTCGAGCCGCGCCGCAAGGCGGGCGAAATGCACCTGCAGCGCGGCGGCGACATAGACGTGCTCGGCCAGCACCTCGACGGGCAGCGCATTGGCGAGCACGTTAGCCACCATCTCGGCGCGCACCGCCGCATCCGCCGTCGCGACCCGGGCCAGCGCGGCCCCCGCCATGGCCGGCTTCGGCACCGCCTTCGCCGCCTCGAACAGCCGGTCCAGCGTGGTCTCGACTACCTCGTCGGAGGAGAAGCGCGAGCGGTCGAGCGGCGGCATCTCATGCGTGCGGGCACGCTCCAGCGTCTCCGCGTCCGGCAGTTCCGGCCCGGGAAGCTCGCCGAGTATCGCGTGCTGAGCGCGCACGAGGCCGGCGAGGAAATGGAGATACGGCCCCATCTCGCTGGCGGCGGCGAGCTCCTCCAGCCGCCGGGCGCGGGCCTCGAACAGGGTGGGGGGATCGGGAAGCCGCACGAAGGGCGGGGTGGTCACGCCGCCGATCATGCTGGGGTCGGGAAGAGGACTGCTCGACATCATTCACCTCACGAACCGCACGGGCCACGTGGACTCAAAGGAACCGGGACGCACGCTCTGTTCACATCGTCATCCCGGCCGCAGCGCGCAAGCGTGCAGGGCCGGGATCGTCCTTAGGCGCTCCGGCAATGTCATGCCCGGCCCTGTGCCGGGCATCCACGCCTTCACCAGGCGGGCAAGACGTGGATGGCCGGGTCAAGCCCGGCCATGACCGTTTTCAGGCGGCGTCCACTGCGACACCGCGCCGGCTCACTCCGCCGGCGTGTGGCGCTTCGGGCGGTGCACCAGCTCGCGCAACCATTTGCGGTGGTGCCGCCACGCCCAGCCGCCGGTCACCTGGCCGCGGGTCATGGCGCCGATCGTGCCCTTCACCCAGATCGCCGCATAGACGTGGATGATCCACACGCAGATGATCACCACCGCCGCCACCGAATGCACGAGGATGGCGATGCGCTTCTGCTCGATCGAGGTGTAGGGGTAGAAATACTGGTCCCACATCACCACGCCGCTGGCGATCAGGATGATGATCAGGATCGACATGCCCCAGAAGACGCCCTTCTGGCCGGCATTGTACTTGCCGACCTCCGGCATCTTCTCCTCGCGGCCGGCCAGAAGGTCGGCCGAATGCGCCACCCAGGTCGCGTCCTCCCGCGCCGGCAGGTTTGCCCGCCAGAAGCGGAAGAACAGGCCGGAGAAGGAGAAGAACAGCACGACGCCGATCCACGGATGGATCGCCCGTGTCCATTGTCCGCCGCCGAACAGCCCGGTGAGGAAGAACAGGTAGGGCGTGAACAGCGCGAGGCCGGACAGCGCGAGCAGCACGAGGCTGGTCGCGGTGATCCAGTGGTTGATCCGCGCGCCGACGGTGTAGCGATCGACGATGACTGGCTTGCCGGGGTGTACCTCGTCGCCCGGCTCGATGTCTTCGGGCAGGGCCTCTCTGTCGTCAGAAGGACACATGGCGGCCTCCCGTGTTTCGACGTTGCGCGCCGGCGCGGCGGAACGCGCGCGCCGGCCCCCCGGCGATCATCCTGACAAGGACCATCCTGGCGATCCCACGGGTCATCACGCATGCCCCTGCGGTTGCGCCGGGTCGGCGGGCGGCGGCGCCGTGCCTTCCGTCAGCCGCTCGGCGTTCTCCTCATCCTCCTCGGTGACCTTGTTCGGGCCGGCGACGAGGTAGTGGACGAAGCCTGCCGCCGCCGCGAAACCCATGACGGCGAGACCGACATATTTGGTCACGCCCTTCCAGGTCTCGACGATCGGCGAGATCCGCGGATTGTCCGGCAGGCCGGCATAGATCGACGGCTTGTCGGCGTGCTGCAGCACATACATGACGTGCGTGCCGCCCACCCCCGGCGGATCGTAGAGCCCCGCATTGGCATAGCCGCGCGACTTCAGGTCCTTGATGCGCCCGTCGGCCCAGCCCTTCATCTCCTCCTTGGTGCCGAACACGATCGCCTGGGTCGGGCAGGCCTTCTGGCAGGCCGGGCCCTGACCGACCGCGACGCGGTCGGAGCAGAGCGTGCACTTGTAGGCGGTGTGGTCGACCTTGGAGATGCGCGGGATGTTGAACGGGCAGCCCTTGATGCAGTAGCCGCAGCCGATGCAGTTCTCGTGGACGAAATCCACGATGCCGTTGGAATACTGCACGATGGCGCCGGGTGACGGGCAGGCCTTGAGGCAGCCCGGATCGGCGCAATGCATGCAGCCGTCCTTGCGGATGAGCCATTCGAGATTGTCGGTCTCGGGGTTCACCCACTCGGTGAAGCGCATCAGGGTGAAGGTGTTCTCCGTCAGGTCCGGCGGATTGGTGTAGGACCCGACATTGATGCCGATCTCCTCGTGCAGTTGGTTCCATTCCAGGCACGCGGCCTGGCAGGCCTTGCAGCCGATGCACTTCGACACGTCGATGAGCTTCGCCACCTCGGTGAGGTGCTGCGCCGGCTGCGGGACGCTCGATGCCGAGCGCCGGATGAGGTCGGCCTCGCCGAATTTCGGCGGGGTCGGCGTGACCGGAGGGTTGGGAATGGGAGGAAACATGGGTCCATCTCCTCCTATGCCACCGGCCCGGTCGAGGGCTCGATATTGACCAGGAACGCCTTGTATTCAGGCGTCTCGATGTTGGCGTCGCCGACATAGGGCGTCAGCACATTGGCGCCGAAGCCCTTCTTGGCGGCACCGATGAAGCCCCAATGGATGGGGATGCCGATCACGTGGACGGTCTTGCCGTCCACCGTCATCGGCCGGATGCGCTTCGTCACCATCGCCTTGGCGAACACCGAGCCGCGCTTCGACCACACCCGGACCCAGCCACCGTTCGCGATGCCCTTCTCCTTCGCCAGCTCCTCGGAGAGCTCGACGAAGAACTCGGGCTGCAGCACCGCGTTCACGTGGTTGTTCTTGGTCCAGTAGTGGAAGTGCTCGGTCAGCCGGTACGAGGTCGCCGGATAGGGGAACTCGGGCGACGCCGTCTCGGCGAACTGCGCGAGGTCGTCCTTGAACACGCGCGCCACCGGATTGCCCTTGATCTTCGGGGCGATGACGTTGGCGACCGGGCTCTCGAACGGCTCGTAATGCACCGGGAACGGCCCCTCGCGCATCATGCCGCGGGCGAACAGGCGGGAGACGCCCTCGGGGTTCATGATGAACGGCCCGACATCCTGCGGCTTGGCGGTGGGGGCGATGTCCGGCACGTCGTAGCCGGCCCATTTCGACCCGTCCCACTCGATCAGCTTGCGCGTGGGGTCCCACGGCTTGCCGTCGATGTCGCAGGAGGCGCGGTTGTAGAGGATGCGCCGGTTGGCCGGCCATGCCCAGGTCCACTTCGGATAGGCCCCGGTGTCGTCCGGGTCCGAATTGTCCCGCCGCGCCATCATGTTGCCGGCCTCGGTAAAGGAGCCGGAATAGATCCAGTTCCCGCACGCGGTGGTGCCGTCATCACGCAGCGCCGCGAAGCCGGCGAGCTGCTTGCCGGCCTCCAGCACCTTCTTGGTCGGATCGTTGGGATCGAACACGTCGGTGAGTGCCGAACCGTTCATCTCCTTCGCCAGCTCGGCCGGCGAGGGCTCGTGCGGGTCCTTGTAGCTCCAGTTCAGGTTGAGGATCGGGTCGGGGAACGCCCCGCCCTCCTTGCGGTAGAGCTCCTTCAGCCGGAGGTGGATCTGCGACATGATCCACACGTCGGTCTTCGCCGTGCCGGGAGGCGAGCCCGCCGCCCAGTGCCACTGCAGCCAGCGTCCGGAATTGACCAGCGAGCCCTCGTCCTCCGCGAAGCAGGTGGTGGGTAGCTGGATCACTTCCGTCTGGATGGTGGACGGATCGGCCTGGTTGTAGACGCCGTGGTTCTCCCAGAAGCGCGCCGTCTCGGTCTGGAGCGGATCCATGATGACGAGCAGCTTCAGCTTGGCCAGCGATTCGGCGAGCTTCGCCTTGTTCGGGAAGGCCTGCAGCGGGTTGAAGCCCTGGCAGAAATAGACGTTCATCTTGCCCTGGTGCATCAGCTCGAACGCACGCAGGACGTCATAGGAAGGAACGTCCAGCTTCGGCAGATAGGCGTAGGCCCAGTCGTTCTCCTTGGTGGCGGCGGGGCCCCACATCTGCTTCATGAAGCTGACGAAGAACTTCCGGTAGTTCTGCCAGTAGCTCATCTGGTTCGGCCGCAGCGGCTTGAAGCCGCGGGTCGACATGTAGGTGGTGAAGTCCTTCTCCCGCTCGGTCGGGATGTTCATGTAGCCGGGGATCAGGTTCGACATCAGGCCGATGTCGGTCAGTCCCTGGATGTTGGAATGCCCGCGCAGCGCGTTCATGCCGCCGCCGCGCACCCCGATATTGCCGAGGATGAGCTGCAGCATCGCCATGGTGCGGATGTTCTGCGACCCCTTGGAGTGCTGGGTCCATCCGAGCGCGTACATGGACGTCATCGTCTTGGTCGGCGACGAGCACTCGGCGATCATCTCGCACACCTTCAGGAACTTGTCCTTCGGCGTGCCGGTGATGCGCGAGACCATCTCGGGCGTGTAGATCGAGACGTGTTCCTTGAGCAGGTTCCAGACGCAGCGCGGGTTCTCGAAGGTCGGGTCGACGACCGCGAAGCCGTCCTCGCCGATCACGTAGTCCCACGTCGAGCGGTCATAGTCCCGCTTGGTCTCGTCATAGCCGGTGAACAGCCCGTCCTTGTAGGCGAAGCCCTCCTTGACGATGTAGGCGGCGTTGGTGAACGCCTTCACATAGTCCCACTGCACCTTGTTGTTCTGGATGCAGTAATTGATCACGCCGTTGAGGAAGGCGATGTCGGTGCCCTGCCGGATCGGCGCGTAATAATCCGCCACCGCCGCGGACCGCGTGAAGCGCGGATCGACGACGACGAGCTTCGCGCCACGGTTGGCCTTCGCCTCCGTGACCCATTTGAATCCGCACGGGTGCGCCTCGGCGGCGTTTCCACCCATGATGACGACAAGGTCCGTGTTCCGAATATCGGTCCACGAGTTGGTCATCGCGCCACGGCCGAATGTTGGGCCCAAACTGGACACCGTGGGGCCGTGTCAGACACGCGCTTGGTTGTCGAACACCAACATGCCGGTGGAGCGCACGACCTTGTACGTGCACCACGCGGTCTCATTCGTCGTTGCGGAGGCGGCCAAGAAGCCGGTGGTGGTCCACCGGTTCACCGGCGTGCCGTCCTTGTTGGCGGCGACGAAGTTCGCATCGCGATCCGCCTTCATGGCGCGGGCGATCTTGTCCATCGCCTCGTCCCAGGAGATCGGCTCGAACGTGTCGGAGCCAGCGCGGCGGACCATCGGCTCGGTCAGGCGGGTCTTCGCCTTCACGATGTCGAGGAGGGCTGCGCCCTTCGGGCACAGCGTGCCGCGATTCGTCGGATGGTCGCTGTCGCCCTCGATATGGACGATGTCGGCCTTCTCACCCTTCTTCAGGTCGCCCTTCGAATAGATGATGATGCCGCACGCGACCGAGCAATAGGTGCAGGTGTTGCGGGTCTCGGTGGTGTTCACGAGGCGGAACGGCTTGATGGCGGCGGCTTGCGCCTCTTCCACATCGCCGAAGCCCATGGCTCCGAGACTGGTGCCCGCGATACCTGCTCCCGACACGCGCAGGAATGCGCGGCGCGAGAGCTCCATGTTCATCCCAGTTCCTCCCGAGAACGCTCGATGAATGGGTGCCCCGCACGGGGGACGGTCATTCCGGAAGGCTATTTTTTAGGTCCTCCAATGTCAAACAAACGAAAGCATGATTGCGCGCAAAAATTCTTGAATTTCCAATCGCTTCTGCTGTTGCAGCGCACAAGATTCGAGGCGCTATTCCCACATGGATACAGCGAGCTTACTTTAGGGAAGATTTGGCCGGATTGACGTGGCGGGAAGACCGATCCAACAATCGACGCGTGGATACATGGACGGCTCCCGCGGGACGGGGCCCCGGCGACCGATTCCGAACGATTCTGGCGGGTTCTGCCGGCCTAGCCGCGCTGTCCGCTGTGCTTCTGGCCGACGTGAAGACCGCGCGCGGCGCGATCGACCCGCCCTTTCCGGCCGGCACTCCGGCTCCTGCCATAGCCCTGCCGACGCTCGATCACGGCGCGAGGAGCCTCGCGGACGCCGCCGGCCGCGTCGTCGTGGTTCACTTCTTCGCGACATGGTGCGAGCCGTGCCGGGACGAGATGGCGGGCCTGTCGCGTCTCAGCCGCCGCATGGAAGGGCGCCGATTCGCCATCCTCGCCATCGATGTCGGCGAGGTGGAGGTGCGGGTGCGGCGCTTCTTCGAGGCCGCCCCGGTGCCCTTCCCCATCCTGCTGGACGAGAGCCGCGCCGCCATGAAGGCGTGGAAGGTCGACGCCTTCCCCTCGACCTTCGTGCTCGACGGCACCCATGCCATTCGCCTCTTCGCAGCCGGCCCCGTCGACTGGGACGATCCGGCCGTCGACCGCATCCTCGGGCGCCTCATGGACGGCGCGGCGCCCGCCTCCAACGATGTCCTGCCGCCTGAACACACCGAGACCGGGAGCCAGCCACAATGACCAGCCGACGCGACGTTCTCAAAGCCGGCGCTGCCTTTGCCGCCGCCCTCGCCGTGCCGCACCACGCCTTCGCGCAAGCGGCCGCCGGCGCCGCGGACGGCGCCGTGGTCTTCGCCCCCAAGCCAGGCCCCTGGCGCAATTTCGAGGTGGTCACGCGCCTCGAGGTGGCACCGCCCGCTGGCAAGTCCGGCCCGGCCCAGGCCTGGGTGCCGCTCCCCGCCTTCCGCGCCGACGACTGGTTCAAGCCGGCCGGCTCGACATGGACCACCAATGCGGCGAACGCCGAGGTGGTGCGCGACCCGCATTACGGCGCCGAGATGCTGCATGTGACCTGGAAGGACGGCGAGGCCGCCCCGGTCGTCGAGATCACCTCGAAATTCGCCACCCGCGACCGCGCGACCGATTTCGCCAAGCCCGGCACGGTCGCGCCGCTCTCCGCCGCCGAGCGCGCGCTGTTCCTCAAGGCAACCGACCTCATCCCGGTCGACGGCATCGTGAAGACGACCTCCGACAAGATCGTCGCCGGCAAGACCACAGACGTGGAGAAGGCCCGCGCCATCTATGAATGGGTGGTCGAGAACACCTATCGCAACGCCGCCACGCGGGGCTGCGGCACCGGCGACATCGCCTCGCTGCTCAACAGCGGCAATCTCGGCGGCAAATGCGCCGATCTCAACGCGCTCTATGTCGGCCTCGCCCGCGCCGCCGGCATCCCGGCCCGCGACCTCTACGGCCTGCGCGTCGCTCCCTCGAAGTTCGGCTACAAGAGCCTCGGCGCCAACGCGCAGGTGGTAAGCAAGGCGCAGCACTGCCGCGCCGAGGTCTGGCTGGAAGCCCATGGTTGGGTGCCGGTCGACCCGGCCGACGTGCGCAAGGTCGTGCTGGAGGAGCCGCCGGGCAAGCTCGCCATCGACGACGCCAAGGTGATCGCGGCCCGCAAGGCGCTGTTCGGCGCGTGGGAAGGCAACTGGCTCGCCTACAATGACGGCCACGACATCGCCCTGCCCGGCTCTTCGGGACCGAAGCTCGGCTTCCTGATGTATCCGCAGGCCGAGGTGGCGGCGGCGCGGCTCGACTGCCTCGATCCCGACACCTTCAAATACGTGATCAAGTCGGCGGAGATCACCGCCTGAACGGCGGTATCGCCTCTTGGTTATCCCGGAGCGTCCTCGGGGCCCTCCGGGATGACGCTTGTACAAGGACCCCTGCCATGCTCGACAAGCCGAACGACGCCGCGCCCTTCCGCCTCACCAGCCTTGCCCATGGCGGCGGCTGCGGCTGCAAGCTGGCGCCCTCCGTGCTGCGGGAGCTCCTTGCGGAACAACCGCCCGGCGGTCCGTTCGAGCGCCTTCTGGTCGGCACCGAGACCGGCGACGACGCCGCCGTCTGGCAGCTCGACGAGGAGACCTGCATCATCGCCACCACCGACTTCTTCATGCCGATGGTGGACGATGCCTTCGACTTCGGCCGCATCGCCGCCACCAACGCCATCTCGGACGTCTACGCCATGGGCGGCAGGCCGCTGATGGCGCTGGCGATCCTCGGCATGCCGCTGGGTCGCATCGAGACATCCATGGTGCGCGAGATCCTCAAAGGCGGCGCTTCGATCTGCGCCGAGGCCGGCATTCCGGTGGCGGGCGGCCATTCCATCGACTGTCCCGAGCCGGTGTACGGCCTCGCCGTCATCGGCACCGCAAGATCCGAGAACATCCGGAAGAACAGCGAGGCCCGCCCCGGCGATGCGCTGATCCTGACCAAGGCACTGGGGGTAGGTGTCTATTCCGCCGCCTTCAAGAAGGAGGCGCTTCCCGAGGGCGCCTATGCAGAGATGGTCGGCTCCATGACCCTGCTCAACCGCGTTGGCACCGCCCTCGGCAAGAACCCCGAGGTGCACGCTGTGACCGACGTCACCGGCTTCGGCATTCTCGGCCATGGCCTTGAGGTCGCGCGCGGATCCGGCCTGGCGATCGAGCTCGACCTCGACCGCCTGCCCTTCCTCTCGCGCGCCGCCGAGCTGGCGCAGGCCGGTTTCGTCACCGGCGCCTCGCACCGCAACTGGGCGAGCTATGGTGAGGCGGTCACCCTGCCGGACGGCCTGCCGGACTGGCAGCGGCATCTTCTCACCGATCCGCAGACCTCGGGCGGGCTGCTCGTCGCCTGCGCGCCCGAGGCGGCGGAGCGCCTCGTCGATGAGATCAGAACGGCCGGCTTTCCCGCCGCCACGGTAGTCGGACGCGCCGTTGCGGGCTCCCCTTCGATAAAAATCGTCTGATCTTTCAAGTACCTGTCGATGCGCCGCCATGGTGGCGTTGGCAGCCTGCCGGCATGCCCTTAAGGTCGCCGCCCCGCAACGATTCCCGAGGCTGGAATGGCCACCGCCGACGCGCAGAAGAACGCCGCCATCGCCGGCATCATCGCCGCCGAGATCGCCGCCCGGCCGGCACAAGTCATTGCCGCGGTTGAGCTTCTCGACGAGGGCGCGACCGTGCCCTTCATCGCGCGCTACCGCAAGGAAGTGACCGGCGGCCTCGACGACACCCAGCTCCGCCGGCTGGAAGAGCGCCTCGTCTATCTGCGCGAGCTGGAGGCGCGACGCGCCGCTGTGCTGGAATCGATCCGCTCGCAGGACAAGCTCACCGACGAGCTGGAGGCCAAGATTCTCGCCGTCACCACAAAGGCGGAGCTCGAGGATATCTACCTGCCCTTCAAGCCGAAGCGCCGCACCCGTGCCGAGATCGCCCGCGAGCGTGGCCTCGGGCCGCTCGCCGAGGCGATCCTCGCCGACCGTCGCGCCTCCCCGCAGGAGCTTGCGGCGGCTTATCTTTCCGACGAGGTGCCGGACGCGAAGACGGCGCTCGACGGCGCCCGCGACATCCTCGTCGAGAGCTTTGCCGAGAATGCCGACCTGCTCGGCAAGCTGCGCGCCTATATGAAGGAGCACGCCATGCTCCGCGCCCGCGTCGTCGACGGCAAGCGGGAGGCCGGCGCAAAGTTCGCCGATTATTTCGACCATACGGAACGCTGGTCCGGCACCCCGAGCCACCGCGCGCTCGCCATGCTGCGCGGGCGCAACGAGGACGTGCTGACCGTCGACATCGAGGTCGACGCCGACAATCCCGCCCCGGTTAAGCCGGTCGAGCGGATCATAGCGGAAGCCTACGCTATCAGCGCCGCCGGCGGGCCGGGCGACGCCTGGCTGATGGAGGTCGCCCGCTGGGCCTGGCGGGTGCGTCTCTCGCTCAACCTCTCGGTCGACCTGATGACCGAGCTGCGCGAGCGCGCCGAGGAGGAAGCGATCCGCGTCTTCGCCCGCAATCTGAAGGACCTGCTGCTCGCCGCCCCGGCCGGCTCGCGCGCCACCATGGGGCTCGATCCCGGCATCCGCACGGGAGTGAAGGTGGCGGTGGTGGACGCCACCGGCAAGCTGCTCGACACCGCCACAGTCTATCCCTTCCAGCCGAAGAACGATGTTCAGGGCGCGCTCGCCGTACTGCGGGCGCTGGTCGCCCGGCACAGGGTCGAGCTCATCGCCATCGGCAATGGGACGGCGAGCCGTGAGACCGACCGGCTGTCGGCGGAACTGATCGCCGCCCTGCCGGCGGAGGCGCGCCCGATCAAGGTCGTGGTCAGCGAGGCCGGCGCCTCGGTCTATTCGGCCTCCGAGACCGCCGCCACCGAGTTCCCCAACCTCGACGTCTCGCTGCGCGGCGCGGTGTCGATCGCCCGTCGCCTGCAGGACCCGCTCGCCGAACTGGTGAAGATCGAGCCGAAGTCGATCGGCGTCGGGCAATACCAGCACGATGTCGACCAGTACCGCCTCGCCCGCGCCCTCGACGCGGTAGTCGAGGACGCGGTGAACGCGGTGGGCGTCGATCTCAACACCGCCTCGGCCGCTCTGCTCGCCCGCGTCTCCGGCCTCGGCACCTCGCTCGCCGAGGCGATCATCGCCCATCGCGACGCCAATGGCCGCTTCGCCTCGCGCCGGGAACTCCTGAAGGTGGCGCGACTCGGGCCGAAGACCTTCGAGCAATGCGCCGGCTTTCTGCGCATCCCCGACGGCGCCGAACCGCTCGACGCCTCATCCGTGCATCCGGAAGCCTATGGCGTGGCGGCCAAGATCGTCGCCGCCTGCGGCCGCGACCTGCGCACGCTGATGGGTGACAGCGCGGCGCTGAAGGCACTCGATCCGCGCGTCTTCGTCGACGAGCGCTTCGGCCTGCCGACCGTGCGCGACATCATCGCCGAGCTGGAAAAGCCCGGCCGCGATCCGCGCCCGGAGTTCCGCACCGCCACGTTCAACGACGAGGTGCACGACATCAAGCAGCTCAAGGTCGGCATGCTGCTGGAAGGCACGGTGACCAATGTCGCGGCCTTCGGCGCCTTCGTCGACATCGGCGTGCATCAGGACGGGCTGGTGCACGTCTCCCAGCTCGCCGACCGCTTCATCAAGGACGCGCACGAGGTCGTGAAGGCCGGCGACGTGGTGAAGGTGCGGGTGCTGGAGGTCGATGTCGCGCGCAAGCGCATTGCCCTATCCATGCGCAAGGATGCCGGCGCGCGTCCGGCACGCGAGGAGCGCGCAGCGAAGCCCGCGTCCTCCGCGGCTCCGGCGAGGACGGCACGGCGCGACGAGCCGGCGCAGGGCACGCTCGGCGCCGCCCTGGCCGAAGCCATGAAGCGGCGGGGCGCATGAGCGGCTTTGGTTCAGACCGTCAGTTCTCTTCGTCGTCGTAAGGAATATCGAGTTCCGGCTCGTCCGGTATCTCGTCGACGACCCGTTCGGGTGCTTCGGCCTCGTCGAAGGTGGGTACGTCGCCGGCCGGCGCAGGGTTCCCATCCCCATCCTGACGCGGGCTATCCTCATCGTCGATGTCGTCGAGCGGCGGCTTGCGCGGGCTGGTCACCGGCGTCGGTCGGTCGTTGAGAACCGCATCGACATTGGCGGGGTCGATCACCACCGGGTTCTGGTCGAGCTGTCGCGGATCACGCATGGAAGGGGCCTTTCTCGATTGGCCTGAAGGCCGGATGAGGTCTGCGACCAATGCCGGCCGGCGCCGTTCGTTCCCCCGTGCGGGTGGGCGGCCGGCCCATGCCGCCGATCGAAAAAAGCACCGGCGACCGCATCTGACGCAACGAAATCGCCCCTGCGGCGTTGAAGTGCATATGAACGCAGGGAGATCGACTATGATCCGCAAGTCTCTTTCCATGGCGCTCGCCGCAGCCATTCTCGTCACCTCGGTCCCGGTGGCATTCGCCCAGTCGCCAGCCTCGCCGATCGACAAGAAGTTCGGCGCGAGCGTCGAACGCCGCGACAGCATCGAGCATGAGAAGGTCCGCCGCCAGCAGGTGCGCCAGAATTCCGGCCACTCGCTGTTCGAACCGATCTTCCACCCGCTCTACAAGGGCAAGAACGCGCCGACCCAGCAGGTGAAGCGCGCGTTCAACTGACGACCGGGGCCGGCATCGGAGAGAAACTTGCGATGCCGGCCCATCTTTTTCCATGACCTAAGGTCATGATGATCAAGGCGGATTTTCTCGGGAACGGTTCGGGCGGCCGGCCGTTCACTCTAGGGGGCGAGACAAAGAGGAGATCCGATATGGCCAATCAGAACGAGCACCGTGGCGGATCCGGCAATTTTGCCGAAGACCGCGAACGCGCCCGGGAAGCCGGCCGCAAGGGTGGCGAACACAGCCACCAGCCGCAGCACAGCCAGAGCGGTGGTGACAACCGCCAGCAGGGCGGCGGCGAGCGCGGCGGCTCCGGTAATTTCAAGAACGATCCCGACCGTGCACGTGAGGCCGGCCGCAAAGGCGGCCAGCACTAGCTCGCCTCGACGAGGCTCCGGCCCGGCGGTTCTCCGTCGGGCCGGTTCGTTCGTTTGCCGTGTGGAACGAGCCGGGAAGACTTGACGCTCGGCACCGGCTCCATTCCGATCCACGTCCTGCAATTTCCCGGGACGTGCCAACGGATGAGAGCCTCTGTGACGACATTGCGCGCCGCACGAAAACACCTATCGGCGCCGCATTCATGAAACTCGGACCGCGCGACGCCGTGCTGGTCGCCCCCGCCGTGGTGGCGGCGATCTTCGTCTATCTCTACGCCCTGCCCAACCCGACCAGCGACGAATGGCTGTTGCTGCGCAACGCCATGATCCTGCAGCGGTCCGATAGCCTGTCCGGCGCCCTCGGGGCGATGTCGTTTCGCATCTACGACCACCCCATCCTCGTGCCGGCGCTGGTCTATCTGCCGGTCGCCGAGGTGTTCAACTACGACAGCCGTGCCACCATCGCGCTGACGCTGCTCGCGCTTTTCGCCGTGCTCGTGGTCTTCCGGCTGACCATCACCCGCTCGACGGCGTCGGCCTTCCCGGTCGCGGTCGTCCTGTTCAGCCCCGCCGTCTATGTGCCGCTGCTCTGGGGCTTCCAGTTCACGCTGGGCTTTTCCGTCGCCTTCGCCGTGATGGGGCTCGCCGTGCTGCATTCGGCGCGCGGTCTAGCGCTGCGGCAATGGGTTCGCCTGTCGGGCGGCTTCGCGCTGATCGGCCTCGGCATCGGCTCGTCCGCCGGCGCCGCCTTCGCACTACCGGCCGCCGCGGTCATGTTCCTCGCCTCCGACCGACTGCCGCGCCGCGAGCGGCTCCTGCTCGCCGTCATCAGCCTCGCGCTCTTCGTCGTGGCGGTCGCCGCCTTCTCGGGAGGCGCCGGACGCATCCTCGACCCAATCCGCACCGCCTTCTATGTGCTCGACGCCCTCGGGACAGCCATCGTCAGCGCGCCGATCGCCATCTACGAATTCGGCGTCAACCCCCGCAGCCTCCTCGGCGCGCTCATCGCGGTGCCGGCGCTGGTCGCCGCCGGCATGGCCGCCCGCAACGGGCAGCTCGCCTCGGTGGCCCTGCCGCTCGCGCTCTTCCTGTTCGGAATCGGTGCCGTGGCCGCCATCGCCATGTCGCGCGAATATCTTGCCAACTGGCATCTGCAATACGCGCTACCCGCCATCTGCGGAGCCTACGGTGTCGCTTACGCCCTGCCGAAGCGCCGGCGCGCCGAGATGCTGCCGCTCGCCGTCATCGTCGGGGCCTTCGTCATGGCGGTCTACGGCTACGGCACGGCCTTCACGCGACACCGCGCCGACTACCAGCGCTATTCCGGCGCCGTGGCGCTCTACATGAAGAGCTATCTCGCCGCGCCGGACATGATGAAACCCTACCCGCCGACCGGCGGCTGGGATTTCGATGCGGAGATGGCGCGCTTCCTCATCGAGAAGCGCAATCCTCTGTTCCGCAGCGACTGATGCGCTGGATCAGGCGGCTTCCGCCCGTGCATGGGCGAGCAGGTTGTCGATCTCCTCCGGCCGGGTGGCGAAGGAGGTGACGAGACGCACCAGAACCTCGCCCGCGCGCGGTCCATCGTCGCCGATCCGCTCGCCGGGCCAGTCGTAATAATGCGCGCCCGCGGCCTGGAGCCGGGCATGCAGCCCGGCGGGGAAGATCGCGAACACCTCGTTCGCCTGCACCGGAAGGGCGAGGCGGACCCCGGCCACGGCTACAAGCCCGCCGGCGAGCCGGTCCGCCATCGCATTGGCGTGGTGCGCATTGGCGAGCCAGAGATCGCCCTCGAGATAGGCCAGCATCTGCGCGCCGAGGAAGCGCCCCTTGGAGACGACGTGGCCGGAGCGCTTGACGCGGTATTCGAACGCCTCCGCGAGCGCCGTGTCGAAGAAGACCACGGCCTCGACACCCATGGCGCCGTTCTTGGTCGCACCGAACGACATGACGTCGACGCCGGCCTTCCAGGTGAGATCGGCGGCGCTCGCGCCGGTGGAGACCAGCGCATTGGCGAAGCGCGCGCCGTCCATGTGCAGCCGCAGCCCACGCGCGCGGCAGAAGGCGCCGATCGCCGCCACCTCCTCCGCCTCGTAGACCATGCCGAGCTCGGTCGCCTGGGTGATCGAGACCGCCTGCGGCGCCTGCTGGTGGAAGCCCCGGACGAAGGGACGCAGCGCCCCGTCGAGCGTGTCGACATCGACCTTGCAGCCGGTGCCTTCGACCGGCGTGAGCTTCGCTCCGCCGGTGAGGAGCTCGGGCGCACCGCACTCATCCGTGTTGATATGCGCCTCGCCATGGCAAAGCACGGTGCCGACCGGCGAGGCGATCGCCGAAAGCGCGAGCGCATTGGCGGCGGTGCCGGTGCCGACGAAGAACCCACGGATGCGCGTCTCGAACACCTCTTCGAGGCGGGCCATCGCGCGCCGCGTCCAATCGTCGGCGCCGTAGGACGCGGCGGTGCCGGCGTTGGCCGCATTCAGGGCGGCGAGAATGGCTGGATGGACCATCGCCGTGTTGTCCGATGCGAACTCCATGAAACGCCTCGCTGTCGCTGCGCCCGGTCGCCGAGCGCGCGGGTGCCGCAGTGCATGATTGATCCATGCGTCCCATATCGGTATTCGCCGCCCGCCGCCATCAGCTACGGAGGCAAGGAGTGACGCCGTTCCCATGACCAGCCGACACGCCGGCGCGCCCCGGCACAATCCGTTTCGTGCCACGCTGCGCTTCGCCTTCCGCCTCCTGTGCGCGCTGGTCATTCTGCTCGACGAGCTGGTACGCCCGCTCTATCGCCCACTGATCCGGCGCATCGCGGCGCTGCGGCTGATGCAGATGTTCGAGCACTGGGTCGGGGGGCTGCCCGCCTATGCGGTTCTGGTGCTGCTTGTGGTGCCCTACGCGGTGGTCGAGCCGCTGAAATTCGTCGCGCTGGTGTGGATCGCCGGCGGATCGGTGCGCGGCGGAACGGTGCTGTTCGTGGTCGCGCATCTCGTGAGCTTCGTGCTGATCGAGCGCATCTTCTCGGCCGGCAAGGCGAAGCTCATGACCATTGCGTGGATGGCGTGGCTGATCGAGACCGCGAGCTCGGTACGCCGTAGCGTCGTCGCCTGGCTGGGCCTCGACGGCTTCAGGAAGGAGGCGGCGCGGCTGTGGCGGCGGCTGCGCGCCGCGCTCCGCCTCTGGCGGGCTTAGCCGGGACACACTCTGCGCAACTGAACTGGGCACCGGCAGGCCCATCTCTTCATCTGGGTTCCGCCATACCTTCGTATACGTCACGGGCGTCCGGTCGATTGCTAAGGTCCGGCATCCCACATGCGGAATACCAACCACCGGCAGACCGCCATGGCCCAGCGATCTACACACACCCGACCGGCCGCATCGGCCTGCAATCCGGCGCGGCCTGCGGCTGAAGGGCCGGGGCTGGGACTTTCGCTTCGGCGCATTATCATCGGCCTTTCCGCCACCCGGTCTGGAGACATCTGCAACCGGGAGGGACGAGCGCGCCGGCGCGCCACTTACCTCGCCGCGAAGGAACCGATGCCGTGAACGCAACCATGACGACGCGCCGCACCGCCGCCCCCGCCGAACCGTTGCAGCCGCTCGTCATCGTCGTCGACGACGACGCCGCGCTGCGCGAGGCGCTCTCAAGTCTGTTCCGCTCGGTCGGCCTCAACGTGGCTCTGTTCGGCTCGGCGTCCGAGCTGCTGGCGGCCAGGGTGCCGGATGCGCCGCGCTGCATGGTGCTGGACATCAGGCTGCCCGGCGTCAGCGGCCTCGACTTCCAGTCGCAGCTCGCCCGCTCCGACCTCGACATGCCGATCATCTTCATGACCGGCTATGGCGACATCCCGATGTCCGTGCGCGCGATGAAGGCGGGTGCGGTGGATTTCCTGACCAAGCCGTTCCGCGACCAGGACCTGCTCGACGCGGTCTCCAACGCGGTCGAGCAGGATCGCGCCCGGCGCGAGGCCGCCAAGGCGATCTCCGGCGTACAGGAGCGCCACCAGTCGCTCACCGGCCGCGAGAAGGAGGTGATGGCGCTTGTCACCTCCGGTTTGATGAACAAGCAGGTGGCCGCCGAGATCGGCCTGAGCGAGATCACCGTGAAGATCCATCGCGGCCACGTCATGCGGAAGATGGGCGCCCGTTCGCTGGCCGATCTGGTGCGCATGGCCGAGCTGCTCGGCGTCAGCGCGCCGAAAAGATAGACGCAGCAAACCTTGATATGATTCCGCCCGCGCGCCGGCGGAGCGATACAGGAGCCCGGGACAGTGCGGCGCGCGCCCGGCGCGCCCCGGCTCCCGCGAAAGGGTTTCAGGACGTGCGCCACCACGCGATGGTCGCGATCATCGACGATGACGACGCCGTCCGTACCGCGACGGCGAGCCTCGTGCGATCGCTCGGTCTCAAGACCAGCAGCTTCGCTTCCGCCGAGGAGTTTTTGCACTCCCCGCGACGGCTCGATGCCGACTGCATCATTACGGATGTACAGATGCCGGGCATGAGCGGGCTCGAGCTGCAGGCGCGGCTGCGCGCCGGCGGCTGCCGGACGCCGCTGATCTTCATCACCGCCTTTCCGGAAGAGCATGTGCGTCGGCAGGCCACCGCCGGCGGGGCCGTCGGCTTCCTGAGCAAGCCCTTCGACGGCCAGGCGATGATCGCCTGCCTCGACGCCGCCCTCGGCGGCATCGCGTGAGCGATCTGCCTACACACGCAAGTATGAGTTCGGCAGCCCAACGGACGATGGGGCGGCGGCGCGCGGCGCCCTAACGTGCTTCGCGAAGCGGCGGCCGGCGTGCCGGCACAGCCGCCGTGCCACTGAAACCTCCACGGAGCAGGCTGCCATGACCACATCTTCGCCCGAGGCGCGCCGGACCGCACCGCTGCGCACCCCCACCGACCTCGGCGCCGACGCCACCCGCGACATCGCCGCGGCGCTGACCGGGCTGCTGGCCGACATGTTCGCGCTGTATCTGAAGACGAAGAATTTCCACTGGCACCTCTCCGGGCCGCATTTCCGCGACTATCACCTCATGCTCGACGAGCAGGGCGACCAGATCTTCGCCACCACCGACGCCATCGCCGAGCGGGCGCGCAAGGTGGGCGGCACGACGCTGCGCTCGATCGGCCACATCTCGCGTCTTCAGCGCCTCGCCGACAACGACGCCGACTATGTGACTGCGCCCGACATGCTCGCTGAGCTCGCCGAGGACAACCGCCGGCTCACCGGCTTCCTGCGCGCCGCGCATGGCGTGTGCGAGCAATACAACGACGTCGCGTCGACCAGCCTCATCGAGGTGTGGATCGACGAGGCGGAGCGGCGCAGTTGGTTCCTCTACGAGGCGACCCGCTCGAACCACTGAAGCGGACCCGCGCAAGCCGGAGCCGAACGGAACCGGCGCGTCTTCGCCATCCGGGCGGCCCGGCCGGCGAAGACGCCTCGCGACGCTACCCTCTCGTGAACACCGGCGATCTCCTCATCACCTTGACCTTGCGCTAATGGCATACGCTGTCTCCTCTCTCTATCTTCGCGGCTCCCAAGCCGATGGAACGGAAGAAGACGCTGCGATGCCGGCACACATGGCCCTTGCCCTAAAATACCGCTACCTCGCGGCCGCCTTGCTGACCGTGGCGATCTTCGCCGTCGATAGCTTCACCATGCTCGGAAGCGCCGTCGCGGTGCTCTACGTGCTGGTGCTCATCATCATCGGCGACATCGCGTCCGAGCGGATGATCCGGGTCTGCGCGCTGGGCTGCGTCGCGCTCACCGTCCTCAGCTATGTCTACGTCCACGGCACGGGCTGGCACATCGAGTCCACGCTGCGGCTCACCTTCAGCCTGGCCGCGATCCTCGCGACGACCTTCCTGACCCTGTCGCGCCGGGCCTCGAACCGGGCGCTGCGGCAGAGCGAAGGGCGATTCCGGACCATCTTCGAGACGCTGGCGGTCGCCATCTGGGAGCATGATCTGCGGCCCGTGAAGGCAGCGCTCGACGAACTGGCGGGGCGCGGCATCAACGTCGAGACCTACCTGGCGGAGCATCCTGAGTTCGTCCGCCGGATGCGCGGCATGATCCACGTCACAGACGTCAACCGCACCGCGCTGAAGCTCATGGGCGCGCCGTCGAAGGAGGCCTTCTTCACCCGGCTCGACGAGTTCCTTCTGGAAAGCGACAACGGTTTCAGCGAATTCCTAATCGCCCTCGCCAGCGGAGCGCCGAGCTATCAGAACGAAGCGACGATCCGCACGCTCAAGGGCGAGACGCTGCGGGTGATCGTCGCCTTCAATTTCCCGCCCGAGGATTCGCTGGACCGCGTGCAGGCGAGCGTGCTGGATATCTCCGAGCGCGTGAAGGTCCAGCAGGCGCTGGACCGCACGCGCGCGCAGCTCGACCATGCGCTGCGCGCCGCAACGGTCGGCGAGGTTTCGGCCTCGATCGCCCACGAGATCAACCAGCCGCTCGCCGCCATCACGACGCACGCCGCCGCCGCGCAACGCTGGATGGACCGCGATCCGCCCGATCTCGACGAGGTGCGCGCGTCGCTGAACGAGGCGGCGGCCTCGGCGCACCGCGCCTCCGAGGTGGTGCGCCGCGTCCGCACGCTGCTCGCCAAGGTCGAGCCCGAGCGTGCGGTGCTGGCGCTCGACCCGCTCGTCGCGGATGCGCTGCGCATGGTGAACGGCGAGATCGTCAGCCACGGCGTCAGGCTGACGGCATCGCTGGACGCTCCGGACGCCCGTATCGAGGGCGATCGCATCCTGCTTCAGCAGGTACTCATCAACGTCATGAACAACGCGATCCAGGCCATGCAGGCGGCGCCGGGCGAGCGCCGGCTGTCGGTGCGCACCTTCCGGAAAGAGGGCGGCGTCGCCATCGAGGTGACCGACACCGGCCCGGGCTTCTCCGGGGACGCCGCCGAACGCGCCTTCGATCCGTTCTTCACCACCAAGCCGCACGGCATGGGGCTCGGCCTCGCCATGTGCCGGTCCATCGTGCAGGCGCATCGGGGCGAGATCGGCCTCGGCCCGCCCGATTCCGGCGCGGGCGGACGCATCCTGATCCAGCTTCCGCTGGCGGCCTGACGCCGTGCGACGGCTCAGCCCTTGAGCACCCGCCGCAGCCCCGCCATCCGGTCGATGATGACCATCGCCGCGCCGGAGATCAGGATCAGCGAGGAGGCGAGCGCGGCGCCCACCGCGTCGTACTGGAACTTGATGTAGGTGAACAGCTCGACCGGCAGCGGCGTCCAGCCCGGCGGGGCGAGGAACACCGAGATCGGGAAGTCGTTCCAGGAGAGTACGAAGCACAGCACGAAGCTGGAGATGAGGCCGGTCTTCATCACCGGCAGGGTGATCGAGACCATGGTGCGCACCGGCCCGGCGCCGACATTGCGCGCCGCCTCTTCCAGCGAGGTGTCGAAGTTCTGCATGCTGGCGGTGAGGATGCGGGCGGCGAAGGGCAACACATGGATGGCATGGCCGATGACCAGCGCCGGGATGCCGCCACCGAAGCCGAGCTGCACGAAATAGACGTAGAGCGCTAGGCTGAAGATCGTCGTCGGGATCAAGAGCGGAGACATGATCAGCAGGTTGATCAGCGCCTTGCCGCGGAAGTCGTAGCGCACCATCGCCAGCACCGCGAGCAGAGCGAGGAGATTGGCGATCAGCGAGGCGACGACGCCCAGCGTCAGGCTCACGCCCATGCCCCGCACGAAGGTCTCCGACGTCCAGGCCGCCCTGAACCACTCCAGCGTGAAGCCGGAGGGCGGCAGGATGAATTCGCGCGGATTCACCGACACCACGAGGGTGATGAGGATCGGGAAGAACAGGAAGGCCATCGCCGCATAGGTGAACAGCCTGAGGCCCGCGGTGCCGAGGTCGAGACGTTGCATGGCGGGCGCCCTCATCTCTTCGCTTCCAGCCGGTTGAGGATCAGCCTGCCGAACAGGAAGGACATGCCGATGAGGATCGTCGCATTGGCGGCGATCATGATCACCGAGAGGCTGGAGGCGAAGGGCAAGTCGTTGTTGAGCAGAGCCTCGCGATAGATGACGAGGCCGATCATCTGGGTGTCGGTAGCGCCCACCATCAGCGGCACGGCGAAGGCGGAAAAGTTCAGCGTGAAGACGATGACCAGCCCGGCATAGAGGCCGGGCATCGTCAGCGGGAACGTCACGCTCCAGAAGGCGCGCCAGCGGCTGGCACCCACATTGCGCGCCGCCTCCACGAAGGATGGGTTGATGCGCTCGATGCTGTCGAGCAGCGACAGCACGATATAGGGCATGCCGATATAGACCAGCAGGATGACGACGCCCTTGAGGTCCCACATGTAGCGGACCGGCTCGTCATAGACGCGCAGCGCGATCATCAGCGAGTTGAGCAGGCCGCCGCCGCGGAAGATGACGATCCAGCCATAGACGAGGGTGACGAGACCGATCAGCAGCGGCGAGAGCACCATGGTCACCAGCGCGCTGCGCTGCAGGCCGCGCGTGCCGGCGATGTAGAGCGCCACCGGATAGCCGAGCAGCACCGAGATCAGGATGGTCACGACCGCGACGCGGATCGAGAACCACAGCGTGTTGATCAGGTACCAGCCCGAGCCGAAGAAGCGGACATAGTTCTCGAAGGTGAAGGCCGACACCATATAGGCGCCGTCCATCGTGTGGTTGAAGCTGGTGCGTACCACCCACATCAGCGGGAACAGCACGAAGATCGTCAGCGCCACGACCGCGGGCGCGAGAAGGAGGGCGGCGCTGCGCGACCTCATGACCCCGGCGCTCCCTTGCGGTCGATGAGGCGGAAATGGTCCGGCTCGATGCTGAGCCACACCGTCTCGCCGATGCTGGCCGAGCCGTGGATGTCGTGCGCCTCGACATAGAGGCTCTCGCCGCCGGGCAGCACCACCGTGTAGCGCATGGTAGGGCCGAAATATTCGATGAAGTCGACCCGCGCCGAGAGGATATTGGCACCCTCGCGCCGCTCGGGAAGGATGCGGATGCGCTCCGGGCGCAACAGCACCCGCACCGCGCTGCCGCGCGCGGCGGCGATCCGGTTGCCGACGCGCAAGCTTAGAGCCTCGCCGACCCGCACCGTCGCCTCGCCGTCGGTGACCTCGCTCACCACGCCGTCGAAGAAATTGGTGGTGCCGACGAAATCGGCGACGAACTCCGACTGGGGGTCCTCGTAGATCTCGAACGGACGCGCGATGCGCGCGATCTCGCCCCCGCTCATGATCACCACCCGGTCCGACATGGACAGG
Organism: Allobosea sp. 117; assembly: GCF_000702305.1. Lineage (GTDB taxonomy): Bacteria > Pseudomonadota > Alphaproteobacteria > Rhizobiales > Xanthobacteraceae > Ancylobacter. The sequence goes on from NZ_JNLC01000015.1 coordinate 45,505, forward strand.
GCTTCCTCCTGGTCGTGGGTCACGTAGAGCGTCGTCATGTCGAGCCGCTGCTGCAGCTTCTTCAGCTCGCGGCGCATGGCGACGCGCAAGGCGCGGTCGAGATTGCTCAGCGGCTCGTCCATGAGCAGCAATTGCGGCTCGAGCGCCAGCGCGCGGGCGAGCGCCACGCGCTGCTGCTGCCCGCCGGAGAGCTGGCGCGGCAGCCGACCGCCATAGCCGGACAGGCCGGTGACGGCGAGCGTCTCCTCCACCTTGTTGCGGATGAACGCCTTGTCGCGCTTGCGCAGCTTCAGGCCGAAGGCAACGTTCTCGGCCACCGTCATATGCGGCCACAGCGCGTAGTTCTGGAAGACGAAGCCGACCTCGCGCTTTTCCGGCGGCAGATAGGTGACGTCGCGCCCGTTGATACGGATGCGCCCTTCGGAGGCCATCACGAAGCCGGCGATCATCCGCAGCGTCGTGGTCTTGCCGCAGCCGCTGGGACCGAGCAGCGAGACGAACTCGCCGTGGCGCACGTCGAAGGACACGTCGTTCACGGCGCTGGCATGGCCGTATCGCTTGCAGACGCCTTCGACGTCGATGGCTTTGCCGGCAGGATCGTTCATCGTCGAGGAGTCTCCAGGAAAGTCAGGCACGGACGGCGGCGCACGGAAGACGCGTCCGCGGACGAGTCGGCCCGTGATACCGGCCCGAGATCTGGGCTGGTGGGCCGGGAGGTCGACACCACCTCCTGGCCCACCGGTCGTCTCACTTGCTGGTCAGCTTGTTCAGCTCTTCCTGCCACTTCGCCTTGTTGGCGGTGATCTTCTCCTGATCGGGGAGGAAGAGGCGCTTGAACTGCTCGTTCTGCACCAGCAGGGCCTTGTAGGCGAAGTCATCCGGGATCTTGGCGTTCTGCACCGTCGGCGCATAGAGGTTGCGCGTGGCGAAGGCCTGCTGCACCTCGGGGCTGAGGATGTAGTTCACGAAGGCGAAGGCCATCGCCGGGTCCTTGGCGGTCTTCGGCACGTTGACGCTGGTGATCAGCGGGAAGGTGCCCTCCTGCGGCCGGGCGAAGGCGACGTTCTTCACGCCCTTGTCGAGCAGGTCCTTCATGCGGCCGGTGGCCAGCATGCCGATCCACGCATCCTCGGTCTGGAACAGCGAGACCATCTGACTCTCGACGTCGAGCGCGCCGATCAGATTGCCGCTCTTGAACAGCTCCGCCATCTTCTTCAGGCCGGGCTCGATATTGTCGATGCTGCCGCCGTTCTGGTTGGCTTCGAGCACCGTCAGGCTGAGCGTCGGAATGTGCTGCATGCCGTAGATGACGACATGGTTCTTGTACTCCGGCTTCCACAGCTCCTCCCAACTGGTCGGCGCGGTCTTCACCTTGTCGGAGTTGTAGGCGAGCACGTAGTCGCCGACATTCGCGAAGATCGTGTAGGGCGAATAGACGGCGTTGGGATAGAGGTTGGCCATGTTCGGGATCTTGCTCTTGTCGAGCTCGAGCCACAGGCCTTCCTTCTCGCCGGCGATCGAATTGAGCAGGGTGTTGGTGGTCACGTCGACCTGGCCGAGGCGCGACTTGATCAGATGGTCCGGGCTTGAGCCCACCACCCATTCGATCTTGCACTTGTTGGCTTCCTCGAAGCCCTTGGCGACCGCCTCATAGGTCTTCTGGTAGTTGCCGCCCCAGGTGGTGACGCGGAGCGTGCAGTCCTGCGCGTGAACCGGCGCGGCGAAGGCGACGAGCGCTCCGGTGAGGAGCAAGGCTGGCAGTGATGTTTTCATATCCGTTCCCCTTTGGATGTCTCTTTGGACGGTTCTTCCCTCGGCATTGGCGTCTCCCTTCTCGCGGGAAGACTGCTGCTGATCCGGCTGCCGGCCTGCCGCCCTCTGCCGGGGCGTTCAGCGTCTCGCCTCGCGGCGATTGCGCAGGTCGGTCAGCGAATAGCGGGAGTGGATCGCCTCCTGATCGACGGTCAGCTCGATCAGCGCCGGCCTGCCGGCGGCAAGCGAGCGCTCGAAGGCCGGGGCGAACTCCTCGGTGGTGGTCACCCGCTCGGCATGCGCGCCATAGGCTTTCGCCAGCGCGTAGAAGTCCGGGTTGACCAACTGGGTGCCGTTCACCCGCCCATCGAGGCGGTTCTCCTCATGGATGCGGATGGTGCCGTACATGTTGTTGTTGAACAGCACGACGATGATGTTGGCTTCGTACTGGACGGCGGTGATCAGCTCCTCCGAGCTCATCTGGAAGCAGCCGTCGCCGACGAAGTCGACCACCACCCGGTCGGGATGCACGAGCTTGGCGGAGATCGCCGCCGGCAGGCTGTAGCCCATCGAGCCGCTGATCGGCCCGAGCTGGGTGTGCAGCCGGTAATGAGCGAAATAGCGCTGGCTCCAAGTGGCATAGGCACCGACGCCATTGGTGACGATGGCATCCTCCGGCAGCCGCTCACGCAGCCATTTCATAACCTTCGGCAAGTCGATCGAGCCCGGACAGGGGCCGGGGCGGGTCTCGGCCTCGAAGGTCGCGCGCAGCGCCGCCGTCCAGCCGGCGCGGGCGGCATGTTCCACCGGCGCATGGGCGGCGAGCGCCCGGCAGAAGGCGCCATTGTCGGCGAGCAGCGCGAGGTCGACCTGGAAGACCCGGTTGAGCTCGCCGAAGCTATTGGCGACATGCACGAATTTCTGCTTCGGCACCGGGATGCTGAAGAGCGTGAAGCCCTCCATGTAGCCGGCGCCGATCGTGTTCACGTCGCTCAGCGCGTCGTTGCACATGAGGACGAAATCGGCGTCCCTGATATGCGCGAGCAGGGCCGGATTGGAGCCGATGCCGATCTCGCCGACATAGCAGGGCAGCCGGTGGTCGATGATGTCGCGCCGGCGGAAGGTGGTGACCACCGGCACGTTGCTGGCGGCCGCGAAGGCCTGGATGTCGTCGCGCGCGGCCTCGCTCCAGCCCGAGCCGCCGACGATGAGCAGCGGCCGCTCGGCGCTCGCGAGCATGGCGAAGATGCTCTCGACGTCCTCCGCCGACGGCGCGCCGGCATGGGCGGGCACCGAGCGCTTGCCCACCGGCACGCTCGCCTCCTCCTCCAGCACGTCCTCGGGGACGACCAGCACCACCGGGCCCATGCGGCCGGTCATCGCGGTCTGGTAGGCGCGCTGCACAAACTCCGGAATGCGCGCCGCATCGTCGATCTGCGCCACCCATTTGGTGGTGGGCGCGAACATGGTGCGGAAGTCGTAGGCCATGAAGGCCTCGCGCTCCATCAGCGCGCGCTTCACCTGGCCGACGATCAGGATCATCGGCGAGGAGTCCTGATAGGCCGTATGGACGCCGTTCACCGCATTGGTGGCGCCGGGGCTGCGGGTGACGAAAGCGATACCGGGTCGGCCGGTGAGCTTGCCGTAGGCCTCGGCCATCTGCGCCGCGCCGTTCTCGTGGCGGCAGGAGATGGCGCGGATGCCGGGATGGCGCACCGCCAGCGCGTCGAGCGCGTAGAGAAAGCTCTCGCCCGGCACGTGATAGACGATGTCCGTGCCGTTGAGCGCCAGCTCGTCGGCAAGAATCTCGGCGCCCTTGCGCTTCACCAACATGAGCGTCTCACCATGTGCTGGCCTCATGATCCCTGCGCGGACGGAGGACCGTCCGGCGCCTCGTTCAGCCGATGACGAACGGATTGGCGATTTCCTCGGCGGTGGAGAGCCACACGGCCTTGGTCTGCAGATATTCGCGGATGCCCTCGATACCGTTCTCGCGGCCGATGCCGCTCTTCTTGTAGCCGCCGAAGGGGGTCGTGTAGGACACGTCGCGATAGGTGTTCACCCACACGCTGCCCGCCTCGAGCAGCTCCGACATGCGCAATGCGCGCCGCATGTCGGCGGTCCACAGGCCGGCAGCGAGGCCGAACTCGGTGTCGTTGGCGATCGCAACCGCCTCCTCCATCTCGTCGAAGACGATGGTGGAGAGCACCGGGCCGAACACCTCCTCGCGGGCGATCCGCATGTCGTTGTTCACGCCGGCGAAGATGGTCGGCTCGACGAAGAAGCCCTCGGAGCACTCGGCGCCATCCGGCCGCTTGCCGCCGATGACCAGCTCGGCGCCTTCCTGCCGGGCGATGTCGATATAGCCGAGCACCTTGTCGTACTGCATGCGGTTGGCGATCGGGCCGATCTGGGTCGCCGCGTTGCGCGGGTCGCCAATGCGCGCCGACGTGCTGAAGGTGGCGAGCTTCTCGACGAATTCGTCATGCACCTTGCGCTGCACCAGCAGGCGCGAGCCGGCGATGCAGGTCTGGCCGACCGCGCCGAAGATGCCGCCCACCACGCCGCGCACCGCATTGTCGAGATTGGCGTCGTCGAAGACGATGTTCGGTGACTTGCCGCCGAGTTCCAGGCTGACGCGCTTCACGTCCTTCGCCGCCAGCGAATAGAGATGCGCGCCGGTCGCCGTCGAGCCGGTGAAGCCGACATGGCGGGTGAGCGGATGGGTGACCAGCGGCTCGCCGACCTCCTTGCCGTAGCCGGTCACGACGTTGATGACCCCTGGCGGGAAGCCGGCCTTCTCGACCAGCTCCATCAGCTTCAGCGCGGTGGCGGAGGTGTGCTCGGCCGGCTTCAGCACCACAGTGTTGCCGGCCGCCAGCGCCGCCGGAAGCTTCAGCGAGAGCAGGAACAGCGGCGCGTTCCACGGCACGATGCCGACGCAGACGCCGAGCGGCTCGTGGCGCGAAAAGCTGAGCGCCGGCTTGTCGCAAGGATGCACGGCGCCTTCGATCTTGTCGGCGAGTCCGGCGTAATAGTAGTACCAGTTCGGGATGTAGCGGATCTGGTGGCGCATCTCGGCGAGCAGGCGACCATTGTCGCGCACCTCGATCTCGGCGAGTTCGTCGGCGTGTTGTTCGATCAGCTCGCCGAAACGGTGAATGATCCGTCCGCGCTTTGAGGCATGCATCCGGCGCCACGGACCCTCGGCGAAGGCCTTATGGGCGACGCGCACGGCGCGGTCGGCGTCGGCGGCGCTGCCGCGGGCGACCAGGGCCCACGGCTTGGCCGTGAACGGATCGACCGTCTCGAAATACTCGCCAGACGCCGGCGCGACCCGTTCACCGCCGATATACATGTCGAGCTTCGGCAGCGCGCCCGTACCCGGTGTCATACACACTCTCCCCACAACCCCTGCAACCACACGACGGCCACCAGCCACCATCTGTGGCTGGTACATAATACCTGTCTTTCGGCAGCAAAATGATATCTATTTCGTGAAAAATGATATCATTATGAGGGGCTGTCAAGCGCATTTCGGGAGCAATCTCGACCTCCAGCGACTGGACAGCTCAGCTCGAACCGGCATATCGTTCGGAAAGTGATATTCATTTCATGACTCCCGAGGGCACATGAGCGAGACCGGCGTCGTTGCGCAGCCCCTGTACGGACAGATCAAGTCGGCGATCGAGAAGCGCATCCGCGCCGAGGAATGGCCGGCGGATTTCCAGGTCCCGCGCGAGGAGGAGCTGGCGGAAGAGTTCGGCGCATCCCGGCTCACCGTCCGGCGGGCGCTGCGCGAGCTTCAGACCGAGGGAATGCTGATCCGGGTTCAGGGGCGCGGCACCTTTGTCATCGGCCCGAAGATGCAATGCGCGGTGTTCGAGCTCCCCGACGTGTCGGAGGAAATCGAGGACGGCGGCGGCGTGCATATGAGCGAAGTGATATCACTTTGCGCGCTGGAGCCCGGAAGCCCGCTCGCCAACCTGCTGCCCCTGCCCGAAGGCGGCACGGTCTTCCACTCGCGCATCCTGCACAAGGAGGACGGCACGCCGATCCAGCTCGAGGACCGCTTCGTCAATGCGGACGAGGCGCCGGCCTATCTCGATCAGGACTTCACCCGGATCACCCCGCACACCTATCTGCTGCGCGAGACCGAGGTCACCTTCGTCGACAACACCATCCGCGCCATCCGCCCGGACGAGGAAAGCCGCGCCCTGCTGCAGATCGATGCGAGCCAGCCCTGCCTGCTGCTCGACCGCCGGACCTGGCGCGGCGATACCCCGGTGACGCGCAGCCGTTTCCTCTATCCGGGCGACCGCTATCGCCTGCGCAGCTCGCACGAGGCCACCACCACGGCGGCGCCGTCCGTTCGCTCGCCCGGCCTGCCGCCGAGGCGCATCCGATGACGGGCCGGGCCGCAGCGGCGGCTGTCAGAATGCCTTGCGATGGATGCTGAGATGGCCGGCGATCTCACCGGCGCAGGCGATCACCGCCTCGCCAAGCGCCGCGCGCCGCTCGGGCGGGAAACGATAGAGCGGCACGGTCGCGGTGACGCAGCCGAGCAGGCGGCCCGAGGCGTCGAACACGGCCGCGGCAATGCCGCCAACATCGCTTTCATATTCGCCTACATTGACGGCGTAGTGCTGCCGGCGCGCGCGGACGAGATCCTCGGCGAGCGCCTTCGGGTCGGTGATGGTGGCGTCGGTGTAGCGGTGGAGCGGCGCGCTGCAATAGGCCGAAAGCGCCTCCTCGCCGAGATGGGCGAGCAGGATCTTGCCGGTCGCCGTGGCGTGGCCCGGCTTGCGGCGCCCGGGAAGCGAGAAGGCGCGCACGGAATTCGAGCCCGGAACCTGGGCGATCGAGACCGAATCCCGGCCGTCCCAGACATTGAAGCTGCAGGTCTCGCCGGTGCGGGCGGCGAGCTGCGCGAGGATCGGCTCGACCGCGTCCGCCACCGCGAAATCGGCGAACAGCGGCGCGGCGAGCGCCAGCAGGCCGAGCCCCAGCAGGAAACGGCCGGTGGCGGGATCCCGCCGCAGCAGCCGCGCCTTCTCCAGCGTCGCGGCGAGGCGCGAGGTCGAGCTCTTGTGCAGTCCGATGCGGCGGGCGAGGTCGTTGGTGCCCAGGGGGGCGCCGGCCTCCGCCACGCAGCGCAGCAGCTCTATCGCGTGTTCCACCGAGCCGATCGTGCCCGAGCGCGGCGGGGCCTCGGCGGGCGAAAGCGGCTCGGTCCGGTTCTGTATCGTGCCGTTATCCAAAGCATTCCCCCCGACCGGCGACCGCTATTTCAGCTTGACAAGGATTGAAGTCAACTGAAGCCTAATAGTTGGAACACTGTTGCGCATTGCGCAACTCATTGGGCAGCGACCGGGAAACGGCGCCGACGGGGAACGGAGAAACAGATGAAGAACATCAGGCATTTCGGTGCCGCGCTGGCGGCCGTGGCGGTTCTGTGGGGAGCGACGTCGGCGGGTGCGCAGGCGGCTGAGCCGAAGAAGGTGACCTTCCTGACGAACTACGTCTTCAACGGGCGCCACGCTCCGTTCTTTGTCGGTGTCGAAAAGGGCTTCTACAAGGAAGCCGGCCTCGATGTGGCGATCGCGCCGGCGACCGGCAGCGGCTTCGTCATCACCGCGGTCGACAGCGGCAAGGCCGATTTCGGCATGGCCGACTTCGGCTCGGTCACGCAGGGCGTCGCCAAGGGCGCCAAGGTCAAGGCCTTCTCGGTCTACACCGACATCACCACCAACGGCCTCGCCTCGCTCTCGCCGGTGCCCACCCCGGCCGACGTGATCGGCAAGAAGCTCGCCGCCGGGCAGACCGATAGCGTGCGCGTCATCCTGCCCATTATCTTCGACGCCCATAAGCTCGACCCGGCGAAGATCGAGTGGCAGGCGGCCGATCCGAGCGTCTATTTCTCGCTGCTGCTCTCCGGTCAGGTCGACATGTTCACCGCGACCTCGGACGGCGACGTGCCGGCGCTGGTCAAGGCGGCTGACCAGCAGGGCAAGAAGGTAAGTTTCGCTTCTTTCGCTGCATGGGGTTACGACGTGTTCGGCTTCGTGCTGCTCGGTTCGCGCGACGCGGTCGAGAAGAACCCGGCCGAAGCCGCTGGCTTCGCCGCCGCGACGAAAAAGGCCGTCGAGTACTCGATCGCCCATCCGGACGAGGCAGCGGCGATCATGGTCAAGTACAACCCGACCATGTCGCTCGACACGGTGAAGGCGCAGCTCGCCGGCGCGCTGCAGGCCATGCAGACGCCCTATGTCGCGAAGAACGGCTACGGCGTCGCCACCGACGAGCGGCTGAAGCACTCCATCGACCTCGTGAAGACGGCGCTGAAGCTCACGGCCGACGTGACGCCGGCGCAGGTCTTCGTGCAGCTCGGCAAATGAGCCTCCCGTCCCGACCGGCGGCGCGGCAGCCCAGTCGCGCCGCACGCTGATGCGAGCCGTCAATGTCCGTTGAAATCCGCAACGTCTCGAAAAGCTTCCGCACCACCCTCGCGGTCGAGGACGCGTCGCTGACGCTGGGGGACGGCAGCTTCGTCTCGATCGTCGGGCCGAGCGGTTGCGGCAAGTCGACCCTGCTGCGCCTCGTCGCCGGTCTGATGCCGCCGACCGGGGGCAGCATCGCGGTGCGCGGCGCGCCGGTGAAGGGGCCGGTCCGCGACATCGGCATGGTGTTCCAGTCGCCGGTGCTGCTGCCGTGGCGGCGCACGCTCGACAACATTCTGTTCGTCGCCGAGATGGGCGGGCGCAAGCCCGCGCTCTGGCGCGAGAGGGCGCTGGAGCTGATGCAGCTCGCCGGCCTGTCCGGCTTCGAGCAGAGCTACCCGCACGAGCTCTCCGGCGGCATGCAGCAGCGCGCCTCGATCTGCCGCGCCATGCTGCTGAAGCCGCCGCTGATCCTGATGGACGAGCCGTTCGGCGCGCTCGACGTCATCACCCGCGAGCGCATGGGCTTCGCGCTGCAGACCTTGTGGAACGAGAGCCGCAACACGGTGCTGTTCGTCACCCACTCCATCACCGAGGCGGTGCTGCTGTCCGACACGGTGGTGGTGATGACCCCGCGTCCCGGCCGCATCCGCGACGTCGTGCCGATCGACCTGCCGCGGCCGCGCCATGCCGACACGCTGCGCGATCCGCGTTTCCTTGAGCTGTCGGAACGCGTGCGCGACGGCATCGAGGCGCAATGGGTGGAATGACGCCATGACCGAGACCCTCGCCCAACGCCTCGGCGCCGTGCTGAAGCCCCTGCTCGGCTTCGCGCTGCTGCTGCTCGTCTGGGAATATGGCGCGCCGCTGGCCGGCATACCGCCCTATGTGCTGCCGCTGCCGAGCGCCATCGGGCAGCGTTTCGCCGAGACCTTCAGCGTGCAGATGCACGGTCTGGCGATGACGGCCTTCACCACGCTTGCCGGCCTCGCGCTGGCGCTGGTGGTGGGCGTGCTCCTGGCGCTGCTCATCATCTATGTGCCGGTGCTGGGCTCGATCGTCACGCCGCTTCTGGCCGCCTTCAACTCCATCCCGAAGATCGCCATCGCGCCGCTCTTCGTCATCTGGTTCGGGCTTGGCTACGAATCCAAGGTGCTGCTCGCCTTCCTGCTGGCGCTGTTCCCGATCTTCGTGAATTCGGTGACCGGCCTCGGCGAGATCGAGGCCGACCTCATCGACCTGTCGACGCTCGCCGGCGGCTCGAAATGGCGGATCTTCACCAAGGTCCGGCTGATGAACGCGGTGCCCTACATTACCGACGCGGTGAAGGTGGCGTTCCCGCTGGCGCTGGTCGGCTCGATCGTCGGCGAGTTCATCGGCGGCAATAGCGGTATCGGGCACCTGATCCTGTCCGGCCAGTTCAACCTCGATACGCCGCTCGTCTTCGCGACGCTGCTGTCGATCACCCTGTTCACGACGCTCGGCATCGGCGCCGTGTCCCTGTTCGAGAATGCCTTCCTCACCTGGCGCCCCTCGCAGCGCAAGCGCTGAAGCCGCGCCAGTGGCCTGCCCTTTTTCGGAGTTCTGACCTATGCGCGACTATATCTCCCGCCTGCGCGAGCGCGGCGACCTGCTGGTGGTCGACAAGGAGATCGATCCGTTCCATGAGCTCGCGGCGGTCACCCATGCCGCGCAGAAGCGCTGGGGTAAGCCGATCCTGTTCAACAAGGTGAAGGGCACCCGCTTTCCGGTGGTCACCAATGTCTACGGTTCGCGCGACCGGCTAGCCGAGGTGATCGGCATCGACGCCAAGGACTTCTGCCGGCAGTGGAGCAACCTCGCCAGTCTCGGCAAGGGATCGGGCGATCCCTTCGTTGCCGTCGAGGATGACGGGCTGACCGAGGTGAAGCTCTCCGAGCTGCCGCTGATCACCTATTCCGACCGCGACGCCGCGCCTTATTTCACCTCGGCGATGTTCATCGCCAAGGACCCGGAGACCGGGGTGGGCAACCTCTCCTATCACCGCTCCATGTATGTGAGCGACAACGAGCTGCGCTGCCGCCTCGCCCCGCGCCATCACCTGACCATCTATCACGAGAAGGCGGAGAAGATGGGCAAGCCGCTGGAGGCGGCGATGCTGATCGGCGCGCCGGCGACCTCCTTCCTCACCGCTGCCGCCCCCCTGCCCTACGACGTCGACGAGCTGGAGGTCGCCGCGCGGCTGAAGGGCAGCCCGATCGCCATGCGCAAGTGCAAACATATCGACCTGGAGGTCCCGGCCGACACCGAGATCGTCATCGAAGGGCGCTTCCTGCCCAATGAGCGCCGGCCGGAAGGCCCGTTCGGCGAGTTCATGGGCTATTACGTGCCCGAAGGGCCGAACGCTGTGTTCGAGGTGCTCGGCGTCACCGTGCGCAAGGATGCGGTGTTCCACTCCATCCTGTGCGGCTCGGCGGAAGAGGTGCTGACGCTGGAGCTGTCGGTCTCCGCCAACATCTACCAGCGCCTCAGCGCCGCGCTGCCCGGCATCCTCGACGTGACCTGCCAGCCCTTCGTCACCCACGCCATCGTCAAGATCGACCCGCAATTCGAGGGGCATGCCCGGCAGGTGATGCTGGCGACCATCGGCGCCGAGCCGATCTGGGCCAAGGTGATCACGGTCGTCGACGAGGACGTCGACATCTACAGCATGGACGACGTGATGTGGGCGATCCTCACGCGCTGCCGGCCGGACAAGGACATGATCATCATCCCCGAGACGCCGTCCTTCTATCGCGACGAGCAGAAGGACCATTGGGGGCGGCTGCTGATCGACGCCACCAAGCCGTTCCACCGGAAGGCCGAGTTCGAGCGCAAGAAGATCCGCCTCGCCGACAAGGTGAACCTTGCCGACTGGTTCGCGAACGCCTGACCCGTGGAGAGGCAGATGGACAAGCCGGAGCGTCCGCGCATCGTCGTCGGCATCAGCGGCGCCTCCGGCGCCGTCTACGGCGTGCGCGCGATCGAGATGCTGGAAGCCGCCGGGGTGGAGACGCATCTCATCGTCACCCGCTCGGCGCACCTCACCATCTCGCAGGAGCTCGGCCTCAGCCCCGCCGCGCTCGCCGAGAAGGCGAGCGTCGTCCACAATGTGGCGGATGTCGGGGCCTCGATCTCCAGCGGCTCGTTCCGCACGCTCGGCATGCTGATCGCGCCCTGCTCGGTGCGCTCCATGTCGGAGATCGCCACCGGCGTGACCTCCAGCCTGATGAGCCGCGCCGCCGACGTGGTGCTGAAGGAGCGCCGCAAGCTCGTGCTGATGGTGCGCGAGACGCCGCTGCATCTCGGCCATCTGCGCACCATGACCGCGCTGACCGAGATGGGCGCCATCGTCATGCCGCCGGTGCCGGCCTTCTACGCCCTGCCCAATACGCTCGCCGAGATGGTCGACCATTCGGTGAGCCGCGCCCTCGACCTGTTCGGCATCGACAGCGGCGCCTGCCACCGTTGGACCGGCATGGCGAGCGCGCGCCGCGCCGAGACCCCGTGAGGGCGCCGATGACCGCTTCCCCCACGCCGCGCGTCCGGCCGGTCCACGGCACCATGATCGGCATCATGGTGCTCGACACCCGCTTCGAGCGGCTGCCGGGCGACATCGCCAACGCCGCGACCTGGCCGTTCCCGGTACAGTTCCGCGTCGTGCGCGGCGTGCGCCCGCAGGATGTGATCGAGGGTGACCCCTCCGCCATGCTGGCACGCTTCTTTGAGGCGATCGACGACCTCGTCGCGATGGGGGTGGACGGCATCACCACGAGCTGCGGCTTCCTCGCCGCCGTCCACCCGGAGTTAAAGCGCCACAGCCCGGTGCCGATCGCCACCTCCAGCCTGATGCAGATTCCGCTGGCGCTGAGCCTGCTGCCGGAGGGCCGGACGGTCGGGGTGATCGTCTCGGACAAGGCGGCGCTGAAGGACCAGCATTTCCGCAATGTCGGCGCCCCGACCGGGCTGCCGCTCGGCGAATTGCCGCTCAATGGGACGATCCGCACCCATATGCGCACCAACGCCCCGGTCGCCGACCCTGCGGCGCAGGAGCGCGAGGTTCTCGACGTGGTGGCGCGCATGCTGGAGGAGACGCCCTCCATCGGCGCCATCGTGTCGGAATGCGCCAACCTGCCGCCCTTCTCGGCGGCGATCCGCCGTCGCTTCGGCCTGCCGGTCTACGACATCGTCTCGCTGGTCGACTGGCTGCATGCCGGGCTCAGTCCGCGGCGTTTTCCCGTCGAGGATCGGGGCCGCTAGATGCCCGGTGCGACGCATGACCTGATCGTCGTCGGCGGCGGGCTGATCGGCTCGGCGATCGCCTGGGGCGCCGGCCGCGCCGGGGCCGATGTCGCGCTGCTCGACGAGGGCGACGTCGCCCATCGCGCCGCGCGCGGCAATTTCGGGCTGATCTGGCTGCAGGGCAAGGGCGTCGGCGCGCCGGCCTATATGCGCTGGTCGCTGCAGGCGGGGCATCTCTGGGAGACGTTCGCGGCGGCGCTGGTCGATGAGACCGGCATCGATATCGGCTGGCGCCGGCCGGGCGGCCTCCAGTTCTGCTTCTCGGACGAGGAGATGGACGGGCGCCGGCGCGTCGCCGAGCAGACCCGCACTGACGGCGGCGACATCGCGATCGAGCTGTGGGATCGCGCGGATGTGCTCGACCGGGTGCCGGAGGTCGGCCCGGAGGTGGTCGGCGCCTCCTATTCGCCGCTCGATTCCCATGTGAGCCCGCTCTATCTGCTCCGCGCCCTGCAGGAAGGCTTGCAGGCCGGGGGCGGAACCTATCTTTCGGGCGCGGGGGTTGCGGCGCTGCGCGCCGAGGCCGGCCTGTTCGTCGCCGAGACGGCGCGCGGCCCGGTGCGGGGACGGCGGATCGTCATCGCCGCCGGGCTCGGCGCGGCCGATCTCGCCCCGCAGCTCGGCCTTTCCATACCGGTGCGCCCCGAGCGCGGGCAGATCGTGGTGACGGAGCGGGTGAAGCCGTTCTTCGCCTATGTCGGCAGCGGCGTGCGGCAGACCGCCGAGGGCAGCTTCCTGATCGGCTCCAGCCATGAGGAGGCCGGCTTCAGCGAGGGCACCGACGTCGCCACCGCGGCCCGGCTGTGCGCCTCGGCGGTGCGGACCTTTCCGCGGCTCGCCGAGGTCAACGTCGTGCGCCTGTGGGGCTCGCTCCGGGTGATGACGCCGGACGGCAAGCCGATCTACGAGGAATCGCAAACCCATCCCGGCGCCTTCGCCGCGACCTGCCATAGCGGGGTGACGCTGTGCAGCGCACATGCGCTCGTGCTCGGCCCGGCGATCGCCGACGGCGTGCTGCCGGAAGCGGTGGCGAGCTTCCGGAGCGACAGGTTCCATGTTCAGGCGCATTGAAGCCTCCGCCGGCACGGCGGGGACGCTGACCTTCGAGGAGCGGCCGGTCGCCTTCCGGGCCGGCGACAACGTCGCCGCCGCGCTGCTCGCCGCCGGCATCGCCCGCTTCCGCGACAGCCCGGTCGATGCCGCGCCGCGCGCGCCCTATTGCATGATGGGTGTGTGCTTCGAGTGCCTCGTCGAGATCGACGGCCGGCAGAACCAGCAGGCCTGCCTCATACCGGCGCGCACGGGCATGGTGATCCGCCGCCAGCGCGGCGCCCGCGATCTGGCGGATCGCGCACCATGAACGGCCGATGGGACGCCGTGGTGATCGGCACCGGGCCGGCCGGCATGGCCGCCGCCGCGACGCTGGCCGAAGGCGGCGCGCGCACCCTCGTCGTCGACGAGCAGCCGGAGGTCGGCGGCCAGATCTACCGCGCCATCGAGCGCAACCGCGGCAATGACGCGCTCGGGCGCATCCTCGGCGCGGATTATCTGCGCGGCGCGCCGCTCGCCGGGCGCCTGCGCGCCAGCGGCGCCGAAATCCGCCTCGCCACGCTGGTGTGGCGCATCGACGAGGATCGCGGCGTGTGGATGCGCCGCGACGGCAGCGTCGAGCGTGCGGAGGCGCGAAACGTCGTCATCGCCACCGGCGCGATGGAACGCCCTGTCCCGGTGCCGGGCTGGACGCTGCCGGGGGTGATGACCATCGGCGCCCTGCAGATCCTGCTCAAATCATCCGGGCTCATACCCTCCGGCCGTCTGGTGCTGGCCGGCAGCGGACCGCTTTTCTATCTCTTCTCGCGACAATGCGTGGAAGCCGGGGTGAGCGAGCTCACCCTGCTCGACACCGCCGACGGTCGCCACCTGCCGGGAGCGCTGCCGCTGCTGCCCAAGGCCCTCACCGGCCAGGGCTGGCGCTATCTGCTGAAGGGCGCGGGCCTGCTGGCCGGGCTGCGGCGTGCCGGCGTCACCCTCTATCGCGGGGTGAGCGGCATCACGCTCGAAGGGTCGGAGCATGTCGCGGGCATCCGTTTCACCCATCGCGGCGGCACCGGGAGCCTCGCCTGCGACACGGTCGGGCTGCATGAGGGGGTCATTCCCCATCAGCAGATGACGCGCTCGCTCGGCTGCGTCCACGATTATGAGCCGGCGCAGCAGAGCTTTCATCCGCGCCGCGACGCGTGGGGGCTGAGCAGCCGTCCGGGTATTTTCGTCGCCGGGGATGCGGGCGGCATCGTCGGCGCGCAGGCGAGCGCCCATGAGGGCACGATCGCGGCCCTCGCGATCCTGCACGCGCTCGGCCGGCTGTCGCAGGAGGAGCGCGAGCGCCGCTTCGCGGCCGAGGCGCGCGCCCGGCGCGCCCATCTCGCCGCGCGCCCCTTCATCGACCGGCTCTACACGCCGCGCGACGAGGTGCTCGTCCCCGCCGACGCCACCATGATCTGCCGCTGCGAAACGGTGGCGGCCCGCGAGCTGCGCCGGCTTGCCGGGCACGGCGTTCCCGGCCCGAACCAGGCCAAGGCGTTCCTGCGCTGCGGCATGGGCCCGTGCCAGGGACGCCTTTGCGGCCCCACCGTGACGAGCATCTTCGCCCGCGAAACCGGCGATACGCCGGACGCGACGGGCTATTATCGCATCCGCTCGCCGCTGAAGCCCGTCACCGTCGGCGAGCTTGCCGGAAGCGGCAAGGAGACCGGAAGCCATCCATGACATCGTCGCTCTGGGATTTCGCGCTCGACTTCTACGCTCGCCCCGGCGTGTCCGGCGCATGCCTCACCTTGCAGGACGAGGCCGGCGTCGACGTGATCCAGCTCATCGCCGTGCTCCATGCCGAGCTGCGCGGACAGCCGCTCGATGCCGAGGCGATCGGACATCTGCGGGAGGCCATGGCGGATTGGCGGCAGGGCGTGGTGCTGCCGCTGCGCGCCGCGCGTCGCTTCCTGCGCCAGCCTCTGGCGGGGCACGATGCCGAGAAGGAGAAGCTGCGCCAGTCGGTCAAGGCCGTCGAGCTTCAGGCCGAGAAGCTGCAGCTAGCCCTCGCCGAAGCGTGGCTGGAAGCGCGGGGCGCATCCGAAGGCCTCCCGCTCCGCGCGGCGGTCGAGACACTTTGTGCTGCCGCGCCGACGGACGCCGGGACGCGCGCGCGGATCGAGGAAGCCGTGGCCACGATCCTCGCCGCCGGAGAGGATTGCCGGCGAGGTTAGCCGCCCGCCTTCGGAGCGCCCGCCTCAGTCCCTCGCGTGCCGTGGCGAATGAAACTCGCCGCGCTGGGTGGCGATCCCCATCTCGAAGCTGTCGGCGATGCGGCCGGCCCGGATGATGAACGCGTCGGCGACGTCAGCCGGGCAGAGGTCGCGCGCCGTCTCCTCGAAAAGCTGCAGCCAGCGATCGAAATGTTCGCCGCGCAGCGGAAGCATCAGATGCGGCCGCATCGGCCGGCCGTTATAGCGCCCGCTGCGGAGCATGATCGAGGACCAGAAGTCCGAGATCTTGTCGATGTGCTCGTCCCAGTCCTGGACCGCGGCATTGAAGATCGGGCCGATCAGCGCGTCCGCCCGCGCCCGCCCATAGAAGGTGCGGACCAGACGCCGGATCAGCGCATCGTCGATGCGGGGACGGACGATATTCAGGGCGGAGGAGGTATCGGTCATGGGGCCCTTGTGCCAAGGCCCCGCCGCCGGTGGCAAGACGGCATGAACACGTATGAGGACGGCAATACCGCAGAACGGGCTGGCCGGCGCCCGATCTTACGTAGCTGTGATCAGGCAGGCCGGCGAAGGCGGTAAAGTCGGTCGCCGTAAGGCAAGACGCTTGGCGAAAGGGAAGTCCGGTGATCATCACGCGCAGGAGGCTCGTTGAGGCCGCCGGCCTTGGCGCCGCGGCGGCGCTTCTGCCGACAAGGATGCGCGCGCAGGCGACGGCGCCGCTCACCCGCGTCATACCGTCATCGGGCGAGCGGATGCCGGCCGTGGGGCTCGGCACCTGGATCACCTTCAATGTCGGCGAGGATCCGGCCCTGCAGGCCGAATGCACGCAGGTCATGGCGGCCTTCTTCGCCGCCGGCGGACGGATGATCGACAGCTCGCCGATGTATGGATCGTCGCAGGCGGTGGTCGGCCGTGGCCTCGAACGGCTCGGACATCCCGAGACGCTGTTCGCGGCCGACAAGGTCTGGACCTCGGCGCCCGCCAATGGCGCCGTGCAGATCGAGCAGTCGCGCCGGCTCTGGGGCGTGAAGAGCTTCGATCTCCTGCAGGTGCATAATCTCCTGACGTGGGAGGCGCATCTCGACACGCTGTTCGCCATGAAGGCGGCGGGACGGCTGCGCTATGTCGGGATCACCACCTCGGAGGGGCGCCGGCACGACCTCCTCGAACAGATCATGCGCGGCCATCCCCTCGATTTCGTGCAGCTCACCTACAATCCCGTCGACCGCGAGCCCGAGCAGCGCCTGCTGCCGCTCGCCGCCGAACGCGGCATCGCGGTGATCGTCAACCGCCCGTTCCGGCAGGGCGAGCTGACGGAGCGCCTCGACGGCGAACCGCTTCCCGGATGGGCGGGCGAGATCGGCGCGACGAGCTGGGCCGAGCTGATCCTGAAATTCATCCTGTCGCACCCCGCCGTCACCGTCGCCATCCCGGCCACCACGCGCGTCGACCATGTCCGCGAGAATGTCGCGGCGGCGGGCGGCGATCTTCCCGACCGAAGCATGGCGGAGCGGATCGCCGCCCATATCGGCGCGCTCTGATGTCCGAATGGTGGAGCTATCGGCTCGAGGACTTCCTGCTGTTCGCGCCGCGCGTCTATTGGCGGCTGATCGAGGCACAGAACGCCGCGCTGTGGCCGCTGCATGTGGCGAGCGTCGGGGCGGGTCTGGCGATCGTCCTGCTCGTCGCCCGCCGCCCGCAGAACGCGATGCCGTGGACGGGCCTCGTGCTCGCCGCCGTCTGGGCGTTCGTCGGCTGGTCCTTCCTCCTGAACCGCTATGCCGCCATCAACTGGGCGATCCTCTACATCGCCCCGGCCTTCTTTCTGCAATCCGCGCTGCTGGCGATCGCCGCCGTCCTGCCGCGCGGCCTAACCATCGATGGGCGGGCCGCCGGCGGAAGGACCGGGCTGCTGGTCGCCCTCGCCGGCCTGCTGCTCTATCCCTGCCTGCCGCTGGTCTCCGGTCACCCGTGGACCAGCGCCGAAGTCTTCGGCATCGCGCCCGATCCCACCGCGATTGTGACGCTCGGCCTGCTGCTGGCGGCGCGCGGCCCTCTGCTCGCCGTGTTGCTGCCGATCCCGCTGTTCTGGTGCCTGTTCAGCGGGCTCACCTTGCTGGCCATGGATGAGGTCGAGGCGTGGCTGCTCCTCGCGACCGCCGCCTTCGTCCCGATCCTTGTTCTCGTCGGGCGTCGCCGGCCTCAAACCTAGCCGGGGCGACGAGGTCCCGGCAGGAACCGATCCTGAGAGCCGACCTTCGCCGCGGAGCAACACGACGTTTTGCTTCTCCCGCCACGACAGTCGCTGATCTTCATTAGTTAATATGCCGCACTGCGGTATAGATCGGGTCAAGGCCTTAGCAATTGCAGAATAAACTTGGAGTGCATCCAATCCGAATCCGGGTATCATCCTGCGCTATGCTCGACGGACGAGCATAACGACTGAAATTCCAAGATTCGAATCACTGCGGACGTCCGTCCCCGCTTCCCCACTGTTCGATGAGGCCGAGAATGGCTGAAAAGGTGGCCGGCAAACTGTCCCTCCTCTCGCTGACAGGCATGGTCGTCGGCTCGATGGTGGGAGCGGGCATCTTCAACCTTCCCGGCCGCTTCGCCACCGCGACCGGCCCGTTCGGAGCCATCATCGCCTGGCTGATCGCCGGCACCGGCATGTACATGCTGGCGCGGGTGTTCCAGGCACTGGCCGAGCGGCGGCCGGACATCGACGCCGGCGTCTTCGCCTACGCCAAGGCCGGCTTCGGCGACTATATGGGCTTCCTCTCGGCCTTCGGTTACTGGCTCGGCAGTTGCCTCGGCAACGTGTTCTACTGGGTGCTGATCGGCTCCACCCTCGGCCGGTTCTTCCCTGAAATCTTCGGCGACGGCTCCACGCTGATCGCCATTGCGGTGTCGCTCGTCGGCGTCTGGGCGTTCCATTTCATGATCCTGCGCGGGGTCGAGCAGGCGGCCTCCATCAACACCGTCGTCACCTTCGCCAAGATCGTGCCGCTGATCGTGGCGGTCCTCGGCTTCATCGTCTTCTTCAAATACGACCAGTTCGCCGAGAACTTCTTCGGCGGCGTCGGCATGCCGGAGAAATCGCTGGTCGCGCAGGTGCGCGACACCATGCTGATCACCGTCTTCGTGTTCATCGGCATCGAGGGCGCGAGCGTCTATTCGCGCTTCGCCGAGAAGCGCTCCGACGTCGGTTCGGCGACCATTCTGGGCTTTGTCGGCGTCACCGGCCTGATGGTCGCCGTCACGCTGCTGCCCTATGCGACGGCCCCGCGCGCCGCCATCGCCGGGGTCGCCAACCCGTCGCTGGCCGGCGCGCTGGAACTCGCCGTCGGCCATTGGGGGGCGGTGCTGATCTCGATCGGCGTGCTGGTCTCGGTGCTCGGCGCCTATCTCGCCTGGTCGCTGATCTGCGCCGAGGTGCTGTTCGCGGCGGCGAAGTCGAGCGACATGCCGAGGCTGTTCGCCGCGCAGAACCGCAACCGCGTGCCGGCCAACGCGCTGTGGCTGACCAACATCGTGGTCTCGTTGTTCATCGTCTCGACCTACTGGTCGCGCGACGCCTTCAACTTCATGCTGGACATGACCAGCGTGACCTCGCTGCTGCCCTACCTGCTGGTCGCCGGCTACGGCATCCTGCTCGCCCGCAGCGGCGCCGGCTACGAGACCGCCCCGCGCGAGCGCGGCCGCGACCAGATCTTCGCGTGGATCGCGGTGGTCTACACGCTGTTCATGTTCGTCGCCGCCGGGCTGAAATACGTGCTGCTCGTCGCCGTGCTCTTCGTGCCCGGCACCATCCTCTATGTCTGGGCCCGGCGGGAGCAGAACGCACGGCTCTTCACGCCGGTGGAGCTCATCGTCTTCCTGATCACGCTCGTCGCCGGCGCCATCGGCACCTACGGGCTGCTGACCGGCCTCATCACCCCCTGACAACAAAAGCGGCATCGACAGGAGCCTCGTGATGGAAACTCCCTTCGGCGTTCACTCGGAAGTCGGCCAGTTGCGCAAGGTCATGGTCTGCGCGCCGGGCCGCGCCCATCAGCGCCTGACGCCCTCCAATTGCGACGCGCTGCTGTTCGACGACGTGCTGTGGGTCGACGTCGCCAAGCGCGACCATTTCGACTTCATCACCAAGATGCGCGACCGCGGCATCGAGGTCGTGGAAATGCACAACCTGCTGGCCGAGACGCTCGCCGTTCCGGACGGCAAGAAATGGATCCTCGACAATCAGGTGGTGCCGAACCAGGTCGGCCTCGGCTTCGTCGACGAGGTGCGCTCCTATCTGGAGGGCCTGTCGAACCGCGATCTCGCCGAGACGCTGATCGGCGGCCTGTCGACCTATGAATTCCCCGAGACGATTGGCGGGGCGACGCTGGCGCTGATCCGCGACGCGGCCGGCGTCAACGAATACCTGCTGCCCCCGCTGCCCAATACGCTCTACACGCGCGACACCACCTGCTGGATCTATGGCGGCGTCACCCAGAACCCGCTCTACTGGCCGGCGCGGCATGAGGAGACCATACTCACCACCTCGATCTACAAATTCCATCCGGACTTCGCCGGCAAGGTGAACGTCTGGTGGGGCGATCCGACACAGGATTGGGGCCTCGCCACGCTCGAAGGCGGCGACGTCATGCCCATCGGCAAGGGCAACGTGCTGATCGGCATGAGCGAGCGCACCTCGCGCCAGGCGATCAGCCAGCTCGCCGCCGCCCTGTTCGAGAAGGGCGGGGCGAGCCGCGTCATCATCGCCGCCATGCCCAAGCTGCGCGCGGCGATGCATCTCGACACCGTGTTCACCTTCGCCGACCGCGACTGCGTGCTGCTCTACCCCGACATCGTCGACGGCATCGAGTGCTTCTCCTATCGCCCCGACGGCAAGGGCGGCGTCGAGCTCTCCAAGGACAAGGGCCTCGTCGAGACGGTGAAGGAAGCGCTCGGCCTGCCCGCGATCCGCGTCGTCGAGACCGGCGGCAACGACTACATGCGCGAGCGCACCCAGTGGGACAGCGGCGCCAACCTCGTCTGCGCCTCGCCGGGCGTGGTGTTCGCCTATGACCGCAACACCTACGCCAACACGCTGCTGCGCAAGGCCGGCATCGAGGTGATCACCATCGACGGATCGGAGCTCGGGCGCGGGCGCGGCGGCGGCCACTGCATGACCTGCCCGATCATCCGCGACGCCGTCGACTT
This sequence comes from Allobosea sp. 117, assembly GCF_000702305.1. Lineage (GTDB taxonomy): Bacteria > Pseudomonadota > Alphaproteobacteria > Rhizobiales > Xanthobacteraceae > Ancylobacter. The sequence goes on from NZ_JNLC01000015.1 coordinate 66,488, forward strand.
CTGAGCGCCCCGGCGGTCGGCAGCCGCGAGCGCGCCTTCTTCGCGCTCTCCACTGGCCACGTGCCATGCCGGCCGAATTGACCGGTTGACGGGAAGCGCCAGCGAAGGCCCGCCGGCAAAATCAAAGTCGAGAACGATTCCAATCTCAGAAATTATAGCAATGATAAAGTAGAGCCATGTAACTTACCTTGGCCGACCCAGCATGATAATCGTCCCGTTCACACGCATCTGATGTGGAGTGTGGGCCGGTTCATGCAGCCAGACCTGTCGCTTGTCTTCTCAACCCACGGCAGCGAGCTGCGGAGCTATCTCCAGCATCGGCTCGGCGATGGGCATACGGCCAGCGATCTGGTGCAGGACACCTTCCTGAACGTGCTGGAGCGTCCGGATACCCGCATCAACGACATCCGCGCCTATCTCTACGCCATCGCCCGCAACCTGCTGATCAACCACCGCAAGCAGGAGGCCCGGCGCCGCACCGAGACGGTCGCGCCGGAAGCCTTCGCGCAGATCGCGGCCGACCAGCCCTCGCCGGAGGACGCCGCCGATTCGCGTCTCCAGCTCGAACGCATCCACAGGCTGGTGCGGGAACTGCCGCGCCGGACGCAGGAAATCTTCGTGCTGAACCGCATCGACGGGCTCACCCATGCCGAGGTGGCGCGGGAGCTGCGTATTTCCGAGAGCTCGGTGCAGAAGCACCTCGCCTTGGCCATCGCGCACATGACGCGCCACCTGCGCGCCCGCTGAGGCGATCCGTCGAGACGGCGCCCGAGGGCGCCCCGCCCCCCGATTTACGGTGTTCCCCCCGTTCGCTTGTCTTATAGGGAACGGGCATCGATGGACGGACGTTCGGCGTGAGCAGTGTCGAGGAACGCGCGGATGAGATCGGGATGCGTGCCGCCGAATGGGTGGCGCGCCTCGAAGGCTCTGCGCTGAGCGAGGACGAAAGGATCGCGCTGCGCTCCTGGCTCGAAGAGGACCCGGACCACCGCGCCGCCTTCGAGGAGGCCGGCTCCACATGGCGGGAGCTCTCCCTGCTGCGGCACGATCCCGGCCCCTTGCGCGACTTGCGGCCGGCACGCCGGCGCGTCTCCCCCACACGACGGGCCGTGCGGATCGGGGCGGTGATCGGGCTGCTGGTGCTTGCCGCCGGCGTCGCCCGCTATCAGCTCGGCGATCCCTGGCTGCTGGCCGCCGCCGACTATCGCACCGCGCCGGGCGAACTGCGCACGGTCACCCTCGCCGATGGCAGCTTGGTCGAGCTGGGCCCGTCGAGCGCCATCGCGATCGCCTTCGACGATGCCGAGCGGCGGGTGAAATTCCTCGCCGGCGAGGTGTTCTTCGCCGCCGCGCCGCGCACCGACCGGGAGCCGCGCCCCTTCGTGGTCGAGGCGGCCGGTGGCACCACCACCGCGCTCGGCACGCAGTTCGTCGTCGAGGAGGCCGGGGACGGCGCCGATGTGCTCGCCGTCGAGCATCGGGTGGAGGTCGCGTTGCAGCAGAACGGCGAGCGGCAGGGCGTGGTGCTCTCGCCGGGCCAGGAGGTGCGCTACACGCCCGGCTACGGCATGGGGCAGGTCCGCATGCGCGACGTCGAGACCGCGACCGCCTGGCGCCGCGGCATGCTGGTATTCAATGGCGCCTCCCTCGGCCATGTGGTCGAGACGCTGAACCGCTACCGCCGCGGGCGCATCGTCATCCTCGACGACAGGCTCGCCCGGCGCCGCGTCAGCGGCGTGTTCGCCACCAACGACCTGCGCGATGCCATCGAGACCATAACCTCCGAGCTCGGCATCGGATCGAGGTCGATTTATCCATTGATCACAGTGCTTTATTGAATCCTGCCGCGAACTGGCGAAATTTTTTACTGAAGTCCGCCGGCCCGGTTGTCTTCCTTCCTGCGAGCCGCCGCGAAACCGCTGGCCGGCGCGTTCCCCGCGCGATCTGGCAGGAAGGAAGAACGCCTGATGACGACCCGGCTGAATCTCCGCACGCCGCGCCTGCGCCGGCACTATCTCGGCGGCGTGGCGGGCAATGCCCTCGTCCTCGGTCTGCTCGTCGCGGGGTTCGGCCTGAAAGCTCCGGCGGCGCAGGCGCAGACGGCAGCCAGCGTCGCCCCCGCCCGGATCGCCTTCGACATTCCGGCGCAGGATCTGAACGGCGCCATCCTGTCCTTCGCGCAGAAGGCCGGCGTGCGCGTGTTCTTCGACACATCCAAGTTCGGCGGCCGGCGCTCCACCGCCGTCGCCGGAACGCTGAGCGCGCCGGAAGCCCTCGCGGCGCTGCTACGCGGCACCGGCCTCACCTATCGCTTCACGGCGCCCAACCGGGTCACCATCGAGGACCCTACGGCCTCGGTCGTATCCGGTGACGCGGCCGGCGGCATCGAGCTCGATCCGATCAACGTCGAGGGCACCGGCAATGGCACGGTCGGCTATGTCGCCACCGCCAGCACCGCCGGCACCAAGACCGACACGCCGCTGATCGAGACGCCGCAGTCGATCACCGTGGTCACCCGGCAGGAGCTCGACGACCGCGGCGTGCAGCGGCTGACCGACGCGGTCAACTACACGCCCGGCGTGCGCACCGGGCAGGCCGGCTTCGACCCGCGCTACGACACCTTCACCATTCGCGGCTTCGACACGACCTATAACGGCATCTACCGCGACGGCCTGCGGCTGCCGGGCGCCAACATGTCGGTCTTCAAGGTCGAGCCCTATGGCGTCGACAGCGTCACCATCCTGCGCGGCCCGAGCTCGGCGCTCTACGGCCTCGGCTCGCCGGGCGGTCTCGTCGACATCACCTCCAAGCGCCCGACCGAGACCGCGTTCGGTGAGGTCGAGCTGCAGGGCGGCAATTACGACCATCTGCAGGGCCAGTTCGACATTGGCGGCCCGCTCGACAAGGACGGCACGCTGCTCTACCGCCTGACCGGCCTGTGGCGCGACGCCGACTCGCCGAACGTCTACAATGGCGGCGTCGACGATATGAAGTTCATCGCGCCGGCGCTGACCTGGAAGCCGACCGACCAGACCCGGATCACCTTCCTCGGCGAGTATCAGCAGTCCGAGACACCGGCTTCGCTCCCCTATTACGGCTGGGACGGCACCGGCACCGAGCGCTTCAGCAGGAATTACGGCGACTACAACAGCGAGAAGCAGGACCAGTACCGCTTCGGCTACCTCGCCGAGCACGACTTCAACGACGTGTTCACGGTGCGGCAGAATCTGCGCTACGGCAACGCCGACACCTATGTGCGCTATGCCACCACCTATGATGTCGACCCCGACACCAACATCGCCAGCCGCGGCACCGGCTATGTGCACGACATTCTCGACTCCTTCGTGGTGGACAACCAGATCGAGGCGAACTTCAACACCGGCGCCATCGAGCACAAGGTGCTGGTGGGTCTCGACTATTCCTATCTGTCGCTGGATGGCGGCATCGGCTTCGGCACGGCGTCGGACTACGACCTGAACACCGGACAGCCGCTCGGCCCGACCTATGACCCCGGCTACAACTATTCCCGCTATCGCCAGAAGCAGAGCCAAACCGGCCTCTACATCCAGGAGCAGGCGAAGTTCGACCGCTTCATCCTCACTTTGACCGGCCGGCAGGACTGGGTCGACACCAAGGACGAGGACCTGCTCGCCGACACGACGGAGAACATCGACGACCACGAGTTCACCGGCCGCGTCGGCCTGACCTATGTGTTCGACAACGGCATCGCCCCCTATGTGAGCTACGCGACCTCCTTCGCTCCCAATCTCGGGGTCAGCGCCACCGGCAGCAACTTCTCGCCGACCACCGCCCGACAGATCGAGGGCGGCGTGAAATACGCGCCGACCGGGTTCGACGGCTACATCGCGGCGTCGGTGTTCCAGATCAACCAGGAGAACGGCCTCGTCACCGACGAGGACAACCCGCTGTTCCAGGTGCAGACCGGCGAGGTGCGGGCGCGCGGCTTCGAACTGGAAGCCGTCGCCAATCTCGGCAACGGCCTGAAGGTGCGCGGCGCCTACACCTATCTCGACCTCACCAATGTCGCCGGCGACCCGACCACCATCGGCCTGACCCCGTCCGGACAGCCGGAGAACGCCTTCGCGCTGTGGGCGGACTACCAGTTCCAGCCCGGCTCGAAGCTGGCCGGCCTCGGCATCGGTGCCGGCGTGCGCTACACCGGCGCCACCTGGGGCGACGCGCTCAACACCTTCGAGAACGACGCCTACACCCTCATCGACGCCAAGCTGAGCTACGATTTCGAGTATCTCAACGCGCGGCTGAAGGGCTGGAGCTTCCAGGTCAACGCCCAGAACCTGCTCGACGAGGAATACACCACCTGCGATGCCGGCTACTGCTACATGGGCGCCCCGCGCACCGTGATCGCCGGCCTGAAGTATCGCTGGTGAGCCCTCGGCCGCTTCCGTCCCGCCGGGCCCTGCTGCTCGGCGGGCTTGCCGCCGGGGCGCTGGCTCCCGCGCGGCTGGCGGCGGGCGACGGGCGCCAGCCGGTTATTCCCCCGTCGCGGGTCGTCTCGATGGATTTCGGCCTTGCCGAGACCCTGATCGAGATGGGGCTCCCGCCCGTCGCGCTCCCGGACCCCAATAGCTGGGCGCAATGGGTGGTCGAGCCGGCGCTGCCGCCCGGCATCGTCAATCTCGGCACCGACCGCGAGCCCAATCTCGAGCTCCTCGCCGCGCTGAAGCCCGACCTCATCGTCACCACGCCCTATCTCGGCGCCATTGCTCCCCTGCTGGCGCGCTTCGCGCCGACGCGGACCTTCTCGGTCTATGCGCCGCCGCCCGGCCACATCTATGAGCGCAGCGTCGCCGCCACCCGCGCGCTCGCCGCCGCCATCGGTCGCGAGGAGGCCGGCGAGACACTGATCGGCCGCGCACAGGCGGCGATGGACGCTACGCGCAGCCACTTCACCGCCTCCGGCCTCGCCGGCCGGCCGCTGCTGCTCGTCAACTTCCTCGACACGCGCCATGTGCGCGTCTATGGCGCCGGAAGCCTGTTCGGCGACGTGCTGGAGCGTTGCGGGCTGGTGAATGGCTGGACCCGGCCGAGCAATTACTGGGGCTTCAACACCGTCGGCATCGAGGAGCTGGCGCAAAGCCCGGCGAGCAGCCTCGTCTATCTGGAGCCGATCTCCGCCGACACGCTGGACACGCTCGCCGCCAGCCCGCTCTGGCGCAGCCTTCCTTTCGTGAAGGCGGATCGCGTGCTGCGCCTGCCCCCCGTGCTGATGTTCGGCATGCTGCCCTCGGCCATGCGCTTCGCCCGGCAATTGACGCTGCATCTCACCGGAGAGCGCGCCAATGGCTGAGACGGCACTCGCGCGGGCGCGCCGGCCGGCGGCACCCCAGCTCGGCCCCGTGCTGCTTGTTCTTCTGCTGGGTGCCACGGGCCTCGCCGGTAGCTGGGCAAATCTTGCGATGCGGCTGCCGGACGGGGGATGGTGGGCGGCAATCGTCGCGCCGGACACCGGCCGTCCGGCGGAGATCCTCGCCGCCTACAGCTTCGCGCCGCGTCTCGTGGTGAGCCTGCTCGCCGGCGCGGCGCTGGGCCTTGCCGGCGCCATCCTCCAGCAGGTGCTGCGCAACCCGATCGCCTCGCCGACGACGCTCGGCATTGAGGCCGGTGCCAATCTCGCTTTGTCCGCCGCGCTCATCTGGACGCCGGGGTTGCTCGCCTTCGGGCGCGAATGGGTGACGCTGGCCGGCGGCCTGCTCGCCATCGGCGCCGTTCTCCTGCTGTCGCGCCGCAGCGGCTTCGCGCCGCTGGTGGTGGTCCTCGCCGGCATGGTCGCCGGCCTGTACTGCGCCTCACTCGCCGCGCTGCTGGCGCTGTTCCAGAGCCATTATCTCGCCGGCCTGTTCCTGTGGGGCGCCGGATCGCTCAGCCTGCAGGGCTGGGAGGAGCCGGTGTTCCTCGCGCCGCGTCTCGCCGCGGTAGCGCTCGCCGCGCTGCTCCTGCTGCGTCCCCTCGCGCTGCTCGGCATGGAGGATTCGCAGACGCGCAGCCTCGGCCTGTCCGTCGCCGCCGCCCGCCTCGGCGCCCTGCTGGCGGCGGTCGCGCTGACAGCGCTGGTGGTCGCCTCGGTCGGCTGCATCGGCTTCATCGGCCTCGCCGCGCCGGGACTGGCGCGGCTCTCCGGAGCGCGGCGCATCGGCCCCTGGCTGCTCGCTTCCGCCCTGACCGGCGCCGCGCTGCTCTGGGCGACCGATCAGGGGGTGCAGCTCGCCGCCGGGGTCTATGGCGAGACGATCCCCACCGGCACCGTCACCGCCCTGTTCGGCGCGCCGCTATTGCTGTGGATGATCCCGCGCCTGAGTCTGCCGCCGGCCGGCAGTCGGGCTCTCGCGATCCAGCCCGTATTCGGAAAGGGCCGCCCGGCCCTGCGCCTCGCCGGGCTCGGCATGCTGCTGCTCCTCGCGCTCGCCCTGTCCGGGCTGTCCGGGCCGGGCCTTGAAGGCTGGAGTCTCGCCTGGCCCGGCGATCCGGCGTCGCTATGGGAGCTGCGGCTTCCGCGCGCCGTTTCGGCACTCTCCGGCGGCGCGCTGCTCGCCGTAGCCGGGTGCGTGCTCCAGCGCCTCACCGCCAATCCGATGGCGAGCCCGGAGGTGATGGGCGTGAGCGCGGGCGCCGCCTGCGGCCTTGCGGCGGCGCTCTTCCTGCTGGCGAATGTCGGGCGCGTCGAGCAGGCGCTCGCCGCTTCGCTCGGCGCCTTTCTGGCACTGCTCGTCCTGCTGCTGCTCGGCCGCGCCTCGCGGGCCAATCCGGAGCGGGTGATCCTCGCCGGCATCGCGCTCGGCGCCCTGCTCGACGCGCTCGTCAGCGTGCTGATGGCGAGCGGCGATCCCCGCGCGATCCTGCTGTTCAACTGGATGACCGGCTCGACCTACGGCATCGGGACCGGCGCCGCGACCGCAAGCCTGCTCGCCGCGCTCGCCGTGCTGGCGCTGCTGCCGCTGGTGCGGCGCTGGCTGGAGCTGCTGCCGCTGGGCGAGGCGACCTCTCGCGCGCTCGGCATGCCGGTCGCGCTCGGCCGCATGGCGCTGCTGGTGCTCGCCGCCGTGGCGACGGCGCTGGCGACGCTGCTGGTCGGGCCGCTGTCCTTTGTCGGGCTGGTGGCCCCGCACGCCGCGCGCCTCATCGGATTGCGGCATCCGCTGACCGAACTCTACGGCGCCGCCCTCATCGGGGCGCTCGTCATGGTCGCCGCCGATTTCCTCGGCCGCACCGTCGCCTTTCCCTGGCAGATGCCGGCCGGCCTGATCGCCTCGATGATCGGCGCGCCGGCCTTTCTGTGGCTCCTCTCGCGAAAGCAGGCCCCGGCATGACGCCCGCCCGCATCCCCGCCCATATTCCCGATACCGAGATCTTCGAGATCGCATCGCCCGCCGGCGGCCCGCCATGGCGCATCTTCCTCTACCGGCCGCCGGGCGAGGCGCCGGAGGGCGGCTGGCCGGTGCTCTATTATCTCGACGCCAATGCGGTGGCCGGCACGGCGGCGGACATCATGCGCGTGCAGGCCGCCTGGCCAGCCGGCACCGGCATCGAATGGGGCGTGATGGTCGGCATCGGCTATCCGGTCGACGGCGCCTATGACAGCGTCCGCCGCTCCTGGGACATGGGGCCGCCTCCCGGCAAGACCTATCCGCCGCACACGCCGGACGGCCCGGACGTGCGGACCGGAGGCGCCGATCATTTCCTCGCCTTCATCGAGGAGGTGCTCAAGCCCGAGATCGCGCGCCGGGTCGCGGTCGATCCCGCCCGGCAGGCCATTTTCGGCCATTCCTTCGGCGGGCTGTTCGCGCTGCACGCCCTGTTCCGCCGCCCTTCCGCCTTTTCGCGATGGATCGCCGCCAGCCCCGCCATCTGGTGGGAGGGCGCCGGCATCGTCGACGCCGCGCAGGCCTTCATCGCCGAGGGGCGGCAGGCCGATGGCCGCATCCTGCTTCTCGCCGGCGAATACGAGCAGACGCTGGCGCCGTTCCAGATCGGCGCCGCCGACGAGGAGAAGCGGCGCGCAAGCTTCGAGGAAAGCCGCATCGTCGACAATACGCGCCTCATGGCCGAACGCCTCGCCGCGGTGCCCGGCCTCGCCTCGCATTACGTCTTTCTTCCCGGAGAGACGCACATGTCGGTGCTGCCGGCGTGCCTCAATCTGGCGATCCGCTTCGCCTTCGGCCGGGACCGCGCATGACGACCGCGCCTGCCAGCCCGCTCTTCGAGCTCGCCGATGTCCGCTTCGGCGTCGAGGGGCGCACGCTGCTGCATCCTCTCAGCCTCGCCGTGCCGGCGGGGCGCGTCGTCGGGCTCATCGGGCACAACGGCTCCGGCAAGTCGACCCTGCTGAAGCTGCTCGGCCGGCAGATCGAGGCGACGGGCGGGGACATCCGCTTCGAGGGGCGCCTGCTCGCGGACTGGGGCACGCGAGCCTTCGCGCGGCGCGTCGCCTATCTTCCGCAGTCGGCTCCCGCCGCCGGCAGCATGACCGCGCGCGAGCTGATCGCGCTCGGCCGCTATCCCTGGCACGGAGCGCTCGGCCGCTTCACCGCGCTGGACCGGCAGAAGGTCGAGGAGGCGATCGCGCTGACCGACACCGGCGCCTTCGCCCATCGCCTCGTCGATACGCTGTCCGGCGGCGAGCGCCAGCGCGTGTGGCTCGCCATGCTGGTGGCGCAGGACGCCTCCTGCCTGCTGCTGGACGAGCCGATCTCGGCGCTCGACATCGCGCATCAGATCGAGGTGCTCTCGCTGATCCGTGGCCTTTGCCGCGACCGCGGCACCGGCGTGGTGGTGGTGCTGCACGACGTGAACATGGCGGCGCGCTTCTGCGACGACATCATCGCGCTGCATGGCGGGAAGCTGATGGCGCGCGGCCGGCCGCAGGAGATCGTCACGCCCGGCACGCTCGAGCGGATCTACGGCATAGCGATGGATGTCATCCGCCCGGATGGCGGCGGGCCGGTCGCCGTGCCCCGCGCCTGAAGCTCGAGGCCGCGCCCGGCCTTTTCCCGATCATGCCGATCGCGCGAGGAAACTGCCGTGATCGGCGGTCCCGACGAGTTCGCCGTCGCGCATCACGACACGCCCCCGGACCATGGTGAGCATCGGCCAGCCGGTCACCTCCAGCCCTTCATAGGGCGTGTAGTCAGACCCGTCATGCAGCAGGTCATGGGTGATCGTGACCTTGCGCTGCGGGTCCCAGATGGCGATGTCGGCATCCGTGCCGATGGCGATCGTGCCCTTGCGCGGATAGAGGCCGTAGGTCTTAGCGTGGTTCGTGGAGGTCAGGGCGACGAAGCGGTTGAGGTCGATCCGGTCCTTCACCACGCCTTCCGAGAACAGGATCGGCAGGCGCGTGGCGACGCCCGGTATGCCGTTCGGCACCCAGCGGAAGCTGGTGCGTCCCTTCGGGGTGAGCTTGCCCTCGGGATCGTCGTAGCGGAACGGGCAATGGTCGGAGGAGAACAGCGAGAAGACGCCCTGCTGCAGGCCCTCCCAGCAGGCCTGCTGGCTCGCCGGATCGCGCGGCGGCGGCGAGCAGACATATTTGGCGCCTTCCATGCCGAGCCCGTCGAGATCGGCCTCGGTGAGCATCAGATATTGCGGGCAGGTCTCGCCATGGACCTTCAGTCCCTTCGCCTGCGCGCGGCGGATCTCCTCCATGGCCTCGCGGTTGGAGACATGGACGATGACGACGGGCACGTCGACGAGCTCGGCGAGCGAGATGGCGCGGTGGGTCGCCTCGCGCTCGACGGGGATGGGGCGCGAGGTGGCGTGGAAGCGCGGCGTGGTCTGGCCGAGGCGCTCCAGACGGTCGGTGAGGAAGCGGATCGCGTCGTAATTCTCGGCATGCACCATGACGATCGCCCCCGTCTCGCGGGCGACCGCCATCACCTCCAGGATCTCGCGGTCCGAAAGCGCGAGCCCCTCATAGGTCATGAACACCTTGAAGGAGGAATAGCCGTCCTTGATGAGGGCCGGCAGCTCCTGCCCGAGCACCTGCGGCGTCGGATCGGCGACGATGAGATGGAAGGCGACGTCGATGTAGCAGCGCCCTTCCGCCTTGGCGTGATAGAGCCGCACCGCCTCGCGCAGCGACTGCCCCTTCTCCTGCAGGCAGAACGGCAGCACCGTGGTGTTGCCGCCGAAGGCGGCCGAGCGCGTGCCGCTCTCGAAATCGTCGGCCATCACCACGCCCGGCCCGGAGGGTTGGGCGAAATGAACATGGCTGTCGATGCCGCCCGGCAGCACGAGGCGGCCGGTGGCGTCGATCACCTCGCCTGCCGCGCCCAGATCATGGCCGAGCGCGACGATGCGGCCGTCGCGGATGCCGACGTCGCAGTCGAACGTGTCCGAGGCGGTGGCGACCCGGCCACCGCGGATGACGAGATCGAAGCCGCTCATGCCGCCCACGGCCCGAGGCTCCCGGCCACCTCGGCGACGCGCTGCGGTCCGCCCCGCCCCATCCACACCGCAGCGGCGCAGGCGGCGAACAGCTTCTGCACCCTCATGTCGGTCTCGTCATAGATGTAGCGCGCCTGCGAGGCGGTATTGAACATGCCGATCACCTCCCCGTTCCACATCACCGGCACATAGATGGAGCATCCGACCCGGCCGGTCTTGATGATCTGCCGGAAGATCTTGTCCTCGTCGGTGTTGCGCACGACCGCCGCCTGCCTAGTCTGCACCGTATGGCCCGGCCGGCTGTCGGTGACCGAGATGCGGGCGCGGCCGAGGCCGAAATTGTCGGCGAAGACGATCATGTGGTCGCGGCTCGGCGCGATGAAGAAGCAGGCGGAAACGACGAACTGCGTCTCGCCGGGCTTTAGCGCGCCCGGCTGGTTCGGCGCGTCGGGATCGCCGAGGAGGCCGCGCGTCGCATTGGTGAAATGGCGCACGCCCTCCTCCGGATCGGTCTCGCGCCAGGCGGCCTCGTTGGCGTCGTGGAGCGCATCGATGGCGCGTGCGTGGAAATCGGCGGGGCGTGCCATGGGCGTTTTTTCCGGTGTTGTCAGTGGCTGAAGCGGGCGGGATAGGTATCGGCCGCGATCTCCATGCACTGGCAGCGGCGGTAGATGCGCTCGTAATGGGGGGAGATGCGCTCGACATCGGCTTCGGACGCCGAGAGCTGCGGCTCGATCCGCTGATGCGCCTCGCGGATCTCCTCGATGATCGCCGCCTCGTCGATGCGGGTCAGCTTGCCGTTGCGCTCGATCACCTCGCCGTCGACCATCACCAGATCGACCTCGGCGCGGCTCGCGGAATAGACGAGCTGGTTCACCGCATTGTTCAGCGGGGTGAAGGGGATGCGGTCGAGCCGGTAGCCGACGATGTCGGCGGTGCGCCCCGCCTCCACCGCGCCGAGTTCCTTGCCGCGGCCGAGCGCCCGGGCGCCGCCCATGGTCGCGGCGTAGAACGCCTCCTCGGCGCCGACCCAGTCGGCGTGGTCGCCGCGCAGCTTCTGCAGCAGCGCGGTGAGGTAGAGGGCGTTCTGCATGTCCGTACCCTCGATCGAGCCGCAGCCATCCGTGCCCATGCTGACATTCACCCCGGCCTTGAGCAGCGCACGCACCGGCGCCAGCCCCGAGCCGACCTTCAGGTTGGAGGGCGGGTTGTGCTGGATGGTGACGCCGGTACGGGCGAGGATGTCGATCTCGCGCGGGTTCAGCCAGATGCCGTGGATGAACGACGTCTTCGGCTTCATGAAGCCGATGCGGTCCAGATACTCGATCATGGTCGAGCCGTAGAACAGATGGCCGGTGACCACCTGCATGCGGGTCTCCTGCACGTGGATCATCAGCGGCAGGTCGAAATCGTCGGCCATGCGGCGCACGTCGAGCAGGAACTCCCGGGTGCAGCGCTGCGGCGCCGAAGGCGCGGCCATGTAGGCGACGCGGTTGGTCGAGGGATGGCGGTCGCGCGCCAGCCCGCGCACGAAGTCGAGCAGTTCGGCACCCGTATACATGCGCGTGCCGTCGAGCTCGGCGAGAAGCTCCTTCGGGAACTCCTCGTCGACGAAGGGCACGGCGCGGAAGAACGGCCGGTCGAACAGGGTGATGCCGACATTGGCGCGGATGCCGATGTCCTCATAGGCCTGGAACACCTGCTCGACATGGTCGGGGCGGATGCGCGGGCTCTGGTTGGTGTCGTCGCACAGCGTCGTGGTGCCGCTGCGCACCGCCTCGATCGCGCCGATCATGGTGCGCAGATAGATGTCGCGGGGGGTCAGCTCGATCGGCTTGAGCGGACGCACATAATTCATCCACAGCTCGAGCGGCAGGTTGTCCTTGCGCCCCTTGTAGAAGCCCTCGTGGCTGTGGTGGTGGCCATTGATGAGGCCCGCCGCGATCAGCAGGTCACGGCCGTCGATCACGGTTCCCGCGGCCGGCTCGCGCACGCCGTGCGGCCGGATCTCGGCAATGGTGCGCCCAATGATCTCGATGTCGACCGGCCCCGGCGCGGGGGTCGCGGTCTCGCCGATCAGGGCGTGGCAGTTCACGATGGTCGTCTTCACGCGGCGTCTCCGGGACTGGACAGGCATTCTTGCTCGGACGTCAGGGCCGGCAGCCGCCTCTCCTCCACCGCGTGGCAGGCGACCAGCGCCGCGCCGACGCGCACCGGCTGCGGGCGTTCGCGGGCGCAGCGCGCATCGGCCAGCGGACAGCGCGGGTGGAAGGCGCAGCCCGCGGGCGGCGCGAGCGGGCTCGGCACCTCGCCGGACAGGCGCGGGCGGGCCCGGCCCGGCGCGCGGGGATCGGGCACCGTGTCGAGCAGCAGCCGCGTATAGGGATGCAGCGGGCGCCCCAGAATCTGGGCGGCGTCGCCCTGCTCTACCAGCCGGCCGAGATACATCACCCCCAACCGGTCGGCCATGTGGGCGACGACGGCGAGGTTGTGCGAGATCAGCAGATAGGTGAGCCCGAGCTCGCGCTGGAGCTTCTTCATCAGGTTCAGGATCTGCGCCTGCACCGAGACGTCGAGCGCGGAGGTCGGCTCGTCGCAGACGATGAAGGCGGGGTTCGACGCCAGCGCGCGGGCGATGGAGATGCGCTGGCGCTGGCCGCCGGAGAACTGGTGCGGGAACTTGCCGGCATCGCCGGGCGAGAGGCCGACCGTCTCCAGAAGCTCGGCGACGCGCGCCTTCAGCGCTGCGCCGGGCGTCATCAGCGCATGGGTGAGGATCGGTTCGGCCACGATGCGCCCGATCCGCCAGCGCGGGTTGAGGCTGGCATAGGGGTCCTGGAAGATCATCTGCAGGTTGCGGCGGTAGGGCATGGCGGCGTGGCGGGTGCGGAAGCCCGCAATGTCGACGCCCATAAAGGAGACGCTGCCCGCGGTCGGCGGCTGGATGCCGGCGATCGTCCGGGCGATGGTGGACTTGCCGCAGCCGGATTCGCCCACCAGCGCGAAGGTGGAGCCCCGCGCCACCTCGAAATCGACCTCCTCGACCGCGTGCACGATGCGCCGGCCGGCACCGGTGACGAGCCGCTTCAGCAGCGGCGCGGAGGCATCGAAGCGCACCGTGAGCCGGTCGACCGAGAGGATCGTGTCGTTCGCCGCCATCACGCCGCGCTCCGCGATGCGGCGTCGACCAGCCAGCAGGCGACCTGCGAGGCGCCTTGCGGCAGCATCGCCGGCCGATCGGTGGCACAGCGCGCAAGCGCCTGCGGACAGCGTGGATGGAAGGCGCAGCCTGGCACCGGCGCATCGGGACGCGGCATGGAGCCGGGGATCTGCGTCAGCTCGGCCGCGCGCCGGTGCATGTCGGGGATCGAGGCCATCAGCCCGCGCGTATAGGGATGGGCGGCCGCCGCGATGAGATCGCGCGTGGGGCCGATCTCGACCAGCCGGCCGGCATACATCACCGCGACGCGGTCGCTCGCCTCGGCGATCACGCCCATGTCGTGGGTGACCAGCATGACGGCGGTGCCGCGCTCGCGGCACATGCGCCGCAATAGGTCGAGGATCTGCGCCTGTATCGAGACGTCGAGCGCCGTCGTCGGCTCGTCGGCGATGATCAGGCGCGGCTCGCAGCAGAAGGCGAGCGCGAGGACGACGCGCTGGCGCATGCCGCCCGACATCTCGTGCGGATAGCTCTGCAGCCGCTCGCGCGGCGCAGGAATGCCGACCTCCGCCAGCAATTGCTCGGCCCGTGCAAGCGCGGCGGCACGGGCGAGGTCGAGATGCGTCTGCATCGTCTCGACGAGCTGGTCGCCGATGGTCATCAAAGGGTCGAGGCTGGTCAGCGGGTCCTGGAAGACGGCGGCGATCTGCCTGCTGCGCAGCGTGCGCATCGCATCCTCGTCGAGCGTGTCGATGCGCCGGCCGGCGAAGATGATGCGCCCGCCGGCCTGATAGGCCGGCCGCTCCAGCAGCCCGAGCACGGCGGTGCCGGTGACCGACTTGCCGGCGCCGGACTCGCCGACGACGCCGAGGATCTCGCCCTCGGCGATGTCGAAGGACACGTCGTCGATGGCGGTCAGCACGCGATGGCGCGCGGCGATCTCGACCCGCAGGCCCTGGACGGACAGCAGCGCGGTCATGAGGCGAGCTTCGGATTGAGCGCGTCGCGCAGCCAGTCGCCGAAGATGTTGACCGACAGCGACAGCAGGACGAGCAACAGTCCAGGGAGCACGCTGATCCACCAGTCGCCGGAGAACACGAACTCGTTGCCGATGCGCACCAGCGAGCCGAGCGAGGGCTGCGTCGGCGGCAGCCCGACGCCGAGGAAGGACAGCGTCGACTCGGTCAGGATGGCCAGCGCCAGATTGATGGTGGCGATCACCAGCACCGGACCGAGCACATTGGGCAGGATGTGCGAGGCGAGGATGCGCCACGTGCTCACCCCGGTGACCTTCGCCGCCAGCACATATTCGCGGCTGCGCTCGACCAACACGAGGCCGCGCACGGTGCGCGCATACTGGACCCAGAAGGAGGCAGCGATCGCCGCGATCAGGATCGGCACCGCCAGCTCCTGGTGCAGCTCGCGCGGCATCGCCGTGCGCGTCACGCCGTCGATGAGCAGCGCGATGAGAATGGCGGGGAAGCTCAACTGCACATCCGCCGCGCGCATGATGACGGCGTCGAGCACGCCGCCGAAATAGCCGGCGACGAGGCCCAGCAACACGCCCGCCACCGCCGCCGCCGCGACGCTGGCGAGGCCGACCACCAGCGAGGTGCGCAGGCCGTAGAGCATGGCCGAGAGCATGTCGCGGCCCTGCGGGTCGGTGCCGAGCAGATAGGGATCGCCGAACATCCCGGCGCTGCCGGGCGGCAGGCGGGCATCCGCCGCATTGGCCGCCGCCGGGTCGAAGGCGTCATAGGGCGCCAGCACCGGCGCCCCCAGCGCCGCCACCAGCAAGGCGAGGCCGACCAGCGCCGCGAGGATCGCCACCGGCGAGCGGCGGAAGCGATAGGCGAGATCGCTGTCCCACCAGCCACCGACCGAGCGGCGCATCTCGGCAAGTCCCAGGCCGGGGAGGCTCATGTCGCCCTCCTGACGCCGCCGCCGGCGCGCACGCGCGGGTCGATGGCGACATAGGCGAGGTCCACCGCGAGGTTGATGACGGCGAAGCACAGGGCGATCAGCACCAGATAGGCCGCCAGCAGCGGCACGTCGGCGAACTGGATCGCCTGGATCACCAGAAGCCCGAGCCCCGGCCACTGGAACACCGTCTCGACGATGATGGAGAAGGCGAAGACGTTGCCGAACTGCAGGCCGATCATGGTGACGACCGGGACCAGCGTGTTGCGCAGCGCGTGCCGGTATTGGATCGCGCGCGGCCGCAATCCCCTCGCCCGCGCGAAGCGGATGAAGTCGGTGCGCATCACCTCCAGCATCTCGGCGCGCGCCAGCCGCATGATCAGCGCGAGCTGGAACACGCCCAGCGTGACGCTGGGCAGGACCAGCGCGCGCAGGCCGCTCGCGCTCAAGAGCCCGGTGCTCCACCAGCCGAGCCGCACCACCTCGCCGCGGCCGAAGGAAGGCAGCCAGCCGAGCCACACCGAGAAGAACAGGATGAGCGCGATGCCGATGAGGAAGGTCGGCAGAGCGACGCCGATCAGCGAGGCGGCGAGCAGCATCTGCGACAGCCAGTGGTCGCGATGCAGCGCGGTCCACACCCCGAGCGGCACGCCGAGGCCGGTGGCGATCAGCATGGAGATCAGCGCCAGCTCCAGCGTCGCCGGGAACCGCTCGCCGATCAGCGTCGCCACCGGCTGGCCGAAGCGGTAGGAAATCCCGAAGTCGCCGGCGAGCGCGTTGCCGACGAAGCGGGTGAACTGGACGACGAAGGCGTCGTCGAGCCCCAGCGCCGTCCGCATCGCCTCGCGGTCGGCGAGGCTCGCGCTCTGCCCCACCATGTTGTTCACCGGATCGCCGACATAGCGGAACAGCGAGAAGCTGACGAAGGCCGCGACCAGCAGGACGAGCACGGTCTGTCCGAGCCGGGCCAGAACGAAGCTCATGTCGCGGCCTCCGTTTGCATGGTCAGTCGAGGCTGACCCACTTCAGCTCGAGGCTGTCGTCGGAACGCTGCACCACGTTGACGCCCTTGCGCACGCCCCAGGCGAGTCCCGCCTGATGCACCGGAATGTGGCCGTAGTCCTCCTTGTCGAGCGTCATCGCCTCGAAGATCATCGCGTTGCGCTTGGCGGGGTCGACCTCGACCTCGATCTTCTGCGTCAGCTCGTCGACCTTCGGGTTGGAGTAGTTGCCGACATTGTAGGTGCCCACCTTCTCCACCGGCGTGTTCATGGTGTCCTGAAGCGTCGAATGGGCATCGTAGCTCAGCGGCTGCCAGCCGATCATGGCGAAGGAAGTGTCGCGGCTCAGCACCTTCTCGAAGAACTTGGTGCGGGTCTGGGCGTTCAGCGTCACCTTCAGCCCGACGCGGCCGAGCATGCCGACGATGGCCTGGCAGATGCGCTCGTCATTCACGTAGCGGTCGTTGGAACAGTCCATGGTGAAGGAGAAGCCGTTCGGATAGCCGGCCTCGGCCAGCAGCTTCTTCGAGGCCTCCGGATCATAGGGCGCGGCGCGGGTGTCGAGCTTTGGGTCGTAGCCGTTGATGCCCGGAGCGATCATGGTGCCGGCGATGTGCGAGGTACCGCCCATGATGCGATCGCGGATCGCGTTCATGTCGATGGCCTGATAGATCGCCTGGCGCACGCGCTTGTCCTTGAGGGGGTTCTTCCCCTTCACGTCGGAGTTGAGCAGCTCGTCGCGGTGCTGGTCCATGGCCAGCATCATGGTGCGCAGCTCGGAACCCTTGAGCACCTTGGTGGCATCGTTGCCTTCGATGCGTGCGACGTCCTGCTGCGGAACCGGATAGACCATGTCGACCTCGCCCGAGAGCAGGGCGGCGACGCGGGTGGCGTCGGACTGGATCGGCGTGAAGACAACCTTGGAGACGTTGGACTGCTTCTCGCCCCACCAGTTCGGGTTGGGCACGAGCTCGGTCTTCACGCCGGCCTGGCGGCTCGCGATCATGAAGGGGCCGGTGCCGTTGGCGTTGGTCGAGGCGAAGTTCTCGATCTTGGCCTTGACGCTCGCCGGCGCCGTCGCGCCGTTCTTCTCCGCCCACGCCTTGCTCATCATGTAGGTGGAGGTGATCTGCACGGGCAGGATCGGGTTCGGCTTCGCCGTCACGAGGTCGACCGTGAAGTCGTCGACCTTCCGGATGTCGGTCACCGAGGCGACCGTATAGGCCATGTCGGAGCCGTCCTTCTTCACCCGCTGCAGGGAGAAGACGACGTCGTCGGCGGTGAAGGGCGTGCCGTCGGAGAACTTCACGCCCTGGCGCAGATGGAAGCGCCACACATTCGGCTCGGGCTGCTCCCATGCGGTGGCGAGCGCCGGCACCAGCTCGAGGTTCTTGCCGCGCCCGACCAGCGGCTCATAGACCTGGCCCAGCCAGGAGAGCGTGAAGGTCTCGGCCAGCGCGTGCGGATCGAGCGAGGCCGGATCGACGCGATAGGCGTAGCGGAACGTCTTGCCCTCCGTCGCCACCGCCGACGCCGGGACCAGGGCCGGCGACGCGACGAGGAAGGCGGCGGATAGCGCGGTGGTCAGCAGAACGGGCAAGCGCATGACACAGCTCCTGGAAGGACATTTTTGAATTCATTATCGTGAGTGAACTGTGCAGCAATTAAGTGTTCGCTTAAATACCAAATAGTAGGCAGCGCTCACCGCGCCTGCTCCGAGCGCTGCCGAGCGGCGCGCCACCCGCTGCACGATAACTGTGCAGAATACTGAGTTTCAAATTGATCGGGCGGATTGACGAAAGCCGTCCGTCAGGGCAAGACCTGAGGAGAGCGCGTGAGACGCGGCATCTGGCGCGGGCTTGCGGACGGAAGATCACACGGCCTCTGCTGAGTCATTTTTGAATGCAAAATGTCGTTCCACTCCCCCGGCATCTGATCGGCATGCTGACGCCCTCGTCGAACACCGTGCTGGAGCCCTATACCTCGCTGATGCTGGAACCGCTGTTTCCGGTGGTATCGGCGCATTTCGGGCGCTTCCGGGTGACGCGGATCGCACTGGACGACAGCGCCTCCGAGCAGTTCCGGCAGGAACCCATCCTCGCCGCGGCGGAGCTGCTCGCCGATGCGCGCACCGACGTGATCGCCTGGAACGGCACCTCCGCGAGCTGGCTCGGCTTCGATACCGACGAGCGGCTGTGCGCCGAGATCCGCTCGCGCACGGGCGTGAAGGCGACGAGCTCCGTCCTCAGCCTCAACCGCCTCATCGCGGAGCGGGGCGTGAAGCGGCTCGCTCTCGTCACGCCCTATACCGACGATGTCGGTGCGCGCATCGTCGCCAACTATGCCTCCATCGGCGTTGAGGTGGTCGCCGGCGCCCATTGCGGCATGTCCGACAATTTCTCCTTCGCCGAGATCACGGAAGACCGGATCGCCGCGATGTGCGCGCAGGTGGCCGGCGCGGCTCCGGACGCCATCGCCATCGTGTGCACCAACATGCGCGGCGCGCTGGTCGGGGCCGAGGTGGAGCGCCGGCTCGGCGTCCCGGTCTACGATTCGGTCAGCACCACGCTGTGGGGTTGTCTGCGCGCGCTCGACCTGCCCACCGCCGCGCTCGCCCGCTTCGGGTCGATGTTCGCCGCGCCCCTCGATCCCGACATCGCACTTCCGGCAGAGTGACCCCGATGACCGCGCTGGCGCAGCAGAAGGACACCGGCACGCTCCACGAGCAGATCGTCAACGAGCTGCGCGGCGTGCTGCTGAACGGCGAGCTCGGCTATGGCGCGCGCATCCCGGAAGCGCAGCTCTGCCTGCGCTTCGGCATTTCGCGCACGCCGCTGCGCGAGGCGCTGAAGGTGCTCGCCGCCGAGGGCTTCGTCGAGCTGCGGCCCAATCGCGGCTCCATCGTCGCCCCCATCGATCCCGTCGAGGTGGCCCATCTCTTCGAGCTGAAGGGCGCGATCGAGCACACCATCGGCCGACTCGCCGCGGTGCGGGCGACGCCGGAGGATCGCGCGCGGATCGAGCATGCGCACGCCGAGCTTCGCGCCCATGCCGATCCCGCCGTCTACACGGCGCTGAACCAGGAGTTCCATCGCGCGCTGGCCGCCGCCACGCACAACCCCGTCCTGCTCCAGACCTACGACAATCTGCAGAAGCGGGTGCTCCGGCTGCGCTTCGTGGTCAACGAGAACCCGACGCGCGTCGCCCAGTCCTTCGACGAGCACGAGCACATCATGGTCGCCTTCCGCGCCCGCGCGCGCCTCGATCTGGCGGAGCGGCTGGAGGAGCACAACCGCCTCACCGGCGAGGCGGTGATGCGGGCGCTCAAGGGCGAAGGCGCCTGAATCGCCGCCGCCCGGCAGGGCTCGAATTTTGAGCATTGCCCTGCCCACGCCACGGCCACGACTGCGCCGTTCGTAAGAAACATCAATCAGAACAATATCTTGTCCGAGATCGCATCGGCCAATCAATCGGCTTTACGATCCCTGTCACGCGCTCCAAACTAAGTAAGCACTTAATTATTAATCCCCTCTCCCGCCCCTGCCCGGACGGAGCGGCGCGGGGGCGGATCGAACTGTCGGGGGAGCACCGAGGCATGAGCGGGACCGTATTTTCCGATGCGCTCCAACCCGTCCTCGCGTTGCCCGGCCTGCCGCTGGATATTTGAGAGGAGCCTGCGTCGATGGACCTGATCGTACGGAACGCCCGGCTTGCTCGCGAACCCGAACGCACGGTCGACATCGGCATCGAGGCCGGCCGGATCGTCGTGATCGAAACGGGCCTCGCCGCCGAGGGCGAAGAGCTCGATGTCGGCGGACGCCTCGTCTCGCCCGGCTTCGTCGAGACCCATATCCATCTCGACAAGTCCTGCATCCTCGACCGCTGCCAGTCGAAGCGCGGCGATCTGGCCGAGGCCATCGGCGAGGTCGCCAGGGCCAAGGCCGCCTTCACCCCCGAGGACGTCTATGCCCGGGGCAGGCGCACGCTGGAAAAGTGCCTCATGCAGGGCACGACGCATATGCGCACCCAGCTCGAGGTGGATCCCGGCATCGGCCTGCGCGGGCTGGAGGGCATCCTGCCGCTGATCGAGGAATATCGCTGGGCGATCGACATCGAGATCTGCGTCTTCCCGCAGGAGGGGCTGCTCAACAATCCGGGCACCGACGAGCTCATGGTGGCGGCGCTGAAGAAGGGCGCGCGCGTGGTCGGTGCCGCCCCTTATACGGACTCGAATCCGCACGGCCAGATCGACCGCATCTTCGAGATGGCACGCGAGTTCGACGCCGACATCGACATGCATCTCGACTTCGGCCCGACCGCCGACACTCTCGACCTCGACTATGTCTGCACGCTGGCGGATCGCTACCGCTGGGGCGGGCGCACCGCCATCGGCCACGTCACCAAGCTGGCGGGTGCGAACCCGACCCGCTTCGACGCGGCGGCCAGGCGCATGCGCGATGCCGGCGTCGCGCTTACCGTGCTGCCCTCGACCGACCTCTTCCTGATGGGCCGTGAGTGCGACTGCAACCAGCCGCGCGGCGTCACCCATGCCCACAAGCTGATCCGCCACGGCGTGAACTGCTCGCTGTCCACCAACAACGTGCTGAATCCCTTCACGCCGTTCGGCGACTGCTCGCTGATCCGCATGGCGAACCTCAACGCCAATATCTGTCACATCGGCGCCACCGACGACATCCGCGAGTGTTTCGACATGATCACCGAGCGCTCGGCGCGGCTGATCAATGCCCGCGACTACGGGCTCGCCCCCGGCAAGTCGGCTGACTTCGTCGTGCTGGACTGCCAGACCCGCGAGGCGGCGGTCGCCGAGCTCGCCCCGGTCCTGTTCGCCTACAAGCGCGGACGACGCACCATGACGCGGCCCGCCGCGACCCTGCATCGCCCGCCGCTGAACTGAGTTCCAGCTATGCAACGTGCAGACGCTTACGACCGGCCGCCCGCCGACGCCTTCGGCGCCTTCTGCCACGAGAACCATGTCGGCCTCCCCTCGACGGGGAGTGGTCCGCTCGCGGGACTGTCCTTCGCGATAAAGGACGTCTTCGACGTCGCCGGCAGCCGCACCGGCTTCGGCCATCCCGCCTGGCTCGCCACGCATCCGCTGGCAGTCTCGACCGCGGAGGCGGTGACGCGCCTGCTTTCCGCCGGCGCCGACCTGCGCGGCCGCACGCTCAGCGACGAGCTGTGCTACTCGCTTTCGGGCGAGAACTTCCACTACGGCATGCCGACCAATCCGGTATCGCCGGAGCGGTTGCCGGGAGGCTCCTCCAGCGGCTCGGCCGTGGCGGTCGCCGCCGGGCTGGTGGATTTCGCCATCGGCACGGATTGCGGCGGCTCGGTACGCGTCCCGGCCGCCTATTGCGGGCTTTTCGGCTTCCGCCCGACGCATGGCCGCATCCCGCTCACCGGCGTCTCCCGCTTCGCGCCGCGCTTCGACACGGTCGGCTGGTTCGCCCGTGACGCCGTCCTGCTGAAGCGCGTGGGCGAGGTGCTGCTCGGCGCGTCGCAGTCGCAGGTCTTCGACCGCCTGCTGATCGCGACCGATGCGTTCGACCAGTGCGACCCGCTCGTGCGCCCGCTGCTGGACGAGGCCGTGGAGCGGCTCGGCGGCCGTCTGGCCGGCCCGCCCTCGCCGTTCCGCCTGAGCCCGATCGGGCTCGACCGGTGGCTCGACACGTTCCGCACCCTGCAGGCATGGGAGATCTGGCAGTCGCTTGGCGGCTGGATCAACCGGGTGCGGCCGAGCTTCGGCGACGGCGTGGGCCAGCGCCTCGCCGCCGCCGAGCAGGTCAAGCGTGGCGAAGCGGAGGCCGCCCGGCAACGTGCCGACGCGATCGCCGGGGAGCTGGCCGAGACCATCGGCGACGCGCTGGTCTGCCTGCCGACCACGCCGGGGCTGGCGCCCTCGCGCGCCACCGCGCCCGCCGAGATCGAGAACGCGCACCGCCAGCGCGCCATGCGGCTGCTGTGCCCGGCCGGGCTGGGCGGCCTGCCGCAGCTTACCCTTCCCATCGGGACGGTGGATGGCGCGCCGGTAGGATTGTCGATCATGGCGCGACGCGGCAAGGATATGGATCTGCTGGATTTCGCGGCGAAAGCCGTCTCCGACCTGCCGACTGCGCCGGACACACGATGACATCGACGAAATCCGGGGCCGCGATGCCCGAGGACGAGCAAGCCGGAACTGGTGGCGCCGCCGCGCCCGCGCCGGAGAGGCCGCCCCGCCGCACCGCGGGCAAGCGCAACGCCGTTGCCACGCGCCAGCGCATCCTCGAGGTAGCCATGGCGGAATTCGCCGAGCACGGCTACAGCGGCAGCCGCATCGAGCGCATCTCCGCCGCCGCCGATGCCAATGTCGGCATGATCTACCATTATTTCGGCAACAAGGACGATCTGTATCTCGCCGCGCTGGAAGCCTCGTACAAGATCATCCGCGACCGCGAACAGACGCTCGTCATCGATGCCGACCCGATGCTGGCGCTGAAGTCGCTGGTCGAGCTGACCTTCGACTTCCTCAGCACCGATCCGCATTTCGTGCGGCTCATCATGAACGAGAACCTGATGATGGGCCGGACGGCGCAGCGCTCGGCCACCATCCCCCACATGACGCGCCCGCTGCTCGATTCGCTGCGCACCATCCTGGCGCGCGGCCAGAAGGAGAAGGTCTTCCACAAGGAGATCGACGCCGAGAACCTCTACGTGTCGATCCTCGGCCTGTGCTTCATCCACGTCTCCAACCGCTACACGCTGAGCAGCATGTTCCAGCACGATTTCGCCGATCCGAACTGGCTGGAGAAGCGAAAGGCCATCGTCATGGACGTGCTGACGAGCTACGTCGCCAATACCGGAGGCAAATGAGCGCACCGGGCGGTCTCAAACCGCCGCCGATCGTGATAATGCGATAGACGTCGCTCACTTCTCCCCCGTCGCCGCATGCACGATTCCGCCGTTCTCGCCTGGTTCCTGTTTGCTACCCAGGCGGTCGCCCAACTCGTCTTCATCGTGCGAGCGCTGCTGCGCCCCCACCGCGAACCCGCCTCGCGCTTCGCCTGGGTGCTGGTGATCGCGCTCGCCCCCGTGGTCGGCGTTCTCGCCTATATTCTGTTCGGCGAGGTCAATCTCGGCCGCCGGCGCATCCAGAGGCTGCGCGCCGCCTTCGACGTGCTGCCGCCGGCGGGAACGGTGGCCGGCGCCTCGGCGGAGGAGAGCATCCCCGAGCGTCTGGTGCCGCTGTTCCGGGTCGGCCAGTCGATCAACGGCTATGTGCCGGTGGCCGGCAACCGGGCGACGCTGCTGCCCGATTCCGCCGCCGCCATATCGGCCATGGTCGCGGACATCGATGCCGCGCGCGAGAGCGTCCATGTGCTGTTCTACATCTGGCTGGCGGACGAGAGCGGGCTGAAGGTCGTCGAGGCGTTGAAGCGCGCGGCGGGGCGCGGCGTCGTTTGCCGGGCCGTCGCGGACGATCTCGGCTCGCGGGCGCTGATCCGCTCCCCGCATTGGCACGACATGGCCTCGCATGGGGTCAGGCTCGTCGCCGCGCTGCCGATCGGCAATCCGCTGCTGCGCCCGTTCAAGGGCCGGATCGACATGCGCAACCACCGCAAGATCGTGGTGATCGACAACGCCATCACCTATTGCGGGAGTCAGAACTGCGCCGATGCCGCCTTCGCGGTGAAGGCGAAGTTCGCGCCCTGGGTCGACGTCCTGGCGCGGTTCGAGGGCCCGGTGGTGCGGCAGAACCAGCACCTGTTCGCCAGCAACTGGATGGCGCAGTCCGACGAGGACCTCGGCCATCTCTTCGCCGAGCCGCTGCCGGCGCCCGGGACGGGGTTCGTGGCGCAGGTGATCGGCTCGGGAGCGGGCGTGCGCTATTCGGCAATGCCGGAGACCTTCGTCACGCTGATGAACGCCGCACGGAACGAGCTGGTGATCACCACGCCCTATTACGTGCCGGACGAGCCGATCCAGGCGGCGCTTTGCGCCAGCGCCCGGCGCGGGGTCGCGACCACCATCGTCTTCCCCAAGCGGAACGATTCCTGGGTGGTGGCGGCGGCGAGCCGCAGCTACTACCGCGACCTGCTGGAGGCGGGCGTCGAGATCCGCGAATATGTCGGCGGGCTGCTGCACGCCAAGACGCTCACCGTCGACGGCGAGATCACCCTGATGGGTTCAGCCAACATCGACCGGCGCAGCTTCGAGCTGAATGCGGAGAACAACATCCTTCTGCACGACGAGGCCTTCACCCGGACCATGCGGGCGCGGCAGCAGGCCTTTCTCGGCGCGGCCACGATGGTGACGACGGCGCAGATCGAGGCCTATGGCCGGTGGCGCCAGCTATGGAACAATACCATCGCCATGCTCGGCCCGGTGCTGTGAGGGCCCAGATCTCAGTCAGGTGCCGCACTGGCGCGATCACCTCTCCTTCACCGCGCGGAGCGGTCGTGCGCTTCAGGGCGAGCGAGCCTGAGTGCCCGGCAAGGCCGCCATGTCCCGGCCGGAGCGGCCTGTCACGAAATGAAACATGGCCGAGATATCGGCGCGACACGGATGCGGCAGGAAAGGCAGGTGCAATCATCTGCCGCTCCACGCGGCTTCACCACGAGTATGCTCCATGCTGAAGAAGCTTCTAGTGGCCGGCGCGCTCATCCTTGCTGGAACATCAGCCGCGGGGGCCGCCACGGCGTCCGTCGCCGTTGCCAATGTCAATCTGCGCGCGGGCCCCTCCACCGCCTATCCCGTCGTCACCGTCGTGCCGACGGGCGCCGCCATCACGACCTTTGGCTGCGTCAGCGGCTACACATGGTGTGATATCGGCTTCGGACCCCATCGCGGATGGGTCGCCGCGAGCTACATCCAGGTCGTCTACCGAGGCGCGCCGGTGGTGCTCGCAGCCCCCATCGCCCCATCGGTCGGCGTGGTCGTGGTTCCTTTCAACCAGGCCTACTGGAATCGCTACTACGCGGCCTATCCCTGGTATGGCACCTGGGCGGCCTATCCGCCTCCGCCCGCCTATGGTCCCTACCCGCCGCCGCGCGTCACCTCGCATAGCCGCGACGTCAACTGCGCCAACGGCACCTGCACCGCGACCCGCAGCACGAGCGGTGTCTATGGTGGCTCGACATCGCAGACCCGCACCTGCTCGGACGGCACCTGCACCGCCACACGCGATACGACGGGGCCTTATGGCGGCAGCGCCACACGCACGCGTAGCTGCACGGCCGGCCAGGGCTGCACGGCGAACCGGAACGCGGTCGGCCCGGGTGGCGCGACCTATAGCGGCTCGCGCAGCTTCCAGCGCTGGTAAGGTCCCGCGAAGGCTTCCCTCGACATCGCGAGCGACGGCATGAAGGCCGGGAGCAGGCTCCCGGCCTTCATCGTCCATACGTCGCCCGCAAGATCAGAGCGGGGCCTGAAGAGGCTCGCCGCGGCGCCATTCCACGAAGCGGATGACCCGCTCCACCAGCTTCTGCTGCATCTGTCTGGCTGCCTTCATCTGCTCCGGCGACAGCACCGCCTTGAGCTTCGAGACGGCCTGCTGAAGGTGCTGCGCCTTCTCCGCACGCTCGGTGGCCGCCGCGACGATGTCCTGCACGAGGTCGAACGCTTCGGCCGCCTCCCGCTTCTCCCGATCCGTCCAGCGCGCGAGCCGCTCGCCGGAGGGGAGGAAGGCGATCAGCGCGCCGGTGTAGCCGCGCCAGGCTTCCATCTGGTCTGGGCGGATACCGAGCATGGTTTCCTGGACCGACAACAGGGCGCCCGCGACGAAGCGCGCCGCAGCCGGATCGAGCATCGGGCCGGCTCCCGCCTCGACCGGCGGAGCCTCGCAGGACCAGAGGTCCGCATGCTCGGCACCGCTCGCGAGCGGCGCCGCATCGCTTCTGACGATGCCGAGGACCGGCACCGCGGCGGCCGCCAGCGTGGCGACGAGCGCCGCGCCGGCAATGACTTTTACAGGAACGCTTCTCATGGCCTTGATCCCTTGCCGTTGAGGATGCGCCAAGGATGGCGGCCCAAGGTCTCGTCGGCCGCACGGCAGGATGTCGATTTGTGTCAGGCGCTCGGGCCGGCAAGCAGGAGACTGACGCGGACGGCAAGCCCGCCATGCAGGCCCTCGCTCAGCTCGACGGTGCCGCCGTGGCGCTCGACAATGCGCTTGACGATGGTGAGGCCGAGGCCGGTGCCGCCATGCTCGCGGTTGCGCGACGGGTCGAGCCGGTAGAAGGGCTCGAACACCCGACCGCGCTCGTCGGAGGGGATGCCGGGGCCTTCGTCCTCCACCAGCAGGATCGTGCGCCCCGGCGCATCCTCCAGTCTCACGAAAGCCCGCTCGCCATAGTGCAGCGCGTTGTCGAGGAGATTGGCGCACACGCGTTGCAGGGCATGCTCTCCGATCGCCACGCGAACCGGAGCGTCCGGCAGTTCAAGGTGGATGCGCTCGGTGTCGCCATGGCCCTCCCGGTAGCGCTGCAGGATGGCCGGAAGATCGGAAAGCGCGGGCTCGGCATGGAAGAAGGCGTCCTGCGCGAAGTCGAGCGTGTCCTCGACGAGCTCCTGCATCGCCTCGACATCGGCGATGGCGCCGGCGCGATGCCGGCTTTCGGGCAACATTTCGACGCGCAGCCGCAACCGTGTGAGATAGGTCCGCAGGTCGTGGGAAATCGCGCCCAGCGTCAATGTGCGGTTCCGGACCAGAGTGGCGATCCGCTCCTGCATCGCGTTCACGGCGCGGATGAGACGACGCAGCTCGGGCGCGCCGCGCTCGGGTATGGCGACAGGGTCGATCTGCTCGCCGACGCGGTCGAGCTCGCGGGCAAGATGGGTGATGGGCTTCATTTCGCGCGCGACCGCGACAAGCGCCGCGACGGCGACCAGGACGCCGAACAGCCCTGCCAGGAAGCCGATCGGAATCCCCAGAAGCCGCACCGTCACGCGGTCCTTGGCGTCCAGCCAGAGATAGGCGCCGGAGGCGAGGCGGACATAGACGTTGAGCGTGTCCTCGCGGTCGTTTCCGTTGCTCTCGCCCAGCCGCACCCGGACGTCGCGCTCGGGGGCGCCGCGAGAGGCCAGCGCCGCGCGGATCGCCTGCTCTATTCGCAGGAAGCCCCCGGCTCGCGAATTGTCGGCCGGCAGCGCGGGAATGACCGATACGGTACGTCCGGTCTCGGTGAAGGCCTCGAGAATGTCCGGCCGCAGTTCCGGGGGCACCTCGTCGACCAGGCGCACGAGCGAGGCGACCTGCCTTGGCAGCGAGGGCGAGGACACGCCGAATTCCCCCCGCCCGTTCGGAGAGCCGAAGAAGATGGCCAAGGCCAGTAGTTGGATCGCGAACAGTGCGAGCGCGACAATGAGAACGATGCGCGCGAGCAGGCCGAGACGGGCGCCGCCGGTCCTCATCGCTCACGCCTCGCGAACGTCGGCCGAGAACAGGTAGCCGACATTGCGGACGGTGGTGATCGGCTGCTCGCTGGCGAGGAGGCGCTGCGCCAGCTTGGCGCGCAGCCGCGAAATGGTGACGTCGACGGTGCGATCGAAGGGGTCGCCAGGGCGTCCGTGCATGCGCTCGAGAAGCTGGTCGCGCGACAGCACGCGGCCCGGACGCTCGAGGAAGCAGGTCAGCAGGTCGAACTCGGCCGTGGTCAGGTTCACGCGCTGCCCGTTGCCGTCCTCGACGAAGCGCGCGTCGAGATCCGCCACGAGGCCGGCGAAGCGCCGGCGCCTTCGCTCGGGGACGTCCGTCGACAGAGCCCCGCTCGAGCGCCGCAGCAGGGCACGGATGCGCGCCAGCAATTCGCGCGGGTTGAACGGCTTGCCGAGATAGTCGTCCGCACCGATCTCCAGTCCGACGATGCGGTCGATATCGCCATGCTTGGCGGTGAGCATGAGAATGGGCACGCGGCTTCTCGCCCGCAGCCGTCGACAGATCGACAGCCCGTTCTCGCCCGGCAGCATGATGTCGAGAATGACGAGATCCGGCATGCCGCGGATCAGCGCGCGGTCCATCATCGCGCCGCTCGCGACCGCCTCGACGCTGTAACCCTCGGCGCCCAGAAAATCGACGAGCAGACCGCGTATATCGCGATCGTCCTCGACCAGAAGCAGTCGTTCTGTGGTCATGGCGCAGCAATGGCAGGGCCGCGGCAGCCGAGCAAGCGATGCCGTGGCCGATGAAACAAATTGAAATGAACTGCCGCGTTGCGGAGATGCCGGCGCAATTCCGGTCAGCCATGCTCTCTCGCGAGCCGCCGAAGACCGCACTCCTTGCGGCGGTTCTGCAGGGACTGACCTGCCGACGCCGTGGAGCCCGCCAATCCCGCCCCCCGGCGGCGGGTTCCACGGCAGGATCCTCACTCACTCAATGGAACCCAGCCTATGAAGCATCCTCTCATCCTGCGCGCCGCCCTCGTGCTCGCCTTCGCGGGAGCCACCGGGACCGCCTTCGCCCAGAATCTCTCACGCGCCCAGATGCAGGCCCTGCGGACCGCGTGCGAAGCCGACACCCGCGCCCTCTGCGCGGGCGTGCAGCCGGGTGGCGGACGCCTTCTCCAGTGCCTGCAGGCCAATCCGGACAAGGTTTCCCAGCCCTGCAAGGACGCCCTGGGCGCGGCCAGGGCAGCGCAGTCGCAATGATCGGGATGGCCGGCGGCCGCGATGAACGTTCAGTCGAAAATCGATCAGTTGCTGCCGCTTGCGCCTCCACCCGCTCGCCCGCGGTCCCGCAAGCGCCTGCGCCTTGCGGTGCTGGCGCTTGCGGGGATGGCCGCCGCCTTCCTGGCGGCGCGCTACCTGTATCCGCACACCGTGCAAGGGGAAGTGCTGCGGCCCGGCGGGCTCGTCGTCGAGCTCGGCGCGTCGGGGACGTTGACGGCCTTGTCGGAGGCCGCGGTCGGCAGCCGCATCCAGGCCCGCATCGACGCGCTCGCCGTCGACCGCAACGATCGGGTACGACGGGGCGACGTGCTCGCGCGGCTGTCCGTCGACGATCTCACAGGTAATCTCGCTGCGGCGGAGGCGACCGCGCATGCCTCCGAGCGTGCGGTCAATGCGGCCTCGGCCGAGCGCGAGCGTGCATCGGCGGCGCTCGACAAGGCGCGGGCGACGCACGAGCGGCAGGTCGCCTTGTCGGCCAGGGGCGTGGCAAGCCAGGCGGCCCTCGACGATGCGCTGGCGGCGTTCCGCCAGTCGGAGGCGGATCTGGTGCGCACCAGTCGCGCCATCGAACAGGCCGAGGCGGAACGCGACGCGGCCCGCGCCCGTATCGCGGTCGCGCGCGCGCAGCTCGACGACAGCGTGCTGCGCGCGCCCATCTCGGGCATCGTGGTTTCGCGCGACCATCAGCTCGGCGACATGCTGACGCCGGGAGAGACGGTGCTGCGTATCGTCGATCCGGCAAGTCTGGTGCTGACCGCCCGCCTCGACGAAAGCGCCATCAGCGCGATCCGACCGGGACAGCGCGCAAGCGTGACCTTCGGCAGGACGGAGCACGCGATAGCCGGCCACGTGCTGCGCCTCGGTCGGGAGGTCGACGTCGAGACGCGCGAATTCGAGCTCGACATCGCTCTGGAACGCTTGCCGGAGAACTGGGCGATCGGCCAGCGCGGGACGGCCCGGGTCACGGTGAGCGAACGCGACGACGTGCTGAGCGTTCCGCAATCCTACCTCGCGCGCCGCGACGGCGTGCCGGGGATCTGGGTGATGGACGGCGGACGGGCGCGTTGGCGGTCCGTCACGCTCGGCGCCGCCGGCAGGGAACGTGTCGAGGTCACGCAGGGCCTGACCCCCGGCGATGCGGTACTGGCGCCGTCGGGCATCTACCCCTTCATGCGCGTGCGTCTTGCCGGCGGAGCTGCGGCATGAACCTCGCGCTGAAGGACGCGCTTCACGCGCCGGCGCGCTTTACGCTCACCGCGTTCGGCGTCGCGCTGCTGATGACCGCGGTGATCGGCATGACCGGTCTCTATCGCGGCGTCGTCGAGGATGCGCTGCTGATCATCGACGGCGTCGACGCGGATCTCTGGGTCGTCCAGGGCGAGCGGGCCGGCCCCTTCGCCGAGGGCTCGGCGGTCGCGCCCGATATGGACCGGCGCGTGGAGGGCGTCCCGGGCGTTGCCGATGTACGGCGCTTCACCCAGTTCAGCCAGCAATTCGTCTTCGCCGGCTCGTCCCGGCGTGCCACCATAACCGGCATCGACGCACCGCGTGACGACGGGAGATGGCTGTCGCTCGTCGCCGGGCGCTGGCTGAATGCGAGCCGCTATGAAGCGGTCGTCGATGAAAGCACGGGCCTCGCCGTCGGCGATCGGGTCCAGCTCGCGCACGACGTCTACACGGTCGTCGGCATGACCCGGCACATGGTGGATTCGGCCGGTGACGGACTTTTCTTCGTCGGCATCAACGATGCGACCGCCATCGCCCAGCGCCGGACATCGGAGGAAATCCATCTCGCGCGCGCGGCGCAGGGCAATGCGGTGGCGCAGCAGGATCGCAGTTCCGTGGCCCAGGAGAGCAAGATCGCGGCGGTGCTCGTCCGGCTGGAGCCGGCGGCCGACCCGGATCAGGTCGCGGGGGCCATCGAGCGCTGGGGCGATGTCAGGGCGCTCACGACGGACGAGCAGCGGGACCTGATGCTGAACGCGCGGCTGTGGAAGCTGAGGCTGCAGATCCTCGCCTTCACCGGCCTGATCCTGCTCATAACCGGCATCGTCGTCTCGCTGATCATCTATACGCTGACGGTCGAGAAGCTGCACGAAATCGCGCTCCTCAAGCTCATCGGTGCCCGCGAGAGCGTCGTCGCCGGCATGATCGGCCAGCAGGCCGGCCTGATCGGCATTGCCGGCTTCGTCCTCGCGCTGGGTTCGTCACGGCTCATCTTCTCGCTGTTTCCCCGCCGCGTGGTGATGCTGCCGGCCGATCTCGCCCTGCTGGCCCTGGCCTTGGCGGTCATTTGCGCCGGCGCGGCCTGGATCGGCATCGTGCGCGCCTCCCGGGTGAACGCCCGCGAGGTCCTGTCGTGACAGCGCCGGCCGTGCTCTCGGCGCGCTCGGTCGCCCGGCACTATGCCAGCCCCGCGGGGCTCGTGCGCGCGCTCGACGACGTCTCGCTCGACATCATGCCGGGCGAGCTCGTCGGGATCTTCGGCCCCAGCGGCTCCGGCAAGAGCACCTTCCTCATGATCGCCGGGCTGCTGGAGCCACCGAGCGCCGGCGAGGTGTGGCTGGGCGGCGAACGTGTCTCCCATGCGCAGGCAAGCGTCGATGCCCTTCGCGGGATCAGGCGCCGGCAGATCGGCTTCGTGTTCCAGCGGGCCAATCTCATTCCCTTCCTGTCGGCCGCCGAGAATGTCGCCCTCAGCCTCGAACTCGCGGATATCGCGCCGTCCGACGCCCTTGCCCACGCCCGCCGCCTGCTTTCCGCCCTCGATCTGGCCCACCGCGCGGACAATTTGCCCTCGCGCCTGTCGGGCGGCGAACAGCAGCGCGTCGCCGTGGCAAGGGCCCTCGCCAACGGGCCGCCGCTGATACTTGCGGACGAGCCGACCGCGGCGCTCGACAGCGTGCGGGGCCGGCAAGTCATGGAGCTCTTCCGCCGCATCGCCACGACGCAGGGCGCCGCGGTGGTTGTGGTGACGCACGATCCGAGGTCGACGGAGCTTTTCGACCGCGTGGTCCATTTCGAGGACGGACGGCTCCTCGGTGGGCCCCAGGCCGGACATCGATAGACGCGACGACGCCGAGGCAATGGGCGCTAGCCCACATTGCCGTTGCTCAGCGAACTTTCCCGGTGGCGACATGCGACCTGAAATGCAAAAGGCCGCCTTGCGGCGGCCTTCGCAAAGTCCTTGGATAGCAAGGTCTTGCTTTGGTTGCGGGGGCAGGATTTGAACCTGCGGCCTTCAGGTTATGAGCCTGACGAGCTACCGGGCTGCTCCACCCCGCGTCAGAGGCCTGGGACGACGACGTCGTCCGGCGACGCCGGGTATCTAGCAATCCCGACCGGCAAATGGAAGGGGCACGGCCGATTTTATTGTCATCGCGCCGTCGCATGGCACCCAACCTGCGGAAATCGCGTGGCAATTTCGACCGGCCATTCGGCCGGCGATGCCCGCTTTCCGGCGCCGGCCGCAACGAATTCGCGCGCCGGAGCGCAGCTCCGGCAGTTCCTGCCCGGCTCGGCCCCGCACCCGCTCTCGCCGCATGCACGCTTCCGGCATGGCTATGGCCTCGGCCCACGATCGACCTTAAGAAGGGCGCGCCCCCACGGGAAGGACCGCCATGTTCGTCCGGCAGATGCACTATCTCGTCGCGCTCGCCCGCGAGAAGCATTTCGGCCGCGCGGCGGAGGCCTGCCACGTCTCGCAGCCCACCCTCTCGGCCGGCATCCGCAAGCTGGAGCAGGAGCTCGGCGTGCCGATCGTGGTGCGCGGACATCGCTTCATCGGCTTCACCACCGAGGGCGAGCGCGTGCTCGGCTGGGCCCGGCAGATCGCCGCCGATTATGAGAACCTGCGGCAGGAGCGGGCAGAGACCGGCGGCGCACTCTCCGGCACGCTGCGGCTCGGCGTCATTCCCGCCACCATGCCAGCGGCGCCGCTGCTGCTCGCCCCGTTCCGCGCCCGCCACCCGCAGGTGAAGGTGCAGATGCTCTCCATGAGCTCGGCGGCGATCCAGCGCGGGCTCGACGAGCTCGATCTCGACGCCGGCATCACCTATCTCGAGAACGAGCCGCTGAGCCATGTGCGGCGCATTGATCTCTATCGCGAGCGCTATGTCTTCGTCACCCGCTCGGACGGCAAGCTCGCCCGCCGGGCCACCATCGGCTGGGTCGAGGCGGCGGCCGAGCCGCTCTGCCTGCTCACCCAGGACATGCAGAACCGGCGCATCCTCGACCAGGTGCTGCACAATGCCGGCATCGCCTCGCAGCCGGTGGTGGAGACCAATTCCTTCACCGGCATCTGGGCCTTCGTGCGCCGCGGCGGCTGCGCCAGCATCGTGCCGCTCGCCTGCCTGCGCGGCCTCGGGCGCGACGACCTCGTCGGCATTCCGCTCGTCGAGCCGGACTACACCCAGCCGATCGGCCTGGTGGTAAGCGAGCGCGACCCGCTGAGCCCGGTCGCCGCCGCCCTGTTCAAGCTGACCCGCAATCTCGCCCTCGATCACTTATTTGAGAATATTTCTTGAGTAGCGCCAATCGATTACCGCTCTCTATCGATTGTTTCGCCCTTTCGATTTGAACATAACGCCCGCTGTTCCCACAGTCACAACATCGGCGGCGAGCGGGAGAGCAACCCCCGTCACGGCACGCCGATCGGAGGATACCGTCGGCCCTTCCCGATCAGCGGGATCGGCCATCAGCGGCTATGCGGACCAGACGCTCTGACGGCCGACCGCGGCGACGCGGCCGGCGGGTCCTTCTCTGTCCCATGAGAGGAGATGCCAAGATGGCGAAGATTCTGTGCGTGCTCTATGACGATCCGGTCGACGGCTACCCCAAGACCTATGCACGCGATGATCTGCCGAAGATCGACCATTACCCCAGCGGCCAGACTCTGCCGACGCCGAAGGCGATCGACTTCACCCCCGGCGAGCTGCTCGGCTCGGTCTCTGGCGAGCTCGGCCTGCGCAAATACCTCGAATCCAACGGCCACACCTTCGTCGTGACCTCCGACAAGGACGGCCCGGATTCGGTGTTCGAGCGCGAGCTCGTCGATGCCGACGTGGTCATCTCCCAGCCCTTCTGGCCGGCCTATCTCACGCCCGAGCGCATCGCCAAGGCGAAGAAGCTGAAGCTCGCGCTCACCGCCGGCATCGGCTCCGATCACGTCGACCTTCAGTCGGCTATCGATCGTAATATCACCGTCGCCGAGGTCACCTACTGCAACTCGATCAGCGTCGCCGAGCATGTGGTGATGATGATCCTCGGCCTGGTGCGCAACTACATTCCCTCGCATGACTGGGCACGCAAGGGCGGCTGGAACATAGCCGACTGCGTAGCGCACTCCTACGATCTGGAGGCAATGAGCGTCGGCACCGTCGCGGCGGGGCGCATCGGCCTCGCCGTGCTGCGCCGGCTCGCACCCTTCGACGTGAAGCTGCATTACACCGACCGCCACCGCCTGCCGGAAGCGGTCGAGAAGGAGCTGAACCTCACCTGGCATGAGAGCCGCGAGGAGATGTACCCGCATTGCGACGTGGTCACGCTGAACTGTCCGCTGCATCCCGAAACCGAGCACATGATCAATGACGAGACGCTGAAGCTGTTCAAGCGCGGCGCCTATCTGGTCAACACGGCGCGCGGCAAGCTGTGCGACCGCGACGCGATCGTGCGCGCGATCGAGAGCGGGCAGCTTGCCGGCTATGCCGGCGACGTGTGGTTCCCGCAGCCGGCGCCGAAGGATCACCCCTGGCGCACCATGAAATGGGAAGGCATGACGCCGCACATCTCCGGCACCTCGCTCTCGGCGCAGGCGCGCTATGCGGCGGGCACCCGCGAGATCCTGGAATGCTTCTTCGAGGGTCGCCCGATCCGCGACGAATATCTGATCGTGCAGGGCGGCGCGCTCGCCGGCACCGGCGCCCATTCCTATTCGAAGGGCAACGCCACAGGCGGCTCGGAAGAGGCCGAGAAGTTCAAGAAGGCGAGCTGACGCGCGCCTCGCCTGTTCTCCCGGGACGCGCGCATCGCACGTCGTCCTGTTCCTGGCCCCGCGCTTCCCGCGCGGGGCTTTTTCTTGGGCACCCCTTTTGGCGGCGGCCCGCTACATCCGGCCGGCGGCGATCGCCATGAACAGATCGGCGAGCAGCGCCGGCGCCAGAACCATCGCGTCGTGGCCGGTCGCTATCTCGCGACAGCTCCACCCGGCCTGTTCGCGCACCCAGCGCCGCACCGGCGCGGTGGCAGAAAATTCCGGGCGGGTGCAGGCGACATAGGTCTTCGGCAGGCCGTTGCCGAGCGGATGCCGCAGCACCAGCCTGTCCTCATAGGTCTTGATCGGATGCGGTGTGAGATGGCGCTCGACCCATTCGGCGTCCGCCGGATCGGTCACCGCGAATGCGCTCGCCGACGGCGCCGGCATGCAAAGCCCGCCAGGACTCAACGCCGCGGCACGGCGACGCGCCTCGACGACCTCCCCGGCGAGGATGCTCATCGGCGCCTCGCCGGATTGGACCACCATGGCGTCAAGGAAGATAAGCTGCGCCAGCCGCTCCGGCATCTGATCCGCGACGCCGGAGATGATGCAGCCGCCGAAGGAATGACCGACCAGCACGGCGTTCGAGACGTCCTGCGCGACAAGCACCTCGGCGATGTCGCCGATGAAGCTGTCGAGACCGGTCTGCGGCGTCAGCTCGCCCGACCGTTCGCCGACGCCCCCGCAGGTCGGCGTCAGCACCCTGTGGCCGGCCCGCTCCAGGATCGGCGCGACCCGTGCCCAGCACCAGCCGCCATGACAGGCACCGTGCACCAGAACGAAGGTCTGCGGCGCATCGGTGGGCAGGCGGGCCTCGGGCATGTCATCGCTCATGGGCGGGAATCGGCGCGGCGAACGGACAAAAAAAGCAGGGGCGGCGGACAGGTCACGGCCACGCGAGCGAATCGGCGGCGGTGCGTCGAGCTCCAAAGCCAAGCACACAGCCAGCCGCTGCAGCGAGACGGCCGGAGTATGATCGGGCCGGCGGCGCGGTCAACCGGGCCCAAACGAAAACGCCGCCCGAGGGGAAACCTCGAGCGGCGTTCTGTTTCGTTCATCGTGTTTGAAGCGATGCTGTCCTTGGCAGGCCTGGCAGCGACCTACTCTCCCGCGTCTTGGGACGAAGTACCATCGGCGCTGAGGAGTTTAACGGCCGAGTTCGGGATGGGATCGGGTTCAGGCTCCTCGCAATGGCCACCAGGCCGGCGAAAGACAGCATTCATGCGAAGCAATTCTGGTCTTTATCATCCCGGCCACTTTCGTGGACATCGAGGATGAGAACGATCAAGCCAATCGAACGATTAGTACCGGTAAGCTCAATGTGTCACCACACTTACACACCCGGCCTATCAACGTGGTCGTCTTCCACGGTTCTCAAGGGAATACTCGTTTTGAGGTGGGTTTCCCGCTTAGATGCTTTCAGCGGTTATCCCGACCGTACATAGCTACGCTGCACTGCGGCTGGCGCCACAACAGCTCCACCAGAGGTACGTTCATCCCGGTCCTCTCGTACTAGGGACAAATCCTCTCAATATTCCTACACCCACGGCAGATAGGGACCGAACTGTCTCACGACGTTCTGAACCCAGCTCACGTACCACTTTAATCGGCGAACAGCCGAACCCTTGGGACCTGCTCCAGCCCCAGGATGTGATGAGCCGACATCGAGGTGCCAAACGATGCCGTCGATATGGACTCTTGGGCATCATCAGCCTGTTATCCCCGGCGTACCTTTTATTCGTTGAGCGATGGCCCTTCCACGAGGGACCACCGGATCACTATGGCCGACTTTCGTCTCTGCTCGACTTGTCAGTCTCGCAGTCAGGCGGGCTTATGCCATTGCACTCGACGAGCGATTTCCGACCGCTCTGAGCCCACCATCGCGCGCCTCCGTTACTCTTTGGGAGGCGACCGCCCCAGTCAAACTGCCCACCATGCAATGTCCCGGACCCGGATAACGGGCCGCGGTTAGACATCCATATCTATAAGGGTGGTATTTCAAGGGTGACTCCACGAGAGCTGGCGCCCTCGCTTCAAAGTCTACCACCTATCCTACACATACCGACACGAATGCCAGTGCAAAGTTGCAGTAAAGGTGCACGGGGTCTTTCCGTCTGACCGCAGGAACCCCGCATCTTCACGGGGAATTCAATTTCACTGAGTCTATGCTGGAGACAGCGGGGAAGTCATTACGCCATTCGTGCAGGTCGGAACTTACCCGACAAGGAATTTCGCTACCTTAGGACCGTTATAGTTACGGCCGCCGTTTACCGGGGCTTCGATTCAAAGCTTGCACCTCTCCTCTTAACCTTCCGGCACCGGGCAGGCGTCAGACCCTATACGTCATCTTGCGATTTCGCAGAGTCCTGTGTTTTTGCTAAACAGTTGCCACCCCCTGGTCTGTGCCCCTCCCACCTGGTTGCCCAAGTGGAAGGCCTCCTTATCCCGAAGTTACGGAGGTAAATTGCCGAGTTCCTTCAGCATAGTTCTCTCAAGCGCCTTGGTATACTCTACCAGTCCACCTGTGTCGGTTTCGGGTACGGTCTTAATGTGGGAGCTATTTCCTGGAACCCCTTCGCTGCCAGAACAGAACCAATTCGTCTGACAACACACGGAATTCGTCACTACCCACAGGCTCAGGAATATTCACCTGATTCCCATCGACTACGCCTTTCGGCCTCGCCTTAGGGGCCGGCTAACCCTGCGCAGATTAGCTTTACGCAGGAACCCTTGGACTTTCGGCGACAGTGTCTCTCACACTGTTTGTCGTTACTCATGTCAGCATTCGCACTTCCGATACCTCCAGAGGCCCTCACGGGTCCTCCTTCGCAGGCTTACGGAACGCTCCGCTACCGCTCATCCGAAGATGAACCCTAAGCTTCGGCGCGTGGCTTGAGCCCCGTTACATTTTCGGCGCAAGAATCCTAGACCAGTGAGCTGTTACGCTTTCTTTAAAGGATGGCTGCTTCTAAGCCAACCTCCTGGTTGTTTTAGGACTCTCACATCCTTTCACACTTAGCCACGACTTGGGGGCCTTAGCTGTAGGTCAGGGTTGTTTCCCTCTCGACGACGGACGTTAGCACCCGCCGTCTGTCTCCCGCGCAGTACTTCCAGGTATTCGGAGTTTGGTTAGGTTTGGTAAGACGGTAAGTCCCCCTAGCCCATCCAGTGCTCTACCCCCTGGAGTATTCACGCGAGGCACTACCTAAATAGTTTTCGCGGAGAACCAGCTATTTCCGAGTTTGGTTGGCCTTTCACCCCTAGCCACAAGTCATCCGAGACTTTTTCAACAGGCACCGGTTCGGTCCTC
>NZ_JNLC01000015.1:110000-379124 GCF_000702305.1 Allobosea sp. 117
TTGCGGTGATCGAGCGCGATGCCAGCTTCGCCCGCTCCTCGACGACCCTCTCGGCCGCCTCGGTGCGCCAGCAGTTCTCCATCCCCGAGAACATCCGCATGTCGCTGTTCGGGCTGGAGTTCCTACGCTCCATCAAGGAGCGATTCGACGCCGACACCGAGATCGGCCTGCACGAGGGTGGCTATCTCCTGCTCGCCAGCGAGGCCGGCATGCCGGTGCTGCGAGCCAACCATGCCGTGCAGATGGCCGAGGGCGCCGACATCGCCCTGCTCGATCCCGCCGCGCTGGCGGAAACCTTCCCCTGGCTGAACCTCGACGGCATCGCGCTTGGCGCCTATGGCCTCTCCGGTGAGGGCTGGTTCGACGCCCACGCCTTCCTCGCCGGCGCCCGCCGCGCAGCCCGAAGACAAGGCGCGATGCTGATAGACGGAGAAGTTGTACGCATGGAGCGCGCGAGCGCGCGCGTGAGCGCGGTGACGCTGGCCGACGGACGGCGGCTCGGTTGCGACGCCCTTGTGAACGCCGCCGGCCCGAGCGCGGGAAGGCTCGCCGGCCTCGCCGGCATCCCCCTGCCCGTCGAAGGACGCAAGCGCTGCATCTTCGTCGTGCATTGCCGCACGCCGCTACCGCGCCTGCCGCTGCTGGTCGATCCCTCGGGCTTCTATATCCGACCGGAAGGCGCCTACCAGATCTGCGGCGCGCCGCCGCCGGAGGACCGGGACCCCGACGCCGACGGCGACTTCGAGGTCGACTGGAGCGTGTTCGAGGAGATCATCTGGCCCGCCCTCGCCCACCGCATCCCCGCCATGGAGGAGCTCAAGCCGCTGCGCGCCTGGGCCGGGCACTACGAGATGAACCTGCTCGACCACAATGCCGTGCTCGGCCCGCATCCCGAGATCGGCAATTTCTACTTCATGAACGGCTTCTCGGGTCACGGCCTGCAGCAGGCCCCCGCCGCCGGCCGCGCCATCGCCGAATGGATCGCGCATGGCCGCTCTATTTCCCTCGATCTCGATGTGTTTTCCTATGAGCGAATCCTCGCCGGCCGGCCGCACGCCGAATTGAACATCATCTGATCGTATAATAGACGCGCCGGTTCCGGGCGCGAGCGGATCGCGATCCTACGCGGCGCGATGGCAATCAAGCCATTGCTCGTGCTGTGGGATCATCCTTCGAGCGGCATTCATCTGCTCATCACCGGAAGCGATTTCCCATCAAAATTGTACAGTACTCCAGTGCGTTCGCGATAAATACACATAATATTTGTGCAATTATCTCTTTTGCACATTCGAATTCGTGTTATATAGTTAGAACCACTAAAATACATGGGATTATCGGAAATGGCCGCGCCGCAGCAGCAGAAATTGAAGGTCAACGGCCCCGTCACCGTCACCGCCAACCGGCTCACCGACGGCGTCGTGGTGTGGCGCACGGCTGAGGGCGGCTGGTCGACCGAGCTCAACGACGCGATCGTGGTGACCACCGCCCCCGAAGCCATCGCCCTGCTGGAAGCCGCCGGCAAGCGCGACACCGACGCGGTCGGGCCCTATGTGGCGCCGGTCATTCTCGGCGAGGGCAGCGCCATCCTGCCGGGAAATCTGCGCGAGCGCATCCGCGTCGCCGGTCCGACCTTCGAATTGCCCGCCTGACGCGCCCTCAAAAAATATCCTCGGAAAATCAGTTATGTACGCCTATGACGAATTCGATCGCACCCTGCTCGCCGAGCGCGTCACGGAGTTCCGTGGCCAGGTCGGCCGCCGCCTGTCGGGTGCGCTCACCGAGGATGAGTTCAAGCCGCTCCGGCTGATGAACGGCGTCTATCTGCAACTCCACGCCTATATGCTGCGCGTCGCCATCCCCTATGGCACGCTCTCCGCCGACCAGCTCCGCCGCATGGCCTATGTGGCCCGCACCTATGATCGCGGCTACGGCCATTTCACCACCCGGCAGAACATCCAGTTCAACTGGATCAAGCTGGAGGAGCTGCCCGAGGCCATGGCGGCGCTTGCCGAGGTGGGCGTCCACGGCATCCAGACCTCCGGCAACTGCATCCGCAACGTGACCACCGACCAGTGGTCCGCCGCCACCCCGGAAGAGGTCGACGATCCGCGCATCTGGGCCGAGATCCTGCGCCAGTACTCGACCATGCACCCGGAGTTCTCGTATCTCCCGCGCAAGTTCAAGATCGCCATCACCGCGGCCGACCACGACCGCGCGGCCATCAAGGTGCACGATGTCGGCCTGCGGCTGCATCGCAACGCCGCCGGCGAGCTCGGCTTCGAGGTTCTGGTCGGCGGTGGCCTCGGGCGCACGCCCTTTATCGGCAAGAAGATCAAGGACTTCCTGCCGGTGCGCCACCTGCTGAGCTACATCGAGGCGGTGATGCGCGTCTACAACCAGTTCGGCCGGCGCGACAACATCTACAAGGCGCGCATCAAGATCCTGGTCCACGAGATCGGCGCCGAGGCCTTCAGCGCCGAGGTGGAGAAGGAGTGGGAATCGATCCGCGACGGCGCCCTGCAGCTCGACGACGCGGTGATCGCCGACATCCGCAGCCGCTTCATCTATCCGAAGTTCGAGAAGCTCGCCGACAACCCGCCCGAGCTCGTCGAGGCACTGCAGGACGAGCGTTTCGCGACCTGGTACCGGAGCTCCATCGCGCGCCACAAGGTGCCGGGCTACGCCATCCTCACCGTCTCGCTGAAGCCGGTGGGACTGCCTCCGGGCGACGCCACCGCCGACCAGATGGACGTGATTGCCGACCTCGCCGAACGCTACGCCTTCCGCGAGATCCGCGTCGGCCACGAGCAGAATCTCTGCCTGCCGCATGTCGCCCAGCGCGACCTGCCGGCGCTGTGGCGCGCGCTCGACGCCGCCGGCCTCGCGACGCCGAACGTCAACCTGGTCAGCGACATCATCGCCTGCCCGGGCCTTGACTACTGCGCCCTCGCCAATGCCCGCGCCATTCCGGTGGCGCAGGACATCGCCCGGCGCTTCGCCGATCTCGACCGCGCCCGCGGTATCGGCCGGCTGCACGTCAACATCTCCGGCTGCATCAATGCCTGCGGCCACCACCATGTCGGCCATATCGGCATTCTGGGCGTCGAGAAGAACGGCCAGGAATTCTACCAGATCACCATCGGCGGGCGTGCCGACGAGCAGGCGCAGCTCGGCACGCTGCTCGGCCCGGCGGTTTCCTACGAGGAAGTGCCGGACCTCATCGAGCGCATCGTCGACGCCTATCTCGAGCTGCGCACCAATCCCCGTGAGCTGTTCGTCGACACCGTCGCGCGGCTCGGCACCGAACCCTTCAAGGAGCGGGTCTATGAAGCTCATTGAGAACGGCCATGTGATCGCGGACCGCTATGTCCGCGTCGCCGACGACGAAGCGCTGCCGGAAGGCGCGCCGGTCCTGGTGAGCGCCGACCGCCTGCTGCGCGAGGGCGCCGAACTCGCCCGCCGCGGCGCGCCGGTCGGCGTCGTCTGGCCGAACAACAGGCGCATCGAGGCGATCGAGCCCTATCTCGACCAGCTCGCACTGATCGCGCTGGTCTTCCCGACCTTCCGCGACGGCCGCGCCTACAGTCAGGCCCGCCTGCTGCGCGAGCGCTTCGACTGGCAGGGCCCGCTGCGCGCCACCGGCAACGTGCTGCGCGACCAGTTCCTCTACATGTCGCGCGCCGGCTTCGACCAGCTCGAGGCGACCAAGGACGCCGACGCCGACGCCTATGTCGACGAGTTGAAGTCCTACACCGCCTTCTACCAGCCGACCGGCGACGGCCGGCCGACGATCCTGCGCGCCCGGCTCGGCCGCGTCGCCGAAGCTCCCGCTCAGGCCGAGGCCGCCGAATGAACATCTCCGCCATCGGCCTGGATTTCGACGAGCTGCGCCGCGATCTCGAAGGCGCATCCCCCCGCGAGATCGTCGAGGCCGCGACCAACATCATCTGCCCCGGCCGGCTGGGCGTGGTGTCGTCCTTCGGCACCGAGTCCGCCGCCCTGCTCGCCTATGTCGCCGAGGTCGACCCCTCCATACCGGTGGTGTTCCTCGATACCGGCTGGCTGTTCGAGGAGACGCTCGCCTATCGCGACGACCTCGTCGCGCGCCTCGGCCTCACCGACGTGCGCTCGATCCGCCCCGATCCCGACGCGCTCGCCGAACGCGACCCGAATGGCGACCTGTGGTTCTCCAACCCCGATGCCTGCTGCTTCCTGCGCAAGGTCGAGCCGCTGGCGCGCGCGCTGAAGGGCTTCGACGGCTGGTTCAACGGGCGCAAGCGCTACCATGGCGGCCAGCGCTCGGCGATCCCGGTCATCGAGCAGGAAGGCAACCGCCTGAAGTTCAACCCGCTGGCCAATGCCACGCGCGACGAGGTCGAGGGCGTCT
Source organism: Allobosea sp. 117 (assembly GCF_000702305.1). Lineage (GTDB taxonomy): Bacteria > Pseudomonadota > Alphaproteobacteria > Rhizobiales > Xanthobacteraceae > Ancylobacter. Next base: position 114,388 of record NZ_JNLC01000015.1, read on the forward strand.
ATGACCGCCTCGGCCTGCCTCGCCACCCGCTCGCGGCGCAGGGTTTCACCTCGGTGGGCTGCATGCCCTGCACCAGCCGCACCAAGCCGGGCGACGACCTGCGCTCCGGCCGCTGGGCGGGCCGCTCGAAGTCCGAGTGCGGCATCCACACCGTCCCGACCCTCTGAAATCCCCGGAACATCGACCTTTGCGGCCTGCGTGAAATGCTCGCGCGGGCCGATTTCACGTCGATGCTCCGGCTTTGCGAGAAATATCTATAGAAAATATGTTTTTTATTGACTCACTGGAATGCTTGGACAAGATGGCCGTCATGGCGCCGCGAATGCGGCCATCGAAAAAGGGAGAACCCTCCATGTCACGGATTTCGCGGCGACTGGCCCTCGCGGCTGCCCTCGCCAGCCTCGCCATCCCGACGCTCGCCAGCGCGGCCGACGTCAACCTCCTGAACGTCTCCTACGACCCGACGCGCGAGCTCTACGTGCAGGTCAACAAGGCGTTCGGCGAGAAGTTCAAGGCCGAGGCCGGCAAAACCATCGAGATCAAGCAGTCGCACGGCGGCTCGGGCAAGCAGGCCCGCTCGGTGATCGACGGCCTCGAGGCCGACGTCGTCACACTGGCGCTCGCCTATGACATCGACGCCATCGCTGACAAGGGGCTGATCGACGCCGCCTGGCAGAAGCGCCTGCCCGACAATTCCTCGCCCTACACCTCGACCATCGTGTTCCTCGTGCGCAAGGGGAACCCGAAGGGCATCAAGGACTGGAACGACCTGGTGAAGCCGGGCGTCAAGGTCATCACGCCAAACCCCAAGACCTCCGGCGGCGCCCGCTGGAACTACCTCGCGGCCTGGGCCTATGCGCTGAAGCAGAATGGCGGCTCGGCCGAGAAGGCGCAGGCCTTCGTCGCCGACCTGTTCAAGAACGTGCCCGTGCTCGACACCGGCGCCCGCGGCTCGACCGTGACATTCACCGAGCGCGGCGTCGGCGACGTCCTGCTCGCCTGGGAAAACGAGGCCTTCCTCTCCAAGAAGGAATTCGGCGACGACAAGTTCGACATCGTCGTGCCCTCGCTCTCCATCCTCGCCGAGCCGCCGGTCACCGTGGTCGACAAGGTCATCGACCGCAAGGGCACCCGCGCCGTCGCCGAGCAGTACCTGAAGTTCCTCTACACCAAGGAAGGCCAGGAGATCGCGGCGCAGAACTTCTATCGCCCGCGCGACCCCGAGGTGGCGAAGAAGTACGAGAAGGTCTTCCCCAAGGTCGAGCTCATCACCATCGACGACCCGGCCTTCGGCGGCTGGCGCAAGGCACAGAAGGAGCACTTCGCCGACGGCGGGATCTTCGACAAGATCTACTCCAACTGAGGCCCCCGCGCCTTCCGAGACGCGGCGGCAAAGGCGGCGGACCCGCGAGGCGCCGAATCCGTGCGACGGGTTCGGCGCCTTGTCGCGCGGCACGCCCGGGCTTATTCTCCGCATTCTCTGTAGATTTTAGAGGACGGCACGTTTGAGCGCACTGGCAGCACCCCGGGTGGGCGACCGCCTCTGGCAGAGAAGCGCGATTCCGGGCTTCGGCCTCACCATGGGCGTCACCATATTGTGGCTCTCGCTCATCGTGCTGATCCCGCTCGCCGGCCTGTTCATCAAGACCGCCGAGCTGTCGCCGGACCGCATCTTCGCGATCCTGACCGCGCCCCGCACCTTCAACGCGCTGAAACTGTCCTTCGGGCTCTCGCTGGTCGCCGCCGCCGTCAATCTCGTCTTCGGCGCGGTGATCGTCTGGGCGCTGGTGCGCTACGAGTTCCCCGGCAAGCGCCTGCTCGACGCCCTCGTCGACATCCCCTTCGCGCTGCCGACGGCGGTCGCCGGCATCGCGCTCACCAATCTCTATGCCGACAATGGCTGGATCGGCGCGCTGCTGGCCCCGCTCGGCATACAGGTGGCATTCACCCCGCTCGGCATCCTGATCGCGCTGATCTTCATCGGCCTGCCCTTCGTGGTGCGCACCGTGCAGCCGGTGCTCGAGGACCTCGACAAGGACCTCGAGGAAGCCGCGGCCACCCTCGGCGCCGGGCGCTGGACCACCGTGCGCCGCGTGATCCTGCCCGCCGTGGTTCCGGCCTTCCTCACCGGCTTCGCCCTCGCCTTCGCCCGCGCCGTCGGCGAGTACGGCTCGGTCATCTTCATCGCCGGCAATTTGCCGAACGTGTCGGAGATCGCCCCGCTGCTGATCGTCATCCGGCTCGAGGAGTTCCGCTACGCCGACGCCACCACCATCGCCTGCGCGATGCTGGTCGCCTCCTTCGTGCTGCTCTTCGTCATCAACGTGCTGCAGCGCTGGTCGCAGCACCGCACCGGGAGGACAGGATGAGCGCGGTCACCGACACCATGCCCTTCCCCCGCGAGCAGGGGCGCTCCGCGCGCCCGACCGTGCATACGCCGCCGCGTCACGAGGACATCCGTACCGAGCCGGCCATCGTGAAGTGGACGGTCATCGCGCTGGCGGCCCTGTTCATGGGCCTGTTCATCGTGCTGCCGCTCGCCAACGTGTTCGCGCAGGCCTTCTCCAAGGGCTGGGACGCCTATGTCGCCGCGCTGGTCGATCCGGACGCGCTGGCGGCCATCCGTCTCACCCTGTTCGTCGCCGCCGTCTCGGTCGCCACCAACACGGTCATGGGGCTGGTGATGGCCTGGGCGATCACCAAGTTCAACTTCGCCGGCAAGAGCCTGCTGATCACGCTGGTCGACCTGCCCTTCTCGGTCTCGCCGGTGATCTCCGGCCTCGTCTTCGTGCTGATGTTCGGCGCGCAGGGCTATTTCGGGCCGTGGCTGATCGACAATGGCTGGAAGATCATCTTCGCCTGGCCGGGCATCGTGCTCGCCACCGTCTTCGTCACCTTCCCCTTCGTGGCGCGCGAGCTCATCCCGCTGATGCAGGAGCAGGGCTCCTCCGAGGAGGAAGCCGCCGTCACGCTGGGTGCCTCCGGCTGGCGGGCTTTCCTGAAGGTTACGCTGCCCAATGTGAAATGGGCGCTGCTTTACGGCGTACTCTTGTGCAACGCCCGCGCCATGGGCGAGTTCGGCGCGGTGTCGGTGGTCTCCGGCCATGTGCGCGGCGAGACCAACACCATGCCGCTGCACATCGAGATTCTCTACAACGAGTATCAGTTCCAGGCGTCCTTCGCGGTCGCCTCGCTGCTCGCCTTCCTCGCGGTGGTGACGCTGTTCGCCAAGACCGTGCTGGAAGCCCGCCTCGGCAGCCGCTCCGGCCGCCATTGAGCAGCCGGACAGCCCCTCAGAACAGATAGACCGCCGCGACGAAGCCGCCCACCACCAGCACGGCGAACAGCGCGGTGACGAGGCCGAGCCGCTTCTCGATGAATTCGCGCGCCGCCGGCCCGATCCAGTAGAGCAGCCCGGCGACCAGGAAGAACCGCAAGCCGCGCGTGATCACCGACAGCACGACGAACCAGAACAGGTTGTAGTGCGCGAAGCCGGAGGTGATGGTCACCACCTTGTAGGGGATCGGCGTCAGGCCCTTGATCAGGATGATCCAGTGCCCGTACTGCGCATAGGCCTGCGCGAAGGCGTCGACCTTGTCGCCATAGCCGTAGAGCTGGATCAGGAACAGCCCGACCGTCTCGTAGAGCAGCGCGCCGATCGCGTAGCCGAACAGCCCGCCCACCACCGAGGCGATCGTGCAGACCCCCGCGTAGTACCAGGCGCGCGCCGGCCGCGCGACGCACATCGGCACCAGCATCACGTCCGGGGGCACCGGGAAGAACGAGCTCTCGGCGAAGGAGACGCCGGCAAGCGCCCAGGTGGCGGAGGGGCGCTCGGCAAGGTCGATCACCCACTGATAGAGACGGCGCAGCATCGGAACTCCGGGAAGGCAGCAAGGGCGTGGGCGGATCAGCCGCGTGGCGGGTCAGCCGCGCCGGCGGCGGGGCGGGGTGATGACCGGAGGCGCGTCGCGGCTCTCGCCGATCGTCTCCGAACCGGCAGCCAGCATTAGATCCATGGCGAACTGACGGCCGTCCTTGCCGCGTTCATCTTTGCCGCCCTTCGACCCGTGCTTGAGATCGCCGTTCTTCGGCAGCTTTTCGGCCATGCCCATTAGCTGCTCGCGCCGCTGCATCTCGGCCCAGACGTCCTCGGGACGGATGCCGGCCTCCACCCACAGCACGACGAGGTTGTAGACGAGGTCGGCGCTCTCGCGCACCACCGCCGCCTTGTCACCCGCCACCGCGTCGAGCGCGACCTCGACGCCCTCCTCGGCGAGCTTCTTGGCGATGAAGGGCCGGCCGCGCGCGAACAGCTTCTCCGTGCGCGGCGAGGGATTGCGTCCCGCCCGCGTCGCCACAACCGCCTCGTAGAGCCGCGCGACCGAATCAGCCATGGCACAACTTTATGTGTTCACTCGTGAAGCTTCCATGGCGCTGCAAAACGCGGACGAAGCAGGGGCCTTCGGGAAAGCAAGATGCAGGCCGAAAGCAGCGCTTTGCCGGTAGCCGATCCTGTGATGGAGTGAAGCTCCGCAGCCACGCGACTCGCCGATGGACTTTCTCCGCCTCTATGCCCGCGTCCTCGCCGCCCTCGGCCCGGAACGGCGCCTCGCGACGCTGCTGGCGCTGGCCAATGTGGGCCTCGCCATCGCATTGTTCGCCGAGCCGGTGCTGTTCGGCCGGGTGGTCGACGCGCTGGTGCGGGCGCAGTCCGAGAACCGCATCCCGACCTTTACGGAACTCCTGCCGCTGCTCGGCACCTGGGCGGCCTTCGGCATCTTCACCATCGTCGCCGGGGTGACGATCGCGCTGCACGCCGACCGGCTGGCGCATCGCCGCCGGCTCGGCATCATCTGCGATTATTTCGAGCACGTGCTGCAACTGCCGCTCGGCTTCCACGGCGAGGTGCATTCCGGCCGCCTGATGAAGGTGATGCTGCAGGGCGCCGACGGGCTGTGGGGCCTGTGGCTCGCCTTCTTCCGCGAGCACTGCGCCGGCATGGTGGCGCTCGTCGTGCTGCTGCCGATCGCCGTCTATGTGAACTGGCGGCTCGGCATCCTGCTGGTCGGGCTGCTCGGCATCTTTATGGCGCTCACCTATTTCGTGCTGAACCGCACCCAGGGCATGCAGCGCCAGGTGGAGCGGCTGCAGTCCGACCTCGCCGAGCGCAGCGCCGACGCGCTCGGCAATGTCGCGGTGATCCAGAGTTTCACCCGCATCGAGGCCGAGGTGCGGGGGCTGCGGCAGACCATGGAGAACGTGCTCGCCGCGCAGATTCCGGTGCTCTCCTGGTGGGCGATCGTGTCGGTCGGCACCAAGGCGGCGACGACGCTCACCATCCTCGCCATCTTCCTCGTCGGCATCTGGCTGCACATCAACGGCCTCGCCACCATCGGCGAGATCGTCACCTTCGTCGGCTTCGCCACCATGCTGGTCGGGCGGCTCGACCAAGTGGTCGGCTTCGTCAACCGCATGGTGCTCGACGCGCCGCGGCTGTCCGAATTCTTCGAGGTGGTGGACACCATCGGCAATGTCCGCGACCGGCCGGGCGCCCGCGCGCTGGAGAACGTCAGGGGCGCCGTCGCCTTCGAGGACGTCTCCTTCTCCTACGACGGCAAGCGCCCGGCGCTGATCGACGTCAGCTTCGCCGTCCCGCCCGGCGAGACCATCGCCCTCGTCGGCTCGACCGGCGCCGGCAAGTCGACTGCGCTGGCGCTGCTGCATCGCGCCTTCGATCCGCAGTCGGGCCGCATCACCATCGACGGCAACGACATACGCGATGTCACGCTCGCCTCGCTGCGGCGGAACATCGGCGTGGTGTTCCAGGAAGCGATGCTGTTCAACCGCACCATCGAGGAGAACCTGCGCGTCGGGCGCCCGAACGCCACGGCCGCGGAGATCGACGCCGCGCTCGAGCGGGCGCAGGCGCGCGAGCTGGTCGAGCGCCAGAGCAACGGCCTCTCCACCATCGTCGGCGAGCGCGGCCGCTCGCTTTCCGGCGGCGAGCGCCAGCGCCTCTCCATCGCCCGCGCGCTCTTGAAGGACCCGCCGATCCTCATCCTCGACGAGGCGACCAGCGCGCTCGACGCCTCCACTGAAGCCAAGGTGCAGGCGGCGCTCGACGAGGTGATGAAGGGTCGCACCACCTTCGTCATCGCCCACCGCCTCGCCACCATCCGCAACGCCGACCGCATCATGGTGTTCGAGGACGGCCGGGTGGTGGAGGCCGGCACCTTCGACGAGCTGGTGCGGCTCGGCGGCCGGTTCGCCGCGCTGGCGCGCGCCCAGTTCATGGTGAGCGCGTCGGCTTCCGGCGAGACGCCGCCTGTGGAAACCTGAGGAGAACGCGGGGCGTGACGCTGCGCCACGCCGACATTCGGTTTTGCTCCGGCAGCGCGATCGGAGTATGCAATACCCCAAGTGAACGCTTCGCCGCTCGCCTTCCCTTCGCATCAGGACGGATATCGCCGCGTGCCAAGCCTGCGTCTGCCTTTCTCCCTCAATCTCGGCGCCCTTCTGCTGGCCGCGCTCCTGGGGCTTTCCCCGCTCGCCGCGCGCGCCACCCCGTCGCTGCTGATCGACGTCGACACCGGCAAGGTTCTGATGGCCGAGGACGCCACCAAGCCGTGGTACCCCGCTTCCGTCACCAAGCTGATGACCGCCTATGTGGTGTTCAGCGCCATCCGCGACGGCCGCGTGACGGCGGATACGCTGATCACCGTATCGGATGTCGCCGCCGCGCAGGCGCCGTCCAAGATGGGCTTCAAGCCCGGCACCCAGATCACCATCGACAACGCCTTGAAGATGATGCTGATCAAGTCGGCGAACGACATCGCCGTGGTGCTGGCGGAAGGCGTCGGCGGCAGCCTGCCGAACTTCGTCAACGAGATGAACGTGAAGGCGTCGCAGCTCGGCATGACCGGCTCGCATTTCGCCAATCCGAACGGCCTGCCCGATCCCGACAACTACACGACGGCCCGCGACCTCGCGGTTCTGGCGCGGGCGATCATCCTTGAGTTCCCGGAGCACGAGGAGATCTTCCGCACCCCGGCGCTCAGGCTCGGCAACCGCGTCATCCGCACCTACAACAAGCTTATCGACCGCTATCCCGGCGCCGACGGCATGAAGACCGGCTTCATCTGCGCCTCCGGCTTCAACCTCGTCGCCAGCGCCCATCGCGGCAATCGCCGTGTGCTCGCCGTGGTGCTCGGCACCTCGTCGGGCAAGGAGCGCACCGAGCAGGCCGCGCTGCTCATGGAGAAGGGCTTCCAGCAATCCTGGTCGATCTTCGGCAAGATGTCGCCCACCGTCGATTCGCTGCGCAACGAGGCGGGCACGCCGCCCGACATGCGCGCCGAGATCTGCGGCGCCAAGCGCAAGCGTGTCGCCTCCGAGGCCGATGACGACAGCGAGCCCTCGGCGACCAGCTTCGCCGCCGCCGGCATGAATGGCGGCGCGAAGATCACCGGCGCCAGCCTGCTGGTCAATCTGCCGCCTTCCATGCCGCCGGTCCCGGTATGGGTCGGCCCGGTCAACGACCAGGCCGCGATCGATGCCGCCTATCCGGCGCCGCAGCAGAAGAAGGCAAGGACCGCCAAGGACAAGTCGAAGAGCGCGCCGGCCGCCGCGGCCGCCGATCCGAAGGCCAAGCCGGGCGCGAAGCCCGCCGCCAAGCCCGCGGCGAGCAAGCCGGCCGCGAAGCCGACGACCTCAGCCGACGCCTCCGGCACCGCGCCGGCGGCCAAGCCGAAACCCAAGCCCGCCGCGGCCGCTCCCGCTCCGGCCCCCGCGCCCCGCCCGGTCAACTGAGCGCTTCACCTCCTTCAGGAGGCGGCGCTCTCCGGGGCACCGTCGCAGATTCCATGAGTGCCGACATTCATTCCGCTCACGCCGCCCGGCCGGAAGCCTCCGCCGGGCTTCTTGCTGCTGCCGTCAGCGCCAGCCTCTACGGCATCAGTGCGCCCTTCGCCCGCATGGCCGCCGAGGCGAACCTGATCGGCGCCGACCTGATCCTGTGGCGGGTCGGCGTCATGGTCTGCGTCCTCGGCCTCGCGACATGGGTGCTCGGGCGCCGGCCGCTCGCCCCGCGCGCCGCCTGGCCGGGCGTCCTGCTCTTCGCGGCGACCGTGCTCATGGTCGGCACATGCTATCTGTCGGCAGTCGCCTTCATCCCGGTCGGCATCGCCGTCGTCATCTTCTACACCTTCCCCCTCATCATCCTGCTGGTCAGCCCGTTCATCGACCGACGGCGGCCGACGCCCGCGCAATTCGTTGCCTTCGCCCTCGCCTTCGCCGGCCTCGTGCTGGCCATCGGCCCGCAATGGACGACGCTCGACCCGCGCGGCCTTGCCCTTGCGGCCATGGCGAGCGTCGCCTGCGCGGTGCAGGTTTTCACCGGATCGCGCGTCGGCCGGCGGCTCGACCCGCTCACCTTCGCCTTCTCCGCCCAGCTCGTCGTGGTTCCCGGCGTCTTCCTGGTGGCGCTGGCCTTTGGCGGCCCAGCCGGGCCGGAGGCGCTCGGCGCCGCGCTGAAGCCGCTGTCGGTGATCGTGCTCACCTATATCGCCGCCTTCGTGCTGCAGCTTCGGGCCATGCGCCTCGCCGCGCCGAGCGCGGTCGGGCTCGTCTTCACGCTGGAGCCGGTCATCGCCATCGCCACCGCGGCCGCCCTTCTGGGCGAAAAGCTGGTGACATCCCAATATATGGGCGTGGCGCTGGTGCTGGCCGGCCTCGTCGTTGCGGTCGCACCGGGCGCCTCGAAAGGCCGCAAGGACTCCGCCGCATGAACGAAAAGACACAGGCTCCGCCCGCTCCGATCCCGGTGACGCTGCTCACCGGCTTCCTTGGGGCCGGCAAGACCACCCTGCTCAACCGGCTGCTGCAGCAACCGGGCCTCGCCGACACCGCGGTGCTGATCAACGAGTTCGGCGAGATCGGCCTCGACCATCTGCTGGTCCAGCATTTCGACGATTCCACCGTGCTGCTGGCGAGCGGCTGCCTGTGCTGCACCGTGCGCGGCGACCTCGTCGACGGGCTGGAGCAGTTGCTGCGCCGCATGGACAACGGCGCCATCCCGCCCTTCCGCCGCGTCGTCATCGAGACCACCGGCCTCGCCGACCCGGCGCCGATCCTGCACGTCCTGATGATGCACCCCTATCTGGTGCTGCGCTTCCGCCTCGACGGCGTGGTGACGCTGATCGACGCCGTGAACGGCATGGAGACGCTCGACGCGCATCCCGAGGCGGTGCGGCAGGCAGCCATTGCCGACCGCATCGTGCTGACCAAGACCGACCTCGTCGACACGCCCGAGCGCGCTGCGAGCCTCGCCGCGCTGCGCCGCCGCCTCGCCGTGCTCGCCCCCGCCGCCCCGGTGCTCGACGCGGCGCGCGGCGAGGCGACGCCGGAGGCCCTGCTCGATGCCGGCCTCTACGATCCCTCGACCAAGATTCCGGACGTCGCCCGCTGGCTCGCCGACGAGCGCGTCGCCGCGGCGGAAGAAGATTTCGGCGCGGGCCATGACCCGAACCGGCACGACGACCGCATCCGCGCCTTCACGCTGGCCACCGATGCGCCGATCGGCGCCGTCGCGCTCGACATGTTCCTCGAGCTGGTGCGCGGCACGCACGGCTCCAAGCTGCTGCGCCTCAAGGGCATCGTGAAGCTTGCCGAGGACCCGGAGCGCCCGCTCGTGCTCCATGGCGTGCAGCACGTGCTGCACCCGCCGAGCCAGTTGCCCGGCTGGCCGGACGAGGACCGGCGCACCCGCATGGTGATGATCGTGCGCGACGTCGAGCCGGCGGTGATCCGCCGGCTGTTCGACGCCTTCATGGGCCTGCCGCGCCCCGACGAGCCGCATCCGGCGGTGGTGCTCGACAACCCGCTCGCCCCGGCGACCATGAGGCGATGAGCACGTCTCAAGGGAGAATTAAAGCGAGCTGTGCTAACGCGGCAATGGCGCTTTGAACCAAGCGGCGGCCGCGGAGCATTCCTTGCCGGAAGAACCAGAAGGGCAACAAGGCGGACCGAGGAGGCAGGCCGGGACCGGCGGCCTCGCGCGCCTGCGCGACCGGCTGGCCGGCCTGTGGCGCGGCGAGCGCTCCGCCCTCACCCGCCTCGCCGGCACCGCCTTCCTGATCCGCGCCACCAGCGCCGCCATCGCGTTCTTCTCGCAGATCCTGCTGGCGCGCTGGATGGGCGCCTTCGAGTTCGGCGTCTATGTCTATGTCTGGGCCTGGACCAGCGTGCTCGGCATGCTGGCGCCGCTTGGCCTCGGCTCGGCGGCGCAGCGCTTCCTGCCCGAATATGCTCAGCGCGGGACGCACGGGCTGCTGCGCGGCTTCCTGGCCGGCAGCCGGTGGATGACCTTTCTCATCGGCACGCTCTGCGCCCTCCTCGGCGTGCTTGCCGTGGCGCTGCTGGGCGAGCGCATTCCCGCCTATTACCTGCTGCCCTTCGCCATCGCCTTCGCCTGCGTGCCGCTCTATGCGGTCGCCGAGGTGCAGGACGGCATCGCCCGCTCCTATGACTGGGTCGGGCTGGCGCTGGCGCCGGACTACATCGCCCGCCCCCTCATCATCCTCGCCGTGATGGGCGGGCTGATCCTCGCCGGCATCCCGGCGGGGGCGACGGGCGCGGTGGCGGCAGCGGCCGGCGCCACCTGGTTGACCACGCTGGTCCAGATGCTCGTGCTCGACCGGCGGCTCACCACGCGGCTCGCGCATCTCTCCGGCGAGGCGCGCCTTTACGCGACCAGCGGCTGGCTGCGGGTCGCGCTGCCGATCTTCGTGGTCGACGGCTTCTATCTGTTGCTCACCTATGCCGACCTGCTCATCCTTGAGCTCTTCGTGACGCCCGAAGACGTCGCGGTCTATTTCGCGGCCACCAAGACGCTGGCGCCGGTCGCCTTCATCTCGTTCTCGGTCGCCGCCGCATCCGCGCATCGCTTCACCGGCCTGCACGTCTCCGGCGCACGGGACGAGCTGGCGCACTACCTCGCCGACACGGTGCGCTGGACCTTCTGGCCCTCGCTCGCCGCCGCCGTGGTGATGCTCGCACTGGGGCGCCTCGTGCTGTCGCTGTTCGGCGAGGGCTTCGAGGCCGGTTATCCACTGCTCTTCGTGCTCGCGGTCGGCCTGCTGGCGCGCGCCGCCGTCGGCCCTGCCGAGCGCCTGCTCGTCATGCTCGGGGAGCAGAACGCCTGCGCGGTGATCTACGCCGCCGCTTTCGCGGTGAATGTCCTGCTCTGCTTCCTGCTGATCCCGCGCCTGGGGCTGATGGGCGCTGCCCTGGCGCCGACCCTCGCCTATGTCGTCGAATCGGTGCTGCTTTTCCTCGTCGCCCGGCGGCGGCTTGGCCTCAGCGCCTCGCTGCTCGGCCCACGCGGAACCGTCGGCCCGTGAGCGCGAGCGCCCCGATCACCACCCGCTGGGCGACGCCGGCCGAGATGCAGGCACGGGCCGAGGACTGGCGCGCGCTGGCGGCCGAAGCGATCGAGCCGAACGTCTTCGCCGAGCCTGACTATGTGCTGCCGGCGCTCCGGCATCTCGGTGCGAACGGCCTGCGTTTTCTCCTCGCTGAACGCGACGGCGTCCTCGCCGGCCTGTTGCCGCTCCATTTCAGCCGCGCGCGCTGGGGTGTGCCGCTCGCCTGCGCCATCCACCATCTGCCCTATGCGCCGCACGGCACGCCGCTGATCGCCGACGACGACGCGCCCGCCATATGCGGTGCCCTGCTCGACGCCCTGGCCCTCGCGCGGCCGCGCCCGGTGGCGCTGCTCATGCCCTTCGTGCCGACCGAGGGCCGCTTCACCGAGGCCTGGCAGGCCGCCCTCGCCGCACGGCGTCGGCCTGCCGTCATCTTCGATCCGGTCGACCGTCCGGCGCTGCACCTGCCGGAAGGCGCCGCGCGCCTCGAGGCGTTCGAGCACTCACTTTCCCGCAACCGTCGCAAGCGGCTCGCCCAGCAGCGGCGGCGACTGGAGCAGCATGGCGGCGCGCTGCAGGCATGCGTCGCTACCGGGCCGGAGGATATTTCCGCCGCCCTGCAGGGCTTCCTCGATATCGAGGCCACCGGCTGGAAGGGACGCCGCGGCACCGCCGTTGAACAGGACAGCCGCATCGCCGCCTTCTTCCGCGAGAGCGTGGCGGCGCTTGCCATCAGCGGGCAGGCGCGGATCGTCCGTCTCGAACAATCCGCCGGCCCGGTCGCCGCCGCCATCCTGCTCGCCTCGGGCAGCCGCGTCTGGTTCTACAAGACCGCCTTCGACGGACGCCTCGCGGCCTTCTCGCCGGGGGCCCTGCTCGACATGGAGGTGACGCGGGTGATCCTCGACGATCCCTCGATCACGCTCGCCGACAGCCTGACGACGGTGCCCGATTCCGATTTCGGCAATGTCTGGCGCGACCGGCTGCCGATGGCGGACCTGCTCGTCGGCCTTGCCCCCGCCTCTTCCACCGGCTTCACGCTCGCGACCGGCATGGAGCACGCGGGCCGGCATGGCCGCGCCCTCGCCAAGGCCGGCGTGCAGTGGCTGCGCGAACGGCGCGGCCTCAGGAATTGAGCGTCAGCGTGCCGGCGGCGGGGAAGGCGGCAGCGGCGCGCCGTTGATCGTCATCGTGGTATCGCCCGGCGCGGCGGCGGGAGCCGCTGCGGGACCGGCCGCATCGGCTGCGGGTGCGGTCGTCTTCGGGTCCGGCACGGCCAGCACCAGCGCCCAGTAGACCTTGTACTTGCTGTTCGGCGCCAGCGCCGTCGCGATGCCCATGCGGGTCGCGCCGGAGACCAGCATGTTCCTGTTGTGCGAGGGCGAGTCCCGCCAGCCAGAGAACGCCTCGGCGAGCGTATGATAGCCGGCGCCGACATTCTCGACCGCCTTCAGCCCGTCGAAGCCCGCCGCCTTGAGCCGCTGGGTGAGCGTGCGCCCGCCGACGCTGTGGGAGAGCTGGTCGGCCGCCGCCATCGCCTTCGCCTGGCGCTGGGCCACCGTGGTCAGCACCGGGTCGACCGTCACCGCCGGCAACCCGCGCCCCTGGCGGTAGTCCGAGAGCAGCTTGGCCGCCGCTTCCGAGTCGACCTGCCCGCCGCGCGAGAGGTTGTCGTAAAAGGAGGGGTCAGAGGGCAGCTTGTCGGTGGTGCCGCATCCGGCGAGCAGCGCCGTCGCGAGCAAGGAGGAGGCGACGATCATCAGACGTGTCGGGCGCATGGCTGTCTCGCGATCGAGGGACATTGCGAAGCTTTAGGCGCGGCTGGTTAGCAAAGCGTCACGTCGACACGTCCCCGGCCTCGTCGCCGAGGTCGGGTATGCCGCGAATGGGCTGGCCGCGATAAATGCTCCAGGGCGTGTAGGGCATGCCGATCTTCGCGGCCTTCAGCCGGTCGAACACGGCGAAATGCAGGTCGCTCTTCACGGTGAGCGCATAGTCGACATTTGCGACGACGCAGCGCAGCTCGAACTGCAGCGAGGCATCGCCGAACTTCATCAGGAAGACGCGCGGCGGCGGCGAGCGCAGCACCTGCGGATGGTCGCACGCGCAGCCGATCAGGATATCGCGCACCTCTTCCGGATCGGAATCATAGGTCACGTTCACCGGCACGATGACCCGGCCGGTGGTGTTGGCATGGGTGAAGTTCTTCACCATGCCGGTGATGAGGTCCGAGTTCGGGATCAGCACCATGGCGCGATCGAAGGTCTCGATCTCGGTCGCGCGCACGCTGATGCGGCGCACATAGCCCTCCTCGCCCTTGACCAGGATCATGTCGCCGACCCGGATCGGCCGTTCGGCGAGCAGGATCAGCCCCGAGACGAAGTTCGACACGATCGACTGCAGGCCGAAGCCGATACCGACCGACAGCGCACCGGCGACCAGGGCGATGTTCTCGAGGTTCAGCCCGAGCTGCCCCATCGCGATCGCCACCACGGCGATCGAGCCGACATAGCCGATGATGGTCGATATCGAGTTCTGCAGCCCCGGATCGAGCGCCGTGCGCGGCAGCAGCGCCGCACCGACCCAGCGCTGGATGCCGCGCGCCACCGCGATGCCGATGATCAGGAACACCAGTGCGCCGAAGACGTCGCCGAGCGTGATGGTCGAACTGCCGATGGTGAAGCCAAAGGTGATCCGGCTCACGAAGTCGCGCAGGTCGGCGGTCGAGGTGCCCCAGGTGCCCACCACCATGATGCAGGCGATGATGATGGCCACCGCCTTGAGGAAGCCGGCCACCAGCACGCCGATCAGCTCGACGCTGCCATGGCGCACGCCGAGCGTCTTCGCCGCCCATTTGGCGCGCGGGCCCTGGGACAGGCTATCGATGAACACAGCATTGATGAGGGCGATGACGAGATAGAGCGTCGCCGCCATCACCACCGCGACCAGCGTGCGCGAGGCGAGGAAGGACGCCAGATTGACGTAGCCCGCGACCAGCGCGCCGAGCACGCCCGCGTTCAGGATCCACATCGGCAGCCGGATCCAGCGCAGCGCCGACGAGACCACGGCCTCCTCGCCATTGCCCTCCGCCGTGGTGGCGTTCGCGGCGGCGGGAGCCTCCTCGTCGTCCTCGGCCCTGCCCAGCGCCCGCAGCACCCGGGCGGCGATCGCCACCAGGAGCAGCGCCAGCAGCGCATTGGTCGCGACCGTGAGCTGCAGCGGCGCGACGAGCGTGCGGTGGAGAGTCGAGACGAAGGCGACGGCCGCCAGGATCCACACCGCCGCCGCCGTGTGGCGATAGAGCAGCCGGGCGATGTCGTCGTTCATGCCGGCCAGCAGCAGCACCCGGCGGCGCGGCCTGTCCGGCGCCAGCACCGCATAGGCGAGCGCGACGCCGACGGCGGCTATGGTGACCGCCAGCAGCAGGCCTTGGGAGATTTCCCGAATGCGCGGCGGCAGCACGTCGAAAGCGTTCAGCAGCGCGATCGAAGCGGCAGTGGCGAGCGGCGCCGCGCCGGCGCCGACCACGGCTTCGAGAGCCGCCAGCGACACCACGCGCAGCCGCGAGGCCGGCGCATCCGCCGGTTCGCGGTCGAAATGGCGCAGCGGCCGGCGCAACGCCCGCCGCAGCAGCACCACCGCGATGATGATGGCGATGACGCCGAATGTCAGCGCGATCTGCCCGCTCACTCTCATGCGGATGTTCGCATAGGCGGACCAGTCGCCCAGCAGATAGCCGATGCCGCGCAGCTCCACGGGTATCGACCGGGCCGCCGTGATCCAGAGGTCCGGATCGAGGACGCTGTTGGTGCTCGCCAGCAGGGTATCGGTGAAGATCGCCCGCCGCCGGCTGGTGATGCGGTCGGCGAGCTGATCGGCACGCACCTTCAACAGGCGCCCTTGCTTCAAGGTGGCGTCGAGCTCGGTGATCCGAGCGGCGAGCTGGTCACGCTCCTGCGTGATCGACGGGTCTTCGGGAGGAGCGTCGGGGCCCGGCTTGTCGCCGATCTCCTGCATGCGCTTCTGCAGGTCCGACAAGCGCGGATCGAAGAGGCCAATAGCGGCTTCAAGTTCGCCGCGCACCGGATCGACCCGCGCACGCAGCTCGTCGAGATTTATGGGGCTGAGATCGTCGCGGCCGAGGCCGGCCTCGACGCTGTCGACGATGGCCCGCCAGCCCTCGAGGCGCGACTTGAAGACGCTCTGGTCGATCTCCTGCGCCCCGGCCGCGCCGAACGACGCCGCCAGGAGAAACGCCATCAGAAGCGATGCGAAAAAAGCCAGGGCGGAGCCGGCCGACACCGTCCGTGACGGTCGCCGCCATGTCGTCCGCCGCGCCGACATCACGCCGAGCGCCCGATCAAATGCGAAGCTCATGCACGGATTCCAGGGAACAGGCGCCCTGTCTCCGTTCCGAACGCGGCAGTGTCAAGGCAAAGGCCGAACGAGGATACGACGCGGCATACCACCGCGCCGGATGCTCGACACATCTCGGCGTGGGATTACTTGCCCTTGCCCGCCTTCTTCGGGGGCTTCGCCGCGCTCTTGGCCGGAGCGGGAGCGGCAGCCTTGGCCGCTGCCTTTGGCGCCGCGGACTTCGCGGCGGCCTTGACCGGAGCCTTGGCGGGCGCGGCCTTTGCGGGCGCTTTCGCTTCGGCTTTCGGCGCCTTTGCCGGAGCCGCGGCTTTCGCGGAGGCCTTGGTCGCAGGCTTCGCGGCCGGCTTGGCGGCAGGGGCCTTGGCTGCGGGAGCTTTGGCCGCAGCAGCTTTCGCGGCGGGTTTCACCTCCGTCTTGGCCGGCGCCTTCGGCTTGTCGGCCGCCTGCGTCAGCGCGGAGGCCGCGAGTTTCTTGATCTCGTCGGGCGTTACGCTGGACGGGTCCTTCAATGCCTTCGCGGCGATCTTCGCCACCGCAGCGCTCGTGCTTTCGCTCTTTGCCATCACAGCCTCCGAATCAAGCAACCGGCGAGGCATTTAACATCGAATTCAGTACGGCTTGACAAGAAAAAATGCGATTGGCGCCAGGATCATCTTGACGTTTCTAGTCATGCCGAGCGCGTGCATCGCGAAATATTGCTGAAAGTTGCTCATGGACAGAGCCCGCAACATCGGTCCAAATCATTGATTTTCAACAGCAATATAAAACAAAGGCCGTCACCGCAATGCGGCAACGGCCTGCAACAACAGCCATTTTGCGACAGAGGCGGGCGCGCCGGCCCGCAGCTCACTGACCGCGCAGCGGCGGCGGCAGAAGCCGTGCGCGCAGGTCGACGAAGGTGTGAATCACCGAGAAAGCGCCATCCATCACCTCGCGCAGCCAGGAGAACGGCGTCGCGCGCGGCGGGCGCACGCAGCTAATGACCTCATTCTCGGCAACGTCGAGATCGTCCGTGTGATGCACCACGATGCGCTTCATGCGCCCGTTGCTGGCGAGGAACATGATCTGCAGATGCTCGATCCCGCGATTCTGCGCATAGCGCACGAGATGGCGCATCAGCGCCGAACCAACGCCCTTGCCCTGCCACTCGCGCTCCACGCTGAAAGCCGCCTCGGCGACGCGCGGCTTTCCGGGCAGCGTCACCACCGGGTGCAGTTCGGCGACGCCGCGCAGGATCGTCTTCTCGAAATAGCCGATCAGCGTCGCGCCTGCGGCCGCCGCACGCGCGGCATGCCGGCGAAGCGCATTGTCGGAAGTCGGGCCGCCGAACCGGCTGAACCGGCTCAGCGGATCGAGCCGCAGCAGGTGATCGAGATAGATCGCGTTCTCGGTCGGCATGAGCGGCCGGATAACGCCTTCCGGGGGGTCCACTTCGCGGACATCGGCAGCAATTGTCTCGGACATCATCTCATCTCCGTGCCGGTATCGGCACAATATTGCGTTGCAACAAATATATGGCGCAACGCAATATAGCGCAATCCATGCTGCCGCATGCCTCGCATGCATATGGCGCGCTGCCGCGCCAAACTGCTAGAAACGCTCCGGAAACGGAGAAACTCATGGCTGAATTTCGTCTGCACTGCTTTGCCCAGTCCGGCAATGCGTACAAGGCCGCACTAATGTTAGAACTAAGCGGCCTCGATTGGGAGCCGGTATTCGTCGATTACTTCCACGGCGAGACCCGCACCGAGCAATGGCGCAGCGACATCAACGACATGGGTGAGGTTCCCGTGCTCGAGCACGGCGCCGAGCGGATCAGCCAGTCGGGCGTCATCCTCGACTATCTCGCCGGTCTCACCGGCCGCTTCGCGCCTGCCGATGAGGCCGAGCGGCGCGACGTCTGGCGCTGGATCCTGTTCGACAATCACAAATTCACGAGCTACTTCGCGACCTTGCGCTTCCTCATCGGGCTCAGCGGCTCGCCCGAGACGCCGGTGACGGAGTTCCTGCGCACCCGCGCGCTCGGCGCCTATGGCGTGGTCGAGAAGCGGCTCGCCGTGCATCCCTATCTCGCCGCCGACCGGCCGACCATCGCCGACCTGTCGCTGGCGGGCTACGTCTTCATGCCCGAGCCGACGGGGATCGACCCGGCGCAGTTTCCCGCGATCGAGGCGTGGAAGGCGCGCATCTCCACTCTGCCGGGCTGGCGGCATCCCTACGACCTGCTTCCCGGCGCACCCGCGGACTGGCGCGTCAAAGCGGCGGACTGATACCGGCCAACCTCAGGCCCCCGGAGCCGGTCGTCGTCACTGGAGCGCGCTGACCGGCTGCTCGGCATTGGCCGAGGCGCCGCTCGCGACGTCGGCGATCGCCTTCCGCAAGGCGCCGTCGGCGGTGACGCCGAAATTGTAGTGGCTCATCGAGAACGGCCCGGCGATTCCGGGGTGGGCGGAGCGGAATCCCACATAGACGCCGGCAAAGGCACCGTGCGGTGTCAGGAAAGCCGCGCCGGAGGTGCCCCCCTCGGCGTCGCAGTCCATCGCCACCTCGCGCACGCCGGAGGGGCTGCTCGCGGTCACCGTGCGGGCCTTGCACAGTTCGAGGGAGTGGTTCTCCACACCGCCGGTGCGGGCTGCCGCCGCGAGCACGATCTGCGAGGGTACGCTGATCCCGCTCGCCAGCGGATAGGGCCGGACGTCGTCGACCGCATGGGCCAGGGGCGCCACCGCCCAGTCGCGTATGGCGGGATTGACGTAGGGCTCCGTCGCGCCGCAGATCACCTTGCGGGTGAGGATCGGCACCACCTGCCGCTGGCCACCGACCACGATCTCGAAGGTGCAGGAGGCCCCCTCGCCGCGCGCACGCCCGCCCGGTTCGAAGAGCACATGCGAGGCGGTGACCAGCACGCCGGCGCTGCTCACCAGCGCGCCGCTTCCGACGGCGCCGCCGCAGCGGACGAGGCCGGTCGCGCCGAACCGCGCGACCACCGCTTCCGGCGTCATGCCGGTCATGCGCCCATATTCGGCGATCGACAGCCGGTCGTCCTGGTCGATGATGATCGAGGAGGGCGCGAGTTTGTCCGGCCCGGTCGCCGCCGGCGAATAAGGCCGGGCCACCTCGCCGGCCGCGGCGCCGTGGACGCAGAAGGTCACGAGAGCAACAGACGCAACCACCCGGCCGAGGCCGACGCGCCCAGCAAAGCGCCGCTTCATCTCTCTATCCAAGCCCCCCACCGCCTGACCACCGGGCGAGACCGGTCGACGATGCGGTGCCGGTAAGGCGGCGTCAAGACGAGAAGGCGGCGGACCGATGACCCGCCGCCCGCGCGCGTGACGGCGTCAGCGATATTGCTGTTCCGCCTGCAGGATCGCGCGGTCGCCGTTGACCGCCGCCTGATTGTCGATCATCGCGGCGTTGCGGCCTTCCTGCATGCCGGGAACCCACCATGCCGGACCAGGGCCGTAGGCCGGCGCGGCAGCGCCCTGCATCTGGCCGCTGGTGGAACGGGCCGGATGGTCGTGACCGCCGGTCCGCGCCTGCGCGGCGGAGGCGGCCGCCGTTGAGATGAGGCCGACGGCCAGGGTCGTGGTGAGAAGCCGGCGCGTGGAAAGCAACGGCCCGGAGTTCGATGATGTCATCATGGCACGTCTCTCCTGATAAGCGCCCGTTTGGGCGAGCGGCGTCCCCAGAGGACGTCTGCGCGAAACATGCGACCTCGGACTCACGGAGCACCAATCACAAGAAAGTGCATCAATGCAATGTTACAAGATTACCAATGGTAATTACCTTGCGTAAACGCATTATAATTGCCCCTGTCGTGGACCGCCGCGGAAAAACGGGATCGTCACTTAGGCGTATCCGCCTTGCTGCACCTGCGTCCTGCCGCTAAGCGTTCGCAGCAAATCGAGGAGGCGGCTCAATGGAGCTTGCGGCGGAAGCCGGCGGCTCGGTGCTGGCAGCGCGTTACGTCGCCCGCATGGCGGCTGGCGACATCATGCCCGATCCGGGACAGGCCAAGGTCGTCTCAGCCCTGGCGCGGCTGGAGCAGCGCATCGCGACGCGTCGGCTCGCCCGCAAGACCTCCGCGCTCGGCTGGCTGTTCGCCAAGCGCGAGGTCGAGGCGCCGAAGCTGCGCGGCCTCTACATCCACGGCGCGGTCGGCCGCGGCAAGACCATGCTGGTCGACCTCTTCTACGAGTCCGTCGCGGTGCGCAAGCGCAAGCGGCGCGCCCATTTCCACGAGTTCATGGCCGATGTGCACGCCCGCATCCACCGCGTGCGCAACGAGATGAAGCAGGGCCGGCACAAGGACGGCGATCCCATCGCCATCGTCGCCGCGGCGCTGGGGCAGGAGGCCTGGCTGCTCTGCTTCGACGAGTTCCACGTCACCGACATCGCCGATGCGATGATCCTCGGTCGGCTGTTCGAGAAGCTGTTCGCCGCCGGCGTGGTGGTGGTGGCGACGTCGAACGTCGCGCCGGAGGACCTCTACAAGGGCGGCCTCAACCGCGCGCTGTTCCTGCCCTTCATCGCCATGATCCAGCAGCACATGGACGTGGTGCGGATCGAGTCGCCGACCGACTACCGGATGGAGAAGCTCGACGGCGCCCGCACCTGGTATGTCGAGGACGAGGACCACGGCCGCGCCGAGGTCGACCGCGAGATCGACAAGATCTGGCGGCGCATCGCCGGCCGCGACGGCGGCGCGGCGCAGACGATCGAGCTGCAAGGCCGGACCATCCGCGTCCCGCTCGCCGGCGGCGGCGCGGCGCGCTTCCCCTTCGTCGATCTGTGCGAGGCGCCGCTCGGCGCCTCCGACTATCTGCGTCTCGCCCGCGCCTACCATACGCTGGTCATCGAGCACATCCCGGTGATGGAACAGGACCGGCGCAACGAGGCCAAACGCTTCATCACGCTGATCGACGAGCTCTACGACAAGGGCGTCAAGCTGGTCGCCTCGGCTGCCGACGAGCCGGAAACGCTCTATCGTGGCACCGACGGCGCCGAGGCATTCGAATGGGCCCGCACCGTCTCGCGCCTGCGCGAAATGCGTTCGAGCGACTATCTTACCCGTCCTCACGGACGCGGGGATTCCGATGCCTCCGGCAACACCACGGGCCTGGTCGAGACCTGATGATCTGAGGGACGTGAGCGGCGCCCTCCCGGCGTCGATGGAAGCCGCCGGATGAAGAACAGCAGCTCGACGCACCACACCTGCGCGCTGACCGGGCGGCACCTGCCGGCCCGCGAGGGCATGCAGTTGAACATGCTCGGCCCCGCGCTCGCCGCGCACATCCATCAGCACCATCCCGAACTCGCGGAGGACGCCTGGATCTCGCGCGAGGCGCTCTCCCGGGAGCGCGCCCACTACATCGCCGAGACGCTGAAGGCCGAACGGGGCGACTTGAGCCAGATCGAGCACGACGTCATCGACAGCCTCGCCGCCAATGAGACCCTCGCGCAAAACGTCGAGGTCGAGTTCGACCGCAAGCGCAGCGTCGGCGAGCAGGCCGCCGATCTGATCGCGACCTTCGGCGGCAGTTGGACCTTCATCCTGTCCTTCACCGTCTTCATCATCATCTGGATGACGATCAACGCCTGGCAGGCGAGCGAGCAGGCCTTCGACCCCTACCCCTTCATCCTGCTCAACCTCGTGCTCTCCTGCATAGCTGCCCTGCAGGCGCCGATCATCATGATGAGCCAGAAGCGGCAGGAGGCGAAGGACCGCGCACGCTCGGAGAACGACTACCGGGTGAACCTCAAGGCCGAGCTCGAGATCCGGCATCTGCACGAGAAGATCGACCACATGCTGACCCGGCAGTGGGAACGCCTCGCCGAAATCCAGGCGATCCAGATCGAGCTGATGGAGGACCTCGCCGAGCGGCAGCGGAAAGGCTGAAAGCAGCACCCCGAAGTCGAGGTATTCCGTATACCAGGACATTCACGAAAAGTCGTAGCAGCAATGGGTTACGCGCGGGCGCTCTTGGCTTGAACGGCACGGCCAGACGGGCTATCGGAAGCCGCGCGGCGCTCCGTCGCACCTCTCTCCACGGAATGTCAGGAAGTCTAATGGCTCGAGCAAAGATTGCACTGATCGGAGCCGGTCAGATCGGCGGCACGCTCGCCCTTCTCGCGGGTCTCAAGGAACTGGGCGACGTGGTCCTGTTCGACGTGGTCGAAGGCGTGCCGCAGGGCAAGAGCCTGGACATCGCCGAGGCCTCGCCGGTGCTCGGTTTCGACGCCAAGATGTCCGGCACCAACGCCTATGAGGCGATCGAAGGCGCCGACGTGGTGATCGTCACCGCCGGCGTGCCGCGCAAGCCCGGCATGAGCCGCTCCGATCTTCTTGGCATCAATCTCAAGGTCATGGAGCAGGTCGGCGCTGGCATCCGCAAATATGCCCCGAACGCCTTCGTGATCTGCATCACCAATCCGCTCGACGCCATGGTGTGGGCGCTGCAGAAGGCCTCCGGCCTGCCGACCGGCAAGGTCGTCGGCATGGCCGGCGTGCTGGACTCGGCCCGCTTCCGCTACTTCCTCGCCGACGAGTTCGACGTCTCCGTCGAGGACGTCACCGCCTTCGTGCTTGGCGGCCATGGCGACGACATGGTGCCGCTGGTGCGCTATTCCGGCGTCGCCGGCATCCCGCTGCCGGACCTCGTCAAGATGAAGTGGACGACGCAGGAGCGCGTCGACGCCATCGTCGAGCGCACCCGCAAGGGCGGCGGCGAGATCGTCAACCTGCTCAAGACCGGCTCGGCCTTCTACGCCCCCGCCGCCTCGGCGATCGAGATGGCGACCTCCTATCTGCGCGACAAGAAGCGCCTGCTGCCGGCCGCCGCCCACCTCTCGGGCCAGTACGGCATCAAGGACCTCTATCTCGGCGTGCCGGTGATCATCGGCGCCAAGGGCGTCGAGCGCATCGTGGAGATCGATCTCGACAAGGCCGAGCGGGCCATGCTCGACAAGTCGATCGCCTCGGTGCAGGAGCTCGTTGCCGAGTGCCAGAAGATCGCGCCGGACCTCGGGGCCTGAGCGGCCCTGCGGATCGCGCGTGTTAGCGTATCGGAAACCGTGCCGGCAATCTTTTGCCGGCCGCGCTTCCGCAAGGCGGATACCCGCCGGCATTATCCGGGATCGGACGTCGCCGAAGCGACCGATCCCGACACCATGCAGAGGACGGCGGCCCTGTCCGTCGTCGTTGCGCCATGCATTTCGGCAATGGTGCCGTTTCAAGCCGCAACACCGCGGCTTTCAAGAAGTGAACACGAGACCTAGATAGACGAGGTCGATGCTTTCGCCTGGAATGGTCCGGGCATTCGCGGAAGCCGCCGCATTGTCGCCGGCTCCCTCGGCAAGAAGCGTCGCCGCCGGACCGAATGCCGGTCTTCGGGAGCCGAACATGTCGCGCGCTGATCAAAACGAAGCCTTCCTCAACACCTCCTTCCTCTACGGTGCCAACGCCGCCTGGATCGAGGACCTCTATGCCCGCTACGAAGTGGACCCGAGCTCGGTCGACGCCGAGTGGCAGGTGTTCTTCGCCGGGCTGAAGGACAACGCCGCCGACGTCGAGAAGAGCGCCCGCGGCGCTTCCTGGAAGAAGGAGGGCTGGCCGATCCACGCCAATGGCGAGCTGGTCTCGGCCATGGACGGCCACTGGATCGAGGTCGAGAAGGCGGTCGGCGACAAGCTCAAGGCCAAGATCGCCGAGAAGGCGCAGAAGACCGGCGTCGAGCTCTCCGCCGCCGACGTGCAGCAGGCCACCCGCGATTCCGTCAAGGCGCTGATGATGATCCGCGCCTACCGCATGCGCGGCCATTTCCACGCCAAGCTCGACCCGCTCGGCCTCGAGCCGGTGCGCTCGGCTCCCGAGCTCGACCCAGCCTCCTACGGCTTCCGCGAGGCCGATCTCGACCGGCCGATCTTCATCGACCACGTGCTCGGCATGGAGTTCGCCACCGTCCGCCAGATGACGGCGATCCTGCAGCGTACCTACTGCCAGACGCTCGGCGTCGAGTTCATGCACATCTCCTCGCCCGAGGAGAAGGCCTGGATCCAGGAGCGCATCGAGGGTCCGGACAAGGAGATCAGCTTCACCCGCGAGGGCAAGCGCGCCATCCTCAACAAGCTGATCGAGGCCGAGGGCTTCGAGAAGTTCCTCGACGTGCGCTACACCGGCACCAAGCGCTTCGGCCTCGATGGCGGCGAGAGCCTGATCCCGGCGCTCGAGCAGATCATCAAGCGCGGCGGCAATCTCGGCGTGAAGGAGATCGTGCTGGGCATGGCCCATCGCGGCCGTCTCAACGTGCTGACGCAAGTGATGGGCAAGCCGCACCGCGCGCTGTTCCACGAGTTCAAGGGCGGCTCCTGGGCGCCCGACGAGGTGGAAGGCTCCGGCGACGTGAAGTACCACCTCGGCGCCTCCTCGGACCGCGAGTTCGACGGCAACCAGGTGCACCTCTCGCTCACCGCCAACCCCTCGCATCTTGAGATCGTCGACCCGGTCGTGCTCGGCAAGGCGCGCGCCAAGCAGGACCTGCTCGGCGACACCGAGCGCACCCAGGTCATGCCGCTGCTGCTGCATGGTGACGCCGCCTTCGCCGGCCAGGGCGTGGTGGCGGAGTGTTTCGGCCTCTCCGGCCTGAAGGGCCACCGCACCGGCGGCTCGGTGCACTTCATCATCAACAACCAGATCGGCTTCACCACCTATCCGCGCTTCTCACGCTCCTCGCCCTATCCGTCGGACGTCGCCAAGACCATCGAGGCGCCGATCTTCCACGTGAACGGCGACGACCCCGAGGCCGTGACCTTCGCCGCCAAGATCGCCACCGAGTTCCGCCAGCGCTTCCGCAAGCCGGTGGTGGTCGACATGTTCTGCTACCGTCGCTTCGGCCACAATGAAGGCGACGAGCCTGCCTTCACCCAGCCGCTGATGTACAAGGCGATCAAGCAGCACCCGAGCACGCTGGAGATCTATTTCTCCAAGCTGGAGAAGGAAGGCGTCGTCGACGCCGCCGAGTTCGACCGCATGAAGGCCGACTGGCGCGCCCGCCTCGACAACGAGTACGACGCCGGCCAGGCCTACAAGCCGAACAAGGCCGACTGGCTGGACGGCCGCTGGGCGGGGCTTAAGAGCGCCGAGGACGAGGACGATTCACGCCGCGGCGTCACCGGCGTCGACCTCGACGAGCTGCGCGACATCGGCCGCAAGATCACCACCGTGCCGGAGGGCTTCCACGTCCACCGCACCATCCAGCGCTTCCTCGACGCCCGCGCCAGGTCGATCTCGGAAGGCACCGGCATCGACTGGTCGACCGGCGAGGCGCTCGCCTATACGACCCTGCTGCTCGAAGGCCATCCGGTGCGCTTGTCCGGCCAGGACAGCGAGCGCGGCACCTTCTCGCAGCGCCATTCGGTGCTTACCGACCAGGAGAACGAGGACCGCTACACGCCCTTCAACCATCTGCGCGAGGGGCAGGCCCGCTACGAGGTCATCAACTCGATGCTCTCGGAAGAGGCGGTGCTCGGTTTCGAATACGGGTATTCGCTCTCCGAGCCGAATGCCCTGACCCTGTGGGAAGCGCAGTTCGGCGACTTCGCCAACGGCGCGCAGGTGATCTTCGACCAGTTCCTGTCGTCCGGCGAGCGCAAGTGGCTGCGCATGTCCGGCCTCGTCTGCCTGCTGCCGCACGGCTATGAGGGCCAGGGTCCCGAGCATTCCTCGGCCCGCCTCGAGCGCTTCCTGCAGATGTGCGCCGAGGACAACATGCAGGTCGCCAATGTCACCACGCCGGCGAACCTGTTCCACATCCTGCGCCGGCAATTGAAGCGCGACTTCCGCAAGCCGCTGATCCTGATGACGCCGAAGAGCCTGCTGCGCCACAAGCGCGCCGTCTCGACGCTCGCGGAGTTCGGCACCGGCACCAGCTTCCACCGCGTGCTGTGGGACGATGCGGAGAAGATGACCGGCGAGAAGCCCGCCGAGGCGATCACGCTGAAGCCCGACGCCGAGATCCGCCGCGTCGTGCTGTGCTCGGGCAAGGTCTATTACGACCTGTTCGAGGAGCGCGAGCGCCGCGGCATCAATGACATCTACCTGCTGCGCGTCGAGCAGCTCTTTCCGTTCCCGCTCAAGTCGCTGGTGAACGAGCTCTCCCGCTTCCGGCAGGCGGAGATCGTGTGGTGCCAGGAAGAGCCGAAGAACCAGGGCGCCTGGGCCTTCGTCCAGCCCTATCTCGAATGGGTGCTGGAGCAGATCGGAGCGGCCTCGTCGCGCCCGCGCTATGCGGGCCGGCCGGCCTCCGCCGCGACGGCGACCGGGCTGATGTCGAAGCATCTCGCTCAGCTCAAGGCCTTCCTGCAGGACGCGCTGGGCTGATATTCAACCGGGGCGCGCGAGGCGCCCGGCTACTAGGTGAGGACGAACGAGCATGGCTACCGAGATCCGCGTTCCGACGCTGGGCGAATCGGTCACCGAGGCGACCATCGGCAAGTGGTTCAAGAAGGCCGGCGACGCCGTCGCCGCCGATGAGCCGATCGTGGAGCTCGAAACCGACAAGGTAACGATCGAGGTGCCGGCGCCCGCCGCCGGCGTGCTGTCCGAGATCATCGCCAAGGACGGCGAGACAGTCGGCGTCGGCGCCCTGCTCGGCCAGATCGGCGAAGGCGGAGGCGCCGCCAAGGCCGCCGCTCCCGCACCTGCCCCGGCCAAGGCCGAAGCCCCGAAGGCCGAGGCTCCCAAGCCCGCCCCGGCACCCGCGGCCCCGGCCGCCGCTACTGCCGGCTCGAACGGCCCGGCCGTGGCCAAGCTCGCCGTCGAGAGCGGCATCAACCCCGCCATGCTGGCCGGCTCCGGCAAGGACGGCCGGGTGACCAAGGGCGACATGCTGGCCGCCATCGCCACCGGCGTCTCGGCTCCCGCTCCGGCGCCGGCCGCCCCGGTCGTGGCGCGCGCGCCCTCCAGCGCAGACGACGCCGCCCGCGAAGAGCGGGTGAAGATGACCAAGCTGCGCCAGACCATCGCCCGGCGGTTGAAGGACGCGCAGAACACCGCCGCCATGCTCACCACCTTCAACGACGTCGACATGTCGGCGGTGATGAGCCTGCGCGCGCAGTACAAGGACGTGTTCGAGAAGAAGCATGGCGTGAAGCTCGGCTTCATGGGCTTCTTCACCAAGGCGGTGATCCAGGCGCTGAAGGACGTGCCGGAAGTCAACGCCGAGATCGACGGCCAGGACCTCATCTACAAGAACTACTACAACATCGGCATCGCGGTCGGCACCGATAAGGGCCTGGTCGTGCCGGTGGTGCGCGACGCCGACCAGCTCTCCATCGCCGGCATCGAGAAGGCGATCGCCGGCTATGGCCGCAAGGCGCGCGACGGCAAGCTCGGCATCGAGGACATGCAGGGCGGCACCTTCACCATCACCAATGGCGGCATCTACGGCTCGCTGATGTCGACGCCGATCCTCAACGCGCCGCAGTCCGGCATTCTCGGCATGCACCGCATCGAGGAGCGCCCGGTCGTGGTGAAGGGTCAGATCGTCGCCCGCCCGATGATGTATCTGGCGCTGAGCTACGACCACCGCATCGTCGACGGCAAGGGCGCGGTCACCTTCCTGGTGCGCGTCAAGGAAGCGCTGGAAGACCCGACCCGCCTCGTGCTGGACCTGTGATCCACTCTGCCGTCGTCCCGGACGCCGGAAGGCCGCTCCGGGACCACGAATATCGGAAAGCCACGGCCGCGATCCCCGGATCGCGGCCGTTTTCCTTACCGCCTCACGGATGGATGACCATCAGCGTGAAGGGGTAGACATAGGCCTGCAGCATCACCAGCACGCCGACGAGGCAGGCCAGCACGATCGAGTGCCAGAACACGAAGCGCAGGATCGAGCCTTCATGGCCGAACCAGTTGGTGGCGGTCGAGGCGACGACGATCGACTGCGCGTCGATCATCTTGCCCATCACGCCGCCCGAGGAGTTGGCCGCGCCCATCAGGATCGGCGAGAGGCCCAGCTGCTGGGCGGTGATCTTCTGCAGCCCGCCGAACAGCACGTTCGAGGCGGTGTCCGATCCCGTCAGCGCCACGCCGAGCCAGCCCAGCAGCGTGCCGAAGAAGGGATAGAGCACGCCGGCGCTGGCGAAGGCGAGGCCGAGCGTGGCGTCGAGCCCGGAGAAGCGTGTCAGCGTGCCGATGGCCAGCATCGCTGCGATGGTCAGCAGCGAGGCCCGCAGGATCCAGATGGTCTTGCCGTATTCCTTGATCATGCGCAGCGGCGAGAAGCCCATCAGCGTGCCGAAGATAAGCGCTGCCAGCAGCATGCCGGTGCCGGTGTAGGACACGTAGGTGAAGGCGAAGACCGCCGCCTCCTTCGCCGGCGCCGCCACGACGGGCGGCACCTTCTCGACCATCTGATGCAGGCCGGGCACCGGGTAGTTCCAGGTGAAGATCGGATTCACCAGCTTCTTGAACCAGTCGGTGCCCCAGACCAGCAGGATCACGCAGACGATGATCCAGGGTAGCAGCGCGCCCCACACCTCGCTGCTGGTCGGCTTCACCACGGGAGCCTCAACCCGCGGGGGCATGGTGGAGGCTGAATCGTCATGCGTGCGCAGCGCCGGCGAGAGCCACAGCTTGGCCGGCTGCCAGATTTTCAGGAAGCCGATCAGCGCCGCCATCGAGATCAGCGAGGCGCCGATGTCGACGATCCACGGATTGATGAAATTCGAGATGAGAAACTGCGGTACCGCGAAGCTGACGCCGCAGACCAGGATAGCGGGCCAGATCTGCATCATGCCGCGCCAGCCGGCAAACGCGCAGACCACCCAGAACGGCACGATCAGCGAGAAGATCGGCAATTGCCGTCCCACCATCGCGCCGAGCAGATAGGGATCGAGCCCGGTGACGCTGGCGAGGCCGGCGATCGGCGTGCCGAGCGCGCCATAGGCGACCGGCGCGGTGTTGGCGATCAGCGAGAGCCCGGAGGCGGCAAGCGGCGAGAAGCCGAGCCCCATCAGGATCGCTCCGGTCACCGCCACCGGCGTTCCGAAGCCGGAGGCGCCCTCGAAGAAGGCGCCGAAGGAAAAGGCGATGAGCAGCAATTGCAGCCGCCGATCCTCGGTGACGCCGCCGATCGTCTGTTCCAGCACCTTGAACCGGCCGGTCGCGACCGTCAGCCGGTACATGAAGATGACGTTGAGGACGATCCAGCCGATCGGGAACAGCCCGGTGACGACGCCGAATAGGGCGGCGCGGATCGCGATTCCGGCCGGCATGGTGAAGACGACCACCGAGACCAGGATAGCAACGATCAGCGCGATGATCGCCGCTATGTGCGCCTGTACTTTTCCCGAGGCAATCATGACGAGCAGCGCAACCACTGGAATGGCTGCCGCGAGCGTCGAAAGAACCATGCTATTTAATGGATTATATACTTGACTCCACATCGCGTTTCTTCCCCTACGTAAAGTAATTTTGGTAAATTTACTTAGGGTGACGCGATGAACTTAAGTTGCAATGCAGACTAAAGTCGCATCAATACATTACCTATGGGAAGATTTAACTTCCGCACGGGAAGGTCGCGTCGATTTCGCGCCTCTGCCCTGCGCCCGACGCGCCGCTTGAGAGCGTGACACCTGACGGCGGGGCATGTAATTTCGCGCTCCGCGCGACACCGCGCATCCCCGCCCGGCGCCGGCACGACTGACAAGCAGAACAACCTCGACGCCATCCCCCCGAAAGAACGAATGCCCGAGAAGGTGAGCATGTCCTACGATCTGATCGTCATCGGAACCGGCCCCGGCGGCTATGTGTGCGCCATCCGCGCCGCCCAGCTGGGCCTCAAGGTCGCGGTCATTGAGAAGCGCGCCACCTTCGGCGGCACCTGCCTCAACATCGGCTGCATCCCGTCCAAGGCGCTGCTGCACGCCTCCGAGCTGTTCGAGGAGGCCGGCCACAGCTTCGCCGACATGGGCATCGGCGTCGGCAAGCCGAAGCTGGACCTGAAGGCGATGATGGCCTTCAAGGACAAGGGCGTCGACGGCAACGTCAAGGGCGTCGACTTCCTCATCAAGAAGAACAAGATCACCCCCTATCGTGGCACCGGCACCATCGTCGCGCCCGGCAAGGTCGAGGTCACCGCCGAGGACGGCTCCAAACAGACCGTCGAGGCCGCCGCCATCGTCATCGCCACCGGCTCCGACGTCGCCCGCCTGCCCGGCATCGAGATCGACGAGAAGCGCGTCGTCTCCTCCACCGGCGCGCTGACACTGGACAAGGTGCCCGGCAAGCTGATCGTGGTGGGCGCCGGCGTCATCGGCCTCGAGCTCGGCAGCGTGTGGCGCCGCCTCGGCGCCGAGGTAACGGTGGTCGAGTTCCTCGACCGCATCCTGCCCGGCATGGACGGCGAGATCGCCAAGTCCTTCCAGCGCATCCTCGAGAAGCAGGGCTTCGGCTTCAAGCTCGGCTCGAAGGTCACCGGCATCGACACGTCAGGCAAGACGCTGAAGGTCGCGGTCGAGCCCGCCGCCGGCGGCGCCGCCGAGACGCTGGAGGCGGACGTCGTTCTCGTCGCCATCGGCCGCGTGCCCTACACCGAGGGTCTCGGGCTGGAGGCGCTCGGCGTCGAGAAGGACAAGCGCGGCCGCGTCGTCACCGACCATTATTTCCGCACCAGCGTGCCGGGCATCTTCGCCATCGGCGATGCCATCGCCGGCCCGATGCTGGCGCACAAGGCCGAGGAAGAGGGCGTCGCCATCGCCGAGCTGCTGGCCGGCAAGGCGGGGCATGTCGACTACGGCATCATCCCCGGCGTGGTCTACACCTCGCCGGAGGTCTCCTCGGTCGGCAAGACCGAGGAGGAGCTGAAGGAAGCCGGCATCGCCTACAATGTCGGCAAGTTCCCCTTCCTCGCCAATGGTCGCGCCAAGGCGAACAACCAGACCGACGGCTTCGTGAAGGTGCTGGCGGATGCCACGACCGACCGCGTGCTCGGCGTGCACATCATCGGCGTCGAGGCCGGCGAGCTGATCCACGAATGCGCGGTGCTGATGGAGTTCGGCGGCTCGTCCGAGGACCTCGCCCGCACCTGCCACGCCCACCCGACCCGCTCGGAGGCGGTGAAGGAAGCCGCGATGGCGGTGGAGAAGCGCGCCATCCACATGTGATCGGCGCGCGGCCCGTCATTCACGCCGACGTAAAATGAAACAGCCCGGAGAGCGCTCTCCGGGCCGTTCGCATTTCGAAGACGGTCAGGGCGTTGGTCAGGTGCCCTTGGTGTCGGTCTGCGTCGTGGTCGGCTGGGAAGATGAGGCATGCGCCGGGCAGTCGGCGAGCGCGACGCCGGAGGCAGCGGCCGTAAGAGACAGCGCGAGGAGCGCAGTCGCGAAACGCTTCATGTCACGAACTCCTTGGATAGGGCCCCGGTAGGCTCATGCTGACGCGGACGGCTCCCGGAGAAAAGCCCCCGGCTGCCTGAAATTGACGCAAGGTCACTCCCGGAGCACCGATCTCACGCATCCGTGTAGGTGACGGCCTCGATCCGCCAGCCATCCGGGTCGATCAGGAATGCCGCGTAATAGCCCTGCCCGTAATGCGGCCTATAGCCGGGCGCCCCGTTGTCGGTGGCGCCGCTGGCGAGCCCGGCGGCATGGAAGGCGTCCACCGCCGCGGCATCCGGCGCCAGGAAGCAGAGGTGGAAGCCGGGCGGACACTGGATCTCGCCCGCGCGCTGTTCCACCCAGAACGGCGCCGCACCGGGCATGCCTTCCGGCGCCGGCAATTCGCCCGCCGGGCCCCAGCAGGCCGAGGGACCGCCGACCTCCATGTAATGGGCGAGGCGGACGAGCTGCAGCGGCGCCAGCACCGCGTCGTAGAAGGCGATCGCGCGCATGATGTCGGTGACGCCGATCGACATGTGCTCGATGACCGGGCGGACGGGGATCATGATCCTGCTTTCACTTGCGCGCGCGGATGGGCGGAACGCCAGGCCGACATCAGCGCGGCGGCGTCGACCGCGGCATAGATCTGGGTGGTGGAGAGCGAGGCGTGGCCGAGCAGCTCCTGTATGGAGCGCAGGTCGCCGCCGCGTGCGAGAAGATGCGTCGCGAAGGAATGGCGCAGCGCATGCGGCGTCGCGCTGTCCGGCAGGCCGAGGCTGCCGCGCATGCGCTCCACCGCAAGCTGCACGATGCGCGGCGAGAGTGGGCCGCCCTTGGCGCCGCGGAACAGCGGCCCGTCCGGCGGAAGGCTCCACGGGCAGAGCCGTACATAATCGGCGACGAGTTCGAGCACCGGCTGCAGCACCGGCACCATGCGCGTCTTGCCGCCCTTGCCGGTGACGGTGACATGGTCGCCCGCGCCCGGCGCCGGCACCTCGCCGGCCGTCAGCGCCAGCGCCTCGGAGATGCGCAGCCCCGAGCCGTAGAGCAGCGCGATCACCGCCGCGTCGCGCGCCAGCACCCAGGGCTCGCGATCCTCGCCGGCCCGCGTGGCCGGATTCGCGAGCGCGCGCGCATCAGCGATCGACACCGGGCGCGGCAGGCTCCGGGCAAGCTTCGGCGCCCGCACGGCGGCGAGCGCGCCGACCTTGCCGAGCCCCTCGCGCTCCAGATGCCGACCGAAGGAGCGCGCGGCGGCGAGAAAACGCATCAGCGTGCGCGCCTCGATTCCCTCCGCCCGCCGCGCCGCGATCACCGCCCGCACGTCGCGCGGGTGGAGCGCGCCGAGCGCGGCAAGGTCCGGCCGCTGCCCGAGATGCTGCGTCATCAGGGTGAGGAAGGTCGAAAGGTCGCGCGCATAGGCCTCGCGCGTCTTGGCCGAGAGCCGCCGCTCATGCGCCAGCCGGTCGAGCCAGGAACGCAGCGCGGCGGCCACTTCCGGCGGCTGCGCGGCGATCAGCCCCCGCTCCGCCCGCTCGGCCTTCTCGACGTCGCTGCTCGCCATCCTGGCCCGTTCCCTTGACAGTCTCGTCATTGTGGAGACTGAAGCTTAAATTTCACCGATCAGCCCCGGCGAAGTGGCCGGTTCGCGCCGCAGCCATTTGACTGCCGCTACGCCTGCGTCCGCGATGACGCTATGAAGGGCGCCTCGCATCAGGAGCCTAACCGATTCCCGCCCTGGAATTATTTCCACCCGCGCCGGAGCGCATCGTCGACGTGCTGCTGCCCGTCGCGATCGGCTCGGCCTATTCCTACCGGGTGCCGGAAGGGATGGAGGTCGCACCGGGCGACATCGTCGTGGTGCCGCTCGGCACCCGGAACATCCTCGGCTGCGTGTGGCCGGGCGAAGCCTCGCCCGCGACCGGCCGAACGGTCGATCCGAAGAAGCTCAAGAGCATCGTGCGCCGCTATGAGGTGGCGCCGCTCAACGCCGATCTGATCGAGCTGATCCGATGGATCGCGGACTACACCGTCACCCCGCCCGGCATGGTGCTGCGCCTCGCACTGCGGCACGACGAGAGCCCCGGCGTCGCGCGCGAGCGCACCGGCGTGCGCCTCGCCGGTGGCGAGCCGCAGCGCATGACCTCGGCGCGCGCCCGGCTCATCGCCGCGCTCGCCGACGGCTTCACCCGCGCCAAGACGGAAGCTGCCCGCGAGGCCGGCGTCTCCGTTTCGGTGGTCGACGGACTCATAGATGACGGCGTGCTGGAGACCGTGGTGCTGCCGCCCGAGCCGGCGGCGGAGACGCCCGATCCCGACCATGCCCGGCCCGACCTCGCCCCGGCGCAGGCCGAGGCCGCCGCAGCGCTCTGCGCCACGGTGGAAGCGCGCGCCTTCAAGGTGCATCTGCTCGACGGCGTCACCGGCTCCGGCAAGACCGAGACCTATTTCGAGGCGGTGGCGAGTGCGATGCGCGCCGGCCGCCAGACGCTGATCCTGATGCCCGAGATCGCGTTGACCAAGGGCTTCCTCGATCGCTTCGCCCGCCGCTTCGGGGTGGTGCCGGCGGAATGGCATTCGGCGGTCTCGACCAAGAAGCGGGGGCGCATCTTCCGCGGCGTGGCGGCGGGCGAGGTCAGCGTCGTCGCCGGCGCCCGCTCGGCGCTGTTCCTGCCCTTCTCCGATCTCGGCCTGATCATCGTCGATGAGGAGCACGACCCCGCCTACAAGCAGGAGGAAGGCGTGCGCTACCACGCCCGCGACATGGCGGTGGTGCGTGCGCACATCGCCGGCATCCCGGTCGTGCTCGCCTCCGCCACGCCCTCGATCGAGACCGAGGTGAATGCGCGGCGGGGGCGCTACCAGCGCCTGAATCTGCCGGAGCGCTTCAGCGGCACCCGTGTGCCGAGGCTGGAGCCGATCGACCTGCGCCGCGAAGGGCCGCCGCGCGGGCGCTGGATCGCCCCGCGCCTCGCCGAGGAGATGGCGCGGACGGTGGAGGCCGGCGGCCAGGCATTGCTGTTCCTCAACCGGCGCGGCTATGCCCCGCTCACCCTCTGCCGCGCCTGTGGCCACCGCATCCGCTGCCCCTCCTGTTCGAGCTGGCTGGTCGAGCACCGCTTCCGCCGCCGGCTCGAATGCCACCAATGCGGCTATGCCATGCCGGTGCCGTCCGAATGCCCGAACTGCCACGAGCCGAACAGCCTCATCCCCTGCGGACCGGGCGTCGAGCGCCTGCAGGAGGAGGTCGCGAGCCTGATGCCGAACGCTCGCGCGCAGGTGCTCTCCAGCGACCTCGCCGGCGGCGTGGAGCGGCTGCGGCTGGAACTCGATGCCATCACCAAGGGCGAGGTTGACGTCGTCATCGGCACCCAACTCGTCGCCAAGGGACATAATTTCCCCGGCCTCGCGCTGGTCGGCGTGGTCGATGCCGATGTCGGCCTCGGCTATGGCGACCCGCGCGCGGCGGAGCGCACCTTCCAGCTCTTGCACCAGGTGGCGGGCCGCGCCGGTCGCGCCAATGTCGAGGGCCGCGCTTTCCTGCAGACCTACATGCCCGAGCATCCGGTGATGCAGGCGCTTGTCGCCGGCGACCGCGACGCCTTCTACGACCGCGAGATCGCCGCCCGCGAGGAGGCCGGCCTGCCGCCCTTCGCCCGCTTCTGCGCCCTCGTCGTCTCCGGCACCGACGCCCATGCCGCGCAGGCCCATGCCCGCGCCCTCGCCGCCTCGTCGCCTCGCTCGGAGGATGTCCGCGTGCTCGGCCCGGCCGAGGCGCCGCTCGCCCTGGTGCGCGGACGCCACCGCTTCCGCCTGCTCGCCCGCGCCCCGCGCAATTTCGACCTCTCGGCCTACATCCGCGACTGGATGGGCAAAGCCCCCCGCGCCACAGGCAGCCTGCGGGTCGAGATCGACATCGACCCGCAGAGCTTTTTGTGAGCTTTCCGGGCTAGCCCGCCGACGCCTCGATCACGTCCTCGAAGGTCCGCAGGCCGGTGCGCGGCGAATTCACCAGCACCGCCATGTTGCCGGGAGCGTGCTGGTTCTTCCACATCTTGGTGTGCGCCGCCGGGATGCGCTCCCAGGAGAACACCTCGGACATGCAGGGGTCGACGCGCCGGTCGATGATGAACTGGTTGGCCGCGCTCGCCTGCTTGAGATGCGCGAAATGCGAGCCCTGGATGCGCTTCTGCCGCATCCACACATAGCGTGCGTCGAAGGTGATGTTGAAGCCGGTGGTGCCGGCGCAGAACACCACCATGCCGCCGCGCTTGGCGACCAGGCACGAGACCGGGAAGGTCTGCTCGCCCGGATGCTCGAACACGATGTCGACGTCGCGCTTGCCGGTGATGTCCCAGATCGCCTTGCCGAACTTGCGCGCCTCCTTGGTCCAGGCGGTGTATTCCGGCGAGTTCACCGTGGGCATCTGCCCCCAGCAGTTGAAATCCTTGCGGTTGATCACGCCCTTGGCGCCGAGGCCGAGGACGTAATCCCGCTTGGTCTCGTCCGAGATGACGCCGATGGCGTTGGCGCCGGAGGCGGCGGCGAGCTGCACGCCGAACACGCCGAGGCCACCCGAGGCACCCCACACCAGCACATGGTCTCCCGGCTTCACGGCGTGCGGGGCGTGGCCGAACAGCATGCGGTAGGCGGTGGCGAGAGTAAGCGTGTAGCAGGCGCTCTCCTCCCAGGTCAGGTGCTGCGGGCGCGGCATGAGCTGGCGCGCCTGCACCCGGCAGAACTGGGCGAAGGAGCCGTCCGGCGTCTCGTATCCCCAGATGCGCTGGGACGGCGAGAACATCGGATCGCCGCCATTGCACTCCTCGTCGTCGCCGTCGTCCTGGTTGCAGTGGACGACCACCTCGTCGCCGACCTTCCAGCGCTTCACCTTGGGGCCGACCGCCCAGACGATCCCGGACGCGTCGGAGCCGGCGATGTGATAGGGCTCGCTGTGCACGTCGAACACGGAGATCGGCTGGCCGAGGCCGGCCCAGATGCCGTTGTAGTTGACGCCCGCCGCCATCACGAGGACCAGCACGTCGGTCTCGCCGAGCGGCCAGGTCGGCACCACCTCCAGCTTGAACGAATCCTCCGGCGGCCCGTGCCGCTCGCGGCGGATGGTCCAGGCATGCATCTTCGCCGGCACATGGCCGAGCGGCGGTATCTCGCCAACGTCGTAAAGATCTTTCAGTGCCGGCCGCGGCGCGGCGACGGTCTCTGCGGCTTGCGGCATGGTACGCTCCCTTGAATATCCGGACCCCGGTCGGCCATTGAGCATGGCTTCTGGCACCGCAGCATAGCAAAGACGGCGCAGGAGCCGAGGGGGGTCGGCTCGTTATTTCGTCGGGAGGTCACAATCGTGCCAGGAAACTGAGACGGAGGTCGCACGGCGAACGGCTTATTGCGCTGCGGCACGCGCTGGCGAACAATCGGGGCAAGAGAGGCACCCTCATCAGAATGCCCCGGCGGAGGAAAGTATGAACGACGAGCCCAAGAAGACGCGCCCGGACAAACCCTGGCTGTTCCGCACCTATGCCGGCCATTCGACTGCCGAGAAGTCGAACGAGCTCTACCGCTCCAACCTCGCCAAGGGGCAGACCGGCCTCTCGGTCGCCTTCGACCTGCCGACCCAGACCGGCTATGACAGCGACCACATTCTCGCCCGCGGCGAGGTCGGCAAGGTCGGCGTGCCGATCTGCCATCTCGGCGACATGCGGGCGCTGTTCACCGCGATCCCGCTCGCGCAGATGAACACCTCCATGACCATAAACGCGACGGCGGCATGGCTGCTGGCGCTCTATGTGGCGGTAGCGGAGGAGCAGGGCGCCGACCGCACGGCGCTCCAGGGCACCACGCAGAACGACATCATCAAGGAATATCTCTCGCGCGGCACCTACATCTTCCCGCCGGCCGCCTCGCTGCGGCTGACCAAGGACGTGATCCTGTTCACGACCCGGGAAATGCCGAAGTGGAACCCCACCAATGTCTGCTCCTACCATCTGCAGGAGGCGGGGGCGACGCCGGTGCAGGAGCTGGCCTTCGCGCTGGTCAACGCCATCGCCATCCTCGACCTCGTGAAAGCCAGCGGGCAGACCGACGAGGCCGGCTTCGGCGAGGTGGTCGGGCGCATCTCCTTCTTCGTGAATGCCGGCCTGCGCTTCGTCACCGAGATGTGCAAGATGCGCGCCTTCGTCGATCTCTGGGACGAGATCTGCACGACCCGCTACGGCATCACCGACAAGAAGCAGAAGCTGTTCCGCTACGGCGTGCAGGTGAACTCGCTCGGCCTCACCGAGCAGCAGCCGGAGAACAACGTCTACCGCATCCTCATCGAGATGCTGGCGGTGACGCTGTCGAAGAAGGCGCGCGCCCGCGCCGTGCAGCTCCCCGCCTGGAACGAGGCGCTCGGCCTGCCGCGCTCCTTCGACCAGCAATGGTCGCTGCGCATGCAGCAGGTGCTCGCCTACGAGACCGACCTGCTCGACTATGACGACCTGTTCGACGGCTCGCCGGTGGTCGAGGCCAAGGTCGAGGAACTGAAGACCGCCGCCCGCGCCGAGGTCGCCCGCATCCTGGAGATGGGCGGCGCGGTCAGCGCGGTCGAGGCCGCCTACATGAAGGAGCAGCTCGTGCGCTCCAACACGCGGCGGCTGGAGGCGATCGAGCGTGGCGACCAGGTGGTGGTCGGCGTCAACCGCTGGACCGACACCGAGCCCTCCCCGCTCACCACCGGCGAAGGCGCCATCCTCACCGTCGACCCGGCGGTCGAGCAGGAGCAGATCGCGCGGCTGAACGCCTGGCGGGAGGCGCGCGACAATAAGGCGGTGGCAGCGGCGCTCGCCGAGCTCGGCGCGGCGGCGGCGAGCGGAGCGAACATCATGCCGGCCTCCATTGCCTGCGCCAAGGCGGGCGTCACCACGGGCGAATGGGGCGCGTGCCTGCGCGCGCGCTTCGGCGAGTACCGCGCCCCGACCGGCGTGAGCAAGACCGCGCGGCAGGAGCCCGGCGATCTCGACGAGGTGCGCGCCGGCGTCGAGGCGCTCTCCGGCAGGCTCGGCCGCCGCCTCACCTTTCTGGTCGGCAAGCCCGGCCTCGACGGCCATTCGAACGGCGCCGAGCAGATCGCCGTGCGCGCCCGCGATGCCGGCATGGATGTCGTCTATGAGGGCATCCGCCTCACTCCGGCCGAGATCGTCGAGGCGGCGCGCCGGCAGGGCGTCCATGTGGTCGGCCTCTCGGTGCTCTCCGGTTCGCATGTGCCCCTCGTGCGCGAGGTGCTGGAAGGCATGCGCGCGGGCGGGCTCGGCGACGTGCCGGTGGTGGTCGGCGGCATCATCCCGCCGGAGGACGAGACGCTGCTGATCGAGGAGGGCGTCGCCGCCGTCTACACGCCGAAGAACTTCGAAATGAATCGTATACTGCAAGACGTGGTCGGCATCGTCGACGCGCGCCTGCCCGTTGACGAGGCCCCCGCCCCGGCAGTACCAATCAAGTCATGAGTTGGGCTCACCGAGAGACGCTCCGCGCGCAGCGGCGAATTCGCCGCCCGGCCGACATGTTCGGCCGGGACTGATCGAGCGCGCCTTTTCCAGAAGTCTTTCGGATTTTCGTGTCATGACCGACGCCTGCCGTCATCGCCTCGTGGTCGAGGCGGATGCTCATCCCAACGTCCTGCTCCGCCTGATGGAGCCCTTCGCCATCCATGATGTGCTGCCGACCCATATGCGGGTCGACGGCCCCGCCGACGGGCGCGTCGACATCGTCGCGCCCGGCACCCTCGTCGCCGAGATCGCCTTCGCGGCGCCGCAGGCGGTCGCCGAGCGGCTCTGTGCGCGGATCGGCGCGATGCCCGCGGTGCATGGCGCCCGGCTGTTCTCCGCCCTCGACGAAAGCGAACTCGGCGTCGCAGCCTGACGCGACGCTCCCGCGGCGGCTCCGATGACAGCTCGCGCCGCCGAGGGGGCATCCCCTGCCCGTTGTCTCGACCGCGCCTGTTTTGCTAGAGAACGCGCCGGCCGGCGGCCGCGCGGCGCGCGGACGGGTCGGTACGCCCTCTGGAAGGACCCCGCATGCTCGCGCAGCTCGGCGCCATCGCCTTCATCGTGGCGCCGGTCTTCGGGCTGATCGCCGTCGGCTATGTCGCGAGCCTGTCCGGGCATCTCACCGAGCGGGCGGCCGACGGCCTGTCGGACTTCGTCTTCGGCGTCGCCGTGCCGGTGCTCATTTTCAAGACACTGGCCGAGGCGGCGCTGCCGCAGGATGGCCAGCCCTGGGGCTACTGGATCGCCTATTTCACCGGCGCCTTCGCCGCCTTCGGCACCGGCATGTTCACCGCCCGCCGGGTGTTCGGCCGCGACCGCACCGAGGCGGTGGTGCACGGCTTCGCCTCGGGCCAGGCCAACACCATCTTCGTCGGCGTCCCGCTCATCCTGCAGGCGTTCGGGCCCGAGGGCGCCGTGCCGCTGTTCCTGCTGCTCGCCATCCACCTGCCGGTGATGATGGTGGTGGCTACCGTGCTCACCGAGGGCGCGGCGACTGGGCTTTCCGGGCCGGGGCTGCGCAAGCTCGGCCGCTCGCTCGCCTTCAACCCGATCCTCATCGGCATCTATGCCGGCGGCATCGCCAAGATCGTCGGCTTCACGCCGACCGGCGTGCTGAAGCAGACGACGGACCTGCTGGCGGCCGCCGCCTCGCCCTGCGCGCTGGTCTCGCTCGGCCTCGCGCTGCACCGCTACCCGATCCGCGGCGACATTGGCCCCGCCTGCGTGATCAGCGCGCTCAAGCTCGGGCTGCACCCGCTGATCGTGATCCTGCTGACGATGATCCTGCCCATGCCGCCGGTCTGGGCCTCGGTGGCGGTCGCCTTCGCCGCCATGCCGAGCGGCATCAACGCCTATCTGCTCGCCCAGCGCTACCGCACTGGCGTCGCCGCGGCGGCGAGCGCGGTCTCGCTCTCGACCGTGCTCAGCCTGTTCACCGTGACGGTTTGGTTCGTCATCCTCGGCGTGCACTGATCACGCCGATCCTGCCTCACTTCAGATTCATGCAGTTGGCGTAGAAGGTGGTGGTCGCCGGCCAGTCGGAGAACACCCCGATGACGCCGATCTGCCGGGCGAGCACATCGAGCAGCGCCAGCGTGTCGCCGTCGCGGTCGATGAGCGGCTTGACCGACTGATAGTAATAGCCGCCGCCGTCCTTCAGCGGGCCGGAGCGCTCCAGCGACCACGTGATCAGCCCGAGCCCCGCCTTCTTCGCCTCCTCGGCATAGACGGACGGCACGATGGCGCCGTCCTTCGCGGTGACCAGCATCCACAGCGGCGGGGCGAGGATCTTCACGCCCTGCGCCGTGAGTTCCGCCATCGACGGCTTCCACGTCTCCGGCTTCATGTTGTCGAAGCCCGCATCGGTCTCGTCGCGATCGTCGAGGAACACCGCCTGCGCGCCGAAGGCCGGCTCCGCCTTGAGCCAGTACAGCACGTCTTCGAGCTCGAAGGACTGGGCGTAGACATCCTTCGGGTCGACGCCGGCCGCCTTGTATTCGTCGACGAGCTGCTGGGCGTAGCGCTCCTGCGTGTAGTCGCCGTCGAACGGCATGGCGACTTCCGGCTTCTTCAGCTCCGGCGTGAATTTGAGGCCCAGTGACTTCACCAGCGCGATGTAGTCCTTGTGCGACATGATAGTCGCCCGGTCGACATAGAGGTCGGTGCGCCAGCGCGGCGTCGAATCCATGTACTCCTTGACCGACGTCGCATTCGGATTGCCGGCGTCCATCTTCGGCTTGAGCGACCTGAACTCGGCGAGCGTCAGATCACTGGTGCAGCACTTCGCGCTCGCCTTGCGGCCGGTCGCCGGATCGGCCGGCTCGAAGCTTTTCGTGCACTTCGCCGCGAGCTCGGGCCGGGCGAGGATGTCGGTGGTGGTGTGCAGGTCGCATTGCGCGTGGCGGCAGACCAGCTCGCGGTCTTTGGTGAAGGCGACGTCGCACTCGATCACCCCGGCGCCCATACGCGCGGCGGCGAGATAGCCCTCGCGGGTGTGCTCGGGGAATTGCAGCGGCGCGCCGCGATGCGAGATCGAGAACTGCCTGGTGGTGAAGGGCTTGCCCTGGCACTGGGCGAGCGCCTCCTTCAGCGGGCCGTCCTTCATCGAATCGACGAGATAGAAGGGACGCGGACCGATCTCGGCCAGCCGGCCGGTCTCCTGCGCCGCAAGCGGCGCGATCAGGCAGGGCAACGAGAAGGCGACGAGCAGCGAAAGGCGGAGCATGGCGGGCCTCCCCAGGGGCTGATGCGGGCGCCGCATCGCTAGCGCGCCGGGGTGACATCGGTTTGACGCGCCGTCATCCGAAGCCGAGCCGGCGCCGCACCTCCTCCGCCGTGACGGCATCGGCACGCTGCTCCTTCAGGCTGGCCGAGCCGATTGATTTCGAGAGCTTGCGCCCCTGCGCGTCGCGGATCAGGTCGTGGTGGCGATAGACGGGCGCCGGCAGGTCGAGCAGATGCTGCAGCAGCCGGTGCACCGACGTCGCCGCCTTCAGGTCCTCGCCGCGCACCACATGAGTGACGCCCTGCAGAGCGTCGTCGACCACCACGGCGAGGTGATAGCTGGTCGGCGCTTCCTTGCGGGCGATCACCACGTCGCCCCATGCCGCCGGATCGGCCCGCACCAAGCCATCGCCCTCCTCCGCCCAGTCGAGCGGCGCCCCGGCGGCGGCGATCGCCTGCGCCATGTCGAGCCGCAGCGCATAGGGCTCGCCGGCGGCGTGGCGACGCGCGCGCTCCTGCGCGCCCATGGAATCGCGTCCGAACGGGAACAGCGGCGCACCGTCGGGATCGCGCGGCCAGGCCGCCCGCGCCTCCACCGCCCGGCGGATGTCGGCGCGGCTCTCGAAGCTCTCATAGACGAGGCCCATCGCGTCGAGCCGGGCGAGCGCGGCGGCGTAGTCCGCCATGTGTTCGGATTGCCGGCGCACCGGCATCTCCCAGCCGATGCCGAGCCAGGCGAGCTCCTCATAGATTCCGGCCTCAAACTCCGGCCGGCAGCGGGCGGGATCGATGTCCTCGATGCGCAGCAGGAATCGCCCGCCGCCCGCCTTCGCCGCCTCGAAGTTCAGAAGCGCCGAATAGGCATGGCCGAGATGCAGCAGCCCGTTCGGGCTCGGGGCGAAGCGGAAGGTCGGACGGGCGGCGGCGCTCATCGCCCGCTGGTGTAGCGCGTCAGAACTGGCGCGCCACCATCATCTTCTTGATCTCGGCGATCGCCTTGGCCGGGTTGAGACCCTTCGGGCACGCCTTGGCGCAGTTCATGATGGTGTGGCAGCGATAGAGGCGGAACGGATCCTCGAGGTCGTCGAGCCGGTCGCCGGTCGCCTCGTCGCGGGAATCGATCAGCCAGCGATAGGCGCCGAGCAGCGCCGCCGGGCCGAGATAGCGGTCGCCGTTCCACCAATAGCTCGGGCAGGAGGTGGAGCAGCAGGCGCACAGGATGCACTCGTACAGACCGTCGAGCTTCTCGCGGTCGGAGCGCGACTGCGGCCATTCCTTCTCCGGCGCCGGCGTCTGGGTGTGCAGCCACGGCTCGATCGAGGCGTGCTGGGCGTAGAACTGGGTGAGGTCCGGCACCAGGTCCTTCACCACCGGCATGTGCGGCAGCGGGTAGATGTTGACGCTCTTGGCCGTCACGTCGTCCATGCTCTTGAGGCAGGCGAGCGTGTTGGTGCCGTCGATGTTCATCGCGCAGGAGCCGCAGATGCCCTCGCGGCAGGAGCGGCGGAAGGTCAGCGTCGGGTCAATCTTGTTCTTGATGTAGATGAGCCCGTCGAGCACCATCGGCCCGCAATCGTCGCGGTCGACATAATAGGTGTCGACCTGCGGGTTCTTCCCGTCGTCCGGGTTCCAGCGGTAGATCCGGTACTCGGTCAGGTGGTTGGCGCCGGCCGGCTTCGGCCAGACCTTGCCGTCCTGCATCTGCGAGTTCTTGGGAAGCGTGAGCTGAACCATGACGGACCGTCGTTTCCTTCGCCGCGCTCAGTACACCCGCTTGCGCGGCTCGATGTACTGGATGTCGTTGGTCATCGTGTAGGTGTGCACCGGCCGGTCGTCGAGGCGGACCTTGCCGTTCTCGACGTCGAGGAAGGCCAGCGTGTGCTTCATCCAGTTGGCGTCGTCGCGCTCGGGGAAGTCCTCGCGTGCATGGGCGCCGCGGCTCTCGGTGCGATTGGCGGCGCCTTCCATGGTCACCGTCGCGAGGCCGATCAGGTTGTCGTATTCAAGCGTCTCGATGAGGTCCGAGTTCCAGATCAGCGAGCGGTCGGAGACGCGGATGTCGCTGGTGCCGGCGAACACCTCGGCGATCAGCTTGCGGCCCTCCTCCAGCACCTCGCCGGTGCGGTAGACCGCGCAGTTGTTCTGCATCACCTTCTGCATGGAAAGCCGCAGCTCCGCGGTCGGCGTCGTGCCGGCGGCGTTGCGGAAACGGTCGAGCCGGGCGAGCGCCTTGTCGGCCGAGCCGGCCGGCAGCTCGCGCTGCTTGTCGCCGGGGGTGAGGATCTCGGCGCAGCGCAGCGCCGCCGCGCGGCCGAACACCACGAGGTCAGTGAGCGAGTTGGAGCCGAGCCGGTTGGCGCCGTGCACGGAAACGCAGGCGCATTCGCCCACCGCCATCAGGCCGGGCACCACATGGTCCGGGTTGCCGTCCTTCTTGGTGACCACCTCGCCGTGGAAGTTGGTCGGGATGCCGCCCATGTTGTAGTGCACGGTCGGCAGCACCGGGATCGGCTCCTTGGTCACGTCGACGCCGGCAAAGATCTTCGCGCTCTCGGAGATGCCCGGCAGGCGCTCATGCAGGATCGCCGGGTCGAGATGGTCGAGGTGCAGGTAGATGTGGTCCTTGTTCTTGCCGACGCCGCGGCCCTCGCGGATCTCCATGGTCATGGAGCGCGAGACGACGTCGCGGGAGGCGAGGTCCTTGGCGGAGGGCGCGTAGCGCTCCATGAAGCGCTCGCCCTCGGAATTGGTGAGGTAGCCGCCCTCGCCGCGCGCGCCCTCGGTGATCAGGCAGCCCGAGCCGTAGATGCCGGTCGGGTGGAACTGCACGAACTCCATGTCCTGCAGCGGCAGGCCGGCGCGCAGCACCATGGCGTTGCCGTCGCCGGTGCAGGTATGGGCGCTTGTCGCCGAGAAATAGGCGCGGCCATAGCCGCCGGTGGCGAGGATCACGGTCTGCGAGCGGAAGCGGTGGATGGTGCCGTCATCCATCTTCAGCGCGATGATGCCGACGCAGCGCCCCTCATCGTCCATGATCAGGTCGAGCGCGAAATACTCGATGTAGAACTCGGC
Source organism: Allobosea sp. 117 (assembly GCF_000702305.1). Classification (GTDB taxonomy): domain Bacteria; phylum Pseudomonadota; class Alphaproteobacteria; order Rhizobiales; family Xanthobacteraceae; genus Ancylobacter. The sequence goes on from NZ_JNLC01000015.1 coordinate 158,906, forward strand.
ATTGTGCTTCAGCGCCGCGCCGTAGAGCGTGTGCAGCATGGCGTGGCCGGTGCGGTCGGCGGCCGCGCAGGTGCGCTGCGCCGGGCTCTTGCCGAAGTCGATGGTCATGCCGCCGAAGGGCCGCTGGTAGATCTTGCCGGCCTCGGTACGCGAGAACGGCACGCCCCAGTGTTCGAGCTCGTAAACCGCGGCGGGCGCCTGGCGCACCAGATATTCGATGGCGTCCTGGTCGCCGAGCCAGTCCGACCCCTTCACGGTGTCGTACATGTGGAAGCGCCAGTCGTCGACGCTCATATTGCCGAGCGAGGCGGCGATGCCGCCCTGCGCCGCCACCGTGTGCGAGCGGGTCGGGAACACCTTGGTCACGCAGGCGGTACGCAGCCCCGCCTCAGAGCAGCCGACGACGGCGCGCAGGCCGGCGCCGCCGGCGCCCACCACCACGACGTCATAGGTGTGGTCGGTGATCGGATAGCTCGCCGCCGCGCCATTGGCGTGCGCACCGTTGCCCGTGTTGGTCTCGGCCATCGGCTCAGCCTCCGAAACTGATCTTGAGAATAGCGAAGGCGCCGGCGAGGCCGACCACGACGCAGAAGAAGGTGTTGCCGATCAGCGCCAGCACCTTCGCTCCCTCGCCATGGACATAGTCCTCGATGATGACCTGCATGCCGAGGCGCATATGGATGACGATCGAGAGGATTCCCAGCAGCAGGATGATCGCCACGAAGGGGTGGCCGATGATCGCCAGCACCTCGGCGTGGCTGCGGCCGGCGGCGCAGATCAGCACGCCAAGGAACAGCAGCACGAGCGGCACATTGGCGAGCGCGGTGAGGCGCTGCAGCCAGAAATGCCCGGTGCCGGAGCGCGCCGAGCCGAGCCCGGAGACGCGGCGGCGGGTGGTGCGCATGGAGGAACTGTCGGATCCGATCATCGCCTCAGCCCTTCACCACATAGATGACGATCCACAGCAGCACGGTCAGCGCGATGGAGCCGCCGATCGTCGCCCGGGCGAGCCACTCGCGCGCCTCCGGCCCGAAGCCGTGGCCGGTGTCCCAGATGAAATGGCGGATGCCGCCGAGCATGTGGTGGATCAGCGCCCAGCTAAAGCCGAACAGGATCAGCTTGCCGATGATGCTGCCGAACAAGCCGTTCACCAGATCGAAATAGGACGGCGAGGTCGCCGCCGCCACCAGCCACCACACCAGCAGCAGCGTGCCGAAGAAAAGCGCCGATCCGGTGATGCGGTGCACGATGGACATCATCATCGTGAGCATCGGCCGATAAATCTGCAGATGCGGCGAAAGAGGCCTTTGGGTGGCGCCGGGCGTGTCGGACATCTGGCGGTCCTTCAATGATTTGAGAGTGCCTAACCGATACGATCGCGAATCGCAATCATTCCAAAGGCGACGCCTATCGTTCTTTGCGATGCAGCACGCTACCCGGAACTTTTCGCATTTGCAGCCCTCACGACCGCAACCCTGCCACGATAGGGTGGCAAGGCTGCGCCTCCGCAGTAGGCGATTCGAACGCTAAAGAGTCAACTGTCGACACTATGCCCGGAAGCATCCGCCCAGGCCCGATGGCTGCGTTCGACCGCTCTGCGCGACTGGCGCTGCAGGCCATGCTCGCCGGCATTTTCGGAGTGGCGCTCGCCTCGTCGGCGATGGCGCAGGTGCCGGGCTGGCCGTCCGGATCGGCAGCGCCCCAGGCCGACGCTTCTTCCGCCGGTGACATCTACGGCGCGCCACCGGCCGCGGCTGCGGTGGAAGCGCCGCGCAACGCCAGCGAGGAGCGGGTGATTTCCGTCGGCGGGCTGAAGCGGGAATTCATCCTCCACCTCCCGAAGAACGCGGCGCCCGGCCCCTGGCCGCTGGTCATCGCCCTGCACGGTGCCTGGCAGCCGGCCAGCGTGTTCCGCTCCTATCTCGACCTCGACGAGATCGCCGACCGGGAGGGCTTCGCGGTCGCCTATCCGCGCGGGCTGAACCTGCTGTGGAACGACGGGCGCGGCTCGGTGGCCGGCATCATGCCGATCATCCAGAAGCGCGACGACGCCGCCTTCATCCTCGCCGTGCTCGATGCGCTCGCCGCCGAAGCCATCGCCGACCCTAACCGCTCCTATCTGATGGGCTTCTCCAACGGCGCCTTCCTCACCGCCTTCATCGCCTGCCGCCACGCGGAGCGCTTCGCGGCCTACGCCACCATGATGATGACGGCGCCGGTCTCCTATGCCGAGACCTGCCGCCCCGCGCGGCCGATCCCGATCCTGATGATGAACGGCTCCTACGATCCCATCGTGCCGACCTTCGGTCGGCCGACGCCGGGCGCCAAGCTGATGTCGGCGACCGAAAGCGCCGAGTTGTTCGCCCGCATCGACGGCTGCGGAACGCCGCAGGCCGCGGCCGGCCCGAGCGCGCGCATCCTGCGCTGGGACGATTGCGCGCAAGGCTCCGCCGTCCATTTCTACGAGATCGAGGGCGGCCACCAGCCGCCCGCCCGAACGGTCGGCCCCATGGACGCGCTCGCCGGGCTAGTGCTCGGCCCGCGCCGCAAGGGGCTCGACGCGCCGGAGGAGATCTGGGCTTTCTTCCGGCGTTACGGCACCGTGCCATCCGCTATTGCCGGACCGGTCGAGCCGGCGGCGACGGCCATTCACGGCGGTCTGCCGGCGGTCGCCACGCTGCCGGGCGGACCGACCGCCGCGCCTTCGGCCCAGCATTTGCCGGTCGCCAACGTGCCGCGGCCGATCCCCTCGCCAGTTCGTCAGCGCACGATCAGCACCCAGTAGTCGAGATCGAGCACGACGGCGGGGTCGTAGTCCTCGCCGGTCTTATAGGGAAAATCCCCGCACGGCTTGTCCTTGGTGGCGACCGTGCGTACGCGCAGCGCCCCGACATCCTCGCGGCCCGGCAGCATCTGCTTGTCCAGGATCTCGCTCCACGCGAACACGGTGCCGCCGGCGAACAGCGGCGCGACATGCCGGCCGCCATTGATGCCGGCGACGTGGAAGGCATTGGCGAGGCCGTTGAAGGAGAGCGAGCGGGCCAGCGAGATGACGTGCCCGCCATAGATCAGGCGCCGGCCGAAGCGGCCCTGCCCCTCGCTCCACTGGTTGAAATGCACCTTCGCCGTGTTCTGGTAGAGACGTGTCGCCAGCATGTGCTCGGCCTCTTCCACCGTCATGCCGTCGACATGGTCGATCTTCTCGCCGATCTGATAGTCGTCGAAGCGGAAGCGGCTGCCGGAGAGCCCGTCATCCCACTGCGCGACGACGAGGTCGGGCACCGCTTCGCCGAGATCCGCCGGGTCGAGCGCGGCCGGCAGCTCCGGCACCACGGGCGGGCCGACCTCGACCTCGGCGGCGCGCTTGCGCACCATTACCCAGCGCACGTACTCCAGCACCTGCGTGCCTTCCTGGTTGAAGCCGGCGGTGCGCACATAGACGACGCCCGACTGCCGGTTGGAGGTCTCGCGCAGGCCGATCACCTCGGAGGTGGCGCTCAGCGTGTCGCCGGGGAACACCGGGACCAGGAAGCGGCAGCCGGCATAGCCGAGATTGGCGATCGCGTTCAGCGAGATGTCCGGCACCGACTTGCCGAACACCACATGGAAGACCAGCAGGTCGTCGATCGGCGCGCAGGGATAGCCGATGTCCATGGCGAAAGCGTCCGAGGACTGCACCGCGAAGCGCCCGCCATAGAGCGCCGCATAGAGCGAGACATCGCCCTCGGTCAGCGTGCGCGGCGTGGCGTGGCGGATCTTCTGCCCGACCACGAAATCCTCGAAGAAATTGCCGGTCTGCGTCTTGTTCATGGCGCGCTCCTCCCCCGACCGCTGATCCCTTGTCCCATCCGGGGGCACCTTCGCGCAACGCCGCTTTGGTCTGAGGCCCCGCGCGAGGGCGGTGGAAAAGTCGCATCGCCTTGGTCCGCCATCCTTTTGCCGTCTCAGGCGGCTTTACATCTGCACCCGCTCGTCGGCGGGCCTGCCGGTACGATTCGGCGCGCGCCGCCGGTGCGGGTTGACGTCGGCGGCAGAGGCCGGCATCGTCCGCGCGCCGGCGCGCCAGTGGTATCCGGCAGTGCATCGTCGTCCGCCGCCCGGCGGGCAGTGGGGTTGAGGTCGGCGCCGGCCCGCAGAAGCGGCCAGGCTTGATAAGGCGCCGGAAAGGTGGGGATCGCTCTTTGGAGAACCGGCGCGGACCGATCGGCATGCGACGCTCCGGCTTCGCAGTCCCCGATCTTGGCGACGAGCCCCCGCTGGGCGTCGATGGCGACGCCGAGGAGCCGATCAATCGCCGCCGCGTCTCCATCCGCTGGCTGATGGCCACCCTGCTCACCGGCATCTGCGGTGCGGGCCTGATGGGCGGCGCCGTCTATGCCGCGCTCGACGGCGAATACCGCTTCGCGCAGGTGCCGGAGACCGTGCGCTCGACCCTGCGCGGCGCGCTCGCCGCCGGCGAGCGGCCGACCAACGCCGCCCGCAAGGGCGACCGCATGTCGATCCTGACCGAGAGCTTCAGCGCCAAGCAGACGCTGCGGCTGTCGACCAACGTGAAATCCGGCAATCAGGAGATCATCAAGGTCCGCGCGGTGACCAAGGTCGCCTCCAACCTCGCCATGTCGGTCACCGCCGCTTCGGTCGACGTGCCGCGCTTCAACCCCGCCAAGCTGATCGCCGAGACTGCCGACCAGAAGGACGACGACGCCCCGCAGGCCGAGCCGACCGGCGAGGTCACCATCGTCATGCGCGACCTCGGCCAATTGCCGCCGAGCACGAAATTCGCGGCCGAGCTGCCGATGGAGGACGTGCTGATGAAGGTGCGCGAGACGGCGGAGTTCGGCACCCCGACCGTCGACACCCGCGCGCCGGCGGCGCTCGCCGCCTTCGGCACGCCGGCGCTGGGCTACGCGCCGGCCGGGCCGAACGACCCGGTCAACGCGCTCGCCATGCAGCCCGACAATGTGAGCTCGATCCGCAAGACCGACGACGAGACCACCGGCGGCAACGACTGGACCGAGCGCGCCGTCGTCGCCAAGAAGGGCGACAGCGTGACCTCGCTGCTGAGCGGCCTCGGCGTTCCCGCCGTCTCCGCCCGCGCGGCCGCCACCGCCTTCGGACGTGGCACCGACGGTCCCCTCACCGAGGGGCTGCGGCTGAAGGTGCTGCTCGATTCCAGCGGCAACGCGCCGATCCCGCTGCGCGTCAGCATCTTCAGCGACAACGGCCACGAGGGCACGGTCGCTCTGTCGGACACTGGCAAGTTCCTGGCGGTGCAGGAGCCCTCCGACATGCAGATCGCCGATGTCGGGCCGGACGAGGGCGACGACGACGCCGGCGGGCGCGGCGGCGTCACGCTCTATGAGAGCCTCTACGAGACCGCGCTGCGCCACGAGATTCCGCGCGTCGTCATCGAGAACCTGGTGCGCGTCTATTCCTTCGACATCGATTTCCAGCGCCGTGTGCGGCCGGGCGATTCCTTCGAGGTGCTGTACGAGCCCGACGATGCCGGCGCCGCCGGCGGCGTGCTCTATGCCGGCCTCACCGTCGGCGGCGAGGAGCGGCGCTACTACCGCTACCAGACCCCGGATGATGGGCTGGTCGACTTCTATGACGAGAGCGGCAAGAGCGCGAAGAAGTTCCTCGTCCGCAAGCCGGTCTCCGGCGGCATGCTGCGCTCGGGCTTCGGCATGCGCCGCCATCCGATCCTCGGCTATACCCGCATGCATTCCGGCGTCGACTGGGCCGACCGCGTCGGCACGCCGATCTACGCGGCCGGCAACGGCGTGATCAAGAAAGCGGCCTGGACCTCCGGCTATGGCCGGCGCACCGAGATCCAGCACCTGAACGGCTATGTGACGACCTATTCGCACCAGTCCGGCTTCGCCAGGGGCATCCGCGAGGGCGTGCGCGTGCGGCAGGGCCAGCTCATCGGCTATATCGGCTCGAGCGGCCTCTCCACCGGCCCGCACCTGCACTACGAGGTGCTGGTGAACAACCGCTTCGTCGATCCGCTGCGCATCCGCCTGCCGCGCGGGCGGGCGCTGGACGGCAAGATCCTCAACGACTTCGCGCAGGAGCGCGACCGCGTCGACACGCTGCTGAACCACAGCGCGGCGCCGAAGGTCGCCGCCGGCAACACCGTCCGCCTCGACGACGATGCCAATTGAGGCGGGCGCGGCCATCGCGCAGACGGCCGAGGAGACGCTCATCGATCAGGCCGCCTTCGACCGCGCGAGCGACCGGCTGATCGCCGTCGATCCCCGCCTCGCTTTGCTCGTCGAGGTCGCCGGGCGCCCGGTGCTGCGCCGACGCGCCGCCGGCTTTTCCGGCCTCGCCGCCATGATCGTCGCACAGCAGGTCTCCGCCGCCTCGGCCCGCGCCATCTTCGCGCGGCTGGAGACGGCGCTCGAAGGCACCATCACGCCGCATGCCGTATTGGCCGCCGGGCCGGAGGGGCTGCGCGCCGCCGGTCTCTCGACGCCGAAGATCCGCTATCTCCTCGACATCGCCGGACGTATCGAGGCCGGGATCATCGATCTCGACGCGATCGCCGCCCTGCCGTCCGACACCGCTCGCGAGCACCTCGTGGCGCTGCCCGGCATCGGCGCCTGGACCGCCGACGTCTATCTCCTCTTCGCGCTGGGGCGCGCCGACGCCTTCCCGGAAGGCGACCTCGCCTTGCAGGTGGCGGCGTCCGAGGCGCTGGGTCTGGAGCGGCGCTGCCACGCGCTCGGCCTCAAGGCGATCGCCGAGGACTGGCGGCCGTGGCGCGGCGTCGCCGCGCAGTTGCTCTGGGCCTTCTACAGCGCCCGCCGCGCCAACATGCCGGCCGAGATGATGCCTGGCACGCCGATCGCCCCCGATGCCCCGATGGTGACGCCATGACGACGATCGACGGCCCCCGCCTGCCGCCCGCCTCCGGCCGCCCGGCTACCTCGCTGGTGGTGCTGCTGCACGGCTATGGAGCGGACGGACGCGACCTGATCGATCTCGGCGCCTATTGGGCGCCGCTGCTGCCGGACGCCGCCTTCGTTGCGCCCCACGCGCCCGAGCCCTGCGCCATCGCACCGGTGGGGCGGCAATGGTTCGCCTATGTCGAGCGCAACGACCGCGAGCGCTGGACCGGCGTGGAGGCGGCGCATGCCGCGCTCGACGCCTTCCTCGATGCCGAACTCGCCCGGCATGGCCTCGCCGACGATCGCCTCGCTTTGGTCGGCTTCAGCCAGGGCACCATGATGGCGCTCCACACAGGCCTGCGCCGCAGGGCCGCGCCGGCCGGCATCCTCGGCTATTCGGGCATCCATGTGCTGCCTGCCGAGCGGGCGCTCGAGGCGGCGGATGCGCGAATCACCTCGCGCCCGCCGGTGCTGCTGATCCATGGCGACCGCGACGAGGTGATCCCGCCGGTCGCGCTCAATCGGGCGCTGATCACGCTCCGCCAGCGCGGCATCGCCGTCGAGGGTCATATGTGCCACGGCCTCGGACACGGCATAGACGAAGACGGGCTGAACCTTGGCGGGCAATTCCTGGCACATGTCCTCGCCGCCCGGTGACCCGGCGCCCTCGGGCGGAGCACCATAGGGGTAAGACGCTTCACAAGATTGACACGCTACATGTAGAGTATCGCGGTGCGTCGTTCGGCGCCGGTCGCCGCGCTGACGCCCTGTAGCAGGGAGCGAGTGCTTGTCGGCGACTTTGTCTCCAGGTTCGTGGCCAGCCCTGGTGCTCAACGCGGATTACCGCCCGCTGAGCTACTATCCCCTCTCGGTCTGGTCCTGGCAGGACACCATCAAGGCCGTCTTCCTCGACCGCGTGAACATCGTCGAATATTACGAGCGGCAGGTCTCCAGCGCGCATTTCCAGATGCGGCTGCCGAGCGTCGTCTCGCTCAAGACCTTCATCCGCCCGGCCCGCCAGCCGGCCTTCACCCGCTTCAACGTGTTCCTGCGCGACCGCTTCACCTGCCAGTATTGTGAGACGCGCGAGGAACTCACCTTCGACCATGTGATCCCGCGCTCGCAGGGCGGCCAGACCACCTGGGAGAACGTCGTCGCGGCGTGCTCGCCCTGCAATCTGCGCAAGGGCGGCCTGATGCCGGACCAGGCGCATATGTGGCCGCGGCAGAAGCCGTTCCAGCCGAGCGTGCACGACCTGCACCAGAACGGCCGGCACTTCCCGCCGAACTACCTGCACGATAGCTGGATGGACTATCTCTACTGGGACACCGAGCTCGATCCGTGAGGCCAGCCCGGTTACTGGACCCCGCCGCGCCGAGCGCCGCGCCCCGCCACGCCCGCGAAGGCGACCACCGCCAGCGTCGCCGCAATCAGCGCGTTCCAGCCGGCCAGCGAGATGCCGAACAGCCGCCACGGCGCCTCGTCGCAGCGCACCACGCGCGCCGCGTTGAGATCGGTGAGCAGGTTGCCGCCCTGCACCGGGCCGGCGCCGGAGCACGCCGTCGGCCCCTGCCACCAGTGCCATTCGACGCCGGCGTGGTAGATCGCGAGCCCGGCGGCCGCCAGCATCAGCACCCCCGCCGCGCCGAGCAGCAGGCGGGCGAGCGTCGGCCGGCGCTGGTCGGCGGCGACCGCCGCCATGAGCGCGACGGGAATGGCGACGTAATAGGGGATGCGCTGCTCGAGGCAGAGCGGGCACGGTGCAAGCCCGATCACCAACTGGAAGAACCACGCGCCGGCGAGCGTCGCCGCCGAGGCGAGCGCCACGATCAGCGCGGCGAGGGCGGTGCCGGACGGGCGGAAGGCGGAAGCGGGCGTGGCGGCGGGGTTGGCGTGGGGCATGGCGGATACGGTCCCGTGGGGGTGACGAGGCTGCTATCGCCTCGCTCGCCCGATGTCCATGTCCGGTCCTTCACGAATAATTTCCCGTGTCCGCCTCAAAATGTCCGGCACGTCGCGAATCCGCGGGAGACGCAGCGATGACCAGACGTGCCGGACGTGCCCTGCTCCCCCTCCTCGGCATCCTCGCCTTCGCAGGGCTTGCCGGCGCGGACATGGCCGCCGCCGCCGATGCCCGCGCGCCGGTGCCGGTGAGCGTCACCGCCCGGCCGATCGCGCGTTTCGCGCCCGGCACCGCCACCCGCTATGGCAATCTCGATTTTCGCGGCGGCCTCGTCCTCACCTCCTCCTTCCGCGCCTTCGGCGGCCTGTCGGGCCTCGCGCTCGACGCCAAGGGCGAACGGTTCCTCGCGGTCAGCGACAAGGGCTGGTGGTTCAGCGGGCGCATCGAAGCCGAGGACGACCGGCCGCTCGCGCTCGACAAGGTCGTTGCCGCGCCGATGCGCGACAGGGACGGCCGCACCCTCGCCACGCAGGGCCGGGGCGACGTGGAAGCGCTGACCCGCACGGCGGACGGCTATGCGGTCGGTATCGAGCGGGCGCAGGAGATCTGGAGCTTCGCCGGACCGGACCCGCTGACCGCGCGCGGCCGCCGCCTGCCGGGAAGCGAGGCGCTGCAGGCGCTTGCCTCGAACCAGGGGCCGGAGGCGCTGCTCGCGATTCCGCTCGGCACGCCGGCGCGCCCGAGCCTCGTCGTCATCGGCGAGCGCAGCCCGGCCAGCGACGACGTGCTGCCCGGCTACATCTTCGCGCCGGAACCGGCCGGCACCTTCACGCTGACGCGCAGCAGCGAGTTCAACGCCACCGACATGGCGCTGGCGCCGGACGGCTATGTCTATCTGCTGGAGCGCCGCTTCGTCTGGTACAGCGGCGTCGCGCTGCGCATCCGCCGCTTCCCGCTCGCCGAGATCCGGCCGGGCGCGACCATTGCGGGCGAGGTGATGATCGAGATCGGCAACAACGCCGAGATCGACAATATGGAGGCGCTGGCGATCCACCGGAACGCCGCCGGCGAGACCATCCTCACGCTGATGTCGGACGACAATTTCTCGACGCTGCAGCGCACGCTGCTGCTACGCTTCGCGGTGATCGAGGATCAGCGGGCGGCGGCCGTCGCGGCGCCGGACCAGGGCTTCAGCCAGCCCATGAAGGCGCCGTAGGGCACCAGCGCCAGCAGCGCGCAGCCGACCTTCACCAGGAAGTCGAAGAAGGCGAGGCCGACCCACAGCGGCACCGTGACCGAGGCGCCGACGAGGCCGTAGGTCACCGGCCCGGACATAGCCTCGTCGCCGGCGAAGGCCAGCGAGAAGAAGATCGCGGTGTCGACCGCCGAGCCGATGAGGCTGCCGGCGAGCGGGGCGCGCCACCACGCCATGCGGCGCAGCCGGTTGAACACGCCGATGTCGAGCAACTGGCCGACCAGGAAGGCCGTGCCGGAGGCGAGCGCGATGCGCGAGGTGGCGAGCCAGATCGACAGCAGCACCGCCAGCGCGAAGCCGACATAGACCACGCGCCGGGTGACGACCGGGCCGAAGCGCCGGTTGGTCAGGTCGTTGACGAGGAAGGCGACCGGATAGGAGAAGGCGCCCCAGGTCAGCACCTCGTTCAGCCCGAACAGCTCGACCGGATACTGGACGAGCACGTTCGACGCCGCCACCACCGCCATCATGGCGGCGATAGGAGCGGCGAGCGCTAGGGGCGATATCTCGGTGCCGGCAATGCGCATGGCGCGTGGAGGCTGACGGGCGCGGCGATCAGGCCGCGACCGGAGCCTTCTCGACAGACGCCTTCTCGACCGCGCGCTTCAGCTCGGCGGCCTTCGGCGACAGCTCGTCGATGCTCGCCTTGCGCAGGAAAGCGTCGAGGCCGCCGCGATGATCGACGGTCTTGAGGGCATTGGCGCTGACCCGGAGCTTCACCGAACGCTGCAGGACCTCGCTGGCGAGCGTCACGTTCACCAGGTTCGGCAGGAACCGGCGACGGGTCTTGCGGTTGGAGTGGCTCACGAGGTTGCCGGTCAGAACCGCCTTCCCGGTAAGTTCGCACCGACGGGACATCGTGGACTTCCTTATATTCAAGTGCCGCCGCGCCGGAAGCCACCCATATGGCCCCCACGATCACGCCGCAGCATGGATCCGAAGAGTGCGCTCCTATAAGGAACACCCCCACGCGCGTCAAGACCGGACGGGCGCGGCCCGTGTAGGAGCCACAGTTCCGCCGCCTTCTGACCTCACCGATTCATGATCCGGCGAAGCAGCGTTCTGGGGCAGGATGCGCCCCGCCGCCGGATGATCATCGGTATGGACTTGGGTCAGTTGAAGCAAGCGCGTTCCTTAACCGCGATCCTCGCGGGCGTCGCGACCGTCGCATCCGGCGCGCTGGCCCATGCCGACGGCCGGCTCGAGGCGCGCTACCGCATGTCGCTCGGTGGCCTGGAACTCGGCCGGGCGTCGTTTCTCCTTGAAGTGAACGACAGTTCCTACACCGCCTCCGGCAGCGCGCGCGTTACCGGCATGCTGCAGGCCGTCTCCTCCGGCAAGGGCTCGGCCGGCGCGCGCGGCCTGGTGGCGCGCGGGGCGCTCTCGCCGCAGTCCTTCGCGATGGACGCGGAGAGCGACAAGAAGGCCGAGGCGATCCGCCTCGTCATCGCCGCTAATGCGGTGAAGGACCTCTCCGTCGAGCCGCCGGTGCGCGCCTCGCCGGACCGCATCCCGATATCCGACGCCGACAAGAAGGGCGTGCTCGACCCGATGACGGCGGCGCTGGTGCTGGTCGAGGGCAAGGACGATCCGGTCTCGGCCACCGCCTGCGACCGCACCTTGTCGATCTTCGACGGACGCCAGCGCTACGATCTCACGCTTTCCTATGTGCGCACCGATCTGGTGCGCGCCGATCGCGGCTATCAGGGGCCGGCCGTGGTCTGCCGCGTCGGCTACAAGCCGATTTCCGGCCACAAGCCGAACCGCTCCGGCGTGAAGTACATGATGCAGAACAGGGACGTCTATGTGTGGCTGGCGCCCGTCGCCGGCACCCGCGTACTCGTCCCCTTCAAGGTCTCGGTCGCCACCACGCTGGGCGCCGCCGAGATGGAGGCGATCAGCTTCCAGTCCGAGGCCGTCGGCCCGCAGCCGGCCTCCGCCACCCGCAAACAGCCCTAGCATCGCCAGCCGTTTGTCCCGGAGGGGACGAAACCTCTCCCCCAAGATCGCCGTAATCCCGAGGTGGGTCGGGAACACGTACCGAGCCCGAAGCGGCGCTTCTGTCCCACATCGAGACAGATTGATTAAAATTTTCGTCAATTGCCGTCATTTGCGATTTGCCGGCGGAGCGCCATATTGAGGCATGGGCGTTCCCGGCCACCCATATCTTGGCGTGCACGAAACCCGAACATGCGGTTCCCATCGATTCGGGCACGGTACGTTCCCGCTTCGATCCGAATGTAAACGCGCGGCGGACTCCCGCGCTGTTCGGCGCGACGCCGTGCTATGCCTTGTGCTAGAAGGGCCTCCCGCCCGGCCCGACGGACTGATCGGCGCATGAACATCTTCAATCCGCCGCCGGGCACCGGGGCTCCCGACGCCTTCTCGGGCAAGCCGCTGCCGCCCTCGATCCGGGCCCGCGGCGTCACCGCCGTGCTCGGCCCCACCAACACCGGCAAGACGCATCTCGCCATCGAGCGCATGCTCGGCCATTCGAGCGGGCTGATCGGCCTGCCGCTGCGCCTGCTCGCCCGCGAGGTCTATCAGCGCCTCGTCGAGCGCGCCGGCATCGACCAGGTGGCGTTGATCACCGGCGAGGAGCGCATCCGCCCGCCGAAGGCGCGCTACTGGGTGTCGACGGTGGAGGCGATGCCGCGCGACCTCGACGTCGCCTTCGTGGCGCTGGACGAGATCCAGCTCTGCGCCGATCTCGACCGCGGCCACGTCTTCACCGACCGCCTGCTCAACCGGCGCGGCCGCGAGGAGACGCTACTGCTCGGCGCCGCCACCATGCGCCCGCTGGTGGAGCGGCTGCTGCCCGGCGTGAGCGTGCTGGTGCGCCCGCGCCTGTCGAACCTCACCTTCACCGGCGAGCGGAAGATCACCCGCCTGCCGCGCCGCTCGGCCATCGTCGCCTTCTCGACCGACGAGGTCTACGCCATCGCCGAGCTGATCCGCCGCCAGCGCGGCGGCGCGGCGGTGGTGCTCGGCGCCCTCTCGCCGCGCACCCGCAACTCGCAGGTGGCGATGTATCAGAACGGCGACGTCGACTATCTGGTCGCCACCGACGCCATCGGCATGGGGCTGAACCTCGACGTCGACCACGTCGCCTTCGCCGGCGACGTGAAGTTCGACGGCTGGCAGTTCCGCCGGCTCAACCCCGGCGAGCTGGCGCAGATCGCCGGCCGGGCCGGCCGCGCCCAGCGCGACGGCACTTTCGGCACCACCGGCCGCTGCCCGCCCTTCGACGAGGAGATCGTCGAGCGGCTGGAGAGCCACAGCTTCGAGCCCCACCGCGTCCTGCAATGGCGCAACACCGATCTCGACTTCCATTCGATCGAGGCGCTCGGCCGCTCGCTCGGCATCGTGCCGCGCGAGGACGGGCTCACCCGCGCCCCCACCGCCGACGATGTGCTGGTGCTGGAGGCGGCGGCCCGCGACCCCGAGGTGCGCGGTCTCGCCCATGGTCGCGAAGCTGTCGAAAGACTGTGGGAAGCTTGCCAGCTTCCGGACTACCGGAAGGTCTCGCCCGCCTCCCACAGCGACCTCGTCATCACCGTTTACGGGTACCTGATGCGGGAAGGACGGATCGCCACGGACTGGTTCGCCAAACAAGTGGCCTTGGCGGACCGAGCGGAAGGTGACATAGACACGCTGTCGGGGCGTATTGCGCAGGTCCGTACCTGGACCTTCGCGGCGAACCGGCCGGACTGGCTCCAGGACCCGGAGCACTGGCGAGAGGTTACGCGGCGTGTGGAGGACCGGCTCTCCGACGCGCTGCACGAGCGGCTGGCACACCGCTTCGTCGACCGTCGGACCAGCGTCCTGATGCGGCGCCTGCGAGAGAACACGATGCTCGAAACGGAAATTACCAAGACCGGCGACGTGGTGGTGGAAGGCCATGTCATCGGCCATCTGCTCGGTTTCCAGTTCGCCGCGGACCCCTCCGCCGGCGGCCCCGAGGCCAAGGCGCTGAGGGCGACCGCCCAGAAGGCGCTGGCCGGCGAGATCGAGAGCCGCGCCGCCAAGCTCGGCGAGGCGCCGGACGATGCCTTCGTGCTCAGCATGGACGGCACGCTGCGCTGGATCGGCGAGCCGGTCGCCAAGCTGATCCCCGGCGACGAGGTGCTGGCCCCGAAGCTCAAGATCATCGCCGACGAGCACCTCACCGGCCCGGCGCGCGATGGCGTTCAGGCCCGCCTCGACCTCTGGCTCAAGGCGCATATCGAGAAGCTGCTCGGTCCGCTGCTGGCACTCGGCCGCGCCGAGGACATCACCGGCATCGCCCGCGGCATCGCCTTCCAGATCGTCGAGTCGCTCGGCGTGCTGGAGCGCCACCGTGTCGCCGAGGAGATGAAGTCGCTGGCACAGGACGCCCGCGCTTTGCTGCGCAGCCACGGCGTGCGCTTCGGCGCCCACCACATCTATCTGCCGGCGCTGCTGAAGCCGGCGCCGCGCACGCTCGCCGCCCAGCTCTGGGGGCTGAAGCATGGCGGCCTGCAGCAGAAGGGCCTCGACGAGCTGCCGCATCTCGCCTCGTCCGGGCGCACCTCGATCCCGGTTGACCCGGAGATCCAGAAGGGCCTCTACCGCGCCGTCGGGTTCCGCGTCGCCGGCGAGCGGGCGGTGCGCGTCGATATTCTCGAGCGCCTCGCCGACCTCATCCGCCCGGCGCTCGCCTGGCGTCCCGGCATGAGCGGCGAGAAGCCGGCCGGGGCGTTCGACGGCAACGGCTTCGTCGCCACCGTCGCCATGACCTCGCTGGCCGGCTGCGCGGGCGAGGACTTCGCCTCCATCCTGCGCTCACTCGGCTACCGTATGGAGCGCCGCCCGGCCCCGCCGGTCGAGGCCGCTGCTGAGCCCGCTGCCGAGGCCGCGCCCTCCCCTGAGGTGACGGCGGATGCGCCGGCCGCCGAGGCGGCTCCGGCCGAGACCTCCGAGGCCGAGGCGTCCGACGTCGCCTTCGACCAGACGGTCGAGCCAGCGCTGGAGGAGGTCTCCCCGCCGTCCGCGGCAGAAGAGAGCTCCGCCGAGGCCGTCGCGGCTGAAGTCGTCGCGGTAGAAGCCGTGGTTCCCGAAACGCCGGTGCCAAGCGATCCGGTCTTCGACCAGACGGTCGAGCCCGCGCTCGAAGCGGCGCCGGCCGAGCCCGCCGCGCTCGAAGCCGCCGAGGCGGTGGAGAGCGTGGAGGCCGCCGCCGTCGAGACGGCCGAAGCCGCAGCAGCGGAAGAAATGGCCACCGAGGCTGCGCCGGCTGAGATTGCATCGGACGCGGCTCCCGCCGAGCCGGCGATGATCGAGGTGTGGCGGCCCGGCCGCCCGCCGGGGCAGCGCCCGCAGCACCATGGCCGCGGCAAGCCGCATCACGGCCGCCCCGACCAGCGCGCCTCCGCGCCCGCCGGCGGCGAGGCGGCGGCCGGCCAGCCGGGCGAGCGCCGCCGCGAGGATGGCGACCGCTTCCGCAAGCCGCGGCGCGACGAGCGCTCGGACCGCCAGAGCGAGCCCAATGGCGAGCGCCGCCGCGAGGATCGCTCCGCGCGCTCCGACGGCCCGCGCCAGGAGCGCAGCGAGAATCCGCGCGGCGATCGTCCGCGTCAGGACCGCCCCCGCCAGGATCGCCCGCGCGAGGAGCGCGGCGACCGCCCGCGTTCCGAGGGCGGCAGCCGGCACGAGCGCTCGGCCGACCGCTTCCAGTCGCCGCGCCAGGACGGGCGCAACGACCAGCGGCGCGACAAGCCGGTCGACCCCGACTCGCCCTTCGCCGCCCTGCTCGCCCTGAAGGCGCGCATGGAGGCGGACAAGAACGGCGGCTGAGGCCGCCTCCCGGGAGGGCCGTTGTCCGCCGAGCGCCCCCGTCTCGATGCCTGGCTCTGGCACGCGCGCTGTGTGCGAACCCGCAGCGCCGCCGCCGATCTCGTGCGCGCCGGCCGGGTTCGGCTCAACGGCACGCGGGTGAGCGCTCCCGCCCATGTCGTGCGCCTCGGCGACACGGTGACGGTGGCGCTCGATTCCCGCGTGCGGGTGCTGCGCGTCGCCGGCTTCGCCGACCGGCGCGGGGATGCGCAGGCGGCACAGGCTCTCTATATGGAAATCACCGAAGGGCCGGACGGCGCGGTATGATGCCGACCCGCCGCTCTGAAACCGGCCCTCACGAGACCTGCGGCAGACGCAGGGCCGTTGTCCTTGCGCGGCATGGAGCGGTGCGATAGGTGAAGCGCGCGGGATAAACCACACGCCCGCGACGGAGACTGATTTAATGACCTACGTCGTCACGGATAATTGCATCAAGTGCAAATACACGGACTGCGTCTCCGTCTGTCCGGTCGACTGCTTCTATGAGGGCGAGAACTTCCTCGTCATCCATCCCGACGAATGCATCGATTGCGGCGTGTGCGAGCCGGAATGCCCGGCCGAGGCGATCAAGCCGGACACCGAGCCGGGCCTCGACAAGTGGCTCACCATCAATGCCGACTACGCCAAGGTGTGGCCCAACATCACCGACAAGAGGGACCCGCTGCCGGACGCGAAGGAGTGGGATGGTGTGGCCGACAAGCTACAGTATCTTTCGCCCGAACCCGGTAAGCAGGACTGACGTTGCGCTTCGCCCCAATCCTGCACCCGGCGGCCGACTGCACCCCGCCCGCGACAGCCGCGCGTCTCGCTGCGGCGCGGCAGCACTTTGATTCTTGAGCCAATTGTGCTATATTGGCTTTTGTGCAGTCGATTGGGTTTGCAATGAAGGTTCGCTCCCCGCAGGGGGCGTCATCCCCGCAATTGTGGACGGTTTTTCCTCCGGTGCGCGTCGAACCGCGCGCGGCGGGGCGTTTCCAATTTTCCCGCATCGGCTGATTTCTCGGGCTTTCGCACAGGCGGGAGCTTTCATTCTTGTCCGCGGGCGCGCCTGTCCGCGGACCGGGATCGTGTCATCAAGGTCGCGCGGTCCCGTATCGGTCCGGACCCAGGAGCAGGACGCAGCATGTCGACGAAGAAGCCCTCCAACATCCGCCAGGGTTTCAAGACGGGCGAGCACATCGTTTATCCGTCCCACGGCGTCGGGCGTATCATGTCCATCGAGGAGCAGGAAGTCGCGGGCTTCAAGCTCGAACTGTTCGTCATCAATTTCGAGAAGGACAAGATGACGCTGCGCGTCCCGGTGCCGAAGATCGCCACCGTGGGCATGCGCAAGCTGTCCGAGCCGGCGGTCGTCAAGAAGGCGCTGGAGACGTTGAAGGGCCGCGCGCGCATCAAGCGCACCATGTGGAGCCGCCGCGCGCAGGAATATGAAGCCAAGATCAATTCCGGCGATCTCGTCGCCATCTCCGAGGTGGTGCGCGACCTCTACCGCTCCGAGGCGCAGCCCGAGCAGTCCTACAGCGAGCGCCAGCTCTACGAGGCCGCGCTCGACCGCATGGCCCGCGAGCTCGCCGCCGTCGACAACCTGACCGAGACCGAGGCGATCAAGCTGATTGAGCAGAACCTGCTCAAGGGCCCGCGCCGTGCCGGCAAGGCCGAGGCGGCGGACGAGGCCGAGGAAGCCGATGAGGTCGAGGCCGAGACCGAGGAAGAGGCCGCCTGAGGCACCTTCCCGGCATCTGCCGCCGATCATGGAAAGGCCCGGTCGAAAGCCGGGCCTTTTGCTTGTCGGGACAAGCGATACCGCTCCATGCTGAAGGCGGCGCGCCGAACCCGCGCCGCTCCCGCCGGTCGACCGGAGGCTACCCGCCATGAGGATTGCTGCGTCATGAGGATCGCCGTCATCGCCGACGTGCATGGAAACCTGATCGCGCTCGAGGCCGTGCTGGCGGACCTGCGCGGGGCGGCTCCGGATCTTGTGGTCAATCTCGGCGACCTCGTCTCCGGCCCGTTCGACCCGGCCGGCAGCGCCGAGACCCAGATGGGTCTTGGCTGCCCGACCATCGCCGGCAATCACGAGCGCGAGTTGCTCTCCGGCGGCGAAGGCGCGCTCGACGCCTTCGCCCGGCCGTTGCTGTCGCGCGCGCATCTCGACTGGATGGCGAGCCTGCCCGCGACCCTGTCGCTCGCCGAGGGCCGCGTCTTCGCCTGCCACGGAAGCCCGGCCGGCGGCGATCTCGAATATCTGCTCGAGGATGTCGGCTCGGGGCGCCCGACGCTCGATCGCGAGGACGCCATTCGGCGCCGGCTGGCGGGCATCGGCGCGGCACAGGTCGTCCTGTGCGGCCATAGCCACACGGCGCGGATCGTCATTCTGGACGGCGTGCTGATCCTTAATCCCGGAAGCGTCGGCATGCCCTGCTACCGCGCTGGCGAGCCCCTGCCGCATGTGGTGGAGACCGGCTCGCCCCACGCCCGCTACGCCCTGCTGCAGGACGGCCCCGCCGGCTGGGCGGCCGAGCTTCGGGCAGTGCCCTATGACACCGAGGCGGCGGCACTCCAGGCCGAGCGGGCCGGCCGGCCCGCCATCGCGCATTCCGTGCGCACCGGCTGGCTGCCGCCCGCCTGAGGCTCAGGCTGGCATCAGGTCAGTCGGCGACGATCTTCAGTTCCTCGCCATAGGAAATCTTGGCGTTCCGCTCGATGCCGTTCAGCAGCAGGAAGCGCTCCAGCGGCCGATCCGGGACCTCCATCTTACCGGCGAGCTTGTCGACATTGTCGGCCAGCCCCGCCTCCACAACGCGGATGCGCAGCGGCTTCACCTTGTCCGCCTCCTCGATGGAGACACGGCGGAAGGTCGCCGCCGCCGTGCGGAACGATGCGTCGAGCTCGGGGGTGAGCTCGCGCGCCGCGAAGATCAGCCGGTAGACGTCGCTGCCGAAGCGGATGGCGAACATGCGGAACGACCACTGGTCGCCCCGTGCCACCGCGGTGGCCGCCGGAAATCCATTCAGCACCAGGCTCTCGACTGAGGAGATCTCCACCCCGTCGATCCAGCCGGAGGAGAGATACTGCGCCAGCGACTGGTCGGCGGCGACGCGCACGGCGTCGAGCCGCAGCGCCTCGCGCCCGGTGGTGGTGGCCCCCAGCACCGCCTGCGAGGTGTTCTCCAGCGTGAAACCGTCCGGGGCGGTGAAGGTGAAGCCGAGCTTGGGATGGAAGAAGCGCTGGCCGCGCACGAAGCCTTCCTTCGGGTCGTCGCCATAGACCATGCCGTCGATGGCGGCGAGATACTGCTCGCGGTCGCGCTCGCCGGGCTTGTCGGGCGAGGCGTATTCGCGGGCATTGGCGATGGCGATCGAGATGCGCTCGGGCGTCGCCGGATGGCTGGCGAGGAAATCGGCGCTGTCCGCCGAGGCGCTCTGGCCGATGGCGGTGGCGCGGAAATTCGCCTGCTTGCCCATGGCGGTGAGGAAGCGCGCCGCGCCATAGGGGTCGAAGCCCGCCCGCGCGCTGATGCCGACCCCGATGGCGTCCGCCTCCAGCTCCTGCGCCCGCGAGAAGCTCGCCAGCGACATGCGGCTCTTGGCCAGCGCCAGCGCACCGAGATCGGCATCGTTGACCACGTCGGAGATCACCCGGCTCACCAGCACCGCCTGCTTCATCTGGTCCTCGCGGATCGCCGCGTGGTTGGCGATCACGTGGGCCATCTCATGCGACAGCACGGAGGCGAGCTCGGCGGTGTCGTTGGCGAGCGCGAGCAGGCCGCGCGTCACGTAGAGCGAGCCGTTCGGCAGCGCGAAGGCGTTGATCGCCGGCGAGTTGAGGATCGTCACCCGGTAACGCAGGTCCGGCCGCTCGGAGGCGGCGACCAGCCGGGCGACGACGTCCTGGATGAGCTGGCGGAGCTTCGGATCGTCATAGGCGCCGCCATAGGAGGCGACCAGCCGCTCGTGCTCCTTGCGCTGGGCGGGGGTGAGCGTCTCCTCCAGCGCGACGGGCGTGACCGCCGGGGACTTCGCCGCCTCCTGCTGGATATCGAGGCTCGCGCAGCCGGCGAGGAGCATCAGGGCGGCGGACAGGGTGGCGGCGCGGGCGCGCGAGGGCGCGCGCGTGACGAGCGCCACGCGACCGACCGCACTCACCCTCCGTCCGACCATGCTCACCGGTCTTCGTTCCCCACCAGCTCGATCTGCCCCGGCTCCCGCACCTCGATGGCGGGGCCTCCCTCTTCGAACACCACCCCGCGCACCCGCACCAGGCGTCCCGACATATCGTCGAGAGGTATCTTTGCACCATTCAGTGCAGAACGGAATCGCTGCGGCACCGTCACGGTCAGGTCTTGCCGCCAGACCCGGCCAAAATTGAGGTAAAGCGCCGCGCGCCGGTCGCCGACCGATGCGACGCGCCCCTCGATCACCCCGTAGCGCCCCTCGAGCGCCCGCACGGCGGCGACATCCGACGCCTTCACCGGGAGCGAGGCCCACAGCCCGAGCCGCGCCTCCCGCGCCGAGCGTTCGGCCGCAGCGAGCCCTTCGAGGCATCCGGCATGCGCTGCATCGGGCCGCAGCACCGCAAGGCCGAGCTCGATCAGCGCATGCTGCAGCGTCTGCGCCTCGCCTTCGATGCGCGCGACGCCGACCAGCCGGCCATAGCGGTCGCCCTCCGGCGCGGCCGAGGCGACAAGGATGCGCCGACCGACGGCCAATTCCCGCAGCGCCGTATCGCGCGCGGCGGCGTGATCATCATCGCCGAAATCGAGCGCCAGCCCGGCGAGCTTCAGCAGGCGGCCGTCCTCCAGCACGAGCTCGCCATGCATGCCCACCGCCGCCACGACGGAAGGACCATCACCCTGCGGACAACCCCTCGCCGCCTCGGCGCGCGCGGAGACGATACCCGCACCCAGCGCCGCGACCACGGCGAGGGCCTGCAGCGCAACGCCCCGGGACTGTCCCATCCGGCACCGGTTGCCGGTCGAATTCCGGCTCTCGCAGGCGATCGGGGAAGCAGGCAGTATCATCAGGCTGCAATGCCGCCTTCGGCAGAATTCCTCGCGGCCTTTATAGCAAAAGCCGGCCGGGAAGCCCATCACGAATCGCCCGCAGGCCGCGCAGGCGCGCGCTTCCCACCGTGTGGCAAACCACCCGACCATGCGGAGGCGGCAGGACGGCGACGGTCGCCATGCCCGACCTGACGTGCTAGAGAGCAGCGCCGTGGACCGAACGGATTCGATGCCGGACAGGCGCGGAACCCGGCGGGCTCACGAGCGACGGCGCGCCTCCCGGTAGCTCAGCAGGATAGAGCACAGGTTTCCTAAACCTGGGGTCATAGGTTCGAATCCTATCCGGGAGGCCAGCCGGCCTCTCCGTCAGACTCGCGGATATCGATCAGCGCCGACGACGGGCGGCAATTCGGACAGGTACGCGGCGCGGAGCGGGGCGAAGAGCGAGCAGGGCCGCGAAGCCCATGACTGCGGCCAGCAGCGAAACGGTCATTGCACCGGACATTTTGTCCTCCTCGGCACGCCTTTGATACGCCCTCCCGGTGGCAAGATCACGCCCGCCGGCCATCCACACACCACCATATAACCACGAACCGGCCCGATCGCTGCACCTCACCTGCGATTTTTCCGGTTCGCCTTTCGTCGCGTCCCCATCCGCACACGGCGCCGCGGACACGCCCTAGAAATCCGAGGCGATGCCCTTCACCTCCCAGTCGCCGTAGCGCACCGGCTCCGGGCCGCCCCGGCCGTTGATCTCGACGGGCGGCGCCTGTGCCTCGGCCGCGCGGGCCGCCGCCCGGCGCTCCTCGGCCTCGGCGAGCGCCCGCTGCGCCGCCGGCGTCAGCGCCCTTGCGGGCGGCGCGTCGTTGGAGGCGGCCGGGGGCGCTGCGCCCTTGGTGTCTGCATCGCTCATCGGCGCATGGGATCATCCGGCGGCGGCGGCCGTCAAGCCGGGCGGTGCCGGCGCGGCGACACGACTCGCGGCACGCGGGCGCGGGCTCCCTTGCGTAAGGCGGGCGACCTTCCCATCCTCTTACCGGGCCGGCGCAGAGACGATGCCGCCCCGGAGGGACAGATGAACTATCTTCGCACGGCTATCCTGCTCGCGGGCATGACGGCCCTGTTCATGGCCGTCGGCTTCCTGATCGGCGGGCGAAGCGGCATGATGATCGCGTTCGTGGTCGCCGCGGGTATGAACATCTTCAGCTACTGGAACTCCGACAAGATGGTGCTCTCCATGTACGGAGCGCGCCAGGTCGATCGCGCCTCGGCACCGGAGTTCGTCGGCATGATCGAGGAACTCGCCCAGCGCGCGAAGCTGCCGATGCCGCGCGTCTACATCATGGACAACCCGCAGCCGAACGCATTTGCCACCGGCCGCAATCCTGAGAACGCGGCGGTCGCGGCGACCACCGGCCTGCTCAATTCGCTCTCCCGCGAGGAGGTGGCGGGCGTGATGGCGCATGAGCTGGCGCACATCCGGAACCACGACACGCTGACCATGACGATCACCGCGACGCTCGCCGGCGCGATCTCCATGCTGGCGAATTTCGGCATGTTCTTCGGCGGCGGGCGCGACGAGAACCGGCCCTTCGGCGCCCTCGGCACGATCGCGATGGTGATCCTCGCCCCGCTGGCGGCGATGGTGGTGCAGATGGCGATCTCCCGCTCGCGCGAATATGAGGCCGACAAGCTCGGCGCCGAGATCTGCGGCCAGCCTTTGTGGCTCGCCTCGGCGCTCGCCAAGATCTCCAACGCCGCGCATCAGGTGCCGAATATGGAGGCCGAGCACAATCCGGCCACCGCGCACATGTTCATCATCAACCCGCTGTCCGGCGCGCGGATGGACAACCTCTTCTCGACCCACCCCAACACCGAGAACCGCATCGCCGCGCTGCGCGAGCTCGCCGCGCGGATGGGCGTCGGCCGCGGCCCCGCCCCGTCGGCACCGCGTTCGGGCGGCGCGTGGGGCGATACCGGCGGCGCCGTGCCGCCCCGCCGCGGGCCATGGGGCTGAGGCGACAGGGACAGCGATCGGACCACGCGATCAGTCGGCGGCCTCCTCCGGCTCGGTGCCGGGAAGCGGCGCTCCGGTGAGCGGGGCGCCGGAAAGAAAGAGCTCGATGGGGCGCACCTCGTAGACGGCGGTCGGATTGACCCGGCGCAGCGCCCGCGCCACCGCCAGCGCCTCGTCCCGGCTCGCGCATTCCAGCGTGTAGAAGCCGAGCAGCGCCTCCTTGGTCTCGGCGAAGGGTCCGTCCACCACCGCCCCGGCGCCCGGCCCGCGCAGCGTCGCCGCCTTCTGCGTGGCGCCGAGCCGTGCCGCCGGCCCGAGCACGCCCTCGTCGACGAGGCGGGCATGCAGCTTCAGCAGTTCGTCCATCAGCGCCGCATCCTCCTCGGCGCTCCAGGACTGGACGATGTCTTCGACGTGATAGGCGAGAATGGCGTAGAGCATCGGGCGTTCCTCATCCCTTTCCGGTCCGCTGCCGGATTGCGGCAGTCTTTCAAGGACGCAGCGGAAGGGCCAGCGCCGACATCGCGCTCGGAGAGGTTTCGGGAGCCCAAACGAAAAGAGGACCGGAGCGTTGCTGCCGGTCCTCTTCAGAAGCGCTTCGCGGGGAAGCGGAATGGTACGTCGTCAGCGTCGGGCATCAGCGCTTGCCGGGATTGCCGGCATCTTGCATGGCGGCTTCGTGATACCAGCCGCTGCCACATTCGGCATAAGCGACGCCAAGCGATTCGAGATGGGCCGCGGCCTTCGATTCGGTGTTCGGCTGGCCGTGCTCGGTCCGGCCGCGGGGCCGGAACTGAATGATCTTGGCGCCTCCGCCAGGATTGGGACTCAACATTCGATACGTCTCCTTCAGGGGTGCTGCGCGTTACTGCATCAGCGGGAACACCGTTCCTACCACACTTTGCCGATGGGTTGCACAGTATGCCTGTTATGTAATCAACGAATGGCTACAATTTAATCACATCTGAGCGTGCTTCCCCCGGGAGCACACCGAATGGAGCGTCGGAACGGCCCGCGCGCTGATCCGCCGCGGCGTCACGACCGGCGAGCCGCCCCCGTGGCGTGGCCCAGGACCGGCGCCGGTGGGTTTTGTACGAATTTCCCGGCACATATCGCCCCCTCCCCCGCCGCCGGCCCGCACCTGCGACAAAACCGGCGGGAGCGAATTCTTCGAAAATCGAAGCGTCTCCCTCCAAATCGCCTCTGGCTGGCACGGGAAATGCTTTCACTTGTGTCCGGACGTTGGCGGGGGCTGCCATCGCGCCTCCGCTGCCTGCCTCGTCATTTCACGAGAGACCCGACATGACAAAGTACAAGCTCGAGTACATTTGGCTCGATGGGTACACGCCGGTCCCGAACCTGCGCGGCAAGACCCAGATCAAGGAATTCGATCACTTCCCGTCGCTCGAAGAGCTCCCGCTGTGGGGCTTCGATGGCTCGTCGACCATGCAGGCCGAGGGCCGCAGCTCCGACTGCGTGCTGAAGCCCGTCGCGGTCTATCCCGACCCGGCTCGCAAGAGCGGCGTCCTGGTGATGTGCGAAGTGATGATGCCGGACGGCGTCACCCCGCATTCATCCAACGCCCGCGCCACCATCCTGGATGACGACGGCGCCTGGTTCGGCTTCGAGCAGGAATATTTCTTCTACAAGGACGGCCGTCCGCTGGGCTTCCCCGAGCACGGCTATCCCGCGCCGCAGGGCCCGTACTACACCGGCGTCGGCTACAAGAACGTCGGCGACGTCGCCCGCCAGATCGTGGAAGAGCATCTCGAGCTCTGCCTCGAGGCCGGCATCAATCACGAAGGCATCAACGCGGAAGTCGCGAAGGGCCAGTGGGAATTCCAGATCTTCGGCAAGGGCTCCAAGAAGGCGGCCGACGAGGTGTGGATGGCCCGCTACCTGCTGCAGCGCCTCACCGAGAAGTACGGCATCGACATCGAGTGGCACTGCAAGCCGCTCGGCGACACCGACTGGAACGGCTCGGGCATGCACTGCAACTTCTCCACGAAGTACATGCGCGAAGTCGGCGGCAAGGCCTATTTCGAGGCGCTGATGGCGCAGTTCGATAAGAACCTGCAGGCCCATATCGACGTCTACGGCCCGGACAACCACCTGCGCCTCACCGGCAAGCACGAAACCGCGCCGTGGAACAAGTTCTCCTACGGCGTGGCCGATCGCGGCGCCTCGATCCGCGTGCCGCACTCCTTCATCAAGAACGACTACAAGGGCTATCTTGAGGATCGCCGCCCGAACTCCCAGGGCGACCCCTATGCGATCGCTTCCCAGGTCCTGAAGACCATCTCGGAAGTCCCCACCTCGACCGCCGCCGCGGCGTGACCGGCCCGGCTGCCCCTGTCGGGCAGCCGCGCTTCCGCCCCCCTTCGAGGGAGGGCTCGACGATACGCGCAGCGCTTTCCGCCACCGGGAAGCGCTGCGTGCGTTTTCGGCTCGCCGTCCCGCCAGAACCGACGAGGCCGGGCCGCTGATCGGCGCAGCTTTCGCGCCGCGCTTGAAATGACGGGCGCTCGCCGCTACAGAAGCGCCGGATGCCGCGGTAGCTCAGCTGGTAGAGCAACGCATTCGTAATGCGTGGGTCGGGGGTTCGAATCCCTTCCGCGGCACCATAACGACATCCAGCACAGTCCGAGATGACCCGAGAAAGCCAGTAACCACAGGGCTTTAGGGGCCTTTATCGTCCGACGTTGTCCAGTGAGGGGCGTTGGTATGCGGCAGCGAACACCTTCGGGGTCATCGCCGACGAGTATATCGAGAAGCTGAAGCGCAAGGAGCGGGCGGAGACGACCCTCGCCAAGCTCGAATGGCTCCTCGGCCTCGCCCGTCCCGTACTGGGTGCACGGCCGATCACCGAGATCGGCGCGGCCGAGGTGCTGATCGTGCTCCGCAAAGCCGAGGCGCGCGGGCGGCTGGAGACGGCCCGGCGGCTTCGGGCGACCATTGGAAGCGTGTTCCGGTACGCCATCGCCACGGCGCGAGCGGAGAACGACCCGACTTTCGCACTGCGCGGCGCATTAGTGACGCCAAAAGTGCAGCCACGCGCCGCGGTCACCGCGCCGATCGCCTTCGGCGCACTGCTGCGAGCGATCGAAGCCTATGACGGCCAGCCCGCCACCCATGCCGCGCTGCGGCTGATGCCGCTTTTGTTCTCCCGGCCCGGCGAACTTCGGATGGCGGAATGGAGCGAGTTCGATCTCGATCGGGCAATCTGGACCGTCCCCGCGCCCGCGCGAAGATGCACCGCAAGCCGCTTTCGCGGCAGGCCATGGCCATCCTGAAGGAACTGAAGCCGCCGACCGGTGACCATCCGCTGGTGTTTCCCTCGGTGCGGACATGGCTGCGTCCGATCAGCGAGAACGCGCTCAACGCGGCATTGCGGCGGCTCGGCTACGCCAAGGATGAGGCGACGGCGCATGGTTTCCGGGCGACCGCGAGCACCCTGCTCAACGAGAGCGGACTATGGTCAGCCGACGCGATCGAGCGGGAACTCGGCCATGTCGAGGCCGACGAGGTGCGCCGCGCCCACGCCCGCGGCGAGCACTGGGAGGAGCGGGTGAAGATGATGTAGTGGTGGGCTGACCAGTGCGACGCGCTGAGGGCGGGCGCGGTTGTCATTCAGCTGCGCGCCGGCACGCCCGGCGGATGTACGGAAGTAACGAGGCCGAATCAGTTCCAGTCTTGACTGCTCACTACACCCGCCCGACGTCGTCGGCCCGCTCGCGGCGGTCGTCCAGAACAGTCCGATAGCGTCAGCAAGTAACTGCTCATCCCCGATGTCCACCGTTGTCCACTGTCATTACCGGGGAGAAGAGGGCCACAACCCGTAGCTTTTCTCATGCATCCATGGATCATCGTGGGAAGGCGACCAACGTCATCCTGCTTCGGCCGGCGTGCCGCAAGCTAACCATGAGCAAATGAACCGAGGGGGCCGCCACCGGCTGTTGGAAGCCGGCAGCGGCCAAGAGGGTAGATCTCCTCTTGTGCCTGGAAGCACGGGACGGGTCAGATCATACCAGAATGATCCACGCGCGGAGGTCCCGGCTATAACGGCATTCCAGGTTTCTAGGCATGCCTGGACGGAGCATCTTGCCAATTGAGCCTAGCTCTAGCTTCTTCGACCAAATCCGCCAGCCGGCAGAGATGGTCGGCCACAAACGCGCGCGTCGGCCCGTCTATGAGGCGGCCTTCTTCGTCGAACTTGCTCCCTGCCTGACCAATCATCACCTCGGCTCCGTTCAGCAGGCGCGCGTCCATGTACACGAAGATCTGCCTCAGGTGATAATTAGCCAGTGCCGCGCCGAGCGCGCCGTTGCTCGCGCCCATGATGGCGATCGGCTTGCGATGGAAGGGTTGTTCGGGACGGCGCGATGCCCAGTCAATGGCGTTCTTTAGCATACCCGGCACCGAGCGGTTGTACTCCGGAGAAGCGATCAGCAGCGCGTCGGCGGCACGGATGGTCTCGCGAAAGTGCACTGCCGGCCCGGGATAGCCGTGCAGTCGCACATCCTCATTGTAGGGTGGAATGTCGGAGTAGTCGTAGATGTCGATCGCCATGCCCACCGGCGCCAATTCCCGGCAGGCGCGCAGCAGCGCCGTATTGTAAGACCCCTTCCGGGCACTGCCGGAAAGTGCCATCACCTGCATCGCGCAGTGCGCCGCCGTCATGGGGCCGCCGCCTGCCGACCCGGCTCGTCCGCGAGGGAGAATGTCGTCTTGTCGCCCGTCAGGACGCCGTCGCGTATGACGATACAGGCTGGCGGCAGCTCCTGCACGATCTCGATCCCGCGCCTGGCCAGTTCGTCGAGGAATGCGTCGAGCGTATCCAGCATTGGCGCGATGAAGCGGTCATGCAGGACGAGGAGCGTCCAGCCGGTATCGTCGAGCTCCTCGATTCCCTTGGCGAGCCAGGAACGATGCGGGGCGATCCAGTCGCCGGGAGCGCTGGTCCAGGTCACCACGCTGTATCGGTTGCGCTCAAGGTAGCCGAGCGCCTCGGCGCTCAACAAATGCGGCCCGACCGCTCCGCCGCCATTGGGGCGGAAGAAGCGGCTTGGATGCGACAGCTCGCCGATGAGGCGTTGGGTCGCGCCGATCTCGCGCTCCACGCGATCGAGCCCCCCATCCTCGCCGAGCGGCTTGGTATGGGTCAGCGTATGGTTGCCAATCCAGTGGCCTTCCGCATGAGCGCGGCGAGCGAGCTCGATGCCGCCAGGCTCTTGCAGGCGCTGGCCGACGACGAAGAAGGTCGCCTTGATCGAGCGCTTGGCGAGGAAGTCGAGAAGCAGCTCGGTCGCGCCGGGCCAGGGACCATTGTCGAAGGTAAATGTGAGCCGTTTCATGGTCAGGCATCCTCGGGCAGAGAGGAACGGCGGTTCAGCCATGGCCGTCCGTCGCCAGATCTTTCAAAGCGATCCGCAGCAGATTGCCAGTCTTGGTGTAGTGCTCGACGAGCAGGCCCACCGCGCGGTCGGTGTCGCGTGCCAGCACCGCCTCGGCGATCTCTTCGTGCTCACCGCGCACGTCGCGTGTGGTTGCGTGGTTGAGCCGCGAGAGGTGTCGGTAGCGATTGTTCTCATCGTAGAACTGCTTGGAGAGGCGCAGCAGCAGACTGGAGCCGCAGGCGGCCAGCAGGCTCATGTGGAAGGCCCTGTGGTGCCGCTCCCACTCCGCCTCGTTGCCTTCGATGCGGCCGACGCCCGACAGGCGGAAGCGGGCAAGGACGATGCCCTCCTCCCATTTGCGCCCGCCGCGGCTGATGGCGAGCCGCAGGGCACGCTCCTCGATCATGCAGCGGACCGCCAACAGATCCTCGAACTCGTCGGCGCTGACCTCGGCGACGCGGAATCCCTTCTGGTCCTCGCGCACCACCAATCCGTCGGCGGCGAGGAAGCTCAGCGCCTCGCGCACCGGCGTGGCGCCGACGTCATATTCTTCCCGCAGCTGCTCGATCTTCAGCTTGACGCCGGGCTTCAGCTTGCCGCTGACGACATCGCCGTGAATGCGCGCATAGGTCTCACTCGTGCGCGAGCGGAATTCCTGAGCGCCTTCCTCATCCACGGGATGGAGGTCGGTGGTGATCATGCGATCGCCCGCTCCCGCGTCTCGACTTCCGCCGCGATCGGGTTGGTCAGCGTGCCTATGCCGTCGACCTCCACCTCGACGACGTCGCCCGGCCGCATCCATACCGGCGGCTTGCGGGCATGGCCGACGCCGTTCGGCGTGCCGGTGGCGATCAGGTCGCCGGGCTCCAGAGTCATGATCTCGGAGAGGATGGCGATGGTACGGTAGACGCTGAAGATCATGTAGTCGGTATTTGAGTTCTGCATCACCTGGCCGTTGAGCCGGGTGCGGATGCCGAGGCCCTTGGCATTGTCCGGCACCTCGTCGGCCGTCACGATCCATGGGCCGAGCGCGCCGGTGCCGTCGAAATTCTTGCCCGCGGTCCATTGGTTGGTCCGCCGCTGATAGTCGCGAATGCTGCCGTCGTTGAAAACCGTATAGCCGAAGATGACCGACTTCGCCGCGCTCTCCGGCACATGCCGGCAGCGCTCACCGATCACGATGGTCAGTTCCGCCTCATAATCCAGATGGCCGGAGCAGGTCGGCACGATCATCGGGTCGTTCGGGCCGATCAACGAGGTCGTCGCACGCAGGAACATGGACGGATAGTCCGGCAGGGCGTGCCCCCCTTCCTTGGCGTGTTCGGCATAATTCAGTCCCAGGCAGACGAATTTGCCGGGATTGGCGAGGGGCGACAGCAGCCGGCACTGTGCCAGCGGGATCCGCTCGGCAGAGGCCGCGCAAGCCGCCTCCAGCTTGCTGCGCATGTCGGCACCCGCGCGGATCAGCTCCAGCATGGTCGCCGGCGCGCCCGGCACGTTCGACGCGACATCGACCATCTCCGACCCGATCACGACGCCAAGGCGGGGCCCGCCATTCTTCTCGTAGCTGACAAAGCGCATGGGATTTTCCAACGAGCGACAGGGGTTGTGTAAACTCGATAGATAGTACCGATATCGCTGCGTATGAAAAAAATCAATACTGGACTAAAATATCGATATTTGTTGACGCGCTTTCGAAAGCGGCGGTAAGCTCCAATCAATCGCGCCGACGAGCGCATGCATCCGATCTCCCGAACGCCAACATGAAAGGGGGACGCGATGCCAACGATGAGGAAGGGAGGACTATGCTCAGGACAGCATTTGCCGGGCTTTTCTCGGTCCTGACCGCCGCGGGTGCCGCGCAGGCCGCGGATAGGATAACCGTCGGCATGGCAAGCGGCGTGAACCAGGTGACGGCGCTCGTCGCCTCGGAGAAGGGGTTCTTCAAGGAAGAGGGCCTCGACGTCGTGGTCAAGCCTGTCGAGCGTGGCAATCTGGCGGTCGAGGCGCTCGTCGCGGGCTCGATGCAGTTCGCCGAAGTCGCCGACGCAACGTTCCTTGCGGCCGTCGACAAGGGTATTCCGCTGGTCGCCCTCGGCGCCGCCTCGCGCGGCTTCACCGGCAAGATCGTCGCTTCCCCAAGCCTCGGCGGCGTCAAGTCGCTCACCGACCTCAAGGGCAAGCGCATCGGCATCCAGGTCGGCACCGGCGTGCACAACGTCTTCCTGCGCCTCATCAGCAAGGAAGGGATGAAGGAGAGCGACTTCAAGATCTCCAATGTCCGGGTAACGGATATGCCGACCGCCATGGCGTCCTCCGGGACCTTCGACGCGGTGCTCGGCTGGGACCCGATGATGCAGCGCATCGTCCAGGCCGGCTACGGCAAGGAGGTGATCAGCGCCGCGCAGATCCAGAAGATGGCCGGCATCACCTACCCACTCCTGCTGGTGACCCAGCGCGACTACATCAAGGCCAACCCGCAAACCGTCCAGCACTTCGTCAACGCCTATTCGCGCGCGCATCAGTGGATCCGGCAGAACCCGGACGGCGCGCTGGCGATCTACCTCGACGCCATCGCCCGCATGGGCGCGCCGATGGACCGGGACATCGTGCGCACCATGATGTTCGAGGTCGACAAGTTCGGCGGCGTCCGCTTCATCGAGAGCGACGGTTCCGAGCTCTCCGGCAGCGCCGAGTTCCTGCACAAGAACGGCGTGCTCTCCAAGGTGCCCGACCTCAAGTCCATCACCGACCCGTCCTTCGCCGCCGCCGCGGACGCGAAGTTCAAATGAGCGTGCCGCCCGAGGAGATACACAGATGACCGCGATCGATCCGGACAGGGATCTGGTGTCCGGGCCGGGATCCGGCGCCGAGGCGATCAAGATCGGCGGAGGCTTCCGAGCCAGCCTCGTCAGCTTCGCCTATCTCGCCATTCCCATCGTCATCATCCTGCTGCTGTGGGAGTTGGTGGCGCGGCTGAGCGGCATGCCGGCGGCGCTGCTGCCGCCGATCAGCGCCATCTTCGCGGCGCTGGTCCGGCTCACGGCGCAGGGGCTGCTGATCCACGACATACTTGCCTCGTTGGCGCGGCTGTTCGTTAGCGTCGCGATCGGCTCGGTGGCCGGCACCGTGGTCGGCGTCCTGATGGGCTATTTCCCGATCTGGGAAAAGGCGCTTTCCGGCCCGCTGAACTTTCTGCTCGCCATTCCCGGCACGGCGATGTTCCCGCTGTCGATGATCTGGTTCGGTCTCACCGAAATGGCGATCATCAGCATCCTGATCTACGAGGTTGCGCTCACCGTCACGCTCAACACCTGGGCGGGGGTGAAGGCGGTGGACAATTCGCTGATCCGCGCCGGACGCGCCTTTGGCGCCAGTGGCCCGGCGCTGTTCTGGCGGGTGCTGATCCCCGCAGCGCTCCCCTCGATCATAACAGGCTACCGGCAGGCCTTCTCGCGCTGCTGGCGTATCCTGATCGTCGCTGAAATGCTGGTCTCGGTCGGGGCCGGTCTCGGCTACCGCATCTACTGGGGCCGCGAATACTTCAATTCGGACGTCGTCTATGGCGGCCTTTTAGTGGTCGGCATCATCGGCCTGCTCATCGAAAGGGTCCTGCTCAGGAGCCTTGAGGTGGCGACGATCGAGCGCTGGGGCACGGTTCGGGAGTAGGAACGATGGGCGAGCTTTGTGTCGAGAATCTCCAGAAGACTTATTCCGTCAAGGATGGTTGGAATCGCACCAAGGAACTTTCCGTCTTCCGCGACATCTCCTTCACCGTGCGCGACGGCGAATTCGTCAGCGTCATCGGCACGTCCGGCTGCGGGAAGTCGACGCTGCTGAGCATCGCCGGCGGCCTCGCTCAACCCTCCGGCGGGCGCATCCTTGTCGACGGCAGGGCGATCAGCGGCCCCGGCCTCGACCGCGGCATCGTATTCCAGGAATTCGCGCTGTTTCCCTGGCTTACCGTGCTCGGCAACGTCGCCTTCGGCCTGCGCTCGCAGGGCTTGCCGCGCCAGCGGCGCGAGGAGGTCGCCTCGCACTATGTCAAGCTGGTCGGCCTCGGCGGCTTCGAGCACTACCATCCCAACCGGCTCTCGGGCGGCATGCGCCAGCGTGTGGCACTGGCCCGCGCACTGGCCATCGAGCCAGCGGCGCTGCTTATGGACGAACCTTTCGGCGCCCTCGACGCGCAGACCCGCGAGGCCATGCAGAACGCGCTCAGCGACATCTGGGCCAAGACGCGCAACACTATCCTGTTCATCACCCACGACATCCGCGAGGCCATCTACCTCTCCGACCGTGTCCTCGTGCTGGCCGGGCGGCCGGCTTCGGTCACCTTCGAACTGGAAGTGAGCCTGCCGCGTCCGCGCAGCCGCTTCGATCCGCTGTTCCAGACCTTCGAATCGCAGCTCGAATCCGCCATCGGCCACAAGCCGGCGGTGGCGGCTGAATAGATCCCGTACCGCCATGGCTTTCACGACCACGGCGTATTTCCGCAGGGACGCAGCGCATGGCCATACCGCAGACGAACTTCTCGCCCACCTTCAACACCACCCGTGCCAGCCATATCGTTCTGACGACGCGGGACCTGCCACAGAGCCGGGATTTCTATACGGAAGTGATCGGCCTTGTCGTCACCGACGAGACGCCGTTCGAAATCCACTTGCGCGGGCTCGAGGAGAGTGGTCACCACAGCCTCGTGCTGCGCAAGAGCGAGCAGGCGCCGGTATGTGAGCGCATCGGCTTCCGCGTGTTCCAGGACGAGGACCTCGACCGGGCGAAGGTGTATTTCGATCGGCAGGGCATCGCCGCGCGATGGACCGAGCGGCCCTACCAGCTACGGACACTGGAGGTGAATGATCCTTCCGGCATCCCGCTCGAATTCTGCTTCGGCATGCCGACCCAGCCGCGCCTGCACGACAAGCCGCATCTGCATCGCGGCGCGGCGGCGCTGCGCTACGACCATGTCCAGTGCCTGGTGCCTGACGTCGCCGCGACCGGGCGCTTCTATACCGATATCGGCTTCCGCATCTCCGATTACTTCGTCGACAAGGAGACCGACGAGGAGCCGCAGGGTTTGTTCCTCTACCGCAAGAACAACCCGCACGACATTGTCTTCCTGATGCGGCCGGGCCCGCAGTTGCACCATTTCGCCTTCGTCGTCGCCGACGTGCAGAGCCTGTTCCGCGCACTGGATACGGCCGGCGGCATCGGCTTCTCGCGAAATCTCGAGCGCGGCCCCGGCCGGCACGGTCAGGGTCACGCCTTCTACGTCTATTTCCGCGATCCTGACGGCCACCGCATCGAGATTCTGCCGCCGCCGATCCAAATCCTCGATTTCGAAGACGGGCCGGTGCGCTGGCACAGCGGCAATCGCTTCACCTGGGACCTGCCGCCGCCGCGCAGATGGCTGCACGAAGCGACGCCCTTCGCCGGGGCGCCCCTCACCGCTCCCGCGCTAGAGCCGAACCTGTTCTCGCTCGAAGACTACCTCGCCCGGCGTTGAGCCGGTCCCCGCATGGATGCCCGCAATGTCGGAACTCTTCCTCTCACTTCCCGACCTGTCGGCACTGACGCCCGAGCAGCAGCGCGTGGCGGAAGCCGTAGCGGCTGGCCCACGCGGCGAGGTGCGCGGACCGGTGCGGCTATGGTTGCACAGCCCGGAACTCGCGGATCGCGCCCAGAAGCTGGGCGAATTCTTCCGGCTGGGAACCACCCTGCCGCAACGGCTGTGTGAACTCGCCATCCTCGTCACAGCCCGCCACTATGGCTGCGACTATATCTGGTTCAATCACTCCCGCGTCGCGCTGAAGCAGGGCATCGCGCCCGACGTCATCGAGGCCATCCGCACCGCGCGGACGCCCCGCCTCGACGACGCAGCCGATCAGCTCGTCTACGATTTCGTGCATTCAGTGCTGCGGGGCGGCAAGGTGACGCCGCCCCTGCGGACAGCCGCCATCGATATGCTGGGGGAGCGCGGCGTGGTCGAACTCGGCGCGCTGGTCGCGCACTATTTTTCCGGTGCCATCGTGCTCGGACTCAGCAGTGTTCCTCTTCCGGACGGCTCGCGGACCTGCCTTGACTAGGACACCGGCAGACTCGCGCCTCGCCCCGGCTGGTGTCACAGATGGATTGGCTGATGCTCGCCGCCGCGCTCTTCGTCACCGCGGCATCCTTGCAGCGTGGTCCGACCAGCTTCGGCTTCGCCATCGTGGCGATGCCGAAGCTGTCGCTCGTCATGCCGCCGATCCTAGCCGCGCCGATCGTCACGCTGCTGCAGATTCCCTCGGGCGTGCACACTATCTACGGCGACTGGCGAGACATCGACGTGCGTTTCGCACTGGTCGTCTGGATCACTGGTCTGCCGACCATCGTTCCCGGGCTCTACCTGCTGTCGCTGGTGCCGCCGCACGACATGCGCCTGATGATCGGCGCCATCGTACTCCTCTCCACATTTGTTCTTATGGCGGGCTTCAAGCTCGGCCGGAGCCCGCGCACAGCCGAGCTCATTGGTGCCGGCGCACTCAGCGGCATCATGCAGGGGGCGCGGCAATGGCCGGTCCGCCGCTGATCCTGCTGGCATTGAGCTCCAACTGGTCGCATGCCCGCTCACGTGCCACGCTGTCCTTCGTCTTCTTGCTTCTGGGCAGCGCCAGTCTTGTATCAGGATGTGTCGCGGGATCATTTCGGCGGACAGCCTCCTTGATGCCCTTATCCTGCTTCCCGGTCTGATAGTCGGCCAATGTGCCGGGACGCACCTCTTCCGGCGGCTCAATGCCAAATCTTACAAAGTGATCGCCATCATCTGCGTAGCGGCTAGCGCTGCTGCGGTGATCACACGAGCCTTCTTGGAGTGAGCCGTTGATCGACACTCGCTTCCGCAACCAATAGCGCCGGCCACGTGTTGAACTGTCGCGACCTCATTGCTCTCCGGGACGACTACCGGGTCATGTTGGCCGTCGCGCCACAACTGAATGTCAGCTATCGGGCAACCATTGAACTTCCGCTTCTGGCGCGAACCGCCCTCGAAAGCTGAACGGGCCACCGCTCGCTTGCAGTCGGCCCGCGCACCCCGCTGCATCACGTGCAACCCGCGCGCACCACCGCATCCCAGGGCGGGTCGCTGGGGAATATCTCGGTGAGAAAGCTAAGAAAGGCTTTGACATTGGGGCTTGAGCGCCGCCCCTCCGGCCAGAGCGCGGTGATGGCCGAGCGCGGCGCGAAATAGTCCTGAAGAAGCGGCACCAGCAGGCCGCGCTCAACATAAGATGCAGCAACGAAGGTGGGTGAAATGCCGATTCCCCCGCCCGCCGCCAAGGCCGCCGCTACGGCATCGCTGACGTCCGTCGTGATCGCGGCATCTGGCATGATCTCCAGCGTCCGGTCGCCGAGCTTGAACGACCAGCGCAGTGCCTGCCCCGAACTCTGAAAGCGGAAATTTACGCACTCATGGCCCTCAAGCTCGGCAGGATGTTGCGGCGTGCCGCGTCTTGCAAGATAGGTCGGTGCGGCGAAGGCGCAGATATTATGGGGCGCCAATGTGCGCGAGATCAGACGGGAATCGCTGAGATCGCCGACCCGGATCGCGACATCGATGCCCTCCGCGATGAGATCGACGAACTGGTCGCCGAGCCTCAGATCAACGGCAAGCTTCGGATAGCGCGCGCGAAAACGCGGCAGGGCCGGCGCAAGGATGTGCACACCGATCGGCAGAGGCGCGGCGATCTTCAAGACACCCGACGGCTCCGAGCGGGCGGCGACCGCCGCCTGCTCGATCGCTTCGGCCTCACGCAGCAGGCGTAAAGCGCGCTCATGCAGATCGCGTCCCTCGGGGGTGAGCGTCAGGGAACGCGTGGTGCGATTGAAAAGGCGCATGCCTAGACGCTGCTCCAGCCGCTGGACGCTCTTGCTGATTGCCGATGGCGAAATTCCCAATGCCCGCGCCGCAGCGGTGTAGCTGCCAAGCGACGCAGCGCGGGAGAAGGCTATGAGACCCGTCAGACTATCCAGATTTATTCGTTCCATTATGGAATAATAGAAGGGATTATTAGCTGGATTATCAAGCATATCTCCTCTGACTATCTTCCTCTCATCACCCGCCCAGCATGAGCCGGTGCTCTGAGGAATCCTCAAAATGACCATGTCTCTCCAGAACCGCTCCGTCGTCATCTTCGGCGGCACCTCCGGTATCGGACTGGCCGCGGCCAAACAGGCCAAGGAGGCCGGCGCCCGCGTCACCGTCATCGGCTTCGACGCCGCGGGCGCCCAACGCGTCGCGAACGAGAACGGCTTTTCCGGCTGGCGCACGGCGGATGTCACCAAGCCGGACACGATCGGCGTGGCGCTCGTCGATATTGCTCGAGTCGATCATCTCGTTCTGCTCGCCGGGACCTTCGTCGCCGGCAAGGTTCTGGATGCGGATGTGACCTATCTGCGCCGCGCCTTTGATGAGCGCATCTGGGCGGCGGTGCATGCATTGCGCGCTCTTGGCGATCGCCTGGCCGCCGATGGCTCCGTGACGTTCATATCCGGCGTGCTCGGCGATCGGCCGAACGCCGCCGGCACCGCGGTGCTGGCCGCCGCCTCCGCCGCCATGGAAGCCTTTGCCCGTGGCCTTGCGCTGGAGCTTTCACCCCGCCGCTTCAACACAGTCTCTCCCGGCACCACGGACACGCCGCTCCTCGCGCGCACCCTGGGCAACGGCCGCGAGGCTTATGTCGCGGCCCTCACGGAGAAGCTGCCGCTGCATCGCCTCGGGACGGCCGACGAGGTCGGGGCCGCCGTAGTCTTCCTCATGAGCAATGATCTGATGAATGGCGAGACACTGCATGTCGACGGCGGCGCGCGGCTCATCTGACCCGCGCCCGAGCGCCCAAACCCGGAAAGAGATGACTATGTCGAGTGAAACGGACCACGATCGACTGCTACGTGCCAATCTCATGCGCGTTTTCAATGAACGCGATGCCGCTCGGCGCGACGCTGCCATTGCCGAACTCTTCGTCGCCGACCCGTTGATGTACGAGCCGGATAATGTGGTGGAGGGCCGGGCCGCCATATCCGCGGTCGCCGGCCATCTGCTCGAGCAGTTCGGCCCCCGCTTCCGGTTCACGCCGGTCGGCACGGCCGTCGGCCATCACGGACTGGCCGTGCTTCGGTGGGAAGCAGGGCCGGAAGGCGGGCCCGTCACCGTGACGGGTTGGGATGCGGCTCACATCCTCGACGGCAGAATCGCCCGCCTCTGGGTGCTGCTGGGCCCGCCGGCCGCCTGAAGCAGCGAATCTTCGCGAGATTGAGGGCGAGCAGGCTTCTGTCGGCGTGCGAGCTGACTGTCCAGACGCGAGCCCTCCCGTCTGGGATCGAAGGGCAGTCGTCCGGTGCGAGGCCATCTCCCAATCAACCCAAAAACCTCGACCGAAGGCGGCGTTTGCGCAAGGCCCGCTCCCGGCGCGTCGCGCACGAGGCCGGCATGCGGCGGATAGGGTAAGGCCGGGTTCCAGCCGCCAGCAGTGACCATGCGAGCCGGGAGCCAGCCATCCTCATCGCGCCAGGCGATACACAACCGAGTCGACTCGAAATCGCAGGTCCGGGGCGAGGCTATTCGAGACGACGAGGTAGCGCTCGCCGCCGGGCTCGAAGCTGCTGGCGTCTGTGCCGCCGAAGGTGCTGAAGCTCTGCACCGGCTCGAAGGCCGTGCCGTCCCAGCGGTAGACCCTGGAGCGCGGATCGCCATCCACGCCAGGGGGCGGAAGCCTGCCAGTGACGCGGGCAATGGGCTCGGCACGGGAATGTCCTGAGGTGGCGCACCTTGGGGGGCACGCCCTAGTCTCCTGACGGAAAGGACTCGCCAAAGCGTCGCCCTCGCCGCGTCGCGATGAGGCCAAAGCGCCGCATCCGCCGATGCACGGTGGTGCGGTCCAGCCCGAGGTCGCGGGCGACGGCAGAGACGTTCCAGCCGCGGGCCTCAAGGCTCGCAACGAGATCTTCACGCCCGTTCGCCGATCCGACGGAGCGCGAGGGCACACCAGCAATAGCGGGCAACCCTCCCATTCGCCATGGCTGCGGTGCAAGATGAAGCGACGATTCCGGCGTCTCGCGCAGCCGGTCCGGAAGGTCGTCGAGCCCGATGACGCCATCCTCGTCGACGGCGCAGGCATAATCGAGCACATTGATAAGCTCGCGAATATTGCCCGGCCAGTCGTGCTGGGTGAGTATCGTCATGATGTCCTGCGGGACGCTGAACGCTGCACCGCCACGCTGCCCCCTCCCGGCGAGCAGCCGCTCGATCAGCCAGTCGAGATCGCGCCGCTGGCGCAGCGGCGGCAGGGTCAGCACCGCGCCGGAGAGGCGGAAATACAGGTCCTCGCGGAAGCGCCCGGCCTTCACCTCGGCGACGAGATCGCGATGGGTGGCGGCGATGACGCGGATGTTCACCGGCACCGACCTGGAACGGCCGAGCGGCGTCACCTCCCGCTCGGCGAGCACACGCAGCAGCCGCGTCTGCAAGGCGAGCGGCATGTCGCCGATCTCGTCGAGGAACAGCGTGCCGCCATCGGCCTCGATGACGAGCCCCTTCTTGCCCCGCGCCGTCGCACCGGTGAAGGCGCCGGGCTCGTAGCCGAACAATTCGCCTTCGATGAGGGTTTCCGGCAGCGCCGCGCAGTTCACCGGCACAAAGGCCTTGCGCGAGCGCGCGCTGGCAGCGTGGATGGCCTTGGCGAGGTGCTCCTTGCCCGACCCAGTCTCGCCGCAGATGAGCAGGCTCATCTGGGTGTTGACCAGCTTGGCGGCGCGGGTCGCCACCTGCCGCATCGCCGGGTCCTCGCCGAACAGTGCCTGCAGGGGCTCTGGCACGGCAGGCGCCGCCGGCTCGGCGACCGGCGTGCCGGGCCGGCTCGGCGGGGCGAGGCTCTGGGCGAAGAGCGGGGTGCCGGAAGCGGCGAGCCGTACCATGCGCTGGCTCGCCGGGCGCGAATGGGAAAGGCGCGGCAGGTCGTCGACCGAGAGATCGAAGAATTCGGAGAGACGCCGCCCGACCAGCGGCCGGCGATCTGGCCGGCCGGTGCGGCGCTCGCTCTCGCCCAGCATCAGCCCGCGCGCCTTGTTGTTGAAGCCGAGAATGCGCTCGGAGCCGTCCACCGCCACCACATAGCTCGGCTCGACATCGACGAATTCCGGCGAGGCGGCGAGCTTGATGATCCATTCCCGCCGGAAGCGGTTCACCAGATTGGCGGTCTCGATCTTGTTGGCGATGGAACGGACGAATTGCAGCGCCAGGAACTGGCTCTCCTTCGGCTCCGGCGAGCGCAACGCCGAGATGTCGAGCACGGCGGCGAGGTTGCCGGCAGGGTCGAACACCGGCGAGGCGGTGCAGGTGAGTGGGATGTGCGTGGCGTCAAAATGGTCGGTCTGGTGGACGATCAGTGCCTCGCCGGTGGCGATACAGGTGCCGACTGCGCAGGTGCCGGCGTGCTGCTCGTGCCAGTCGGCGCCGAGATAGAGCCCGGCACGCATCAGATTGTTGTCGAAGGTGGGGTCGCCGATGAAATCGACGGTGACACCCTTGGCGTCGGTCAGCAGCAGCACATAGCCGAGCCCGGCCACCTGCCGGTACAACGTCTCCACGCCGAAACGGGCGGTATGGGTGAATTCCTCCATCGCGTCCTGATGCTCGCGCAGACGCGACTGCGTGAGGATGCAGGGGTCGCGCAGCACCTCGGGATCGAGCTTGTGCTCGCTGACGCAGCGCCGCCAGGATTGCTGGATGATGGCGTCGCGCCGCGTCGCGTGGCGGCCGGCCTCGCCGTTCGCCACGCGCACAAGCTCGTCGATGTGCGCGGCCTGTTCCCGTCTCATCGGCGTCCTCCGGGATTTTCTGGTTTTCGGCGAGTGTTGCCCCGAACGGCGGAAGCGGCAAGCAAATGCCTTGTGGCAGCGCACAAGCGACGCGCGCGAAAGCCGCGTCCGCGCGCCACAGATGTGGCGCCGCGCGCCACAGATGTGGCGTGCCCGCCGCAGTGAGGCGACCGCGCCTTTCACAAAAATAACTAATTAGATCAAATAGTTGACCATTCAACAGCGTTTGGCCCGCCGCTTGCGGAGAGATTCGGCAAAACGAAAACACGCCTGGGGAAGGAAGCCGCATGACGCCGAAGGTCGGCCTTATCGCCAATCCGATTTCGGCACGTGACATACGTCGCGTCGTCGCCAGCGCCAACAGCGTGCAGATTGCCGACCGCGCCAACATCGTGCTCAGGGCGCTCGCCGCGCTCAAGGCCTGCGGGATCGAGGAAGCGGTGATGATGCCGGAGCGCGCCGGCATCGCCGGCCATGTTCTGCGCGGCATGGAGCGTGCGCGGTCACATGGCGAAGACCGCTTTCCCCGCCTGTCCTTCCTGCCCATGCCCGTCACCGGCACGGTGGAGGATACCCGCCGCGCCGCCCGCTTGATGGCCGCGTCCGGCGACATTGCAGCGATCATCGTGCTCGGCGGCGACGGCACCCACCGCGCGGTGGTCGGCGAATGCGGCCGCGTGCCGGTCGCCGGCATCTCCACCGGCACCAACAACGCCTTTCCCGAGCATCGCGAGCCGACCATCACCGGGCTTGCCGCGGGTCTCGCGGCGACCGGGCAGGTGCCGGCCCGCATCGCCTTCGCCGACAACAAGAAGATCGAGGTTAGCCTTGACGGCGGCGCGCCGGAGATCGCCCTCGTCGACGTCGCCATCGTCACCGACCGCTTCGTTGGAGCCCGGGCGCTGTGGCGCATCGAGACCTTCCGCGAGCTCTACGTCACCTTCGCCGACCCGGAGGTGATCGGCATGGCCGCCATCGCCGGGCTGATCGAGCCGGTGAGCCGCTCCGAGGCCGGCGGCCTCGCGGTGACGCTCGCCCCCGCCGGGACCGCCGCGCGCCGCGTGCGCGCGCCGATCGCGCCCGGCCTCATCGAGGAGATCGGCGTCGAGGGTTGGCGGCGCATGCCGGCCGGCAGCGTCTTCACCCCGGCGCTCGCCGCCGGCGCCATCGCCCTCGACGGCGAGCGCGAGCTGTTCTTCGACCCGCACCAGCAGGTGGAGATCCGCCTCGTCGACCGCGCCTTCCGCACCGTCGACGTGGCGGCGGTGATGCGCTTCGCCGCGCGGAACGGGCTGCTGGTCAGCCACCCGCTCGCCGCCGCCGACGCCTGAACGCCCACCCGGAAGAATCCGCCCAGAAAAACCAAGGAGGAACCTACGCCGATGACCAACAATCCCTTCCCCCTCTCGAAGGACGAACTGCTCGCCGCCTACCGCACCATGCGCACCATCCGCGACTTCGAGGAGCGGCTGCATGTGGAGTTCGCCAAGGGCGACATTCCCGGCTTCGTCCACCTCTATGCCGGCGAGGAGGCCTGCGCCGCCGGCATCATGATGCACCTCACCGACATCGACCGCATCGCCTCCACCCATCGCGGCCACGGCCATTGCATCGCCAAGGGCGTCGACGTGCACGAGATGATGGCGGAGATCTACGGCAAGGCGACCGGCGCCTGCCGTGGCAAGGGCGGCTCCATGCATATCGCCGACCTCTCCAAGGGCATGATGGGCGCCAACGGCATTCTCGGCGCCGGCGCACCGCTGATCTGCGGCGCCGGCCTGGCAGCGAAATTCCGCGGTGACGGCGGGGTGGGCATCACCTTCTTCGGCGACGGCGCCTCCAATCAGGGCACCGTGCTGGAGAGCATGAACCTCGCCGCCATCTGGAACCTGCCGGTCATCTTCGTCGTCGAGAACAACGGCTACGCGGAATCGACCTCGGTCGAATACGCGACAGCGGTGGATTCCTATGTCGACCGCGCCGCCGGCTTCGGCCTGCCGGGGGTGACGGTGGACGGCACCGACTTCTTCGCCGTGCACGAGGCGGCCGGCGAGGTGATCCGCCGTGCCCGCGAAGGCGGCGGCCCGGCGTTGCTG
Organism: Allobosea sp. 117; assembly: GCF_000702305.1. GTDB lineage: Bacteria > Pseudomonadota > Alphaproteobacteria > Rhizobiales > Xanthobacteraceae > Ancylobacter. The sequence goes on from NZ_JNLC01000015.1 coordinate 201,177, forward strand.
GAGTGCAAGACCATCCGCTTCTTCGGCCATTTCGAGGGCGACGCCCAGACCTACAAGGCCAAGGGCGAGAACGACTACAACCGCGAGCACCGCGACTGCCTCAGGATCTTCGCCAACCGCGTCACCTCCGCCGGCGCGGTGAGCGAGGCGGAGATCGCGCTTGTCGACCGCGAGGTCGCCTCCCTCATCGATGCTGCGGTGGAAAGCGCTAAGGGAGCGCCCCTGCCCTCGCCGCGCGAGCTGCTGACCGACGTCTACGTCGCCTACTGAGCCGACAGAACAACACCGGAGGAAACCAGAATGGCCCGCAAGATCAGCTACAAGCAGGCGATCAACGAGGCGCTCGACCTCGAGATGCGCCGCGACCCCACCGTGATCGTGCTCGGCGAGGACATCGTCGGCGGCGCCGGTGCGCCGGGGGAGCTCGACGCCTGGGGCGGTGTGCTCGGGGTCACCAAGGGGCTGCACGCCAAGCACGGTAACCGGCTGATGGACACCCCGCTGTCGGAGAGCGCCTATATCGGCGCCGCCATCGGCGCGGCCGCCTGCGGCATGCGCCCAGTGGCCGAATTGATGTTCCTCGACTTCATGGGCGTGTGTTTCGACCAGATCCTCAACCAGGCCGCCAAGTTCAAATACATGTTTGGCGGCAAGGCCAAGACCCCGGTGGTGATCCGCGCCATGGTCGGCGCCGGCTTCCGCGCCGCCGCCCAGCACTCGCAGATGCTCACCCCCATGTTCACCCATGTGCCGGGGCTGAAGGTGGTGTGCCCCTCCAACGCCTATGACGCCAAGGGCCTGCTCATCCAGTCGATCCGCGACGACGACCCGGTGATCTTCTGCGAGCACAAGGCGCTCTATGGCTCGGAGGCCGACGTGCCGGAGGAGAGCTACGCCATTCCCTTCGGCGAGGCGAATGTCGTGCGTGAGGGCAAGGACGTCACCATCGTCAGCTACGGCCTCACCGTGCACCGCGCGCTCGACGCCGCCGAGAAGCTCGCCAAATCGGGCGTGCAGGCGGAGGTGATCGACCTGCGCACGCTCTCGCCGATCGACTGGGACACGGTGATCGAGAGCGTGGAGAACACCGGTCGGCTGGTGGTGGTGGACGAGGCCAATCCGCGCTGCTCCATCGCCTCCGACGTCGCCTCCTACGTGGCGCAGAACGCCTTCGGGGCGCTGAAGGCAGCCCCGCAGATGGTGACGGCTCCGCACACGCCGGTGCCGTTCTCGCCGGTGCTGGAGGACCTCTACATCCCCTCGGCCGACGCCATCGCCGCCGCCGTGAACAAGACCACAGCCCGCGCGCTCGCGGCGTGAAGGAGCTCGTGATGAACGAACGCATCAAGCCGATCGTCATGCCCAAATGGGGGCTGTCGATGTCGGAGGGCAAGGTGACCGGCTGGCTCAAGCCAGCCGGCACCAGGGTCGGCGTCGGCGACGAGATCGTCGAGGTGGAGACCGACAAGATCGCCGGCGTCGTCGAGGCCAACGAGGCCGGAACGCTGCGCCGCGTCATCGGCACGCCGGACACCGTCTATCCGGTGAAGGCGCTGATCGGCGTCATCGCCGATGACGACGTGCCCGACGCCGACATCGACGCCTATGTCGCCGAATACGCCACCCATGCGGCAGGGGAAGGCGAGGAGGCGGAGGCCGGGCCGCGCTACGAATTCGTCGACACCCCGGCCGGGCGGCTGCGCTACGCGAAGCGGGGAAGCGGCGAGCCGAACGTCATCCTCATCCACGGCTTCGGCGGCGATCTCGACAACTGGCTGTTCAACATCGACGCGCTGGCCGAGGCCGGCACCGTCTACGCGCTCGACCTGCCGGGGCATGGCCAGTCGGACAAGCGGGTGAAGCAGGCGAACCTCGTCGGCCTGTCCGAGGCCGTCACCGGCTTCATGGACGCGCTCGGCATCGCGTCGGCACATCTCATCGGCCATTCCATGGGCGGGGCCATCGCCGCCCGCACCGCGCTCGATCACCCGGACCGCGTCAACTCCGTCACACTGATCGGCTCGGCCGGGCTCGGGGAGGAGATCAATAGCGGCTATACCGACGGCTTCGTCGCTGCGACGTCCCGCCGCGACCTCAAGCCGGTGCTGGAGCAACTGTTCCACGATCCCGCGACCGTCACCCGTCAACTCGTCGACGACCTTTTGAAATACAAGCGACTGGACGGCGTCGACGATGCCTTGCGCGCGCTTGCCGACGCTCTCTTCGCCGGCGGACGGCAGGCCTCCGTCCTCGCCGAGGCGCTGAAGGCGGCGGACACACCGGTGCTCGTCGTCTGGGGCGAGAGCGATCAGGTGATCCCCGCCGCTCACGCCACGGCGCTCGGTGACCGTGCCAGAGCGGAGGTCATCGGCGGGGCCGGTCACATGGTGCAGATGGAGAAGGCCGGCCGGGTCAACGAGCTGGTGCTCGCCCACATCAGGGCCTGAACCGCACGCGTTTCAACGACACGAACGCCGCCACGCATGGACGGCGAAGGAGGAAGCATGCCCGATCTCAGGGATAAGAGCATCGTCATCACCGGCGCGGCCGGCGGCATCGGCGCGGCCATAGCGCTCGCGCTCGCCGCCAACGGCGCCTGCATCACCGTGGCCGATCTCTCGCAGCAGGCCGCCGATACGGTGGCGGGAAAGATCGCCGCTGCCGGCGGCACCGCCATCGCGGTGGCGGTCGACGTGCGGGAGCGGGCGCAGGTGCGGGCCATGCTTGACCGCGCCGTCGAGGCCTTCGGCCGGCTCGACGTGCTGTTCAACAATGCCGGCGTGGCGCAGACGAGGCCGTTCCTCGACATCACCGAGGAGGACTGGCGCTTCGTCACCGACGTCAACGCGCTCGGCGTGCTGATCGGCATGCAGGAGGCGATCAAGACTTTCCGCAGCCAGGGCGGCGGCGGCAAGATCGTCAACACGGCCTCCATCGCCGGCAAGCAGGGCTACGAGCCGCTCGCCCATTACTGCGCCTCGAAGTTCGGCGTGGTGGCGATGACCCAGGCCGCCGCGCGGGCCTTCGGCAAGGAGGGCATCACCGCCAACTGCTTCTGCCCCGGCGTGGTGGCGACCCCGATGTGGGACACCATCGACAAGGGCTTCCGCGACAGCGGCCTCACCCACAAGGTCAACGAGGCGTTCGACACCTTCGCCGCCGGTGCGGTGCTGGGGCGGCCCTCTCGCCCAGACGATCTCGTCGGCGTGGCACGCTACCTCGCCTCGTCGGATTCCGATTTCATGACCGGCCAGTCGCTGCTCGTCGACGGCGGCATGGTGTTCGTCTGAGGGAGGGCACCATGGCATCGTCCGAAAACCTGCCTCAGCAGCTCAAGGAGATGAACCTGCGCTTCGGCGCGCTCGCCAAAGCCGCGCCGCAGACCATGACCGCCTTCCGGGCACTGATGGGCGAGGCGTCGAAATCCGGCGTGCTGCCGGCAAAGCTCAAGGAACTCGTCGCCGTCGCCATCGCCGTGCAGCAGGGCTGCGGCGACTGCATCCTGTTCCACGTCGCCAACGCACGCAGCCACGGCGCCAGCCGCGAGGAACTGGTGGAGGTGCTCGCCGTCACCATCGAGATGGGTGGCGGCCCCTCCGCCGTCTATGCCGGCCGGGCGCTCGAGGCCTTCGACGCCTTCGCGACCGAGAAAGCCTAGAGCATTTCCCGATCAGATGGATTCATCTGATCGGAGAGGAAATGCTCCAACATATTGAATCAAGAGCACTTTCTTGTCGTTCGGATGTTTCCATCCGAACGGAAAGGGCTCTAGGAGGATCGAGAGATGAAAGCCGCCCGTTTCCACGGCAAGCGCGACGTGCGCGTCGAGAACGTGCCGGAGCCCGACAAGGCCAAACTCGGCCCGCGCGAGGTGCTGGTGAAAAACCGCTATTGCGGCATATGCGGCACCGACCTGCATGAATACGCCGCCGGGCCGATTTTCATTCCCACCGAGCCGCACCCCTATACGGGCGCGCGGCTGCCGCAGGTACTCGGCCACGAATATGGCGGCACCGTCGTCGCGGTGGGAACCGACGTCACCGATGTCGCCCCCGGCGACAAGGTGTCGATCCAGCCGCTGGTCTCCCCGCGCGACGACTATTACGGACGGCGCGGTCTCTATCAGCTCAGCGACCGGCTCGGCATCGTCGGGCTGATGTGGCCCTGGGGCGGCATGGCGGAGTATTCGGTGGTCAACGACTACAACGTGTTCCGCATGCCCGACAGCGTCACCGACGAGCAGGCGGCGCTGATCGAGCCGACCGCGGTCGTCGTCTATGCCGCCGAGCGTGGCGGGGTGAAGCCCGGCTCGTCCGTGCTCATCACCGGCGCCGGGCCGATCGGCCAGTTGCAGGTATTGGCCGCGCGCGCGGCCGGCGCCAGCACCATCTTCCTGTCCGACACCAACGACAACCGCCTCGCCATGGCGCGGCAGATCCTGCCCGACATCATCACGCTCAATCCGAAGAGCGAGAATGTGGTGGAGGCGATCCGCGACCGGACGGAGGGCCACGTCGGCGTCGACGTGGCGCTGGAATGCGTCGGTGCAGAAGCCGCGCTCGCCACCGGTATCGATGCGGTACGGCGGCAGGGCACGGTGGTGCAGGTCGGGCTGCATGTCGGCAAGCCGGCGGTGGACGGCTTTGCCGTCACCTTCAAGGACATCGACGTGCGCGGCTCCTGGTGCTACTCGACACTGATGTGGCCGCGCGTCGCCTCGATGATCGGCAGCGGCATCCTACCGGCCGAGAAGGTCGTCACCCGCCGCATCAGGCTCGACGACGTGGTCGAGAACGGCTTCGAGCAATTGCTCAGTCCCACCGGGCAGGAGCTGAAGATTCTGATCGATCTTCAATAGGGTTTCCGGGTCTTCCTTGGCCCGCCTGTGCCGGGGCGCCGTTGCGAAGCCGTGGCCGCCCTGCTGCCGCGGCTTCGATTTCACCGTTGAGGTCGTTGGCGGCACCTTTGTTCCGGGGTGCTGCGTCGGTCGACGTCAGAGCGGTCTGAGCAGGTGTCGTACGACTGGTGGCCGGTCGCCGACATGGAAGGCGTGGAGCATCTTCTGGTCGACCGCATCGGCATGGGTGACGCGGGCGTGCTGGCGCTGATGCTCCACCCAGCTCTCGACGATGAAGTATTCGACAACCCGGCCGGGGTCCGCGACATCCTCCCACACGTCCCAGCGGATGGCGCCGTCGCGCTGCCGCACGGAACTGAAGCGCCTCAGGGCCGCGATGAATTCTGCCGCCTTCTCGGGCGCGACCCGGTATTCGATCTCGATCAGCACCGGACCGCGGTCACCGGCCGGCTGCACGGCCACCACGGGTTCGGCCCAGTGGTTCGAGGGCGCCAGATCCGTCGCGGAGTCCTTCGGAAGGCGCCAGAAGACGGCAAGGATCAGAGCCGCCGCTTGTCCGACGGCGGCGACGGCAAGCGCGGTGCCGACGCTGGTGCGCGCGGCGAGCGAGCCCCAGAGGATGCTGCCGCCCGTCATCGCGCCCTGGAACACGAGCAGATAGACGGCGAGCGCGCGGGCCTTCACCCAGCCGGGCGAGGCCATCTGGGCGGCGACGTTGAGCGAGGTCAGCATGCCGATCCAGGCGAGGCCGGCGGCGAACATGACAGCACCTGCGAGCCAGGCGTTCGGCACCAGCGCGAGAGCGAGCGTGGCCAGCGCGAACAGCAGCGTCGCGGCGATCGAGAGCGTGTTGGCGGCGATCCGCTTGCGCAGCTTCTTCAGCAGGATCGCGCCGACGACCGCGCCGGCCCCCATGCAGCCGAGCAGCGCGCCATATCCGGCCGCGTCGAGACCCAGGCCCCGGCGGCCGACCAGCGGCAGCATCGCCCACAGGGCGCTGCTGAACAGGAAGAAGCCCGCCGCGCGGATGAGCACGAGACGCAGCGCCGGGGAGTGGCGCGCATAGCGACAGCCGGCTTTCATCGCGCCGAAGAAGTGCTCGGGTGGCAGGGTTTGGACGTTTGCCGAACGCTTCCACCCGAACAGGACCGCGAGCACCGCGACGACTGAGAGCGCGTTGAGGGCGAAGACGGCGGGTGTGCCTGCGATCGCGACGATGACCCCGCCGAGCGCCGGTCCGATGGCGCGCGAGATGTTGATCCCGAGGCTGTTGAGCGCCACCGCGTCCGGCAGGGCCGGCTGACTGACGAGTTCCGGCACGATCGCCTGAAAGACGGGCGCGCTGAGCGCCGCGGACACGCCGAGCACGAAGGTCGCCGCCAGCAGCACATGGGGCGTCGTCAACCCCAGCCAGGTCAGCACGGCGAGGATCGCCGCAGCCACGAGACCGAGGACCTGCGACCAGAGGAGAAGGCGGCGGCGGTCGATGATGTCGGCCAGCGCGCCCGCCGGAAGCGCCAGCAGGAACATCGGCAGCGTGGTCGCCGCCTGCACCAGCGCGACGAGCAGCGGGCTCGGCGACAGCGACGTCATCAGCCAGCCCGCGCCGACATCGTGCATCCATGTGCCGATGTTGGAGACGATGGTCGCGATCCAGAGTGCCCGGAACACCGGGAAGCTCAGCGGTCCGGCCGCGCGGTCGGGCGCGGCACGAGAGGAGGTCATGGTCGCCCCTTCCGGTGGCTGAGGATTGCGGCCAGCATGAAGCCGCCGATCAATCCGACATGTTCGAGGAAGGTATTGCGCTCGTGGAAGCGCTGTATCGGGTCCGCCACCTGCCAGAAGGGATGGGCAATGAGTGTCGCCACCGCCGTGAAGACGCCGAGCGCCCCGGCGCCGAGCCAGGAAAGGCGGCCGAGGATCACCAGCACCGAGCCGCCGATCTGGATGAGAATGGTCCCGGCGACCACCAGCCAGGCCGAGTTCAATCCGAAATGCGCGGCCTCGGCGAAGGCGCCGTCGAGGTCGAACAGCTTTGCGATGCCGCTGGTCCAATAGGGCAGCGTCAGCAGGATGGCCGCGAGGCACGCGAACCAGCGCGCCTCGAGCAGGGACGAGATGGGCTTGGGCGTCATCGTCACACCGCCCAGCAGCCGCAGCCGAGCACGCCCCAGAAGGTGCGGGCGTCGGAGGCCGGCACACTGGCGCCGAGCGCGGCGGCGTGATCATGGCCGTGCACGGCGCAGTCATTGGCGCAGCCGCAATGCAGGGTCAGCTTGGCGCGTGCCTCCTTGGTCTTGTAGTAGCCGCCGAAGGTGGCGACCGGCGACCAGTCGGGCATCGGCGCCGGCAGCGCCGGAGCGAGCGGGGCATAGTCGCCATCGCCGTGGACGACCTTGCCGCCGAGCACGGTCAGCACCGAGCGCAGATGCACGATGTCCGCCTCAGGCACCGAGAAATAGTCGTCGGACAGCACGGCGAGGTCGGCGAGCTGGCCCACCTTGATCTGCCCCTTCCGGCCCTGTTCGTTGGAGAACCAGGTGTTGGCCTCGGTCCACAGGCGCAGCGCCGTCTCGCGGTCGAGGCGATTGTGCTGCGGATAGAGCCGCAGCCCGCCCACGGTGGAGGAGGTCACCAGCCAGGAAAGCGAGACCCACGGGTTGTAGGAGGCGACGCGGGTGGCATCGGTGCCGGCGCCGACCGGCACGCCCGCCTCCATCATCCGCTTGATCGGCGGCGTGCGCTCGGCGGCCTTCGCGCCGTAGCGCTCGACGAAATACTCGCCCTGATAGGCCATGCGGTGCTGCACGGCGATGCCGCCGCCGAGCGCCGCGATGCGGTCGATATTGCGGTCGCTGATCGTCTCGGCATGGTCGAAGAACCAGTTGATGCCGGACAGCGGAACGTCGCGATTGACCTTCTCGAAGACGTTCAGCGCGCGCTCGATGGTCTCGTTGTAGGTGGCGTGCAGCCGCCACGGCCACCGGTTCTCGGCGAGCAGGCGGACCACCGGCTCGAGGTCCGCCTCCATGTTCGGCGGCATATCCGGCCGCTCGACGCGGAAATCCTCGAAGTCGGCGGCGGAATAGACCAGCATCTCGCCGGCGCCGTTGTGGCGATAGGTGTCGTCGCCTTGTCCGGGCAAGACCTGCTTCACCCAGGAAGAGAAGTCGGCCAGCTCCTCCTTCGGCTTCTGCGTGAACAGGTTGTAGCTGACGCGGACCGTCATCTGGCCCTCGGCATGCAGCTTCTCGATGATCGCGTAATCGTCGGGATAATTCTGGAAGCCGCCGCCGGCGTCGATCACGCTGGTGACGCCCAGCGCGTTGATCTCGCGCATGAAGTGGCGCGTCGAGTTGACCTGGTAGTCGGTCGGCAGCTTCGGTCCCTTGGCCAGTGTCGAGTAGAGGATGGTAGCGTTGGGCTGCGCGAGCAGCAGCCCGGTCGGATTCCCCGCCGCATCGCGGACGATCTCGCCGCCGGGCGGATTGGGCGTGTCCTTCGTGTAACCCACCACCCGGACCGCGGCGGCATTCAGCAGGGCGCGGTCATAGAGGTGGAGAATGAAGACCGGGGTGTCCGGGGCCACCGCGTTCAGCTCGTCGATGGTCGGCAGGCGCTTTTCGGCGAACTGGTGCTCGGTGAAACCGCCGACCACGCGCACCCATTGCGGGGCCGGGGTACGGTCCACCTGGACCTTGAGCATCGCCATCGCCTCGGACAGGCTCGGCACGCCGTCCCAGCGTAGCTCCATATTGTAGTTGAGACCGCCGCGGATGACGTGGGTGTGGCTGTCGATCAGCCCCGGAATGACGCGGCGTCCCTTGACGTCGATGATGTCCGCCTCCGGCGCGGCGGCCCGCACCTCGGCCTCCGAGCCGACCGCGAGGAACTTGCCGTCGCGGATCGCGACGGCCTCGGCGACGGGGTTCTGCCGGTCGAGCGTCGTCACCTTGGCGTTGATGATGATCAGGTCTTTAGGCGGCATAGGGTTTTCCTGTGCATGGGCACGGAACGAAGGCAGCAGCGTCGCGGCAGCCGCTCCGGCGATGGTCTGGCGACGGGTCAGTCGAACCATGTTCCTTGTCCCTTCTTCATTTTTCCGGGGGGCAGGCGGATCAGCCCTGAGCCTTTTCCGGGAGCGGCAGGAACACGCCGCCGGCGGCAAGGGCGGCCGGCAGGGCGAAGCACCACATGCCCAGAAGGACGAAAAGCAGAGCGGCGAGTCCGCACCCGAGCGCGAAGGCCAGGACCGGCACGCTCAGCCGGATCAGGCGCGCCTTGATGGCTTCGGGCTTGTCCTGGGTCTTGCCGTAGAGGAGGCCGGCGAGGTCGAGCATGATCTGCGTCGTGGTGCCGGTCATCAGCGTCGAGGGCGGCGCGGAAGCCAGATGCAGGCGATGCGCGGCGTTCTGGATGGCCATGGCGATGACCAGCAGCATCCCGGTCAGCACCAGCGGCAGGCCGTCGGCATCGGCGAAGCCGCCATAGTAGATGGCACAGCCTGCCGCAGCCGTCAGGAACAGGAACTTCGCCAGCAGCATGGCTCGCAATGCGCGCGCGGGCGGCGCGGCGATGCGCAGGGAAAGATATTGCAGCACCACCACCGCGACGCAGAAGGTGGGCAATGCCAGAAGCTTGGCGACGAGGCTCTCGCTGCCATGCGCCAGCGCCTGGCCGATCATCACGAAATTGCCGGTCACATGAGCGGTGAACAGGCCGTGCAGCGCGAGGAACCCGGCCGTATCGACATAGCCCGCATTGAAGCTGAGGAGGGTGGGCAGATTCGGCCTCATGATGCGCTCCGTTGGCTTCTGGCTGGTACGAGGCGATTTCCGGCCGGCCCTGCCCGACGGCGGATCGCGACAGGGGATGTCCGAGGCGGGGGCGAGCGGCGTTGGCTGATCATTCCGGCCGGGTATCGCGCCGCCCGCCTCGCCGCTTGGCTCAGGCTGCTGGCTTCGGCGCGAGGCGCGGGCCGTGGGCCACGCGCTCGGGGGCCTTGTGGACCATGGTGTAGGCGTAGTCGACGCCCATCCCGTAAGCGCCGGAATGTTCCCTCACGATGGTGGTGACGGCATTATAGGTGCCGCGGCGCGCCCAATCGCGCTGCCACTCCAGCAGCACCTGCTGCCAGGTGACCGGCACGACGCCGACCTGGATCATCCGGTCCATGGCGTATTTGTGCGCGTCGGCCGACGTGCCGCCGGAAGCGTCGGCGACCATGTAGATCTCGTAATCGGTGTCGTTGAGGCAGGAGAGCGCGAAGGTGGTGTTGCACACCTCGGTCCACAGGCCGGAGACGACCACCTTCTTGCGGCCCTGCGCGGCATTGGCGGCAAGCGCCTCGCGCACCTTGAGGTCGTCCCAAGAGTTCATCGAGGTGCGCTCGAGAAGCGGCGCATCGGGAAACACGGCAAGGAGCTCGGGATAGGTGTGTCCGGAGAAGCTCTCGGTCTCGACCGTGGTGATGACGGTCGGGATGTCGAAGACCTTGGCCGCCTTGGCGAGACCGACGACATTGTTCTTCAGCACCTGACGGTCGATCGACTGGACGCCGAAAGCCATCTGCGGCTGCTGATCGATGAAGATGAGCTGGCTGTTCTGCGGCGTGAGCACTTCGAGCTTGCTGGACATGGGAGTTTCCTGTTGAGGGATGGCGAGATGAGCCTGTGCGTCAGACGGCGTCGGCATCCTTCGCCGCCCCGTCGGGGCGATGAAGCGCGAAGGATTTCTCGTGCAGGCAGGACTGCACGACGTTGCTGTGCCCCTTCAGCCATTGCACGGCGGCCTCTCCCGCCAGCATGCCGAGCAGCCCGATGAGGGCGATGATCGGCGGCGCCGGCGAGCGCACCGCGAGAAGGCCGTAGACCGCGCCGATCCCGAGACCGACGGCGAGGGAGACGAGATAGGGCTGGAACTGGCTCATCGCGGAAGCTCCCCATGGCGCGCAGAGGTCGGCGGCAAGGGTGCTCGGCCAGCAAGCGGCGCGAGCTGCCCTTCGATCCCGGCGCGACAGGGCGCGTAGCAGGCCGGCAGCTTCAGCGCCTCGCCGGAATGGACGGTGTCCTCGTCGCGGCCCTCGATCTCGTTGAGCACGGCGTCCGCCTCTCTCGCGGCGACGCCGCGTTCCAAGATGCCGCGGAACCTAGCGAAGTCTGCCGTTGCGGAGAATTGACGCGAATATTGATAGGCCGTTGCGCTTAACGTAATAATCAATCATGAACGAGCTCAAGGCCCTCCGCACCTTTCTCCTCGCCGCCGAAAAGCGGAATTTCGCTCAGGCCGCCCGCGAGATCGATACGACCCCCGCCTCGGTCACGCGGACCATCGCCGCGCTCGAGGCCGACCTCGGCGTGCAGCTCTTCGTCCGCACCACACGTCAGGTCGCACTGACGGGAGATGGCGCCATATTCGCCGCGCGGATCGCTCCGGTCGTAAAGGCGCTGGATTTGGCGCGCACCGAGCTGATCAACGCGCACAAGGCGGACGAAGGCAGGCTGCGGATCAATGCGCCCATGTCGTTCGGCCAGCGCCTGCTGCCGCATATCCTGTGCGGGTTCCGTGAGCTCTACCCCAGGATCGATATCGAGATTTCCCTCACCGACGAGTTGCTCGACGTGGTCGAGGAGGGGTTCGATCTGGCCATCCGCATCTCGGGGCCGCCGTCCGAGAAGTTCACCATATGGCGCAAGATCTGCGCGATCAGGCGCATCCTCGTGGCCGCGCCCGGTACGCCCCCCACCACCGCCCGCCATCCCAACGAGCTGTCTCCCGATGCGTGCCTCGCCTACGATGCCGGCAGCCACCGCGAGACATGGGAGCTGACGGATGGCGGCTCCACCGCGACGATCTCGGCGGGACGAGCGGTCAGTTCCAACAATGGAGAGGTGTTGGCGCGCCTTGCCGCCAACGGGGCGGGTGTCGCCCTGCTTCCGATCTTCATCGTCGCCGAGCATTTGCGGACGGGACGTCTGGTTCCGATTCTGCCGGAATGGTCGCCGCCCGAGTTCTGGCTCACCCTGTACTATCCGCCCTATCAGAAGCTGCCGCCGCGCATCGCCGCTTTCTCCGACTTCTTCGAGCGCGAGATTCCCGCCCTGCTGACGGCGATCGAATAGGTCGGCCAGAGCCGTTCGGGACTGGGCGAACCCGGTCGTCTATCCGCCCTGGAGCGCGTCCGGGACAACGCGACGAGACGGCGTCAGTGCGGCGGACGAGGGGGCGCCCTGCATTGCTGCGGTTTCGCGGCCCTTCCCTGAGGGTCGTGCCGTCCACCGCGCCGCCTTGCGCGCGTCCGGATCGGGCGGCCGCAGGGCTGGGGACGGGCGCGCCGGGGGCGATCCCGGCGCCCGGCATTCGCTATTCGGGAAGGCCCGGTTCCACGGCGAGGGCGTTGCTCTCCGCCCACCAGCGGAACGCGTTGCCGGCCTCGAGGACGTCCTCCGGCTCGCTCGCCGCCTCCAGCCGCCGGATCATCCCTTCATAGTCGCCCTTGGGTCGCGGGTTCTCGCGCGCATAGCGCAGCGCCTGCTCCAGCGTGTCGATCCGGATCGCGACGTCGTCCGCCCGCACCCGCACCGGTACCATCGGGGTCATGGTCAGCCTCCTTGGGTCAGCCTGCCTGCTCAGGCTCCTGCATTCGGCATTCGCCTTCCTTCTCAAGACCCTCTCGCGGCTTCGGTTCCCGCAGCTTCGGCTCCCTCGGCGCCGGCACTCCCGGCCGCCCGAAAAGCAAAAGGCCCCGGCGATCGCTCGCCGGGGCCTCGCATTCGGGACGGAACCCGGCTTACTCGTTGCCGCGGTTGCCGAAGAGCTGCAGCAGCATCATGAACAGGTTGATGAAGTCGAGGTAGAGCGTCAGCGCGCCCATGATGGCCTTGCGGCCCGCGACGACCGCGTCGTCACCCGCGAAATACATCTCCTTGATGCGCTGCGTGTCGTAGGCGGTGAGGCCGGCGAACACCAGCACGCCCACCACCGAGATCACGAACTGCAGCATGCTGGAGCCGAGGAAGATGTTCACCAGGCTCGCGATGATGATGCCGAACAGGCCCATGATCAGGAACGAGCCCATCCCCGACAGGCTGCGCGACGTGGTGTAGCCGTAGAGGCTCAGCGCGCCGAACGAAGCCGCGGTGATGAAGAACACCCGCACGATGCTCTCATGCGTGTAGACAAGGAAGATGGTGGCGAGCGAGACGCCCACCAGCGCCGCATAGGCCCAGAACAGGCCCTGCGCGGCGGGCACGCTCATCCGGTCGACGCGGAAGCTCAGGAAGAACACCAGCGCCAGCGGCGCGAGCATCACCACCCACTTCAGCGGGCTGACGAACAGCGTGTAGCCGAACTGGGTCAGCATGATGCCGCCCGCCACCTGGCCGGCGGCCTGGCTGGGGTCGGTCGTCACGGAAAGCATGTAAATGCCGAGAGCCGCCGCGCCGGTGATGGCGAGGCCCAGCGTCATGTAGTTGTAGACGCTCAGCATATAGGAGCGGAGGCCCTGGTCGATCGCGGCCTCCGTCCGCGTCACAGTCCCGCCAAGTCGCGGCGCGGTGACGTTGCGATCATAGTCGGACATCGTGTCGGATCCTCTCGAAAGTCCCCAATCCCGAGCCGCGGACCTGATGTCCGCAGCCTCCCAGGATTCAACGGGAAATATGGGCGAGCGGCCTGCCGCCCGCAAGTGAACTTTGCGTCAGAATTGACGCAGCGTAAATCAGAGCCGGCTACCGCTCTGACGCAGCGGCGTCACAGGCTGCGCAGGATCCGTGCCGGCTTCTGGCCGAGCGCGCGCCAGGTGCCGACGAGGCCGAAACCCACCGTCAGCAGCAGCGCGACGGCCACCGCCCCGACCGCGCCGGTGGTTGACCAGGCAAACGGCAGCGTCATCACCCGCGTCACCACCACATAGGCGGCGAGCGTGCCCGCCCCGATCGCCACCACCGCGGTGACGAGGCCGAGCGCGGCATATTCAATGCCGTAGGCGAGCACGAGACGCGCCCGCGTCGCCCCGAGCGTCTTCAGGATCACCGCGTCATAGACCCGTTGGTGCTGCCCCGCCGCCAGCGCCCCGGCGAGCACCAGCACGCTGGCGAGCAGCGTCACCAGGCTGGCGCCGCGTATGGCGAGCAGGAGGTTGCCGACCAGCTCGCCGATCTGGGTCAGCGCGTCCTTCACCCGCACCGCGGTGATGGCGGGATAGTCGTGCGCCACGGCCCGCGAGACCGCCCGCTCGGCGGCCTCGTCGCCGCCGTCCGGCAGAGCGAGGGTGGCGAGCGCGGTGTGCGGCGCGCCGCGGAAGCTGTTCGGCGAGAACACCATGACGAAGTTGATGTTCAGCCGCTCCCAGTCGACATCGCGCAGATTGGCGATGGTCGCGGTGATGGTGCGCCCCAGCACGTTGACGCTCACCGGATCGCCGATCTTCAGCCCGAAGGCGTCGGCGATCTCGCGCTCGAAGGAGACCAGCGGCGGACCGGCATAGTCGGCCGGCCACCAGTCGCCGGCGGTGAGCCGCGAGCCCTCGGGCACGCCGGCCGAATAGGTGATGCCCCGGTCGGAGGACAGCACCCACGCGAAATCCGGCGGCGGGGTGATGCTCTCGACCGGCCGGTCGCCAAGCGTGAGCAGGCGCCCGCGCAGCATCGGCACGGTCTCGACCTTGGCGGTCGGCGCGTGCTGGCCGAGGAACTGCGCGAAGCGCTCCGTATCGGTGCTCGGTATGTCGAGGAAGAAGAAGCTCGGTGCCTCGTTCGGCAGGCGGGCTGTCAGCTCGCGGGTCAGCGAGCGGTCGATCAGCGCCAGCGTCACCAAAAGCGTCAGCCCGAGGCCGAGGGACAGCACCACGGTCGGCGTCAGCGCCGAGGGCCGGTGGATATTGGCGAGCGCGAGGCGCGCGGCGGTCGAGCGCGGCCGCGGCAGCCGGCGCGCCAGCGCCATGATGCCGGTCGCGACGAGGCGCAGCGTGACCAGCACGCCGGAGGCGCCGATGAGGTAGTAGATCGCGATCCGCCGCTCGTCAGAGACGGCGACGGCGAGCCCGGCGAGCGCCGCCACCGCGGCCACCGTCGCCAGCACATAGGCGAGGCGCGGGCGCCGGCGCGACGTCTCCACCCGGTCGCGGAACAGCGCCGAGACCGGCACATCATGGGCGAGCCCGAGCGGCCACAGCGCGAAGGCGAGCGCGATCAGCGCGCCATAGGCGGTCGCCAGAATCAGCGCAAGCGGTTGGATAGCCGGATGGATCGCGATCGGCATTAGATGCCCGAAGGCGGCGTTCGCCGCAAAAGGCAGCGCCGCGCCGACCGCGAGGCCGAGCACGATGCCGATGGCGGCGATCAGCCCGACCTCGACGAGATAGATGGCAAAGACCGTGGTGCCCGGCGCGCCGAGCGACTTGAAGGTGGCGATTACCTGCCGCTTGGCGTCGAGGTGGTTCTTCACCGCATTGGCGACGCCGACCCCGCCGACCAGCAGCGCGGTCAGCCCGACCAGCGTCAGATACTGGGTGAAGCGCTTGACGTTCTGCTCCAGCCGCGGCGCCGCCGCCTCGCGGGTGCGCACCTCGAAGCCGGCCTCGCGGGCGCCGTCCTTCACGCCCTCGACATAGGGCGTCAGCGTGCCCGGATCGGCGAGCTTCACGCGGTAGTGCCATCGCACCAGGCTGCCCGGCTGCAGCAGGCCGGAGGCCTTCAGCGCGTCGAGCGAGATCATCAGCCGCGGCCCGAAGCCGATGCCGGTGGCGAGGCTGTCCGGCTCGCGGGCGATCAGTGCGACGAGCCGCAGCGCATGGCCGTTCAGGTCGATGCGATCGCCGATCTTCAGGTTCAGCCGGTCGGCCAGCATCGGGTCGGCGACCGCCCCATAGGCGCCATCCTTCAGCGCCAGCGCCTCGCCGGGCGGCACCGCCGGGTCGAGCTCCAGGCGGTCGACCAGCGGATAGGCACTGTCCACCGCCTTGATCTCGGCGAGCGTCGTGGCAAGCGCCTCGCCGCTGCCCGAGCGGGCCATGCCGCGCAGCGTCGCCGAGGTCGACACCGTGCCGCCCGCCGCGATCAGCGCATATTCCTGCGGGCTCGCCTCGCGCTGCACCAGCGTGAAGGAGGCGTCGCCCCCGAGCAGCGCCGCGCCCTGCGTCTCCAGCGCATCGGTCAGCGCCCGCGAGAAGGAGCCGACACCGGCGATCGCAGCGACGCCGAGCGCCAGGCAGGCGAGGAACACCCCGAAGCCGCGCACCCCGCCGCGCAGCTCGCGCAGCGCGAAACGCAAGGCGATGCGCAGCGCCGCCGTCGCGCCCGAGGAAGGTACGCGGGCGGGACCGGCGCCGGCCGCCGGCGCGTCGGAGACGAGGACGCTCATTGCGCCACTCCCGCCGGCACCGCCACGGCGGCCGCCTCCGGCTCGATATGTCCGGAGCGCAGCCGCACCGTGCGGTCGCAGCGCCGGGCGAGGCCGGCGTCGTGGGTAACGATGACCAGCGTGGTGCCGCGCGCCGCGCGGGTGGCGAAGATCAGGTCCATGATCTGCTGGCCGGTCGCCTCGTCGAGATTGCCGGTGGGCTCGTCGGCAACCAGGATCGGCGGCTCGGGCGCCAGCGCGCGGGCGAGCGCGACGCGCTGCTGCTCGCCGCCGGAGAGCTGCGCGGGATAGTGGTCGACGCGATGGCCGAGGCCGACCGCCTCCAGCTCCGCCCGCGCCCGCTCCGTCGCGTCCGGCCGGCCGGCGAGCTCGAGCGGCACCGCGACGTTCTCCAGCGCCGTCATGGTCGGGATCAGGTGGAAGGCCTGGAACACGATGCCGACATTGAGGCCGCGGAACCGCGCCAGCGCGTCCTCGTCGAGCCCGGCGAGCTCGCGGCCGGCGACCCGCACCGAGCCGGAATCGGCCTTCTCCAGCCCGGCCATGACCATCAGCAGGCTCGACTTGCCGGAACCCGAGGGTCCGACGAGGCCGACCGCCTCACCCGCGCCTATATCCAGCGACACGCCCTTGAGGATATGCACGCGGGCCGGGCCGGAACCGAGCGAGAGCTCCACCCGTTCCAGCCGCACCGCCGGCGTCGCGTTGTCGTCGGGAGAAGTCGAGGAAAGGGAGCTGGCCTGCATGAATCTCGTTCTGCCTCGTGTCGCCGATGCGCTGCGCGCCCTGATATCCCGCCGCCTGCCGCCCCCTCGCAAGCCGCTCCGTCCGGACCGCAATTCGGCACCATATGGTGCAATGCACGCGGGACGGAAGGGCCCGGCCGGTGTCGCGATGACGCTGCGCCAGCTTCTTCCCGCCGCGCTGCTGGGGCTCTTCCTCGCCGTCCCGCATGCCGCCGGGGCGGCGCCGGTCCGGCTCGTCGCCTTGGGCGACAGCCTCACGGCCGGGCTCGGCCTGTCCGCCGCGCAGGCCTTCCCGGCGCGGCTCCAGGCGGCGCTGAAGGCGCGCGGACACGATGTTTTGATCGAGAATGCCGGGGTTTCCGGCGACACCGCGAGCGCCGGCCTCGCCCGGCTCGACTGGTCGATCCCGGACGGCACCCAGGGCGTGATCCTCGAGCTCGGCGCCAATGACGCGCTGCGCGGCCTCGACCCCGCCATCGCCGAGAAGGCGCTCGACGACGCGCTCGCCCACCTGAAGGCGCGCGGCATTCCGGTGCTGCTCGCCGGCATGCAGGCGCCACCGAACCTCGGCGCCGACTATGCGGCGCGCTTCGACGCCATCTATCCGCGCCTCGCGGCGAAATACGGCGTGCCGCTCTATCCCTTCTTCCTCGAAGGGGTCGCCGGCCGGCTGGCGCTGAACCAGCCGGACGGCATCCACCCGACCGCCGCCGGCGTCGACGCCATCGTCGAGCGCATGCTGCCCGCGATCGAGGCTTTCCTCGCCGCGATCAAGGCCGGCAAGGGCGGGTGAGTACGCCACCCGCGACGCCACCTGCCCTTGCCCCCGGCGCGGTCCAGGGCGTATCAAGCGGCCTCCCGCCCGAACCATCCCGGATTCCCCCATGCAGTTTCGCCCGCTCGGCCGCACCGGCCTTGAGGTCAGCGCCATCTGCCTCGGCACCATGACCTACGGCCAGCAGAACACCGAGGCCGAGGGCCATGCCCAGCTCGACTACGCACTCGACCACGGCGTCAATTTCATCGACACGGCGGAGATCTATTCCGTGCCGCCGAAGCCCGAGACGCAGGGCTCGACCGAGCGCATCATCGGCTCCTGGCTGAAGGCGCGCGGCAATCGCGAGCGCGTCGTGCTCGCCACCAAGGTGGCCGGGCGCAACGAGATGACCTGGCTTCGCGCCGACGGCGCGCAGGCGCGCCCCACCCGCGCCCAGATCCGCGAGGCGGTCGAGGGCAGCCTGAAGCGCCTCGGCACCGAATATATCGACCTCTACCAGCTTCACTTCCCCGGCCGCCCGGTGGCGCTCTGGGGCAGCAACCCGACCCGCTGGAAGACGCCGTCGGGCGACGAGGTGCCGATCGCCGAGACGCTGGAGGCCTTCGGCGAGCTGGTGAAGGAGGGCAAGGTCCGCCACATCGGCATCTCCAACGAGAGCGCCTGGGGCACCATGCGCTTCCTCGCCGAGTCCGACACGCGCGGCCTGCCGCGCGTCGCCTCGATCCAGAATTCCTACAACCTCCTCAACCGCACCTTTGAGGTGAACCTCGCCGAGGTCGCCATGCGCGAGGATGTCGGCCTGCTCGCCTATTCGCCGCTGGCCCAAGGCTATCTTTCCGGCAAGTACCAGAAGGGCGCCCGCCCGCCCGGCGCCCGCTCGACGCTGTTCGACCGCGGCCAGCGCTACCAGACCCCGGGTGCCGAGCAGGCGATCGACGCCTATCTCGCCGTCGCGCGGGATTTCGCGCTCGACCCCGCGCAGATGGCCATCGCCTTCTGCCTGTCGCGGCCGTTCATGACCTCGGCGATCATCGGCGCCACCACATTGGCGCAGCTCAAGGCCGACATCGCGGCGGTGCAGGTCACCATCACCCCGGAGATCGAGGCGCAGATCGACGCCGTGCACCAGAAGGTCGGCAATCCCTGCCCGTGAGGGTCGGCGGGTTCCCGACCTGAAACGACGTCATCCTGGGCGGAGGGAGACGGTCCCCGTCCCTCACTCCGCCGGATTGGCGTCCGGCGCCGGCTCGACGGCATGGCGGGCGAGGAGGGGCGCCTGCGCGATGGCGAAGACGAAGGTGAGCGGCAGATAGCCGAAGGTCTTGAACGCCACCCATGTGTCGGTCGACACGGTGCGCCAGATGATCTCGTTCAGCACCGCCATGACAATGAAGAACACGCCCCAGCGTATGGTGAGCTGCCGCCAGCCCTCGCCGGTGAGCTGGAACACGTCGCCCAGCACATAGGGCATCAGCGGCCTGTTGAAGGCGAGCCCGCCGAGCAGCGCGACGCCGAACAGCGCGTTCACGATGGTCGGCTTCATCTTGATGAAGTGGTCGTCCTGCAGGACGATGGTGAGCGTGCCGAAAACCAGCACCACGCCGGCCGAGATCAGCGGCATCACCGCGATCTTGCGGGCGATGATCCACATCACCGCCAGCGCCGCGAAGGTGGCGACCATGAAGGCCCCGGTCGCGACATAGATGCCGGCGCGGCCATTCGCGACGAAGAAGACGATGAGCGGGCCCATCTCCAGCGCGAACTTCAAGAGCGGATGCATGCGGCGCGCGGTGCTGGCGCTCTGTGCGTTGTCGGTCATCGCGGTTCTCGGTCCCTGACGTCGCGTTCTGGCCGGTTGAGACGGCAGGATGATGGCGGCGCGCGGCGCGCGCGCGCCCGGAGGTCTAGTTTTCCAGCCCGACGATGGCGCGGGCGAAATCGCGCGCCGCGAAGGGCTGCAGGTCGTCGACCCCCTCGCCGACGCCGATGAGATGCACCGGCAGGCCGTGCTTGGCCGCGATGGCGACGAGGATGCCGCCGCGCGCGGTGCCGTCGAGCTTGGTCATGACGAGGCCGGTGACGCCGGCCACCCGCCGGAACGCCTCGACCTGGGAGAGCGCGTTCTGGCCGACCGTGGCGTCGAGCACCAGCACCACCGCATGCGGCGCGGTGGGCTCCTGCTTCTTCAGCACCCGCACCACCTTCTCCAGCTCCGCCATCAGCTCGGCGCGGTTCTGCAGCCGCCCGGCGGTGTCGACGATCAGCACGTCGGCGCCGTCCGCCTTGGCCCGCGCCAGCCCGTCAAAGGCGACGCCGGCGGCGTCCGCGCCCGGCTCGCGGGCGATGATCGCCGCGCCGGTGCGCTCCGCCCACACTTTGAGCTGCTCTATGGCGGCGGCGCGGAAGGTGTCGCCGGCGGCGAGCACGACCTTCTTGCCCTCGGCGCGGAGCTTGGCGGCGATCTTGCCGATGGTCGTCGTCTTGCCCGAGCCGTTGACCCCGACCATCAGCAGAACGAAGGGCTTCACGGTCGGGTCGAACACCAGCGGATGCGCGACCGGCTTCAACACCGTCTCGATCTCGCCGGCCACCAGCGCGCGCACCTCGTCGGGCTCGATCGCCTTGTCGTAGCGCCCCTTGGCCACCGCCTCGGCGATGCGCGCGCTCGTCTCCACCCCGAGATCGGCGCGGATCAGCACGTCCTCGAGGTCCTCGACGGTGGTGGCGTCGAGCTTGCGCTTGGTGAACAGGTCGGTGATGCCGGTCGACAGGCTGGACGCGGTGCGCGTCAGGCCCTGCGTCAGGCGCTTCCAGAAGCCGGGGCGCGCCGCTGTCTCGTCAGTCTCGCTCATCGCGTTTCCCTGTCACGCCGCGATCAGCCGCGTGCCGTCATGCCCGGCGATGCGCATCTCGCCGATGGCGCCGGGGGCGAGCGGACGGGCGAGCCGCACCGGCGTGAAGCCCTCGGTGCGCCCCAGCCCCTCGGTCTCCGCCAGCACCTGCCGGCGGCGCCCTATCTCGGCGGCGAGGTGGCGCTGGAACGCCTGCGCCCCCTTCTCGCGCAGCCGCCGCGCCCGCTCCTTCACCGTCTCGCGGTCGAGCTGCGGCATGCGCGCGGCCGGCGTGCCGCGCCGGGGCGAGAAGGGGAAGACGTGCAGCGAGGTGAGCCCGCATTCGTCGACGAGGGCGAGCGAATTGCGGAAATGAGCCTCGGTCTCGGTCGGGAAGCCGGCGATGATGTCGGCGCCGAACACGATGTCGGGGCGCAGCCGCCGCATCTCCCGGCAGAAGGCGATGGCATCGGCCCGCGAGTGCCGGCGCTTCATGCGTTTCAGGATGAGGTCGTCGCCGGCCTGCAGCGACAGGTGCAGATGCGGCATCAGCCGCTCCTCCTCGGCGATGGCGGCGATGAGATCGGGGTCCGCCTCGACGGAATCGATGGAGGAGAGGCGCAGGCGCCGAAGTTCCGGCACGTGGCGCAGCAGCGTGCGCACCAGCGTGCCGAGCTTCGCCTCGCCCGGCAGGCCGGCGCCGTAGGAGGTGAGGTCGACGCCGGTCAGCACCACCTCGGCATAGCCGTTCTCGACCAGGCGGCGCACCTGGCCCACCACCTCGCCCATCGGCACCGAGCGGGAGTTCCCGCGGCCATAGGGGATGATGCAGAAGGTGCAGCGATGGTCGCAGCCATTCTGCACCTGCACGAAGGCGCGGGTGCGCCCCTCGATGCCGTCGATCAGGTGCAGCGCCGTCTCGCGCACGCTCATGATGTCGCCGACGACCGCCTTCTCCTCGCCGCCGAGGCCGAAATCGAAGGCCGCGCGCGCCGCCGCCCAGGTCTCGGGGCGCGCCTTCTCGGCATTGCCGACGACCCGCTCGACCTCGTCCATGTCGGCGAAGGTGCCGGGCTCGGTCTGCGCCGCACAGCCGGTGACGACGATGCGCCGCTCCGGGTCCTCGCGCTTGAGCCGGCGGATGGTCTGGCGCGCCTGCCGCACCGCCTCGGCGGTGACCGCGCAGGTGTTGACGATCACCGTGCGCTCCAGCCCTGCGCCGGCGGCGGCGTTCTTCACCGCCTCGGATTCGAGCGTGTTGAGGCGGCAGCCGAAGGTGACGAGCTCGATCGACATGACGGCGTCAGGCGGCGCTGGCGGCGGCGTCGAGCATGGCGGGGGTGAGCCGCCCCTCGAACTCGAACGCCGCCGGGCCGGTCATCAATATGTGGTCGTCCGAGGCGCGCCACTCGATCAGCAGGTCGCCGCCCGGCAGCGTCACGCGGACATTCCGCCCCGTGCGGCGGGTGCGGGCGGCGGAGACGGCGGCGGCGCAGGCGGCCGAGCCGCAGGCACGGGTGAGGCCGGCGCCGCGCTCCCACACCTTTAGCTTGAGGTGATCGGGCGCCACGAGCTGCGCCAGCGAGATATTGGCGCGCTCGGGGAAGATCGGGTGGTTCTCCAGCAGCGGGCCGAAGCGGCCGAGATCATGCGCCTCGACGTCGTCGACCCAGAAGATGGCGTGCGGGTTGCCGACATTCACCACCGAGGGCGAATGCAGCACTGGCGCGTCGATCGGGCCGATCTGCAATTCGATGGCCCGGGTGTCGGCGAAGGGCTCGGCGAGCGGGATGTCCTGCCAGCCGAAGCGCGGCACGCCCATGTCGGCGGTCACGCCCTCCGGCACGATGCGGCAGTCGAGCAGGCCGGCGACGCTCTCGAACAGCAGGCGGTCGCGCCCCGTTCGCCCGGCCTCGTAGAGCGCGATGCAGCGCGTGCCGTTGCCGCAGGCCCCGGCCTCCGAGCCGTCGGCGTTGATGATGCGCACGAAGGCGTCGGTGCCCGCCGCGCGCGGCGGATAGAGCGCCATGATCTGGTCGAACGGCAGCACGTCTGGGCGCGCCAGCGCGCGCGCCTCCTCGGCCGGCACCGGCACCGGCGCGTCGCGCAGGTCAAGAACGACGATCTCGTTGCCGAGGCCGTTCATCTTGACGAAGGGTCGGTCTGCCAGCGCGGCCATGGGTTTCGCGAGCCCGGACGGAAAAAGGGGTTGGCCGCCCTTATATGGCGAAGCGCCCGCCGAACGCCAGCGCCGGCTTGCGGCGGCGTCCCGCAGGTGCCGACTTCGCGCGGAGGCGCTCCCCGCGCCGGGGGTGAAAAAGCCGCGGCGGGCTCCGCGCGATGGGCACATATCTGCCATCGCGGGGCGCTAAGGACAGTGCTAGAAGCGAAGCTGCGTTGGCGCCTGCCGGTGACATCATGATCCGATTCCTGCCTTTCGACCGCGCCGCGCTGCGCGGGGCCGCCCTTGCCATGGCGCTCGCCTGCGGTGCCGGCCTGCTGTCGCCGGCCACCCTGCACGCACAGACGCCCGCCCCGGATGCCGGCGCCGCGCCGGCCACGCCCGCTGATCCCCCGGCCGCGCCGGCCAACCCCGACGGCCAGCTCACACCGCCGCCGGTGGTCGACCCGAAGGGCGTCGGCACCCAGTCGGTCCAGCCGGCGCCCGCCGCGCCCGACCTCACCGTCAATCCGCTCGACCGCACCGACGGCTTCGGCGAGCAGGTCGAGCTGAAGCCGCTGCCGGTGCTGCTGAAGCGCGGCCAGTCGAGCTGGGAGGAAGGCTTCGCTTCCATCGTCGCGGCGGTGAAGGAGGTCGACGCCGAGCTGGTGCGCCTGAAGCTGAAGCCGATCGGCTCGCCGCTCGTCGTCTATACCTCGACCGACGACGCCGGCTTCGACTTCGAGGTGGCGCTGCCCTTCTCAGGCGCCACCACCGAGAAGCCGACCACCGCCTTCGAATTCGCCGCTTCCCCCGCCGGCAAGGCGCTGCGCTTCACACATCGCGGCTCCTACGACGCCATGGACCCGACCTATGAGCAGATCGCCAACCTGCTCGACGCCAAGGACCTCGAGGCACAGGACAGCTACATCGAGGAATACCGCAGCGATCCGCGCACCACGCCGCAGGACGACCTCGTCATCGACATCTATGTGCCGCTGAAGTGACCGCTATCACTCCGCTGGGCTCGGATGTTGTGATCGCGTTCCATTAAAGCAGTCACCCAAGGAGCAACCTGGGTGCCTTTGTTTGTGCTCAAAATGCGCGCGAGCACCATTCACGGCTTCTTTGTGAGGCCGCACATGACCGTGGCATTCGACGCATCGAAAGACATGCCGCCTAGTGCGTAACAGAAGCGCTTCCGAAAGCGGGATGCGCTGCCATTCGCCGGATGATTCAACCTCGCATTCCATTAGGCACCCCCAAATGTGATCCTAGTCGATAGGGTATCTTGGTGCCGCCGCCCTAGGCTGGCAATCTTGCTATCGACATCTGTATGTGCCTCGTCCGCCGGCCTTGCATGACGAGACTGCCGACCTCAACTCAATCGCATCAAGCCGCGCGCGCACATCGGTAGCCGGGCGCAGCGCCGGCTTCCCCGCACGCGCGCTCGTAAGGGACGCGGCACGCCGGATGAGGGCCTCGCGATGACGCAGGTTGTGCAGGCGCCGAAGCTCGTCCTTCTCTCCGTGGCGGGTACGCTCGTCTATCTCGGCCTCGCCGTGCTCGGCTGGGGCGGGCTCGGCCCCTTCTTCGCCGATCCGGCACGGACGGCGGCCGCTTTTGTGCTGTTCGCCCTGACACTGGCGGCGCTGTTCAGCGGCGGCAATCTCAGCCCCGGCGAGCGCGAGGACCGCGGCAACCGCTGGGTGCTGCCGGTGTTCGGGGTGCTCGGCTTCCTCGCCGCCTGGCTGCCGGCCTATATGGACCGGCTCGACGTCTGGACCTTCGGCAGCGCCGGCGTGCGCTGGCTCGGCGTCGCCCTGTTCGCCGCCGGCGGGGCGCTTCGGCTCTGGCCGGTCTATGTGCTCGGCAACCGCTTCAGCGGGCTGGTGGCGATCCAGCCCGGCCACACGCTGGTGACAGACGGCATCTACGGCGTGATCCGCCATCCGAGCTATGCCGGGCTGCTGATCTGCTCGCTCGGCTGGGCGCTGGTGTTCCGCTCGACCGCCGGCGTCATCCTCGCCTTGCTGCTGATCCCGCCGCTGATCGCCCGCATCAATGCGGAGGAGGCGCTGCTGCGCGAGACCTTCGGCGCCGAATACGACGCCTATCGCGCCCGCACCTCGCGGCTGATACCCGGCCTCTACTGAGCGGAGGGGCGCACAATTCGCCTCGTCCGCCGCCTTGTGCTATGAGGCGGGCGATCTCAACTCATCGACACCATGACCACGCTCATCGACACCGTGCCGGCCGGCGCGCCGGCCGCTCCGTTCATTGCCACCGATACGCGGCGCTCGCTCGCCGGGCTCAGCCGCGCCGGCCTCGCCGAGGCGCTGGCCGAGATCGGCCTGCCCGAGCGCGAGCGGCGCATGCGCGTCGCCCAGCTCTGGCACTGGATCTATCTGCGCGGCGTCACCTCCTTCGACGAGATGACCAATGTCGGCAAGGGATTGCGCGGCAAGCTCGCCGAGCATTTCACCCTCGCCCGGCCGGAAGTGGTGGTCGAGCAGGTCTCCGAGGACGGCACCCGCAAATGGCTGCTGCGCTTAGCCCCCGACATCGCCGGCGACAAGCCGCACGACGTCGAGATGGTCTACATCCCGGAGAGCGACCGCGGCACGCTGTGCGTCTCCTCGCAGGTCGGCTGCACGCTGAACTGCTCCTTCTGCCACACCGGCACCCAGCGCCTGGTGCGTAACCTCACCGGCGCGGAGATCGTCGCGCAGGTGATGGTGGCGCGCGACCGGCTCGGCGACTATCCCGGGCAGGAGCGCGCGGTCGGCCCGGGTCTTCCAACCGAGGGCGACCGGCTGGTCACCAACATCGTCTTCATGGGCATGGGCGAGCCGCTCTACGCCTATGAATCGGTGGCGCAGGCCATCGAAATCCTCGCTGACGGCGAAGGCCTCGGCATCGGCAAGCGCCGCATCACCGTCTCCACCTCCGGCGTGGTGCCGGAGATCGAGAAATTGGGGCGCGAGGTCGGCCCGATGCTCGCCATCTCGCTGCACGCGGTGCGCGACGAGTTGCGCGACGTGCTGGTGCCGATCAACAAGAAATACCCGCTGAAGGAGCTGCTGGACGCCTGCCGCTCCTATCCGGCCGCCTCCAACGCCAAGCGCATCACCTTCGAATATGTGATGCTCAAGGGCGTGAATGACTCGCCGGCTGACGCCAAGGCGCTGGTGAAGCTGCTCGCCGGCATCCCGGCCAAGATCAACCTGATCCCGTTCAACCCGTGGCCGGGCACGAAATACGAGTGCTCGGACTGGGAGACCATCGAGACCTTCTCCGACATCGTGTTCCGCGCCGGCTATTCGAGCCCGGTGCGCACGCCGCGCGGGCGCGACATCCTCGCCGCCTGCGGCCAGCTCAAGAGCGAGACCGAGAAGCTCTCCGCCCGCGAACGGCTGGCGCTGCGCGCCATGGCTGCGGCGGAATAGGCGCATGGCGGCGGGGCTCGACCATATCGGCTTCACCGTCGCCGATTTCGCGCGCTCGCTCGCCTTCTATCGCGCCGCCCTCGCCCCGCTCGGACTTTCCGTGGTGATGGAGGTCTCGCCGGAGGAGACCGGCGGCACCGCCCATGCCGGCTTCGGCGCCGGCTTCAAGCCGTTCTTCTGGATCGGCACCGGCGGCGTGCCGACCGGGCATGTGCACGTGGCCTTCGCCGCCGACAGCCGGGCCATGGTCGACGCCTTCTACGCCGCCGCGATTGCGGCCGGGGCGCGCGACAACGGTCCGCCGGGTGTGCGTACGCATTATCACCCGAACTATTATGGGGCCTTCGTGCTCGACCCCGACGGCCACAACATCGAGGCGGTGTGCCACACGCCGCCGGACAAGGCGGCCTGACATGGACGCGCTGCTGCGCCTGCTGCTGCGCTTCCTCGTGGTGCCGCTCGGCTATATCGCCGGCATGCTGGCGACCATGGTGGTGGTCGTGGTCGGCTACTGGCAGCTCGGCGAGTTGCTCTCCAACGTCACCGAGATGGAGCTGTTCGCCGTCATGGAGGCGCTGCTCATGGCCTCGCTGGCGCTCGCCGCGCTGGTGACGACCATGTGGCTGGTCGCCACCATCGGCATATTGTTCGCCGAGGCCTTCGCCATCCGCGCCTGGCTCTACCACACGGCGAACGGGGCGATCTCCGCCTTCGTCGGCGCGCAGCTCTTCACGCCGGACGCCGGCGACACGCTGCTGTTCGACGGCGACCTCTACATCCTCGCGGCCGGGCTGGCGGGCGGTCTCGCCTATTGGGCGGTCGCCGGCTGGAGCGCCGGCTTCTGGAAGCCGGTCTGGCCCGCGCCGCAACCCGCGCTGCCGCCGGCTCCCACCGCTTCCGCGCTGCCGCCTCCCGCCCCGCCATCCGCGCCACAGCCGCCGGCGCCCTGAGAGGCCGACGGGTTTCTGCATACTTGCGCGGCGCGCGCGCCTGCCTATAGTCCGTGCGCTTTCAAGCCCTTGCTTCTCTTCTCGCGGAATCCTTCGACATGGCTGACGTCAAGCGCGTGGTCCTCGCCTATTCGGGCGGTCTCGACACCTCGGTGATCCTCAAATGGCTGCAGACCACCTATGGCTGCGAGGTGGTGACCTTCACCGCCGATCTCGGCCAGGGCGAGGAGCTGGAACCGGCGCGCAAGAAGGCGGAGCTGCTGGGCATCAAGCCCGAGCACATCTTCATCGAGGACGTGCGCGAGGAGTTCGTCTCCGAATACGTGTTCCCGATGTTCCGGGCCAACGCGCTCTATGAGGGGCTGTATCTGCTCGGCACTTCGATCGCTCGCCCGCTGATCGCCAAGAAGCAGATCGAGATCGCCCGCAAGGTGGGCGCCGACGCGGTGGCGCATGGCGCGACCGGCAAGGGCAATGACCAGGTGCGCTTCGAGCTCAGCTATTACGCGCTGGAGCCGGAGATCAAGGTGATCGCCCCCTGGCGCGAATGGGACCTCACCTCCCGCACCCGGTTGCTGGAATTCGCCGAGAACCACCAGATCCCGATCGCCAAGGACAAGCGCGGCGAGGCACCCTTCTCGGTCGACGCGAACCTGCTGCACTCCTCTTCCGAGGGCAAGGTGCTGGAGGACCCGGCCGAGGAAGCCCCCGAATATGTCTATCAGCGCACCATCTCGCCGGAGGCGGCGCCGGACAAGGCGACCTACATCACCGTCGATTTCGAGAAGGGCGACGCGGTCGCCATCGATGGCGTGAAGCTCTCCCCGGCGAGCCTGCTGACCAAGCTCAACGAGCTTGGCAAGGCCAACGGCATCGGCCGGCTCGATCTCGTCGAGAACCGCTTCGTCGGCATGAAGTCGCGGGGTGTTTATGAGACCCCCGGCGGCACCATCCTGCTGCAGGCGCATCGCGGCATCGAGAGCATCACGCTCGACCGCGGCGCCGCGCATCTGAAGGACGACATCATGCCCCGCTATGCGGAGCTGATCTATTATGGCTTCTGGTTCTCGCCGGAGCGCGAGATGCTGCAGGCCCTCATCGACAAGAGCCAGGAATTCGTCACCGGGCAGGTGCGGCTCAAGCTCTACAAGGGCAATGTCGAGGTGGTCGGCCGCTCCTCGCCCTATTCGCTCTACAATCAGGACCTCGTCACCTTCGAGGAAGGCGCGGTCGCCTATGACCACCGCGACGCCGCCGGCTTCATCAAGCTGAACGCGCTGCGCCTGCGCACCCTGGCGAGCCGCGACCGCAAGATCGGCTGAGCGGCGCCGTCACCGCGCGGCGCCCAGCTCCCTTCGCATCACGACGCGGTTCGACGAGGGCCGGTCCACCGGCGTGAAGCCGCAGGAGCGGAACAGCACCTCCGTGCCGACATGCCGGTCGGTCGAGCCGAGCCTGGTGCCGGCGGTCGGGAAACCCTCGATGGCCACCGCTCCAGCCGTCCGCGCGGCATCCACGGCCGCCTCGAGCAGGGCGCGCGCGATGCCGCCGCGCCGCCGGTCGGCGCGCACATAGAAGCAAGGCACCAGCCAGACGGCATCGTGCTCGGCCGGGGCGGCGGCCTTCAGCGTCGGCGTGTTCACCGCGCGGGCATAGCGCGAGCGCGGCCCGGCGGCCGCCCAGCCGGCCGGCTCGCCATCGATCCACGCCAGCAGGCCCATCGGCAGGGGCGAAACCGCCGCCAGTGCGCGGAATTTCGCGGCATTCGCCGCCGCGCCACCGGCGTGGAACTCCTTCACCGAGATGATGTACCACATGCACCAGCATCCCGCGGTGCCGCGGGTGGTGCCGAACAGCCGTTCGAGAGCCGGCATGTCGGCCGGCGCGAGTGGACGGATATCGA
This sequence comes from Allobosea sp. 117, assembly GCF_000702305.1. GTDB lineage: Bacteria > Pseudomonadota > Alphaproteobacteria > Rhizobiales > Xanthobacteraceae > Ancylobacter. The sequence goes on from NZ_JNLC01000015.1 coordinate 230,214, forward strand.
TCACGCCGACGCCCCCGATGCGCGCCATCTCCCTGGCCGAAGCTTACGGCAGGCCGGGCGGGTCGGGCAGGTAGTCCGGCAAGGTTCGCCGTCCCGTCAGTCCAGCGGCACCTTCCGGTTCTCGCCGAGATCGGCGGTGGTGCCGCGCAGCCGTGCGGCCGCCATCCTGAGCGCCACCACGATCGAGCTCGCCGGGCCGTCCCAATATTCCGCGCGCTCGGGCAGGAAGCGCACCACGCAGATGTTGGGATCGTCCTTGCCGGCCGGCCAATAGGCTTTGTCCATGTCGCTCCACAGCTCGGCGATCTTGGCGCGATCGTGCAAGACCTCGGCCTCGCCGGAGACCGACAGGAAGTTGTTGCGGCCCGGATGCGCGAAGGTGAGCGCCGCCTGCGGGTCGCGCTGCAGTTCCTCGTCCTTGTGGCCGCGCCGATCCGAGAGGAACCAGACGCAGCCCTCCTCGGGCGAGGGATGAGCGTGCATCGGCCGCCCGCGCAGCGTCTCGCCCTCGCGCGTCACCAGCATGCAGACGCGGATGTCGTCCATCATCTCCCAGACCCGGTCGGTCTCGGCCGTGCGTATGGTGTCCATAGCGGTCTCCTCGGCTGTGTCGCGCGCAAGCGGCCCTTCGTGGTCCCGCGCGCCCTCGCGAAGGGCAACCGCCGCCGGCGGACGGGGTTCCCTCGCGATCGCGGTTCCCTGCAGGGGAACTCGGCGAGATACGCGCCCGCCCCTATGTCGGGCCGCCGCGCAATCGACTACTCTTCCCGCCCACCCTGCCGAGAGGTCGCTCATGCCCTGGTCGCTCACCGTCGGTTACGTCTATGGGACGGCGGTCCGCATCCACGTCACCTTCCTATTGTTCCTCATCTGGATCTGGGCGGCCTATTACCAGCAGGGCGGCGCCGGCGCGGCGTGGGAAGGCGTCGCCTTCGTGGCGCTGTTGTTCCTCTGCGTGCTGCTGCACGAGTTCGGCCATATCTTCGCGGCGCGCCGCTATGGCGTGAAGACGCCGGAGGTGACGCTCTGGCCGTTCGGCGGCATAGCGAGCCTGGAGCGCATCCCCGAGAAGCCCTCCGAGGAGCTCGTCGTCGCCATCGCCGGGCCGGCGGTGAACGTCGTCATCGCGCTGGTGCTGATCGCCATCCTCGGCGGCACCACCGGCGTCGAGCACCTGCAGGACATCGAGAACCCGCAGGTCGGGCTGCTGGCGAAGCTCGCCGGCGCCAACATCTTCCTCGTGGTGTTCAACCTCATCCCCGCCTTCCCGATGGATGGCGGGCGGGTGCTGCGCGCGCTGCTCGCCATGCGGATGGGCCATGCGCAGGCCACCCAGACCGCCGCCTCGATCGGACAGGCGCTCGCCATCGGCCTCGGCTTCCTCGGCATCTTCGGCAATCCGATGCTGATCATCATCGCGGTCTTCGTCTTCCTCGCCGCCGGCGGCGAGGCCGGCCACGCGCAGATGACGCAGGCGGCGCGCGGCGTGCTGGTGCAGGACGCGATGATCACGAAATTCGAGACACTGGGCCCGCAGTCGAGCGTGGGCGACGCCGCCGAGGCGCTGATCCGCACCACCCAGAAGGAATTCCCCATCGTCGACGGCGCCGGCCATCTGCGCGGCGTGCTCACCCGTGACGCGATGATCCGCGCGCTGCAGGCGAGCGGGCCGGAATCCTCCGTCATCGACGCGATGCAGGCCGATATCCCGACTGTGCCGGCGCGCTCGCCGCTGGATGGCGCGCTGCGCACGCTCACCGCCTCGCGGGCGCCAGTGCTCGGCGCGCTGGATGCCGGCGGCCGGCTGGTGGGGCTGCTCTCGCCGGAGAACATCGGCGAGATGATGATGCTGCGCGCCGCCCGGCCGGAAGGGCGCTTCGGCCCGTGGGGCCGCCGCCCGGCGGCGTGAGCGGCGGGCTCCTCGCTCGTCTTCGCGCCGGCGATCCTACGCATCCCGGTGTTGTGCAGCCCCGGCCGCGTGCGATATTTTCGCGGAAGCTGGAGGCTACGATGGCGAACGAAGCCCTCATCGTGCAGTTGCTGGAATGGATCGGCGAACAGCCCCGCTCCTATGCGGAGACGCAGGAAGCCTGGCGCACCAGTTGTCCGAGGCTCACCATCTGGGAGGACGCGATCAGCGAAGGCCTGATCGAGCGCGTCCCCCGCGGCCGGCTGGTCGACGCGGAAGTGCGGGTCACCCGCGCCGGCCGGGCGGTCGTTGAGGCCGCGCACGTCTGAACACGGCCGCTCCGGCGCCACAGGCCTGGTGCTGGTCCTCGGCGCGCCCGACGCCGCTGATCGGCGCGCCGGTCATCTCTCGCCGCGGAACATCGGCAAAGCGCATCAGTCCTCGCTCCCCTCCTTGACCCCCGTCACCGGGGTGAAGGATGGTGGGTCGCTCGCCGGGAAGCTCTCGTCGAGCGCCTCGTCGATCTCCTGCTCGGTATATTCCGGCTTTTCCGACTTCGGCGTCTTCGATGGCCCGGCCGGCGCCGTGCCCCCAGGGGCCTTGGTCTTGTCGTCCGACGGCCCGTGATGTGGCCACCCGGTCTTCTCGTTTCCGCTCATCTTCGGCTCCCTTGCGTGCATCCGCCGGTAACAACGTCCCTGCCGCCTCTGCGGTTCACGACATCGCGCGATTTTGCCCGCTCCGCCGGAACAATCCACTCCACTTTAGGGAACATTGCCGGCGACCCGCCGTTGGTTTCCTTCGACCGGCTGGGCCGGTCGGGTGAAACCGTACGGCATCATCGCAATGGAGGAGGTTTCCATGAAGGGGGAACAGGCTTCCCACGATCAGGCGCAGGAGCAGGCTTCGGTGCGGCTGCAATACTGGCCGCCCTCGCACAGCGTGAACGCGCCCGATCCCTGGCCCGACAGCTTCGAGTTCGACAGCCTCGACGATGCGGTCGCCTTCGCCATGACGCAGGCGCCGGCCGGCCGGGAGGTAGCCTGGCTGCGCACGGCGGATGGCGAGGTGCTCAAATATCCGCAGATCCAGCGGCTCTGGGCGACCCGGCATTCCTGAGCCCGCGCCCAGCGAGGGCGACGGAAGACCGTCGCCGTTGCCTTGGCGGGCATTCTGAGTATATTGCGCCGCAAAATTCTGGCGCGGGTCCGAATTGCGTTCGGGCCCGCTTTTTGGTGTTTCATATGAAGCTGCGCAACATCGCCATCATCGCCCACGTCGACCACGGCAAGACCACGCTGGTCGACGAGCTGCTCAAGCAGTCCGGTTCCTACCGCGAGAACCAGCGCGTCGCCGAGCGAGTGATGGACTCGAACGATCTCGAGAAGGAGCGCGGCATCACCATCCTCGCCAAGGCGACCTCGGTCGTCTGGAAGGACACCCGCATCAACATCGTCGACACGCCGGGCCATGCGGATTTCGGCGGCGAGGTGGAGCGCATCCTCAACATGGTGGACGGCGCCATCGTGCTGGTCGACGCCGCCGAAGGCCCGATGCCGCAGACCAAGTTCGTGGTCGGCAAGGCGCTGAAAGTCGGGCTGAAGCCGATCGTCGCCATCAACAAGGTCGACCGCCAGGACGCCCGCGCCCAGGAGGTCATCAACGAGGTGTTCGACCTGTTCGCGGCGCTCGACGCCAATGACGAGCAGCTCGACTTCCCGATCCTCTACGGGTCCGGCCGCAACGGCTGGATGGCCGCCTCCCCGGAAGGCCCGCAGGACGAGGGCATGGCGCCGCTGTTCGACCTGGTGCTGAAGCACGTGCCGGAACCGACCGTCGAGGAGGCGCCGTTCAAGATGATCGGCACCCTGCTCGAGGCCAACCCCTTCCTCGGGCGCATGATCACCGGCCGCATCACCTCCGGCTCGGTGAGGCCGAACCAGACCATCAAGGTGCTGGCACAGGACGGCTCGCTGGTCGAGCAGGGCCGCGTCTCCAAGATCCTCGCCTTCCGCGGCATCGAGCGCCAGCCGATCGAGGAGGGTGTCGCCGGCGACATCGTCGCCATCGCCGGCCTGCAGAAGGGCACGGTCGCCGAGACCTTCTGCGACCCCGCCGTCGAGACCCCGCTGAAAGCACAGCCGATCGACCCGCCGACCGTCACCATGACCTTCATCGTGAACGACAGCCCGCTCGCCGGCACCGAGGGCGACAAGGTGACGAGCCGCGTCATCCGCGACCGCCTGCTGCGCGAGGCCGAGGGCAATGTCGCGCTGAAGATCGAGGAATCGGCGGAGAAGGATTCGTTCTACGTCTCCGGCCGTGGCGAATTGCAGCTCGCTGTGCTGATCGAGACCATGCGCCGCGAGGGCTTCGAGATCGCGGTGTCGCGCCCGCGCGTCGTCTTCACCAAGGATGAGGCGACCGGCGACATACTCGAGCCGATCGAGGAAGTGCTGATCGACGTCGACGAGGAATATTCCGGCACCGTCGTCCAGAAGATGAGCGAGCGCCGCGCCGAGATGGTCGAGATGCGCCCCTCCGGCGGCAACCGCGTCCGCCTCGTCTTCTACGCCCCGACCCGCGGCCTGATCGGCTACCAGTCGGAGCTCCTGACCGACACCCGCGGCACCGCCATCATGAACCGGCTGTTCCACGAATACGCCCCCTACAAGGGCGAGATCGCCGGGCGCACCAATGGCGTGCTGATCGCCAACGAGGCCGGCGAGGCGGTCGCCTACGCGCTGTGGAACCTCGAGGATCGCGGCCCGATGATGATCGAGCCGGGCTGGAAGGTCTATCAGGGCATGCTGGTCGGCATCCACACCCGCGACAACGACCTCGAAGTGAACGTGCTGAAGGGCAAGAAGCTCACCAACATCCGCACCACCTCGAAGGACGAGGCGGTGCGCCTCACCCCGCCGATCCGCATGACGCTGGAGCGCGCGCTCGCCTGGATCCAGGACGACGAGCTGGTCGAGGTCACGCCGAAGTCGATTCGCCTGCGCAAGCGCCTGCTCGACCCCAACGACCGCAAGCGCGAAGAGCGCCGCAAGGAAGCCGAGGGCGTCTGACCGCCGCCCTCCTTTCCCGTGCACGGGTCCGCCTGTGCACGGATCGGTGCTTCACCCTGAGCCGTCAGGTAAATCCCGGGCGGGGCGCGGCCGGTGGTCGCGCCGCCATGCGTGGCGAAACGGTCACGTCGGCGTGGATCGCGGCGCAATCGCGCAACTAGGCTCTTGATCAAGGCGAGCGGTTTTGCTCCCATTCGTGCGATGAGCACGCTCCTGATCGAGACCCGCCGGGCTCGCCCGGACGATGCGGCGGAAATCGCCGAGATCCACGATGCCGCCTGGCGGGCGGCTTACCGGGGACTGATCCCGGGCGCCGATCTGGAGAAGATGATCAACCGCCGCGGTCCGGCCTGGTGGCAATCCGCGCTCGGGCGCGGTTCGCGCGTCCTGGTTCTCACCCTCGGCGACGCGGTGGCCGGCTACGCCAATTTCGGCCGCAACCGCGCCCGCAGCCTGCCTTTCGAGGGCGAGATCTACGAGATCTATCTGCGGCCGGAATATCAGGGCCTCGGCTTCGGCCGCCGGCTGTTCACCGACGCCCGCAAGGAGCTGGTCAATGCCGGCTTCGAGGGGCTCGCGGTGTGGGCGCTGGCCGACAACGAGCCGGCGCTCGGCTTCTACCGCGCGCTCGGCGGCCAGGCCGTCGCCCGCTCCTCCGAGACCTTCGGCGGCCGCACGCTGGAGAAGGTCGCCTTCGGCTGGAACGGCTGAGGCGAGGTCGCGGCCGGGGCATCCGGCAGCCCTTTCCGACCCCATCCATGAACCGGCCCGGCGACGCCATGCACACCGTGCTGTCCCGCCGAGACGCGCAAAAACACTGTCGGTATCCGGCTGTCGGCGTGCTATGTTGGAGCATGGCGTGGCTTTCCCTCCCGAGGGCGCGTGCCCTCCGCTCCCCCAGGCGCTCCGCGACGCGCGGCAGCGAGATCGCCGGACTGACCCTCGCCTTCCTGCTGATCGCCTGCGCCGCGGCCGCGGCGGACTGCACCTGCCGGGCCCAGGGACGCGATTATCACCACGGCCAGCGCGTCTGCCTCGCCTCGCCCACCGGCCCGCGCCTCGCCGTCTGCGGCATGGATCAAAACGTGGCGAGCTGGAAGTTCAGCGATCAGCCCTGCATCGTCTCCGCCCTCCCCCCGCGCACTCTGGCACTCGCCACTCCGGTCCCGCACTGAGCCGCCGCGAGGGAGCATGGCGGCGCGCCGGCCGGCCATGATGAGGGGAAGGCCTATCGTCCCTCCGAGGGCACTTCCTGATCTTCCCGAGCGCTCCATCCGCCCGCGCGCACCCCCGCTTCCACGCGCCGTCATGCCCGGACTTGATCCGGGCATCCACGCTGATCCTGGCGGGGAGCAAGACGTGGATAGCCGGGACAAGCCTCCGTCATGCTGAGATGCCGCCCGTCAGGGCGGCCTCGAAGCACGCAGGCGGGCGCCACAGGTCAAAGGACGGCTGCATCGGCCGTCTGCGGCCTTCGAGGCTCGCTACGCGAGCACCTCAGGATGACGAGGGGCAGCGCCGGGCCTAGACATTTCGTCCGGTTTCTCATGGCGCCCGTGATCGATATCGTCGCGGCTATGCTGTTTCCCTCATGCCGAGTTCGCCCATGACGCTCCCTGCCGCCTCGACCCTCCACACCGGCTATTTCACGGAGGGCCTTGCGGCCGATCCCGAGCTCGCGGCGGCGATCACGGGCGAGCTCGCCCGGCAGCGCGACGGCATCGAGCTGATCGCCTCGGAGAACATCGTCTCCCGGCTCGTGCTGGAGGCGCAGGGCTCGGTGCTCACCAACAAGACCGTCGAGGGACTTCCCTATGCCCGGTATTACGGCGGCGCCGCCTTCGCCGACGTGATCGAGGCGCTGGCGGTGGAGCGGGCGACGCGCCTGTTCGGCTGCCGCTTCGCCAATGTGCAGCCGCACTCCGGCTCGAACGCCAATGCCGGCGTGTTCCTCGGCCTGCTCGGCCTCGGCGACACCATCCTCTCCATGGACACCGCGGCCGGCGGCCACATCAGCCACGGCCATCCGGCGACGCTGACCGGGCGCGACTACCACATCGTCCGCTACGGTGTGAACCGGACCAGCGAGCGCATCGAGATCGCCGATGTGCGCGCCCTCGCCCACACCCACCGGCCGAGGCTGATCGTCGCCGGCGGCTCGGCCTATCCGCCGGCGCTCGACTTCGCCGGGCTGCGCGCGGTGGCCGACGAGGTGGGCGCGCTGTTCATGGTCGACATGGCGCATTTCGCCGGGCTGGTGGCGACCGGGCTCTACCCGCATCCCTTCCCGCACGCCCATGTGGTGACGACGACCACCTACAAGTCGCTGCGCGGCGCGCGCGGCGGGCTGGTGCTGTGGAACGACGAGGCGCTGAGCGACCGGATCAATTACGGCATCTTCCCCGGCGTGCAGGGCTCGGTGATGATGCATGCCGTCGCCGGCAAGGCGGCCTGCCTCGGCGAGGCGCTCAAGCCCGAGTTCCGCGCCTATAACGAGGCGGTGCTGGCGAATGCGCAGGCGCTGGCGCGCACGCTGAAGGCGGCCGGCGTGCGCCTCGTCTCCGGCGGCACCGATTGCGGGCTGATGCTCGCCGACCTTACCTCGCTCGGCATCACCGGCGATATCGCCGCCAAGGCACTGGAGAAAGCGGGGCTCGCGGTCAACAAGAACCTCATCCCCTTCGATCCGCGCCCGCCGGAGGCGCCGTCGGGGCTCCGGCTCTCCTCCAACGCCGGCACCGCGCGCGGCTTCGGCGCCGCCGAGTTCGAGGCGATCGGGCGCTGGATCGTCGAGGTGCTGAAGGCGCCGGACGACGCCGGACTGCTGGCGCGCGTGCATGACGAGGTGCGCGCGCTGTGCCGGCGCTTCCCGATCTATTGAGCGGGCGTCCGGCCCACCCCCGTCAGAACCGCCCACCGCGATTGTAGCTGTCGACCAGCTCGTTGTAGTCGCGCGTCAGTCGCGGAGGCGAGCCCTCGATCATCCATCCGCCGCCGGAGGAGAGCATCATCTTGTCGCCGGAGCTGTAGGGGACCTTGTCGCGCAGGCGGCGCATAAGCTGCTTGGCGGTGACCAGGAACGCCTTGGCGTCGTCGACGAAGCCCGAGCCGATCCGGCTGTCCTTGTTGGCGGTTGCGTATTCGTCCGTCGCCCGGGTGATGGCTTCGTACTCGCCGAGCGCCTCGGTGATCTTCGGTAGATCGGGCGGCGAGGCCTGCTCCGCGCGCAGCACCTTCTTGGCGCTCATCATCAGCGCCTCGATATGGTAGCGCTCCTTCTTGCCCTCGGTCTTCTCGATCTCCGCGAGGTTCTCGGCGGCCCGCTTCTCCTGCAGCACGTCGATGCCGGCGCGCAGCTTGCCGTCGGCGCTCGCAAAAGCGTCCCAGGCGGCCACGAGGCGCGGATGCAGCGCCTTGCCCTTGGCCATCTTGTCGTCCTTGTAGTTCTCCTGCTCGTAATAGTCGTCCGCCTCCTTCAGCAGCGGCTCCAGCGCCACCACCGCCGCGACATAGGCGGAGGCGGCCGCTTCGAGCTCGGCGTCGTGCGGCTCCAGCGCATTGGCCTCCTCGACGTTCTTCTTGCAGTCCGAAGTGTCGTAGATCGTGTAGGTGCCGTAGATGATCCGCTCCTTGCCGGTCGGCCCCTTCTTGCCGACCCAACTGAAATAGCGCTCGCGCGAATCGTAGGACCGCTCGGACAGGCGGTTGATGCAGCCGATATAGGCGTTGAGCTTCTGCGTCAGCGTCGAGTTCTGCGCCGCCGCCGGGCCGGCGGCGAGGGAACCGAGCAGAAGGATCGCGGCCAGCATGGACGCGTGGATCGATTTCATTGCCACCCCCCTTGCCGGTCGGGCAGCGCCGCATCGCGCCCGTCCGGACAGATGATTCACACCGTTTGCCTGACCATGACGAAAGGTTTCGGCGGAGGGGAACAATATAATGCGCGCAGGCGCCGGCAAAGGCGCCGATCCGTTCACGCAGGCCCAAGAGGCCCGCGCGACGCTACGATTCCTATTTTATCGCGTTTTCTTCACGCGAACCGGTTTCCACTTCGCTTGAAAACGCTCTAGCTGCCGGCCCGCAGGCGCTTTCCGTTCGCCGGCGGGCTGGTGGAGCCGCGCACGATCAGGCTGGTCTCCAGGCGAAGCGGCAGCATCTTCCGGCCGTGCTCGAGGCCGGCGATCAGCGCCTGCACCGCGCGCGTGCCGATCTCGCCGATCGGCGTGCTGATGGTTGTCAGCGGCGGATCGAGCAGCGGCGCCTGATCGAAATCGTCGAACCCGGTCACCGAGAGGTCGTCCGGGACGGAGATGCCGCGCCGGCGGCATTCCGACAGCACGCCGAGCGCCAGCACGTCGCTGGTGCACAGCACCGCCGTGGTGTCGGCAGCCTCGTCGAGGATGCGGGCGATCATCTGCCCGCCATCGGCGTTCGAATAGGGCCGGTCCAGCTCGTAGACGCGCGGCACGTGGCCGGCGGCCGTCATGGTGTCGCGGAACGCCAGCAGGCGGGTCGCCTGACGGTCGTTCCAGCGGCTGGTTCCCGAGATCATGGCGACGCGGCTATGCCCGAGGCTGAGCACATATTGAAGCAGGCGCGCGGTCGCCTTGTAATTGTCGAACCCGATCGAGGGAATCGGGCTGTCCTCCAGATAGGAGTACATGGTGATGGTCGGGATGTTCTTCTCGGTGATGAAGTCGAGCACCTGCTCGTCGTCGAGCCGGCCGGTGATCAGCAGCCCCTCGGCGCCGCGGTCGACCATCAGCTTCACATGGTGGAACAGGTCGGAATTGTCGAACTGGGTGGTCTGCAGGAAGCCGAGATAGCCGGCGCTGCTGGATGCCGTCTGCACCGCATTGGCCATGCGGGCGAACACCGTGTTGTCGAGCGTCGGCACGATGGTCCCGATCACCCGCGTGCGCTGCGAGCGCAGCGCCTTCGCCGCGGGATTGGCCGAATAGCCGAGCTCCTCCGCCGCCTCCAGAACGCGGCGCCGCACGTCTTCGCGCACCCGGTGGGGAGCGTTGAAGGCGCGCGAGACCGTCGCGATCGAGACCTCCGACTTGCGGGCGACATCGTGCACCGTCGGCCGCCGCAGCCGGGCCGAGATCAGATCGGAAGTATCGGTGTCGCTGGCAGGCATTCGGGGACGTCAATCATTCGCGCGAGAATCGGTAACGGGCCGCCGCTTATCATATCGCGGCGGCCGGCTTCCACCATCGACGCCCGCCGATCAGGCGGCCTGAGCGGACGGGCGATGGAAAGGCGCCGCTTCGGGCGGCAGCGCGCGGCCGCGAATGTCGTCCGCGAGCTTCTCCGCCATCATGATCACCGGCGCGTTGAGGTTGCCGCTGACGATGTCGGGCATGATCGAGGCGTCGACCACGCGCAGGTTTTCGATGCCGTGCACCTTGCCATGGACGTCGACGACCGACATGTCGTCGGTGCCCATCCGCGCGCTGCAGCACGGGTGGTAGTTGGTCCCGGCCGTCTCTAGCAGGAAGTCGAGGATCTGCTCGTCCGTCCGGACCTGCGGACCCGGCGTGACCTCCTCGCCGCGGAACTCGTCCCAGGCCTGCTGGGCGATGATGCGCCGGGTTTCCTTCACCGCCGCCACCATCTGCTGCCGATCCTCCTCGGTCTTGAGGAAGTTGAACACGAATTTCGGGGCCCGGGCGGGATCGGCGCTGTCGATCCATACCCGTCCCGAGCTGGTCGGGCGCATCAGGCTCAGGAAGTACTGGAAGCCGTTCTTCAGATCGACGCTGCCATGCTGCAGCTCGCCGAGCATGGGCACGAACTCGTACTGGATGTTCGGGATCGCATAGGACGGGTCGGTGCGGATGAAGCCGCCGACCTCGAAGAAATTGGTCGCCCCGAGGCCCTTCTTGAAGAGCAGCCACTGCAGCCCGAGCTTGGCGCGGCCGAAAAGCTTCAGCGCCTTGGCCGCCGAGACGTCCTTGGTGGCGATGTACTGGACCGGCGCCGCGACGTGGTCCTTCAGCCCGGCCCCCACGCCCGGGATGTCGGCGACGACCGGAATGCCCAGCGTGGAGAGCTCGGCGGCCGGTCCGACGCCGGAGAGCAGCAGGAGCTGCGGCGAGTTCAGCGCGCCGGCCGCCAGGATCACCTCGCCCGCGACCTCGATGGCGATGTCACGCCCGTCCTGCCGCGCATGGACATGCGTCGCGGTGCGGCCGTCGAAGCCGATGCGGGTGACGAGGACGCCGGCGGCGACCGTCAGGTTGGGGCGCACCGGCCCCTCGTGCAGATAGGCGCGCGAGGTGTTCCAGCGCAGGCCGCGGCCGACATTGCGCTGCGTGATGTGCACGCCTTCCTGGCGATAGGCGTTGTGGTCCTCGACATATTCGTGCCCGGCCTGCACGCCGGCCTCCAGGAAGGCGCGGTAGAGCGGGTTCTTCGCCTCGCAGCGCTCGATACGCATCGGGCCGGTGGCGCCGCGGTACGTGTCGCCGCCGGACGCGAAGGTCTCGGCCTTCCTGAAATAGGGCAGCACATGCGCATAGCTCCATCCCGGCAGCCCGCGCGCCTCCCAGCCGTCATAGTCGGCCGGATTGCCGCGCACCCAGTTCATGCCGTTGATGGAGGACGAGCCGCCGAGCACGCGGCCGCGCGATTCATGCACGATCCGGTTCTTGAGATAGGGCTCCGGCTCGGAATTGTAGAACCAGTTGAAGCGGTCGTTCATCAGCGGGAAGCCGAGGGCCGCCGGCATCTTGATGTAGATGTGCTCGTCCGACGGACCCGCCTCGAGCAGCAGCACCCGGGACGAGGCGTCTTCCGCGAGACGTGCCGCGACCACGCTGCCGGCCGAGCCCGACCCCACGACCACATAGTCGTAGCGGCTCTTCTCGGGAAGTCGGGCCAGTCTGATCATCTCATTGCCTCGTCTCGGCTGGGTGGCGACAACGCCTAGAAGGCGTAACACGCGTCCACTTTACATGTAAATGTTTTCATTCCCTTTTCGGGCGCGCATTTCCAAGCCGCCGACACCGGCCACAAGCCGCAATCGTGATCATAATTCCTGTTATTTCATATACTTCATAAATATGCCCAGTGTCTGGGCACCGCCCGTTATGGTGCAGCGCAGCGGATGGGTATGCTTGACACTCCATTTTTTGGCCGCATAGTAGTAAACGTTTACATCTTCCAGAGCCAGACGGGCCGGCAGAACCCATAAGGCGTCGCACGCCGGGCATCGTCGAACGGAGAACACCAATGGCATCCGGTCCCTTCGCTTCTCCCGTGTCGCGCCGCCTTTTCCTGCAGGCCTCCGCTGCCATGGCGGCCATGTCCGCCGGCTTCAACGCCTCGAAGGCTTCGGCCGCCGACGTGCCCACGCTCAACGTGCTCAACAGCAACGTCGCGTGGTCGAACGCGCTGACCAACCAGGTCGCCGCCGCCTATAAGCCGGCTAAAATCGTCGGCGAATCCAACCCTTACGAGACGCACTACGAGAAGATGGTGATCGAGCTGAGCCAGGGCTCGGACACGTTCGACCTGGTCACCTCGGACAGCATCTGGATGCGCCAGCCGATTGTCAGCGGCTGGGCCAAGGCGCTGGACGACATCAAGGCGGCCAATCCGGACCTGCCGGCGATGGATGTCAGCGCGCTCGCCGAGGGCTCGCTCACCTATACCCAGCTCGACGGCAAGCGCTACGGCCTGCCGGTGGCGATGACGACCCCGGTCTTCGTCTATCGCAAGGACCTGTTCGAGAAGGCCGGCATCGACAAGGTGCCGACCACCTGGACCGAATATCTCGCCGCCGCCAAGAAGCTGCACAAGGACGGCGTCGCCGGCACCGTGCTGCTGCTCGGCGGCCAGGACGCGCTGATGTCCGGCGAATGGGGCGCCCGCATGCAGAGCATGGAGAAGCTCTCCAGCACCGAGGACGGCATTCTCGACGCCGACAACAAGCCGATCTTCAACAAGGACGGCAAGGGCGTGGCGGCGATCGAGCTGATCAAGGAGCTGCTGCCCTATACCCCGAAGGGCTCGCAGGGTTTCGACTATCCCGAGGGCTCCTCCGCCATGCAGCAGGGCGGCGCGGCGATGATGGTGACCTGGTCCGACGTCATCGTCGGCATCGAGGACGGCCCGCACAAGGGCAAGTTCGGCTACACCGTCGCCCCGGTGGTGAAGGAGCAGCAGCAGATGATCGGCGGCTGGTCGATCTTCATCAACTCCCACTCGCGCCAGTTGCCCGACGCCTATCGCTTCCTGCAGTGGATGGCGACCGGCAAGGCCTATGAGCTGTTCCGCGAGGCCGGCGAGTCCTCGATCTGCCTCAAGGCCGACATCGCCAATCCGGACATTACCAAGACCATTCCGATGGCGCAGGTGTTCAAGGATTTCGGGCCGCGCAAGACCGCCAGCATCCCGCTGCCGCTCTACCGCATCGCCAATGCCAACGAGGTTCAGCGCATCATCTTCGAGGAGCTGCAGGCCGGCATCACCGGCAGCAAGACGCCGGCCGCCGCCATGAAGGACGCCGAGGCGCGCACCGCCGCCGCGATCAAGTAGCCCGCGGGCCGAAGCATGCCCTGCGCCGCCTGAACCGGCGGCGCAGGCTTCCCGGGAAGGCGCTCCCGACCCGGCCGGTCGGCGGCAGGTTGGCGGCGCGCCCAGCTCGACGTGCGTGCCGCCGTGCCGGTCGCCTCGGAGCAAGACGCAATGGAGAAGGACGGCAACGTGTCCGACACGACCCTCTCATCCCCGCCGCTGGACCTGCGGGCCGCCGAGGCGGACCGGGCCCGCCGCGCCGGCGAGAAATATGTGCCGTGGGTTCTGCTCGCGCCGACGACGATCATCCTGACGCTCGTCGGCTTCTACCCGCTCGTCTATTCGCTCTATATCTCGACCACCGCCTACAAGCCGACGCAGGCGACCCGCTACCAGGGCTTCGTCGGGATCGACAATTATGCGGCGGGCATCGTCGACGGGCAGTTTCTCCACGCGCTCGGGCTGACCGCGCTGTTCACCCTCGCCAGCGTCGGCATCTCGCTGGTGCTCGCCATCGCGATGTCGATGCTGTTCTCGCAGCAGCGCCCCGGCTTCGTGCTCCTGCGCACCATCATCCTCATCCCGATGCTGATCACCCCGATCGCGGTCGGCATCGTCTGGCGCACCATGATGATGCCCGACCTCGGCGTGCTGAACTATCTGCTGCAGGCGGTCTCGCTGCCGCCGCTGCTGTGGACCGGCTCCTACGAGACCGCGCTGGCCTCGATGATCCTGGTCGACGTCTGGCAGTGGACGCCCTTCATGTTCATCATCATCTTCGCCGGCGTGAAGGCGCTGCCGACCAGCCCCTTCGAGGCGGCGGCGATCGACGGCGCCGGGCCGATGCGCACCTTCTTCTCGGTGACGCTGCCGATGCTGAAGCCGGTCATCGTCATCGCGACCCTGCTGCGCCTCATCGACGCGATGCGCACCTTCGACACCATCCATCTGATGACGCGCGGCGGCCCGAACTTCGCGACCGACGTGGTCAGCGTCTATCTCCAGCGCGTCAATTTCCGCTTCTTCGATCTCGGCTACGGCGCGGCGCTGTCGTGGATGACGCTGATCGTGATCCTGGTGACGGTGCTGATCTTCGTGAAGCTCACCGGCTTCATGAAGCTCGTCGCTCTCAAGGAAGACCGGTGAGGGAGGACACCATGGCCGCCACCGATTTCTCCTTCGCCGAGAACCGCCAGCCGCGGCATCCGGCCCGCCTCCTCAAGGCCGCTGCCGCCTATCTGGCCGCCCTGCTGGCAACCGCCTTCTTCGCCTTTCCGGTGTACTGGATGGTGGCCTCGGCGCTGAAGTCGGACGTCGACGTCGCCGCCTATCCGCCGCGCTGGAGCTTCGAGCCGACGCTGCAGAACTTCCACAAGCTGTTCAACGAGCTGGGCGCCTGGCAGGCGTTCCAGAACAGCCTGTTCATCGTCGGCATCGCCACCTGCCTCGCCATGATCTTCGGCACCATGGCGGCCTATGCGCTGGCGCGCTTCGACATCGGCGGCAAGAACGTGATGGCGTTCGAGATCCTGTCGGTGCGCATGCTGCCGCCGATCGTCAGCGTGATCCCGCTCTTCATCATCGCCCGCCAGCTCGGCCTGTTCGACACGCCCTGGCTGCTGATCGCGGTCTATGTGCTGAACGGCCTGCCCTTCGTGGTCTGGGTGATGCGCGTCTTCATCCAGGAGGTGCCGCAGTCGATCGAGGAGGCCGCTCTGATCGACGGCTGCAGCCGCTATGAATGCTTCTGGCGCATCACCCTGCCGCTGCTGCTGCCGGGCCTCGCGGCGACCATGGTCATCGTCTTCATGTTCGCCTGGAACGAGTATCTGCTCGCCAGCATCCTGACCTCGCGCGACGCCCGCACCCTGCCGGTCATCGCGGCGAGCGCGATCCAGCCCAAGGCCATCTCCTGGGGCCTGTCCTCCGCCGCCGGCGTGATCATGTCGCTGCCGGTCGTCGTCCTCGTCCTTCTCATGCAGCGCTATCTGGTGCGCGGGCTGACGCTCGGCGCCGTCAAAGGCTGAACGGAGAGAACCATGAGCGTCGAGATCAACCGCGTCAGCAAGCGCTTCGGGGCCCTCACCGTGGTCGACGGCGTCTCCGTCGACATCAGGGACGGCGAGTTCTTCGTCATGCTCGGCTCGTCCGGCTGCGGCAAGACCACCACCCTGCGCATGGTCGCCGGGCTGGAGATGCCGAGCGCCGGCTCCATCCGCATCAAGGGCCGCGACGTCACCTATGCCGAGCCGCGCAACCGCGACATCGCCATGGCGTTCCAGGATTACGGCCTCTATCCGCACATGACGGTGGAGCAGAACATCGAGTTCCCCCTGAAGGTGCGCAAGGTCGCCGAGGGTGAGCGCAAGGCCAAGGTGCGCGACATCGCCGAGCGCCTCGGCATCGCCGAGTTCCTCGCGCGGCGCCCGATGCAGCTCTCCGGCGGCCAGCGTCAGCGCGTCTCGCTGGCCCGCGCGCTGGTGCGCAACCCGCATGTCTTCCTGATGGACGAACCGCTGTCGAACCTCGACGCCAAGCTGCGCGCCACTATGCGGGCGGAGATCAAGCAGCTCGTCTCCCGGCTCGGCATCACCACCATCTATGTGACGCACGACCAGATCGAGGCGATGGCGATGGCCGACCGCATCGCCGTGATGTCGAACGGGCGCATGGTGCAGATCGGCTCGCCGCTCGAGGTCTATGACCGGCCGAAGACCAAGTTCGTCGCCGGCTTCATGGGCGCCCCGCCGATGAACCTGTTCCGCGGCGCCAATGTGAACGGCCGCGTCACCGCCACGATCCAGCCCTTCGCCGACGGGCTGAGCGACGACGACCGGGCGAGTGCCGCGGCGCTCGGCGGAGCCGAGTTCCATGTCGGCATCCGGCCCGAGCACCTGGTGCTCGGCGCCACCGGCATGCCGGGCGTCGTGAACGCGCAGGTCGCCTTCGTCGAGCCGCTCGGCGCCAACACCAACGTCTATCTCACCGTCGGCGAGCTCTCCTTCGTCGCCAATGTCGAGCGCACCTCACACAAGGCCGGCGACGTCGTGGAGGTGGCCGCCCGCCCCGGCCACCTGCGCCTCGTCACCGGCGACGAGGTGGTGCCGGCAGCCTGACCCGAGGCGACGGCTCCCCGTGATCTGCAACAGTTGAAGCCGGGAATTGCAACATGGTTCGCACTTATTACCACTGGATCGACGGCAGCCAGACCGAGGCCGCGGGCGATCTCATCGACCGCAACGGCCCCGCGGATGGCCGGCTGCTGGCGCGCTATGCGGCCGGCACGGCGGCGGATGTCGACCGTGCCGTCGCCACCGCCCGCGCCGCCTTCGAGAGCGGCGTGTGGTCGAATATGCCGGCCTCCGAGCGCGCCGGCGTGCTCAACGCCTGGGCCGACCTGCTGGCGAAAGACGTCGAGCGGCTGGCGGTGATCGAGGCCGAGGAGGTCGGCAAGCCGATCCTGCAGGCGCGCGGCGAGGTGAACTGGAGCATCGAGCTGCTGCGCTATGCGGCGGCGCTGGCCTGGCAGCTCTCCGGCCAGGCTTTCACCCATCTCGGCCCGGAAAAGCTCGGGCTGGTGACGCGCGAGCCGCGCGGCGTCATCGGCATGATCGTACCGTGGAACTTCCCGATCGTGACGCTGTTCCAGAAGCTACCCTTCGCCCTGGCGGCGGGCTGCGCGGCGGTGGTCAAGCCGTCCGAGCTGACCTCCGGCACCGCATTGGAGACGGCGAAGCTGGCGAGCGCCGCGGGCGTGCCGGACGGCATCATCAACATCGTCACCGGCACCGGGCCGGTCGTCGGCGAGGCGCTCGCCACCCATGCCGGCGTCGACATGCTGTCTTTCACCGGCTCGACGGCGGTCGGCAAGCGCATCGCCCGCAACGCGGCCGACGGCATCAAGCGCGTCGCGCTGGAGCTCGGCGGCAAGTCGGCCAACATCGTCTTCGCCGATGCCGATCTCGACAAGGCGATCGAGGGCGTCATCACCGGCTTCATCCTCAACCAGGGCGAGGAATGCTGCGCCGGCTCGCGGCTGCTGGTCGAGGAGAGCATCGCCGAGAGCTTTACGGCCCGCCTCGTCGAGCGGCTGAAGAGCGTCCGCCTCGGCCTGCCGCTGGACGAGGCCAGCGACATCGGCGCGCTGATCCATGAGGGCCATCTCGAGCGCGTGCTCGGCTTCATCGAGACCGGCAGGAAGGAAGGCGCGGTCTGCGTCGCCGGCGGCGCCCGCGCCACTGCGGGCGGGCTCGACAAGGGCTTCTTCGTCGAGCCGACCATCTTCGCCGGCGTCACCCCCGACATGACCATCTACCGGCAGGAGATCTTCGGCCCGGTGCTGAGCGTCATTCCGTTCCGCACCGTCGATGAGGCGGTGAGCATCGCCAACGACACCCATTACGGCCTCGCCAATGGCCTGTGGACGAGCAATGTCGACAAGGCGCTCGGCGTCTCGCGGCGGCTGCGCAGCGGCACGGTTTATGTGAACACTTACCTTGAGACGGCGCCGCAGATGCCCTTCGGCGGCTTCAAGGAAAGCGGCTATGGCCGGGAGAACGGGCTCGACGGCCTGCACGAATATACAGAGGTCAAATCCACCTTCATGCGGCTGGCGGTCTAGCGCCTCAAAGACCCCCAACCCGCAATCCACATAGCATCAGTTTTCAAGGAACGACGACCATGACGCGCTGGACCGGAGTATTCCCCGCGGTAACCACCAAGCTGAAGAAGGACGAGAGCGTCGATCTCGCCGCCACGCAGGCGAGCATCGACCGCCTGATCGACAATGGCGTGTCGGGGGTGATCGTGCTGCCGATGCTGGGCGAGAACGCCTCGCTCACGGCCGCCGAGCGCGAATCCGTCATCCTGGCGGCGAAGGAAGTGGTGGCCGGCCGCGTGCCGCTGCTCTCCGGCCTCGCCCATGTCGGCACGGCGGACGCCGTCGCCTCGGCGCGGCATTACGAGCAGCTCGGCGCCGAAGGGCTGATGGCCTTCCCGTCCATCGCCTATAAGAGCGACCCGCGCGAGACGGTTCAATGGTACCGCACGCTCGGCACCAGCTGTGGCCTGCCGATCATGATCTACAACAACCCGATCGCTTACGGCGTCGACGTCACCCCGGCGATCCTGAACGCGCTCGCCGACGTGCCGAGCATCGTCTGCGTGAAGGAGGAGACCGGCGACATCCGCCGTGTCACCGACATCTATAACGAGTGCGGCGACCGCTTCTCGGTGTTCTGCGGCGTCGACGACCTGCTGCTGGAGAGCGTGGCGCTCGGCGTCACCGGCTGGGTGTCGGGCATGACCAATGCCTGGACCGCCGAATGCGTCGAGCTGTTCAACCTGTGCAAGGCCGGCCGCTTCGAGGAGGCGCGCTCGCTGTACCGGGTGCTGACGCCGGCCTTCCACCTCGATACCGACGTGAAGCTGGTGCAATACATCAAGCTCGCCGAAAGCATTGTCTATGGCGCGCCGGAATGGGTGCGCGCGCCGCGCCTGCCGCTGATCGGCGAGGAGCGCACCCGCGTGCTCTCCATCCTGGAGGCCACCGTCGACGCTCTCACCGCCCGCCAGAAAAAGTCCGCCGCCTGAGGCTGGCTCGCCCGGACCCGCGCAGGCCGCTGCGCGGGTCTGTCATGGCTCAAGGAACCGATCGACCATGCGACTTCAGAACATTATCACCGTCGTCGGCGCGCATGCCGAGGGCGAGGTGGGGCGCG
The DNA here is from genome assembly GCF_000702305.1 of Allobosea sp. 117. GTDB lineage: Bacteria > Pseudomonadota > Alphaproteobacteria > Rhizobiales > Xanthobacteraceae > Ancylobacter. The sequence goes on from NZ_JNLC01000015.1 coordinate 249,443, forward strand.
TCATCACCGGCGGCGTGCTGCCGCCGCGCGGCGCCACCATGTTCGAACGCATGGTCAATATGGAGCAGGACATCGACGGCGTGCGCCGCATGCTGCTGTTCGACCCGCGCGGCAGCGTCAACACCGCCGTCAACCTCGTCACCCCACCGATCCGGCCCGAGGCACAGATCGGTATGATCGTAATGGAGTCGGACTATTACGTGCCGATGTCCGGCTCCAACCTGATCTGCACCGTCACCGTGGCGTTGGAGACCGGCATGGTGCCGATGACCGGCGACACCACCCGCGTGGTGGTCGACACCCCCGCCGGCCTCGTCGAGGTGCTCGCCGACACGCGCGGGGGACGCTGCAACCGCATCGCCTTCCGCAACGTGCCGGCCTTCGTGATGCATCGCGACGCGACCGTCGACGTGCCCGGCCTCGGCGTCATCGGCGCCGACGTCTCCTATGGCGGCATGATCTATGTGATCGTCGATGCGCAGGCGCTCGGCCTGACGCTCACCCGCGGTGAGGCGCGCACGCTGGTTGAGCTGGGCGAGCGCATCAAGGCGGCGGCAGCGGTGCAACTGCCCTCGGTCCACCCGGAAAACCCCGGCATCCACACTATCAACCAGACGCTGTTCGCCGGCCCGCTGCGGCGCGAGAACGGACAGCTCCGTTCCAAGAACGCCGTGGTGGTCTCGCCGGGCCGCATCGACCGCTGCCCGTGCGGCACCGGCACCTCGGCGCGGCTCGCGCTGCTCCATGCGAGGGGCGACCTCGCGACCGGCGAGACGCTCTATCACGAGTCGATCCTCGACACCGTCTTCGAGAGCCGGGTCGTCTCGGAAGCCAGGGCGGGTGACGTGCCGGCGGTGATACCCGAGGTCGCCGGCCGCGCCTGGCTCACCGGCGTCTCGCACTATGGCGTCGACCCCGAGGACCCGTTCCCGGAAGGCTACCGGCTGAACGACACCTGGTTCGGCTGATCGTCCTACATCAGTCGTGCAACTCCCGCGCGATGGGCGGACCGAGCCTGAAATCGCGGAACGTCACCTTGAAGCCCTGCCGCTCCGGCGAGCAGCACATCAGGCCGATGGCGACGGACGCCGTGGGCGGGAAATAGGCCAGCCGCGCCGGCTTCCAGCGCCCGTTGGTGACGTCGAGATATTGAACGCGGATCGCCTCGTGATGCTTCGTCACGCGGATGCGGACGCCGTCCGGCGAGGTGGGAACCGGAGTCAGCGCCCAGTCCGACGTATCGTTGGTCACCACGGTCGAGAAATACGCCTCTCCGTCGGTATATTCGATACCCGCCTTGATCCAGTGGGATTCGCTCAACCGAACCATCAGCCCGGCCTGATCGTAGAGCGCCTCGTACTGCCCCTGGACGGTCACCTCCGCCGTGAAATCCCCGCTGGCCTCGGTGAACAGGAAATGACCGCTGTCGCGCCAGAAGCCGTAGAAGGTCTCGCGCCAGAAATCGGTCCGGTCGCCCGTCTCGACATGCACGGCGTCACCCTCGAAGGCATGGCTGGCCGGCGGGTTGAGCCAGGTGAAGTCCTGCAGGCGCATAGTGGTCTCCGTCGAGCTGATATCCGCCCGCGACCAGCGTCACCGAATCCTCGGGAGGGAATGCCCCCAAATTGCTCGGCGCCAGCGCCGCATACAATGGCTCGCGTTGAGACAGCGGCCCCTTTTTGCCGGGCCCGGCGTTCGCCGGAACGAATCGGCGCGGCCGCCGGGCCGGCCCTCTCCGAATTGCCGGTTGACAGAGGCCCTCATCGCGGCACCACATAGCGGCTAATCGCGTCGTCGTCCCGGCCCTGGCCGGCAGAATGCGAAAACTGGAGCGAAACGCAGGGGTCGGCGATGCCAAGGTCCGGCGATGCCCATCACGCTGACAAGGTCTATTCCGCCTTGCGCGACAAGGCCGGCGCCGCGCATTCCGCGGTGGTGGCCTCATGGTCGCGCTCGCTGGTCAATTACGGGCTCGATCCCGACCGGACCCAGCTACCGCTGCGCCTGACCGAGGCCGAGCTTGCCGCCGCGCGCGAGAAGGTAGAGCCGCTGGTCCGTCAGTCCGAGACCGCGCTCGACCACCTGTTCCAGATGGTGGGCGAAGCCGGCTGTTGCGTGCTGCTCACCGACCGCGAGGGAGTACCGCTGATGCGGCGCGGCATGGCCGGCGACGAAGCGGATTTCCGCCGGCTCGGGCTGTGGACCGGCATGGTCTGGAGCGAGGCCTGCACCGGCACCAACGGGGTGGGCACCGCGCTCGCCGAGGAGCGGGCGCTGACCATCCATCGCGACCAGCATTTCCTGACCCGCAACATCGGGCTGAGCTGCTCGGTGGCGCCGATCTGGGATGCTCAGGGCCGCCTTGCCGGCGCGCTCGACGTCTCGACCTGCCGGTCCGATCTGACCCCGGCCATGCTGAAGCTCATCGCGGCGGCAACCGTGGACGCCGCGCAGCGGATCGAGGCGAGCCATTTCCGCGCCGCCTTCAGCCATGCTCGCATCGTCGTCGCCGACGCCGGGCGCGGCCCGGCTCTGCTAGCGGTCGATCGCGAGGACCTCGTCATCGGCGCCAATCGCGCGGCGCGGCTCGCCTATGACCTCACCGACCAGCGGCTCGCCTCCGGCTGCCCGACCGACGATCTGCTCGGGCGCAGCGAAGGCCGGATCGAGGACCTCTCGGCCGGCGAGCGCGGGGTGGTTCAACGGGCGCTGGCCCGCGCGCAGGGGAACGTCTCGGCCGCGGCCCGCACCCTCGGCATCAGCCGCGCCACCCTGCACCGTAAGCTCGCGCGGCTCGGCATTTCCCGCCTGCACTGAGCCTCCGCATTTTTGCCCTGCCACCTGTCGCACTCCTGCGACAGGTCGTCGGCGCAAAAGGTGCGCCCGGCGCTGACACCGGCCATCGCGCGGTCGATCCTCCCGGCAACTCGCAATGACGAGGGCTCAAGGAGGAAAGCATGAACAAGCCTGAATTCGTCCGCTCATCGACCGCGCCCTTCAAGACGCGCTACGGCAATTTCATCGGCGGCAAATGGGTCGAGCCCGTCGCCGGCCGCTATTTCGAAAACACCTCGCCGGTCAACGGCCAGCTCCTGTGCGAAGTGGCGCGCTCCGACGCCGCCGACATCGACGCCGCGCTCGACGCCGCCCACAAGGCCAAGGGCGCCTGGGGCCGAACCTCGGCAGCCGAGCGGGCGCTGATCCTCAACCGCATCGCGCAGGTGATGGAAGACAATCTCGACCTGCTCGCCAAGGCCGAGACCTGGGACAACGGCAAGCCGATCCGCGAGACGACGGCGGCGGACCTGCCGCTCGCCATCGACCATTTCCGCTATTTCGCCGGCGCCATCCGTGCGCAGGAAGGCGGCATCTCCGAGATCGACCACGACACGGTCGCCTACCATTTCCATGAGCCGCTCGGGGTGGTCGGCCAGATCATTCCGTGGAACTTCCCGCTGCTGATGGCGGTGTGGAAGCTGGCCCCGGCGCTGGCGGCGGGCAATTGCGTGGTGCTGAAGCCGGCCGAGCAGACTCCGGCCTCGATCCTCGTGCTCGCCGAGCTGATCGGCGACCTCCTGCCGCCCGGCGTGCTCAACATCGTCAACGGCTTCGGGCTCGAGGCCGGCAAGCCGCTGGCCTCGTCGAACCGCATCGCCAAGATCGCCTTCACCGGCGAGACGACGACGGGCCGGCTGATCATGCAGTACGCCAGCCAGAACCTCATCCCCGTGACGCTGGAACTGGGCGGCAAGTCCCCGAACATCTTCTTCAAGGACGTCACCGCCGAGGACGACGATTATCTCGACAAGGCGATCGAGGGCTTCGTCATGTTCGCGCTGAACCAGGGCGAGGTCTGCACCTGCCCGAGCCGCGCGCTGATCCACGAGAGCATCTACGACCGCTTCATCGAGAAGGCGCTGAAGCGCGTCGCGGCGATCAAGCAGGGCGACCCGCTCGACCCGGCGACGATGATCGGCGCCCAGGCCTCGAACGACCAGCTCGAGAAGATCCTGTCCTACATCGACATCGGCAAGCAGGAAGGGGCCCAGGTTCTGACCGGCGGCGAGCGCAATGTCCTGCCGGGCGATCTGGCCGGCGGCTATTACGTCAAGCCGACCGTGTTCAAGGGCACCAACAAGATGCGCATCTTCCAGGAGGAGATCTTCGGGCCGGTCGTCTCGGTGACGACCTTCAAGGACGATGAGGAAGCCCTGTCGATCGCCAACGACACGCTCTACGGCCTCGGTGCCGGCGTGTGGACCCGCGACGGCAATCGCGCCTACCGGTTCGGCCGCGCCATCGAGGCGGGCCGGGTGTGGACCAACTGCTACCACGCCTATCCCGCGCATGCGGCCTTCGGCGGCTACAAGCACTCGGGCATCGGGCGCGAGAACCACAAGATGATGCTCGACCACTACCAGCAGACCAAGAACCTGCTGGTCAGTTATTCTCCCAAGGCGCTCGGCTTCTTCTGAGGGGCTACGATCCCGCCTGAGAGATCGGATGATCCGGACCGGGAGCGGCCGCGCCGCTCCCGGTCTTCCTGCGATCAGGAGGGTGAGGGACTGTCATGGCGAAGACGATGAAGGCCGCGGTGGTACGGGCGTTCGGCCAGCCTCTGACGATCGACGAGGTCCCTGTCCCCGAGCCCGGCCCCGGCATGATCCAGGTCGCGATCCAGGCTTCCGGCGTCTGCCACACCGACCTTCACGCGGCCGAAGGCGACTGGCCGGTGAAGCCCAATCCGCCCTTCATCCCCGGTCACGAGGGGGTCGGCTTCGTCTCCGCGGTCGGCGCCGGCGTGACGCATGTGAAGGAAGGCGACCGGGTCGGCGTGCCATGGCTCTACACCGCCTGCGGCCATTGCCGGCACTGTCTCGGCGGCTGGGAGACCCTGTGCGAGAGCCAGCAGAACACCGGCTATTCGGTGAATGGCGGCTTCGCCGACTATGTGGTCGCCGATCCCAACTATGTCGGCCATCTGCCGGCCAATATCGGCTTCGTCGAGATCGCCCCGGTGCTATGCGCCGGCGTCACCGTCTATAAGGGCCTCAAGGTCACCGACACCCGGCCGGGCGACTGGGTCGCGATCTCCGGCATCGGTGGCCTCGGCCACATGGCCGTGCAATACGCCAAGGCGATGGGGCTCAATGTGGCCGCCGTTGATGTCGACGATGCCAAGCTCGACCTCGCCCGCAAGCTCGGCGCCACCGTCACCGTGAATGCGCTGCACGAGGATCCCGGCACGGTGATCCGCCGCGAGACCGGCGGCGGGGCACAGGGCGTGCTGGTCACCGCGGTGAGCCCCAAGGCGTTCGAGCAGGCCATAGGCATGGTGGCGCGGGGCGGCACCGTCTCGCTCAACGGCCTGCCGCCCGGCAGCTTCCCGCTGGACATCTTCGGCATGGTGCTGAACGGCATCACCGTGCGCGGCTCGATTGTCGGCACCCGGCTGGACCTGCAGGAGGCGCTCGACTTCGCCGCGCAGGGCAAGGTCCACGCGACCGTCGCCACCGCAAGGCTCGACGACATCAATGACGTCTTCGACCGAATGCACAAGGGCCAGATCGAGGGCCGCATCGTTCTCGACATGGCGGCCTGACGGGTCGGAGATCGGCAGCGGAGCCGGATGGCTGGCCTGCGTTTGAGGCCGCCGGATTGGTGCGGGTGGTCGGACTCGAACCGACACTCTGTCACCAGAAACGGATTTTGAGTCCGTCGCGTCTACCAGTTCCGCCACACCCGCGCATGTCGCGCACCAAAGGCGCGTAGCGCGGCGGACTATAGCGGCGCCGCCGGGCGGGGCAAGCCGCGATATCCGCATCCGACACCATGCTTTATGCGCAGGCGACCGATCGGCTATATCGGGCACATGACCGACGCACCTGTTCACCCCGCCCGCACCGTATCGCCGGGCTTCGTCATCCGCGAGGCAACCGCCGGCGACGTCGCCGCGATCACCGCGATCTACGAGGAGGCGGTGCGAAACGGCACGGCCTCCTTCGAGATCGAGCCGCCTACCGCCGACGAGATGGCGGGCCGCTTCGCGCGGCTGGCGGAGGCAGGCTTTCCCTATCTGGTCGCCGATACCGGCTCGGGCATCGCCGGCTATGCCTATGCCGGCCCCTACCGGCCGCGCCCCGCCTATCGCTGGTCGGTAGAGAACTCGGTCTATGTGGCGCCGTCGGCGCAGGGCATGGGGGTGGGCCGGGCGTTGCTCGCGGCCCTGATCGCCGAGAGCGCGCGGCGCGGCTTCCGCCAGATGATCGCGGTGATCGGCGACAGCGCCAATGCCGCCTCGATCGGCCTGCACTCCGCGCTGGGATTCCGCATGGTCGGCACGTTCGAATCCGTCGGCAACAAGCACGGGCGCTGGCTCGACACCGTGCTGATGCAATTGCCGCTCGGCGAGGGCGCGGACAGCGCGCCCTAATTCACCACCCGCAGCGGCTTGTCGAGCACGGACAGCACCCGCACGAGATCGGGGCCGCGCTTGAGGATGAGGCCGGTCTGCGAGACCACCGAATAGGCGCCCTGGCGCCGCGCCAGGCGCGGATTCTTCTCGATCCGGTAGATCGGCACCTCGGTGGAGCGGCGGAAGATCGAGAAGATCGCGCAGTCGCGGGTGAAGTCGATGGCGTAGTCGCGCCATTCGCCGAGGGCGACCATGCGGCCGTAAAGATCAAGGATCCTGTCGAGTTCGCGCCGGTCGAAGGTGACGCTGGCCGGACTGTCGGCCGGTCGCTCGCCGCGTCCGGCGACGACCGGAAAGCCTATGGGATCGATGTCCGCCACACGGCGCCTCCCTGCTCCGGGGCGATTCGGATCGCCGCCCCGTCATCCGGCCGTCATGATCCTCCTGCGCGGTGCCGGCTTCAAGCACCCTGGCTGACTTATCGCATCGGCAAGCCATCGCGCGCGAACCACGCTCCTCGAGGCGCCCCCGCGAATCCGCGGAATCACGCTCTCGTCAAAGGAATTCACAGACTCGCCCGAATTCAGCCCTCACGGCGCCAATGCGAGGGGTCAGACTTTCACCATTAGCGTTGGGCCGGTCCGCAGAAGCGTCCTGGTTTCCCAGCCCCCCAGCCCCCCGGGGCGTGGAACGGGCCGGCCTATCGTTCCGCGTAGGTTCAATCCCCCGATTATTCTTGCAGGGCCGGTTCTACCGGCCCTCTTTTTTTGCCGGTCACCGACCGTCGTCAGGCGCTGCCGCGGCGGTCAAGCTTCACGGAAGCGGCTGCAGCGTGGCGCCGATGATGCTGCCGGGAGCGGCCTGCGTACCGGCCTGCACGAGCACTGCCACCGCATCGATGCCGTCGCCGCGAATGTCATCGAGCGAGACCTCGAAGGTCGCTGCGCCCCCGGTCCATTCGCCGGCCTTGATCCAGCGCCGGACGACATTGTGATAGGTCATGGTCGCGCCCTCATTCTCGCCGCGACCGATCTTCACCGTCGTCTCGCTGGCGAGCGGGCAGAGCCAGATCTCGCCGGTGCCGGCGCCGGGGCCCACCTCGATCACCAGCCTGCCGTCCCTGGCCCGTGCGGTGACCGGTGCGCTCATTGCGCCGGCGGTGTCGATCGCCCCTTCGAGCGATGCCTTGTCGCTGCCGATCGTCATGGCCTTGCCGCTGATCACCGTCTGCGGCGTGAACATCTTCCCGTCGCCGCGCAGGCGCGCATAGGCCTTCTGCCGCAGCGAATGGCCGTGCTTGGCGAGGGTGTCCTTCCAGCCGAGATAGTCCCAGTAGTCGACCGCAAGGGTCAGCGCGAGGACGTCGTCGCGCTGCGCCAGCTCGCCAATGAGCTTGTCGGCCGGCGGGCAGGAGGAGCAGCCCTGGCTGGTGAAGAGCTCGACGACAGCCTTGGGCGAGGCAATGGCCCGCGGGGCGGATTTCGGCGCGTCGGGGGTCGGCGGGCTCTCGGCGAGAGCCGGCAGGGAGGCGCAGATCAGCACCCCGAGCACAAGCCACCCGCAGGCGAGAAGCGTGAGCGCCGGACCATGCTCCGGCACAACATGGCGCTGTCGGCCGGGCAGCCCGGCGGAAGGCGAAATCGACATCCGTGAGCGCATCCCCTCGATGAGGCTGGGGCTAGGCAATAAGGCCCGGAGACGGGCCGTACCAGTCACATTCGGGTGTCGCATCGCACGGAAAGGTGAAGCGCACCAGCTCCACCCACGCACATGAAAAGGGCGCCGTGCGACATGCGCCGGCGCCCCTCTGGTCTGCCCTGCCATTAGGCCGCGAGATTGCGCAGCACGTATTGCAGGATGCCGCCGTTGCGGAAGTAGTCGAGCTCGTCCAGCGTGTCGATCCGGCAGGTGAGCGGCACGTTCTTCACGCTGCCGTCGCCATAGACGATCTCGGCGGTCAGCGTCTGTCGCGGCTTCAGGTCGCCCTCGATGCCGCGGATGGTGACCGTCTCGTCGCCCTTGATGCCGAGCGACTGCCAGGACTCCTCGCCCTGGAAGGTCAGCGGCACCACGCCCATGCCGACGAGGTTCGAGCGATGGATGCGCTCGAAGCTCTGGGCGATGACCGCGCGGATGCCGAGCAGGCGCGTACCCTTGGCCGCCCAGTCGCGCGAGGAGCCGGTGCCGTATTCCTTGCCGGCGAAGACGACCGTCGGCACGCCTTCCTGCTTGTAGAGCATGGCGGCGTCGTAGAACGGCATCTCGGTGCCGTCCGGCCAGTGGCGGGTCAGCCCGCCTTCCTTGCCGCCCAGCATCTGGTTCTTGATGCGGATATTGGCGAAGGTGCCGCGCATCATGACCTCATGATTGCCGCGGCGGGTGCCGTACTGGTTGAAGTCCTGCGGGCGGACCTGATGGTCGCGCAGATATTCGCCCGCCGGGCTCGCCTGCTTGATCGAACCCGCCGGCGAGATGTGGTCGGTGGTGATCGAATCGAGGAACAGGCCGATCACCCGCGCCGCGAGAATATCGGTGACCGGCTCCGGCTCGGCCGACATGCCGAGGAAATAGGGCGGGTTCTGCACATAGGTCGAGCGGTCGTCCCAGGTGTAGGTCTCGCCCTTCGGCACCGCGATCTTCTGCCAGTTGGCGTCGCCCTTGAAGACGTCCGCATACTTCTCCTGGAACATCTTCTTGGTGACGTTCTCGCGGATGAAGGTCTGGATCTCCTGGTTCGACGGCCAGATGTCGGAGAGATAGACCGGCTTGCCGTCCTGATCGGTGCCGAGCGGCTCGGTGGTCAGGTCGATCTGCAGCGAGCCGGCGATGGCATAGGCGACCACGAGCGGCGGCGAGGCGAGATAGTTCGCCTTCACGTCCGGGTTCACGCGGCCTTCGAAGTTGCGGTTGCCGGAGATCACCGCGCCGGCGACGAGGTCGTTCTTGTTGATCGCCTCGGAGATGTCCTCCGGCAGCGGGCCGGAATTGCCGATGCAGGTGGTGCAGCCGAAGCCGACGAGATTGAAGCCGAGCGCGTCGAGGTCGTCCTGCAGGCCGGCGGAGTCGAGATACCCCTCGACCACCTGCGAGCCGGGCGCCAGCGAGGTCTTCACCCAGGGCTTGGACTTCAGGCCCTTGGCCACCGCGTTGCGGGCGAGCAGGCCCGCGGCGATCAGCACGCTCGGGTTCGAGGTGTTGGTGCAGGAGGTGATGGCGGCGATGGTGACGTCGCCATGGCCGAGGTCGAAGTCGGAATTGGCGACCGGCACGCGCCTGCCCGCCTCGCCCGGCTTCTTGAACTCGCCTTCCAGCGCGGCGAGGAAGCCGGCCTTGGTGTCGGCCAGCAGCACGCGGTCCTGCGGGCGCTTCGGGCCGGCCAGCGAGGGCAGCACCGTGCCGATGTCGAGTTCGAGGATATCGGTGAATACCGGATCGGCGGTGGCTTCGTCGCGCCACATGCCCTGCGCTTTCGAATAGGCCTCGACGAGGGCGATGCGGTCGTCCTTGCGACCGGTCTCGTCGAGATAGGCAATAGTCTCGGAATCGACCGGGAAGAAGCCGCAGGTGGCGCCGTATTCCGGCGCCATGTTGCCGATGGTGGCACGATCGGCGAGCGACAGGTGCTCGAGGCCGGGGCCGAAGAACTCGACGAACTTGCCGACCACGCCCTTCTTGCGGAGCATCTGGGTGACGGTCAGCACGAGGTCGGTGGCGGTGATGCCTTCCTTCAGCTTGCCGGTCAGCTTGAAGCCGATCACTTCGGGAATCAGCATCGATACCGGCTGGCCGAGCATGGCCGCCTCAGCCTCGATGCCGCCGACGCCCCAGCCGAGCACGCCGAGGCCGTTCACCATGGTGGTGTGGCTGTCGGTGCCGACACAGGTGTCGGGATAGGCGACCGTGGTGCCGTCCTCATCCTTCGTCCAGACGGTCTGGGCGAGATATTCGAGGTTCACCTGGTGGCAGATGCCGGTGCCGGGCGGCACCACGCGGAAATTGTCGAAAGCCGACTGGCCCCACTTCAGGAAGCGGTAGCGTTCCTGATTCTGCTTGTATTCCTCGTCGACGTTCTTCCCGAAGGCCGCGTTGTCGCCGAAGAAGTTCACGATCACCGAATGATCGATGACGAGGTCGACGGGCACCAGCGGGTTGATCCGCTTGGGATCGCCGCCGAGATGCACCATGGCGTCGCGCATGGCGGCGAGGTCGACCACCGCCGGCACGCCGGTGAAGTCCTGCATCAGCACGCGGGCGGGACGGTAGGCGATTTCCTTCTCCGCCTTGCCGCGATTGACCAGCCAGTCCTTGATGGAGACGACGTCTTCCTTGCTGACCGAGCGACCGTCCTCGAAACGGAGCAGGTTCTCGAGCAGCACCTTCATCGAGAAGGGCAAGGCGGAGATGCCGGAAAGACCGTTCTTCTCGGCATCGGGAAGGCTGTAATAGGTGTAGGTCTTCGATCCGACGGTGAGGGTTTTGCGGCTTTTGAAGCTGTCGAGCGACGTCACGGCGGGCGGGTCCCCGATTGTTGGTAGGGCTCTCGGCACTCACCCGGGGGCTTGGACACGGAACGGCGGAGCGCGCTATAGCTCCGGCGCGGGCCCTGCCCTTGGGCGAGCGTCGTTTCGATTTCTATATAGAGCTATTTCAAATGACGATCATAGAGGCTTGATGCGGCGCGCTCGTGAATTGTGCGCCGCATCCGGCGGTAGCGGGTGCGGGAACCGGCCTCATGCGCCTTGTCGCTGAAGGCCTTGGCTGCACGCGCGGGGCGCGTCGCCTGTTCGACGGGCTCGGCTTCACGCTCGAAGCCGGGCGCGCGCTGATCGTCACGGGGCCCAACGGGTCCGGAAAATCCTCGCTGCTGCGTATTCTCGCCGGCCTCGTCTCCGCGGATGCGGGCACGATCCGGCTCGAGTTCGAACCAGACGATCTCGCCACGGCGCGGGATGCCGAGGCCTCGCGCGCCGAGCTGACCCATTATCTCGGTCATCTCGACGCCCAGAAGGCCGCACTGACGGTGGCCGAGAATCTCGCCTTCTGGCGCCGCATGCTCGGTCACCCGGCGGCTCGGCCGGACGACGCGCTGGAGCGGGTCGGCCTCGGCCCGCTCGCCCGCCTGCCGGTCGCGGTGCTCTCGGCCGGCCAGAAGCGGCGCCTCTCGCTCGCTCGCCTGCTCGTCGCCGATCGCCCTCTCTGGCTGCTGGACGAGCCGACCGCCGCGCTCGACGTCGCCGGCCAGGAGCTGGTCGGCACGCTCGCCCGCGCGCATCTGGACAAGGGCGGCCTGATCGTCGCCGCGACCCACGCGCCGCTCGATTTCGGCCCCGCCGACGCGCTGCGGATCGGACCGGCCGCCGTGCCGCCCGCCGCCCAGCCGGCGGTGTCGGCATGACCGCCGCCTTTCTCGCCCTTCTGGGACGCGACCTGCGGCTTGCCCTCCGCGCCGGGGGCGGAGCGGGTCTCGGCGTGGTGTTCTTCCTCGCCGTGGTGGTGGTCACACCCTTCGCGATCGGGCCCGACCTCGCCTTGCTGGCGCGGATCGGCCCCGCGATCCTGTGGATCGGCGCGCTGCTCGCCTCCCTCATCGGTCTCGACCGCCTGTTCGCCGCCGACGCCGAGGACGGTTCGCTCGACCTCATGTACATGGTCGAGCTGCCGCTCGAGCTGATCGCTGCCGCCAAGGGGCTGGCGCACTGGATCGCCACCGGCCTGCCGCTGGTCGTCGCCGCACCGCTGCTCTCGCTGCTGCTCAACCTGCAGGCGGAGGCGATCGGCGCGCTCACGCTGACGCTGCTCGTCGGAACGCCGGCCATCACCTTCCTGGGCCTGATCGGCGCGGCTTTCGCCAGCGCCTTCCGGCGCGGCGGCCTGCTGGTCGCCGTGCTGGTGATGCCGCTGACCATTCCCGTGCTGATCTTCGCCGTGGCGGCCACCGGCGCGGCGGTGACGGGGCCGGTACCGTTCGGCACGCCGTTCCTCGTGCTGGTCGGCCTCAGTCTCGCCGCACTGGTCATGGGGCCGGTGGCGGCGGCGGCGGCCCTGCGCGCGACGCGCTCCTGAGCTGGAGCGCGCCCGGTGCAGCAATGCGCCGCAGGGGCCGCAAAGCCTTGATGCGCCGCCATCTCCGGCGCTGCGCGGGCGCATGAAGCCGCTACGTCATTTGGCCCCCCATCTGGCTCACTTCATCGTGTTGCAGCATGGGGGAAGCCGTGTTAGGGAACCGCCGACCGTCGGGGGCGGGGGCTTTTCGAGCATTTCCCCGGCCCGGTCGGGTTCCTTCGTAAATTTCGGGGCTGGAACCCGCGTCGCTCTCGCGACGCTCTCGCCCTGAACAAGCCCGAGAGAGGCACGGTGGCCGAGACGTTCGTATCCGGGGTGGCAGGACGCTACGCGACGGCGCTTTTCGAGCTCGCCCGCGAGAGCAACTCCATCGACACGGTGAAGGCCGAGCTCGACAGGTTCGACGCCCTGCTCGCCGAGAGCGACGATCTCAAGCGGCTGGTGCGCAGCCCGGTGTTCTCCGCCGAGGAGCAGGAGAAGGCGGTCGCCGCCATTCTCGACAAGGCGGGCATCGGCGGCATTGCCGGCAACTTCGTCAAGACGGTCGCCGCCAATCGCCGTCTCTTCATCATCGAGTCGGCGATCCGCGCCTTTGTCGCGCTCGTCGCCGCCCACAAGGGCGAGGTGGTGGCCGATGTCGCCGTGGCGCATCCGCTCTCCGATGCCCACGCCGCGACGCTGAAGCAGTCGCTCGACGCGATGACCGGCAAGGACGTCCAGCTTGCCGTGACCGTCGATCCCTCCCTGCTCGGCGGGCTGAAGGTGAAGATCGGCTCGCGCGTCGTCGACGCCTCGCTCAAGACCAAGCTCAATTCGATCCGCTACGCGATGAAAGAGGTTCGCTGATGGATATCCGCGCCGCAGAAATTTCCGCGATCCTCAAGGAACAGATCAAGAATTTCGGCCAGGAGGCCGAGGTCTCCGAGGTCGGTCAGGTTCTGTCCGTCGGTGACGGCATTGCCCGTGTCTACGGGCTCGACAACGTCCAGGCGGGCGAGATGGTCGAGTTCGAGAACGGCACGCGCGGCATGGCGCTGAACCTCGAAATCGACAATGTCGGCGTCGTCATCTTCGGCTCCGACCGCGAGATCAAGGAAGGCCAGAGCGTCAAGCGCACCGGCGCGATCGTGGACGTGCCGGTTGGCAAGGGCCTGCTCGGCCGCGTCGTCGACGCCCTCGGCAACCCGATCGACGGCCGTGGCCCGATCGAGGCCACCGAGCGCCGCCGCGTCGACGTCAAGGCGCCGGGCATCATCCCGCGCAAGTCGGTGCACGAGCCGATGCAGACCGGCCTCAAGGCCATCGACGCGCTGATCCCGGTCGGCCGCGGCCAGCGCGAGCTGATCATCGGCGACCGTCAGACCGGCAAGACCGCGATCGCGCTCGACACCATCCTGAACCAGAAGCCGATCAACCAGGGCACCGACGAGAAGGCCAAGCTCTACTGCGTCTATGTCGCGGTGGGCCAGAAGCGCTCGACCGTCGCACAGTTCGTGAAGGTGCTGGAGGAGCAGGGCGCGCTCGACTACTCCATCGTGGTCGCCGCCACTGCCTCGGACGCCGCGCCGATGCAGTTCCTGGCGCCGTTCGCCGGCACCGCCATGGGCGAGTTCTTCCGCGACAACGGCATGCATGCGCTGATCATCCACGACGACCTGTCCAAGCAGGCCGTGGCCTATCGCCAGATGTCGCTGCTGCTCCGCCGCCCGCCGGGCCGCGAGGCCTATCCGGGCGACGTGTTCTATCTCCACTCGCGTCTGCTCGAGCGGGCCGCGAAGCTGAACGACGAGAACGGCGCCGGCTCGCTGACCGCCCTGCCGGTCATCGAGACCCAGGCCAACGACGTGTCGGCCTACATCCCGACCAACGTGATCTCGATCACCGACGGCCAGATCTTCCTCGAGTCCGATCTGTTCTTCCAGGGCATCCGCCCGGCGGTGAACGTCGGCCTCTCGGTGTCGCGCGTCGGCTCCTCGGCACAGATCAAGGCGATGAAGCAGGTCGCCGGTAAGATCAAGGGCGAGCTCGCCCAGTATCGCGAGCTGGCCGCCTTCGCCCAGTTTGGCTCGGACCTCGACGCCTCGACGCAGAAGCTGCTTAACCGCGGCGCCCGCCTCACCGAACTCCTGAAGCAGTCGCAGTTCTCGCCGCTGAAGGTCGAGGAGCAGGTGGTGGTGATCTTCGCCGGCACCAACGGCTATCTGGACGCCATGCCGGTGAGCAAGGTGCGCGAGTTCGAGAACGGCCTGCTGCTGTTCCTGCGCACCAATCACGCCGACATCCTCGACACCATCCGCACCTCCAAGGAGCTCTCCAAGGAGACCACGCAGAAGCTCGTGACGGCGCTCGACGCCTTCGCGAAGACCTTCGGCTGAGCCGGGCGACCGGACAGCCAAGCGGGAGTCGAGGGTAGATGGCCAGCCTCAAGGATCTGCGCAACCGCATCGCTTCGGTGAAGGCGACGCAGAAGATCACCAAGGCGATGCAGATGGTCGCCGCGGCGAAGCTGCGTCGCGCGCAGATGGCCGCCGAGGCAGCGCGCCCCTATGCGCAGCGCATGGAGACGGTGCTCTCCAATATCGCCAAGGCGGTGTCCGGCGGGCCGGACGCGCCTGTCCTGCTGACCGGCACCGGCAAGGACAACGTGCACCTGCTGCTTGTGCTGACCGCCGAGCGCGGCCTGTGCGGCGCCTTCAATTCCTCGATCGTCCGCCTCACCCGCGAGCGCGCCTATGCGCTGATGGCGCAGGGCAAGACGGTCAAGATCTTCTGCGTCGGGCGCAAGGGCTACGAGCCTCTGCGCCGGCTGTTCGAGAAGCAGATCGTCGAGTTGGTCGAGCTGCGCTCGAACAAGGGCGTCACCTTCGCCGACGCGCAGGCCATCGCCGACAAGATCATGGCGATGTTCAGCGCCGGCGAGTTCGACGTCGCGACCCAGTTCTACAGCCGCTTCCACTCGGTGATCTCGCAGGTTCCGACGGCCCAGCAGATCATCCCGGCCACCTTCCCCGAGGAACAGGTGGCGGCGAACGACGGCGCGGCGGCGGTCTATGACTACGAGCCGGGCGAGGCCGAGATTCTCACCGACCTGCTGCCGCGCAACCTCGCGGTGCAGATCTTCAAGGCGCTGCTCGAGAACGGCGCGTCCGAACAGGGCGCGCGCATGAGCGCGATGGACAACGCGACCCGCAACGCCGGTGACATGATCAAAAAGCAGACGCTGGTCTACAACCGCACACGTCAGGCCCAGATCACCAAAGAACTGATCGAAATCATTTCCGGCGCCGAAGCGCTCTGACGGCAGCGCGGTCAAGGACAAAGGACGCATGAAAATGGCGAACACGGACGGACGCATCACCCAGGTCATCGGAGCCGTCGTCGACGTTCAGTTCGACGACCACCTGCCGGCGATTCTGAACGCCCTGGAGGCCACCAACCAGGGCAATCGCCTTGTACTGGAAGTGGCCCAGCATCTCGGCGAGAACACCGTGCGCGCCATCGCCATGGACTCCACCGAGGGTCTGGTCCGCGGTCAGCCGGTCTCTGACACCGGCGCGCCGATCATGGTGCCGGTGGGCGACGCTACGCTCGGGCGCATCATGAACGTCATCGGCGAGCCGGTGGACGAGCTGGGTCCGGTGGTCGGCGAAATGAAGCGCGCCATCCACCAGGACGCCCCCTCCTATGCCGACCAGTCGACCGAGGCCGAGATCCTCGTCACCGGCATCAAGGTGGTGGACCTGCTGGCCCCCTATTCCAAGGGCGGCAAGATCGGCCTGTTCGGCGGCGCCGGCGTCGGCAAGACCGTGCTCATCATGGAGCTCATCAACAACATCGCGAAGGCGCACGGCGGCTACTCCGTGTTCGCCGGCGTCGGTGAGCGCACCCGCGAGGGCAACGACCTCTATCACGAGATGATCGAGTCGAAGGTGAACGTCGACCCGCACGAGAACAACGGCTCAGCCGCCGGTTCGAAGTGCGCGCTCGTCTACGGCCAGATGAACGAGCCGCCGGGCGCCCGTGCCCGCGTCGCGCTGACCGGTCTCACCGTTGCCGAGCATTTCCGCGACCAGGGCCAGGACGTGCTGTTCTTCGTCGACAACATCTTCCGCTTCACCCAGGCGGGTTCGGAAGTGTCGGCGCTGCTCGGCCGCATCCCCTCGGCGGTGGGCTACCAGCCGACCCTCGCCACCGACATGGGCGCGCTGCAGGAGCGCATCACCACCACCACCAAGGGCTCGATCACCTCGGTGCAGGCCATTTACGTGCCGGCCGACGACCTGACCGACCCGGCGCCGGCCGCCTCCTTCGCACATCTCGACGCCACCACCGTGCTGTCGCGCTCGATCGCCGAGAAGGGTATCTACCCGGCGGTGGACCCGCTCGATTCGACCTCGCGCATCCTCTCGCCGCTGATCATCGGCGAGGAGCACTATCAGGTGGCGCGCCAGGTGCAGCAGACGCTGCAGCGCTACAAGTCGCTGCAGGACATCATCGCGATCCTGGGCATGGACGAGCTCTCGGAAGAGGACAAGCTCACCGTCGCCCGCGCCCGCAAGATCGAGCGCTTCCTGTCGCAGCCCTTCCACGTCGCCGAAGTCTTCACCGGTTCGCCGGGCAAGCTCGTCGACCTTCAGGACACCATCAAGGGCTTCAAGGGGCTCGTCGAAGGCAAGTACGACCACCTGCCGGAGCAGGCCTTCTACATGGTCGGCACCATCGACGAGGCGATCGAGAAGGGCAAGAAGCTGGCTGCCGAGGCCGCGTGACGCGACCTGCGGCGCTCGCCTGAGCGCCGCGGAGCCCGCCCGCCGAAGCACCCGCTGGAGGAATCATGGCCACCACCTTCCCCTTCGAGCTCGTCTCCCCCGAGCGCCTCGTCTTCTCGGGCAAGGTGACGGAAGTCATCGTGCCGGGCACCGAGGGCGAATTCGGCGTTCTTGCGGGTCACGCTCCCTTCGTCTCGACCCTGAAGCCGGGCGTGCTGACCATCAAGGGCGACGGCGCGCCGCAGAAGCTCTTCGTGCGCGGCGGCTTCGCCGAGGCGAATCCGCAGGGCCTCACCGTGCTTGCAGAGACGGCGACGCCGCTCGCCGAGTTCCGGCCGGAGGTGCTCGCGCAGATGATCAAGGACGCCGAGGAAGACGTCGAGGATGCGCGCGACGAGGCCACCCGGCAGAAGCGCCAGCTCTATGTCGAATCGCTGAAGTCGGCGGCCGCCGCCATCGAGGCCGACAGCCGCACCGCGCATTGAGCCCGCTCGGCACCGACATCTTCCTGCGACCGGGCCGCCCGCAAGGCGGCCCTTTGCATATCGGAGCTTCCCGATGACGAGCCCCAGCTATCCCGGTGCGACGTCCTTCAGTGCGGATGCCTGGCAGCGCAACCTGCCGATCTTCGACGCGATCCGCACCATGCCCTTCGTGACGGCGCTCGCCGACGGAACATTGCCGCTCGACCGCTTCCGCCACTACATTATCCAGGATTCGCACTATCTCATCGCCTTCGCGCGCGCCCTCGCCCTCGCCGCCGCCAAGGCGGACGCCCCGGAGGGGATCGTGCAGTTCGCGCAGGCGGCACATGACGCGGTGGTGGTGGAGCGCGCGCTGCACGACGACTATTTCGTTCGCTTCGGCATCTCGGCGCAGGATTTCCGCGACACGCCGCTCTCCCCGGTTTGCGATCATTATGTGAACTTCCTCGTCGCCAAGGCGCATGCCGAGCCTTATCCGGTGGTGCTGGCGGCGGTGCTGCCCTGCTTCTGGATCTACGCCGAGGCCGGGCGTGATATCCTCGCCCGCGCGACGCGGCCAAATCCCTACGACGCGTGGATCGACACCTATGCAGGTGAGGAGTTCCACGAGGTGGTCCGCGCCGCCATCGAGGCCACCGACCGCGCCGCCGCCAAGGCTTCGCCGGAAACCATCGCGGCGATGCACGATGCCTATAAGCGCGCCAGCCAGCTCGAATGGATGTTCTGGGATTCCGCCTGGGCGTTAGCGAGCTGGCCGGTCGGCTAGCTCTTTCCCCGCGCCACGGCGCGGCACCTTTCCTGCATCTCACCGGCTTCGAGGCGGCATCCGCCGGGCGCCTCCCTAGGATTCCGCAGAAGGTCGGGACAGCCGCCCATCGAGGTGCAGTCGGTCTAATGCAGCAGACGCCGGAACATGAGCACGTCGCCGAACGCGGGCGCTCCGAGGCGCCGATCCGCGCGCGTATCCTGCAGGCGATCGTCGAGCGCCGGCTGCCCCCCGGCGAGAAACTGACGGAGGAGCGGCTGGCGGCGCTCTTCCACGTCAGCCGCACCGTCGTCCGGCAGGCCCTCGGCCGCCTCGCGCAGGACGGCATCATCGAGCATCACCCGCACCGCGGCGCCTTCGTCGCAGCCCCCAGCCGGGCCGAGGCACGCCATGTGCTCGCCGCCCGGGCCGTGGTCGAGCCGGAGGTCGCCGCGCTCGCGGCCAAGGCCTGCGGGAGCGCGACGGAGGACGAGGCCTCCTGCGCATGCGGGATGGTGGCGAGGCTGCGCGCGCACATCGCCCATGAGGACGAAGCCCGCGCTTCCGGCGATCGAACCGGCCTGGTGCGGCTCACCGGCGAGTTCCATGTGCTACTTGCGGAAGCGGCCGGCAATCCGGTCTTCCAGCGGCTGCTGACCGAGCTGCAGGCGCTCACCTCGCTCGCCATACTGCTCTATGCCCGCGGCGAGCATGCGAGCTGCCCGCCACAGGAGCACGCCCAGATCGTGGCCGCGATCGAACGCGGCGACGCGGCAGGCGCGGCACGGCTGATGCGCCTGCACATCGCCCATGTCGAGGCGGACATGGATCTGTCCGAGCCCCCGGCGCGGCCGGCGGACCTCGCCGGCGCGCTCGGCTTCAGCCCGCAGCGTGATTGAGTCAGAGCTTCAGGCCTGGCCGAGGATCGCCCGCAATCGGTCCGCCATGGCCTGCGGGTCGCCGCTCAGCCGGAATGCCTTGAGGCGTGCGGTGGCGCCCTGGCTGAGGGTCACGGCGCTCGGCGCGATGCCGGCGGCGCCGGCCAGCAGCCGGGCGAGCGCGGCATTGGCCTTGCCATCCTCCGCCGCGACGCTGACGCGGGCCTTAATGACGATACGCCCGTCCGAAAGCGTCATCATCCCGTCGATCGCGTCGCGCCCGCCGCGTGGCGTGGCCCGCACGGAGACGACGAGGCCGTCCGCCGTCTGTGTCCACGGCACGGCTGCCTCGGCTCCGGCGGCGCTCACCATGGCAGGCCATGCCTCAGATGAAGATCTCGAACAGCAGGTTGCGAACGAAATAGAGGACGATGATCAGGATCACCGGCGATATGTCGATCCCGCCGAGATTGGGCAATATGCGGCGGATGGGCGCCAGCACCGGCTCGGTGACGCGCCACAGGAACTCGCCCACGCTGCGTACGAACTGATTATGCGGGTTGACGACGTTGAAAGCCACCAGCCACGACAGCACGGCCGATGCGATCAGTATCCAGACATAGAGGGTGATGATCGTGTCGATCAACCAGAGAACGGAATACATCGCGAGCCTCGATGCGGCAGAGCAGCCGGATCGCATGCCCTGGCCCGACGATGCTTAAAGGCCTCGCCGCGTTGCGGCAACCCCGTTTCTCGCAGCCCTGAAGCACCTCGCTGCTTGACATCTGTCCGGCCGGAAACGTACAAGGCGCGGCCTGACGCGTGGGGCCGTAGCTCAGTTGGGAGAGCGCTGCAATCGCACTGCAGAGGTCAGGGGTTCAAATCCCCTCGGCTCCACCATGCCTCCGCCCGGTCTTCGGATTCCAGCCAGCGCGATCAACCCTTTCCGCGCCGCCGAGGTGTCATGAAGAAGATCGGTTTCCTGTCGTTCGGCCATTGGACGCCCTCCTCTCATGCGCAGACGCGCTCGGCCGCCGACGCGCTGCTGCAATCGATCGAGTTGGCCGTCGCGGCTGAGGAGCTCGGGGCGGACGGCGCCTATTTCCGCGTCCATCATTTCGCCCGCCAGCTCGCCTCGCCCTTCCCCTTGCTGGCGGCGGTCGGCGTGAAGACCAGCCGCATCGAGATCGGAACCGCCGTCATCGACATGCGGTACGAGAATCCGATGTACATGGCCGAGGACGCCGGCGCGGCCGACCTGATCGCCGGCGGACGCCTGCAGCTCGGCATCAGCCGCGGATCGCCCGAGCAGGTGATCGATGGGTGGCGCTATTTCGGCTACGCCCCGCCCGAAGGACAGAGCGACGCCGATATGGGCCGGCGGCACGCCGAAGTCCTGCTCGAGGTGCTGCGCGGCCAAGGCTTCGCGCAGCCCAACCCGCGCCCGATGTTCCCGAACCCGCCCGGCCTGCTGCGCCTCGAGCCACATTCGGAAGGGCTGCGCGAGCGCATCTGGTGGGGTGCCGGCTCCAACGCCACGGCCGCCTGGGCCGCGAAGCTCGGCATGAATCTGCAGAGCTCCACGCTCAAGGACGACGAGACGGGAGAGCCCTTCCACGTCCAGCAGGCGAACCAAATCCGCACGTTCCGCGAAGCGTGGAAGGAGGCTGGCCACGCGCGCGAGCCGCGGGTCTCGGTCAGCCGCAGCATCTTCGCGCTGGTCGGCGACCGCGATCGCACCTATTTCGGCCGCTCCGGTCAGGAGGCCGATCAGGTCGGCTTCATCGACGAGAAGACGCGGGCGATCTTCGGGCGGAGCTACGCCGCCGAGCCGGATGTCCTGATCGGGCAGCTCAAGCAGGATGAGGCGATCGCCGAGGCGGACACGCTGCTGCTGACCGTTCCGAACCAGCTTGGCGTCGACTACAACGCCCATGTCATCGAGGCGATCCTGAAACATGTGGCGCCGGGCCTCGGCTGGCGCTGAGCACGTCCCGGTGTCGGAGGCTGCCCTTCACGGCCGCCGCAAACCACGCTAGAGCCCTTTCCGATCAGGTGGCATCACCTGATCGACAGGAAAGTGCTCTGATTCAATAAGTTGGATCATGTTCCAGCGGCAAGGCCGACAGAGTTTCCGGATCCGGTGATGTTCGAGACAGCGGCGACCCCCGAGCAGGCCATAGACCGGCTGGAAGCGCTTTACAGAGCCGCGCGCGAGGCGCTGCGGCATGATCTGCAGCGCTTCTTCGAGACCGGGCAGGCTCCGCAGACCGAGGAGCGTTCGCGCTATCGCTACCCTCTGCTGCGCGTGACCTACGCGGCGGCGAAGGCATCGGAGGTCCGCAGCCAGCGCGGCTACGCGAAGTTCGCCGCACCCGGCGTCTACCAGACGACCGTGACGCAGCCCGCCGAATTCCGTGCCTATCTGCTCGACCAACTGCGGCCGCTCGTCGAGGAATATGGCGCGACGATCGAGACGGGGGTCAGCACGCAGGAGATCCCCTACCCCTACGCGCTCGAGGGCGGCGACGAGCTGGGGCGCGGCAACGTCACCGCCTCCGAGCTGGCGCGGCATTTTCCCACCCCGCTGCTGTCGCTGGTGGGCGACGAGATCGCCGACGGCACCTTCGAGCTGGTGGAGGGCGAGCCGCGGCCGCTCGCGCTGTTCGATGCCGTTCGGGTCGACTATTCGCTCCGCCGGCTCATCCATTACACCGGCACGGACTGGCGCGCGTTCCAGCCATGGATCGTGCTGACGAACTATCATCGCTATGTCGACCAGTTCGTCCGCCTCGGCCTCGCCGAGATCGAGGCGGGCACGGCCGAGGCGCTGTCGACGCCGGGCGGCCTCCGCATCGAGCGCGACGGCGTCGATCTCGCTGCTGCCGAGCGTGTGATGGCCTCGCCCTGGCACCGTTTCCAGATGCCCGCCTATCATCTCGCGCGGCCGAACGGCACCGGCGTGACGCTGATCAACATCGGCGTCGGCCCCTCCAACGCCAAGACGATCACCGACCATCTCGCGGTGCTGCGGCCCCATTGCTGGCTGATGGTCGGCCATTGCGGCGGACTGAGACAGACGCAGATCATCGGTGACTATGTGCTCGCCCATGCCTATCTGCGGCAGGACGGCATCCTCGACGAGCTGGTGCCGCCGGATATTCCGATCCCCGCGCTGGCGGAGGTACAGGTCGCGCTCCAGCAGGCGGCGGCGGAGATCACGGGTGAGCGGGGCGACCAGCTCAAGCGGCGCCTGCGCACCGGCACCGTCGTCACGCAGGACGATCGGAACTGGGAGCTGCGCTGGACCCAGGAGCGCAGGCGTATCAACCTGTCGCGCGCCATCGCGGTTGATATGGAATCCGGCACCATCGCCGCTCAGGGCTATCGCCTGCGCGTGCCCTACGGCACGCTGCTCTGCGTGTCCGACAAGCCGCTCCATGGCGAGATCAAGCTGCCCGGCGCGGCGAATGCCTTCTATGACCGCGCGGTCGGCGAGCATCTCAAGATCGGTCTTGCCGCTCTGGACAATCTTCGTGAGACCGGCGCGAGCGTCCATTCGCGCAAGCTCCGCTCCTTCGACGAGCCGCCCTTCCGCTGAACGGGCTCCGCCGGCGAACCACGAACAGCAGCTCATCATTACGGCATCGACCTGCGGCGACGTGAGTTGCCAGAGGTCAGTAGACAGCAGCATCCGCTATCACTCGGCGCCAGATCTCCGTTCGCCAGAGATAGATATGTAATTATAATAACTACAATAAGAATAACATCTCCAAATATTCATTTTACCGAACACCCAGAACTCATTATCTGACACCCGGATAAAGTCTGGAGTCCATTGCGCCGACGCGCGAGCGGAGGAGGTCACCGTGCGATCTGCATATGTCCGATGCTGGTCCGCTCTGCTTGCTCTTTGCCTGCTTGCCGCGTCATCGCCGGTCGGCGCCACTGAGAGCCGGCCCGGACCCGCGACCCGGATTGTCGCGATCGGCGGCGCGGTGACGGAGATCCTGTTCGCCCTGGGGCTGGAGGACCGGGTCGTCGCGGTCGATACGTCGAGCACCTATCCGCGCCGCGCGCTCGCCACCAGGCCCAATGTCGGCTACATCCGCGCGCTGTCGCCGGAAGGTGTGCTGTCGGTCGGCCCGGATCTCATCATCGCGCTCGAAGGCGCCGGACCGCCCGACGCGGTGAAGGTGCTGCGCAGCGCGGCCGTTCCGTTCGAGACCGTTCCCGACGCGCGCGATGCCGGGACGGTTATCGCCAACATCCGGCGCATTGCCGAGATCGCCGGCGTGCCGGAGCGCGGAGCGGAACTCGCGGACGGTGTCGAGCGCGACTTCGCGACGCTTGCCCAGTTGCGCGCCCGGATTTCCGAGCCGCGCAGCGTCACCTTCGTGCTGTCCGCGTCGGGCACCGCGCCGGTGGTGGGCGGCACCGGCTCCAGCGCCGATGCCATGTTCCACCTCGCCGGTGTCGGCAACGCGATGCGCGCTATCAACGGCTACAAGCCGGCCGTCGACGAGGCCAGTCTCGGCGCCGATCCCTATGCGATCATACTGATGCAGCAGAGCAACCATGCCCTGACGGACGACGCCATCACGGCGATGCCGGCCTTTGCGGGCACGCAGGCGGCGGCGCAGGGACGATTCTTCCGCATCGACGGCGTCTATCTGCTCGGCTTCGGCCCCCGCACGCCGCAGGCCGCGCGCGACCTCGCAGCAATGATCTATCCCGAGCTCAACCTGCCGCCCCTCCCCGCCCATCCCTGGACCGCCGCGGACAAATGAGCTGGAGCCTCCCGGCCATGAGCGGCGGTTCGGTCCGGCGGCCGCACAGGAACGCCGTTGCGCTCGGCCTCGGTGGCGCGATGCTCGTGTTCGCCGTCATCGCCTCGCTGGCCATCGGTCCGGTGACCATCCCGCCCGAGCGCATCGCTCAAATCGTGGGGGCGGCGCTGCGCGGCGAGGCGGCAAGCGGCCTCGCCCTGCGCGAGAGCGTCATCGTGCTCGACATTCGGCTGCCGCGCACCACGCTCGGCCTGCTGGTCGGCGGCGGCATCGCACTGGTCGGCGCGCTGACGCAGGGCATCTTCCGCAATCCGCTGGCCGACCCCGCTCTCGTCGGGATATCGAACGGCGCCGCCCTCGCGGCCGTCACCTGGATCGTGCTGGGAGCACATGTCGCCGGGATGCTGCCGGCCGCGCTGGCGGAATTCGGCCTGCCGCTGATGGCGTTCGGCGGCGCCCTGGTCGCCACCGTCGCGCTCTACCTCATCGCGACGCGCGACGGGCGCACCGAGATCGCCACCATGCTGTTTGCCGGCATCGCCATCGGCGCTCTCGCCGCCGCGGGCACGGGCGTGATGGTCTTCATCGCCTCGGACCAGCAACTGCGCGATTTCACCTTCTGGTCGTTCGGCTCGCTCGGCGGCGCCACCTGGCACAAGGTGCTGGCCGTGCTGCCCTTCATGGTGCTGCTCGCCGCCATCTGCAGCCGGCTCGGCCGGGCGCTCGACGCGCTGGCGCTGGGCGAGGCGGAGGCGTTCCATGTCGGCGTCGACGTGCAGCGAGCGAAGTGGCTCGCCATCGTCGCCATCGCTGCCGGCACCGGCTCAGCGGTGGCGGCGGCCGGCGTCATCGGCTTCATCGGGTTGGTCGTCCCGCACCTCGTCCGCCTCGTGTTCGGCCCGGGCCACCGGCTGCTGCTGCCCTGCGCCGCGCTGCTCGGGGGTGCGCTGCTGCTCGGCGCCGACGTGGTGGCCCGGACGGCGGCGAGCCCGGCGGAACTGCCACTCGGTGTCGTCACCGCGGCGATCGGCGCACCCTTCTTCATCTGGCTGTTGATGCGCCGCCGCGCGGCGCTGTTCGGATAGGCTCATGTACCGCGCCGACGACATAGTCTTCGACGTGGGCGGCCGCGCCCTGCTCGACGGTGTCTCGGCAGAGGTCGTTCCCGGCCGCGTCACCGTGCTGATCGGCCCGAACGGCGCCGGCAAGTCCACACTCCTCAAGATCCTGGCGGGAGAGCTCCGGCCCCATCGCGGCCGCGTCACGCTGGCCGGCGGCGACATTGCGCGCCTGCCGCCGGCGCGTCTCGCCCGGCTGCGCGCCGTACTGCCGCAGAGCGCCCATGTCGCCTTTCCGTTCAGCGTCGCCGAGGTCGTCGCCATCGGCACGCCGGATGGCCGGCGCAGGCCGGCCCAGATCAAGCGCGCGCTCGACCGGGTCGATCTCGCCGATTTCGCCGACGCCGCCTATGACCGCCTGTCGGGTGGCGAGAAGCAGCGCGTGCAGCTCGCCCGCACGCTGGTGCAGATCGAAAACGGCGAAGGTCCGGGCTATCTGCTGCTCGACGAGCCGACGGCGAGCCTCGACATCGCCCAGCAGCTCCTCGTGGTGAGGATCATGCGCCGGCTCGCCGCCGAGGGCGTCGGGGTGCTGGCCGTGCTGCACGACCTCAACCTCGCCGCCATGGCTGCCGACGACATCGTCGCGCTGAAGGACGGGCGCGTGGCGGCGTGCGGCGCGCCCGAAGAGGTGATGACCGACGAACGGATTTCCGAACTCTACGGTGTCACGGCGCGCATCGGATGGGCTCCCTCCACACCGTTCCTGCTGCCGCAATCCGTCGTTTAGTAGCGGTCAAGCGAGCTCCTCGCGGATCAGCGCCTCGACATGGGCGAAGGCGTCCGCCGCTGCCTGGGCGGCGCGGACATCCTCGTCGGGTGTCAGCTCGACCGCGTCGAGCGCCGCGGTGAAGCGGCGCCAATGCAGGCCGCGTCCTTCCGGGTGCCCCGCGAGATGACGCGCACCGAACGCATCCGAAAAGCCGAGCTTGGTGGCTTCCTTGGCCAGGAACGCGGCACCCATGTTCGAACCTTCGACGACATAGAGCCAGCCAAGCGCCTCCGCGATCGGCAGCCTTGGGCCGAACGCCACGGCCGGCGGCGCGAGGCCGAGATCGGCGAAGTCCTGTTCCAGCGCGTCGAGCCGGGAGCGCCCCGCGAGCTCCGGCAGCAGCGGCTGCAGGCCCGCGTCAGCGTAAAGCGGTTCGACCCGGCGCAGCAGGCGGTACTGGAAGCGCAGGAAGCGCTCGTAGTTCGCCTTGCTGGCGAAGGGAGCCGCGGCCATCACG
This sequence comes from Allobosea sp. 117, assembly GCF_000702305.1. Lineage (GTDB taxonomy): Bacteria > Pseudomonadota > Alphaproteobacteria > Rhizobiales > Xanthobacteraceae > Ancylobacter. The sequence goes on from NZ_JNLC01000015.1 coordinate 275,935, forward strand.
CCATTGTCGACGCGCTCATGCGCGGCGGCCGAGGCGGCCTTGAAGCGCTTGGCCCGGCCCGGTTGTTCGATCGGCGTCGCTATGGTCATTTCGGATTACCTGCCAACAGATCACTTCACATAGAGCGGCTGCTTGGCGGCGGAGGCCACCTGTCCGCCGCCGAAACGGACGGTCAGGCCCCCCTTCACGGTGAGGCCGGCGCTCGGCAGGAAGTTCTGGTATTGCGTGTACTGCTCGTCGAGCAGGTTCTCGACCGACAGGCGCCACAGCGTGTTCTCGTTCGGCCGATAGCCCGCATAGACGCTCACGAGGTTGAAGCTGTCGGTCGGCTCATAGACCGCATTGTCCGGCAGATCGGACTCGGTCACCGCCGCCACCGCGGTCCACCGCACCGCGACGGTCAGCTTCTCGTCGAGGAAGCGGAAGCCGAGCGTCGTCGTGATCTGGTCCGGCGGGATGGTCGAGAGCGGCTGGCCGATATCTTCGCCTGCTGTCACCTCGCCCTCGGTGACCTGTCCCGACAGTCCGACGAACCAGCGGCGGGCGTCATAGGTGCCCTCGAACTCGAAGCCACGCAGCCGCGCCTCTTCCACGTTCTGGTACTGCGCCAGCGAATAGGCATTATAGGCGACGCAGCGCCCGCGCACCTGCATGATGCAGGCCGGCGAGCCGTAGGTCACCAGCTCGATATAGTCCTCGACGTCGTTCTGATAGTAGTTCGCCTTGATCCGCAGCGCATCGCCCTGGACGAAGAGATCATCCTTCTTGATGTTGACGCCGATCTCCTTGTTCTTGCCGACTTCCGGCCTGAGCCCGGGATTCGCCACGAAGGTGAAGGGTGCCAGCCCGCCGGTGAAGAACGCCGGATGCGCACCGGAGACCAGCGCCTCGGTGACGGATGGGGCGCGATAGCCCTCGGCATAGGTGCCGTAGACGGTCAGCCAGCTCCATGGCGTGACGCCGAGGGTGAATTTCGGCGACAGGCGGTCGCCGGAGGTGCCGGTGTCGCCTGAGCTCAGCGAATAGGCGTCGTAGCGCAGCGCCGCGATCGCCTCCAGCCAGCTCGAATAGTTCGCCTTCCACTGCACGAAGGCGCCGCCCACGCCGCGCTCGCCCGAGGGATTGTAGCCGTCGCCGAAGCCGTAATTGTCGGTGTTGTCGACGTCGTCGTGGAAATAGTCGCCGCCATAGGTGATGGCGTTCTTCCAGTCGCCCCATTCGAAGCGCGAGGTGTTGTTGGCATCGAAGCCGACCGTGTCGATGACGAAGCCGCGCGGATCGCCGATGGCGCCGGTAATGGCGCTGGTGGTGCCGGCGACCTTTACCTGATCCTGGTCCACCCGGTTCCAGTAGACGCTGGAGCGCCAGTCGAACAGGTTGTCGTCGGGGTTCGAGTAGTTCCAGCTCGCCGTGACGGTGCTGTTCTGCACGGTGGTATCGTAGACGGTCGCCGTCGAGGAGGCGCTGCTCGACGTGTCGTAGCTGCTCTCGTAATTGAGGCCGGTGATCTTCACCTCGTGGAAGTCGGCCGGGCGGAACGTCGCCTTGGCGATGCCGGTCCACACCTCGTTGGCGGTGTCGGCGACGGTGTCGCCGTTGCCGTCCTTGTAGTCGTCCTGCTTGCGGTAGGTGCCGCCGACGAAGAGATCGACGTTCTCGCCGACCTTGGCCGCGCCAAGCAGCGAGCCGTAGCCCATCGGGCCGTTGCTGCCGACCTCGCCGTCCGCTTCGACGCCCCAGCTATTGCCCTTGGCGATGATGTCCTCGGCATCCTTGGTGCGCATCGTCACCACGCCGCCTATGGCGCCCGAGCCATAGATGTTGGAGACCGGGCCGCGCACGACGTCGACATCGGCGATCAGGCCGGGCTCCACGAAGAACGTGCCGGCGCCGTTGCCATGGCCGAGCTGCGTGAAGTTCTGGCGCGCGCCGTCGACGATCACCGCGACGCGGCCGAAATCCTGAAGGCCGCGAATGTTGATCGCGGTCTGCGTCGAGTTGCCGTTCTGGATCGCCGTGACGCCGGGCATGCCGCGGAAAAGATCCGCGGTGGTCGTCGGCATCAGCCTGTCGATCTGGTCCGAACGCAGCACGCTGACGCCGGCGAGGGTGTCGATCCAGCTCTCCTCCGTACGGGTTGCGACCACCGTTATCGGATCGAGCTCGACGAATTCATCGGTTGCGATCACCTGCGCCGTGCTCGCCGGGGCCGGTACCGTCGACGCCGCCTGCTGTGCCATCGCCGGTGCGGCCGCCAGAAGGGCGAGCCACGACACACCCCAGCCGAGAGCCGGAGCGATCCTCGACAAGGACGGCTCCTGCCGGCGCCGAATCATTCGCATCATCATCCATCCCCAAGCCCGGTCCCCGACGGCGTCCGGCTTCCCGGAACGCCGCACGGCGCCACGACCGATCGATACGGGCGACATGCCCGCCAAGCCCCATGCGGATGGTTATTTCAAGTAAATAATTGAGTCAAATCACGTATATATTGAATTTATAGGAATTATAATCGGAGGCATTTCTTAGAATGACTCACGATATAAAGCTATAAACATTCCAATTCAAATCATGGAAAGACATCCAGCCTGCGCATCGTCGGGGCGGAGGAGGCCGCCCCTCTCCCCGCGCCGCGGCTTCAGGCACGGTCCCGAAACACGCAAACGCGACCTGCGGGCGCTGGAAGACGGCGCGGACGCTTGATATTGCCTGGTGCCGGGTGACCAGCGGTTTGGACAGCGTGATCGTGACAGCAAAACCTCTCGTCCTTGCGGCTGTCGCCGCGCTCGTCGCCGCACCGCTTCAGGCGCGCGCGAATGACGACGTTCTCAAGCGGATCGCGGACCCGGCCGGGCAGGTGATCCAGACGCTGGACTACGCCAACACGCGCTTCTCCCGGCTCGATCAGATCAATGCCGGCAATGTCGGGGGGCTCAAGGTCGCCTGGACCTTCTCCACCGGCGTGCTGCGCGGACATGAGGGCAGCCCGCTGGTGGTCGACGGGGTGATGTATGTCCACACGCCCTTCCCCAACGTGGTCTATGCGCTCGACCTCGACCATGACGGTCGCATCCTGTGGAAATACGAACCGACCCAGGAGCGCGACGTCGCCGGCATCATGTGCTGCGATCTCGTCTATCGCGGCCTCGCCTATGCCGAGGGCATGGTGTTCCTGGCCCAGGCCGACACTACCGTGGTGGCGCTCGATGCCAGGACCGGCACCGTTCGCTGGAAGGTCCGGAACGGCGATCCGAAGAAGGGCGAATCGAACACCGCGACGGTGATGCCGGTGAAGGATAAGCTCATCGTCGGCATCGCCGGCGCCGAGTTCGGCGCACGCGGCCATATCAGCGCCTACAACATCAAGGACGGAACACTCGCCTGGCGCGCCTACTCGACCGGTCCGGACAGCGAGATGCTGCTCGACCCGGAAAGGACCACCGAGCTCGGCAGGCCGGTCGGCAGGGATTCCTCGTTGAAAAGCTGGCAGGGCGAGCAGTGGAAGATCGGCGGCGGCGCGCCATGGGGCTGGTTCGCCTATGATCCGAAGCTGAACCTCGTCTATTACGGCAGCGCCAATCCGGGCACCTGGAACCCCTCGCAGCGGCCCGGCGACAACAAATGGGCGATGACGATCTTCGCCCGCGACGCAGACACCGGCGTCGCCCGCTGGCTCTACCAGATGACCCCGCACGACCAGTGGGACTATGACGGCGTCAACGAGATGATCCTCACCGATCAGCCGGTGGACGGCCGGACGCGCCCGCTGCTCACCCATTTCGACCGCAACGGCTTCGCCTACACGCTCGATCGCGAGACCGGCGAGCTTCTGGTCGCCGCGAAGTTCGATCCCAGCGTGAACTGGGCGACCGGCATCGACATGGACAAGGCCAGCCCGGCCTATGGCCGCCCGATCCTCGATCCCAGATTCGGCACCGAAGCCGAGGGCGAGGACGTCACCTATTCCGGCATCTGCCCGGCGGCGATCGGCGCCAAGAACCAGCAGCCAGCAGCCTTCTCACCGCAGACCGGACTGTTCTACGTGCCGGCGAGCCGGCTGTGCATGGACTATGAGCCGTTCCACGTCGACTACATGGCCGGGCAGCCCTATGTCGGGGCGACGCTCACCATGTACCCGGCTCCCGGCAGTGAGGGACAGACCGGCAGCGTCATCGCGTGGGACAATGTGAAGGGCCGCGTCGTCTGGAGCGTCCCCGAGCGGTTCTCCGTATGGTCCGGCGCGCTCGCCACCGCCGGAGGCGTGGTGTTCTACGGCACGCTGGAAGGCTGGCTGAAGGCGGTCGACGCGGAGACCGGCAAGGAGCTCTACCGCTTCAAGACGCCCTCCGGCATCGTCGGCAACGTCATGACCTATGAGCATCGCGGCCGGCAATATGTCGCCGTGCTGTCCGGTGTCGGTGGCTGGGCCGGCATCGGCCTCGCCGCCGGCCTCACCGACCCGAATGCCGGATCGGGCGCCGGGGATGCGTATGCCGCGCTGTCGAGCTATACCGCGCTCGGCGGCCAGCTCACCGTCTTCGCGCTTCCCGACGGGCCGTAGTATCGCGACCGCGGCGCTCGGCGCGCAGGGCAGCCCAGCTTTATCCATCCGGAGTCCCTTCCCATGTCGGCCTATGCTTCGCTCTCCGGTCACTTCGGCCGCATCTCCGCCATGTCGAACGCTCTCGGGATCCTGCAATGGGACAGCGACGTGATGATGCCGAAAGGCGCGGCGGAGGCGCGGGCCGAGAGCATGGCCCTGCTGCGCGTGCTGGCGCACGAGATGGCGGTCGATCCGCGCATCGGTGACTGGCTGGCCGAGGCCGGAGAGGACGGCAATCTGACCGATTGGGAAACGGCCAATCTCGCCGAGATCCGGCGCGTCTGGACCGTCGAGACCGCGTTGCCGGCCGATCTGGTCGAAGCCTCCAGCAAGGCGATCTCGGCCAGCGAGATGAAATGGCGGCAGGCGCGCGCCGATTCCGACTTCGCGACGCTGCTGCCCTATCTCGCCGAGGTGCTGAAGCTCCAGCGCGAGGCGGGCGTCGCCAAGGGCGAGAAGCTCGGGCTCTCGCCCTACGACGCCTTGCTCAACGACTACGAGCCGGGCGGGCGCTCGGAAAAGATCGACGCGCTGTTCGACGATCTCGCGTCCTTCCTGCCCGCCTTCACCGAGGAGGCGCTCGCCAAGCAGGCCCGCCGGCCGGAGCCCGCGCCGCTGGAAGGCCCGTTCCCGATCGAAGCGCAGCGCCGGCTGGGACTCAGGATCATGGCGGCGCTCGGCTATGATTTTGAGCGCGGCCGGCTCGACGTCTCGACGCACCCTTTCTGCGGCGGCGCCGACAACGACGTGCGCATCACCACCCGCTATGACGACGCCGATTTCAGCAAGGCGCTGATGGGGGTGATCCACGAGACCGGCCACGCGCTCTATGAGCAGGGCCGCCCTGCCATTTTCATGAGCCAGCCGGTGGGGCATGCGCGCGGCATGAGCATGCATGAAAGCCAGTCGCTCATCATGGAGATGCAGGCCTGCCGCAGCCCCGAATTCCTCGCCTTCGCCACGCCGCTGATGCGCGAGGCCTTCGGCGCGTCCGGTCCCGGCTGGGAATCCGAGGCGATGTGGCGTCGCTACACGAAAGTCGAACGCGGCTTCATCCGGGTCGATGCCGACGAGGTGACCTATCCGGCCCACGTCATCCTGCGCTACCGGCTGGAGAAGGCGCTGATCGCCGACGCCATGCCGCTCTCCGAGCTCCCCGCGGCGTGGAACGCCGGCATGCGGGAGCTGCTCGGCATCACCCCGCCGAACGACCGGCTCGGCTGCCTGCAGGACATCCACTGGCCGTCGGGGGGCTGGGGCTATTTCCCGACCTATACACTCGGCGCCATGACGGCGGCCCAGCTCTTCGACGCCGCCTGCCGGGCAGAGCCCGACACCCTGCCCGGCATCGCGCGCGGCGATTTCGCGCCGCTGGTCGGCTGGCTGCGCACCAACATCCATGCGCAGGCCTCGCGCTACGCCACCGACGATCTGCTCACCCGGGCCACCGGCCGCCCGCTCGATGCCGGCGTGTTCAAGGCCCATCTCGCCCGGCGCTATCTCGGCGCGCAATAGACCGGCCGGGAGCGCAACTACTCCGGGCGCGAACCGGTCTCCTGCAGTATCCATTCGACGAACTGGGTGGCCGCCGATGACATGGCGGGGCCGCGCCGCAGCCAGTAGCCGCTGTGGAGGCGGTTGAGCGCCGGCCCCACCTGTACCAGCGTGCCGTCGTCGATCGCGGCGTCGATCAGCCCGGCCCAGCCGAGGGCGATGCCCTGATCGGCGATCGCCGCCTGCACCACGAGCCCATAGGTGTTGAGGCCGAGATCTCCTGAACTCGGAAGCCGGGCGATCCCTCGGGCAGCGAACCAGTCGGCCCAGGAGAACCAGCGCGGCCGGGGCGTGCTTTCCAGATGCAGCAGCGGAAGCCGGCCGATCGCCTCCGGTGTCTCCAGCAGGCCGTGACGGCTGGCAAAGGCCGGGCTGCAGACGGGGTAGATGCACTCCTCGAAAAGCTGGACCGCATCCGGCCCGAAATCGCCCCGCGTGCCGAACAGCACCGCGACGTCCTCCGTGTCGCCGCCCCCCGGCTCGGTCGAGGCCGAGGCAACGATATGAACGTCGGTATCCGGCCGGATCGTCCTGAACCGCGCGACGCGCGGCATCATCCAGAACGAGGCGAAGCCATAATCGGTGAAGAGCCGGACAACCGGGCGCTGGTCCAGCCGCTTGATCGCGCGGGCGGCGCCGTCGATCTCGCCGATTGCCGCCTGCACGCCCTGATGCAACAGGCGCCCGGCCGGCGACAGCGCGCTTCCGCGGTGGCCGCGCTCCAGCAGCGGCGCGCCGATCTGCTCTTCCAGCGTGCGGATCGTGTAGCTGACCGCCGGCTGCGACAGGCCGAGTTCCTGCGCGGCGGCGGTGAGGCTGCCGAGCCGCCCCACCGCGTCGAACACGCGGATCCAGCCGAGGTCGAGGGCGCGTCGTGACATCAGATTTATTTAGGGCAGCAATCGAAAAGAAAGGGCTTCACAGCCATCCCCATCTAACAGCCTGATATCCGACAGGGTAAGGCGCGCCACAGACCCGAACAAGGGCAGCCGCCATCGCGAATTCCGGCCTCGCACCTTTCGGAGACGAACATGACACGCATGCTGCTGGCCGCTTCGGCCCTTTCCCTCCTCCTGGCGGCCGGTCCGGCTGCCGCGGCGGATGCTCCGTCCTGCAAGACCATCCGCATGTCGGATCCCGGCTGGACCGACATCACCTCGACCAACGCCATCGCCGGCGTGCTGCTTTCCGCCCTCGGCTACAAGCAGGACGTGAAGACGCTTTCGGTGCCGATCGGCTACGAATCGATGAAGAACAGGAATGTCGACGTGTTCCTCGGCAACTGGATGCCGGCACAGCAGAAGTTCATGGATTCCCTGAACGAGGCCAAGGCGGTGGAGGTTCTGGCCACCAACCTGTCGGGCGCGAAATTCACGCTCGCGGTGCCGAACTACGTGGCCGATGCCGGCGTGAAGGACTTCAAGGACCTCGCGACCAACGCCGATAAGTTCGACAAGCAGATCTACGGCATCGAGCCGGGCGCGCCGGCCAACGCCAACATCCAGAAGATGGTCGACGCCAATGATTTCGGCCTCAAGGGCTGGAAGGTGGTGGAATCGGGCGAGCAGGCCATGCTGGCGCAGGTGAAGCGTTCGGAGAACGGTAAGGGCTGGATCGTGTTTCTCGCCTGGGCGCCGCATCCGATGAACGAGAAGTTCGCCATCACCTATCTGTCTGGCGGCGACGCCTATTTCGGCGCGAATTACGGCGGCGCGGATGTGCGCACCCTCGCCCGCACCGGATGGTCGGCGGAGTGCCCGAACGCCGCGACCTTCTTCAAGAACCTGAAGTTCGACCTTGCCATCGAGAACGCCATGATGGGCAAAATCCTCGACGACGGCATGGAAGCGCCAGCCGCCGCCAAGGCCTGGCTGAAGGCCAATCCGGCGGCGCTCGGCCCGTGGCTGGAAGGCGTCACCACCTTCGACGGCAAGCCCGGCCTTCCCGCCGTGAAAGCCGCCCTCGGCCTCTGAGCGCCTCGCGGGCGCCGGTCATGTCCGTCGGGCGCCCGCCCGTGCCTCCACCAAGTGCTTTGCCAACCTATTGCCATTGTTCCGATGAGCCACCCCAACATCCTCATCCTGATGGTCGACCAGCTCAACGGAACGCTGTTTCCGGACGGGCCTGCGGACTTCCTGCATGCGCCGAACCTGAAGGCGCTCGCCGCCCGTTCGGCGCGCTTCGCCAACACCTATACGGCGAGCCCGCTCTGCGCACCGGCGCGGGCGTCCTTCATGTCCGGGCAGTTGCCGAGCCGCACGCGGGTCTATGACAACGCCGCCGAATTCACCTCGGACGTGCCGACCTTCGCGCATCACCTGCGGCGCGCCGGCTATCACACGGCACTGTCCGGCAAGATGCACTTCGTCGGGCCGGACCAGCTCCACGGCTTCGAGGAGCGGCTGACCACCGACATCTACCCGGCCGATTTCGGCTGGACGCCGGACTACTCCAAGCCCGGCGAGCGGATCGACTGGTGGTACCACAATCTCGGCTCAGTCACCGGCGCCGGCGACGCCGAGATCACCAACCAGCTCGAATATGACGACGAGGTCGCCTATCACGCCGGCCGCAAGCTCTACGACCTCGCCCGGCGGCACGACGCACGGCCCTGGTGCCTCACGGTGAGCTTCACCCACCCGCACGACCCCTATGTCGCCCGCAAGCGGTTCTGGGATCTCTACGAGGACTGCCCGGCGCTTGATCCCGCCGTCGCGCCGATCCCGTTCGAGGCGCAGGACCCGCATGCGCGGCGCCTGATGCTGGCGAGCGACCATGCGGCGAGCCACGTCACGCCGCAGGATGTGCGCCGCTCGCGCCGGGCCTATTTCGCCAACGTCTCCTATATCGACGAGAAGATCGGCGAGCTCATCGACATTCTCGAGCGCTGCCGGATGGCGGACGACACCATCGTCGTCTTCGTGTCGGACCATGGTGACATGCTCGGCGAGCGCGGCCTGTGGTTCAAGATGAGCTTCTTCGAAGGCTCGGCGCGCGTGCCCTTGATGATCGCGGCGCCTCAGCTTCCCGCGCGCCGCATCGATCGTGCGGCCTCGACGCTCGACGTGCTGCCGACGCTCGCCGAACTGGTCGGGCTCGATCTGTCCGGTGTCATGCCCTGGACCGACGGCGAGAGCCTCGTCGCGGCAGCGCGCGGAGAACGGCTGCGCGCGCCGGTGCCGATTGAATATGCGGCCGAAGGCTCCTACGCGCCGCTCGTCGCGCTGCGGGACGGCCCGTGGAAGCTGGTGCTGTGCGAACTCGATCCGCCGCTGCTCACCAATCTCGACGAGGATCCGCATGAGCTGCGCAACCGCGCCGACGATCCGGACTGCGCGGACATTCTCGCGGCGATGACGGTGGCGATGCGCGCCCGCTGGGACCTCGCCCGGTTCGACGCCGAGGTGCGCGCCAGCCAGGCCCGTCGCCATGTCGTCTACGAGGCGCTACGTAACGGCGCCTATTACCCCTGGGACTTCCAGCCGCTGCAGAAGGCGTCCGAGCGCTATATGCGCAACCACATGGACCTGAACGTGCTTGAGGATGCGCAGCGTTATCCGCGCGGAGGCGACGACTAGCCGGCCGGCTCTCGGCACCGAGACTCCGGCAAACAGGGGACGATTGCAAAAAGCGCATCCCTGATCGGCGCGCGACTAGATTGCATAGAAATTATTAGGATGCGATCTATTCGTTCATGAACGATCTCGACATATTGCGCCGGTCCCTGACCGCACAGCTTCTTCAGGCCGGCCGCCACTGGCGGCGCATTGCCGAGAAGGAGCTCGAAAAGCTGGGAATCTCGGAGGCGTGCGCGGCACCGCTCCTCTGGACCAGCCGCCTCGGTGGCGGCGTGCGGCAGGTGACGCTGGCGGCTTATGTCGGCATCGAGGGCCCCTCCCTCGTCCGCCTGCTCGATCAGCTCGTCGCCGCCGAACTCGTGGTGCGCCGCGACGATCCCACCGATCGGCGCGCCAAGACGATCTGGCTTACCCGGACCGGCGAGCGGCTGGCAGCGATCATCGAGGAACGGCTGGTTGAGCTGCGTGCCCAGGTGCTGGCCGATGTGTCGGTGCAAGATCTGGAGGCGACGCTGCGCGTGCTCAATGCCTTCGAACAGGCTTCGACACGCGGCGCCAGCGAGGAGGCCGCAGCATGATCCTGCCCTCATGGCGGGATTGGCTGTTCTCGGCGAAGGCCTTCCTCGCATCCATGCTGGCGCTCTACATCGCGCTCGCCTTCGATCTTCCGCGCCCCTACTGGGCGATGGCGGCCGTCTATGTCGTCGCCAATCCGCTGGCCGGCGCGACCAGCTCCAAGGGGCTTTACCGCGCGTTCGGCACGCTGATCGGCGCCAGCGCAGCAGTGTTCTTCGTCCCGCTGTTCGTCAATGCGCCGGAGCTCCTCAGCCTCGTCGTCGCGCTGTGGACAGGCTGCCTTCTCTACGTCTCGATGCTCGACCGCACGCCGCGCAGCTACGTCTTCATGCTCGCCGGCTACAGCCTGCCACTGATCGCACTGCCCGAAGTGGGCGCGCCGGAACAGATTTTCGACGTGGCGCTGGCGCGCAGCGAGGAGATCATCATCGGCATCACCTGCGCCACCGTCGTCGGCGCCGTGGTTTTCCCGACCAGCATCGGCACGGCGCTGTCCACGCGCATCACCGGCTGGCTCGACGATGCCGCCGGCTGGGCGGAAGAGATCCTGCGCGGCGAGGGCGCGCTGCCGGTCACGCCGTTGCGCCGACAGAAGCTCGCGGCCGACATTTCCGGCCTCGACCTCATCATCAGCCAGCTCTCCTACGACGCAGCGACGCGCGACGTGGTGCCCCATGCGCGTGAGCTGCGGGGCCGGCTGCTCATGCTGCTGCCGCTGCTCTCCTCGCTGGCCGACCGGCTTCACGCGCTGAAGGCGCAGGAGGGAGCGCTATCTCCGGAATTCGCGACGCTGCTGCAACGCGTCGCCGACTGGCTGGCGCGTGGCCGCCACCCCGATCCCGCCGAGGCGGACGCGCTGATCGCCGCGATGAAGGCGCTACGTCCCGAGGAAGCAGCGGACTGGGATGCCCTGATGCGCGCGAGCGCGCTCGACCGGCTCGGCGAGATCGTCGCGCTGTGGAGCGACTGCCTGACCCTCACGGCGGACATCGAACGCGGCCAGCATGCCGGCCCCTGGCGCCCCCGCTTTCGCCACCGCCGCGTCGTCGGACCGGCGCGGCACTACGATTTCGGCCTGATGCTGTTTTCCGCTGGTTCCACCGTTTTGGCGACGCTGGTCGCCAGCCTGTTCTGGATCGCCAGCGGCTGGTCGAACGGCGCCAGCGCCGTGATGATGACGGCCGTCGCCTGCTCTTTCTTCGCTGCGATGGACCGCCCGGCTCCTTTCATCCGCTTCATGGCGGTCTGGTGCGGCGTCAGCCTCGTCGTTTCGGGCGTGTATCTGTTCGGCATCCTGCCTCACGTGCACGATTTCGAGATGCTCGTTCTGGTGTTCGCGCCACCCTTCCTCCTGCTCGGACTGATGATCCCGCGGCCGCAATTCACCATGCTGGCGATGCTTCTAGCGGTGAACACCGCGTCCTTCGTGGCGATGCAGAACCGCTACAGCGTCGATTTCGGCACCTTCGCCAATGAGGGGTTCGCCGCGATGGCGGGCCTGACCTTCGCCTTCGTCTGGACCGTCGCGACTCGCCCCTTCGGCGTCGAGATCGCCGCCCGGCGGCTGGTCCGCGCGGGCTGGGCGGATCTTGCGCAGACGGCCTCCGGCCGCAATCGCGGCGATTCCGAACGGCTCGCCGGCCGCATGCTCGATCGGCTCGGCCAGTTGGTGCCGCGGCTCGCCGCGATCGAGGATCGCGAGCTGGCAAAGGTGGACGGCTTCGCCGAGGTGCGCATCGGCTTCAACATCGTCGAGCTGCAGAAGACGCGGCGTGCGGTCGCCGCCGAGGCCCGCGCGGCGATCGATGCGGTGCTGGCAGGCGTCGTCACTCTTTATCGCACGCGCGTCGCAAGTCGCACGCTCGTGCCCCCACCCGATGAGCTCTGCGTCGCGCTCGACGATGCGCTCCGTCTCGCCGCGCATCAGGAACACGGCGAAGCGCGGCGCACGCTCGACGCGCTGGTCGGGCTGAGGCGCGTGTTCTTCCCCGAAACGCCGGGCCCCGCCGGCGGCTTCCTGCCGGAGCACCGCGGCCAGCCGATGCTGATGGCGGCGGAGTAGTCCGATGTCCGGCGAAATCGATATCTACGGCGTCTACATTCCCAACCTGCTGGCGCTGATGGTGGCGACGCTGCTGGTCAGCCTCGTCGTGCGGCGGGCGCTCGCCTTCTTCGGCGCCTACGCCTTCATCTGGCATCGCGGGCTGTTCGACGTCGCGCTCTATGTCGTCCTGTTGCAGGGCATGTCCCTGCTGTCCCAATGGTGGCTGTCATGAATGTCTCGCTTCGCGGCGCCATCCGCGTCGTCGTCACGCTTCTGGTCTTCCTCGCCGCGCTCGGCGCCGGACGCGAGCTCTGGGGTCACTATATGGACGAACCGTGGACGCGCGATGCCAAGGTTCGCGCGGATATCGTCGGTCTTGCGCCGGACGTCTCTGGCTTCGTCAGCGAAGTGCTGGTGCATGACAACGAGACCGTGAAGAAGGGTGACGTCCTGTTCCGCATCGACCGCGCCCGCTTCGCCATCGCGCTGGAGCAGGCCGAAGCCGCCGTCGACGGCCGCAAGGCCACCCTCGATCAGGCGACGCGCGACCGCGAACGCTACGAGCAGCTCAAGGACGTCGTCTCGCAGCAGAAGACGGAGCAGATGCGCATGGCGGAGGTCGAGGCGGCCGCGGCCTATCGCCAGGCATTGGCCGACCGCGATCTCGCCAAGCTCAACCTCGACCGTTCCGAAGTGAAGGCGCCCGTCAACGGCACCATCTCCAATCTGAGCCTGCGGCCCGGCGACTATGTGACAGCCGGCACGGCGGAACTCGCATTGGTCGACGCGGACTCGCTGCGCATCGAGGGGTATTTCGAAGAAACCAAGCTTGCCCGCATCCGCGTCGGAGCGCCGGTGGCGATCCAGCTCATGGGGCAGTCAGCGCGCCTTGCCGGTCATGTCGAGAGCATTGCCGCCGGCATCGAGGATCGCGAGCGCACGGTCGGCAACGGGCTTCTCGCCAACATCAACCCCACATTCAGTTGGGTCCGTCTGGCGCAGCGCGTGCCGGTCCGCATCGTCCTCGATCAGATTCCGGACGACGTTCGGCTGGTCGCCGGTCTGACGGCCACCGTGTCGGTCGAGTAAGACCGCCCTTCGCCAGTCCGGCGGTGGCGGAAACCAGCCGGGCATAGACCGGACTTTAAAGCCTCACCTCCGTAGACCATGGACGCAGCCGCTTTTCGATCGACGCACTGCCAATAGTCGTTGGCTACCGACCGTCTTCGACAGCCGGCTCCTCTTCGGACCTGCCGACCCGCTCATAGGCCTCGACCAGATGCCGGCGCATGAGCTCGGCCGCGCCTTCGGCATCACCGCGGATCATCCCCTCCAATATCCGCCCGTGCTCCTGCCAGACGCTGATCGACATTCCAGGATAGCGCAGCACCTGCCCCATCGCCCGGCGGAGATGGCGCCAGTGCAGGCGCATCGTCTCCCCGACGATGGGGTTGCCGGACAGGTCGTAGATGAAGGAATGGAAGTCCATATCGGCCTGAAGGCCGGCCCGGGCATCACCGGCGACGACCATGTTGCGGCCGTGTTCGATGAGTGAGCGGCCGCGCAGGATGGCCTGCTTGGTCATGCGCGGCGTCGCCAACCTCACGGCAAGAGGCTCGACGGCCGAGCGAAACTGGTAGATCGCCTCGAAGAAGGCGGCGTCGACCGGGGTCACGACCAGGCCGCGCCGGCCGGACTGGGCGAGGAACCCCTGTGCCTTCAGCACTACCAGAGCGTGTGTGACCGGCTGCCGGGAGACCTTCAGCCGCGCCGCGATGTCCTCCTGCGTCAGCCGCTCGCCGGGCTTGAACGTCCCGTCGCAGAGGGCGTCGAGGATCACCTCATAAGCCTGATCCACCAGGCTTTTTGGCGCTTCCAGAGACTCCAAGCCCGCATCCTCCGCAAGAATCGTCGTGCTGCGCAGCACTATGGCGGGCGCTTGACAGGGTCACAAGCCGCCTGCACTCTGCATTCCGAGTTCTGAATTCAGAGTTCAATAAGAAACTCGACAAGGGAGGCTTGAGGTGACGCAGCCCATCCGTGTGCTTCTCGCGAAGGTTGGCCTCGACGGCCATGATCGCGGCGTGAAGGTGGTGGCCCGAACCCTGCGCGACGCCGGAATGGACGTCATCTATTCGGGCCTGCACCGCACGCCCGAGGAGGTCGTGAACGCCGCGATCCAGGAAGACGTGGACGTGCTCGGCGTAAGCCTGCTTTCCGGCGTCCAGCTCACCGTCTTTCCGAAGATCTTCCAGCTTCTGGCCAGCAAGGGAGCGGAGGACATGATCGTCGTCGCCGGCGGGGTGATGCCGGACGAGGACGTCGTCGAGATCAAGCGGATGGGGGTGCGGGAAGTCCTACTTCAGGACACGCCGCCGGACGTGATCGTCGAGACGCTCACGCGCCTCGTCACCGAACGCGGCGAACGCTGAGAGGGAGGGCGAGCCATGGAATCCTGGTCCTTCCCGCCCTCATACGACGCCACCTACTTTCCGCCGGCCGATAGCCGCTACTGGTTCCCGCAGCGCGAGACCATGCCGCCGGGAGATCGCGAAAAGGCGATACTGGAGCGGCTGCGCGTCGTCTGCCGCTATGCCTACGACCATTCGCCCTTCTACCGCCGCCGCTGGAACGAGGCTGGTTTCCATCCCGACCAGTTGCGCTCGCTGGAGGATTTCGAGGACAGGGTCCCCGTCATCACCAAGAAGGAACTGAGGGACTCGCAGGCGACGTCGCCGCCCTTCGGCGACTATCTGTGCGTCCCCGACGGCGAAATCTTCCACATCCACGGAACCAGCGGCACGACCGGGCGCCCCACCGCCTTCGCCATCGGCCGCAACGACTGGACCGCCATCGCCAATGCCCATGCCCGCATCATGTGGGCGATGGGCATGCGGCCCGGCGACATGGTCTGCGTCGCGGCGATCCTCAGCCTCTATATGGGAAGCTGGGGCGCCCTGTCGGGCGCCGAACGCCTCGGCGCCAAGGCGTTCCCGTTCGGCGCCGGCGCTCCCGGCATGACGATACGCTGCGCGCAATGGCTCGACACCATGAAGCCGGCGGGCTTCTACGGCACGCCCACCTACGCGCTTCATCTCGCCCAGGCCGCCAAGGACGAAGGCCTCAACCCGCGGGAGTTCGGCCTCAAATACATGTTCTTCTCGGGCGAGCCCGGAGCATCGATTCCCGGCGTGCGCGACCGCATCGCCGATCTCTTCGGCGCGAAGGTGTTCGATTCCGGCTCGATGGCCGAGATGACCCCGTGGATGAACGTCGCGGGCTCCGCCGAGACCGAGGGCATGCTCTGCTGGCAGGACATCGTCTACACTGAGGTCTGCGATCCGGCGACGATGCGGCGCGTCCCCTACGGCCAGCGCGGAACGCCCGTCTACACCCACCTCGAGCGCACCTCGCAGCCGATGATCCGGCTCGCTTCCGGCGACCTGACGCTCTGGCAGGACGGCCCGAACCCTTGCGGGCGCACCTATCCGCGGCTGCCGCAGGGAATATTCGGCCGGATCGACGACATGTTCACCATCCGCGGCGAGAACGTCTATCCGAGCGAGATCGACGCCGCGCTCAACCAGACGCCTGGCTATGGCGGCGAGCATCAGATCGTCATCACCCGCGAAGCAGCGATGGACGAGCTGCTGCTGCGAGTCGAGGCGGATGACGGCACCTTCGCCAATGGCGAGCTGGAGCGTTTCCGCGCGGATGTCAGCCACCGCATCCAGAAGCTGCTCGGGCTGCGCACCAAGGCCGAGATCGTCGCCAAGGGAACCCTGCCGCGCACTGACTTCAAAGCACGCCGCGTCACCGACGACCGCTCCGTCTTTCGGGAGATGTATGCCCAGATCGACGCGGAGAGCGGCGCATGAGCCGTTATGTCCCGTCGAGCGAACTGGTTGAGCGCGCCGCGCGCGGCGAGGTGCCGGCCATCGGCCGTCTGATATCGCGCGCCGAAGCCGGCAGGCCGGAGGCACGGTCGGCCCTCGCGGCGATCTATCGGCGCGCCGGCCGGGCCCATGTGATCGGCCTGACCGGCGTTCCGGGCAGCGGCAAGTCGACCCTCGTCGCCGCGCTCACGGCGCGCCTGCGCGCGCTGAGCATGAAGGTCGGGATCGTCGCGGTCGACCCGTCGAGCCCCTATTCCGGCGGTGCCATCCTCGGCGACCGGATCCGCATGTCGGATCTCGTGAACGATCCCGGCGTCTACATCCGCAGTATGGCGACGCGCGGCGCGATGGGCGGGCTGGCGCGGGCCACGCTCGACGCGGTGGACATCCTCGATCTCGGCGGGTTTGAGACCATCATCATCGAGACCGTCGGGGTCGGTCAGGACGAGGTCGAGATCGCCAAGGCCTCGCACACCACCATCGTCGTCTCGGCGCCGGGGCTCGGCGACGAGATCCAGGCCATCAAGGCCGGCATGCTCGAGATCGCCGACATTCACGTCGTGTCGAAATGCGACCGCAGCGACGCCAACCGCACGCTGGTCGACATCAAGCAGATGCTGACGCTGGGCGCGGCGATGTCGAACAGGTCGGAATGGCAGACGCCGGTCATCGGCGTCAGTTCCTACACCGGCGAGGGTTTCGAGGCGCTCGTCCACGCGCTCGAACGGCATCGGAACGTGGCGTTCGGCACGGCGAGCGGCAGCCGGCGGCAGCTATCGATCGCAAATTTCCGGCTCGAGAAGACCGCCGAGAACCTGCTCGTCGAACGCTTCGTCAAAGCTGCCGCGACGCGCTCACCGGCGCTGGCGGAACGCCTCCAGCGCCGCGATGGAGACCCTTACACGCTGGCCAACGAACTGCTTGCCGCGTCGCTCGAACAAGGATCGGCCCATGAACGAGACCATCATCGCCCGCCCCATTTCGCAGAAGACCATTGGTGAGCTTCGCGCCGAGGAACGGGACTGGGAGACGAACGAGGTCGCGCAGTTCCTTCGCAAGCAGGCGGAGCGCAGAAGCGACTTCTTCACGCTCGGCGACATTCCGGTCAAGCGCGCCTACACCGCCGCCGACCTTGCCGACACGCCCGTCGAGGATATCGGCCTGCCCGGCCGCTACCCGTTCACCCGCGGCCCCTACCCCACCATGTACCGCTCGCGGACCTGGACCATGCGCCAGATCGCCGGGTTCGGGACCGGCGAGGACACCAACAAGCGCTTCAAATATCTGATCGCGCAAGGCCAGACCGGCATCTCGACCGACTTCGATATGCCGACCCTGATGGGCTACGATTCCGACCACCCCATGAGCGAAGGCGAGGTCGGACGCGAAGGCGTGGCGATCGACACGCTGGCCGACATGGAGGCGCTGTTCGACGGCATCGATCTGGAGAAGATATCCGTCTCCATGACCATCAATCCATCGGCCTGGATCCTGCTCGCGATGTACATCGTGCTCGCCGAGAAGCGTGGCTACGACCTCAACAAGCTCTCGGGGACGATCCAGGCCGACATCCTCAAGGAATACATGGCGCAGAAGGAATACGTCTTCCCGATCGAGCCTTCGGTGCGCATCGTCCGGGACTGCATCACCTACTGTGCCCGGAACATGAAGCGGTATAACCCGATCAACATCTCGGGCTACCATATCTCCGAGGCCGGCTCTTCGCCGCTGCACGAGGCCGCCTTCACCCTCGCCAACCTGATCGTCTATGTCGAGGAGGTCCTCAAGACCGGGATGCAGGTCGACGAGTTCGCCCCGCGGCTCGCCTTCTTCTTCGTCTGTCAGGCGGACTTCTTCGAGGAGATCGCCAAGTTCCGTGCCTTGCGGCGCTGCTACGCCAAGATCATGAAGGAGCGCTTCGGGGCGAAGAACCCGGAATCCATGCGCCTGCGCTTCCATTGCCAGACCGCGGCGGCCTCGCTGACCAAGCCGCAATACATGGTGAATGTCGTGCGCACGGCCATGCAGGCGCTCGCGGCGGTGCTCGGCGGCACGCAGTCGCTGCACACCAATGGCTATGACGAGGCCTTCGCCATCCCCACCGAGGATGCCATGCGCATGGCGCTGCGCACCCAGCAGGTCATCGCCGAGGAGACCAACGTCACCCAGGTCACCGACCCGCTCGGCGGTTCCTATTACGTCGAGACCCTGACCACCGAATATGAGAAGCGCATCTTCGACATCCTGGCCGAGATCGAGGAGCGCGGCGGCACGCTGAAGCTCATCCAGGAGGGCTGGTTCCAGCGGCACATCGCCGATTTCGCCTATGAGACCGCCCTGCGCAAGCAGTCCGGCGAGAAGCCGGTCATCGGCGTCAACTGCTTCGTCGACGACGCGCCCGACCCGATCATCCACACGCACCCCTATGACCAGACGACGGCCGCCCGCCAGATCGCCCGGACCCAGCGCGTGCGCCGCGAGCGCGACCCGGTGAAGTTCGACCTGCTTCTGCAGCAGCTCGTCGAGACGGCCAAGGACCCCTCGCAGAACATCATGCCGGTCACGATCGAGCTGGTCCGCGCCGGCGCGACGATGGGGGACATCATCGAGACGCTGAAGGGCGTGTGGGGCACCTACCGCGAAACACCGGTGTTCTGAGCGGCCCCATGGCGAGCGAAGTTCTGCCTCAGGTCGTCCCGTTCGTCCTGCCCTTCGACGGAACCTGGCCGCAATTCCTCACCGAGCCTCGGCTTTGCGGCGCCGACGCGAGCGTTCTCGGCAAGGTGCGGCTCGGTGCGCGAGCCTCGCTCGGCGCCGGAACGGTCATTCGCGGCGACGGGCATTTCGTCCGGATCGGGGACGATTTTCATCTCGGCGAGATGTCGACCGTTCATATCGCCCACGACGTCTATCCCGCGATCGTCGGCGACAGGGTAGCGGTGGGGCGCGACGCCGTCGTCCATGCCTGCACGGTTGGCAATGACTGCGTGATCGAGGACGGGGTGGTCATCCTCGACGGATCAGTGGTGGAGGATGGCGTCCTGATCGAGGCCCGCTCCACCGTCTTTCCGCGCTCGACACTGAAGAGCGGCTTCGCCTATTCCGGAAGCCCGGCCAAGCCGATCCGGGAACTGGCGCCGGGCGAGCTGGAGCAGCGGGCGCAACTCCTCCATGAAGCCGTGGCCGCATCCCTGTTCGCGACCACCGCCGACGCGGCGCCCGACACCGGCAGATTCCCTGCCGACGCCTTCGTCGCGACGACCGCCCGCCTCGTCGGAGCGATCGAACTGGGCGCGTGCGCCAGCGTGTTCTTCGGATGCCGGCTGGATGCCGCCCTCGCCCCGATCACCATCGGCGAGAACTCCAACGTCCAGGACAATACCCGCATCGATGCCTCCGAAGGTGCCGTCATAATCGGTCCGGACACCACGATCGGTCACAACGTGCATATACGGGCGGGCCGCATCGGGGCACATGCGCTGATCGGCATCGGCGCCGATCTCGGAGCCGGCACCATCGTCGACGACGACGTGCTGCTCGCCGCCGGCTCCGTCACCACCCCGCGACAGCATCTCGAAGGCGGCTGGCTCTGGGGCGGGCGTCCCGCGCGGCCGATCGCGCGGCTCGACGAGAACCGTCGCGCCGCCATGCGGGACATCATCCGTCACTACCGCGCCTACGGGGCGGCGTACCGCGCCGCGCAGGATCGCCCGGCAGGACAGGGAGGATCGAATGGGACATCGCCTATCGCGGATCGTCACCCGCACCGGTGATCGGGGTCAGACCGGCCTCGGCTCCGGCCTGAGGGTCGACAAGGACAGCCCTCCGATCGAGACGCTCGGCGCCATCGACGAGCTGAACAGTTGGATCGGCCTTCTGGTCGCGCTGTCGAGCTCGGAGGACACGCGGGAGGTCTTCACGCTGGTGCAGCACGATCTCTTCGATCTTGGCGCGCAGATCAGCGTGCCCGGAACCCCGCTCCTGTCGCGCGCCCACCTGTCGCGCATCGAGGCGAGCTTCGAGCGGATGAATGCCGAGCTCGGCACGCTGAAGGAATTCATCCTGCCCGGCGGCGCACCGTCCTCCGCCTTCGCACATGTCGCCCGCACCGTGTGCCGGCGGGCCGAGCGGCGCCTGTTCAGCCTCACCCAGCTCGAAGACGGCGCCGACGGATTGGCGCCTCCCGTCGGCGGGGAGCCCCCGGACGAGGACTTCGGCCTCGCCTATCTCAACCGGCTTTCCGATCTCCTGTTCGTCGCGTCGCGGATCGAGAATCGCGCGGACGGCCGGCCCGACGTCCTGTGGGAACGAGGCAAGAGCCTCGGCAGCGGGGTCACGGCCTGAACGCTCGAGCTATTCGCCCAGGGGTGCACCTGTGTCCCCCAGTTCTACACGCTACCGCCGGCGATCCTGAGCAACGCGGCAGCGGCGATGGGTCTGGCGGTGGCGAACTCCGTCGGCAGCGTCGCAGGCTTCATCAGCCCCTATCTGCTCGGCTGGATCAAAGATCTGACCGGAAGCACCAATGCCGGGGTGATCGTATTGGCAGGCAACCTTCTCGTCGGCGCGCTGCTCGTATTCGCAAATCCCGCCCGACTGGTGAACCGTTTGCCGCGATCGGCCAAGCGCCTGTTCCGCTCCGGCACCGCTGGTCTCCGTTCGGGATCCTGGCGAAGCCTTACCGGATTACTCTTCGAATCGCGGCTTGAATGCAAACTGCACTCCAGGCTCGCCGCCGCCCTGTATATCGCCAGGAACTGATCGAAAAACAGGCGGGCATTGCATTCCCGCCCGTTTGACGTGATTTTGGGCATATGTAAAGCTTTTCACGCGTGAGGTGGAGAGCGAAAACGATGCAGTTGTTCATGCGGGCGGTTGATCACCTCAATCGGGTGCTGCGCCATCTGGTCGGCGCCATGCTCGGGGTCATGGTTGTCGTCGTCGCGACCCAGATCGTGGTGCGCTTCGTGTTGCCACCGCTCGGAATCAACGCCTCGGCGCCCTGGTCGGAAGAACTGGCGCGCTATCTGATGATCTGGTGCATCTTCATCGGGGCGGCCGTCGCGGCCCGGGCGGGCGATCTGATCGCCGTGGAAACGCTCCCCGACGCACTGCCCGCGCGCTGGAGCCTTGTCGTCCGGAATGCGGCGCTGATCACGACCGTCGGCTTCCTCGTGGCCCTCATCTGGCTCGGTCTGCGCTGGGTCGAGTTCGGCGCGGGCGAGACCTCGACCGTGATGAACCTGCCGATGTCCTGGGTGTATGCGGCGCTGCCGATCGGCTCCGGCTTCGCCATCGTCAACCTCGTCGCCCGCTTCCTCGATCTCAACTTCGATGCCGCGCGCCGGCGCGCACTGATGCGTCACGCGCCATCCGTCACGGAAGGCGACGCACTCGTCTAGCGCCCTTCGGCCTCGCTCGAACCGGATACGAACTCCAATGCCGAAGGGATTGCGGGCATGCTGATGTCAGCGACCATGGCGGTGACGCTCGCGCTGAGCGTTCCGATCTTCGTCGTCATGGGCCTTTGCGCGGTCGTCATGCTGCGAAGCCGGGGCATCGACCTGATAAGCGTGCCCCAGAACGTTTTCGAGGCACTGGATTCCTTTGCGCTCATGGCGGTGCCGTTCTACGTGCTCGCCGGCAATCTGATGAAGACCGGGGGCATCTCGAGGCGCCTGATCGCTCTGGCCATCGCTCTGGTCGGCTGGATCAGAGGCGGCGTCGGCGCCGCCTCCGTACTGACCTGCATGTTCTTCTCGACCATGTCCGGCTCGTCCTCGGCGACCACCGCGGCGGTTGGCGGAACCATGATTCCCGCAATGGAGACCAAGGGCTATCCGAAGCCCTTCGCGGCCGCGCTCGTCGCGGTCGGCGGCGAGCTCGGCGCCATCATCCCGCCTTCGCTGCCGATGGTCATCTACGGTCTCGTGGCGAATGCCTCGATCGGCGCCCTGTTCATCGCCGGTATCCTGCCAGGCATCTTCATCGGCCTGTCGCTGATCGCGACGGTCTGCGTCATGGCCAAGATCCAGGGCTTCGACGAGATCAAGCGCGTGTCGCCGCGCGAATGGCTGCGCAACGTGATCCCCGTCGCCCTGGATGCCAGCCTCGCGCTGCTCATGCCCGTCATCATCCTCGGCGGCATCTATTCCGGCGCGTTCACGGCCACGGAGGCCTCGGTGGTAGCGGTCGTCTACGGCTTCGTCGTAGGCGCCTTCGTCTATCGGGAGATCGGCTGGCGCGACCTGATCCAGATCCTCAACGATTCGGCGATCATGACCGGCATGGTGATGCTGATCGTCGCCTTCGCCGCCTTGTTCGGCTACGCGCTGACGGTCGATCGCATCCCGCAATATTTCGGCCAGCTCATCGCCGAGGTGGCGAGCGGCCCGATCATGTTCATGCTGCTGGTGAACGTGCTGCTGTTCGTGGTCGGCACCTTCATGGAGGCGCTGGCCACCATCCTGATTCTCGGCCCGATCCTGGCGCCCATCGCGGCCGGCTACGGCATCGATCCGGTGCATTTCGGCATCATCATGATCGTCAATGTGGCGACCGGCATGGTGACGCCGCCGGTCGCCGTGAACCTGACGATCGCAAGTCAGATCTCCGGCGTCTCGATGGACGCCATGACCAGGCCGCTCCTGGTCTTCCTCGCCGTTCTGACGATCGACGTGCTGATCATCAGCTTCGTTCCAGCGATCTCGCTCGCGCTGCTCTGAACAGCCAGCGCGCTCAGGATTCCACCGGCCCCGGCCTTCCCGGGAAGCAATCAACAGAAGAGGACGAACGACATGAAATTCAAGCTCGCCTGTTCCCTCGCGGTGTCATGTCTGCTCGCGCTGCCCCACGCGGCCGGAGCGCAGACGATCGAACTCTCGGCGGGCCATACGCTGACGACGTCGAGCCATTATCACGCCGCGGCCGCCAAGATGGCCGAGCTCGTTGCCGCCAAGTCCAACGGCCAGATCAAGATCAACATCTTCCCTGGCTCTCAGCTCGGCGGCGAGGTCAAGATGATCCAGTCGGCCCGCACCGGCACCCAGGACATCGTCGTCACCGGTGAAGCGCCGGTGGAAAACGTTGTAAAGGATTACACCGTCTTCTCGTTCCCCTATCTGTTCAGCAACCTGGATCAGGCGAACTCGGTGCTGCAGGGGCCCATCGGCAAGGAGATGCTCGATCTGCTGCCGAAGTACAATCTGGTCGGCCTCGGCTTCATCTCGGCGCTGGAGCGCAACATCTTCACCAACGGCAAGGTGATCAAGAGCGCGGCCGACATGAAGGGCCTGAAGATCCGCGTGATCCAGGGGCCGGGCTATGTGAAGGCGTATGAGGCTCTGGGCTCGCAGCCCACGCCCATGGCCTACACCGAGCTTTACACCGCGTTGCAGAACGGCGCCGTCGATGCGGCCGAGAACTCGCCCGACGTGTTCCTGCAGGATCGCTTCGTCGAGGTCTCGAAGACCTATTCGATGGCGAAGATCATGTACATGCCGGCGCTCATCATCATGTCCAAGGCGAAGTTCGATTCCCTTTCGCCCGAGCATCAGGCGATCCTTCGCGAAGCCGCCGCGGAAGCCGTGACCTTCGCTATAGCCCACTACAAGAAGGACTATGCGGACAGCCTCGCGGCAATGCAGTCCAAGAACATCCAGATCATCGAGCCGGACCTCGCCTCGTTCCACGCCACGGGCGCGTCGGTCCACGAGAAGCTGCTCGCCGACTTCCCGCAGGCCAAGCCGTGGTTCGAGAAGATCAAGGCCGCGACGAAGTAGACGGTTCCCGAGAATGGGTCACGGCCAGACCGGGCCGTGACCGCTCCGTCCGCACGGCTGGCCGTGCTCATCCGTATGCGCAGAGGATCGATCGAATGGCCATCATAGTTGCGACAGGCTCCGGAAGCGGTATCGGCGCAGCCTCGCTCCGGCGACTGGTGAAAGCGGGTGACAGGGTGCTTGTCCATGCCAAGGATAACAAGGCCGGCGTCGAGGCCGTTGCCCGCGAGATGCAGGAGCGGGACGCGGAGGCCACCACCGCGCTTGTGGACCTCGCCCTGCCAGGAGCCGGGAAAGCGCTCATCGAGCAGGCGGTGGAAACCTTCGGCGGGCTCGACACCATCATCCACGCGGCCGGCTTTCCGGTTCGCGCTCAGGTCGGTGCGGCGGTTCGCGAGGATTTTGATGGAGCCTTCGGCGCCATCACGCTCAGCCTGTTCGAGCTCACATCGACCGGCATGCCTTATCTGCAGAAGTCGCGATCGGGCCGCATCGTCGCGGTGAGCACCCACAACGCCCATGTTTTTCGGAACGATTATCCGGTCTATCCGGTGTCCGGAGCGGTCAAGGCGGCGCTGGAGGTGTTTGCGCGGGCTCTCGCGATTCAGCTCGCGCCACAGGGCATCACGGTCAACGTGGTGGCACCCGGCCTGATCCGTAAGGAACATGGCGAGCCGTTCCTCAGTCCCAAGGAATGGGCGGAGTTTCCGCGCGTGATTCCGATGGGCCGGATCGGCGAGCCCGACGAAGTCGGCGCGATGATCGCCTTTCTCGCATCCGAGGCCGCATCCTACATCACCGGGCAGGTCATTCATGTGAATGGCGGCCTGTGCTGACGGCCATCATATCCACGATCGGCGCAAGGCGAAGATCACGTCGTGATCCGGTTGCCGAGAGCAGGCCTTCCTTCAGGGGGACTCTCGGCCGCCGCTCCTGTCGAGGAATGCCGTCATGCCGGGCTGCATCTCCGGCGTCGGACCGAGCGGCTCCAGCCTGAGCCGAAAGGAGTTGAGGTCGTGCTCGCCGACCGCTCTGGCAGCCCGCCAGGTTGCGAATTCGCCCAGGGGCCGAAGCTCGGTAACGATGGCGTCGATGGGCGTTCCCGCGACACGCAGGTGCGTCCGGCCGCCGATCGTCAGCTCGCGCAACTCGTCCTCGCGGAGGGTTAGGGCGATCCAGAGACGGCCGTCGTCCGGAACGAAGGTCAGCACAGGCTTGCCGGGAACGAGAACCTCGCCGGGCTCCGCCACCCTCATTCCAACGGTGCCGGCGACGGGCGCTGTCAGCCGCGTCTTTTCGAGCCGGGTCCTGGCATCTTCGACACCGGCCTCGGCAAGGGCGACCCTGGAATCGGCAAGCGCCCTCTCCTCGGTCGTCGGGCCGTTCCGGGCGGCGGTGAGCTGCGCCTGCTTCAGATCGAGATTGGCGAGCGCCTTGGCGAGAGAGGCATCGCTCTCGTCGAGCTGCGCCCGGCTGCTGAAGCCGCGGCCCGCAAGCGCGGCGACGCGGGCATTCTGCTGCCGTGCTAGGGTCAGATTGGCGTCCGCCGTACGAACGGCCTCGGCGGCGATGTCCAGCTCCTCGGCCCTGACGCCGGCATAGACGTGCTCCCGCTCCGCGCGAGCGCTCGCCAGCTCCGCCTCCGCCTCGCCGACAGCGGCGACGAGGTCCGGATTGTCGATCGTCGCCAGGAGATCGCCTTTGGCGACCCACTGACCGGGCGCGACCGCAATCTGCGCGAGCCGGCCGTTGATTTCAGGGGCGATGCGGATCTCGGTCTGCCGCACCGTGCCGGCGATCGGAGCCGGCGCCGGTGCCGCAAGCTTCAAGCTGAAGGCAAGGACAGCGGCGAGCCCCGCGCCCGCGATCGCGACGGCTATTATCCCGATGCGCCCGCTCATCGGGTGCCCTCCCCCCTCGTCCAGGACGCGGAGACGAGGCAAGCGAGCAGGCCATAGACGCCGACGAGAACCCAGAGGCTCATCCAGTCGCGCCAGACATCCGCGATCGTGGCGCCCATCTGATTGACCCGGACCAGCGCATCGATGCCGAAGGTCGACGGAATTGCCGCGCTCGCCGCGCGCAGGATCGGCGGTATCGCCTCCGGCGGCCAGGCGACACCGACAAGGAAGAACAGCGGCATGCCGAGACTGATCAGCATGATGACAGCCGTCTCGCGCCGCCTCGCCAGCATGCCGACGAACTGCCCGAGCAGGCTCACCGAAAGGATGAAAGGCACGGCGAGCACGAGCAGGTCGAGGACGTGCCGGCTCGCGGCATAGCCATAGATGCGTGGCAGCACGACGAGATAGAGCGCGTAGGCGGGCAGTGCCAGGGCGAGATGGGCGAGCGTCTGGCCGACGAGGGCGGCGGGGCGCCCTCTGCGGCGGCGTGCCTCGGCGCCGCCCTGCGCATGGGTGACGCCCCCGAGCGTCGCGACGCCCATCAGGAGCGACTGCTGCAGGATCAGGATGAAGGCGGCGGGCACGACATAGGACGCATAGCTTCCCGTCGGATTGAACAGCGGCTCGCTCAGATACTCGACCGGGGACGTGCGCGCGAGCGCTGCATGGTAGAGGCTGCCGTCCGGCCGCGCGGTGCGCACCTGCAGTTCGGCCGAGACCGCGGCGGTCGCTTCCAGCACGCCCTGCGTCGCACGGTTGTAGAGCAGGAAATAGGCGGAATCGACGAATGCCGGGAGGCGCGCCGGCTGGCCCTTCAGAACGTCGCGCTCGGTGCCCGCCGGAATGCTCACGACGCCGAACACTTCGCGACGTGCGATCGCCTCCTGCGCCCCGACGAGGTTGAGGGGCCGCGCCGCGACCGCGGTCGCCTCATGAGCATCGAGCGCCTCGACGATGGCGCGGCTCATTTCCGAATTGTCGTCATCGACGACAGCGACCGGAATGTCGCGGATGAGCTGCCCGACATAGGGCTGCGGATAGAGCGCCGCATAGAGAAGCGGCCCTATGACGATAAGCCCGAATGCCCCGGAATCCCGCAGCACCCGGCCATATTCGGCCGAAAACGCGCGCGCCACGGTCGGGCGGCCGGAGATGGGAATGGCGGGCTGAGGTGCTGGCCTTGGTGGCGGATCGCGCAGAACGCTTCGCGCCCGCAGCCATGCAAGGCAGAACAGCGCTCCCGCGAGGCCGGCCAGCATCAGGAAGGGTTCAAGCGAGTAGCGCGCAGGCACCCCGCGCGCCGCCTGGTCGAACAGGATCTGGACGTACCAGCGAAGCGGCAGCATCGCGCCCCACGCCCGTCCGAAGGTTCCCATGCCCAGAATGGGAAAGCCCACGCCGGCAAAGCCGAAGGCGGGGGAGCAGACGATGCCGGTCAGCGTGAGCCCCACGGCAAGATTGCGGACGAGGAGGACGAACAGTGCGCCGAGCGACAGATAGGCGGTGACGAGCAGCAGCGCGGAAGCGGCGACGAGGATCGGATCACCCCTGAAGGGAATACCGAAAATGCCGTGAAGAACACCGAACCCGCCCGCCATCATCAGCGCGAAGATGCCGAGGTAGGGCGCAAGCTTGCCGATCATCGCCGCCAGCGGCCGACCGCCCGACACGCTCATCCACTCGCGCACATCCCGGCGTCGCCCGAACTCGGAGCCGACGGAAAAGGCACCCGAAATGGCAACCATGACATGAAGAACGGTGGGCATGACGGCGCGGAGCAGGAACTGCACGTAATTCAGCGCCGGATTGCTCAGCACGTACTGCTCGATCACGAGCGAACCGGGCGTGAAGGAACGTGTGGAGGACGCCGGTCGCGGCAGTGCCGCCGCGGCGCTCGCGACGGCCGCCTGGATACCGCTCGCGGCGATGTTGCCGGGCGTGAAGAACTGCCGGTTATAGAGCCCGACCAGTTGCGGCCGCCGGCCGGCGAGGAGATCACGTTCGAAATTCTCCGGGATATAGACCGCTGCGATCGCCGCCCCTGAACGGATCGCGTACATGGCGCCATTGAGGTCCGACGAGCGCATCGCGACATCGACACCCGGAGCCGCGCTGATCGCCTGGATGAACTCTGCGGAGGTGGCCGAGCGGTCGGCATCGACGACGTCGATGCGCAGCCCCCGGATCACGGCGTTGCTGAAGGTTCCCGCAAGCAGGGTGAAGGCGAGCAGCGGCATCGCCAGCACCAGCAGCAGCGCGACGATATCCGTGCGGATCCAGTCGACCTCGCGGGCGGCAACCGCCGTGATGCCGGTGCGCGGCATCATCCTCTCCCGCGCAGGTCGACATAGGCGCTCATGCCGGGACGCAGCTCGGGCAGCTTCTCCACCGGATAGGCGCGCACCTCGAAGGTACGCAGATCGAAATCGCCGGTCGCCCGTGTCGCGCGCCAGCCGGCATATTCGCCGCGGGTGGCGATGGTGCGGACCTCGACGGTCACCTCCCGGTCGCCGAGCGCCGGAATGCGCACCGCGACCTTGTCTCCTACCTTGAGCCGCTTCACCAGGTCCTCGCGCAGGTCGAAGCGCAGCCACACATCGGAAAGGTCGACCAGCGACAGAAGGGGAACGCCCGGCGACACGTATTCGCCCTGCTCGACACCGAGCTGATAGATCTGGGCGGCGGCCGGGGCCGTCACGATGAGTTCGTCGACCTGCGCCTTCAGGGTCGCGATGGCGGCATCCGCATCAGCGACCTTCGCTTGCGCGACGCCCCGCTCCTCGGGCGTGTAGCCGGCCACGGCCTCGTCGAGCGCCGACTTCGCCTGCTCGTGGGATCGCTGGGCGACCTCGAACGCGGCGGTAGCCTCGTCGAGCTTCTGCACCGAGGCAAAGTCCTTCTCGGTGAGCTGCCGCGTCCGATCATAGGTCTGCTGCTGCAGCTTCAGATTGGCCCCGGAGGAGGCGACCGCGGCCCGTCGCTCATCTATCACCTCCTTGCGCGTGCCGGTCATGATGCGGGCGAGATCGGCCGCGGCAACCGCGCGGGACGCCTGCGCCTGCTTGAGCTTCGTCAGCAGCTCGGGATTGTCGATCGACAGCAGCACCTGCCCGGCCGCAACATTCCCGCCTCGCTCGATCGGCCGCGCACCGACCCGCCCGTCGACACGGGCGGCAATGTCGAGCCGCCTCGCATCCGCCTCGCCCTGAATGAGCAAAGGCTGCGGCAGGACGGCATACCAGAGCGTGAGAGCAACGATGCCGGTGACGGCGGCGAAGACGATGAGCGTTGCCGGCAGCGCGGAGCCGCGCTCGTCCCGAGGACCCGCATTGGGAGCGTCCGGCGCCTGAGAACCGGTGTCGTTCGGCTCGCTCATGGCACGCTTCCCCAGGACCCGCACGCGGACAAAACGATGCGAGGCTATTCGGGCGTGCCGGCCTGGCGGTAGTGAGCCGTCGCCGGCTAACGGTTAGCGGCCGTGCTTTCAGCGTAGGATGCCATCAGGGCATCGAAATCCTTGGTGTTGCGCAGGCGATCGAAGCGGGCGTCGGTACGGATCCACGCCCGGTCCATCTGCCTCGCCGCTATCGATCGCGTTAGCGCCGTTAGCGCATGGCCGCCGTCACCGACCGCAGCGGCAAGCGTCGCTACCGCAAACTCGGAAGCAGGCGTGTGCGCTGCGAGGAGGCGACGGGCGCGGTCCGCGTTCCCGAGCCAGGCCTCGAGCTCGGCGCGAGCGAAGGCAAGGCAGGAAGCCGTTGCATTCGGCTCATCCCACTGCTCGGCGATTTCCGTCGCGAGCTTGCCTTCGCCGCCGAATATGTCGGCAAGGGCGAGATGAAAGCGCGCCTCGGCGGCAAGCTCCCTGCGCCGCGGCCCGAACCGCGCGAGCAGCACGCCAAACCGGCGCGACTGATAGTGGCAGACCGCTTCCGCGATATCCTGCTGGATCGAGAACGGCTCGAGTTCGCGCGCGCTCCGGAACATCGCCTCGGCTTCCTCGTGCCGCTCCAGGATGGTCAGAAAGGCACCGAACACACGGCGAGCGCGGGCGGTTCCGCCCAGCCGCGTGGAGATCGAGAAGGAGGCCTCGGCATCCTCCCTGTTGAAATCGAGCCAGGCCGCGATGGTGGCGCGGGCGGCGTGCGCCTCGGCCGAAGAGGGATCGAGAAGGATCGCCTGCGCGGCGGCGCGTTCCGCGAGGCTGCGCGCCTCGGCATGGCCCATGAGGCCCAGGCGAAACATGTCGCATGCGCAATCGGCGATGCCGGAATGGCTGCGGGCATAGTCCGGCGCAGTCCGCGCGACCTCCTCGAATATGGACATCGCCTTGCGCAGGCTGTCGGGCGTCTGCCGGTCGAGCCATTGCCGCGCCCGGGCGATCTGGGCGAATGCGTCGAGCGCCTCGGGTCCCGGACGGATCTCGTTGGCCCGCATCCGGGAGCTATCCAGCCGCAACCGGTTCAGCATGGTCGCAGCGATCTTCTCCTCGAAGTCCACGAGATCGTCCTCGGCCGCCTCGAAACGGTCCGACCAGACCACGAAGCCGCGCGCATTCGAAACCTCGACGGTAACGCGCATGCGCCCGGCGCCGCGCCGCACCGTGCCCTGGATCAACGCATCAAGATCGAGCTCGGCGGCGATATCCGCCATGGCCCGGCGGTTGCCGATTCCCCAAAACGTGACGCCGCGCGACGCGACGTGAAGCCCCTCCGCCGCGCCGAGCGCAAAGATGAGTTCGTCGGTGAGCCCCTGGGCGAAGCTGTCGTCCACGGGGTCGCCGGACAGCGCCTGAAACGGCAGGACGGCGATCGCGGCGCCCCGCCCCTCCTCGAAGAGCGGACGGCCTGCTGACGTGCCCTGATGCTCGGGTTCGCTCCTCGAAGTCTGCCGGCTGAAGGTGGCGGCATATGTGCCTGTCTTCAGGTCGATCCGCATCTCGTTGGCGGCACCTTCGCCGGTATAATACTCTTCGAGCTTGCGGCGCAGCCGCCGCACTTCCACGCGCACCGCCGAATCGATCCGCGGGTCATAGGCCGGCTCGCGACCATAGAGCTCGTTGCCGATCACCGTTTCCCTGAGCGCGGCGCCCCGCCCGGCAAGCGTCTCCTCCACGAGAAAGCCGAGCAGCGCCTGGAGCCGCTCGGAACCGGCAAGCGCATTGCTGGCCTGCACCCGCTTCAGCTCGGCACGGACGAGATCGCGCGAGGGAATCGTCTTGGCGGATGCGGCCGGTGATCTGTTCATGGCACGTGGGTTACCAAGGTTGAGCCGCCCGAGGGGCGGCGAAAACCGGAGGAGCCATATTACCGACCATCGCGAATTTATAGCCTGATCGTCAGTACAGGCGTGCAAGCGACAGGGGCAGCTTTTGGCGACCGGGGCGAAGGAACAGGCCAGCGGCTCAGACTAGGATGCCGGAAAATCGATCAGCAAGCAGAGGCATCATTTCAGTGGGCGCTATCGACAAAGCTAGTTTCGAGTGCGTCGCGACCATGGCCACCGGGGGACAGCTCATTTTCGGGGGTCGAGGCAGCCACCGTCTCGTCCAGGCGTCTGCGAACACCGCATCCCTCCCGCACTTAGCGGCTCGGCTCCGCAACATAGGAGCCTCCCACCCCCGCAGTCATCGAAAGCATTCACGAGAGCGTCATGCTGTCCATTCCGGACACTGAACCACAAGGCGAATCGCGATGGGAAACGTCGTTACGGGCGGCCGCCTGATCTCGAGATGCAATGCCCCAGCGCAACGCCAATCGCGACGATCATCGCTCCGCCGGCCAGCAGGAAGGTCAACCGCATCCCCGCCGCGATAGCTGCGGGGGCGGCGCTGACGAGATCCTCAGTCCCGACGCCGATGGCGAACACGGCGCCCATGGCGGACGCGCCCGCGATCAGACCGATATTGCGCGACAGGTTGAGCAGCCCCGATACCGTGCCGCGCCGGTCCTTGGGGGTGTCCGCCAGCGCGGCCGTATTGTTGGCGGCCTGGAAGAGCTGGTAGCCCGGCGTCAGAACGATGATGGAAAGCACATAGCCTGTGACGCCGATCATGTTCGGCAGGATCGCCAGAAGGAATGCCCCCGCGGCCAGGAGCGCGAGCCCGATGGCGAGCACGCGGCCGCTTCCCCAGGAATCGACCAGCCGCCCGGAAGGAACGCCGCCGATAATGGAAATCGCGGGGCCGATCGCCATGACGAATCCCACCAGCGTCTCCTTCAGGCCGAGACCGAGGCCGAGATAGAAAGGCCCGACTACCAACGTCGTCATCATCACGGCGGCGACCAGGAGGTTGACGAGGAGATTGGGCGCGAGGCTCCGGGTCAGCACCGCCCGCAGGCTCGCGGACGACGGCTTTCCCTTGCTGGGGCCGTCCGGCAGCATGGCGAAAGCCGAGATCAAAGCGACGGCCGCCAGCGGGAGTTGCGCCCAGAAAATGCCGCGCCATCCCGTTACCGGGATCAACAGCCCTCCAAGCGACGGGCCGAGCGCCGTCCCCAGCGCCGATACCGTGCCGAGCAAACCCATGGCGCGCCCCACGCGCGCCTCGCTCGCGGTCTGGCGCATCAGCGCCATGGAGAGCGTCATCAGGAACGCGGCGCCGATGCCCTGAATCGCTCGTGCGCCTATCAGGAACCACAGATTCGGCGCGAGGGCGCACAGCAGCGACGCGACGGCGAACAATCCCAGGCCCGCGACAAGCATCGGCTTCAATCCGCGGCTGTCGCCGAGCCGCCCCGCGATGACGACGCAGACCGTCAGGGCGGCGAGATAGGCGACGACGACCCACCGCACCTGCGCGAACGGCGCCGAAAATGCCTCTGCCAGCGCCGGCAGCGCGATATTGGCGATGCTGGTGCCGAGCGAGGCCAGCAGCATCGCCAGGGACAGCGTGATCGTGATTTGGGTCTGCGTTTGCTCCGATACGCATGATTCAGCCTGTTCCATCGCCCGTCTCTCTTGCTCCGACGCCCGTTGGAGAGCAGGCTGCCACTTCAAGTCAGCTTGAGGTCAAGCGTGAAACTTCTGGATATCGGAGAGGTTGCGGCGAAGAGCGGAATTAAGCCGTCGGCGCTGCGCTACTATGAAGAGGCCGGGCTGATTTCAGCGGTTTCCCGGCACGGGCTGCGCCGGCAGTTTCCGCCTGAGGTGCTATTGCAGCTCAAGCTGATTGCGATGGGCAAGTCGGCCGGGTTCTCGCTCGACGAGATTGCCTGCATGTTCGGCCGAAACGGGATGCCGGACCTGCCGCGCGACGTGCTTCACGAGAAGGCCGATGAGATCGACCGCCAGATCCGCGAACTGACTGCGTTGCGCGACACGCTCCGCCATGTCGCCGATTGCCCCGCGCCCTCGCATATGGAGTGCCCGACGTTCCGGCGGCTGGTGGACGTGGCGGGCAAACGCGGCAGAAAGCACCGGGACGCGAAAAAACCGAAAATGAGGCCCGGCCCCGGATGACGATCGGCCCGCCAGCGCAATGGCTCTCGTGCCTGCCTCCAGACATCGGGCTCTTGAGCGGAAACGTGGCGGTCGGCGGTCACGCCTGTGATTCCCGTCTGCGCAGCAGGATCGACAAGGTCACCACCAGCACCACATTGCCCAGGGCGACAGCAAAGAGCACACCAAGCGCCCCATGCGCGCCGAAGCTGCCGATCACCATGGCGCCGAGCGACGGAGAGGCTGCCTGTCCGATGAGGCTCGGCATCGCTATCCGGCCCATGATCGCCGGATAGCGATCAGCGCCGAAGATGGCGAGCGGCAGCGTGCCACGCGCGATCGACTCGATCCCGATACCCGCGCCGTAGAAGATCAACGCCGCCGCAACGATCGGGAAGCCGGCCCAGAGAAGGCCGACGCCGATAGCGACGAAGGCCGTCGAGGCGAGCTTCGTCCAGATTGGGTGATGGAACCGGCTGATCGCCATCTCGATGGCTCGCGCTCCGACCTGCGACGGCCCGACGAGCGCTCCGAGCGCGACGACTGCGCCGAGCGCAATGTCGCGGGCCTGAAGAATCGTCAGCAGATGGACCGAGAGCGTCGCCGAGATCATCGAACTGATCGCGATCACGAGCGCGACCAGAACGAACAGCGGCTTCGACCCGGGCGGAACCAACGGGCCATCATTGCCGTCGGCATCACCGGCCGCGACCTTCGCGGCGCCAGCCCCCTCCCGCTTCGGCTGCTTCGGCAGTGCGAAGACATAGAGCGGCAGCAGGACGAAGAGATGGATGCCGGCATAGATCAGGCAGGTCGCGCGCCACCCGAACTCGGAAACCAGCAGCGCCGAAAGCGGCCAGCACACCGTGCTGGCGAAGCCGCCGAACAGGGTGAGCGCCGTGATGGCCGTGCGGGCGCCCAGGCCATAGAGCCGGCCGAGCGTGGCGAAGGCCGCGTCATAGAGGCCGGCCCCCATGCCGGTGCCGAGGATGAGCCAGGAGAGGATATAGACCGGCAGATTGGGTGAGAGGGCCAGCCCGGTCAGGCCAAGGGCGAGAAGGATTGCGCTCGCGGTGAGTACGACGCGCCCGCCCAACCGCTGAATGGCATCGCCCACGCGCGGCGAGACGAGGCCGGCGACCAGCAGGCCGAGCGACAGTCCGCCGACGATCCATGCTAGTGACCAGCCGGTATCGCCTGCGATCGGCGCGGCAAGCACCGCGAGCAGATAATAGGACGAGCCCCAGGCGAGGATCTGCGTCACGCCGAGAACGGGGATGATCGACCGAAGAGGCGGCGCCCCCTCGACCCCGGCGTACCCACTGTCAGCGGCTACGGTCACGCGGCAACTCCGCAGCCGCAGCGCTTCTCGCCCTCGTCTTTCGCCACGGCGTCGGCGACGCGGCAGGCATCAGCGGTGTTCAGTGCCGGGCCGCAGCAGCCGCCGCTCGCGCCCTCGCCCGAAAAGCTGGTCGTGCAAACGCCGGTCTCGGGAAGCACGAGATGAACATCGTCGGCCGCCGCCATGTCGCCGGCGAGCGCTGCAGCGACGGAGCGCACCTGTTCATAGCCCGTCAGAAGCAGGAAGGTGGGCGCGCGACCGTAGCTCTTGATGCCGACCGTGTAGAAGCCCGGCTCGCTATGGGCGAGTTCGCGGTGTCCATGCGGAGGAACCGAACCGCAGGAATGTTGGTTCGGGTCGATCAGCGGGCCGAGCGCCCTGGCGCTTTCAAGCCACGGATCGAGGTCGAGCCGTAATTCGCGGGTCAGCGACAGGTCGGGACGCTGCCCCGTCGCCACGACGATCCGATCCACAGGCCCGATCGAGCGCGGTCCCTCGGCCGTCTCGCCGTCGACCATGATCCGACCATCCTTTTCGCGGACGGCGAGAATGGAAAGTCCAGCCACAAGGACAGCCCGGCCGCTCTCGACCAGTTCCCGCGTCTGCGCCCCCAGCTCGCAGCCAGGATGGCTTGCCCTGATTTCATATGTCGGGACTAATCGACATAATGATGGAACGCAAGATGACGGCTGATGATCTGACACGTTGGGCTGCCGTGTAGAAACGGCGTCATCACGTCTGCGCTGAAGGCGGCGGTCCAGGCGCCGCACCATTCCGCTCAGCTCTTCCAGGCTGGCCATGCGGCGTTTCTGGAGCAGTCCGAGGCGTCCGCCGGAGGGCCTCCGGGTCGCTGACCTCGAAGTCAGGACGTTTCCCGACGAGCGATGGAGTGCCCTTCCTTGCTGAACAGATGCAGATGTCCCGGCCGCACGTCCAACCGCAGGTGGCTGCCGCGCGCGACCTCCTGATTGCCGGGAAGCTTGGCGATGAGAGGTGCGCCGCGCCCGATGTCGAGATAGACCAGTTGAACCTCGCCGAGTTGCTCGACGAGGTCGACCCTTCCCTCGAACAGCCCGTCCGTGCCGGCCGCCACGAAGAGGTCCTCCGGGCGCACTCCGAGGCAGATCTCGCCGCCGGCGGGTCCGGTCGGCGGCGTCATGGCCATGTGCACAGCACCGCCGGCCGCGTGCCGCACCAGCATCCCCTCTCCGTTCGCTTCGCAGGTTGCCGGCAGGATGTTCATTGCCGGGGAACCGATGAACTGGGCGACGAAGAGATTGGCCGGGCGGCGATAGAGCTCGATCGGCGTGCCGATCTGCTCCACCTTCCCGTCCTTCAGCACGACGATGCGGTCGGCGAGCGTCATCGCCTCCACCTGGTCGTGGGTCACGTAGATCATGGTGGTGCCCGGCATCGATTCCTTGAGCTTGGCGATCTCGATGCGGGTCGCTACGCGCAGCGCCGCGTCCAGATTGGACAGCGGCTCGTCGAACAGGAACACCTTGGGATTGCGCACGATGGCCCGGCCGATGGCGACCCGCTGGCGCTGGCCGCCGGAGAGCGCCTTCGGCACCCGGTCGAGATAGGCGGTGAGCTGCAGCCGCTCGGCCGCCTGCCTTACCCGACGGTCGATCTCGACCTTCTTCTCCCCGGCGATCTTCAGGCTGAACGCCATGTTGTCGTAGACACTCATGTGCGGATAGAGCGCGTAGGACTGGAACACCATGGCGATGCCGCGCCGCGACGGCGACACCTCGTTCATCCGTTCGCTGGCTATGTGCATCTCGCCGGAGGTGATGTCCTCGAGGCCGGCGATGCAGCGCAGCAGCGTGGACTTGCCGCAACCCGAGGGTCCCACGAAGACCACGAACTCCCCGGAGGCGATGTCGAGGTCGATCCCGTGGAGGATCTCCATGCCGCCATAGGACTTGCGGACATCTCTGAGGGTCAGGTCGGCCATGATGCGGCTCCGAAACGGGAAAGGGGCTCGGCGCACATGGTCAATGCTCGCTGCTGCCGGGCATGAGACGCAGGGCGAGGCGCGTCCACGCCGGTGCGGTCTCGTTGCGGATCTCGGCGTCGTTCTTCCGGCGGACGGCGCTGCGGACCAGCTTCGCGCCGACAAAGCGGAACGGCTCGGGCGGCAGGCTCGCGCGGCGGGCGAGGCCAACGAGGCCGCTGCCGCTCCAGCGATCTTGCCTTTCCAGCGCGAGGCTGGCGAGGATGCGTCCGGCAACCGGCGTCTGGGCGATGCCGGTGCCGTTGAAGCCCATGCCGAAAACGATGTTCGGATGGCCCGCGAGACGGTCGAAGACCGGTACGTGCTCGGGGACGCAGTCGATCGGTCCCGACCAGTCATATTCGATGGGGGCATCGCTCAGCGCCGGATAGACGCGGTGCAGCTCGCGGACATTGTTCCGCCCGTGCTCAGGGCTGCGATTGAAATCCGGGCCGAAATCGCCGCGGAAGGCGACATTGCCGCTGCCGCGGCCGAACACCACCCGGCCGGAGAGGGTGCGCTGATAGTAGAGCACCTGCTGCTGCGAATCGCAGATCGAGATGCCCTCCTCCCAACCGAGCTGGTCGAGCCGGTCGGGCACCGGCGCCGTGGCGACGACCTGACTGTCGACGACATAGAGGTGCCGTCGCAGCTCAGGCAGCGCCGACAGCCAGGCATTGGCGGCGAGCACCACCTTCTCCGCCTGCAGCTCGCCGGATGCCGTCCGCAGGGTGACGACCGGGCCGGGGCGGATATCGAGCACCGGGCTGCGCTCGTGGATGATGACGCCGCGCGCGATGGCGAGATCGCGCAGGCCGCGGGCGAGCTTGGCGGGATGCACCGTGCCGGCCCGGTCCTCGACGATGCCGGCATAGGAGGCGCCGGAGCCGGTGCGGCGGGCGATCTCCTCGGCGGAAAGTGTGCGGAAGCGGTCGGCGCCGGCCTCGCGGGTCATCCGCGCGGCGCGGTCCCAGGCGCCTTCCTGCGCCACGGAACTCGCCGTCCACATCCAGCCATTGAGGCGCAGATCCATGTCGACGGTGCCGGAGCGCTGCAGCGCCTCGAGCTCGGCGATGGCGTCCACCGTATCGGCGCAGAGCTGCCGCCCCTCCTCCAGACCGACCACGGCACTAAGGCGGTCAAGCTCGGCGTACCAACTATGGACCTGACCGCCATTGCGCCCCGACGCACCGGAACCGCACAGATCGGCCTCCAGCACCACCACGCGCTTGTCGGGCGCGAGTTCGCGTATGCGCAGCGCCGTCCAGAGGCCGGTATAGCCGCCGCCGACGATGGCGACATCCGCGCGTATGCGGCCGGCCAGTGGCGTAGTGGCGGGCGCGGCGGCGATGTCCTGCAGCCAGAACGAGCGGTCGGCGGGCGCGGCGACGGCCGGCTGCCGCAAGCGGAGAAGCGCCATGGTCAGCCTCCATGTCCGTCGTTGATGGCGGCGGCGTATTTCACCGGCAGCCAGTCCGGGATCGGCCGCGGCCGCTGCGGGAAGCCGCCGAGATGGGTGCAGGTGAGAGCCGCCGCGCGCGCCGCGTGGGCAAGCGCCGCACCGGCGTCGGCATGCGCGAAGCGGAAGCCGGTGAGGAAAACGGCGATGAAGCTGTCGCCGGCGCCGCAGGTGTCCACCACCTCCACCGGGGCGGCGTCGACGTGGAGGACGCTGGCGCCGTCGTCGAAATAGGCGCCGGCACGCCCGCAGGTGAGCACCACCTGACGCGCACCGGCGGCGCGCAACGCCGCAAGCGTCGGCCCTGCCGGCTCGACGGACGGATCCTGCCCGGAGGCGAAGACCAGCGGCACGCCCTGGAGCGGCAGGGCGAAATGCGCGGTCGAGACGTCGACGCTGAACGGCACCGCATCGGCGACCAGCCGGCGCACCAGCTCGGGATTGGCGTTGGTGCCGAGATGCACCCAGTCCGCCGCCGCGGCGACCGCGTAGCGGTCCGGCGAGGGCATGTAGTTCTCGCCGACGCCGAAGGCTTCGAGCAGGAAGCGGCGGTCGCCGGCGTCGTCGCGGAGCAGCGTCACCGCGGTGTCGCCGGGCAGGCGTTCGACATCGTCCGGGTCCAGCCCGGCGGCGGCGATCTCGGCCAGTACGACATCGCCCTCGGGGTCGGGGCCGACAGCGCCGAAATAGCGGGCCTGGCAGCCCGCGCGCCGCCACTGGACGGCGACGTTGAGGGCATTGCCCCCGACGGTCAGCAGATCGCGGGAGAGAAAGGCGTCGAGGCAATTGTCGCCGACCGCGACCAGCCTCGGCGGGACCATCGGCCGCGCCATCTCGTTCATGCCGTCACCGTGCCGCGGTCGAGATAGGGGGCAATGGCGTCGAGGTTGCGCCGCCAGGCGGTCACCGGATCGAGTGCATAGGAGCCATTGCCGAACGGCTCGAAGGTAAGGGTCCCGGCATAGCCGGCCGCAGCGAGATCCTCGATATAGCGGCCGAGTGGCAGCGCACCGTCTCCCCAGACGAGATGCCCGGACGGCGTGCCGTCGACGACATGCACGTGCGCGATCCGGTCACCGAACAGCCGCATGTAGCCGGCCACCGTATCGCCGGCCGTCGCCATCGCCACCGTGTCCAGCACGATGTCGACATTGTCGGCGTCGAGCTCGGTGAAGAGACGATGCAGATCGGAGGCGCAGGTGACGATGTTGGATTCCACCCGCTGCAGCGGCTCCAGCAGGCAGCGCAGACCGAGCGTGCGCGCATGGCCGGCGATCTCGGCGAGGGACTCGACCGATCGCGCCCAGGCGGCGGCCGGCGCCTCGTTCTCGAAGCCTCGGCCGGGGGTAAGGAACAGGTAACGCCCGCCGAGCGCGGCGCAGATGTAGGCGCCGCGGCGGAAGCGGTCGATGCTGCCGCGACGCAGCCCGGTGTCGCCGGAGGCGATGTTGATCGGGTAGATCACCTGCTCGGGCGTGAAGCACCGGAGCGACAGCCCGTTATCGGCCAGCACCCGCCGCACCTGTTCCACCCGCGCGTCGCTGGCATGGAACAGATCGAGATGCTGGGCGATGCCCCACAGCTCGATCTCGGTCACTCCGAAGCCGCGCATGGTCTCGGCCGCGAAGGCGAAGGGAAAGTGCTGGAAGCTGAAACTGGCTCCGATCAGCTGACGGAACGCGAGCTGCGGCATGACGGCTCCTGTGACGGGCATGCTACTTCCCGATGCCTTCCGCGAGTCCGCGGATGAAGTAGCGCTGCGCGGCGAAGAAAATGACGACGATCGGCAGGGCCGAGATGGTCATCGCCGCGAAGACGACGGCATAGTTGGTGCCGTGCCGGGCCATGATCGAGGTCAGGCCGACCGGCAGCGTCTGCAGGTCGGCGCCGCTCGTGAAGATCATCGCGAAGAGATACTCGTTCCACGCGAACAGCACGTGCAGGATCACGCAGGAGATGATGATCGGGCGGCACAGCGGCAGGATGATCCGCCAGAAGACCTGCCCCTCGCTGGCGCCGTCCATCGTCGCGGCCTCGTCGAGATCGCGCGGCAGGTCGAGCATGTAGGCGCGGATGAGGAAGGTGGTGAACGGCACCCGGAAGGCGGTGTAGAGGATGATGAGGGCCCAGTAGGTGTTGTAGAGCCCCATGGACTGCAGCATCTTCACCAGCGGTATCAGCGCTACGGTCGGGCTGAGCATCAGCCCGCCGAGCACGAAGCCGACCACGATCGGCTTCATCGGCATCCGCGAGCGGGTGAGCCCGAAGGCCGTCCAGGCGCTGATCAGCACCGTGCAGATGCCGGAGGCGACGGTGACGATGAGGCTCACCGTCACATAGTTGCGCACGCCCTGGTTCCAGGCCTGCACATAATTGGCCCAGCTCCAGCCCGCAGGCAGGGCGAACGGATCGCCGAAGATCTGCGAATTGTCCTTGAACCCGTTCAGCGCCATCCAGATCAGCGGATAGAGCACGACGATACCGAGGCAGACCAGCAGCGCGAGCAGGAACGTCCGGGCGACGACGGCCCAAACATTGACCTGCCCGGCGGGGTGCGAGGCCGACGGGGCGCTCATAGCTGCACCCTTCGATGCCGGGTGTACCAGAGCTGGGCCATGCCGGTGACGAGGGTGACGAGGAAGATCACCGCCGCGATCGCCGCGCCATAGCCGAACTCGTTCTGGATGAAACCCTGCTGGTAGAGCCAGGTACCGAGCACCTGGCTCGAATTGTTCGGCCCGCCGGCGGTCATGACCATGACCTCGTTGAACACCTGGAAGGCGCCGGTGATCGTCACGATGATCATCAGGCCGGTCATCTCGCGGGTCATCGGAAAGGTGACGTTCCACAGCCGGCGCAGCGGGCCCGCCCCATCCATAATGGCGGCATCGTAGAGCTCGCGCGGAATCTTCTGGATGGCGAGACCGAAGAGCAGGGTCGAATAGCCGAAGCCCTGCCACTGGCTCATCGCGATGATGGCGTAGATCGCGGTGTCCTCGCTGCCGAGCCACGGCCGGGAGAGGGCGCCGAGGCCGAGCGCGGACAGGCCGGCGTCGAGCAGGCCGATGCGCGGCTGGTAGATGAAATAGAACAGCAGCCCGGTGACGGTAATCGAGATCGCCGAGGGCACGAAGTAGACCGCCCGCCAGAAGCGCCGCGAGCGCTCGCTCTCCAGCCCCTCGATGACCGCGGCCAGAAGGAAGGCGGCGAACACCTGGAACACCACGGAGATCGCCGCATAAAGCAGGTTGTTGCGCAGCGAGATCCAGACCACCGGGTCGTCGAGCAGCCGCGCATAGTTGTCGAGACCGACATATTCGATCTCGCCGGTGTAGATGTCCTGGTTCGTAGTGCTGACGACGAAGTTGTCCACGATCGGATAGTAGACGAACCAGCCGACGAGGATCACCGCGATCGCCACCCACCGGAACGACGGGAGGGTGCCCAGCCCGCCGCGCCGTGGTGCGCCGGAGCCGGCGACGGCGGAGACCGGGTGATCCATGCCCGTCATTTGCGCTTGGCGTCGGCCGCCGACGCCTTCTTCACCTCGGCCATGACGGCCTCGGGAGTCATGGTGCCGCCCACCAGCGCCTGCAGGCTGGACAGCCAAGCGGCGGCCACGCGCGGGGTATTGGCGGTGTCGAGCCAGGGCATCAGGTAGCTGGCCGAGGCGATGTCCTTCAAGCCAGCGACCACCGCCGGATTCATCGTGGCCTCAGAGGCACCGTCAATCGCGGCGCTCGGCTGGCCATAGGGCGGCGCCGAAAGCACCCGGGCGTTCTCCGGAGCGGTGACGAACTTCATGAAGTCGATGGCGAGCGGAATCTTCTTCGACGCCGTGTTGATCATGTAGCCCTCCGGCGCACCCTCGATCGCCTTGACGTCCCCCTTCGCGGCGGCAGGCGGCGGCAGGCGGAAGAAGCCGAAATCGGCGCCCTTCAGCTTGGTGTCAGCCGAGGCGGCCTGATCGAACTCGATGATCTCCTGATAGTACATCGCCGAGTCGGCGTTGCTGAAGGCCTGCAGGGACGAGGCATAGGAGGTGCCGTTCACCGCCGCGCCGTCAGTACAGCGGTCGACCAGCGCCTTGAACTGCGCCAGCGAGGCGACATAGCCCGGATCGTCGAACTTGGCCCTGGCGGGATCGAAGTCGCGCTCCAGCGTCGCGGTCGGCACATTGTAGGCGAGCAACTGTCCGGCATAGTGGACCGCCGGCCACGCCTCCTTGTTGCCGAGCGAGATCGGCGTGGTGCCGCCCTTGCGCAGGGCGTCGCAGGCTTCCAGCAGCTTCTCGAACGTCGCGGGCACGCCGACCCCGGCCTTTTCGAAGGCCGGCTTGTTGTAGCCCATGAACTTGGCGTCGAGATAAAGCGGTATGCCGTAAAGCTTGCCATTATACTCGAACGCCTTCACCGCCGCCGGGCTCAGCGTCTTGCCCCAGGGCGTGTCGGGGCCGACGACCTTGGTCAGGTCGACCGCGCGGTTGCCGCGCACGAAGTTCTCGCCCCAGCTCCCGGTCCAGGAAAAATAGATGTCCGGCAAGGAGTTGGAGGCGACGAGCGTCTTGGTCTTGCCCTTGACGCTGTCGTCGCTCTCCTGGATGAGCTCGATCTTCACGCCGGGATGGAGCTTCTCGTACTCCTTCGCGACATTGACGAAATAGGGAGAGAGCTGCTGCAGACCGAACTTGGTCAGGATCGACAGTGTGCCGCTGTATTCGACCTTGGCGTTCGGATCCGCCACGACCGCCTCGCGGGCGGAGCCCGGACCGGCCGACAGGGCGAGCGCGGATGCGGCGGCGACCGCCACGACGTGCGATGAACGTTTCACGAGCAGCTCCTTCCGGTGTGAGAATGATCAGTATTCGACGCGCTTGTAGTAACGGCGCGTCGTCAGCGGGTGGTTGCGCAGCACTTCGAGATGGGCGCTCAGCCGTTCGAGCTGCGTCGCCAGCACGATCGGCGAGATCATGACGCGCACGCGCGGCGAAACCCCGGGCAGTTCCGCCGTGGCGGCGTCGAGTACGCGGACGCGGTCCGTGTAGCGCCGCGCGAAGTTCTCGACGCGCTCGGAGAGCGGCCGGAACTTGTCTTCGCCCTTGAAGACGAAGACGCTGATGCCGGGCTCCACCAGCTCCAGAGTGCCGTGGAAGAAGTCGGCGGCATGGACCGGCCGGGTGCGGATCCACTGCATCTCCTCGAGGATGCACATGCCGTAATAATGCGCCTCGGGCCACACCGAGCCGGCGCCGGTGAAGATGTGGTAGGTCTCGTCCTTGATCGTCGCGGCAAGACTCGCGGCGGCGCCCTCGAAGGCCTCCTTCACCGCGACGAGCGCCTCCGGCAGCAGCTTCAGCTCGGCGACGGCCTCGTCGAAACCCTCGAATTCGCCGCGCTCGGCGAGGAGCGCGAGGACGATCAGCAGGGTCTGGAGATAGAAGGACTCCGAGGAGGTGTCGTCCTCGGCAAAATTGGTGAAGTTGTAGTCGGCCTCGCGCGCCAGCGGCGTGTCCTTATGGCCGGTGAGCGACAGGGTGCGCACCCCGCGCGCCTTGAGGAAGGCAAGCAGCTCGACGCTTTCCTTGGTGGTGCCGGAGAGCGACGGCAGGACGACGAGCGCCTTGGCATCCAGCCCAGCCGGAGGATCAAGCACCACCTGCGCTGGCAGTTGCGCGCTGACCGGGAAGGTGGAGAGGCGCTGCGCGAGCTCGATCGCCGGGAAGGTCAGCAACTGCACGCCGCCCGTTCCCATGAAGAACAATCGTTCAATGCCATCGGCAAGTAGCGTGCGCATGAGAGATCGCACATCGTCCGCTATGGAGACGGCGCCGCTCTGAATACGAACAAACCGGTCCTTGTCGAAGTTCAGCATCATTTCATCCATTGTACGTCGAACAGGCAAATTCATTCGCTGCCTTCACATGAAGGCGCGTTCGGATACCTTTGAGCCGACTCGTCAAACTTGCGTATATTGATATGAGATCGATCTCACATACGGATTAGCGCACAGAACGCCACGCGTGGCAAGCGCCATGCGTCGGAAAATCTTCGAGCGGCGATGGGAGAGCTCAGCGCGGACGGGAGACCGAACCGCGGACGATCAGCCGCGTCGGGAACCGGATCTGTTGCGGGGGGGCGGCGCTTCCCTGAAGGCGCTCCAACAGCAGCCGCGCCGCCAGCGGGCCAATCTCG
Source organism: Allobosea sp. 117 (assembly GCF_000702305.1). Classification (GTDB taxonomy): domain Bacteria; phylum Pseudomonadota; class Alphaproteobacteria; order Rhizobiales; family Xanthobacteraceae; genus Ancylobacter. The sequence goes on from NZ_JNLC01000015.1 coordinate 320,302, forward strand.
GAAATCGGCTGCGCCACCACGGTGATCTGTGGATCGGTGAAGGTGGCGAGGTTGAAATCGTCGAAACCAATGAGCGAGACGTCGTGCGGAATATGCAGGCCCATGGAGCGCAGACCGAGCAGCGCACCCTGGGTCATCAGGCTGTCAACGGTGAACAGTGCGCTCGGCCGGTCACGGCGACTGAACAGGCGGATGGTGGCGTCGATGGCGTGCTCGACCGCCGAGCGGGAGACGGCGATGAGCGTTTCGTCGACGGAGATGCCGTGTCCCGCCAGCGCGCCCTGATACCCGCCGAGGCGCTCCTGCGCGGTGAAGATCCGGGAATCGTCGCGCAGGAAGCCGATGCGGCGATGCCCGTTGGCGACGAGATAGTCGATGGCCTCGCGGGTCCCGCCTTCATTGTCGACCGCGACGCTGTCGCAGCGCACGTCCTTCACCACGCGATCGATCAGCACGCAGGGCACACCGTCCCGTGCCAGCTTGGCGATATGACGGTTGTCGGTGGCGGAGGCAGGCGCCAGCACGAAACCGCGCAGGCCGAGGGAGCGCAGGCTCTCCAGCAGTTCCTTCTCCTGCTTCACGCTTTCCTCGCTGCTGGCGATGAGCAGGTTGTGGCCTTGCTTCCTGAGTTCCACCTCGAGATCGTGGGCAATGCGGGCGAAGAAGGGATTCTGGATATCGCCTGGCACGAAGCCGACAATGGGCAATTGTCCGCTGCGAAGCGCCTGCGCCACCCGGTTGGCGCGGTATCCGAGCCGATCGGCGGCCTCCTGCACGCGCAGAGCGGTCTCATCGCCGACATAGCCATAGCTGCTCAGCGCCCTTGCGGCCGTGGCCCGCGAGACATTCGCGGCGGCGGCGACGTCCTTGAGGGTGATACCTTTCTGCTTCACGCAGAGCGCTCCTCCACGCTGCCATGACTCACGCGGAGCCCACATCTCCACACGGCTATCGCATAGCACGGCCGGCGGAGAAGCACGCAACCGGGGAGGCCGACGTCTTCATCACGGTCGCGTCCGTGCGAGCTTGTGTGATTCCTGCGTCTCAGGCGGGATAACCTGGTCGGTGGTGCGCCGCGCCTCCTCGGCGAACCCCTCGATCGTGTCGCCAGCGCCCAAGGTCTCGGCTTTCGATTGGGCCGGTGGCCTGCCCTGCTCTCCGATTATGAACACGGCGATCCGATTGGCGCGCCCGTGCAACAGGTCGGCTGCCTTGCGCATCAGCTTCGGCCGATCGAAGGCAGAGGTCGCTAACCAGATGGCGAGGCCCCGCGCGCTCGCCTCCCATGAGCCGCCTGACCGGTACGGCTGCAGCCGCGGAGTGCACGACGTCGATCGTCTTCCCTGTGAAGGAGCCGGGCCAGGGAGGCTCGCATCTGGATAGTCCGGTATGGCTGGCTGCACTCGGCTCCGCCCAAAACGGGCTGATTTCGATCCGAAAGTTTCCACTCTACGAAATCATCTTTCCGCAGGAAGGAAATCGATTGACAGAGCAGAGTGACGACTCTTAGCCTAGAAAATGAAAACGGGTTTTCGCTAAATGGAAAATGAAGACAAGCCGAGCAGCGACGACAAGTCAGGAAGTGTGCGCTCGGTTGCCCGGGCGCTCGCCCTGCTCTCGGCACTGGACCGAAAAGGGAGAAATCTTTCCGAGATGGCTGCGGCGGCGAACATCAGTGTGAGCACAGCGTCGCGCCTGCTCGGAACGCTGGTGGCCCATGGCTTCGCCGCTCAGGGAAGCAACAACCGGTATGTCCCGGGGCTGGCCCTGACGACGCTGCTCCACGAGACGGATCGCTGGGCACCGCTCAGGGTACTGGCGGCAGAATCGACCAGCGCCCTGTGTGCCGCGCTGGATGAGACCTCCGCCTTCTTCGTGCAGTTCGGCGATGAGCGCCTTTGCATCGATTCAGCCGAGTCGAGCCAGTTGGTCCGGCGCGTCCGTCTGACTGGCGAAAAGGGCAAGATCTATCGCGGTGCCGCGGGCAAGGCGCTGCTGGCCTTCAGCACGGACGAGGCCGTCGACGACATTCTCGGCGATCTGCAGAGCTTCGAAATTCCCGGCCAACGAGATCGGACGGTGGAGGAGCTGAAGGCGGAATTGGCGCAGACCCGAACGCAGGGCTACGGCTTCAGCCATCACGAATCCACCGGTGGTTCCTGGTCGGTCGCGGCTCCTGTCTTCATCCGGGGCAGGCTGGTCGGCGCCCTTGCCGCCGTCATTCCCGATCACCGTTTCGACCAGGACGCCCTGACCGCCGCGATCGAGGCGACAAAGCGCATCGCCGCCGAATTTTCCGAAACATCCTAGAAATTACGGAAGTAATGACATGTCTCGCATTGCCGATATCGACCGGATCGATATCACGGACACTCTGAACAAGGTCGCCTACATCCTCGATTCCAAAGAATACGATCGGATGGGCGAGGTTTTTGCCGAGGACGTCCGGTTCAGCAATCCCGGGCGCCTCACCGCGAACGGGCTGGAAGAGCTGAAGACGGCGTTCAGGAATTTTCCAGCTCCGTCCCTCAGCCACCACATCACCAATCTTCTGCTGTCCGGCAGCGAGGACGGAACCGTCAAGGCTCTGTGCAAGGCCCTGTCCCAACGGGCGGACAAGTCGATCGCCGCCGCTGAATACACCGACATTCTGAGGAAGACCCCCACGGGCTGGCGGATCGTATCCCGTACCATCAAGCCGTTGTAGTCGGTCGCTTTTTTGACCCTTCGCGTTGTCGCCGCGCCGAGTCGCACTCGCTGAGATTGAGACAGACGGAAATGTCGAAACATGACGTGATTATCGTTGGCGCCGGCCATAGCGGGCTGGTCGCGGGTTTCTATCTCGCGCGGGCGGGGTTGAAGGTGCTGATGCTGGAGCGCAGCTATCAGGTCGGCGGCACCTGTATCACCGAAGAAGTATTCCCCGGCTACCGTGGCAGCAGCATTGCCAATTCCTGCCACAGCCTCGATCCGCGCATTGCTGGCGATATGGAGCTGGAAAAGCACGGATTGAGGCTGACCCATCCCACGCTCAACTCGCTGACCCTGTTCTCCAACGGTGATGCGCTGGTCATGTGGCCGGAGCGCGAGCGTCGCCGCGCCGAGATGGAGCGGCTTGCCGAGCCCGGCGACATGCAGGGCTTCGCCGACGTCATGCAGTTCTACCAGGACGTGGCGCGGAAGATGGGCGTGTCGTTCTACGACCCCGCGCCCTCGCTGGAAGAGGTCGCCGCCCGTTTCGTCGAGCCCGCCGATAAGGAAGCCTTCAACCTCGTCATGTTCGGCAGCGTCAGCGACGTGCTGGACCGTCACCTGAAGTCGCCCTGGCTGAAGTCCTTCTTGGCCGGCACCGCGATGGCGACCAATCTTGTCGGCCCCCGCACGCCGGGCAGCGGCTACATACTGCTGCAGCGACCGCTGCAGGAAGAGTCGATGCGCCGTAGCGGAGTTATCTTCGAGAGCAACGAGCTGATGATGAAGAACGCGTCGCCGATCGGTGGCGTGGGAGCCGTCACGCAAGCCATGGCCCGGGCCAATGAGAGCCTGGGCGTCGAGATCCGCCTCGAATCCCCGGTGCGCGAGCTTCTCTGCGACAACGGCAAGGTGAAGGGCGTCGTGCTCGAAAGCGGCGAGGAAATCGAGGCACCGCGAGTACTGGCGAACATCAACCCCAAGACAGTGCTGACAAAACTGGTGCCGGCGAACCAGCTACCACGCGATGTCGAAGAGCGGGCCAGGAAGCTGACGATGCATGGCTCGTCCTCCAAGGTGCATCTGGCCCTCAAGGGCACGCCGCGCTTCAACCGCGCCGAGACCGACGAGGAGAACACCCAGTTTCTCGGCACGAATTTCCGCGTGGTGCCCAGCATCGACGTGCTTCAGGAAAGCTACAACGAAGCCACCATGGGCCGCTGGTCGCCGCACGTGACGATCTCGGGCGTGGTGTCTTCGGCCGCGGATCCGGACATGACCCCGCCCGGCTGCCATTTCATGAGCCTGAGCGTTCGCGGCACTCCCTACCATTTGGCGCAGGGGACCTGGGACGATCAGCGCGAGGCGCTTGGCAATGCCGTCGTCGAGACGCTCAGCCGGAACATCGGCAACATCAAGGATATCATCGAAGGCATCAGCGTCTATACGCCCGTCGACCTCGAGCGGAACTACGGCATGGCCGAGGGCAATGGCGCCCATGGCGACATCGTGCCGGGGAAGATCTTCGACGCACGGCCGATGCCGGGATGTTCCAACTACACGACCCCAATCGAGGGGCTCTTCATGTGCGGCGTCGGCAACTGGCCCGGCAACTTCATGAGTGGGCTGACCGGCTACAACGCCAGCCGGCAGATGCTCGGCGAATTTCGCCCGGCACACTAATCGGCCGTCACGCAGGGCTCGATTGCGCGCGACGAAATAGTCAGAGGAATCAAACATGTACCACGGAAAAGCCATTCGGAACGGCGAGCCGTCCGGTCTTCGGTCGGCGACCAATACCGGCGATGTCTGGTCCGACATCCTGCTCAATGCCGGCAACGCGCGGGTGATCAACATCATGTTCCCCCCCGGAGCGCGCACGCACTGGCATACCCATGAAGGCGGGCAGTTCATCTACACGATTTCCGGCGAGGGCTGGATCCAGGAACGCGGTGGTGAACGCGTCATCCTCAATCCCGGCGATGTCGTTTGGACCGAACCGGGTGTCGAGCATTGGCACGGCGCCAGCGAAACCGGCCTCGTCACCCAGATCGCTCTGCATTTCGGCAACGTCGATTGGCAGAGCGCCGTGACCGACGAGGAGTACAGCACCAAGTAAAACCGTGCGAAAGCACCAGCAAGGGAACGGAATAGACCGATGAACGACAAGAAACCTTCTTCTTATCTTTCAATGACGAGGCTCCGTCTTTGCGGGCTTTCGGTGGCACTGGTGCTCGGCGCAACCCATGGTGCGCCGGCGCAGGATGCAGGCGACATCCGCCGCTTCGCGGGCGAGAGCATCTCCTTTGCCGGATACTCAAGCGCATTCAACGACAAATGGGCCGCGACCTTCGGGAAGTTCTTCACCGAGCGTACCGGTATAACCATCAACTGGATTCCGTCCAGCCCGTCCAAGAACATCACCCGCATTCGGGCCTCCGGGGGCACCCCGGATATCGACGTGATGCTGATGGATTCCGCGAACCTCGCGCGCGGCATGCAGGAGGGCGTCGTCGGCACGGTCGATCCGGCCAAGATTCCCAACATGAAGAAGGTGCCCGAGAGCCTGAAAATCAAATCGGGCATTCCCAGCATGGCGTACCGCTATGGCAACTGTTACCGGACCGACAAGTTCGAAGAGCTCAAACTGGGCACGCCCAGCGGCATCGACGTCTGGTCCAATCCAGGTCTGGCGGGGCGTGTGATGTTCCCCTCGACCACGGCGGCACAATGGCTGATCACAGCCCCGGCCATAGCGAAGTCGGCCGGCGGCGACGACGCCGACGTGTCCGCCACGATCGACAAATTGTCGTCGAAGGTGAAGGCCTACGGATTCTTCAACTCGTCCGGTGACATGGACGCTGCGATGTCAGCGGGCGACGTGTGGCTGACGGTCGGCAATAACCAGGGCCGGTGCCTCGCGCTGAAGAAGCAGGGCATCCCGGTCAACTATGCCACCTGGCGCATCAGTGCGAACGGCAAGGACTATTCCGATCTCATCAACCCGGACAACCTGGTTCTTGTGGCCAACTCGCCGAAGAAGGAGCTTGTCGAGCTGATGATGAACGAGTTCCTGTCGGATGAAGCCGCCAAGGCCTCGGTTCCGCTCTTCATGTTCATTGCCGGCACGCCGCCGACTTCTGCCGCGATCGACGTCGTGATGGCCGCCGACCCGTCGGCCGCCGAATGGATCATCAAGGATCCCTCCCAGCTTTTCCTGCCCGACTACCCGGCCTTCCTCGCGAACCTGCGTGAATGGACCACGCAATGGGCGAGCATCCTTCGCTGACGACGCCGTGAGCGGCAACGGACGGCCCTTCGACGACGCCGTCCGTTGCCGGCTCCGATCATGAAGACCTGTGAATGCACGCCACCCGAACGTTTTGGCGGCCCTGGCAATAAGCGCATCTGACGAGGGCGTGGCAATGAGCAGACTTGAGATCGAGTCCCTGAAGATCGCCTATGGCGGTTGGGTTGCGATCGACGATCTCAACCTGACGATCGAGAAGGGTGAATTGGTATCCCTGCTCGGGCCTTCGGGGTCCGGGAAAACGTCGCTGCTGCGCGCCATCGGCGGTTATCTGAAGCCGGCAGGCGGGTCGATGCGGATCGACGGCAAGGATATCACCGCCATTCCTCCGCAGTTCCGGGACATCGGCATGGTGTTCCAGAACTTCGTGCTTTTCCCGCATCTAAGCACCGTCGAGAACGTCGAGTTCGGGCTGCGAACCCGAGGCGTCGCCAAGGCCGAGCGCCGCCGGCGCGCCATCGAGGCGCTCGCGATGGTGCAGATGGACACCTATCTCGATCGCTACCCGTTTGAGCTGAGCGGCGGTCAACAGCAGCGTGTGGCACTGGCGCGCGCGATCGTCATCCGTCCGACGCTGCTGCTGCTCGACGAGCCGATGGGCGCGCTCGACACCAAGCTGCGCGAACGGGCGCAGGAAGAGATCCGGGCGCTGCAGCAGGAATTGCAGCTCACCACGGTTCTCGTCACTCATGATCAGCGGGAGGCCATGGCGATGTCCGACCGGATCATCGTCATGCGCAGCGGATCAATCATCGATGCCGGCGATCCCTGGCGGCTCTACCACGCACCGAAGACGGCCTTTACCGCCGAGTTTCTCGGCACCACCAACCTGTTGTCGGTCGAGGTGCTGACGCGCGACGGCAACAGGGCGCGGGTGCGGATGACGCAGACCGGCCACGAGTTCGAGGTCGAGGGCAGCCTGTCGGGTGCGAATGCCGGCTATGTGTCGCTGCGTCCGGAAGACATCACCTGCACATCCCGCTCCGAACCGGGCGCGCTGCCCGCGAAGGTGATGAAGCGCATGTTTTACGGCGTGAACACCCATTTACGGCTGGAAACCCCGGAACTTGGTTCCTTGCTCGCGGTCCAGCACCGACACGCGGTGTTTGAGGAAGGCGCCGAACTCTTCGTCAGCTTTCAGCCGCAAGATGCGCGCCTGCTGCCGGCGGATCCGCCGGAGGATCGGCGATGAACCCGACCTCGTCCTCTCTGTTCAAGCTGGGTATCATCCCGCTTGCCCTGTTCTTTGCCGTGTTCTTTGCTTACCCAGTGCTGCATTTCCTCTGGGGCAGCTTGGTTTCCGATGCGGGCGGTGCTTCCCACCTATCGTTTCGCAACTTCACGGACGCATTGCGCTCTTCCTCCGTTCTCCGGTCGTTGTCGACCACGCTTTTGCTGAGCGTTTTTACCGGCGTCGTTTCCCTGCTTCTCGGATATCTGCTGGCCTTCCAGGTCGTGCGGCGGAACGCTGTGGTTGGCAAGGTCATCTTCGTGGCGGCCATTGCCTCGCTGTTCACCAGCACCATCGCCCGTGCGCTGGGCTGGCGCGTGCTGCTGGGGTTCGAGGGGCCGATCAATGATGCGCTGATCGCCATCGGCCTGATCTCGCACCCGCTGCAGCTCATCAACAATTTCACCGCGGTCGCGATCGGGATGATCCACATCCAGGTCCCGGTGGTGATGGTTGGCCTGATTCCGGTCATCGAGGCCCTGCCACCGGATTTCGAACGTGCGGCGGTGGGGCTCGGGGCCTCGCGCTGGAAGACCTTTCTGACCGTTCACTTGCCCATGACCTGGATGAACGCAGTCCCCGTCGGGCTGATCGCGATCATGGCGACGGCCGCTTATTTTACCACACCGGTCCTGCTCGGCGGCGGGCGTGTGGACGTCATCGCGATCCAGATCCAGCAGGCGTCCCAGGTCCTTTTCGATTTCGGCTACGCCGCGGCGCTGTCCGTGATGCTGGTGGCGATGATCAGCGCCGTCGCCGTCGTCATCCTTCTCCTTACCCAATGGCGCCGCAGTGTGCGAGCGAGGGGTTCGTCATGAAGAACGTCATCTCGCGTCTTGTGGATACGGTGCTCTGCGGTGCGATGCATGCGCTGACCATGCTGGCCGTGGCCTTTCTGGTGATGCCGCTGCTCGTGGTTGTGATCGTCTCGTTCAACTCGACGACCGTGATCTTTCCGCCGCGGGACTGGTCGCTGGTCTCCTACATGCAAATCCCCGAGGTGGCGGTCGACACGTTCCTCCGAAGCCTCGCGCTCGGCATCTGCTGCGCGATCCTGTCGATGTTGCTTTGCGTGCCGGCAGCGATCGCAATGGTGAAGAGCAACCTGCGCGGCAAGGTGGTCATCGAGGCGGCTCTGCGCAGCCCGCTGCAGTTTCCCGCGATCATTCTTGGCGTCGCCATCCTTCAGTACTTCTACTTCTGGCAGGGTGCGCTTGCCGTTCCACTGGTCGGCACCTTCATCGGGCTGTTGATCGCCCACACGATCTACACTTTCCCCTTCGTCCTTGTTCCGACCATCGCCCGTCTTTCGGCACTCAGCGGCCAGTATGACGAGGCCGCTGCCGGACTTGGTGCCGGATCGCTGACGACGCTGACGAGGGTGATCATTCCGCTGATGCGCCCCGGCATCGTCGCCGGGATGTTCATGAGTTTCATCATGTCCTTCGAGGACGTCGCGGTGACGATGTTCCTCGCCGGGTCGAAGATGACCACCTTCCCTGTGTATCTGTTCGGCAGCGCCGAGGTCTCGAACACGCCCGGCCTCTATGCCGTGGCCAGCCTCGGCTCGCTCGCCGCGCTCGCTCTCGTGATGCTGATCGAACGGTTTGTCGGCATCCGGACCGTACTCAGCAGAGGCTGACGCAACTTGCCCGCGGGCACATCGGGCGCCCGCACATTCATCAATCCAAATCAGGCCACTGCACCGGAGCCGCTCCGGCAGAGTTTGGTCCAAGGAGAACTGACCCATGCGCAACCAAGATATCGCCGACCTGGACACTGCGAAGGTGGACGGCGTACCGACCGGCAAAATCCTCGTCACGAACGCGATCATCCTGACCATGGATGCGGCCGAAACCACCGCCGGGTCACTGTTGATCGATGGCGGCAGGATCGTCGCGGTGGACCCCTCCGAGGAGCAGGCAAAGGGAGCCACGATCGTGGACATGGGCGGAAAGACCGTGGTTCCCGGCCTGATCGACGCGCATACCCATATGGAAATGATTGCCTATGGCTGGAACATCGCCGTCGACGTCAAGCCGCCGCTCGTAAAGTCCATCGACGACATGGTCGAGCGCCTCGCCGCGAAGGCGGCGACGTTGCCAGCAGGAAAATGGATCCTCGGCCAAGGAATGCACTATCAGAACCAGCACCTGGCTGAAGGCCGCTATCCCAACCGCTGGGATCTTGACCGTGCCAGCACCGAGCATCCCGTGGTGGTGCGATTCAGCTTCCACATCAACATCTTCAACTCCAAGGCCCTGGAGATTCTCGGCGTCGACGAGAACACGCCGAACGCCGACGGCGGCTATCTCGAGCGCACCGCGGACGGCGTTCCGAACGGCGTGTCCAATGACATGTGGCACGCGCTGGACGCGCCGGACTGGCCTTATGAGGAGGTCGGCCCCGCCCTGGCCGCCGCACAGGGCAGTTTCCTTGCGAACGGCGTGACGGCGATCACCGAGTTCACCCTGTTCCGCGGCGGCATCGACGCCTATCTGGAAATGGAGCGGCGCAAGGATCTGAAGATCCGCGTCGCGCTCTTTCCCAAGGTGCCGGATGTCTGCCAGTTGGAAGATGCACTCTCCGGCCGCATCGGCGAGCGTTTCGCCGAGGCGGACCCGAGCCGGCTGAAGCTTGGCGGGATGAAGATGTTCATCGATGGCGGGCTCACCTCCCGCGCGGCGGCGATGTACGAGCCCTATTGGGACAGCGATCTGAAGGGCGACCTTTCCTTCGAGCCGGAGGAGTTCTCGGAGATCGTCGCCAAGCTGCATGGAGCGGGCTATCAGATTTGCGTCCATGCGATCGGCGATCTGGCGCAGGACGTCGTGCTGGATGCCTTTGCTGCACTGCCCGAGCGCAAGGCAGCAAACGGGGCAGCCCACCGGATCGAGCACGCCGGTAACTGCCTCTGGACGGACGAGCGCGCCAAGCGCTTCGCGGAACTAGGCGTGCTGCCGGTTCCGCAGCCGCCGTTCATCTACACCACGGCCCCCGGCTATCGTAAGAACCTCGGCCCAGTGCGGGGTGCCGACCTCTTTCCGATGCGCCGGATGGTGATGGACCAGAAGTTCGCGATCCCCGGCAACTCGGATGCGATCGGCATTCACCCGAAGCAGCATGTCCCGATGTTCGGCATCTGGGCTATGGTCACGCGCGAGATGAACAATGGCGAGACGCTCACGGACGGCGAGAACCTCGACGTCATGACCTCGTTGCGGATGTACACCCGCTTTGCCGCGCGCTCGATCGGGCGCGAGCACGAGATCGGCTCGCTTGAGCCGGGCAAGTTCGCCGACTTCGTCGTGTTCGACGACAATCCGCTCACCGTGCCCGCCGACATGCTCCGCGACATGATGCCCAATCAGACCTGGATCGGCGGGGAGCGGGTATTCGCGCGTGACGCGCAATAAGGTCGGCGTTGCGCAGCGAGCCGACGTGCTTGCTTGAAGCCCGTCGGCACGCTGTCGCCTCATGCTGGCGGCGGCGCTCGCCATGGCTTCTTCGCACGGAACGGTCGTGGCGCGGCTGGGCAGCCGCTCCTGACCCCAGCCGCGAGCGTCGCGGCGGCGCAGTCCGTACGGCCCCGGCGAGGCCGCTGAACTCGCTCGCAAAACAGGTGGCTTCTATATCGACCAGCTCACCTTCGCCGAACGCGCGACGGACTGGCGCGGCGGATCGACGGGGACCAGCGTCTACGCCGCACTCAGGTTGGCGGAGGAGATGGCGGCTGCCGGTGAAACCGGGTCGATCGTCTCCATTCTGTGCGACTCCGGCGAGCGCTATGCCTCGACGCTCTATAATGACGATTGGCTCTCCGAGCGTGATATCGCCATCGCGACACCCATGGCGCAATTGGAGAGTTTTCTGCACGGGCGAGGAACCCTTCCCCACCAAATGCTCGCCTGCCATGCGGCCCTGCCGGCCGGCGCGATGAAGAGTTATCGAGCTGTCAGCCGCGCCGCACCAGAGCCTCGTAATGGTGCGGCAGGCGCATGACCATCATGTCCTTCCTGCGCACCACATTGGTCGGATAGCGCGACGACAGATTGGTCGTGTCGACGATGGAGGTCGCAACACCCTCTCCCTCCGCGATGATCGTCTCCCGCCTCGGAAATTCGAAGGTGTCGGGGCCGAACACGCCGCTTTTTCCGAAGTAGCCAGCCGCCCCATCGATGATGTTGGCGAAGGCAAGGAACACGTTGTTCTCGCCGGCGCGGGCACGGAAATGGTGCCAGTGATGGACGTCCGCTCCCGTCGGGATGGGGTAGTTCTGTGCGATCTGCGAGCCGTGATGCGGCGAGCTGAAGCGGCCGCGTATCGCGGCGGGACAGGCAATCACATCGCAGCCGCGCAACGAGAGAAGGCGTCCCGCTTCCGGGAACTGGGCATCATGGCCGATGAGCAGGCCCACCCGACCGATGCGGGTGTCAAATGTCTTCCAGGTTTCGCCGGGCGTGGCCCAATTGCTCTCACGGCTGTCGAGATGAATCTTGCGGTAGCTGCCGACAATTCCCTCCGGTCCGGCCAGCACGGCGCTGTTGTAGCGTCGCTCGCCCTCCTGTTCGGCAAAGCCGGCGACGATGTAGAGCCCGAGCCTTGTGGCGATGGCGGCGAGCCGCGCGATGGCCGCGCTTGAAAGCGCTTCGGCCCGCGGCTCGTCGAGGCCGGTGACGGCGCGCTCGGGGAACACCACCATCTCCGCGCCCTGCTCGCGCCGGGCGGTCTCTGCCAGTTCCTCGATGCGGTCGAGATTGGCGGTGATGTCTCCCGTCGGTGCGAACTGTGCCACCGCGACCTTCGAGCAGCGGCCCTCAGGAAGGGGGCGGTGGCCGTAGAGTCCGAAGAAGTCGAGCGGATTCCAGGCATAGGTGGTGGTAGGCAGCTCCATGTAGAGCTCCGGCCGGCGCTGGGCGAATACCGGCTCGCCGAGCACCTGCCGCTCGCGGGCGCGCTCAAGATCGATCTCGGCATAGGCGACGCCGTCGCCGCGATCGATCACGGCGGCGATGCTCCCGTCCGGTTCGATCACGCAACTGCCGCCGGAAAACTGCACGGTGCGCTCCAGCCCCCAGCGATTGGCCTCGATCAGGTAGCAGCTATTCTCGAAAGCACGGCTGATCCAGTAGGGCGCAGGGGTGCGCTCGGCCAGCCAGTTGGAGATGTGGCAGATGACATCCGCCCCGCCGAGCGCGCAGAGCCGCGCGGTCTCGATGAAATGGATGTCCATGCAGATCAGCAGTGCGATGCGCCCGATCGGCGTCTCGAACACCTGATGGCCGAGATTGCCGGGCGCCGACCATTTCGGCTCGGAGATATAGGGGTGGGTCTTGCGGTGGGTGCCGACCACGCCTTCGGGGCCAACCAGCACTGCTGAATTGTAATAGAGGCCGCTTGCCGCATCGACTTCCGGCAGGCCGACCACGATGTAGCAGTCATGCGCGCGCGCCAGCGCCTGGAAGCGCTCCGTGGTCGGGCCGGGAACGGTCTCGACGAACGGCCCCACCTCCTCGCGGTCGAACCAGCAATAGCCGGTGGTACCCATTTCCGGAGTGACGATCAGCCGAGCGCCGGCCTGGGCAGCTTCGCCGCACAGCTCGGTGAGGCGCGCGATATTGCGCTCCTTCTCGAACATGGTCGGCTCGAATTGCACGGTGGCGACCTTGATGGAGCTCTGCATGGCGTTTCTCCGGAAAAGGTGTAAGCAGCCGCCCTCCCGAAACGGCCGTCAGGCCGTATCCGGGATCGCCCGGGCAATCTGGCGAGCGATCCCGGCTCGCGCCGCGCGCGCGTTGGGGATGACGGCAAGCAGGTTCAGCCGAGGTAGCTCTTCAGAATCGAGGCGCCCATCGTGTATTTGGGGTCGACGATGTTGCCGAGCCTCACGCGCCCGCACTGGGTGAGCAGCATATAGGCCTCGATCTCATCGAAGCCGTAATCGGCGGCCATCCAGCGGATGAGGTCGCGATAGGCCATGCGCGTGGCATCCTCCATCGGGCGGGTGGAGCCGATGGACATGATGAAGTCCTTGGTCTCCAGCCGCGGCGTGTGCACCGGCCAGCCCTTGATGAGATCGATCTGGACCGTGGTGACGGTCGGATGCTCCAGGGCGACACCGCACAGCTCGCCGTCGCCCTGGGTGGCGTGGCAGTCGCCGAGATAGAGCAGACCGCCCTTAGTGTTCACCGGCAGGTAGATGACCGCGTCGACGCCGACATCGGGCAGGTCCATGTTGCCGCCGTAATAGTCCGGCTGCAGCGAGGTGATCGCCTCGATCTCCGGCGAGGTGCCGATGGTGCCGATGAAGGGCACATAGGGCAGGGTGATCTTCTCGTTCCACTTGGTACCGGTCTCGGCGGTAACGTGAAGCTTCTTCACGCGGACCGGCAGCGGCGCGTTGAGCATCGCCGTGTCCTTGGTCGGCACAAGCCCGCCGAAGTCGGGCATGATCAAGGTGGTGCCACGCGGCTGCTCGCCGCGCGGCACGATGCTCTTGATATAGACGGCGAGTGTGTCGCCCTTCTCGGCGCCGTTCACGAAGATCGGCCCGTTTTGCGGGTTGAGATAGGGGAAGTTCAGGATTTCCAGCGGGTTGTCGGTCTCGCTCTTGATCTTTCCCTCGAAAGCGTCATGCGTCTCGGCGGCAACCACCGCGCCGGGGTCCACCCTCAGCACCGGCTCCACATAGGGGCCGTAGACATAGTGATACGTCCCCTGCTCCGCCTCGGTGAGGCTGTGGGATGTGCCCGCCTGGCCCTTGGCGAGGCCTTTGCGAGCCATGATGGAGTTTTCGAGCCAGGACATGGTGTTCTCCTTAGCTGGCTATCTTGAAGCGGTGGATCTCGGTCAGACGGCGAGGTGGCGGCGCATGGCTTCGCCATCGGCGAGCGCGTCGCGGTCGAGCTCAGCGACGATCCGGCCCTTGTCCATGACGTAGCAGCGCTGGGCCATCGCCCGGATCATGTCGATGTTTTGCTCGACGAGAACGACCGTGACGCCGGTGTCCTTGTTGAGCTGGACCATGATGCGGGCGATGTCCTGCACGATGTTGGGCTGGATGCCTTCGGAAGGCTCGTCGAGCAGAATGAGTTGCGGATTGGCGACCAGCACGCGGCCGATGGCGAGCTGCTGCTGCTGGCCGCCCGACATGGTGCCGGCGCGCTGCGACCAGCGCTCTTGCAGTATCGGGAAGTAGCCGAGCACCCGCGAGCGGTCGCCCGGCGAGACGCCGCCCTGGCGCATGCCCCCCACCGCGATGTTCTCGCCGACCGAAAGCCGCGGAAACACGTCGCGGCCCTGCGGCACATAGCCGATGCCGAGCCGCGCCCGCCTGAAGGCGGAAAGCTGTTCCACGCGCTGATCCCGATAGATGATCGAGCCATCCATGGTCGGCACGAGGCCGATGAGGCTTTTCATCAGCGTCGACTTGCCGACGCCGTTGCGGCCGATCACCGCGACGATCTCGCCTTCGCGCACTTCAAGGTCCAGCCCCTGCAGCACCGGCTTGCCGCCATAGCCGGCACGCAGGCTGAGGGTCGAGAGCATGACTTCCCTACGCATGGACGCCCCCCGGCTGTTCGTGAGCGGTGGCATGGGCCGTCGACTGGCCGAGATAGATCGCGGCGACGCGCTCGTCAGCGACGATGTCGTCGATCGACCCCTGCGCGAACACCCCGCCGAGGTGCAGCACTGTCACCTGGTCGGCGACCTGCCGCACGAAGGCCATGTCGTGCTCGACCGCGAGCACCGTCATCCCCTCGGCGTTGAGACGCTTGACCATCTCACCGGTGGCGTGGGTCTCCTCCGGCGACATGCCGGCGGTCGGCTCGTCGAGCAGCAGCAGGCGCGGCTTGAGACTGATCGCCATGCCGATCTCCAGCCACTGCTTCTGGCCATGGCTGAGATTGCCGGCGAGGCGCTCGGCGTCCACCGACAAATTGAGGAAATCGAGCAGCCTGCCGATCTCATCGCCGAGCGTCGCCGGCTCATAGTGGTGCTGCATCGCGATTTCGAGATTCTGGCGCACGCTCAGCGCCTTGAAGATGCCCGGCACCTGGAATTTCACGCTCATGCCGCGGCGGATGCGCTGGAACGGCTTGAGCGCGGTGATGTCCTCGCCGCCGAACAGGATGGAACCCGAGCTCGGCAGGTGCTCGCCAAGGATCAGACGGAACAGCGTCGACTTGCCGGCGCCGTTCGGGCCGATGAGGCAGTGCACCTCGCCGGTCTTCAGCACGAGGTCGACATTGTTGGTGACGTGGAGGCCGCCGAAACGCTTGTTCAGCGCGCGGGTTTCGAGAAGCGGCATCACGCGTCCCCCGGCTGGCGTTTGGCGAAGGGGCGGGCGATGAGGCGGGCGAGCGCGAGGATGAGGCCGCTCGGCGCCAGCAGCACAGTGAGCACCAGCATCGCGCCCATCACTACCAGCGCATACTGGCTGCCATAGATGGTCAGCGCCTGGAACACCGCGAGCACTGTGAGGGTGCCGATCAGCGTCGTCGTCAAATCGGAGCGTCCGCCGACGGCGACCCACACGATGGGAAGCGCGGCGGCGGTCATGCCCATGCTGGAGGGCGTGATGTACTGCCCCCAGCTCGTGTAGAGCACGCCCGACAGGCCGGCGAGCGCGGCGCCGATGACGAAGGTGCCGAGCTGGTACTTGCGGATGTCGTAGCCGAGCATCTCGGCGCGCTCGGGATTCTCGCGAATGGCGACGAGCACGTTGCCGAAGGGCGAATTCACCAGGATGCGCAAGGCCAGATAGACTACGACCAGCAGCCCGAGCACGACGTAGTAGAGCTGGACGTCGGGGAACAGCACGATGTCGCCGCCGGGCCAGGGTATGGTCAACGGCGGCATGTTGCTCATGCCGTTGAAGCCGTTGAGCCGGGCCGATCCGATGCGCCATTCCGGGCCGGCGGTCTGCGCCATGAAGCGCTCCAGCACCAGCGTCACCGACAGGGTGACGATGCCGAGAAACACGCCGGAGATGCGGCCGAAGAACAGGAAGTAGCCGAGCAGCGCCGCGAACAGCGCGGCGAGAGCCATGGCCAGCACCAGCGCCACGAAAGTGAAGCCATAGGCGGCGCCGAAATTGATGGTGAGGATGCCGTAGCCGTAGCCGGCGATGCCGAAGAACGCCGTTTGGCCGAAGCTGAGCGAGCCGCCATAGCCCCAGATGAGGCAGAGGCCGAGCGCCATGAAGATCCAGGTGAAGAAATACACCGTGTTGCCGACCGTGTAGCCATCCGAGAGCAGCGGATAGGCGCAGGCGCCGACAAGCACGACGAGGAAGCCAACCCAGAAGAATGGGCCGCGGCCCAGCGTCTGCGGACCCTCCAGGCGGCGGAAGATGCGGGTGAGTGCGTTCATTGTGAGGTTCTCATCTCGCGGATCAGACGCGCTCGCGCAGGAGGAAGCCGGAAATGCCGCGCGGCAGGACGCGGATGACGATGATGACGGCGATCAGCAGGCCAATCTGGCCGGCAAGCTGGCCGTACCAGGAGGTCATGGCCGCCTTCACCACGGCGAGCACCGCTGCCGCCGGCGCTGTCCCGAGAAAGACGTCGGCGCCGCCGACCACCACCGTCACGAAAGCTTCCATGATGAAGGTGGTGCCCATGGTCGGCACCAGCGTCATGGTCGGGGCGTAGAGGCCGCCGGCCAGCCCCGCGAGCCCGGCCCCCAGCGCGAAGGTGAGGCTGTAGACGAGCCGCGTATCGACGCCGAGCGCGGCCGCCATGTGCGGCACCTGGATGGTGGCGCGGGCCATGACGCCGAAGCGGGTCCAGTTGAACAGGGCATAGAGCCCCGCCAGCACCACTACGGCCATGACGAACAGCACGAGCCGGTAGACGGAATAGGAATAGGCGCCGATCTGGAAGCTACCGAACGGCGTGCCGACGCCGGCCATGGTGGAGCCGAGCAGGATCAGTGTGCCCTGCGTGCCGATGAGGCTCAACCCCCAGGTGGCGACGATGGTGTCGAGCGGTCGCTCATAGAGGTGGCGGATCACGAGGATCTCCACCAGCGCGCCGACAAGCCCCGAGACGACCGCACCGATCGCGATGGCAAGGGGCAGCGGCAGGCCCGCATGGGCGGCGGAAACCGTCACATAGGCCCCGCACATGATGAATTCGCCATGAGCGAGGTTGATCACCCCCATCATGCCGAAGATGACCGCGAGTCCACAGGCGGACAGCACCAGGAAGGCGAAAGCGTCGCCGAACTGGTAGAGTGCGGAGAAGGCAAGTGTTCCGACATCCATCGGCGACGATCCGTGCGTTCAACTGGGAAGGGTTGCCCCGGCACTCGAGGGGGGCCCGGCCGGGGCAACGCTCTGGGATGCCGCCCTGGGCCGGCGGCATCCCGTTCGGCCGCCAGCTTTCGCGGGCGGCGCGCCGGTCACGGCTTCGGCGGCGGGTTCGAGGGCGTGTACTGCGCGCTCGGATCGCTCTTGGTCAGGTCGCAGCCGGCCTCGCCGAGCCAGTAGGGCTTGATGTCCTGCCAGACCTTCGGGAAGGAGATCGAGTGATCCGCGCCGACCTTCGCCAGATAGATGGTGTGGGACATGTGCTGGCTCTTCGGATCGAGGCAGACCTTGCCCTCAGGCGCGTCCATGCACACGTCGCCCTTGGCGATCTCCTTGCGCAGGTCGTCGCGCTTGGTCGACTTCGCCCGCTCGACCATCTGCTTGTAGAGATAGACCGCAAGATAGGAGTTCTCGGCCTCCTGGTTCACATAGGGCTCGTTCGGGAACTTCGCCTTGAACTTCTCGAAGAACGCCTTGGAGGCCGGGCTGTCGATCTCCTCGATGTAGTTCGTGGTGACGTACATGTCCTTCAGCGATGGCGGCTTGAAGCGCTTGTGCTCATAGCCCTGGCCGACATTGACCGAGGAGGCCATCGGCAGGTTCACGCTGGCGGCGGCGGCCTGCTCGTAATAGGAGGCCTGGGCGGTGCCGACGAGAAGGGTCACCACGAAGTCGGGCTTGGCCTTCTGGATGTTCTGGATGTTCTGCGAGAACTGGGAGACGCCGAGCGGGATGAAATCCTCGCCGACCATCTCGCCGCCGTTCTCCTTGACGATGTTGCGCACCCACTCGGCCGAGATCTGGCCGAAATTGTAGTCCGCCGCGAGCGTGTAGACCTTCTTGCCGTACTTCTCCATCATCCACGGGATGAGGGTGGAGAACTGCTGCTCCGGAACCGCGCCAGTGACGATCATGTTGGCATCGCACACGCCGCCTTCGTACTGGTTGTTGTAGAAGGCGAGCCCATCGAACTGGTTGACGATCGGCCGGTAGGCCTCGCGCGAGGCCGAGGAGAATCCGGCGAACACGACGTCCACCTTGTCGCGCTGGAGCACGCGGCGCATGAACTCCTGGTAGCGCGTATTGTCGGACTGGGTGTCGTAGATGACGAGCTCGAGCGGGCGGCCATTGATGCCGCCGGCCTTGTTGATCTCGTCGGCGGCGAGCTGGATGGCGTGCAGCTTGCCGATGGTGGCCGCGGCGAAGTCGCCGGACTGATCCTCCAGGACGCCGAGCTTGATCGGATCGGCGGCATAGGCAGCCCCAGCACTGAGCAAAAGCGTCCCCGTGAGGGCTGCGGCACGCAGCCCCCGCAATATCTTCGCAGACATGTGGTCTTCTCCTCTGTGGTTTTATTTTCGGTCGACGCGCAGGTACAGATCCCTTGCCGACGCCGGCCGCTCGGGCGCTTCCGCCCTCCTGACGAGATATTCCTCGCAGTATTCTTCAAGCCCCTGCCGGCGGCGCATGCTCTCGCGCCGGAGCCGGTCATAGGCCTCATCGTCATCGATGCCGGCGTGGTGCATCAGGTCGACGATCGCCTTAATGACCGCACGGCGCCCCCGACGACGACGCTCCATCCCTTCGAGGCGCGCCTTCAGGTCGCCGCGAAGCAGGAACTGGTTGATGCCAAGGAACAGCGCGGTATAGACCGCCGCCCCGTGAACCGGCTTTCGCAGAAAGGCCGTGGCACCGAGATTGATAAGATTTTTCAAACGGCTAGGCGCCTCGACGCCGACCAGGCCGATCACCGGGACCAGCGGCTGGCGGGAGACCTCCTCCACCTCCATGGCGAGCACCCCATCGAGATCTCCGTCGATGAAGACGATGTCGCTCTCGGGATTGAGCTCCGTCAAATCGAGCTGGGCCCGGCCTTCGACGATGGCCGGATAACCCACGCTCACGCCGAGCTTGGCCAGCGTGATCTCCAGCGCCTCCACGGCACCGGCCTGGTTCGTCACGACAAGAGCACGCGAACCGTTGAAATTCTGGAGCAGCCGGGGAGCCATTACTTCACCACCCTCAGATTGGGGGAACGCGGGGACACCGCATAGCGGGGCGAAGATTGCACGAGATAGGGATCCGGCTTCACCGGAGCGCCCTCTTCCATCAGCACGTCATAGCGGGCCTGGGCGGTCGAACGACCGATCCGCGGCGTCAGATAGGCGTGAAGGGTCGAAGGATCGAGCCACACATCGCCTTGTGGAGCCTGCAGGCGCTGATGCACCGCCGCCTCCTTGACCGCTGCGACCTCGTCGGTGCCGGCGCGCTGCAACGCGCCCAGCAGCAGCTTCACCGCATTGTAGGAGGCTTCGGCATCGGCCGATGTCGCCGGGCCATTCGGAAACGCTGCTTCGTAGGCACGGGTAAACACACGGTTGGCGGGCAGGTCGAGCGAGGAAAAATAGACGCTCGAGGTGAGATGTCCGTCCACCGCCTCGGCACCGATCTCTTCCAGCTCCGGCTCGGAAAGAGTGCAGCTCGCCACCGGGATCTGCCGCGGCTGATCGATTCCGGCCGCCTTGCACGCAGCACGGAACCGGCGGAAGAACGCATAGGCGCTGTTACCAATCAGATTATTGAAGACGACATCCGGTCTCTCCGCGAGAATGGCGTCGATCGACTGGTCGAACTCGGTATCGCCGATCGGGAAATAGCGCTCCGCAAGCACCTGCCCGCCGCGTGCGGTGATCGCCTCGCGGAAGATGCGGACATTCTCCCACGCCCATATGTAGTTTGATCCCACGCAATAGGCCCGAGAGCCAACGTGCCTCAGAAGATGATCAACCAGCGGAAGCACATGCTGATTCGGAGCGGCGCCGGTATAGACAACGTTGTTCGAGCTCTCGAACCCTTCATAATGAGACGGATACCACAGAAGAGCGTCATATTTCTCGAAATACGGGATCACTTCCTTCCGGCTTGAGGATGTATAACAACCAACTACATGCCGAATACCCGAGTCGAGAAGCTCCTGCGTCAGGCTGGCGTAACGCGCGAGATTACCGCCCGGATTCACCACGACCGGCTCCAGCGAGATGCCGGCCATCGCCCAGGCTTCGCGGAAGGCGAGCAGAGCGCCGTTCACCATCGAGCCGGCCACCACACTGTAGGGGCCGTCCGTCGAGAACATCACGCCAACACGATAGTGCTTCGAGGCCATGCTCTTCAGGTCCACCAAAACGAAAAACGCCCGCCGGCCGATAGGCCGTGGGCGTCGCTGCCACCAACCAAACCTCGCACCAAAGCGCGCAGCCGTTGGAAAAATATATCGAGATGGCGCGTTTATGAGCAGCCCTGCTCCGCGCTTGAAAATTAGGCTCACCCGGAATCGCATCAATGTCAAGCGGCTTATGACAGCGTGGCGCGCTGATCAGGCCGCTGCGGATTTGATGAGAGTCGGGCGCGATGGTGTGGCTGCTCGGCCTCACGCAGATCATCGGTTACGGCACGCTCTATTATGGCTTCGCTATTCTTGTTCCGGACATCAGCGCCGAATTCGGTTGGCCAGTAGCATGGGTCTACGGGGCGTTGTCACTTGCGCTTCTCGCGGGCGGCATCGTCGCGCCGTTTGCGGGCAGCCGCATCGATCGGCATGACGCAGCCAAGGTGATCGCATTCGGATCGGTGGGCGGTGCCGCCGCGCGCGATTGTGGCGCTCGCCCCATCTGCGAGCATGTTCGTCGTCGGCCTTGTCGCGATCGAGCTGGCCTCGACCCTTCGCGCAAGGGCATGGGGACATATGGCGGGAATGAGCTGGTCGGGATCGCGGGGATGGGCCCTGGCTCGGCACGGATATTGCTTAAAACTGTGCTTTAAAACCTTGAAACGGTCAAAGAGCGGCATGAAGGGCGAATGGCGTATCGGCATTCTCTTTTCACGCACTGGCGTGGCCGAGGTCACGGAGTCCGAGTATTTTCGCGGCACGGCGCTTGCCATCGAAGAGATCAATACTGCAGGCGGCGTCCTGGGTCGTGAGATCGTGCCGGTCTGCTACGATCCGAAATCCATATCCGCCGAATATCGCCGCTTCGCCGACAGGCTGCTGACGGAAGACGGGGTGAACGTGATCTTCGGCTGCATGCTGTCCGCAAGCCGGAAGGCGCTGCTCGGCAGCTTGGAGCGCCGCAACGGACTGCTCTGGTATCCCGGCAACTACGAAGGCTTCGAGTATTCGCCGAACGTCATCTATACGGGAGCAGCCCCCAACCAGCACACGATGCAGCTCGCAGGCTATATCCTGTCGCGGATAGGCAGGGACATCACACTAGTTGGGTCCGACTACGTCTTTCCACGCGAGACAAATCGGCTGCTGCGCCATCTGATCGAGAGCGCCGGAGGCCGCATCGTCGAGGAAATCTATGTGCCTATCGACCCCGACGAGATCGCGATCCGCCGCGCTGTCGACGTCATCAAGCGGGACCAGCCCGCGGCCGTGGTCTCGACCATCATCGGCCGCGGCACCCAGTTGTTCTATCGGCGCTATTGCGATGCGGGCCTCGACCCCCGTGTCCTGCCGGTTGGCAGCCTGTCGCTGGCCGAGACCGAGGCCAGCAAGATCGGGCCGGAATATTGCGCCGGGCACCTCACCGCCGCCACCTATTTCGGTAGCGTCGACACGCCCGTCAGCCGGCAGTTCCGCAACCGGTTCTTCAAGCGGTTCGGCAATGAGTCCCTGAGCAGCTACTATTCCGAGGGCGCGTACAATCAGGTCTACCTGTTCGCCGCAGCGCTGGAGCGGGCCGGCACCGACGCGCCGGAGCGTCTGGTTGCTGCCGCGGGGGGAATCGAATTCGATGCCCCACAGGGACGGATCATGATCGACGCTGACAATAATCACACTTGGCTTCACTCGCGTATCGGCAGGTTGAACGCCAGCGGCGATTTCGATGTGGTGTGGGAGGCCGGTGCGGCTGTGAAGCCGGATCCCTATCTGATCAGCCACTCCTTCGACTATGGCGGCATCGAAGGGAGAATGCCGCATTGAGCAGCGAGGGCTTCATCCAGAATCTACGCAACATGCGCGTGATCGTCGTTCATCCGCGGGACATGGATGGCGAGGATCTGGTGCGGCAGTTGAAGCGTATCGGCTGCAAGGCCGAATTCGCCTGGCCGCCGACCGCCGTCCTGCCGCCTTCCGACGCCGTGTTCTTCCTGATCGGCGATCCGCCGGACATTTCCTGGATCAGCTCCGACATCGATGCCGCGCTCGTCGCCATCCTGGATTCGGAAAGCCCAACGCTGCTCAAGGCCCTGCTCGACAGCAATGCGCACAGCGTCCTCGTGCGGCCGTTGCGCGCGGCGGGCGTCTTGTCCAGCCTGGTTCTGGCGCTTTCGCTGCGCGCCTATGAACTTCGGCTGATCGGCAAGGCGTCGAAGATCGAGGAGACACTCAAGGCGCGCCGCGAGATCGAGAAAGCGACGCGGATCATCATGGCCTTGCGCAATATGAGCGAGGCCGATGCCTATCAATTCATCCGCAAGCAGGCGACCGCCAAGCGTGTTGCCGTCAGCGTGATCGCCAACTCGATCATCGGCGCGCAGGAAATCCTTGACGGCCTTGATCTCCAGAAGACCGCGGGATGATCGCGTAACCGCCTGTTTCATAGGCAGAACAAGCGCTGCATATTTTCTCATCGAAGCTGCTTGACGGCAGGTGCCGTCTTCGTCTTTGATACCCGCAACGGTGCCACGCGGCACCTGACGGCAGCATTGCCGTTACATCCGGCTACGAAGCCCTCGATAGCGTCCTTGGACGCCGTCGGGGGCTTTTTCGTTTTTATCTGGGGAAATTCGTGCTCATCGCCTGCATCCAAATGGAACCCCTGATCGGCGAGACGGCAAGGAACGTCGCTCGCTCACTCGATTTCGCGAGGCAGGCGGCGGAGCGCGGCGCCAGGCTCGTCGTCCTGCCGGAGCTTGCCAATACTGGCTATGTGTTCGAGACCCGAGCCGAGGCGGAAGCGCTTGCGGAGACCGTTCCATCCGGCCCGACCGTCGCGGCCTGGAGCCGGCTGTGCGAAGAACTCGACCTCCATTTGGTGGCCGGTATCGCCGAGAAGGCCGGGGACAAGCTCTTCAACAGTGCAGTTCTCATCGGCCCCGGCGGCTGCGTTGGCGTCTACCGAAAGATGCACCTGTGGGGCGACGAGAAGAAGGTCTTCACGCCCGGCGACCTGCCGTTTCCCGTCTACGACACGCCGATTGGCCAGATCGCGATGGCGATCTGCTACGACGGCTGGTTCCCGGAAACCTACCGGCTCTACGCGCTTAACGGCGCGCGGCTGGTCTGCGTACCGACCAATTGGGTGCCAATGCCCGGCCAGCCGGACGACCGCTCCGCCATGGCCAACACGCTGGTGATGGCGGCAGCCCACACCAATGGCCTGGTCATCGCCTGCGCCGATCGGGTCGGAGTCGAACGGGGCCAGCCTTTCGAAGGCCAGAGCCTCATCGTCGACAAGACCGGCTGGCCGCTCGCGGGGCCGGCCAGCAGAACCAACGAAGAAATCATTCTTGCCGACATCACGCTGGAGCCGCGCAAAGGCATCGGTGCCGACAACGACGTTCTCTCCGACCGTCGCACCGACATCTACGCGGAGATGCTGGGTCTCGACAGGACCGACAACCCGTAAACCCCACGATCTGAGGAAGGTGACAGATGAGACGGATACCTGTGTTGCTGGCGAGCGCGGCCTTTCTTGTCGGCGCTGTACATATCGGGCATGCCGCTGATGACATCGTCATCGGCGTGCCGGTCGGACTCAGCGGCGCCAACAGCGTCGTCGCGCCCTCGGTCGTCCAGGCGGCGGAACTCGCGGTAGACGAGGTCAACGCGGCGGGCGGCGTCCTCGGCCGCAAGCTCAGGCTCGAAGTCGCCGATGACGGCTCGGGCGCGGCCGGCGCCCAGAAGGCGTATGATGCTCTGATCTTCCAGAAGAAGGTCGACGCGCTCATCTCGATGGAGACCAGCGCGGCGCGCAATGCCGGCCTGCCCATCGTCTCGCGCGGCAAGGTGCCGTTCATCTACACGTCCTTCTACGAAGGGCGTTCCTGCAACAAGTACATGTACATCAACGCCTGGGTGCCGGACCAGCAGGTGGCACCGATGGTCGACTTCTTCATGAAGGAGAAGGGCGCCAAGACCTTCTTCCTGATCGGCAGCGACTATGCCTTCGGCCGCGGCATGCTGGAGTTCACCCGCGCTTATGTCGAGAAGGCCGGTGGCAAGGTGCTCGGCGAAGAGTACAATCCGATGGACGCGACCGACTGGACGGCCGTCATCAGCAAGGTCCGCGCCACCAATCCGGATGCGCTGCTGATCTCCACCGCCGGCGGTGCGCCAAACGTCACCCTGACCAAGCAGCTCCGCACGGCGGGCATCACCGCCCACTACGGCAATCTCGGCCTCGACGAAGGCACCGCCAAGAGCATGGGCGCGGATGCGCAGGGCACCTATCTGGCCGGCTCCTACTACACGAGCCTTGATACTGACGCGAACAAGAAGTTCCTCGCGGCGATGAAGCAGAAGTTCGGCGACAAGCTGGAGACGCCGAACGATCTCTCCGCGCCGGAATACGAGGCTGTCCATGCCTATGCGAAGGCACTGGCGAAGGCCGGCACGACCCAGACCGACAAGGTGATCGAGGCGCTGGCGACCGTCTCGGTCGAAGGGCCGCGCGGCACCATCATCATGAACAAGCAGCGCCACGCGCCGCTCACCATGTATCTCGGTCAGGTCCAGCCCGACGGCAGCGTCAAGATCATGTCCGAGTTCAAGAATGTGGATCCGGGTCCGCAGTGCCCCAATCTCGGCTGATCATGAAGTCCGCCGCGCCCGGCAATCGGGCGCGGCGCATTTATTGCTGAGTGGCGGACATGGTTGCGCAGTTTCTCGATATCATCACCACCGCAGCCTTCCTCTATGTCGTCTCGAGCGGATTGCTGCTCGTGTTCGGCGTGATGAAGATCATCAACTTCGCCCATGGCGCGATGCTGACGCTGGGCGGCTATGCGGCCTTGCTGTGCACTAAGGCCGGCCTCAACCCGTGGCTGGGCCTGCCTCTTGCCGCGCTGATCGGCGGCCTCGCGGGCATCCTGGTCGAGCGGCTGGCGGTACGCCCGCTCTATGCGCGCCCGCTCGACGCCATTCTGGCGACGTGGGGTCTCGGCATCGTCATCGGACAGTTGATCACCCTCTATTTCGGCCGCGGCGTGCAATTCGCCGAGGCGCCGCTGACCGGCACGGTCAATGTGCTGGGCGAGAGCTATTCGATTTATCGGCTGAGCGTCGTCGCCGTCGCAGCGGCTCTCGGCGGCGTGCTGACGCTGATCCTGCGCGGCACGCGCCTCGGGTTGGAGACGCGGGCGGTCATCATGAACGAGGATCTGGCACGCGGCCTTGGCATCAACAGCCGGCTGGTAAGGTTCCTCACCTTCACACTGGGATCCGCTCTTGCCGGCATCGCCGGCATGCTGATCACGCCGATCTCCAGCATCGACCCGAACATGGGCGTACCCTGGCTGGTCAATGCCTTCATGCTCGTCCTCGTCTCGGGTCACTCCCTGACGACGCTCGTCGTCTCCTGTCTCGTCCTCGGCGGCGCGCAGGTCCTGGTGAGCGCCTACGTCAATCCCATTCTCGGCGGGCTCACCATCGCCGTGCTGGCCGCGATCATCCTGCGCATCAGGCCGGAAGGATTCGCCCGTGCTTGAGAACACCGAGACCGTCACCCGGCCGAAGGCGCGCGCATCAGGCGAGACGTGGCGCGCACTGGCGCCGGCGATCGCCATCGCTCTCGTTGGCGCCGCCGTCATCGGCATCGGTCCCTATGTGCTCGATTCCTATTCGCTTAGCGTGCTGACGCGATCGCTGCTCTATGCCGCTGTCGCGCTTACCGTGGACCTGCTCTGGGGTTATATGGGCATCCTCACCTTCGGGCAGTCTGCCTTCTTTGCCGCCGGCGCCTATGCGGCAGGCCTCATCTTCAGCCATGTCGGCTTCAGCCCGGCGACCGCGCCGCTTGCCCTGGTGGGGGGCGTCGTGGTCGCGCTGGTGCTGGCCGGCATCGTCGGATGGCTCGCCTTCTGGCACGGCGCCACCAACCTTTATGCGTCAGTCATCACGCTCGTCCTGCCGATCGTCTGCACTCAGCTGATCTTCTCCGGCGGAAACTTCACGGGTTCCAGCAGCGGCCTGTCTGGCTTCGAGAGCTTCGACCTCTCCATGGAGGCCTGGTTCTGGCTGAGCGGCAGTTTCCTGACCGCCATCACTGCCATGGCGTGGCTGCTCGTCAACAGCGACGCGGGGCGCGTCCTCGTGGCAATCCGGGAGAACGAGCAGCGATGCCAATATCTCGGCATCGACACGCCCCGCGTGAAGACGCTGATCTTCTTGCTCTGCGCCGTCATCGGCGCGATCGCCGGCTACATCTTCGCGGGATATGCGATGGTCGTCTCGCCGGAGCTTGCGGGGTTCGTGTTCGGCACCGAACTCGTCATATGGACCGCGCTCGGAGGTCGGGCGACCTTGATAGGGCCTGTGCTCGGCACGCTTCTCGTCGACTACGAGAGCGCTCAACTGAGCGGAGACTACCCGTTCGTCTGGAAGCTGATCATCGGCAGCGCCTTCGTTCTGGTCATCGTCGCTTTTCCGCGCGGCCTGCTGCCACTGGTCTCCGGCGCGGCATCGCGGATCGGTCGGCATGTGCTGCCGGGCGGAACTGGGGAGCGGGCCGTGTCGGTTCCGCGCCTGCTCGCCCTGCCGGTCTCCGATGCGCAGGGCACCGAGGCAGGAAGCGGCCCGGCATTGAAGGTCTCCGGCGTGCGCAAGAGCTTCGGCAGCCTCACGGTGCTGGACGGCATCGATTTCCGCGCCCATGCGGGAGAGCTCGTCAGCCTTGTCGGCCCCAACGGCGCGGGCAAGACGACGCTGATGCGCTGTATCGCGGATGGCACGGAAAGGACATCCGGCGAGGTGGTGGTCAACGGCCACGATCTTGGACGCGCCACTCCGGAACGCTGTGTGGCGCTCGGCGTCGGCCGGAAGTTCCAGACCGCCAACGTATTCGACACGCTCACCGTTGCCGAATGCCTGCGGCTCGCGCGTTCCCGCCATGAGCGGCCCTCGCTCTGGCGCCGCAGGGACGTGCTCCATCTGCCGGAGGCGTCGCTGCATGTCGTGCGGGTGACCGGGCTGGCCTCGCGGCTCGGGGAAGAGGCGCGTCTGCTCTCGCATGGTCTGAAGCAGGCGCTGGAGCTGGCGATGGTGTTGGCTCTGGAACCGCGGGTCGTGCTGCTCGACGAGCCCACTGCCGGGCTGACCAAGGCCGAGCGAACGCAGATCGGCAGCATCCTTACCGACATCGTTCGGACGCGGGGGCTGTGCGTTCTGCTCGTCGAGCACGACCTCGGTTTTGTCCGGGAGATCAGTTCACGGGTCATCGTGCTGCATCAGGGCAGGATTCTGCTCGACGGCTCGGTCGATGACGTGGTGTCATCCGAACTCGTCGCCAGCGTCTACACCGGCGCGGTCAATCTGGAGCACACCGCATGAGCGCGGCGCTCCATGTCTCGGACCTGACCTGCGGCTATGGCGAGTCCGTCGTCATTCAAGACCTCTCGTTCGATCTCGCACATGGGGAAATCCTCGCCGTGCTTGGCAAGAACGGCATGGGAAAATCGACTCTCCTTCGCACGATCATGGGCTTCCTGCGCAAGCAGACAGGCCGGGTTGAGCTGAACGGGCGGGATATCAGTGTGGCGGCACCATACCGGATCGCGCGGCTCGGCGTCGGTTATGTCGCGCAAGAGAAGGCCCTGTTCCAGGACCTGACGGTCGAGGAGAATATCCGTCTCGCAGTGCATGGGCGCTCCTATGCGCAAGCGCTCGATGCGGTGAAGAAGGTCTTCCCCTTCCTGCTGGAGCGCCGCTCGCAGCGTGCGGGAACACTCAGCGGCGGTGAGCAGAAGATGCTTCTCATGGCCCGCACGCTCGCAACGGGTGCCCGGGTCATGCTCGTCGACGAGATTACTGAAGGGCTACAGCCGAAGATGGTGGCACGGATCGGCGATGCTGTCCGGCAGGCGCGCGAGGTCCACGGCGCCAGCTTCCTCGTCGTCGAGCAGCATCTCGGCTTCGCTCTCGACGTTGCCGATCGCTACCTCGTTATCCAGAACGGCGAAATCATCCTCTCGGGAGACTGCCGCGAATCCGGCGCATCGAGTCAAATCGCCAAATATCTCAGCCTCTAGGTCGCCCATGCTCAAGCTCAACACATTCTCGATCGTTGCCCGCTGCCCACGAACCGGCAATCTCGGCGTGGCGGTCGCGACCGCCGTCCCGGCGGTCGGAGCGACCTGCCCCCATACGCGGGCGGGCGTTGGAGCTGCGTCGACGCAATCCTGGATCAACCCTTATCTCGCGATGGACGTGCTGGACGCGATCGCCTCCGGCCTCGACGCCGAGACGGCTCTTGCCAGGATCATAGCCTGCGATCCGGCGAAGGAGGTGCGCCAGATCGGCGTGGTCGACGCATCCGGAATCGCTGCAGCCTGGTCGGGCGACCAGTGCACACCTTGGTACGGACAGCATGTCGGGCCGGGCTATGCGGTTCAGGGCAATATGCTGACCGGACCCGAAACGCTGG
The DNA here is from genome assembly GCF_000702305.1 of Allobosea sp. 117. GTDB lineage: Bacteria > Pseudomonadota > Alphaproteobacteria > Rhizobiales > Xanthobacteraceae > Ancylobacter. The sequence continues at coordinate 349,497 of NZ_JNLC01000015.1, forward strand.
AGGCGATGGTCGCGGCCTTCGAGGGCAGCGAGGGCGAGGCGCTGGACGAGCGGCTGATCCGCGCGCTGGAGGCGGGCGACGCGCATGGCGGCGACAAGCGCGGCAAGCAATCCGCCGCTCTGCGCGTACAGGCCGAGGAAGCTTATCTGCTGGTGGACCTGCGCGCCGATGAACACCCCTCGCCGGTGCAGGAGCTGCGCAGGATTCTGGAAATCGCCCGATTGCAGCTCATACCGTTCATTGCGGGAATGCCGAAGCGCCGCGAAGCAGCGGGACGCTCGCCCCCGGAAGTCGAACGTCTTCTAGCGCTGTCTCCGCCCGATCGCCCTGGCGGCGGGGGTGCCTATTCGGGTTGAAGATATCGGTGCGATCATGCTGCCGGTATCGACACCAGCGAAATGACGCGCCGTTTTGATGGGTCATGATGCGGCTGGAGCCCGAGTGGCATCGTCCAAGCCGCCGTTCCCTTCCTGCAGTGTCACGATGAGGCCGGCATCCGCGCACGCCTTGATCGGCTCTCCGTCGAAGTAGCCGCGGTCGGCAATGACATGGAGCCCATCGGTGCCGAGCGTCTACTGCGCGGCCTTGGCCATAGGCGCCAACTGGGCGCGGTCATTGCGGATGTTGGTCACCTCGTGCGTCACGATCAGATGACGCTCCGTCTCCACCGCGACCTGGACGTTGTACCCCACGACGCCAGCTTCGTCCGCTTGTCGCCATGGAGCGTGCGTCCGGATCGGTCAACGAAACCTGCTGGTCGGGTGATTGCCGTATCAGTTGGTCCAGCGCATAGAGCCGAACCATCTCCTGTATGAGCCGGCCGATCTAGCTACGGCTCAGCTTAGCAGGCCCGTAGTCGTCGCGCGGATCCGTTCGAAGTCAATCTCGACGCCAAGACCTGGCCGATCCGGGACGCGCACCATGCCTGTCGGGTCGACGACGAGATCGTCGACCAAGCCGTACTTCTGCACATCGTCGGGCAGGATCACCTCGAAAAATTCCGCATTGGGAATGCCGCACATGATGTGCAGATTGGCGACATTGTTCAGCGAATTGCCGCCATGGTGGATCTCGAAGGACATCCGGAACGCTTCGGCGAGATGGGCGCCTTTCACGCAGGCGGTAATGCCGCCCTTCACGGCAACGTCGCCGCGCAAATAGTCGGTCGCCTCGGCCGTGATCCACGGCGCGTAGGCGTGGAAGCCGCCGGGCGAGAATTCGGTCGCGAGGATCGGAATGTCCAGCTTCTGGCGCAGCTTCGCGCTGTTGTAGAGGTCTTCCTCGGCGAGCGGATCCTCGAACCAGTAGAAGCCCATTTCCTCGATCGCGCGACCCACCCGCACCGCCTCGGTATAGGTGTACATCCAGGTTGAATCGAGCATCAGCCGGTAGTCGTCGCCGACCGCCTTGCGCACTGCGGCGCAGACGGCGATGTCACCCTGCCAGCCCTTCCGCGGCGGGTGGATCTTGTAGGCGTGATAGCCGCGCGCCTTGGTCTCGAGCGCCTCCTCGACATACTCGGAAATCTCGTTGTGGCCCGGCGAGCTGGCATAGGCCGGTACCACGGTGCGATGGCCGCCGATCAGCCGGTAGATGGGAAGGCCGGCGATCTTGCCGGCGAGGTCCCACAGCGCCACGTCGACCGCGCCGATGCAGCGCCAGGTGGTGGAACGGAAGCGCTTACAGATTGCCTGGTGCAGCGCCTCGCGATCAAGCGGATCGCGGCCGAGGAGGATCGGCTTCAGGGTCTGCACCAGCGAAAGGGCATCGAGCTCGGACGACTTGGTGATCGAGCCGAGGAAGGCGTGCCCCTCCAACCCCGCGTCGGTGCTGATGGTGACGAGCCCGAGCGTCGCTACCCCGCGGGTGGGGGCGTTGTGCGGGCCAAAGGTCAGGGTGCGGATGCCGCGCTGCTCGAACTGGGTAACGGTGAGATCGACGATCTTCATCAGGCCGACCTCGCATGCGCCGGCGCCCCCGGCTCCAGGATGGAGGATAGCGGCTCTGCGCCAACCTCACGTCCGGCGGTGACGATGTCCGACCAGCTCTTGGCGTCTATGGGAATGCCATGATCGCGACGCTCCTTCGTGGTCGCGGCCTCGACATCGCCGGGCAGCAGGACCTCCGCATTGCCGCCGCTTCGCACCCAGCCGACGAAGGTGTCGATCTCGGGGGAGAGCGTGTCGGCTGTGCCGAGTCGCTCGGGCGAGATCAGGATCGAGAGCATGCAGTTGATGGTCGAGTTGCGCCGCTTCGGACCGGATTGCGTCTTCCCGCCAGTCAGGGCGGCACCGAGCAATTCGCAGGCGAAGGACAGACCCCAGCCCTTGTGGTCGCCGAACGGCAGCAGGATGCCCTTGGGCTGGCCGAACAGGACCGAGGGATCGGTGGTCGGCTCGCCCGCCGCCGTGAGCAGCGCGCCCGGCGGCAGCGGCTTGCCTTGGTTCATGGCGACGCGCACCTTGCCGACCGCGAGCTTGCTGGTGGCGAAGTCGAGGATGACGGGTAGCTTGCCATCGCGGGGAATGCCCACCGCGAACGGGTTGGTGCCGACCCGCGCGGCGACGCCCCCAAAGGGCGCGACCGAGGGATCGCTCACGACATTGACGAAATGGATCGACACCAGCCCTGCATCGGCGCACTGCTCCGCCCAGTGACCGATGCGACCCACATGGTGGCTGTTGCGCAGGCCGATGAGCGCGACGCCGTTTTCTTGCGCCTTTGCAATGCCGATTTCCATGGCGTCGTGCGCCATCACCTGTCCATAGCCGCCATTGCCATCGCAGATCAGGAAGCTGTCGGTCTCATTGACCCGGCTAAGCACTTGATTGGCGAGCAGGTCTCCGCATTTCAGGTTTCGGATGTAGACCGGGATCGAACCGACCCCATGGGAGTCGTGACCACGCAGATTGGAGGCGACGAGATGTTGCGCGATCAGCGACGCCTCGCGCTCGGACGAGCCGGCGGCGCGGAAGATGTCGACGACGAAGTCGTGCAGCTTGGTTTCGTCGACGAGAACGTTCTGCGTCGCCACGATGAACTCCTGTGTGATTGGGACCGGCCACGGCTTCCACGGCGCGCGGACGCTCGCTGGCGATGCCGGAGCGGCGGGCAGGGCTGTCCCCTGCGCGCCGCCGGACAACACGCAGGCGCGGCTCAGTTCACCTTGATCGGGGCAAGGTAGGGGGCCTCGATCGGCGAGAATTGCAGGCCGGAAATATTCGAGCGTGTCACATAGACGATCTTGAGATCGCCCCAGAAAATGCCGACGGCATCGTCCCAGATCATCTCGGTGGCCTTCGCGTAGAGCTCCTTGCGCTTGTTCTGGTCGCTTTCGGCCTTGGCCGCCAGCAGCAGCTTATCGAGCTCCGGATTGGCGTAGTTCATCTCCTTGTTCGCCGAGTAATAGAGGCGGCCCACCGTGTAGTCGGCATCCAGCGTCAGCGCCGGGTTCGACGACAGCACCATGTCCCAGTTCATCTCGCGGAAGTTCTGGGTGAAGATGGCGCGCTCCTGCTCCAGCGGCCGCACCTTCACGCCGATGGCGTCCCAATAGGAGATGAAGGTCTGCGCGAAGTCGGAAATGCCTGGGAAGAAGTTCTGGCCGAACAGGATGCTGGTCTGAAAGCCTTCCGGCAGCCCGGCCTCCGCGAGCAGCGCCTTCGCCTTGGCGGGATCATAGGCATAGGGATCGAGCGGGGTGAAACCGAAGACGGTCTCAGGGATCACGTTGCGCGCGGGCGTGCCCGTCTCCGGCTTCAGATCGCGCAGCACCTTCGCGGTGTCGATGGCATGCCACATGGCGCGGCGCACGCGCGCATCGCCGAACGGCTTGCGCGCCGCATTGAACCAGATGTAGCCGTAGGTGGCGCTGGGCACGACGTCGACCTTCACGGCACGGTCACCGCGCAACTGGGCGAGTTCGTCGTCGGAGAACGCCCAGGCGATGTCGACCTCGCCATTGAGGATCGCCGTCACTCGCGCGGTCTGCTCGGGGATATTGACGAACTGCAGGCCTTCGATCTTCGGCTTCGTACCCCAATAGTCGGGGTTCGCCGTCACGGTCAGGCTGTCGCCCGGCGCAAAGCTCTTGATCTTGAACGGGCCGGTTCCGGGCAGCACGACGCCTGCGCCATATTCGTCCGGCACCTTCGCGCCGACCGCCTCGGACGGCGCGATCGACAGGAACGAGGTGATGCGCAGGAATGGGCCAACCGGGTTCTTGAGATGGATGACGACGGTCTGCTTGTCCGGCGTGTCGATGCTCTCCAGTACCTTCCATTGGCTGGCGAGGCCGCCCTTGGCGCGCGACAGACGCTCTGCCGAGGCTTTGACGTCGGCGGAATCGAACTCGCTGCCGTCGTGGAATTTCACGCCTGCGCGCAGCTTGAACTCCCAGGTCTTGTCGTCGATCTGCCGCCAGCTCTCGGCCAGAACGGGGACCGGTTGGTCGCCGTCGAATTTCACCAGCGTTTCGAAGATCTGGCGCGCGACTAGGACCGACTCGCGCAGCAGTGCATTGGGTCCATGCGGATCGATGTCGATGATGGTTCGCGGCGGCGACACCTTCACCACCTGGGCAGTGGCGGTGGTCGAGACCAGCGCCGCAACCAAGGCGAACAGAAGCCTCCTCATCTTGCTCCTCCCAGCGGATTCTTGTCGCCTTCGTTCGGCGAGGAGCGCACTGAAACGTATTTGTAACTTAGGTGTCAAGCTATGGGCTAAAATTTGGTTGTTATTTGTAATATGGCTATCTCCTAGGCAAACAATATGATGCAGAAGCCGCAAAATGCGGCCTCGCAACGATATTTTGCCGCAGTGCGGCGCAGCCTTCCCTGACCTGCCATGACAAATTGGGTGACTGATGCAGAAGAAAGGTCGCGTGCTTCAACTCGGGGCATTGCCGGACAACGCGATTGCGGCCCTGAGGACCCGATTTGACCTGGTCGCCTTCGCTGATGAAGCAGCGGCCATATCCGCCGCACCCGAGCTCGCCGACGTGCAAGGGCTGGCAACGAGCGGCAAGGCGACGATCGGCGCTCCTCTCCTGGAATGCCTGCCGGCACTGAAGATCATCTCCTGCCTCGGCGCGGGCACCGAGGGCATCGACACTGAAGCGGCGGGGGAACGGAACATCGCGGTGCGGACGACCTCGCACGTGCTCGCGGGCGACGTCGCCGACATTGCCACAGGCCTTATCATCGCGACCGCGCGCGATCTCCTGGGCGCCGATCGCTTTGTCCGGTCGGGGGCCTGGTCGACCGCCAGATATCCGCTCGCGCGCTCGCTCGGGAAAGCGCGGCTCGGCATCGTGGGGCTCGGCGCGATCGGGAGCGCGCTGGCCAGCCGCGCGCAGGCGTTCGGCATGGCGATCGGCTACCACACCCGCCGGGTGGTGCCGCACGCGCCGCACCAGCATTTCCAGAGCGTGATCGACCTCGCGACCTGGTGCGATTTCCTCGCCTTGTGCTGTCCCGGCGGACCGTCGACCTATCGCCTCGTGAGTACGGAGGTGTTGAGCGCGCTGGGGCCGAACGGCTTCCTGATCAATGTCGCGCGCGGCTCGGTCGTCGACGAGACGGCGCTGGCGGCAGCGCTGCAGACCGGGGCAATCGCCGGCGCCGGCCTCGACGTGTTCGAGCAGGAGCCGCACCCGCACCCAGCGCTGCTCGACAACCCGAAAACCATGGTTCTGCCGCATATCGGCAGCGCGACACGGCAGACCCGTGACGCCATGGCCCAAGCAATGGTGGAAGCGCTGGTCGAGCGCCTGGGCGGAGACGCCTAGCGCGGCCGGGGCACGGAGCCTCGATTACAGGTCGCCGCTCACGGGGATCCGGTTGATCATATATTCGTAAGCGCTCTGAATGTGATAGCGCATGTATTCGCGCGCGTCGTCGGCGAGGCGGCGTTCGATCAGGCGCAGGATCTCGCGATGCTCGCCATTGATCCGGGTGCGATGGGCCACCGGGTCCGGCGCCTTGGTGGCGCTGCACAGCCGCAGATAAACCTGGAAGCCGGGCTGCGAGATGACCATCTGCATCGACTTTTCCAGGAACGGGTTGTCGGCCGCGGCCACCACCGCCTGGTGGAAGTCGAAAGCCTCGAGCGGCTGCTGGCTGAAAGTCGGGAAATCGTAGGTCGCGGGATAGACGCATTCGCTGATCCGCTTCAGCGAAGCGGGGCCGTGGCGCAGCGCTGCGAAATAGGCCGCCTCGCTCTCGATCAGCAGACGAAACTCGAAGCAGCGCTGCAGGTCGCGCACACTTGCACCTTGCAGAACCTCCTTGCGCTTCGTCACCCCGCTCTCGCCTTCATGGATGACGACGGTGCCGGACCCCTGAACCGAGCGCACCAGTCCCTTGTCGCGCAATTTGGCGATCGCCGAGCGGACAACCGAACGCGACACCTGGAATTGCTGGGTCAGCTCATTCTCGGTCGGCAGCTTGCCCTCGAAGGGGATGCGGCCCTCCTCGATCCAGGCGAGCAGCGAACGATACACGGCGTCGCTTCGGCTCCCCTCGCGCAGCGGGGGTGCAACGTTCGGAAGGTCTGTCACGACCACGGGCGGCCTTGAATCCATGCGGCAACCGCTAACACATTTTGTGTAAATTGGGCAAGCACTTCAACAAATATGAAACAAGTTAATTGACAGCCCGTCTGATGTCCGTAATTTGGCGGTGAATTTGTTATGGCATCTGCGGACGAGGCCCCCCTTGAAGAAGATCTTGATCTCGGACCTCAGGAGCCAGCGTTGGTACAACGCGCCGGCGATGCGGACCTTCAACCACCGCTCGCGCACCTTCCAGATCGGCTATTCCAAGGCCGATTTCGAGAACAAACCGGTTATCGCCATCGTCAATACCTGGAGCGACTTCAACCAATGCCACTCGCACTTCAAGCAGCGTGTGGAGGAGGTGAAGCGCGGGGTGTGGCAGGCGGGCGGCTTCCCGATCGAGGTCCCGGCCATCTCGCTCAGCGAGCCGATGATGAAGCCCACCACCATGCTCTACCGCAATCTGCTCGCCATCGAGACGGAGGAGGTCCTCCGGGCGCACCCGGTCGACGGCGCGGTGCTGATGGGCGGGTGCGACAAGACGACTCCGGGCCTGCTGATGGGCGCCTTCAGCATGAACCTGCCCTGCATATTCGTGCCAGCCGGCCCCATGCTCAACGCGCGCTGGCGCGGCCACACGCTCGGAAGCGGCAGCGACAACTGGAAGTTCTGGGACGAGAAGCGCGCAGGCAACATCACCGACGCCCAATGGCAGAGCATGGAGGAATCGATCGCCCGCTCACCTGGTCATTGCATGACGATGGGGACGGCTTCGACAATGACAAGTGCGGCCGAGGCTCTCGGCATGACGCTGCCGGGAGCCGCCTCGATCCCGGCAGCGGATTCCAACCATGCCCGCATGGCCTCCGATTCGGGGCGTCGCGTCGTCGAGATGGTGTGGGAGGATCAGCGGCCCAAGACCTTCGTCGACATGCGGTCCTTCGAGAACGCGGTGGCCGTGGTGATGGCGCTGGGCGGCTCCACCAATGCGGTCATTCACCTGATCGCCATGGCGCGCCGGCTGGCCATCCCGCTGGATCTTGAAACCTTCGACCGCATTTCGCGGCGCACGCCGGTGCTGGCCAATCTGCGCCCGTCCGGCAAGTTCCTCATGGAGGATTTCTATTACGCCGGCGGATTGCGGGCGCTGATCCGCAATATGCTCGAGCTGCTCAACGGCGACAGCCTCACCGCCAATGGCCGGACGCTCGCGGAGAATGTCGCCGATGCGGACTGCTTCGATGCGGACATCATACGGCCGCTCGACCGCCCCATCCTCGCCGAGGGCGGGCTGGTGGTGCTCAAGGGCTCGCTCGCTCCCCGCGGCGCGGTGATCAAGCCGGCGGCAGCGACGCCCGCCCTGATGAAGCATCGTGGCCGGGCCGTCACCTTCGCCAGCCGCGACGACCTCGCCCGGCGCATCGACGATCCCGACCTCGACATCAGCGAGAACGACGTGATCGTCCTGAAGGGAGCAGGTCCCGTGGGTGCTCCCGGCATGCCCGAATGGGGGGCACTGCCCGTTCCGAAGAAGCTGCTCAAGAAAGGGGTGCGCGACATGCTGCGCATCTCCGACGCACGCATGAGCGGCACCAGCTTCGGAGCGTGCGTGCTGCACGTCTCGCCGGAGGCCGCGCGCGGTGGTCCGCTCGCGCTGGTGGAGGACGGTGACATCATCGAGATCGACGTGGCCGAGCGACGGCTCGACCTGCTCGTGCCGGAGGAGGAGCTGGCGCGCCGCCGTGCCGCATGGCGCGAGCCGGAGCCCTACTACTCGCGCGGCTATGGCGCGATGTTCGCCAGGCACGTGACCTCTGCCGACGAGGGCTGCGACTTTGATTTCCTCGGCCCGGCCGGCGAGACGCCCGAGCCCAAGATCTACTGACCCCCGATCTTCGTACTTCCAGCATCTTCCGCCTCTCAGGGAAGCCCGATGATGAACGAAGCCGACCAGGCCATTGTCGATCGCCTCAAACGCTGCGGCACCGCCACGATCTCGACCGTCCTGACCAAGCGCGGATTGAACCACGCGTTCATGTACGGCGTCTCGCCGCTGCCCGGCTCCCGGCCGCGCATGGTGGGGCGCGCCTTCACCATGCGCTCGGTCGCCATGCGCGAGGACAAGCTCGCAGCCGACAAGGCGATGGATCCGCGGCTGAACCTGCAACGCCGCGCCACCGAAGAATGCGGGGTCGGCGAGGTGCTGGTGATCGATTGCCGTGGCGACGTGCACGGCGCGAGCGGCGGGCTGATGCTGTTCGAGCGGATGCGCGTGCGCGGCTGCGCCGGCGTGGTCTCGGACGGGGGGGTGCGCGATGCGTGGGAGATCGCCGAGAGCGGATTTCCGGTTTACGCCAGCGCCGTGTGCCCACCCAACAGCACGCTCGCCCACCGCTTCATCGATCTCAATGTGCCGGTCACCTGCGGCGGCGCGGCGGTCTATCCCGGCGACTTCATCGCCGCCGACCCGGACGGCGTCATGGTGATCCCGCAAGAGATCGCGGACGAGGTATCCCGCGAAGCCCTCGCCTATGAGCAGCAGGAGGAGTTCATCCTGCAACGGTTGCGCGACGGCGCCTCGATCTACGGCACCTATCCGCTCGACGAGGCGGGATTGGCAGACTATGCGGCTTGGCGCACGGCGCGGGATCGGGGTTGACTGGCCTTGCTACCCGGCCAGCGTGTCGCCGGCCTTCATCATGCCGGGGGAGGAACGCAGCCTGTGACTGCGCAAGAGATCATCAGCGCCGCCGCGCCAACGGCGCCGCTCCTTTCGGTACGCGACCTCTCGGTCCGCGCCGGCGCCTTGCCATTGGTCCATGAAATCAGCTTCGACCTCGAGCCGGGGACGATGACGGCGCTCGTCGGCGAGTCCGGTAGCGGCAAGAGCCTGACGGCACAGGCCATACTCGGCCTGCTCAACCGCGAGGTCTATGCCGTCGCCGGCACCGCAATGACCTTCCAGGGCCAGGCGCTCGGCTTCGACGGACAGAGCCGTCCGAGGGGATTCCACGGCGAGCTCACCGGCTATGTCATGCAGGACCCCTCATCGGCACTCGATCCGACCATGACCGTCGGCCGCCAGATCGCCGAGATGTTCGTCGTCCATCGGGGCATGGACCGTCGCTCGGCATTGGGTGAAGCGGCGCGCATGCTCGACCGCGTGCGCATTCCCGACGCTGGCGCTCGCATCGACGATTATCCGCACCAATTCTCAGGCGGCATGAAGCAGCGCGTGCTGATCGCAATGGCCGTCGCGCTGTCGCCCCGCCTGCTGGTCGCCGACGAGCCGACCACTGCCCTGGATGTGACGGTACAGGCCGACATTCTCGCCTTGATCGACGATCTGCGTCGGGAAATGCAAATGGCCGTGCTGATCATCACGCACGATTTCGGCGTGGTGTACCAGTGCGCCGACCGCGTGATGGTGATGTATGCTGGCAAGCTGGTGGAAGGCGGGGCGACGTTGCAGATCACCGAAAGCGGACGCCATCCCTATACGCGCGGGCTGATCGCCTCGATTCCCGACCTCGACGATCTCGATCGCCCCGTGGTGGCGATCCCCGGCCAGCCGCCGCGGCCGGAGCGTAGCTGGGACGGCAGTTGCGCCTTCCAGCCCCGGTGCTCGTTCAAGGCGCCGCGCTGCGCCGCCGAGGCGCCCGAAATGGAAACGCTCGGCGGCGGCGCGCTGGTGCGCTGTTTCGAATGGCGGCGCGTGGAAGAGAGCCCGTCATGACCGCGGTTCTGGCCGTCGAGCATCTGAACTTCGGCTACCCGATCGGCGGGCTGATTTCCGGCACCGGCGTCGCGGTCAAGGCGCTGGATGATGTCTCGCTGTCGGTCGAGCCCGGCCGCGTCCTCGGCATCGTCGGCGAATCCGGAAGCGGCAAGAGCACGCTGCTGCGTACCATCGTCGGCCTCAATCGCGGCTACACCGGCACGATCCGCTACCGGGGCGAGGCGGTCGACCACGCGGCGCGCCCTGCCCGACGCGCGGCGTTTGTCGCGGGCGTCCAGATGATCTTCCAGGATCCGGGCGGCAGCCTCAATCCGTTCAAGACGATACGCCGGACGCTGAGCGCCGCGCTGGCGCGCTCGCCCTCCCCGCGGGCGGGCGCCGAGGAGCTCGAGGCCCTGCTCCATCAGGTCGGCATGAACGCCTCCGCCCTGGACCGGCGCCCTTCGGAATTCTCGGGCGGCCAGTTGCAGCGGCTGGCGATCGCGCGGGCCCTGGCCTGCGATCCCTCGGTGCTGCTCTGCGACGAGCCGACGTCCGCACTCGACGTTTCGATCCAGGCGCAGATCCTCGATCTGTTCGGGCGGCTGAAGCGGGAGGGCCGGGCCTTCATCTTCGTCACCCACAATCTCGGCGTGCTCGGCCATATCGCCGATACGATCGCGGTGATGCATCGTGGCCGCGTGGTCGAAGTCGGCCCGGCGCGCGAACTCATCGCCACGCCGCAGCAGGCCTATACCGCCGCGCTGATCGCGGCTTCGCCGCGACTGAAGCATCGCGGTGCGCTGCTGGAGCACGCGCGACGTCGCCTTGCCCCGACGCCTGCGGAGGCCGCATCATGATCGCCTTCATCGGCACGCGGCTGTTCAACGCGTTCGCGACCCTGGTCGCGGCGGTGATCGCGACCTTCATCATGATCCGCATCGCACCCGGCGATCCGGTGCTGGTGTTGCTCGGTGACCTTGCCACGCCCGACCAGATCGCAGCTGGACGCATACAATACGGCCTCGACCGGCCGATCTACGAGCAATTGCTGATCTATGTCGGCAAGGCCTTCACGCTCGACTTCGGCAATTCCGTCATTCAGGGGCGGCCGGCGATCGACATCGTCGCGCAGCGCATGCTGGCGACGCTGACTCTCGGCGCGGTGACCTTCGCCCTGGTGATCGCGGTCGCGGTGCCGCTTGGCCTTGCGGCTGCGCTGTGGCGCGACCGCTGGTTCGACCGTGCGACCTCGAGCACCTCGCTCGTGGTACTGGGCATCCCGGATTTCTGGCTCGGGCTGGTGTTCATCCTCATCTTCGCCCGCTGGCTGCAGATCCTGCCGAGCTCGGGCTGGTCGTCGCCGAGTGCGATCGTACTACCGGCGATCACGCTCGCGCTGCCGCTGATCGCGGTCAATATGCGGCTGATGCGCAACGAGGCGATCGGCGTGCTGAACGCCAACATGGTCAAGATACTGCGCGCCAAAGGCGTGCCGACGGGGCGCATCGTCAGCCACCACGTCCTGCGCAATGCACTGCTGCCGGTGCTGACCGTCGGCGGCGTGCAGTTCGGCCACCTGCTAGGTGGCGCGGTGATCGTCGAGACCGTGTTCGGCTGGCCGGGGCTCGGCAGGGAGCTCATCACGGCAATCAGCTACCGCGACTATGCGGTGGTGCAGACCTGCATATTCGTCATGACCTTCCTGGTCGTGGCAGTGAACTTCGCGGTCGATTTCGGCTATCGGCTAGTCGACCCGCGCTTGCGGCGGAGTTGAACGTGACGGCAACGACCCTCCCCTCCCCAAAAGCGATGTTGCGCCTCGCCCCCACCGAGATGCTAGCGCTGGCCTTCGTCGCGCTGTTCGTCGTGGTCGGGGTCGCGGGCCCCTATCTGGTCGACTTCAACCCGGCGGCGACCGACACCGCCGCCCGGCTGAAGCCGCCCTTCACGACGCTTGCCAATGGCAGCATCGCCTGGTTAGGCACCGACGCCGTGGGCCGTGACGTCGCCAGACAGGTGATCTACGGGGCGCGGGTTTCGCTCGTCGTGGGCTTCACCTCGGCGGCGGTCGCCACCGCCTTCGGCATCGTGATCGGGGTCTGGGCTGGATGGGCGGGCCGGCGCACCGAGCAATTCCTCATGCGCATCGTGGATATCCAGCTCGCCTTTCCCTCGATCCTCATTGCGGTCTTCCTCGCCGCCTTCATCCAACCAAGCCTGCTCTCCGTCATCCTCATCCTCGCCGTCACGCGCTGGGCGGTGGTGGCGCGCGTCGCCCGCGCCATCACCGCGCGCACCCTCGCCAAGAGCTATGTCGAGGCGGCCATCATTTCGGGCGAGAGCACCTGGCGGATCGTGCGCGACTGCATCCTGCCCAATCTGTGGATCCCGCTGCTGATCCTGATGTCCGCGGAGCTCAGCCTCATCATCCTGGCCGAGGCCTCGCTCGGCTTCCTCGGGCTCGGCACGCCGATCGACGTGCCGTCCTGGGGCCGCATCATCGCCTCCGGCCGCAACTATCTCGCCAATGCCTGGTGGATCGCCACGCTACCAGGCCTCGTCATCGTAATAGTCGTCGTCTCAATCGGCGTGGCAGGCGAAGTCCTGCGCCGGCGGCTCGGCCGTGGCGTCTCGGCCGCGCTATAGAAAGTCGGTCAGGTTTCTGCATCGGCATCACCGGACTCGCCACTGCCACGTCGCGCGGACTTCGAGGTAGCAGGGATAGCATGTCCACTTGCACCGGGCTGCGGCCGCAAAGCCGATGCTCGGCAATCGGTCCATCCTCGCCGAAGAGGCCAATCCGGCGAAATGCCCAACAGGATGCTCCGAGCTTCGCCTGCAGGTCATTCTCGCTCCATTGGACGATCCCACCATGCTCGCCTGTCGACTGCTGGTGCGGGCCTTGCGACGCCTACGAGCTGACAGTTACTCAAACATTGGCTGGACGTTGATCGAGCCACGGTCCTCGTCTCGCGCAATGGCGAAGCCCCGGCTTCATTGGCCGTGCGCGTCTCTAGGGTAAACGCCCTCGCTGTGCGAGGCGCCCCGACTCACTGAGACATCCAGGATTCCGGAAATCCGAGGCACGGGCACCCCAATCTTGCCGGCGAGCGTGAGTGCGCGCAACGAGTTGCACAGTGCCCGGGGAAAACGTCCGGTTCTGCGTGTGTCAGGTTGCGGTCAGGTCCAGCCGTAATGGTCGGGGCGATGACTCCACGGTCGTCACCCTCTTCCATGTCCGGCTAAGGCTGCGCCACCTTGCATGCACCTGATCAGCAGAACGTTCTTGTTACGGTAATAATCCCGACGCTGAATGAGGTCGACAATATCGACCTCGTGCTTTCGGCGGCAGTCGCGGAAAGCGGCGATGGGATTGAGTTCGAAATACTCGTCGCCGACGGCGGATCCACGGACGGCACCCTCGATCGGGTCCGCGAATGGGAGCATGCAGCCAATGTACGGCTCGTCCCGGGAAGCGGCAGCGGAGGCCTGGCAGGGGACGTTCTGACCGCGGCCAAGGCGGCCAAAGGCGAAGTCGTCGTCGTCATGGACGCCGATCTCAGTCATCCGCCTGCCCGGCTCCGCGATGTCGTGCAGCCGGTGATCGACGGCACCAGCGACATGAGCGTCGGCAGCCGATACGTCTCCGGCGGGTCTACCCCGGACTGGCCCGCGCGGCGGCGAGGATTGTCGCGACTTGGTGGCCTCCTTGCTTGGCCACTTACGGAGATGAAGGACCCGATGTCGGGCTTCTTCGCGGTTCGCCGTGAGCGTCTCCTGGCGATCGATCCGCACGCGGCGGGATTCAAGATCGGTCTTGAGGTGGTCGCCCACGGCGGTGGCGCACTGAGGGTCACGGAAGTGCCGATCACGTTCCGCGACCGAATCTATGGCCAGTCCAAGATCGGCATGGCGCAGATGCTCGCTTATCTGCGCCGCCTGCTGGTTCTGGCCGGCGGCGCGGTGTCGGCGGGAGGCGCAGCGCGTTTTGCCGCCGTCGGCCTGATCGGCATGCTGGTCGATCTTTTGGCATTCGAGCTGTTCTTCGGCCTGAACGCGAGCTTGCTGACGGCCCATGTCGGCAGCTTCGCCGTCGCCACGGTCTCGAACTATCTGCTGAATTCCCGCTGGGCATTCGCGCCCGCATCGGGAGCCGGAAAGGAACGCTCGCGAGGGCACTACGCCCGTTTCCTGACGGTGTGCCTCCTCGCGCTCGCCATCCGCGGCGGTGTGCTGGCCGGGGCGACCAACGGCTTCGCGCTGCCGCCGCAGGTCGCTATCCTGTTCGCCATAGGCGCGGCGGCGATCGTCAGCTATCTCGGCTCCGCCTTCTTCGTGTTTCCTTCGGTCAATCCCCGCGTGCCGCGCGACATTCACTGGCGCGTCGCGGCGATCGGTGTGGCCTTGTATGTCGTCGTGCTCCGTTTGCTGTTTCTCGGACAGGCCGACCTGCTTCCGGAGGAGGCCTATTACTGGAACTATGCGCAGCATCTGGACATCGGCTATCTCGATCACCCGCCGATGGTCGCCTGGCTGATCTGGCTCGGCACCAGCGTGTTCGGCGACACCGAGTTCGGAGTGCGGATCGGGGCATATGTCGGCTGGTTCGCGACCGCGTTCTTCAGTTTCCAACTGGCGCGCAATCTGTTCGGCAAATCGGCGGCCTTCGTCTGCCTGCTGTTGGTCGCGGCGCTGCCTTTCTATTTCGCCACCGGGCTGCTGATGATGCCGGACGCGCCGTTGACGGCCGCCTGGGCGGGCGCGCTCTATTTTCTGGAGCGGGCCATGCGGGCGGAGAGCCGCCGGGCCTGGTGGGGTCTCGGCATATGCATCGGGCTGGGCATGCTCTCCAAATACACCATTGCCCTTCTGGGACCGGCCACGCTGGTCTTCATGATGATCGATGGCCGCGCTCGGGCGTGGTTCAGGCGCCCCGAGCCCTATCTGGCGGCGGCGATCGCTCTGCTGATCTTTTCGCCGGTCATCTACTGGAACCTGCAGCATGACTGGGCATCATTCGCGTTCCAGAGCTCGCGCCGTATCGCAGCCCCCGCCCGCTTCGCGCTTCCCGCGTTGATTGTCGGTGCCGTGGCGCTGCTTACCCCCATTGGGCTGTCGGTGGCGTTGATGGTTCTCGGGGGGCGTGGAACGCGAAGGGAGCTGGTGGCTCCGTCCTCGGCCGGTCGCCGCGCGCGCTTCATTGCGATCTACACTTTGGTGCCGTTGTCCGTCTTTGTCGTGTTCAGCGTGTCGCACACGGTCAAGATAAACTGGACCGGCCCTCTCTGGCTCGCGGTGCTCCCGGCCATGTCCGCCGCCATCGTCGCCGTTGTTGCCAAGCCTTCCCGCTTCGACATGGTCGTACAGCGGCTTTGGGTGCCCACCGTTGCAGTGACGCTGGTGCTCTATGGACTTGGCCTGAACTATCTGGTCTTCGGCCTGCCTGAACTGGGGTACGTGGCGAACATGCCGACCGCGTGGCAGGAGTTCGGTCGCGAAGCCGGATCGATCAGCGCGGCCGTCAAGCGCACGACCGGCGGCGAGCCGCTGCTGATCGGCATGGACACCTACAAGGTCACAAGCCAGTTGGCCTTCTACAATGGCAAGGGTGCTGCCGATTCGGTCGGACGCGGCATATTGGGTCAGGCGAGTCTCATGTACGACCAATGGTTCAGTGCCGGTGCGGTTCGTGGCCGGCCGGCCATTCTGTTCGCCTTGGAGCGAAAACAGCTCGAAAATCCGGGTCTCCAGGACCAGTTCACTTCGCTGGAAGCACCGATCGAGAAGACACTCACCAAGAATGGCAAACCCGCCGGCCGATTCTTCTATCGGGTGGGTTACGGGTTTCTGGCCGGCGAACGGCCGCCCGCGCCGATCGATGAGCAGCCGACACAGGACAATGTCGCGCGGCTCCACGATGCCAAACGTACGGACCCGCCGCTGTCGAGTATCATTCGGTGACGGGGGGCACACGGGCGCCAGCGTGAACAGCCCCTGTGCCGTGGCTTTCAGCGCTCGCGGTGGCTGGTCGGCAGATAGACTCGTATTCGAGTGTTCGGTGCTGTCGGAACGAACGCCGCATCTCCGCCGTGGTTGCGCGTCACCTGCCGAACGATGGCGAGGCCAAGGCCAGTGCCACTGGACGCCGGATTGCCCTTTCGGAAGCGTGTGAAAAGCTCGTCCCCCAGCCGAGCCGTGCCTTCGTCTTCGACCTCGATCACGAAACCATGCGATGGCGTGGCTACAGTGCCGATGCTGATCCGAACGCGACCGCGCCCATGAAAGAGCGCGTTCTCGATCAGATTGCGCATCATGTCTCTGAGATCTTCGGGGTTTCCGCGCATGCGCGCATTGTCGGGTCCTTCGATCTCGATGGTGCGGTTTAGCTCTTCCGCCAGCGGCAGAACCGACGCGGCCGCCTCGCGTACGATCCGGGACAAATTGATCAGAGACGTCCTGGCTTCCTCCGGATCGTTCTCCGCGTTCTCCTTGCGGGCGAGATCGAGCAACTGATTGACCAGCTTGTTCAGGACCGCGGCCTCCCGTTCGAGCGTCGGCCAGTCCACCACGCCCTTGTTCTTCGCCTGCTGGAGCCGCAGGTTCAAAACCGCCAGCGGCGTTCGCAGCTCATGAGCTGCATCGGCGGTCAGTCGCCGTTCCATCGCATAGGCCTTCGCCAGCCGTTCCACCGCGCCATTTGCGGCATCGGCCAACGGATGAATTTCAGTTGGCAGCCAGTCGGTTTCTATTCGCGCCGCCGCGTTGCCGGGTCCGATCGCTCTCGCCTGATCAGAGGCACGCGCCACCGGCCGCAGGCTCCACTCGGTGATCAGCCAAATGATGAGAAGCGAAAGCAGCACGAACGGAACCAGTACGATGAAAAACCCCTCCAGGCCCTCCTCGATCAGCGAAAAGGCCAGCGCGTCCTCGTCGGGCTTGCTTCGGCCGACGATGAGAGTGTGGTCGCCGGTGGTCAGGACGGAAAGAGCGGCGACCCGTCCCGGCGACGCATTGACGAAGAGCAGGTCGCCGAAATCGCCAGAGCTCGGCGCGTCGATGAGCGGAAGATCGACGTTCAGGTTCGGCGATCGCGCAACGGCGCGGCCGGCCTTGTCGTACACTGTGTAGAAGGAGGTCGACTCCTCGCCCGAGTAGAGCGGCGCCAGATTGCTGGGCAGCGAAATCAGCACCTGCCCGTCGTCGGCCATCGTCAACGAACCGATAAGTTCGCGCGCCTGGCTTTGCAGTGTGCGCTCTTCCAAATGATCGCCGACAGCATAAGCCTCGAAATAATAATAGATCATGGCCCCGCCGAGGCCGAGAAGGAACGTTAGCGACATCGCCGCCACGAGGCGACGACGCAAGCTGTATTCACGCCTCACCATTGTCTCCCAAGACCATGCGGTATCCGATGCCGCGCATGGTATTGATGCACACGCCAGCCTTAGCGGCAGCGAGTTTCTTGCGCAGCCGCGATACAACGGCCTCGATGGCGTTGCTGCTGACGTCCCGATCGATCGAATAAAGCCGGTCTTCGAGGGAATCCTTCACGACGACACGCCCCGCTGCGCGCAAGAGTTCTTCCAGCAGTGCGAGTTCACGACGGGCCAGTTCAATGGAGGCGCCGTTGACGAAGGCCTGACGCGCCACGGAATCGAACACAAGCGCGCCGAACGAATAGATCCCGGAACCGCGCTGGCCGGGACGTCGCAGCACCGCACGCAAGCGCGCTTCCAGCTCATCAAGTTCGAAAGGCTTGAGGATATAGTCGTCGGCACCTGAATTGAGGCCCAGCAAACGGCTCTGCAAGCTGTCGCGGGCGGTGACGATGAGCGCGGGCAACCGATCTCCCGTATGCGCACGCACCTGTCGTAGCACGTCCATGCCATCGATATCCGGCAGCCCGAGATCGATGACCATTGCGTCATATGATCCGGTAGCAACAGCCGCGAGCGCCTCGTCCCCCGTTTGAACGGCATCCACCACGAAGCCGCATTGCGTGAGATGGTCGGCCACGATTTCGCGCAGTGCGACGTGATCTTCGAGCAGCAAGATTTTCAAGCACGCGTTCCTTGGTGATCGTGAACACCCGGGACTGCTGCGATATGCCGTTTGACATAAACCGCGCAAGATCCTTCCTCGGTAAGGATGGAACGTCTCCGCTCGCTATTTTGCTTAGCATGTCCGCTTCTGCATCGGGCAGCCAAGCCCCCCGCGATAGACGAACTGCAAGAACTGACGCGCCGGTGGCGTTTCCGTTCTGGGAGGGTGTGATCGCCATCAATGCGGCGGATGCGATCGCCGCGGCCACGCTACGCCGCGCCGCACAGCACCAGTCGCGGAAGGCGGACCTGAAGCCACGGGCCGTCACATCGTCAGCCGGCGGAGCAGCATATCCAGCACCATGACCGACAACGGCCGACCAGCCTTCAAACCGGGAAAACCAGATCGGCGGCCTCGCTCTTTTGCCGGAACCCCGCCACTTCACCAAGCAGTTCGATGGCGCGCTTGCCGAACGGGACACGATGCTCTCTGCCGGCCGTCATGCGTCCGGCCGGCACGGTCCAGACGGCGGCTTCAAGGTCGATCTCGCTCCATTGTGCGCCACGCACCTCCCCGGAGCGCGCGGCGGTCAGGATGGCGAATTCCAGCGCCCCGTGCGGAAACGCCTTCGACGCCCCGCACGCGCTCGATCGAGAGAGTCACGCGCCCGGCAGGCGTCGGCGAGGCTCAGCGGGATAGCCGCCCAGATCCATCTCACGCCGCTTGCCGTTCCACTGGAAGAGATAAAGCCACCGGCACCGGCCGGGGCCCTTCCCGTCCTCGCCGCCGATGACGAGGTAGAGCCCGCCGCCCTCTGAATGCCGGCCAGGCTCCGTCAACGCCGCCGCGACTCCCTTCGCCGTGAGCTCGTTGCGGTTCCGAGCCATCCCGCGCGTCCTTCCGCCATAGTGGGGCGCCCGCTACCGGGCCCACATCAAGCCCCACTTCCGGAGTGGGATAGCGGGAGAGGGCTTGAGAAAGGGCAAGAGGACGGAAGGCAGCAAACCCAGCGATTCCAAAGGTCGCCTGGAGAGTCTGAGATGCTGAGAGAGGAAGGAATGGCGGAGAGGGTGGGATTCGAACCCACGGTACGCTTGCACGCACAACGGTTTTCGAGACCGTCCCGATCGACCACTCCGGCACCTCTCCGCGCGCTCGGTGCGGCAAGGGCCGCAACCGTGGAGCCGGGCTGAAATAGACGAGGCGCCGCCAACACACAAGTGCCTGGCGCCACACCATTCCGTTTCCTGCCGCGGCTCCCGCACATCATCGCTGTCGCAAGCGCGCCGATGCCCCCGATCCGGCGCCGAACGATAGCCTCGGCGAGCAGGCAGGCGGCCACATCCGAACCTCCTGCCGTGCTTCGCGATGACAAGACCGATGAGAACGGGAGAAAGGGTCGAAGCGGCCATCCGCCTCACGGCAAGGCCGGCGCCATTACAAGCAGCCTCCTCAATAGTAAGGCACCCTCAGCGGCGCGAGGGGGATGTCAGCATCCAGGCGATGGCCGCCCCCGCCAGCCCGGCGGCGAGCACCAGCGCCAGAGGATGCGCGCCGGCCTGGCGCTGCAAGGTTGTCATGCCCCGGCCATAGACCCGCTGGCCGACCTCATAGGCATCGTCGGCGAAATCGGCAGCCTGGTCGCGCGCACGGTTGAGCATGCGGCCGCCAAGGCCCACCGCCTCGTCATAGAATCCCTCGGCGCGGAGCGCCGCGTCCTGCCCGGCCGAGCCGGCCACCTCCTTCAGGCGGCCGGCGGTCTGGCGCGCGGCGCCGGTTATGCGGTTTCTGTCCATGGATGTCCTCCTTATGGCCTGGCGGTCTGACGAGACAACGCGCCGGCCCGCGCTTGGTTCGCGCAAGGTCGGGGACCAGCTCCCGCGCGTGGAGCCGCGGGAACATCTCGCGACAGGGGAGGCCGGGTG
The DNA here is from genome assembly GCF_000702305.1 of Allobosea sp. 117. Taxonomy (GTDB): domain Bacteria; phylum Pseudomonadota; class Alphaproteobacteria; order Rhizobiales; family Xanthobacteraceae; genus Ancylobacter. The sequence continues at coordinate 369,742 of NZ_JNLC01000015.1, forward strand.
GAAGGCATCCGGCGTTCGCGCGCCGATGCCTTTTCCTTGACAGAACTGGCTTCGCGACTATAAGGGCGGCTCGCGCGCGAAAGATATCGTGTCGATTTCGCGCACCCCTCAACCGACCGAAAGAAGCCGGTCCCGCGCGGAAAGCGTGGAGTCCGGGCTCGAACGAAAGGACATAACATGTTCGCGGTCATCAAGTCCGGTGGCAAGCAGTACCGCGTCGCCGCCGACGAGGTCGTCACCCTCGGCAAGATCGACGCCGAGGACGGCGCTACCGTTACCTTCCCGGTGCTGATGCTGGGTGGAGAGCAGCCGAAGGTCGGCGCCCCGCTCGTCGACGGCGCCTCGGTCACCGCCGAAGTGGTCAAGCAGACCCGCGGCGACAAGGTCATCGCCTTCAAGAAGCGCCGCCGGCAGAATTCGCGCCGCAAGATCGGCCACCGGCAGGACTTCACCGTCGTCCGCATCACGTCGATTACCGGCGCCTGAGACCGCCAGCAGGAATAGGAGAGCAAGATGGCTCATAAAAAAGCAGGCGGTTCCTCCCGCAACGGCCGCGACTCGGCCGGCCGCCGTCTCGGCGTGAAGAAGTTCGGTGGCGAGGCTGTCGTCGCCGGCAACATCATCCTGCGTCAGCGCGGCACCAAGTGGCACCCCGGCACGAATGTAGGCATGGGCAAGGACCATACCCTTTTCGCCGTGGCCGATGGCCGAGTTGAGTTCCGCCTTAAAGCCAACAACCGCACGTATGTGTCGGTCATTCCGGCCGCCGAGGCCGCCGAATAAGACGGTGAGATCCAAGGGTCCCACCGGTCTCGTCAGAACCGGTGGTGCCCCTGGTCGAAATCCAGGTGCCCTGTGATCCCGGGGGAGGCGAGACAACCGCCTCCCCTTCGTCGTTCAGGGTTTCACTTCAGGCACCAGGAGACCGTCATGACCATCGTCGAAGCGACCTTAGGGTCCGCCCTTGCCGAGAGCAGTACCCCCGTCCTCGAGACCGAGCGGCTGGTGCTGCGCGCCCCGCGCATCGAGGACATGGCCTGGATCGCCGAACTCGCGGACAACCGCAAGGTTGCCGAGATGACGGCGAACATTCCTCACCCTTACGGCATGGCGGACGCCGCCTCCTTCGTCGCCAACCTGCCCTCGGGCCGGGATTGCGCGACCTTCGCGATCTTCCTGAAGAACGACGGCACCAACCCCATCGGCCCGCCCATCCCGGTCGGCATGTGCGGCTTCGTCCGGCGCGACGAGGCGGCCCCCGAGATCGGCTACTGGCTCGGCGAGCCCTATTGGGACAAGGGCATCGCCACCGAGGCGGTGCGGGCGCTGATCGACTACGCCTTCGGCGAGCTCGGCCTCGAGGCGCTGGTCGCCGCCGCGCGGGTGGTCAATCCGGCCTCGCGCCGGGTGGTCGAGAAGTGCGGCTTCCAGTGGACCGGCGCCGGCCTCACGCGGGTGCGGGCGCTCAGTGCCTCGGTGCCGGTCGATCGCTTCCGGCTGGAGCGGCGGCTGTGGGCCTCGCTGCGCGCCTGGGGCGCGAGTGCCCATCCGGTCCGCCACGACACCGGACGGCGCCATTAGCGCGCCAATGATGTAACCTTGCAGCCTCCTGCGCCTGGCGGGAGGCTTTTTCCGTGAGTCCGAACCGATGAAATTCCTCGATCAGGCCAAGGTCTATGTCCGCGCCGGCGACGGCGGCGCCGGCTGCCTGTCGTTCCGACGTGAGAAGTTCATCGAGTTCGGCGGCCCGGATGGGGGCGACGGCGGGCGCGGCGGTGACGTCTGGATCGAATGCGTCGACGGCCTCAACACGCTGATCGACTACCGCTTCCAGCAGCACTTCAAGGCCAAGAAGGGCGGCTTCGGCATGGGCAAGAACCGCGCCGGCGCCAAGGGAGACGACGTGGTGCTGAAAGTGCCGACCGGCACCGAGGTGCTGGACGAGGACGGCGAAACGGTGCTCGCCGACCTTACCCATGTCGGCCAGAGGATCAGGCTGCTGAAGGGCGGCAATGGCGGCTTCGGCAACGCGCATTTCCAGACCTCCACCAACCAGGCGCCGCGCCGCGCCAATCCCGGCCAGGAGGCCGAGGAGAAATGGATCTGGCTGCGGCTGAAACTCATCGCGGACGCCGGTCTCGTCGGCCTGCCCAATGCCGGCAAGTCGACCTTCCTCGCCGCCACCACCGCGGCCAAGCCGAAGATCGCCGACTATCCCTTCACCACCCTGCATCCCGGCCTCGGCGTGGTGCGGGTGGACGGGCGCGAATTCGTGCTGGCCGACATTCCCGGCCTGATCGAGGGCGCCCATGAGGGCGTCGGCATCGGTGACCGCTTCCTCGCCCATATCGAGCGCTGCCGGGTGCTGCTGCACCTCGTCGACGGCACCAGCGAGCATGCCGGCAAGACCTACAAGGTGGTGCGCGCCGAGCTCGAGGCCTATGGCCACGATCTGGCGGAGAAGCCGGAGATCGTCGCACTGTCCAAGGCCGACGCGCTCGATCCCGAAACGCTGAAAGAACAGGTCGCGCGGCTGAAGCGCGCGGCCAAGCGCACACCACTGGTGCTCTCCGCGCAGTCCGGCGAGGGCGTCCAGAAGGCCCTGCGCGCGCTGCTCGCCATCATTGACGAGGGCCGTCAGGAAGAGGTCGAGATCGAGGCGCGCGAGCCCTGGCGACCGTGACGGCGCAGCCGCGTGCCCGGCGCGTCTAGAGCATGTTCCTATCGATCAGGTGATTCCACCTGACCGGAATGGGCTCCAAGGCGCGACCATCGGCACGCTTTGCTCTATAAGCGCGCATCGTCCGTCCTCGCGTTGAATCGACCGCCATGAACAGCCCGACCGCCGTCACCGCCCCCCTCGGCACGCCGCTCTCCGATGTGCCGAAGCTCTCCTCCTTCCGCCGCATCGTGGTGAAGGTCGGCTCGGCGCTGCTGGTCGATTCGGCGCGCGGGCGGCTGCGCCATGCCTGGCTCGCCGCGCTCGCCGAAGACATCGCGCAGCTTCACCGCGAGGGGCGCGAGGTGCTGGTGGTCTCCTCCGGCGCCATCGCGCTGGGGCGCACCATCCTCAAGCTGCCCAAGCGCCCCCTGAAGCTGGAGGAGAGCCAGGCCGCCGCCGCGGTCGGGCAGATCGCGCTCGCCCGCAACTGGTCGGAGGCGCTCGCCCATGAGGGCGTCACCGCCGGGCAGGTGCTGATCACGCTGGGTGACACCGAGGAGCGCCGGCGCTACCTCAACGCCCGCTCGACGCTGGCGAAGCTGCTGGAGCTGAAGGTCGTCCCGGTCATCAACGAGAACGACACGGTGGCGACCTCCGAGATCCGCTACGGCGACAATGACCGGCTCGCCGCCCGCGTCGCCGGCATGGCGAGCGCCGACCTTTTGGTGCTGCTCTCCGACATTGACGGGCTCTACACTGCCCCGCCCAATGACAACCCCGACGCCCAGCTCATCCCGGTGGTGCCGCGCATCACCGCCGAGATCGAGGCGGTGGCGGGCGGCGCCGGCACCGAGCTGTCACGCGGCGGCATGAAGACCAAGATCGAGGCCGGCAAGATCGCCACCACCGCCGGCGCCCACATGCTGATCGCCTCCGGCAAAGTGAAGAACCCGCTGCGTGCCGTCGAGGCGGGCGCCCGCTGCACCTGGTTCCTCGCTCCCGCCAATCCGGTCGCCTCGCGCAAGCGCTGGATCGCCGGCTCGCTGGAGCCGCGCGGCGTCCTGCATCTCGACGCCGGCGCGGTGGCGGCGCTGCGCCGCGGCTCCTCGCTGCTGCCGGCGGGGGTGAAGCGGGTCGAGGGGGTGTTCGAGCGCGGCGACGCGGTGATCCTGCGCGGCCCCGACGGCGCCGAGGTCGGCCGCGGCCTGGTCGCCTATGACCACGACTATGCCGAGCGCATCAAGGGCCACTCATCCGACGAGATCGCCACCATCACCGGCTTCGAGGGTCGCGCCGCGATGGTGCACCGGGATGATCTGGTGCTGGGCGGGGGCGGGTGAGCTTAGACAGGGTCGCTTGGTGGTTCCTTGAAGAGAGGCAAATCGGAGGGGTCGATAATTTTCCTCTTCTCTGCTTTTTCGGCTGCCTTTCGCGCAGCTTTCTCAGCCGAGAACTGTTCGAATGCCGTCAGGAGTATGTCCAAGTAAGTTTTCAATTCGGCTTCAGTGACCGTTCCAATTTGGTCGCCGTAGGTGACGTGCCGCTCCCTGCCCTTTTTCGGGATGACCTCACACAGATCCAGCCATTCGAATTCTGCGCCTCGGAAATCATCAACGAGGACTGAGTCCAACAAAATCGTGTTCAGGATGGCGAGCTGAAGCGGGTCGAGAGTGCGCCCTTTCCAACACTGCGCCCATAAGACGTGCAGCCGTCCACCCTCGGACCAATAACCCGAAGGTTGAACCGGTATGAATACGCCTCGGCCGATACGATACGATGCTGGACGAAATTCCCGGAACCACTCTACCGATTTTTCGGCAGCATATGGCGCAAATGTGCGAACCACATCGGTATTTGGCTTGATATTCTTCTTGTAGGAAAGCAGAGAGAACTGCCTCACTATCCATTCTACATCGTGACCCTGCATCAGGAGCTTGAGCGCCTGCCTGGCAGGATTAAGCGATATCGTGATCCGTGCGGCGTCAAGCTTCCGCATCTCGACCACTGTGTCTTCTACATTGCTCTTTATGAGCCAAACAGCATGTTGCAGTGACGGCGTACGGCGCAGATCGGCCATTTCTGGTGTCCTACAATCGCCTCTTCAGCTTCGCCCTATAAAAATCCCTTGTCATATCGTCGGGAATTTTCATCCCCGGTTGGGCAGAGCTTTCAGATGCCAACCATACCTGATCCCATGGCGCTCCCACCTCGTGAGAGGCATTTACCAGCCATCTGGCCGACTTCGCGCCATAGAATCGGGTCATCTTCTCGATATGTTCTCGTTCTTCGCGCGAAAGTGCAACGGGATAAGGAATGTCCTCCCCAGTTGTGGGATCAACACGCGTCAGGCGGACGGCAATCGTCCGATCTCCAAAACCTCTAAGCTGTTGGTATATCTTAGGATGGACAGGGCCGAACTGCCAAGCTTCAAAGTACGAATCAACCAACGGTATGTCATAAAGAGCAACATACCAAGCATGCGTAAAGTATAGAATCTTATTCAAAGATAAATTCGTCAAAAAGATTTTGTTATCCTGAGCGACATCAAGGATCGCGTTGGCGATTTCCCTGGCATCGCGAGTCATTCGAAGTCCCCTCCCAAGTCGTCAAATCGCGAAAATTGCATGTTCTCGTTATGTTCTATAGCATGGTTCTGTCCACCGAGATACCCGTTTCCCCCGATCGTGACCACCCCAATTGGCCGTCCTTGCCTATCCTCCCTTTCATGCACCGCCGCTCCCTGCTTGCCGCTCCGCTCCTGCTGCTGACCCCGCGCCTCGCCTTCCCACAGGGTGCGGCGGCTGAGACCCCCTCAGCGACCGCCCCGCCCGCCGGCGCGCCTGACGACGCCCAAGCCCAAGCCGCCCCGGCGGACGCTCTCGCCCCCATCCTCGACCGCGCCGCATCCCTCCCCTCGCTCCACGCCGTCCGCGTCGCCCATGACGGGCGCACCATCGCCGCGCGGGGCTATCACGGCCATGCGGCGGACGGGGCGGGGAACATCAAGTCGGCCTCCAAGAGCGTGATCTCGGCGCTCATCGGCATCGCCATCGAGAAGGGCGTGCTGGAAGGACCCGACCAGAAGATCGCGCCGCTGCTCGAGGCCGACCTGCCGGCTGACCCGGACCCGCGGCTCAAAGAGATCACCATCGGCAACCTGCTCTCCATGCAGGCCGGGCTCGGGCGCACCTCGGGGCCGAATTACGGGCGCTGGATCTCCTCGCGCAACTGGGTGCGCGCGGCGCTCGCCGAGCCGTTCGACGACGAGCCCGGCGGGGCGATGCTCTATTCCACCGGCTCGACGCATCTGCTCTCCGCCATCCTCACCCGGCAGGCGAAGCGCCCGACGCTGGCGCTGGCGCGCGACTGGCTCGGCGGAGTGGAGGGCTTTTCCATCGCCTCATGGGCGCGCGACCCGCAGGGCATCTATTTCGGCGGCAACGACATGGCGATGCGCCCCTCCTCGCTCGTCGCCTTCGGCGAACTCTACCGCAACCGAGGGCGCGCGCCGGACGGCCGGCAGGTGATCCCCGCGCGCTGGATCGCAGAGTCCTGGCAGCCGCGCACCCGCTCGCGCTTCACCGGCGACGATTACGGCTATGGCTGGTTCGGCCGCGACATCGCCGGTTCCCCGGCGCATTACGGCTGGGGCTATGGCGGGCAGATGATCTACGTCATCCCCGAGCGGGCGCTGACCATCGCCATGCTGTCGGCGACCGACCAGCCGGCGGGGCGCAGCGGCTACCGCGACGAGTTGCACGCGCTCGCCGCCGGCATCGCCGCGGCGCTGGGGTGAGGGGCGTCACACGCGCGTGTAGCGCATCCAGAGGAACTCCTTCCAGGAGCCGTCCTCCTGCCGCGCCCGCGAGGTCAACAGGCGCTCGTCGGGGCCGACGACGGTGACGATGTCCTCGTAGCGCACGATCCCGCCGTCGTCCTTGAAGCTCGGCCCGTCGGCGGCGAGGTGCAGGCTGCGCCCGTCCTCGGACATCGTGCCCTCATAGACCCAGAGCAGCGGCATCATCGAGCCGATCCAGCTTCCGACATAGCCCTTGCCCGGCTGGAAGCCGATGGTCATGCGCATCTGCGCCTGCCCGCCGCCGGGCATGCTGCCCTCGCCCTTCGCGATCACCCAGAACGGTCCCAGCGCCTCGACGCTCTCGCGTCCGGTGGAATGGTCGCGCGGCTGGTCGGGGCCCATGTCGCATTCGCCCTCATAGGTCCAGTCGCCGACCAGCTGCATCAGCCACTCGTGCTCCTTCTGCGGTTCGCCGAACATCCTTGCCTCCGCGTTTGCTCCCGAGGGAGGCGACGTTACGTCAGGCGAAGGCCGGTTCAACCCTAGCGCGCCACCACCGGATGATGTGCATGCGAATGACTTGCGTTTATCGGGCAGACGAAAGTCGAATGCATTTCGCCTGCCGCCAAAACGCGCCGAAAACGTTTGCCTCATGCTCGGGCACGTTGATCAAAACGGCGCCACAACATATGCTCGATGCTGCTCCGGGATGCGACGGGCGGGGGGCCGCGCATTACATCAGCTTTCGAAATGAACCCATCTCGCAGGCTGATGGCTCTGGCATACTTCCTGCTCTTCGAGACCGGACCATGTCGCCCGCCGGGGGCGGGACAGCCCGAGGAGCCGTGTCGTGACGAAGAAGACCCATTCCTCCAACTCCTCCGTTGAAACGTTGCTGGCGGCGCGCAGCTTCAGCCGCCGTGTGCTGCTGAAGGGCGCGGTTGCCGCCGGCACCATCGCGGCCACCGGCCCGTGGATCGTCAAGGACGCCTTCTCCTCGTCCGGCGAGCTCAGCCTGCTCAACTGGGACGACGAACTGCCGAACCCGGTGATCCCGAACTTCGAGAAGAAGACCGGCATCAAGGTGAAGACCACCCCGTTCTCGCAGAACGAGGAGCAGATCAACAAGCTGCAGGCCACCGGCGGCGAGGGCTTCGACCTGTGCGAGCCGACCCGCGACCGCGCCCCGCAGTTCAAGGAGCTCGACGTCCTCGCGCCGTTCGACACCAACAAGATGAAGCTCGACAACCTGCTGCCGTCGATGCTCGAGGCTTCCACCAGCGTGTGGACCTGGGACGGCAAGCTCTATCACGTGCCCCACTGCTGGGGCTCGGAGGCGATCTCCTGGCGCACCGATCTCGCCACCCTCACCTATGACAAGCTGAGCTACGGCACGCTGTGGGCGCCCGAGTTCAAGGGCAAGATGCAGGGCCGCCCGCACTCGCTCCTCCTCGGCATCGGCCTGTGGATGGACGCCACCGGCAAGCTCCCGTCCAACCGCATGCTCGATGCGTTCAAGGACGAGGAGACGATGAAGAAGATCTACGATCCAATCCTCGCCTTCGCCATCGCCAACAAGGCGCAGGTCAAGCAGTTCTGGGATTCGGCCGACAACACCAAGTCCGGCTTCATGGAGAATGGCTGCGTCATCGGCCAGACCTGGGACGGCCCGCCGCTGTCGCTGAAGAAGCAGGGCAAGCCGGTCACCTACATGGCGCCGCAGGAAGGCGCCATCACCTGGGTCGACGGCTGGGCGATGACCAAGGGCGCGAAGAACATCGACCAGGCCTATGAGTGGCTGAACTACATCCACACGCCGGAAGCCTCGGCCGCCGTCGCCGAAGGTTCGGGCTACAACCCGGTAGTGAAGGGCGCCGAGGCGTTCCTCTCCGAGGTCGCCAAGAAGAACTTCTCCGAGGCCTATCCCGGCGACGCCCTCTCCAAGCTGTGGAGCCGCCCGCCGGAGCCGTCGTGGTACGCCGAGCTGCGCACCCAATACGCCGAGAAGTTCAAGGCGGCCTGATCCGGCGCGGTTGCGCGGTGCAGGAAGGTCGCCATGGCCGGCTTGGCCCGGCCATCCGCGCCCGTTTGTGCGTCGATGCTCCGCTCCACATCGTGGATGCCCGGGCCAAGCCCGGGCATGACGGTGCTCCCTATCGAACGCGTGGGCGAGGCCCACCCATAGGTCAGTTCAGGAAAAACGCATGGCCGCAGCCGTCGAGCTTGAGGGCGTCAACGTCACCTTCGGCGACTTCGTCGCGGTGCGCGACGCCAACCTCACCATCGAGCCGGGCGAGTTCTTCTCCTTCCTCGGCCCCTCCGGCTGCGGCAAGACCACGCTCCTGCGCACCATCTCCGGCTTCATCGAGCCGACCCGCGGCACGGTGCGCATCGGCGGGGCGGACATGAAGGGTATCGGGCCGAACAAGCGGCCGACCGCCCTCATCTTCCAGAACCTCGCTCTGTTCCCGATGATGACGGTCGCCGAGAACATCGGCTACGGCCTGCGCGTGCGCGGCGTGCCGCGCCACGAGCGGGATGAGAAGGTCAAGAACCTGCTCATCCAGATCGCGCTGCCCGAGCACGGCCACAAGCTGGTCTCCGAGCTCTCCGGTGGCCAGAAGCAGCGCGTCGCCATCGCCCGCGCGCTGGCGGTGGAGCCGTCCGTGCTGCTGCTCGACGAGCCGCTGTCCGCCCTCGACCTGAAGCTCAGACAGCACATGCGCGCGGAGCTGCGCGCCATCCAGAAGCGGGTGGGCATCACCTTCATCTACATCACCCACGACCAGGGCGAAGCCCTGACCATGTCGGACCGCATCGCGGTGATGAATGCCGGGGTGATCGAGCAGGTCGGTGGCGGGCGCTCCGTCTATGCCGAGCCGCGCACCCCCTTCGTCGCCTCCTTCGTCGGCGAGAACAACC
>NZ_JNLC01000016.1 GCF_000702305.1 Allobosea sp. 117
CGCGCAATATGCCAATGCCCTCGTGGCGCTCGGCGTGAAGCCGGGGGACCGGGTGGCGCTGCAGGTGGAGAAGAGCCTCGAGGCAGTGTTCGCCTATCTCGGCACGGTGCGCGCAGGCGCGGTGTTCCTGCCGCTCAACACCGCCTATACGCCGGCCGAGATCGGCTATTTCCTCGGCGACGCCGAGCCCGTCCTGTTCGCCTGCGATCCGGCGCAGGCGGGAACGCTCGCGCCGGTGGCGCGCGAGGCGGGTGTGCGCCATCTGCTCACCCTCGACGGCGAGGGCCGCGGCTCGCTGGCGAAGGCGGCCGATGCGGCGGCGGAGACGTTCGCGGATGTCCCGCGCGGGTCGGACGACCTCGCCGCGCTGCTCTACACCTCGGGCACCACCGGCCGCTCCAAGGGCGCCATGCTCACCCACGGCAATCTCGCCTCCAATGCGCAGGCGCTCGCCGACATCTGGCGCTTCTCGCCCGATGACGTGCTGATCCATGCCCTGCCGATCTTCCACACGCACGGCCTGTTCGTTGCCATCAACGTCACGCTGGTGGCCGGCGCGTCGATGGTCTTCCTGCCGAAGTTCGATCCCGAGCTGATCCTGACGCTGCTGGCGCGCGCGACCGTACTGATGGGCGTGCCGACCTTCTACACGCGTCTCCTGAAGTCGCCGGGGCTCACGCCCGAGGCCTGCGCCCATATGCGGCTCTTCATCGCCGGCTCGGCGCCGCTGCTCGCCGAAACCCACCGCGAATGGAAGGCGAAGACCGGCCACGCCATCCTCGAGCGCTACGGCATGACCGAGACCGGCATGATCACCTCCAACCCCTATGAGGGCGAACGCCGCGCCGGCACGGTCGGCTTTCCGCTGCCGGAGGTGAGCGTGCGCGTCGCCGACCCCGAGAACGGGCGTGAGCTGATCGCCGGCGCCATCGGCATGATCGAGGTGAAGGGACCGAACGTCTTCAAGGGCTACTGGCGCATGCCGGAGAAGACCGCGAGCGAGTTCCGCGACGGCTGGTTCGTCACCGGCGACCTCGGGCTGATCGACGAGCGCGGCTATGTGCACATCGTCGGGCGCGGCAAGGATCTCGTGATCACCGGCGGCTACAACGTCTATCCGAAGGAGATCGAGAGCGAGATCGACGCGCTGGACGGCGTCGTCGAGAGCGCGGTGATCGGCCTGCCGCACGCCGATTTCGGCGAGGGCGTGACGGCGGTGGTGGTCGCCCGCTCCGACGCGGGGCTGGACGAGAAGGCGGTGATCGGCGCGCTGGAGGGGCGGCTCGCCCGCTACAAGCTGCCCAAGCGCGTCATCTTCGTCGACGACCTGCCGCGCAACACCATGGGCAAGGTGCAGAAGAACATCCTGCGCGAACAGTATAAAGGGATGTATGGGGCGTAGGGGGCGGGCGGAATCGACGTGTGTCGACGCTGTTTGTGCCTGCCCATTTCGTTATCTTGACGTTTATTAGACTCGCTGGTCGACGATGTCGAAGCTGCGGCTGTGGCGTGCGTCACGAAAATCGGCGCGCACTTCCAAGATATACTAACCCATTCGAACTCAACAACATAAGTGTTCGCAGTTTCGCCTTGGTCGGCGCGCCACAGCCTCCTCAAAGCATCTGTGTCGGCAGTCCCGGTCATCCACGACCAGGTGGTTTCCTGTGCCTTGCGAACAGCAACTGGACGTGGTCCGCGCGAATTGCGGAGCAGGCGTCAAGCCAATCCGGATCGCGTAGCCTTGTACCTCGCCAGAAGCCGTGCGCGCCTCTCCTGGAACGGCCTCGCGCGGCGCTTGCGACGAGAAAAGTGGCGACGAGACTGGTAAGGTGGTCCCGTCAACCGACCCAAGGGTTGGCACAAAATGTCAAGAACCAGACACCGTTACGTGCTCCTATGGTGGCAATGGCGAATCCGCAAATGAGTTCGACAGATCGGCGCACGGCTGAGGGGGCGGCTTCCATCGCCGTGAGCCGATGGAAAGGATGACCGATGGTCCGTGGAATTTTGTTCGGTAGCTGTGCCCTCCTCCTCGCAGCGGGCCCTGCCTTGTCTGACGTCTCCCCCGAAACCGTCAAATCGCTGTCGGCGCCGGGCACGGTCGATACGCGCGCGGGGAAGCTCGATTTCCGCGACGGGGTGCCGACGGAGGAAACGGCGCAAAAGGTCTACGACACGCTGGACTTCACCCGCGCGCTCAACGTCTACAACAACAGCTTCCGGGGGGCCTCGGCGCTCGCCCTCGTCAAGGGTTTCCAGGAGATCGGCGCGAAGCCCGGCGATGTCGTCATCTTCTCGGAGCTGATGGACTCGGCCTCGCTGTTCCTGACCGCCAATGCCGACACGGTCTACTACATGACCGGCCTCGACCTCAGCAAAGGCCCGATGGTGATCGAGCAGCCGTCGGGCGGCATCGGCACGATCAACGACATGTGGTTCTCCTGGATCATCGACATAGGCGCGCCGGGGCCGGATCGCGGACTCGGTGGAAAATACCTGATCGTCGGTCCCGACTATGACGGTCCGCTGCCCGAGGGCGGCTATTTCGTCGCCCGCTCGAAGACCAATTTCGCGCTCTATGCCTCGCGCGCCAATCTGGTCGGCAACGACCCGAAGCCGGCAGTCGAGAACATCAAGCGCAGCATGAAGGTCTATCCCTACCAGCCGGGCAGCTTCGGCTCCAGCATCGCCCAGGCCCTCGACGGATCCGTGCGGATCGCCGGCGAGCCGAAGATCCCCGAGACGAAATTCATCGAAGGCACCGGCCGTTCCTTCAACACGATCCCGCCGAGCGACTACGGCTTCTTCGAGCTGATCAACGAGAACGTCCAGAACGAGCCGGCCACCAGCTACGACGTGGAGCTCGCAGGCCAGCTCGCCGCCATCGGCATCGTGCACGGCAAGCCGTTCAAGCCGGACGAGCGAATGAAGAAGATCCTCTCGGAAGCCGCCGCGGTCGGGCAGGCGACCGGCAGGGCCCTCAACTGGCGCTATGCGCTGGGACACCCCGACTGGGCCTATTACGAGGGCTCGCAGTGGGGCAACATGCTGTGGGAAGGCGGGGCCTTCTTCGAGACGCCGCCGCCGGTGTTCGAGAAGGGCGTCTTCAAGCCCCTGCCGCCGACCGGCGCCCGCACGCTCGATTCGCGCACGGCTTTTTACTACGCCTACACGCTGGACTCGCCGGGCATGATCATGCGGATCCCCGGCGTGGGCTCGCAATATCTGATGGGCTTCCTCGATGCCGACGGCAAACCGTTCGACGGCGCGAAGACCTACAGGGTGACCCTGCCCAAGGGTATCCCGGCCGAAGCGTTCTGGTCGTTTACGCTTTACGACAACCAGACCCGCTCGATGCTGCAGACGCCGCAGAAATATCCGCGCGCCGGCAGCCAGAGCTACCCGTCACCGGCGGCGGAAGCGGATAGTTCCGGCGCCACCACGATCTATTTCGGTCCCGCCCAGCCGAAAGATGTCGCGCGCGGCAACTGGATCCAGACCGACCCCAAAAAGGGCTGGTTCACGATCCTGCGTCTCTACAGCCCGCTCCCCTCCTTCTTCGACAAGAGCTGGCGCCCGAGCGAGATCGAGCCGGTCCAGTAAGCGGATGGCGGCGGTTCGAAGCCTGAGCCGCCGCTTTTTGCCTATCGGCGCCCTTTGCCCACTGCGGCAAAGCGTGTGGATATCGAACCATCGGAGTTGCCCGACAGGCTGCTTACGGTCAGGCGCCTGCTTCGAGCGTCTTCCCCTTCCCCATTCGCGCGCGCTTTAAATAGATACAATTTTAAGTTGCATAATTTATGGAATGTCTGCGGAGCTAGGCAGCCGATCAACACGGGTCCATGCGCCTATTGTCGAATATTACGAAATTATTCCAATAGTTGTGCACCGCTTACGTTGCGGCTAGCCTTCGCCCTTGGCGAATAGGGGAAAGAGGCGCCGTGGACGACATATTGCTGCGCGTTCCGTTTCCACCCGCTCCCCGCTTCGCCGACGTGCCCGACCAGGAACGCAAGCAGCTATTCGGCCTTTCCAGCGATCTGAGCATGGTGGCGGCACCTGTCACGCGGTTTCATCACGCGGTCCGCCTCCTGGAATTCTCGGAACGGCACGTTTCCGATGCCCGCGATCGGCGCGTGCAGAGCCTCGAGGCGCTCGACGCCGATTCAGAAGTGGAGGATCGCCGGCGCATCCTCGACGTGTTCAACGCTTTCTCCCGCTGCTACGGCTCATGGGGCTCCATCGCCATCCGGGAAGCGAACCGCTCGGCTCTGGAGTTCAAGGCGGCGATGCTGGCGGCCGTAGCCACGGTCGTCCAGAGCGCGAACCTGCACGGCAAGGTCGACGTCGAGCTCGCCAATGCCGCGGTGTCCGCGTTCGACGAACGAATCCTGACGAACATGGATGGCGGCCAGGTCAACGTCTCGGACAGCACGACGCTGGCAATGATCGACATACTCGAGACGTTCTATTCCGCCTTTTCCCGGCTGGCGTCCTGACGGCCCCGCGCATCGCGATATTGCCCGTCCGCGGCCGGTGTGGTGCCCTAGGCGCTCCGATCCCTGCCGAGAAAGCATGTCCGTGATCGCTTCGCGTCTCTCCGCCCTGTCCCGAAAGACCCTGATCTCCGCCGGCCTCCTCGCCTTCCTCGCCCTGCCGCTCCATGCTCTGGAGCCGCCGCCGGCGTCCACCTGGCCGGACACCCTCCCGTCCCGGCTCTCTGCCCTCGCCTATCTGCAGGCCCTGAAGCTCGACCTCTCGCGCAATCCGAGCGCGACGCTCACGCTGGACAAGTGGTGCGCCGCCCATCGTCTGGCGCCGGAGGGCTCCAAGATCGTCGCCGAACGGGTGCCGGGGGTGGACAAGGCGGCCGATTCCGGCGTGCGGAAGGCGCTGAAGGTGACGCCGGACGAGCCAGTGCGCTATCGCCGCGTGAAGCTCCGGTGCGGGGATCGCGTGCTCTCGGAGGCCGACAACTGGTATGTGCCGGCACTGCTCACCCCCGAGATGAACCAGCAGCTCGACAGCACGGACACGTCGTTCGGGCGTGTCGTGCAGCCGCTGGCGTTCCGTCGGCAGACGCTCTCCACCACCCTGCTCTGGGAACCGGTGCCGGCAGGCTGGGAGATGAAGAAGGCCGCCGAACCCGCCAGCGACGCCCCCCTCCCCCTGCCGCCGTTCCTGCTGGAGCAGAGAGCCATCCTGACGCTGCCCGATGGAACGCCGTTCAGCGTCCTCGTCGAGACCTATACGAACGGCGTTCTGGCCTTCCCGCTGGCCAAATGACGAGGTGCGCGCCCGAACGGGCGGGCGCGTCCTCCCGGGTCCGGCGTCAGATCGCGATCTTCTGCAGCTTCTCCCAGTCGACCTCGACGCCGAGGCCCGGCGCGTTCGGCAGCTCGGCATAGCCCTTGCTGATGTCGACGCCTCCGGTGAAGACGGTCGGATCGGCGAGCTTGATGAAGGTCTCGTGGCCATCGCAGCACAGCGGATATTGCTGCCGCGTCGTCATGGCGACATGGGTGATGGCGGTATCGCCGAGCAGCGAGCAGGGGCTGGTGTCGATGCTGACCCCGACGCCTGCGCTCTCGCAAATGGCGATGACATCGCGGGCCTTGGTCATGCCGCCGACGCGGTTGACCTTGAGCACGATACGATCGCAGGCGCCGCGCCGGACCACCTCCATCGCCGCCTCGGGCGACCAGACGGATTCGTCGAGGATCACCGGCAAGGTCGAGCGGCGGCGGATGTCGCAATGGCCCTCGATATTGGCGTAGTGGAGCGGCTGCTCGATGGAGAGGTTGCTCGCCGAGGCGAAGCGCTCCAGGCGGCGCACCACGAGGCCGGGATTGGTCCAGGCCTGGTTGGCGTCGGCGTCGATGAAGAAGTCGCGCGGCACAACGTCGAGCGCCGCCTCGAGGAAGCCGACCTCAGTCGCCACCGAATCGGCCTGTAGCCCCTCCTTCCAGATCACGTCGCCGATCTTGATCTTGAGGCCCTTGAACCCGCGATTGACGAACTCTTCGGAGGCGGCGGCCATGGCCTCGGGCGTCTTGTGGTAGAGGTTGGTCATGAGGTCCATGGTCTTGCGCCGCGCGCCGCCGAGCAGCGCCGAGACCGGAACGCCCCACAGCCTGCCGAGCAGGTCGTGCAGCGCCACGTCGACACCGGCGCGCGCCGTGCGTCCACCCGGCATGCCGCCCGAATAGGCCATGTCCATCACGTGGTTGGCGGCGGCGAGATTGGTTGCGTCCGTGCCCTTGAGGCGGGCCGCATAGAGATCGAGACAGGCGCGGATCTGCGCGGAGGTCTCGCCGTAGTACCAGGTCTGGCTCATCGCCTCGCCATAGCCGCTGGTGCCGTCCTCCGCCGTCACGCGCACGATGAAGCACGGCAGCGTCGGCGCCCAGATGGATGTCTCGTCCCAACTCTCCTTGAAACTGGTGGATTTGATCTCGACGAAATCGATCTGCGCTATCTTTGTCACTGTCCCATTCCCATGGCGGAGACAGTGGTCGTCCACCAGCTCCCATGCGCATGGTGCGGCAGGCGGCCCCCCGCCGGCAATCAACAAACTGCCCTTTTGGTCCTTTGCGGATCGGAGGGGCCTCGACCGGCTGTTATGGTCCGGCGCGTGGAAGGAGCTCCGATGAAGGAAAATGTCCGGCTGGCGGTGATCTGCGGCCTCTGCGTCGCGTTCGGCCTCGGCCTCGGCTTCATCCTGGCCGCCACCTTCTGGAATCGGCTGCTGGTCGCGATCAACAGCGACGCGCTGGCCAACTGGCTGGGCTTCACCGGCGCCGTCATCGGCGCGCTCGCCACGGTGGCGGCCGGCGCCCTTGCCTATCTCGGCGTGCTCTACGGTCACGCGGCAAGCACCCGCGACGACGCCGTCCACCGCATCACCGGCTATCTGGCGACCATCCGCAACCTCTATGCGAGCTGGATGGAGTTGAAGGACATGCCGGCGACCGACCCGAACCACGGGCTCAAGCTGCACACGCTACAGAGCGAACTGCAGCGGCCGGAGATCACCGTGGCGCTCTATGATTCGATCCTGCAGGAGGACCAGGTCGCCATCTTCGTGTTCTGCAACACCCTGCGGGTCGCGCTGACGCAGGGCCACCCCCACCAGAACAACGCCGCCGCGATGGCGCTGTACATCTTCGACGACGTGACACGGGCGCTCACCATCCGCAAGCGGCTGCTGGAGGAAGGCACGCCGCTGCGCAAGGTGCAGAACACCAAGTTCCTCGTCCCTCAGCCTTATATCAAGGCGCTGTCGGACGGGCAGACGGACGATCTCGCCGCCAAGAAGGCATGGGTCTACACCGAGCAGGGAGAGGAGGCGGCGAACATGCCGCCGCAGGTCGCCATCGGGACCTAGCCGCCTTCGGCCGGCGGCAGGCTCATCCGAAATTCCACTCCCCTCGCCGTCCCGCGCCGGCTAGGCTCGCGCTCTCCTTGTTGCAGCGCAGGACGCATCATGTCGGATCAGGACAAGCTCGGCCGTCTCCGGGCCAAGTATGGCGACATTCCCGGCGGAGTGATCTTCGATCCCGCCTTCAAGCGGGTCGCCGATCTCCAGTTCAAAGGGGGCGACAAGCGGGTCTGGCCGTGGGCCAACGTCGCGACCCTGCTCGACGCGCCCTATCGGCCCGACGTGCCCGACTTGCCCGATTTCGGCGATCTCGACGTCGCTCTCGTCGGCGTGCCGATGGACCTCGGCGTCACCAACCGCGCCGGCGCCCGGCTCGGGCCGCGCGCGGTGCGCGCCATCGAGCGGATCGGTCCCTATGAGCACGTGCTGCGCATGGTGCCGGCGGCCGACGCCAGGGTGGCCGACATCGGCGACGTGCCGTTCCGCTCGCGCTTCTCGCTGGAGGACTGCCACGAGGACATCGAGGCCTTCTTCAAGAAGATCGTCGCGGCCGGGGTGATCCCCCTCGCGGTGGGCGGCGATCACTCGATTACCGGCTCGATCCTGAAGGCGGTCGGCGAGAAGCGCCCGGTCGGCATGCTGCATATCGATGCGCATTGCGACACCAGCGGAGTCTATGAGGGCTCGAAGTTCCACCATGGCGGGCCGTTCCGCAAAGCGGTGCTCGACGGCGTGCTCGATCCCGAGCGCACCATCCAGATCGGCATTCGCGGCGGCGCCGAGTTCCTGTGGGAGTTCTCCTATGAGAGCGGCATGACGGTGATCCATGCAGAGGAGGTCACTGGGCTCGGCGTGCCGGCGATCATCGAGAAGGCGCGCGAGGTGCTCGGCACCGGGCCGGTCTATGTCTCCTTCGACGTCGACAGCCTCGATCCCGCCTTCGCGCCGGGCACCGGGACGCCGGAGATCGGCGGGCTCACCTCGCGCGAGGTGCTGGAGATCCTGCGCGGGCTGAACGGGCTCGACGTGGTCGGCGGCGACGTCGTCGAGGTCGCCCCGCAATATGACGCGACCTCCAACACCGCCCATGCGGCGGCGCAGGTCCTGTTCGACATCTTCTGCATGTCGGTGACGGCACTGCAGGCGCGGCGCGGCCTCTGATGCGCCTTGCGCTACTGCAAACCGCCGGCGCCCCCTCCAATGCGCCGGCCGACAATCTCGACCGCCTCGAGGCGGCGGCCGCGCATGCCGCCGCCGGAGGAGCCGACCTGCTGGTGGCGCCGGAGATGTTCCTCACCGGCTATGCCATCGGCCGCGAGGCGGCGGCGCGCCATGCCGAGCCGGCCGACGGCCCCTCGGCACGCCGGGCGGCGGCGATCGCGCGGCAGCACCACATCGCGCTCGCCTATGGCTATCCCGAACGCGGGAGCGACGGGCGCGTCTATAACGCCGCCCTTCTCGTCGATGCCGAAGGCCGATCCGTGCTCGGCTATCGCAAGACGCATCTGTTCGGTGCCGTCGACCGCGAGATGTTCGCAGCCGGCGAAACGCTCGGCGAAGTGGCGGTGCTTGCCCTGCCCCGCACCGGCCGGACAGTCAGGATCGGCATGCTGATCTGCTACGACGTCGAGTTCCCGGAAGCCGCGCGCACCCTCGCGCTGGCGGGCGCCGAGCTCATCCTCGTGCCGACGGCAAACATGCCGCCCTGCGAAGCCGCCTCGCGCGTGCTGGTGCCGGCACGTGCCTGCGAGAACGGCCTGTTCGTCGCCTATGCCAATCGCTGCGGCGGCGATGCGGTGTTCGACTATTACGGCGAGAGCTGCGTCGCCGGACCCGACGGCCGGGTTATCGCGCTGGCTGGTGGCGGCGAGGAGATCATCTTCGCCGATCTCGATTTCGGCACGATCGCCAAGGCCGTCGCGGTCAACGCCTATCTGCGCGACCGCCGCGCGGAGCTCTATGGCTGAGCCAAGAAAAAGGCCCCGGATCGCTCCGGGGCCGAGGCTACGCCACTCCACGCTGGAGTTCAGTGCGCCGTCACACCCGACGCCGGGCTCGGCGTCTCCGCCGTCGCCTGCTCGCCCGAGCGGGCGATGAAACGGCCGCGCAGCGGCTTCAGCGCGAACAGCGCCAGCAGGGCCGCGCAGGCATTCAGCCCGACCGCGACCGCGAACACCGCGTACCAGCCGTTCGCCGCCGCCAGGATGCTGGCGAGCGGCACCAGCAGGGCCGCCGTGCCCTTGGCGGTGTAGAGCATGCCGGCATTGGTCGCGGCGAACTTCGAGCCGAAGGTGTCGCCGCAGGTCGCCGGGAACAGCGAGTAGATCTCGCCGAACACCCCGAAGAAGACGGCGGTCGCGACCACGAAGACGACCGGATTGGCACCGTGGAAGACCATCACCAGCAGCGCGCAGGCGGCGGTGCCGAAGGCGATGAACATGGTGTTCTCGCGGCCGATGCGGTCCGAGACGTAGCCGAACAGCGGGCGGCCGAAGCCGTCGAAGATGCGGTCCAGCGAGATGGCGAGCGTGAGCGCGGCAGCCTGCAGGCCGAGCAGGTTCACCGGCACGTCGGCGACGCCGAGGTCGTGGGCGATCGGGCCGATCTGCGCCGCCGCCATCAGGCCGCCGGAGGCGACCATCACGAACATCAGATAAAGCAGCCAGAACACCGGCTTGGTGACGGTCTGCGCCGGCCGGTAATCGACCTTGCTCTGCGGCAGGCCGGTCGCCTTCTTGGGCGGCGCCACCTTCTGCTTGGGCGGATAGAGGAACTGCGCGGCGATGAACACCACGACGCCCTGGCCGATGCCGAACCACAGGAAGGCCTGCTCATAGCCGCTGCTGGCGATCATGTTGGCGATCGGAACGACGGTGAGCGCGGCGCCGGCGCCGAAGCCGGCTGCGGTGGCGCCGGCGGCGAGGCCTCGGCGATAGGGGAACCATTTCAGCGCGTTGCCGACGCAGGTGCCGTAGACCGAGCCGGCGCCGATGCCGCCGAACACGGCGCCGGCATAGAGCATGAAGAGCGACGAGGCCTGCGAGTTGATGACCCAGGCGATGGCGATCATGACGGCGCCGAAGGTCAGGACGATGCGCGGGCCGTAGCGGTCGACGAACCATGCCTCGACCGGCACCAGCCAAGTCTCGGTCAGCACGAACAGGGTGAAGGCGGTCTGGATCGCCGCCCGCCCCCAATGGTGCTTGGCGTCGATCGGGTCGACGAACAGCGTCCAGCCATATTGAAGGTTGGCGATCATCGCCATGCAGAGAATGCCGCACGCAAGCTGGAACCAGGGTTCCCAGGGGCGGACGGAGACGTCCTTGCTTTCCATGATGTTTCCTCGACCTCATCAGACCCGCGGCTCTTCTGGTCCGGCCGCTTCAGCATTTCGGGTATTGCCCGCCGACACGCGCACCACCGCCGCGACGCCGACGGCTGCCGGCCTCACGTCAGGTCACTCAATCGAAAGTAGATCTTACGTTTCGTAATTTCGACGAGCGACATATACCGTGGTGCACGGTATATTATCGACAAGTAGCATGATTACGGAATGTTTCAACTGACGAATATGTAATGTTTTGCTTACGTATGGTCACGAGTCTAAGCTCGAGCAATCAGTAAAAATAAACCATTACTTAATATAGAGGCGAACCATCAATCGACGTCGTTATGCATCTTCACTTCATGACGCAACGTTGTGCGCCATATGCGAACGTATGCCGACATACAAAAAGCGCCGGGGCGAACCCCGACGCTCGGTAAGATGAAGTCGATCCTGCAGTGGAGGCGCGCAGAAACCGTGCGTCAGGCGAGGCCGGCGACCAGCACGTATTTCTTGTCGACGAACTCGTCGATGCCGTGATGCGAGCCCTCGCGCCCCATGCCGCTCTCCTTCACGCCGCCGAACGGCGCGAGCTCGGTGGAGATCAGGCCCGAATTGACGCCGACGATCCCGTATTCCAGGCTCTCCGCCACGCGGAAGACGCGTCCCACGTCGCGCGAGTAGAAATAGGCAGCGAGGCCGAACTCGGTATCGTTGGCGGCGGCCACCACATCCGCCTCAGTCTCGAAGCGGAACACCGGGGCCACTGGCCCGAAGGTCTCCTCGCGCGCGACCGCCATCTCGCGGGTGACGCCGGAGACCACGGTCGGCTCGAAATAGGTGCCACCCAGCGCGTGGCGACGGCCGCCGGACACGATGGTCGCACCCTTCGAGACCGCATCGGCGAGATGCGCCTCCACCTTCTCCACCGCGGCGGCGTTGATCAGCGGCCCTTGGGTGACGCCGTCCTGCGTGCCGTCTCCGACCTTCAGCTTGGCGACGGCGGCGGCGAGCTTCTCGACGAAGGCATCGTAGATGCCGGACTGCGCATAGATGCGGTTCGCGCAGACGCAGGTCTGGCCCATGTTGCGGAACTTCGAGAGCATGGCCCCTTCGATGGCCGCGTCGACATCGGCATCGTCGAAGACGACGAAGGGCGCGTTGCCGCCGAGTTCCAGCGCGACCTTCTTCACCGTCGAGGAGGACTGGCTCATCAACAGCTTGCCGATCTCGGTGGAGCCGGTGAAGCTCACCAGCCGCACCGCCGGATGGGTGGTGAGCACACCGCCGATGGCGGAGGCGGACCCGGTGATGACGTTCAGCGCGCCGGCCGGCAGGCCGGCCCGCTCCGCCAGCACCGCGAGCGCGAGCGCGGTGAGCGGCGTTTCCGTTGCCGGCTTCACGACTGCCGTACAGCCGGTCGCCAAAGCCGGAGCGACCTTGCGGGTGATCATCGCCGCCGGGAAGTTCCACGGCGTGATCGCCGCGACGACGCCGGTCGGCTGGCGCAGCACGAGGATGCGCGCATCGGCGCGATGGCTCGGCAGCGTCTCGCCGGCGATGCGCTTGGCCTCCTCGGCATAGAACTCGACGAAACCGGCGGCATAGTCGATCTCGCCCCTCGCCTCGGCCAGCGGCTTGCCCTGCTCGGAGGTGAGGATCAAGGCGAGGTCGTCACGATTGGCGATTATGAGATCGAACCAGCGGCGCAGCACGATCGAGCGCTCCTTGGCGGTCTTCGCCGCCCAGGGCTTGAACGCGGCGGAGGCCGCCTCAACCGCCTTGGTCGTCTCCTCCGCGCCGAACTTCGGCACCCGCGCGATGACGCCGCCGGTGGCCGGGTTGGTGACGTCGATGGCGGGCGAGCCGGACCAGCCCCCGTTCACGAAGCATTGCTGGCGCAGAAGCGCGGGGTCCTTGAGGGGAAGTGAGGCGAAATTCCGCTCGACGGTGTTCATGATTTTCCTCCCTGCTGCGGCATCGTTGTGGTCGCGCGGCGCAAGCAGCTTCCATCGTGTAGGCCTTGTCAACCCGGCAGGCCGCGTGGACAGGGCATGGAAGCGCCATAGCTGGAACCGGCGAGCCTCCAGCGGGTTCCCATACCGCCCGCATCACGCGGGTACAGGAGCCCGCCGGATGAGCCGCACCGTCCTCTACGCCGTGATCGCCGTTCTCGCCGTCGTCGTCGGCGTCCTCGCCTACCAGGCCTATGAGCGCGACCAGAACACCATGCAGATCGAGGTCGGGCCGAAGGGAATCAAGGTCGATCCACCCGGCTGAGCGGTAACCTGCGACTGAGCCTCCCCATCGCCTCTGGCGCCGCGACCGCTCGACGGTCGATCAGCCTGCCAACGACGCGCACGATGCGTGGTCGGCGAAAACGAAATTCATTCGAACGCCGTCAAACAACGGTAGTGTGCATCTGCGAAGGGCGGCATACTCAACGGCACGCGCCCTGAATTCAAAGAGCAGATCACGACATGTCTCTCTGGACGCCTGCAAGAATCATCGTGCCCGACCACTACCCCACGATCCAGGCTGCAATAGACGCGGTGCAGCCAGATACCCGCATCTACATAGACGGCCTGCTCGGACCAGAGACAGTCGCGGTTACCAAGAACGGGATCGGTATCTACTACGACTATTACACTTACCCCGTTACCTATAATCTTGCCTCTGGTGTGACGAGATTTTCTGTTGGCGGCACCAACAAGGATGTGGTCGTCAACGGATCGGCGGACGACAACCAGATTTCCGGGAACAGCGTCGGCTCTCCGGTCTATGGCTATACGTTCCATGGCGGGGCAGGAAACGACCGGCTTTCCAGCGATGCCAGCGACAACCGGTATTACGGAGACGACTGGTTCTACGGAGATGACGGCAACGACACGCTGACCAGCGGGGGTGGCAATGATCATCTCTATGGCGGCTCCGGCGCCGACACGCTGGATGCCGGGCCCGGCAACGACATTCTGAACGGCGGGGCCGGCAACGACACACTGAACGGCGGCGCTGGCGTCGACTGGGCCGACTTCGGCGACATTTCCGGGACGATGACGCTGGTTCTTCCCGAGCCGGTGAACGGCCATTTCACCACCGTGGTCACGACGTCGCAGGGAACCGACACGCTGATCGACGTGGAGAACGTCGCCGCCGGAGCCGGCGCCGACAGCCTGAAAGGCAACAGCCTCGACAACTGGCTGCGCGGGCGCGGCGGGAACGACACGCTGGACGGCGGCGCGGGCTCCGACTGGGCGGACTATGTCGAGGCCACCGGCGCCGTCACGGTGACGCTGACCGGCGTCGTCGACGGGCACGCCCGGGGTACCTCCTCGGGCGCCGACGGCGCCGACACGCTCATCGACATCGAGAACCTCGCCGGATCGACCTTCGCCGACGTGCTGACCGGCGATGACGGCGCCAACACGCTGCGCGGAAACGCCGGCGACGACGTTCTGAACGGCGGCGCGGGCTCCGACTGGGCGGATTACGGCGATGCCGCCGACAGAGTCACGGTCTCGCTGGCCAGCGGCTCCTCCTCGGGGGCGGATGGCGCCGACACGCTGATCGACATCGAGAACCTCGCCGGCTCGCAATATGCCGACCGGTTGACGGGCGACGATGGCGACAACTGGCTGCGCGGACGCGAGGGATCAAACACCCTGGACGGTGGCGCCGGTTCCGACTGGGCCGACTACAGCGAAGCCAGCGGCGCGGTCTACGCCAGCTTGAGATATGGAGGCCGTGGCTATGCCAGCTTCAGCGGGCCCGCCAATGATGGTTCGGACAACCTGACCAGCATCGAGAACTTCGCCGGCTCCAGCTTCGCCGATCAGTTGAAGGGTTACACCAATGACAACTGGCTGCGCGGACGCGGCGGCGACGATGTGATCATCGGCTATGGCGGCTTCGACTGGGCGGACTATGCCGACGCCACCGGCGCCGTCACCGTGACGCTGACGGGCGTGGTCAACGGGCGCGCCCGGGGCGTGTCGGCGGGTGCGGACGGAAACGACACGCTCTACGACATCGAGGGCCTCGCCGGCTCGCAATATGCCGACACGCTGACCGGCGACGAGTTGGGCAACTGGCTGCGCGGACGCGGCGGGAACGACACGCTCAACGGCGGCACGGGCATCGACACCGCCGACTATGCCGAGGCCTCCGGCTCGGTGATCGTGACGCTGACGGATGCCGTCGGCGGCTCGACCGGCGGCTCCTCCTCGGGCCCCGACGGCAACGACACGCTGATCGACATCGAGAATCTGCGCGGCAGCGCCCATGACGACTGGCTGGCCGGAAACTCCGGCGCGAACCGGCTGGTCGGCCTCGGCGGCCAGGACCATCTCGACGGAGGACGCGGCAATGATCTGCTGATCGGCGGGACGGGCGACGACGCCTATGTCGTCGATTCCGGCCTCGACGTGGTGCAGGAGAAGGCCGACGAAGGCTTCGACTGGGTCGAGTCCTCCGTCACCTACGCGCTGTCGGCCAATGTCGAGGAGCTGATCCTGACGGGCTCCACCGCCGTGCGGGGCAAGGGCAACTCGCTCGACAACGCGATCAGCGGCAACGACATCGCCAATTTCCTCTACGGCCTCGCCGGCAACGACTTCATCTTCGGCGGCGACGGAGCCGACGTCATCGACGGCGGCAAGGGTGCCGACCAGCTCTTCGGCCAGAGCGGCAACGATACCTTCCTCGCCTCCGAGGCGGGCGACTTCTCGGACGGCGGCACCGGGATCGACACGGTCGACTACAGCGACGTCGGCGCGGTGTTCGTCTATCTCGACGCCTCCTTCGCCAATGGCGGCCTCGCCAAGGGCGACCAGTTCCTCAGCATCGAGAACGTCTTCGGCTCCGACACGGGCGCCGACACGCTGGTCGGCGACGCGGTGCGCAACCGCCTGATCGGCAATGGCGGGGACGATACGCTCTATGGCCGCGCCGGCGACGATGCGCTGGAAGGCCGCGACGGTGACGACCGCCTGTTCGGCGAGGCCGGCGACGACGCGCTGAACGGCGGCGCGGGCGCCGACGTGTTCGGCTTCAAGCTGGCGCCGTCGCTCGGCGGCTATGATAGGATCAGGGACTTCGAGCACGGCATCGACACGCTCGAGATCGACGCTTCGGCCTTCGGCGGCGGCCTCGTCGCCGGCGGGACGATCGATCTCATCGTGGGCGCGAGCCCGACATCGGACGGCTTTTCCGAGGGCGTGTTCCTCTATGACACGGATGACGGCGCGCTGCGCTGGGACGCCGACGGGCAAGGCGGGGATGTCGCGGTCGCGATCGTAAAGCTGGCGAACCTGCCGACCCTGACGGCCGACGACTTCGCGATCATTGCGTGAGGCATGGGCCCGGACGGTGATGCCCTGAACGCATGGAACGAACCCCGCCGGGCCGGCGGGCCGCCGAGGAATCGCTGCCGCTGCGGGACACCTTCGCCGTGCTGTCTTCGTATCGGTGTGGATGCTGTTCGGACACCCCTTCGCCACCGCCGTGCTGATCTTGGCGAGCCTTGCCCAGATCGGCGAATTCTCCTTCATCCTCGCGAAGCTGGGCGTGCGCCTGCAGCTCGTCCCCGAGACCGGCGGGATCTGATCCTCGCAGGGGCCTCTTTTCGATCGTCGGCAATCCGATCGCGTTCATGATCGCCGACCGGATAGCGGCCCGCCACGAGCGGCGGGCGAGCAACGCGTGATTCGCCGGCTTTGGACCGTCTTCGCCCAGCTTCGCCTGCACTGTCGATGTGTTCGACTCAGGCTGGGCGATCGGGCGCCTGCGCCGGCAATCCGGGCCGTTCGCGCCGCGGATCGGAGGGCTCGGCCGCGTAACATACGGTAAGATACTTCAGGTCGCGTGGCCCCGCTGCTCTGCTGGCTCCGTTCAGCGCCGGCAGCCCCGGAAGGGAGCGGCATTCCGCGGGGGATATGTACGAACCTCGCGCCGGCGCCCAGAGGGCGTACCAACATGTCCGATGCAACGGCTAAAGCCTCCTTCGACGGCATCTCCTCTCCCGCGACGCCGACGGCCGGCAAGCTCACCCTTCTCCCCCTCATCGGCCTCGTGGTCGGTTCGATGATCGGCGGTGGCGTATTCAACCTACCGAGCGACATGTCGCGGGGCGCTTCGCCGCTTGCGATCATCATCGGCTGGCTGATCACCGGGGCTGGCATGCTGATGCTGGCCTTCGTCTATCAGGGCCTGTCGCTGCGCAAACCGGACCTCGATAACGGGCCTTACGCCTACGCCAAGGCGGGCTTCGGCGACTTCATCGGCTTCAACAGCGCCTGGGGCTACTGGATCAGCGCCTTCCTCGGCAACGTGGCCTATGCGGTCGCCATCTTCTCGGCGCTGTCCTACTTCGCGCCCATCTTCGGCGACGGCAACAACGTGATCTCCATCGTCGGCGCCTCGCTGGCGCTGTGGGGCATCCACGGGCTGATCCTCAAGGGGGTGAAGGAAGCGGCCTTCGTCAACGTCGTCACCACGGTGGCGAAGCTGGTGCCGCTGCTATTGTTCATCCTCATCGGCATCGTCGCCTTCAACTTCGACCTGTTCCTCGCCGCCTTCCGTAACATGGGTGCGGGGACGGGTGACGGCGCGGGGCTCGGCAGCCTGCTCGATCAAGTGAAGAGCACCATGCTGGTCACGCTGTGGGTGTTCATCGGCATCGAGGGGGCGAGCGTCTATTCCGCCCGTGCCGCCAAGCGCTCGGATGTCGGGCGCGCCACGGTGATCGGCTTCGCCGGGGCGCTGGCGATCTACGTCCTCGTCTCGCTGCTGTCGGTCGGCATCATGAGCCAGCCCGAGCTTGCCGGACAGAAGGTGCCCTCGATGGCCGGCGTGCTGGAGCATGTCGTCGGCCCCTGGGGCGCGGGGCTGATCAATCTCGGCCTGATCATCTCGGTCGGCGGCGCCTTTCTGAGCTGGACGCTGCTGAGCGCAGAAATTCCCTACACCTGCGGCAAGGACGGCACCTTTCCGCGCTGGTTCTCGGCCGAGAACGGCAATGGCGCGCCGATCAACTCGCTCTGGGTGACGAACCTGTGCGTGCAGGCCTTCCTGGTGCTGACCTATTTCTCCAAGGATGCCTACAACTTCTTCTACTTCATCGCCTCGGTGGCGATCCTGCCGCCCTATGTCTTCTCCGGCGCCTATGCGCTGAAGCTGGCCCTGAGCGGGGAAGGCTACCAGGGCCAGGACCGGCAGCGCCGGCGCGACCTCATCGTCGGCCTCCTCGCCACGCTCTACGGCCTCTGGCTCGTCTACGCCGCCGGCCTGCAATACCTGCTGATGGCGACGCTGCTCTTCGTGCCCGGACTGATCGTCTACGCCATCGCCTGCCGCCAGCGCGGCGTGCGGCCCTATACCGGCAGCGACCTGATCGTGGCGGCCGTGATCGCCGGCTTCGCCGTGCTCGCCTTCTATCTGATCTGGATCGGCAAGATCAGCCCGCTCTGAGGGAGCCGTGTCATGCTCAGCTCAAGCGGCACGAAAAAGGGCAGGCTGGGCCTCCTAGCCTGCACGGCCCTCGTCGTCGGCAACATGATCGGCTCGGGCGTGTTCCTGCTGCCCGCCTCGCTCGCGCCCTACGGGCCGATGGCGCTTGCCGGCTGGATTGTCACCGCGATCGGCGCCATCGCGCTCGCCATCGTGTTCGGCCGCCTGGCCCGGCTCGTGCCGAAGACCGGCGGGCCCTATGCCTATACGCGTGCGGGCTTCGGCGAGTTCGCCGGCTTCCTCATCGCCTGGGGCTACTGGATCGCGCTGTGGGCCGGCAATGCCGGCGTGGCGGTCGCCTTCACCGGCTATGTCGGCCATTTCGTGCCCGGCGCGGCGAGCGGCCTGCCCGGTCTCGCCGTGGGGCTGACGGCGCTGTGGGCGCTCACCCTCGTCAATATCAGGGGCGTGGGGATCGCCGGCATCGTGCAGGTGGCGACGACGGTGCTGAAGCTGCTGCCGCTGCTCGCGCTCGTCGTCGCCGGGCTGGCGGCGGTCGACGGGAGCCGCTTTACGCCGCTCAATCCGAGCGGGCTCGACCCGGTAGCCGCCATCGCCGCCTGCTCGGCGCTGACGCTCTGGGCCTTTCTCGGTCTCGAATCGGCGACGGTGCCGGCGGGCGACGTCGCCAATCCCGGCCGTACCATCCCGCTCGCCACGGTGCTCGGCACCAGCTTCGCGGCGGCGCTCTACATCCTCGTGACGATCGTCGCCTTCGGCACCGTGCAGCCCGCCGTGCTCGGCGCCTCGACCGCGCCGCTCGCTTTGGTGGCCGAGCAGCTATGGGGGCCGGTCGGAGGTTCCGCCATCGCCATAGGCGCCATCGTCTCGACCTTCGGCACGCTGAACGGCTTCACCCTGCTCTCCGGGCAGGTGCCCTTCGGCGCGGCCCGCGACGGCACCTTCCCCGCCTTCCTCGGCGAGGCCTCGCCCGCCGGCACGCCCGTCAACGCGCTGATCGTCTCCAGCCTGCTCTCCAGCATCCTGATCGCGATGAACGGCAGCCGCGATCTGGTCGAGCAGTTCACCTTCATCATCCTGCTTGCGACGCTCACCAGCCTCGTCCCCTACATCTTCTGCGCGCTGGTCGAGCTCGTTCTCTACGCCACCGACCCGATCCGCTACCGCCCGCCGCCGCGCATCGGCGGGCTGGTCGCACTCGCGACGATAGCCTTCCTGTTCTCCATCGGCGCGATCTACGGCGCTGGCGCGGAAGTCGTGTTCTGGGGCTTCCTGCTGCTGATGAGCGGCCTGCCGGTCTTCGTCTGGATCAAGCGCCACAACCTCACCGCCCGCGCCGCGCCCTCGCTCCGTCACCAGGCGCCCGCCAGCCCGTCCTTCAAGGAGACGCACTGATGTCGTTCAACCTCAGAAACCGCTCGCTCCTGACCGTGCAGGACTACACCCAGCGCGAGTTCCAGTATCTGCTCGACCTCGCGCGCGACCTGAAGCGGGCGAAATATTCCGGCACCGAGCAGCAGCACCTGAACGGCCGGGAGGTGGTGTTGATCTTCGAGAAGACCAGCACCCGCACGCGCTGCGCCTTCGAGGTGGCCTGCCACGACCAGGGGGCGCACGTCACCTATCTGGATCCGGCCGGCTCACAGATCGGCCACAAGGAATCCTTCAAGGACACGGCCCGCGTCCTCGGGCGCATGTTCGACGCCATCGAGTATCGCGGATCCTCGCAGACCGGCGTCGAGCAGCTCGCCAAATATGCCGGCGTGCCGGTCTATAACGGCCTGACCGACGAATACCACCCGACCCAGATGCTCGCCGACGTGATGACCATGCGCGAGCATTCCGACCGGCCGGTGCACGACATCAAATACGCCTATGTGGGCGACACCCGCTCGAATATGGGCCACTCGCTGATGATCGCCGGCTGCCTGATGGGCATGGACGTGCGCATCGCCGGACCGAAGCAGTTGTGGCCTTCCGACGAGTTCGTCTCCATCGCCCGGGACCTCGAGAAGCGCTACGGCGCCAAGCTCACCATCACCGACGATCCGCAGGCCGCGGTGAAGGGGGTCGACTTCATCCACACCGACGTCTGGGTGTCGATGGGCGAGCCCAAGGAGGTCTGGGCCGAGCGCATCAAGCTCCTGAAGCCCTTCCAGGTGAACGCAGCGCTGATGGCAGCCAGCGGCAATCCGCGCGTGAAATTCATGCACTGCCTGCCGGCCTTCCACGACACCGAGACCACGGTCGGCAAGGACATCGCCGAGAAGTTCGACATCCATGACGGGCTCGAAGTGACCGACGAGGTGTTCGAGAGCGAGGCCAACGTCGCCTTCGAGCAGGCGGAGAACCGCCTGCACACCATCAAGGCGCTGCTCGTCGCCACGCTCGGGGAGTGACGGCGATGCTCATCGTAACTGCGCTGGGCGGCAATGCGCTGCTGCGGCGGGGGCAGGCCCTCACCGCCGAGAACCAGCGCGAGAACGTCGCCATCGCCGCCCGCGCGCTGGCCCCTATCGCAATGGAGCACAAGCTCGTGGTCGGGCACGGCAACGGACCGCAGGTCGGCCTGCTCGCCTTGCAGGGCGCGGCCTATGCCAAGGTCGAAACCTATCCCTTCGACGTGCTCGGCGCCGAGACCGAAGGGATGATCGGCTACATGATCGAGCAGGAGCTCGGCAACCTTCTGCCCTTCGAGCGCCCGCTGGCGACGCTGCTGACCATGGTCGAGGTGGACCCGGCCGACCCGGCGTTCAAGAACCCCACCAAATTCATCGGCCCGATCTATACCAAGGAGGATGCCGACCGCATCGCGGCGGAGAAGGACTGGACCTTCAAGGCGGACGGCGATTCCTTCCGCCGCGTCGTGCCCTCCCCTATGCCGAAGCGCATCTTCGAGCTGCGCCCGATCCGCTGGCTGCTGGAGCAGAACACGGTGGTGATCGCCGCCGGCGGCGGCGGCATCCCGACCATGTACGCGCCCGGCGAGGAGCGGAAGCTGGTCGGCGTCGAATGCGTCATCGACAAGGACCTCGCCACCGAGCTGCTCGCCCGCGAGCTTGGCGCCGACATTCTCGCCATCCTCACCGATGTCGACGCCATCTATGTGGGCTGGGGCACGCCGGACCAGCGTGCCATCCGCCGCGCCTCGCCGGCGGCGCTCTCCGCCCTTTCCTTCCCGGCCGGTTCCATGGGCCCGAAGGTCGAGGCGGCCTGCCGCTTCGCCACCGTGACCGGCAAGCGCGCCTGCATCGGCTCGCTGAAGGACCTTTCCGGAATGATCGCCGGCACGGCCGGCACCACCGTCACGGCCGAGGCGGACGGCATCGCCTACGCCGAAGGCGTCTCTCAGGGAGCATCGTCATGAGGCAGTTCGGCGTTCACTCCGAGGCTGGCGTGCTGCGGACCGTCATGGTCTGCCGGCCCGGCCTCGCCCACAAGCGGCTCACCCCCGGCAATTGCCGCGAGCTCTTGTTCGACGACGTGCTGTGGGTGCAGGAGGCACAGAAGGAGCACTTCAACTTCTGCAACAAGATGCGGGAGGTTGGCGTCGAGGTGCTCGAATTCCACGACTTGCTCGCCCGCGCGCTGGAGATCAAGGAGGCGCGCGACTGGGTGCTCGACCGGCGCATCACGGCGAACCACGTCGGCTCGGGCATGCTGAAGGAGCTGCGCCACTGGCTCGACGAATTGCCGGCGGCCAAGCTTGCCGAGCATCTCGTCGGCGGCATCGCCCGCTTCGAGCTGCCATTTGAGCCGCACGGCATGTTCGGACGCTATCTGGAGAAGACCGGCTTCGTCATCCCGCCGGTGCCGAACACGTTGTTCACCCGCGACAATTCCTGCTGGATCTACAACGGCGTGTCGCTCAACCCGATGTACTGGCCGGCACGACGGCCGGAGACGCTGCTGGTTACCGCGATCTACAAGTTCCATCCCGAGTTCCGGAACGGCGATTTCAAGGTCTGGTGGGGCGACCCGGACGAGGATTTCGGCCCTTCGACCCTGGAAGGGGGCGACGTTATGCCGGTGGGCAACGGCACCGTCTTCGTCGGCATGGGCGAGCGCACCACCCCGCAGGCGGTCGGCCAGCTCGCCCGTTCGCTATTCATCGGCGAGGCGGCAACACGGGTCGTCGCCTGCCAGATGCCGAAGTCACGGGCGGCCATGCATCTCGACACAGTATTTACGCTCTGCGACCGCGACGTCGCCAACGTCTTCCTCGACGTGTGCGAGCAGATCACCTGCTACAGCCTGCGGCCGGGTGAGAATGAGGAGGATGTCGACTACACGGTGGAAGATCGCCCGTTCCTGACCGAGGACGGCGGCGGGGTCGCGGCAGAGGCACTCGGCGTGCAGCAGCTGCGCATCGTCACCACCGGCGGCGACAGCTATGAGCAGGAGCGCGAGCAGTGGGACGACGGCAATAACGTCGTCGCGCTCGCCCCCGGCCTGGTGGTGGGTTATGAGCGCAACTCCTACACCAATACCAAGCTGCGCAAGGCGGGCATCGAGGTCATCACCATCGAGGGCGACGAGCTCGGCCGCGGACGCGGAGGCGGGCACTGCATGACCTGCCCGATCCTGCGCGATCCGCTTCAATAGGCGCGCAGGTCCCGCGGCGGGGCGACCGGGAAGCCGGCGGTCGCCGCGTCCGCGGCGATCTTGGCGCGGTCAGCGGCATTGAAGTTGCGCTTGTCGAGCTCCGCATCGAACTGCGTGAAGAAGGCCGGCCGCATCTTCAGGAAGGTCTCGCGGCTGCTGGCGGCATCCTGCGCGAGACCGTTGCGCGCGAAGATCAGCGTTGCCACGAAGTGGTAGATCGGGAAGTTCTGCAAATCGGCGCGGCGGATCAGCGTCAGCGCCCGCGCATCGTCGCCCTCCAGATAGGCGCCGAGCGCCAGCAGGCCGGAATAGAGGTCCGTCGCGCCCGGATTGCGGGTCAGCGCCTCCTGCATCATCGCCATGCCGCGCGCATGGTCGCCGGCCTGCATGAGCCGGCTCCCATATTCGCCGAGCAGCTCGGTGTCGTCTGGATTGAGGCGATAGGCCTGCTCGCCATATTGCAGGGCCTCCTGCGGCTGGCGATTGAAGAACAGCGCCGTCATCATCGCCTGCAGCGCCCGCACATTGGCGGGATCGAGCTGGATCGCCCGCTGGGCTGCCCGCAGCGCCCTTTCCACCGGTGGCCGCCCCGGGGTCGCGTGGTAGCCGAAGCGATCCTCGTCGAGATAGGCATAGGACAGCATGGCCCAGGCCGTCGCATTGCCCGGCGTTGCCGCGATGCTGCGCTGCAGGCAGGTCCGCACCCCGGCGTGGAGTTCGGCGCTGAGCGCCTTGCGATATTCATAGAACTTCAGCGCGCATTGATAACCGTCGGACAGCTCGGCGGGCGGCCGGTCGTCGCGCGCAAATTCGGCGGAGCGGAACAGCACGCCATAGGGTTGCGCCACGGCCGTGGCGACGCGGGAGGCGATGTCCTGCTCCAGCGCGATGACGTCCGACGCCTTTGGGTCGAGATCGTACACGTCGGACCACAGGATCCTGCCGCTGGTGCGGTCGATCAGGCGGGCGGTGATGCGGACGCGCGAATCGTCGGCCCGGACGCTGCCATCCAGCAGGTACCGCGCCGCCGGCCACTTCGCCGGATCGGGCGTGCCCGGCCTCTCGGGCGCGATGACGGTGACCTCCCTGAACCGGACGAGACGGGCCTTCAACTCGTCGGAGATCGCCACGGCCCGCAAGCCGATGTCCTGTCCGCCGCCGAGATCGGCGAAGGGCAGCAGCAGGATTGCCGGCTGCGCGGACTCGCCGGCGGCGACGTCGGATGCCGCCCGCTCGATGCGCGTGCCCGCCCAGACGAGGGCGAACAGGCAGGCGATGACCGCACCGGTCGCGATCCAGCGCCAGCGGCGCCAGTCCATGCCGGCAGGGGATAGTTCCGCCGCCGGTTCCCCATGTGCGGGCGCCAGCTCGGACTCGGTACGCCGTGCCACCTGCGCGCGATAGAAGAACCGGGGCACATAGCCGCCCTTGGGAATCTCGACCCCGATGGGATCGTCCCTGCCGGTGGCGAGGTAGTAATATTCGAGCTCCCGGCGCAGGCGCCCGGCCTCGATGCGCACCACGGGATCGAGCTGCGGGTCGAAGGCCGTGTCGCGCCCGAATACCTCGATGCCGATGGAATAGGCCTTGATGCGATCCTGCCGCCCTTCGAGGGTCTCCTCGACGATATAGGCGAGGAAATCCGCCAAGCGGTTGGCACGCTTCAGCCCGGCGCTGGCGAGGATGCGCTCCACCTGACGCTGAACGTCTGTCACCGCCGGCGTGTCGATCGATACGCGCCCGTCTCCGCCCTGCGACGAATCGCTGGCGATTTCGCTCATGACACGTTCCCTCGCGGCTTGCGCCGGTCCGCTCAGGCAAATGACATTAGAACATCACGCCGTGCATTGAGGGAAATCAAGCAGCAAAACTGCCCCGCCGCGCCACAGGCTGGACGGATCGGCTTGCTCGTCGCCTGCAAACGCGAATGGCGGAACCGGCGCCTTACTGTGACCCGTCAGAAACGCCCGGATCTTTCGTTCGGATTTGAACGCCGTTTTACATTGGCGAAGAGGGTAGTTGGCGGAGACGGAGGGATTCGAACCCTCGAGACCCTTTTGGGGGTCTGCTCATTTAGCAAACGAGTGCCTTCAGCCTCTCGGCCACGTCTCCAGCCGGGGTCGCCACCGGCGGCGACCTGTCTAGGGTTTCCAGCCGTACGCGGTCAAGGCCTATTGCAGCCCCACCAGCCGCTTCATCCGCAGCGCCATGCAGATGACCAGCGCACAGCCGACCGGAAAGATGAACTCGTTCAGCGCCGTTCCGGCCAGCCGCACCGGCAGCAGAGGCGCCCCGCCATGGCCCGCGCGCCAGACATTCAGCGTCACCACCGCCGTCGCCGCGGCGAGACCGACCGCCGCGCCGAGCAGCATATAGCTGCGGATACGGGTCACGGCATGCATGGACATATAGCCGAGCGCGGCGCCGAGAACGGCATATTCCACGCCCTTGATGGCGCAGGCGATGTAGAAGAAGCCGTCGACCTCGGACGGGGTGACGCCGGTCGCGCTCTGCACGGTGCGCTGCACGCCCTTGGCGACGCCCCATGCGACGGGACCCGAGATCAGCCCCAGCAGGCCCATGACAAGGGTGCGGTCGCGACCGGCGACCGTGCCTACCGCGAGACCGATGCACACCAGCATCGCCCAGCTCACGCCATGGGCGAACTCGCCGATGATCGCCACGCCCGGCCAGGCCTCGCCCAAACCGAGCCGGACCGCCATCAGCAGAAGCTGGATGACGATGCCCAGCAGCACCGACATCCAGGCCACCATCACGGCCCGCCGCAGCGCCTCGCCGGCGATGGAGCCGATGAGGCCTTCGGTATAGTCGTCCGAGATGGCCGCATGCTCGGCGCCGGCCGGGTCCATGTCCGACATCGCGTCTGTCCGTCAGTGGGGCTCCCGCAATGCTGGCACGACGTGCAAGGGCGAGGCCAGCCTTACGCCAGGTTGCTCCGCCGATACGTCCGAATTGCGGACAGGTCCCTTTGCGGCTGCCGCTCAGCGCGCGCGCTGGCCGAACAGGATCTTCTGGGCTTCCGTGTCGGTGGCGATGTCGATCTTGCCGCGATCCTCGGCGTTCACCTTGAGTCCGCGCTGCACCGCGGGACGCGCCAGCATCGTCTCCAGCCAGCGCGCGAAATGCGGGAATTCGGCGATATCGATGCCCTGGCGCTGCCACAGCTTGGCCCAGCCGACGCAGGCGATGTCGGCGATGGAATAGTCGCCGGCGAGGAAGGCCCGGTCGCGCAGCCGCGTGTTCATCACGCCATAGAGGCGGTGCACCTCGTTGGAGTAGCGCTCGATGGCGTAGGGCAGCTTCTCCGGCGCGTAGATGCGGAAATGATGGGCCTGTCCGGCCATCGGGCCGAGGCCGCCCATCTGCCAGAACAGCCATTGCTCGACCTCGACCCGGCCGCGCTCGTCCGCCGGATAGAACAGGCCGGTCTTGCGGCCCAGATAGAGCAGGATGGCGCCCGATTCGAACACCGAGATCGGCTTGCCGTCCGGCCCCTCGGGATCGACGATGGCCGGCATCTTGTTGTTCGGCGAGATGGCGAGGAAGTCCGGCTTGAACTGGTCGCCCTTGGCGATGTTCACCGGAATCACCGTGTAGGGCAGCCCGCACTCCTCCAGCATGATGCTGATCTTCCAGCCGTTCGGCGTCGGCCAGTAATGGAGCTCGATCGGCTGGGTCTGAAGCTGCGCCATCGCATCCGCCTTCGATTTGCCGCGCGACGGCGCGAGCCGGGCCGCGTTTCCGCCACATGCGTAAAACTCATCGCGAGCGCTGGCAAGCGGGGCAGGATGGATGTCGTGCCCGGAGCATGAAGCCTCACTCCCGGCTCGAAGCCGAGAGGTTACCGGTTACATCAAACAGACTTGAAGGCGCCGTATAGCGGCTCAACAATCCTTGCGCGAGCCGATCCGTGCCGTTTCCGGTCGGCCACACGCAAGCGACTGATTCAACAAGCGTTCGGCCCCACGCACGGCCCGAATCCGCCTCGGAGGTTCAAATGCCCTTCCCCGCCAAATCTCTCACTTTCGCCGCATTCGCCACGGTTTCGGTGCTGACGGTCGGCGCGCTTTCCACTCCGGTGCACGCTCAGAACACGATGAAGCAGTGCGCCGATCAGTGGAACGCGATGAAAGCCAAGAACCAGACCGGCAACCTGACCTACCAGCAGTTCTCCAAGCAGTGCATGTCGTCCGGCGACGATGCGGCCGCCACGACGCCGGCCAAGCCGTCCACCTCCACGGCCAAGCCGTCCTCCACGACCGCGCCCAAGCCGACGCAGGCCTCCGCCAAGAACGACGACGAGGATAGCGGCACCGCGAAGGAAGACCTCGCCAAGTGCAACGACGGCTGGAAGGACTACAAGGCGAAGAACAACGTCTCCGGCGCCAAGGCCTGGCACGTCTTCATGGCCAAGTGCCTGCCGTGAGCGGGCGCCGCGCCTGAAGGAAACCGAAGGGCCGGCGGAATCCCCGCCGGCTCAACACCCGTCTTGAAGACGTTCAGCCGGCGCTTGTTCGAGACAGGCTGCAGCGGGCGCTCAGCGCCGCTTCGCCTCAGATGCCGAGCTTGCCCTTGAGCAGCTCGTTCACCGCCTGCGGGTTGGCCTTGCCGCCGGTCTGCTTCATCACCTGGCCGACGAACCAGCCGAGCATGGTGGGCTTGGCCTTCACCTGCTCCACCTTGTCGGGGTTGGCTTTGATGATGGCGTCGACCGCCGCCTCGATGGCGCCGGTGTCGGTCACCTGCTTCATGCCGCGCTCCTCGACGATGGCGCGCGGATCACCGCCTTCGGTGAACACGATCTCGAACAGGTCCTTGGCGATCTTGCCGGAGATCGTGCCGTCGGCGATCAGATCGACGATGGCGCCGATCTGCGCCGGCGAAACCGGCGAGGTCTCGATGTCGCGGCCTTCCTTGTTCAGCCGGCCGAACAGCTCGTTGATGACGAAGTTCGCCGCCGCCTTGGCGTCGCGCCCCTTCGCCACCTCCTCGTAATAGGCCGCCGTGTCCTTCTCGGCGACCAGCACGTCGGCGTCATAGGCGGAGAGGCCATAGGCCGAGATGAAGCGCGCCTTCTTCTCGTCCGGCAGCTCGGGCAGATGCGCGGCCAGCTCGTCGACGAAGGCCTGGTCGAATTCCAGCGGCAGCAGGTCCGGATCGGGGAAATAGCGGTAGTCGTGCGCCTCTTCCTTGGAGCGCATGGAGCGCGTCTCGCCCTTGTTCGGGTCGAACAGCCGGGTCTCCTGGTCGATGGTGCCGCCGTCCTCGATGATGCCGATCTGCCGGCGCGCCTCGGCCTCGATCGCCTGGCCGATGAAGCGGATCGAGTTGACGTTCTTGATCTCGCAGCGCGTGCCGAAATCATCGCCGGGCTTGCGCACCGAGACGTTCACGTCGGCGCGCAGGTTGCCCTTCTCCATGTCGCCGTCGCAGGTGCCGAGATAGCGCAGGATCGAGCGCAGCTTGGTCACATAGGCCTTGGCCTCGTCCGAGGAGCGCAGGTCCGGCCTGGAGACGATCTCCATCAGCGCAACGCCCGAGCGGTTGAGGTCGACCAGCGACAGCGCCGGGTGCTGGTCGTGGATCGACTTGCCGGCGTCCTGCTCGAGATGCAGGCGCTCGATGCCGATCTCGATGGTACCTTCCGGCATGTCGACCAGCACCACGCCCTCGCCGACGATGGGGCTCTTGTACTGGCTGATCTGGTAGCCCTGCGGCAGGTCGGGGTAGAAATAGTTCTTCCGGTCGAACACCGATTTCAGGTTGATGCCGGCCTTCAGGCCGAGGCCGGTGCGCACCGCCTGCTTCACGCATTCCTCGTTGATCACCGGGAGCATGCCGGGCATGGCGGCGTCGACCAGGGAGACGTGGGAGTTGGGCTCGCCGCCGAACGCGGTGGAGGCGCCGGAGAACAGCTTAGAGTTGGAGGTGACCTGCGCATGGATCTCCATGCCGATCACCACTTCCCAGTCGCCGGTCGCGCCCTTGATCAGCTTCTTCGGGTCGGCGGGGCGGGCGTGCATGTTCATCGGTCAGACCTGCTGGTTGGCGGCTCTACGCCATCGCGTTCACTGCGCACGTTCCCTACCCCGTGCGTGGCCCCGCTGACAACCGATGGCGATGGCATTGCGCGAGATCAAGGCTCCCTGCCCCATCCCGACGCACCATTCGCCACGATCTGCCGACAAACGGGAGGCTTGGCCGATGCGGGTGGATACGATCGACGAGCGCCTCGCGCTATTCCGCACGATGATGCGCGACCATGCCGGCATCAAGCCATTCGACGACCCGCGCACGCCGGACGACGACACGTTGCGTGCCGCCGCGCAGCGCTGTCTAGGCTGCCGCGACGGCGAGGCCTGCCGCGACTGGCTCGCGGCGCATCCGGAAGGCGCCGAGCCGCCGGATTTCTGCCGCAACGCCGGGCATTTCCGGGCGTGGAACGGGGACCCGGTGACCTAAGGCGCGCCCTAACCCAGCCGCTCGTTCTCGTAGGCGACAACCCAGGCGATCAGCACGCGCCAGAGCTTCTCGACCAGCTCGGGCGGCACGCCGCGAGTCTCGGCCTCGGCCATCACCTTCTCGACGACGTCCTCGACGCGCTCCGGCAGCAGGGCGGCGATGCCCTCCGCGCGCTTCACGGCGATGACGTGCTTCACCACCTCGAAGCGCTTCGCCAGCAGCTCGACGATGGCAGCGTCGATGACATCGATCTCCGCCCGGAAGGGCGCCAGCGCCTGCTCGCTCTCCGGCAGATCGCGGGCCATCATTCCCACCAGCGGTCCGGGCACGGGAAGCGGCCGGCGGAATCCTCCAGCACCTGCCCGAGCGAGAACAGCGTCTCCTCGTCGAACGGACGGCCGATGAGCTGCAGGCCGAGCGGCAGCCCCTCGGAGGAGAGCCCCGCCGGCACGGCAATGCCTGGCAGGCCGGCCATGTTCAGCGTCACCGTGAACACGTCCTGCAGATACATCTCGACCGGATCGGCGCCGGACTTCTCGCCGATGCCGAAAGCCGCCGAAGGGGTGGCCGGCGCCAGCACGGCATCAACGCCGGCCGCGAAGGCCTCCTCGAAGTCGCGCTTGATCAGCGTGCGCACCTTCTGCGCCTTCAGGTAATAGGCGTCGTAATAGCCGGCAGAGAGCACGTAGGTGCCGATCATGATGCGCCGGCGAACCTCCGCGCCGAAGCCGCTCGCACGGGTCTTCTCGTACATCTCGACGATGTCGCGGCCGGGAACGCGCTCGCCGTAGCGCACGCCGTCATAACGGGCGAGGTTCGAGGAGGCCTCGGCCAGCGCCACGATGTAATAGGAGGGCAGCGCGTATTTGGTGTGCGGCAGGCTGATCTCGACCACCTCGGCGCCGGCCTCGCGCAGCCACTGCGCGCCCTGCTCCCACAGGCTCGCGATCTCGGCCGACATGCCGTCGACCCGGTATTCCTTCGGGATGCCGATGCGCATGCCCTTCACCGAGCGGCCGACCGCGTCCTCGTAATGCGGCACCGGACGATCGGCGCAGGTCGAATCCTTCGGGTCGTGACCGGCCATGGAGCGCAGCAGGATGGCCGCGTCATTCACCGAGCGGGCGATCGGGCCCGCCTGATCGAGCGAGGAGGCATAGGCGATGATGCCCCAGCGCGAGCAGCGGCCATAGGTCGGCTTGATGCCGACGGTGCCGGTGAAGGCCGCCGGCTGGCGGATCGAGCCGCCTGTGTCGGTGCCGGCCGCGCCGGCGCAGATATGCGCCGCCACGGCCGCCGCCGAGCCGCCGGAGGAGCCGCCGGGCACCAGCGGCTGCGAGGAGCCGTTGCGCCGCCAGGGGTTCACCGCCGGGCCGAAGGCGCTCGATTCGGTCGACGAGCCCATGGCGAACTCGTCCTGGTTCAGCTTGCCGAGCAGCACCGCGCCGTCGCGCCAGAGATGGGCGGTGACGGTCGATTCATAGGTCGGCACGAAGTTCTTGAGGATGTTCGAGCAGGCGGTGGAGCGCACGCCCTCCGTCGCGAACATGTCCTTGATGCCGAGCGGAATGCCTTCGAGCGGTCCGGCTTCGCCTTTCGCGATGCGCGCGTCGCTCGCCTGCGCCATGGCGCGCGCCTTCTCCGGCGTCGTGAGCACATAGGCGTTGAGGTCGCCGGCCGGCTCGATGGCGGAAAGATAGGCGTCGGTCAGCTCCAGCGCCGAGAAGCGGCCCTGCGCGAGGCCCTCGCGGGCGGCGGTGATGGTGAGGTCGGTGAGCTTGCTCATGGGATCACTCCACCACTTTCGGAACGGCGAAGAAGCCGTCCTCGGCGGCCGGCGCGTTGGCGAGAACGCGCGCGGGGTAGCCGCCGTCGTTCACCACGTCCTCGCGCATGGGCAGCTTCATCGGGGTGACGCTGGTCATCGGCTCGACGCCGGTGACATCGACCTCGCCGAGCTCGTCGACGAAGGCGAGGATCGCATTGAGCTCACCCTGAAGATGAGCCACCTCGTCCTCCGTCACGGCGATGCGCGCGAGATGCGCCACCCGCCGGACCGTCGCCTGATCGACCGACATACGCGTTCCTTGCACCTTGAAAAGACTGGTGCGCCCTATAGCAGGGCGGCCGCCCGCCCCGCAACGCGCGCTGCCCCTGCCCTCAGAGCTTGAGCTCGACCGGCTCGCCGCTCACCAGTACCTTCACGGTCGCCTCCCCGCCCACCAGCGACACGAAGCGGTCGGCGGTCGGCTCCAGCGGCGGGAAGGAGCCGTAATGACCGGGGATGACGGTGAGGCCGCCGAGATAGCGCTTCACCGCCAGCGCCGCGGTCTCGGGGCCCATCGTGTAGCGGTCGCCGATCGGCACGATTACGACGTCCGGTTTATGGATCTCGGCGATGAGCGCCATGTCCGAGAAGATGTCGGTGTCGCCCATGTGCCAGACCACAGGCTCGCCGGGGGCTTTCACGATGATGCCGTTCGGATTGCCGAGATAGACCATGCGGGCGTCGGTCATGTCGCTCGACGAATGGTCGGCGCGCACCAAGCTCACCTTGAAGCCGCCCTGGTCGGTCGTGCCGCCGGTGTTCATCGGATCGAGCTTCTTCACCCCGAGCGAGGACAGCCAGGTGGCGATCTCGGCATTGGCGACGACCGTCGCGCCGGTCGATTCGGCGATCGCCACGGTGTCGCCGACATGGTCGCCATGGCCGTGGGTGAGCAGGATATGGGTAGTGCCGAGCACGGCGACGTCGCGACTCGACGCGAAGGACGGGTTGCCGGACAGGAACGGGTCGATCAGCACGACCTTGTCGGCGAAATCGAGCCGGAAGGCGGAGTGTCCGTACCAGGTGATCTTCATCGCGTGTCTCCCCTCTGAACTCGGCGGAACATAGGGCCGAAGCCCGCGCACACAAGAGCGCAGGCGCATCTGCGCCAGCGCATCCACCAATCACGGAACAGGGGCGCAGTTCCGGTCCGCTAGAGCTTCGCGCCGTCTGGCGTTGCGGCAGGCGGCGTGATAGCGCAGCACCATGACCGCTCCCGTACTCCCGCTCATCGAGGCCGCCGCGCTGATCCCGGCGCGCGGAGCGCTGATCGGGCTCGATCTCGGCACCAAGACCATCGGCGTGGCGAGCTGCGATCCGGAGCGGCGCCTCGCCACCGCCGTCGAGACCATCGCCCGCAAGCAGTTCACGCCCGACGCGGCGCGCATCCTGGAGCTTGCGCGGGCGCGCGGCGTGGTCGGCTTCGTGCTCGGCCTGCCGGTGAACATGGACGGCTCGGAAGGCCCGCGCGCCCAGTCGACGCGCGCCTTCGCCCGCAATTTCGCGCGGCTCACCGAGCTGCCGATCGCGCTGTGGGACGAACGCCTGTCGACCGCGGCGGTGGAGCGCGAGCTCATCGGCGCCGATGTCAGCCGCGCGAAAAGGGCCGCCGTGATCGATCAGCACGCCGCCGCCTTCATCCTGCAGGGCGCGCTCGACCGGCTGCGCGGACTGGGCGCCAACGGCGGCTGAGCCATGTCGAGTGTTCTCGCCGCCCTGCTTCCGGTGTTCCTCGTCGTCGCGCTCGGGGTGGCGCTGAAGCGCGGCCTGCTGCCGGAGGCGAGCCATTGGCTGGCGCTGGAGCGGCTGACCTATTTCGTGCTGTTCCCGGCACTGATCGTGGTGAGCATCGGCCGCGCCGAGCTCGGCGGCGTGGCGGTGATCGGCGTATGCATTGCCCTGCTCGGCGGGCTGGCGATCATGGCGCTGCTGTTGTCGGCGACGCGGGTGCCGGCAAGCCGGATCCTCGGGCTGGACGGACCGGGCTACACCTCGCTCTACCAGGGCGCGCTGCGCTGGAACACCTATGTCGGCCTCGCCATCGCCGGCGGGCTGGAGGGCGCGGCCGGGCTCGCCGTGGCGGCGGTGGCGATCGCGGTGATCATACCGGTCGCCAACATCCTCAGCGTGGTGACGCTGGCGCGCTACGGCGGCAACGCGACGCCGGGGCTGAGGGCGATCCTGATGCAGATCGCGCGCAACCCATTCATCTGGTCGTGCCTGCTGGGCATAGTGATCAACCTCTTCCATATCCCCGTGCCGCCGGTGCTGGTCACCTTCGGGGACATACTCGGGCGCGCCTCGCTGGCGCTCGGGCTGCTGGTGGTCGGGGCCGGGCTGCACATCGCCGGCCTGCGCAATCCACGCGCCGCGACATGGGTGTCCTGCGTGCTGAAGCTTGCGGTGATGCCAGCCCTCTGCATCGGCATCGGGATCGCCTGCGGTCTCAAGGGCGTCGATCTGGTCGTCGTCGCCATCGCGGCGGCGGTGCCCTCGGCGCCGAACGGCTATGTGCTGGCGCGGCAGATGGGCGGCGACGCGCAATTGCTCGCCGAGATGCTCACGGTGCAGATCCTCTGCGCCGTGGTGACATTGCCGCTGACGATCAGCGCCGTCAGCTATTTCCGCATCTGAAAACGAAAACGGCGGGCCCTGCGACCCGCCGTCCGAAATTCAGGCTCCGCGCCGCTATCAGCAGGGGCCGTAATAGCCCTGGCCGCGATACGGGCCGGTCTGCACCCAGCACTTGCCATAGGCATAAGCGCGCGGCGCCGGGGCATAGACCACCGGCGGCGGGGGAGCGTAGACCACCGGCGGCGGCTCATAATAGGCCGGCGGGGGACCGTAATAGCCACGGTTGGCCGCACCGGCGATCGCCGCACCGGCAAGCACGCCGGCCGCAACGCCGCCGGCGACCCAGCAGCCATTGCAGCGCACCTGCTCGGTCTGCGCCGGCAGGCTGGAGGCAAGGCCGAGATTGGCGGCACCGAGGGGCGCAGCCGAGACGGGGGCAATGGTGGACGCGGCAAGCGTCGCGGCAAAGCCGAGACCCACCGCCACCTTGGCCTTACGCGAAGCCATCATGGGAATACTCCTGAAATCACGTCGCCCTCGACATGATCGATGACGAAGTTTCTGTCCATTCCGGTGAATATCAACTGAATGGACCGTGGCCTTTCCGTGACGGTATTTCGACAAATATCATCATCTGCCTGCCGAACAACGCCGCAGCGCTCCGAGGGTTCCGGAACACCGCCGGCGCGATCTTGCATTCTGCTGACGGGGCCCGAAGCGCCATCACGCCGATCGGGGCCGGGCACCCGAGCCTCACCAAGGTGAGGGGCGCGCGCCGGCGCTCTGTGCGGGAATCGTCTGGACATCCCGCTAATGTGCTTGCGGGTCGGGCCGGCTGCGTCTATCCAGCCGACTTCGATATGACATCGAACCCGACGGATTCCTTCACCCTCTCGCGCCGGCACCTGCTGGGCATCGAGGGGCTTTCGGCCGAGGAGATCACCGGGCTCCTCGACCTCGCCGAGCAGTTCGTGACGCTCAACCGGCAGGTCGAGAAGAAGCGCGCCACGCTGCGCGGGCGCACCCAGATCAACCTGTTCTTCGAAGCCTCCACCCGCACCCAGTCGTCCTTCGAGCTCGCCGGCAAGCGGCTCGGCGCCGACGTGATGAACATGTCGATCGGCAACTCGTCGGTGAAGAAGGGCGAGACCCTGATCGACACCGCGGCGACGCTGAACGCCATGCACCCCGACATGATCATCGTGCGCCATTCCGCCTCCGGCGCGGTCGAGCTGCTGGCCCGCAAGGTGGACTGCTCGGTGATCAATGCCGGCGACGGCGCCCATGAGCATCCGACGCAGGCGCTGCTCGACGCGCTGACCATCCGCCGCAACAAGGGACGGATCGAGGGCCTCACCGTCGCGATCTGCGGCGACATCCTGCATTCGCGCGTCGCCCGCTCGAACATCCTGCTGCTGCACACGC
Organism: Allobosea sp. 117; assembly: GCF_000702305.1. Classification (GTDB taxonomy): domain Bacteria; phylum Pseudomonadota; class Alphaproteobacteria; order Rhizobiales; family Xanthobacteraceae; genus Ancylobacter. The sequence continues at coordinate 35,089 of NZ_JNLC01000016.1, forward strand.
TCGGTGCGCAGGTGCGTGTCGTCGGCCCCTCCACATTGCTTCCGCGCGATATCGAGCGCTTCGGCGTCGAGGTGCATCGCGACATGCGCACCGGGCTTGCGGACGTCGACATCGTGATGATGCTCCGCCTGCAGCGCGAGCGGATGAGCGGCTCCTTCGTGCCCTCGGTGAAGGAATATTTCCACTACTGGGGCCTCGACGAGGCCAAGCTGCGCCACGCCAAGCCGGACGCGCTGGTGATGCACCCCGGCCCGATGAATCGCGGCGTCGAGATCGATTCGGCGGTCGCGGACGGCGCGCAGTCGCTGATCCGCGAGCAGGTCGAGATGGGCGTCGCCGTACGCATGGCGGTGCTCGACGCGCTGTCCCGGAACCTGCCCAATGCCTGAGCTGCGCCCCACCCTTCTCAAAGGCGGGCGCGTCGTCGACCCGTCCCGCGACCTCGACATCGTTGCCGATCTGCTGATCGACGACGGCGAGGTGAAGGACATCGCCCCCGGCCTCGCCCAGGCCGGCCTGCCCGACGGCACCGAGATCGTCGACTGCCGCGGCCTCATCGTGGTGCCGGGCCTCGTCGACATGCGCGCCTATATCGGCGAGCCGGGCGCCGAGCACCGCGAGACGCTCGCCTCGGCCAGCCAGGCGGCGGCGGCGGGCGGCGTCACCACCATCATCTGCCAGCCCGACACCGACCCGGTGATCGACGAGCCGGCCATCGTCGACTTCGTGATGCGGCGCGCGCGCGACACCGCGATCGTGCGGGTCCACCCGATGGCGGCGCTGACCAAGGGCCTGCAGGGCCGCGAGATGACCGAGATCGGCCTGCTGCGGGCGGCGGGCGCGGTCGCCTTCACCGATGCGGCGAGCTCGGTCGCCTCCGCGCAGGTGCTGCGCCGGGCGCTGATCTATGCCCGCGACTTCGACGCGCTTATCGTGCACCACACGCAGGACGCGACGCTCTCCGAGGGCGTGATGAACGAGGGCGAGCTCGCCTCGCGGCTCGGCCTTGCCGGCGTGCCGAAGGCGGCGGAGACCATCGTCTTCGAGCGCGACGTGCGGCTCGCGGGGATCACCGGCGGGCGCTACCACGCGGCCTCCCTCACCTGCCCGGAATCGCTCGCGGTGCTGCGTCGGGCGAAGGAGGACGGGCTTTCCGTCACCGCCTCCGCCTCGATCAACCACCTGACGCTGAACGAGCGCGACGTCGTCGGCTACCGCACATTCTTCAAGCTCTCGCCGCCCCTGCGCATCGAGGAGGACCGGGCGGCGCTGGTGGCGGCACTGGAGACGGGGCTGATCGACGTCATCGTCTCCGACCACAACCCGCAGGACGTCGAGGTGAAGCGCCTGCCCTTCTCGGAGGCGGCGTTCGGCGCCATCGGGCTTGAGACCATGCTGGCCGCCGGGCTGCGGCTGGTGAACAGCGGCGACGTCTCGCTGATGACGCTGATCCGCGCCATGTCGACCCGCCCGGCGCAGTTGCTCGAGCTCAATGCCGGAAGCCTGCGCCCCGGCAGCCCGGCCGACATCGCGATCCTCAACCCGGACGAGGCGTGGCTGCTCGATGCCGCCTCGCTCAAGTCGCGCTCCCGCAACACGCCGTTCGACGAGGCCCGGTTCGAGGGGCGCGTGGTGCGCACGCTCGTTGCCGGGCGGACGGTGTACGAATACGTTTGACGGCGCGGGCATGATCCGGCCGGATCATGCCCGACGCCTCGAAGCGAGCGCGTTCCCGGATCACCTGGATACCGGGAGGGGCTCAAGGAAACAAACACGCCAACCAACGAGGCCGCCCACATGAGTTGGCCCCTGCTGCCGAGCCTGCTGAGCCTTGCCGTCGGCTATCTGTTCGGATCGATCCCGTTCGGGCTGATCCTCACCCGCCTCGCCGGCACCGCCGACATCCGCTCGATCGGCTCGGGCAATATCGGCGCCACCAACGTGCTGCGCACCGGCCGCAAGGAGCTGGCCGCCGCGACGCTCGCCGGCGACATGCTGAAGGGCACGGCTGCGGTGCTGCTGATGGGGCACTTCTTCGGCGAGCCGGGCGCGCTGCTCGGCGGCCTTGGCGCCTTTCTCGGCCACATCTTCCCGGTCTGGCTTGGCTTCAAGGGCGGCAAGGGGGTGGCGACCTTCCTCGGGGTGACGCTCGGCCTGCTATGGCCCGCCGCCTTTGTCTTCGCCGCCGTCTGGCTCGGCCTGGCCTTCGCGCTGCGCTATTCCTCGCTGTCCGCGCTGGTCGCGAGCGTCGCCACCGTTATCGCGGCATCCCTGATGGGTGCCGGCAACATCGCGGTGCTGCTCGCTATCCTCACCGCGCTGCTGTGGTTCATGCATCGCGCCAATATCGGCCGGCTCCTCGCCGGCACCGAGGGCAAGATCGGCGGGAAGGCCTGAGGCGTGGCGCCGCGCGGGCTGCGTCTCGACGACATCCAGCGCCGGGACTGGCTCCGGCTGATGCGGACCGAGAATGTCGGGCCGCGTACCTTCCGCAACCTGATCGGCCGATTCGGCGGCGCGGCGGCGGCGATCGAGGCGCTGCCGGCCCTCGCCCGTCGCGGCGGCGGGCTGCTGGCGCCGCGCGTGCCGGGCATCGCCGAGGCGGAAGACGAGATCGCCAGGCTGGCGCGGCTCGGCGGCGTCTTCGTCGCGCTCGGCGAGGAGGACTATCCGCCGGCGCTGCGCGCCGTCGACGACGCCCCGCCTCTGCTCGCCGTGCGCGGGCGGCGTGAGCTGCTCGCCGAGCCGATGATCGCCATGGTCGGCGCGCGCAACGCCTCCGGCGCCGGGCGCACCATGGCGGCGCGGCTGGCGCAGGCGCTGGGCACGGCCGGCTGGGTGATCGCTTCCGGCCTCGCCCGCGGCATCGACGCAAGCGCGCACGAGGCAAGCCTTCCGAGCGGCACGCTGGCGGTGCTGGCCGGCGGGCACGACCGCCCCTACCCGCCGGAGAACCTCGCCCTGCTGGAGCGGATCGTCGAGCAGGGCGCAGTCGTCTCGGAGATGCCGATGGGGTGGGAGCCGCGCGCCCGCGACTTCCCTCGCCGCAACCGCCTGGTCTCGGGAGTCGCGCTCGGCATCGTGGTGGTCGAGGCAGCGGAGCGCTCCGGCTCGCTGATCACCGCCCGCCTCGCCGGCGAGCAAGGGCGCGAAGTGTTCGCGGTGCCGGGCTCGCCGCTCGATCCAAGGGCGGCGGGCACCAACCGGCTGATCAAGCAGGGCGCCACGCTGGTGACGGAAGCCGCCGACATACTGGACGCGCTGGCGCCGCTGCGCGGCCGCGCCGAGCCGCCCCGCATCGCGGAGCCGGGGGACGGCGATCCGCTCGCCGGCGAGCCGAGCGAGGACGCGCGCGGACGCATCCTCGCGCTGCTCGGCCCCTCGCCGGTCGCGGTCGACGACCTCGTCGCGCTGTCGGGCAGCTCGGCCGCCGAGGTGCAGATCGTGCTCATGGAGCTTGAGATCGCCGGCCGGCTCGAACGGCATCCCGGCGGCGGCGTGTCGCTCGCCTGAGTCCGGTTCCGCCCGGCTTTCAGCCTTCCACCCGCTTTCAGCCTTCGGCCCGCTTGGTGTCGGCATGCGCGATCGACCTCGCCTCCTCCCAGGCCATCTGGAGCAGGTGCTGGAGAACCTGGAAGTCGTGCTGCGCGGCGATTCGCGCCAGCTCCTGCGCCATCTCGGCGATGTAGTCCGCCGTCTGGCGGCGGCTGTCCGATCCATGAGGCATCTGTGATCGTCCACCTGCTCGTGAGCTTTGCCGGACCGCGAGGGGCGGCCTTTCGCGCAACGTATCATCGCGCTGAAGGATCATTCTACCTGTAATATCGTATATTATTGGTGCGCAACTTATGGTTTCAGCCGCCCTCTCGCGCCGTTGCCCCCGCGCGACGCCCGCTCGTCAAAAGACGAGCGTCGGTCTCATCGTGCGAGCCTTTGCGTCTTGGGCATTTGACAGGTGAGCGGTGCTCCCCCATTTTCCCCGCCTCTTCGGGACTGACCCCTCTCTCAAAGGACATAGCGGGCGCATGCAGGTCGTCATCGTCGAATCGCCGGCAAAGGCGAAGACGATCAACAAATATCTCGGGCCGGGCTACGAGGTGATCGCCTCCTACGGCCACGTGCGCGACCTGCCCGCCAAGGACGGCTCGGTGGATCCCGAGCACGATTTCCGCATGCTGTGGGACGTCGATCCCAAGGCACAGAAGCGCCTGTCCGACATCGCCCGGGCGGTGAAGGCGGCCGATGGCCTGATCCTCGCCACCGACCCCGACCGCGAGGGCGAGGCGATCTCCTGGCACGTGCTGGAAGTGCTGAAGGAAAAGCGCGCCCTCAAGGACCAGCCGATCGCCCGCGTGGTCTTCAACGCCATCACCAAGCAGGCGGTGACCGAGGCGATGAAGCACCCGCGCATGATCGACGCGGCGCTTGTCGATGCCTATCTCGCCCGCCGGGCGCTCGATTATCTGGTCGGCTTCACCCTCTCGCCGGTGCTCTGGCGCAAGCTGCCGGGCGCCCGCTCGGCCGGGCGCGTGCAGTCGGTGGCGCTCCGCCTCGTCTGCGACCGCGAGATGGAGATCGAGACCTTCGTCCGGCGCGAATACTGGTCGATCGCCGCCACCCTCGCCACCCCGCGCAGCGAGACCTTCGAGGCGCGCTTGGTCGGCGCCGACGGCAAGAAGATCAGCCGCCTCGACGTCGGCACCGCCGAGGAGGCGAGCGCCTTCCGCGCGGCGCTGGAAGCGGCCAAATACAGCGTGCGCTCGGTCGAGGCGAAGCCCGGCAAGCGCCACCCCTACCCGCCCTTCACCACCTCGACGCTGCAGCAGGAAGCGAGCCGCAAGCTCGGCCTTGCGCCGGCGACCACCATGCGCATCGCGCAGCGCCTCTATGAGGGCGTCGACATCGGCGGCGAGACGGTCGGCCTCATCACCTATATGCGTACAGACGGCGTCGACATGGCGCCGGAGGCGGTGGCCGCCACCCGCGCGGTGATCGGCCGGGAATATGGCGACCGCTACGTGCCGTCCGTGCCGCGCAAATACACCGCCAAGGCGAAGAACGCGCAGGAAGCCCACGAAGCGGTGCGCCCGACCGATGTCGGCCGGCGCCCGAAGGACGTCGTGCGCCATCTCGAACCCGATCAAGCGAAGCTCTACGAGCTGATCTGGCTGCGCACCGTCGCGAGCCAGATGGAATCGGCTGAGATCGAGCGCACCACGGTCGATATCGACGCCAATGCCGGCGGGCGCGCGCTGGAGCTGCGCGCCACCGGCTCGGTGGTGAAGTTCGATGGCTTCCTCACCCTCTATCGCGAAGGCCGCGACGACGAGGAGGAGGACGACGAGAATCGCCGCCTGCCCGCCATGTCGGCCGGCGAGCCGCTGGCCAATCGTGGTATCAAGGCCGACCAGCATTTCACCGAGCCGCCGCCGCGCTATTCGGAAGCCTCGCTGGTCAAGCGCATGGAAGAGCTCGGCATCGGCCGGCCCTCGACCTATGCCTCGGTGCTCGCCGTGCTGCGCGAGCGCGAATATGTGCGGCTCGACAAGCGTCGGCTGGTGCCGGAGGACAAGGGGCGGCTGGTCACCGCCTTCCTCGAGAGCTTCTTCGACCGCTATGTCGAGTACGACTTCACCGCCGATCTCGAGGAGAAGCTCGACCGTATCTCCGCCGCCGAGCTCGACTGGAAGGACGTGCTGCGCGACTTCTGGCGCGATTTCTCGGCGGCCGTGGGCGAAACCAAGGAATTGCGAGTTTCCGACGTCATCGCCGCGCTCGACGAGATGCTGACCGCCCACATCTTCCCCCCCAAGGAGGACGGCAGCGACCCGCGCCTGTGCCCGACCTGCGGCACCGGCAGGCTGTCGCTCAAGGTCGGCAAGTTCGGCGCCTTCATCGGCTGCTCGAACTATCCCGAGTGCAAATATACCCGCCCCCTCGCAGTCCAGAACGGCGAGAACGGCGAGGCCGAGACCACCGGCACCCGGGTGCTCGGCACCGACCCGGAGAGCGGGCTCGAAGTGACGCTGCGCGACGGGCGTTTCGGCACCTATCTGCAGCTCGGCGAGGGCAAGGACGGCGAGAAGCCGAAGCGCTCCAGCCTGCCGAAGGGCCTCGCGCCGGCCGATGTCGACCTCGAAACCGCGCTGGCGCTGCTCGCGCTGCCGCGTGAGATCGGCCACCACCCCGAAACCGGCGAGCCGATCCTCGCCGGCATCGGCAAGTTCGGCCCCTATGTGCAGATGGGCCGGACCTACGCCAATCTCGATTCCGGCGACGACGTGCTCTCCATCGGCCTCAACCGCGGCGTGGCGCTGATCGCCGACAAGCAGAACAAGGGTCCGGGCGGACGGCGCGGCGCGCCGGCGGGGCGCGAGCTCGGCGAGCATCCGACGCTGGGCGGCGTGATCTCGGTGCGTCCGGGCCGGTTCGGCGCCTATGTGAACCACGGCAAGGTCAACGCCACCTTGCCGAAGGGGACCGATCCGGAGGCCGTCACGCTCGACGAGGCGGTGAAGCTGATCGCCGCCAAGGCCGAGACCTCCCCGGCCCGCCCGGCGCGCAAGAGCAGTACGGCAAAGAGCGCGACCGCCAAGGCGCCGGCGAAGGCCAAGGCGGCGCCGAAGAAGGCGAGCAGCGCGAAGGCGCCGGCGAAGAAGGCCGCGAAGGGCTGAGGGCTCTTCCGCGTCATCCCGGAACGGCCGACCGGCCGTATCCGGGATCGCTCCCGCAAGTGATTGACGATTCCAGCGCGGCCTATTCCACCGCGCTGGTCGTGTGCACCGTGGTGCGCAGCGGGCGCTCCTCCATCAGCACGATGGCGAGCAGCGAGACGCCCAGCGAGACAGCGCTCGCGGCGAACACCCAGTGGAAGGCCGCCGCGAGTTGGTCCGCCATGCCCTTCTCGATCAGCATCTGCGCCGACACCTCGCCGCCGACATCGATCAGGCCCAGCACGATCGCGCTGAAGGCGGCGGTCAGCACCGCCGAGCCGAGCGAGCGGAAGAAGTTCATCACCGCCGTCGCCGTACCGATCTGCGCGATCGGCACCGCGTTCTGGATCGCCACGGTGGTGACCGGCAGCGCGGTGCCGAGACCGATGCCGGCGACCGCGAGCAGAGCCGCGAAGGCGGCAGGACGCGTCGCGAGGGCTTCCGACAGCACCGCCATGCCGGCAAGGGCGGCGATGGCGCAGCTCAGCCCGACCAGCGGGATCGGCTTGTAATGGGCGACGCGGCCCATGATCCGGCCGGTCAGGCTCGCGCCCACCACCACGCCGGCCATCAGCGCGATCAGCGTCACGCCGGACTGGCTCGACGACAGGTGCTGCACGCCTTCGAGATACAGGGGAATCTCGATCGACAGCCCGACCATGGTGCCCATGGCGAAGGCGGCGGCGACCACGCAGGCGGCGACCACCGGATTGGCGAGCACCGAGAGCGGCAGCAGCGGTTCGATGGCGGTGAAGATGCGCACCGCGAAACTCGCCCAGAGCAGCGCCGAGAGGCCGAGCAATCCGAGCACCACCGGCGAGGACCACGCATATTGCGTACCGCCCCAGCTCAGCGCCAGCAGCAGCGCCGTGGTGGCGGCGCACATCAGCAGCGCGCCGATAAAATCGAGCCGGTGGGGGTGCTCGTGCGGCGGCAGGCGCCGCAGCGCCCGGTCGCTGGCGAAGGCGGCGACGAGGCCGATCGGCAGGTTGATCCAGAAGATCAGCGACCAGTGCAGATGCTCGGCGAAGAAGCCGCCCAGCACCGGCCCGGAGATGCTCGAGGTCATGAACACGGCGGCGAAATAGGCCTGGTAGCGGCCACGCTCGCGCGGCGCCACCATCAGCCCGATGATGGTCTGGGCGAGCGAGATCAGCCCGCCGCCGCCGGCTCCCTGCACCGCGCGGCCGATGATCAGCCACAGCATGCTCGGCGCCAGCGCGCACATCACCGAGCCGACAAGGAACAGCGCGATGCCCACCCGCAGCACCGGGCGCGGCCCGTGGATGTCGGCGAGCTTGCCGACCAGCGGGGTCGCCGCGGTGGCGGTGAGCAGATAGGCGGTGACGATCCAGGGCAGGTTCTCGACATCGCCGAAGGCGACACCGATGGTCGGCAGCGCGGTCGAGACGATGGTCTGGTCGAGCGCGCCGAGGAACATGGCGAGCATGACGCCGGTCAGGACAGCGCGGATATCGGCCGGGCTGAGCTTCTCCGGCGCGTGGGCGTCGCTTCCTGGTGTACGCGTATCCATTTTCTCGTTCCGCACGCCGATCGCCGCCAGATCGACGTGGCGCCAAATTGCAGGTACGCAAACGGCATTCAAGTCTCTCGGCACCCCCGGCAGCCGATTTCGATCACAATGCGCTCATAGGGCGGTGCCGGGAAACCGGCGGTCACGGCGTGCGCTGGGGACCGGCCGGGCGCGGCTGCGTCGTGACGAAGGCGGCGACGTCCCAGGCCTGCTGGTCGTTGAGCGAGGGATCGTCATAGGTGGTCTCGAACGGCATGTTGGCGCGCACGAAGGCGGCGGCGATCCGCATGTCGGCCATGCCGGCGGCGGCGTTGAAGGAATCCTCCCCCCACAGCGGGGGCGCGGCATAGCCGATGCGCGGCGGCTCCAGCCTGCTGCCGGCTCCCTCCGGGCCGTGGCAGCGGGCGCAACTCGCCGCATAGACGGTGCGCCCGCGCGTCGCGTCGGGCGCCTGCTTCGGTGCGGGGAGCGGGCGCAGGCCCATGCCGGGGATGCGGATGTCGCTCGGCGAACCCTGCCCGACGAAGCGGATATAGGCGATGAACGCCTCCATCTCGCGGCTGTCGCCGGGCAGCGGCCGGCCGTTCATGCTGCGCGTCATGCAGCCGTTGATGCGGTCGGCGAGCGTCAGGTAGCGGTCGTCCGAGATCATCGGAAAGCTGGTGAAGGTGGAGATGAAGGGCGCGGCATAGGCCTGCCTGCCCGCATTCAGGTGGCAATTGGTGCAGGCGAGGTCGTTGCCGGCGTAGCGCATCGCCGGCGCGGCGGCGTTGCGGCCGATATGCTCCGGCGTCGAGATGACGAGCTGCCAGCCATAGCGGACCGGGTCGTCGGTGCCCGCCGGCAGCGCGGCGGCATCGTGGCCGGCATACCAGTCGACCGGCCAGCCCCAACGCCAGTAGCCCGCGCCGAAACCGGCCGCCGCCGCGAGAATCGCAATGAGAATGCCCGTCCGCCAACCGCCCATGATGTCTCCCCCCGTTCCAGGCGCCGCCCCCGGACCCGATGCCCCGTCGCCCGCGTCGACGTGACCTGCCGGGTGGGTTAGCGTCGCCCATTGCTTCAAGGATATCCGACTCGTGCGAAAGCCGCCCAAGCCGAAGACCAAGACACCCGCCCAGCCGCGCCGCCCGCGCGGGATGCCGACGCGCGAGGAGCTGACCGCTTTCATCGCCGAGCATGGCGGCGACGTCGGCAAGCGGGAGATCTCCCGCGCCTTCGGCCTCGACGGGCAGGACCGCATCGCGCTGAAGGCGATGCTGCGCGAGCTGGCCGACGAGGGGCTGATCGGCAAGAAGCGCCGGAAGCTTCACGTCCCCGGCGCCCTGCCCGCCGTCGTCATGGCGGAGGTGGTGGAGCGCGACGAGGACGGCGAGCTGATCGCCACCCCGGTCGACTGGGACGAGGAGGAGCACGGCGAGCCGCCGCGCATCCTGGTGCGGCTCGCCCGCCGCGCCGCCATCGGCCGGCGCGAGGCGCAGCCGACCCCGGCGATCGGCGACCGCGTGCTGCTGCGCACCGAGGAGATCCCCGAGGGCGACGGCAAGGTCACCCATACCGGGCGCGTGCTGAAGCTGATCGAGAAGGCCCGCGCGCAGGTGCTCGGCATCTTCCGCAAGGACCGGCAGGGCGGCGGCCGGCTGGTGCCGGTCGACAAGCGGAACATGGGGCGGGAGCTGGCGATCCCGCCCGATTTCGAGAACGGGGCGGAGGAAGGCGACCTCGTCGCCGTGGAAATCCTGCGCCATCACGCCTACGGCCTGCCGACCGCTAAGGTGAAGGAGCGGCTGGGCTCGCTCGCTACCGAAAAGGCGGTGAGCCTGATCGCCATCCACGCTCACGGCATCCCCCACGTCTTCCGCCGCGAGACGCTGGCCGAGGCCGAGGCGGCCAAGCCCGCGTCGATGGCCGGGCGCGAGGATTGGCGCCCGCTGCCCCTCGTCACCATCGACCCGCCGGACGCCAAGGACCATGACGATGCCGTGCATGCGGCGCCGGATGACGACCCGGAGAATGCCGGCGGCTTCATCCTCACCGTCGCCATCGCCGACGTCGCTTACTATGTCCGCCCCGGCTCCGCGCTCGACCGCGAGGCGGCGGTGCGCGGCAACTCGGTCTATTTCCCGGACCGGGTGGTGCCGATGCTGCCCGAACGCATCTCGAACGACCTGTGCTCGCTGCGCCCGCTGGAGGACCGCCCGGCGCTCGCCGTGCGCATGGTGATCGCCCCGAACGGACGCAAGAAGAGCCACAGCTTCCACCGCGTGATGATGCGCTCGGCCGCCAAGCTCGCCTATCAGCAGGCGCAGGCGGCGATCGAGGGGCGGACGGACGAGATCACCGCTCCTCTGCTCGACCCGGTGCTGCGCCCGCTCTACGCCGCCTATGCGGTGGTGAAGAAGGCGCGCGACGCCCGCGAGCCGCTGGAGCTCGACCTGCCGGAGCGCAAGATCCTGCTGAAGCCCGATGGCACGGTCGACAAGGTGATCGTGCCGGAGCGACTCGACGCGCACCGGCTGATCGAGGAGTTCATGATCCTCGCCAATGTCGCGGCCGCCGAGACGCTGGAGGAGAAGCGCACCCCCCTCGTCTACCGCGTGCACGACGCCCCCTCGCTGGAGAAGGTCGCCTCGCTGCGCGAGTTCCTGCAGACGCTCGACATCAAGCTGCCGAAGATGGAGACGGTCCGTCCCTCGCACTTCAATGGCATCCTCGCCCGCGTGGACGACACGGAACTGGCGCCGCTGGTCAATCAGGTGATCCTGCGCAGCCAGGCGCAGGCCGAGTACGCGCAGGAGAATTACGGCCATTTCGGCCTGCATCTGCGCCGCTACGCGCATTTCACCTCGCCGATCCGGCGCTATGCCGACCTCATCGTGCATCGCGGCCTGATCCGGGCGCTCGGGTTCGGCCGCGACGGTCTGCCGGAGGCGACGACGCCCGACGGGCTCGCCGAGACCGCCGCTCGCATCTCGGCGGCAGAACGCCGGGCCATGTCGGCCGAGCGCGAGACCATCGACCGGCTGATCGCCCACCACATGGCCGAGCAGATCGGCGCGACCTTCAAGGGGCGCATCGCCGGGGTGACGAGGGCGGGGCTTTTCGTCGCGCTGGACGACACCGGTGCGGACGGTTTCATCCCCGCCGCGACGCTCGGGCAGGACTATTACCGCTACGAGGAGGCGCGCCATGCGCTGATCGGCGAGCGCACCGGCGAGATGCACAGGCTCGGCGACCGGGTCGAGGTGAAGCTGGTGGAGGCGGCGCCGGTCGCCGGCGCCCTGCGATTTGAGCTTCTGAGCGAAGGCGCCTATGTAGCGGGCGCGGGCCGGCCGCCACGCGGCCGATCGCGGCGCGGCGAGGATCGCCCCGGCCGCGCGCCGCATCGCGGGAGACGCCGATGAATGTTCAGGCACACACAAGCGCTGCATTGCCCACCCGGCCGATGGGCACGGCGATGAAGCGCGGGCTCGCCTGCCGCTGTCCGGCCTGCGGCGAAGGCCGGCTCTACCGCGCTTTTCTCAAGGTGAACGATCGCTGCCCCGCCTGCGGCGAGGAGCTGTGGCACCACCGGGCCGATGACGCGCCGCCCTATATGGTGATCACCATCGTTGGCCATATCGTCGTGCCGCTGCTTCTGGCGGTGGAGATGGCGCTGCATCCGGCGCTGTGGATCCACATGGCGCTGTGGCTGCCGCTGACGGTCATCCTCGCCGTGGTGCTGCTGCCGCCGGTGAAGGGGGCGCTCGTCGCCTATCAATGGGCGCTGCGCATGCACGGCTTCGACCCGACCAGCGAGGAGCACGATCCCCTCCCGCCGACCGAGCGCGCCGAGGCCGCGCGGGCATGAGCACGACCGAAGCGATCGAGGCGCCGGCTCCCCTTGCAGCGACGCCGAAGCCGGCCGTGCGCCGTCCCGTCGACGCTGCGACGCTGGTGCTGCTCGACCGCGCCGCCCGCAAGCCGCGCGTGCTGATGGGCCAGCGGAACCAGCGCCAGGTGTTCATGCCGGGCAAGTTCGTCTTCCCCGGCGGGCGGGTCGACCCGAGCGACCGCGCCATGCCGGTGTTCGGCATGCTGGAGGGCGAGAGCGAGCGGCGGCTCGGCATCCGCGTCGGCCGTCCGAGCGCCTCCCGCGCGCGGGCGCTGGCGCTCGCCGCCATCCGCGAGACCTTCGAGGAGACCGGCCTCATCATCGGCACGCGCGAGCTGGGCATTCCGAAGGTGCCCGCCGGCTGGCAGGCCTTCGCGGAGGCCGAGGTCTTTCCTAATCTCGAGGCGCTGAGCTTCGTCGCGCGGGCGATCACCCCTCCGGGACGGCTGCGCCGCTTCGACACCCGCTTCTTCATGGCCGATGTCCGCGACGTCGCGCATCGGATCGAGGGCGTCGTCGGGCCGGATTCGGAGCTCGTCGAGCTGCGCTGGCTGACCTTCGAGGAAGCGCGCGGGGTCGACCTGCCGGGCATCACCCGCGCCATCCTCGGCGAGATCGAGGGGCGGCTCGCCGCCGGCGCCTCGCCCCGCCTGCCGGTACCGTTCTATTTCGAGCGGAGCGGCAAGAGATATCGCGAATTGCTGGACTGACCGGCCTGACCGCACCGACTGGCGTTCTCGCCACACCGACTGGACGACCCTCCGGCTTCTCCCCTACAAGCCCGACATGTCCGCTCCGCCCGTCGATCTGCGCTCCGCCAACATCGCCTCGATCGCCGCCGCCATCGCCGCCGTCTCGGTGGCCGGCATCGGTCTCGGGCTGTCCATACCGTTGCTCGCCATCGAGCTGGAAACGCGGGGAATCGCAAGAACCTGGATCGGCATCAACACGGCGGTCGGCGGCATAGCCAACATCGTCGCCGCGCCGTTCATGACCGGGCTGGTTCGGCGCTTCGGCGCCGGCAACATGCTGCTCTGCGCGATCGGTCTGGCGGCGCTGAGTCTCATCGGCTTCAAGGCATCCCCCTGGTTCGCCCTGTGGTTTCCGTTGCGTTTCGCGTTCGGCGTGGCGATGTGTGCGCTGTTCGTGGTGAGCGAGTTCTGGATCAACGCCGCCGCGCCCCCGGCCCGGCGGGGGCTGGTCATGGGCGTCTATGCCACCATCCTCTCGCTCGGCGTCGCCGGCGGGCCGGCCATACTGAACCTCACCGGCACGGTGGGATGGATGCCCTACCTGATCGGCGCGGCGCTGTTCGTGGCTGGCGGAATCCCGGTCATCATGGGGGCTTCGGGCGCACCGGAGATCCACACCGACAGCCGGTTCGGCATCCTCGACATGCTGCGGCTCGCTCCCAGCGCGACGCTGGCAGCGCTGATCTTCGGCGCGGTCGAGACCGGCGAGATGAGCTTCCTCGCCATATACGGGCTGCAGCGCGGCCTCGACGAGGGCAGCGCGGCGCTGCTGATGACCATCACTATGCTGGGCGGCGTCGCCTTCCAGATCCCGCTCGGCCTGCTCAGCGACCGGATGGACCGGCGCAGGCTGCTGCTGATCTGCGGCACGATCGGCCTCGCCGGCATGTGTCTCCTTCCCCTGTTACCGATGGAGGGCTGGACGATCCGCGGCGTGCTGTTCGTCTCGATCGGCGTGGTGGCCGGACTGTACACGGTCGGCCTCGCCCATCTCGGCGCCCGTTTCCACGGCGCCGAGCTCGCTTCGGCGAATTCGGCTTTCGTGATGCTCTACAGCATCGGGCTGACCGTCGGGCCGCCATTGGTCGGCGCCGGCATGGATGCCGCCAATCCGCAGGGCTTCGCCTATACGCTCGCCACCTTCCTCGCCCTTTACGTCGCCGTGGTGGGCTGGCGGGTGGCGCGGGTTCCTTGACATTCGGCGTGCCATCGCGGATATGAGCCGCCAACGAGCGACTCTCGCGTCGCGCGAACCCTTTCATATCGACGTGGCCGGTTTCAGCAGAACCATCCGCCACGCTTCAGGAGACCGGCCATGGCCAAGGCGGCGACCATCAAGATCCGGCTCGTGTCGAGCGCCGACACCGGCTATTTCTACGTGACCAAGAAGAACTCGCGCACCATGACCGACAAGCTGGTCGTCAAGAAGTACGACCCGGTCGCGAAGAAGCATGTCGAGTTCCGCGAAGGCAAGATCAAGTGATCTGACGCCTGTCGCAGCCGAAAGGACAAGGCGCCGCAAGGCGCCTTTTTCTTTTGCGTCAAGGACTTCGGAAATATTCTTGAGAGACGGGTTGATCGGCAGGCAACGGCCCGGAGAGGCCATCCGGGAACCCCGTCGCCCGCCGACCAGACCCCGCGGACCCAGGAGATGCGGCGGACCTGAGCACTCCGCAGGGTATTGGAACCCCGTACTGATTCGAACCTAGCCGAACCTTCTACGAAAGCAACGGCAGAAACGCCGGAAAATCGAATTGATGGGCGGCAGGAGCAGGCAGACCGTCGGATGATCAGGCCGCCGCCGACACCACCCGGTTGCGGCCTTCGCTTTTCGCCCGATAGACGGCGGCGTCCGCCCGGCGGAGCAGGCTCGCCACGTCGTCGCCCGTGCCGCGGCGCGTCGCGATGCCGATGCTGATCGTCACGTTGATCGAATGCGCCCCGCCTTTGATCTGGAAGGACTCGGCCTCGATGCGCTGGCGCAGGCGCTCGGCGACGATGCCGGCGATGTTGAGGTCGGTATCGGGCATCGCCACCACGAATTCCTCACCGCCATAGCGACAGGTCAGGTCGATACCGCGGATGTTGGAGCGCAGCCGCAGGGCGAACTCGCGCAGCACGTCGTCGCCGGCGTCGTGACCCCACGTGTCGTTGATCGTCTTGAAGAAATCGATGTCGATCAGCATGACCGAGACCGGCCGCCCCCGCGCCGCCGCGCGGTCGAGCATGATGGCGAGGTGGCTTTCCATGTAGCGGCGGTTGTTGAGGCCGGTGAGGCCGTCAGTAATCGCCATCTCGATGGAATGCTGGACGTTGTCGCGCAGGCGGTCGGTATAGCGGCGGCGGCGGATCTGCGTGCGGGCTCGGGCCAGCAGCTCGTTCCGGTCGATCGGGCGGATGAGATAGTCGTTCACGCCGATGTCGAGGCCGCGCAGCAGGCGGTCGCGATCCTCCGGTTGGGCGAGCAGCAGGATCGGCAGATAGCGCGTGCGCTCCAGCGAGCGGATCTGGCTGCACAGCCGCAGCGCGTCGAAATTGGTGAGATCGAGGCTGATGATGGCAAGGTCGTGCCCGCCCTCGGCCACGCGGAACAGCGCCTCGTTGGGGTCCTGCTCGGCCTCGACCTGATGCTCCGCGCCGAGCACCTTGGAAAGGTGCTCCAGCATGCGCGGCCGATCCTCGACCAGCAGGATGCGGCCGCCGGTGCCCTGCTCGTCGATCACCTCGATGATGGGGTCCGGCAGTCCGAACTCGCGCGTGGCGGCCGCCCGCATGCGCAGTTCGTCGGTCACCATCTTGAGCCGCACCAGGGAGCGCACGCGGGTCAGCAGGGCGACGTCGTCGACCGGCTTGGTCACGAAGTCGTCCGCTCCGGCCTCGATGCCGCGCACGCGGTCCGCCGGCTGGTCGAGCGCGGTGATCATGATGATCGGCAGGTGGTAGGTGGCCGGATTGGATTTCAGCCGGCGGGCGACCTCGAAACCGTCCATGCCCGGCATCATCACGTCGAGCAGGACGATGTCGCACTGGCCACGCTCGCAGATGGCGAGCGCGTCGGGACCGTTCGAGGCCGTGACGACGTCGAAATAGTCCGCCGCAAGACGGATCTCCAGCAGCTTCACGTTCGCCGGCACATCGTCGACGATCAGGACGCGCGCGGTCATGGCTGCAGGCCTATCCCTCCTTCACGAAATGGCGCACGGTCTCGAGGAATTTCGCAACCGAGATCGGCTTGGAGAGGTAGGCTTCGCAACCGCCCTCGCGGATTCGCTCCTCATCGCCCTTCATCGCGAAGGCGGTGACGGCGACCACCGGAATCGAGCGCAGTTCCGCGTCCTCCTTGAGCCAGCGCGTCACGTCGAGACCGGACACTTCGGGAAGCTGGATGTCCATCAGGATGAGGTCGGGGCGATGCTTGCGGGCCAGTTCGACGGCCTCGACACCGCTGCGGGTTTCGACGGTCGCATAGCCGTGCGCTTCAAGCAGGTCGTGGAAGAGCTTCATATTGAGCTCATTGTCTTCCACGATCATGACGGTCTTCGGCATGGGGCGCTCGGTCGTTGATGCGGGTTGGCCCTGCGCGGCGCGGGCCTGATATATACGCCGAGGAATGTCCGGCAGCAGTAGGGCAAACTAGCTGTCATTTCTTACGGAACCCCAAATGCGCGAGAGTAAACCCAAGTCTTTCCGTCAACCTATGCGCCTGACGAATGCGGCCGCTGCACGGGAGGTGGCGGTCGGCGCCCTCACCTTCCTCGCCGCCGACCCCGAGCGGCTGGCGCCGATGCTGGCCGAAAGCGGCCTCGCGCCGGCCGATCTGCGTGGCGTGGTGGGCTCTCCCGCCTTCCAGGTCGCCGTGCTCGACCATCTGATCAACCATCAGGACATGCTCCTCGCCTATGCCTCCGAAGCGGCCATCGACCCCGGCCACGTGGTCGCCGCCCGCGAGATCCTCGCCCATGCCGGCGACCGGCACGGCAGCGACTGAGTATCCCCATGCAAGGTTCGGGCGCGGATTCGGGTGCGGGTTCGGGCGCGGCTTGCCGGGACTGTCTGCACCGCTTCCCGCGCGGGACGCGGTGCCCGAAATGCGGCAGCCCGCGCATCGTCGCCCACGCCGAACTATTCGCGCTGCATATCGCCCATATCGACTGCGACGCCTTCTATGCGGCGGTGGAGAAGCGCGACGCTCCCTCGCTCCGCGACAAGCCGCTGATCATCGGCGGCGGACGGCGTGGCGTGGTGTCCACCGCCTGCTATCTCGCCCGGGTGAAGGGCGTGCGTTCCGCCATGCCGATGTTCAAGGCGCTGGCGCTGTGCCCGGAAGCCGTCGTGCTGCGGCCCAACATGGCGAAATATGTGGCGGTCGGCCGGCAGATCCGCGAGCGGATGCTGAGCCTCACGCCGCTGGTCGAGCCGCTGTCGATCGACGAGGCGTTCCTCGACCTCGCCGGCACCGAGCGGCTGCACGGCGAGCCGCCGGCCATTTGCCTCATGCGCTTTGCCCGCGACGTCGAGACGGAGATCGGCGTCACCGTCTCGGTCGGCCTCGCGCCGAACAAGTTCCTCGCCAAGATCGCCTCCGATCTCGACAAGCCGCGCGGCTTCGCGGTGATCGGCGCGGTGGAGGCGGTGTCCTTCCTGGCGCCGCGGCCGGTCGGCACGATCTGGGGCGTCGGCCGGGCGACGCAGGAACGTCTCGCGCGCGACGGCTACCACACCATGGCCGATCTGCAGCAGGCCGGCGATGCCGCGCTTGCCCGGCGCTATGGAGCCGAGGGCCTTCGCCTCGCCCGCCTGTCGCGCGGCGAGGACGTGCGCGCGGTGAACCCCGAGCGCGAGACCAAGAGCATCTCCTCAGAGACCACCTTCGACGAGGACATAGCCGATTTCCGCGCGCTGGAGCGCACGCTGTACCGGCTCAGCGAGAAGGTGTCCGCCCGGCTGAAGGCGGCCGGTCTCGCCGGCCGCACCATCACGCTGAAGCTGAAGAGCGCGGACTTCCGCACCCGCACCCGGGCGCGATCGCTCGACGATCCGACGCGGCTGTCGCACCGCATCTTCGAGCACGCCCGAGAGCTCCTGATGCGCGAGACGGACGGCACGCGCTACCGGCTGATCGGCGTCGGCGTTTCCGACCTGAGCGATGAGGCGGGCGCCGATCCGGCCGACCTGATCGACCGGCAGACCACGAAGCGTGGGGTCGCGGAACTCGCGATCGACCGGCTGCGCGCCCGCTTCGGGACCGATGCGATCGATCGGGGCATATTGATCGACGCCCCTGCCCGCCCCTCGGGCAAGCCTGATCCCGCGAAGGGGCCTATTTCGCGCACGCCTCCGCCGGCAGCGCCTCGTAGGAAGTGAGCTGTCCGCGCAGGACGAAATCACCGTAGTCGAGCTTCAGGTTGCGGCTCACGCCGTTGTCGTAGAGGTCGAAGCTGATGATGTAGTCCGGCGACTGGCTGTCGGAGCCGCGCTCGTAATAGCTCACGACCACCGGATAGCGCGGCCGCCCGGCAAGACCGGCCGCCGTCGCCGCCGTCTCCAGCCCCTCCGCCGCGGTCGTCGCCTTGCCGATCACGGCGAGCGTGTCATAGACCTTCTTGCCGTCGGGCGAGCCGTCATAGACCGCCGCCTCCAGCGTGGCGTCGCCGTCCGCGGCCTGCGTCAGGATCTTCACCACGTGCTGCGTCGGCAGGACGATCCGGCCGTCGAGCTCGAAGCTCTCCGCCTTGGGCTTGGTCGCCTTGACCATCATGCGCCCGTCCTTGCGCTCGACCATGCCGTCGGCGTCCTCGCGCTTGTCGGCGTTGACCGTGTTCTCGATCCGGTAGCGATAGGCGTTCGCCTCGCCATCCTCCCAGGTCGCGGTGGTCAGCGCGCTCGACAAGCGTCCGCCGCCGTCGGTCTCCAGGGTGGTGACCTGCTTGAGCGAGACCGAATAGCCGGCGCAGGCATTGCCCTTGATCTCGTAGACGATCTCTCCGCGGGCCGACTCGACGCGCTTCGCCGCCTTCGAGCCGTCGAGCGACAGGGCATAGACGGCGCGATGCGGCGTCAGCTCGATCGGCGCGGCCATGGATGCGCCGGCTCCGGCGAGGAGCAGCAGGGCGCTGCAGGCACTGGTTCCGGCAGCCCGGAGAGACTTCGATATCGGCATAAGCGTGGGCTCCCCTCTGGCGATCATCCGACGGCTTGCGCGGCGCCGGGCGATCAGCCAAACATCGCACCGCAAACTCAAGGCGGTCAAAGGGGCGAAAGTTGGAACGTCCGCCGCCCTTTCACGGAGAACGACATGTCCGGCACGGTCGACGCCAAGCTCGCGTCATTGGGCATCACCCTTCCGACGCCGGTGGCGCCGGTGGCCAACTATGTCCCCACCGTCATCAGCGGTAACCTGCTCTGGGTTTCCGGGCAGATCTCGGTGACGGCCGATGGCAAGCGGCTGACCGGCAAGCTCGGTGACGATGTCGACATCGAGGCCGGCTATGCGGCGGCGCGGGCCTGCGGCATCAACCTCATCGCGCAGATCAAGGCGGCGCTCGGCGACCTCGACCGCGTGAAGCGGGTGGTGAAGCTGGTCGGCTTCGTCAATTCGGTGCCGGACTTCTCCGACCAGCCCAAGGTGGTGAACGGCGCGTCCGACCTGTTCGCCGAGGTGTTCGGCGATGCCGGCCGCCATGCGCGCTCGGCGGTCGGCGTCGCGGCGCTGCCCTTCGATGTGAGCGTCGAGGTCGAGGCGGTCGTCGAGATCGCCTGAGGCGAACCATGTCCGCTCCCGCGTGGCTCACCGCCCGGCCGATCGCCCATCGCGCCCTGCACGACGCGGCGGCCGGGATCATCGAGAACATGCCGTCGGCGGTCGACGCGGCGATCGCCGGCGACTATGCCATCGAGGTGGACATCCAGCTCTCCTCGGACGGCGAAGCGATGGTGTTCCACGACGACGACCTCGACCGGCTGACGCTGGAGACCGGCCCGCTCGCGGCCCGCACGGCGCGGCAGCTTCAGGCGCTGGCGTTCAAGGGCACGTCCGACCGGATGATGAGCCTGCCCGATCTGCTCGCGCGGGTCGGCGGGCGGGTTCCGCTGGTGATCGAGCTGAAGAGCGCCTTCGACGGCAAGACCGCCGTCGCGGCGCGGGCGGTCGAGCTGCTTGCCACCTATTCCGGCCCGGCGGCGCTGATGTCGTTCGACCCCGACCTCGTCGCCGCGGTGCGGCGGCTGGCGCCGCGGGTGACGCGCGGCATCACCATGGAACGGCGCTACGACGATCCCGAATGGGCGATGCTGTCGGCCGCCACCAAGTTCGCGTGGGGCAATCTCCTGCATTTCCCGCGCACGCGGCCGGACTTCATCGCCCATTATGTCCGCGAGCTGCCGGCCCCGGCGCCGCGCCTCGCCCGGGCCGTGTTCGGCACGCCGATCCTGACCTGGACGGTACGCACGCAGGCCGACCGGGACACCGCCCGCCGGTACGCCGACCAGATGATCTTCGAGGGCTTCCGGCCCTGAGCCCCGCGCTCCCATCTGCGTGATCGGCTCTTCCGCAAGCCGCAAATACCGCGCACATTCGGGCGCCCTGCTGCAGCGCGGCATATGCCTGCCGCCCCCCTTTTGTCTCGATCCCAGCCGGGCGGCGCCGCATCATGATGAACGACACCGAGTTCCGCATCCGCGTCGAAAGCGACATCACGTCGATCCCGCGCGACATATGGGATAGCTGCGCCGGGTCAGGCTTGGACAGGGAATCAGGAAACTCCGTTAGTCATTTGAATATAAATGGCAATTCGTGCGTTTCGGGGCTTAGGGATGACTCTGCGGAAAGTGAATCCGGTCTTTCATATAACCCATTCACGTCACATGATTTTCTGAGCGCTCTGGAGGAATCCGGCTCGGCGACGATGGCGACCGGCTGGATGCCCCAGCACCTCGTGCTCGAGGATGCGGAAGCCGGCGTCCTCGGCGTCTGCCCGGCCTATCTGAAATCGCATTCGCGCGGCGAATACGTCTTCGATCAGGGCTGGGCGGAGGCCTATGAGCGGGCGGGTGGGCGCTATTATCCCAAGCTTCAGGTCGCGGTTCCCTTCACCCCGGCGACCGGGCCACGCCTTCTGGTCCGCCCTGGATATGACGCGAGCGCCGTTCGCGGCGCGCTCGCACAGGGCCTCGTCAGCCTCGCCCGGATGCGCAAGGCCTCCTCCGTGCACGCGACCTTCCTCGCCACGGAGGATGCCGAGGCGCTGGAGGCGGAGGATTTCCTGCCGCGCACCGACCAGCAGTTCCACTGGCGCAACGAGGGCTATGGCAGCTACGAGGAGTTTCTCGGCGCGCTGGCCTCGCGCAAGCGCAAGGCGCTGCGCCGCGAGCGGCGAGAGGCCATGGAGAGCGGCATCGAGATCCGCTGGCTCAGCGGGTCCGACCTGACCGAGGAGGTCTGGGACGCCTTCTTCGACTTCTACATGGAGACTGGCTCGCGCAAATGGGGTCGGCCCTACCTCACCCGCCGCTTCTATTCGCTGGTGGGCGAGCGCATGGCGGACCGCATCCTGCTGGTCATGGCCCGCCGCGCGGGGCGCTGGATCGCCGGCGCGATCAACTTCATCGGCCCGGACACGCTCTATGGCCGGCATTGGGGCGCCGTCGAGCACCACCCCTTCCTGCATTTCGAGGTCTGCTACCATCAGGCGATCGATTTCGCGATCGCGCGCGGCCTGAAGACGGTGGAGGCCGGCGCGCAGGGCGAGCACAAGCTGGCGCGCGGCTATCTGCCGGTGACGACCCGCTCCGCCCACTGGATCGCCGATCCGGGGCTGAGGCGCGCGGTGGCGAGCTATCTGGAGCGCGAACGCGCCTATGTCGCCGACGCGAACACCGAGCTTTCGGCGCTCGGACCGTTCCGGCACGTCTCCGACGAACCCTGAGGATCAGGCGGCCTTGACCGGAGCGGCATTGCTTGCCATCGAAGCCGGACGTTAGCCCGCCATGCTGAGGGATGCCGATGGCCACCTATGATCCGAGCAATGTCTTCGCCAAGATCCTGCGGGGCGAACTGCCCGCCCACAAGGTCTATGAGGACGACAGGGCCCTCGCCTTCCTCGACATCATGCCGCGCAGCACGGGCCACGCGCTGGTGATCCCCAAGGCGCCGGCCCGCAACATCCTCGATATCGATCCGGACGACCTCGCCTATGTCGCGCAGATCGCCCAGAAGATCGCGCAGGCGCAGATGAAGGCATTCGGCGCCGACGGCATCAGCGTGCAGCAGTTCAACGAGACCGCCGGCGGCCAGGTGGTGTTCCACCTGCATGTCCATGTGATGCCGCGCTTCGAGGGCGTGCCGCTGAAGCCGCCGCAGTCCGAGATGGCGCCGCCCGACGTCCTCGCCGAACATGCCGAGAAGCTGCGCGCCGCGCTGAAGGGCTGAACGGCTCAGGCGATGCCGAGCCACCAGGCGCCGAGGATGAGCACGGCCTCGGCCGCCAGCACGCCGGCCAGCACCGAACGGCGCACCATGGCGAAGCCGGCGACCCCGGCGCCGATGGCGGCGACGCGCAGCCACAAGGGCAGCGCCACGAGCGCGCCGCTCGGCGTCAGCACGAGCCGCGCCACCACCGCCGCCAGAAGCGCCGAGGCGACCGCGCGCACCCACTGCATCCACAGGCTGTTCTCATCGAGCCCGCGCCCCAGCAGCACGCCGAGGACGCGCCAGACCTCGTTCGGCAGGAAGCCGACGAGAATCACGATCAGCACGGCGGCGAGCTCGCCCTGAACCGCGCTCATGCGCGCCGCTCCATGAGACGCGCCGCGAAGAAGGCGAGCGTACCGCCGCCGACGCCGCTCCAGAACAGGTCGAGGCCTCCGGCGGAACCCACCACCAGCGGCGCGAGCCCCGCTCCGAATGCGATGGCGAGCCAATCGACCGTCTGGCGGGCGTTGCGCACGAGCAGGATGGTGAAGGAGATCGGGGTGAGCAGCAGCAGCGCCACCGCGAGCGGTCCCGGCAGGCCGCCGGTGAGGTAGTAGCCGATAGCCGTGCCCGCCATGCTCTGGCCGACCAATCCGAGGCCGAGGCCGAGGGCATAAGGCGGACGCCCCACGGACGGCACGCCCGGCAGCAGGCGGAACGCTTCCACCCACAGCGTGACCGCCACGAAATGCGCGCAGACGATCTCCGTCAGCAGCCGCGGGCGGCGTCCGCGCATCAGCGGCATGACCGCCACTACCATCGGCAGCAGCCTGACGCCGGACAGGCAGACGGCTACGGCCAGCGCCGGCAGCGGCGTGCCGGAGGCGAGGCCGCCGATCAGGATCACCTGCGCCGGCAGGGCCCAGACCAGGAATGTCGAGAGCACGCCCGCGCCCACGGGGAATCCGACATCGTGGAGCAAGCCGCCGAAGCCGACGAAGGTCGCAAACAGGACCGCGGCCGGCACCGACAGCGAACCGCGCAGACCGCGCAGCAGCCACAGGCCGGTCGGCGTCGCCGCGGCATCCGATTCGGAGGGAGGATTCATCAGCGCATCTCGGTCCGCGTTGATCCTCCCACCATCGCGGGCGGTCAAGCTCGACCTTGGTTGCCGCTAGAGCCCTTTCCGATCAGGTGGAATCACCTGATCGATAGGAAAGTGCTCTCTTTCAATACGTTGGAGCATGTTCTCATCGCGAAAGCCTCTCAACTTTCGCGGAACATGCTCTAAGGAATCATCGCCGCTAGCCCCCAACGAAATCGCCCGCGGAAGGTCATTCCGCGGGCGAGAATTCGAAGGCGGTCGGAGCCGTTCAGGCCTTCACGAGTGGCACTTTCGGAACCGCGCTGCGCGAGCGCGAGCCATCCGGCTTCTTGCCCCGCGGCTTGGCGACGACGCCCACCTTACGGCGCGGCGCCTTCTTCGCCTTGGCCGGCTCGATCTTCTCCGGCTTGGGTGTGACGGGCCCGTCCGGGAACTCGAAGCCGAGCGAGGTGGCGCCGCCCTCGTTGGTGACCACGACGACGCGGACATGCCCGCCATTCTTCAGGCGTCCGAAGAGAACCTCGTCGGCCAGCGGCTTCTTGATGTTCTCCTGGATCACGCGGCCCATCGGGCGCGCGCCCATCTGCTCGTCATAGCCGCGCTCGACCAACCAGGCGGTCGCGTCGTCCGACAGCTCGATGGTGACGTTGCGGTCGGCAAGCTGGGCTTCGAGCTGGAGCACGAACTTCTCCACCACGAGGCCGATGACCTCGCTCGACAGGTGGGCGAAGGTGATGATCGCGTCGAGACGGTTGCGGAACTCCGGCGCGAAGAGGCGGTTGATCGCTTCCACGTCGTCTCCCTCCCGCTTGGACCGCGTGAAGCCGAAGGCCGACTTCGACAGATCGGCGGCGCCCGCATTGGTCGTCATGATGAGAATGACGTTGCGGAAGTCGACCTGCTTGCCGTTGTGATCGGTCAGTTTCCCGTGGTCCATCACCTGCAGAAGGATGTTGAACAGATCGGGATGCGCCTTCTCGACCTCGTCCAGCAGCAGCACGCAGTGCGGGTGCTGGTCGACGCCGTCGGTCAGCAGGCCGCCCTGGTCGAAGCCGACATAGCCGGGAGGCGCGCCGATCAGCCGCGACACGGTGTGCCGCTCCATGTACTCCGACATGTCGAAGCGCAGTAGCTGCACGCCGAGCGTGGAGGCGAGTTGCTTGGCCACCTCGGTCTTGCCAACGCCGGTCGGACCGGAGAACAGGTAGGAGCCGATCGGCTTCTCCGGTTCGCGCAGGCCCGCTCGGGCGAGCTTGATCGAGGCTGCGAGCGCTTCGATCGCCCGGTCCTGGCCGTAGACGACGCGCTTCAGCGTGGTCTCCAGCGTGCCGAGGATCTCGGCGTCGTCCTTCGACACCGTCTTCGGCGGGATGCGGGCGATGGTGGCGACGGTCGCCTCGATCTCCTTCACGCCGATGGTCTTCTTGCGCTTGGCCTCGGGCAGCAGCATCTGCGCCGCGCCGCTCTCGTCGATGATGTCGATCGCCTTGTCGGGCAGCTTGCGGTCATGGATGTAGCGCGCGGACAGCTCCACCGCCGCCTTGATGGCGTCGTTGGTGTAGCGCAGCCGGTGATAGTCCTCGAAATAGGGCTTGAGGCCCTTCAGGATCTCGATCGCGTCCGGCACGGTCGGCTCCGGCACGTCGATCTTCTGGAAGCGACGGACCAGCGCCCGGTCTTTCTCGAAGTACTGGCGGTACTCCTTGTAGGTGGTCGAGCCGATGCAGCGCAGCGTGCCGGAAGCTAGCGCCGGCTTCAGCAGGTTCGAGGCATCCATCGCGCCGCCCGACGTCGCACCCGCACCGATGACGGTGTGGATCTCGTCGATGAACATGATGGCGTTCGGGTACGCCTCGATCTCCTTGACCACCTGCTTGAGGCGCTCCTCGAAGTCGCCGCGATAGCGGGTGCCGGCGAGCAGCGCGCCCATGTCGAGCGCGAAGACGGTGGCGGTGCGCAGCACGTCCGGCACTTCGCCATTGACGATGCGGCGGGCGAGGCCTTCGGCGATCGCGGTCTTGCCGACGCCGGGGTCGCCGACGAACAGCGGATTGTTCTTCGAGCGGCGGCAGAGCACCTGGATGGTGCGCTGGATCTCGCTGTCGCGACCGATCAGCGGGTCGATCTTGCCCTCGCGCGCCTTCTTGTTGAGGTTCACGCAATAGGCATCGAGCGCATCGGCCTTCTTCTTGGTGTCCTCGCCGGTTTTCGTCTCCGTCTCCTCTTCCGCTCCGCGCACGGGGCGGCTCTCCGACATGCCGGCGCGCTTGGCGATGCCGTGACTGATGTAGTTGACCGCATCATAGCGGGTCATGTCCTGCTCTTGCAGGAAATAGGCCGCGTGGCTCTCGCGCTCGGCGAAGATGGCGACGAGCACGTTGGCGCCCGTCACCTCCTCGCGTCCGGAGGACTGCACGTGGATCACCGCACGCTGGATGACGCGCTGGAAGCCAGCCGTTGGCTTGGAATCGTCGCCGCCGGCGTCCTGGATCAGATTGTCGAGCTCGGTGTCAATGTACTCGACGAGGTTGCGGCGCAGCTTTTCGAGATCGACGTTGCACGCCCGCATGACGGCGGCGGCGTCCTGGTCGTCGACCAGCGAAAGAAGCAGATGCTCCAGCGTCGCATATTCGTGATGGCGCTCATTGGCGAGCGCGAGGGCCCGGTGAAGCGACTGCTCGAGGCTGCGGGAGAAGGTGGGCATCGAGACCTCTTCGTTTAGCCGCTGCGGCGCGTCACTTCTTCTCCATGACGCACTGCAAAGGATGCTGGTGCTTTCGCGCGAAGTCCATCACCTGTGTGACTTTGGTCTCAGCCACTTCATATGTGAAGACGCCGCACTCCCCCACGCCATGCTGGTGCACATGGAGCATGATGCGGGTCGCCTCCTCCCTCTTCTTGTTGAAGAACTGCTCCAGCACATGCACGACGAACTCCATTGGCGTGTAGTCGTCGTTGAGCAGGAGCACCCTGTAGAGACTCGGCCGC
Organism: Allobosea sp. 117; assembly: GCF_000702305.1. Lineage (GTDB taxonomy): Bacteria > Pseudomonadota > Alphaproteobacteria > Rhizobiales > Xanthobacteraceae > Ancylobacter. The sequence goes on from NZ_JNLC01000016.1 coordinate 61,464, forward strand.
TTGACCTGCGGCTTCGTGCGCGTGATGACCGCCGTACCAGGCGCATTGTCGCCCCGCCGGCGACGATCGTCGTCGGCCATCAGCACGGGCGGGAACTGGAACGGATCGGCGCCGGGCATCACACTCATCAACCATGGCCGACGAAAGCCGCCAGCCTCACGTGACGAATATAATATGTTCGCCTCCCGCACTGCGCCAGAGCGCGCATGTGGTTTGCCGCGCGGCAATGTGGACCGTCGGGGTGGGTTCGCGCAAACGTGTCCGCCCGGAGAGCGCGTGCGGACAGGCGCGACTGGTCGCGGTCGGCGCGCGCAATTGTTTCAAAATTTCCTTCAAATACCGACGATACACCCGAGTTTCTGCGATCCGCGTCAGGCTTCGGTAAGCAGTTGGGCGCAGTGTCCCGTGAAAAGCTGAAAGCACCGGCGCACGGCCGGTCACAGGGACGTCAAAGCCGTGATGCGAAACCTACTGCGCAGGTTCAGGGCCGACAATGCCGGCAATGTCGCGATGCTGTTCGGCATCGCGTCGGTGCCTCTGATCGCGACCGCCGGGCTGGCGCTCGACTACACCTACATGGTGCGCGAGCGCACCGACCTCCAGAACGCGATCGACTCGGCGGTGATCTCGCTGGCCAAGCTGCCGAAGACCACGAGCGACGGCGAGCTGACCGAGCGCGCCCGCGCCTTCGTCACCGCCTACACGCCGAAAGGCGTTCTGGAGAACGTGCAGGTCGAGGCGGTGCGCGGCGAATCGACCATCCAGATCGTCGCCAAGGCCGACTACCCGACCACGCTTACCCGTGCCCTGCAGCTCGTGACGAACAGCGACGTGAGCAAGTGGACCATCGACACCTCGGCGCAGTCGACCTGGGGCAAGGGCAAGGTCGAGGTGATGCTCGTCCTCGACAACACCGGCTCGATGGCGGGAACCAAGATCAGCCAGCTCAAGACCGCCGCCAATTCGCTCATCGACACGCTGGCCGCCCAGGCGGTGGAAGCCGATACGGTGAAGATCGGGCTGGTGCCGTTCTCCATCACCGTGCGGCTGCCGACCAGCTATTCCAGCGCCTCCTGGATGGACAAGACCGGCATATCGCCGATCAACAAGGAGATCTTCAACGGCACGGCGAACGTGAACCGGTTCAACCTGTTCACGACGCTCGGGACGAGCTGGGGCGGGTGCGTCGAAAGCCGGCCGGCGCCCTACGACGTCACCGACCCGTCGCCGTCCTCGGCGACGCCGGGCACGCTGATCGTGCCGTTCTTCGCGCCGGATGAATACGGCAACTCGAACGATCAAAATACCTATCCGAACAACTATATGAGCGATGTGCTCACCTCTGGAACCTTCCAACAGAGGCAGGGCAGCGTCGCCAAATACACGACGACGAACAAGCCTTTCAAAACGCTGAGTACGAGTTTCGGCCCCAATGACGGCTGCAGCATGAAGGAGATCATGCCGCTGACGACCAATTTCACCTCGCTGAAGACCGCGGTGAACAGCATGGTCGCGACCGGCAACACCAACATTCCGCTCGGGCTGGCCTGGGGCTGGTATGGCGTTTCGCCAAACAACATGCTGTCGACCAACAAGCCCTATGACGACCTCGACACGGCAAAGGTCATCGTTCTGCTATCGGATGGTGCCAACGATCTGCCTTCTCAGGGCACCTCAAATGAGAACAGGTCTATCTACACTGGCATTGGCTATTTCTGGCAAGGTCGGCTTGGCACAACGTCGACAACCAAAGCCACGCAGGATAATGCCGCGAACAACCGCCTCAAGCTGCTCTGCGAGAACATCAACGCGCTGAAGAAGCCGAACGACAAGCACGCGGTGCAGATCTACACCATCCTCGTGCAGGTCTCGAACACCACAACCAAGAACCTGATGCAGAACTGCGCGTCCGATTCCAGCATGTATTACGACGTCTCGGACGCCAGCAAGCTGACGGAGGCGTTCAGCAACATCGCGGGCCAGATCAGCAAGCTGCACCTGTCGCGGTGAGGAAGGACACGCCGAGCGCGGCGACGAACCAGCCCGCACCAACGAAAAAGGCCCGGCATTGCCGGGCCTTTGCGCATGTGAACGCGAAACGCGTGGTCACTTCGGGGCGAACTTGCCGAACAGGCCTTCGTAGGGCTTGTAGGTCTCCTTCGCGAGATCGGCATAGAGCTCGCCGATCTTGGTCGCCTCGGCGACGAAGCCCTCATAGGCGCTCTTGAAGTAGGCCGACTGGATCTCGACCGCCTTGTCGAGCGTCTTGGCGCCGAGCAGCTGCTCGGCAGCCGCGGTGCCCTGCTCGAACGACTTCTTCGAGTAATCCGCGAACTCGACCGCAATGGCCTGCACGCCCTTCGACACGGTGCCGAAGCTCTTCACGGCGAGATCGACGTTCTCTTTGCCGATCTTCTGGATTTCATCGACGCTCTGCAGCATGGAACCGATCCTCCCGTTCCTGATCCTTATGGCGGCGGCGGCTCGTACACCGGATGCGGAGCCGCGACCGTTCCAACGGCAATGAACATATCGCACCGCACCATCGCCGTCAAGAAATCTTGTTGCACTGCAAAATCGCCCAACTTGCGGCCACGCCTTCACAGTTCCGTCTCGCATTGGCTCAAATTTACGAGTTTGTAACCGCGCTGTCCGTAACATCGCATCTGTGGCCGTTTAGCAACGGTACCGCAGTGAGGCAGGTGATGTTTCCGGGCGTGCGCGGCGGTGCGCATCCTGGGGGCAAGAACAGAATGCCGGCTTGTATCGCCGGCACGAGATAACGGGACGAGTTCATGCGGGCTCCGGGTGGAATCGGCACGCATATGATGCGTGCTGGCGTAGTGTTGGTTGCGCTTGCCGTGGCAGGCGCGGGTGTCGCCGAAGCCAAGCCGAAGAAGAAGCGTTCCGCGGCGCGTCCCGCTGCCACGCGCGTCGTCGCCGACAGCGGTGTCTGGAAGCGCGGCTATGCCGAGATCGTGGTCGACGCCAACACCGGCAAGGTGCTGCAGGAGGTCAATGCCGACGCATTGCGCCACCCGGCGTCCCTGACCAAGGTGATGACGCTCTACATCCTTTTCGAGCAGCTCGAGACCCGCAAGCTGCGCCTCGATTCCGAGCTCACCGTCTCCGCCTATGCGGCGAGCCAGCAGCCCTCCAAGCTCGGCGTGAAGCCGGGCTCCACCATCAGGGTCGAGGACGCGATCAAGGCGCTCATCACCCGCTCGGCCAACGACGTCGCCGTGGTGATCGCCGAGAACATCTCGGGCGACGTCGCGAGCTTCGCCTCCCTGATGACCCGCAAGGCGCGCGCGCTCGGCATGTCGCGCACCACCTTCAAGAATCCGAACGGTCTGCCCAACCCGCAGCAGGTCACCACGGCGCGCGATTTCGCCACCCTCGGCCGCGCGATCCAGGACCGCTTCCCGCGCTACTATCCCTATTTCGCGACCCGCACCTTCTATTACAGAGGCGCGGCGATCGGTAACCACAACCGCCTGCTCGGCCGCGTCGAAGGCGTCGACGGCATCAAGACCGGCTACACGGCGGCTTCCGGCTTCAATCTCGTGACCAATGTGCGCCGTGACGGCCGCCATCTGGTCGCGGTAGTCATGGGCGGCACCAGCGGCGGCTCGCGCGACGCCCGCATGGCGACCCTGATCAGCAATACGCTGCCGCGCGCCTTTGCCGGCCGGCAGATCGCCGCCCCCATCGCCGAGGCGCCGCTGCCCGCGGATGCGCCGGAGGAGGCCGCCGAGGTCGCCGCCGCGCCGCAGGCGGCTGCCAAACCCCAGACCATCGCCATGGTCGCTCCCGCGGCGCCCGCGCCGGCCCCCTCCAAGCCGGTGATCGCGCCGAAGCCGATCACGGCTGCGGCTGCGATGGTGCCGCCGGCGCCGATGGCTTCCGACGACACGCTGACCACGGCGGCGATCCCGGTTCCCGCTCCCGCCCCGACCTCGGGCCGCGCCTCGGCCGTGCAGGTCGCGACCGCGCTGCCGCCTGCGCCGGGTTCCGCCGCGCCGATCGTCCCGACCCCGGTCAAGACGGTTTCGGTGCCGCGTCCGGCGGCTCCCGTGGCCACCATCGCCAACCAGCCGGGCATGCTCGGCACGCTGACCTTCTCCGGCGGCTCGGTGGCGCAGGCATCGGCCGCGCAGAAGCCCGTGCAGGTCGCCAGCACCGGTCCGGTGCAGCTTCCGCGCTCCGCCGCCCCGGCTGTTTCGAAGACCGGCTGGGCGATCCAGATCGGCGCGTTCGGCTCGGAAGCCGACGCCCAGGCCCACATCGCCAAGGCGCAGGCCAAGGTCGGCGCCCTCTCCAAGGCCGATCCCTATACGGAGGAGGCCGTGAAGGGCGACTCCCGGATCGTGCGTGCGCGCTTCGCCGGCTTCAACGCCGAGGCCGCCGCCCGCAACGCCTGTCAGGCGCTGAAGCGCAACGACTTCCCGTGCATGGTCTTCCGTAACTGATAAGGCGCGTCACCGATGTCCATGCAGCAGGATATCCTTGGCCTGGTTCACGCGGGTGGCGAGATAGGTCGACCCGCCCTGGTCGGGATGGAGTTTCTTCATAAGGTTCCGGTGCGCCTTGACGATGTCGTCGCGCCCCGCCCCCGGCTGAAGCCCCAGGACCTGGTAGGCCTCCTCTTCCGTCATCGCGCCGCTGCCCGGCGCGCCAGCGCTCCGCCGGCCCGTGTCGCCCTGAACGTCTTCACGCCAGCCGGGCGACCGGCGGTCAAGATAAGCTTCGAGTAGCTGCCGGCTCTCGCCGTCCAGACCAGTGTGCAGCCGGGCCAGCGAGGCGAGGTCGAGCGCATCGAGTTCCGCGCCCGCGAACGGGCCGTTCAGCACCGTGCCGTTGAGCCGCCCGCTGTCGTGGTCGAGCCGCATGTCGAGATGGGCGGTGCGGACCGAGGATGTCTGCCCCGCCGACTTGCGCCCCCGCCCCCATGGCGGGAAGCCGACATTCCATCCGAGCAGCGACAGGCCGAACAGGCCGAGCGGCAGGGCGACCTCGAAATGGCCGCGCGAGCCGACGAGCAGGGCGATCAGGATTGACGCCCAGCCGCCCACGCTGCGGGCGAGGCGCGCCAGGCGCTTGGGATCCGCCCGACCGAACGTCTTCAACGCGTAATACAGCAGCGCGACGAGCGCGATGCCGGCGAGGAGATTGATCATCCACCGCTCCGCATGGCGGCGAGCAGCCGTGTCGCGCCCTGCTCCGAAGCCGAGCGCGCGAGAGCGGTGAGCGCCTGCTGTCCGCCGGCGGCATAGGCGGCGACCGCGCGCAGCAGCGATGCCAGTTGGGACGCGGCCCCCGCATCGAAGCGGCACCAGGCACCCTTGGTCAGCTTCGCGACCTCCCGGAAGGCGCGCTCGGCGACCGGGTCCGCTCCCTCCTGGAACATGAAGGCCGGCACGCCGCGCAGCGCCATGGCGCCCGCGCGCGCGCAGAGGTCGTCGATCGCCTCCTCGCAGGCGTCGCCGACGAACACCAGCGCCCCAACGCGGCCCGAAGCGGCTTCCTTGCCGACATGGCCCAGCACCCGTCCGATCTGCGTCTGCCCTCCCCGGCAGTCGATGGCGGACATCAGCGTGCCCAGCCGGCGCGCATCGGAGGCCCAGGCCGAGGCACGGCATTCGCCGATGCCGCGATAATAGACGAGCTGGACATCGAGACCGCCGACGCCGGCCGCGACATCGAACATCTGCGCCTGCAGGCTGCAGGCGAGGTCCCAGGTCGGCTGACGGCTCATCGTGGCGTCGAGCCCGAAGACCAGCCGCCCCCGCCCGGCGCTCTCGACCGGCGGACGGGCGTGCACCTCCGCGAGGAAGGCCTCGACCTCATCCGATCGGGTGGCGGGTGCCTTGTTCTGGCTCGGGCGTTTGACGGGGTCGGCGGGCATTGTCTGCGAATCCGAATTCGCCGCTCTGATGAACGGCCTAGGCATTAGGTGGCACTGCGCCACGTCGGCGCAAGCGCAACGACCGCGTTGACCCCGACCCCGCCTTTGATAGGTTCCGCGGCCGCAGTGGATCGAGGGGTGGGAACATGGCGAACGACGTGAAGCGCATCAAGACGCTCAGGGCGCTGCGCCGGCAGGTCGCGGAATGGCGTGCGGCGGGCGAGCGCATCGGGCTGGTGCCGACCATGGGCGCCCTTCATGCGGGGCACATCGCGCTGGTCCGCGCCGCGCGACGCCGCGCCGACCGGGTGATCGTCTCCATTTTCGTGAACCCGACCCAGTTCGGCCCGAACGAGGATTTCGGCCGCTATCCGCGCACGCTCGCGGCCGACCTCTCGAAGCTGGCGAAGATCGGCACCGACGCCACCTATCTTCCTGCCGTCGAGGAGGTCTATCCGGAGGGCTTCTGCACCACCGTCTCGCTCGCCGGCCCGGCGCTCGATCTCGAAGGCGCCTTCCGGCCGACCCATTTCGCCGGGGTCGCCACGGTGGTGTGCAAGCTGTTCACGCAGGTGGCGCCCGACCTCGCCTTCTTCGGCGAGAAGGACTACCAGCAGCTCAAGGTCGTCACCCGCATGGCGCGCGACCTCGATCTGCCGGTGCGCGTGGTCGGCGTGCCGACGGTTCGCGAGCGGGACGGCCTCGCGCTCTCCTCGCGCAACGTCTACCTCTCGCCTGCGGACAGGGCCGCCGCGCCCGCACTGAACACTGCGCTCCGCCAAGCAGCAGCGGCCATCGAAAGCGGCGGGGATATCGCCGCTGCGGTCGAGGAGGCCCGCGCGCAGGCCGCGCAGGCGGGATTTGCGCTCGACTATCTGGAGGCGCGCCACGCCGAGACGCTCGCCCCCATTGCCTCGCTCGCGGAAGGGCCGGTCCGGCTGCTGGTGGCGGGCCGGATCGGCGGCACCCGGCTGATCGACAATATCGCGGTCAAACGCTGAGATAGCTGACCGTCATGCCGATGATCACCAGCAGGAGGCCGATGCCGAGCACATAGCGCATCGGACGGACTTCCGAGCTCTGGCGCGCCTCGGGCTCCGAATGCACGGCGACCTCGTCATTCTCGACGACGCGATGTTCCTTGCTGTCCTGAACCATCATCACCTCCGCACGCTGCGTCATCCGGACAACGTTCGGACGGAGGATCGGTTCGCCGATCCGCGCAGTGTCAGAGAAGGCCGAGCGTGCGCAGCTCGCGCCGCAGCGCGTCCGGCAGCGGGGCATCGACGGAGCTGCCGCTCAGATCGGGCGGAGCATCCTTGGCGTTCAGATAGCGCCAGCCCTGGAACGGGCGGCTCGGCCGCGGTTCGACCCGCTGCACTGCCGGCTCCAACACGAGATGGCAGCGACGGATGCCGTCACCGTCGACGAAGGGGCGGACGCCCACCAGCTTCTGGCGGCAGGCGACCTCGCCCTTGATCACCCAGTAGAGGGAGCCGCCGTCGAGCAGTTCGTCGATCCGCGTCGGCACCATGCGCGTCGTATGCGTCTGCTCGCGGTCGAGGCCGCGCGCCGCCTTCTCCGCCATGCGCTCGGCGATCCATTCCTCGAGATCGGCGATCGACTCGGCGCCGACACAGAGTTTGAGCAGGTGCAGGGCCATGGCTTGTGGCTAGCATAGGGGAGCGCCGGCGGGCCAGAGCGTGCGGTGGATAACCTCAGACGCGCTTCACCACCGGCCAGTCGACCTCGTCGGCGGCGAGCGTGTCCGTCTCGAGGAGAGCCGCGGCCTTCCACGACTTGAAGGCCGGATGTTCGTGGATCGCGTCGACATAGGCGGCGGCGACCGCATCGACCTTGAGGTCATAGGTGCGGATGCGGGTCGCGACGGGCGCATACATGGCGTCCGCTCCGCCGAATTCGCCGAACAGGAAATCCCCGCCCTTCCCGAACTGCTCGCGGGCGCGGCGCCAGCTTGCCGCGATGTGATCGACATCGGCCTGCGCGTCCGGGGGTATGGCGAGCGGCTCGACCGGCCGCCACAGATTCATCGGCGCCGCACGGCGAAGGGCGGCGAAGCCACAATGCATCTCCGCGGCGATCGAACGCGCCAGGCCGCGCGCGGCGGGATCGTCCGGCCAGATGGCGCGATCCGGGAAGCGCTCGGCAAGATGCTCGATGATCGCCAGCGATTCCCACACCGTCGCCGCGCCGTCGAGCAGGACCGGCACCCGCCCGGCGCTCGTATAGGCGCCGACCTCAGCCTTGAAGCGTGGCGTATCGAGCGGGACGAGAATCTCCTCAAACGGAATCCGCGCCGCCTTCATCGCGATCCACGGGCGCAGCGACCAGGAGGAGTAGTTCTTGTTTCCGATGATGAGCTTCAACGCCATCGCACGCCCCTCGCCTGTTTGCTGCCCGTAGAATCCCGTGGAACGGGCGGGGAAGCAAACGAACAGGAGTGATGCCGGCCATCACGACGCTTGATCGGCCGGCACGCGCGATTGCTGTTTTTCGGGAAGACGCGCGCGGAATTCCGTCAGCCCGTGGCGACGGTCACCGTGTCGAAGCCGCCGAACAGATAGATGACTGCGACGCCCAGCAGAAATGCGGCAACAGCCCAACGTGCGACTCCCCAGCAGGAGCGCTCGCCCAGCGAATGCATGCTGAACCCCTGAAATCCTGAAACGCCGGCAGCTCGGCGGGCCATCCCACCGGCAGGGTGCCGGACAGCAATATTTATTAATCAAACGTGAATGACTTCGCAATTGCGAAAGCGACATAGGAGGTCTGCCGCTGCGGAAGACGGGCGGTATCGCCTTCCATCAAACGCTTTTTCCGCCTTTTGGCGGCAGGCGTTGAAAGCCGGGCCCGGCCCGGTCAACATCGGCGCCGGGCGAATCCGGCCCTCGCGAATCGCGGCAGCGCACCATGCTCGGCTTCTCCACGCTTGATTACATCGCGCTCGTCGCCTTTCTCGCCGCATGGATCGCGTATCACCACCTGATGGAAGGCGTGTGGTCGACGCAGCGCACGCTGAACCGCCGCATGGACGTCTTCCGTCTCGAATGGATGCAGCGGATGCTGGCGCGCGAGAACCGCATCGTCGATGCGCAGATCATCGCCGCCCTCCAGAACGGCACCGCCTTCTTCGCCTCGACCTCGCTGCTCGCGATCGGTGCCGCGCTCGCCATCCTGCGGTCGGCGGAGGATGTGATGGCGATCTTCGCCGATATGCCCTTCGTGGAGCCACCGAACCGGACGGCGTGGGAGATGAAGACGTTCGGCATCACGGTGATCTTCGCCTATGCCTTCTTCAAATTCGCCTGGGCCTACCGGCTGTTCAACTATTCGACCATCCTGCTCGGCTCGACCCCGCCCGCAGCGCAGGCCGGCGAGCCGGAAGCCCAGCGCCACGCGCTCAGGGTCGCCCGGATGGCGACGCTGGCCGGGCGCCACTTCAACCGGGGGCAGCGGGCCTTCTTCTTCGCGATCGGCTATCTCGGCTGGTACATCAACGCCTGGGTCTTCATGGCGGCGACGACCGCGCTCTTCCTCGTCATGCTGAACCGGCAATATGGCGCCGACTCCCACTGGGTGTTCGGCGACAAGGACGCGCACGAGGCCACGCGATGACCGGCGGCTCCCGTCACGCGTCCCGCGCTTCGGCCTCGGAGGAGGAGATGGAGGCCGCGATCCTCGCGCTCGCCGCCGAGGCCGGCACCGGCCGCAGCATCGATCCTTCCGCGCCGGCCCGCCGGCTGGCGCCCGATGCGGAATGGCAGCACCTGCTGCCGCTGGTGCGGCGCGTCGCGATCCGGCTCGCGCTCGACGGGCGGCTGGTGATCTACCGGAAGGGCAAGCCGGTCGATCCGGCCGATTTCAAGGGCGTCTACCGGCTCGGCCTGCCCGGCAAGGATTAGCCCTCAGGGCCGCCGATCTGGCGCAGCAGCGCCGCCGCGGCGCTGAAATCGCGCCACCGCGCGGCGCGGCGCTCCATCGCCTCGGCGTCCTCGCCCCACATCTCGATCTGGACGTCCTCGTCGACATGGGCGGCCGCCCATGCCGCTTCGGGCGAAAGCAGCCCGTGCCAGACCGCCAGCGCCAGCAGCGCCGAGCCGCTGAGCGTAGTCATCAGGTTGAGCGCCGCCAGCCGCAGCGGATCGGCCGGGAGCGCCTCGTCCACGGCGGCGACGGCGGACGGCGGCTGGTCGACGAAGATGATGCCCTGCGTGAGGATGAAGCGGGCGCCGAGCGTGTCGCGCGCCCAGTCCAGGACCGGATCCCAATGCAGGGTCTGGCGGTCGACGAGCCGCTCCGGCGCCTCCGCCCGGTAGCAGAGCAGGTCGCTGCCGGCATAGCGCACGATCTCGTCGGCGACCGCGCGCGGGTCGCGCGCGACCCCGTCGAGCGCGGAATTGACGAGCCGCGTCAGCGGCATGGTCATGGGGTCGACGCGCTCGCCCTGCGCCGCCCATTCGGCGGCAAGCGCCTCGGCGGTGTCGCGGCTCGGTACGGCGACCAGATTCCGGCCCGGCGTGCGGATCGGACGCCCGTCGAGCTCGACGCGGAAGCCGCCCTCCCCGGCTGCGGCTTCGGCGCGCGTATAGAACCGCTTCGGGCGCCGGTCGTCGCTCACGGCAGCCGCTCCCACAGCTCGTCCATGACCGGCAGCAGCGCGGTGGCGTCGTCGACCAGCCGCTCCGCGCCGGACTGCTGCAGCAGCGCGCGCGGGTGATAGCCCCAGGTCACCCCGACCGCGCGGGCGCCGGCGGCGCGGGCCATGGTCATGTCGAAGGACGTGTCGCCGATGAGGATGGTCTGTTCGGGCTCGGCGCCGACCTCCTCCATCGCGCGCAGCACCATGGCGGGATGCGGCTTGGAGGGCGCATCGTCGGCGGTCTGGATGGTGGCGAAACGGCCTTCGAGACCGTGGTGGCGGAGCACGCTCGCCACGCCGCGCTGCGACTTGCCGGTGGCGATGCCGAGGATGACGTCGTCGCGCCCGGTGAGTCGCGCCAGCACGTCGCCGATGCCGGGAAAGAGCGGCTCGCTGAAGTCCGGCTCGGCGCGCAGGGCATGGAAGGCGTTGCGATAATGCTCGGCCAGCTCTTCGGCCGGGAATTCGGGCGCGTCGTCGCCGAGCCGGCGCATCGCCTCGACCAGCGACAAGCCGACGACGCTGAGCAGCGTCTGGCGCGGCGGCGCGGGAAGGCCGACGCCCGCGAAGGCCCGCAGCATGGCGCTGACGATGACATGCTGGCTGTCCACCAGCGTTCCGTCGCAATCAAACAGGGCCAGCTTCACGAAATCCCGCCATCATCCGCTTGTCGGGACGGCCGAAGCGGTCATCCCCGGGCGCGGTCCATCGCACAGGAGGCGGCCCGCGACAATGCCGGACTGATCACGCTGGCCGGAATGGCGATGGTGGGCGGTGACGGGCTCGAACCGCCGACCCTCTCGGTGTAAACGAGATGCTCTACCAACTGAGCTAACCGCCCATCGATCACGATTGCCCCGCTGGACGCGGTCGGCAGATCGGTCGAGGAAATTGCCTTTAAGCACCGCCGGGCGGTCGGGGCAAGATGGCGGTCGGCACGCTGTCGCGCAGTCGGACTATAGATCACCCCGCCGCCCGAACCGGTCGCGCCCTCTAGAGCCCTTTCCGATCAGGTGTAGTCACCTGATCGACAAGAAAGTGCTCTAACTTGGTAGGTTGGAGCATGTTCTTGTCGCGAAAGTCTCTCAACTTTCGCGGAACATGCTCTAGGGCGCGCCGGTGGGCAGAACACTGCGAGGTGGCGGCCTGATCAGCCGTTGACCACGTCCTTGAGGCCCTTGCCGGGCGTGAACTTCGGCGCCTTGGAGGCATTGATCTTCACGGGCTTGCCGGTGCGCGGGTTGCGACCTTCGCGAGCAGCGCGCTTGACGACCGAGAAGCTGCCGAAGCCGATGAGCTTCACTTCCTCGCCGGCCTTCAGGGAGGCGGCAATGGCGTCGAAGGTCGCGTCCACGGCAGCCGCGGCAGCCGCCTTGGTCAGTTTGGCCTGCTCGGCCACGGCAGCGACGAGTTCGTTTTTCGTGGTCATGAGACCGATCCTTCTCTCTTTGCACAAGAATCGTCGGTGGAGTGCACCAACGACGGGCGGGAAGCTTCATCCAAATTGCGGCGATTGCAAGCATGAGCGCCCGAAAACCCGCACAAATAAACGGTTTTCACGCTAGAGGAGGTTATTTCATACCACAAATGACGCTGCGTCAAATCGCCTTCAAATTAGGCGTGGGCCGATATCCCGGCTTCGGGCACCCGCGCCACCGCGTTCCGGCGGCAAGTTTGATGAAGATCCGGCGACGAAACCGGAAGTTTCAATTCAAATTCGTACAAAATTAGAAATTTCTGATCGATCATGCCGTCATGATCATGAGCGAGTACATCCCTCCCGATGCCTTGCGCTCCATGCTGCTCGGCATGTTCGAATTCTCGCCGATCCCGATGGCGATCACCACCGCAGGAACGGACACTTCCCGCTATGTCAAAGTCAACTCGGCCTATCTGAAGCTGATCGGCCGGAGCTGGGAGGAGATCGCCGGACGGGCGATCGTCGACCACGGCGCGGCCATCGACGACGACAGCCGCCAGCGCCGTCTCCGGCTGCTCGAAGAGGTCGGCCACTACATGCTGGAGGAGGTCAGTCTCCGGCACACGCAGAACGGGATCATCCCGACGCTGATCTCGGCCCAGCGCTCGGTGATCGACGGCTGCGCCTACGACATCGAGATCATCTTCGACATCTCCTCCCGGGTGATGATGCAGAAGGAACTCGAGCGCCACCTGACCACGGCGGCGATGACCGATGCGCTGACCCGGCTGCCCAACCGGGCGCATTTCGACAACTATTTCCAAGAGGCGGTGGCGAATGCGCGCGCCGCGGATCGAACGGTCGCCCTCGCCTTCCTCGACCTCAACGGGTTCAAGTCGGTCAACGACCGGTTCGGCCATGCGATCGGCGATCAGGTGCTCAGCAAGATCGCCGAGCGCCTGCGCGCACGCTGCCGTCCCACGGACTTCGTCGCACGCCTCGGCGGCGACGAGTTCGCCATCGTCTATCATGTCGCCAGCGCGGATGCCGGACGTCTGGCCGCGCGCCTGCGCAGCTCGCTGAAGGAGGCTTTCGCTCCGATCGGCATGGAGGGCGTGGAGTTCGAGATCGGCGCCGCCGTCGGGCTCGCCTTCCTGTCCTCGGCGGCCGACACCGCGCTGTCGTTGCTGAAGTTGGCCGACCGGGAAATGTACCGGGCCAAGGCCTCCGGCGAGCGGGTCGCCATCCGCGTCGCCCACCCCAACGGGTCGGTCGCCCTGGCGGGTTAGAACCCCTTTCGCACCCTCGGCGCAAAAGAAAACCGGCGGCACCTGTCCGATGCCGCCGGCTTTTTCGTTGCAGGCCTGCCGTCAGTGGGCGGCGATGCCCGGCTGATCGTCGAGCCCGATGACGTCGACATCGGCGGAAACGGCCGCGCCCGTCTTCGCCACCGGCTCCTCCCAGACGATCGGCTCGGGCTGGCGCACCAGCGCGTGCCGCAGCACCTCGTCCATGCGGGCCACCGGAACGATCTCCAGACCGTTCTTCACATTGTCCGGAATCTCCGCGAGGTCCTTCGCGTTCTCCTCCGGGATCAGCACCTTCTTGATGCCCGCGCGCAGGGCGGCGAGCAGCTTCTCCTTGAGGCCGCCGATCGGCAGCACCCGGCCGCGCAGCGTGATCTCGCCGGTCATGGCGACATCGCGGCGGATCGGGATGCCGGTCAGCACCGAGGTCAGCACGGTCGCCATGGCGACGCCGGCCGACGGGCCGTCCTTCGGGGTCGCCCCCTCGGGAACGTGGACGTGGATGTCGCGGCGATCGAACAGCGGCGGCTCGATGCCGAAATCGACGGCGCGCGAGCGGACATAGGAAGCCGCGGCGGAAATCGATTCCTTCATCACGTCGCGCAGATTGCCGGTGACCGTCATCTTGCCCCGGCCGGGCATCATGACGCCTTCCACGGTCAGGATCTCGCCGCCCACCTCGGTCCAGGCAAGGCCGGTGACGACACCGACCTGGTCCTCGCGCTCGACCTCGCCGTAGCGGAACTTCGGCACGCCGAGATAGTCCTCGAGCGTCTTGGCGGTGACCTTGACCGTCTTCTTCTTGGTCAGCATCAGCTCCTTCACCGCCTTGCGGGCGAGGTTGGAGATCTCGCGCTCAAGGTTGCGCACGCCCGCTTCCCGCGTGTAGCGGCGGATCATGGTCAGCAGCGCCTCGGCGTCGATCGACCATTCCTTGGAATCGAGGCCGTGCTTGGCCAGCGCGGACGGGATCAGGTGCTTGCGCGCGATCTCGGCCTTCTCGTCCTCGGTGTAGCCGGCGATGCGGATCACCTCCATGCGGTCCAGAAGGGCCGGCGGGATGTTGAGCGTGTTCGCGGTCGTCACGAACATCACGTTCGACAGGTCGTAGTCGACCTCGAGGTAATGGTCGTTGAAGGTCGCGTTCTGCTCGGGGTCCAGCACCTCCAGCAGGGCCGAGGACGGATCGCCGCGGAAATCGGCGCCCATCTTGTCGATCTCGTCCAGCAGGAACAGCGGGTTGGCCTTCTTGGCCTTGCGCATGGACTGGATGATCTTGCCGGGCATCGAACCGATATAGGTCCGGCGGTGACCGCGGATCTCGGCCTCGTCGCGCACGCCGCCGAGCGAGACGCGCACGAATTCGCGGCCCGTCGCCTTGGCGATCGACTTGCCGAGCGAGGTCTTGCCGACGCCGGGCGGGCCGACGAGGCAGAGGATCGGGCCGGTCAGCTTGTTCTGGCGGCTCTGCACCGCGAGATACTCGACGATGCGCTCCTTGACCTTGTCGAGGCCGTAGTGCTCGGCGTCCAGCACGTTCTGGGCGAAGGGCAGGTCCTTCTTCACCTTGGAGCGGTTGCCCCACGGGATCGACAGCAGCCAGTCGAGATAGTTGCGCACGACGGTGGCCTCGGCCGACATCGGCGACATCTGCCGCAGCTTCTTGAGCTCGTGCGTCGCCTTCTCGCGCGCTTCCTTCGAGAGCTTGGTGGTCTTGATGCGCTCTTCCAGCTCGGCCAGCTCGTCGCGGCCGTCCTCGCCGTCGCCAAGCTCCTTCTGGATCGCCTTCATCTGCTCGTTGAGGTAGTACTCGCGCTGCGTCTTCTCCATCTGGCGCTTGACGCGCGTGCGGATGCGCTTCTCGACCTGAAGGACCGAGATCTCGCTCTCCATCAGGGAGAGCACCTTCTCGAGGCGCGAGGTGACCTTGAGCACCTCCAGCACCGCCTGCTTCTCGGGGATCTTCACCGCGAGATGCGAGGCGACGGTGTCGGCGAGCTTGGAGTGGTCCTCGATCTGCGAGACCACGCCGACGACCTCGGGCGAGACCTTCTTGTTGAGCTTCACATAGCTCTCGAACTCGGTGACGACCGAGCGGGCGAGCGCCTCCGCCTCGACCTTCGAGCCGGCGTCCTCGGCGAGCGCGGTGGCCTCGGCCTCGTAGAGGTCGATGCGGTCGGTGTAACGGCCGACCTCGGCGCGCGAGATGCCCTCGACCAGCACCTTCACGGTGCCGTCCGGCAGCTTCAGGAGCTGCAGCACGGAGGCGAGCGTACCGATCCGAAAGATCGAATCGGTGGCCGGATCGTCGTCCGAGGCGTTCTGCTGGGTCGCCAGCAGGATGAAGGTGTCGTTGCGCATCACCTCTTCGAGGGCGCGGATCGACTTCTCGCGGCCGACGAACAGCGGCACGATCATATGCGGAAAGACCACGATGTCCCGCAGCGGCAGAACGGGAAAGGTCTGGGTGACGCCGGGCGTGAGCGCGGTGCGAGGCTTTTGGCTCGTCATGGCTCTTTCCTTTCAGTTGGCGCGCGGTCGGTCCAACGCGCGCGCGTCAGCATCCACCGTGCCGCAGAACGGCCGGAACGCAAATGAAAATCGCTGTGCGGAAGCGCGGGGAGACCCCGCGACGGACACGTCGATATGGTCGATTGACCAGCGTTGGCAGTGAGATGGATATGCCGCCCATCCCCGTCAAGAGGACGGTGGACAAGGCCGGCCGGGTCGACGAACCCGGCCGTGTCAGTGATGGGCGAGGCGTCAGGCACTCGCACCCGCATCGCCGGCGGCGCGGTCCGCGTAGATGTAGAGCGGACGCGCGTTCTGCTCGACGACCTCCTTGGAGATGACCACCTCCTCGACCCCTTCGAGGCCGGGAAGATCGAACATCGTGTCGAGGAGGATGCCCTCCATGATGGAGCGCAGGCCGCGCGCGCCGGTCTTGCGCTCGATCGCCTTGCGGGCGATGGCGCCGAGCGCCTCCTCGTGGATGGTGAGGTCCACGTTCTCCATCTCGAACAGGCGCTGATACTGCTTCACCAGCGCGTTCTTGGGCTCGGCGAGGATCTTCTTCAGCGCCGCCTCGTCGAGGTCCTCGAGCGTGGCGATGACCGGCAGACGGCCGATGAACTCGGGGATCAGGCCGTACTTCAGCAGGTCCTCCGGCTCGACCTCGCGGAACACCTCGCCCGGGCGCCGCTCGTCGGGCGCCGCCACGACCGCGCCGAAGCCGATCGAGGTGCCCTTGCCGCGCGAGGAGATGATCTTGTCGAGCCCGGCGAAGGCGCCGCCGCAGATGAACAGGATGTTGGTGGTGTCCACCTGCAGGAACTCCTGCTGGGGATGCTTGCGCCCGCCCTGCGGCGGCACGGAAGCCACCGTGCCTTCCATGATCTTCAGCAGCGCCTGCTGGACGCCCTCGCCCGACACGTCGCGGGTGATGGAGGGGTTGTCCGACTTGCGGCTGATCTTGTCGATCTCGTCGATGTAGACGATGCCGCGCTGGGCCCGCTCGACATTGTAGTCGGCCGACTGCAGCAGCTTGAGGATGATGTTCTCGACATCCTCGCCGACATAGCCCGCCTCGGTGAGCGTCGTCGCATCCGCCATGGTGAAGGGCACGTCGAGGATGCGGGCGAGCGTCTGCGCGAGCAGCGTCTTGCCCGAACCGGTCGGCCCGATCAGCAGGATGTTGGACTTCGCCAGCTCGACGTCGCTGTGCTTCGTCGCGTGGTTCAGTCGCTTATAGTGATTGTGCACCGCAACCGACAGCACGCGCTTGGCATGGAACTGGCCGATCACGTAGTCGTCCAGGACCTTGCAGATCTCCTTCGGCGTCGGGATGCCGTCGCGCGACTTGACCAGCGAGGACTTGTTCTCCTCGCGGATGATATCCATGCACAATTCGACGCATTCATCGCAGATGAACACGGTCGGTCCGGCAATGAGCTTCCGGACCTCGTGCTGGCTCTTGCCGCAGAACGAGCAATAGAGGGTATTCTTGCTGTCGCTGCCGCCAACCTTGCTCATGCGTCTCTCCGTCCGCTCGGCGCGCCGAGCCGCCTAAACGCCGCCCGCACCCGCCTCAGTCACGCGGGCCGCCGCGGGCCTCCGGCTGGGAGAAGCGCGACGGCACCAAAGGGCCGTCAGAAGAAGCAACCCGGGAGTCGAACCGTGCCGGCCTAGCCAAGCATGCTACGAACGGCTCGATCAAGAAGACACTAACGCCGTCCCCTCGCTTTTCACGAAGCCCGGCGGTGTCCTGTCAACACCCTGTCACACCTCCTGCCGATAGATTCACCTGCCGACATGCAAGCGCGATACCGCACCGCACGCAAGTGCGACCCGGACGCGTGCCGCCGTCGGCCATCATATAGGCAGTGTGCGTGTCTTTCGAAACACGCAGGCCGTGCGTCCTCAGGACTTGCTCGCCGCGTCTTCCGACGGACGCTTGTCGATGACGTTATCGATCAATCCGAAGGATTTGGCGGCATCCGAGGTGAGGAAATTGTCGCGCTCCAGCGCGTCCTCGACCGCCTTCAGCGTCTGGCCGGTATGCTTCACATAGATTTCATTCAGCCGCTTCTTCAGGCTGAGGATCTCCTGCGCGTGCAGCATGATGTCCGTCACCTGGCCCTGGAAGCCGCCGGACGGCTGGTGCACCATGATTCGGGCGTTCGGCAGGGCGAAGCGCATGCCCGCCTCGCCGGCGGTCAGCAGCAGCGAGCCCATCGAGGCCGCCTGGCCGATGCACAGCGTCGACACCGCCGGCTTGATGAACTGCATGGTGTCGTAGATCGCGAGCCCCGACGTCACCACCCCGCCCGGCGAGTTGATGTACATCGAGATTTCCTTCTTCGGGTTCTCCGCCTCGAGGAACAGCAGTTGCGCGACCATCAGGGTCGACATGTTGTCCTCGACCGGCCCGGTCAGGAAGATGATGCGCTCCTTCAGAAGGCGCGAATAGATGTCGTAGGAGCGCTCGCCCCGGTTGGTCTGCTCGACCACCATCGGGACGAGGTAGTTCATATAGGTGTCGATCGGGTCACGCATCTAACGATCCTCGGCGGCAGAGACCCCTGACGGAGCCTCCCCGCGAATCCAAATCCCGCGCCCACAATAATGGGAAAGCGCGCCCCTACCAGCCCGGACGGACAACGGACCGCAGCCTGCGGTCCGCCCTCCTGAAACCATCACGCCTTGGCATCGTCCTCGGCGTAGAGCTCCTCGCGGGTGACCGGCTTCTCCGTCACCTTGGCGAGCTCCAGCAGATAGTCGATGACCTTCTCCTCGAAGATCGGCGCGCGCAGGCTGGCAAGCGCCTGCGGGTTGCTGCGGTAGAATTCCCAGACCTGCTGCTCCTGGCCGGGGAACTGGCGGGCACGCTCGACGACGGCGCGGGTCACCTCGTCGTCGCTGACCTGGATGTTGTTCTTCTCGCCGATTTCCGCAAGGACCAGGCCGAGACGCACGCGCCGCTCGGCGATCTTGCGATAGTCCTCGCGCGCCGCCTCCTCGGTCGTCCCCTCGTCCTCGAAGGTCTTGTTCTGGGCGGTCATCTCCTGCTGCACCGAGCCCCAGATGCCGTCGAACTCCTGCGCCGCAAGGGTCGGGGGCACCTCGAACTGGTGCTGGGCGTCGATCGCGTCGAGCAGGGTGCGCTTCACTTTGGCGCGGCTCGCCGCGTTGTGCTCCTGCGCGATGCGGCTCTTCACCTGCTCCTTGAGCTTCTCAAGGCTCTCCATGCCGAGCGTCTTGGCGAACTCGTCGTCGATCGCGAGCTCGCCCGGAGCCTCGATGGTCTTGGCGGTGACCTCGAAGGAGGCCTCCTTGCCGGCGAGCTGAGCGGCGGCATAGTTCGTCGGGAAGGTCACGTTCACGGTGCGGGTCTCACCCGCCGCGAGGCCGACCAGTTGTTCCTCGAAGCCGGGGATGAAGCTGTTGGAGCCGAGCACCACCGGGATGTCCTCGGCGCTGCCGCCCTCGAACTTCTCGCCGTCCATGGTGCCGACGAAGGAGACGGTGACGCGGTCGCCGTTCTCGGCCTTGCCGTCCTTGGGAGCGAAAGGCCGGTTGCCGTCGGCGATGCGCTGCACCGCCTCGTCGACCTCGGCGTCGGTGACCGCGAGCACCGGCTTCTCGACCGCGATGCTCTTGAAGTCGCCGAGCGCGATCGCCGGCAGGACCTCGATGCCCACGGTATAGGCGAGGTCGGCCTTGCCCTCGATGACTTCCTTCACCGCGTTCTCGTCCTGCGGCAGCTCGACCTTGGGCTGCATGGCAAGCTTGAAGCCGCGCTCCTCGACGATCTGGCCGTTGGCCTCGTTCACCGCCTGGTCGATCACCTCGGCGAGCACCGACTTGCCGTAGAGGCGCTTCAGATGGGCGACCGGCACCTTGCCGGGGCGGAAGCCGTTGATCTTCACGCGATCCTTCAGCTCGGCCAGCCGCGCATTCGCCTTCGCGTCGAGTTCGGCAGCGGGAAGCACCACGCGATATTCGCGCTTCAGTCCTTCGGCGAGAGTCTCGGTGACCTGCATCGGTATCGGCCTTCGTCTTGGCGCCGTCTGGGGCGGCTTCGTTCACATGCGTTTGCGAGGGCCGCCACCGCTCGCGCGGGGTAACCCTCGATGATCCGGGTTCCATCGGCCGACGCCAAAGCGGGAGGAATATCTGGTGCGGGCGGAGGGTTTCGAACCCCCACGACTTTCGTCACGGGAACCTAAATCCCGCGCGTCTACCAGTTCCGCCACGCCCGCGGACGCGCCAGGACCGAGGCATCAGCTTGTCGCCCTGGCCCACGGACGCGCGCACTCGAAAGGTGCCGCCAGCCGGGTGCGGGCTTATAGCACGGCGTCACGGCGGCGCCAGCCCAAAATGCGGTGAGCGCTTTCGCTGCGTCAGGCGCCGCATCAATCGGCCGTCCGACCGCGTCATCGACCTTGCGGGCGCCGCACTCCGGGTCAAGATAGCGTCGATGAGAGCACCGCTCGACCAGCATGCTTCCGGCGTGAACCGCCGCCAGCTCCTCGCCACGGCGGCCGGCGGAGCCGGCGCGGCGCTGTTCGGCGGAGCGCTGCCGTTCGCCGCGGCACAGAACGCAACCACCAGCCTCGCCGCCGAGCCCGGAGAGGCGCGGCTGCTAGGACCGACGGCGCCGCCGACCAGCCTCTACACCTATGGCGGCACCCTGCCCGGCCCGGTGCTGCGCGCCGGCGAAGGCGAGGAGCTCGCCATCGACTTCACAAACCGCCTGCCGGAGCCGACCTCATTCTGCTTCGGCGGGATGCGCGTTCCCTATCCGGCTCTCGGCGTTCCCGGCTTCGACGCAAATGCCATCGGCGCCGGCGAGGCCCGGCAGTTGCGCGTGCCGCTCCGCGACCCCGGCACCTATCTCTACACGCCGTTCGACATCGCCCAGTCCGGGCGCGGCCTCGCCGGCGCGCTGGTCGTCGCGGAGCCGAATCCGCCGGCGGCCGACCGCGATCTCGTGCTGCTGATCCAGGACTGGCGGCTGGAGCCCGACCAGCGCGTGCAGCTCACGCTGAACGGGGAGCTGGCCCCGTGGGCGCCGGTCCGCGCGGGCGAGCGCGTGCGCCTGCGCTTCGTCAATGCGGCACGCGGCCTCTTCCTGCCGCTGCGGCTCGACGATCATCCGGCCTGGATCGTGGCGATCGACGGGCGCCCGTCCGACCCCTTCAATCCCGCCTATGGGCGATTCCTGCTGGCTCCGGGCGGGCGCGTCGACGTGATGGTCGATCTGGTCAAGCCGCCCGGCTCGCGGCTGCCCATGGTGGTCGAGGCGCCGGAGGGCGAGATACCGCTCGGCTCGCTGGTCTATGACGACCAGTCACCGATGCGCACGACGCCCCTGCCCGCGCCGACCGCCACGACGGCCAGCCTTCCGGAACCCTCGCTCGCCGGCGCGACGCGCTTCGACATCGTGCTCGGCGATGCGCCGGCGACCGGCTTCGCCGACCAGCCGCTGGCCGAGGCCGCTCCCGGCGACACCCTGGTCGCGACGGTCAGCAACAAGGCGAGCAGCGCCGCCTCGATCCATCTCTACGGCCACTGCGCGCGGCTGCTCGACACGCTCGACGACGGCTGGAAGCCATGGTGGCACGACACGCTCGGCGTGGCGCCGGGACGCGTGGTGCGCTTCGCGCTGGTGGCCGCCGAGCCCGGCCGCTGGCCGATCGTCGCGCGGCGCGGCGGCGACGGGGTGCCTCTCGCGCTCGGCTGGTTCGCCACCGGCGATCAATCGAGCACGCCGAGGGCGGCGAAGAAGCGCGCATAGACCGGGCGCAACGCGTCGATCAGGTCGTCGGCGACGAGGCCCGGCCCCGCTTCGCGGGCCGCCTCCCCGTGCAGCCAGACCGCTGCCGCGGCCGCCTCGAAGGCGGGCATGCCCTGGCTGAGCAGCCCGCCGCAGATGCCCGACAATACGTCGCCCGCTCCGGCGGTGGCGAGCCAGGGCGGCGCGTTGCAGGCGATGGCCGCGCGGCCGTCCGGCGCGGCGGCCACGGTGTCGGGCCCCTTCAGCACGACCGCCGCGCCGAGCAGCGCCGCCGCCGCGCGGGCACGGTCGACCTTGGAGGCGGGATCGAGGATTTCCGGTCGGCCGGCGAACAGCCGCGCGAACTCGCCGTCATGCGGGGTGACGATGGCCGCCGGCGCGGACGACAGGATGTCCGCCAGACGCTCCGGCTCGCCGGCGAAGCTCGACAGCGCATCGGCATCGACGACAAGGCGCCGTCCCGACGCGACCGCGAGCTGCCGGCGCGTCCCCTCCCCGATGCCGGCGCCGGGACCGAGCACCACGGTGCCGAGACGCCGGTCCGACAGCAGCGCCGCGAGATCGTCCGGCGTGTCCGCCGGACGGACCATGATGGCCGAGAGATTCGCCGCGTGGATCGCCAGCGCGTCGGCGGGACAGGCCACGGTGACGAGCCCCGCCCCCGCCCGCAGCGCCGCGCGGGCCGCGAGGCGCGTCGCCCCCGTCGCCTGCGCCGGGCCGCTGACCGCGACCAGATGGCCGCGCGTATATTTGTGCCCCTCGATGCGCGGCACCGGGAAATGCGCCTTCCAGAGCTCCGGCTCGTTGACAAAGGTGCGCGGCCCGATGGTGTCGAGCACGGCGTCCGGTATGCCGATGTCGGCGACCCGCACGCGCCCGCAATGCACGCGCCCCGGCAGCAGCAGATGGCCGGGCTTGCGGCGGAAGAAGGTGACGGATTCCTGCGCCCGGATGGCGGCGCCGCGCACCGCTCCGCTCGCGCCGTCTATTCCCGACGGAAGGTCCACGGCGATGACCGGCCGGCCCGCCGCGTTGATGCGCTCGACGAGGCTCTTCGCCTCGCCGTCGAGGTCGCGGGCGAGGCCGGCGCCGAACAGGGCGTCGACGACGATGCCGGCCGACCCGATGTCCAGCTCCGCCGCCGGCAGCACCTCGCCGCGCCAGAGCGCGGCCATGGCGGCGGCATCGCCGCGCAGGCGATCGCGCTCGCCCAGGAGGCCGAGCGTGACGCGGAAGCCGCGCTGCGCGAGGATGCGGGCCGCGACGAAACCGTCGCCGCCATTGTTGCCGGGGCCGCAGACGACGGCGACGCGCGTGCTCAGCGGATAACGGGCCACGGCATCGGCAACCGCCGTGCCGGCCCGCTCCATCAGCGCCGCGCCGCTGCGGCCGGCCGCCATCGCCAGCGCGTCGGCTCGGCCCATCTCCTCGGGCGTCAGCAGCTCCATCTCGAACGATCCATAGCGGCGGGATACACGGAGCCTATCAAAGCCTCAGCGCAGCGCGATACGTACTCCACAGGAGCTAGAAATCCCGTGGAAGCCTCGGACTCTTCCATTTGCCTAATTTGCGCGCGTTGTGGGAGCATTTCGACGGACCTAAACAGTCTATTTTTTATGCATTCTGATTAATTCATGATCATACTGACCGGAGGCGCCGCTTTGACGCGTCGATCGCGAGCCTGCCACGGCCGACAAAGTTCTGAGCTTGCGTAATTTTCCGCTCGCCTCGCGGCTTGGCATGGGTTCTGCTTGAACGCGCACGGCTCGACCCGGGCGTAGCGGATTGCCGAGTCAGGGAGATCGGATGAAATGAAGAAGATCGAGGCCATCATCAAACCCTTCAAGCTGGATGAAGTGAAGGAGGCGCTGCAGGAGGTCGGCCTGCAGGGCATTACCGTCACCGAGGCCAAGGGTTTCGGCCGGCAGAAGGGGCATACCGAGCTCTACCGGGGCGCGGAGTACGTTGTGGACTTTCTGCCCAAGGTGAAGATCGAGGTGGTGGTCGGAGACGACATGGTCGATACTGCCGTGGACGCGATCCGGCGCGCGGCGCAGACGGGACGTATCGGCGACGGCAAGATCTTCATTTCGAACATCGAGGAAGCGATCCGCATCCGGACGGGCGAATCCGGCGTCGACGCGATTTGACGCTGCCCGGCGGGTCGGTCCATCGATCGGCCCCGGGAACGTTAATCTGCTCGACCAAGAGCAGTGCTTAAAAGAGGTATATTTCCAATGACGACGGCCAAGGATGTAATGAAGCTGATCAAAGATCAGGACGTCAAGTACGTCGATCTTCGCTTCACCGATCCCCGCGGCAAGTGGCAGCACGTGACCTTCGACATCTCGATGGTCGACGAGGATTTCTTCGCCGAAGGTCAGGCATTCGACGGTTCGTCGATCGCCGGCTGGAAGGCCATCAATGAATCCGACATGCATCTGCAGCCGGATCTCGACACTGCCTGCATCGACCCGTTCTTCTCCGAGACCACGCTCGTCGTCGTCTGCGACATCCTCGAGCCGACCACCGGCGAGCCCTATGGCCGCGATCCGCGCGGCATCGCCAAGAAGGCGATGGCCTATCTCAAGAACACCGGCGTCGGCGACACCGTGTTCTTCGGCCCGGAAGCCGAGTTCTTCATCTTCGACGACGTCCGCTTCAAGGCCGACCCGTACAACACCGGTTTCAAGCTCGACTCGATCGAGCTGCCGACCAATTTCGACACCGAGTATGAGGGCGGCAATCTCGGCCACCGCGTGAAGACCAAGGGCGGCTACTTCCCCGTCCCGCCGGTCGACAGCGCGCAGGACATGCGCGGCGAGATGCTCGCGGCCATGGCCAAGATGGGCGCCAAGGTCGAGAAGCACCACCACGAGGTGGCCTCGGCCCAGCACGAGCTCGGCCTGAAGTTCGGCCCGCTGGTGACGATGGCCGACCACCTGCAGGTCTACAAGTACTGCATCCACCAGGTCGCCAACATCTACGGCAAGACCGCGACCTTCATGCCGAAGCCGGTCTTCGGCGACAACGGCTCGGGCATGCATGTGCACCAGTCGATCTGGAAGGGCGGCAAGCCGCTGTTCGCCGGCAACAAATATGCCGACCTCAGCCAGGAATGCCTGTGGTACATCGGCGGCATCATCAAGCACGCCAAGGCGCTGAACGCCTTCACCAACCCGCTCACCAACTCCTACAAGCGTCTGGTGCCGGGCTATGAGGCGCCGGTGCTGCTCGCCTATTCGGCGCGCAACCGCTCCGCCTCCTGCCGCATCCCCTACACCACCAATCCGAAGGCCAAGCGCGTCGAGGTCCGCTTCCCCGATCCGGGCGCGAACCCCTATCTCGCCTTCTCGGCCCTGTTCATGGCCGGCATCGACGGCATCCTGAGCAAGATCGATCCCGGCGCGGCGATGGACAAGGACCTCTACGACCTGCCGCCGAAGGAGCTGAAGAAGATCCCGACCGTCTGCGGCTCGCTGCGCGAGGCGCTGTCGTCCCTCGACAAGGACCGCGACTTCCTGAAGAAGGGCGGCGTGTTCGACGACGACTTCATCAACTCCTATATCGAGCTGAAGATGACCGAGGTGGCGCGCTTCGAGATGACGCCGCATCCGGTCGAGTTCGAGATGTACTATTCGGTCTGATCCATCGGATCAGCGGCATGGATATGGAAGGGCGCCCGCGGGCGCCCTTCTCGTTTCCGGCACGCCGTCGTCACCGGGCGCACTCAGGCCGCCGGGTTGACGCGGGTCGGATCGAAGACGGCGAATTCGGTGCGGTCGCGGCCGTTCATCTTGGCCCGGTAGAGCGCCTCGTCGGCCTGGCGGACCATGGCGTCGAGCAGCGTCGAAGAGGCCGGCCGCGGCTGCGGCCCCGCATCCGCCAGCTCGGCCAGCGACAGCCCGATGCTCACGCTGCCCCGTACCCCTTGCGGCAGCCCGTCGGGCACCATGGCAAGCGTGACCTCGGCGAAGCCGCGCCGGATCGTCTCGGCGATGCGCCCGGCGTCGGAGAGCTTGGTGCCCGGCAGCAGGATGCCGAACTCCTCGCCGCCGAGCCGCGCCGCGACGTCGCTCTGCCGCAGATTGTCCCGCAGCACCTTGGCGAACAGCGCGAGCACCCGATCCCCGAAGGCGTGGCCGTACTGATCGTTGATCTGCTTGAAGCGGTCGAGATCGAGCATCATCACGGCGACCGGGCCGCTGCGGGGAAAGGCCATCGCGGCCTGCTGCAGGAAACCGCGGCGGTTCAAAAGGCCGGTGAGCTCGTCGATCAGCGAGGCGCTGCGATAGAGCATCTCCTGGCGCTCGCGCACCAGGATGATCAGCGCGAAGCTGAGGAACAGCGTGATCGCGATGCCGGAAAGGCCGAACCAGGCGAGCCGCGCGTCGCTGAACACGGCGAGCTTGCCGCCGATCGTCATGGAGGATGCGAAGGGGATGCGCGCCGCGTTCAGGACCCACATCATGGCCAGCATCGCGAACAGGATCTTGCGCGTCCGAAGGTGCCGCGTCGGGCTGGACCACAGCTCGAACATGGTCAGGCCGATGAAGACACAGGCGACGCCCGACAGCAGCGCGATGCGCATCGCCACGGAATCGCGGAACGGCGGCACAAGGGTGAGCGCGATCCACAGGACGGGCGCCGCCAGCACCGCGAGGGATGAAACCCGTCGTCCCGCGAAGCAGCGCATGCCGGCCCACAGCAGCGCATAGGCGAGGAGGATCGCCGCATTGGCGAGCTGGATCGCCGCGAAGGCCGGCAGATGCTCGCGCAGCACCCCGCCGAGCATGCTGAGCCCGAGAAGCACGAAGGCCACCGACCAGTAGGCGAGCGCCGTCTCGCGCGGGGTGAGCCACCACGCGAACAGCATCACGCCCGCCAGCAGCGCGGCGATCAGCAGGATGAGGCTCCAGAGTGTCCAGGGATCGAGGCCCATGGCTAGCTGCACCGACGGCACATACGGGACCTGATCAGTCTAGGCCGAGAACCCCTACGGAAACGAAAAAGGCGGGCCGCAGGGGCCCGCCTTTCCAAGCTCGATATGGCTGAACGATCAGCGCTTCGAGAACTGGAAGCTGCGGCGGGCCTTGGCGCGGCCGTACTTCTTGCGCTCGACGACGCGCGAGTCGCGGGTCAGGAAGCCGCCCTTCTTCAGCGGGCCGCGCAGCTCGGGCTCGTAATAGGTGAGCGCGCGGGAGATGCCGTGGCGCAGCGCGCCGGCCTGGCCAGAGAGGCCGCCGCCGGAAACCGTGCAGACCACGTCATACTGGCCAGCGCGGGCCGCGGCGACGAAGGGCTGGTTGATGATCATGCGCAGCACCGGACGGGCGAAATACACCTCGAGGGTGCGCTCGTTCACGGTGATCTTGCCGGTGCCGGGACGCACCCACACGCGGGCGACGGCGTCCTTGCGCTTGCCGGTGGCATAGGCGCGGCCGAACTTGTCCAGCTTCTGGACGTGCTTCGGCGCCTCGGCGGCCTGCGGCTTCAGGGCTTCGAGACCCTCGAGGGACTGGAGAACCTCGGCCATGTCAGTTCCTCACATTCTTGCGGTTGAGCGCGGCGACGTCGAGCGTCTCCGGCTGCTGGGCCTCGTGCGGGTGGGCGGGGCCCTTGTAGACGCGCAGGTTGCCCATGAGCTTGCGGCCGAGTGGGCCGCGGGCGAGCATGCGCTCCACCGCCTTCTCGACGACGCGCTCCGGGAAGCGGCCCTCGAGGATGAACTTCGCGGTGCGTTCCTTGATGCCGCCCGGGAAGCCGGTGTGGTGGTAATACACCTTGTCGTCGCGCTTGCGGCCGGTCAGGACGACCTTATCGGCGTTGACGACGACGACGTTGTCGCCGCAATCGACGTGCGGGGTGTAGATGGGCTTGTGCTTGCCCTTGAGACGCGTGGCGATGATGGTCGCGAGACGGCCGACGACGAGGCCGGTCGCGTCGATCACCACCCACTTCTTCTCGATATCGGCGGGCTTGGCCGAAAAGGTCTTCATGGGATTTGATCCGATGCGCAGAAAAAGGGCGCCGAAATGCGCGCCCTTGCTTGGGACGGGCTTCTAGCCGAGCGGCCCTTTCGCGTCAATGCAGCAACGTCGAAAATAACCGATATAAAACAATGGCTTGATAAATAGGTATAAAAATACCTGCCGCTTAAGTCTTTTCCACCGGTATCGAATAGGTCGTCACCGCATGGGCGCAGAGATCCTCCGCCCCTTCCGCGCGCAGGCCGACCTCGCAGACGGCGAGCCGGCGGCCGAGCTTCAGCAGGCTCGCCTGCGCCAGCAGCGCGCCGGCCTGCGGCTTGCGCAGGAAGTTGATCGAGAAATTCGTGGTCACCGCCAGGGGGACGGGTCCGATCGAGGCGAGGATGGCGGCATAGGCGGCGACGTCGGCGAGACCCATCATGGCCGGCCCGGAGACGGTCGCGCCGGGGCGCAACTGCTCCTCGCCGGCGTCGAGCCGCACGACGGCGCCGCCCTCATCCGCCGCGACCACGACATGCGGCCGCCCGGGACCGAAGGCCTGCGGAAATTCGGCGACCAGATAGGCCTGCAGCTCCTCGGCGGTCATGACGCTCCCTCTTCCCTGTTCCACCCTCGCTAGCGCCCTTGAAATTTCCGGTCAAATCCGCGTTCCCGTGTTGCGCGCGAAGCGTGTGCAGGGCACATCCAGATGCGATATCCGGAAGGTCGAAAAGGCGTTGGGGGCGTGGACGATGCGTGCAGTGAGATGGACGATCGGTGCGGTCGGTGTCGTTGCGGCGATCGGTGCGATGGTGCCGGCGGCGGGCGCGCAGGAGCTGCGCCGCTACAAGCCGGTGACGATCAGCTATGACGTGAAGGGCGCCGACGATCCCGGCCTCACCGCGCTCATCGAGAAGCTGCGCGGCGCGCTCGCCAAGAAGGATGCGACAGCCATCCGCGAGGCCGCGAGCCCGCAGCTCGTCGTCATCGCCCCGGCGATCGGATTCCCGCCGGCGGCCGCGCCGAAGCCCGAGAAGCTCGACGACAAGCTCACCGGCCCGGAGCGGCTCGACAAGGCGTTCGCCCGCCTGTCGACCTCCGGCGAAGAGCCGAAGCGCAAGGAACTCGACGGGCTGATCCTGCTCGGCGTCGGCGAGGCGCTGGCCAAGGGCACCGTCAGCCGCTCCACTTTGGTGCGCGGCGCCTTCTGCGCGCCGGCGGAGCCGCGCTTCGACCGCGCACAGGTGCTCGCCGTCGCCAAGGCGGCCGGCGAGGTGCCGGACAATCTGGTGATCCTCACCGAGGAGACGACCTTCCTCGAAAAGCCCGACACGGCGGCGGCGAGCGCCGGCGCGCTGAAGCCCGGCACGGTGGTGCCGTTCATCGAGGGGGCGGTGGAGGGCGCGGACAGGAAGCGCGACTGGTATGCTGTCGCCCTGCCCTCCGGCAAGCGCGGCTATGCGAAGAACGACAAGTCGATGTCCTTCGAGGCGACCCGCCTGTGCTTCACCAGGGACGGCAAGGGCGAGGACGCCGCCTGGACGATCTCGACCATCGTCATACCGAGCCTGATCGAGCAATGAGCCACGACCATTACGACGACGCCACGATCCGGCACTGGCTGACCACCGTGCGCACCATCGCGGTGGTCGGCGCGAGCCCGAATCCGGCGCGCCCGAGCCACGGCGTCGCGCGCTATCTGGCGCATGCCGGCTATCGCGTCTTCGCGGTGAACCCCGGGCAGGCCGGGCGCGACATCGCCGGCCTGCCGACCTATGCCCGGCTTGCCGACATTCCCGAGCCGGTCGACATGGTCGACGTGTTCCGCGCCTCCGCCTATCTGCGCGGCGTGGTGGAGGAGGCGCTGGCGCTCGATCCGCGCCCCAAACTGATCTGGGCGCAGCTCGGCGTGCGGGACGACGATGCCGCCGCGCTGGCCGAGGCGGGTGGCGTCGCGGTGATCCAGAATCGCTGCCCGGCGATCGAGATACCGCGGCTGGGCATCGGGCGCTGACGGGGCCGGCCTCGTCCCGGATCCCCGTTGATCAATCTCCGATCTCCCCCCAGAACCACGTCATCCTGAGGTGCGAGCGGAGCGAGCCTCGAAGGATGCTCGTCCGGGTGCGTGAGCGGGTGCCTGCGTGCTTCGAGGCCGGCCTTGCGGCCGGCACCTCAGCATGACGTTGCATCGTGGGCCGAGGAACCGAGGACGACGCCAAGCCGTCGCTCCTCCTCAATTCACGCCATCTACGCGATTTAACGTAGCTCTCACATTCCCGTTGCGTTCTTTCGGCATTCGGACGAACCTCGCGCGACGAGACGCGCCCGGCACGGCGCGCCGCTTGCGGAGGACGCCATGACCCACGATCCGGCCGACACGTCGACGCCCGGCTTCGCCACCCTCGCCATCCATGCCGGTGCGCAGCCGGACCCGACGACCAAGGCGCGGGCGACGCCGATCTACCAGACCACGTCCTTCGTGTTCGACGATGTCGACCATGCGGCCGCACTGTTCGGCCTGCAGGCGTTCGGCAACATCTATACGCGCATCGGCAACCCGACCAATGGCGTGCTGGAGGAGCGGGTCGCGGCGCTCGAGGGCGGCACGGCGGCGCTCGCCGTCGCCTCCGGCCATGCGGCGCAGCTCCTGACCTTCCAGACCCTGCTGGCGCCGGGCGACGAGTTCATCGCGGCGCGCAAGCTCTATGGCGGCTCGATCAACCAGTTCAACCACGCCTTCAAGAGCTTCGGCTGGAACGTGGTGTGGGCGGAT
Organism: Allobosea sp. 117; assembly: GCF_000702305.1. GTDB lineage: Bacteria > Pseudomonadota > Alphaproteobacteria > Rhizobiales > Xanthobacteraceae > Ancylobacter. The sequence goes on from NZ_JNLC01000016.1 coordinate 91,800, forward strand.
TCGGACGACGTCGCCTCCTTCGAGCGTGCGGTGTCGCCGAAGACCAAGGCGATCTTCATCGAATCGATCGCCAATCCGGGCGGCATCGTCACCGACATCGCCGCCATCTCGAAGATCGCCAAGCGGGCCGGCGTGCCGCTGATCGTCGACAACACGCTGGCGACGCCCTACCTCATCCGCCCCTTCGAGCACGGCGCCGACATCATCGTGCATTCGGCCACGAAATATCTCGGCGGCCACGGCAACTCGATCGGCGGCGTGATCGTCGACGGCGGTACATTCAACTGGCTGCGCGAGGGGCGCTATCCGTTCCTGTCGCAGCCGCGGCCGGAATATAACGGGCTGGTCATCGGCGAGGCGTTCGGCAATTTCGCCTTCGCCATCGCCGCGCGGGTGCTCGGCCTGCGCGATCTCGGGCCCGCGCTGGCGCCCTTCAACGCCTTCCTCATCCTCACCGGCATCGAGACGCTGCCGCTGCGCATGCAGAAGCACAGCGACAATGCGCTGAAGGTCGCCGAGTATCTGAGCACCCACCCCGGGGTCGACTGGGTGAGCTATCCCGGCCTGCCGGGCGACCGCTACCACAACCTCGCGAAGCAATATGCGCCGAAGGGCGCGGGCGGGGTGTTCACCTTCGGCCTCTCCGGCGGCTACGAGGCCGGCGTGGCGCTGGTCTCCAACGTGAAGCTGTTCTCGCACCTCGCCAATATCGGCGACACGCGCTCCCTGATCATCCACCCGGCCTCGACCACGCACCGCCAGCTCTCCGACGAGCAGAGGGTGGCGGCCGGCGCCGGGCCGGATGTGGTGCGCATCTCGGTCGGCATCGAGGATGCCGCCGACATCATCGCCGACCTCGATCAGGCGCTGGCGGCGGTGTAGGCGCCGCCCGGCCGAGCGCTCTCGCCGGGTCCCGGATAGGGTGACGCCGCAGGCGGAACACTAGTCCGGGACCCGCTATCCGCTCCGCCGGCGTTCGGCGGCAGAACCTCATTCCCGTCGCCGCAGCGCAGCAAGGACGCGGTCACAAAGCTGACGCCGCGTCGCCGCACGTCTGCGCAAAGTGAATGAAATATGAACCACGCATGCGCGCGCCGCATTGCTGTAATGCAGCATTCTTCCTACCAGATGGGCACGCTGTCGAATATATAGGCACCAGGATGCTCAATGAGCGTGCAGCCGATGACGGCGCCGCTCTCACACATGTAGGAGACTAAAATGCTGCTCTGGGGCTTCATCGCCAAGCAGGTCCGTCGCTGGCAGGCCTATCGTCGCACCGTCCTCGAGCTTTCCCAGCTCGACGACCGTACCCTGGCTGACATCAACGTCGCCCGTGGCGAGATCGACCGCGTTGCCCGTCGCGCTGCCGCGGCCGCGTGACGCTGACGACCTGATATAGGTACGAAATCGAACGGCCCCGCCTCGGCGGGGCCGTTGTGTTTTCGGGCCGTCGATTTCAATCCAGGGGCTTGGTCGGGTTGCTCGCCCCGCCCTGCGTCGCCCAAAGCGCCAGAGGCAACACGTTTGGGGGCCTGCCGTTGGGGCGCACCCACGAATCGACCGCCCAGGCGGCGCCGTCCTTGCGGGCGCGCAGCACCGCCGTCTGGTGCGGATAGCGCAGATCGACGAAATAGCCGCGCGAGACGATCGCCGCGACGTCGTGATGCCGCAGCAGGCCTTGCCCCTTCAGCACCAGCAGCAGCGCCGTGGTGTTCATGCTCTCGTCGACGCAGTCGAGCTGGCTCGGATCGCCGGCATCGGTGTAGCCGGTGAGCGGCCGGTCGCCGGAGGTGCCGATCTCGCGGCCATAGCGCTGCTCGGCCCAGGCGACCGCCCGCGCCACCGCCGCGCGCTCGGCTTCCGGCGAGCGGGCGCCGGCCGCCATGATGCCGGCGAGCCGCGCCCGGTCGGCGGCGCTGATCCCCACCTCGCTCTTGAAGCGGCAGCCATGCCCGTGGCACAGCACCATCCGGTCGGTCGAGGGCAGGCCGACGCCCCGGCTCAGATGCTGGCTCGACTGCGCCGATGCGCGATCCGTGCTAAGGGGCGCGGCCAGAACCGCCAGGGCGAACAACAGAATGCCGCGGTGGCGGCGCAGGAATCGATTCGGCGGTACCATGCCGCCAGCTTATGAGACGAGGAGCAGGATGGCGAACGCGACGCGCCCGGCGGCGCTCTCCCCGGCGCAGGCGCCTTCCCCGGTGCATGTGATCGGCGGCGGCCTCGCGGGCTCGGAGGCGGCGTGGCAGATCGCGCGGCGCGGCGTGCCGGTGGTGCTGCACGAGATGCGCCCGGTGCGCGGCACCGACGCCCACAAGGGCGACGGCCTCGCCGAGCTGGTCTGCTCCAACTCGTTCCGCTCGGACGACGCCACCTCCAACGCGGTCGGCGTGCTGCACGCCGAGATGCGCCGGCTCGGCTCGCTGATCATGGGCTGCGCCGATCGCCACCAGATCCCCGCCGGTGGCGCGCTGGCGGTCGACCGCGAGGGCTTCTCCGCCGCCGTCACCGAGGCGATCACGAACCATCCGCTGATCCGCGTGGCGCGCGAGGAGATCGACGGCCTGCCGCCCGAAGACTGGGACAGCGTCGTCATCGCGACCGGCCCGCTCACCTCGCCGGCGCTGGCCGAGGCGATCCGCGCCCGCACCGAGGAGAACGCGCTGGCCTTCTTCGACGCCATCGCGCCGATCGTGCATTTCGATTCGATCAACATGCACGTCGCCTGGTTCCAGTCGCGCTACGACAAGCCGGGTCCGGGTGGCACCGGCGCCGACTACATCAACTGCCCGATGGACAAGGCGCAGTACGACGCTTTCGTCGCCGCCCTGATCGCCTCCGACACCGTGCCGTTCAAGGATTTCGAGGCAGCGACGCCCTATTTCGACGGCTGCCTGCCGATCGAGGTGATGGCCGCGCGCGGCCCGGAGACGCTGCGCCATGGTCCGATGAAGCCGGTCGGCCTCACCAATCCGCGTTCGCCGGAGGTGAAGTCGCACGCCATCGTGCAACTCCGTCAGGACAATGCGCTCGGCACGCTGTTCAACATGGTCGGCTTCCAGACCAAGGCGCGCCATGCCGAGCAGGTGCGCATCTTCCGCATGATCCCGGGGCTGGAGAACGCCGAATTCGCCCGGCTCGGCGGGCTGCACCGCAACACCTATCTCAACTCGCCGCGCCTGCTCGATGCGACGCTCAGGCTGAAGGCCGAGCCGCGCCTGCGCTTCGCCGGGCAGATCACCGGCTGCGAGGGCTATGTGGAGAGCGCCGCCATGGGCCTCGTCGCCGGCCTGTTCGCGAGCGCGGAACGGCTTGGCGTGCCGGTCACGCCGCCGCCGGCGACCACGGCGATGGGCGCCCTGCTCGCCCACATCACCGGCGGACACATCGAGACGGTGGAACCGGGGCCGCGCTCCTTCCAGCCGATGAACGTCAATTTCGGCCTGTTCCCGCCGCTCGCCGCGGTTCCGACCCGCGACGCCGACGGCAACCGGCTGCGCGGCAACCAGAAGACGGTCGCCAAGAAGCAGGAGATGGCCCGCCGGGCGCTGGCCGACATCGACCTGTGGGCACGCGAATGGGCCGAGGCGACTGTTTCAGGCGAACACGGAGCGGCGGCGTGAACATGGCCGTTCGTGACATGCCGCCCGGCGGACGTTTCGAGCTCGACTCGGTGCTGAAGCGCGACATCTTCTCGACCATCGAGCGCGGCGCCTGGATCGACGCGGCCGGCGAGCACCCGGCGGTGCGGCGGCGCTATTCCGACGTGAAATGGTGGGTGAAGCCGCTCGCCCGGCATTTCGCCCGGCGCGAGGCGCGGGCGCTGCAGGCCGCGCAGGGCTCCGGCCATACCGTGCCGCTCTATGCGCTGGAGGAAGGCTATCTGGTGCGCGGCTTCGTCGACGGCGTGCCGCTGCAGATCGCCCGTCCTTTCGGCGACCGCGCCTTCTTCGCCTCGGCGCGGAGGGGCCTGCGCGAGGTGCACCGGCGCGGCATCGCCCATAACGACCTCGCCAAGCCGCAGAACTGGCTCTACGCGGCGGACGGGCGGGCGGTGATCATGGATTTCCAGCTCGCCTTCGTGGCGAGACGCCGGCACAAGCTGTTCCGCATCGCGGCCTATGAGGACATCCGCCATTTCCTCAAGCAGAAGCGCAGCTATTGCCCGGAAGCCCTTACGCCGCGCGAGAAACTGATCCTCACGCGCAAGAGCGTTCTGAACCGCATCTGGATGCAGACCGGCAAGAAGGCCTACAATTTCGTCACCCGCCGGCTGCTGAACTATCACGACACGGAAGGGCGCGGCCCACGCGCCATACAGGAAGGCCCGCGCATCGCGCGCGCGCTCGGCGCCGCGCCGGGGGTGCGGGCGGCGCATATCTGCGACTTCCCGACCGCCGGCCACAGCTTCGGGCTCTACGCCTTCGTCGAGGCTTCGCCCGAGGTGACGGCCGAGGCGCTGCGCGGGCATCTGGCCGCCAGCCTGCCGGGCCAGCTCCCGCCCGAGCACATCCAGACCGTCGCGGCGCTGCCGCGCGGGGCGGATGGGGAGGTGCGCGACGATCTCCTGCGCCTCGTCGCGCTCAACCAGATCGACCAGCTCGCCCTGCTGCCCCGCTCCGAGGCCGAGCAGGCCGCGCTCGACGCCATCATCCGCGCGCGGCTGAACCTCACCGACCGGGTGCGCGGGGGGATTTGAGGGGCGGCGCTTGCCGTCGCCCTCATCCCTGATGGCCGCCCTTAAAGTCTTCCCGTCCGCCCTGCCCGCCACAGCCGCCACAGGCGGGCGACCGGTGGGGCGGCCGGGGCCTCGCGGAAGGGGTCGTAGGGCCGCCGTTCCATCGCCTTGAGGTCGCCCGGCACGAGGGCAAGCGGCAGGAAGGCCGGCAGGGCCTCTGGCGCGACCGACTGGAGGGCGGCGACCGCCTCCTCGTGATGGCGCCGCGCCAGGCTCCGCATGTCAGCGAGCGCGGCGCGCAGGCCCGGCGTCGGCGTGCCTGAGATCGCATCCTCGCGGCTCGCGCCATGCGCCTTGAGCAGGTCGAGCGGCACGTAGCACTGGCCGCGCGCGGCATGCAGCGGAAAGGCGCGCAGCAGCCCCGTCACCGCATAGGCGACGCCGGCGTGGCCGGCCGCCTCGGCCGAGGCGCGGTCCGGCGCGACGCCGAGGACGAGGCTGGCGAGCCGGATAAGCGCCGAGGAGGTCTCGCCGGCATAGCCTTCGAGATCGTTCACGCTCGGCATCGGGTCGTCGTAGAGATCGAAAATGCGCGCGTCGATCAGCGCGAACAGCGCCTCGCGCGGCAGGCCATGGGCCTCGACGGCGTCGAGCAGCGCCGCCGCGATCGGGTTGGAGCGCACGTCGCCGCGCGCATTGCCGATCAGCGCGTCGCTCCACCATTGCAGGCGCACCTCGCCGGCCATCGGGTTGGTGATCGCCTCACGCACGCGGGCGACCTCGATGTTGAAGGCGTGCAGCGCGAACAGCGCGCCGCGCTTGTCCGCCGGAGCGAACAGGTCGGCGACGTAGCGGTCGCGGTCGAGCGCGCGCACGAGGCTGGCGCAGTGGTCGGTGTCGGCGGCGTCGGTCATGGACGAAGACATCCCGCGCGGGGTGTGCATCCTTCGAGGCTCGCATGCGCTCGCACCTCAGGATGACGTGGTTCTATACACCACGTCATCCTGAGGTGCTCGGGCCTCGCCCGAGCCTCGAAGGATGCCCGTCCGCCCGCATCTACGGCAGCGCCAGCAGGGCGGCGGCGACGGCGCGGCCCTCGGCGAGCAGCACATTATAGGTGGAGGCCGCCGCCCGCGTCGGCATCGAATCGACGCGGAGCCCGGAATCGGTGAGGCGCCAGCGCAGCGCGTCGGGCAGCGGCCAGGGGTCGGCGCCGGTGCCGATGATCAGGAGCTCGATCGCCTTCGCCTCGGCAAGCACCGGCGCGAGGGCGGCGGCGTCGATCTCGCCGACTGCCCGCGGCGCCCAGCCATGGATGCCCGAGGGCAGCGCGAGGATGGAGCCGGAGGAGGCCATGCCGGCGAAGTGGAAGAAGCCGTGGCCGTAGCCCTCGATCGGCACCTGCCGGGGCAGATGCGCGGTGGTCGGGCGCGGCTGGTCCGCCATCGCCCGCTCAGGTCGCCGCGCGACCGGGCTTCGCCACGTCCTTGGCCACGTCCTTGGCCGCGTCCTTGGCGGCGCCCTTGCCGGGCTCCCTGGCCGCCTTGGACGCCTCCTCCACCGTGCGCGTGTTCACGCCGAGATAGATGAGCAGCGGCGAGGCGATGAAGATCGAGGTGTAGGTGCCGACCAGCACCACGCCGAACATCATCGTGACCGAGAAGGAATGGATCGCCCGCCCGCCGAACAGCACCAGCGCGAGCAGCGCCAGGGTGACGGTGACGTGGGTGATGACCGAGCGCGACAGGGTCGAATTGACCGAGTGGTTGAGCAGCTCGTCGATCGGCATCTTCTTGTAGCGGCGCAGCATCTCGCGGATGCGGTCGTAGATGACGATGGTGTCGTTGAGCGAGTAGCCGAGGATGGTGAGCAGCGCGGCGACGCTGGTCAGGTCGAAGTCGATGCGGAAGATCGACATGAAGCCGATGGTGAGCACGATGTCGTGGAAGTTCGCGATCGAGGCGCCGAGCGCGAACTGCCATTCGAAGCGGAACCACAGATAGATCAGGATCGCGACCACGGCGAGCATCAGGCCGATGATGCCGTAGGAGAGCAGCTCCTGCGACACGCGCGGGCCGACCACCTCGACGCGGCGATATTCCACCTGGTCGCCGAGCGTGGCGCGCACCTTGCCGACGACTGCCTGCTGGGCCTGCTCGCCGCCCGGCTGCTGGGCGACGCGGATCAGCACCTCGCCGTCACTGCCGATCTCCTGGATCTGCACCTCGCCGAGCTGAAGCCCTTCGAGCTTGGTGCGCACGTCGCCGATGTCGAGCGTGTTGTTCGGGTAGCGCACCTCGAGCAGCGTGCCGCCCTTGAAGTCGATGCCGAAATTCAGCCCGAGGGTGAGGAAGGCGACGAGCGCCACGATCGACAGCAGCGCCGAGATCGGGAAGCTGATGCGCCGGAAGCGCATGAAGTCGAAATTTGTGTCGTCCGGGACGATGCGGAGCAGGCGCATGGCCGTGTCGCCTTTCTCAGATCGGCACGCGCTGAGGGCGCTGCCAGCGCACCCAGAGCGCGACCATCAGACGGGTCAGCGTGAAGGCGGTGAACACCGTGGTGATGATGCCGATGCCGAAGGTGATGGCGAAGCCGCGCACCGGGCCGGAGCCGATGTAGAACAGCACCGCCGCCGCGATGAAGGTGGTGATGTTGGAATCGAGGATGGTGGCGAGCGCGCGCGTGAAGCCGGCGTCGATGGCCGAGATGGCCGACCGCCCCGCCCTCGCCTCCTCGCGGATGCGCTCGTAGATCAGCACGTTGGAATCGACCGCGATGCCGACGGTGAGCACGATGCCGGCGATGCCGGGCAGCGTCAGCGTCGCCCCCAGCATGGCGAGCGCGCCGAGGATCATGCCGACATTCACCGCCACCGCGAACACCGCGATGACGCCGAACAGGCCGTAGGTGGCGATCATGAAGGCAGCGACGAGGGCCGCGCCGACCCAGGACGCGGTCATGCCAGCCTGGATCGAATCGGCGCCGAGGCCGGGGCCGACGGTGCGCTCCTCGACCACCTGGAGCGGCACCGGCAAGGCGCCGGCGCGCAGCAGGATGGCGAGGTCGTTGGCCTGCTGGACGGTGAAGTTGCCGCTGATCTGGCCGGAACCGCCGAGAATCGGCTCGCGGATCACCGGCGCGGAGATCACCCGGTTATCGAGCACGATGGCGAAGGGCCGTCCGACATTGGCCTGCGTCGCCTCGGCGAAGCGGCGCGCGCCATTGGTGTTGAAGCGGAAGGTGACGATCGGCTCGCGGGTGTTCGAATCGAAGCCCGGCTGCGCGTCGACGAGATCCTCGCCGGCCACCAGAATCCGTTGCTCGATCAGATAGGGCGTCGGCGGATTGTCCTGCGACTGCAGGATCTCGGTGCCGGCCGGCGGACGCGACTGCTCCGCCTGCTGCGGGCTCATCGAGGTATCGACGAGGCGGAAGGTGAGCTTGGCGGTCTGGCCGAGCAGCGCCTTCAGGCGCGAGGGGTCCTGCAGGCCCGGCACCTGCACCTGGATGCGGTCGGCGCCCTGGCGCTGGATCGACGGCTCGGTGGTGCCGAGCTGGTCGATGCGCTTGCGGATGATCTCGATCGACTGCGACACCGCCTGGATGGTGCGGGACTGGATGCCGGCGTCGGTCAGCGCCAGCGTGATGGTGTTGCCGCTCGCCGAGACGCTGGTGTCGAGCTGGCCGGAGCCCTGCAGCACGCCGCCGAGCGGCTGGGCGAGCTCGCGCAGCTTGGTCAGCGCGAGCGCCGCGTCCTGCCCCTCGCGGATCACCACCTGCACGGCGTTGTTCTGGATGTTGAGGCCGCTATAGCCGACGCGAGCGTCGCGCAGCACGCGGCGGGCGTCGTCGCGCAGTTGCTCGAGGCGCGCCTTGCGCACCTCGGCCTGGTCGACCTGCAGCACGATATAGGAGCCGCCCTGCAAATCGAGGCCGAGCACGATCTTGCGCTGCAGGAAGCCCGGCAGGTCGTTGAAGGCGGCCGGCGGCAGAAGGCTCGGCACGGCCATCAGGCTGATGATCGCGCAGGCCGCAACGATCGCCAGTGCCTTCCATCGCGAGAAATAGAGCATGTCGTTCTTTCCGGGCGCGCCCGCTCAACGGCGGCGGGCTGCGCCGTCGCGCCTCAGGCGGCGCCGTTCTCGTCCTTGGCCGGCTCGCCCTTGGCGCGCACGTCGGAGATCATGCCGCGAAGCTGGCGAATCTTCACGTTGTCGGCCAGTTGCAGCTCGATCTCGTTGTCGTCGATCACGCGGGAGACCTTGCCGATCAGTCCGCCGGAGGTCACCACCGTGTCGCCGCGGCGGACGCCCTTCACCATTTCCTGGTGCGCCTTCACCTTGCGCTGCTGCGGCCGCAGGATCAGGAAGTACATGATCACGAAGATGAGCACGAAAGGCAGCAGCGACATCAGCATGTCGGTGCCACCCGGGCCGGCGGCCTGCGCATAGGCGGGCGTGATGAACATGGACGTTCCTTGGTCGGTCTACAAAAGGCGGGCGGCGAACCCGGCGGAAACGGCGCGGACTATACTTGCGCGCCTGCCGATTGCAACGCCCGCCAGGCGCCATCCCATCACGTTACGTCATTGAGCGTACCGCACGGTACGGAAACTTGCCGCCGCCCGCGTTGCCCGATATCCCGTGGCGGCCAAGGAGTACGCCATGACCAGCGCCCCCGCCTCGCCCGCGCCCGATCTCGTCGCCCTGCTCACCCGCGTCGCCGACGCGCTGGAGCGGATCGCGCCCCCTGCCCCGCAGCAGGTGGACTTCGCCGCCGCCGACGCCTTCGTCTGGCACGCCGATCGCGGCCGGCTGGAGCCGGTGCCGCGGGTGAACCGCGTCGAGATGGGCCTGCTCAAGGGCATCGACCGCACGCGCGACGCGCTGGTCGACAACACGCTGCGCTTCGCGCGCGGCCTGCCGGCCAACAACGCCCTGCTCTGGGGCGCGCGCGGCATGGGCAAGAGCTCGCTGGTGAAGGCCTCGCACGCCGAGGTGAATGCGACCATCCCGGCCGACGGCCTGCCGCCGCTCAAGCTGGTCGAGATCCATCGCGAGGACATCGAGACGCTGCCCGCCCTGATGGCATTGATGCGGGCCGCGCCCTTCCGCTTCATCGTGTTCTGCGACGACCTCTCCTTCGACGCCGACGACACCTCCTACAAGTCGCTGAAGGCGGTACTGGAAGGCGGCATCGAGGGTCGGCCGGAGAACGTCATCTTCTACGCCACGTCGAACCGCCGACATCTCCTGCCGCGCGACATGATGGAGAACGAGCGCTCGACCGCCATCAATCCCGGCGAGGCGGTGGAGGAGAAGGTCTCGCTGTCGGACCGCTTCGGGCTGTGGCTCGGCTTCCACAAATGCAGCCAGGACGAATATCTCGCCATGGTGTCGGGCTATGTGGCGCATTACGCCATTCCGATCGACGACGAGACGCTGCGTCGCGAGGCCCTCGAATGGGCGACCACGCGCGGCGCCCGCTCGGGGCGCACGGCGTGGCAATATGTGCAGGATGTGGCGGGGCGGCTCGGCATCCCGTTGATCGAGAAGCCTGCCGCCCCGCAGTGACCGGCGCCGAGGTCCAAACGTCGCGCCGATGAAAGGGGCTTTCGCCTTACGCCCCTTTTTTGGTGATGGGGATCAGAGGCCCGCGAGGTGCTGCGAGGGATCGACCGCCTGCGAGCCCTTGCGGATCTCGAAGTGCACCTGCGGCGAGGAGACCGAGCCGGTCTGGCCCGCCTTGGCGATGGTCTGGCCGCGCTTGACCTTGTCGCCCTTCTTCACGTCGATGGCGCTGTTGTGCGCATAGGCGGTCACCCAGCCGTCGGCGTGCTTGATGAGGACCAGATTGCCGTAGCCCTTCAGCTCGTTGCCGGCATAGGCGACGACGCCGTCCTCGGCCGCCTTGACCGAGGTGCCTTCCGGCACCGACACGTTGATGCCTTCGTTCTGCTGGCCGCCCGGCTTAGGGCCGAAGCCGGAGATGACGCGGCCGCGCACCGGCCAGCGGAACTGCACGCCGGCATCGGCGTCGCGCACCTCGACAGAACTCTCGGCGGGCTTCACGGCGGCGATGGTCTCGGTCTTCGGCTCGGCCAGCGGAGCGGGCGCCGCGGCGAGCGGCTTGGCCTCGACCGGCTTGGTGGTGGCCGCGGTCTTGGTATCCACCGGCTTGGTCGCCGGCTGCTTGGCGGGAACCGGAGCGGTGGCGACGGCGGTGGTGGGGGCCGCCGGCTTGCCGAGCGCCTGCTGCGCCGGAGCCGGCTGGACGGGCGCGGGCTGGGCCGCCTTCGGAGCGGCTGCGATCACCGCGCCGCCGCTGGCGCCCGGAATGACGAGGCGCTGGCCGATGCGCACCGAGGCATTGATGTCGAGGCCGTTCGCCTGCGCCAGCACGCTGCGCGACACGCCGTAGAGCCGGCTGATCGAGGACAGCGTCTCGCCCGAGGTGACGACATGGGCGCCGCCGGTCGCGGCCGCCGCGGTGCGGGTGGGGGTCGGAGCGGGCGCCGGGGCGGCGGCCTGCGGGCGGCTGCCATAGATCGGCTGTGCGGCCGGAGCGGGGGCGGCGGCGTAGTGCGTCTGCTGGGCGGGCGCGCCGTAGGGCTGTGCCGGGGCGCCATAAGGAGCGGAGCTGGCGACCGGCGCCGGAGCGGCGATCGGGGCGCTCTGGACGGCGCTGCTCGGCGCTGCGGGCGAAACCGATCCGGTATAGGCCGGGGGCGCGTTGGAAGCGATCGAGGTCGCGTTGGGATCGTTGAACCGGCTGACGTCGGAGCTGCAGGCCGCCGCCATTCCGGCCAGGAGGCTCACCGCCGACAACCGCAAAAGGTGCCTGGAATCGGACGCCACAAACACGCTACGCATCGCACCACACCCGAACGCTTACTGATGCGAAGATTAAGAGGCTGTACAGGTAAACAGGGGCTTAAGCCGGGGCGGCGGCGGTGGAAAATCCGGCGTAATGACGGCGGCTTGGCGCAACTTCGCCGCAAGCGTTGCTTTCCGGGCACAGTGCCCGCGCCGCCTCACAGGACGGAGGCGACACCGGGCAGCAGCGGCACGAAACGCACCGGCAGCAGGTCGCGCCGGACGATGCCTTCGGGCGTGCGCTCGAAGCGGGTCAGCATCTGCGTTCCGTCGTGCGGGCCGACCGGCGCCACCAGCACGCCGCCGGGCAGAAGCTGATCGAACAGCGCCGGCGGCACCTCTTCGATCGCCGCGCTGATCAGGATGCGGTCATAGGGGCCGCGGGCCGGATAGCCGTTCGAGCCGTCCGCCACCAGCACCTCGACATTGGAAAGGCCGAGCTTCTTCATCCGCTCGGCGGCGGCGCGGGCGAGGGTGCGGAAGCGCTCGACCGCCACCACCCTGCCCGCCAGATGGCCGAGGATCGCCGCCTGATAGCCGCTGCCCGCACCGATCTCCAATACCGAATGGCCGGGGGCGAGATCGAGCGCCACGGTGGCGGTGGCGACCACCGCCGGCTGGCTGATGGTCTGCCCGCAGGCGATCGGCAGCGCCTGGTCGGCCCAGGCCAGATCGTGGAAATCGGCGGTCACGAAGAGGTCGCGCGGCACCTGCTCGAAGGCGCGCAGGATGCGCGTGTCGCGGATGCCGCGCTTGCGCAGCATCAGCAGCAGTTCGGCGCGGGCGACCGCCTCATCCTTCTCGTCGGGCACGAACCTCACCGGCATGAGAACCCGCCCACGATACCGCCAGCACGCAACCGCGCAACCATCCTTCGAGCCTCGGCGATCCTCAGCCCCGGAAGAGCTGGGCGAGACGCGTCATCATCGGCTCGTCGGTCATGTCGAGCCGGAGCGGCGTCACCGAGATGCAGCCCTGATCGAGGGCGTGCAGGTCCGAGCCGTTCACCGTCTCGAACACGCGCCGCTCGAAGGCGATCCAGTAATAGGGGTTGCCACGCCCGTCGGCCCGCTGGTCGATGCGCAGCAGGTCCTGGTTGCGGCGCCCCTGCGCGGTGACGGCGACGCCCTTGATCTCCTCGACCGGGCGGTTGGGGAAATTCACGTTGATCAGGATGCCGGGCGGAATGCCCTCCTCCAGCAGCGTACGCACGACCTTCGGCCCGAAATGCTCGGCGACCGCATAGGGCGGCGCGTGGCGGGTCTCGAGGCCATAGGCCTGCGACAGGGCGATGGAGGGAATGCCGAGCACCGTGCCCTCGATGGCGCCGGCGACGGTTCCCGAATAGCCGACATCCTCGGCGACGTTCTGGCCGCGATTGACGCCGGAGAGCACGAGGTCCGGCTTGGCGTCGAGGATGTGGCGCACCGCCATGATCACGCAGTCGGTCGGCGTGCCCTTCACCGCGAAGCGCTTCTCCTCGACCTGCCGCAGCCGCAGCGGATCGGAGAGCGAGAGCGAGTGGGAGACGCCGGACTGGTCGAACTCCGGCGCCACCACCCACACGTCGTCGGACAAAGCGCGGGCGATGCGCGCGCAGGCATCGAGCCCGGAGGCATGGATGCCGTCGTCATTGGTGACCAGAATGCGCATCAGGCGGCTTTCTCGATCCGGTTCAGCCCGCCCATATAGGGCTTCAATGCATCCGGAATTGCGACGGAGCCGTCGGCGTTCTGGTAGGTCTCGAGCACCGCGACCAGCGCGCGCCCGACCGCGACGCCCGAGCCGTTCAGCGTGTGCACGAAGCGCGGCCCCTTGCCGCCCGATGGGCGATAGCGGGCGTTCATGCGGCGCGCCTGGAAGTCGGTGCAGGTCGAGCAGGAGGAGATCTCGCGATAGGCGTTCTGCCCCGGCAGCCAGACCTCGATGTCGTAGGTCTTCGCCGAGGCGAAGCCCATGTCGCCGGTGCACAGCGTCTGCACGCGGTAATGCAGGCCGAGTTTCTTCAGCACCGCCTGCGCGCAGGCGAGCATGCGCTCCTGCTCGAAGGGCGACTGCTCCGGCGTAGTGATGGAGACCATCTCCACCTTGTTGAACTGGTGCTGGCGGATCATGCCGCGGGTGTCGCGCCCGGCCGCGCCCGCCTCGGCGCGGAAGCACGGGGTGAGCGCGGTGAAGCGCAGCGGCAGCTCCTCCTCTGCGAGGATGCTCTCGCGCACGAGATTGGTCAGCGGCACCTCGGCGGTGGGGATGAGCCAGTGCTCCTCGCCGGCGCGGAACTGGTCGTCGCGGAACTTCGGCAACTGCGCGGTGCCGAACATCGCCTCGTCCTTCACCAGGATCGGCGGGGCGACCTCCATATAGCCGTGCTCGGTGGTGTGGGTGTCGAGGAAGAACTGGCCGATGGCGCGCTCCAGCCGCGCGAGCTGGCTCTTCAGCACCACGAAGCGGGCGCCGGAGAGCTTGGCCGCCGTCTCGAAATCCATCAGGCCGAGCGCCTCGCCGATCTCGAAATGCTGCTCGGGCTTGAAGATGTAGTCGCGCCACATCGGCACCGGCACCTCGCCCGAAGGCAGGTCCGGGCGCGGCAGCAGCTCGTAGGAGACGTTGTCGTGCTCGTCGGCGCCGTCCGGCACGTCGTCGAGCGGCACGTTGGGGATGCCGGCGAGGCTGGCGTTCAGCTCCTGCTCGATCCGCTTCAGATCGGATTCGAAGTCGGGGATGCTGTCCTTGAGGCCGGCGACCTCGGCCATCAGCGCCGCGGCCTTCGCCTCGTCGCCCGCCTTCTTGGCGGCGCCGATCTCCTTGGAGGCGGCGTTGCGGCGGGCCTGCAGCTCCTCGAGCTTCGCGATGCCGGTGCGGCGGCGTTCGTCGAGATCGATGAGCGAATCCACGAGCGCCTTCGCCTGCGCCTTGGCCTCCTGGCTCGCCTTCTCGCCGCCGGCGCGGCGCACCAGCGCGCGAACGAGCCCTTCCGGCTCCTCGCGGATCCATTTGATGTCGTGCATGGACGTCTGCCCTCGAACCCTTCGAACGCTCACGCAGCGGGGTTGGAGGCCTCCGCCGCTTCCTCCGCCGCGCGCCTGCGCTCGACGATGCGCACGAGGTAGACCGAGACCTCGTAGAGAAGCAAGGTCGGTATGGCGAGCGCGAGCTGGCTGACCACGTCCGGCGGGGTCAGCACCGCCGCCGCGACGAACACGCCGACGATGGCGTAGCGGCGGAACTTCCTGAGCTGATCGGAGGTGACGATGCCGATCTGCGCCAGCAGGGTGAGGATCACCGGAAGCTGGAAGCAGATGCCGAAGGCGAAGATCAGCGTCATGATCAGCGACAGATATTCGCTGACCTGCGGCAGCATGGAGATTTCAGCCGAACCTGGCCCCGCCATCTGCTGCATGGAGAGGAAGTAGGTCATCGCCAGCGGCATGGCGACGAAATAGACGAAGGCGGCGCCGATCAGGAAGCACACTGGGGTGGCGATCAGATAGGGCCGGAAGGCGCCCCGCTCGTGCTTGTAGAGCCCGGGCGCCACGAACATGTAGATCTGCGTCGCCACCACCGGGAAGGAGATGAACGCCGCCCCGAACATGCCGAGCTTGATCTGGGTGAACAGGAACTCCTGCGGGGCCGTGTAGATGAGCTTCACGTGCTCGGTGCCGCCGGCCGCGAACTCATAGGGCCAGAGCAGGATGTTGTAGATGAACTTGCCCAGCATGAAGCAGGCGAAGAAGGCGACGAAGAAGGCGATCAGCGACTTGATGAGCCGCGAGCGCAGCTCGATCAGGTGCTCGATCAGCGGAGCCTTCGAGGCGTCGATGTCTTCCTGGCTCATGCGCCCGGCCCTTCCTCATCCCGGGACTTCGTAGCGGCACGGCGGCCGGCGTCGGACGCCTTCGCCTTGCGGGCCGGCTTGCGCGCGGGCGGGCCGTCGAGGTCCGCGACTGCCTCGCCGAGCTCGGATTCGGCCGGCGTACCCTGCGGCTCGGGCAGCTCCGTCGGCGACACACTCCGTGCGCGCGGCTTCGGCGCAGCCTTGGTGGATGCAGCTTTGGCGACTTTCCTGCCCGCCGGCCCCGGCGCTGCGTCGAGATCGGCAACCGCCGCGTCGATCTCGGCATCCGCGACCGAGCTGAGCGGTTCCGGCAGCTCGGCCGGCGGCTTGCGCTTCGCGCGCGGCTTCACAGCAGGGGGAATATTGGCGGCCGGGGCAGCCTCGCCGCCCGAGGCAATCTCCGTAGCGGCAGGAGTCGGAGCGGATGCCTTTGCCGCGGCGGCCGCAGGCGCGGAACCGGCGGCAGCCTGAGTGCCGGTCGGCGCCGGCGTTCCGAGGGCCGAGGAGACATGCCCGTCGAGATCGGCGGCGGCGGCGCGCACCTCCTCCTCGATCTTCGCCGGCGAGATTTCGACCGGCTCGGGAGGCGGCGGCAGCTTCACGTCGGGCTCGGGGAAATCCTCGAAAGCATGCGGCTCGGCGGAAGCCGGCTCGGTCGTCGCCTCCGGCTTCGGTCCGTCGATGGAAGCGGTCGCCGCCTTCACCTCGTTCTCGATGTCGAGCAGCGGATTGCTCGGCAGCGCGCCGGAGATGCTCTTCTGGGCGTCGTCGGCGAAGCTGGTGAATTCCTTCTTCAGCCCGTCGAGCTCGGCCTCGCGCAGCGCTTCCTGAAACTGCCCCTGGAACTCGCCGGCCATGCGGCGCAGCTTGCCGATCATCTGACCGACGCTGCGAAGCACGCCGGGCAGCTCCTTCGGCCCGATCACGACAAGCGCGACGACGCCGATAACCAGAAGCTCCGACCAGCCGATGTCGAACATGACTCATGACGGGACCGCGCATCGGCGGCCCCTCCCCGTTCCGGTGTCGTTAGAGCTCCGTCACGCCCGGATCTGCCCGGGCGGACCGGCAAGGTGTCAGCCGACCTTGCTGCGCTCGGCCTCGACATTCGCCTGATGGTCGATGCTGCGGACCGGCTCGGCCGGCTTGGCGGGCGGCGTCTCGTCGTCGGCCATGCCCTTCTTGAACGCCTTGATGCCCTTGGCGGCATCGCCCATCAGCTCCGACAGCTTGCCACGGCCGAAGAGGAGGAGCACGACCACCAGCACGATGATCCAATGCCAGATGCTCAGCGAACCCATAACCCAAACTCCCTGTGCGACGCGCCGCCGGCCCCTGAAGGCTGCTCCCCATCGACCGCGCGCCTGAAATCAGATCGGACACTAGAGCAATGCGCGAAACGGGGAAACCGCATTTCTCCCCATAGGCACATCCGCCTCCGTCACAATCCTACGACGACATCTACGGTTCGTGCGCCGGGAACACAAGCACCTCTGCCGGATCAATGTGCACGCCCACTTCGTGACCACGGGCGAGGCCGGCCACCGCGCGACGGCGCGCGATGAGGGGCCGGTCGAGGCCCTCGACCGCCACCTCGTAGAGATCGAGCTCGCCGAGGAAGCGGTGCGCGACGATACGTCCCGCCCGCCCGGAGCCCGGCGCGCGCAGCTCGACGCCCTGCGGGCGGATGCCGAGCACGCCGGCCTCCCCCTCGCCCATGTCGCCGGACGCCGGGAAGCGGCCGAGCGGCGTGTCGATGCGTCCGCTCGCGACGCGGCCGCCGACCTCGTTCAGCTCACAGAAGAAGCGCGCCGCCGCGAGATCGACGGGCGCGCGGTAGAGTTCCTCGGGCGTGCCGAGCTGGACGAGGCGGCCCCTGCGCATCAGCGCGATGCGGTCGCCGAGGCGCATCGCCTCCTCGGGATCGTGGGTGACGATCACGCAGGTGGCGCGCGCCTCGCGCAGCACCTTCAGCGTCTCGGTGCGCACGCTGTCGCGCAGCCGCCGGTCGAGGCCGGAAAACGGCTCGTCCATGAGCAGGATGCTCGGGCGCGGCACCAGCGCGCGGGCGAGCGCCACGCGCTGCTGCTCGCCGCCGGACAGCGCGTGCGGGAAATCGTCGGCATGGCGCTCCAGCCCGACGCGGGCGAGCGCGCGGCGCGCCTCCCCCTCGGCGTCGGCCTTGCCGAGCCGGCGCAGGCCGAAGGTGACGTTCTCGAGGTTGGTGAGGTGCGGAAACAGCGCGTAGTCCTGAAAGACCAGCCCGATGTTGCGCTTTTCCGGCGGCACGAACACGCCGGCATCGGCGACAGTGAGGTTGTCGAGCAGGATGCGCCCGCCGGTCGGCCGCTCCAGCCCGGCGACGAGGCGCAGCAGCGTGGTCTTGCCGCAGCCGGAATGGCCGAGCAGGCAGATGATCTCGCCGGGCTCGATCTGCATGGAGACGCCGCGCACCGCCTCGACCGTCCCGTAGGAATGGCGCACGTCGTCGATGACGAGGCGGCTCGCCAGCGAGACGGGCGTGCGGGCGTAGGAGGGTTGCGCGGTCATGACCATGCGGCGGGAACTCCGGTGCGGGCGGGACGAGGCGGCGGGCGCGTCAGTCGCGCTCGTCGTCGTCGAGGGGCAGCCCCGTCGAGAATGTAAGGTCGGACGGCTCGGAATCGAGGGGATCCTCGTCGTCGTGCAGGCCGGCGTCGTCGCTCGGCAGCGGCACGGTGAGGCCGGCCGGAACCCGGGCGTCGATCAGGCCGGTGCCCTTGAGCTCCTCGATGCCCGGCAGGTCCTGGATGGTGTCGAGCGAGAAATGCGCGAGGAAGGCCTCGGTGGTGCCGTAGGTCACCGGACGGCCGGGGCTGCGCCGGCGCCCGCGCATGCGGATCCAGCCGGCCTCCAGCAGCACGTCGAGCGTGCCCTTGTTGGCGGAGACGCCGCGGATCTCCTCGATCTCGGCGCGGGTCACCGGCTGGTGATAGGCGACCACCGCCAGCGTCTCCAGCGCGGCGCGCGAGAGCTTGCGCGGCTCGGGCGCGTCGCGCGCCAGCAGGAAGCCGAGATCGGGGGCGGTGCGCAGGGTCCATTTGCCGGCGACGCGCACCACGTTGACGCCGCGCCGGGCATAGTCGGCGGCGAGCTCGGCGAGCAGCGCGGGAAGGTCGGCCCCCTCGGGCAGCCGCGCGGCGAGCGTCGCCTCGTCCAGCGGCTCGGTGGCGGCGAACAGCATGGCCTCGAGCAGCCGCAGTGCCTGCGGGCGTTCGCGCGCCTGCGGCGTCTCGGCGAGGGAGCGGGCGGGCTCGGCATTCATGCCGCCTCTCCTCCCCCCTCCTGCGTGCCGTCCTGCGAGCCCTGCCGCGGACGCACCCAGATCGGCGCGAAGGCGGCCTCCTGCTGCACGTCGATCAGCCCTTCGCGCACCATTTCGAGGCTCGCCGAGAAGCCGGAGGCGAGCGCGGTGGCCCGCATCTTCGGGTCCGCCATCCAATTGAGCAGGAAGCCGTCGAGCCGGGCCCAGTCGCCATCGGCCGGCAGCCGGCCGATCAGGCGTTCGAGGCGTTCACGCGCGTCGGCCAGCGAGAGCACGTTGCGGGGGGCGAAGCGCACCTGCGAGAGCGCCACGCGCTGACGCTGCGCGCCATAGGCGGCGAGCAGGTCGTACAGCGTCGCCTCATAGACCGGGCGCGTCGTCACCGAGAGCGGCTCGGGCGCCCCGCGCGCGAAGATCACATGGCCGAGCCGGTCGCGCGTGGCGAGATGCGCGGCGGCGGCGCGGATGCGCTCCAGCCGGCGCAGGCGCTCGGCGAGATCGGCGGCGAGATCGGCCGCGCTCGGCCCCTCCTCCTTCGGCGGCTCGGGCAGCAGCAGGCGCGACTTCAGGAAGGCGAGCCAGGCCGCCATGACGAGATAGTCCGCGGCGAGCTCCAGCCGGATGCGCCGCGCCTCCTCGATGAAGTGCAGATACTGCTCGGCGAGCTCGAGGATGGAGATGCGCGAGAGATCGACCTTCTGAGTGCGGGCCAGCGCCAAGAGGAGGTCGAGCGGACCTTCGAAGCCGTCGACATCGACGACGAGCGCCGGGTCGCCGACGCGCGCGGCCTCGGCTTCAAAGGCGAATTCGCTCTGCTCCATCGGCTCCGACGGCGTCCTTATGCGGCTTTCGACAGCTTGCCCCTCAGGCAGCGGCGATCATAGCCGAAAAACGCGCCTGTGCCTGCGAAACCTCAAGGGTTTCCGGCGCGCGCAGCCTTTGCAGCGCCGCCGCGCAGCGCCGCGCCGCCTCGCCTTCGAGCACCGGGGTGCGGGAGGCGACCTCGGCCATCTCGTCGAGCCGGCCGTTGCAGTGAAGCGCGAGGTCGCAGCCGGCCGCGAAGGCCGCCTCGGTGCGGCTGGCGAGCGTGCCCGACAGAGCGCCCATGGAGAGGTCGTCGCTCATCAGCGCGCCGTCGAAGCCGATATGGCCGCGAATGATCTCTGCGATCACCCGCGCCGAGGTGGTGGCGGGGCGGTCCGGATCGATGGCGGCATAGACGACATGAGCGGTCATGCCGAGCGGCAGGTCGGCGAGCGCGCGGAACGGGGCGAAGTCGGTCGCCTCCAGCTCGGCGCGCGAGGTCTCGACCACCGGCAGGCTCTCATGGCTGTCGGCGCGGGCGCGGCCGTGGCCGGGGATGTGCTTGAGCACCGGCAAGACGCCGCCGGCCTCCAGCCCCTGCGCAGCGGCGCGGGCGAGCGCGGCGACCTGCGCGGGCGTCGAGCCATAGGCGCGATCCCCGATGATGCCGTGTCCCTCCGGCAGACGGAGGTCGGCGCAGGGCACGCAGTCGACATTGATGCCGAGGCTGGCGAGGTCCTGCGCCATCAGCCGCGCGCCGAGCCGGGCGGCTGTCTTCGCGCCTTCGAGATCGCCGCCGTCGGCCATGGCCGCGAACACGCCGGCCGGCGGATAGGCCGGCCAGTGCGGTGGGCCGAGGCGCTGCACGCGGCCGCCCTCCTGGTCGATCAGCACCGGGGCGTCCGGACGGCCGACGATGGCACGGAAGGCGCGCGTCAGCGCCGCGACCTGCGCCGGCGAAGCAACGTTGCGGCGGAACAGGATCAGCCCCCACGGGCGCGAGGCGGCGATGAAGGCCGTCTCCTCGGGCGAGAGCTCGGTGCCGGCGCAGCCGGTGATGAACGCACGCACAGGCGCGGCGGGCGTCGGGTCAAGGATCGGAGAGAACATGGCGGCGGGTTACCGTTCGGCCGAGAAGGGGTCAAGCGGCGGTGCGTCGCCGATCAGTTCCTCTGCACCACGCAGTCGCCGCCCTGGGCGCGCAGGCTCTGGCAGAGCTGGTTCGCCTGGTCGCGGCCGGCGAACGGCCCGACCTGCGCGCGGTAATAGATGCCGCGGTCGCCGAGGTCGGCGCGCCGATAGGTGGCGCTGTAGCTGCCGAGAATGCCCGGGAACTTGCTCTGCGTGGCACGGAAGGCGGCCTGCGCGTCGGCCTGCGAGCGCTGCGAGGCGATCTGCACGAAATAGCCGCTCTGACCGGTGCTGGCGGTCGCCGCCGGCGCGGTGGCCGGCGCCGCGGTGGCGGCGGGAGCCGGAGCAGCGGCCGCGGGAGCCGGCGCGGCAGCCACGCGGGGCAGCGGCAGCGGGACGTTGGCCGGCATCGGAGCGGAGGCCGCCGGCGCCGGAGCGGGATCGGCCGGCATCGGCGCCATGGGCTCGACCGGCGCGGCGGCGACCGGCTGCTGGGGCGCAACCGGCATCGGCTGCGGTGCGGCGTCGGTCATGGCGGGCGGGGCCGGAGCGGCGGTCGGCGCCTCGACGACGGTTCCGTCGGCGCGGACGGTCAGCGTGCGCACGCGCTTCGGCTCGGTCGGATTGGCCGGGGCCGGAGCGGCCTCGGTGCCCGGCAGCGTGGAGAGCGGAGCCGGGCTGGCCGGCTTCGCGGTCGGCGCGCTGTTCGAGGTCGGCAGGATGACGCGCGGCTGCGCGGCCTGGTTCACGTCGACCGGCTGTTCCTCGCGCGAGACGACGCGCTCGTTGCCGGTCGGCGCGGCATCGCCGCCGACGCGGTCATAGATGAGCTTCTGGCCGTCCTGCTGCGCCTGCCCGGCAGGCACTTCCGGCTGGGCCGGCGTGATCTTGTTGGGGCCCTGATCGGCGCGAATGACCGGCGGCGCCGCGCTCGACACGACGGAGGAGCCGGTCAGGGCGCGATAGCCGAACACCGCGCCGGTGCCGAGGACCGCAAGGCCGGCCACAGCCGCGACGAGGAACAGGCGGCGACGGCCGCGCGAGGGCTGCTCCTCCTCATAGGCGTCGTAGACCTCGTCATACTCCTCCTCGGCCGCGGTCTCGTAGCCGTCATGCTCGGCGGCCGAGCGGCCGTAGTCGTAGACGTTGTCGTCGGCGTCACCGGCATCGAGCTCGATGCGCCCCTCGTCGCGCGCAGGCGCAGCGGCGGGAGCGGGCTGCGGAGCCGGGCGGGCGGGGGCGGGTGCCGCCGGCGCGGCGCGCTCGACGCGCGGCGCGATCTGCGGGGCCGGCTCGCGCCGCACTTCCGGCGGCCGGGTGGTCACCTCGCGGGTGAGCGGACGCAGCTCTTCCTCGAAATCGAAATTCTGGCCCAGCGCCGCGGCGACCGCCGCCTCGGCGGCGCGATCGGCGCGCGGATCGCGCTCGACGGGGCGCGGCTCCGCGACGCGAGCCTCGGGAGCACGAACGGGAGCAGGCTGCGGGGCAGGCTGCGCCGGAGGACGACGGAACGCCGGCTCCTCGCCCTCGCCATCCACCCGGCGACCATAGACCGGGGAATGGCCCGGTTCGGCGTTCACCAGGCTGCGGTTGACGTCGCGGGCGGCATCCTCGATCGCGTGGCGCTCACTGCGCGACGGGGTGGACGCCAGGCGATGGGTCGGCTCGGCATAGACCTCGGCGGCGAGCGCGGAGAACGAGCCGCGCGGACGCTCGGCGGGACGCGGCGCCGGCTGCGGCTCGAAATGCGGCTGATCCGGCTCGGGCGCAGGATAGGCGGGACGCGGCGCGGGGGCCGGCGCTCGCGCAGCCGGCTCACGAGCCGGCGCGGGCTGCGGCCGGGCGGGACGCGCCTCGTTGGCATTGAAGAACTCGGCGAAGGGGTCTTCCTGGCCGATCAGCCGCGCGAGTTCCGCGAGCGGGTCGTCGGCAGGCCCCTGGTCGGCCGCGGGGCGCCGCCCGTAGGCCAAGTCGTCCTGCCGAAACCGCGCCCTGCTGTCATTACCCATTTCACGAACCCGTGCTGCGAACCGTTCCACACCGGCCGGCGGCCGGTGGCATCACGGCAGCGGACGGCCACGTATGGCACCACGACCCACTCACCGCATTTCTTCGGGAGCATCGACCCCAAGGACGGACAGTCCGGAAGCGATGACCAGCGCAGTCGCATGAATCAGACCGATCCGCGCATAGGTCAAGACTCGATCATCTTCGATAATGAAGCGTAAATGAGGCGAGTCCTTGCCGCGATTCCACTGGGCGTGGAGGGCACTTGCGAGATCATAGAGGTAGAACGCCACCCGGTGCGGCTCGCGCGCGGCGGCGGCCTGCTCGATCAGGCGCGGGTATCCCGCAACCAGACGCGCGAGGCCGATCTCGCCCTCGTCGGTGAGCCGGTCGAGCTCCGCCGAGGCGAAGGCCGCGGGCTCGCGTGGCAGCTCCGGGAACGCGATGCGGGCGTTGCGCAGGATCGAGGACGCCCTCGCATGGGCGTACTGGACGTAGAACACCGGGTTCTCGCGCGTCTGCTCGATCACCTTGGCGAGATCGAAGTCCAGCACCGCGTCGTTCTTGCGGTTGAGCATCATGAAGCGCACCGCGTCGCGGCCGACCTCGTCGACCACGTCGCGCAGGGTGACGAAATCTCCGGCGCGCTTCGACATCTTCACCGGCTCGCCGGCCCGCAGCAGCCGCACGAGCTGGCAGAGCTCGATGTCGAGGCTCCCCTCCCCGCCGGTCGCCGCCTTCACCGCCGCCTGCATGCGCTTCACATAGCCGCCGTGGTCGGCGCCCCAGACGTCGATCATGCGCTTGAAGCCGCGATCGAACTTGTCCTTGTGATAGGCGATGTCGGCGGCGAAATAGGTGTAGCTGCCATCCGACTTCATCAGCGGCCGGTCGACGTCGTCGCCGAACAGGGTGGCGCGGAACAGCGTCTGCTCGCGATCCTCCCAGTCCTCGACCGGCGCCCCCTTGGGCGGCGGCAGGCGTCCCTCATAGACGAGGTCGCGGGCGCGCAGCTCGTCGAGCAGCCGGTCGATGATGCTGGCGTTGCCGCCGTCCCGGGCATGCAGCGTGCGCTCGGAGAAGAACACGTCGTGACGGATGTTGAGCGCGCCGAGATCGGTGCGGATCATCTCCATCATTGCATCAATTGCTGCAACACGTACCAGCGGCAGCCACTGGTCTTCCGATTTGACCAGCAGCGTGTCGCCATACGTCGCCGCCAGCGCCTTGCCAACCGGCACCAGATAGTCGCCGGGATACAATCCCTCGGGGATGGTGATGCTCTCGCCGAGCGCTTCGCGGTAGCGCAGGAACACCGAGCGGGCGAGCACGTCGACCTGCGCGCCGGCGTCGTTGATGTAATATTCGCGGGTGACGCTCCAGCCGGCGAAGGCCAGCAGGTTGGCCAGCGCATCGCCGAAAACGGCGCCGCGGCAATGGCCGACATGCATCGGCCCCGTGGGATTGGCCGAAACGTACTCCACATTGATCGGCTGCCCGCCGCCGAGATCGGCGCGGCCATAGGCGGCGCCGAGGCCGAGCATGGCGGCAAGCACGCGCGGCCAGTAGCCGGGAGCCAGCGAAATGTTGATGAAGCCGGGGCCGGCAACGCCGACCGAGGCGACGCCTTCGACCTCGGCGAGCTTGCCGGCCAGCTTCTCGGCGAGATCGCGCGGCTTCAGGCCGGCGTCCTTGGCGAGCACCATGGCGGCATTGGTCGCGAGATCGCCGTGGCTGGCATCGCGCGGCGGCTCGACCACGACGCGGGTGGCATCGAGGCCGCCGGGCAGGACGCCCTCGGCCGCGAGCGCGGCGAGTGCGGCACGGACGTGATCGGCGAAGATCGCGTAGAGGTTCATCATAGGCTCCGGGCGGCCATGCCGGCCGCGCGGTGCGGCTAGCGCAGTTCCGGGGTCGAGTCAAAGAGCCGCGCATGCTCGGCGAGCGCGTAGCGGTCGGTCTGGCCGGCGATGAAATCGGCGATGCGCCGCGCCCGCGCCTCCTCCGTCCGCCCGGCGACCGTCGCCCGCCATTCCGCCGGCAGCGCTTCGGTATCGGCCATGTAGCGGCGGAACAGGTCGCGCACCACCTCGCCGGCATCCTCCATCACCCGGGCGACGCGCGGGTGGCGGTACATGTGCGGGAAGAGGAAGCCCTTGATCGCCTTCTCCGCCTGCGCGACCTCCGGCGAGAAGCCGACCAGTGCCCTGCCCGCCCGGCGCACATCGTCGGCCGAGCCCACGCCGGCCTCCCCGGTCCGGCGGCCCGTCTCCGTGACCACATCCTCGATCAGCACGGTGATCAGCCGGCGGCCGATCTCGTGGATCATGCGCGGCTCCCCGATGTCCGGCCACTGCGCTCGGATTTCCGCGATGATCGCGCCGATCAGCGGCAGCCCGGCGAGCTCGTCGAGCCCGAACAGCCCGGCGCGCAGGCCGTCGTCCATGTCATGGACGTTGTAGGCGATGTCGTCGGCGATGGCGGCCACCTGCGCCTCCGCCGAGGGCCAGCTCCACAGCCACAGGTCCTGCCGCGCCGCATGGGTGGCGATGGCGTGCGGCAACAGCCCGGCGGGCGCGACCGCCAGCGGCCCGTTGTGCTTGACGATGCCCTCGTGGCTCTCCCAGACGAGGTTCAGCCCGTCGAAGGCCGGATAGCGGTTTTCCAGCCGCGTGACGACGCGCAGCGACTGCGCGTTGTGATCGAATCCCCCATAATCCGCCATGCAGGCGTTCAGCACCCGCTCGCCGGCATGGGCGAAGGGCGGGTGGCCGAGATCATGGGCGAGCGCCACCGTCTCGGCGAGGTCCTCGTCGAGACCGAGCGCGCGGGCGATGGACCGCGCCACCTGCACCACCTCGAGCGTATGGGTGAGGCGCGTGCGGTAATGATCGCCCTCGTGATAGACGAAGACCTGCGTCTTGTGCGCAAGCCGGCGGAAGGCGCTGGAATGGATGATGCGGTCCGCATCGCGCCGGAAGGTGCTGCGGGACGGATATTCCGGCTCGGCGACAAGGCGCCCGCGACTTTCCTCAGCGCGCGACGCCCATGGGACGCGCGGGCGTGCTCCCGCTACCGCCATCAGCGCCCTCCCCCATGCCAGCCACGCGAAAAATGCCCTTGGACTCAGGGCGGGCAGCACTTAACTATTGGGGCAGGTCATATTCAACCCGAAGGCTGCGACATGAGCGCAAGCGTTTCGAGCGAGCAGGTCGCGGTCACCGACCGGGCGGCTCGGCGGATCGCCGAGATCCTCGCCGGCGAGCCCCCGCAGAGCATGCTGCGGGTGAGCGTCGAGGGCGGCGGCTGCTCCGGCTTCCAGTACAAGTTCGACATCACCCGCGAGCGGGCGGAGGACGACATCGTCATCGCCGAGCACGGGGCGACGGTGGTCATCGATCCCGTCTCGCTCGAATACATGTCCGGCTCGCACATCGATTTCATCGACGACCTGATCGGCGCCTCGTTCAAGATCGAGAACCCGCACGCCAGCTCGTCCTGCGGCTGCGGCACCAGCTTCGCGCTCGCCCTCTGATGGCAGCGGTCGGCGTTCTGTGCGCGCTCGCGCAGGAGCTGGCTTTTCTCATCGACAATCTGGACAGCGACGGCATCCATGACGTCGCCGGCATGCGCTTCCACACCGGACGGCTCGATGGCCGGCCGGTGGTGCTGGCGCAGGCCGGCATGGGCAAGGTGAATGCGGCGATCGCCACCACGCTGCTAATCGAGCGTTTCGGCGCGCGGCTGGTGGTATTTTCGGGTATTGCCGGCGGGCTCGATCCGGCGCTGGCGATCGGCGATGTGGTGATCGCCGACCATGTGGTGCAGCACGATGCCGGCCATCACGGCCCCGATGGCTTCGTCGCCTATCAGGCCGGGCACCTGCCCTTCTTCAATCCGACCGAGCAGCTCGGCCTCGCGGCCGATGTGGGCATGATCCGCACCGTGCGGGCCGAACTGGCCGAATTGGTTCTGGCGCCGCTCTCGCGCGCCGCGGGCGGGTCGGACCTGCCGCCGAGGCTGACGGTCGGCCGCGTGCTCACCGGCGACCAGTTCGTCAACAGCGAGGTCTTGCGCGAACGCCTGTTCACGCAGTTCGGCGCGCTTGCTGTGGAGATGGAAGGCGCCGCGATGGCCCAGGCCTGCTCCGCCTTCGGCGTGCGGTGGCTGGTGATCCGGGCGCTGTCGGACCTTGCCGGGCACGAGTCGCATTTCGACATCCACGTCTTCGCCGAGGAAGTCGCCCGCTCCTCGGCGCTGATCCTGCGCCGACTGCTGCCGGTGCTGTAGACTGGCGCCCGGAATCGCCGGAGGACCGCATGCGCATCGCCACCTGGAACGTGAACTCCATCCGGCTGCGGCTCGACAACACACTGGCCTGGCTCAAGGAGCGCCAGCCGGACATCGTGTGCCTGCAGGAGATCAAGTGCCAGGACGACCAGTTTCCGCGCGCGGCCTTCGAGGCCGCCGGCTACAACGTGGCCGTCCATGGGCAGAAGGGCTTCAACGGCGTCGCCGTGCTCTCGAAGCTGCCCTTCGACGAGGTCACCACCGGCCTGCCCGGCGACGGGGAGGACGTGCAGTCGCGCTTCATCGAGGTGGTGGTGTCCACCGGACGCGGCGTCGTGCGCGTGTGCGGCATCTATCTGCCGAACGGCAATCCGCCGGATACCGAGAAATATCCCTACAAGCTCGGCTGGATGGCGCGCCTGCGCGCCCTCGTCCAGCAGCGCCTCGCGCTGGAGGAGCCGCTCGTCATCGCCGGCGACTACAACGTCATCCCCGAGCCGGAGGACGCGCGCGACCCCGCCCTCTGGGTCAATGACGCGCTGTTCCTGCCGAAGACGCGCGCGGCGTTCCGCTCGCTCCTCAATCTCGGGCTGACGGACGCGGTGCGCGCGGTGAGCGACGCGCCGGGGCTCTACACCTTCTGGGACTATCAGGCCGGCGCCTGGCAGAAGAACAACGGCATCCGCATCGATCACCTGCTGCTGTCGCCGCAGGCGGCCGACCACCTCAAGGCGATCGGCATCGACAAGCACGCGCGGTCCTGGGAGAAGCCGTCCGACCATGTGCCGGTCTGGGCCGAGCTGGATCTCCCCGCCCGCGCCTGACTCTACGTCAACTCAGTGGCTTAGCGATCGACCTTCAAGTGCTGCTCGAGATAGAGCAGTGCCATGGCGCGCTCGTCTGAGGTCGCCTCGGAGAAGGCTTCGTCATAGCTCTCGACGATCCATCTGTCGCCCGAACTCGCCGCCGCGTCGCGCGCCAGCGTGAGCCACATCAGCCCGCGCGCGGCCTGCCGGGGCACGCCCTCGTCGCCCTTGAACAGCAGCGCGCCGAGCGCGGCCTGCGCCTGGTACTGCCCCTTCTGCGCGGCGAGGCCGAGCCAGCGGGCGGCGAAGCGCGGATCGCGCTGAACGCCGTTACCGTCGATGTAGAGCCGGGCGAGTTGGTACTGCGCATCCGGATCGCCGAAATAGGAGGCGGCATAGGCGAACATGTCGCGGGCGCGGCCGAGATCGCGGCGCACCTTGCTGTTCGGGATGCCGTTCAGATAGTAGCCGCCGAGCGCGACGAAGGCGTCGGCCACGAAGCGGGCCTGCGGCGCCGACGGGTTGTCGTCGGCATGCATGTTGGCGATCTGCGTGAAGTAATCGAACGCCTTGATGTCGTCGCGGGCGACGATATCACCGTCCGCATACATGCGGCCGAGCTTCCACTGGGCGCCGGGGTGGCCCTGGTCGGCGGCATAGCGCAGGGAATCGATCGCCTTCTCGGTCTCGCCGGAGCGCAGCGCGCGCGTGCCGAGCCGCACGGCCTCGTCAAGCGGACGACCGAGCGCGCTGGGCGCCGCCGCCGGGGCCGCGACGGCCGGGTTCGGCGCGGCGGGAGCCGGCGGGGAATCGGTGTTGCCGTCGAACGCCAGGGCGGCGACCGGCGTAAGGCCGAGCGCCACGGCGAGCGAGAGGGCTGAAAGGTCAAATATCCGCATAGCACGATGTCTCGGCGGCACCACCCGGATGGGTGACGGCGCCCGCGCGCGCCGGCCCGACGGCCTGCGCGAATTTCCAGATGGCCCCCGAGCCGAAAGACGACGGACGCGGCTGCCAGGCGCCACGGCGCGCGGCCAGTTCCTCGTCCGAAAGCGCGACGTCGAGGATGCCCTCGACCGCGTCGATGGTGATGATGTCGCCGTCGCGGATCAGTCCGATCGGGCCGCCGACCGCCGCCTCCGGTCCGACATGGCCGATGCAGAAGCCGCGCGTGGCGCCCGAGAAGCGTCCGTCGGTGATGAGCGCGACCTTGTCGCCCATGCCCTGGCCGTAGAGCGCCGCGGTGGTCGAGAGCATCTCGCGCATCCCCGGACCACCCTTCGGGCCCTCGTAGCGGATCACCAGAACCTCGCCTTCCTTGTAGGCGCGGTTGGTGACGGCCTCGAAACAGGCTTCCTCGCCGTCGAAGCAGCGGGCCGGGCCGGTGAACTTCAGGTTCTTGAGCCCGGCGACCTTCACGATGGCGCCGTCCGGGGCGAGATTGCCCTTCAGGCCGACCACGCCTCCGGTGACGGTGATCGGATCATTGGCCGGACGCACCACGTCCTGATGCGGGTTCCATTTTACCGAAGCGAGGTTCTCGGCGATGGTGCGGCCGGTCACCGTCAGGCAGTCGCCATGCAGATAGCCGTGGTCGAGCAGCGTCTTCATGAGCAGCGGGATGCCGCCCGCCTCGAACATATCCTTGGCCACATAGCGCCCGCCCGGCTTCAGGTCGGCGATATAGGGCGTGCGCTTGAAGATCTCGCACACGTCGAACAGGTCGAATTCGATGCCCGCCTCATGGGCGATGGCCGGCAGATGCAGGCCGGCATTGGTCGAGCCGCCGGAGGCCGCGACCACGGTAGCGGCGTTCTCCAGCGCCTTGCGGGTGACGATGTCGCGCGGGCGGATTCTGCGCGCCAGAAGCTCCATCACCTGCTCGCCGGCGGCCATGCAGAACTTGTCGCGGATCTCATAAGGGGCCGGCGCGCCGGCCGAATAGGGCAGCGCGAGGCCGATCGCCTCGGAGACGGTGGCCATGGTGTTGGCGGTGAACTGCGCGCCGCAGGCGCCGGCCGAGGGGCAGGCCACCTGCTCCAGCTCGTCGAGGTCCTCGGCCGACATGGCGCCGACCGAGTACTTGCCGACCGCCTCGAACAGGTCCTGCACGGTCACCGGCTGGCCGCGATAGGAGCCGGGCAGGATCGAGCCGCCATAGATGAAGATCGACGGCACGTTGAGCCGCACCATCGCCATCATCATGCCCGGCAGGGACTTGTCGCAGCCGGCGAGGCCGACGAGCGCGTCATAGGCATGGCCGCGCATGGTGAGCTCGACGCTGTCGGCGATCACCTCGCGCGAGGCGAGCGACGCCTTCATGCCCTCATGGCCCATGGCGATGCCGTCGGTGACGGTGATGGTGCAGAACTCGCGCGGCGTGCCGGCGGCCGCGGCGACGCCCTTCTTCACCGCCTGCGCCTGGCGCATCAGCGAGATGTTGCAGGGCGCGGCCTCGTTCCAACAGGATGCGACGCCGACCAGCGGCTGGTGAATCTGCTCGCGGGTGAGGCCCATCGCGTAAAGATAGGAGCGGTGCGGCGCGCGGGCAGGACCTTCGGTCACGTGCCGGCTCGGCAGCCTCGTCTTGTCGATGATCGTCCTGGCGTCCATCTACGCGCGCGTCCCGGCAGCGACGGAATTCTCGGGCACTGCACCCGGACACTACTCTCCACCGCGTCTCAGTCGGATTTCGTGCGGGTTTGTGGCGGCTTCGCGGCGTTCGGTCACGCCCCAGAGCGTGGCGTGGCGAATGCGCGCCACTGTTGCGGGAACGACACGGAATCACCCTGCCCCGAAGGCGCGCCATCTCTTCCGCGGACTCTTCCGGGGACATGTCGTCGCTCTGTCATATGGCCGCGACGAAGAAGTGCCAGAGGAGCCGCCCGGGATTGGCATCGCACGGTGCTCAAGGAAACAAGGAGATCAACATGTCGAGCGGCAATATCGTCGAGCGCCTGCGCACAATGGCGGCGGACCTCGACCGGTTCCCCCGCGACAAGATCGAGGACGAGCTGTCGGAGGCCGCCGACGTGATCGAGCGCCTGCGCGCGGAGCTGGACAAATATCTGCCGCCGGTGACGGACGACGCCGTTCCGGCTTCGTCGACGCCGCCGGCCGCCACCGAGAGCTGACCGCGGCCAGCCGGCTTCGGGAGCGGGTACGGCGGGCCGGCTATGCCGCGCCGATCCGCGACAGCGCCTCGCGGATCTTCGCCGCGCGGGCCTCGGCCGCCTCGCGGCGCTCACGTTGCTCCTCGATCACCTCTTCCTTGGCCCGGGCGAGGAAATCGGGATTGCCGAGCTTGGCATCGACGCGGGCGATGTCGTCCACCGCCTTGGCGAGTTCCTTGGAAAGCCGCGCGGCTTCCGCCACCATGTCGATGACGCCGGCGAGCGGCAGCGCCGCCGTCTCGCCGCGCACGACGAGTTGCACCGCGCCCTGCGGTGCCTCGTCGGCGAAGGCGATGGAGGACAGGCGCGCCAGCCGGACCAGCGCGTCGTTCCAGCGGCTCGCCCGCTCGCGCGTCTCGGCACTCGCGCCGACCAGCACCAGCGGCAGTTGAGCCCCGGCCGGCACGTTCATCTCGGCGCGCACGGACCTGATCTCGGTGACGAGGTCGATCAGCCAGCCGATCTCCGCCTCGGCCTCCGGCGCCTCCAGCCCGACGAGCATCGGCCACGGCGCCAGGGCGAGATAGGTGTCGCGCGCCCTGCCGTGCTCGACCGTGCGGTGCCACAGCTCCTCGGTGAGGAACGGCATGAAGGGGTGCAGCAGCTTCAGGATCTCGTCGAGCACGAAAGCGGTGGTGGCGCGGGTCTCGGCCTTCCACGGGCTGTCAGCGTTCATGAAGACGGGCTTGGCGAGCTCCAGATACCAGTCGCAGAAGATGTTCCAGACGAAGCGATAGGCCGCGCCGGCCGCCTCGTTGAACTTGTAGGCATCAAGCGCTTCGGTGATCTCGGCGGCAGCGCGCTCTGTCTCGCCGACGATCCACCGGTTCAGCGTCGAGGTGACGGCGGAGGGCACGAAGGCCGGATCGTGCCGGCACTCGTTCATCTCGGCGAAGCGGGCGGCGTTCCAGAGCTTGGTCGCAAAGTTGCGATAGCCCTCGACGCGCGAGGTCGCCAGCTTGATGTCGCGGCCCTGCGCCGCCATGGCGGCGAGCGTGAAGCGCAGCGCATCCGCCCCGTACTGGTCGATCAGCGAGAGCGGATCGATGACGTTGCCCTTGGACTTCGACATCTTGGCGCCCTTCTCGTCACGGACGAGGGCGTGGATGTAGACGTCCCTGAACGGCACGTCGGGCATGAAGTGCAGGCCCATCATCATCATCCGGGCGACCCAGAAGAAGATGATGTCGAAGCCGGTGATCAGCACCGAGGTCGGGTAGTAGCGCTCCAGCTCCTTGGTCTCGTCCGGCCAGCCGAGCGTCGAGAACGGCCAGAGCGCGGAGGAGAACCAGGTGTCGAGCACGTCCTCGTCGCGGGTGATGAGGGCGGCGCATTTCTCCGGATCGCCGGCGAGCTCCTGCGCCTCGGCATCGGTGATGATACCCGCCTGCACGCAGTGGGCGAGCGCGCTCGCGACCGCCTCCTCCTCCGTCTCCTCGACGAAGACGGTGCCGTCCGGCCCGTACCAGGCCGGGATCTGGTGACCCCACCAGAGCTGGCGCGAGATGCACCAGGGCTGGATGTTCTCCAGCCACTCGAAATAGGTCTTCTCCCAGTTCTTCGGGACGAAGGTCGTCCGCCCCTCCCGCACGGCGGCGAGCGCCGGCTGGGCGAGCGTGTGGGCGTCGACATACCACTGGTCGGTCAGCCAGGGCTCGATCACCGCGTTGGAGCGGTCGCCATGCGGCACCATATTGATGTGCGGCTCGATCCTGTCGAGCAGGCCACGCTCCTCCATCAGGGCAATGACCGCCTTGCGTGCCGCCTCGCGGCTCTGGCCGTCGAGCGCCAGCACCTGATCCAGATCGATGCCGGGCACCGCGCCGTCGAGGAAATCGCCATTCTCCATCAGCGAGAGACGCGCCTCGGCGTCGAGCACGTTGATCATCGGCAGGTCGTGGCGGCGGCCGACCTCGAAATCGTTGAAATCGTGCGCCGGGGTGATCTTCACCGCGCCAGTGCCCTTGGTCGGGTCGGAATACTCGTCGGCGACGATCGGGATCAGCCGGCCGACCAGCGGCAGCTTCACCTTCGCCCCGGCAGCCACCAGCCCCTGATAGCGCGGGTCGTCCGGATGCACCGCAACCGCCGTGTCGCCGAGCATGGTCTCGGGCCGGGTGGTGGCGACGACGATGTAGTCGCGGGTCTCGAACTCGACCGGCTGGTCGTGCTCGTCGAACACGATGGGGTGCTGATAGGTGACGCCGTCCGCCAGCGGATAGCGGAAATGCCAAAGGTGGCCCTTCACCTCGACCTGCACCACCTCAAGATCGGAGATGGCGGACTGGAACTTGGGGTCCCAGTTGACGAGGCGCTTGTCCTTGTAGATCAGCCCTTCCTTGTAGAGCTGGACGAACACCTTCACCACGGCGCGGGACAGCCCCTCATCCATGGTGAAGCGCTCGCGCGACCAGTCGCAGGAAGCGCCGAGGCGCTTGAGCTGCTGGATGATGGTGCCGCCCGATTCCTCCTTCCACGCCCAGACGCGCTCGACGAAGGCCTCGCGACCCATCTCGCGGCGGCCGGGCTGCTGGCGTTCGGCGAGCTGGCGCTCGACCACCATCTGCGTCGCGATGCCGGCATGGTCGGTGCCGACCTGCCAGAGCACGTCGCGCCCGCGCATGCGCTCCAGCCGGCAGAGGATGTCCTGCAGCGTGTTGTTGAGCGCGTGGCCCATATGCAGCGAGCCGGTGACGTTCGGCGGCGGGATCACGATGCTGTAGGGCTTCGCCCCCACGCGGTCGGCGCGCCCGGCCTTGAAGGCGTCGGCCGCCACCCATGCCTCATAGATGCGGCCTTCGACGGCGGCGGGATCGAACCTGTTATCGAGCATGACGGCTCCGGCACCTCGCATGTCCGACGCCGGCGTGTGGACACGCGTTCTGGAAGGAAAGCGTGTCCGAACCGCTGGAAAGCGGTCCGGCAGCGCTCATGTGGCGTGGTGGGACAGAAAGCGGAGGCGGTGAGCCGAGTCAATCGGCCTCACGGTATGGCCGCCCCGCGATCATCGGTGCCGGCGACGGATCAGCGGCCGCCACGGGCGACGCGCTCGATCTCCGCGCGTACCAGGCGCTCGACGATGGTCGGCAGGTTCTCGTCGAGCCAGTGCCGCAGCATCGGGCGCAGCAGCTCGGCCACCATGTCGTCGAGCGAGCGGCTGTTGCTGGTCATGATGGTGCGGGCCAGCGTGCCGAAGGAGGCCGCGACCGCGCTGTCGGTCGGCGGCGAAACCAGCCGTTCGGCATCGGCCGGCGCCGCAGACCGCCGCTGGCTGTCGGCGAAGGAGGATTCCGGGCGGCGCGGAGAATAGGCGGACGCCGTGCTGCCACCCGCGGGCGTCGCGGCAGGCCGGTAGGCGGACGACAGCGACGGGCGCACCGTCGCCGTGGCAGACGCTGCCGGCGTTGCCGCAAGCGTTGGGACCGGTCGCGCCGGTGCAGCGGTGATCGGTTCCGCCGCGGGTGCCGGGGCCGGACGCTGATCCGCGGGCTGAGCGAGTGCGTCGCTAGCCGGCGGCGGCGGTGACGGCGGAAGCGCCGGGAGTTCGTCCATGAGCGCGTTCTTCAGCGCCTCTTCGATCTCGAACTGCACATCCTCGATGCCGAACTGACCAGGCGGGACCGGAGCGCGCTGTTCCGCCGGCATGGAGGCCAGCGGAGGCTGCGAGGTGGCAAAGCTGCGCAGCGGCTCGACGGACGCCGGCCGAGCCGCGGACGGCGCCGTGCCCGACATACCCTGAAGCGACGCTGCCCGCGGCTGCGGAGCGGCCGCCGACGGCTGCACTTCCGCCTGGGGGGTTGCTGCGGCTGCCGACCGGGCGGCCGAACGCCGCGTGCCGTCGTCGGCGATGATGCGGCGGATGGACGCCAGAATGTCTTCCATCGACGTGTCGGACGTCCTGGCGGTCACGGACATGCGCTAAACCCGATCATAGGAGTGCTTCAGGCCCGGCGACGCCGTCCTTCGACGAATCACCGCCAAATACCAAGGGATTATCGCATCGGGAGCATCGCCGCGCCAAGCGGCGCGGCCGGCTTCGAATGGCCGGAAACCGGCCCGCTGGCGTCAGCGCCCGTCGGGCGTGCGTACGCCGAACCAGGCGTCGCGCACCTGGTCGTAATGCACCTTCGGATTATAGGTCGCGACCTTCAGGCCGAGCGCGCCGGAGTTCAGGTCGCCGGTCGCCGATAGCAGCGCATAGGATGCCACCACCCGGTCGCGCTGCGCGATGACGAGACTGGCGCGCGCATTGAAAAGCGCGGTCTGCGCATTCAGCACATCGAGCGTGGTGCGCTGACCGACGCGCCACTCCTCGCGCACGCCCTTCAGCGCGATCTCGTTGGCGACCACGGAGGCCTGCGCGGACTCGATCGCGAGCTTGGCGGCCGCCAGCGCACCCCAGTACTGGACGACGCTGGCGCGCACCTGCTCGCGGTTCACGTCGACCTCGATGCGCGACTGCCCGAGCAGTTCCTTCGCCTGCCGGATGGTCGCGAACTCGCCGCCGCCCTGATAGATCGGCACCGACAGGTTCAGCGTCACCGCTGCCGAGGTCTGGCGCTCGACGCTCGTGCTGGCGTTGTAGTCGGAGGACGCCTGGCCGTTCAGGCTGAGGGTGGGCGACAGCGCGCCTTCGGCCACCTTCACCTGCGCCATAGAGGCATCGACGGCGAACTGCGCCGCCTTCACCGCGGGATGCCGCGAGAGGCCGGAATCGACCGCCTTGTCGAGGGTCTTCGGCAAGAGGCCGTCGATCGGGCGGCCGGGCGCCAGCTTGGTCGGACGTAGGCCGATGACCTGGAAGAAGGTGGCGCGGGCGGTGTTCAGATTGGCATCGGCGAGGGCGAGCGAGCTCTCGGCATTGGCGACGCTCGCCTCGGCCTGCGCGACGTCGGTGCGCGTCACCTCGCCGACGGCGAAACGGTCGCGCGTGGCGCGCAGCTCTTCCTGGAAGGCCTCGAGGCTCTGCTTCTGCAGCTCGACGAGAGCCGCGTTCTGCAGCACGTTCATATAGGCGGTGGCGGCGTCCAGCAGCACCAGTTGCTCGGTGTTGCGCAGCAGCTCGCGCTGCCCCCTCACCTGCGATTCGGCGTTGCGGACCGAATTGGCGGTGCGCAGGCCGTCATAGATGATTTGGCTGATCTGGATGCCGAATCCGGAGGGGCTGAGCTTGCTGTTGCTCACCACGCTGCCGCCGCCGAGCGTCGTGCCAAGGCTCACGCGCGATTCGGTCCATTGCTGCCCGACATAGGCGGAGCCCGCGACCTGCGGGCGGTAGTTCGACAGCGCGATGGGCACGTATTCGTCGGTCGCGCGGGTCGCGGCGCGCTGGGAGTTCAGGGTCGGATTGTTGGCGTAGGCGGCTGCGAGCGACTGTTCGAGGGTCTGCGACCACGCGGGCGCTGCCGTTCCAACGAGAAAAGCGATCGCCACTGACGCGACGACCCTACCCCCAGTAGGCAAATGCCACATGGTCCAAACCCCTGCGCACGCAAGTTTCACACGGAGGCACCCTTCACGTGGGGCGCCCCTCGTCTCTGTTTGACGTCGACTCAGAATAGGTGTGCTGAATATGCCTGTGAACTGGTCGGTTTGATCCGTTCACCGATTTCGTCGACCGCGCGGCAGAATGGCCACAGCACGGCCCGCGAGCATATCGGCGCTGCGCCACAACACCACGGCGAAAGCCGCAAATCATTCAGCCCGAACGGCCTCAAGCGGTGTTCGGGCGATCAGAAGACGAAGGTGGGTCGCGCCTCGAAGCCGGGCAGGACCGGCACCGCCGCATCGAACACGATGCGGGAGCCGATGCCGCCGCTCGTCCTGATGTACACCGTCGCCCGACCGGCCCGCCCGCGGCCGACGACGGTCACCAGCCGCCCCTCCGGCTTGAGCTGGGCCAGCAGCGCGTCCGGTTGAATCTCGATCGCGCCATTGAGCAGGATAACGTCGTAAGGCGCTTCGCCCGGCCAGCCGGCGGTCAGCGGTCCCTGGACGAAAGCCGCATTGAGCAGGCCGAGTTCGACGAGCACGGACGAGCCGAGTCCGGAAAGCTCGGCATCCTCCTCCAGCGCCACCACCTGGCCGGCAAGCTTCGACAGGACGGCGGTCGAATAGCCGGTGCCGGCGCCGACATCGAGCACCAGATCGCCGGCGCCCACCTCGGCCGCCTGGAGAAGCTTGGCGAGCACCATCGGCTCCATCAGATAGCGTGCCGGCGCCCCCTCCTTCACCAGGAGATCGTCGTCGATATAGGCGAAGCTGCGCAGGCTGGCCGGGACGAATCGCTCGCGCGGCGTCTCCATCATCGCGGCGACGATGCGCAAATCGGTCACATCATTGGCGCGCACCTGCGCATCCACCATGGCGCGGCGCATCTCGGCGAAATCGATCATTCGGGCAACCTCGAAGGGCCTTGGAGCCGGGCTGGCATTTCACGCGCAGGATTGCGGCAGGCGCCGGCGCTTTGCAAGTCCTTACCGTTGCTTCACCACGTCGCGATCCGCAGGGTGGCGCGTATGCCACGGACGGGAATTGAAGCGACCAGCGCGTTGCCGTTCCCCCTACGCTCTGTTATGAGGCCGCGTGCTGCGGCGCACGCAATCGCGTCGCCGGACACCGTCTCGGCCACGTGGCGGAGTGGTTACGCAGCGGACTGCAAATCCGCGTACGGGGGTTCGATTCCCTCCGTGGCCTCCAATCACGCGGGCGCCGCCCTCGGACAGTTCCGATGGGTGGCGCCCGCGCCTTGGCTTCACCGCCGAATGCCGGACGGAAGGCTGCGGTTTGACATCAAAGTGCGATCGCGGTTCATGAAAGTTCGAAAGGTCGCCTGACCACCCTGGCGCCGAGTGCCGGCGCCACGACGGTGAACAGCCGTGTCGGGGGCGGGTCGAAGGAAGAATTGATGCTGCCAAAGAAACTGCAGGCCTATTTCGTCAACTTCGTCAGCCCGGAAACGCGCCAGACGGTGATGCGTCTGTTCCTGACGGACGGCGTCCGGCACTGGAGGGGCTATGCCCTGTCCTTCGTGTTCATGGGCATCATGGCGGCGACGACGTCCGGCCTCGCCTACATCATGGGCGACGTGATCAACCGCATCTTCGTCGACCAGAACTCGAACGCGATCTGGATTCTCTCCGGCACGGTGGTGCTGCTGAGCGTGGTGAAGGGCTTCTCCGCCTACGGGCAGGCGGTGACGCTGGCGCGCGTCGGCAACCGTATCGTCGCCGACAACCAGAAGCGCGTGCTCGACCGGCTGTTCCTGCAGGACGTCGCCTATTTCGCCGCCAACCACACGGCGGAAATCTCCTTCCGCTTCAATCAGGGCGCGCAGGCGGCACGCAACGTGCTCAACCTGATCATCACCAGCTTCGGCCGCGACCTGATGTCGGTGATCGGCCTCACCACCGTGATGGTCATCCAGGACCCGGTCATGGCGGGCATCGGACTGATCGTGATGCCGATCGCGGTGGCCGGCGTCCGCAGTCTGATCCGCAAGGTGCGGCGCATCTTCGAGCGCGAGTTCCACAGCGCCGTGAAGATCATGTCGGACTCGATCGAGACCTTCCAGGGCATCCGCACGGTGAAGTCCTTCAACATGGAGGACGCGCTGCGCCAGCGCATGTTCGGCCGCATCGACCAGCTCGAGAAGGCGCAGAACCGCATGGTGCGGGCGCAGTCGCAGTCCGGCCCGCTGATGGAGGCGCTCGCCGGCGTCGCCATCGGCCTCGTCATCATGTATGCGGGCTGGAGCGTGCTGCATGGCGGGCGAACACCCGGCGAGTTCTTCTCGGTGATCACGGCGCTGCTGCTCAGCTACGAGCCGGCGAAGCGGCTGGCGCGCCTCAACATCGATCTCGCGGCCCAATTGATGGGCGCGCGGCTGCTGTTCGAGGTGCTGGACCGCGTGCCGAAGGAGCTGGAGCCTGAGGGCATGCCGGAGCTGCATGTGAGCCGCGGCCGGATCGAGTTCGACGACGTACATTTCAGCTACCGCAGGGGCGAGCCCGTGCTGCGCGGCCTCAGCTTCGTGGCCGAGCCCGGCCAGACCACAGCGCTGGTCGGTCCTTCCGGCGGCGGCAAGACGACGGTGATGAACCTCATCGAGCGGTTCTACGACATCGATACGGGCGCCATCCGCGTCGACGGCCAGTCGATCGAGGCGGTGAGCCGCCATTCGGTGCGTGCGTCGGTCGCCTATGTGAGCCAGGACGTGTTCCTGTTCTCCGGCACCATCCGCGAGAACATCGCCTTCGGCCGTCCCGGCGCCACCAATGAGGAGATCGAGGCTGCCGCCCGCGCCGCCAACGCCCACAACTTCATCATGAGCTTCCCGCAGGGCTATGAGCATGTGGTGGGCGAGCACGCCACTGAGCTCTCGGGCGGGCAGCGCCAGCGCCTCGCCATCGCCCGCGCCTTCCTGAAGGACGCGCCGATCCTCCTGCTCGACGAGGCGACCGCCGCCCTCGACAGCGAATCGGAGGCGGAGGTCCAGAGGGCGCTCGGCGAGCTCCAGCTCCACCGCACCACGCTGGTCATCGCCCACCGCCTGCAGACCGTGGTGAACGCCGACCGCATCTGCGTGATCGACGAGGGCCGCGTGGTCGAGAGCGGCCGTCACGACGAGCTCCTGGCCCGGCGCGGACGCTATTTCAGCTTCCACCAGTTGCAATTTGCCGACCAGCGCCAGCAGTTGCTGGCCGGCTGATCATCAAAATCGCCGGAGCCGGCTTCACAAACCGGCCCCGCATTGCTAATAGACCGGCCCCGAACGCGGCGCAGCCGCCCCGTTCCCTGATAGCTCAGTTGGTAGAGCGTTCGACTGTTAATCGAATGGTCGCAGGTTCGAGTCCTGCTCAGGGAGCCATTCCTCCTTCGTGGACGATTGCCGATATCCCCAGGCGCTGAACAGCGGACTTCCGCTGATCCGGCGTCGCGCCATCGGCAGAGATCCGGAATACCGCGGTTCCCTAAACCCCGCTGGAAGTGCCCGTGAAGGGCGGCATCAGCCACTTCGATCGCGGTATAGCTATGCGCTGAGCCGCCCCGGCGGACGAACCATCGCTCGGCCCGGTGTCCGATGCGCGCGGACCACAGCACTGGACGGGCAAGCGAGCCGCAAGGCCGTCTCCCGTCGGAGGCGAATGATGGCCCCGCTCAATATTGATTGCAAATTCGTAACACACAACCAATGGTAATATCCGGCTGGGTTTCTGTGGCTGGGGTTGACCATGGATTGGGACATTGGCGGCGCGCCGCTCGCGGGCGACGGGGTCGAAGCGCGCGCGGTCGAGATCCGGGCGGATATGGCGGCGAGCTTCACCTTTGCCTCGTTCCAGAACGCCGTGCCGGTGTTGCGGTCGATCGCCATCGCCAACCCGACCGACCGGCACCTCGAATCCTGCCGGCTTGAGCTCGTCGCGAATCCCGCATTCCTGCGGCCGAAGGTCTGGGCCGTCGACCGCATCGTGCCGGGCGACACCCTCAATCTGGCGGACCGGCGGGTCGACCTCGATGCCGCCTATCTCGCCGGGCTGGATGAGGCCGAGCGCGGCGAGGTCACGCTGAGGCTCACGGCCAAGGATGCCGTCGTCGCCGAGCGCCACATGTCGGTCCGGCTGCTCGCGCGCGATGAATGGGGCGGAGTCGGCGACATGGCGCAGTTGCTGCCGGCCTTCGTCATGCCGAACGATCCGGCGGTCGCCGGCCTGCTGCGCGCCGCGGCCGAACGCCTTGCGGCCCATGGCCATCCCTCCGGCATGGACGGCTACCAGAGCAACAGCCCGCAGCGTGCCTTCCTGCTGGCGGCGTCGCTTTATTCGGCGGTCGCGGGGCTCGGGCTGCATTATGCGGAGCCGCCGGCGAGCTTCGAGCAGCGCGGGCAGAAGGTGCGGCGCCCGTCGGTCGTCGCCGGCGACCGGCTGGCAACATGCCTCGACGGCGCCGTGCTGTTCGCGGCGGCCCTGGAAGCCGCCGGCCTCCATCCCGTTCTGCTGCTGTTCCGCGGCCACGCGGCCGCCGGTGTC
Organism: Allobosea sp. 117; assembly: GCF_000702305.1. Taxonomy (GTDB): domain Bacteria; phylum Pseudomonadota; class Alphaproteobacteria; order Rhizobiales; family Xanthobacteraceae; genus Ancylobacter. The sequence goes on from NZ_JNLC01000016.1 coordinate 132,734, forward strand.
TGGCTCACGCCCCGCAGCTTCTCCAATGCGATCGAGACCGATCTGATGGAGGTGCGCAAGGCGCTCGCGTCGCGGGAGCTGATCGTCTTCGAGACGACCGGCGTGACACATCGCCCGCCGATCGTCTTCGACCATGCGCAGTCCCTGCTCTCTCCACGATTGGAAGACGCGGAAGCGCATAATTTCGTCGCGGCGGTCGACGTGCGCCGGGCGCGCGGCAGCGGTATCACGCCGCTTGCCTCACATGAGGCTCTGCGGACGGGCACGATGGCCGAAGCGGACGGCGACGGTCCTGTCGATCTGCCTCTGCCGCCCGCGCCGCACCTCTCAGAGATGCCGGCGGCATTGACGGAGGTGAAGCCCACCACGGCGGCGGGCCGGATCGACCGCTGGCAGAAGAAGCTGCTCGATCTCACCCTGCGCAACCGGCTGCTGAATTTCCCGGAATCGAAGAAGACCATTCCCTTCCTGTGCACCGCCGTCGCCTTTCTCGAGGATCGGCTCTCGGACGGTGCCGCCGTGCGGCTGATCTCCCTGCCCGAGCAGAACCCGCTCGGCGAGCGCGACGCGAGCCTCTACCGCGAGACGCGCGGGCGGGACCTCGATCGCGGCTTCGCGGCCGAGGCGCTGGCGCGTGACGAGCTGCCCTCCACGCTCGACGCGAAGAAGCTGGAAGCCCGCCTCGTCGAGCTGCACCGGCAGGTGCGCAACGACATGGCGGAAGGTGGCGCCAACACGCTGTTCCTCGCAGTCGGCTTCCTGCGCTGGAAGAAGGCGCCGACCGACGAGCGCAGCTATCGGGCGCCGCTCCTGCTGGCGCCGGTGAAGCTGGACCGGCGCAGCGCCACCTCGCAATTCTTCCTGCGCTTCCACGAGGACGAGCCGCGCTTCAACGCGACGCTCCTGCAGTTCCTCGAACGCGACTTCGCTCTCGCCCTGCCGCAATTCGCAGGAGAGTTGCCGCGCGACGAGAACGGCGTCGACGTGCAGCGCCTGATCGGCGCGATGCGCCATGCGGTGCGCGACGTGCCGGGCATGGAGGTACTGGACGAGACCGCACTCTCCACCTTCTCCTTCGCCAAGTTCCTGATGTGGAAGGACCTCACCGAGCGCACAGACGCTCTGCGCGAGAACCGAGTCGTGCGGCACCTGATCGATACACCCGAGCAGGCCTTCGAGACGGATCATGCCGCCGTTACGGAGGAATGCGAGATCGACCGGCGCTTCGCGCCCGCCGATATCATCTCGCTGCTGCCAGCCGATTCCTCGCAGATCGCCGCCAGCATGGCGGCCGCCTCGGGTTGCGATTTCGTCATCGTCGGACCGCCCGGCACCGGCAAGAGCCAGACCATCGCCAACATGATCGCGAACTGCCTGGCGGTCGGCAAAACCGTGCTGTTCGTCGCCGAGAAGACAGCGGCGCTCAACGTCGTCTATCGCCGCCTGCGCGAGCACGGGCTTGGCGATCACTGCCTGGAGCTTCACTCAAACAAGGCCGACCGGAAGCATTTCCTCACCCAGCTCAAGCGCTCCTGGGAGCATGGCGGCCAGCGCTCCGCCTCGGATTGGGTGCTGGTCAACGAGAAGCTCAGGATCCGTCGCGATGCGCTGAACGCCTATGTCGAAGCGCTGCACCGTCGCCATCGCAACGGCCTCACCGCCTATGAGGCGATGGGCATGGCGGCGCAGGGCGAAGGGCGGCATGCGCCGGCGCTCTCCTGGACAAGCCTCGATGCGCATGACGGCGCCGCCCGCCAGGGGCTCGAGGAGATGGCGGCTACGATCGGCCGCGCCTTCGCGGCCACCGAGCGGCGCCCGGCGCTGCATCTAGTCACCGCGCCGGAATGGAGCTCGGCCTGGCAGGAGCGCCTCCTCGCGGCGGCGAATGACGTACGCGGCCACGCCGTCGGGCTGGGCAAGGCGCTCGCGACCTTTCTCGGCCGCATCGGCCTGCCGCCGGCCGCCGACGCGCCGCTGCCGGAGATGGAGCGCCTCGCGGTCCTGGCGGAGTCCCTGTGCTCCACCGCCGGCCGCGACCACCGCATCACCTTCGATCCAGAATTCGGCCGGCTGCGCGAGGCGCTCAGCCAGCTCGATCGAGCCATCGTCGCCTACCGCACGGCTGAGTCCCGTCTTACCGCGCGGTTCGCGCGCGACACTGTTCCACGGGTTCCCGTCGAGCAGCTTGAACAGGACTGGCGCGAGGCCACCGCGGCGATCTGGCCGAAGAGCTGGCTCGCTAGGCGGCGGGTGCGCAAACTGCTCCAGAGCCACGCCACGTCGGGCATGCCCGACCCCGAAACGGACCTGCCGCTGCTGCGGACCATGCAGGAAAGCCGCTCGGCGGTGGAGGCGAGCAGCCTGGCTGGCAAGCCCATCGGCTTCTCCGGCCTCGACACCGACGTCGCGGCGGTCAGCGAGCATATCTCCAGCGCCGCCAGCCTGCGCGAAAGCCTGCTCCATCTCGGCTGCGCCGCCGATGAGCTCAGGTCGGTCGTCGCGGCGATCGCACCCATCCTGGCTGAAGGTGGGTCGAACGACCCGGTCCGGCAGGCCGCCCGCGACTATCTCGCCGCCCTGCGGACGTTCCGCGCGGGCGCGGGGCTGTTCGCCGAGATCGCCGGCAGCGATCCCCTCGCCTCGACCGCCGCGCGCCCGCTGACCGATCTCGCCTCCGCAGCAGCCGAGCTCGTCGAAGCGCGCGGCCTGCTGCGCGGCTGGACTGATTGGTGCGGCACCCGGCAGACAGCCGAGGCGCATGGACTTGGGGCCCTGATCGCCGATCTCGAAAGCGGCGCCGTCCGCCCGGATGGGGCCGAGGCGGCCTTCCGTCTCGCCTATGCCCGCTGGTGGCTGCCGCCGACGCTCGACGCCGAACCGGTGTTGCGCGACTTCCAGCGCTTCCGGCACGAGCACGCCATCCGCGAGTTCCGCGAGATCGACGATCTCGTGCGGACACAGGCGACGCAGCGCGTGATCGCCGCCATCGCGCACGGCCTGCCGGGGGTGCAGAGCGTGCCGCGCAATTCCGAGCTCGGCCTGCTGCGCCATCAGATGGAACTGCAGCGGCCCAGCCGCTCGATCCGCGAGATGATCGGCACCCTACCCGGCAGCTTCGCCAAGCTCGCGCCCTGCATGCTGATGTCGCCGCTCTCCATCGCGCAATATCTGCCGCCGAACCAGGCACTGTTCGACGTCGTCATTTTCGACGAGGCCTCGCAGATCACCACCTGGGACGCGGTCGGCGCCATCGCGCGCGGGCGGCAGACGGTCATCGTCGGCGATCCGAAGCAGCTCCCGCCAACCAATTTCTTCGGTCGCAACGAAGAGGACGAGGCGATCGAGGAGCACGAGCGCGATCTCGAAAGCATCCTCGACGAGGCCAAGGCCGCCGGCATTCCGGTGCGCGACCTGCGCTGGCACTATCGCAGCCGCAACGAGTCGCTGATCGCCTTCTCGAACGCGCATTACTACCAGAACCGGCTGATCACCTTCCCCTCGCCCGCCGTCGAGGACCGCGCCGTGCGCCTGCGCCACGTGCCGGACGGCATCTATGACCGCGGCAAGAGCCGGACGAACCGCATCGAGGCCGGCAAGGTGGCGGAAGAGACGGCCGCGCGGCTGCGCGGCTGGCTCAAGCTGAAGGAGAACGAGCGGCCGACGCTGGGCATCATCACCTTCAACGACCAGCAGCGCTCGCTTATCCAGGATCTGCTCGACGAGGCGCGGCGGGCAGAGCCCGCGCTGGAATGGTTCTTCGCCGAGGAGCGGATCGAGCCGCTGATCGTCAAGAACCTCGAGAACGTGCAGGGCGACGAGCGCGACGTCGTTCTGTTCTCCACCACCTTCGCGGCGGACGCGGCCGGCAAGCGCTCCATGGATTTCGGCGCGCTCAACCGCGAAGGCGGCGAGCGCCGGCTCAACGTCGCGGTGACGCGGGCGCGGCAGGAACTCGTCGTGTTCTCCGGCTTCACCGCCGATCTCATCGACACCGACCGCACCAAGGCAGTCGGCGTGCAACATCTGAAGACGTTCCTCGATTTCGCCGAGCGCGGCGCGATCGCCCTGCCCGCGCAGGACGAAGGATCGGTCGGCGCGCCGGACTCGCCCTTCGAGGAGGCGGTGATCGCCGCGCTCGACCGCCTCGGCTGGCAGACCGTGTCGCAGGTGGGCATTTCCGGCTTCCGGGTCGATATCGGCGTGAAGCATCCGGACCGTGCCGGCGCCTATCTCGCCGGCGTCGAATGCGACGGCGCGACCTATCACCGGGCCGCCACCGCCCGCGACCGCGACAAGGTGCGCGAGCAGGTGCTGCGGGGGCTCGGCTGGAACATCGTACGTGTGTGGTCGACCGACTGGTGGTTCGATTCCCAAGGTGCCACGCGGCGCCTGCATCAGGCGCTGGACGATCTGCTGGCGGCGAGCCGGCAGCAAACGGCGGACGAATCCGAAACGGCACCCGCGCATTGGGACATGGGGCACCAGGTCGAGCCGGCGGACGAAACGCTGGCGGCCGAGGCCGATGCCGACGATAGCTCCGGCTCGCCGCCGATGGCTGGTCTGCCGGAAGATGTGGTGCCGCTCGAACCCGCCTTGCCCGAACGCATTGCCTCGCTCGGCGCTCGGTCAGCCCCACCCCACATCGTCGCGCCCCAATCCCCGCTCGGCCACTCCATCGCGTCCAGCGAGGTGATCGGGAACGCAGGCGAGGCAACGGGCGCATCCGTCGACGGTCTTGGCTATCGCATGACCGACCTTTCCGGCATCCGCGCCGAGCCGGAGCGCTTCTTCGACATCGCCTATCACGGCACGCTGAGCGCCATGGTCGAGGCGATCATCGATTGCGAGGCGCCGCTGCGCGAGGACCTCCTGCTGCAGAAGATCGCCCGCGCCCATGGCTGGCTCAGGACCGGCGGCCGAATCCGCGAGCGCATCATGCTGCATCTGAAGAACGTCGACCGCACCCAGGAATCGAGCGGCGTCTTCCTGTGGAAGCGCGGCACCGTGGCGGAGATCATCGCCTACCGTGCGCCGTCCGACAGCGAGGCGCGCCGGCAGATAGCCGAGATTCCGCTCGCCGAGCTCGCGCAGATCGTCATGCAGAACCGGCACTTTCTGGACTGGGATGACCCGCCTCTCGCTTTCGCCCGGCTGCTCGGTGTCGAGCGGCTCGCAGCCTCCTCGCGCGAGCGGCTCGCCGAGGCGGTCGCGCGTGCCGTGCAGCACGCCTCAGCCGTTTGAGGTAAAGCTGATCGACGTCCCCGAGTCGCCACGAGCCCCACCGAACAGGACCATGTTCCGCTTCGTCCACAGCTCCGACCTCCATATCGGCAAGCGCTTCGGCAACATGCCGGAGGAACTGCGGGGCCGGCTGCGCGAGGCGCGGCACATGGCGCTGGAGCGGCTGGCGCGGGAAGCGCGCGCGACGGGCGCGGGCACCATATTGCTCGCCGGCGACAGCTTCGACACCGAGACCCCGAGCCCGGCCATGCTGCGGCAGGCGCTCTCGGCCATGGCCGGCGCCCCATTGCGCTGGATCGTCCTGCCCGGCAACCACGACTCCCTACTGGCCGACGATCTCTGGGCCGCGGCGCAGGGCGCGCTGCCGGACAATGTCCATCTCGCGCTGACGCCGGAGCCGCTCCTGTTCGACGGCGCGGCGATCCTGTCCGCTCCCTGCACGACGCGCCGGCCCGGACGCGACCTGACCGAATGGATGGACGACGCGGCGACGGCGGACGGCGTCATCCGCATCGGCCTCGCGCATGGCCCGGTTCAGAGCTTCTCCGAGGACGGGGTCGGCGCCGACGTGATCGCGCCAAACCGGCCGGCGCGCGCCGGCCTCGACTATCTGGCGCTCGGCGACTGGCACGGTCAGATGCGCATCGGCGAACGCTGCTGGTACAGCGGCGCGCCGGAGCCCGACCGCTTCAAGCATGACCAGCCCGGCCGCGCGCTCCTCGTCTCGATCGCCGCGCCCGGCGCGCCGGCTGACGTCGCACCGATCGAGACCGGCAGCTTCGACTGGCGCACGGTGCCGCTCGATCTTCTTTCCGGCGACGACGCGGTGGCCGCCCTCGCGCGCGCATTGCCCGCTGCCGCGATGCGGCGGCATGCGCTGCTGCGCATCAGCGCCAGCGGCCGCACGAGCCCCGCCATGCGCTCGGCGCTGGAGCAGGCGGTGGCACGCGAGGCCCCGGAATTCGGTCTGCTCGAGCTCGACATGGACGGCCTCGCCACCGACTGCGAGGCCGGCGATCTCGATGCCATCGACCGCGCCGGCGCGCTGCGGCAGGCGGCGGAAGCGCTGCTGGCCGAGAGCAATGACGAGGCTCGTTCCTCCGCCGAACGGGAGGTGGCGAGCAGCGCCTTGCTGCGCCTGTTCTCCTATTGCGAGGCTCTGCGGGCATGAGGCTGACCGCGCTGCGCCTCCACAATGTCCGGCGCTTCGCCGGTAGCGGCATCGCCGTCGAGGGCATCGGCGATGGCGTGAACGTGCTGTGCGCGGCGAACGAATACGGCAAATCGACCTGCTTCGACGCGCTGCATGCGCTGTTCTTCCAGCCGCACACCGGCACGGCCAGCCCGATCCAGTCACTCCGGCCGTATAGCGGCGGCAGCCCTCTGGTCGAGGCTGATATCGCCACGGCCGACGGTCGCTTCAGGATCAGCAAGCAGTTCTACGCCGGTCGTCGCGCCACGGTGACCGACCTCGGCTCCGGCCGCCTCGTCGCGCAGGCCGACGAGGCGGAGCGCTTCATCGCCGCGCTGGTGCGCGGCGGCACGGCGGGACCGGCCGGGCTGCTCTGGGTGCGGCAGGGCAATACCGGCCTCGACAAGCGCTCGAAGGGCGAGGACGACGAGACACGCGCCCGCGAAAGCATCCTCTCCTCCGTGCAGGGCGAGGTCGAGGCGATCACCGGCGGGCGGCGCATGGAGACGGTGCGCGCCCGCTGCGAGGAGGAGCTGGGCAAGCTCGTCACCGCAACCGGACGCCCCAAGGCCGGCGGTCCCTATCTCGCCGCCATGGAGGAGCGCGACCGGCTCGCCGTCGAGGAACAGCGCCTTGCCGAGGAGGTCCGGCGGCTGCGCGCCGCTCTCGACCGCCGCCGTGCGGCGCGCGCCCGGCTGACCGAGATCGACAGGCCGGAGGAGACCGCGGAGCGGCTGAGCGCGCTGAAGGCCGCCGAGGCCGAGCTGGCGCAGGCGAAAGCCCGGCAGGACGCGCTGCGCGCTGCCCGCGCCGAGGCGGAGCTTGCCGCCCGGCATGCAGACGCCGCACGTTCGACACTCGACGCCTTCGCCGCCGCCGCCGACCGTCTCGCCGGCCTGTCCCCTCGCCTCGCGGCCGGCAACGCCCAGCGCGACGCGGCGCGTGAGCAGCAGCGCGTCGCGATCGCCGCCGGCGAGGAGGCCGCCCGCGTGGTGGAGGCCGCCGAGCGCGAGGAACGCGAGGCGCGGGAGCTGCTGGGGCGGCTCGACAAGGCCCTGCGCGCCCGCGAAGCGGCCGAGCGCCTCGCCGCCCAGCGCCAGACGCTGGAGGCGGCCGAGGCTGCGCGCGCCGAGATCGAGCGCATCGAGGCCGCACTCAAGGCGCTCAGCCTGCCGGACGATGCGGTGAAGCGGATCGAAGCTATGGAGGCCGACATCGCGGCGCGGCGTGCCGCGATGTCGGCGCGGGCACCGGTGCTGCGGATGCGCTACCGCGACGGCGCGACCGGCGCCGTGCGGCTCGACGGCACGCCGCTGCCGGAGGGCGAGCGCGCGCTCGCCGGAAGCGTCGATCTCGACATCGACGGCATCGGCACGCTCACCCTGCGCGTGCCGCGCGAGGAGGCGGGCGCGGCGGAGCTCGCCACGGCCGAGGCGAAGCATCGCGCCCTGCTGGCCTCGCTCGGTCTCGAGAGCCTGGCGGAGGCCTATCAGCGCCAAGAGGCGCTTCGCCAGCACGCGACGGACCTCGCCCTGGCACGCCAGCGCCTCGCGCTTCTCGTGCCGAACGGACTTGCGGCCTTGCGCGAGGAGATTACGCGCCTTGCCGGCGAGAACGCCGAAAAGCTCGAACTCAAGGGCGACCCCGTGGCCGCGCGGCTCGCGCTCGACGCGGCCGGGCTTCGCGTCGAGGCCGCCCGCATTGCCGCCCGCGAGCAGCAGCCGCGTCGGATGCAGGCCGATAGCCGGCTCATCGAATCCGAGGCCACCCTGCACGCGCTCCAATCCGAGCGCGAGGCGCTGATCGCAACGCTCGGCCCCGAACCGGAGCGCGAGGCCCGGCACGCCGCACTGCGCGATACGTTCACGCAAGCCCAGCGCCGGGCGGGCGATACCCAGCAGCACGTCGAGGAATTGACGGGTGGAATCGAGCTTACGGACGCCGAGGCGCGCGTCCTGCGGCTGCGCTCCATCGTGGACGCCGCGCGCGAGGAAGCCGGCCGGCTGCGGGTGGAACTCGCCGCGCTGAACAGCGAAATCGGCATTCGAGCGGACGAGGCGGTCGAGGAGGCCTGGGCGGAGGTGCGCGAGGCGCTGGAGGCGGCGCAGGCACGCGTCGAGCGCTTCACCCGCGAGGTCGCGACGCTCACACGCCTCGACGCCGCGCTGGAGGCCGCCCGCTCGGCCGCGCACGAACATTACTTCAAGCCGGTGATGCGCGAGCTTCAGCCGCTGCTCGGCCTGTTGTTCGAGGATGCCACCGTCACCTTCGACGAGGCGACGCTGACGCCGCGCTCGGTGCGCCGGAACGGGCTCGACGAGCGTGTCGACGTGCTCAGCGGCGGCATGCGCGAGCAGCTCGCCGTGCTGACCCGTCTCGCTTTCGCGCGGCTGCTCGCGGAGAATGGCGAGCCGGCGCCGGTCATCCTCGACGACGCGCTGGTCTATTCCGACGACGACCGCATCGAGCGCATGTTCGACGCGCTGCACCGGCAGGCCCGCCAGCAGCAGATCATCGTGTTCTCCTGCCGCCAGCGCGCCTTCCAGCGCCTCGGCGGCCACGCGCTGCAACCGATCCCGTGGGCGCCGGAGCGCTGAGCCTTCGTCTGCGCTTGGTTGGCCCTCGATCACCCGGCGGCTAAACTGCCTTGGCATCGTCATCGCTGGCGTAAAGGGTTGCGGTTGGCCCTCGATCACCCGGCCGCTAAACTCCAATCTCCCTCAAGGCCCTGTTCGCAGGGCCTTTTTTCTTTCCCCGGCGTGCCAGAAGCGGGCGTTCGCGCCTAGAACAGCGCGAGCTGTTCGGGATTTTTCGGCCCCTGTTCACGGTTTCGTCCCCGATAGGTGCGGATGTTCTCGTACTGCTTGTCGGTGATCGCGATGATGTGGACTTTGCCGGCGGCGGGCATCGCCTGCTCAATCCTGCGCTGAAAGGCCTCGGCCTGCTCCTTGCCGGCGCAGAAGCGCAGATAGACGGAAAACTGCGTCATCTCGAAGCCGAGATCGAGCAGCTTCAGCCGAAAGCCGGCCGCCGCCTTGCGCTCCTTGCGCGTGCCGACCGGCAGATCGAACAGCACGATCAGCCACATGATGCGGTATCCGGAAAGCGCCGGCGGCGCGCCATGCGTCAACGTCCCCATCGCTAGAAGCCGAGCGGCAGGCCGGGCTCCGGCAAGGCGAGGCGCTCGCCGCTTCCGGCGAAGGCGCGGGCGAGCGAGCCGGCAAGACGCTCGGCGCAGGTCGCGACCGGGCTCAGCCTCTCCGCGGTCGGCAGGTCGACGATCATGATCCGCGCGAGCGCCGCCTTGGCCTCGCCGGTCACCTCGCCCACGCCCTGGCCGACGAGACGGTGCACCTCACGGTCGACGACCGGCCGGAACGGCTCCATCAGATCGTCGACCAGAACCATGGGATTGCCGCGATTGGCGTGCTTGAGCCCGAGGCTCGGGTGCAGCCCCGCTCCCATGACGCTACGCGCGACGCCGGCGCGCAGCACGGCATAACCGTAGTTCAGTAACCCGTTGACGCCGCCGCCATCGGTATCGCGCCGGAAACCGGACCCGAGCAGCAGCGGCCAGTAACGCCGGGCTGCCTCCGCCTCGACATTGTCCGGGTCGCCGGCGCTCACCTTCCGCGCGAGCAGGCGGAAGCCGCCCGCCTCGGCGCCGGTCGCCGCCAGCGCCGCGCCCTGGGCGAGGATTTTGGCCTGCACGATCTGCTGCCAGAGCCGCTTCTTGAGCGGCAGGGAGGCCGCGGCCTGATCCATGATGCGGCCGGCCTGCTCATGGTGGCCGTCGACCGGCCAGACGATCGCCTCGGGCCGATGGTGCGGCCCGCACAGAACCACCGGCGTGCCCCGCCGCGCCAGGGCGACGAGAACGTTGTTGGTGTGGGTGAGGCCGTGCGCGTTCATGACCACGGCAGTGATGTCGTCGATCGGTACGCGGCCGATCTCGGCGCCGCGCTCGGCGATGGTCAGGAAGCCGCGATCGAGCGCGATATGCCGCCCGTCCGTCGCGATCTCCACCACGCGCCCGACCATCGCCGCCTCGACCGCATCCCGTTGCACCCTATAGCGGAATGATATTCAAGGTTGCACCAATGACAATCATTTCGTTTTGCGTGCATCGTCCGGGGTGATCGGCCACACGCGTCCGATCTCGTCCACCCGCACCCGGCCGGCATTCATCCGCTTCAGCGTGCCATAGGAGGCCATCAGCCAGCGGAACGGATCGATCGCCGTGTCGGTGGCGTGGCGGCGGTCGAGATTGCCGGTCTCGTTGTGCGGAGCGAGCTTGAAGCGGCCGGCCGATGCATCGAGCCGGTAGACTACCCAGATCTTGGGGCCCGTGCCGTCGTCGAGCTGCAGGAGATCGCCCTTGTGCACGCGCATGATCAGGCGCGCATCCGGGAATTCGTGCTGCCAGCGCGGCCGGTACCCCGGCTGATTGGCGTCGAAGCGGCGGATCGCCTCGCCCTGCCAGCGGCCGTCGCCGGCATCGTAGATCTCGACGCAGAAATTCTCGCCGGCCGAATAGGCCTTGTACAGCGTGCCGTCGGCACCCGCGACGGGCACGAGATATTCCGGCTTCTCGACCTTCAGCAGGCGGATGCGATGGACGCCGTGCCTGGTGTGCGGATCGCCTTCCGACGATTTGACGAAGTCGGCCAGCGCGCCTTTCAGGTCCATGCCGGCGGCCCTGGCCGCATAGACGTGGTCCCGCACCCGCTCGCGCAGGCGGATGTCGCGGGTGAGCTCGATCTCGTTCTCCGTGAGCGAAGCCAGGTCCTTGCGGCGGACGAGATTGCCGGCCTCCTTTTCCGGCTCCTTCACCAGCCCATAGGCGGTGTCCTCATGGAGCCTGCCGCCCTTGCCGTGGTCGGGCTTGTGCGAGACCACCATGGCGTCGAGCCGCGCCTTGAGCTCGTCACGAAGGCCTTCCCACGGCTCGGGGATGTCGACCTTCTCGCGCTCCTCGTCATAGCGGCTGGCGATGCGCTGCAGCAGCGAACGGTCGGTGAGCGCGGCGACGAAGGCATCGATGGCGTGATGGCGATGGTCGGCGCGGTTTTTGATACCGGAGAATTCGAGGTCATCGGTCGCCGCGCGGAAGGTCTCGTCGCGCTCCTGCACGCCAGGATAGTTGTGGTCCGGCAGCAGGCTGTTGAGGCCCCATCGGGCACGGATCATCGCGGTTAGCCGTCCGGGGATCACCCAGATGGAATAGGGATCGCAGACCGCGCCGAGATATTGCCTGGCGACGCGCGCCAGCCAGCCGGTCTCCATGAGCTGGCGCGCGAGGAAGCCGCCCATCTCCTTGTAGCGGTCGAGCGCATCCGGACCGAAGCGCCAGTTCTTGTTGCGCGGCAGGTTGGCGGCGCGCTGGCTGATCTCGTCCCAATTGTAGGTGACGGTCCCGATGGCCGGGCTGGAGCCGAAAGCCTCGAAGGGCGTGCGCTTCCTCTTGTGCCGGTTGGCCTCGCGGAAACAGATGATCTTATTGGCCGGGCTGTCGTCGAGGCCCACCGTATAGGGGATGAGATGGTCGATATCGACCTCGGCGGACATGAGCTGCGCGAGGCTGATATTGTCGCCCGTATAGGGGAATTTTCGGTCCAGCGGGTCACGCGGGTTCAGTTCCTCCCACAGCCGCATCTTGAGCAGGTCGCGCGGCGTTGGGTCGTAGTCCCGATAGCCCGGTAGGCGCTTGATCTCGGCGACCCGACGCTCGTTCTTCTCCTGATTGCGTCTCTGCTCGGTCTGGACCTGCCGCTTCTCCTCGGGCGAAAGCTTCAGCGAACGGGTAAACTCGACGACGATCTCCTCCGGGGCACCGAGCTCCTCGATCAGGGTGTTGACCAGCCGGCGAAGCTGCCCGAGCCCGATATGCACTGTCGGGTTGGGAAAGCGGCCGAACCGCTTCTCCTTCACGTCGCGCGGATCGCCGGAGCCGACCACGGCGTTGGGAAGCCAGCGGCCGTAATAGGGCAGCCGGTCGAGGATCTCGCCGGTCGGCGCGTTGGCATGGTCATAGCCGGCCTCGCGGGCGGCGTCGGGATAGTTCAGACCCTTGTCGTTCATCAGCGGGAACAGCTTGCGGATAGCCCGCAGTCCCAGCCGCGCGTAGCCCTCCGGCAGCGGCGTATCGGCGATGCGGGCGGCGGTCTCGACATCGAGATCGCATTCGCGCCTCAACCAGGCGACGAGCTTCGTCTCGTCCTCCTCATTCATCAGGCGGTCGACGATCGCGGCCTGGCGGTCGAGCGAAAAGCCCCGCCAAGCCTTGCCGAAACGGGTCTTGTGGGAGAGCCGCTCGGCGGTCTCGTCCCCCTTCAGCTCGGCGCGCCGCTCGCTTTCGAGATTGAAGCGCTGGTCCGCCGGCAGCTTGAGGATGCCCCTCATCTTGTCGAAGGAGACCTTGTTGCTCTGCAGGAGCGCCAGCACGATGGCGTCGCCCTCCTCCTTCGCCAGCTTGCGCGGCGAGTACCCGACGGGGCCGACGGCGAGGTTCCTCACCTCCTGCAGGATGCGGAAGCGCTGGGCGAGCGGATGCGCCCAGGCGACGCGGTACCCCTCCGGGTCCTGCTCGAAGGGGACGCCGGCCGGCTTGAGCGTGCATTTGCCGACCGGCGGCTTTTTCAGGGGACGCTGGAAGAAGATGGCGTCGTGGATCGCCTCCCGCGCCTCGGCCGTCATCGAGGGATGATGCGGCGACTGCTTCGCCCAGATGGCGTCGAACTCGTCCTCCACCAGCCGGCGCGTCGGATAAAAGTCGTAGGTGACCTTGGTGCCGGCGACCTTGCCGCGCGCACGCACGCCGCTGCGCTCCTTCTGGCGGCTCCACAGATACTGGCCGAGCGTGCCGGCTCCGATCTTCTCCATCTCCTCGGCGAGCTTGCGCTCGCCTTCCCGGATCGCGCCCTTGTCGTCGCCCTTGTTGCCGGCCTTGCGGTTGGAGAGGAAACCGCGCCGCTAGTTGAGGTGGAACAGGGCGCGCCCGACATGATGCGCCGGCAACGGCCCGTCGATCGCGGCGGCGCGGAGCTCGTAAGGGTCGAGCGCCTCCAGCGCCTTGCGCGCCGCGACATCCCCAGGCATCAGCCCGGCGGCGACGAGCGCTTCCATGAGCGTCTTCTGCCGATCGACAAAGCGATCGCGCCGGCGGCGCATGCCACGTGCGAGGCGGCGGTCGGCGGCATTGGAGGCACCCGATTGCGGGTCGCGCCCGTCAGAATAGACCCGCACGCCTCCGGGGCCGGTACCCTTCGGGCGCCATTTGTCGCCGTCCCGCTCCAGCCAGACGATGAACCAGCCGATCGAATTGGAACCGATGTCGAGACCGAGACGATAGGGCCCGAAGCGTTTTTCCAGCATCTGAACCGAACTGCGGCTAACCCTTGATCTGATAGAAAAATTGTACCGTGCTACCCTTGGTGTACAAAGCCAGTTCGGAACGACTTACCAGGGTTTAGCGGCCGGGTGATCGAGGGTCCTCCGTTAACAAGCTGAAAAGCACCAAATGGGGTAGCCTGCGGGCTACCCCTTCCATTTTTGGCGCCACGCCTCGCTCAGCCGCCCGCCGAGAGTTCGATCTGCGGCAGGGCGCAGTGTTCGAGCGTGAGCGTGATCGGCTTTCCGGCCGCGATCTGCCCGGCGGTGAGAACAGCGGCGATGTCGCCGCCGCGTATCCGGACGCCGTTCGCACCCGTCACCACGCAGTCGACCACCCTGGGAGTGGCGCACGCCCCCTCGCAGGCTCGGATGATCGTCTCCCAACGTCCGATGAAGCTGCCGGTCAATATCCGCTGAAGCTGCAGGCCGCGCACATTCCCGGCCGCCGGCCCTTCCGGAGGCGGAGGAGGCTTGGGACGCGGCGGCGGGATATCGGCACGCGCGATGCCGCCGACATTCGCCGCAAGGATGATGAGAAGGGCACGGAAGGGTACGGCACGGCGTCCCGAACGGTGGCGTATCATGGCGCTCCTCGCTGAAGCGGCTTAAGGTTGCAGGGAAAGGCGAACGAGAACGGTGGACGGGCATGAACGAGCTTCAGGCCATGCTGCTGTCGGTCGCCATCGAGGGGCCGGTCGCCTATGCGCTGGTCGTGATCGCCGACTGGCCGAGCCGCGGCGCCGGCCATGTCGCGCTGGCGACGGCGCTGGCCACCGCCGCTACCCATCCTCAGCTCTGGTTCGCCGTCGAGCATTTCGCCGCGCTCCATGACTATGTGGCGGTGGTGCTTGCGGCGGAGGCGGTGGTGGTGGTCGTGGAAGCGGCCATCATCGGATGGGCGGGCGGACTCGCGGCACGGCACGCCTTCGCCGTATCGCTCGCCGCCAACGTCGCTTCCGGCGCGCTCGGCATGCTGATGGTCGCCTGAGAGCGCGCCGTCAGCGCTATGATGATCAAGGGAATTTCGATCCAGGCATGCACCGAGGCGGCAAGGCTATAGAGCGCGCGCGCCGGCACGAAGCCGGTCGTGAAACGATAGAGAACGAAGGCGGAAACGCCCGCCACCATCAGCGCGAAGACGCCGCCGCGCGGCCAGGGCACGAGCCCCCTCGCCTGCGGATCGCGCCGCGCCAAAAGCATGGGAAGCACAAGGATCACAGCGGCATAATGGGCGCACTGGGCGACGACCGAGGCGGAAAACAGGTCGACCGCCGAGGCGCCGCCGAGCAGCGGGCGCGGCACATAGACATAGAGGTGATCCTCGAGCGTCCCCGCGCCGATGGGGTCGAGGCCGGGTCCGGACAGACCCGCGGCCTGCAGCGCAAGTCTCGGCAGACCGCTGGCGACCAGCAGCGGCAGGCCGAGAAAGGCCAGCAACGCCAGCGGCATGACCCGCCGGCGCGCCGGCGCCGGGGTGATCTCCCAGATGAGCGCCAGCGGCGTCAGGTTGTGCAGGATGGAGAGCGACACCGCCGTGTCGAACGGAGCGAAGGCGGTCGCGAGGCCGAGACCACCGGCGATGGCGAGCGCCAGAGCCCGCTGGGCGACTCCGCCGGCAGCCGCCGAAAGCGCCAGTGCGACGACGCATGACAGCTCCAGCATCAAAGCCTTGGCCGGATCGACCAGCCCGAACAGGCCGCTCGCCCGTGCTGCCACCGCACCGGCGAGGAAAAGCGCCATCAGCACGATCTGCCGAACAGGCAGGCGGCGGCCGAAACGGCGGTCGACATAGCGCAGCTCGGAGAGCACATGGGCCGCTCCGAAGGTCGCCAGTGTCACCGAATAAACCATCAGCGGCGCGGCGACGATCAGTGCGGTGAGACCGCCGGTCAATGCGATCAGGAAGATAGGAGCGATGCTGCCGGCATGCGGCACAAGGCGCGCCGCTCCATCGGGGAGCGGCGCGACGACGTCAGGTACCGGCTCACGGGCAGAACGCATCGGCGGCATCCGTCCTACACTGACCTTCCTCGCAGACCCCGGCCCGATGGGCAGAGGTCCCGGCGGACGGTACTATAGCGCAGGTTGGCCGATCTGCCGCGCCCGCCCGGACATGCCGAGCGAGACGATCGCCGGGCGACCGCCCCGGCTCACTGCCGGTAGCGCTCGGCCGGGTGGTTGCGCGAGAGGTTCGGCACCAGCGCGAGGCGGTCCGCGCTCACGCGCGCGAAATCGCCGGCGTCGGGCAGCGAGGGGATGGTGATGAGCTCGCCCTGATCGAGCCCCGCCAGCGCCGCGTCGACCAGTTCCTCGACCGACATCACCATCTCCTGCGGATAGCTGTCGAGCGCGAGGCCGGCACGGTCGAAGAACTCGGTGCGGGTCAACCCCGGCAGCACCGCCTGGATACGCACCGGGCTGCCCTGCAGTTCGTTCTGCAGCGACTGGGTGAAGGCGAGCACGAAGGCCTTGGTGCCCGCATAGGCGCCGAGCAGCACCTCCGGCATCAGCGCCACCACCGAGGCGATATTGACGAGCGTGCCGCCGCCCCGCGCGGAGAACGCGTTGACCGCCGTCACTGCGAGGCGGGTCAGCGCGACGACGTTGAGCTGCACCATCGCCTCGACGCGATCGATGTCGGTGCCGAGCACGGGCCCCTCGGTGCCCGCCCCAGCATTGTTGACGAGGAGCGTTACCGCGCGATCGCCGGCGACGCGATCGGCGACACGCCGGATGTCGGCCGGCTTTTCCAGATCGGCCTGGAGCACGTCCACGCTCCTGCCGGTGGCGGAGCGGATAGTGGCGGCAAGAGCCTCCAGCCGCTCCGCGTTGCGGGCGACGATGACGAGGTCGTAGCCGCGCGCGGCCAGCCGCTCGGCATAGATCCGTCCGATGCCGGAGGACGCGCCGGTGACGGCCGCCGTGCCCTTCCCTGCTGCGCCATTACCACTCATGCGACTTCTCCGTGTTTGTGTGCGGCGTGCCCGGCACGCATCGCGACTGATCTGCTCTTAAATTATGATCATCATTTAAAAAGCTCAAGACGCCACGGCGCCGGGAACCGGCAAACGCGAAAGACGTTGCAGCTTGCCTGCCGGCCACGCACAAAGCACGGCACTAACCCTCGCGAACGCCGCCCCTGATGAGCTCCGATCCCGACCATCGCCCTGCCCTTGTCTGGGTCCGCGACGATCAGCGCCTCGCCGACAATCCGGCGCTCGATGCGGCCGCGCAGAGCGGCCGGCTGGTGCTGCTGCTCCATGTGCTCGATGAGGAAAGCCCCGGCATCCGGCCGCTCGGCGGCGCCGCGCGCTGGTGGCTCGGCCGCTCGCTCGCGGCGCTCGGCGAGGCCGCCCGCGCGCATGGGCTTTCGCTAGTGCACCGGCGCGGCGCGGCGGCGAAGGTTCTGGACGAGGTCATCGCCGAAAGCCGGGCCGGCGCGGTCTACTGGAACCGACGCTACGGCGCCGCGGAGATCGCGCTCGACCGCGCGATCAAGGAGAGCCTGACCGCGCGGGGCACCGAGGTGCGCAGCTTCGGCGGGTCACTGCTGCACGAGCCGTGGACCGTGCTCACCGGGGCCCGGCAGCCCTTCCGTGTCTTCACACCGTTCTTCCGCGCCGCCTCGGCGCGGGAGGTCCGTCGGCCGACCCGTATGCCCGCAAGCATACCGGCCGCGGCGCCCGTCGCGAGCGAGGCGCTGGAGGCGTGGGCGCTGGAGCCGTCATGCCCGGATTGGGCGGGCGGGCTTCGCGCGAGCTGGACGCCGGGCGAGAGCGGCGCGCGGCAGCGTCTGGCGGATTTCCTCGGTGACGGCCTGCCGGGCTATGCCGACGCCCGCGACCGCGCCGATCGCGAGGCCACCTCACGGCTCTCGCCCTTCCTGCGCTTCGGCAACGTCTCGCCGCATCAGGTGCTGGCCGCCGTGCGGAGCGCGGAGGAGCGCGGCACGGCCTCGGCGCGCGACGTCGCCAAATTCGTGAGCGAACTCTACTGGCGCGAATTTTCCTATCACCTGCTGTTCCATTTCCCCGAGCTGCCATGGAAGAACGTCCAGCCGCGCTTCGACGCCTTTGCATGGCGCGACGACGCGGCGTTCCTGAAGGCCTGGCAGACGGGCCGCACCGGCTATCCGATCGTCGACGCCGGGCTGCGTCAGCTCTGGGAGACGGGGTGGATGCACAACCGGGTGCGGATGGTCGCCGCGTCCTTCCTCGTCAAGCACGGGCTGATCGACTGGCGGGAGGGCGAGGCGTGGTTCTGGGACACGCTGGTCGATGCGGATGCGGCGAACAACGCCGCGAGCTGGCAGTGGGTCGCCGGTTCGGGCGCCGATGCCGCGCCTTATTTCCGCATCTTCAACCCGGTGCTGCAGGGCGAGAAGTTCGACCCCGACGGCGCCTATGTCCGCCGCTTCGTGCCAGAGCTCGCCGCCTTGCCGGCGGAGGCGATCCACAAGCCGTGGGCGGCCCACCGCGAGGTGCTGAGCCGGGCGGGCGTCGAACTCGGGGTGACCTATCCGCACCCGATCGTCGACCACGCGAGCGCGCGGGCACGAGCCCTCGCCGCCTATGATGCGGTGAAGGGGTAGGAACGATGCCTACGGCATCCTGATAAGCGTGCGGCGTGTTTCCCGGCTTCGGAGGTTGCCCGTTCGGTAAGGCTCAACTAGTTTCGTCGGCCTTCGCCACGCGCCATTTTCGAACCCTGCACTGCGACTCCCATGGACATTCGTAACGGTCTCGTCGATACGGTCGGCAATACGCCGCTGATCCGGCTGCAGCGCGCCTCCGAGGCCACCGGCTGCGACATCCTCGGCAAGGCCGAGTTCCTGAACCCCGGCCAGTCGGTCAAGGACCGCGCGGCACTCTTCATCATCAAGGATGCGGTGGCGCGCGGCACGCTTCGGCCCGGCGGCGTGATCGTCGAGGGCACCGCGGGCAATACCGGCATTGGCCTCGCTCTGGTCGGCAATGCGCTCGGCTTCCGGTCGGTGATCGTGATCCCGGACACGCAGAGCCAGGAAAAGAAGGACATGCTGCGGCTCGCCGGCGCGACGCTGGTCGAGGTGCCGGCGGTGCCCTACGCCAATCCGAACAACTATGTGAAAGTCTCAGGCCGCATCGCCGAGGCGATGGCGAAGAGCGAGCCGAACGGCGCCGTATGGGCGAACCAGTTCGACAATGTCGCCAACCGGCAGGCGCATATCGAGACCACCGGGCCGGAGATCTGGGCGCAGACCGATGGCACGGTCGACGGCTTCGTCTGCGCGGTCGGCACCGGCGGCACGCTGGCCGGCACCGGCATGGCGCTGAAGGAGCGCAATCCGGGCGTGAAGATCGGCCTCGCCGATCCGATGGGCGCCGCGCTCTACAGCTACTACACGACCGGCGTGCTGAAGGCGGAAGGCTCCTCCATCACCGAGGGCATCGGCCAGGGGCGCATCACCGCCAATCTCGAGGGCGCGCCGATCGATCTCGCCTATCAGATCCCGGATGCGGAGGCGGTGCAGATCGTGTTCGATCTGCTCGAATATGAGGGGCTCTGCCTCGGCGGTTCCTCGGGCATCAACGTCGCCGGCGCGATCCGCCTCGCCCGCGAGCTGGGGCCGGGGCACACCATCGTCACCGTGCTGTGCGACTACGGCACGCGCTACCAGTCGAAGCTGTTCAACCCCGCCTTCCTGCGCGAGAAGGGCCTGCCGGTGCCGGCCTGGCTGGAGCGCGAGACGGCCGTGCCGAACGTGCTCGTCTGATGACCGCGCTGCTGTTCCGCGAGGACGCCTATCGCGCCGAGACGCCGGCCACCGTGGTGGCGTTGACGCCGGAGGGCGGCATCGTGCTCGACCGCACGGTGTTCTACGCGACCGCCGGCGGCCAGCCGGGCGATTCCGGCGTGCTAGCGCACGCCGGCGGCGAGATACCGATCGCGACCGCCGTCTATGGTCCGGAGAAGCGCGAGGTGGTGCATGTCCCCGCCCCCGGTTCGGCGCTGCCCGTGCCGGGCGAGGGGGTGACGCTGCGGCTCGACTGGACCCGCCGGCACAAGCTGATGCGCATGCACACGGCGCTGCATCTGCTTTCCGTCGCCCTGCCCTATCCGGTCACCGGAGGCTCGATCGGTGAGGAGGAGAGCCGGCTCGACTTCGACATTCCCGATGCCGGGCTCGACAAGGACGCGATCACCGCGCAGGTCAACGGGATGATCGCGACGGGCGCGGCGGTGAGCGAGCGCTGGATCACCGATGAGGAGCTCCTCGCCAATCCGGGCCTCGTGAAGACCATGTCGGTGAAGCCGCCGATGGGCACGGGCCGCGTGCGGCTCGTCGAGATCGCCGGGCTCGATCTGCAGCCCTGCGGCGGCACGCATGTGCGCGGCCTCGGCGAGATCGGGGCGGTGCAGGTCACCAAGATCGAGAAGAAAGGCCAGCAGAACCGCCGCGTGCGGCTCGGCTGGGCCTGAGCGTCATGCCATTCCCGCGGGAGAACGTCCATGCCTGAAGCCGCCGCCTCCAGCTCCCGCTGGCTGGTCTCCACCGAATGGCTCGCCGCCAATCTCGACGCGCCGGACCTCATCGTGGTCGACGGCTCGTGGCACCTGCCTGGCGCCAACCGCGAGGGGCGCACGGAATATCTCGCGGCGCACATCCCCGGAGCGGTATTCTTCGACATCGACGCCATTGCCGACACCTCGTCCGGCCTGCCGCACATGCTGGCGAAGCCGCACGATTTCGCCGCCGCGGTCGGCGCGCTCGGCATCGGCGACGGCATGAAGATCGTCGTCTATGACGGTGCCGGCCTGTTCTCCGCCCCGCGCGTGTGGTGGACCTTCCGCGTCTTCGGCGCCAAGGACGTGTTGATCCTCGATGGCGGCTTCCCGAAATGGCAGGCGGAGGGCCGCCCGGTCGAGGAGGGCAACGGCCGCCGCCAGCCGATGCGCTTCACGCCGCGGGTCGACGCCACCATGATCGCCGACATCGGCGAGGTGGCGCAGCGGCTGAAGGACGGCTCGGCGCAGGTGGTCGATGCGCGCCCGGCGCCGCGCTTCCGCGGCGAGGCGCCCGAGCCGCGCCCCGGCGTGCGGGCCGGCCACATGCCCGGCAGCCGCAACCTGCCCTTCGGCGAAGTGGTGAAGGACGGCCGGCTGGCTGCGCCGGAGGCCATCGACGCCGCGCTCGCGGACGCCGGTGTCGACCCTGACGAACCCGTCATCACCAGTTGCGGTTCCGGCGTCTCGGCGGCGATCCTGTGGCTGGCGCTCGACTCCATCGGCAAGCCGCCGCGGGCGCTCTATGACGGCTCATGGGCGGAATGGGGCTCCTCCGACCAGCCGATCGAGACCGGCCCGGCGAAGTAGCGTTCCCCTCCCCCAGCGGAGCCACGTCATCCTGAGGTGCCCGACCGTAGGTCGGGCCTCGAAGGATGGGTCCTGGGCGCACGAGACGAGCCTCCTTCGAAGCCGCCTACCGCGGCACCTCAGGATGACGTTGATCTCTTGGACGAGACGCCGCGGCTGCCCGCTACGTCACAACGACCAAGCGGCCGCCGCCTGCTTCCGGCCTATTCGTCGGTGAACGGGCCGATCACCAGCAGCTCCAGCTTCATCCAGCTCGCGAGCTGCTGGTAGTTCAGCTTCACCGCCTTGAGGTCGTAGGTGATCTCCGAGCGGGTCGGGCCGACGCAGTCGAGGCCGCCCTCGCCGTTCTTCACGCGCTTGCAGGCGTCTTCGCTGTCCAGATAGTAGACGCGGCCATAAAGCCCCGGCTTGGTCTGGTCAGAGGCCGAGAAAAAGGCATCGGTCTGCGCTGCCGCCGTGCTCTCGTCGAAGAAATTGTCACCACTCGCCTGCTGCTCATTCCAGCGCAGATTATAATCATAGTAGCCGGTAAACTCGCGCTTCTTGCCCTTGCTATCGGTGAAGTTGCCCTCTTCCTCGACATAGCGGATCGAGCCGGTGATGCGGTCGGTGAAGCTCTTGTCGGCCAGCGTGTAGGTCATGGTCACGCCGTTCTGGTCGGTCAGCCAGTTGCCGAGCTCGTAGTCGTAGTCGAGATTGCCCGAGACGCGCGTCTCGGGCAGGAAGGAGAACGGCCCGGACGGCAGGATCAGGCGCTCGAAGCGCAGCGGGTCCGGGTTCTTCACCTGGATCGAGACGACCTTGCCGTCGACATAGCGCGAATAGACCTTGGTGGCCTCGGTCTTGGCCTTGCGGATCAGCTCGCCGACCTCCCACCAGCGCGTCACCTGACGGCCCTGGATCGAGCCGGCGACCTTGCTGGTCACCTGGTTGCCCTTGACCACGTCGAGGCGGAGCTGGCCAGTCTCGGGCGTATAGCGGCCATTGTTGTCGATCGCCATTTCGCCGCGCAGGATGGCGACGTCGCGGGCGATCTGGCTGGGATTGCTCGGGTTGATGACGTCGTAGCGCACCGAATAGACGAGCTTGGAGCCCGGCATGCGCTGGACGGTGCCCTTCATCAGGAACATGTCGGCGACGGCGATCTCGCCGATCTCATAGACATCGGCACCGCTGTTCGAGCGTTCCGAACGCGAATTGTAGTCGACCACGATCGAGCCGGCGACCTTGGCCTTGTCGGCCGTAATTTCCTTCAGCGCCTGCGCGGACTGCGCCAGGGCGGCCGAGCCGCCGAGCGCAATGGCCGCCGTCGCCAGCAGCGCGCCCCGCAGCGCGACGCCGAGATTTCTGCGTACCGTCATGAGAAGCCCCCTTCCATCGGACGTTGGGGCAGCAAGATGGCACAAAACACTGCGCCGTCCAGCCGAAAGCGGCGGAACGGCGCGGTTTGCAGGTGGCGACCTTGAGACATGAACGACCGGGGCCGCTCTGCCGCGACGGGGTGCCCTCAATGCAGGATCTGGCTGAGGAACAGCTTGGTGCGCTCGTGCTGGGGATTGGAGAAGAATGCGTTCGGCTCGTTCATCTCGATGATCTGGCCGGCATCCATGAAGATGACGCGGTTCGCCACCTGACGGGCGAAGCCCATCTCGTGGGTCACGCACAGCATGGTCATGCCTTCCTGGGCGAGGCTCACCATGGTCTCCAGCACTTCCTTCACCATTTCCGGGTCGAGGGCGGAGGTCGGCTCGTCGAACAGCATGATCTTCGGCTTCATGCACAGCGCGCGGGCGATAGCGACGCGCTGCTGCTGGCCGCCGGAGAGTTGGCCGGGATATTTGTTCGCCTGCTCCGGAATCTTCACCTTCTTGAGGAAGTGCATCGCCAGTTCCTCGGCGTCCTTCTTGGGCATCTTGCGCACCCAGATCGGCGCCAGCGTGCAGTTCTCGAGGATGGTGAGGTGCGGGAACAGGTTGAAGTGCTGGAAGCACATGCCCACCTCGCGGCGGATCTCGTCGATGCGCTTGAGGTCGTTGGTCAGCTCGATGCCGTCGACGACGATGGTGCCCTGCTGGTGCTCCTCCAGCCGGTTGATGCAGCGGATCATGGTCGACTTGCCTGATCCCGACGGCCCGCAGATGACAATGCGCTCACCACGCAGGACCTTGAGGTTGATGTCCTTGAGCACATGGAACTCGCCATACCATTTGTGCACGCCGACCAGCTCGACCGCGGTCTGGCGGCTCGGCGGGGTGTGAACGGCGGGGAGTTCTTCGCTCGGGACGATCGAGGGTGCTTCGCTCATCGGGGAATCTCCGTCGTTCAATGGCGGTGGGAGGTGTTGAGACGCCGTTCCACGAACAGCGAGTAACGCGACATGCCGAAGCAGAACAGGAAGTAGACGATGCCGGCGAAGGCGAAGCCGGTATAGAGCGTCACCGGGCTCGCCCAGTTCGGATCGGTGAACGAGGCGCGGAGCTGGCCGAGGAAGTCGAAGATCGACACGATCAGCACCAGCGTGGTGTCCTTGAACAGGCTGATGAAGCTGTTGACGATGCCCGGGATCACCAGGGTGAGCGCCTGGGGTAGGATGATGAGACGCATCATCTGGCTCCAGGTCAGGCCCATCGCCATGGCGCCTTCATACTGGCCCTTCGGCATCGCCTGCAGGCCCCCGCGCACCACCTCCGCCATATAGGCCGCGGTGAACAGGGCGACGCCGACCAGCGCGCGCAGCAGGCCGTCCGGATTGGTGCCGGCCGGCAGGAACAGCGGCAGCATGTAGGTGGCGAAGAACAGCACGGTGATGAGCGGCACACCGCGCCAGAACTCGATGAAGATGACGCAGAGCAGCCGCACGATCGGCATGGTCGAGCGCCGGCCGAGCGCCAGCACGATGCCGAGGGGGAGCGAGGTGACGATGCCGGTCACACCGATCACCAGCGTGACCAGCAGGCCGCCCCACTGGCGGGTCTCGACATAGGGCAGGCCGAAGTCGAAATCCCAGATGAAGGTGATGATGCCGAGGGCGAGGAAGAAGTAGAGCACCGCCAGCGCCGCCGAGCGCCCGCTTGCGCCAAGCGCGCGCGTCGCGACCCAGGCGATGCCGGCGAAGAGCGCAGCGGTGAGAATGTAGTCGACCCAGAAGGTGAGGTTGATGCCCGCCACGGTGAAATCGCCGGTCAGCGGCCGGATCAGCCCGAAATGCTGGAGCAGGAAGGCGGAGAGGTCGATGTTGCCGCCGGTGAGCAGCACGAAGGCGATCACCGGATAGACGCCGAAGAACAGGAAGGCGTTCAGCCGCTTGCCGGGCCAGGAGAGCACCAGCAGCGGCGCCAGCAGCACGGCGCCGAGCAGGAACACGATGTCGACGCGCCAGCGCTCGGAGATCGGGTAGAAGCCGTAGATGAACTGGCCGAACTTCGCCTTCACGAAGGGCCAGCAGGCGCCGACGCCGGGACCGAGGCAGGCCTCGCGGTTCTCGCCGGTCCACACCGCGTCGATCAGCAGGAAGCGGATCAGCGGCGGGAAGATCAGCGCCGCGAGCAGCACGCCGACCAGCGTGAGCACGATGTTGAGCGGGCTGGAGAACAGGTTCTCGCGCATCCAGCCGATGACGCCGACATTGCGGGTCGGCGGCGGCAGCGGCTGGGCCAGCTCGGTGCGGATGAAGCTGCCATCATCGAAGGTCATTGACATGGCCGCCCCCTCACCGCTCGACCAGCGCGACGCGCCGGTTGTAGGCGTTCATGATGACCGAGGTGATGATCGACAGCACCAGATAGACGCCCATGGTGATGGCGATGATCTCGATCGCCTGGCCGGTCTGGTTCAGCGTCGTGCCCGCGAACACCGCGACGAGGTCGGGATAGCCGATGCCGACCGCGAGCGAGGAGTTCTTGGTCAGGTTCAGATACTGGCTGGTCAGCGGCGGGATGATCACCCGCATCGCCTGCGGGATGACGACGAGGCGCAGCGTCTGCGGCTGGCGCAGGCCGAGCGAATGCGCCGCCTCGGTCTGGCCGTGGCTCACCGACTGGATGCCGGCGCGCACGTTCTCGGCGATGAAGGCGGCGGTGTAGGTCGACAGCGCGATGGTCAGCGCGACGAATTCCGGGATCACCCGCAGGCCGCCGACGAAGTTGAAGCCCTTCAGCTCTGGCCGCTCGAAGGTGATCGGGAAGCCAGTGATGATCATGGCGATCAGCGGCAGGCCGATGATGAGCGCCGGGCCAATCCAGACCATCGGCAGGCCGCGGCCGGTCTCCTCGCGCCGCGTGGCCGACCACGAGGAGGCGAGCACCGTGGCGAGGATGGCGAAGCCGGTGGTCCACAAAACGAGGCCGGTGCCCTCGCCGAACAGCGGACGCGGAACGATCATGCCGCGGTTGGAGATGAACGCCTCGCCGAAGATGCTGATGCTGTTGCGCGGGTTGGGCATGGCACTCAGCACGGCGAGGTACCAGAACAGGATCTGGAACAGCGGCGGCAGGTTGCGCAGCACCTCGACATAGACAGTCGACAGCAGGCGCACGACGAAGTTCTTCGACAGGCGCCCGATGCCGACCAGGAAGCCGATGATGGTGGCGAGGATGATGCCGACCACCGCGACCAGGATGGTGTTCAGCAGGCCAACCAGAAAGGCGCGACCATAGGTCGATGTCTCGGAATAGGGGATGAGGGTCTGGCTGATGCCGAAGCCGGCGGTATTGTCGAAAAAGCCGAAGCCGGTCGCGATCTTCTGCGCGGCAAGGTTCTCGCGGGCGTTGTCGACGAACATCCAGCCGAGAACGATAACGAGTATCAGCGCGATGATCTGCAGCCCGATGCTGCGGACCTTCGGGTCATTGATCAGCGAGCCCTTGGAGGGCTTCACGCCTGCGGATGCTACCAGATCTGTCATGTTCCCCCTGCCCGTCACATGGCCCGGCCGGCGGCGCGAGCGCCGCGCGGAACGGTGCCGAGATCCACAGATGCGAGGTGGCGGGCTCCCGGCGCGGCGGCCGGGGAGCCCGTATCCCGATCAGCGGATCGGCGGGGCGTATTGCAGGCCGCCCTTGTTCCACAGCGCGTTGACGCCGCGCGCCAGCTTCAGCGGGGTGTCGGGGCCGACATTGCGGTCATACATCTCGCCGTAATTGCCGACCTGCTTGACGATCTTGACGACCCAGTCGTTCGGCACGCCCATGCCTTCGCCGAACTTGCCCTCGGTGCCGAGGATGCGCTTGATCTCGGGATTGGCCGACTTCGCCTGCTCGTCGACGTTCTTCGAGGTGATGCCGAGCTCCTCGGCGTTCAACTGCGCGAACAGCGTCCACTTCACGATGTCGAACCACTGGTCGTCGCCATGGGCGACCACCGGGCCGAGCGGCTCCTTGGAGATGATCTCCGGCAGCACGACGTGGTCATCCGGGTTGGTGAGCTTGAGACGCTCGCCGGCGAGGCCCGAGCGGTCGGTGGTCAGCACGTCGCAGCGGCCGGCGTCGTAGGCCTTGACCACCTCGTCATTGGTGGCGAATGCGATGACCTCGTAGGTCATGTTGTTGGCACGGAAATAGTCGGCGAGGTTCTGCTCGGTGGTGGTGCCGGTCTGGGTGCAGACCGAGGCGCCCGAGAGCTCGAGGGCCGAGTTCACCTTCTTGTCCTTGCGGATCATGAAGCCCTGGCCGTCGTAATAGGTCACGCCGGTGAAGTTGAGGCCGAGCGAGGTGTCGCGCGTGATGGTCCAGGTGGTGTTGCGCGAGAGGATGTCGATGTCGCCCGACTGGAGGGCGGTGAAGCGGTCCTTCGCCGACAGGGGTGTAAACTTCACCTTGGTGGCGTCGCCGAACACAGCGGCGGCGACCGCCTTGCAGAAATCAACGTCGATGCCTGTCCAGTTGCCCTTGTCGTCGGGGGTGGAGAAGCCGGGAAGGCCCTGGCTCACGCCGCACTGAACGAAGCCCTTCGACTTGATCTGATCCAGCTTGGCGGCTTCGGCGCCGCCGGCGCAGAAGCCGAACGTGCCGGCGATGGCGAGCGTGGAGAGGAGGCGTTTCATGATGATGGCAGCCTTCTTCATAAGCTTTGAGCGAACACGGCATCCGGGTGGTAGCCGTGGGTGAGTAGGGAAGGCAATTTGCGTGCCGCGGGGAACGACCGACTGGCCGTTCCATCGTGCGCCTTTGGTCGATAGTCGGCGCCTCTGCTCATGGTGGCGCCTCCCCCCGGCCGACGCATCGTCATCTGAGCGCCGTATTTGAAGCCGGTCAAGCGCTTGACGGATCCGGGTCCGGCGCGGTCAATGGCGACGCATGGGGCATCCGGGTACGACGGCGAGTGGCATGGCAGGGAAGGCAAAGGACGAAACGGCGCAGCATCTCGCCGTGGAAACGCAATTGGTCACCGCCGGACGCGATCCGCAAAGGTTTGACGGCTTTGTGAATACCCCGATCGTCCGCGGCTCGACCGTGCTGTCGCCGACCGTCGCCGATCTCGAAGGCCACACCGGGCGCTACACTTATGGCCGGCGCGGCAATCCGACGGTCGAGGGGCTGGAGAACGCCGTCACCCAGCTCGAAGGTGGCGCCGGCACCGTGCTCGTCCCCTCGGGGCTGGCGGCCGTGGGTCTTGCGCTCCTTGCCGCGCTGGAGGCCGGCGATCACCTGCTGATGGTCGACACCGCCTATCAGCCGACGCGGCGTCAGTGCTCCACCGTGCTGCGCAAGTTCGGCATCGAGACGAGCTTCTACGATCCGCTGGCCGGCGGCGACATCGCCGCCCTGTTCCGGCCAAATACCCGGGCGGTGTTCATGGAGAGCCCCGGCTCGCAGTCCTTCGAGATGCAGGACGTGCCCGCCATCGTGGCGGCGGCACAGGCGCATGGCATCACCACGCTGATGGACAATACCTGGGCGACGCCGCTCTATTTCCGTCCGCTCGCCCTCGGCGTCGACATCTCGATCCATGCCGGCACGAAATATCTCGGCGGCCATTCCGACCTGAACCTCGGCACGATCACGGCGAATGAGCGCCTCTATCCGCGCCTGAGGGGGCTGCATGGCGACCTCGGCATGACGGTGGCGCCGGAAGACGCCTTCCTCGCCGCGCGCGGGCTGCGCACCATGGGCGTGCGGCTCGCCCGCCACTACGAATCCGGCCTCGCCATCGCGCGCTGGCTTTCGCAGCGCCCGGAGGTGCTGCGGGTGCTGCATCCCGCCCTGCCCGACCATCCCGGCCATGCCATCTGGAAGCGCGACTTCACCGGCGCGTCGGGTCTGTTCAGCATCGTGCTGAAGCCGGTACCGAAGCGCGCGGTCGACGCCTTTCTCGACACGCTCGCCTTGTTCGGGCTCGGCTATAGCTGGGGAGGCTTCGAGAGCCTCGCGATCCCCTTCGACTGCTCGGCCTATCGCACGGCGACGCAGTGGGAACCGGGCGGGCCGACGGTGCGGCTGCATATCGGCCTCGAGAACACGAAGGACCTCACCGCCGATCTCGAAAAGGGCTTCGCGGCGCTGCGCGCGGCGAGCTGAGAGCGACGCTCCAGGCAGGCCTCACGGCCGCGCGGCGTTCCGGTAGAGCGAGATGCGCACGCGGCGGCCGGCATTGTAGCTGAAGCCGCGCACGTCCTCGCCACGCTCGATGCGCAGGCCTAGCGCCTCCGCCCGGCGCGCGAAGCGCGGCTCCTGCCGACGCTCGACGAAGGCCGCGCGGCAGCCACCCTCGGCGAGGAAATCGGCGACACCCGAGCCGTCCATGAAGCGCACCCGGCCGGGATAGAGGAACATCAGGCTCGGCTCGCTGTAGCCAGCGGAAGCAATCTCCGCCGGCGCACCGTCCGGGCAGCTCTCCTGCCGGGCAAGCTCGACCAGCCGCGGCGCGATCCAGACGCTGCCCATCTCCGGCAGGATCATCTGCATGACGCCGAAGCCGGAGACCAGCATGCCGGCGATGCCGAGCAGCGACGCCTTCTCGATCCCGTAGTCGCGCACCGACATCGCCGCGGTGACCAGCGCGAAGAAGCCGGCCAGCAGCAGCGGCCAGGCGAGGAAGCTGGTGGTGCGGTCGAACACGGCAAGGCCGAGCAGCGCGCCGACGGCGATCGCGGCGCCGACCAGCGGCCAGAACCACAGCAGCCGGGCGAGGCGCATGTTGGACAGCGCCATGGCGCCGCGCTCCATGGCCAGCGCGATCAATATGGCGATCGCTGGAAAGGTCGGCGCCGACCATGCCGGCAGCTTGGCCGGCCAGAATTCGAGCAGCACCCAGACGGGCAGCACCCATGCCAGCAGGAAGCGCACCGAGCGCAGGCGCCGGGCCTTCCAGATAATCGGCGTGGCGAGCGCGGCGAGCGGCGCGGCCGGCCAGAACATGCCCCAGAAGGTGATGAGATACAGGCCGGGCGGCGCGCCGACGCCGTCGCGGGCCTGCGCTACCCGCCCCACCAAGCCCCGCAGCGCGGCGGCGGCGGGGTCCTCCATCGGCGATATGCGCAGATAGTACCAAAGCGCCGCCAGCGGCACGCAGGCCGCAAGCCCGGCGAGCGGCGCCAGCGGGCGCAGAAAGCGCACCGAGCGCTCGACGACGATCAGCGCCGCGATGGCGACCACGGGATAGAGCGGCGCCATCACGCCGCGGACGAAGATGCCGCCGATGAAGGCGCCCCAGAAGATCAGCGCCAGCCGCCGGTCGACCGCCAGCGGTGCGGCTTCGGTCTCATGGGCGGCCGCGAGATAGGCACGGCCCAGCGCGCCCATCATGGCGATGACGGCGGCGAGGAAGAGCGCATCCGGCAAAGCGAGGCGGGCGCCGACGCCGAGCGCGGTGGAGGCCGCCAGGAAGATCGCCGCCAGCAGCGCGGCCGCGCGCCCGACAAAGGGCAGCGCCGCCCAAAATGTAAGCAAAACGGCTGCAATTCCGCCGATCAGCGAGGGCAGCCGGTAGAGCCAGATGGTTTCCGCCGCGCCGTCGACACCGATCGCCTCCGCCGTGCCGACGATGGCCGCCTGCATCCAGTGCAGGCCGAAGGCGCGGGTGTGGCGCGCCTCCTCGCCGACGCGCACCTCGGTGAGGTTGCCACTCTCCACCATCTGCCGCGATATCTGCGCGAAGCGGGCTTCCGGCCGGTCCACCGGGGGAATCGAGAAGAAGCCGGGCAGGAAGGCGAGCAGGCACAGGATCACGAGAAAGATGCAGCAGCCGCGATCGGACCGCGCGGCGGCGGCGAAGGCTGCGGCCAGATGGCCGGCGACGCCACGGCCATATTGATCGACCCGAAAGGCCCGGTTGCGATCGAGCCCCGCGTCCGTCTGCGTCATCGGCGTCCACGTCCTCGCCCAGCATGCCGTGCGGCATGCCTCAACTGAATCAGAGCACGTCTTTCCGCCGGACGGCTCCATCCGGGCGGCGAGGGCTCGAAAGCGGCGGGACCATAACAGAAACGCCGATCGCGGAAAGAGCGCGGCCGGTCTATTTGGTGAGGATCAGCTTGTTCTGCGCGGTGAGCCGCAGCCGATAGGATTCGCCGCGGTGGGCGATGATGATCTCCTTGGTGGCAATGAAGAGATCGCGGCTGTCGACGACATTGTCCGCCAGCGGCACCACCCGACGCACGCCGTCGGCAGAAACCTCGGCGCGGCTACGCTCGTGATCCTCGGTCATCAAAATAATTCCATAATAAGATTTGCAGCACAACTTGCCAGCAACAGGCAAAATCCACTTTTGATAAGTTTTAAACTGGAAATTACCCATCTTTGATGGAATAGGCGCAGCCGTTCCGGGTTTCAAGCGCCTTGGCGTTGCAGATGCGAAAAGACCCCCTACCGAGCGGCGGGGTGGCGTATCGCGCCGTCAGCCGGCGGCGTCGGCGGCGAAGGTGAGCCCGGTCGAGCGGCCAGGCGTCCAGTTGCGCAGCAGCCAGGGCACACGCGAGGCCGGCAGCGCCTTGGAGAACAGGTAGCCCTGGGCGAAGTCGCTGCCGTTGACGCGCAGATAGGAGGCCTGGAACACCGTCTCGACGCCCTCCGCCACCGTCTTGATGCCGAGGCTGCGGCCGAGATTGATGACCGTGCGCACGATGGCGGCATCGTCCGCATCGTGCTCCAGGTCGCGGATGAAGGAGCGGTCGATCTTGATGCGGTCGACGGGGAACTGCTTCAGATGGGTGAGCGAGGCGTAGCCGGTGCCGAAATCGTCGAGGGCGATCAGCACGCCGGCCCGGCTCAGCGTCTGCAAGGTGCTGCGCACGGCGTCGATGCCGTGGCCGAGGAAAACGCTCTCCGTCACCTCGATGCCGAACCGCTCCGGCGGCATGTCGGCGCCGTCGAGTGTGCTCAGCACCCGTTCGGCGAGATCGCCGCGGGCGAATTCGGCCGAGCTCACATTCACCGCCACGCGGCCGAAATCGTGTCCGGCGTCGCGCCAGACCTTCATGTCGCGCACCGCCATCTCCAGCACCGAAGTGCCGATGGCGAGCGCGAGATCGGGGTCGTCGAAGACCTGGCCGAACTCGCTCGGCCCGAGCAGGCCCTTGCGCGGGTGGCGCCAGCGCAGCAGCGCCTCGAAGCCGACGATGGCGCCGGTCTTCAGCGAGACGGTCGGCTGGTAGTAGGGCACGAACTCGTTGTTCTGCAGCGCGACATGCACGCGCGTCGAGAGCTGGATGCGGCTCTCCGCCGCCTCGCGCATCGCGGTGTCGTACTGCACCGCCACGCCTCGGCCGAGCGCCTTGGCGCGGTAGAGCGCGACGTCGGCGTTCTTCAAGAGCTCGGACGGATCGGTGCCGTGGTCCGGCGCCATGGCAATGCCGATGCTGCCGCGGCATGACAGGGTGGCGCGGCGATAGCTGAAGGGCCGGCGCAGCTCGACGAGGATGCGCTCGGCGGTGACCATGCCGTCGACAGGATTGTCGATGCGGTCGAGCAGCACGATGAACTCGTCGCCGCCGAGGCGGGCGACGGTGTCGATCTCGCGCACGCAACTGTTCAATCGCCGCGCCGCCTCGATCAGCAGCGCGTCGCCGGCGTCATGGCCGAGCGAATCGTTCACATCCTTGAACTGGTCGAGGTCGATGAGCAGCAGCATCACATGCGCGCCGGAGCGGCGGGCGCGCCGCAGCGCGGTGTCGAGCCGGTCGCGCATCAGGCCGCGATTGGGCAGGTCGGTGAGCGCATCGTGGTTGGCCATGTGCCACATGCGCCGCTCGGCTTCCTTGTGCTCGGTGATGTCCTGCAGGATGCCGAAGATGCGGATCACGTCGTCGCCGTCGGCCTCGACGTCGCAGGTATGGCGCACGATGCGATGGTCGCCGCCGACGTTCACGAAGGGCAGCTCGACGTCGAAGGTCTCGCCGTTCTGCAGGGCGGCATCGAGCCGG
The DNA here is from genome assembly GCF_000702305.1 of Allobosea sp. 117. Classification (GTDB taxonomy): domain Bacteria; phylum Pseudomonadota; class Alphaproteobacteria; order Rhizobiales; family Xanthobacteraceae; genus Ancylobacter. The sequence continues at coordinate 165,271 of NZ_JNLC01000016.1, forward strand.
CGCTGAAGCTGGGAACGGGCCTCCGGCGGGAAATGGGACAAGGCGAGGTCGAGCGAGGGGCTCTTGTTCGGGTTGAGACCGTAGATGCGATAGACGCCGTCGGACCAGGTGAGGCGCTGCGCGCCCTTGTCGAACTCCCAGCCGCCGACGCGGGCGAGACGTTCGGTCTGGCCGAGCAGGGTCTGGCGCCGCCAGAGCTCGCGGCTCTGCATCTCCAGAAGACCCTGGCTGGTGCGGCGATGCTCCAGCTCCAGCTTGGCGCGCCGCGTGGCCTCGTGCAGGCGGAACTGGTCGGAAACGATGTTCGCCAGATGGCGCACCAGATCGGCCTCGCGCGGCTTCAGCTCGCGCGGCTCGGTCCCGAAGACGCACAGCGAGCCGACGTTCAGCCCCGGCCGGACGGCGATCGGCGCGCCGACATAGAAGCGGATATGGGGTTCGCCGGTGACATAGATGTTGGTGGCGAAACGCGGATCGACCCGGGCGTCGGGGACCACGAGCAATTCGTCGCCCATGATCGTCCAGCCGCTGAAGGAATGCTCGCGCGAGGTGCCCTCCGGCTCGAAGCCGACACGGGCCTTGAGCCACTGGCGGTCGCGGTCGACGAGGCCGACGCAGGCGAAGGGCACGCCCAGCATCTCGCAGGCGAGAGCGCAGACACCTTCCATGCCGGACGAGGGCGCGCTGTCGATGATGCCGAGCGCATGCAGGTTGGCGAGCCGCTCGGCCTCCTTTTCCGGCACGGGATAGGTCATCGGGGGCCTCGCGCCCGTGAAGGATCCACATTGCCGGCCCACGCCGACGGCCCTGCTCCGGCGCGTGGCGCGCGTTCGCGCGCGTCCCCCGAGCCCGAGATCATGGTCCGCGTGCGGTCGGCAAGTTCCCCCATGCGCCCAACCTAGCGCGGATGGGCTTAATGCGCACTTGCCGAGGCTGGTGAACGTTCGATGAAGTCAAACGTACAAAAATGAATATATCAGTGCCCGGCGGCGGCGCGTTGAAGCGCCTGGCGTTCGATTCCCGCCGGCGCGAGGCCGCCGGCCTCCTCGATGAAGCGGGCGATTTCCGCGATGCCCTGCCCTTCCCGGACATTGGCGAAGACATAAGGCCGCCGGCCGCGCATACGTTTCGAATCGCGGTCCATCACCTCCAGCGAGGCGCCGACATAGGGCGCGAGGTCGATCTTGTTGATCACCAAGAGGTCTGAGCGGGTGATGCCCGGTCCACCCTTGCGCGGGATCTTCTCGCCGGCCGAGACGTCGATGACGTAGATGGTGATGTCGGCGAGCTCCGGCGAGAAGGTCGCGGCGAGGTTGTCGCCGCCTGACTCGATGAGGATCAGGTCCATCGCCGGGAAGCGGACGCGCATCTCCGCGATCGCGGCGAGATTGGCCGAGGCGTCCTCGCGGATCGCGGTGTGCGGGCAGCCGCCGGTCTCCACCCCCATGATGCGCTCGGCCGGCAGCGCGCCGGCGCGGGTAAGGATCTCGGCGTCCTCCTTGGTGTAGATGTCGTTGGTGATGGCGCAGAGGTCGTAGCGCTCGCGGAACAGGCGGCAGAGCGCCTCCATCAGCGCCGTCTTGCCCGAGCCCACCGGCCCGCCGATGCCGACCCTGAGCGGTCCGCTCGTCTCGCTCGCCATTCCCTTCAGCTCCTGAACAGTCGCGTATACTGGGTCTCGTGCCGCATCGAGGCGATGTCGGAGCGCAACGCAACGCCGCCGACCTCGTCGAGCGGCACGCGCTCGGCCTCGACCGCCATCGCGCGCAGCGCGCCGCTGGCGCCCGCTAGCACGCGGTTGCCATCGGTCTGGCCGAGCGGCACGAGGCGCACCGCGGCGGAAACAAGATTCGCCGCCACTGCGGTCATATAGGCACTCAGCGTCTGAGCCAGAGGCAATTTATGCCCTGCAGCGGCGACACCGACCGCCACCGGGTAGGCGACACGCCCGTCCCACGCTGCATCGAGATGCTCGATGCCGGGATTGGGCCAGGCGACCCGGCTCGCGGCGATGAAGGCGTCGCCCTGGTTCAGCGTTTCCATCTGCCGCTCGCGCGATGGCGCGAAGGCCGCCGCGAGCTCGGCTACGTCATGCAGCGCCGCCGCGTCGCCGGTCGTCACCGCGCGCCAGGCATGGGCGAGGAACACCGCGTCGGCGAACGGGCCGCCATGGCGGACAAGATCGTCGATCCAGCCCGAGAGCGATACGGCATCGCTTATGTCGCCGGTCTCGACCGCCCATTCCAGCGCGTGGGAATAGGCGAAGGCGCCGACCGGATAGGCCGGCGAAAGCCAGACGAAGAGCGGCAGCAGATCACCGGACGATGCGCCGGCCGCCGCCGCGTGGGCCTCAGCCATGTCGATGGCCGTGTCCGTGCTTGTGGTCGTGATCGTGGCGCTCGTGCTCGTGCTCGTGGCCATGGTGCTCGTGACCATGGTCATGGCCGCAACCGCATTCGTGCCCATGCTCATGGGCGTGCTCGTGCTCGCCATGGACATGCATCACGTCGCGCTCTTGGGCGTGACCATGCTCGTGAGCATGGCGGTGATCATGCTCATGGCCGTGATCGTGTCCGCAGCCGCAGGCCTCGCCATGGGCATGATGATGGTGCTCGTGGTCGTGATGGGCATGGTCGTGATGACCGTGCGCCTCGGCCGCCTCATAGGCGCCGCCTTCCGGCTCGAAGGCCGCCTCGACGACGGAAACCGTGGCGCCGAGGCCGCGCGCCATCTCCTCCAGCACGGAATCGCGGGCGATGCGGATGCGGTCGGCGAGAAGTTCGGCCGGCACGTGGCGGTTGCCGAGATGCCAGGCGAGGCGCGCGAGGTGATGGGCGTCCTGCGCGACGATCTCGGCCACCGGCTCCTCCGCCGCCACCACGGCCACCGTACGGCCGTCGTCGAGCTGCAGCCCGTCGCCGTCCTTCAGGCGCACTGCCTCGGGGAAGTCGAGCAGGAACACCACGTCCCCCTCCCCGCGCATGGCGATGCGGCGGCGGTGGCGCCCGTCATGGGGCAGCACCACGCGGTCGGCGGCGTGGGCGGCGTCCCAGGTGCCGGCGGGCAGAAGCGTGCGGGCGTGGATCATCGCGGTCTCCTCGGGTCGGCCCTCATATGGGGCCGGCCACACGATTAGAACAGGAAGTAGCGCTGCGCCATGGGCAGCTCGCTCGCCGGGGCGCAGGTGAGCAGCTCGCCGTCGGCCCGCACCTCGTAGGTCTCGGCGTCGATCTCGATGTTGGGCGTGGCGCTGTTGTGGACCATCGACGCCTTGCCGATGCCGCCGCGCACGTTCTCCACCGCCACCACCGACTTCTCCAACCCCAGCCGCGCGCCGACGCCGCGCTCCACCGCCGCCTGCGAGACGAAAGTGAAGGAGGTGGCGGTGCGCGCCTTTCCGTAGGCGCCGAACATCTCGCGATAGTGAACTGGCTGCGGGGTCGGGATCGAGGCGTTGGGATCGCCCATCTGCGCGGCGACGATGGCGCCGCCCTTCAGCACCATGTCCGGCTTTGTGCCGAAGAAGGCCGGCGTCCAGATGACGAGGTCGGCAAGCTTGCCCGGCTCGACCGAGCCGATATGGCGCGAGATGCCGTGCGCGATGGCCGGGTTGATGGTGTATTTCGCCACATAGCGCTTGGCGCGCGCATTGTCGTTGCGCTCGCTGTCGCCCGGCAGCGGACCGCGCTGCAGCTTCATCTTGTGCGCCGTTTGCCAGGTGCGGGTGACCACCTCGCCGAGCCGGCCCATGGCCTGGCTGTCCGAGCTCATCATCGAGATGGCGCCGATGTCGTGCAGGATGTCCTCCGCCGCGATGGTCTCCTTGCGGATGCGGCTCTCGGCGAAGGCGAGGTCCTCGGCGATGGAGGGGTGGAGGTGGTGACACACCATGAGCATGTCGAGATGCTCATCGAGCGTGTTCACCGTGAAGGGCCGCGTCGGGTTGGTGGAGGACGGCAGCACGTTTGGCAGGCCAGCCACCTTCATGATGTCCGGCGCATGCCCTCCGCCCGCCCCCTCTGTGTGGAACGCGTGGATGGTGCGGCCCTTGAAGGCGGCGATGGTGTCCTCGACGAAGCCGCTCTCGTTGAGCGTGTCGGTGTGGATCATCACCTGGATGTCGTAGTCGTCGGCCACCGACAGGCAGTTGTCGATCGCCGCCGGCGTGGTGCCCCAGTCCTCGTGCAGCTTCAGCGAGCAGGCGCCCGCCTCGATCATCTCGACGAGGGCGCCCGGCAGCGAGGTGTTGCCCTTGCCGGACAGGGCGAGGTTGACCGGGAAGCTGTCGAAGGCGCGCAGCATCATCTCGATGTGCCAGGCGCCGGGCGTGCAGGTGGTGGCGAGCGTGCCGTGCGCCGGGCCGGTGCCGCCGCCGAGCATGGTGGTGACGCCACTCATCAGCGCGTGCTCGATCTGCTGCGGGCAGATGAAGTGGATGTGGCTGTCGAAGCCGCCGGCAGTGACGATCTTGCCCTCGCCGGCGATGATCTCGGTGCCCGGCCCAATGACGATGTCGACGCCCGGCTGGATGTCCGGGTTGCCGGCTTTGCCGATGGCGTGGATGCGCCCGTCGCGCAGGCCGATGTCGGCCTTGACGATGCCCCAGTGGTCGAGGATCAGCGCGTTGGTGATGACGGTGTCGACCGCCCCCTGTGCGCGTGTCGTCTGCGCCTGGCCCATGCCGTCGCGGATGGTCTTGCCGCCACCGAACTTCACCTCCTCGCCATAGACGGTGAGGTCCTTCTCCACCTCGATGACGAGGGCGGTGTCGGCGAGCCGGACGCGATCGCCGGCGGTGGGCCCGAACATCTCGGCATAGGCGGCACGCGAAAGCTTGATGGACATGGGCGATCCGTTGAGCTGGGCAATCCGTTGGGCGAGAACCGAAGGCGTCAGGCGATCACAGCTTGCCCATGACCTCTTGGCGGAAGCCGTAGACCTCGCGCTTGCCGCCGAGGGCGACCAGCCTCACCTCGCGCGACTGGCCGGGCTCGAAGCGCACGGCGGTGCCGGACGGAATGGCAAGGCGCATGCCCCGCGCCTGCTCGCGGTCGAAGGCAAGCGCCGGGTTGGTCTCGAAGAAATGGTAGTGGCTGCCGACCTGGATCGGCCGGTCGCCGGTGTTGGACACGGTGAGCGCGATGATCTCGCGACCGGCCAGCAGCTCGACCTCGCCCTCCTCGACCAGCACCTCGCCGGGCACCACGGCGGGCGCAGCGCCACGGATCGGCTCGTGCACGGTGACAAGCTTGGTGCCATCCGGGAAGGTCGCCTCGACCTGCACGTCGTGGATCATCTCGGCGACGCCCGGCATCACCTGATCGGCGGAGAGCACGGTGGCCCCGAGCGTCATCAGCTCAGCCACCGATTTGCCGTCGCGCGCGCCCTCGACCACCACGTCGGTGATGAGCGCAACCGCCTCGGGATGGTTCAGCTTCACGCCGCGCTCAAGCCGGCGGCGTGCCACCAGCGCGGCCATGGCGACCAGCAGCTTGTCCTTCTCACGAGGGCTCAGATTCATCAGGCTTCTCCGCAAAGGCGAGGACGGCAAGAGGCGGCAGGTCGGCTTGCATCAGGAATGCCAGATGCGCGGCAGCTCGGCCACCCCCAACTGACCGATCACGGCACGAAGCGCGGTGTCGAGCACGGCGCCGTCGCGGGCGAGGAGGCGCACCGACAGCATGCCGTCCCAGGCGCTGACGCCCGCCTCGATGTTCTCAGGCAGATCGTCCGGCAGGCCGAGCGCAGCGCGCACCGCCTCCAGCCGCGTTTCCGCGTCCGGGGCAATGAGAAGCACCGTTGCGAAGGCCGGCCAGCCCTTGGCGATGGCGCGCCGGTCGAGCACCGAGCCCACCTCGCCGTCGAGGTTGAGCCCGTCGGCATAAACCAGCCGGCCGCCGCGCCGGATGCGCCAGCGGTCGGTCAGCCTCCCCCGCGCGAAGCGCTCGCCGCGCGCGGTGCGGCCGAGTACGACGGGTTCCACCAGCAGCAGCCGGGCTTGCGGCGCGACCTCGGCGGAGATCCCGCGTTCGACGCGGGCGCCGTCGAACAGGATGGTCGCCTGCGGCATCCAGTCGAGCCGCGCGCCGGCCTCGACGAGGAGACACACGTCGATGCGGGTGGAGAGGCCATCGGAGCGATAGATCTTCTCGGCGGCCTGGGTGGTGGCGGTCAGCCGCGCTCCGCTGCGGGCGCGAAACTCGAAGGCGGCGGTGTCGCCACCCGCCATGCCGCCACCGGTGTTCAGCAGTACCGCCTCCAGCGCGCCGGAATGCCGGCCGGAGCGCGGAAAGCGGACGCGGATCGGCCCCGCCTCCTCGATGCGGCCGGGAATGGTGTGCGTGTCGGCGCCCAGCGCCTCAAACCGGAGGCGGCCATGGGCGCGCAGCGCGCCCGGAATGCGCGCGATGGAGGCGGCGTCCTCCGGCTTCTCTGCAGCGTCAGACAGCAATGCGGTTACGCACATCCGGGTCCTCGAGCGCCTTACCGTCGCCCGACATGACGACCGCGCCGCGCTCCATGACGATGAAGTGGTCGGCCAGTTCCTTGGCGAAGTCGAAATACTGCTCGACCAGCACGATGGCCATGTCGCCCTTGGAGCGCAAGTAGCGGATGGCGTTGCCGATGTCCTTGATGATCGAGGGCTGGATGCCCTCGGTCGGCTCGTCGAGCACCAGCACCTTCGGCCGCATGGTCAGCGCGCGGCCGATGGCGAGCTGCTGCTGCTGGCCGCCGGAGAGATCGCCGCCACGCCGGCGCAGCATGGAATCGAGCACCGGGAACAGCGAGAACACGTCGTCCGGCACGTAGCGGTCGGCGCGCTTGAGCGGCGCGAAGCCGGTCTCGAGGTTTTCCGCCACGGTGAGCAGCGGGAAGATCTCGCGGCCCTGCGGCACGAAGGCGATGCCGCGCCGCGCCCTCTCGGCCGGCGGCAGGGTGGTGATGTCCTGCCCGTCGAAACGGATCGAGCCCTTGGCGATCGGCTGCTGGCCGACGATGGCGCGCATCAGGCTGGTCTTGCCGACGCCGTTGCGCCCGAGCACGCAGGTTACCTTGCCCGGCTCGGCCTTGAGCGAGACGCCGCGCAGCGCCTGGGCGGCGCCGTAGAAGAGGTTGATGTCCTGGACTTCCAGCATCCCAATCAGCGCCCCAGATAGACTTCGATGACGCGCTCATTGGCGCTGACCTGATCGAGCGTGCCCTCGGCGAGGACGGAGCCCTCGTGCAGGCACATGACGCGCACGCCAAGGTCGCGCACGAAGGTCATGTCGTGCTCGACCACCACCACGGAATGGCCATCGGCGTTGATCTCGCGGAGTAGTTCGGCGGTCTGCGCGGTCTCAGCGTCGGTCATGCCGGCGACCGGCTCGTCAACCAGCAGGAGCTTGGGGTCCTGCGCCAGCAGCATGCCGATCTCCAGCCATTGCTTCTGACCGTGCGAGAGCGCGCCGCCGAGGCGGTCGCGATGCTCGGTCAGCTTGATGGTCTCGAAGATGGCGTCGATGCGGTCGCGCTGCTCGCCGGTCTCCTTGCGGAAGATGTTGGAGAGCGCGCTGCGCTGGCCCTTCAGCGCGAGCCGCAGATTGTCGAGCACGGTGTGGCTCTCGAACACGGTCGGCTTCTGGAACTTGCGGCCGATGCCGAGGGTGGCGATCTGCGTCTCGTCCAGCTTGGTGAGGTCGGTGGCGCCGGCGAACAGCACGTCGCCCTTGTCGGGGCGCGTCTTGCCGGTGATCACGTCCATCATCGTGGTCTTGCCGGCGCCGTTCGGGCCGATGATGGCCCGCATCTCGCCGGGATCGACGGTGAAGGAGAGCGCGTTCAGCGCGCGGAAGCCGTCGAAGGTGACGGTGACGCCGTCGAGATAGAGCAGCGCCTCGGTCAGCCGCTTGTCCGGGGCGTCCATGTCGGCGGCCGGGTTCTCCGGCGGCAGGGCGTCGGGGGCGAGGAGATGGATGTCGCTCATGTCCCTCTTCCTCATTCCGCCGGCTTCGGCTCGCCCGCCGGCGGCAGGCTCTCGGCCTCGGGCGCGACCTGCCTGGCCTCGGTGCGGCGCGCACGCCAGTCGTAGAAGGTGCCGACAATGCCCTTGGGCAGGAACAGCGTCACCGCCACGAACAGGCCGCCCAGCATGAACAGCCAGTAGGGCGCGAGCATGCCGGAGGTGAAATAGGTCTTGGCGTAGTTCACCAGCACAGCGCCCAGCGCCGCGCCGACCAGCGTGCCGCGCCCGCCGACCGCCACCCAGACGATGATCTCGATAGAGTTGGCCGGCGAGAACTCGCTCGGATTGATGATGCCGACCTGCGGCACGTAGAGCGCACCGGCAACACCCGCCAGCATGGCCGAGACGACGAAGGCGACCAGCTTATAGTTCTCCGCCCGGTAGCCGGTGAAGCGCACCCGCGCCTCGGCGTCGCGGATGGCGATCAGCACCTTGCCGAAATGCGAGCGCACCAGATAGCGGCAGATCACATAGCCGCCCGCCAGCGCCAGCGCAGAGAGCGCGAACAGCACGGCGCGGGTGCCGTCGGACTGGATGTTGAAGCCGAGTATGTCCTTGAAGTCGGTGAGGCCGTTATTGCCGCCGAAGCCCATGTCGTTTCGGAAGAAGGCCAGCAGCAGCGCGAAGGTCATCGCCTGGGTGATGATCGACAGGTAGACGCCGGTGACGCGCGAGCGGAAGGCGAACCAGCCGAACACCAGTGCGAGGATGCCCGGCGCCAGCAGCACCATCAGCGCGGCGAAGGGGAACAGGTCGAAGCCGTGCCAGAACCAGGGAAGCTGCTTCCAGTTCAGGAACACCATGAAGTCCGGCAGCACGGGATCGCCATAGACCCCACGCGTGCCGATCTGGCGCATGAGGTACATGCCCATCGCGTAGCCGCCGAGCGCGAAGAAGGCACCGTGGCCGAGCGAGAGGATGCCGACATAGCCCCAGATCAGGTCGACCGAGAGAGCGAGCAGCGCGTAGCAAAGATATTTCCCCAGCAGCGAGACGACATAGGTCGGCACGTGCAGGAAGGCATCTGGCGATGTGAGCAGGTTCAGCGCCGGCACGAGGACCGCGGCGGCGACGAGAATGGCGAGGAAGATGCGCCCGCTGGTGGTGAGCAGCGCCGGCGGCTTGGTGTCGTGTGCGCTCATGGCGGTGCGATCGCTCATGCCTCGATCGCCCTGCCCTTGAGCGCGAACAGGCCGCGCGGACGCTTCTGGATGAAGAGGATGACGATGACCAGCAGCGCGATCTTGCCGAGCACGGCGCCGGCATAGGGTTCGAGTAGCTTGTTGGCGACGCCGAGCGACATGGCGCCGACCAGCGTGCCCCAGAGATTGCCCACGCCGCCGAACACCACCACCAGGAAGCTGTCGATGATGTAGCTCTGGCCGAGGTTCGGCGAGACGTTGTCGATCTGCGAGAGCGCCACCCCGGCGATGCCGGCGATGCCGGAGCCGAGGCCGAAGGTCATGGCGTCGACCCAGTTGGTGCGGATGCCCATGGAGGCGGCCATGCGCCGGTTCTGCGTCACCGCGCGCATTTCAAGGCCGATGCGGGTGAGCCGCAGCACCGCGAGCAGCGCGGCGAAGACCAGCGTGGCGAAGATGATGATCCACAGCCGGCCATAGGTGATCGACATCAGGCCGATGTCGAAGCTGCCCGACATCCAGCTCGGCGCGCCGACCTCGCGGTTGGTCGGGCCGAAGATGGTGCGGATTGCCTGCTGCAGGATGAGCGAGATGCCCCAGGTGGCGAGCAGCGTCTCCAGCGCCCGGCCGTAGAGGAAGCGGATCACCGTGCGTTCGATGAGAACGCCGATCAGGCCGGTGAAGAGGAAGGCGAGCGGAATGGCGATCAGCAGCGAGGCGTCGAACAGGCCGGGCCAGGAGGTGCGGATCACCTCCTGCACCACGAAGGTGGTGTAGGCGCCGAGCATCACCATCTCGCCATGCGCCATGTTGATGACGCCCATCACCCCGAAGGTGATGGCGAGGCCGATAGCAGCGAGCAGCAGCACCGAGCCGAGCGAGAGCCCGTACCAGACGTTCTGCGCGATGCCCCACATGGCGAGGTTGCGCTCGATGCCGGCGATGGCACCGGCCGCGGCCTCCTTGACCGCCGGCGAGGCGTCGGCCGGCACGCTGCGCAGGATGGCGAGCGCATCCTGATTGCCCTCGGCGCCCACGGTCTGGATCGCGGCGATCCGCTCGGCATCGGAAATGCCGGCCTTGCCCATGACGATGGAGGCGCGCGCCAGCGTCAGCGCCGACTTCACCCTGGCGTCGGTTTCCTTCGCGAGCGCCGCTTCCAGCGCCGGCAGCGCCGCCTCGTCGCGCGAGCGGGCGACCGCGACGGCGGCATCGAGGCGCTTGGCGGGATCGGGGCTGACCAGCGAGAGCGCGCCCATCGCCGCTTCGACGGCGCGGCGGATGCGGTTGTTGACGCGCACCGGCTTCACCGGCGGCGGGCTGGCGACCGCCTGCTGGGTCACCGGATCGACCAGCCCGGCATCGGTCTTGAGGAAGACCTGGCGCGGCGAGGTCGAGAAGACGAGCTTGCCATCGGCCAGCGCCGCGACGATGCCGGCGGCAGCCGGGCTGCCGCTCAGGGCGAGAGCGCCGAGCGCGGCCTCGGTGTCATTGTAATTGTCGGTGGCGAGCTGGGCGAGCGGGGCGCTGATGTCCTGCGCCCGCGCGCCGCCGAGCGGCAGCAGCAACGCGCAGATGGCGGTCAGGGCGAGGAGAAGCGCGCAGCCGCGGCTGCGAAGGCGGGCGTTTAAAATCATCATCATCCGTCGATCTGGCGGGTGCGCGGATGGCCGGAGCAGCTCCGGCGGCGACGGGGAGGCGGTGGCCGCCTCCCCTCAACTTCGCGCCGCGATCGACGCCGGCAGAAAACCGGCATCGACGCGTCAGCGTCGGCAGGCCGGCGTCAGTTGCCGGCGCCGCCGCACTTGCCGGTCTTCACGTTGAAGTTGCCGCACTTGAGCGGCGAGCGCCAATCGGCGATCAGGTCCTTCGAGCCTTCGAGATAGGGCGACCACTCCTGGGCGACGATCAGGCCGGGGGTCTGCTCGACGATATCGAACTGGCCGTCGTCCTTGATCTCGCCGATCAGCACCGGCTTGGTGATGTGGTGGTTCGGCATCATCGTCGAATAGCCGCCCGACAGGTTCGGCACCGAGACGCCGATGAGCGCGTCGATGACCGCGTCCGGATCGGTGGTGCCGGCCTTCTCGACCGCCTCGACCCACATGTTGAAGCCGATGACGGTGGCTTCCATCGGGTCGTTGGTCACGCGCTTGTCGTTCTTGATGAAGGCGCGCCACTTCTTGATGAACTCGGCGTTCTCCGGCACGTCGACCGACTGGAAGTAGTTCCAGGCGGCGAGATGGCCGACCAGCGGCTTGGTGTCGATGCCGGCGAGCTCTTCCTCACCCACAGAGAACGCCACCACCGGGATGTCGGTCGCCTTGATGCCCTGGTTGCCGAGCTCCTTGTAGAACGGCACGTTGGCGTCGCCGTTGATGGTCGAGACCACGGCGGTCTTCTTGCCGGCCGAGCCGAACTTCTTGATGTCGGCGACGATGGTCTGCCAGTCGGAATGACCGAACGGCGTGTAGTTGATCATGATGTCTTCGGCGGGCACGCCCTTGGCCTTCAGATAGGCCTCGAGAATCTTGTTGGTGGTGCGCGGATAGACGTAGTCGGTGCCGGCCAGCACCCAGCGCTTCACACCCTCGTTCGCCATGAGGTAGTCGACCGCCGGAATCGCCTGCTGGTTCGGCGCGGCGCCGGTGTAGAACACGTTGCGCTCGCTCTCCTCGCCCTCGTACTGCACCGGGTAGAAGAGCAGGCCGTTCAGCTCCTTGAACACCGGCAGCACCGACTTGCGGGACACCGAGGTCCAGCAGCCGAACACCACCGCGACCTTCTCCTTCGCGAGGAGCTCACGCGCCTTCTCAGCGAAGAGCGGCCAGTTGGAGGCAGGATCGACGACGACCGGGGTGAGCTTCTTGCCGAGTACGCCGCCCGCGGCGTTCTGCTGGTCAATCATGAACAGCACGGTGTCCTTCAGCGTGGTTTCGCTGATGGCCATGGTGCCGGAAAGCGAATGGAGCACGCCGACCTTGATCGTTTCCTGGGCCTGCGCCGGCACTGCCGCACCCGCCAGCGCAAGCGCGGCCGCGCCCACGACAGCGCGGCCGGCCACGCGGCCCGCATGGGAGAACAGATTCAACATTTTCGTTCCCTTCTGGAGTTCACACGCAGGACCCCCGTCCGCGTGCCAAGGGGGAACGTTTGCAACGGCCGTGCCAACGCCGGCGCGGTATTTTGAGGGGCAGGCGAAGCGCCCGGAAACAGTTCGAAACTCGAAGCAGCGCGCCTCGCGCCTATAAACTAGGCAGTAACCGCATGATTGCACATCAGATGAGCAGGCGGTGCATATTGCACACAGTCATGGAGCCGACACATGACGGAACGGCTCTGCCACGGCGGCAAGCCGGCTCAGGGCCGCGTCGAGCGTCGCGTCGGCCTTGGCGAAGCAGAAGCGCACCACGTTCCGCACCGGTGCCTGTGCATAGAAGGCCGACACCGGGATTGCCGCGACGCCGTGGCGCTCGACCAGCAGCCGGCAAAAGGCCTCGTCGTCGAGCCCGGTCTCCAGCGGCGCGATGTCCATGTTGATGAAATAGGTGCCGGCGGTCGGCAGCACCGGCAGGCCAAGCGCGGAGAGACCGGCCTCCAGCCGGTCGCGCGAGCGCTGGAGGCCGGCGCGCATCGCTTCGAACCAGCCGTCCTGCTTGCCAAGGCCGTAGGCCACCGCCTGCTGCAGCGACGGGGGCGTGGTGAAGGTAAGGAACTGGTGCGCCTTGGAGAGCGCCCGCATCAGCTCCGGTGCGGCGCAGACGAAGCCGACCTTCCAGCCGGTCATGCCGAAGATCTTGCCAGCCGAGCCGATCTTCACCGCGCGCCCACGCATCCCCGGCAGCGACAGCACGGAGACGTGCCGGCGCCCGTCGAACACGACGTGCTCCCACACCTCGTCGGAGACCAGCACCGCCCCGGAGCGCCGGCAGAAATCCGCCAGCAGCTCGAGCTCGTCCGCCTCGAAGACACGACCCGTCGGGTTGTGCGGGTTGTTGAACAGCACGAGGCGGGTGCGCGGGGTGAAGGCGTCGGCCAGCGCCTCCTCGGTCAGCCACCAGTGCGGCGGCGTGAGGCGGACGAGGCGCGGCACGCCGCCGGCGCGCTGGACCAGCGGCAGATAGGCGTCGTAGAGCGGCTGGAACAGCACCACCTCGTCGCCCGGCTCGATCAGCGCCAGCAGCGCGCCGGCCAGCGCCTCGGTGGCGCCCGAGGTCACCATGATCTCCGCGTTGGGATCGAGATCGATGCCCTGCCAGTGCGCATAGTGACGGGCGACGGCGTGGCGCAGTTCTGGCGTGCCCATCATCGGCGGATACTGGTTCCAGCCGTTCAGCACCGCCTCGGCCGCCGCCGCGCGCACATCCTCCGGCCCGGGATCGTCCGGGAAACCCTGGCCGAGATTGACCGCGCCATGCTCGCGGGCGAGACGCGACATGGTCTCGAACACCGTGGTCGGCAGGTTGGCGAACACCGAATTCATTTACAGAAGGCCCGCGTGAAACGCGCAATCTGACATCGCGCGACCGTCTTTATCGATCCAGCGCGGGGAAAAAGGAAGGGGCTGGGCGGATGACGGCCTTAGCCCACCAGCACCGCGTGATTGTCATAGCGCGGCCCGCCGGACTTGCGGGCGACGACGCCGACGCCCTCCCCGTCCGCCGCGATTAGCACGACCTCGCCGAGGCCACTGGTGGCGAGGAAGCGGCCGGGCTCGTGCGTCGCGGCGAGGCCGCAACCGTCGACGAGCGGCACCGCGCCGAGGAAGCGCCCTTCGCGCGACCACACGCCGATGCGGTTGCCGCGCGGCGAGGCGGCCGCCACGAAGGCGCCGGAGCGGTCGATGGCGACCGAGCCGATATAGGTGCGGAAGCCGCGCCATTCCTCGTCCGGCGCGTCGAACGCCACCAGCCGGCCCTCGGGCTCGACGCGGTAGAGCAGCGGGCGGGCGACGCCGTCGGCGAGCAGGTCCTGCGCCGCGACGACGACCGGGCCTTCCGGAGCGCTGGCGAGATGGCGCAGCGAGAGCGAGGCGAGATCCTCGTCGAGCGCCGTGAGCGCCCGGGTCTGCCCACTCGCGGGATCGATGAGCGCGACGCTGGCGCCAGCGACCTCGGCACCCAGCGCCTCGGGCGTGTGTGGCTCGACACCGCCATTCGCCACCACCAGCGCGTCGCCCGCCGGCAGCAGGTCGTGCGGTCCGACGCCGGAGGAGGCCCATTCGGTGACGATCCCGAAGCCGTCCGCCACCTCGCGCAGCGTCACCGTCCCCTGCCCGCTCGCGCGGTCGATCTCGACGGCGAGGAAGCGACGTCCCTGCGCGATGAAGCGTCCGTGGCCGGAGAAGACGCGCCCCTCGCCCGGCTCAAAGCTGGCGAGCACCATGCCGGCGCGGCGGTCGAACAGCACCGCCGTGGTGCCGGGCCGGCGCGCTACCGCGACCGCCGTACGTCCGTCCGGACTCGGCTCCACCCAGTGCAGGCGCTGCACGCCCTTGCCGACCGTGGTCGGCGCGTAGTCGGCGGACAGCACCACCGGCGCGAAGCCGCCCTCGACACCGGCGGTCGCCAGCCATTCGGCGTCGAGCGCATGGTCCTGCGCGTGCGCCGCGCCGAGCATCAGCCGCGGAGCGGTGGCAAGGCCGCCGAGCCTTGCCAGCAGCGCGCGGCGGGAGAGATCGAGCATGCCCATGCGCGCCTCCTCAGTCGCCATCGAGCGCGTTGAAGCCGAGCGGCACGCCGAGGCCCGAGGCCAGCGGATCGGCCACCGTCTTCTGCGCCGCCTTCAGCGCCACGACGGCGGCGTCGATCACCTTGCGATCCTTCGGCTCGGCAGCAGCCGCGCCGATGTCGTCCGGCAGGCGGCCGACGGCGGCGAGCGCGTCGCGGCCGGCCTTGTCGACTATCCCCTGCGCCTTCGCGTCGAGACCGGCGGCGAGACGTTCGGTCAGCGCGCCGGCGCTCGCGACGACGGCGAGTATCGTCGCCTTGGAACGCCCGGAACGGCGCCGGTCGGCGAGCGCGGGCTTGGCGTCATCGAGGCTCTTGCCGAGCACGACGAGCAGACGCTGGTCGACGACGCGCTGATAGGCACCGGCGAGGTCCGTCACCATCTGGCTGAGCAGCGCGTTCGGGTCGGGGAAGAACACCGGGTCAGGCTTTCCGGCCAGGAGCTGGGCGAGCAGCCCCTTGGTCCGGTCGCCCCAGCCCTCGCGGATGCCGCGCGCGATTTCGTCGAGATTGTCGGCAATCGCCCGGCCAATGGCGCAGCGGCGCGTGGCTTCCGCACCCGAGACGAGCGCGGCGGAGGCGCCGTCGTCATAGAGCAGGCGCTCCAGCGCCGGCACGCCCTGCACCGCCGCGCTAAGGCGCGGGAAGCGGTCGGGCGCGAGGCGCTCCTCGGTCGGGTCGGCGATCAGCTCGGTGAGCGAGCGGGCCACCGCATTGCGCCGCTCCGGGAACAGGTTGAAGCGGTCGGCGCGCAGCGACAGCACCACCGGGCCGAAAGTGATGAACTCGACCGCCGCCCAGGCGTCGGATACGGCGCCGAAGCGCGTCCTAAGCTCGGCGATGCCGGCCTCCGACGGCGCCTTGCAGAAGGCCTCCCACGCGGCGAGCTGCGCGGTGGTGGCGGCGGCGAGCGTGTCGTAGCGCGGCAGCAGCCAGTCCTCGACCACCTCCGGCGCCGAGACGGGCGCGGCGAAGGCACGCCCGGCGAACACCTGCGTCAGCAGCGTCGCGGCGGCGGCGATGCCGGGCACGGCCTGCCCGAGCTGCGCCGCCAGCGCGACCAGAACGGCGATGAGCGAACGGAACATAGGCACGACCCTCTCTTTCAGAGGCACGTCATCCACAAGGACGTCACAGGGCGCTCACATAGGCGACGAGCCGGCGCCGCTCCTGCTCGCCGAGCGCGTCGAAGCGGGCGCGGGCGCGCGCTGCCTCGCCGCCGTGCCAGCGCACCGCCTCGGCGACGCCTGCGGCGCGACCGTCATGCAGCAATCCGGCGCCGCGCGCCAGCGTGTCGGAGACGCCGGCAAGCGGGGCGGTCCGCCATTCGGACGCCGCCGCGCCCGGCACGCCGACGGGATCGGCAAGGTCCTCACCCATGTCGTGCAGCAGCACGTCGGTGAACAGAGCGACCGTGCCGCCCATTGCGGTCGGCAGGCTCGGCCGGTGACAGACGGCGCAGCCGGTCGTGGCGAACAGCTTCGCGCCCGCCTTGTCGGCTCGGGCAGCGGGCGGATCGAGGCTGCGCAGATAGGCCACTAGCCGCGCGACGATGGCGGCGGCGATCTCCGGCTCGCCCTCCGCGTCGCGGCCATGCGGAGCGTTGCGGCAGGCCGTCTGGGCATCCGTGCAGTCGCCCCACGGCTCGGGCCGCAGCGGCGTCGAAAGGCCGAGATCGAGCGCGAAGGCTTCGGAGGCTTGGCCGGCCAGCGTCGGGTGGCTCGCCTTCCAACCGAAGCGGCCGACCCTCGAGCCGCCTTCGGGCGCCTCGAACAGCCGGGCGCGGCCGCGCACGCCGTCGCCGTCGCGGTCCTCGGGATCGGCAAGTGCGAGGATGGCCGCGTCGCTCACCTCCTCCAGCCTGCCGCGTCCGCGCAAATCGGGCGCGGCGCGCAGCGAGAGCCTGGTCGCCGTGTCGAGCGGACCGTAGCCGGCATCGCGGATCAGCGGGAGGCGACGGCCATCGACCACCGAGACACCGATCGTCCCCTCGGCCGGCACGCCGGGCAGCGTCATGGTCTCCAGACGGTGGCCATAGACCGGATCGGGCGCGCCGTCCGGCCGCACCAGAGTGAGCACCAGCCCGAGCCCCTCCGGCGTGCCGTCGGGCGCCAGCGCGGTCGCACCCCTGCCCGCCCCGGCGGGATGGCAGGCGGCACAGGAGCGCGCATCGAACAGCGGCCCGAGCCCGTCATTGGCGCGCGTCGAGCTCGGCGCCGGCACCCATGCCCGCTTGAACAACCCCTTGCCGATAGCGGCATCGAGTCCGGCATCGTCGGCGTGCACAAGGGCCGGCGCGAGCACTCCGAGCAACAGACCTGCCACGACTGTCAGGCGCTTGCGGGAGCCCCCCATCACACCACCCGGAACCAGCCCATCATGCCGGTCTCCATGTGCTCCAATATGTGGCAGTGGAACACCCAGTCGCCCGGCGCGGCGACGAAGGCGATCTCCACCGTCTCGCCGGACTGCACCAGCACGGTATCCGCCCAATGGCGCGGCAGGCGCTTGCTGCTCGAATCGATCACCTGGAAGGCGTGGCCGTGCAGGTGGATCGGGTGCGGGAAGCGCGTGCCGTTCTTGATCACGACGCGGTAGCTGGCGCCCGCCTTCAGTCGCGCCAGCGGCGCCGGCAGTTTGCGCTGCGCGCCGGTCGGCCAGGCCTGCTGGTCGATCGCCCAATAGGCCGTCGCGCCGACGCAAAGGCTGTCGATCAGCGCTTTGGCGAGGGGATCGTCGGGCGGAAGGCCGGCTTCCTTCACTGCCGCATCGGTCGCCTGCTGCAGGGTGAAGGTGAGCTGCTCGGCACGCTTCAGGTCGGGACGCGGCAGCCTCGCCGCCGGCAACCCTGGCGGGTGGAAGCGACGCGCCGCGCGGCGCGAGGGCTGCGCGGTGATCGTCGCGAACTCGTAAATCTCGGCGGCGCGGTAGTCGCCGATGCGCACCGTGCCGCCCTCGCCGGGCATGCGCAGCGCGACGTCGATGCGCTGGGCGGGGCCCATGCGCCAGATGCCATCCGGCAGATCGTCCATCGGGATCGGATCGAGCGCGTGACCATCCACGGCGATCAGCGCGGCAGGCGCCCCCTCGACGCCGATGTCCATCACCCGCGTCGAATCGATATTGAGGATGCGCAGGCGCACATCGCCATTGGCCGGCGCCTCCAGCCTCTCGGCCGGTTTGCCGTTGACGGTGCGGGTCGCGCCGAAGGTGCCGGCCTTGGAGGCGCCATCGGGCTCGGACAGGGCAAGGAAGCCGCCGTCCTCGGCGAGGCGCCAGTCCTTCAGCACCAGCACGAATTCAGCGTCGAATTTCGGGTCGCGCTCATCCTCGACGATCAGCACGCCGGCAAGGCCGCGCCCGGCCTGCCCGGTCTCGTCACAATGGGGATGGAAGAAGAAGGTGCCGGGATCGTCGAGCGGCACGCGGTAGACGAAGCGCCCGCCCGGCTGCACCAGCGGCTGGGTCAGTGTCGGAACGCCGTCATATTCGTTGGGCAGGCGGATGCCGTGCCAGTGCACGGTCGAGCCTTCGTGCATGCGGTTGTCGAAGGCGATCTCCAGCCGATCTCCCTTCTTCGCCCGAATGGTGCGGAATGGCTCGCCGTCATAGGCAAGGATGCGCGTCGGCGGCTTGTCGGGGCCGAGCAGGCGGAGCTCCGTCTCGCCGGCGGAGAGAGCGATGCTGCGGGTGATCGGCCCGACGGAGGGCACCCGCGCCTCGCTCACTCGCGAAGGCGCGAACGCGGCGGCGACACCAAGTGCCGCCCCCGCGCCCAGGAAAGCGCGGCGCGAAAGTCTCGCGCCGGTGTGCATCATGGCCTCACTGGGTGACCTTGGACGGATCGTCCAGGCTGTCGGAACCCTCGACCTTGATCTTCAGCTTGAGCGCGGCGACCACGCCCTCGAAGGCGCGGGTCTGAGCGACCAGGGAATCGACGCCCTTCTGCACCAGCGCGTTGCCCTCGGTGTTGCCCTCGCCGATCATCTGGTCATAGGCCTGCTTGCCGCTGTCGCCCTCGTCCTTGATCGCCTTCAGCGCGGCGAGCGCGGCGTCGACCTTGGCATCCGCCTCCTTGGCGGCGTCGGGTGCCAGCGCGGCGGCATAGGCGGCGACCGAGGCGCCTTCGACCACGCTGCCGTCCACGCGGGTGTACTTGCCGCGATAGATCGAGGCGATGCCCAACTCGTCATAGTAATGCGAGTTGTAGGTGTTGTCCGAGAAGCAGTCGTGCTCTTCCTCCGGATCGTGGAGGATGAGGCCGAGCTTCATGCGCTCGCCGGCGAGTTCGCCATAAGAAAGCGAGCCGAGACCGGTGAGAATGACGCCGAGGCCGGCCTTGTCCTTCTTGCCGAGCATGGCCTTGCGCGCCTTGCCCTTGGCGCCCCAGGCGTTCGACATCTCGGTGAGGTCGGAAACCAGCAGGTCGGTCGCGGCCTTGAGATAGGCGGCGCGGCGCTCGCAATTGCCGCCGGTGCAGGCCTTGGTGTCGTAGTCGGTGGCAGGACGCTTGCCGGCGCCGGGACCGGTGCCGTTCAGGTCCTGACCCCACAGCAGGAACTCGATAGCGTGGTAGCCGGTGGCGACGTTCGACTCGACACCGCCAGCCTCCTGCAGGCTTTCCAGCAGCTTCGGGGTGATCTTGCTGGCGTCGATGGTCTTCTTGCCGACGCGGATCTTGGTGTTGGCGATCACGTTGGCGGTGTAGAGCGGGTTCTCGTCGGAACTGTCGCCATAGCTCTTGTCGACATAGTCGATCAGCCCCTCGTCGAGCGGCCAGGCATTCACCTTGCCCTCCCAGTCGTCGACGATGGCGTTGCCGAAGCGGAACCCTTCGGTCTGCTGATAAGGCACGCGCGCGGCCTTCCAGGCGTCCTTCGCCTTGGCGAGGTTGTCCTCGGTCGGCGCGGCGATGAAGGCGTTGACGGCCGTCTGCAGCGTCTTGGCGGTGGACAGGCTGTCGCCATACATCGCCTCGGCAATGTTGGCATAGTTCACGAGGATGTCGCGCGGCTTGGGCGCCGTCTGGGCGCCCGCGGGCGCGGCAATGATGAAGGCACCGAACGCGGCAGCCAGCAGCGGCGCGGCGCTAAAGGATCGGGCTCGCATGGAACAATCTCCTCCGGGCGCCGTGCGGGGCGCCGACGATGCTGCCTGTCCTACGCCAGCGCGGGAAGGAACCGCAAGTCGTGCGCAGAACATTGGAATTGTTTTATCTTTGATGTTTCCGCAGCGTCACCAGACAATTAGACGAAGGGCCGGGTTTAGACTGGAAATACTACAAACTACTAATCTGGAACGACTACAATCTGGTGGCCTCGGACTGCATCAGCGGCACCAGAGCCTCGCGCAGTTCCTCGTCGGTGACGGTCGCCAGCGGCTTCATCAGTTTCGCGGCCTCGGTGCGCCGACCGGGGCGCATAACCAGCACCACCGTCTCGGCGCCGCCGCAGGCCGGATCGCCGCAGGCGATCTCGGTGATCGAGATAGTGGTGTTCTCGTCGACGCCGAGCAGCGCCCTCGCCTTGCGCGCGAGTTCCTGCGCCGCGTCGGGCGCGGCCTCGGCGTCGCGGCCGCGTCGGAAGAAGAGTCGGGCCATCGCATGCTCCCTTGGCGCGCCCCTCGGCACGCTTCGCTCACGGCCGACATGCTCGCCGCGATCCGGGCATCCGTGAGGCGCCCGGCACGGTGGCGCGCATCGGCGCGGAACGCAAGCCGCGGCCACATGAGCGAGCGGCCAGCAACGATCGCTGGCTTCAAGTATTCGCGAGCACCGATAACTTAGAACTATAACAATAATCGAAGATAATCATTGTCTTCATCGCGGCATGCGCGTAACAGCGGCAGCAGACGGACAGCGATGTCCGTCCAGGACCTGGAACCGTTCGCGAGGCCTCATTCCCGGCTGGCCTCGTGAGCTGCGCGGGGCGGCAACACGCGCTCCCTCAGTTGCCGTCCCGCGATCCCGTCCAGCCCCTCGCTTCAGGCCTCAATGCCGGCGCCGCGCACGTTCCCGCGCAGTGCGGCGCTGCCCGAGGAGGCGCGCCAGCGCCGCGCCGTTGAGGATGCTCTTGTCGCGCTCCTCGACATCGTCGTCGAAGCTCAGGCCCGCCAGTGTCACCCGGTCGTCCTCGACAGCGCGCACCACCAGCGTCGCGCCGCCGAGCTGCAGGCGGTTACCGACGGCCGGGCGCTCGTCGAAGCGGTCGGCGAACAGGTCGGCGATGGTCAGGTCGCGCTCGAGCAGATCGACTGGCAGGCCGTAGAGATCGGATATGGCGGAGAGCAGAATATCGCCCCGGAACGGGAAGGCGGCGGCGAGTTCGGCGTCGGGCCTGTCCTCGCCGGCGACGAACAGCCGGTCCAGCCGCGCGACGCGCTCGGGGGGTGATAGCAGATAGGCATAGTCGCCCTTGCGCGGCTGGCCGGCCTCGTCGGCGCTGAGGATGGAACCGTCACGCACCACTAGCAGGAGGCGCGCCCAGTTCGGCAGCGTGCCGTGGCTCAGCACCGGGCTACCGGCGGCGACCGGATAGGCGACAAGCTCATAGTCGAGCTGGCCGGGCAAATCGATCTCGAAACGCCGTGCCTCGCGGAGCGGCTCCGGCAATGCGACGCCGAGCCGCCGCGCGGCATAGGTCAGCGTCCAGCCCTGCACCACCAGCGACACCAGCACGACGGTGAAGGCGACGTTGAAATAGACCTCGGCGCTCGGCACGGAGGCGAGCGTCGGAATGGTGGCGAGGAAGATCGAGACGGCACCACGCAGTCCGACCCAGGAGATGTAGGCCGTCTCGTTGGTCTTGAAGCCGAAGGGGGCAAGGCACAACCACACCGCGGCCGGGCGGCCGATCACGATCAGGAACACCGCGATGCCGAAGGCCGGCAGCGCATATTCCATCACCTTGGAGGGTGTCACCAGCAGCCCCAGCATGACGAACATCACGAGCTGGCAGAGCCAGGTAGCGGCGTCGTGGAAGCTGACGATGGAGGGCAGCGCGCGCACCGGCCGGTTGCCGAGCACGAGGCCCGCCAGATAGACAGCGAGGAAGCCGGAGCCGTCGGCAACCGCGGTCAGCGCATAGATCAGCAGCGCGGCGCCGACCGAGAGCAGCGCGTGCAGGCCGCTCGGCAGATCGAAGCGGTTCAGCAGCGCGGCGAGTCCGAGGCCGCCAGCGACACCGATCGCGGACCCCAGGACCGCCTGCTGCCCAACAGTGAGCAGCACCTCCCAGCCGGGCGCATGGCCTCCCGCCGCGATCAGCTCCACGAGGGTGATCGACAGCAGGATGGCGACCGGATCGTTGGTCGCCGATTCGATCTCCAGCACCGCGCCGACGCGCTTCTTGAGCTGCAGGCCGCCGGCCTTGAGCAGGAAGAACACCGCCGCCGCGTCGGTGGAGGCGACCACCGAGCCGACCAGCAGCGCCTCCAGCGGCGGCAGTCCGAGCACCAGCATGGCGAGCCCGCCGACGAGGGTGGCGGTGATCAGCACGCCGACCGTCGAGAGCATCACGGCCGGCCCCAGCGTGCCGCGGAAACTCGACATGCGGGTGCGCAGCCCGCCGTCGAACAGGATGATGGCGAGCGCCGCCGAGCCGACGATGTAGGTCGCGCGATAGTCGCTGAAATGGATCTGGCCTGGCCCGTCCTCGCCGGCCAGCATGCCGATGACGAGGAAGACGAGCAGCAGGGGGGCGCCGAAGCGCGAGGCGACGAGGCTGGAGAAGATGCCGAGCACCATCAGGGCGGCGGCGGCGAGCAGGAGGATATTGGTGAGAGTGATCGTCTCCATGCCGCCTCGTGGTCTCCATCCGTCGCCCGAGTGGAAAATCTCGGGGGCGTTTCGGGCATTTCTGGGAGGCAGGGAACGTTGCGGAAGGTTTTTTTAGCCGGAAGGCGAAGATTTTCGCCGCCTACCAGCCCCCAAGCCAGGCCGGTGGCTCGGCAAAGCCGAGGAAGCCGAGCGCACCCCGCGCGGCGGCATGGCCGGTGGCGAAGCAGACCTGCAGCAGATAGCCGCCAGTCGGCGCCTCCCAGTCGAGCATTTCGCCGGCAACGAAGCAGCCCGGCCGGGCGCGCAGCATCAGCCCACCATCGACCGCCCCGCGCATGACGCCTCCGGCCGAGGAGATGGCGCGCCCGATCGGCGCCACCGCGTTGACGCGCAGCGGCACCGCCTTGACGAGGCGCGCCAGCGCGGCCGGCTCGGCGGGCAGCGGACCGGCCTCGCGCATCAGCGCGACCGCGACCGGCACCAGCCCGGCGGCCTTGCGCAGCCGATTGGCGGTCGTCTCGCCCTTGCGCGCGGCGGCGAGGCGGGTGGCGATCTGCTCCTCCGACAGGTCCGGCCGCAGGTCGAGCCGCAGATCCGCCTGCCCTTCCCGCGCGATCGCCTCGCGCGGTGCGCCACCGAGCGCATAGACCGCGCCGCCTTCGAGACCGCCCTCGGTCACCACCGCCTCGCCCCGCACCTGCCGGTCGCCGAGCGTGAGCGCGATGCGCTTCAGCGGCGTGCCGGCGAAACGTTCCGCAACGAGCGGCGACCAGTCGATCCGTAGCCCGGCATTGGCGGGCTCCAGCGGCGCCAGCCCGACTCCGGCGGCGGCGAGAACCGGCACCCAGCCGCCGTCGCTGCCGAGGCGCGGCCAGCTCGCGCCGCCAAGCGCGAGGATGGTCGTATCCGCGCGGATCGCGACATCGCCTTCCGGCGTCTCGAAGGTCAGCCGGCCATCACCGTCCCAGCCGGTCCAGAGATGGCGGGTGGCGAGGCGGACGCCGAGACCGTCCAGCCGCGCCAGCCAGGCGCGCAGCAGCGGCGAGGCCTTGAAGCTCTCCGGAAAGATACGCCCGCTCGACCCGACGAAAGTGGGCTCGCCCAGCTCCTCGGCGAGCGCCCGCAGCCGCGACGGCGGGAAGGCGTCGAGCATCGGGGTGAGCCAGTCCACCGCCGCGCCATAGCGGGCGAGGAAGCGCTCGCGCGGTTCGGAATGGGTAAGGTTCAGCCCGCCGCGCCCGGCGAGCAGGAATTTGCGCGCCGGCGAGGCCATGCGCTCGAAGATCGTGACGCGACACCCCGCCTCGGCCAGCGTCTGCGCCGCGATAAGCCCGGCCGGTCCGGCGCCGATCACGGCGACATGGGGAGATCGCGAGTCGTTGTCGGAAGCTAGCGTCACGGGCTGACACCACGATTCAGGCGCGGCTCCGCAAACGGGCGGAAGACGAGTCGTTCCAGCGGCTTGGCGCGGGGACCTGAGAGGCCGATTCCGCCGTGCGTGGTTGAAGTCGAGGCATGTACGGGGCAACTGTCACATGATGCGGCGCTTCGTGTGACGGTTCCACGGCTTCGCAGATCGATTCCGGCGCCTGCCGGATCGATTCCGCTCCCGTCCGCAATGCATTGAATAGTCATAGCTTCTCGGCATCCGCTAGGTCGCTGAGGCGCAGGCTCACCTGCGTCCTGCCCTGCCAGCTATCGACCTCCAGCATGCCGGCCGCGTGCACCAGCCGGCCGCGCGCGGCGAGCAGCGCCTGACCCAGCGGGGCGTTGGCGGCGCGGAAGGCGACGCCGGAGAGGATGCTGCCGTCGTTCGCCCGCAGGCGCACCCGCACCTGATCGGCACTTCCGGCCTCGGCATAGATCACGCGGTGGCCGGGAAAGGCGAAGACCGGCTGCGGATTGCCGGCGCCATAGGGGCCGGCGCGCTCGACGAGATCGATCAGCTCGGGCGTCGCCGCGCCGGCACTGAGCGCGCCGTCGATGGCGAGCTCGTCTACCGCCCGTGCATCGGCCACGGTGTCGGCGAGCACGGCTTCGAGATGGGCACGCAGCGCGCCGAGATTGTCGCGCTCGATGGTGAGACCGGCCGCCATCGCGTGGCCGCCGCCCTTCACGAGGATGCCGGCCGCCACCGCCGCGCGCACCGCACGGCCGATGTCGACGCCGGGAATCGAGCGGGCCGAGCCCGCGCCGAGCGCGCCGGTGAAGGCGACGGCGAGCGCCGGGCGGCCGAACTTCTCCTTCAGCCGGGCGGCGACGAGACCGACGACGCCGGGATGCCAGCCCTGCCCGGAGGCGAGAATCACCGCCCCCTGCCCCTCGCGGCCGAGCGCGGCTTCCGCCTCGGCCTCGGCTTCCGCGAGGATCGCCTTCTCCACCACCTGCCGCTCGGCGTTCAGCCGGTTCAGCTCGGCGGCGATGGCGCCCGCCTCGGCGGGATCGCGGGTGAGCAGCAGCCGCGTGCCGAGCGTCGCGTCGCCGATGCGCCCGCCGGCGTTGATGCGCGGACCGAGCAGGAAGCCGAGATGCCACGCCTTGGGCGGACCGGAAAGCCGCGCGACATCCATCAGCGCGGTCAGGCCCGGCCGCTCGCGGCGGCGCAGGGCGAGGAGCCCCTTGGTGACGAAGGCGCGGTTGAGGCCGACGAGCGGCACCACGTCGGCCACCGTGCCGAGCGCGACAAGGTCGAGCGCCGCCAGCAGGTCTGGCTCGGGCCGTGCCTCGCCCCACCATCCGCGCCGCCGCAGCTCACGTACCAGCGCCACCGCAACCACGAAGGCGAGCCCGGCGGCGCAGAGATGGCCGAGGCCGGAGAGGTCGTCGGCGCGGTTCGGGTTCACCAGCGCGGCGACCTCCGGCAGCGCCTCACCAGCTTGGTGATGATCGACGACCACCACGTCGAGGCCGAGCTCGTGCGCGCGGGCGAAGGGCTCGAAGCTGGTGGTGCCGCAGTCGACGGTGACGAGGAGGCGCGTGCCGCGCGTCGCCAGCGCCTCGATGGCGCCGATATTCGGGCCGTAGCCCTCGAAGATGCGGTCCGGGATGTGGAAGAAGGGATCGAGGCCGGCGGCGCGCAAAACCTCGACCAGCAGTGCGGTCGAGGTGGCGCCGTCGACATCGTAGTCGCCGAACACGGCCACCTGCTCGCCGCGCATCACGGCGCCCGCGAGGCGTTCGACCGCAGCACCCATGCCGGTGAGCACATCAGGGTCCGGCAGCAGGCGGCGCACGGTGGGATCGAGCCAACCCTCCACCTCGTCGACCGGCACGCCGCGCCCGGCGAGCACGCGGGCCAGCAGCTCCGGCACGCCGTGACGCTGGACGATGGCGAGGCTCGCCTGCGCGCCGCGCGCATCCAGCCGGTCGCGCCAGAAGCGGCCGGTGGCGGAACTCTCGACGCCGAGAAAGGGGCGCGGCGGCGGTGCCGCGGTCGGCGCCGGGAGCGGATTGGAGGCGGAAAGACTCATGCGCACGATAGAGCCCGAAGCGGGCGCCCGCGTCGAGAGCCGCAGCGCGGCTCAGGCAGGCTCAGCGCGCGAAGCTGCGGCGGATGAGGTCGCGATAGAGCAGGATCTGCTTCGGCAGGATGCTCGGGTCTTTCAAGGCCCGGCCCATGACAAGCCCGCCCTCGATGATGGTCGAGACCATGTCGGCGAGCGCGTCGAGGTCGACGGGCTCGGACGGCGGATAGCGCTTGGCCACGGCGTCGAGGCGCGCGCGGAAGCGGCGGCGCCAGGCGAGCACACTCTCCGCATTCAGTGCGTGGACGGTCTGGTCAAATAATTGATCCTGGTAGCACAGCGTCGCGACGAGGCAGCCGGGATGCACCTCCTCCAGCTCCGCCATCATCTCCGCGAACAGGCGCAAGGCGATCAGCAGCCCGTGAAGCGGGTCGTCGTTCAGTTCGTCCGCGCGGCGGAACAGCTCGTCCATGATCGCCCGCTCATGATCGAGGTGCCGGCGCAGCAGCGCCCGCGCGAGATCGTTCTTGTCCTTGAAGTGATAGAAGAAACCGCTCTTGGTGATGCCCACCCCGGCGATCAGCTCGTCGATCGATGTCGACGCGAAGCCCTTGGCGAGGATCGAGCGCTCGGCGAGGTCGAGCAGGCGCTTCCTGGTGTCGGTGCGGCGGCGCGGCGTGGTAGTGTCGAGCATGGCTTACTTTACCTTGGGTACAGTTCAGCACATCGCGTCCGGCCGCGGAGCCGCCCGGACCACTTGACCGGCTTAGCCAAACATCTGTGAATGCAGGATGAATTGATTGCGACCTGTGAGTGTACCACGCGCCTGCTAGAAGCCGCCGGCAGGACAGGCGATACCGGCGCCCATTCCCGGCATGGTCGGCAACCGGGCGGGAACACTTCTGAGGATCTTCGATCATGACTCATCGTCACGCCAGATATCGCCACCAGCTTCCGCTCCTGTCGGAGACCGTCTTCATCATGGACGGCGGCATGGAGACCACCTTCATCTTCCATGAAGGCGTCGAGCTGCCTTATTTCGCGTCCATCGACCTGATGAGGACGGATGAGGGGCGCGAGCGCCTGCGCTCCTATTACACGCGCTTCCTCTCGCTTGCCCGCGACCGCGGCGCCGGCTTCGTGATCGACGGCCCGAACTGGCGGGCAAGCCCGGACTGGGCGCCGAAGCTCGGCCTCTCCACGGACGAGATGATGGAGCTTAACCGCGCCAGCATCGATCTCATGGCCGATCTGCGCGAGCGCTTCGGGACGCCGTCGACGCCGATCGTGATCGCCGGCGTCGTCGGGCCGCGCGGCGACGGCTATCAGCCGGGCGCGATGATGTCCGTCGAGGAGGCGGCGCGCTACCATGCGCGGCAGATCGAGACCTTCGCCGACACCGCCGCCGACATGGTGAGCGCCTATACGCTCAACTATGTCGAGGAGGCGATCGGTGTCGCGCTTGCCGCGCAGGCGGTGGACATGCCCTCGACCATCTCCTTCACGCTGGAGACCGACGGACGGCTGCCGAGCGGGCAGAGCCTGCGCGAGGCAATCGAGCAGGTGGACGCGGCAACCGGCGCCGCGCCGGCCTATTTCATGATCAACTGCGCCCACCCGACGCATTTCCAGAACGTCGTCGCCGAGGGCGGGGCGTGGCTCGACCGCATCCGCGGCCTGCGCGCCAACGCCTCGATGCGCAGCCATGCCGAGCTCGATTCCGCGCCGGACCTCGACGCCGGCAATCCGGTCGAGCTCGGCCGGCAGTATCGCGACCTGCGCAGCCGGATGCGGAACCTCAACATCCTCGGAGGCTGCTGCGGCACCGACTTCCGGCATGTCGAGCAGATCTGCCTCGCCTGCCTGCCGGAGCCGCAGGCGGCTTAGCCGGACACAGCCGCAACGTCATCAAGGTGTCGTCGTAACGTAACGCGAGCGACATGGGCTGGGCGGAGGAAGGGGCCACGGCGCAATGCCGGGTTCCGAAGGAGACCTCCGACCATGAAACGCTCCGCCCTCCTCGCCGGCGTCGCGCTGGCGCTTCTCGCCGCGGCGCCGGCCCGCGCCGACCAGGCATATCCCGCGACGCTGGCCGGCCACGCCGTGCTGCCGGCGGCGAGCTTCGTCGAGATGCCGGCCGACGCGCCCGAGGACCTGAGGACCTCCGGCAAATACACGACGGGCAAGCGCGTCGACGCCATCGGCTCGGTCGAGGGCAAGTCCGGCGGCCGTCCCACCGGCGTGTCTCTGCCCTTCAAGGGCCAGCCGCGGCAGGGGCATTCCGGCATCAAGGTCATGCCCGACGGCTCGTTCTGGATCATCACCGACAACGGCATGGGCGCGAAGGCGAACAGCCCGGATTCGGCGCTGTACCTCAACCGCTACCGCATCGACTGGGCGAAGGGCGCGTTCGAGCCGGTGGAAACCGTCTTCCTCACCGACCCGGACAAGAAGGTGCCGTTCCGCATCGTCCACGAGGGCACCGAGAAGCGCTACCTGACCGGCGCCGATTTCGACATCGAGAGCTTCCAGATCATCGGCGACGACATCTGGTTCGGCGAGGAGTTCGGCCCCTATCTCATCAGGACCGACATGAAGGGCCGCGTACGCGCGGTGTTCGAGACGGTGGCCGGCGAGACGCCGGTACGCTCGCCGGACCACTACGCCGTCGCCTCCCCCGGCGCACCGAATGCCGCCACCGAGTTCAACGCCCGCCGCTCCAAGGGCTATGAGGGCATGGCCGCCTCCAAGGACGGCAGGTTCCTCTACGCGCTGCTCGAAGGTCCGCTCTGGGACGCGGCGAAGAAGGACTGGCAGAAGACCGTAGACGGCAAGGAATTCCTGCCGATCCTCGAATTTGACGTCGTCGGCCAGAAATGGACCGGGCGCATGTGGCAATACGTGCTGGAGCAGAACGGCAACGCCATCGGCGACTTCAACATGATCGACGCCACCACCGGCCTGATCATCGAGCGCGACAATGGCGAAGGCACCGCCGACAAGGCCTGCGCGCCCGGTACCAAGGGGCCGGACTGCTTCCACGACCTCGCCAAGTTCAAGCGCGTCTACAAGATCGAGCTGACCGACGCCAATGCCGGCCGGCCGGTGCGCAAGATCGGCCATATCGACCTGATGAAGATCGTCGATCCGGACAAGAAGGCGCTGAAGCCGCTCAATGACGGCGTGCTGACCTTCCCGTTCTTCACCATCGAGAATGTCGACGTGGTCGACGCCAGCCACATCGTGGTCGGCAACGACAACAACCTGCCGTTCTCCTCCTCGCGCGACCCGAAGAAGGCCGACGACAACGAGCTGATCCTCATCGAGGTCGGCGAGTTCCTGAAGGCGAAGTGAGCGACAGGGTCGGCCGGATCGCCTCCGGCCGGCCCGCTCACGCCTGTTCGGGCAGCAGATCGGCCGGGCGGCGCAGCACCAACGCCACGCCGGCGACGACGATCGCGGCGCCGATCAGCTTGATCGGGGCCGGCGTGTCGCCCAGCAGCGCGATGCCGAAGATGACGGTGAGCATCGGCTGCACCATCGAGTAGGGCACCACGCTGTTCACCGGATGACGCTGCAGCAGCCAGTACCAGACGCCATAGGCGATGATCGAGGAGATCACCGCGCTGTAGACCACCGACAGCCAGCCATGCCAGCCGGCGGCGGCAAGCGCCTGCACCTGCCCGTCCTCGAGCGCGAAGGACAGCAGGGCGAGCATCGGCGTGGCGATTAGCGAGGTCCAGCCCATCACCGTGACCGGCGCGATCTCCGGCATCGACTTGATGACGAGGTTGCTCACCGCCCAGCCGCTCGCGCTGAGCACCAGCAACAACAGCGGCATCGGCGCCGGCAGGGTCGGCCCGGCCGCCAGCACGCCGATGCCGACCAGCGTGACGGCGAGACCCAGAATGCGGGCGAGGCCCAGCCGCTCGCGGAAGAAGATGGCGGCAAGGACGGTGGCGATCGGCGCGCCGAGTTGCACCAGCACTGCCGTGGTGCCCACCTCGGACATGCTCAGCGCGATGAAGAGCAGGCCAAAATGCATCAGCCCGAAGGTCAGCGACACCAGCAGCAGCCAGGGAAGCTGCTCGCGGGTGATGCGGGTGAACGGCACCACGAGCGCGGCGACCAGCGCGAAACGCAGCGCGCTCATCAGGATCGGGGGAATCTCGGCCACGCCCTGCTTGACGATGATCATGTTCAGCGCCCACGCGGAAACGACCGCGATGGCGAGCAGCTTGTCCTTCAGGGGCATGGGGTACCGGCGAGACGGCCGCATAACGGGAATCGCCGCCGGAAGGCGGCAGCCGGCGGTTTTGTTTGTCTACATCACGAATGGGCTCCCACCTACTGGTGTAACGACATGACTGTCCCGCGTCGGCGGCATGCGTGGCGCGGGCATGCCGGCGCCACGCGCGGGATGGCGTACGGGCCGGAATTTTCAAAGCGGTGCAATCGGGTTAAAGGGGCATCATGCAGAACGATGCCGTGCACGATACCGAGCAGCCCGACGAACCCACCACCGCCGGGGAGCTGGCGCTCGCCGGCCGGCTCGGCTTCCGCCATGCCGCGCCTACCAAGCCGCCGCTGCCGCCCGGCCGGCACGATCTCGGGCTGTTCGATCAGCGCGACTATGTGCTGGTGGTGCCGGAGGGCATCGATCCAGCTAAGCCGACGCCGCTGATGGTGCTGTTCCATGGCGGTGGTGGCAGCGCCGAGAAGATCATGCCGATTATGAAGCGGCATGCGGAGACGCGCGGCTTCCTGCTGCTGGTGCCGCAGTCGCTGTTTCCGACCTGGGACATCGTGATCGCCGGTAACGGGCCGGATCGCGAGCGGCTCGACATCGGGCTCGCCGAGGTCGCCTCGCGCTTCACGCTCGATCCCGCCCGCCTTGCCTTTGCCGGCCATTCGGACGGGGGCAGCTATTCGCTCTCGACCGGCCTGTCCAACGGGCGCTTCGTCACCCATGTACTGGCGTTCTCAGCCGGCTTCATGACGGTGCTGGCGCAGGAAGGCGCGCCGCGCGTCTTCGTCGCCCACGGCACGAAGGACACGCAGACGCCGATCGACACCGCCGGACGTTCCCACGCGCGCAAGCTGCGTGCGGCGGGCTACGACCTCGTCTATCTGGAATATGACGGCCCCCACGCCTCGCAGCCGCTCATGGTGCAGGTCGGCGTGGACTTCTTCCTCGGCAGGCGGGCGCCGGATGCGGCGAAGATCGCGGGACCGGCAGAACCGGCCCCGCGCTGAAATCCCGCCAGCGGTCAGCTCAGCTCTGGTTTAGCTGAGCTTCTTGGCCTTGCTGGCGATCTCGGCGACCTGGGCGTCGATATCCTTCATCAGCGCGACGAAGGCGTCCGGGCCGGCGTCGAGCGCCTTCTGCACGTCACTTGCCCAGGTGGAGTGGCGCAGCGTGAAGGTGGTGACCGCCGAGGAGGAGCCGTGCTTCTTCGTCAGGTGGTCGCTGATGCGGAACGGAATCGGCTCCAGCGCGAGATAGCGGCTGGTCTCGTGCTCCTTGATGAAGGCGGCGAAGGTCTCGGCCAGCGCGCGGTAGTCGTCCTTCTCGCAGAGCTCGGTCACCTTGGCGAGCAGCGGCACCAGCGGAGAATGATGGCTCTTCTGGTAGTCAGCGGCGGTCATGGGTCGTTCCTCATCGCGTCAACGGATTGAGGCGGGGCGCCTCGGCTTGCGGATCACAGCGCATTCCGCATCTCCGAGGTAAGCGGCCCGCCCCCGCCGATCAAGCCCGATCCGGAAAGCTTTCCCGATACGCGGCAAATCGCCCGCGGCGGCGAGCCCCCTGCCCGCGCTCAGTCGAGATGGAACTTCGACAGGTCGCGATGCTCGGCCTCGATCCAGCGCACCGTGCCGGAGGCCGAACGCATGACCACCGTATGGGTCCTCACCACGCCCTTGTCGTACTTCACGCCCTTGAGCAGGTTGCCGGTGGTGACACCGGTCGCCGCGATCAGGCAGTCGCCGCGCACCATGTCGGTGATGGTGTAGATCTTCTTCGGGTCGGAGACGCCCATCTTCTTGGCGCGGGCCCGCTTCTCGTCGGTGTCGAGGATCAGACGGGTGTACATCTCGCCGCCGATGCAGCGCAGCGCCGCCGCCGCCAGCACGCCCTCGGGGGCGCCGCCGGTGCCGAGATAGATGTCGACGCCGGTCTCGTCCGGGTTGGTGGTGTGGATGACGCCGGCGACGTCGCCGTCGGTGATGAGCTGCACCGCTGCGCCGGTCTTGCGCGCGGCGGCGATGATGCCGGCGTGGCGCGGACGGTCGAGGATCAGCGCGGTGATCTCGGAGGGCTTCACACCCTTGGCCTTGGCCAGCGAGTTGATGTTCTCCTCAGGGGAGGCGTCGATATCGATCGTGCCCTTGGGATAGCCGGGGCCGATAGCGATCTTCTCCATGTAGACGTCGGGGGCGTAGAGCATGGTGCCGCCCTCGGCCATCGCCATCACCGCGATGGAGCCCGGCATGTTCTTGGCGCACAGCGTGGTGCCCTCGAGCGGGTCGACCGCGATGTCGACTGCCGGCCCCTTGCCGGTGCCGAGTTCCTCGCCGATGAACAGCATCGGCGCCTCGTCGCGCTCGCCCTCGCCGATGACGATACGGCCGGCGATCGGCAGGCGGTTCAGCTCGCGCCGCATGGCGTCCACCGCGGCCTTATCGGCCGCCTTTTCGTCGCCGCGCCCGCGCAGGCTGGCGGAGGCGACCGCCGCGCGCTCGGTGACACGCACCAGCTCCAGCGTCAGGATGCGCTCCAGCGCCTGATCCGGTTTGACCGTGATTTCCGCCATGCTGTCAGCCCCTCTCAGTCCTTTTCTATACGTATCATCTGCGGTGGCGCGGTGATAACGCCGTCGGCCTCGATGGCCGCAATGGCGTGGCGCACCGCATCCTCGGTCGTCGCATAGGTGATCAGCACGACCGGCGCCGGGTTCTCGGCGCTCTCCGGGCGATCCCCGCCATGCGGACGGCCGCGACGGTGCTGCATGATGGATTCGAGCGAGATGTTCTGCTCCGCCATGTGCCGGGCGATGGTCGCCGCCGAACCGGGCCGGTCGACCACGGCAAGGCGGATATAATAGCCGCCCTCATGACGCTGGATTGTCGCCCGGCCGGCCTGCCGCAGGCTCGCCGCCGGATAACCGAACGGCGCGCCGCGCCGGCCGATGGCGGCGTCGCAGAGATCGGCCACCACGGCGGAGGCGGTGGCATCGCCGCCGGCACCCGGCCCGGCGAGGATCAGCGGCACGGCGTCGCCGTCGATGGCGACCGCGTTGGTGACACCGGACACCTGCGCGATCGGCCAGTGCTTGGGCACCATGGTCGGATGCACGCGCTGCTCGATGCCGGTCTCGGTCCGCACCGCGACGCCGAGCAGCTTCACCCTATAGCCGAGCTCGTCGGCGGCGGTGAGGTCGGCGAGCGTGATCGAGCGGATGCCCTCGACATGGATCGCGTCCGGATCGGGCTGGACGCCGAAGGCGAGCGCGACCAGCAGAGTCAGCTTATGGGCGGTGTCGAAGCCGTCGATGTCGAAGGTCGGGTCGGCCTCGGCATAGCCGAGATGCTGGGCCTCGGCGAGGCAGTCCTCGAAGGACAGCCCCTCCTCCTGCATCTTGGTGAGGATGTAGTTGCAGGTGCCGTTGAGGATGCCCGAGACGCGCTCGACGCGGTTGCCGAGCAGCGCCTCGCGCAGCGTCTTCACCACCGGAATGCCGCCGGCGACCGCCGCCTCGAAGCTGATCAGGGCGCCCTTGGCTTCAGCAGCCGCCGCGAGACTCGCGCCGTGATGGGCGAGCAGCGCCTTGTTGGCGGTGACGATGTCGTGGCCCGCCTCGATTGCGGCTTCCACCGCCCGGCAGGCGATGCCGTCCGAGCCGCCGATCAGCTCGACGAAGACGTCGATACCGGGATCGCGCGCCAGCTCGACCGCATCGTCGAACCAGCGCATGCCGGAAACATCGCAGTCGCGGTTGCGGGTACGATCGCGGGCACTGACCGCGACCACCTCGACGGGGCGCCCTGTGCGCAGGGCGATCTCGTCCTTGCGGCGTGAGAGCATGCGCACCACGCCTGCGCCGACCGTGCCGAGGCCGGCGATGCCTATTCTGAGCGGCGGCGCCATATGCAATCCGAACGCAACAGGGAACGAATACGACGCCCTCGCGGGGGTGAACCCCGCTTGTCAGCGCGCCGCGGCGAGAGGAACGACGTTGTGCAATGTTTCGGCGCCCGATTCAAGGAACCGCCGGACATTGCGCGCCGCCTGCCGGATGCGCTGCTCGTTCTCCACAAGCGCGATACGCACATAGTCGTCGCCGTGCTCGCCGAAGCCGACACCGGGGGCGACGGCGACGTCAGCCTTCTCGATCAGCAGCTTGGCGAACTCGACGCTGCCGAGACGGCGAAACTTCTCGGGGATCGGCACCCAGGCGAACATCGAGGCGCTCGGCGAGGGGATTTCCCAGCCGGCCTTGCCGAAGCTGTCCACCAGCACGTCGCGGCGCTTCTTGTAGACCGCGCGCATCTCGGCGATGCACTCCTGCGGGCCGTTGAGCGCGGCGGTGGCCGCCACCTGGATCGGCGTGTAGGCACCGTAGTCGAGATAGGACTTCACGCGGGCCAGCGCGGCGATGAGACGCTCGTTGCCGACCGCGAACCCCATGCGCCAGCCGGCCATGGAGAAGGTCTTCGACATGGAGGTGAACTCGACGGTGACGTCCATCGCGCCGGGCACCTGAAGCACGGACGGGGGCGGCACATCGTCGAAATAGACCTCGGAATAAGCGAGGTCGGAGAGCACGATGAGATCGTGCTTCTTCGCGAAGGCGACAACGTCGCGGTAGAAATCGATATCCGCCACGCAGGCCGTCGGGTTCGACGGATAGCAGAGCACCAGCGCCAGCGGCGAGGGAATGGAGTGCGCCACCGCGCGCTCCAGCGCATGGAAGAATTCCGGCCCCGGCTCGCAGGGCACCGAGCGGATCGCCGCGCCCGCCATCAGGAAGCCAAAGGCGTGGATCGGATAGCTGGGATTGGGCACGAGGATCACGTCGCCCGGGGCGGTGATCGCCTGCGCCATGTTGGCGAAGCCTTCCTTCGAGCCCAGCGTCGCGACCACTTGCGTGTCGGGATTCAGCTTCACGCCGAAGCGGCGCTCGTAATAGGCCGCCTGCGCGCGGCGCAGGCCCGGAATGCCCTTGGACGCCGAATAGCGGTCGGTGTGGGGCTTGCCGATGGTCTCCTTGAGCTTCTCGACCACATGCGCCGGGGCATCGAGGTCGGGGTTGCCCATACCGAGGTCCACGATGTCGGCGCCGGCGTTGCGGGCGGCGGCCTTTACACGGTTGACCTGCTCGAACACGTAAGGCGGCAGCCGGCGGATGCGGTGGAAATCGGTCATCGGTCTCAAGCTCCAGACCCGCCACGGATTCTCCCGGGGCGGCACGAGCGCGCTTCATACCATTGTTCGCTGGCGCGCACAGCGTTGGAATCGCAGGTTAAGGTGGCGGAAGCGTGATGTGCGCTACTGCCCGGCGTTCTCTTCAAGCTCCTGCTGCTTCTGTGATTCGCGCTGCTTGGCGACGTTCTGCAGGTCGTCCTGCATCTTCTTCTGCCCGGCGTCGTCGAGCACGGGCTTGTCGCTGGTCGGCGCAGAGATGGTCCCGAAGGTCGGGTAGGACAGCGTCTTCGGGTCTGGCCCGCGCACCTCGCCAACGCGGTCTTTCACGAAGGGAATGTCGGAAATCGCACATCCGGCGAGCATGAGCCCGGCCGCCAGGGCGGCGCAAACCGACGCCGGACGGCGCATGGCGGGCGGATGCCGGTCTTCCTTCCGCTTGATTCCGATCATCGCCGGGGTCTCCAAACTCGCCTCTTATACGATCTCATCGCGTTGCCGCGACACACTCGCTACTCCGGAGCACCGGGTTTATGATGCCTATCCGTCAGTGACCAGCCCGCGAGGACAAGCGGTGAGCAACAGGACCATCGTACAGCCCCCTCGCGCCAACGAGCGGAGCGACGCTTCCCCGAAACCGGACGCCGGCAAGGCCGACGGTCCCATCGACCTCGAAGCCTTTGCCGGCAACCTTGCCCGTCTGGTCGAAGAAGGCGGCAAAGCGATGGCCGCCTATCTGCGCCCGCGCGAGGACGGCCGGGTCAAGGACGACATGGCGGAGGACATCGCCGACGTCATGAAGACGCTCGGCCAGGTCGCGGAATACTGGCTGCAGGACCCCCAGCGGACGATCGACGCCCAGTCCCGGCTGATCGGCGGCTATCTGTCGCTGTGGTCCTCGACGCTGAAGAGGCTGAGCGGCGAGGAGGCCGAGCCGGTGGCGACGCCCGAGGTGCGCGACACCCGCTTCGCCGATGCCGAATGGAGCACCAACCCGTTCTTCGACGCGCTGAAGCAGACCTATCTGCTCACCGCGAACTGGGCGGAAAAGCTGGTCGACGACGCCGAGATCGACAGGCACACCAAGCACAAGGCGGAATTCTACGTCCGCCAGATCGCCAGCGCGGTGTCGCCGTCCAACTTCGTGCTGACCAACCCGGAGCTGCTGCGCACCACACTGGCCTCCAACGGCGAGAACCTCGTGCGCGGCATGAAGATGCTGGCCGAGGACATCGAGGCGGGCGGCGGCGACCTCAAGATCCGCCAGACCGACACGACCAAGTTCAAGGTCGGCGAAAACCTCGCCGCCACGCCGGGCAAAGTGATCTTCCAGAACGAGCTGATGCAGCTCATCCAGTACGCTCCGACCACCGAGACGGTGCTGAAGCCGCCGCTGGTGATCGTGCCGCCGTGGATCAACAAGTTCTACGTGCTCGACCTCAACGCGGAGAAATCCTTCATCCGCTGGGCGGTGGCGCAGGGCCTGACGGTGTTCGTGATCTCCTGGGTCAATCCCGATCCCTCGCATGCCAATAAGGGCTTCGAGTCCTACATGCAGGACGGCGTGCTGAAGGCGATGGAGGTCGCCCGGCAGGCCTCCGGCTCGCGCGACCTTCACATGGCGGGCTATTGCGTCGGCGGCACCATGCTCGCCATCACCCTCGCCTGGCTGGCGGCGGCAAGGAAGGACAAGGGCATACGCTCGGCCACCTTCCTGACGACACAGGTCGACTTCACCTATGCCGGCGACCTCAAGGTGTTCATCGACGAGGAGCAGGTCGCGGCCATCGAGCGGCGCATGCTGGAGGCGGGCGTGCTGGAGGGCCGGCGCATGGCCAACGCCTTCAACATGCTGCGCGCCAACGACCTGATCTGGCCCTATGTGGTCAATAACTACCTCAAGGGCCAGGCGCCCTTCCCCTTCGACATGCTCTATTGGAACGCCGACTCGACCCGGTTGCCGGCGGCCAACCACTCTTTCTATCTGCGCAGTTGCTACCTCGAGAACCGGCTCGCCAAGGGCGAGCTGACCCTCGGCGGGCTGAAGATCGACCTGAAGCGGGTGACGCTGCCGACCTACAGCCTCGCCACCCGCGAGGATCACATCGCGCCGGCACCCTCGGTGTTCTTCGGCATGCAGAAATTCGGTACGCCGACCCGCTTCGTGCTCGCCGCCTCCGGCCACATCGCCGGGGTCATCAACCCGCCCTCGCGCGCCAAGTACCAGTACTGGACCGGCCCCTCCCCCTCGGGCGCCTATGAGAAGTGGATCGACGATGCCGAGGCACACCCCGGCTCGTGGTGGCCGGACTGGCTCTCATGGATCGAGGCGATCGAACCCCGGCGCGTGCCGGCGCGGGTACCCGGCGGCAAGAAGTTCGCGCCGATCGAGGACGCGCCGGGCAGCTATGTGAAGGTCAAGGCGTGAGCGCTCGCCGTCTTGCCGCTGCCCTCGGCCTGCTTGGGCTGATCGCCGCGCCCCACGCGGCGGGCGCGGCCAGCTTCGATTGCGCCAAGGCGGCCGCCCCCGACGAGCGTGCCATATGCGCCGACGCCACCCTCTCGGCGCTCGACAGCGAGATGGGCGGCCTCTGGTACGCCTATGACCGCGTGCCGATGCTGATGGGGGGAAGCGGCACGCGGCGCGACGAGGCGCGCGCCTTCCTCGCGGCGCGGGCGCAGTGCGGCGCCAATGCCGGCTGCCTCCTGCCGCTCTATCGCAACCGCGTGGCCACACTGCAGTTGCAGATCGACGACGCGATGGAGACGCTCACGCGTCAGGCCAATGCCGCTCCGGCGCCACCCGCTCCAGCGCCGCAGCCGGTGATGGACCAGGTCGGCGCCTTCTTCGCGCAATGCAGTGCGGCGGGCGGCAAGCTGCAGGGCAATGCGTGGCCGGCGATGATGAGCGCCGACATCGATCATGACGGCCGGCTCGACTATGTGCTCAACACGCAGACGCTGCGCTGCGACGGCGCGCCGACTGCCTATTGCGCCGCCGCCGACGGCTGCGACATCGCCGTCAGCCTGTCGCGCGCCAGTTACGCGCCGACGAAGCTGCGCGGCGTCCGCCCGACGCTGATGCAGGGCGCCGATCTGGCGACGTTCTATCTGCGGGTCGACAAGAAGCTGTGCAGCGACGTCACCTCCGGCACGGCCTGCTGGGGTACGTGGAAGTGGAACGGCACGGCGCTGGCGCCGAGCTACAAGGCCCGGCAGCGCTAGAGCATTTAATCGAGAGCACGTTCTTGCCGATCAGGTGATTCCACCCGATCGGCAAGGGCTCGGCCTCACGGGAACAGCGCGATCTGATCGAGACCCGTCGTCTCGGGATAGCCGAGCACGAGGTTCATGTTCTGCACCGCCTGGCCGGAGGCGCCCTTCACCAGATTGTCGGTCGCCGAGATGACGATCACCCGGTCCGGCGCGCGATCCTGGATCACGCCGATGAAAGCCATGTTCGAGCCCTTCACGAAGCGCGACTGCGGCACCTGCCCGAGCGGCAGCACGTGCACGAAGGGCTCGGCCCTGTAGAAATCGGCCAGCACCCGGTGCACACCGGCCGCGCCGACGCCGGCGCCGGTCTTCAGATAGATGGTCGCGTAGATGCCGCGATTCATCGGCACCAGATGCGGCGTGAAGCTCGGCACCACGCTGCGGCCGGCCGCCTTGGAATATTCCTGGTCGAGCTCGGCCATGTGGCGATGGTGGCCGACGCCATAGGCGTGCATGCCGTCGCTCACCTCGGTGAAGAGCAGCGATTCCTTGGCCGAACGGCCGGCGCCGGTGACGCCGCTCTTGGCGTCGATGACGATGTTCTCGGGCTCCACCGCGCCGGCCTCGATCAGCGGCACCACCGGCAGGATCGCCGTGGTGGTGTAGCAGCCGGGATTGGCGATAAGCCGAGCCTTGCGGATGTCCGAGCGATAGAGCTCGGTGATGCCGTAGACGGCCTCCTGCTGCAGCTCCAGCGCCTGATGGGGGTGGCCGTACCACTGCTCATAGGCGCCGGGATCGCGCAGCCGGAAATCGGCCGAGAGATCGACGATCTTGATGTGCGGCGCGAGCTCGAAGGTGCGCTTGATCACCTGCTGCGTCGTGCCGTGCGGCAGCGCGCAGAAGGCGAGATCGACATTGGACCAGTCGACCTCCTCGATCGTCACCAGCTTGGGCAGGCTCAGCGGCGCGAATTGCGGGAAGACGTCGGCCATGCTCTGGCCGGCCTTGCGGTCGGCGGTGAGCGCGACGATCTCGACGCGCGGATGGCGGACGAGCAGTCGCACGAGTTCCGAGCCCGTATAGCCCGAAGCACCCAGTATCGCGATCCTCGCCTTGGCATCCGTCATGGACCCGTCCTCCAACTGCGCAGCGCGCCCTACATAAGCGCGGGCGCGCGCACCGCAATGCGCCCCGCGTCTACACCGAACCGCGCTGCGACGAAAGACGAGGCGGCGCTGGGCCGCCATGCCTTGCTGCGGCGAAACCTTGCTGCCATGAAAAGAATGACGATATGACTACCCCCAGCGGTGCGGGCCGCTCTCATGTAGAAGGAGCGTCTCGCCATGCTCAGCCCTTTCGGATTCATCGGCCTCGGCTTTGAACTCGCCGGCCTCGCCAGCGAGGCGCAGGCGGTGGTAGCGCTGCGGCTCGCCCGCTTCGGCTCCGGCGACGTGCGCTCCGGCATGGAGGCCATGCGGATGGTGTCCGAGAAGATGGTGGCGCTCGGCGAGGCCAATCTGCGGATCGCCTCGGCGGCCGCCACCGGACGGCTCGACACGGCGCCTTCCGGCGTCGTTTCGCTCTACCGCCGGAAAGTGCGCGCCAACCGGCGCAGACTCTCGCGTTGAACGCGCGGCAGTACCGTCCCGCGCAAGGGGCTGGCATAGTGCGTGGGAAGAACGAATCGCGTCCAACGTGACCACGCCCGCCCCGAGCCGAAGGCCCCATGTCGAATCCGAACGATCTCTTCGCCACGCTGCCCGAACCCGAGCCTCGCCGCCCCGCAGCGGCGAAGGCGGAGCCGCGTCCAGCCTCCTCCTCGGCCGAGGCGGCCTATACCGCCGCGCATATCGAGGTGCTGGAAGGGCTGGAGCCGGTTCGCCGGCGGCCGGGCATGTATATCGGCGGCACCGACGAGAAGGCGCTGCACCACCTTTTCGCCGAGGTGATCGACAATTCGATGGACGAGGCGGTGGCGGGGCATGCCAGCTTCATCGAGGTCGAGCTCGATAGCGACGGCTTCCTGACCGTCACCGACAACGGCCGCGGCATCCCGGTCGAGAACCATCCGCGCTTTCCCGGCAAGTCGGCGCTGGAGGTGATCCTCACCACGCTGCATGCCGGCGGCAAGTTCGACAGCAAGGTCTACGAGACCTCGGGCGGCCTGCATGGTGTCGGCGTCTCGGTGGTCAACGCGCTGTCCGACGTGCTGGAGGTCGAGGTGGCGCGCGG
Source organism: Allobosea sp. 117 (assembly GCF_000702305.1). Taxonomy (GTDB): domain Bacteria; phylum Pseudomonadota; class Alphaproteobacteria; order Rhizobiales; family Xanthobacteraceae; genus Ancylobacter. Next base: position 206,263 of record NZ_JNLC01000016.1, read on the forward strand.
CCAGACGCTCTACCGCCAGACCTATTCGCGCGGCCTGCCGCAGGGGCCGCTCGCCGAAGTCGGCCGGGTGCTGAACCGGCGCGGCACGCGGATTCGGTTTCATCCGGACGCGCAGATCTTCGGCACCGAGGCCCGCTTCAAGCCCGCCCGCGTGTTCCGCATGGCGCGCTCCAAGGCCTATCTGTTCGGCGGCGTCGAGATCCGCTGGAACTGCGATCCGGCGCTCGTCGCCGGAACGGACGTGCCGGAGAAGGCCACCTTCCGCTTCCCCGGCGGCCTCAAGGACTATCTCGCTGCTGACATCACCGGCGGCACGCTGGTGCACTCGGATATCTTCGCCGGCAAGACGGCGCGGCCGGGCGGGCACGGCTCGGTGGAATGGGCGGTCGCCTGGCTTGCCGACGCCGATGGCGGCGTTTCCTCCTACTGCAACACCATCCCGACCGCCGAGGGCGGCACCCACGAGGCCGGCTTCCGCACCGCACTGCTGCGCGGCCTGCGCGACCATGCCGAGCGCATCGGCAGCGCAAAGCGCGCCGCCTCCGTCACCGGCGACGACGTGATGGCGGGCTGCGCGGCGATGCTCTCGGTGTTCGTCCGCGAGCCGGAGTTCCAGGGCCAGACCAAGGAGAAGCTCGCCACGGCGGAGGCGACGCGCATCGTCGAGAACGCGATCCGCGACCCGTTCGACCATTGGCTGGCCGGCAATCCGATGCAGGCGAGCCGGCTGCTCGACTGGGTGATCGAGCGCGCCGAGGAACGGCTTCGCAGGCGGCAGGAGAAGGAGATCTCCCGCAAGAGCGCAGTGCGCAAGCTGCGCCTGCCGGGCAAGCTCACCGACTGCTCGAACAGCTCGGCGGCCGGTTCGGAGCTGTTCATCGTCGAGGGCGATTCGGCCGGCGGCTCGGCCAAGATGGGCCGTGACCGGCAAACCCAAGCCATCCTGCCGCTGCGCGGCAAGATCCTGAACGTCGCCAGCGCCGGACGCGACAAGCTCGCCCAGAACCAGCAGCTCGCCGACCTCATCCAGGCGCTGGGCTGCGGCACCGGCAGCCACTACCGCGACGAGGACCTGCGCTACGAGCGGGTCATCATCATGACCGACGCCGATGTCGACGGCGCACACATCGCCTCGCTGCTGGTCACCTTCTTCTTCCGGCAGATGCCGAAGATGATCGAGAACGGCCACCTGTTCCTCGCCGTGCCGCCGCTCTACCGCATCGCGCAGGGTGCCAAGACGCTCTATGCGCGCGATGAGGCGCATCGCGACGCGCTGCTGGCGCGCGAGTTCAGCGGGCGCGGCAAGGTCGAGGTCAACCGCTTCAAGGGCCTCGGCGAGATGATGCCGGGCCAGCTCAAGGAAACCACCATGGACCCGAAGACGCGCACGCTGCTGCGCGTCACCGTGGAGGAGGCCGAGAAGGCCGCCACCGCCGATGCCGTCGAGCGACTGATGGGCAACAAGCCCGAGAGCCGCTTCGCCTTCATCTCCGAGCGCGCCGCCTTCGCCGGCGAGGAACTCCTGGATATCTGACAGGCTATGCGCTTGACGCGGCTCCGCGTCACGCGCCGGGCGGCGGGCCGCCCAGCGCCCGCAGGGCATTTAGGATCACCGCGACGTCGATCGCCTCCTGCACCAGCGCGCCCTGAACCGGGCTGAGCCACCCGGCGGCGGCAATCGCCATTGCCAGGAAGGACAGCCCGATGCCGACGATGACGCTTTGCCGGGCGATGCCGAGCGAGCGGCGGGCGATCGCCATCGCCTCGCCGAGGCGGTCCAGCCGGTCGGTCATCAGCACCGCGTCGGCGGCTTCCGAGGACGCCGCGGCTCCCCGCGCGCCCATGGCGACGCCAAGCGTCGCGGCCGCGAGCGCCGGCGCGTCGTTCACGCCATCGCCGAGCATCATCACCGGGCCGCGCCGTCGCTCCTCCTCGACGATCGCCACCTTGTCCTCGGGCCGGAGACCGGCGCGCACCTCGTCGACGCCGAGCGCGGCGCCGATATGCTCGGCGACGTCGCGCCGGTCGCCCGAAGCGAGCACGATGCGCTCGACGCCGGAGCGCCGCCAGCTTGCGAGCGCGCCGGCAGCCTCGGCGCGGAGCTCGTCCGCCAGCAGCAGCAGGCCCGCCGGGAGGCCATCCACCGCGATCGCCACGCGCAGCGTACCGGGCGAGCGCGGCACGTCATGCAGCACGCCGCCGCGAAGCGCGCTCCGCACATAATCGATGCCGCCGACGCGCACCCGGCGGCCGGCAACGTCGCCCTCGACCCCCTCGCCCGGCGTCTCCTCGACGTTGCGGGGCATGGAGAGCGTGAGGCCGCGCGCCTGCGCCGCGTGCACCAGCGAGGCGGCCACCACATGCTGCGAGGCCTGATCCAGAGAGGCGGCGAGCCGCAGCAACTCCGCCTCGGGCAGATCGCCCATCGGCTCGATGGCGACCAGGCTGGCTTGGCCCTGCGTCAGTGTCCCGGTCTTGTCGACCACGGCGCAGCGTATGCCGGCGAGCGCCTCGAGCACGCCCGCGCCCTTGACCAGCACGCCGCGCCGCGCCGCGCGGGACACACCGGCGATCAGCGCCACCGGCACGGCGAGGATCAGCGGGCACGGAGTCGCCGTAACGAGCACCGCGAGCGCGCGCACCGGATCGCCGCTCGCCGCATAGGCGCCGCCAGCGATGACCAGCACGACGGCGAGGAAGACCAGTGCATAGCGGTCGGCGAGGCGTCCGATCGGCGCCTTTGCCTCGCGCGCGGCCTCGACCAGCCGGACGATACCCGCATAGGTGCTCTCGGACGCGGGACGGTCGGCGAGAAGATCGAAGGGCGCGCCGGCGTTGAGCGCACCGCTCGGGATTTCAGCGTGCGGGGCGAGCGTCACCGGCAGCGATTCGCCAGTGAGCGCCGACAGGTCGATGAGCGCGATGCCGTCGGCCACCCGCCCGTCGACCGGAACCACCTCGCCCTTGCGCACCAGCAGGCGGTCGCCGGGCTTCACCGCCTCGATCGGCACCTCGCTCAGGCCGTCCTGCGCATAGCGCAGGGCCGAGCGGGGCGCGCGGGCGACCAGCGCCGCCATCTCGCGGGTGGCGCGGCGTTCCGCGAAGGTTTCGAGATACTGCCCGCCGGCATACATGAGCGCGACGACGACGGCGGCCAACGGTTCGCCGAGCAGCAGGGCGCCGCCCATCGACAGGGCCGCCACGATGTCGAGGCCGGTGTCGCCTCGGCGCAGGCTCACGACGATCTGCACCAGAAGCGTCGCGACGACCGGCACGGTGGCCAGCGCCCATACCGTCCCGGCGCCCCCGCCCCGGCCTGATGCGACGAGGAGGAAACCGGCGGCGAGCCCGAGGGCGGGGATGAGGACCAGCAGCGAGCGGATCGTCGTCACCCATCGGCGCGGCAGCGAGATCATGACGGCGGAACGGTCCCTGACGGACGACGCCCGCCCGAAGCTCCCCGCTCGCGCCGGGCTGGATCAAGATACAGATTGGAACGATTGAAAAGAATATCAGAACGAGGGAATCGCGAGCCGGTCGGCGGCGAGGCACTCCTGGGGCATCCGAGGGGCCTTACCGCCGCTCGAAGGCGATCCGTGCCGCGAGGCCGAGGAAGATGCAGCCGGTGAGCATCTGAAAACCGCGCGCGAGACGACGGCGCGCGGCGAGCCAGCTTCCGATGGTGCCGGCAAAGCCGCCGACGGCGAGGTTCACCAGCATGCCACCGGCATTGAAGATGCCGCCGAGAACGAGGAACTGCGCCAGCGTCGACCCCCGCTCGGGATCGACGAATTGCGGCAGGAAGGCGAGGATGAACACCGCAACCTTCGGGTTGAGCAGGTTCACCACCACCGCCTCGCGAAACGCGCGCGCCGCCGTCCCCGTCGCACCGGCGCGGAGCGCAAGATCAGGCGCGGGCTGCCGCCACGCCTGGACGGCCAGATAAACGAGATAGGCAACACCCGCCCAGCGGATAACCTCGAAGGCGGCCGGATGCGCGCGCAGCAGCGCGGCAAGGCCAACGCCGGCGATCAGCGTATGGATCAGCCCGCCAACGGTGATGCCGGCCGACGCCGCCATCCCGGCGCGCGGGCCGGCACGCATCCCCTGCCCCAGGCAGAACAGCATGTCGTTGCCGGGGGTGAGGTTCAGCGCCAGCGCCGCCGGCACGAAGATGAGGAGAACGTCCGTCGGAACCAGCATGCATGTGCCTCTTCTGTCCTTGCGCCGGCCTATACCGGTTCCGGGCGCGGGTCGATGGCGACGATCTCCAGCGTGCCGGCCGGCAGATCGACCTCGTCGCCGAGGCCCTTGCCGAGCAGGGCCTGCGCCACCGGCGCGCTCCAGGCGATGCGGCCCTCCTTCGGTTCGGCCTCATCCTCGCCGACCAGGCGATAGGTTCGGCGCCGACCGTCCTCGTCCTCCAGCGTCACCGCCATGCCGACGGTGACCGTCTCGCCATCCTGCGGCGGATCGACCGGCTCGGCATTGGCGCGACGCGCGGTCCAGTAGCGCAGGTCGCGTGAGGCGCGGGCGATGCCGTCGCGGTCACCGCTCGCGCTCGCGCCCGCCAGCGCCTCGCGCAGGCGCTCGATCTCGGCCTCGATCAGAGCGAGGCCACGTCGGGTGACGAGGTTGCGGCGCGGGCTGACCGGACGCTCGGGCAGCGCCTCGGCACCCGAATCTTCCTTGACGAAGGCACGGCTCATCGGTGGGCACTCCCTGGCGCCGCTCGGGGGTTCGGAACCGGCGGCGAACGCTTTTGCACGGCCGGCCGTCACGAAGGCGCTTGACAGCGGCGAAAGACGTTGACTTTACGAGACTTCTGCCTATGTTGCATCGCGTCGTCCGATATTCCGAATAAAGCGCTCCGCGCGAAGACGACGCAATCCGTCCCCGGTTACGGCTCGGGGGGTCCGGTGAGCGGTGCGCTGCCGCAGAATTGACCCTAGATGCCCTTTAACGAACTTGGCCTGAGCGAGAAAGTGCTCTCGGCCGTCGCCGATGCCGGCTACACGGAGCCGACCCCGATCCAGGCGCAGGCCATTCCGCATGTGCTGGAACGCCGCGACGTGCTCGGCCTTGCCCAGACAGGCACCGGAAAGACCGCCGCGTTCACCCTGCCGATGCTCACCCTGCTTGAGCAGGGCCGCGCCCGCGCCCGCATGCCGCGCACGCTCATCCTCGAGCCGACGCGCGAGCTCGCCGCCCAGGTCGAAGAGAACTTCGTCAAGTACGGCAAGAACCACAAGCTCAACGTCGCCCTGCTGATCGGCGGCGTCTCCTTCGGCGACCAGGACTCCAAGCTGCTGCGCGGCGTCGACGTGCTGATCGCTACCCCGGGCCGCCTGCTCGACCATGTGGAACGCGGCCGCTTGCTGCTCTCCGGCATCGAGATCCTCGTGATCGACGAAGCCGACCGCATGCTGGACATGGGCTTCATCCCGGACATCGAGCGCGTCTGCAAGCTGGTGCCTTTCACCCGGCAGACGTTGTTCTTCTCCGCCACCATGCCGCCCGAGATCCAGCGGCTGGTGTCGCAGTTCCTCTCCAATCCGGTGCAGGTCGAGGCCTCGCGCCCCTCCTCTACGGCCGCGACCATCACCCAGATGCTCGTCGCCAGCCCGAAGGAGGACTACGCCAAGCGCGAGAAGCTGCGCGAGCTGATCACCACCGCCGAGAACCTGCAGAACGGCATCATCTTCTGCAACCGCAAGAGCGAAGTCGCGGTGGTGCACAAGTCGCTGCAGCGGCACGGCTTCAAGGCGGTCTGCCTGCACGGCGACATGGACCAGCGCTCGCGCATGCAGGCGCTCGACCAGTTCCGCACCGGCGAGGCGAACCTGCTGGTGGCCTCCGACGTCGCCGCCCGCGGCCTCGACATCCCGGCGGTGAGCCACGTCTTCAACTACGACACGCCGCATCACGCCGAAGACTATGTCCACCGCATCGGCCGTACCGGCCGCGCCGGCCGCGCCGGCGCCGCCTTCACCATCGTCACGCCAGCCGACGCCAAGTCGCTGGCGGCGATCGAGAAGCTGATCGGCCGGCCGATCGACTGGTTCGGTTCGACGCTGAGCGAGCTGCCGCCGTCCGAAGGACGCAGCCCGCGCGGGGATCGTGGCGAGCGCGGAGACCGTGGGGATCGCAGCGAGCGCCGCGGCGCCCGTCCGGCCCGCCGGCGCGGCGAGCGTGCTCCCGCCGAGGCTGCCGAGGAACCCGCCGTCGCCCACGACGCCGCTGATTCCGCTCGGCCCGCGCGCCGCAAGGCCGCGCGCCCGGAGAGCCGCGAGCCCGCGCCCGCTCCCGCCGCGACACGCGCCCCGGTCACCCCGAGCACGCCGCGCCGCGCCGCCGAACGTCCCGTCGCGCGCAACGACGAGCCGGCGGACACCTCTCACCTGCCCGCCTTCCTGCTGCGGCCGGTCCGCATCAAGGCCGGCTGACGGCTCCCGCCCGCCCTCCATCAGGATCGACGCCCGGCTGAAGCATTTTGAATCGAGAGCACTTTCTTATCGATCAGGTGACTCCACCTGATCGGAAAGAGCTACAGGGTTTCAACGCGGCAGGCGTTTCTGGCCGGTCCGTGAACGGCGTGCGGCCGGCTTCGCCGCCGCCTCCTGAGCCACGCGCAGCGCCCTATAGGCAATCTCGGCGACGGCCTCGGCGTCGTCGATGCGGCGGGGTGGAATGGACCAGTAGCTGGTCGTCACCTGCCGCCCGCGCCCCTCATAGGCGAAAGGGTGCGAGCCCTCGGCCTGCAGGGTATCGGCGAAGTCGGAATCGGTCTTGAGGTAAATCTCGTCGTCCACCATCAGGGCGAACATCACGCCCGCGGCGTAGATGCCGAGGCCACCGAACATGCGCCGGCAGCGCACCGGGCCGAAGGCGGTGAAGACATCTTCGACCGCCGCGCCGTCCATGGCGCTCAGGCGCCGGCTTCGACCGCCTCGCGACGGGCGGGAGTGATGGCGACCGATTCGCCGCAGCCGCAGGCCGATGTCTGGTTCGGGTTGTTGAACACGAACTGGGCGGTCATCTTGTCGGCCTTGAAGTCCATCTCGGTGCCGAGGAGATAAAGGATCGCCTTGGGGTCGATCAGCACCTTGACGCCCTTGTCCTCGACGACCTCGTCGAAGCGGCCCGCCTCCTCGGCGAACTCCATCGTGTATTCCATGCCGGCGCAGCCACCGTTCTTCACGCCGACGCGCAGGCCGACGACCGGCTTCTCGGCGCGGGCCATGATCTCGCGCACGCGCGTGGCGGCGGCATCGGTGAGGCGCATCACGGGAATGCGCGGGCGGGGTTCGGCCATTTCGGTCTCCATATCGACGCCGGTTCAAGGCCGGCGGATCGGTGCTTCTAAAATGGGGTATGCGCCGGCCGGACTCAAGGCATAACAGTCATACCGTCATCCTGGCCGGGCGCAGCGAGAGCCGGGATCGCGTGCACTATAGGATAAGCGATCCCGGATCGGCCTGTGGCCGTCCGGGATGACGACATGGACTAGTAGTTCGCCCACAGCCCCGGCGTCGCCAGCTCGACGAGATGGCCGTCGGGATCGCGGAAATAGAGGCTGGCGCCGCCGCCCTTCCAGTTCACGCGGCTCTCGACCGCGACCCCCTGCCCGGCCAGATGCGCGATCCATGCATCGAGCGATCCGGCGGGGATGGCGAGCGCGTAGTGCAGCGGGCCGTGGCCGTCATGGCCGGGAATGGTGCCGCCCGGCATGGTGACCGCTTCCAGCGTCGCGCCGCGTAAGAACAGCAGCAGCACGCTGCCCGGGCCGGCGTCGTAGGCACAGAAGCGGTGATCGGCGATCATCGGCCTCAGGCCGAGCACCCCTTCATAGAAAGCGCGGGCACGCGGCAGGTCGTCGACATAGAGCCCGGTCTCCAGCACGCCGGAGATGGGCGGCGCGGCAGGAGCCGGCGCCACGGCGCTCACCACAGATTGAGGGTGAGCCGGGCCTCTTCGGACATCCGCCCCTGATCCCATGGCGGGTCGAAGGTGAGGTTCACCTCGACATCGGTGACACCGCCGACGCTCGCCACTGCGCCCTCGACCATGCCGGGAAGCTCGGCGGCGGAGGGGCAGTTCGGCGTGGTCAGCGTCATCTCGACGGCAACGCGGCGATCGTCCGAGATGTCGACCTTGTAGATCAGGCCGAGCTCGTAGATGTCGACCGGGATTTCCGGATCGTAGACCGTCTTGAGCGCGGCGACGATGTCGTCGGTCAGGCGTTCGAGCTCCTCCGCCGGGATGGAGGACTCGATCTCCGGTACATTCGGCGCCTCGGTGTCGATCTCGGTCATGCGAACAAATCCTGCGCCTTGATGAGGGCTTCGGCGAGCCGGTCGACCTCCTCGCGTGTGTTGTACAGCCCGAAGGAGGCGCGGCAGGTAGCCGTTACTCCATATCGCGCGAGCAGCGGCATTGCGCAATGGGTGCCGGCCCGCACAGCGACGCCGGCGCGGTCGATCACGGTCGCGACGTCGTGCGGATGCGCGCCCTTCATGTCGAAGGCGACGATGGCGCCCTTGCCCGGCGCGTCGCCATAGATGCGCAGGGAATTGATGCGGGAGAGCCGCTCCTTGGCATAGGCGCCGAGCATCGCCTCATGGGCGGCGATCCGCTCGCGGCCGAGGCTTTCCATATAGGTCAGCGCCTCGCCGAGACCGATCGCCTGCACGATGGGCGGCGTGCCGGCCTCGAAGCGGTGCGGCGGCTCGCCATAGGTGACGCCCTCCTCGGTGACGGTGCGGATCATCTCGCCCCCGCCCTCGTAAGGCGGCATCTTCTCCAAGAGCGCGCGCTTGCCGTAGAGCACGCCGATGCCGGTCGGCCCGTAGAGCTTGTGGCCGGTGATGCCGTAGAAATCGACGTCGAGGTCGCGCACGTCGACCGGCAGGTGCACCGCCGCCTGCGCGCCGTCGACCGCCACCAGCGCACCGGCCTCATGGGCGAGGCGGACGATGTCCTTCAGCGGCGTCACCGTGCCGAGCACGTTCGACATATGGGTGACGGCGACGATCTTGGTGCGCGGCGAGAGCATCTGCTCGAAAGCGTCGAAATCGAACGAGCCGTCCTCGGTCACCGGCACCCATTTGATCACAGCGCCCTTGCGCTCGCGCAGATAGTTCCAGGGCACGATGTTGGAATGGTGCTCCATGATCGAGAGGATGATCTCGTCACCCTCCTCGATCGACTGCCCGAGCGAGGAGGCGACGAGGTTGATCGCCCCGGTCACCGAGCGGGTGAAGATCACTTCCTCCAGCGAGCCGGCGTTGAGGAAGGCGCGGCAGCGCTCGCGGGCCTCCTCATATGCCTCGGTCATCGCATTGGCGAGGAAGTGCAGCCCGCGATGGACGTTCGAGTACTCGTTTTCATAGGCGTAGCGCATGCGGTCGAGCACCTGCACCGGCTTCTGCGCCGATGCGGCATTGTCGAGATAGGTCAGCGGCTTGCCGTAGACCTGCTTCGACAGGATCGGGAAATCCTGCCGCACGCGGTTCACGTCATACGTGCCGTTCGCCACGGCGGGGTGGAGGATGGTCATCGGCTCGACCTCTGCTGTCTCCGGTGCACGAGCGAGCCTCCTTCGAGGCTGGCTGCGCTTGCACCTCAGGATGACGTCGCACGTCGGAGCAGCGTCATCGACCTTACTTTAAGGAACACCGTCATCCTGAGGTGCCCGGGCAAAAGCCCGGGTCTCGAGGGATGGTCGTCCGGGCGCGCGTCAGGCGCGCGCCTTCAGCCAGCCTTCCGCGCGGGCGACCAGCGCGTCGCGCAGGCCGTCATGCTCGACGGTCTCGATCGCCTCGCCGACGAAGGCCTGCACCAGAAGGCTCTGCGCCTCCTTCAGCGGGATGCCGCGGGCGCGCAGATAGAACAGCAGCTCCTCGTCGATGGCGCCGCAAGTGGCGCCATGACCGCACTGCACGTCGTCGGCGAAGATCTCGAGCTCGGGCTTGTTGTCCATCTCGGCGTCGTCGCCGAGCACGAGGGCGCGGCTCATCATGCGCCCGTCGGTCTTCTGGGCCGCCTGACGCACAACGATCTTGCCCTGGAACACGCCGCGCGAGGAATCGTCCAGCACGTGCTTGAACAGCTCGCGGCTCTCGCAGCCCGGCACCGCGTGGTCGACGAACAGCGTCGAATCGCCGTGCTGGCGGCCCTTGAGCAGCGCGGCGCCGTTGAAGGCCACCTTGCTGTCATTGCCCGAGAGCGTCGCATAGAGCGAGGTGCGCGCCACGCTCGCGCCCGTCGCGAAGCCGAAGGCGTGCAACAGCGCCTCACGTCCGACGTCGAACAGCAGGGTGGAGAGATGCACGGCGGTCGCGCTCTCGTCCTGCGCCCGCACCACGTCGAAATGCGCCTCGTCGCCGACGAGGAACTCGGTCGCGCTGTTGGTCTGATAGGCGACGCCTTCCGGACCCTCGAAGCTCTCAACATAGGTGAAGCGGGCGCCTGCACCGACGATGACGAGGTTGCGGGCATAGCTCGCCGCCGGCGCCTCGCCCACGAAGACGCTCGCGACCTGGACGGGGCGCTCGATCGTCGCGCCGGGCGCCACCTCGATCAGCACGCCGTCCTTGGCGAGCGCGGTATTCAGCGCCAGCGCCGCGTCATAGCGGGCCGGCACCAGGCCGCCGAGGCGGGAAAGGCGCTCGTCGCCCTGCGCGATCGCGCCGGCCAGCGAGACGATGGACAGGCCGGGTTCCAGATCGGCGAGGTCGGAAAGCTCCGGCACCACGGCGCCATTGGCGACGACGATGCGGCGCGCGCGAGCCTCGCCGAGCAGCTTCAGGCCCGCTTCAGCACGAGCGACGGCGGCCGGGCCGGCGAGCGGCACCGCCTCGCGCAGGATGGTGCGCAGGTCGGTGTATTTCCATTCCTCGACGCGCCGGTGCGGCAAGCCGTTCTCGGTGAAGCTGCGGGCGGCGGTGCGGCGCAGCTCGGCCAGCCGGTCGCCGCCGGCCGGCAGGGTTTCCAGAGCGGCGACCAGCGCCTGCTCGGCGGGAGTGCGGATGGGGCGTATCTCGGCGTTCATCGGGCTCCCCTCACGCCGCGCTCTGCTGGTACTCAGCATAGCCGTTGGCCTCGAGCTCCAGGGCGAGTTCCTTGCCGCCGGAGCGCACGATGCGGCCGTTGTTCATCACGTGGACGAAATCCGGCACGATGTGGTTCAGGAGGCGCTGGTAGTGGGTGATGACGATCATCCCGCGGTCGGGCGAACGCAGCGCATTGACGCCCTCGGAGACGATCTTCAGCGCGTCGATGTCGAGGCCGGAATCGGTCTCGTCGAGGATGCAGAGCTTCGGCTCCAGCACCGCCATCTGCAGGATCTCCATGCGCTTCTTCTCGCCACCGGAGAAGCCGACGTTCACACCGCGCTTGAGCATGTCCTGCGAAATGCCGAGATTCGCTGCCCTTTCGCGGATCAGGCGCAGGAAATCCGGGGTCGAGACCTCCTCCTCGCCGCGCTTCTTGCGCTGCGCGTTCAGCGCCGAGCGCAGGAAGGTCATGGTGGCGACGCCGGGCACCTCGATCGGGTACTGGAAGGCGAGGAACACGCCCTTCGCGGCGCGCTCGTCGATCTCCATCTCCAGCAGGTCCTCGCCGTCGAGCGTCACCGAGCCCTCGGTGACCTCGTAATCCTCTTTGCCGGCGAGGATATAAGAGAGGGTCGACTTGCCCGAGCCGTTCGGACCCATGATCGCGTGCACCTCGCCGGGGTTCACCTGCAGGGTGAGCCCCTTGAGGATCTCGCGGCCCTCGTCGCCTTCGATCTTGGCGTGGAGGTTGTCGATTTCGAGCATGGCCATTGTGTGCGATCCAATCTGAAGCACGTCATCCCGGCCGAAGCGAAGCGCAGAGCCGGGATCGCGCTGATATTCCTGAGGACGATCCCGGATCGCGGCCGTGCCGCGTCCGGGATGACGAATGCAAACGGGCGCTCAGCCCACCGAGCCTTCGAGGCTCACCGAGATCAGCTTCTGCGCCTCGACCGCGAACTCCATGGGGAGCTGCTGGAGGACGTCCTTGACGAAGCCATTGACGATGAGCGCCGTCGCCTCCTCGGGGTCGAGGCCGCGCTGGCGGCAGTAGAAGAGCTGGTCCTCGGAGATCTTCGAGGTGGTGGCCTCGTGCTCGAACTGTGCCGAGGAGTTCTTGCTCTCGATGTAGGGCACGGTGTGTGCGCCGCACTTGTCGCCGATCAGCAGGCTGTCGCAATTGGTGAAATTGCGCGCGCCGGTCGCCTTGCGGTGCGCCGAGACGAGACCGCGATAGGTGTTGTCCGAGTGCCCGGCCGCGATGCCCTTGGAGATGATCCGGCTCGTCGTGTTCTTGCCGAGATGGATCATCTTGGTGCCGCTGTCGACCTGCTGGTGGCCGTTCGAGATGGCGATGGAGTAGAACTCGCCGCGGCTCTCGTCGCCGCGCAGGATGCAGCTCGGATATTTCCAGGTGATCGCCGAGCCGGTCTCGACCTGCGTCCAGGAGATCTTGGAACGGTCGCCGCGGCAGTCGCCACGCTTGGTGACGAAGTTGAAGATGCCGCCCTTGCCGTCCTTGTCGCCCGGATACCAGTTCTGCACCGTCGAGTACTTGATCTCGGCATCGGCCAGCGCCACCAGCTCGACCACCGCCGCGTGCAACTGGTTCTCGTCGCGCATCGGCGCCGTGCAACCTTCGAGGTAGCTCACATAGGCACCCTCGTCGGCGATGATCAGCGTGCGCTCGAACTGGCCGGTGTTGCGCTCGTTGATGCGGAAATAGGTCGAGAGCTCCATCGGGCAGCGCACGCCCTTCGGCACGTAGACGAAAGAGCCGTCGGAGAACACAGCCGAGTTCAGCGTGGCGAAGAAGTTGTCGGTGACCGGAACCACCGAGCCGAGATACTTCCGCACCAGCTCGGGATATTCGCGGATCGCCTCCGAGATCGGCATGAAGATGACGCCGGCCCTGGCGAGCTCTTCCTTGAAGGTGGTCGCCACCGAGACGCTGTCGAACACCGCGTCGACCGCGACCTTCGAGCCACCGGTGCTCTCAATGCCGAGCAGCGCGTCGCGCTCGCGCAGCGGGATGCCGAGCTTCTCATAGGTCTTCAGGATCTCCGGGTCGATGTCGTCGATCGACTTCGGCCCGTCCTTCCGCTTCGGCGCGGAATAGTAATAGAGCTCCTGATAGGCGATCGGCGGGTAGCTCACGCGCGCCCATTCCGGCTCGCGCATGGTCTGCCAGCGGCGGAACGCCTCCAGCCGCCATTCCAACATCCACTCCGGCTCGTCCTTCTTGGCCGAGATGAAGCGGATGGTATCCTCGGTGAGACCCTTCGGCGCCTTCTCCGACTCGATGTCGGTGAAGAAGCCGTATTTGTACTGATCGACGTCGATGGAGCGGACCTGCTCCACTGTCTCCTGTACGGCCGGCATCGTCCCTTCTCCTTTCCCGCGCGGGGTCAAGGCCCGCGGGTCAAGTTCCAACTGCTACGCACGTCCTCCGCGCCGATGGCGCGGCAATTCCATTCGTCATGCCGCGCGGGCGCGGCGCAGAAGCCCCGGAAGCACGCGGCGGAACGCGCCGAGCGCCCGGTTCACGTCCTCCTGCGTGCTCGACCAGCCGAACGACATGCGGACGGCGGAGCGCGCGATCTTCTCGGGCACCCCCATGGCGCTCAGCACATGGGACGGGCCGACCTTCCCCGACGAGCAGGCGGCCCCGGCGCTGACCGCGACGCCAGCGAGATCGAGCGCGATCACCAGCGTTTCGGCCGGCACGCCCGGCAGGGCGAGGCACGACGTGTTGGGCAGGCGCTCAACGTCGCCGACGAGCAGCACGAGCTCGGGGAATTCGCACCTTAGAGCGCTTTCAAGCCCGTCGCGCAAGGCGCCGATGCGTGAAACCTCGCTTTCGAGATCGGCCTTCGCGGCTGCGGCCGCAACCCCGAAAGCGGCGATCGAGGGCACATTCTCGCTACCGGCGCGAAGGCCGCGCTCCTGTGCCCCGCCCGCGAAGACCGGCTTCACCCGCATGTCGGGATCGGCGAAGACCAGAGCACCGGCACCCGGGGCGCCGCCGATCTTGTGGGCGGAGAGCGAGAGCATGTCGACGCCGAGCACACCGATCTCGATCGGGATGCGTCCCGCCGCCTGCACCGCGTCGCTGTGCACGACCGCGCCGGTCGCATGGGCGCGGCGGGCGGCCTCGGCCACCGGCTGGATCACGCCCGTCTCGTTGTTCGCCAGCATGACGGACACCAGCGCCCGGCGGCCGGCTTCCGCATGGCGGGCCAGCGCCTCGTCGAGCGCGTCGAGCCGCAGGCGGCCGCGCGCATCGACGGGAAGAAACTCGACCGCCTCCGGCGCGAAGCGGTGCCCCCGCAGCACGCCGGCATGCTCGACCGCCGTCGTCAGCAGCACGTCGCAGGACAGCGCCTCGCCGCCGCGCGTCACCTCGGGCACGAGCGCGAGGGTATCGGCCTCGGTCCCGCAGGAAGTGAACACCACGCCGCGCGGGTCGGCACCGACCAGGGCCGCGACGCTCTTGCGCGCGGCGTCGATGCGCCCGCGCGCCGCCCTGCCCTCGCCATGCACGGAAGAGCCGTTGCCGGTATCGGCCAGCGCCTTCGCAAGCGCGTCGGCGGCCGCCGGACGGATGGGCGCCGTGGCGTTGTGGTCGAGGTAGGTGCGTTCGGTCATCGGCCTTCGTCGAGGTCTGCAAACGGGCGGATCGGCTCACCCAGGACAAGGAAGATTCGTGCCATATATAGGCCGATCTTCAGGCTCCGCACCGGCAAGCCCTTGCGTGCTTGCAAATGCGGACCATCTCCTTCATAGGTTGGCTTCCGCCATCTCCGTCGGATCCTGCAGCGAGCGGTATATGCAATCGGTCGCCGCAACCTGACGTAGAAGATTGGAATTATTCTAAAGTTAGGGGCGATAGCTTCCGCCGTCAAGTCATTCAGGTCGAACGCTATTCGCCATGTGGACAGGCCGGGTCACGACCGGGGCGGTCCGGCGGTGCGGCAGGGATGGCCCGCGACGGCCGAGCAGCTTCAAGGTCACGGATTTCCATGCCCGAGGTTATCTTCACCGGCGAGAAGGGGCGGCTCGAAGGCCGCTACCAGCCGGCCAAGACGCGCAACGCGCCGATCGCGATCATCCTGCACCCGCACCCGCAGTTCGGCGGCACGATGAACAATCCGGTCGTCTACAACCTGTACTACCAGTTCGTGAATCGGGGCTTCTCGACGCTGCGCTTCAACTTCCGCGGCGTCGGGCGCAGCCAGGGCGCGTTTGACCACGGCCAGGGCGAGCTGGCGGACGCCGCCGCCGCCCTCGACTGGGCGCAGTCGATCAACCCGGACGCGCGCGCCTGCTGGATTGCCGGCTTCTCGTTTGGCGCCTGGATCGGCATGCAGCTTTTGATGCGCCGCCCGGAGGTCGAGGGCTTCATCTCGATCGCCGCGCCGGCCAATCTCTACGACTTCTCGTTCCTGGCGCCCTGCCCGTCCTCGGGCCTGTTCGTCCATGGCGACAAGGACGCGGTGGTGCCGTTCTCGGCGGTGACCGGCCTCGTCGAGAAGCTGAAGACCCAGAAGGGCATCGTGATCGACCAGCAGACGGTCGCCGGCGCGAACCACTTCTTTGACGGGCGGACCGAGGAGTTGATGGAGGTCGTCGGTACCTATCTCGACCGCCGCCTGCCCGGCACCCGGAAAAAGGAAAGCGCGGCCTGAGAGCCGCGCGCCTGGTTCGTCTTTTCGATCACGTCATGGCCGGGCTCGTCCCGGCCATTTCATTTTCAGGCGCCGCAGAAGCGCGAATGCACAGCTCAGGGCCAGGCATGACGCCGCATTCTTCGGCAAAGCCCGAGACCGCGCTCAGTTCAGCACGAGACGCAGCGGGCGGGTCACCGTCACCGTCTCGCCCTTGCGGGCGATCTCGATGGACTTCGGCGTATCGCCCTCGGCGCCGGGCACCGAGATGGTCACGCTCTGCTCGGGCTGAAGGGTCGCGGCGAAGCGTACCGGGGCGCCGTCAGCGACGCTCAGCGTGGCGACGACGTGATAACCGTCGGCTTCCAAGGTGTAATAGGCGACGCCGGTGACGTAGCCGAGCTTGATGGTCTCCGCCGCATGCGGGCGGACCTGCTGCGAGCGTTCCCACGCATCGGCGGGGCTGATGAGCGAGGCGAAGCCGAGAACGCCAGCGGCAGCGGCGATCGGGGCGGCGGCGATGAAGGCGCGAAAAAGCGTGCGCATCCGAGTTGCTCCGAGAGGTTCTGTCCAGGTCTTGTTCGGCGGAACTGCCGTGGCCTGGCGAGCCGGTCGTCCGGGAGCCCTCAAGATACGGAATATCTTGTGCGATGCATCATCGGATTTTGCATCGCACCAATGCATTTCAGGAATGCTGCGTCAGACTGTCTCAAAATTCAGAAAAACTGAACATCATCTTCAGGCGGCGCGGCGTGCCGCAGCGCGGACGCCGCCCGTCTGCGGCCGCGGCACGCCGGTGGTGCCGGGAAAGCTGAGCGGCAGGCCGCGCAGCACCCGCACGGCGAGGAAGCCGAAGGCCTGCGCCTCGAGGAGATCGATCGACCAGCCCACCGAATCGGCGGTCTCGACGCCAACGCCGAGCCGTTCGGACAGCATGCGCAGCAGCGTCGAATTATGCGCGCCGCCGCCCGCCGCGATCACGCTCCGGGGCCGCTCCGGCAGCAGCGGCAGCACGGCGGCGACCGAGGCGGCGGTGAGCGCGGTCAGCGTCGCCGCGCCATCCTCCACGCTCATGTCGTCGAGCTCGGCATGCTCGGCCACCCAGTTGCGGAAGGCGTTGCGGTCGAGCGATTTCGGCGGGGAGAGCGTGAAGAAGCCGTGACGCAGAAGCCGCGCCAGCGCCGCCTCGTCGACCCGGCCGGCGGCGGCCGCCGCGCCGTCGCGGTCGCAGGGCGCGCCGGTGCGCTCCTTCATGAAGTCGTCGATCAGCGCGTTGGCCGGGCCGGTGTCGCAGGCGACCGGATCCGCCGCGCCGTCAATATAGGTGATGTTGGCGACGCCGCCGAGATTGACCACCATCACCGGCCCTTCCCGGCCGAGGCCGGCGGCTAGAGCGCGGTGGTAGACCGGCACGAAGGGCGCCCCCTGCCCGCCCGCCGCCACGTCGGCGGCGCGGAAGTCATAGACGAGCTCGGCCGCCGCCCCCCGGCTCGCCAGCGACTTCAGCGCGCCGGCGAGGTGGTCGCCGTCGCCGAGCTGAACGGTCAGCCCGATCTCCGGGCGGTGCAGCACGGTCTGACCGTGGAAGCCGACGACATCGACATCCCGGTATTGCGGCGCCTCGACGAGGAAGCGGGCGAGCGCCTCGGCATGGCGCGCGGTGATGAGTGCCTCGGCCGCCGTCAGTATGCCCGGCCGCGCCTGCCGCTCGGTGAGCGCGGCGGCCTCCTCCAGCGCGCGGAAGAAGAGCCGCCGGTCGTCATCCGAATAGGGATAGGTGCGTCCCTCGCCGAAGGCAGTGACGCTCTCGCCATCGGTCTCGATGAAGGCGACGTCGATGCCGTCGAGCGAGGTGCCGCTCATCATTCCGATCGCTCTCATCGTTCACCCCCAATGCACCGCGCGGCGTGCGTTCCCATCGCGAAGCTGATACTAGACCGGCCGAAACGACCAAGCATCCCCGCCGCAGGCCCGACATGACGCAGTTCCGTTCCGAATTCCTCCACACCCTCGCCGAACGCGGCTTCATCCATCAGGTTTCCGACGAGACCGGCCTCGATGCGCTGCTGGCGAAGGAAAGTGTCACCGCCTATATCGGCTTCGACCCGACCGCGCCGAGCCTGCACGCGGGCGGCCTCATCCAGATCATGCTGCTGCACTGGCTGCAGAAAACCGGCCACAAGCCGATCTCGCTGATGGGCGGCGGCACCGGCATGGTGGGCGATCCGTCCTTCAAGGACGAGGCGCGCCAGCTCATGACGGTGGAGACGATCGAGGCCAACATCGCCTCGATCAAGCGCGTGTTCTCCAGCTACCTGACCTATGGCGACGGGCCCACCGACGCGCTGATGATCAACAACGCGGAATGGTTGCGCTCACTCAATTATCTGGAATTCCTGCGCGATGTCGGCCGGCACTTCTCGGTCAACCGCATGCTGTCCTTCGACAGCGTGAAGATGCGGCTGGAGCGCGAGCAGTCGCTGTCCTTCCTCGAGTTCAACTACATGATCCTGCAGGCCTATGACTTCGTCGAGCTGTCGAAGCGCTACGGCGTGCGGCTGCAGATGGGCGGCTCCGACCAGTGGGGCAACATCGTCAACGGCATCGACCTTGGCCACCGCATGGGGACCGAGCAGCTCTACGCGCTGACCTCGCCGCTGCTCACCACCGCCTCCGGCGCCAAGATGGGCAAGTCGGTCAACGGCGCGGTGTGGCTGAACGCCGATCTGCTCGGGCCTTACGAGTTCTGGCAGTACTGGCGCAATACCGAGGACGCCGACGTGCCGCGCTTCCTCAAGCTCTACACGACGCTGCCGATGGCCGAGATCGCCCGGCTCGAAGCGCTCGGCGGGGCGGAGATCAACGAGGTGAAGAAGATCCTCGCCACCGAGGTCACCGCCATGCTGCACGGCCGCGCGGCGGCCGATCAGGCGGCGGAGACGGCGCGCAAGACCTTCGAGGAAGGCGGGGTTTCCGCCGACCTGCCGACCGTCGAGGTGCCGGCGGGCGAATTGGAGAGCGGCATCGGCGTGCTCGCCGCCTTCGCGGAGAAGACCGGCCTCGTCGCCTCGAACGGCGAGGCGCGCCGGCAGATCAAGAGCGGCGGCCTCAAGGTGAACGACGCGACCGTGACCGACGAGAAGGCAGTGCTCACCGCGCGCGACCTCTCTTCCGAAGGCGTGATCAAGCTCTCCTTCGGCAAGAAGAAGCACGTGCTGCTGCGGGCGGTGTGAGGCCGCGAGGACCGCAGCCGGCACGGATCGTCAGCGCGTCGGCACCACGGCGGGCGGGGTCGGATCGGGCGCCTGGCGGAACTCGAAGATCTTGCGCAGAAAGCCCGGCGCCACCGCCGAGATGGGATTGATGCGCAGCGTCGGCCCGCTCAAAGGCCCGACGATCTCGTAGGTCACGCCGACCAGCCCCTCATTCGGCCCGCCACCGAGGAAGAAGCCGAGCACGGGCAGCTTGCTGAACAGGTTGTTGAGCCCATAGGCCGGCACATAGGTGCCGCGCACGCCGATGCGGTCATTGGCGAAATCGATCTGGCCGTCGAAGGTCGAGCCGATGGTCGGCCCCCAGATCGCGCTTTCCCGTAGCACGAGGCGGCCGGCGGCGCGCTGGAAATCGACCTGGAGCTTGTTGAACACCACGGCGGCGCCCGGCTGCGCGCGCCCGTCGCGGCCGCGATCGCCAGCCGGCGCGGCGGCGATCAGACGGTCGAGCCCCGGCTCGCCGCGCACCACGAAATCGCGCATGTTGATGGTGCCGTCCTGCGGCGCGCCGTCGCCGCGCGGCGCGTCGATGTTGATCCACAGGTCGCCGCCATAGATGCGCGCGTAGAAATCGACAAAGCGCAGCAGCGCGCCGGCGTCGGTGGTCGCGATCTGCAGCATGGGCCGGCCGTTGTCGCGGGCCTTCAGTTCGCCCCGCACGCCGCCGTTGCGGCCGACGAGGGCGCCGAGCGAGAAGGCCCGCAGATCGCCGTTGCGCCGGGACATGCGCAGCACCGCCTGCCGCATCGCCTCGCCATTGTTGCCGGTGACGACGCCGAGATTGACGTCGAGATCGATGTCGGCCGGCTTCTGCTCCTTGTTGCCGGCGATCGGCGCGTCGAGCAGGTTCTTCAGGAAGGCCCGCGCCTCGATCACCTCGCCGCGCACGGTGATCTTCAGGGCGCCGTCGGCGCTCTCTACCTTCACATTGGCCTTGTCGCCGTCGGAGAGCTGGAAGGTCGGCAGGTTGGCCGCCTGCAGCCCACCCTTGCCGTCGAGATCGACCGAGCCGCGGATGTTGACGCCCGAACCGGCGACGACGAGGTCGTTCAACCTGATGTCGTCATTGCTGATGACCGCCTTGGCGGTGAGCTTGGCGGGCTTGCCGGCGGGCTTCGACCAGCCCGGCACCAGCTCGGCGAGCCGGGCGGCGCCGAGATCGATCTCGACGTCGGCGGTCTTGCCGCGCGCATTGATCACCCCGTTCACCTTGATGGCGACCGTGCCCGACAGGCCGGCGAGATCGAGATTCATGCGGTTGCGCGCGGCATCGTCGATATTGGCGGCGACGCGGAATTCGGTGTCGCCGCCGTCGCGCGGCTTCTTCATCTCGAAGCTCGCGGGCGCGCCGGCCAGCTTACCCTCGCCGCGGAAGACCATGGCGGCCGGCGTCGCGAACACCTTCACCGTGGCGTTCTCGAGCTTCTGGCCCTGGAAGATCTTGTCGGCGGAGAAATCGGTCAGGTCGGCCTCGAAGGCGTAGTCGACGTCCTTCTCGCTCATGTCCTGCTTGAGCCGGACATTGACCTGCGCAAGGCCGTTGATGTTGCCCTTCACCGTCGCGGGGTCGAACTGCTGGCCGGACGAGCCGCGTAGCGCTGGGCTCGACATCAGCTCGACGGCGGCCGCAGCGGAGCCTTCGACCTTCACGCTGATCTTCGCCTCGGGATTGACCGGGGCGGTATCGGGCACGTCCAGCACGCTTTCGGGCAGCGAGAGCTTGCGCCCGTCCTGCGTCTCCATCACGGCGTTGGTGGCGACGACGTGGGCGCTGCGTCCGGTGGCCTGGACCGTCACCGTGGCGTCGCGCATCGCCGGAAGGCCCGGCACCGGACGCAGCATGCCCTTGGCGCCGGCGATGTCGATCGACAGGCCTTCCGCGGGCAGCGGGCGGGCCTTGTTGCCGATCGAGTTCAGCGGCGCGGTGAAGCTGATATTGGCGCGGCTGACGTCGCCACCGACCACGTGGTCGAGCACCCAGCGCCGCACGTCCGGCGCCGCGACGATCGGCCAGAGCCGCTTCAGCGCGGTCGCGGACATCGGCGTGCCGGCCACCGAGAGCGACAGCGCCGGATCGGCGGCGCCGAGGTCGAGATTGCCGGCGAGGGTGACGCCGACCGTGCCGGCCTTGAGATCGGCGCGGTCGATGACGAAGCGATGCGCGCCCGGCTCGTAGCGCAGGTCGAACGCCATCCGGTCGAACACCAGAGGCGGCTCCTTCTCGCCATCGGGACCGCCCCCGCCGAGGCTCGCACGCGCCGCCGTCGTGTGCAGCCGCCACGGCTGGCCGGTATCGTCCGGGGCCGTCACCTCCGCAGTCATCTGCAGATCGAGCGGGCCGGCCTGGATGGCGAGCGGCTCCAGCATGAGCACGCGGCGGTCCGGGTCGAAGCGGAACCGCAGGGAGGCCTCATCTATGACCATGAGGCCGGCAGCATCGTCGCCGATCTGCAGCTTGCCGGCCCCCGCCACCAAGGCGCCCTCGGCCGCGAGCACGGTGCCGTCGGCGTCCATGCGGCTCTTGAGATCGAAGGAGAGCGGCGAGGTGGCGATCAGCGGCTCGTCGCCCTTGCCCGCCGCGACCATGAGATCGCGCGGGGCGAGATCGCGCACCTCGATGGTGATCGGCCGCTCGCCATCACCGCGCGAGCCGATCACCGCGCGCGCCGACCAGGGACCGTCGGTGCCGCCGGAGGTGAGGTTCAACGCGACGCCGCCTTCCGGCGGACGCGTCACGTCGAGGCCGATGTGATCGAAGGTCCAGCTACGGCCGCTGATGTCGCTCTGGACGCGCAGGGTGCCGTCCTTGAGGCCGATGCCCGACAGCGACGCCCCGTCGAGCCCGCTGCGGTCGATGGTGTCGGCGAAGGCGGCGAGGCGCTGGAGCTGGGTCGGGTCGAACGGCAGAGCCGGAGCCTTGGCGGGCGCCGGAGCGCCATCCGGCGCGCCGGCCGGCGGCGCGGAGGCTGTCGCCCCCTGCCCCGCGCCCTGAGGACGATGTGCCGAAGGAGGAACCGGCGCCGTCGCATGGAGCGGCTTGGCGCCATGGCCGGTAGCGATGGTGAGCTCGCCCTGCGCGTTGATGCGGACGGTGAGTTCGGCACCCACCAGCTCGATACGCCGCGGGCTGATGCTCCACGGCATGGCCCCGCTCTGCAGCGCCACCTCGGCCTGCGGCGCGCTCGCGATCACCTCGCCGTCCGGATCGCGGACGACGATGTCGCTGACGCGCAGGACGGTCTCCCCCGAATCATTGTCGCCAGCATTGGTGATGGCGCCGATCTCGACCGTCTTGCCGCCGCCGATCCTCTCCTCGAGGGCCTGCACGACATAGGGCCGCGCCATGTCGACGGTGAGCATGCCGGTGGTGAAAAGCGTGTAGAGCCCGCCGCCGGCGGCCAGCAGCAGGATCGCGAAGCCGAGCGCCGACCAGCCGCACATGCGCAGCCAGCGAGGCGAGCGCGGCGACGGCGCGCATGGCCGCGCCACGCGACGCAGCCGGGTGCGCCGCACCGGCCGGGCCGGCGCGTTCGCGTCCTTTCGCGTCGGAGCGGCTTTCATGAGCGGCTCGATTCTCCCCGATGTCCGGCATAGTGTGCCTGCGCCGGCGCTGCTGCGACACTCAAAAGCGATCCTTCCGGCGCGCCCAGCCGCATCGCGCAACGGCATTCACATCCATTCGACGCAAATCCTCGAAAAAGCTGACGAAAGGAAGGCAGATGGCGACAATCGCGGTCGGCGCCGAGGCTCCCGACTTCTCGCTTCCCGGAGCCGACGGCCAAACCGTCACCTTGCGTGATTTTCGCGGCCGCAAGCTGGTCCTCTACTTCTATCCTAAAGCCGGTACCGAGGGGTGCACGCTGGAGGCCCACGACTTCAACCGCCTGCGTGATTCGTTCAAGACCGCCGGCGCAGAGGTGATCGGCGTGTCGGCCGAGCCGGTGAAGGCGATCGCCCGCTTCAGGGCCAAGCAGGACCTCGCCATCCCCCTCCTCTCCGACGAGACGCATGCCCTGCTCGATGCCTATGGCGTGTGGGTGGAGAAGAGCATGTATGGCCGACGCTTCATGGGCATCGAACGCACCACCGTGCTGATCGACGCCAAGGGCCGCATCGCCCGCATCTGGCCGAAGGTGAAGGTCGCCGGCCATGCCGAGGAGGTCCTCGCCGCGACCCGCGAGCTGTGAGCGCGCCGCAACGGGACACCTCCGGACGGACCGTCGAAACCAGCCATTAACCTTAACGGAGTGATGATCCCTGTCGTTGTCCGGCAAGGATTCACGACGCGGAAGATGGTTGGGCGGGAAGTGGTCGGTATGGGGCGTCTTGTCATCTCCTCGCGTCTTGCCCGCCACAAATCCGCGCTGATGATCGGTGGAGCGGTGCTGTGCGGTGCCGTGCTGTTCGCCTGGTCGGCTGCCACCACCAGCTACATCCTGTTCCACGACGACGCCTTGCGCCTCATCAATGATCGCGCGAGCGGCCAGGCCGCCGAGGCGGAGCAGCGCATCACGGAGCTCGAGGCCGAGCTCACCGAGGAACGCACGCGGAAGGCGGTCGAGCAGAAGCGTATGGAGGCGCTGGTCGAGCAGATCCGCCAGCGGCAGATCGCCATCGAGGCGCGCCACGGACTGCTGTCGGACCTGCTCGGCACCGGAGGCTCGGGCCGCGGCGCAGCGAGCGGCACTATGCCGCCCCCCTCCCCCATCTCGGACACGGTGATCCTGGCGCCCGCCGACATGCGCGAGGCTCGTCTGGACCGGAGGGCGGCGCAGCCGACGGTGGCGAAGGCCCCCTCTCCCGAGAAGGACGCGGCGGCGGCCAAGCTGGCCGGTGTGATCGGCGAGCTCGATCGGGTCGAGCGCGAGCAGATGGACCTGCTGAACGGCGCCGAGGAGCGCATTGAGCGCCGCAGCCGGCGGGTGCGGTCGGTTCTGGCCGACCTCGGCCTCAAGGTGCCGCTTCGCCCGCGCGGAGCACCGGCGCTGGCGGCGACGGGCGGCCCCTTCGTGCCGGTGAGCGCGATGGACGACGCCTTCGCCGGGCAGGGCTCGCGGGCGCGGCAGATGGCGGCCGATCTGAAATGGATGGAAGAGCGCATCGACGTGGTGCCGCTGCGCCGTCCGGTGAGCGGCGCGGTCGACACCACCAGCGGCTTCGGCGTGCGGCTCGATCCGTTCCTCGGGCGCGCCGCCTTCCACACCGGCATCGATTTCCGCGGCAATACCGGCGATCCGGCCCGCGCCACCGCGGCCGGCAAGGTGACCAGCGCGGGACGCGAAGGCGGCTACGGGCTGATGGTGGAAGTCGACCACGGCAACGGGCTCTCCACGCGCTACGCGCATCTCTCCTCGATCGCCGTCTCGGTCGGCGATCCAATCGCGCGCGGCCAGATGGTCGGCCGGATCGGCTCGACCGGCCGCTCGACCGGGCCGCATCTCCATTACGAGACGCGCATCAACGGCGAGGCGGTCGATCCACAGCGCTTCCTGCGGGCAGGCGTGAGGCTGGCCGAGGGTAGCTGAGCCCTTCCCGTGACACCCCTGTGCACGGGGCGTATGCTCGCACTGCGGTTTCAAAGCGCGCGACGCTGCCTCTGGCAGCGCTGAAAGCGCCCGCATGATCGTGGCAGCCGGTTCTCCGGCGTTGCAGCCGGCGCCGGCTCCCGGAGGGGAGGACGTCATGGCTGAAGTCAATCAGGAACGTCTCGACCGGTTTCTCGGCGCGATGGTGGCCGACATGGGCGCCGCCATGTCGGCGGCCCTCGTCGTGGT
Organism: Allobosea sp. 117; assembly: GCF_000702305.1. GTDB lineage: Bacteria > Pseudomonadota > Alphaproteobacteria > Rhizobiales > Xanthobacteraceae > Ancylobacter. The sequence goes on from NZ_JNLC01000016.1 coordinate 231,033, forward strand.
CGGGGATCGCCTCGGCCTCTACAAGGCGCTGGCGAAAGGCCCGGCGACCTCCGCCGAGCTGGCCGAGCGGACCGGCACGGCGGAGCGCTACATCCGCGAATGGCTGTCGGCGCAGGCCGCCGCCGGCTATGTCGCCTATCGCCCGGAGGACAAGCGCTTCGCGCTGGAACCGGAGCAGGCCCTCGTCTTCGCCGACGAGGACAGCCCGGCCTTCCTCGCCGGCTTCGGCGACATCGTGGAGGCGGTATTCCACGACGAGCCCAAGGTCACCGCGGCGTTCAAGAGCGGGCACGGCGTCGGCTGGCACGAGCGCGACCGCTGCCTGTTCTGCGGCACCGAGCGCTTCTTCCGCACCAGCTACAAGCACCATCTGGTGCAGGAATGGCTGCCGGCGCTCGATGGCGTCGTCGAGAAGCTCGAACGCGGCGCCAAGGTCGCCGATGTCGGCTGCGGCCACGGCATCTCGACGCTGCTGATGGCGCAGGCCTTCCCGGCCTCGACCTTCCACGGCTTCGACTATCACGAAGGCTCGATCCTGGAGGCACGCAAGCGGGCGGAGGCGGCGGGCGTCGCCGGCAATACCCGCTTCGAGACGGCGAGCGCCAAGGCGTTTCCCGGCGAAGGCTATGACCTGATCTGCTGCTTCGACTGCCTGCACGACATGGGCGACCCGGCGGGCGCCGCGCGCCACATCTACGAGGCACTGGCGCCGGACGGCACATGGATGATCGTCGAGCCGTTCGCCGGCGACCGGCTGGAGGACAACCTCAACCCGATCGGCCGCGTCTATTACGGCGCCTCGACGATGATCTGCACGCCCGCCTCGCTGTCGCAGGAGGTCGGCCTCGCGCTCGGCGCGCAGGCCGGTCCCGCGCGGCTGAGCGAGACCATAAAGGCCGGCGGCTTCACGAGGGTGCGGATCGCGGCCGAGACGCCGTTCAACCTGATATTGGAGGCGCGGCGCTAGTCAGGGGCGAGACCCTAGTCCACGTCGTCGACGCTCGCCGGGCCGCCGCCATAGGCGCGCTGGGCGAGCGCGGCTTCCATGAACGGATCGAGGTCGCCGTCCAGCACCTCCTGCGGCGTGCCGGTCGAGACGCCGGTGCGCAGGTCCTTCACCAGCTGGTAGGGCTGCAGCACATAGGAGCGGATCTGGTGGCCCCAGCCGATATCGGTCTTGGCGGCCTGATCGGCGGCGGCCTGCGCCTCGCGCTTCTTCAGTTCCATCTCGTAGAGCTTGGCGCGCAGCATGTCCCACGCGGTGGCGCGGTTCTTGTGCTGCGAGCGGTCGCCCTGCGAGACCACCGCGATGCCGGTCGGGATGTGGGTGAGGCGCACCGCCGATTCGGTCTTGTTGACGTGCTGGCCGCCGGCGCCGCCGGAACGCATGGTGTCGACGCGCACATCGGCTTCCTTGATGTCGACGACGATGCGGTCGTCGATCACCGGATAGACGTCGATCGAGGCGAAGGAGGTCTGGCGGCGCGCATTCGAATCGAAGGGCGAGATGCGCACGAGCCGGTGCACGCCCGCCTCGGTCTTCAGCCAGCCATAGGCGTTGTGGCCCTTGACCAGGATGGTCGCCGACTTGAGACCCGCGGTTTCACCGGCGGACTCTTCGATCAGCTCGACCTTGAAGCCACGCCGTTCCGCCCAGCGGGTGTACATGCGCAACAGCATGAGCGCCCAGTCCTGGCTGTCGGTGCCGCCGGCGCCGGCATGGACCTCGAGATAGCTGTCATTGGCGTCGGCCTCGCCGGAGAGCAGCGCCTCGAGCTGCCGGCGTGCGACCTCGGCCTTGAGCTTGCCGAGGGAGGCGGCCGCCTCATCGACGATGGACTGGTCGTCCTCGGCCTCGCCCAGCTCGATCAGCTCGACATTGTCGGCGAGCTCGCGCTCGATGCGCTCCAGCGCGCCGAGGCCGTCCTCCAGCGTACCGCGCTCCTGCATCAGCTTCTGGGCGCGCTCGGGGTCGTTCCAGAGATTCGGGTCCTCGGCGAGGGCGTTCAGCTCGGCGAGCCGCGCCTTCGACCGATCGAAATCGATGTGCTGGCGCAGCAGGCCGGCGGCTTCCCGTATCTCGTCGACGCTCGCGGCGAGCTCGGCGCGCATAATGTTTCACTCTCAACTGGTCGGAGGGCGGCGGAAAATAGAAGGCGCAGGCGGGGCTGTAAACCGCCCCACCGCCAAGCACACCCGGAACAAATGCACCAGGTTCAGTAAAGGCCGCCCGTGCCGCTGCCGCCGACCGCGCGGTCGGCTTCCGGGGTCACCGTCGCCGGCGCCGCGTTGTTGCTGGCGCCGATGATCGAGTAGCTGTCCGGCGGCGCGGTGCCCGGCTTGAAGGCCTCGAGGATCGAGCCCTCGCCCGGGCCGGCACGCATGCCGGTCTTGGGATTGATGCGGATCAGCTTGATGCCGGGCGGCACGCGGAAGGGGATCGCCGGGCGGTCGGCCAGCGCCACCTTCATGAAGTCGCGCACCACCGGCGCGGCGATGATGCCGCCGGTGGAGCCCTTGCCCATCGGCTTCGGGGTGTCGTAGCCGAGATAGACGCCGACCACCATCTCCGGCGTGAAGCCGATGAACCAGGCGTCCTTTTCCTCGTTGGTGGTGCCGGTCTTGCCGGCGATCGGCTTGCCCAGCTCCTTCAGCGCCGTGCCGGTACCGCGCTGCACCACGCCTTCCATCATCGAGGTGATCTGGTAGGCGGTCAGCGGATCGAGCACCTGCTCCCGGCGGTCGACAAGGATCGGCTCGTCCTGGTTCGACCATTTGGCGGCGTCGCAGCCGCGGCATTCGCGCTCGTCGTGCTTGTAGATGGTCTTGCCGTAGCGGTCCTGGATGCGGTCGATCAGCGTCGGTTTGATGCGCTTGCCGCCATTGGCGAACATCGAATAGCCGCCGGCCATCCGGAGCACCGTGGTCTCGCCGGAACCGAGCGCCATGGCGAGCACCGGCAGCAGGTTGTCGTAGATGCCGAAGCGCTTGGCGTATTCCACGACGGTTGGCATGCCGATGTCATTGGCGAGCCGCACGGTCATCACGTTGCGCGACTGCTCTATGCCGAAGCGCAGGGTCTGCGGGCCATAGAACTTGCCGGAATAGTTCTCCGGCCGCCACGTCGCCTGCCCGGCCTGCGCCAGCTCGAAGGGCGCGTCGAGCACGACACTGGACGGCGTGTAGCCATTGTCGAGCGCGGCGGCATAGACGAACGGCTTGAAGGAGGAGCCGGGCTGGCGCAGCGCCTGCGTCGCGCGGTTGAACTGGCTCTCGTCGAAGGAGAAGCCGCCGGCGAGCGCCAGTACGCGGCCCGTATAGGGGTCCATCGCCACCAGCGCGCCCTCGACGCGCGGCTGCTGGCGCAAACGCCACTGGCCGTCCTTGCCGTCGATCGGCTCGACATAGACGACGTCGCCCGGCTTCAGCACGCCGGCGACGCTCTTCTTGCCGCGCAGCGCCCATTTCACGCCGTCGGGAGTGACGAGGCCGATCTCGCGCTGGCTCTGCAGCTCGCCCGAGCGCTCGCGCTTCGGCTGGAGGCCGATGCGCGCCGAGTCGTCGCCCGATTCGAGCACGACGGCGAGGCGCCAGGGGATGTCGGTGAAGGTGCGCACGCCGGCGAGGCGTCCGCCCCAGTCGCCGGAGGTCTCGATGCGGGTGACCGGGCCGCGCCAGCCGCGCTGCTCGTCATAGCGCGTCAGTCCGTCGAGCAGCGCCTTCTTGGCGATGATCTGGAGCTTGGGGTTGAGCGTGGTGCGGACGGAGAGGCCGCCGCCATAGAGCTTGTCCTCGCCATAGCGCTCGAAGATCTCGCGGCGCACCTCCTCGGCGAAATATTCGGCCGAGAAGATGTGGGCGCCGGTCGGGCGCACGGTGACGGCGAGGTCGGTCGCCTTGGCCTGTTCGGCCTGCTCGGCGGTGATGTAGCCGTTCTCGGCCATGCGGTCGATCACCCAGTTGCGGCGGGCGATCGCCGCCTCACGCTCGCGGAACGGGTGATAGTTGTTCGGGCCCTTCGGCAGCGCCGCGAGATAGGCGGCCTCGGCGATCGACAGCTCGTTCACCGACTTGTCGAAATAGAGCAGCGAGGCGGCGGCGACGCCATAGGAGCCGATGCCGAGATAGATCTCGTTCAGGTAGAGCTCGAGGATGCGGTCCTTCGAGAAGGCGCGCTCGATGCGCAGGGCAAGCAGCGCTTCCTTGATCTTGCGGTCGATCGACAGCTCGTTGGTGAGCAGGAAGTTCTTCGCCACCTGCTGGGTGATGGTCGAGGCGCCCTGCGGCCGGCGGCCGGAGCCGTAGTTCTGCAGATAGGCGAAGCCGGCGCGACCGATGCCCATGAGGTCGATGCCGCTGTGCGAATAGAAGTTCTTGTCCTCGGCCGCCAGGAAGGCGTCGATCACCAGCTTGGGGATGTTCTGGATCGGCAGATAGAGCCGGCGCTCCTTGGCGTATTCGGCGAGCAGCGAGCCGTCGGTCGCGTGGATGCGCGTCATCACCGGCGGTTCGTAGTTTTGCAACTGGGAATAATCCGGCAGGTCCTTGGAGAACTTCCAGAGGTAATAGCCCGCGCCCGCGCCGACGAGCACGAACACGATCGTGCCGAAGGCAAACAGAAATCCCAAGAAACGCAGAAGCAGCCGCATGCCGCCCCGACCCCGTTCGCTGCGACGCCGGCGCACGGATGAGCGCCGCTCTTCCGCATGACCGATGTCCGTCCTCGCCCTTGCCGCACCGTGTGCGGGGCAACTATGGCCGTATCGCGGCCGGTTCGGCCCTAACGCCCGCACCCGCCACCGACCGGCCGGCCTGAGCCGGCCCCTGCGGCAGGGCCGCCGGCGACCCGTCCGGAGCGCGGGACGCGAAATAGGCGTCGATCGCCGCCACCATGGCGTCGGTCACCTTAGACCGCCAGTCATCCGATGTCATGAGTTCGAGGTCGCGCGTGCTCGACAAATAGCCGAGCTCGAACAGCACGGACGGCACGTCGGGCGCCTTCAACACCTTGAATCCGGCCGATTTCAGCGGCGATTTGTGCATCCGCGCGGCATTGGCGACGCCGCCGGCCAGGGTGCGGGCGAACTGGGCGGAGAAGTTGCGCGTCTCGCGCTGGGCGAGGTCGAGCAGGATGCCGGCGACGTCGTCCGGCTCCTCGGAGAGATCGAGGCCGGCGATCATGTCGGCCTTGTTCTCGTCGTCGGCAAGGCGCTGGGCTTCGGCGTCGGAGGCCCTGTCGGACAGCGTGTAGATGGTGGCGCCGCGCGCGTCACCAGCCCGCGCCGAGAGCGAATCGGCGTGCAGTGAGATGAACAGCCGCGCCCGGTTGTCGCGTGCGATCCGCACCCGCTCGCCGAGCGGCACGAAGGTGTCGGTCTCGCGGGTCATCACCGGCCGGTAGCGCCCGGTGGCGGCGAGCTTGTCGCGCAGCACCATGGCGATATCGAGCACCACCTTCTTCTCGTTGATGCCCGCCACGGCGTTGATGGCGCCCGAATCGATGCCGCCGTGACCCGGATCGAGCACGATGACCGGGCGCGGATCGCCGGAATCGGCAGCGGTCTCGGAGGGCGGGGGCGCCCGCAGCGCGCGCTGGACCGGAGCCGCGACCTCCTTAAGGAAGCTCGCGCGGTCGGTCTTCACGAGATCGACGACGAGACGCGCCGGCTGGCCATCCACCGGATCGAGCACGAAGGCCTTGTCGATCTTCACCGGCCCGGCGGTGTCGATAACCAGGCGCGCCTTGCCGGGTGCGAACAGGCCGAAACGGTAGGCGGAGATGAGGCCCCTGCCCTCGCTGCCGACCGAGGGCGACAGGGTGAAGATCACGTCGGGCATGTCGACGACGACGCGATAGGGGTCGGCAAGGGTGAAGGCGCCGAGCGGCACGCGGCGCGACAGATCGAGGACCAGGCGGGTACGTTCGTCGTCGCCGGCGACGCGCGCATCCGTCGCGACAGCGGGATCGCCGCCGGCCGGGACCGCCTCGGTGGCCGGTCCGGCCGCCGCCGACGGCGCGACGCCATTGGCAAGGAACGCCGCGAGCAGCACAGCCGCGAGCATCCACGCACGCCCGTTCATCTGTCCCATGCCTCCCTGCCTGAGGTCATATCTATCGAAATAGATGGCGCGGGTTAACCGGCTGTTGAGAGGTCGCTCACGCTTGTGTCACGGCGTGTCCCGACGGCAACGCCGGCCACCGCACGACGTTCCGGGCAGTGCACCGGCAGGCTGGATGCGCCGCGGGACATCGAGGCGCGACACGGCCGGCACGGCATCCTTGCCAAATCGACGCGCATGCCGCTATTAAGGGCATGCATTTGGTTCGCATTCCGGATCGCCCCTCGGTGTCCGGCTCTCGCGGTCCGGCGGCGCGGACCCAACCCAGCGATGGTTCAGGTCCGCTTCCCGTCACGACAGGTCCCGGCTTGGGAGCGTGACGGCGTGCAGCGCGGCCCATCTCAGGCGCCGTCTCCGGCCAGACCGTTCCGCCGACAGGACCGCCGAGGTCAGAGCGCGTATTGCCGCCACATGCCGAAGGCCGGATCCCACGCGATCGCGGCCACCATGTTCGGTCGAAGGACAGACGGCAGCAGGCAATGAGGCATTCGCCGGCACGTGCAGATCGAGGAAGGTACCGGGTTTCCCGGCCCGTCCGCGATGGCCGTGTGGCAGCAGCCTCGGATTTGAGCCTGCGCCCCGCTCGCGAGGCGCCCCGTTTCCCTCACCCGTTTTCAGCCACCGCTTATGGGCACCGCCCTTGCGACAGGGCGCCCCGCGCGCCGGCGCGGCCGTGCCCGCATATGAGAGTTCCATGGCCAACAAGATGCTTATCGACGCCACCCACCCGGAGGAGACCCGGGTCGTGGTGGTGCGCGGCAGCCGGGTCGAAGAGTTCGACTTCGAGGCCGCCAACCGCAAGCCGCTGCGCGGCAACATCTATCTCGCGAAGGTAACGCGCGTCGAGCCGTCGCTGCAGGCCGCCTTCGTCGAATATGGTGGCAATCGCCACGGCTTCCTCGCCTTCAGCGAAATCCATCCCGACTACTACCAGATCCCGGTCGCCGACCGGCAGGCGCTGCTTGCCGAGGAGGAGCGCCAGCAGCGCCGGGAAGCCGAGGAGGAGAACGAGGACAAGCCGAAGGGACGCAGCCGGCGCGGCCGCAACGCCAGCGCCAAGCGCACCGAGGGTGACGCTACGGTCTCCGAAGCCCCCGCTGAGGCATCGGCCGATCAGGCCGGCGAGGAGAGTGGCCAGGCCGATGCCGCCGAGGATACCGTCGCCGAGGCGCCGCGTCCCCGCCCCTCCCGCAAGCCGTCCTCCGACGATGAAGGCGGCGGGGTCGAGGAGGTCGCCGAGGAAGAGGTGGTCGAGCAGGTCGGCTCCGACGACGCGATGGAAGAGGTGCCGGAGCGCGCCGCGCCGCGCGGCCGCGCCCGCACCTACAAGATTCAGGAAGTGATCAAGCGCCGGCAGATCATGCTGGTGCAGGTCGTCAAGGAAGAGCGCGGCAACAAGGGCGCGGCGCTCACCACCTATCTCTCGCTCGCCGGCCGCTATTCGGTGCTGATGCCGAACACCGCCCGCGGCGGCGGCATCTCGCGCAAGATCACCTCGGCCGAGGACCGCAAGCGCCTGAAGGAGGTCGCCTCCGACCTCGAGGTGCCGGAGGGGATGGGCGTCATCCTGCGCACTGCCGGTGCCAACCGCACCAAGGCGGAGATCAAGCGCGACTTCGAATATCTGCTGCGGCTGTGGGAGAACGTGCGCGAGCTCACCCTCGCCTCGACCGCGCCCTCGCTGGTCTATGAGGAAGGCTCGCTGGTCAAGCGCTCGATCCGCGACCTCTACAATAAGGACATCGACGAGGTGCTTGTCGCCGGCGACGAGGGCTATCGCGAGGCCAAGGACTTCATGCGCATGCTCATGCCGAGCCATGCGAAGAACGTGAAACCCTACAAGGACCCGCAGCCGGTCTTCGCCCGCTTCGGCGTGGAGAGCCAGCTCGACGCGATGTTCTCGCCGGTGGTGCAGCTCAGGTCCGGCGGCTACATCGTCATCAACCCGACCGAGGCGCTGGTCTCGATCGACGTGAACTCGGGCCGCTCGACCCGCGAGCACAATATCGAGGACACCGCGCTCAAGACCAATCTGGAGGCCGCCGAGGAGGTGGCCCGCCAGCTTCGCCTGCGCGACCTCGCCGGGCTGATCGTCATCGATTTCATCGACATGGACGAGAAGCGCAACAACCGGGCGGTGGAGCGCAAGCTCAAGGACTGCCTGAAGAACGATCGCGCGCGCATCCAGCTCGGCCGCATCTCGCATTTCGGCCTGATGGAGATGAGCCGCCAGCGCATCCGCACCGGCGTGCTGGAGTCCTCCACCGAGGTCTGCCCGCATTGCGGCGGCACCGGCCATGTGCGCTCGTCCTCCTCCGTCGCGCTGCAACTGCTGCGCGCGGTCGAGGACATGCTGCTCAAGTCCAACACCCACGACCTTATCGTGCGCACTCGCGCCGAGAACGCGCTCTATGTGCTGAACCACAAGCGCGCGCATCTGCACGAGTTGGAGGAGCGCTTCGGCGTCGCCATCACCATCAGCGCCGACGCGACGCTCACCGGCCTCATCCCCTTCGCCATCGACAAGGGTGAGCCGGTCGCCAATCCGATCGCGGTGCCGCGTCAGCCGGTCGCCGTAGTCGAGGCGATCGAGGACGAGGTGGTCGAAGAAGAGACCGCCGAGGAGGAGGAAGACGAGGCCAAGCCCGAAGCCGTCTCCGAAGCCCGCACATCCACCCCGCGCGAGGGCGGCCAGCCGCGCAGCGAGGAAGGCGAAGGTGGTCGCCGCCGCCGTCGGCGTCGTCGGCGCCGTCGCGGTGGCGGCAATGGCGAGAACGGACATCGCGATCATCAGCAGGACGGGGTCGAGGCTGGCGCCGCCGAGGATGACGGCGAGGACGACATCTCCGAGACGGAGGCCGATGCCGAGACGACCGATATCGTCGTCGAGCAGGCCGAGGTGACCGCCGAGCCGGCCGCCCCGAGCGAGCCGGCTCCGGCCGAGGCGTCGGAAGCAGCCGAGGAACCCGCGGCCGAGGCGGCGCCCGAAACGCCGGCAAAGCGGACACGCGGGCGCCGCGGCGGTCGCCGCACCCGCGGCGAGACGGCGGAGGGCGAGACCGTCGCCGCCGAGGCTGCCCCGGCCGCCGAACCGGAAGCTCCCGCAACGCCGTCGGCCGCCGAGCCTGAACCCGTTGCCGAGACGCCGGCGCCGCGCCGGCGCCGCTCGACGGTGCGCGAGCGGGCTCCGGTTTCCGCCGCGAGCGAGGACGGCACGGTGGCGAGCGCGCCCGTGCCCGAGGCGCCCCAGCCGGAAGCGCTCCAGCCCGAGGTATCAGTCGAGAGCATGCCGGTTACGGAAACCTCGGCGCCGGCCGAACCGGCGGCGGCTCCCGCTGAGGCGGAGGCCGACAACCGGCCGCGCCGCACCGGCTGGTGGAACCGCAAGCTGTTCGGCGGCTAGGCTGACGCGCTGAAAGGGCGAGTCTATGCAGCGCCTTAGCGGGCAGCGCTGAGAAAGACAATCAATGATGAGCGGCGGGCTTCGGTCCGCCGTTCCTGTTTTGCAGGCCCGCCGCGGCGCCATGCCGGCAACGGCCGGGTCCGCCCCCCGGATCACGTCCGGAGACGGCCATGGCGTCTCCGATAGCCACCTGCAATGAGGCCATCGGCGCGCGGCGACTCGGGGGGCGAATGGCCATCCTTCGAGGCTCGGGCCCTGCCCGAGCGCCTCAGGATGACGTTCATTTGGCCAGAGAGGTTGGCTTGCCGCTCGGGCTCCCGGAGCCTTCACCACTGTTCGGCCGGACCATGAGCGCCGTCATCCTGAGGCGCCCGGCACAGCCGGGCCTCGAAGGATGAGCAACCGGGAACGCACATGGAGATATGCGCCGGTCCTGTCTCCTACCCGCGCCGCAGGAAATCGCCGATCCGCTCCACAGCCTCGTGCATCTCGGCGGCGGAGCCGGCGTAAGACAGGCGCAGGAAGCGGTGGCCGCGCACGGGATCGAAATCGACGCCGGGCGTCGTCGCCACCCCGGCCTCGTCGAGCAGCCGGCGGGCGAAAGCGGCGGAATCGTCGGTGAAGCGGCCGACATCCGCGTAGAGATAGAACGCCCCGTCGACCGGGAGGAATTCCGGCAGCCCGGCCTTGGGCAGCTCGCTGGTGAGGATGCGGCGGTTCTCCTCATAGCCGTGCTTGACCGCCTCCATCTCATCGGCGCCGTCGAATGCCGCCTCGGCGGCGATCTGCGAGAGCGTCGGCACCGAGATGACGAGGTTCTGCTGCAGGCGCTCGACGGCGCGCACGAGGCTCGGCGGCACCACCATCCAGCCGATGCGCCAGCCGGTCATGCAGAAATATTTCGAGAAGGAGTTGATGATCATCGCCTGCTCCGACAGCGCCGCCGCGGTCGCCGCCGGGAAGGCGTAGTCGAGGCCGTGATAGATCTCGTCGGAGATGAAGCGGATGCCGAGGTCCTGCGCGGCGGCGAACAGGCGGGCGAGCGCCTCGGGCGCCATCATGGTGCCGGTCGGATTGGCCGGGCTCGCCACCAGCACGCCCTTGAGCGGGGTGACGGCATGCGCTTCGGCGAGCGCCTCAGGGCTGATGGTCCAGCGCGAGGAAGCATCGGTATCGATCAGCACCGGCTCGCAGCCGAGCGCGGTGAGGACGTGCCGGTACGGCGGATAGCCGGGATTGGCAATGGCGACGCGGTCACCCGGCTCGAACATCGACAGGAAGGCCAGCACGAAGCCGCCCGAGGAACCCGTCGTCACCATTATGCGGGCGGGATCGACCTCGACGCCGTGGGCGTCGCGGTAGTGGCGGGCGATGCGGGCGCGCAGCGACGGCAGGCCCAGCGCCGTGGTGTAGCCGATGCGCCCCTCGTCCAGCGCGCGGCGGGCGGCCTCGCGGGCGCTGCGCGGCGCCGGCGCGGCTGGCTGGCCGACCTCCATGTGCACCACGCGCCCGCCGGCGGCCTCGATCTGTGCGGCGCGCTGCATCACGTCCATGACGATGAACGGGGCGACCTCGCTGCGGCGGGAGGGCGCCGGCACCAGGACGCCCTGCGCCGCCGCCATCCGCGTACGGCACAGCGCCGCCACCTCGGCCATGGGATTGGTCATGCGCCTTGCTCCGTGCTTCGCCCCAACGGTGCCGCATTCTGCGGCTCGTTTGCGGCTTGTGCTTCACCCTCGGATGCGCGATTGGTCGCCGCGCGCCCTCGATCCCGCGATGGATGATGCCTCTGCCACGACTTGACAACCCCCGCCCCCTCGCCGCGCGCGGCATCGGGCGGAGCATGTCCAGATATGCCGCGAGGTGTGCCGCGTGGTGCATGGCCTCGATCGGCGCGCTGGCGCTCGCCGTCCAGCCGGTCGCCGCGCAGCAGGCCAAGCGCACGCCGAACATCATCCGCGACGCCGAGATCGAGAACCTGCTGCGCGACTATATGCGCCCGATCTACCGGGTGGCGGGGCTGACGCAGCAGAACATCGAGGTGGTGCTGATCGGCGACAAGTCGTTCAACGCCTTCGTCGCGGACGGCAAGCGCATCTTCGTCAACATCGGCGCGCTGATGCAGTCGGAGACGCCGAACGAGATCATCGGCGTGCTGGCGCACGAGACCGGCCACATCGCCGGCGGGCACCTGGCGCGCATGCGCCAGCAGCTCGAATCCGCGCAAACCGCCGCGATCGTCGCCATGATCCTCGCCGCCGGCGGCGTGGCGGCGGGTGCGGCCGGCGGCGCCAATATGGGCGGCGCGGCGGCGGGTGCGGTGCTGGGGCCGCAGGAGGCCATCCGCCGCACGCTGCTCGCCTATCAGCGCGGCGAGGAGCAGGCCGCCGACCGGGCCGCCGTCACCTATCTGGCGGCGACCAAGCAGTCGCCGATGGGCATGATGAGGACCTTCGAGCGCTTCCAGAACGACCAGATCTTCATCAGCCAGCGCATCTCGCCCTATGTGCTGAGCCACCCGATGGCGCGCGAGCGCGTCGCCGCGCTCGAGGATCTGGTGGCGAAGAGCCCGTATAAGGACGCCAAGGATTCGCCGCAGCTTCAGGCCCGCCACGACATGATGCGGGCGAAGCTCTACGGCTTCTCCGAGCCGCCGGATTCGGTGGCGCGGCGCTATCCGCTCTCCAACATGTCGCTGCCGGCGCGCTATGCCCGCGCCATCTCGGCCTATCGCTACGGCTCGATCCCGGACGCCATACGCCAGATCGACGGGCTGATCGCCGAGCAGCCGGACAATCCCTATTTCTACGAGATCAAGGGCCAGGCTCTGCTGGAAGCCGGCCGTGCCCGCGAGGCGGTGCCGCCTCTGCGCCGCGCCGCGCAGCTCTCCAATGGCCATCCGCTGATCCGCATGCTGCTCGGCCAGGCGCTGGTCGCCGCTGGCGACAAGGCCTCGCTCGACGAGGCAATCCGCGAGCTGAACTTCAGCCTGCAGCGGGAGAACACCGCCCCAGCCGGCTGGCGCTACCTCGCCATGGCCTATGGCCAGAAGGGTGACATACCGAATGCCGACCTCGCCTCGGCGCAGGCGGCGTTCATGTCCGGCGACTTCCAGCTCGCGCGCGAGCTCGCCGGCCGCGCCCGGCTCAAATTCCCGCTTGGCTCGCCGGGCTGGCTGAAAGCTGACGACATCGTCAATTTCAAGCCACCCGCGCAGGCGATAAGAAAAAAGCCGCAGTAACCGAATCGGGGCGCGACCCCGCAGCCCCTGACCGGAGACGACGATGCCTTTCCTCCGCCTTTCCCGCCTCATCGGCGCGGGCCTGATCGCCTTCGGGCTCGGGACCGCCGTGCCGGCCATGGCGCTCGACGCCAGCCAGAAGAGCGAGTTCGAAGCGCTCATCCGCGACTATCTGATCCGCAACCCGGAGGTCATCCAGGAAGCCATCCTCGAGCTGCAGAAGCGCCAGGACGCCGCCGAGGCCGCCCAGCGCAAGCAGGCGATGGCCGGGCTCAAGCCGGCGATCTTCGATTCGCCGCGCGGCGTGGTGGTCGGCAACCCGAAGGGCGACGTCACGCTGGTCGAGTTCTTCGACTACAATTGCGGCTACTGCAAGCGCGCGCTCGGCGACCTCGTCGAGCTGGTGAAGGGCGACCCCAAGCTCAAGGTCATTCTCAAGGAATTCCCGGTACTTGGCCCGGGCTCGGTGGAGGCGGCGCAGGTCGCGGTGGCGGTGAAGCTGGTCGCGCCGGACAAGTATTTCGCCTTCCACCAGAAGCTGCTCGGCGACCGCGGCCAGGCCAACCGCGCCAAGGCGCTGGAGGCGGCGGGCGCAGTCGGCATCGACACCGCCAAGCTGGAAAAGGCGATGACCGACCCCGAAGTGCGCGCGACGCTCGAGGAGAACCTCAAGATCGCCGACACGCTCGGCATCAACGGCACGCCGAGCTACGTCATCGGCGACGACGTGCTGGTCGGAGCGGTCGGCCACGACAAGCTCGAAGGCGCCATCAAGTCGGTGCGGAGCTGCGGCAAGGCCGAGTGCTGAGCGCCGTCTGTGGGCGGCGGCCCGCGACAGCAATGACGGGGCTTGGCGCGGCGAGCGCCATTGCCTATAACCCCGCGGCCGCACCAGCAGCATGCCGGGCGGCCGCCGGTGTTTGAGGCACGATGGCCGATACCATTCACGTACTGAACGGACCGAATCTCAACCTGCTCGGAACCCGCGAGCCGGAGATCTACGGCCGTACCACGCTTGCCGACATCGAGCGCATGTGCCGCGAGACCGCCGCGGCGCACGGCATCGACATCGTCTTCCGGCAAACCAATTTCGAGGGCGAACTGGTCACGCAGCTTCAGGAGGCACGCGGCTCGCTCGGCGTCGTGCTGAATGCCGGCGCCTACACCCACACCTCGATCGCTCTTGCCGACGCCATCAAGGCGGCCGGCCTCAATGTCGTCGAAGTGCACCTGTCCAACGTCTTCGCGCGCGAAGCCTTCCGCCACCACTCCTTCCTTTCGCCGGTCGCCCGCGGGGTGATCTGCGGCTTCGGAGCCGAGGGCTACAGGCTCGCCATCGCGGCGCTCGCCGCAAGCCGCGCCAAATGAGAGGGGACGGGTCCAGCGACCGTCACGGGATCATGATGAAAACCACCAAGCCCGCCATCGACCCCGCGCTGGTGCGCGAGATCGCCGCTCTCCTATCCGAAAGCGACCTGACCGAGATCGAGGTACAGCACGAGGATCTGCGCATCCGCGTCGTGCGGGCCGCGCCGGTCTATGCCGCGCCGGCGACCATCGCGGTCCCGGCCGCTGCGCCTGCCGCGCTGCCGACCGCCGTACCGGCGGCGGCCACGGCCGCGGCCGAGAGCTCGGCCGACCTCGCCAAGCATCCCGGCGTCGTGCCCTCCCCGATGGTCGGCACCGCCTATCTCGCCCCCGAGCCGGGCGCCAAGAGCTTCATCGATGTCGGCGCGGTGGTGAAGGAAGGCCAGACGCTGCTCATCGTCGAAGCCATGAAGACGATGAACGCCATTCCCTCCCCGCGCGCCGGCAAGGTGACGCGCATCCTCGTCGAGAACGCGCAGCCGGTCGAATATGGCGAGCCGCTCGTGATCATCGAGTGAGGCCGGCGATGTTCGGCAAGATCCTGATCGCCAACCGCGGCGAGATCGCGCTGCGGATCCTGCGGGCCTGCAAGGAGCTCGGCATCGCCACCGTCGCGGTGCACTCCACCGCCGACGCCGAGGCCATGCATGTCAAGCTTGCCGACGAGAGCGTCTGCATCGGCCCGCCCCCCGGCCGCGACAGCTACCTGAACATCCCGGCGCTACTCGCCGCCTGCGAGATCACCGGCGCCGAGGCGGTGCATCCGGGCTACGGCTTCCTCGCCGAGAACGCCCGCTTTGCCGAGATCCTGATCGACCATGGCGTGACGTTCATCGGGCCGAAGCCCGAGCATATCCGCATCATGGGCGACAAGATCGAGGCGAAGAAGACCGCCAAGAAGCTTGGCATTCCCTGCGTCCCCGGCTCGGACGGCGGCATCACCTCCGACGAGGAGGCGATGAAGGTGGCCGACGAGATCGGCTTCCCGGTGCTGGTCAAGGCGGCGGCCGGCGGCGGCGGACGCGGCATGAAGGTCGCGCGCTCGGCCGAGGAGCTGTCGTCGGCGCTGTCGACCGCGCGCTCCGAAGCACGCTCGGCCTTCGGTGACGACGCGGTCTATCTCGAGAAATATCTCGGCACCCCCCGCCACATCGAGGTGCAGGTGCTCGGCGACGGGCACGGCAAGGCGATCCATCTCGGCGAGCGCGACTGCTCGCTGCAGCGCCGGCACCAGAAGGTGTGGGAGGAGGCCCCCTCCCCGGTCATCACGCCCGAGCAGCGCGCGACCATCGGCGAGACGGTGGCGGGCGCCATGCGTGACCTGAAGTATCGCGGCGCCGGCACGGTGGAGTTCCTTTACGAGCAGGGTCATTTCTACTTCATCGAGATGAACACCCGCATCCAGGTGGAGCATCCCGTCACCGAGGCGATCACCGGCGTCGATCTCATCGCCGAGCAGATCCGCATCGCCGCCGGCGAGCCGATGACGCTGACCCAGGACGATATCGTTCTGAAGGGCCACGCCATCGAGTGCCGCGTCAATGCCGAGCACCCTCTCACCTTCCGCCCCTCGCCCGGCAAGGTCACCAACTGGCACGTGCCCGGCGGCCTTGGCGTTCGGGTCGATTCGGCGGTCTATCAGGGCTATGCGATCCCGCCCTATTACGACAGCCTGGTCGGCAAGCTGATCGTGCGCGGCGAGACGCGGGAGGCGTGCCTGATGCGCCTGCGGCGCGCGCTCGACGAGTTCGTGGTCGAGGGCATCGAGACGACGCTGCCGCTGTTCCGCGAGCTCGCCCGCAATGACGATATCGTGCGCGGCGCCTACGACATCCACTGGCTCGAGCACTTCCTTGCCAATGGCGAGCCCGGGAGCTGAGCGCTCCCGCGCTTCGATCACGATCCAGCGCGCGACTTCACAGCGGGAATAGTCTCGGTCATGCTGAGGCCATGTCACGCCCCCGCGAGCATCAGGTCGAGATCACGCCCGAAGTGCTGCTGAAGGCGTATGCCTGCGGCATCTTCCCGATGGCCGAGAGCGCCGACGATCCCGGCCTCTACTGGATCGAGCCGGAGCGGCGCGGCGTCATCCCGCTCGCCGATTTCATGGTGTCGCGCCGGCTGGCGCGCACGGTGCGCTCCGACCGCTTCGAGATTCGCATCGACCATGATTTCGAGGCGGTGATCGACGGTTGCTCGGCGCCGGCGGAAGGCCGCGCCAAGACCTGGATCAACCCGCGCATCCGCAAGCTCTATTGCGACCTCTACGCGCGCGGCTTCTGCCATTCGGTCGAGGCCTGGGCGGACGGCGCGCTCGCCGGAGGGCTCTATGGCGTACGGCTCGGGCGCGCTTTCTTCGGGGAGAGCATGTTCCACCGGGAGCGCGACGCCTCGAAGGTGGCGCTGGTGCATCTGGTAGCGCGGCTGAGACGCGGCGGGTTCACCCTGCTCGACACGCAGTTCGTGACCGACCATCTGCGCAGCTTCGGGGCGATGGAGGTCTCGCGCCGCCAGTATCACCAGATGCTGACGCAGGCGCTGACCGGCGACGCGAATTTCTACTGCTGGCCGCCGGGCGAGGCGATCACCGGCGCGGACTGCTTGCAGTCGATCAGCCAGACGTCATAGATCGGATGCTCGACGCCGTGCAGGCCGGGGCTGGCAGCGAACATCCAGCCGCCGAACAGCGGCTTCACCTCGCCGTCGAGTTCCAGCTCCTGCACCTCAATGAAGCCGGTCGTGTTCTGCGTCTCGGTCGCCGGGCGCGTGTAGCAGGCGCGCGGGGTGATGCGCAGCGCGCCGAACTGCACCGTCTCGTTGATGGCGACGTCGAAGGTGATGATGCGTCCGGTGATCTTGTCGAGGCCGGAGAACACCGCCGTCTTGTTGGTCACCTTCTGCGAGGGAGGCTGCACCACCTCGATGTCGCCGCCCGGACCGACGCTCGCCTGACCCGGCACCTCGGGCGGCGCCGCCGTGGCGGAACCGGGCGCCGGCTGGCCCTGCTGCCCGGCCGGCGCGTTCTGGCGGGCCGGAGGCTGGCCGACGGGAGGCTGGCCGACGGGAGGCTCCATGATCGGCGGAACGCCGGGGCCGCCGGGCGTCGAATCGGGGTCCTGCACCATGCCGTCGGGCACCGCGGCCGGCGGCAGCGGCGCCGCTTCGACGCCGCCCTGCCAGCCCTGCTGCGCCATGGCGGGCGACAGACCGAGGCACAACGCCAGCGCGGCGAGCGCGGTCGGAATGGTCAGGAAACGATAGGCAGCAGGCATCAGGGCGCCTCGGAAAGCCGGCCTCGCGGAACGCGCCGCCGCTACGCTTAACACCGCGCCAATGCGGCGATGTCGGGGCGGCGCGCGCTCTTTACCACCGGGGAGCGCACGTCCGGGGAACCGGCACTCCAGGAAGCGGGGGTCACTCAGGCGTCCAGGCCTTGTAGTCGCCGGTGACGGCCGGACGATGGCCGAGGCCGAGGGTGGAGCCCGGCGGCCGATAGGCCGCGGGCGTGCCAGTCGGGTTCGGACGGTGCGGCTTCTGCCACGGGCGCGGCGTGTAGCTTTCCTCGCTCGGCGGCACGTCGGAGCGCTGATGCATCCAGGCATGCCAGCCGGGCGGGATGGCGCTCGCCTCGGCATAGCCGTTGAAGATCACCCAGCGGCGCTCGAAGCCGAGGGCCGGGTCGATCTTGCCGCCCTTGGTCCGGTAGTAGCGGTTGCCGAACTCGTCCTCGCCAACGAACTCCCCCTTCCGCCAGGTGTGGAAGCGGGTGCCCATGGTCTGGCCGTTCCACCAGGTGAAGCACTCGGTAAGGAAGGAGGAGAAATTCACGCGCGCGTCCTCGGCGGGTCGACAGGTCGAGCCGGAACATGCCACCCCACCCCCGCCCTGTCCAGCGTGCGGAAAGCCGCGCTCAGGCGGTTTTCGCGCGCAGTTCGGTGGCGAAATAGGCGAGCGCCGCGAGCAGCGTGCCGACCGCCGCCGCGCTCACCAGCGACCAGCCGCCATAGGCGTAGAGCGGGCTCGCCACCGCCGAGCCAACCGCGCCGCCGAAGAAGAAGGTGGCGATGTAGAGCGCGTTCAGCCGCGCGCGGATGTCGGAGGCCAGCATGAACAGCGCCCGCTGGCCGAACACCAGATTGGCGGTGACGGCGAGATCGAGCGCGATCGCCCCGGCGATGAGCGTGGCGAGCGAATCCGTCGCCGCCCCGATCGCGGTGACGAGAAAACCGAGAATGGCGAGCAGGAAGGCGCCGGCGGTGGCGCCGCGCGACCAGCCACGATCGGCGATCCAGCCGGCCACCGGCGAGATCACCACGCTTGCCGCTCCTGCCAGGGCGAAGAAGGCGATGCCCTGC
The DNA here is from genome assembly GCF_000702305.1 of Allobosea sp. 117. Classification (GTDB taxonomy): domain Bacteria; phylum Pseudomonadota; class Alphaproteobacteria; order Rhizobiales; family Xanthobacteraceae; genus Ancylobacter. Next base: position 249,520 of record NZ_JNLC01000016.1, read on the forward strand.
TGGTCGAGGCCGAAGCGCGGGCCTTCGAGCAGCAGCGGCACGGCGGTCCAGAACAGGGTGAACACGCCGAACATCGCCGCCTGATAGGCGGCACGCCGGCGCAGCAGCGGGGTGCCGCGCAGCAGCGGCAGCAGCGAGCCGACCACCGAGCGGTAGCTGGCGGCGGTCGAGGGCCGGCGCGCCGGCAAGGCGAGCCGCAGCCCGACGGCCAGCGCCAGCATGAGCAGCGCCGCGAGGCCGAACACGGCGCGCCAGCCGAACCAGTGCGCGACCATGCTGGAGACGGGCCGGGCGAGCAGGATGCCGGTCATCAGGCCGCTGACCACGGTGCCGACCTTCTGCCCGCGATTCTCGGGCGGGGCGAGATGGGCGGCGAAGGGCACGGCTATCTGCGCCACCACCGAGCCGACACCGAAGATGAGCGCCGCGGCGAGGAAATAAGGCGCCGCCGTCGCGGTCGCGGCGAGCGTGAGCCCCGCCGTCGCGCAGATGAGGATGACGGCGATCAGCCCGCGATTCTCGACGATGTCGCCGAGCGGCACCAGCAGCAGCAGGCCCGCTATGTAGCCGAGCTGGCCGAGCGTCACGACGAAGCTTGCCAGCGAGGGCGCGAGATCGATGTCGGCCGCGATCAGCGAGATCAGCGGCTGCGCGTAATAAAGATTCGCCGCCCCCGCGCCGGCGGCGAAGGCGAGCAGGAAGAATGTGAGGCCGCTGGCGCGGCTCGCGGTGTCGGCACAGGCGCTCATGGGAAAATCGCGGGGATCGAGGATCGTTGCCGCTTTAGAACCTGCCGGTCCGGCCCCTGTCCACCCATACATGGGTATGGCTGATGCGCGTGTCGCATCCGGCCGCCGGCGCCCGATCCGGCTCAATCCCCATTGTCCACCGTTGTCCACTGCCAAGCAGCTCCCCTTGCGTCTGGACTCGGGGGGCGAATCCGCGCTCGATAGATGGCTGAAGGACTGGCGTTCCGGCCGATGCCACCCCATCTAGATTTAGCGATCTGTTCATCAGCTCCCACTAGAATTTGTGTCAGCTAGTTGACGGATGCCAGGGAGTCGGCCAGTTTGGAAAACGTCGGACGCGGTGTTCATTCGCGGGCGGCGATCTCCAGCACTGGATGAGTTTCCAACGGCGGTGGCGACACCGACGAACGGGCTTGGCTGTGCCGGAGGCTGGGAAAAGCGGAACCGGACGGCGTGTCATGCCGTTCAAATCCGCGGGATTGGCGGGGTGGCCTCGGACGGAGAATCCGGGCCTGACATGGGCGGCGACACCGGGGGCCGGGGTTCGCCTGCGATACGGGGACGAAGATCATGCGCATCGAGCGCCGTTACACGAAGGCCGGTCGTTCTCCCTATGCGGACATCGCGTTCCGCACGGCGACGAGCGAAATCCGCAACCCGGACGGCTCCATCGTCTTCCGGCTCGAAGGGATCGAGGTGCCGGAGCACTTCTCCCAGGTCGCCACCGACATTCTCGCCCAGAAGTATTTCCGCAAGGCGGGCGTGCCCGCGCGGCTTAAGAAAGTCGAAGAAGAGACCGTTCCCTCCTTCCTGTGGCGCGGCACGGCGGACGACAAGGCGCTCGCCGCCCTTGCCGAGAAGGAGCGCCTCATCGGCGAGATCGATGCCCGTCAGGTGTTCGACCGGCTCGCCGGCACCTGGACCTACTGGGGCTGGAAGGGTGGCTATTTCGACGCCGAGGAGGACGCACAGGCCTTCTATGACGAGCACCGCTACATGCTCGCCATGCAGATGGCTGCGCCGAACTCGCCGCAATGGTTCAACACCGGCCTGCACTGGGCCTATGGCATCGACGGCCCCGGCCAGGGCCATTTCTACGTCGACTACGTCACCGGCAAGCTGACCCGCTCGAAGTCGTCTTACGAGCATCCCCAGCCGCATGCCTGCTTCATCCAGTCGGTCGCCGACGACCTCGTGAACGAGGGCGGCATCATGGACCTGTGGGTGCGCGAGGCGCGCCTGTTCAAATACGGCTCGGGCACCGGCTCCAACTTCTCGGCGCTGCGCGGTGAGGGCGAGAAGCTTTCCGGCGGCGGGCGCTCCTCGGGCCTCATGTCCTTCCTGAAGATCGGCGACCGCGCCGCCGGCGCCATCAAGTCGGGCGGTACCACGCGCCGCGCCGCCAAGATGGTGGTGGTCGACGCCGACCACCCGGACATCGAGACCTATGTCGACTGGAAGGTGAAGGAGGAGCAGAAGGTCGCCGCCCTCGTCACCGGCTCGAAGATCATCGCCAAGCACATGAAGGCGGTGATGAAGGCCTGCGTGAACTGCGAGGGCGAAGGCGACGACTGCTTCGAGCCGGAGAAGAACCCGGCGCTGAAGCGCGAGATCCGCGCCGCCAAAAAGGCGCAGGTGCCGGAGAACTACATCCGCCGCGTCATCCAGTTCGCCAAGCAGGGCTATAAGGACATCGAGTTCCCGATCTACGACACCGACTGGGATTCGGAGGCCTATCTCACGGTCGCCGGCCAGAACTCGAACAATTCGGTGCGCGTCGACGACGCCTTCCTCAATGCCGTGCAGGCGGATGCCGACTGGCAGCTCACCGCCCGCATCACCGGCAAGGTGACGAAGACGCTCAAGGCTGCCGAGCTGTGGGAGAAGATCGGCCACGCCGCCTGGGCCTGCGCCGATCCCGGCATCCAGTTCCACACCACCATCAATGACTGGCACACCAGCCCGGCGGCAGGCCCGATCCGCGCCTCGAACCCGTGCTCGGAATACATGTTCCTCGACGACACGGCGTGCAATCTCGCGTCGCTGAACCTGCTGCAGTTCCGCGAGGCGGACGGCCGGTTCAATGTCGAGAGCTACGAGCATGCCTGCCGGCTGTGGACCGTGGTGCTCGAAATCTCGATCCTGATGGCGCAGTTCCCTTCCAAGGAGATCGCGCGCCTCTCCTACGAGTACCGCACGCTCGGCCTCGGCTACGCCAATATTGGCGGCCTCTTGATGACCTCGGGCATTCCCTACGACTCGCCGGAAGGCCGCGCCTATTGCGGCGCGCTGACCGCGATCATGACCGGCGTCTCCTATGCCACCTCGGCGGAGATGGCGAAGGAGCTCGGCCCCTTCCCCGGCTATGAGCCGAACGCGACGCACATGCTGCGGGTCATCCGCAACCACCGCCGCGCGGCCTATGGCGAGGCGACCGGCTACGAGGCGCTGAACACCAACCCGGTGCCGCTCGACCATGCCGCCTGCCCGCAGGCCGCGCTGGTCGACCATGCCAAGGCGGCGTGGGACAAAGCGCTGGCGCTGGGCGAGGCGCATGGCTACCGCAACGCGCAGACCACGCTGCTCGCGCCGACCGGCACGATCGGCCTCGTCATGGACTGCGATACCACCGGCATCGAGCCCGACTTCGCGCTGGTGAAGTTCAAGAAGCTGGCCGGCGGCGGCTACTTCAAGATCATCAACCGCGCCGTACCGGAGGCGCTGCGCACGCTCGGCTATTCGGAGAGCCAGATCGCCGAGATCGAGGCCTATGCGGTCGGCCACGGCTCGATCGCGCAGGCGCCGAGCATCAACCATTCGACGCTGCGCGCCCGCGGCTTCGACGACGCCGCGCTCGCCAAGATCGATGCCGGTGTGAAGAGCGCCTTCGACATCAAGTTCGTGTTCAACCGCTGGACTCTCGGCGACGAGACGCTGGCCAGGCTGGGCGTCCCCGCCGACAAGCTGGCCGATCCGGCCTTCGAGCTGCTGCCCTTCCTCGGCTTCTCAAAGAAGGACGTCGAGGCCGCGAACATCCATGTCTGCGGCGCCATGACGCTTGAGGGCGCGCCGTTCCTGAAGCTCGAGCACTATCCGGTGTTCGACTGCGCCAATCCCTGCGGGCGCATCGGCAAGCGCTTCCTCTCGGTGGAGAGCCACATCCGCATGATGGCGGCGGCGCAGCCCTTCCTCTCGGGCGCGATCTCCAAGACCATCAACATGCCGAACGAGGCGACCGTCGAGGACTGCAAGGCGGCCTATATCCTCTCCTGGCGGCTCGCACTGAAGGCCAACGCGCTCTACCGCGACGGCTCCAAGCTCTCGCAGCCGCTGAATTCCCAGCTCGTCTCGGACGACGAGGACGAGGAGGACGCGGTGGAGGCGCTGATCGCGCAGCCGGCGGCGGCGCGGGCGGCACAGATCTCGGAGAAGATCGTCGAGAAGATCGTGGAGCGTGTCGTCGCCATCCGCGAGCGCGAGAAGATGCCGGACCGCCGCAAGGGCTACACCCAGAAGGCGGTGGTCGGCGGCCACAAGGTCTATCTGCGCACCGGCGAATATGACGACGGGCGACTGGGCGAGATCTTCATCGACATGCACAAGGAGGGCGCGGCGCTACGCTCCCTCATCAACAACTTCGCCATCTCCATCTCGCTCGGCCTGCAATATGGCGTGCCGCTGGAGGAATATGTCGACGCCTTCACCTTCACCCGCTTCGAGCCGGCGGGCCCGGTGCAGGGCAACGACACCATCAAATACGCGACCTCGATCCTCGACTACATCTTCCGTGAGCTCGCGGTCTCCTATCTCGGCCGCAACGATCTCGGCCATGTCGAGCCGGCGGAGTCGCATTTCGACGCGCTCGGCAAGGGCGTGGACGAGGGCAAGCCCTCCCCGGCGGCGCAGGCCGCGGCGGCGCGCATGGTTTCGAAGGGGCTGACGCGCGGCAAGCCGGTAAACCTCGTAGTGCTGCCGGCGGCCGCCGGCGGCGAGCCGCGCTCGGCTTCAGCGTCCAACGTCACCGCGCTGCGCGGCGGCCTGACCCAGGGCGCGACCGCGCTGAAGCCCTCGGTCGAGGAGGACGAGGACGAGGATGTGGCGAGCACGGAGGCCCTGCCCTGGGGCGCGTCGGCCGCCCCGCCGCAGCCGACCAAGGCGGAGGCGAGAGCCATCGCCAAGGCCAAGGGTTATGAGGGCGAGGCCTGCCCCGAGTGCCAGAACTTCACGCTGGTACGCAACGGCACGTGCCTGAAGTGCGAGACCTGCGGAAGCACGACGGGGTGCTCGTGAGCGCCTCCCCGCGATGAGCTGAAAGGCTCGCCTTCGCAAAGCTCCTTGAAAGGCCGGATCGCGCGATCCGGCCTTTTTTCATTGGCTGCGACAGTCGGCGGTGGTCTGCTCGACATCCCAGGTCGCCTCGTCCACCCTGCCGGCCTTCCGCAGCCGCGCCGACTGGAGAACCGCATGTCCGAAGCTTCCGAAACCGCTCCTCGCCGCCTTTCCGGCGCTTGTCATTGCGGCGCGGTGCAGTTCGAGGCGAGCCTCGACCTGTCGAAGACGATCGCCTGCAACTGCTCCATCTGCTCGGCCAAGGGGCTGATCCTCGCCTTCACGCTCGAGACGGAATTCGAGCTGCGCTCCGGCGCGGACCAACTGCGCGAATACCTCTTCAACCGCCATGTCATCCGTCACAGCTTCTGCACCGTGTGCGGGGCCGAGACCTTCGCGCGGGCGACGGCGCCCGACGGCACGCCGATGGTGGCGGTGAATGTCCGCTCGCTGAAGAATGTCGAGGTCGCCGGCCTCTCCCCTGCCCCGTTCGACGGCCGCTCGATCTGACGGCGGGACTCGACTACCATCGGCCGGCGGACCGACCCGCCGCCGGAACGCACGACCACCCCTGCCCGCCCCGTGTGACTATGCCGATCATCCCCACGCTTGAGACGCCGCGCCTGCGCCTTCGACCCTACCGGCTCGACGAGTTCGACGCCTATGCGGCGATGTGGGCGGAGCCCTCGGTGGTCCGCTTCATCGGCGGCATGCCGCTCTCCCGCGAGGCGGCGTGGGTCCGGTTCCTGCGGCAGGTCGGGCTGTGGCACCATCTCGGCTTCGGGCTCTTCGCCATCGAGGACCGGGCTTCGGGCGCCTTTCTCGGCGAGGCCGGCTTCCACGACCTCAAGCGCACGCTGGCCCCCTCGATCGAGGGCACGATGGAGGCCGGATGGGCGCTCACCGGCTCCGCGCAAGGAAAGGGACTGGCCGAGGAAGCGATGCGCGCGGCCCTCGACTGGGCGGCACTCCACGGATCGGGATCGCGCATCACCTGCATGATCCAGCCCAACCATGCCGCCTCGCTGCACGTCGCGCGCAAGCTCGGTTTCGCGGTGTTCGCCGAGGGCCTCTATAACGGCAAGCCCATGGTGCTGCTGGAGCGTCCGCGCGTGATCTGACCGGAGCGAGCGCCGATTGGCCCTCCGTCCGGCCTCAGCCCGCCAGCGCCGACCAGATGAAGGAGATGCCGCTGAACGCCACCAGCGCCTCTATGATCGCCGTGTGCACATGCACGTGCAGGCGCCGGATGAGCCAGCGCGCGCCATAGGCGCCGGGGATCATGCACAGGCCGATCATCACGCCGGCGAGGAAAAGCTGCATGTCGAGCACGCCGAGGATGACGAACATGCCGACCTTGGCGAGGCTAGCGACGACGCCGATGAAGGCATCGGTGCCGACCAGCCCACCGCCGGTCAGCCCGAGCCCGAGCAGCAGAGGCAGCACGATGACCCCACCCGCCGGCAGCAGGCCGGTGACGGTCCCGAACAGGAAGGCGGTGCCGATGATCGCCGGCAAGCTCGGCGCGATCTTGCGGCGCGTCAGCACCCGGCGCAGCGGGATGGTGAGAATCAGGAACAGGCCCAGCACCAGCGCCAGCGGATCGCGCGGCATCAGGTCGTTCAGCCAGGTACCGAGCGCCACGCCCGGCAGCGCCGCCGCTAGCACCGTCAGCACGATACGGAAATTGATATCCTGCCGGTAGACGGCGACGCGCGAGAGATTGCCGAAGGTCATCGCCACCGCGATCACCGGCACCACCGCCTTGATGCCGACGATCGGCGCCAGGAAGGGCGACAGCAGCAGGCCGGAACCGAAGCTCGACACGCCTCCGATCACCGCCGCCACGAAGGCCACCCCGCCGACGAAGATGAACTGCCAGATGTCGAGGAGCGGCGGCGTCATGGTGGCGGGGATCATGTCGGCCGGCTCCTTTCATGCGTATCGGACGGAGCGGCCGGCATCGCGCCGGCAGGCGATTCTGGCCCCTGCTCCGCTGGTCGATCAGGCCGGCATAGGGTCGACAGCGCCGTGCCCGCGTGGCGCACATACACTAGAGTATTCGTGCGAGGTCAACACATTTCTGGCCGAGGTCAGTCGCGGAGGCGGCATGGCGGATAAAGCGATATTCCATCGCTATATCGCCCGTTTCTGCCATCGGATCTGGAAGCATGCGTGCCACCGCACTGCGCAGGACGACTTGAATACACCATAGTTATCGCTATGTTACGGCACGCATCGCGCCGAGTGCGCGGATGCCTCATCACGGATGCACACAGCATGGGCATGATCGCCGAGGACGGAGCGGATGGCCGTCCGCTCTATCAGCGGATGAAGGACGACCTCGTCCGCCGCATCCTCAGCGGCGAATGGCGCCCCGGCGAACTGGTGCCGAGCGAGGTGGCGCTCGCCGCCGCCTATGAGGTGAGCGTCGGCACGGCGCGCAAGGCGATCGACCAGTTGGCGCAGAGCGGCCTTGTCGACCGGCGGCGCGGGCGCGGCACCACCATCGCCACCAACCGCACGCCGGCCCGCCCCTTCCGCTTCCTGCGCTTCCGCACCGACGACGGCCGCCGCACCGACCAGAGCCTCTATCTCGAATGCACCTCCTCCCGCGCGACAGTGACGGAGGCGCGCCGGCTCGGCGTCAACCGCGGCACCGCGGTGGCGCGGGTGCTGCGCCGGCGCACCGCGCCGGGCGGAGGACCGGCGCTGCTGGAGCGCATCGTGCTGCGCGAGGACCTCTGTCCCGGCGCCGGGCGGCTGATCGCGCAGACCAGCCCGGTCAGCCTGTCGAGCTTCCTCGACCAGAATTTCCACATCCTCATTGTGCGGGTCGACGAGGAGATTCGCGCCGCCGTGGCCGATGCGGCGGATGCCGAGCATCTCGACGTCGCACTCGGCACGCCGGTGCTGGAGGTCGACCGTACGGCGCTCGACCTCGGCGGCAGGGTGATCGAGTTCCGCCGGGTTCACGCCGCGCCCGGTCTGCATTACGCCAACAGCCGAAGCTGAATCGCCCTCCGGCGCCATTGCGGCCACATTGCTGGTCCAAAGGCGCCGGCCCACCCGACCGGAGACGCCTTTCCCATGCTCGCCTGCGGCCTCGATTTCGGCACCTCCAACACGACGCTCGGCCTCGCCATGGCGAACGGGCCGCGCCTTGCCGCGCTCGAGGGCGACAAGGTCACGGTGCCGAGCGCGGTGTTCTATGGGCGCGACGGCGCCGCCGCGATCGGGCGTGCCGCCATGGGCCGCTATGCGGAAGGCGACGACGGGCGGCTCATGCGCTCGCTGAAAGCCGTGCTCGGTAGCCCGCTGATCGACGAGAAGACGCAGATCGGGCGCGCCGCCATCGGGTTCCGCGACGTGATCGGCGATTTCCTGGCTAAGGTGAAGGCGCGCTCGGAGATCGATGCCGGCCGTCCCATCGAGGCGGTGGTGCTCGGCCGGCCGGTGTTCTTCGTCGACAATGACGCGCGCGCCAACGACAAGGCGGAGGCAGTGCTGCGCGAGGTGGCGCACGGCATCGGCTTCGCCGAGGTGTCCTGCCAGTACGAGCCGATCGCCGCCGCCTTCGACTATGAGCAGCAGGTGAGCGGCGAGGAGATCGCGCTGATCGCCGACATCGGCGGCGGCACCTCGGATTTCTCGATCGTCCGGCTCTCCGCCGAGCGCCATCGGCACGCCGACCGCGCCGCCGACATCCTTGCCAATGACGGCGTGCGCATAGGCGGCACCGATTTCGACCGCCTGCTCAGCCTCGGCGAGCTGATGCCGCTGCTCGGCTATCGCAGTCCTATGAAGAAGCCCGGCCGCGACGTGCCGAGCGGCTATTTCCACGAGCTCGCCACCTGGTCGAGCATCAACCGGCTCTACAACAGCCGCACGCTGCGCGAGCTCCAGGAAGTGCGGCGCGAGGCGGCGCGGCCGAAGCTCGTCGATCGGCTGATCCGGGTGATCGCGGAGCAGCGCGGCCACACCCTCGCCATGCAGACGGAAGAGGCGAAGATCGCCCTCTCCTCCGCCGACAGCGTAAGAGTCGATCTCGGCTGGCTGGAGGCCGCGCTCACGACGGAGATCACCGTCGCGGGACTCGTCAGCCATACAGCGGAGCTGGCGCGGCGGATCGCGGCGCGCATCGACATCTGCCTGGAGCAGGCCGGGCTTGACATCGACGACATCGACGCCGTGTTCATGACCGGCGGCTCGACCCGCCTGCCCCATGTCTATCGGGCGATCGTCGCGGCGGCGCCGGGCGCGCGGGTGGTCGACGGCGACACTTTCGGGTCGGTCGGCACCGGCCTCGCCATCGAGGCCGGCCGGCGCTACGGCCACGGCTGATCCGCCCGGCAGGGATTCGAATGAAAAGGCCGCCGCCCCGGAAGGGACGACGGCCTGAAGATGGATGGGGCGGGTGCCCGCCCGATCTTATGCAACGCATGCGGGCCGAAACCCGCGCCGCCTCAGGCGGTGCGCAGGTTGACCGCGGAGGTCTTGCCCGAACGCTGGTCGGTCTGCAGCTCGAAGGAGATCTTCTCGCCATCGCGCAGGCCCTGCAGGCCCGAGCGCTGAACCGCGCTGATGTGAACGAACACGTCCTTGCCGCCGGAGTCCGGCTGGATGAAGCCGTAGCCCTTCTGGTCGTTGAACCACTTAACGGTGCCGGTCAGGGTAGACATAGTCTCAAGTCTCTCAGATTCAGGTTGCGCATTCCGGCCGGCCGCCGCCAAAGCCACCAGCCATCGGTCGATATTGGAAGAGAAGCTGAACGTGCGCCCGCATCATGCTGGCGAAACGCCCCAGTCGTCCGGCCAAAATCTGCGCAGAGACTAGACGGAATGGCGGGCGATGCAAGAGCACCCGCGTCCAATTCGTACGATTGCCAAAAGCGGGAAACCGCCATCACCGAAAGGCAATGGCGGCTCGCGGCTCATGGCAGAACCGGGAACGGTTCAAATGTCACGGGAGAGTATGCCGTAACGGCAGCTCCCGCCGGTCTCAGCCGACGCGCAGATTGACCGCAGACGTCTTGCCCGAGCGCTGGTCGGTCTGCAGCTCGAACGAGACCTTCTCGCCATCGCGCAGGCCGCGCAGGCCGGAACGCTCGACGGCGCTGATGTGGACGAACACGTCCTTACCGCCGCTGTCCGGCTGGATGAAGCCGTAGCCCTTCTGCTCGTTGAACCACTTGACGGTGCCGGTATCAGCCATAGGGAAACCTTCAGAGAGTGTTGCGCGACGAACGAGCTAACGCACAGCCGCCCGTTCTGTTCAGATCGAGTTTTGGAGAAGAATCAGATCGCACGTCCTGAAGGGTTCAGACGGAACGCCCAGTTGTTCGGCCAAAGTCGACGGCGCCACAGCTTGGACGAAATTGTGGCTTTTGCACGACGAGGACGAAAACGCCGTGCGGGGCGGTCAGGCCCGGCACGGCGGACGGGATCGATCAATAGCAGTAGTTGCGATCGACGCGGGCGACGGCGCCGTTCGGGTAGTGATAGAAGCACCGCCCGCCCGACCAGTAGTAATAGCCGGCGCGCCGGCGGTCGCTGGCGGCACCTACCGCGGCGCCGGTCGCGCCGCCGATCACCGCGCCGGCGACCGCGCCGCCCGCGCGGCCGGTCACCGCACCGCCAATGATGGCGCCCGTGACGGCACCGACCGCCGCGCCGGCGGCGGTGTTGTTCTGGGCCGAGGCCGGCGTGGCGGACGCGAAGGCGCCGGCGACAAGAAGGGCGGCGAGAGAGGCACGAGTGAGCATGTTTCGTCTCCGGTGGCGGCATCCGCGCGCGGCGGATACGTCTTTCATGTCACGTATCTAGCCGATCCATTCCGAACGGCGGATGAACGCAACGGAAGGAACCGCAGCTTCAGCAGGCCTGCGCCTCCACCACCGCGAGCGCCGTCATGTTGACGATGCCACGCGCCGTCACCGAGGGGGTGAGGATGTGCGCCGGGCGCGCCGTGCCGAGCAGGATCGGCCCGACGGGCAGCGCGTCGCCGAACACCTTGACCATCTGGTAAGAAATGTTGGCCGCGTCGAGATTCGGCATGACGAGGATGTTCGCCACGCCCTGCAGCCGGCTGCCCGGCAGCACGCGCTCGCGCATCTCCGGCACGAGGGCACTGTCGCCCTCCATCTCGCCGTCCACCATCAGTTCTGGCGCGCGCTGGTGCATCAGCCCGGTGGCGGCGCGCATCTTCTTCGCGCTCTCATCGTCGCGGCTGCCGAAATCGGAATGCGACAGCATGGCGATGCGCGGCTCGATGCCGAAGCGCTTCACGTGGCTGGCGGCGAGGATCGCCATCTCGACCAGGTCCTCGGCGCTCGGGTCCGTCGAAACCTGCGTGTCGCAGAGGAAGAAGGCGCCCTTCTGGGTCAGCAGCATGGACAGCGCGGAGACGTCGCGCACGCCGGGCGCGAGGCCGATGATGGTGCGGATGTGCCGCAGATGGCGGATGAAGCGCCCCTCGACGCCACACAGCATGGTGTCGGCGTCGCCGCGCATGACGGCGAGCGCGGCGATCACCGTCGGCGTGGTGCGCACCAGCGTGCGGGCGAGCTCCGGGGTCACGCCCCGCCGGCCGGCGCGCTCGACATAGGTCTGCACGTAGTCGCGATAGCGCGGATCGTCCTCGGGATTGATCAGCTCGAAGTCCTGCCCCGGCCGGATGGAGAGGCCGAAGCGCTCAAGGCGGGTGTCGATCACCGCCGGGCGGCCGATCAGGATCGGGCGGGCGATACCCTCTTCAACCACCACCTGCGCGGCGCGCAGGATGCGCTCGTCCTCGCCCTCGGCGTAAATGACGCGCTTCGGCGCCTGCCGGGCGGCGGCGAAGACCGGCTTCATCACCAGGCCGGAGCGGAACACGAACCGGTCGAGTTGTTCGAGATAGGCATCGAAATCGGCGATCGGGCGCTTCGCGACGCCGCTGTCCATTGCCGCCTTCGCCACTGCCGGGGCGACGCGCAGGATGAGACGCGGGTCGAAGGGCGAGGGAATGAGCGAGGTGGCGCCGAACACCGGAGTCTCGCCGCCATAGGCGCGGGCGACGACGTCGGAGGGCGTCTCGCGGGCGAGCTCGGCGATGGCGTTCACCGCCGCGATCTTCATCTCCTCGTTGATGGTGGTGGCGCCGGCATCGAGCGCACCGCGGAAGATGAAGGGGAAGCACAGAACGTTGTTGACCTGGTTCGGGAAGTCCGAGCGCCCGGTGCAGATCATTGCGTCGGGCCGCGCGTCGCGCGCGATGTCGGGCATGATCTCCGGCGTCGGGTTGGCGAGCGCCATGATCAGCGGCCGCTCGCCCATCGTCTTCAGCATCTCCGGCTTCAACACGCCACCGGCGGACAGGCCTATGAAGATGTCGGCACCGACGATCACCTCGGCCAGCGTCCGGGCGTCGGTCTTCTGCGCGAAGACGCCCTTATAGGGGTCCATCAGCGCCTGCCGGCCCTCATAGACCACGCCCTCGATGTCGGTGACCCAGATGTTCTCGCGCTTTGCGCCCATCGAGACGAGCAGGTTCAGCGTCGCGATGGCCGCCGCGCCAGCGCCCGAGGTGACGATCTTCACGTCCTCGATCTTCTTGGCGCCGATGTGCAGCGCATTGACGATCGCGGCGGCGACGATGATCGCGGTACCGTGCTGGTCGTCGTGGAAGACCGGGATGTTCATCTTGGCGCGCAGTTGTGCCTCGATCTCGAAGCACTCCGGCGCCTTGATGTCCTCGAGATTGATGCCGCCGAAGGTCGGCTCCAGCGCGGCGACGACGGTCACCACATGGTCGACCTCGAGCGCCTTGATCTCAATGTCGAACACATCGATGCCGGCGAATTTCTTGAACAGGACCGCCTTGCCCTCCATCACCGGCTTGGAGGCCTCGGGGCCGATATTGCCGAGGCCGAGCACGGCGGTGCCGTTGGAGACGACGGCGACGAGGTTCTGCTTGGTGGTCAGCTCGGCGGCAAGCGCGGTGTCGGCGGCGATGGCCTCGCAGACGGCGGCGACGCCGGGGGTGTAGGCGAGCGCGAGATCGCGCTGGTTCGCGAGCGGCTTGGTCGGCTGGATTTCGAGCTTTCCGGGACGCGGCAGCCGGTGATACACCATCGCGCCCGAGCGAAGATCGTCAGAAATATAAGAGGCCATCGCGAAATTTCCTTCCCCGCCGGAACGGCGGCCGGAGAATACGAACTTTGAAATGCCGCACAATGGCTTTTTGGTCGATTGAATTGGCCGCAGTTCGGCGTTCCATTGCGGCACGGGGTTGCGACGCGATCAGGCGCCGCTCCGGGCCGGGTACGTCCAAGTCGGCCAGGTCCACGTCAGCCTCGTTCAGATTCAGCCACGTTCAGGTCAGGCACGCATGCGCAAGATCCTCATCGCCCTCCTCGTGCTGATCGCCGTCGGCGTCGGCGGCTATTTCGGGGTCGACGCCTATGCGAGGGCCGAAGCGACCCGGCAAATCGACGCGGCCTTGGCCAATCTGAAGGGCAGCGGCATCGAGGCGACCCGCGGCGCGGTCGACTTCCGCCTGCTGAGCCGCACGCTCGAAGTGACCGACATCACCCTCACCTATCCGAACCAGGGCGGCGTAACCAGGATCGGCCGCGTCACCGCCGCCGGCCTCGGTGAGCCGGCGCCGGGACGGGTCAAGGCCGACCGCATCGAGATCGTCGACCTCGCCTTCGACGGCCCGATGTTCGCCGGCTCAGACATCGAGGCGAGCTACCGCCTGCCGCTGGCGACGGTCGAACGCTATGAGGGCCCGCAGCAGATTCGCGTGGCCGGTGGCGAGGCGTGGCGGGTGCTGCTCGCCTTCCTAAAGGAAAGCGCGGCGGCGAAGATCACCCTGCCGCGCGTGACCGCCGCGACCCGCAGCGGCTCCGGCGACGCCGCCACCGCGCTCGACGTCGCCTATGGTGCGGTGACCTTCGACGAGATTTCCGGCGGCCGGGTGGCACGCGCGACCTTCGAGCCTGCCACCTTCACGCTCAAGGGCCCGAAGGACCGGCCGAAGGAATCGGGCAGCGGCGAGATCGGGCGGATCACCGCCGAGGCGGTCGACGTCGGCACCGGCCTCAGCCTGCTCGATCCGCAGAACGGCGACCAGGAGTACCGCACCGTCTATGGGCGCATCGCCGTCGAGGGCTACCGCGTCAGCCTCGACAACGGCACCCGGCAGCAGGTCGGCTCGCTGCGCCTCGACGACCTCGCGGTGAAGCCGGCCGGCTTTCCGCTGGCGCAGGTTATCGAGGCCGGGCAGCGCGTCCAGCAATCCGAAGCCGATGGCGGCGACGCCGATCCGGCCGAGCTCGGGCGCATGCTGACGGCGCTGGGTAAGCTCTATGATTCGATGCGCCTTGGCGGTGTCGCCTTCACCGACGTGACCATGATCGATCCCGACGGCCAGCAGGGCACGATGAAGGCCATGCGCATGGGCCCGCTCGCCGACGGCCGGCTGGCGGCTTTCGCGCTCGAAGGCTTCGCCGGCACCGACGACGGCAAGCCGGTGAAGCTCGACCTGTTCGCCATCAACGGGCTGAGGCCGGGCGGGCTGATGGACTATCTCGGCAGGGCAAGCGCGAATCCCGCCGCACTGCATTCCCTGCCCGAGCAGCTCAGGGCGCTGCATCTCGTCGAGGGCGTGGAGATCGCCGGGCTCGAAGCACCGGCGGAGAATGCCGACGACGGCCCGATCCAGGTCGCGAAGCTGAAGCTGGACTGGGGCGATTTCGTCGGCGTGCTGCCGGGCCGCCTCTCCGGCACGCTGCGCGTCGCCGGGCCGATCTCCGCCATGAGCGACGAGGAGCCGTTCTCGCTGATGGCGGCGGCCGGCGCCAGGCGCGCGGATGTGGCGCTCGACATCGGCGCCAGTTGGAACGAAGCGGAGAAGAGCATCTCCGTCGCGCCGCTCGCTGCGCAGGTGAAGGACGCCTTCGCCGTCTCTGGCAAGCTGAATCTCGGCGGCGTGAGCCGCGACGCCTTCGCCGCCGCGCCTGAGAAGCTGGTGGTGGCGGCCGAGACGGCGACGCTGACCTCGGCCGAGCTGACGCTCGCCGATTCCGGCCTCTATCAGCTCAAGCTGAAGCAGATGGCCGAGGAACAGGGCGCCAGTCCCGATGCGGTGCGCGACCTGTTCGCCGGCCTCGCCGAGCTGATGATCGGCCAGCTCGCCGCCGACCGGCCGGACCTCGCCCCGGCCGGCGAGGCGATCGTCGCCTTCCTGCGCCAGCCGGGCAGCACGCTGTCGCTGAAGATCACGCCGAAGCGCAGCCTGCCGCTGGTCGATGCGGTGGCGGCGCTCCAGTCGGACCCGATGGCGCTCATCGACGAGGTGTCGATCGAGGCGACGACGACGCGCTGATCCGATGCCCGGCTTCGAGGAGGTCTTCGGCCGGCCGCCGCCGGATGTGACGCTCACCGGCAGCGCGCCGACGGTGGTCGCCGTCGTGCATGACGAGGCGCTGCGGCTGCCGCATTTCCTCGACCACCACCGCGCCGTCGGCGTCACGCGCTTCCTCGTCATCGACGACCGCTCGACCGACGGTACGGCGGCGCTGCTCGACGCGGCGCCGGACGTGACGCGCATCCCGGCGCGCGGCGCCTTCCGCGATCTCAAGGAGACGTGGATCCAGACGGTCGTCGACAGCTTTCTCGACGGGCGCTGGGCACTGGTGCTCGATGCCGACGAGCTCCTCGTCTATCCCGGCTGGCCGGAGCGGAGCCTTCCCGCGCTGGTCGCCGAGATGGAGCGCCACGGCGAGGAGGCGCTGTTCGCGAGCCTCGTCGACATGTATGGCGACGGCTCCTTGAGCGAACTCGGCTACCGGCCGGGCGAGCCCTTCCTCGCCTCCTGCCCCTATTTCGACGACGAGGGCTACATGCTGCTCTCGCGCGCGCTGATGCACCGGGGCGACCTGACGCCGGAGTTCTACATCGTCGGCGGCACTCGCCAGCGCCTGTTCTTCGAGAAGCGTCCGGCGACCGCGCGCGACAAGGCGCTGATCGCCCGCTTCTTCCCGCTGGAGCGCCGCCCCGAGCCGGGCCTCGCCGGACGCGCCGGCCAGTTCCTCGCCTGGCGGTGGCTGCGCCGCGTCTGGATCTCCTCGCGTCCGGCGATGAGCAAGATCCCGCTGTGGCGGGCGAAGGCCGGCGACCGGCTCTCCTCGGGCCAGCATTCCATCGCCCGCCGCCTCAGGCTCGCGGATGAATGGGGCGCGCTGCTGCACTTCAAATATCTGCAGGACTTCGAGGCGCGCGTCGCCGAGGGCGACGTCGGCGGACAGCACACCTCGCATTACCGGCTCTATCACCGCAAGATCGCCAGCGGCGAGCTGCCGCCGCTGTTCCATGACGGCTCGCGGCGCTTCGAGGGTGTTTCCTCGCTGATCGAGGCCGGGCTGGTGCGAGAGCGAGGCTGAGGGGCGTTGACGCCCCTCACTTCTCCGGCGCGTTGACCCGGATGTGCAGCTCGCGCAGTTGCTTCGGCGTCGCCGGTGCGGGCGCGCCCATCAATATGTCCTGAGCCTGCTGGTTCATCGGGAAGATCGATATCTCACGCAGGTTCGAGGTGCCGCAGAGCAGCATGACGATGCGGTCGACGCCCGCCGCCATGCCGCCATGGGGCGGCGCGCCATACTGGAAGGCGCGGTACATGCCGCCGAAGCGCTCGACCACCGTCGCCTCGTCATAGCCGGCGATCTCGAACGCCTTCACCATCGCCTCGGGGCGGTGGTTGCGGATGCCGCCGGAGGCGATCTCGTAGCCGTTGCAGGCGATGTCGTACTGGAACGCCTTGATCGAGAGCGGATCTTCGTTCTTCAGCGCGTCGAGCCCGCCCTGCGGCATGGAGAAGGGGTTGTGCGAGAAGTCGACCTTCTTCTCGTCCTCCGACCATTCGTAGAACGGGAAGTCGACGATCCAGGCGAGCGCGAACTGGTCGAAGTCGACCAGCTTGAGCTCCTCACCCACCTTGGTGCGAGCGGCGCCGGCGAACTTGACGAACTTTTCCGGGTCGCCGGCGACGAAGAAGGCGGCATCGCCCTCCTTCAGGCCGAGCTGCTCGCGGATAGCGGCGGTGCGTTCAGGGCCGATGTTGTTGGCAATCGGGCCAGCCCCCTCGCCGCCTTCGCGCCACATGATGTAGCCGAGCCCCGGTTGGCCCTCGCCCTGCGCCCATGAATTCATGCGGTCGCAGAAGGCGCGCGATCCGCCGCCCGGACCGGGGATCGCCCAGACCTGGTTCTTCTCGGATTCGAGCATCCGCGCGAACACCTTGAAGCCGGAACCGCGGAAATGCTCGGAGACGTCCTGCATCACCAGCGGGTTGCGCAGGTCCGGCTTATCGGTGCCGTATTTGCGCATCGACTCGGCGTAGGGGATGCGCGGGAAGGACTGCGTCACCGGCTTGCCGTCGGCGAACTCCTCGAACACGCCGCGGATCACCGGCTCGACGGCGGCGAAGACGTCCTCCTGCTCGACGAAGCTCATCTCGAGGTCGAGCTGGTAGAACTCGCCCGGCAGGCGGTCGGCGCGCGGGTCCTCGTCGCGGAAGCAGGGGGCGATCTGGAAGTAGCGGTCGAAGCCGCTCATCATGATGAGCTGCTTGTATTGCTGCGGCGCCTGCGGCAGCGCGTAGAAGGTGCCGGGATGGATGCGGCTCGGCACGAGGAAGTCGCGCGCGCCCTCCGGCGAGGAGGCGGTGAGGATCGGCGTCTGGAACTCGAAGAAGCCCTGATCCTTCATGCGCCGACGCATGGCGTCGATGATGGCGCCGCGCTTCATGATGTTGCGGTGGAGCTTCTCGCGGCGCAGGTCGAGGAAGCGGTAGCGCAGCCGCGTCTCCTCCGGGTACTCGATGTCGCCGAAGACGGGCAGCGGCAGCTCCGCCGCCGGGCCGAGCACTTCGAGCTCGGTCGCATAGACTTCGACCGCGCCGGTCGGCAGGTCGGGGTTCTCGGTGCCGGCCGGGCGGTTGCGCACGCGCCCGTCGACGCGGATCACCCATTCCGAGCGCACGGTCTCGGCGAGCTTGAAGGCCGGGCTGTCGGGATCAACCACGACCTGCGTCAGGCCGTAGTGGTCGCGCAGGTCGATGAACAGCACGCCGCCATGGTCACGGATGCGGTGGCACCAGCCGGAAAGGCGCGCCGTCTGCCCGACATGGTCGAGGCGAAGGGCGCCGCAGGTGTGGGTGCGATAGCGGTGCATGGCGAAATCCCGAAAGGCCGACATCAGAAGAGAAGCTTGTCCTTGCGGGGCGGCACGAAAACACCCCTCCGCGAGGCGGGCGGAGGGGTGCATGCAGTGTCGGTTTTGTCAAGGAATGTCGGCCGACAAGACCGACAAACCGACGGCGTCCGCCGCCTACGGCGCGTAGGTGAGCGTCAGGCCGGCGACACCGAGGGCGAGCGAGGCGCCGACATTGCCTTCCACCGAGACCGGGTTCAGCGCGAAGGAATTGCTGGAGCCGACCAGCACGTTGGCGCCGAGGCCGACGCCGAGCGCGACATTGCCGGAGACGCCGCCATAGGGGCCGGCGAGCGCGCCGGGCGCCACCTCGTTCGTCACCGCCAGCACGCCCCAGGTCATCACCCCGCCGCCGGTCACGCCGAGATCGAGGCCGATGTTCTGGATGCTGCCGAGATAATGCTGCGGGGGCGCGTTGTTGGCGGGGGTGTAGGTGCAGTTCAACTGCTGCTTCGACTCGATGATCATGCCGATGGCGGCACCGGCATTGCAGACCAGAACCCCGACCTTGATCCGTTCGGCCGCCGTCGCCGGAACGGCGGCAAGCGTCGCAAGCACAGCGGAGACGGCAAGCAGCTTCTTCATGGTGATCCCCTCGATGCCGGCGGCGCCGGCAAGAACATTGCGGCTATCTCTCTACCGGGAGTCGGCGCCGCGCGCATGAGGATGCAGGGCGTTTTGCCGTCGATTTTGTTCGTCTCGCGCGGGCGACTCCGCTAAGAACCGTGACGATATGGATATGATTGCGACCACCGAACTTCTTTCCGCCGCCTGCGAGCGGCTCTCGCGCCATCCCTTCGTCACCGTCGACACGGAGTTCCTGCGCGAGACCACCTTCTGGCCGAAGCTCTGCGTGGTCCAGCTCGCGAGCCCGGACGAGGCCGTCGTGGTCGACGCGCTGGCCGAGGGTCTCGACCTCAAGCCCTTCTTCGACCTCATGGCCGACGAGAAGGTGCTGAAGGTGTTCCATGCCGGGCGGCAGGACATCGAAATCGTCTGGCACCTCGCCGGCATCATCCCGCATCCGGTGTTCGACACGCAGGTCGCCGCCATGGTGCTCGGCCACGGCGACTCCATCTCCTACGACCAGCTCGTGCAGCGCCTGACCGGCCACGTGCTCGACAAGTCGCTGCGCTTCACCGACTGGTCGCGCCGGCCGCTCTCGACCGCGCAGATCACCTATGCCGAGGCGGACGTGACGCATCTGCGCGACGTCTACCACAAGCTCGACACCGACCTCGCCAAGCGCGGGCGCCGCGAATGGGTGAGCGAGGAGATGGCCGTGCTCACCTCGCCGGACACCTACCGGCAGGAGCCGCAGCACGCCTGGGAACGGCTGCGCTCGCGCGCCCGCAAGCCTAAGGAACTAGCGGTTCTCATCGAGATCGCCGCCTGGCGCGAGCGCGAGGCGCAGAGCCGCGACATCCCGCGCTCGCGCATCCTCAAGGACGAGGTGATCGGCGAGATCGCCACCCAGCAGCCGACCACGCCGGAACGGCTCGGCCAGTTGCGCTCGATCCCCAAGGGCTTCGAACGGTCGCGGGCCGGCGAGCAGATCATCGAGGTGGTCAAGGCCGGGCTCGCGCGCGACCCCAAGACGCTGCCCCGTATCGAGCGCGACCGCGGCCTGTCGAACGGCGCCTCGGCGACGGTCGAGCTGCTCAAGGTGCTGCTGCGCATGACCTCCGAGCAGTATGGCGTCGCCGCCAAGGTGCTCGGCACGGTGGACGACCTCGAGCGCATCGCCAGCGAGGACGAGGCGGACGTTCCGGCGCTGAAGGGCTGGCGGCGCGAGCTGTTCGGCGAGCGGGCGCTGGCGCTGAAGGCGGGTCGCCTCGCCCTCGCCATGCAGAAGGGCCGCGTGATCGCGGTCGAGCGCCCGGGCGAATAGCCGCCACCGGACCGGCCTCGGGCGCGGCTCGGCCGGCTGCCTCCTGCCTATTCGACGACCACCGCGTCCCGGCCGATCAGCCGGCCGAGCGTCTTCAGGCGTGAGGCGATCCGGTCGCCCGAAAGCTGCGCGAACTCGCCGGGCAAATGCAGGGTCAGCTTGCCGCGCTCGACCGCGAGCGGGGTCAGCGGCAGGGCGCCCGGCATGGCGGCGGAGAGCAGGTAGCCGACGCGCATCGCCGCGCCGAGGATGCGGGCGCGGTCGAGCAGGCGCGTAGTGACCAGTTCGCGGATGCGCGGCGAGAGCTCGTCGTCCACCAGCCCGACATGGCGGTAGAAGATCGACAGCGCGATGAAGGCGCGGCCGGGATGGTCGACGCCGATGAAGGCGGCATGGGCGATGATGTTGAGGCTCTGCTCGCCGCGATAGTCAGGATGCGCCCGCCAGCCGATGTCGGCGAGCAGGCAGGCAGCATGGCGCAGGCGCTTCTCCTCGGCGCTCTCGTCGATGCCGGTCGAATCCATGAAACGGTCGGTCCAGTCGATCAGCTCCTCGCCGTGGCGCGGCGAGCGCGAGCGCAGCCAGTTCAGCTCGGCGGCGGCGGCGATCAGCGGGTCGACGCGTTGCTCCTCCTCGGGGAGCGCCTCGTAGAGCAGGCCCTCGCGCACGCCGAGCGCGGAGACGAAGATGTTGGCCGGCTTGCCCATACGGATGATGTGCTCCAGCACCAGCGCGCCATAGGCGAGCAGCGGGCGGCGCACATCGGGCACCATCTCGATCTTGGACAGCGTGTCGACCGGCACGCGGCGCACCAGCCGGGCGAATTCCAGCGCCTCCTTGGCCGGCAGCACATAGCCGTGCATCACATGCAGCGGATAGCCGCGCTGCCACATGTGTAGGCGGGTCAGCGCGCGCCAGGTGCCGCCGACGGCGTAGAAGGTGCGGCCCTTCAGGTGGTCGAGGTGCGAATCCTTGGCCAGCACGTCGCGGACGATCTTGTCGGCCTTCTTCAGCGAGCGGCCGGAGGTGTCCTGCAGGGCGAGGCCGCCGAGCGGAAAGGTGACGCCGGTGCCGATTCTGTGGCCATGGACGTCGGCGAGCTCCAGCGAGCCGCCGCCGAGGTCGCCGACCATGCCGTTCGGACGGTGCACGCCGGACAGGATGCCGAGCGCGGAGAGCTGGGCCTCGCGCTTGCCGGAGAGCAGCTCGACATCGGCGCGGCAGATGGCGCTGCATTCGGCGACGAAGGCCGGCCCGTTCGAGGCGTCGCGCGCCGCAGCGGTGGCGAGCACGCGCAGCGTGCCGACCCCCATGCGGTCGCACAGGGCGCGGAAACGCCGCAGCGCCGCGAGCGCCTTTTCCACAGCCTCGGGATTCAGCCGCCCGGTGGTCATCACCTCGCGGCCGAGGCCGCAGAGCGCCTTCTCGTTGAAGATCGGCGTCGGCGAGCGCGACAGGCGCTCATAGACGACCAGACGGACGGAGTTCGAGCCGATGTCTATGACGGCGATCGGCTCGCCCTGGACGATGCGCCCCGGGGCATCGCGGGAGACTTCCATCGTCCAGTCACGCGCGGTCGCGGCGACGGACGAGGTTTCGCGGCGACGATTCTTTGAGCGACTTCCCACGTCCAGACAGGCTCGGATTCGTCATGAAGTACTGCTGGGCGTTGAAGGGTTCTTCGCCAGCGGCCGGCACTATGCGTTCGGATGTGCCATCCGGCAACAGGCGCCAGCTCTGCTGGTTATCCTCGAAATTGGCGACCATGATCTGGTCGAGGATCTGCTGGTGAACGGTCGGGTTGGTGATCGGGCACAGTGCCTCGACGCGGCGGTCGAGATTGCGCGGCATCAGGTCGGCCGAGGAGATGTAGAGCGCCGCCTTCGGGTCCGGCAGGCCGTGGCCGTTGCCGAAGCAGTAGATGCGGCCATGTTCGAGGAAGCGGCCGACGATCGACTTCGCGCGGATGTTGTCGGAGAGCCCCGGCACGCCGGGACGCAGGCAGCAGATGCCGCGCACCACGATGTCGGTCTTCACGCCCGCCGCACTGGCGCGGTAGAGCGCGTCGATGATGGTCGGGTCGACCAGCGAGTTCATCTTGAGCCAGATCACCGCCGGCTTGCCGGCCTTGGCGAAACCGATCTCGGCGTCGATGTGGTCGAGGATGCGCTGCTTCAGCGTCAGCGGCGAGACCGCCATCGCCTCCAGCTCGGCCGGCTCGGCATAGCCGGTGATGAAGTTGAAGATGCGCGCCACGTCGCGCCCGATCACCGGATCGGCGGTGAAGAAGGACAGGTCGGTGTAGATGCGCGCGGTGATCGGGTGGTAGTTGCCGGTGCCGACATGGCAGTAGCTGGCGAGCGCCCCGCCCTCGCGGCGCACGACGAGCGAGAGCTTGGCGTGGGTCTTCAGCTCCAGGAAGCCGAACACCACCTGCACGCCGGCGCGCTCCAGGTCGCGCGCCCAGCGGATGTTGGCCTCCTCGTCGAAGCGGGCCTTCAGCTCGACCAGCGCGGTGACCGACTTGCCGGCCTCGGCGGCCTCGGCGAGCGCCTTGACGATCGGGCTGTCGGAAGAGGTGCGGTAGAGCGTCTGCTTGATGGCGACGACGTTGGGGTCGCGCGCCGCCTGGCGCAGGAACTGCACCACCACGTCGAAGGATTCATAAGGGTGGTGGACCACGAGGTCCTTCTCGCGGATCGCCGCGAAGCAGTCGCCCGCATGGTCGCGGATGCGCTCGGGGAAGCGCGGGTTATAGGGCTTGAACTTGAGGTCCGGCCGCTCCAGCGAGACCAACTGGCTGAACTCGTTGAGGGCGAGGACACCGTCGACGCGGAAGATCTCATCATCCGCCACGCCGAGCTCGCGGGCGACGAAGTTGCGCAGCTCCTCCGGCGCGGCGGAGTCGAATTCGAGGCGGATCACCGAGCCGCGGCGCCGGCGCTTCAGCGCCGTCTCGAACTGGCGCACGAGGTCCTCGGCCTCTTCCTCAACTTCGAGGTCGCTGTCGCGGATGATGCGGAAGCCGCCTTGCCCCTTCACCTGATAGCCGGGGAACAGGCGGCCGACGAACAGGCCCATCATCTGTTCGAGGGTGATGAAGCGGGCGATGCCGTTCTCGCCGTCCGGCAGGCGGATGAAGCGGTCGATCTTGGCCGGCACGCGGATCAGCGCGTTCATCGCCCGCCCATCGCTGATGCGCGAGAGTTGGAGTGCCAGCGAGAAACCGAGATTGGGGATGAAGGGGAACGGGTGTGCCGGGTCGATGGCGAGCGGCGTCAGCACCGGGAAGACGTGCTGCAGGAAATGCTCGTCGAGCAGCGCGCGGTCGGCCTTGCGCAGGTCGGCGTTCTCGACGAGCACGATGCCGGCATCGGCGAGCACCACGCGCAGCTCGCGCCAGCGCGTCTGCTGGTCACTCGCCAGCGCAGCGACCTCGGCGGCGATCAGCGGCAGCTGCTCGGCGGGCGACAGGCCGTCCGGGCTCTTGGCGTTGAAGCCCTCGCGCACCTGCTCCTTCAGGCCGGCGACGCGGACCATGTAGAACTCGTCGAGATTGTTCGCCGAGATCGACAGGAAGCGGAGTTGCTCAAGCAGCGGATGCGCCTTGTTGGCGGCCTCCTCCAGCACGCGGCGGTTGAACTGCAGCCAGGAAAGCTCGCGGTTGATGAAGCGTTCCGGCGTGCGCAGAAGGTCGGATTCGGCGACCGAAGCCGCGTCGTCCGGCCTCAGCTCCACCACCGCATGCTGTTCGGTCTGGGTCACTGGCCCGTCTCCCTCGCTGCGCTTCTCGCCGCCCGCTTTCGCACGGCGCCGACCGCTTCCGTTGCGTCGATGGGCGGGAACTTCACCGCGCTTCATGACGGCTCAATGACATTTGGGGTGTGACGATAGGTCAAGTTTCGTCCTCCGTCTCGCCGCCCTCGCCTACCGCCCGGCTGCGCAGCACTTCGGAGGCCAGCGCTCGCGTGACCGGGCGCTTGCGCGCCAGCGCCTCGCGGTCGAGTTCCGCCACCACCTCGCGCAGCGCCGCCACCGAGCGCTCGATGCGCAGCAGGATGAAGCCGACCAGCCCCTCGTCCGGCACGATCTGCCGGTCGGCGAACAGCTTCAGGGCGATGGCGCCGAGCAGCACGTCGTCCGGCGCCGCGATCTCCACCACCGGCACGGCACGCAGCCGCGAGGCGAGATCGCGCGTCGCCAGCCGCGCGGCAAGGGAGGCCGGCGTCTCGCGCGCGGTCAGCAGCACGCTCGCGCCCTGCTCGCGGGCGAGGTTCAGGAGGTGGAACAGCGCCGCCTCGTCGAGCGGCGCGCGGTCGATATCCTCGATGACGGCCAGTCCTCCGGCCAGCGCGCCGGGCACCTGCTCGGCGGTCAGCCCGACGGCCGATACCGGGTTCGCCCCGGCGCGAGCGGCGAGGAGGGCCGCCAGATGGCTCTTGCCGGCGCCGGGCGGCCCGACGAGCGCCATGGCGGGCGCCGGCCAGGCCGGCCAGGCGTCGATCAATGCCAGTGCCTGCCGGTTGGTCTCCCCTTCGAGGAAGTCGGACCGCGCGCGGCTCTCGGTGTGGGGGAGGTCGAGCGGCAATTGACGCGCCGCCATGGTGCTCAACTCACATTGTGCTCGGAAGCTCCCGGCTCCTCGCCGGTGTAGAGCGGACTGTGGAGATATTGCTGGATAGCGAAGCGCACCAGCACGCCCCCCGCCGCCGCCAGCGGCACCGCCAGCAGCAGGCCGAGGAAGCCCATCAGATAGCCGAAGGCGAGCAGGGCGAACATCAGCCAGACCGGATGCAGCCCGACGCTGTCGCCGACCAGCTTGGGCGAGAGGATGTAGCCCTCGACGAACTGGCCGAAGAAGAAGATGGCGACGATGATCGCGATCATCGTCCAGTCCGGGAAGAACTGGACGATGGCGACGCCGGTCGCCAGCACCAGGCCGGTCAGCGAGCCGACATAGGGGATGAAGGTGACGAGGCCGGAGACGAAGCCGATCACCAGTCCGAAATTCAGTCCCGCCAGCGTCAGGCTCACCGCATAGAAGGAGCCGAGCAGCAGGCAGACGACGGACTGGCCGCGCACGAAGCCGGCGATCACGGCGTCCATCTCGCGGGCGAGCTGGCGAATGGTGTCGCGGTTGTTCAGCGGCAGCCATGAATCGACCTTCGCCACCATGCGGTTCCAGTCGTTGAGCATGTAGAAGGCGACGACCGGGGTGATGACGAGCAGCGAGAACAGCGAGATCAGCGCCTGCCCGCCAGTCCAGATCGACTGCAGCAGGCTCAGGAGATAGGCTGCGCCCTGGGTCGCGAGCTGCGACAGGCTGCCCTGGATGTTCGGCAGCCGGTCGCCGATGACGCCGCGCAGCCAGGTGGCGCCCTCGCTGGTGGCAAGGGTCTGCAGCTTGACGATGTATTCCGGCAGGCGCTCCACGAAGGCGGCGAGCTGCGCCCCGAGGATCGGGATGACCAGCAGCAGCAGCAGGATGATCAGCAGCAGCGTGCAGCCGATCATGATCAGCGAGGCGGCCAGCCGGTCGACGCCCCAATGCTCCAGCCTCGTGGTGAGCGGATTGAGGAAATAGGCGAGCGCGAGACCGGCGACGAAGGGCAGCAGCACGCTCGACAGCAGCCAGCAGGCGAAGATGAACACCGCCAGCACGATCAGCCAGAACATCACCTGTCGATGCAGAACCATCTCGGCAGAACCATCCCGGCAGGAACTCTTCGCCGTCCGAATCCGGCCGGCCTTCGGCGTCTCGCCGCACATGGAATCACACTTATCGGACAAATGCATGCGCGGCGACGCCGCCTGCCGGCTTTCGATGCAGCCGCGCCTCACGCCGCCATGTGGCGCGCCCATTCGGCGAGATAGGCGAGCCCGGACAGCACGGTGAAGCCGCCCACCGCGACGAGGCCGAGCTGAAACAGCGGCCCGGGCGCGAAGCCGAAGCCGAGCGAGGCGAGCATGAAGGCGGCGAAGGCGATCTGCGCGGTGGTGTTCAGCTTGGAGACCACGAGCGGCTGGATCAGCACCGGCTTGCCCAGCACCCAGGAGAGCATGACGGCCGAGACGATCATGATGTCGCGGGAGACCACGGCGATGGCGACCCATTGCGGTACGGCGCCGGCGATGGCGAGCGTCACATAGATCGACACCAGCAGCGCCTTGTCGGCCAGCGGGTCGAGATAGGCGCCGAGCTCGCTCTGCAGGCCGAAGCGCTTGGCGATGAAGCCGTCGACCGCATCCGACACGCCGGCGGCGAGGAACAGCCAGAAGGCGATGGCCGGCTCGCCGGCGGTGATCGCCCACACCACCACAGGCACCATGAAAATGCGCGCGATCGTGATCGTGTTGGGCAGGTTCACCGGCGTGACCGCTTTTCGTTGATGCGGGCATTGTTCAGCGGAGCTGGCCCGGCGTTTCCTCCGTCGAGATAATAGCCGCTGTCACAATTGCCAAGCACGGGCGACTACGCAGCCCCGCACCTCGACCATGGGCTTGCGTGACGCGGCCGGCCCGGCGTGGCACAAGGCGTGATCCGCCCGCCCCCGCCGCCCCGCAGTTCCAGCGAATCCGCCGATGCGTTCTTCCGTCGTCATCTCCGCCGTCGTCGCCGCACTGGTCGGCTTCGGCGGCACGCTCGCGCTCATCGTCGCCGCCTCGCAGGCGTTGGGCGCGAGCCCGGCGCAGACCTCCTCCGCCGTGCTCGGGCTGTGCCTGTCCATGGCGGCGACCACGGCGTATCTGAGCATGCGCTACCGCCAGCCGATCATCACCGCCTGGTCGACCCCCGGCGCGGCCCTGATCGCGGCCTCGCACGGCGTGTCAATCGAGCCGGCGGTCGGCGCTTTCCTGATGGTCGGGGCGCTGATCATGATCACCGCGCTCGTACGCCCGCTCGGCATGCTGGTGCAGCGCCTGCCGGTTGCGATCGCGGCGGCGATGCTGGCCGGCGTGCTGTTCCGCTTCGCCACCGCGGTATTCACCTCGGCCGGTGCCGATCCGACGCTGGTGCTGCCGCTGGTCGTGCTGTTCCTGCTGGCGCGGCGCGCCAGCCCGTTCGGCGCGGTGCTGGTCGTGCTGGGCGTCGGCATCGCCTATGCCTTCGCGCTCGGCCGGGTCGGCCCCCTGCCCTCCGGCATCCCGCTGCCGGAGGTGACGCTGATCGCGCCCGTCTTCGATCCGCAGGTGCTGATCGGGGTCGGCCTGCCGCTCTATCTCGTCACAATGGCCTCGCAGAACCTGCCCGGCCTCGCCGTGCTGCAGGCGGCCGGCTACACGCCGCCGACCAACCCGATCCTCGGCGTCACCGGCCTCGCCTCCATCCTCACCGCGCCGCTCGGCTCGCTCACCAGCAACCTCGCGGCGATCACCGCCTCGCTGTGCACCGGGCCGGATACGCATCCCGACCCGTCGAAGCGCTGGATGGCCGGGCCGTTCTACGCCGCGAGCTATGTGGTGCTGGCGATCGGCGGCGCCTCGCTGGTCTCGCTCATCGGCGCGCTGCCCACCTCGCTGGTCGCGACTTTCGCCGGGCTCGCTCTGCTCGGGCCGCTGGTCAATGCGCTCGGCACGGCGCTCCACGACACGGCGCGGCGCTTCCCGGCGGTGCTGACGCTGGCGGTGACCGCCTCGGGCGTCTCGCTGTTCGGCATCGGCTCGGCCTTCTGGGGCCTGGCGGCAGGGCTCGCGGCGCTGGCGGTGGAGCGGATCGGGCGGCGCTGAGCGCCGCCGACCTTGCCCGGCGCCCGAGAAGCGGCTAAGCCGCGTCCATTCTCAAGGGGCACGACATGGCCGGCACGGACAAGGGTCTCAGCTATCGCGATGCAGGTGTCGACATCGATGCCGGCAACCGGCTGGTGGACCTCATCAAGCCGCTGGTGAAGGCGACGCGCCGGCCGGGCGCGGATGCCGAGATCGGCGGCTTCGGCGGCGTGTTCGACCCGAAGGCGGCCGGCTTCAAGGATCCGCTGATCGTCGCCACCACCGACGGCGTCGGCACCAAGCTGAAGATCGCCATCGAGACCGGCCGGCACGACACCATCGGCGTCGACCTCGTCGCCATGTGCGTCAACGATCTCGTGGTGCAGGGCGCCGAGCCGCTGTTCTTCCTCGACTATTTCGCCACCGGCAAGCTCGCCCCGGAGGTCGGCGCCGCGATCGTCGCCGGCATCGCCTATGGCTGCAAGGAATCCGGCTGCGCGCTGATCGGCGGCGAGACGGCCGAGATGCCCGGCATGTATGCCGATGGCGACTACGACCTCGCCGGCTTCTCGGTCGGCGCGGTGGAACGCGGCGAGCTGCTGCCGCGCCCCGACATCGCTCCGGGTGACGTGCTGCTCGGCCTCGCCTCCTCCGGCGTGCATTCCAACGGCTATTCGCTGGTGCGCCGCATCGTCGAGGGCTCCGGCCTCTCGTGGGACGAGCCTGCGCCCTTCGAGCCCTCGCGCACGCTGGGCGAGGCGTTGCTGACCCCGACGCGCCTCTATGTGAAATCCGCCCTCGGTGCGATCCGTTCGACCGGCAAGGTCAAGGCGCTCGCCCACATCACCGGAGGCGGGCTCACCGAGAACCTGCCGCGCGTGCTGCCGAAGGGCACCGTCGGGCGCATCGACCTGTCCGGCCTGCCGGTGCCGCCGGTGTTCCGCTGGCTGGCGCAGACCGGCAATGTGGCCGCCGAGGAGATGCTGCGCGCCTTCAACTGCGGCATCGGCATGGTGGTGGTCTGCGCGCCGCAGGATGCCGAGACGGTGGCCGACGCCTTCGCCGACGGCGGCGAGGAGGTGGTCCATCTCGGCGCCATCGAGCCCGGCGAGGGCGCGGCCCGCACCGTCTATGACGGGGCGCTCGACATCGGCCTGCCCCTGTGAGCAGCCCCGCCTCGCGCAGGACCCGCGTCGCGATCCTGATCTCCGGGCGCGGCTCGAACATGATGTCGTTGATCGAGGCGGCCGCACATCCCGACTATCCGGCCGAGATCGTCACCGTCATCTCGAACCGCCCGGAGGCGCACGGCCTCGCCCGCGCGCAGGCGGCGAACATCCCGGCGCGGGCGATCGACCACAAGGCCTATGCCGACCGGGCGAGCTTCGACGCCGCGCTCGACGCCGCGCTCGGCGCGGAGAAGGTGGACATCGTCTGCCTCGCCGGCTTCATGCGGCTGCTGACCCCCGAATTCACGCAGAAATGGTTCGGGCGGATGATCAACATCCACCCTGCCCTGCTGCCGAGCTTCAAGGGGCTGCACACGCATGAGCGGGCGCTCGAGGCGGGGGTGAAGATCCACGGCTGCACCGTGCACTTCGTCACGCCCGAGATGGATGTCGGGCCGATCATCATGCAGGCCGCCGTGCCGGTCGCCGACGACGACACGCCGGACAGCCTCGGTGCCCGCGTGCTCGCCCAGGAGCACGTCATCTATCCCGCCGCGCTGCGCCTCGTCTGCGAGGGCCGCGCCCGCATCGAGGGCGGGCGTGTGGCGATCGACGAGTTCGGCCTCGTGAACCGCGCATTGGTGGCGCCGCACGCCTGAACCGGAATGCCGGAGCCCCGCAGTCACCACGTCGGGCCTCATCGACATATGGTTGACTAGGAAACTTTATCCCTTTAGTTTCCTAGTCAACTATCGAGGATCGCATGCCCCGCCTGCCCGCCATCTCCGATCTCGACGCGCATGTCGGCTTCTGGCTGCGCTACGTGTCGAACCATGTATCGCACGCCTTCGCCGCGCGCGTGGCCGCCGAGGGCGTGACGGTCGCGGAATGGGTGATGATGCGCGCCCTCTACGACCGGGCCCCGACCGCGCCGAGCCGCGTCGCCGACGACATGGGCATGACGCGCGGCGCCATCACCAAGCTCGCCGACCGCCTTATCGGCAAGGGCCTCGTCCTCCGCAAAAGCGATGCGCGGGACAAGCGGGCCCAGACCTTGGAACTGACGGCGGCAGGAGAGGAAATGGTGCCGCGGCTCGCCGCGCTCGCCGACCGCAACGACGCGGAGTTCTTCGATCACCTCCCGGCATCCGAGCGCGAGATGCTGGTGAAGCTGCTCAGACAGACCGTCGAGCTTCGCAAGCTGACAGCCGTGCCCACCGAATAGCATCACCCGATCCGGAGTCATCTAGATGAACGAGCACCAGCTGACCGTCGCCCGGACCTGCCTCAGCGCAGCCGAAGACAACTCCATGACCTTCCCACAGATCGTCGGTACGCTCATGGCGGAGGGTTTCGAGAGTTATCTGGTCGATTTCCGCCGCGCCACCGCCACCTATTATCTGTCGGGCGGCGACAGCATCGAGCTGCCGATGCACCGGCTCGACGTGCCGGTCGCGCCGGAGTTCGACGCGGCGTCGATCCGCGAGGCCATCGGCGAAGCGCAGCGGCTGGCCCCTGGCTACAGCTACAAGGGCTTCTGCGCCAAGGTCGCCACGGCCGGCTGCGCGGGCTATGTCGTGTCCTTCCCGGGGCGACGGGCGGTTTATCTCGGCCGCACCGCCGAGACCCATGTGGAGCACTTCCCCAACTGAGGTCCGGCAAAGGCGCGGCACGCGGGCGGCGGCGTCAGGCCTTTTCGATTCGCACCCGGTTGTCGTGCAGCGCCGCACCGCCGAAGGGGGCGACCGGATCGGCGCCGGTCAGCGTGTTGATGCCGCGCCCGCCCTCATGCGCGCCGTTCGGCCAGATGGATTCGGCCACCACCACGCCGCGCCGCAGCCCCTCGAACAGGCGGGCATGCAGCAGCACAGAGCCGCGTGCGCTGGACACCGTGACGAGGTCGCCCTCCCCGACGCCGAGCGCGGCCGCGTCGGCGGGGTGGATCATCAGCTCGGGACGCTTCTCGCGGGTGAGCGATCCGGGCGTCTCGGTGAAGCTCGAATTGAGGAAGGAGCGCGCCGGCGAGGTCACGAGGCGGAACGGATAGTCCTGCGTCGCCTCCTCGATCACCGCCCAATGGTCCGGCCATGCCGGCATGTCGTCCGCCGGACCGAAGCGGCCGGGCGCGCTGAAGCGCACGCTCGACCAGTCCGGCTTCAGGCGGAAGCGGCCATCCGGCCAGGCGAAGCCCTTGAGGTAATGCGCCGTCTCGAAATCCGGCTGCACGTCGAGGAAACGTTTCTCCTCCAGCTCGGCCAGCGTGCCGCGATGCGTCGCCTGCAGCGTCCAGTCGATCAGCTCGCGCGGGCTCATGGAAAAGCCGGGGTGGGCGGCGCCGAGCCGCTCGGCGAGATCGCAGATCACCTCGTGGTTGTTGCGGCACTCACCCGGCGGCTCGACCAGCTTCGGGCCAAGGATGACATACTGGTTGCCGCCGCCCTGATAGATGTCGTCATGCTCGGTGAACATGGTCGCCGGCAGCACGATGTCGGCCATGCGGGCGGTCTCGGTCATGAACTGCTCATGCACGGCGAGGAACAGGTCCTCGCGCGCGAATCCGGCCCGCACCCGCTCCTGATCGGGAGCGATGGTCACCGGATTGGTGTTCTGGATCAGCATGGCGGCGACTGGCGGGCCGCCGGCAAGCGCCTCGGCATCGCCGGTCAGGATGGCGCCGATGCGGGACTGGTCGAGCTCGCGTGCCGGGCTGTTCGCGCGGGCCAGCAGGTCGGTGCCCTCGATCATCCGCTTGTTCCAGCGATAGATGGCGCTGTTGGAGTGGAAGACGCCGCCGCCCTCGTGCTTCCAGGCGCCGGTGACGGTCGGGATGCAGGTCACCGCGTGCATCGCCACCGTGCCGTTGCGCGAACGGGTGAAGCCGTAACCGGCGCGGATGAAGGTGCGCGGCGTCTGCCCGATCAGGCGGGCGAAGCCCTCGATCTCCGCCGCCGGCATGCCGGTGATGGCCGCCGCCCATTCGGGTGTGCGGTCGCCGAGATGCGCTTCGAGGCCGGCCGCATCGTCGGCAAACTCCGCGAGATAGGCGCGATCGGCGAGGCCGTCGCGGAACAGCACGTGCATGATCGCGCAGGCGAGCGCGGCATCGGTGCCGGGTCGGATGAGGACCGGGATGTCCGCCTGCTCCATGGTCGGAGAGCGGTACACATCCACGACCGCGATCTTCGCGCCGCGCTCCTTGCGGGCGCGCACGGCGTGGGTCATCACGTTGATCTGGGTGGAGACCGGGTTGGTGCCCCAGATGACGACGAGGTCGGACTTGGCCATCTCGCGCGGATCGGGCCCGGCGAGCCGTCCGGCGCCGGCGAGGAAGCCGCTCCACGCGGGATTGACGCAAATCGTCGAGAAGAAGCGCGAATAGCCCTTCGCATGGGTCAGCCGGTTGATGCCGTCGCGCATCACCAGACCCATGGTGCCGGCATAGTAATACGGCCAGACGGCCTCGGGCCCGTAGCGCCGCTCGGCGTCGAGGAAGCGCTCCGCGATGGTGTCGAGCGCCTCGTCCCACGAGATCGGCGCGAAGTCGCCGGAACCCTTGGGGCCGACGCGGCGCAGCGGTTGCGTCAGCCGGTCCGGGTGATGGGCGCGCTCGGCATATCTTGCCACCTTCGCGCAGATGACACCGGCGGTGAAGCTGTTGGCGCTCGACCCGCGCACCCGGCCGATTCGGCCGCCGGAAATGTCGATCTCCAGCGCGCAGGTCGAGGGGCAGTCATGCGGGCAGGCGGAATAGCCGGTACGTACCGGCTGGACATGCTGGTTCATGAAAAAACGCTCCGCCACCACTGTAGCGGAGCGTTCCTTCCTGTCACCCCAGCCGGATGGCCGGGCATGTGAGGCGCGATCAGTGCGAGCCGCTCTCGACGGTCCGCGCCTGGCGGTTCTTCCAGATCCAGCCGAAGCTGAGCACGAAGGCCGCGCCGATCGCCGCCGCCAGATAATGTGGCAGCGCCGCCGGCTTCAGGCCGACCGGATCCTCGGGATCGGCCACCTTCTCGACCAGCTCCGGCGCCACGCCCTGCATGTATTCCAGCACCACCTTGTCGCTGACCAGCATCTCGCCGGCGATCCAGCCGAGCAGCGCAGCGCCGGCCCAGACCAGGATCGGGAAGCGCGCGATCAGCTTCAGGATGAGCTGCGAGCCGAAGATGATCAGCGGGATGGTGAGCAGCAGGCCGAAGATGAACAGCTCGGCATGGCCGCGCGCGGCTGCGGCGATGGCGACGACGTTGTCGAGACTCATCACCGCGTCGGCGATGGCGATGGTGCGCACCGCCTTCCACAGGCTGTCGGCACTTTCCACGTGATGCTCGCCGCCCTCCTCGTCCAGGATCAGCTTGATGGCGATCCAGAACAGCAGGACGCCGCCGAGCACCTTCAGGAACGGCACGCCGAGGAGATAGGACACGGCTAGGGCGAACACGATGCGCAGGCCGACCGCCGCGGCGGCACCAAGCAGGATACCCCACTTGCGCTGCTTCTCAGGCAGCGAGCGGCAGGCGAGCGCGATGACGACCGCGTTGTCGCCCGAGAGCAGCAGGTCGATCCAGATGATCTGGAGCAGCGCCACCCAGAAAACGGGACTGGTGAAATCCATCATTTCCTCTCTGGTCTTCGAAAAGTATCACTTTGGCTAGGCGACGTCCCGCCGGATCATCCCGAAGTTCTGGCATTCATTATTATTTGTGCCAGCTTCAACCTCCGGAACCGATAGCGCCCGCGACGGTAATCATCGCGGGCGCCACGGCAGGAAAACGCCTGAGGCCGATCAGCGTTCGGCCTCGCCGACATGGGCGCCCTGGCGCGAGCGGGCGATGAACCAACCGATCGCCAGCACCAGCGCCGCGCCGATGGCGGCCGTCGGATACTCGAGCTGGTGCACCAGCACGTCGCCGAGCCACTCGTGGATCTTCGAGTCGGAGATGAACATCTCGCCCGCGACCCAGCCGAGCAGGCCGGCGCCGGCCCAGACCAGCACAGGGAAACGGCTCAGCAGCGACATGATGAGGGCCGCGCCCGCGATGATCATCGGGATCGAGATGATGAGGCCGATAATGATCAGCGTCCAGTTACCATCCGCGACCGCCGCGATCGCCACGACGTTGTCGAGGCTCATCACGAGATCGGCGACGGCGATGGTGCCGACCGCGCGCCACAGATTGTCATGGGCGTGAACGCCACCCTCCCCGCCCTCGTCCTCCGGCAGGACGAGATCAACGGCGATGTACATCAGCGCCAGCGAGCCGACGATCTTCAGCCAGGGCAGGCCGAGCAGCGTCGCCACCACCGCGGTGAACACGACGCGCATGCCGACCGCCACGCCGGCGCCGAGGATCATGCCCCAGCGGCGCAGATTGTCCGGCAGCGAACGGCACGCCATGGCGATGACGACGGCGTTGTCGCCGGAAAGCAGGATGTTGATCCAGATGATCTTGAGAAGGGCGAGCCAGAAAAGCGGCTGCATAAAGTCCATGAGCGTTTCCCTCAGCACCTCACCCCGACAGGATGAGACCGCGATTATAGGTTCATACGGCGTTGGCGCGCCTATGCTGAGTGGAGACGAGAGGAGGTGGCTCCGGCGGGCCCACTCCCGGGCGCTCTCGTGGCGCGCCATCACGGCTTCCCCGCTGCGGGCCACTTATCCGTGGCCGGACCCCCGCAGCGCAATTTCAGGAACATACATAATAATGAATGGCGAGGCCAACCCCCATTTCACATTTCCTTGCGGAAATTCGAACCGTTCGATGCGGATCGGGCCGGCCATTGTCGCAGACACGGAAAGCAAACGCCCCGCCGGTTGCCCGGCGAGGCGCTCATCGTAAGGTCAGGCCGGCCGAATGTCAGCCGACGATCTCGTTGCCCGCGAAGAACTGGGCGATCTCGATCTGCGCATTTTCGAGGCTGTCCGAGCCGTGCGCCGAGTTCTCGCCGACCGACAGGGCGAAGTCCTTGCGGATGGTGCCCTCGGCGGCGTTGGCCGGGTTGGTGGCGCCCATCACTTCGCGGTACTTGGCGACGGCGTTCTCGCCCTCGAGCACCTGCACGACGATCGGGCCGGAGATCATGAACTCGACGAGCTCGCCGAAGAA
Organism: Allobosea sp. 117; assembly: GCF_000702305.1. Taxonomy (GTDB): domain Bacteria; phylum Pseudomonadota; class Alphaproteobacteria; order Rhizobiales; family Xanthobacteraceae; genus Ancylobacter. Next base: position 284,728 of record NZ_JNLC01000016.1, read on the forward strand.
CGGGCGCTCCTTGTGCACGGCATAGAAGGTCTCGGCCTGGGCGCGGGTGAGAAGGATGCGCTTCTGCGCGACGATCCGCAGACCGGCCTTCTCGATATAGGCATTGATGGCGCCGGTCAGGTTCCGCTGGGTGGCGTCCGGCTTGATGATCGAAAAGGTGCGCTCGAGCGCCATGACGTTCGTCCTTTTGAGGCGGGATCGGTGAGGGAGAGGTTCGGCGCGGCTTATAGCGACGCCCTCCAGTCACGGCAAGATGATCGCCCTACCCCGCGACCGTCCTTGGACGGCAAACGTTCGCACCTAGATGAACGGCAGAAAACAGGCGGTTCAGGCGGCGTTCCGGGGCGCCGCGTAAAACGCCGCCACGCTGAGATCGAGGTGACCATGTCCAAACCGTTCCTGATCGGCGCCGCAGGCGTCGTCGCCCTCGCCGCGGTGGCGGCGCTGCCGCAGATGTCCACGGCCGCTGCGACCGGCAGCGCGTCGGCTCCGCCCGCTGTCTTCCAGGCTGATGCCGACGGGTATCGCACCTGTTTCGTGAAGCATCGCGTGGTGTTCAAGACGGACGGCCCCGCCCGCCAGGCCGTGACGACCTGCGTTACCGACCGATAGGGCGCCGATCACGACGAGATGATCGCGCAAATAGTTGCCGACATCTTGGAACCAATTCGAAGCTCCCCACGTTATCGGGGTGAAATGAATGAATGAAAGATGAACGGCGGCGTTCTCGATTGTTCATCGGACTGAACGCCCGACAACGGACGGTTCAGACTTGGTTCGGGCCGAATAGTAGAGATTGCGAGTATGGCGCTTAAATAATCGCCGACGGACCAACCCGTCGGCAGAAAGCCGACAGGGGACGTGACGATGATCAAGACGGTGGTTGTGAGCGCGATTGTTACGGCTGTGTGCGTGACGGCTCTGTTTGCCGGCGCCGCTTCCGCGACCGGGTTCCTCCGTCGCCAGGCGCAAGTGGCCGATGTCGCTGCGCCGCTCGCGGCCGAATTCGCCGGCGATTGCGTGGTGCAGTCGCGCTGGGTGAACAGCGGCGGCCGCATGATCCAGATCGAGCGTCCGGTCTGCTACTGAGTTTCGTGGCGAAGGCCACACAGGAATAGGCTCGCGGCATCCCCACTCCCCCAAGCCCCACGCGAGCCCATAGGCCCCGGCTCCTCCCCCCAAAGGAGCCGGGGCATTTTCTTTGTCGCCCCTCATTTCTACTCGGACGAACATGCGAATACACATGAACGCGGCGCAACGGCGCGTTCAGTTCCGGTTCTGCCGGGCGGAGATAGAAAGAAAGCACGCTTCCCAAAGAAGCCTATCGAAACGCATCTTCGGGTTCGCCGACCCCCGACGCTGCGATGCCCCGGCCGCCGGATGAGGTTCTTCCGGCGCCGGGGTTTTTCGTTTCCGGCGCTCGGAAAGACCTCAGGCGGCCGCAGGCGCTCGGCAGGCGCGCACAACGCTTGCCAGCGCCTCGACATCGGCCCGGCGCGGCGCGGAACGACGCCAGACGAGACCGACCTCCCGCTTCGGGGCGGGGTCCGGAAAGCGCAGCAGCCGCACCCGCGGATCGGCCGCGCCGTCGGCCTCGACGAACAGCTCCGGCAGCAGCGTGACCCCCTGCCCGTTGGCGACCAACTGCACGATGGTGGTGAGGCTGGTCGCGCCATAGCTGCGCAGGCGGCGCGGATCGAGACTGGCGCACACCTTCAGCGCCTGGTCGCGCAGGCAGTGCCCGTCCTCCAGCAGCAGGAGATCGTCGCGGTTCAGCAGTTCTTGGCGGTCCGTCTCAGGAAGGTCGCGCGCGTCGGCGGGCACGGCGAGCAGGAAAGCGTCGTCGAACAGCGGCAGGCTCGCGCAGTCGGCATGCTCTACGGGCAGGCTGAGCATGGCGACATCGAGTTCGCCGGCCATCAGCTCGGCGATCAGCAGATCGGTCTGGGATTCGCGCAGACTGAGCTCGAGTTTGGGATGGCTCCGCCGCAGCGCCGGCAGCAGCCGCGGCAGCAGGAACGGGGCGACCGAGGGGATGATGCCGAGCCGCAGGCGCCCCTCCAGCACGCGGCCATGCGCAGCGGCAGCCGCCTCGATATCCCCGACCGCCAGCAGAATCGCCTTGCCGCGCGCCGCCACCTCCTCGCCGGCAGCAGTGAGCCTGACGCCGTCACGCCGCCGCTCCACAAGGGCCACGCCGAGATGCTCCTCCAGTTCACGAATCTGCATGGAGAGGGCGGGCTGGGTGATGGCGCAAGTTTCCGCCGCCCGGCCGAAATGCCGCGTCCTTTCAAGCGCTTCGAGATAGCGGAGCTGGCGCAGGGAGATCATGCGATAAGAATACCTTATCGATACATGGAAGCAATCTGATTTGCGCTTATGGAAGATGGACCCTCAAATGCCCCTAGCGTGGCCAGGCTGGGGACAGCGGTCGCGCCACGAGGGAGATTCCGCATGACCCGTCCGACGCTGACGACAACCGCCGGCGCGCCGATCGCCGACAACCAGAACTCGATCACCGCCGGGGCGCGCGGCCCGGTGCTGCTGCAGGATTACCAGCTCATCGAGAAGTTGGCGCACCAGAACCGCGAGCGAATCCCGGAGCGCGTGGTGCACGCCAAGGGGTGGGGTGCCTATGGCACGCTGAGCATCACCAGCGACATCACCCGCTACAGCCGCGCCAAGCTGTTTGCGCAGGTCGGCAAGCAGACGCCGCTGCTGCTGCGCTTCTCCACCGTGGCCGGCGAGCTCGGCGCGGCGGATGCCGAGCGGGACGTGCGCGGCTTCGCGCTCAAGTTCTACACCGAGGACGGCAACTGGGATCTCGTCGGCAACAACACGCCGGTGTTCTTCGTCCGCGACCCGCTGAAGTTCCCGGACTTCATCCACACGCAGAAGCGCCACCCGAGGACCAATCTGCGCTCGCCGACGGCGATGTGGGATTTCTGGTCGCTCTCGCCGGAGAGCCTGCATCAGGTGACGATCCTCTTCTCGGACCGCGGCCTGCCGACGGACGTGCGGCACATGAACGGCTACGGCTCGCACACCTATTCCTTCCTGAACGCCGACAACGAGCGCTTCTGGGTGAAGTTCCACTTCAAGACCCAGCAGGGACATCGCTTCTGGACCAACGGGGAAGCCGCCGACGTGGTCGGGCGCACCCGCGAGTCGACGCAGGAGGACCTCTTCTATTCGATCGAGAACGGCGACTTCCCGAAGTGGAACGTCTTCGTGCAGGTGATGCCGGAGACCGATGCGGACAAGACGCCCTACAACCCGTTCGACCTCACCAAGGTCTGGCCGCATGGCGACTACCCGCTGATCGAGGTCGGCGTGCTGGAGCTGAACCGCAACGCGGAGAACTATTTCGCCGAGATCGAACAGGCCGCCTTCTCGCCCTCGAACATCGTGCCAGGCATCGGATTCTCGCCGGACAAGATGCTGCAGGCGCGCGTGTTCTCCTATGCCGACGCCCACCGCTATCGCCTCGGCACGCATTACGAGGCCCTGCCGGTGAACGCGCCGCGCTGTCCCGTGCACCACTACCACAAGGACGGCGCCATGCGGTTCTTCGAGCCGAAGACCGGCACTCCGGATGCCTATTACGAGCCGAACTCGTTCAACGGCCCGGCGCAGAATCCGGCCGTCGCGGAGCCGCCGCTGAAGATTTCCGGCGACGCCGACCGCTACGATCACCGCGTTGGCAATGACGACTACACCCAGCCGGGCAATCTTTTCCGCCTGCTCAGCGAGCCGGAGCGCGAGCGGCTGATGGACAACATCGTCGCGTCGATGGGCGGCGTGCCGGAAGAGATCCTGCGCCGCCAGATCGCGCATTTCTACAAGGCCGATCCGCGCTACGGCGAGGGCGTGGCGGGTCGCCTCGGACTTGCGCTCGACGGCGCGTCGATCGCCGCCGAGTGAAGAATGAACGGCCGTGAGATCGATCGGCCGTTCAATTATGGCGGCCCCGGTTGCAAGCCCCCCCGTGACCGAGCCGACATGGGCGGGCGGCGGCAGACTCCGCCGCCCGTTCCAAGCTCCGGAAGAAACCCGGTGCCGGACCTTACGATTCCAGCACCTTGTTCTTGAACAGCAGGCCGGCGAGGAAAGCGCCGATCGGCGGTACGATAATGAACAGCCAGACCTGCGCCAGCGCCTTGCCGCCCACGAACAGGGCCGGGCCGAAGCTGCGGGCCGGGTTCAGCGAAGCGCCCGAGACCGGCACGAAGGCCAGATGGCAGATGAACAGCGTCAGGCCGATGGCGAGGCCCGCGACCGGGGTGATGCCGGCCTTGCTGGTCGAGCCGAGGATGACCACCAGGAAGATGAAGGTGGCCACCAGTTCGGCGATGAGCGCCGCGCCGAGGCCGAAGCCCCCGCCATAACCCTCGCCCCAGCCGTTCTGGCCGAGACCGGCGGCGGCGATGTCATAGCCGCCGAGCTTGCCGGCGAGAATGACATAGAGGATCAGCGTGCCGGCGATCGCGCCGAGGAACTGCGCAATGATGTAGCCGGGCAGTTCCGAGGTCGGCAGGCGGCCAGCCGCCCAGACGCCGATGGTGACCGCCGGATTGATGTGGCAGCCGGACACGTGCCCGATGCCGTAGGCCATGGCCGTGACGGAGAGGCCGAACGCCAGGCCGATCGGCAGGATGCCAAGCGGCATGGAACCGCCGAAGCCGCCCAGGGCGATCGAGCCGCAGCCGATGAGCACCAATACCGCGGTGCCGATGAACTCAGCGACATATTTCTTCATGGAAGTATCCCCCAACCAGCCGCGACCGAATCGCGACGCTTAACGGCAGCATAGTAGAGCACAAACGATATCGCGCTTGTGATGTCGGCCGCCGTGCGGCACCGGCCTTGCCCCGCGCGCGCCCGCGCGGCAAAAGACGCGCATGATCGTATTTGACGACATTTCGCTGCGCCTCGCCGGGCGGCTGCTAATCGACCACGCCTCGGCCGCGCTGCCGGAAGGCGCGCGCATCGGCCTTGTCGGGCGCAATGGCACCGGCAAGACGACGCTGTTCCGCGCCATCACCGGCGAACTCCCGCTCGAGAGCGGTGAGATCCGCCTGCCCAGCCGCGCGCGCATCGGCCAGGTCGCCCAGGAGGCGCCGGCCGGCCCGGAGAGCCTGATCGAGGTGGTGCTCGCCGCCGACACCGAGCGCGCGGCGCTGATGGGCGAGCGCGAGACCGCGGACGATCCCGCGCGCATCGCCGAGATCGAGCTGCGCCTCGCCGATATCGACGCGCATTCCGCACCGGCCCGCGCCGCGCGCATTCTGGCGGGGCTCGGCTTCAGCGAGGAGGCGCAGCACCGCGCCTGTGCAGAATTCTCCGGCGGCTGGCGCATGCGCGTCGCGCTCGCCGCAATCCTGTTCGCCGAGCCCGACCTGCTGCTGCTCGACGAGCCCACCAACTATCTCGACCTCGAAGGCACGCTGTGGCTGCAGGACTATCTCGCCCACTATCCCCACACCGTGATCATCGTCAGCCATGACCGCGAGCTGCTGAACGAGTCGGTCGGCTTCATCCTGCATCTCGACCGCGGCAAGCTCACGCTGTGGCGCGGCGGCTATGATTCCTTCGAGCGGCAGCGGCGCGAGAAGCTGGTGCTCGACCAGAAGCAGCGCTCGAAGCAGGAAGCCCAGCGCAAGCACATGGAGGCCTTCGTCGCCCGCTTCCGCGCCAAGGCGACCAAGGCGCGGCAGGCGCAGTCCCGCCTCAAGGCGCTGGCGCGGCTGGAGCCCCTCGCGGAGATTCCCGGCGAGGAGGCGGCGGCCATCTCGATCCGCCACCCCGAGCGCATCCCCTCCCCGCCGATCATCGCGCTCGACGGCGTCTCGACCGGCTATGACCCGGCACGGCCGGTGCTGCGCAACCTCAATCTGCGCATCGACCATGACGACCGCATCGCCCTACTGGGGCCGAACGGCAACGGCAAATCGACCTTCGCCAAGCTGATCGCCGACCGGCTGGCGCCGCAGGGCGGGCGCGTCGTGCGCGCCGGCGGGCTCGAGGTCGCCTATCTCGCCCAGCATCAGCTCGACGAGCTGGTCGCTGAGGACAGCGTGGTCCAGCATGTCCGCCGGCTCATGCCCGATGCGCCGGAGGCCAAGGTGCGCAGCCGCGCCGCCGAGATGGGCTTCTCCGGCACCGCCGCCGACACCAGGATCGCCGCATTGTCGGGCGGCGAGAAGGCGCGGCTTCTGCTTGGGCTCGCGGCTTTTCGCGGTCCGCACCTGCTGATCCTCGACGAGCCGACCAACCATCTCGACATCGCGGCGCGGCAGGCGCTGACCGAGGCCATCAACGACTTTCCCGGCGCGGTGATCCTGGTCAGCCACGACCGCACCCTGCTGGATGCCTGCGCGGAGCGGCTCTGGCTGGTCGCCGACGGGACGGTGAAGCCGTTCGAGGGGGACCTCGACGATTATCGCCGGCTGGTCCTCGCGCGGCCTTCCTCGGATCGCGGAAGCAACGGGGCGCGCCCGGATGTCCGCGAACGTGCGCAGGAGCGGCGCAACGCGGCCGACCGCCGGGCGGAGCTGGCGCCGCTGCGCCGCAAGCTGAAGGACGCCGAGACCGCCGTGGAACGGCTGGAACGGCAGATCGCCGAGCTCGACGGAAAGCTGGCCGATGGCGGGCTCTATGGGCGCGATCCGGCGGCGGCGAGCAAGCTCGCGCGCCAGCGCAGCGAAACGGCCGAAGCTCTTGCAAGAGCAGAAGAAAGCTGGCTCACGCTGTCGGCCGAGCTCGACGAGGCCAACGCCGGCTGAGCGTGGCGTTCGGCATCCGGTCAGGCGTCCTATGCGGCTCCGCCCCGATTCATGACAAGCGCTGCGGCGCTACACGCTGCGCGGCCACGAAAGAGCGCACGGGGCGCGCCGGCTCGAGCCCGCGGCGAGCCGGAATGCCGGGTATCCGACCTCGTCAGCCACGATCGGGTGGCGCGGGCGATGAAGCTGCCATAGCACCATCGGCGCATTCGCATGCAGCCGCTTCTTCGGTTGCCGCGCCCGACACGCAAACAAAAAGCCCCGGCTTGCGCCGGGGCTTTCCGTATTCCGATCTCGAAGAGATCAGAACTTGCGGGCGGCTTCAAACATGAAGCGGTCCGAGGTGACCTTGTCGTCCGGGATGTCGAAGCCGTAGTCGAGCTGCTCCTCGATACGGTCGTACTGCAGGACGAGGGTCAGACCCTTGACCGGCTGCCAGCCGATGTTGACCGCGAGGCTGTAGGCCTCGTAGTCGTCGCCGCTGAAGTACACATCGTCAGCCTGACCGTAGCTGCCGACGAACGACGTGAACACGGTGGGGGTCCAGTAGTGACGGATACCACCGCCGACGTACCAGGCGTCGACCGAGTCGCCATAGGCGTTGACGTCATACAGCGAGAACGCAGCGCCGAGGCCGGTGTAGCCGATAGCGCCCTGCGAATACACGCCTTTCAAGTAGAGCGTGGTGGTCTCGGCGAAGTCGAACTTCACGCCGGCCAGAACGGCCCAGCCGAAGTCGTCGCTCGCGTCCTGACCGACCGGCTCCTGGCTGAGGTCGTGCAGCGCGCCGGCCAGCTTGGCAGCGCCCCAGGTGCCTTCATAGGTCAGGTTGGCGACGATATCCGGAACCTGCTGACCGATGTCGTTGTCGTACACGTCGGTGTAGTTGCCCGAACGCTCATAGGCATCTTCCAGCGAGATGGTGGCCGAGAAGCCGTTGCCGAAGTCAGCCGTGTAAGCGATCTGGTTCGGGGTGTAATCCGAGTAGAAGAAGCCCGGATCGATACCCTCGTAGAAGTCGCCGGCCCAGAAGTCGAAGGCCGAGGTCGCCTTACCGAAGGTGAAGCCCGCGAACTGGATGTAGGCGTACTTCAGCTGGACGTTGTTGCCCGAGATGCCGGTGGAATACGGGGCATCATAGGCGCGGGAATAGGTCCAGCGCGCTTCGATGTACGAACGCAGCGTGCCGTACTCGGTCTGCGTGCGGGCGTCGAGCTGGAGCGCCGCGCGGGTCGCGAAGTAGGACTCGGTGTCGCTGTGGTCGTAGTCTTCGGTGCCGTAGTCGAACTTCACGCGCTGAACGTAGAAGTCAGCCTTGATGTAGCCGCCGACCTTCAGGCAGGTGTCGGTACCCGGGATATAGTAGAAGCCGGCGCCGTAGGTGGAGCAGACCTTCACATATTCCGCGGCCTTCGCCTTCACAGGCAGATCGGCCGCCGCAGCAGTCCCGACCATCGCAAGCCCGGCGACCGAGCCGAGCAGCAAGTTCTTCATGACCGTCTTCACTTCATTCTCCCCCAAATTGGACCAATGTTGGGTTTTCAGTTGTCAGGACCCACCGCACGCGAGCACGGCATCCACGGAGGATATTGTTTGAATCGATGGGCCGGCGCAAAGCCAAAGTGGCCCGTAAAGGCTTGGCAGGGCTATTCCGCAGGGAAGTGTTGCGCTCGGGTCACAATCCTGTGCGGCACCCGAGTATATCCGGCAGCACCCGCATGGGGCGCCGCATCCGTGTGTTAAAAATGACCTAATGCGGACCGCAAAACGGCGAAATTTTCGAGCTTCCGCAGCCCTTTGCCGTGATCGGAAGCCGGTCGCCCGCTGACCGGCCCGCCCTCGCCTCACTTCTGCTGGCGCCAGCGGCCATCCTCGCCCTGCTGCCAATAGGCCACGACGTGGCCGGCGCGGGTGGCGGCGCGCCAGTTCTCGCGCGCACGGTCCAACTGGTCGGGATCGGCCCCGTCGAAGAGGTGAATCACCCGCGCATAGGCGCCGGAACCGGGGAGCGGCGATTCATCTATAAGGAATCGCACCTGCGCATCGTTCGGATTGCCCTCACCGGTGGTGAGGAGAATCGGCTGCAGGGCCACGTCCTCGCCACGGTCGGTGCCATGCGGCAGGAAGGACGCGTCGTCATAGGTCCACAGGTGCTGGTCGAGCGCGTCGACACGCTCCGGCGACGAGGCCTGCACCACGCAGCGCCAGCCACGCTCGAGGCATTTCTCCAGAAGCTGCGGCAGCACCCGTTCAAGGGGCTGTCGCTGCAGATGGTAGAAGAAGACCTCGGTCATCGCCCGCCCCAAGCGGCCCTACGCCGTGCCGCCGTCCTCGCGACAGCGGAACGGCGGATCCGGCCTCAGTCCTCGTAGTGCTCCGCCACCATATGGTCGAGCAGGCGCACGCCCCAGCCCGAACCCCAGCTACGGTTGAAGTCGGTGCTCGGCGAGGACATGCCGACGCCGGCGATGTCGAGATGCGCCCACGGCACCTCGCCGACGAATCGCTGCAGGAACTGCGCGGCGGTGATCGAGCCGCCGAATCGGCCGCCGGTATTCTTCATGTCGGCGAACTTCGAATCGACCAGCTTGTCGTATTCGGGCGAGAGCGGCATGCGCCACACCTTCTCCCCGGTCGCGAGGCCGGCCTCGGCAAGCCGCGTCGAGAGCAGATCGTCATTGGAGAACAGGCCGGCATGCTCGGTGCCGAGCGCCACCATGATGGCGCCGGTCAGGGTGGCGAGATCGACCATGAAGCGCGGCTTGAAGCGCTCCTTGGCGTACCAGAGCACGTCGCCGAGCACGAGCCGGCCCTCGGCATCGGTGTTGATGATCTCGATGGTCTGGCCGGACATCGAGGTGACGATGTCGCCGGGGCGCTGCGCGTTGCCGTCCGGCATGTTCTCGACAATGCCGATCAGGCCGACGGCGTTCACCTTCGCCTTGCGCGAGGCGAGAGCATGCATCAGCCCGACGACGCAGGCCGCACCCGCCATGTCGCCCTTCATGTCCTCCATGCCGGCGGCCTGCTTGATCGAGATGCCGCCGGTGTCGAAGACGACGCCCTTGCCGATGAAGGCGACCGGCGCGTCGTCGGACTTCGAGCCGTTCCAGCGCATGACGACGACGCGGCTCTCCTGCTCCGAGCCCTGACCGACGCCGAGCAGGGCGCGCATGCCGAGCTTCCGGAGCTCCTTCTCGCCCAGAACCTCGACATCGACGCCGACCTTCTTCAAGGCTTCGGTGCGATCGGCGAATTCGGGCGGCGTCAACACGTTCGCGGGCTCATTGACGAGATCGCGCGCGAGGACGACGCCCTCGCCGACCCCCTCGCGCTTCTTCCAGGCCCGCTTGGCCGCCGCCTCGTCCGCGACAAAGAGCGTGACCTTCGGCTTGGCGGCCTGCTCGTCCGGCTTCTTCTTCGTCTTGTAGCGATCGAAGGAATAGGCGCGCAGGCGCATGCCGAGGGCGAACTCGGCGGCGGCATCGGCCGACACCTCGATGCCGGGCAGCGCCAGCACCACCGCGACGTCCTTCGCCGCGGAGGGCAGCCGGCCCATCACAGAGCCGCCGAGCTTCAGCCAGTCGAACGCCTTCAGCTCCGCCGCCTTGCCGACCCCGGCGACGATCAGGCGCTGCACGGCCAATCCGGCCGGTGCCAAGAGATCCAGCGCGCTGCCGCTCTTGCCCTCGAAACGCTCGGCCGCCGCCGCCCGCGTCAACAGATCACCGGCAGGCACGAGGAAAGATTCGGCCGCTGCCCCCAAAGTGACGCCTTCAGCCGCGAGAAGGACGACGATGCCGGCCGGCGCGGCCGGAAACTTCGCGAAGCTGAGCTTGATGGAATCGGACATCGTCACGCACCCTAGTGTTTGCCTGCGGCTCGGTTGGCGCATCTTTAGCCGAACGAGGGGACGCCGACGAGAGCATGGCCGCCCTTTCTGCGCATCGTGATGAATTGCGCGCGGCCGCCGGGCCGCCTATTGATCCTCAGCTATGGCGGGCAAGGCAGCGAGGCGGCGGGAAGGCCGGCATAGGACCGTGAGACGCGCTCAATGATCACCCGGCTCGACCGCTACGTATTCCGCACGGCCATCACCGCCTTCATCGGCACGCTCGTCGTGCTCACCGCGATGATCTGGATCACCCAGGCCCTGCGCGAGCTCGACATCATGACCACCCAGGGCCAGACGATCCTCGCTTTCGTGTTCATCACCAGCCTGGCGCTGCCGGCACTGATCATGGCGCTGGCGCCGGCCGCGCTGTTCATGGCGGTCGCCCACACGCTGTTCAAGATGAACGGCGATTCCGAGATCGTGGTGGCGAGCGCGGCGGGCATCTCGACATGGCGCTTCCTGCGCCCGCTGGTCTTCCTCGCGCTGTTCGTCGCGGCGGCGTGCACCCTGCTGTCGCTGGAGGTGGTGCCGGCCGCGATGCGCCAGTTCCGCTATGAGATATCGCGCGTGCGCGCGGACGTGGTCGCCTTCATCGCCCAGCCGGGCCGCTTCACCACCGTCGCCGACGGCATGGTCTTCAACGTGCGCGAGCGCAATGCCAGCGGCGTGCTGGGCGGGATTTTCATCAACGACTCGCGCAGCCCCAACGAGGTCAGCACCTATCTCGCCGATCGCGGCCAGATCGTCGACACCGACGAGGGCACCTTCCTTATTCTTGAGGACGGCGCGATCCACCGCCGCTCGCCAGGCAAGACCGACAGCAACGTGGTCGAGTTCGAGCGCTACGCCTTCGACCTCTCGCCGTTCTCGAACAGCCAGGACGGGCCGACGCTGCGCGCGCCCGAGCTCTCCTTCCGCCAGTTGCTCAACCCGAATGTCGAGGACCCCTCCTACAAGCGCGACCCGGGCCGATTCGCCGAGGAGATTCACCGGCGCCTGTCGCTGCCGCTCTATGTGCTCGCCTTCTTCGGGATCGCCGTGGCGGCGCTGGCCGAGCCGCGCACCACACGCGAGAGCCGCGGCCTTGCGCTCGCCGGCACGATTCCTTGGGTGGTGGCGCTGCAGGTGACGAGCTTCGGCCTCATCAACCAGGTCCGCCACAATGCCGACCTCATTCCGCTCGTCTATGCGATCCCGATCGCCGTGCTGATCGGCAGCGCGATCGTGCTCTCCGGGCGCTTCAAGCCGCGCATGCCGCAGCGGGTGGGACGCTTCTTCGACGACATGGCGCAGCGCGTGGTGCGCGCGACGGTGAACTGAGCCGGTCATGACCCGATTGAGACCTGACGGGGTTCTCCCGTGATCGGACGCACGCTCGGCTGGTACTTCGGACGCCGGTTCCTGTTCTCGGTGCTCGGCATCTTCGTCGGCTGCGCCTTCCTGATCATGCTCGTGGATTTCCTCGAGATGAGCCGGCGCGTCGGCGAGCGCGACGTCGACACCAGTTCGCTGGCGCTGCTGATCGTCTACCGCATCCCCTTCTTCACCGAGCAGCTCCTGCCCTTCGCCGTGCTGATCGGGGCGATCGGCACCTTCCTGACGCTGTCGCGGCGGCTCGAGCTGGTGGTGGCGCGCGCGGCCGGCATATCGGCGTGGCAGTTCATCGCGCCGGCGGCGATCATCGCGCTGATCCTCGGCGCCCTCTCCACCGCCTTCTACAATCCTATCTCCGCCGAGTTCAAAGAGCGGGCGAACCGGATGGAGGCGGAGATCTTCAACCGCCAGACCGGCCTGTTCGCGATGTCGAGCACCGGGTTCTGGATCCGCCAGCAGAGCATCGACGGCCAAGCGATCATCCAGGCCGGCGCCAAGGATGATGGCGGGCGGCGGCTGTCCGGCGTCACCGTCTTCGTGTTCGATCCCAGCGGCAAATTGACCGAGCGCATCGAGGCGCGCAGCGCCCGTCTCATCGAGGGCGCCTGGGAGCTGCAGGACGTGAAGGTGCTGACCCCGACCATCGGCGTCCAGCCCTATGACACCTACATGGTCGCCACCAATCTGACGCCGAATCAGGTCGAGGACACGCTGCAGAGCGAGACTGTGTCCTTTTGGGACCTCCCCGGCGCAATCGACGCCGCGACCCGCGTCGGCTTCGGCGCGGAGCGTTACAAGCTGCAGTATCAGAGTCTTCTCGCAAGACCCTTGCTGCTACTAGCTATGGTACTCATTGCCGCCTCGCTGAGCCTGCGCGTGTTCCGTTTCGGGGGCATCGGCCAGACGATTCTCGGTGGCGTCGCCGCCGGCTTTCTGCTTTATGTGTCGACCAAGCTCGCCGAGGATCTCGGGGAGGCGGGGATTGTTCATCCCTTTATGGCAGCGTGGTTTCCAGCAGTCGTTGGGGCATTGGTGGGGGTGCTCATCCTGCTTCACCGGGAGGACGGATGAAGGTCGGCAGCGTATACGCCGGCCAAGCGAAACGGGGGAAGCCGCGACGCTCCGGCGGTCGTGGTGGTTTCGCTTGTTGGCTGTTCCCGACGGTCCTTTTGACCGCGCTGGGCTCGTGCGTCCTGGCGCCGGATGCCTATGCGCAGGCGGTCGGCGGAACGCCCACCGTTGACAGCGGCATCGGGCATTTCGAGGCCGATAACACGAAGAGCAGCGGCTCGAGCGCGATCGCCAGCGAGATGCTCGGCGCGCGCAAGCCCGACCCCAACGCCAAGATGCTCGTGACCGCCGACGAGCTCGTCTACGACTACCGCAATGACGAGGTCTCGGCCGTCGGCAACGTCCAGATCTATTACGACGGCGCGGTGCTGCAGGCGAACCGCGTGGTCTATGAGCGCGGCAACAAGAAGTTGCGCGCCGAGGGCAATGTCCGGTTGAAGGACCGCGACGGCAAGATCATCACCGCCGACAACCTCAACCTGTCGGAGGATTTCACCACCGGCTTCGTGAATTCCCTGCGCATCGACACGCCAGACAAGATGCATTTCGTGGCGGCGCAGGCCGAACGCTCGGGCGGCGACACCACCACGCTGACCAACGGCGCCTACACGCCGTGCGAACCCTGTAAGGAGAATCCCCAGAGACCGCCGCTCTGGCAGGTCAAGGCGCAGAAGATCATCCACAAAGAAAAGGAGCAGATGATCTACTTCCAGAATGCCACCTTCGAGTTCCTCGGCATTCCGATCGCCTGGGCGCCCTACATGGAGGCGCCCGACCCGAGCGTTAAGCGCAAGTCCGGCTTCCTGATCCCGCAGTTCATCAGCACCAGCGAGATCGGCACCGGGATGACCATCCCGTATTTCTGGAACATCGCGCCCAACATGGACGTGACGTTCTCGCCGCTGATCACCAGCAAGCAGGGCGTGATGTTCGACGCCGAGTTCCGCCACCGGCTGGACACCGGCGTCTACAGCATCCGCGCCGCCGGCATCCGGCAGCAGGACAAGGGCGCGTTCTGGGACACCAACAGCGGCCAGCCGGACCCGACTCCGGGCTATCGCGACGACCGCGGGCTCGTGGAGACGCACGGCCAGTTCAACATCAACAAGCAGTGGTACTGGGGCTGGGACGGCTATCTGATGTCCGACCAGACCTTCATGCAGGACTACGACCTCGTTAATACGAACGTGAAGGACGTCACGTCCCAGATCTATCTCGTCGGCCAGGGCGACCGCAGCTATTTCGACGCGCGGGTCCAGTACTTCCAGGGCCTGACGGAATATGACGATCAGGACCAGATGCCGGTCGTCCACCCGGTGATCGACTACAGCAAGGTGCTGAACCAGTCGGTGTTCGGCGGCCAGTTCAGCTATGATTTCAACCTGATCAGCCTGACCCGCGAGGAAGCCGACCTCCGCGCCACCTCGGCCGCCTTCGTGGTGGGCTGGCCGATCAACGGCGCCACCAACGAGTGCAACCTCGCCCTTGCGACCAACCCGTCCAAGGACTGCCTGATGCGCGGCATGGCGGGCACCTATACCCGCCTGTCGGGCGAGGCGAACTGGAAGCGCACGCTGATCGACGACGCCGGCCAGATGTGGACGCCGTTCGTCAACCTGCGCGTCGACGTCGCCTCGGTGGAGCCGACCCAGGCGGACATCCCCTGGCTCTACGGCAACAATGAGAGCCTGATCCGCGCCATGCCGGCGATGGGCCTGGAATATCGCTACCCGTTCATCTCCGTGCACAATTGGGGCACGCAGACGATCGAGCCGATCGCGCAGATCATCGTCCGGCCGGACGAGACCGACATCGGCAAGTTCCCGAACGAGGACGCGCAGAGCCTCGTGTTCGACGACACCAACCTGTTCTCGATCAGCAAGTACTCGGGCTATGACCGGGTCGAGGGCGGCACCCGCGCCAATGTCGGCGTGCAGTACACGGCCGACCTCAACCGCAGCGGCATCGTGAACGCGCTGTTCGGCCAGTCCTATCACCTCGCCGGCAAGAACTCCTTCGCCTATTACGACATGGCCAATACCGGCGCGGAATCCGGCCTCGAGACGGACACGTCGGACTATGTCGCGCGTCTGTACTACGCGCCGAACAAGGACCTCTCGCTGACCAGCCGCTTCCGCTTCGACAATGACGACATGTCGGTGCAGCGCTTCGAGGTCGAGGGTCGCACGACCATCAACAAGCTGACCCTGAACGCCATCTACGGCATGTACGAGCCGCAGCCCGAGCTCGGCTATTACGACCGCCGCGAGGGCGTCTACGGGTCGGGCACCTACAAGATCAACGATCGCTGGGCGGTGCAGGGCGGCGCGCGCTACAATCTCGAGGCCGACGAGATCGACTACACGATGCTCGGCGTGAGCTATATCGACGATTGCTTCGGCATCTCGCTCGCTTATGTCGCGGACTATACCGAGAGCGGCAACCGCGAGCGGGTCGACAAGTTCCTGCTGACGATCAGCCTGCGCACCCTCGGCCAGGCCGGCTTCTCCACGAAGCTCGACAACAGCGAATAGTGTCCGGCGGCCAGCGCATCGCGTCGCATTGAAGCCACAAGCATCTCCCAAAGGTGCGGGGGATATGCCCGAGGCCTGACGTTGCGTGAGCGGCACCTGCCGCCGCGAGGAGGAGTTGATCACCATGCCTGCTATGGGCGGGATAAGCGCCGCGACATCGGCACGGAAACCCAATGCGACGACGCCGGGCCGCCGGTCCGTCCGCGCCTTCGTGATCGCCTCGGCGCTGGCACTGTCGGCTCTGGCGGTTGCCGGTACGGCGCCGGCTCACGCGCAGCAGATCTTGGTCATGGTCCAGGGTGAGCCCATCACCTCGTTCGACGTCGCCCAGCGCATCAAGATGGTCCAGCTCACCGAGCGGCGCTCGCTCAACCAGAAGCAGGCGCTCGACGAGCTGATCGACGAGCGGCTCAAGATCTTCACCGCCGACCGCTACGGCGTGGCGCTCGACGATGCCGACCTGAACAAGATGTTCGCCACCATGGCGAGCAGGTCCGGCCGCACTTCCGACCAGCTCAGCCAGGCGCTGGCGCAGTCGGGCGTCAGCTCGGCGGCGATGAAGAAGAAGATGCGCGCCGACTATGTATGGAACAATTACGTGCGCGGCCGCTTCGGCTCGGCCACCTCGGTCCGCGACACCGACGTGTTCGCCGCGCTCGGCGCCAAGGGCACCGACACCACCCAGGCGCAGCGCACCACGGAATACACGATCCGCCAGATCGTGCTGGTGGTCTCGCGCACCGCGCCGCCCGCGACCCGCTCGCAGCGCCTCTCGGAGGCCAATGCGCTGCGCGGGCGCTTCAACGACTGCGACAGCGGCATCGAGGCGGCCCGCGCCATGCGCGAGGTCGTGGTGCGCGACCCCGTCATCCGCACCAGCGCCGACATCTCCGCGCCGCTGCGCAAGCTGCTGAACGACACCCCCATCGGACGCACCACGCCGCCGGAAGTGACGCAGGCCGGCGTCGAGCTGGTGGCGATCTGCAACAAGCGCGAGGTGATCGGCGACAGCGCCGAGAAGCGCGAGGTGCGCGACCAGCTCCAGGCCAAGCAGTTCGAGGCGCAGTCCAAGCGCCTGCTCGAGGAAGCCCGCAAGACCGCCCTCATCGAATATCGCCGCTGACGCCATGGCGCCGTCTTCCTGCGCCCTGGCGCTTTCGCTCGGCGAGCCGGCCGGCATCGGCCCCGATATCGCGCTGATGGCCTGGCACCGGCGCGAATCGAACGCCCTCCCCGCCTTCTTCATCACCGGCGACGCCGCCTGCCTGGAGCGCCGCGCCGTCCTGCTTGGTCTCCCGACCCCGATCGCGCCCTGCGCGCCGGAGGAGGCGCCCTCGCTGTTCGGGCGGACCCTGCCGGTCGTCTCCGCCGGGGCGCTCGCGACAGCCGCCCCGGGCAGGCCCGACGCCACCAGCGCCGAGGCCGCGCGGGCGGCCATCGACCACGCCGTCGCCTGCGTGCAGCGAGGCGTCGCGGCGGCGCTCGTCACCAATCCCATCGCCAAGGCGGTGATGTATGGCGGCGGCTTCACCTTTCCCGGCCATACGGAATATCTCGCGCATCTCTCCGGCGACCCGACGCTGCGGCCGGTGATGATGCTGTGGTCGCCGGAGCTTGCCGTGGTGCCGGCGACGATCCACGTCCCGCTCGCCGAGGTGCCGCGCCTGCTCACCCGTGAGCTGCTGGTCGAGACCGGACGGATCACCGCGCGCGACCTCGCGCGGCGCTTCGGCGTCGCCCGGCCCCGCCTCGTCTTCTGCGGCCTCAACCCGCATGCCGGCGAGGACGGCACCATCGGGCGGGAGGACGAGGAAGTGGTCCGCCCGGCCGTCGAGGCGCTATGCGCGGAGGGAACCGACGCGCGCGGGCCGGCGCCGGCGGACACGCTGTTCCATCCGGCGGCGCGCGCGACCTATGACGCGGTGATCGGCGCTTATCACGACCAGGTGCTCGGGCCGATCAAGACCATCGCTTTCGAGAGCGCGGTGAACGTCACGCTCGGCCTGCCTTTCGTGCGCACCTCGCCGGACCACGGCACCGCTTTCGACATCGCCGGCAGCGGCCGCGCCGACCCATCGAGCCTGATCGCCGCCTTGAGGCTGGCGCGGCGCCTCGCCGATGCCGATGCGGAGGGCGCGCGGTGAGCGCGATCGACGACCTGCCGCCCTTGCGCGAGGTCATCCGCACGCATGGCCTCTCCGCCCTCAAGTCGCTCGGCCAGAACTTCCTGCTCGACCTCAACCTGACCTCGCGCATCGCCCGCGCGGCGGGGGGGCTCGAGGGCGTCACGGTGATCGAGGTCGGGCCGGGCCCCGGCGGGCTCACGCGGGCGCTGCTGGCGCTCGGCGCGCGGCGGGTGGTGGCGATCGAGCGCGATTCGCGCTGCATCGCCGCCCTCGGCGAGGTCGCGGCGCATTATCCCGGCCGGCTCGATATCGTCGAGGGCGACGCGCTGGCGACCGACATGGGCGCACTGGTGCCGGAAGGCGGACCGGTGCGGGTTGTCGCCAACCTGCCCTACAATATCGCGACGCCGCTGCTGATCGGCTGGCTCTCCGCCGAGCCCTGGCCGCCCTGGTACGAGAGCCTGACGCTGATGTTCCAGCGCGAGGTCGCGGAACGCATCGTCGCGGCGCCGGGCGACGACGCCTATGGTCGGCTCGGGGTGCTCACCGGCTGGCGGGCGCAGGCGAAGATCGCCTTCGACGTCGCCCCCTCCGCCTTCGTGCCGCCGCCTAAGGTGACCTCATCCGTCGTGCACATCGTGCCGCGCCCCGCTCCCCTGCCCTGCGAAAGGCGGACGCTGGAGCGGGTCACCGAGGCCGCCTTCGGCCAGCGCCGCAAGATGCTGCGCCAGAGCCTCAAGAGCCTCGGCGTTGACACCGCCGCCCTGCTGGAGGCGACGGGCATCACCCCGACCGCGCGGGCGGAGGAGATCCCGGTCGAGGGTTTCGTCGCCCTCGCCAATGCCTGGGTGGCGCTGCGCGCCCGCCCGCCGGCTAGTCCGCCTTCTCCGGCGCGGTGAGCGCGGCGAGCTCCTTGTCCAGCCGGGCGATGATCGGCGGCAGGCCGAGCTGGCGCTCGCGGCGCAGCCGCTCTGCGGCGAGGATGTTCACCAGGGCATGGAAGGTCGTGTCGAGGTCCTGATTGACCAGCACGTAGTCGTATTCCTGCCAGTGCTCGATCTCGATCCGGGCGTTCTTCAGCCGCTTCTCGATCACGCCGGAGGCGTCCTCGGCGCGGCGCTCCAGCCGCGTCTTCAGCTCGCTCGCCGAGGGCGGCAGGATGAACACGCCGACGATGTCGCTGCGCACCTTCTCATAGAGCTGCAGCGTGCCCTGATAGTCGATGTCGAACAGCACGTCCTTGCCGGCCTTGAGCGCCTCGTCGACCGGCTCGCGCGGCGTGCCGTAGAAATTGCCGTGCACCTCGGCCCATTCGAGCAGGTCGCCGGTATCGCGCATGCGCTCGAAGCGCTCGCGGGTCAGGAAGTGATAGTGGATGCCGTCGACCTCGCTCGGGCGCCGCCCGCGCGTCGTCACCGAGACGGAGAGGTGCATCTCGGGATGCTCCTTCAGCAGCAGTTGGGCGAGCGTCGACTTGCCCGCCCCCGAAGGCGAGGACAGCACCAGCATGAGCCCGCGCCGGGCAATGGCGATCTCGGTCTTCGCCGGGCTCTTGGCAGGATTCTTGGCCGCGTTCATGCGCCTCACTCGATGTTCTGGACCTGCTCGCGGAACTGCTCGACGACGCTCTTCAATTCGAGGCCGATGGCGGTGAGCGAGACGTCATTCGCCTTGGAGCACAGCGTGTTGGTCTCCCGATTGAATTCCTGCGAGAGGAAATCCAGCTTGCGGCCGACCGCGCCGCTCTCGGCGATCATCGCCCGGGCGGCCGCCACATGGGCGACCAGCCGGTCGAGCTCCTCGCGCACATCGACCTTGGAGGCGATGAGGATCGCCTCCTGATGCAGCCGGTCGGCATCGAAACTGGCCCCCGTGTCGAGCAGGTTGCGGATCTGGTCGGCGAGCTTTGCTCTGATCGCCTCGGGCTTGCGCGCCGGGCAATGCTCGGCGGCGGCGGTGAGCCGGGCGATCTCGTCGAGCCGGCCGGCGAGCACCGCCGCCAGCGCCTCGCCTTCCGAGCGGCGCATGGCGGCGAGCTGGCCGAGCGCGATCTCGAATCCGGCGACGATGTCCTGCTCGGTCTGCCGGCGCTGCGCCTCGGTGTCCTCGGCCTCCGTCACCTCGATCACGCCCTTGATGCCGATCAGCGCATCCAGCGCCGGCGGCGGCGCGCCGATCTCGCCGGCGACGCGGCCGATCGAGCCGACCAGCGCGCGCAGCACATCTTCGTTCACCTGCACATGGACCGCGGAATCCGCACGGGTCATCGCCAGATTCGCGGTGACATTGCCGCGCGCCAGCTTGCGGGCCGCACCCTGGCGCAGCACCGGCTCGATGCCGTCCCAGCCGGCCGGCAGGCGAAGACGCAGGTCGAGCCCCTTGCCGTTGACCGACTTCAGCTCCCACGTCCAGCTCCATGCGCCGGAGATGCCGTGGCTCCGGGCGAAGCCGGTCATGCTGGTCAAGGCCATTGGAATCTCATCCCCCTGCCCGGTTTGGGCGGGCGGACCATAGCGGCCGGGCCGGACTGCCTCAAGACGCCGGCGGCCTTCGCGGCCGGCTATGTGGACGGCGTCAGTTGACGGTGGGAGGCTTCGGCGCACCGGGCTTGGCATTGGCTCCCGGCTTCGGCGCCGCTGCCGGAGCGGCAGGCGTCTCGGGGGCGACCAGCGCGGGCGTGGCGCCGGTGGTGCCGCTCGTGCCGGCGGCGGCCTGGGAGGGATCGTTCTTCTGATCCTTCTCGATCTGCCGCCAGCGGGTCACGTTCCGGTTGTGCTGGTCCAGCGTCTCGGCGAAGACATGGCCGCCGGTGCCGTCAGCGACGAAATAGAGGTCCTTGGTCTTGGCGGGCCTGGCGACCGCCTCCAGCGAAGCGCGGCCGGGATTGCCGATCGGGCCGGGGGGCAGCCCGTCGATGGCGTAGGTGTTGAACGCCGTCGGCGTGGTGATGTCGGTGCGGGTGATGGGACGTTCCAGACGCCCCTTGCCGAGCACCAGCCCGTAGATGATGGTCGGGTCGGACTGCAGCCGCATCTTCTTGTTGAGGCGGTTGACGAACACCGCGGCGACGCGGTCGCGCTCGCCCGGCACCGCCGTCTCCTTCTCCACGATAGAGGCGAGCACGACCAGTTCCTCGGGCGACTTCAGCGGCAGGTCGGGCGAGCGGGTCTCCCAGACCTCCTTCACGATCTTCTGCTGCTCACGCGCCATGCGGCGCAGCATGTCGTCGCGCGTGGTTCCGCGCGTGACCTTGTAGGTCTCGGGCAGCAGCGAGCCCTCGCGCGGCGGCTGCCGCACCGTGCCGGTGAGCACGTCGGCCTGGGCGAGCCGTTCGACGATCTGCTCGGAGGTCAGCCCTTCGGGGATGGTGACGGTGTATTCGACGACCTTGCCGGAGACGATGGTGTCGAGCACCTGCCGGGTCGAGGCCTCGCGGGCGAAGGTATATTCGCCGGCCTTCAGCTTGGCGGAGGCCCGGTTGCCCAGCGCCGCCGCGACGAACACCCATTTGTCGCGGATCACGCCCTTGTCGACGAGGATGTCCGCGATCTCGAGCGTGCCGGTCTGCTCCGGAATCACCACATTGGTGTCCTGCGCCAGCGGCCCGGGCGCCTCGTAGCGCGCCTTGCCGAGCCACAGCGCACCGCCGCCGATGACGATGGCCGCGAGCAGCAGCGTGAACAAGGCATTCCCGGCAATGATCAGCGGGTGGTGAGCGCGCCGGGAGTGGCGGGCATTTCTGGTACCGTCGTCGGTCATGAAGGGCCTCGCGTGACGAGCGCGGGCAGCGCAACGCGCAGGCAGACTAACGGCGAATGTGGCGAAAGCGGGAGCGACTGCCGCAAGGGGAGAAGGGCGGGCACGCTTCGTCCCGCCCCGTCGTCAGTTCGCGTAACGCCGGAAAACCAGCGAGGCGTTGGTGCCGCCGAAGCCGAAGGAGTTCGAGAGCACCGTATCGATGTTGCGCTCGCGCGGCGTGTGCGGCACCAGATCGATCGGCGTATCGACCGACGGATTGTCGAGATTGATCGTCGCGGGAGCGACCTGATCGCGAATCGCCAGCAGCGAGAAGATCGCCTCCACGGCGCCAGCGGCACCAAGCAGATGGCCGATCGCCGACTTGGTAGAGGACATCGAGACGCGCGCCGCGTTGTTGCCCAGCAGGCGCTGCACCGCCGCGAGCTCGATCGCGTCCGCCATGGTCGAGGTGCCGTGAGCGTTGATGTAGTCGATGTCGGCGGACGTGATGCCGGCGCGCTTCAACGCCGCCTGCATGCAGCGATAGGCGCCGTCGCCGTCCTCAGCCGGAGCGGTGATGTGATAGGCATCGCCCGACATGCCGTAGCCGACGACCTCGCCATAGATCTTGGCGCCGCGCGCGAGCGCGTGGTCGAGCGCCTCCACCACGACCACCCCGGCCCCCTCGCCCATCACGAAGCCGTCGCGGTCCCGGTCATACGGGCGCGAGGCCTTCTCGGGCGTATCGTTGTAGCTCGTCGAGAGTGCGCGGCAGGCGGCGAAGCCGGCCATGGCGAGCCGGTTGATCGGCGATTCTGTGCCGCCGGCGACCATCACGTCGGCATCCCCGAACGCCACCAGGCGCGCAGCGTCACCGATGGCATGTGCACCGGTCGAGCAGGCGGTGACCACCGCATGATTCGGCCCCTTGAGGCCGTGGGCGATGGAGACATAGCCGCCGGCGAGGTTGATCAGCCGGCCGGGAATGAAGAAAGGCGAGACGCGGCGCGGTCCCCGCTCCTGAAGCAGCAGGCTGGTCTCCGCGATGCCCTGCAGGCCGCCGATGCCGGAGCCGATGAGCACGCCGGTGGCGCACTGGTCGTCATAGGAGCTCGGATGCCAGCCGGCGTCGTCGAGCGCCTGCGTCGCCGCCGCCATGGCGTAGACGATGAACTCGTCGACCTTGCGCTGCTCCTTGGGCTCCATCCACTGATCGGGATTGAAGGAGCCGTCCGAACCATCGCCGCGCGGAATCTGGCAGGCGATCTTGGCCGGCAGATCGGAGACCTCGAAATTCTCGACGCGGCCTGCGCCGCTCTCGCCGGCCAGAAGCCGCTTCCACGTGGTCTCGACGCCGCATCCGAGCGGCGTCACCATGCCGAGGCCGGTGACGACGACGCGCCTCATCCGCTATCTCCGGAGCACTGGAACAAAGGGGCCAGCCGCGGCGGGAACCGGCGCCGCGGCGGCCCTGGCAGCCTGTTCAGGCCGCGTTCTTCTCAAGGAACTTGATGGCGTCGCCGACCGTCAGGATGGTCTCGGCGGCGTCGTCGGGGATCTCGCAGTTGAAGGCCTCTTCGAAGGCCATGACCAGCTCGACAGTGTCGAGGCTGTCCGCGCCGAGGTCGTCGATGAAGCTCGCATTCTCGGTGACCTTGTCGGGCTCGACGCCCAGGTGCTCGGCCACAATCTTCTTCACGCGCTCGGCAATATCGCTCATAGGTCCACCCTCGTCCGTATCCGGAGGTTCGCTACTGTTTCAGATGCCCCACCGTGCCGACAAGGCCCGGCGGGAGGCCCTTTTTCCTATCCCGTTTTCTCGGGACTTACCGGATTTGCGGCTCACTGCCGCGACGTCCGACCCCAGTGAGCCGAGGCGGTCGTTAGCACACTTCATCCGGCAAAACCAGCGCTCCACCCGGGCGGGCGGAAGCGCCGGAATCTCTTGACTCCAGCTAGATCATCGCCATTCCGCCGTTGACGTGCAGGGTCTGCCCGGTGACGTAGGCGGCCTCGTCGGAGGCAAGGTAGACCGCTGCCGCCGCGATGTCCTCCGGCGAGCCCAGCCGACCGGCCGGCACGGAGCCCAGAATGACGTCGCGCTGCTTCTCGTTCAGCACGTCGGTCATCGGGGTGGCGATGAAGCCGGGGGCGATGCAGTTCACCGTCACGTTGCGCGCCGCCACTTCCTGGGCGAGCGCCTTCGACATGCCGATCATGCCGGCCTTGGCGGCGGCATAGTTGCCCTGCCCGGCATTGCCGGTGACGCCGACGATCGAGGTGATGCCGATGATGCGGCCGGTGCGCCGGCGCATCATCGAGCGCGCCGCGGCCCGCGACAGGCGGAAGCCGGCGGTGAGGTTCACCGCGATCACGGTGTCCCACGCCTCGTCGGAGATACGCACGAATAGCGCGTCGCGGGTGATGCCGGCATTGTTGACGAGGATATCGAGCGGGCCGAGCGCCTCCTCGGCGGCGGGCACCAGCTTCTCGACCTCCTCGGCCTTCGACAGGTCGCAGGGAAGCACCTTCACCCGCTCGCCAAGCTCGCCGGCGAGCCCGTCCAACACCTCGCGGCGGGTGCCGGAAACGGCGACGGTGGCGCCTTGCCGGTGCAGGGCGACGGCGATGGCGCGGCCGATGCCGCCGGTGGCGCCGGTAACGAGAGCGGTCTTGCCGGTGAGATCGAACATAGGAGCTTTCCTCAGACGCTGGCGCGGGCGGCGGCGAAGGCGGCCACCTCGTCCGGCTGACCGACATTGGAGACGGCGATGTCGCGCGCTATGCGCTTGACGAGGCCGGAGAGCACCTTGCCGGTGCCGACTTCGACCGCGCGGTCGACGCCCTCAGCCGACATAAACAGCACGGATTCGCGCCAGCGCACGGTGCCGGTCACCTGCCGGACCAGCAGGTCGCGAATCTCGGCCGGTGCGGTTACCGGGCGCGCCGTCACATTGGCGACGACCGGCACCACCGGCGCCTTCAGCTCGACTCTGGCGAGCGCCTCGCGCATGGCCTCGCCCGCCGAGGCTATCAGCCGGCAGTGGAATGGCGCGGAAACCGGTAGCAACACGGCGCGCATCGCGCCCTCGCGCTTGGCGATCTCCATGGCGCGGGCCACCGCACCGGCATGACCTGAGACCACCACCTGGCCGGAGCCGTTGTCGTTGGCGATGTCGCAGACCTCATCGCCCGCCGCCTCGGCGGCCACCGCGACGACCTTCTCGTAGTCGAGGCCGAGAATGGCGGCCATGGCACCGACGCCGACCGGAACCGCGCTCTGCATGGCGGTACCGCGCAGGCGCAGCAGTCGCGCCGCGTCGGCAACCGTGAAGGTGCCGGCGGCGGCGAGCGCCGAATATTCCCCGAGCGAATGGCCGGCGACGAAGGCGGCGTCACGCTTCAGATCGAGCCCCGCCTCGTCCTCGAGCGCGCGGATCGCGGCGAGCGAGGTCGCCATCAGTGCCGGCTGGGCGTTGGCGGTCAGCGTCAGCGTCTCGACGGGGCCTTCCCACATGACGCTGGACAGCTTCTCGCCCAGCGCCTCGTCGACTTCCTCGAAGACCGCGCGCGCGACGGCGAAGTTCTCGGCCAGCGCCTTGCCCATGCCGACGGCCTGGCTGCCCTGGCCGGGGAAGATGAAGGCAGTGCTCATGCGGGACGTTTCCGGACCGTTAATGAATTGGGTCCGGGGAGGAACACTGACCGGCGCCCCATGTCAAGCGTGGCCGGCCGACGTCTTGCCAGGCATGTGATCGCGACGGAGGATCGCCGCTGTCCGAGGGGGCGCCATCGGGACGACCTGGACCCGCGCCTTCCCGGCTCCCGGCGCCTCACCACCCCCTCTTGCCTTGCATTCCGGGCGTTTTCGCGTATAAGCGCGCGCATCGTCAGTCCCGGCCGGGGGCTGAACGGACGGTCGTGCTCGTTCGCGCGACAGGCTCTCCCGCAGATCCGCCGTCCCGTGTCCCCGCCTTCGAGATTGTTTCGAGCCTTTCCGCGAGGCTCGAAGGGCTCGCCGCCGGGAGGACGACCCGCAATGGTGCGGAACATTAGGAAAGGCAACGGGACATGGCTCTCTACGAGCATGTTTTCCTCGCGCGCCAGGACGTGACGGCGCAGCAGGTCGAGGAAATGACCGCCCGCTTTAAGGGCGTGATCGAGGCGAATGGCGGTACGGTCGGCAAGGCCGAGTACTGGGGCGTCAAGACGCTCACCTACCGCATCCGCAAGAACCGCAAGGCGCACTTCTCGCTGCTCAACATCGACGCCCCGGCGGCCGCAGTGGCCGAGATGGAGCGCCAGATGGGTATCGACGAGGACGTGCTGCGCTTCCTTACCATCCGCGTCGACGCGCTCGAGGACGGCCCGTCCGTGATGCTGCAGAAGCGCGACCGCGACGATCGCGGCGAGCGCGGCTTCGGTGATCGCGGCTTCGGCGGCGACCGCGGCTTCGGCGGAGGCGGACGCGGCTTCGGCGGCGACCGTGATCGTGGCGACCGTGGTGATCGCGGCCCGCGCCGTGATCGTGATGAAGCTCCTTCGAACGTGGAGGCCGAGTGATGGCTCTGGGTCCTACGGGCGGTTCGTCCGCCGGCGGCGCGCGCCGTCCCTTCTTCCGTCGTCGCAAGACCTGCCCGTTCTCCGGCGCCAATGCGCCGAAGATCGATTACAAGGATGTGCGGCTGCTGCAGCGCTACATCTCCGAGCGCGGCAAGATCGTGCCCTCGCGCATCACGGCGGTCTCCGCCAAGAAGCAGCGCGAGCTCGCCCAGGCGATCAAGCGCGCCCGCTTCCTCGGGCTGCTGCCCTTCGTGATCCGCTGATCGCGAGTCGATTCAGGCACCTCGGCCTGAAAGCTGAGACAGCGCTTTAGAGTTTCGTTCCCGGCCGGGTGCCGGGAACCCTTTGACCGATATCCGACAGGCGCGCGGGAATGGTCCCGTGGGTCTTGGCTGGGGCGGACGCGATCCTCCCCTAACCGCGAAGGCGGGACAGCTGGTCGATGGCACAGCCCTATCTGATAGCACTGGGAGCCGGCGCGGCTTCCGCCCTCCTCGTCGCCACGGTCGCGACGGGAAGCGTGCTGTCCGTCCCCCTGTTCTATCTCGCCCCGCTTCCGGTGCTGATCGCCGGCATCGGCTGGTCGCAGGTCGCCGCGCTCATCGCGGCGTCGACCGCCGCCATCATTGTCAGCCTGTTCTTCGGCGCCGAGCTGCTGCTCGCCTATGTCACCGGCGTCGGCCTGCCGGCCTACGCGCTGTCCTATCTCGCCCTGATGGCGCGCGGCGATGACGACGGGCGCCGGCTCGAATGGTTCCCGGTCGGGCGGCTGGTGATCGCCGCCGCGATCGCCGGCACCCTCGCCGTCGCCGCGCTGATCCCGTTGGTGGCGAGCGACCTCGAAAGCTACCAGGCGGCGCTGAAGAGCCTGTTCCAGACCATGCTGACCGAGCGCGCGGACGGGCTGCCGGCGGATTCCGACCGCTTCCTCGACCTGCTGGTCGCGGTGATGCCGCCGGCCGCCGCCGTGCTGACCATGATGACGCAGCTCGGCAATCTCTGGCTTGCCGGGCGCATCGCTCGCACCTCGCAGCGCCTCATGCGGCCCTGGCCGAGCCTGCCGGACATGCGTCTGCCGCGCGGCAGCGCGGCGCTGCTATTCGGCGCCCTGATCGGCGGCGCGCTGGTATCCGGCTTCATCGGGCTCATCGCCGAGATGCTGGCGGCGACGCTGATCATGGCCTTCGGCCTCGCCGGCCTCGCCGTTCTGCACGCCATAACCCGCGGCGCGGCCGGGCGCACGCTGGTGCTGGCCACCGCCTGGCTGGCGGCGCTGGCGCTCGGCTGGCCGTTCCTGCTGCTGGCGCTGCTCGGCCTCGCCGACAGCTTCCTCGACATCAGAAGCCGCTTCGGCGGCCGGCGAACGGGCGGACCGCCTGCCGCCAATGACGACTGATTCCACTCACGACGAACAGACAGACGAACGAACGGAGAGATCAAGATGGAAGTGATTCTGCTGGAGCGCGTGGCCAAGCTCGGCCAGATGGGCGAGGTGGTGCGCGTGCGCGACGGCTTCGCGCGCAATTTCCTGCTGCCGAACGGCAAGGCGCTGCGCGCCACCAAGGAGAACAAGGCGCGCTACGAGACGATGAAGGCGCAGCTCGAGACGCGCAACCTCGAGCTGAAGAGCGAGGCCACCAAGGTCGGCCAGAAGCTCGACGGCACCGAGGTGGTGCTGGTGCGTCAGGCCGGCGAGACCGGCCAGCTCTACGGCTCGGTGTCGACCCGCGACCTCGCCGAGGCGCTGACCGCCGCCGGCTTCACCGTCGCGCGCAACCAGATCGAGCTCAACCACCCGATCAAGACCATCGGCGTGCACGCCGTGCCGGTCATCCTGCACGCCGATGTCGAGGTCACGATCAAGGCGAACGTCGCCCGCAGCGCCGCCGAGGCCGAGCGTCAGTCGCGCGGCGAGGACCTGACCAGCATCCGTGACGAGGATGAGGACGAGGCCGAGGTCGCCGAGGAGATCGTCGAGGAGGCCGCGGCCGAAGGCGAAGCCACGGACGCCTGAGCCTCTTACCCAGCGTCATACGCCAAAATGCGTAGCCCGGCCGCCTCGCGGCCGGGTTTTTTGCATTTCAGGGCTGCATCCAAAACATTGCGACACGCATTGTATTGTGGTGCAATGTTTTTCATCAAATCAACCGACGCCCATGCTTTGGGCATGGAGAACTCGGGAGCGGGTTCCTTACTGGTGGAGGCGGCCGATGGAGCGGTTGCTTGCGCGCGTATTGTCGCGAGTCGTTTCGAAGGGAAATCTGACCATCACTCTGGCCTCCGGCCGTCTCTACAGCTTCGGCGACGGCACCGGGGCGCCGCTCAGTATCCGCATAACGTCGAGCAAATGGCAGCGTGCCATCGCGCTCGACCCCGAGCTCAAGCTCGGTGAGGCCTATACCGAAGGCGGCCTCGTGATTGAGCAGGGCTCGGTCGCCGACCTGCTCGCCCTGCTGATGAGGCAGGTCGGGCTCACACCGCCGAATGCCAGCGCCAAAGCACTCATGCGCCTGCGCTTCCTCGGCCGGCGGATCGCGCAATTCAACCCGCCGGGGCGCTCCAAGCAGAACGTCGCGCATCATTACGACCTCGACGGGCGACTCTACTCGCTCTTCCTCGATGCCGACCGGCAATATTCCTGCGCCTATTTCGAGCGACCCGGGCAGACGCTGGACGACGCGCAGCTCGCCAAGAAGCGGCACATCGCGGCGAAGCTGCTGTTCGACAGGCCCGACCTCACCGCCCTCGATATCGGCTGCGGATGGGGCGGACTCGGGCTTTATCTCGCGCAGAACGCCGGGGCCCGCGTCACCGGCGTGACGCTCTCGGAGGAGCAGCTCGGCGTCGCCAGGTGCCGCGCCGAGGAGAGCGACCTCGCCGAACGCGTCGAGTTCCGCCTGCAGGACTACCGCGCCACGCCCGGCCCGTTCGACCGCATCGTCTCGGTCGGCATGTTCGAGCATGTCGGCGTGGGCCATTACGAAGAGTATTTCGGGCAGATCGCCAAGCTGCTCAAGGACGACGGCGTGGCGCTGGTCCACTCGATCGGCCGCTCGGAGGGACCGGGCATCACCAATCCCTGGATCGCCAAGTACATCTTCCCTGGTGGCTATATCCCGGCGCTGTCTGAGGTGCTGCCGGCGATCGAGAAGGCGGGGCTCTATGTCACCGACATCGAGATCCTGCGCCTGCACTATGCCGAGACGCTGAAGGCGTGGCGTGAGCGCTTCATGGCCCATCACGAGGAAGCCGAGCGACTCTACGACGCAAAGTTCGTGCGGCTCTGGGAATTCTATCTCGCCGCTTCGGAGATGGCGTTCCGCCACCAGGGCATGATGATCTTCCAGATCCAGCTCGCCAAGCGCGAGGGCGTCGTGCCGATGACGCGGAACTACATCGCCGAGGCTGAGGCCAAGCTCGCCGCCGCCGAGCGGCGCAACCGGCCGGGCCTGCGTTTGGCGGGGGAGTGATAAAGGCTGTCCGTTGCTTGCCCAAGGTCAGAGACCGAGAGGTATGTCGAGTTCCGGTACAATTGTCATCCCGGAGTGGCCGCAGGCCGTATCCAGGATCCAAGTCATATCAGAGGGCGATCCCGGCTCTCGCTCCGCTCAGCCGGAGATGACGGCGATACCAACGTGCGGTCGCGACGCACGCCGTGGGGTAGGCTCCCGGCAATCCCCACACTCCCCACAAGTTCTCCACAGACAAATCTTAAAAGAATCACCGGAGAAATCGCACTGCCGCGGACCCAACAAGTGCGGTAGGGCTACCGCCTTCCTTTCGCGTATCTGGATTCGACATGCTCGACTCCCCTGCCCGCCCCGCGGCGGCGCCCGAACCCGCCTATCGCAGCGCCCCTCACAATGTGGAGGCGGAGCAGGCGCTGCTCGGCGCCATCCTCGTCAACAACGAGGCGTTCTACCGGGTCTCGGACTTCCTCGAGCCGCGGCACTTCTTCGAGCCGGTGCATGTGCGCATCTTCGAGACCGCCGGCTCGCTGATCCGCGCCGGCAAGGTCGCCACCCCGGTGACGCTCAAGACCTTCCTGCCGCCGGAACTCGACCTCGGCGGGCTGACCGGCCCGCAATACCTCGCCCGCCTCGCGGCCGAGGCGACCACCATCATCAATGCCGAGGATTACGGGCGCACCATCTATGACCTGTCGGTGCGGCGCGACCTCATCGCCATCGGCGAGGAGATCGTCAACGAGGCCTATGACGCACCGATCGATTCGACCCCGCAGGGCCAGATCGAGGAGGCCGAGAAGCGGCTCTACGAGCTTGCCGAGACCGGGCGTTACGACGGCGGCTTCCTGCGCTTTACCGACGCGCTGAAGGAAGCGGTCGACATGGCGAGCCGCGCCTTCCAGCGCGACGGGCACCTGTCCGGCCTCGCCTGCGGCCTCGACGATCTCGACGGCATCATGGGCGGGCTGCAGCCCTCCGACCTGATCATCCTCGCCGGCCGCCCCGGCATGGGAAAGACCGCGCTCGCCACCAACATCGCTTACAACGTCGCCGCCGCCTATCGCGGCGAGACGCTGCCGGACGGCTCGGTACGGGCGCTCGACGGCGGGGTGGTCGGCTTCTTTTCGCTGGAAATGTCGGCCGAGCAGCTCGCCACCCGTATCCTCGCCGAGCAGACCGAGATCCCCTCCTACAAGATCCGCCGCGGCGACATCTCCGAGAGCGACTTCGACAAGCTCGCCGCCGGCGCGCAGATCATGCAGACGATTCCCCTCTATATCGACGACACCGGCGGCATCTCCATCGCCCAGTTGCGCGCCCGCGCGCGGCGGCTGAAGCGCCAGCGCGGCCTCGACTTCATGGTGGTCGACTATCTCCAGCTACTCTCCGGTTCGAGCAAGCGCGCCTCCGAGGGTCGCGTACAGGAGATCACCGAGATCACCACCGGCCTGAAGGCGCTGGCCAAGGAACTCTCGGTGCCGATCATGGCGCTGTCCCAGCTCTCGCGTCAGGTCGAGTCGCGCGACGACAAGCGTCCGCAATTGTCCGACCTTCGCGAATCCGGCTCGATCGAGCAGGATGCCGACGTGGTGATGTTCGTGTTCCGCGAGGAGTACTACCTCAAGAGCAAGGAGCCGAAGGAAGGCACCGAGGAATGGTTCAAGTGGGACACCGACTTGAAGTCCGTGCAGAACACGGCTGAGGTCATCATCGGCAAGCAGCGTCACGGGCCGACCGGCACCGTGAAGGTCGCCTTCGAGCCGCAGTTCACGCGCTTCTCCTCGCTCGCCCGCGAAGACCGGCTGCCGCCGCAGGGCGGATTGTGACAGGCGCGATCATGACTACGACCCCATATCCGGCGGTGGCCCCGGAGGAAGCCGGCGGCCATCTCACCATCGACCTCGGCGCGCTCGCCGCCAACTATGCCGACCTCGCCCGCCGCGTCGCGCCGGCGCAATGCGCGGCGGTGGTGAAGGGCGACGCCTACGGGCTCGGCCTCGAACCGGCAGCGCACGCCTTCTGGCGCGCCGGGGCGCGGGTGTTCTTCGTCGCGCTGCTCTCCGAGGCGCGGCGGCTGCGCACGGCGCTTCCCGAGGCGACGATCTATGTGCTGAACGGCCTGTTCGCCGGCACCGAGCCGGTCTATCGCGATCTCGAACTGCGGCCGGCGCTCGGCTCGATGGAGGAAATCGAGCGCTGGGCCGCCTATTGCGGAGAGATCGGCGAGGCGCTGCCGGCCGCCGTTCACGTCGAC
This sequence comes from Allobosea sp. 117, assembly GCF_000702305.1. GTDB lineage: Bacteria > Pseudomonadota > Alphaproteobacteria > Rhizobiales > Xanthobacteraceae > Ancylobacter. The sequence goes on from NZ_JNLC01000016.1 coordinate 316,535, forward strand.
ACCGGCATGAACCGGCTCGGCCTCTCCCCCGCCGAGGCGGTGGGACTGGCGGAGTCCCCGGACCCGCTACCCTTCACCATGGCGCTGCTGATGAGCCATCTCGCCTGCGCGGATGATCCCTCGCATGCGCTGACGGCGCGCCAGCTCGAGGATTTCCAGGCCATCGCCGCGCTGTTCCCCGGCGTTCCAGCCTCGCTCGCCAATTCGGCTGCGACGCTCGGCGACAAGGCGCTGCACTTCGACCTCGTGCGCCCGGGCATCGCGGTTTATGGCGGGCTTTCGCGTGGCGGCACCGCGCCGCTGCAGCCGGTGGTGCGGCTCGACCTGCGCATCATCCAGCTCCGCGACGTGCATGAGGGCGAGGCGGTCGGCTATGGCGCCGCCCAGACCGTCGGGCGTCTCTCGCGCATCGCGATCGTGTCGGCGGGCTATGCGGACGGCATCCCGCGCCTCGCCGGCTCGTCCGACCTCCGGCGCGGGGCGCAGCTCATCGTCGCCGGGCGGCGCTGCCCGCTGGTCGGGCGCATCTCCATGGACCTGATGGCGATCGACGTCACTGAGGTGCCAACGGGCGAGGTGGAGGCTGGCGACTTCGCCACGCTGCTCGGCGAGGGCATCGGCGTCGACGAGCTCGCCCGCCACGCCGAAACCATCGGCTACGAGATCCTGACCTCGCTCGGCCGGCGCTATCACCGCCGCTATATTGGCTGACGCGCCGCCATGGCTAAGCGCGGCGCCTCCTTCGTCTGCCAGGCCTGCGGAGCAACCTATGTGCGCTGGCAGGGCAAGTGCGACGCCTGCGGCGCCTGGAACAGCATCGCCGAGGAAGAGGTCGGCGGCGGCGCGCTGCAGAATTCGCTGCCTTCTGCCCAGCGTGGCGGGCGCAAGGGGCGCGTGCTGACCCTCGAAAGCCTCGCCGGCACGACCGAGGACGCTCCGCGCACCGCCTCCGGCATCGCCGAGTTCGACCGGGTCGCCGGCGGCGGGCTGGTGCCCGGCTCGGTGCTGCTGATCGGCGGCGATCCCGGCATCGGCAAGTCGACGCTGCTGATCCAGGCCTCGGCGGCGCTCGCCCGCGCTGGGCAGCGCGTCGTCTATGTCTCGGGCGAGGAGGCGGTGGCGCAGGTGCGGCTGCGCGCGGCGCGGCTTGGGCTCGCCGAAGCGCCGGTCGAGCTCGCCGCCGAAACCAATGTCGAGGACATCGTCGCGACGCTGGCGGCCGGACGCGCCCCGGCCCTGCTGGTCATCGATTCGATCCAGACCATGTGGACCGACACTGCCGAATCGGCGCCCGGCACGGTGACGCAGGTGCGCTCCTCGGCGCAGATCCTGATCCGCTATGCCAAGCGCTCGGGCGCCGCCGTCATCCTGGTCGGCCATGTGACCAAGGACGGCCAGATCGCCGGGCCGCGCGTGGTCGAGCACATGGTCGACGCGGTGCTGTCCTTCGAAGGCGACGGCGCCCACCAGTTCCGCATCCTGCGCGCGCAGAAGAACCGCTTCGGCCCGACCGACGAGATCGGCGTGTTCGAGATGACCGGGCTCGGTCTCGCCGAGGTCGCCAACCCGTCCGAGCTGTTCCTGTCGAACCGCGATCGCGGCGCGCCGGGCACCGCCGTCTATGCCGGCATGGAGGGCACGCGCCCGCTGCTGGTCGAGATCCAGGCGCTGGTGGTGCCGACCAGCCTCGGCACGCCGCGCCGGGCGGTGGTCGGCTGGGATTCGAGCCGGCTCTCCATGGTGCTGGCGGTGCTGGAGGCGCGCTGCGGGGTGAAGCTCGGCGCGCATGACGTGCATCTGAACGTCGCCGGTGGCCTGCGCATCGGCGAGCCGGCCGCCGACCTCGCGGTCGCCGCCGCTCTCGTCTCCTCGCTGAGCGGCGCGGCGCTGCCGGCGGACGCGGTCTATTTCGGCGAGATCAGCCTCACCGGCGCGGTGCGCCCCGTCGCCTACGGCCCGGCACGGCTGAAGGAGGCGGCCAAGCTCGGCTTCGCCCGCGCGGTGATGCCAGCCGGCGCCAAGGACATCGCGCGCGAGATGGCCGACACATCCATCGCGACCGAGACCGTCTCCTCCCTCGCCGAGCTGGTGGCGGAGATCGCGGCGCGCGGACGTCCCCGTGCGGTGGCGCGATCACAAGACGGGTGACGCGCCCGCCGCGGCACGCTATACGTCGCGCGCGCCCGATTGAGCCCGCTGCGAGATTCGATTCCCACATCGCGCGTCGCGGGAAAACCGCTTCAGCCATGGTGCGTTGGCCTTGACGCTGCTCGACATCCTCCTCCTCGCCGTCATGCTGATCTCCGGCCTGCTCGCCATGGTGCGCGGCTTCGTGCGGGAGGTCTTCGCCATCGCCTCCTGGGTCGCCGCTGCGGTGGTGACGCTCTATGCCTATCCGCACGCGCTGCCGCTGGCGAAGCAGTACATCTCGCAGGACACCATCGCGATGGCGGCGGCGGTCGGCGGCGTGTTCATCGTCACGCTGCTGGTGGTCTCGATCATCACCGTGCGAATCTCGGACGCCATCCTCGACAGCCGCATCGGCGCGCTGGACCGCACGCTCGGCTTCTTGTTCGGGCTCGCGAGAGGATTCCTTATAGTGGTGGTCGCCTTCCTGTTCTTCAACTGGCTGGTCCAGAGCGAACAGGGCCGCCCGGACTGGATTCGCGACGCGCGCTCGCGGGTGGTCTTGCAAAGCGCCGGCGACTGGCTCATCTCCGTGTTGCCGGAGGATCCTGAGAAGCTCATCCGCGAGATGCGCCAGAAGGACACCGACACGGAGCCGACCGAACCGCCGCCGGAGCCTGTTACTCCGCCGCAGCCTTCGCCGCCGGCACAGTAATTGCTGGGAATCGGTGGAACGGACATCGTTCCGCCGATTTGCTCTCTATGAGAAGCCTTCAGAAGCGCGCGGCGCCTCGCGCGGAGCGTTCGGAGATTTCGGACATGCCCATCGGCAATGGTTCGGCCAAACAGTACGGCGAGACTTTCGGCGCCGACGATTTCGATCCCAATGCCGACCGGCTGCGCGAGGAGTGCGGCGTCTTCGGCATATTCGGCCATCCTGACGCCGCGGCGATCACCGCGCTCGGGCTGCACGCCCTGCAGCATCGCGGCCAGGAAGCCGCCGGCATCGTGACCTATGACGGCCAGCGCTTCCATTCGGAACGCCGCCTCGGCCTCGTCGGCGACGCTTTCTCGGACGGCGAGGCGATCAAGCGCCTGCCGGGCCATATCGCGGTCGGCCATGTGCGCTATTCGACCACCGGCGAGACCATCCTTCGCAACGTCCAGCCGCTGTTCTCCGAGCTTGACGGCGGCGGCTTCGCCATCGGCCACAACGGCAACCTCACCAACGGCCTCACCCTGCGCCGCCAGCTCATCCGCGACGGTGCGATCTGCCAGTCGACCTCCGACACCGAGGTGATGCTGCACCTCGTCGCCCGATCGAAGAAGGCGCGCTTCACCGAGCGCTTCGTCGACGCGCTGCGCGAGATCGAGGGCGCCTACGCCTTCGTCGGCCTCACCAACAAGAAGCTGGTCGGCGCGCGCGACCCGCTCGGCATCCGCCCGCTGGTGCTCGGCGAACTCGACGGCCACCCGATCCTGACCTCCGAGACCTGCGCTCTCGACATAATCGGTGCGCGCCACGTGCGGGACGTCGAGCCCGGTGAGGTGATCGTCTTCTCCTCCGACAAGGTCGAGACGCTGCGTCCTTTCCCCATCGTGGCGCCGCGCCCGGACATCTTCGAGTACATCTATTTCGCCCGACCGGACTCGGTCGTTGGCGGGCGCAGCGTCTATCAGGTCCGCAAGACGCTCGGCCAGCAGCTCGCGCTGGAATCGCCTGCGGTGGCCGACGTGGTGGTGCCGGTGCCGGATTCGGGCGTGCCCGCCGCCATCGGCTATGCGCAGGCCTCCGGCATTCCCTACGAGCTCGGCATCATCCGCAACCACTATGTGGGTCGCACCTTCATCCAGCCGACCCAGTCGATCCGCGACCAAGGCGTGCGCATGAAGCACTCGGCCAACCGCTCGGTGGTCGAGGGCAAGAGCATCGTGCTGCTGGACGATAGCCTGGTGCGCGGCACGACGTCGGTCAAAATCGTGCGCATGATGCGCGAGGCCGGGGCGCGCGAGGTGCATTTCCGCATCTCCTCGCCGCCGATCACCCATCCCGACTTCTACGGCATCGATACGCCGGACCGCGACAAGCTGCTGGCCGCCAGCCTCGATGTCGAGGGCATGCGCCGCTACATCGGCGCCGACAGCCTCGCTTTCCTCTCCATCGACGGCGTCTACCGCGCCATGGGCCTGGAAAAGCGCGACCCGCTGCGCCCGCAGTTCACCGACCACTGCTTCACCGGCGAGTACCCGACCCCGCTGACCGACCTCAACGACAAGATGGCGCCGCGCCAGCTCTCGCTGCTGGCGGAGGCGAGCTGACCTGTGGTCGAGCTGAAGGAATGGCATCGGGGTCGGCTGATCGACCACATCCAGCTCGTGGTGCCCGATCTCGAAACCGCCCTCGCCTTCTACAAGGCGATCTTCGCGGTGCTCGACGTGCCGCTCGTCGAGGGTGAGGGCTATTTCTACGCCGATGAGCTGTTCGTCAGCGCCGGCGAACCGCTGACCGGGCGCGCGCATATCGCTTTCCAGGCCCGCGACGAGGACATGGTCCGCCGCTTCCACGCCGCCGCGCTGGCGGCTGGTGCGCGCGACAATGGCGGCCCCGGCCACCGCTCCTATCACCCCGGCTACTACGCGGCCTTCGTGCTCGACCCGGCCGGCAACAACATCGAAGCCGTCTATCACGGCCCGGCGAAGCGTTCCGCACCGTCCGTGGTACTGACGGACGAAAGCGAATAACGGGACGCCTGCCATGACAGAACCGACCGAAGCGCGTCCGCTCGCCGGACGCTATGCGCTGATCACCGGCGCCACCCGCGGCATCGGCCAGGCGACCGCGGTGGCGCTTGCCCGCGCCGGCGCGCATGTCATCGCGCTGGGGCGCACGGCCGGCGCGCTCGAGGAGCTTGACGACGAGATCCGCGCCGCCGGATCGAGCGCCACGCTGGTGCCGCTCGACATCAAGGACGGCGAAGGCATCGACCGTCTCGGCGGCGCGCTCTATGAGCGCTTCGGCCATCTCGACGTGTTCGTCGGCAATGCCGGCGTGCTCGGCCCGATGACCCCGCTCGCGCAGGTCGAGCCGAAGGAATGGGACGAGACGCTGGCGGTGAACCTCACCGCCAACTGGCGGCTCATGCGCTCGCTCGACCCGCTGCTGCGGCTCTCCACCGCCGGGCGCGCGGTGCTGATCTCCTCCGGCGCGGCGCACAAGGCGCGCGCCTATTGGGGGCCCTATGCCATCACCAAGGCGGCGGTCGAGATGCTCGGCCGCACCTGGGCGGCGGAGACCGCCAATCTCTCCAATCTCCGCGTGAACCTGTTCAACCCTGGCCCGGTGCGCACCCGCATGCGGGCCAAGGCGTTCCCCGGCGAGGATCCGGAGACGCTCCCGACGCCGGAACAGGTGGCCGAGGCCATCTTCGCGCTGTGCCTGCCGAGCTTTGAGGAGACCGGCAAGCTCTACGACTTCCCGACCCGCCAGTTGCTGACCTTTCAGATGCCGGCCTGATCGAGCAGGCCGGCTGCTCTGGCCGGCCCGTGACTTCGCTTTCGCCCCTTCGGCTCCCGCTGAAAAAACCGCGTCGAAAGCTCGGGAGTACCCGATCGGCGTCCAGCCGAGCAAATATGGTTAATTTTCCGTAAATAAATTCGCTCGATTTGTTGATTCCGGCCCGCTCTCGGGATGATGATACCGCCAGCAGGTGCCCTCGGAGCGGTGGCGATGGACGACGGGACGATGGAGGGGCTGATCGCGGCCGCGCTCGCTGTCGGCGTGCCTCTCGCCTATCTCTCGCTTCAGGCCCGCGCGCTGTTCGACTGGCGCGGCTGGTGGCACTTGGCGGGCGTGGTGCCGCTGGTCGGCATGGTGCCTCTCTTCTCCTACAGCCTCGGGGCCTATCAGGAGAATTCCGACGTCTGGCAGCTTCTGCTGATGCTCGCGGCGCCGGCGGGCTTCGGCTATCTCGCCGTGCTCGACGCCATCCGCTGGGTGGCCGACGCGCCGGCGGAGGCGCCCCGGCCGGCCGTCGTGCTCCGCATTCCGGCCGCTCGCCGTCTGCATCGGCCTCCGCGCTATGCGCGCCGGCCTCAGTCCTTGTCAGCGTAGGGGTTCGCCTTCTCGCGCAGCGTGAGCCGGATCGGCACGCCGGGCAGGTCAAAGGTCGCGCGCAGCCCGTTGGTCAGATAACGGATGTAGCTCTCCGGCAGCGCGTCGGCGCGCGAGCAGAACAGCACGAAGCTCGGCGGGCGGCTCTTGGGCTGGGTGATGTAGCGCAGCTTGACGCGGCGGCCGGAGACCGCCGGCGGCGGATGCTCGCCGGTGGTCTCGGTGAGCCAGCGGTTGAGCGGGTTGGTCGGCACGCGGCGGTTCCACACCTCGTAGGCGCCCTCGACCGCCTTCACCAGCCGGTCCAACCCCTCGCCGGTGAGGCCCGATACCAGCACGACCGGCATGCCCCTCGCCTGCGGCAGCCAATGATCGGCCTCCGAGCGCATGCGGGCGGCGAAGCCCGGCTCGCCCTTCACGAGGTCGGCCTTCGAGATGGCGAGCACCAGCGCCCTGCCCTCGCGCACGACCAGATCGGCGATGCGCAGGTCCTGCTCCTCGAAGGGGTGGGTGGCGTCGAGCAGCACGACGACGACCTCCGCGAAGCGGGCGGCCCGCAGGCCGTCGGCGACGGAGAGCTTCTCCAGCTTGTCCTCGACGCGCGCGCGCTTGCGCATGCCGGCAGTGTCGAACACCCGGAGCGGCACCCCGGCGCGCTCGACATCGACCGCGATGGAGTCGCGGGTGATGCCGGCCTCCGGGCCGGTCAGCAGCCGCTCCTCGCCGAGCAGTGCGTTGATGAGGGTCGACTTGCCGGCGTTCGGGCGGCCGAGCACGGCGACGCGAATGCGCTTCAGCCCGGCTTCATCCTCCTGATCGTCGGTCTCGTCGTCCTGATCGTCCGGGAAGCAGTCGCGCAGCGCGCGGAACAGCTCGGCCATGCCCTCGCCGTGCTCGGCGGAGATCGCCACCGGATCGCCGAGCCCGAGACCGTAAGCCTCCATGGCCCCCGCCTCGCCGCCGCGTCCCTCGCTCTTGTTGGCGACGAGGATGGTGTGCTTGCCGGAACGGCGGGCGAGATCGGCGAAGGCGCGGTCGGTCGGGGTGAGCCCGCTGCGCGCGTCGATCATGAAGAGCAGCGCGTCCGCTTCCGAAATGGCCGCCTCGGTCTGCGCGCGCATGCGCGCCTCGAGGCTCTCGGCCTTGGCTTCCTCGAGCCCCGCCGTATCGATGACGCGGAAGCTCAAATGGCCGAGCTGGGCATCGCCCTCGCGCCGGTCACGCGTCACGCCGGGCCGGTCGTCGACCAGCGCGAGCTTCTTGCCAACCAGGCGGTTGAACAGCGTCGACTTGCCGACATTCGGACGGCCGACAATGGCGACGGTGAAGGACATGGGACTAAGGCGCCTCCGCGCCGAGGATCAACGGTTTTTCGCCGCGCCGATGCCGCCACCCGGCGCGGTATCGGGGGTGGATGGTTCGATCGTGATGCCGCCAGGGCTCGCCGGCTGCGGCACGGGCGCATTGTAGTCGACGCCCGGCACGCCTTCGGGGAACACCGCCTGGCGCTGGCCGGGAAGAATCTTCTCCTTCTCGGAGAAGGGATTCAGCTTGTCGAAGGACTCGCAGCCGGTGACGGCGAGCGCGAGCCCGAGCGCAGCCGCCGCGACGCCGAGACGGCGCAGGACGATGTAGCGCTTCATGTAGGCCTGCGACATGGCTTCCTCCTATTGCGGCGCAGCCGGCGCCGGTTCAGACGGCGCGGGGGCGGGTTCGACCTGAGGGGCAGGCCCGGGCGCGGCCGGGGCCGGCGCGGCCTGCTGCTCCGGAGCGGGCTCCGCCTGCGGCGCAGGCGCTGGTTCGGCAGGGGCAGGTTCGGCAACGGTGGGCGCGGGTTCCGCGGGAACAGCCGTCGGCGGGGCCGCCAGCTCGGGCACGGTGGGCATCTGCGGCATCGTCGGCGCCGGCATGGCGGCTGGCGCGGCGCTCAGCGGAGCCGGAGCGCCGGCGGCAGCAAGCGCGCGCAGCAGCTCGGCGCGCTGGCGAAGGCCGGGAGGCGCCTCGCTGTCGGCGAGGATGCGCTCGAAGGTGGCAACCGCGGCCGGATAGTCGCCGGCGCGATACTGCGCAAGGCCGACGATCTCGCGCGCCGAGTTACGGAACGGACCCGACGGCGTGTCGAGCGTCTGCATCCGCGCCTGAATGTCGGCCAGCGGCGCGGTATCGACCAACAGCAGGCCGGCGCGCAGGCGCGCGACGTCGCGGGCGAGCGGATCGAGGCCGTTGTCGGCGGCGAGCGTGTCATAGGCCGTCACCGCCGCGGCGCGGTCGGTTCGCGCGAGCTCGGCGGCGGCACGGAAGCGCGCCAGCATGCGGTATCCGCCGGTGCCGTCCTGGGCGATCGCGGCGAAGGCGGCCTCGGCTTCCTTGTGCTTGCCGTCCTCGGCCAGTTGCAGCGCGTCGACGAAGAGCGCGCCGGAGGCTTCCGCCTCCCGGTGCTGCCACCACTCATAGCCACGCCAGGCACCGATGGCGACGACGATCAGCACCGCCAGAGCGATGATGAAGGAGCCGTAGCGATCCCAGATCTTGCCCAGCCGCTCGCGACGAAGATCCTCGTCGATCTCGTTGAAAATATCAGCCATGTCTCGTCCAAAGGCGGCAGGAAATTCGGGCGGCGGCAATGCGGGAGGAAGAGCCTCCCACGGGGCCGCGTAAGTTAGCGATGCGGCCTCTTCAAGGCAAACCGTGCAAACGCGGGTGATTGCAGGGCTATCCGGCCTTCTTTGCGGCGTAGACGTGCTCCGGCCCGGGGAAGGCACGCTTGCGCACATCAGCGGCGTAGTCGGCGACGGCCTGGCCGATCGAAGGGCCGATATCGGCATATTTCTTCACGAAGCGCGGCACCCGGTCGGACAGCCCGAGCATGTCCTCCAGCACGAGGATCTGCCCGTCGCAGGCGACCGAGCCGCCGATGCCGATGGTCGGCGGTGCGACTTCCTCCGTAATCTGCCGGGCGAGCGGCTCCGAGACGGCCTCAACCACGATCGAGAAGGCGCCGGCATCCGCAATGGCGCGGGCATCGTCGAGGATGAGCTTCGCGCTCGCCTCGTCGCGGCCGAGCGCCTTGAACGAGCCGAGCGTGTTGATGGCCTGCGGCGTGAGACCGACATGGCCCATGACCGGCACGCCGCGATCGGCAAGGAAGCGCACGGTCTCGGCCATGCGCCGGCCGCCTTCGAGCTTGATGGCGCCGGCGCCGGTCTCCTTCAACACCCGCGAGGCGGTGGCGAAAGCCTGCTGCGGCGAGCCCTCATAGGAGCCGAAGGGCAGGTCCACCACGACCAGCGCCCGAGCCGAGCCGCGCATCACCGCCTGGCCCTGAAGGATCATCATGTCGACCGTCACCGGCACGGTGGTCTCCATGCCGTGCATCACCATGCCGAGCGAATCGCCGACGAGGATGAAATCGACATGCGGGTCGATCAGCCGGGCCGTATGCGCATGGTAGGAGGTGAGCGAGACGATCGGCTCCCCGCCCTTGCGCGCGCGGATATCCGGGGCGGTCAGCCGACGGACGGCGGACTGGATCGACATGACAGGCGTATCCTCTTGTTCTTATTGGGCCTTTCAGCCCATCACCGGCACCCCGACGACATAGGGGTGGAACAGGAATGCGAGGGCGGCATAAAGCACGAGACCGGCGATCACCGCAATCGCGTCGCCGCCCCAGCCGGCCGGCGCCACCGGCAGCGGCGCGCCGCGCCGCTTGACCGCGATACGGTCGTAGACCGCCCACGCCAGCACCAGGAGGAACAGCGTCATCGAGGCGGCATCGCCATTCGCCAGCAGATGCGCAAGCGCCCAGATCTTCACCGAAACCAGCATCGGGTGCTTGAGCCATGCCCGGATGTGGCTCGGCACGAAGGCGGCGGCCATGGCGATGGAGGCGATGAGCATCAGAAGCAGCGCGATGTGTCGCATGGCCACCGGCGGATCCCAGATCTGCACCGGTCCTTCGGCACGCCAGGCGGCAAAGCCATAGGCGGTCAGCACGAGGCCGAGGGTCGAGACTGCGGCGAAGAGGCCCTTGTAAGGTCCCTCGCCGATCCTGCCTATGAGGGAGGCACGCGCCTCGCGCCGCGTCGTGAAGACATGCGCGCCGAGGAACAGCGCGAGGCCGGCAAGCATCATGATCATCTCAACGCTCCGCGGGTTGGCCGGTTTGGGGGCGAGCGGAAGCTAGATGGATTCCAATCGACGCGCCATGACGCGCGACGCCGCAATTCCGCGAACGTCTCCACCCGCTCTCAACCATATGAATTGACACTTCTTCCCGGTGAATTGTCGGCGTGCAAATATACCGCTGGGGCAGGATTGGCGCGGAGAACTGGGGCTGGGATCATGAAAGCGACGATTGCCGCCTTTGCCGGCGCAGTATTCTGGCTCGCCGCCTGCGGCCCGAGCGCCGCCGACGTCGTGGCCCATATCGATCTGTCGGCGCAACGCATGAACGTTTCGGTCGATGGCTGGCCACGCTACAGCTGGGCCGTCTCGACAGCGCGCAAAGGGTATCGCACGCCGGTCGGCAGCTATCGCCCGCAGCGCATGTACCGCAGCTATTTCTCCCGTAAATACTACAACTCCCCCATGCCGCACTCGATCTTCTTCCGGGGCGGCTATGCGATCCACGGCACCAATTACATGAGCCAGCTCGGCCGGCCGGCCTCGCACGGATGCGTGCGGCTGGCGCCGGGCAACGCCGCGGCGCTCTATTCGCTTGTGCAGACCCACGGAAAGGGCAATACGCGCATCGTGATCACCCGGTAGGCCTCTCCGAGCGGGCGGAATCGCGGGAACGATTCCGCGCCGCAAGCATGGCCTGCGGTGATATGGTATTGTTGCAATGCACTCGCCGGCCGGACGCGCCGAGCGCCTCCGGATCGCATCATGCTACTCGACTACCCCTCGCTTCTCGTATCCATCGGCTTCTCGGCCGTCTGCCTTGGGGTGGTGCTGTTCACCTCGTGGATCACGATGCGGGCGGACAGCTTCCTGCTCGCCTGCGCGATCGCCGCCGGTTTCATCGTCGCCTTCGTCTTCGCCTACAGCTTCTATATCGAGATGCCCCGGCCGCCGATCGCGGCCGCCGCCTTCTCGCTGCTGCTGGCCGCCCTGTCGGTGCTCTATGGTGCCGCCCGGCAGTTCCGCCTTGGCGTCTCGCCCCTACCGCGCGCCGCCACGGCGTTCGCGATCACCTGCGTGCTGACGCTGCCCCCCATCATGATCGGCTATGACGGCGTCGGGATCGCCCTGGTCAATCTCGCCTGCGCGATGCTGCTCTTCCTCACCGCGCTGGAATATTGGCAGGGGCGCGACGAGGCGCCGAGCGCGATCGCCTGCATCTGCGGCCTCTACGTGCTGGTCGGCGTGTCCTTCGCGCTGTGCACGGTGGCGCTCGCGCTGGAAGGCAGGCTGGTGCTCGATGGACCGCCCTCCAACTGGGCGGAGGACATCAACCTGATCGCCGTCATCGCCGGCGTGCCGGGCATCGGCGCCATGTCGCTGGCGCTCAACCAGACCCGCCTCGCCCGCGCGCACCGGCACGAGGCGATGACGGACGGGCTGACGGGACTGCTCAACCGGCGCGCCCTGTTCGACGCGCTCGGCCAGGAGGTGCTACGCAACCACGTGGCGGTGATCCTGTTCGATATCGACCGCTTCAAGGGCGTGAACGACCGCTTCGGCCATGCCGCCGGAGACCGCGTCATCGCCCAGTTCGCGCAGGCCCTGCGCGAGGACGTCGAGATCGAGGGGATCGCCGCGCGCCTCGGCGGCGAGGAATTCGCCCTGGTGTTGCCGCAGGCGTCGGCGGACCTCGCGCTGCGCTGCGCCGAGAGCGTGCGGGCCCGCTTCGCCGCTCTGACGCTCGCAAATGGCGGCTTCGCCTGCACGGTGAGCGCCGGCATCGCCTTCGGCGACCCGCATGGCGCGCGCTTCGAGGCGGTGGTCCGGGCCGCCGATGAGGCGCTCTACCAGGCCAAGCGCGGCGGGCGGGACCGCATCGTCGCCGCCGGGCCGCGGCTGGTCGACATCGGCTCCGTCAGGCCGCAGCCTTCTTCACGTCCTTGATGTCGGCGAAGGCGATGCCGGGCCAACGGTCGCCGGTATAGCCCACCATGAAGGCCGACGAGGCGAGGAACACCGGATCGCCATCGAGGTCCTCGGCGATGGAGGAACGGTTCGCGGTCGCGAAGTCCTCAAGCTTCTTCTTGTCCTCGCTGGAGACCCAGCGGGCGAGTTGGAACTCGCTCATGTCGAAGCCGATATCGAGGCCGTATTCGGCGGAGAGCCGGTTCTTCAGCACGTCGAGCTGCAGCGGACCGACAACGCCGACCAGCGCCGGCGAGCCGTCGGCCGGACGGAACACCTGCACGACGCCCTCCTCCGCCATCTCCTGCAGCGCCTGCTTCAGCTTCTTCGCCTTCATCGCGTCGGCGAGCTTCACGCGGCGCAGTATCTCGGGGGCAAAGCTCGGCACGCCGACGAAATTCAGCTCCTCGCCCTCGGTGAGCGTGTCGCCAATGCGCAGGCTTCCGTGGTTCGGGATGCCCACCACGTCGCCAGCATAGGCCTCCTCGGCCAGCGCACGGTCCTGCGCGAAGAAGAACTGCGGAGTGGCGAGGCTCATCTGCTTGCCGGTGCGCACCAGCTTCGCCTTCATGCCGCGCGTGAGCTTTCCGGAGCAAAGCCTTGCAAAAGCGATGCGATCCCGGTGGTTCGGGTCCATGTTGGCCTGGATCTTAAAGACGAAGGCCGACATGCGCGGCTCCTCGGCCTCCACCCGCCGGCCGGCTGCCTCCTGCGCGCGGGGGCTCGGGGCGTTGGCGCCAAGGCCGTCCAGCAGATCGCCGACACCGAAATTGCGCAGCGCCGAGCCGAAATAGACCGGGGTCAGGTGCCCTTCGCGGAAGGCGTCGAGGTCGAACGGATTGCACGCCTCGCGCACAAGGGAGAGTTCCTCGCTGGTCGCCTGCGCATCGACACCCGGAGCCAGCTTCGCGATGGCGGCCGGATCGGCCGGATCGATCTCGTCGGACAGCGGTGAGTGCTTGCCGTCCGGATCGAGCAGGCGCACGCGGTTGCGCGCGAGGTCGAAGGTGCCGGCGAAATCGCGGCCACGCCCGATCGGCCAGGTCATCGGCGCGGTGTCGAGCGCCAGCGTCTTCTCGATCTCGTCGAGCAGATCGAACGGATCGCGGGTCTCGCGGTCCATCTTGTTGATGAAGGTGAGGATCGGGATGTCGCGCAGCCGGCACACCTCGAACAGCTTTCGGGTACGCGCCTCGATGCCTTTCGCCGCGTCGATCACCATCACGGCGGAGTCGACGGCGGTCAGCGTGCGGTAGGTGTCCTCGGAGAAGTCCTCGTGGCCCGGCGTGTCGAGCAGGTTGTAGACAAGGCCCTCATACTCGAACGTCATCACCGAGGTGACGACGGAGATGCCGCGCTCGCGCTCGATCGCCATCCAGTCCGAGCGGGTGTTGCGCCGCTCCGCCTTGGCCTTGACCTGCCCGGCGAGTTGGATCGCGCCGCCGAACAGCAGCAGCTTCTCGGTCAGCGTGGTCTTGCCGGCGTCCGGGTGCGAGATGATCGCGAAGGTACGCCGCCGCGCCACTTCGCGGGCGAGCGGGGAGGAAGGCGTATCGAGTGCAAGCGGGGCGGTCGCGTCCATGCGGGCGGATGTGGCAGGGATGGCCCGCGAGATCAAGGGCGGCGGCGCATCCGCCACCACCATCTGGCGTGCAATCATATTGACATACACGCATGTGTAGCATCCCCTATTACCTTAGGGGAGGTAGCCCATGCGCATCGCATCCTTCAATGTGGAGAACATGTTCGAACGTGCCCGCGCGCTCAACCAGGAGAGCTGGAGCGAGGGACGCCCGATCCTCGAATTGTTCTCAAAGTTGAACGCCCTGCTCAGCGAGCCGGTCTACACCGACGCCATCAAGCAGAAGATCGCCGCCCTGCTGATCGATGCCGGCCTCGAGAAGAAGGATGACGGCGAATTCGTCATGCTGCGGCAGAACCACGGCAAGCTGCTGAAGCGCCCGCAGACCGGTGGCATCCAGATCGTGGCCGACGGACGGGAGAGCTGGATCGGCTGGATCGAGTTGAAGAAGGAAGCGGTGAATGAGCGCGCGACCCGCAACACCGCGCGTGTCATCGCCGATGTCGCCGCCGACATCCTCGGCGTCATCGAGGCGGAGAACCGCGTCGCGCTCCGTCATTTCAACACCGCCGTGCTGGAGGCACACTGGCACTTCGCCTATCGGCACGTCATGCTGATCGACGGCAATGACGACCGCGGGATCGACGTCGGCGTCATGACGCGGCCCGGCTTTCCCATCGAAATGATGCGCAGCCACGTCGATGCGACGGATGAGGCGGGCGAGCGCATCTTCCGGCGCGACTGCCCGGAGTTCGCCATCCGCCTGCCGGGCGGCCAGCGGCTCTGGCTGCTGGTCAACCACTTCAAGAGCAAGGGCTACGGCTCGCAGAGCTCCTCGAACGAAACACGCCGCAAGGAGGCCGCCGAGGTGGCGGCCATCTATGGCCGGCTACGCGATGCCGGCGAAGACCTGGTCGCGGTCGTCGGCGATCTCAACGACACTCCGCCGGACGAGGAACGCGATCCGTTGACGCCGCTCCTTTCGGCAACGGACCTCAGGGACGTCAGCGCCCACTCCAACTATGTGAATGACGGTCACCCCGGCACCTATGGGGGCGCCACCGCTTCCGGCAAGATCGACTACATCCTGCTGTCTCCGGCTCTGTTCGCGCGGGTGACCGGAGCAGGCGTCTGGCGCAAGGGCGCGTGGCCCGGCGTGCGCCCACGCAAATGGGAGGTCTATGAGGATATCGAGAAGCCGATCCACGCCGCCTCGGACCACGCGGCGATATGGGCCGACATCGACATCTGAACCCGACACTCACCGCCCGGCCGGCAGTTCCGCCTCGTAGATGTCAGGCTTGAAGCCGACAAGGATGCGGTTGCCGAGGTCGAGCACAGGACGCTTGATCATCGAGGGCTGGGCGAGCATCAGGGCGATCGCCTTGTCGGCGTCGATACTGGTCTTGTCCGCCTCGGGCAGCGCGCGGAAGGTGGTGCCGGCGCGGTTCAGCAGCAGCTCCCAGCCGACCTGCTTGGCCCATGCCTTGAGGTGCGCCTTGTCGATGCCCTCGGCCTTGTAGTCGTGGAAGGCGTAGGCGATGCCGCGCCCGTCGAGCCAGGCGCGCGCCTTCTTCATCGTGTCGCAGTTCTTGATGCCGTAGATGGTGATGCTCACGCGACGGTCCCCGGGCGGCTCTTAAGAATCGGCCGGCCGCAGATGATCACAGCCGCTCGATGAGCGCCATGGCCGCCGCCGGGTTGCGGACCTTGAAGCCGCTGATCACGTAGAGAAAGACCTCGTGCTGCTTGCCCTTGTCCTCCGCGGGCAGCGCCACCGCAGGAAGGTCCGGCGGAACCTCCCCCTTCTCCCACGCCTGCGCCCGCTTGACCCAGCCATCGAGCGCCTTCGCGCCATAGCCGAGCGGCTCCTCCTCGCTGGTGCCCATGATCCGCGCATAGACGAAGGGCGCGGTGACGTCAGGGATCAACGGGAATTCGGAATCGCCCGCCGCCACCACGGCGACGCCGTATTCCCGCGCCAGCGCCACGCAATCCGGCGCCTTGAAGCTGTCGTGGCGCACCTCGACCGCATGGCGGATCGGCAGGCCGTCGACCTCCTTCGGCAGCAGCTTGAGGAAGCCCTCGAAATCAGCCGGATCGAATTTCTTGGTCGCCATGAACTGCCAGTTCACCGGGCCGAGCTTCTCCTTCAGCTCGGTGACGCCACTCGCGAAGAAGCGGTCGATCGACTCGCCAGCCTCCGCCAGTACGCGGCGGTTGGTGGCGAAGCGCGGGCCCTTGAGGGTGAAGACGAAGCCGTCCGGCGTCTCCGCGCGCCATTTGGCGAAGCTCTCCGGCTTCTGCGAGCCGTAATAGGTGCCGTTGATCTCGATCGAGGTGAGCTTGCGGCTCATGAATTCGAGCTCGCGCTTCTGCGCGAGCCCGTCGGGGTAGAAGGCGCCGCGCCAGGGCTCGAAGGTCCAGCCGCCGACGCCGATCCTGATGGTCATGGCTTCACCTCGTCCGTTCCGATCCCGGCGCGCACCTTACCGGATCGGACGGGATGAGCCAGCCGCTCACACCTTGGAGGGGTTGCCTCCCATCTTCGCGTGCTCGCCTTCGCTGCGACGGCTGCGGAAGTTCTGCAGCAGCGGCAGCACGAAAACGATCAGGGCGCTGACGAGGCAGAAGGCCGCGATCGGGCTGGTGTAGAACACCGCCGGATCGTCGCCCGACATCACCAGCGCCCGGCGGAAGTTCGATTCCATCATGTAGCCGAGCACGAGGGCGAGCACGATCGGCGCCGGCTCGATCTCCACCTTCGACAGGAGATAGCCGACGATGCCGAAGGCGACCGCGATCGATACCGCAAACATGTCGTTGGACTCGGAGAAGACACCGAGCAGACAGGTCGCGCAGACCATCGCAGTCACCACGCCGGCGGGAATGGTCGTCAGCCGCACCCAGAGCCGCGAGCCGAACAGGCCGAGTGCCACCATGAAGGGCATGCCGACCAGCAGCGCGATGTAGATCGAATAGGGAATCTCGGGGTGCTGGGTGAAGATCAGCGGGCCTGGGCGGACACCTTGGATGGCGAGCGCGCCGACCAGCACCGCCGTGCTCGCCTTGCCGGGAATGCCCAGCGCCAGCATCGGTGCCAGCGCACCCGGCATGCAGGCGTTGTTGGCGGTCTCGGCGGCCACCACGCCCTCCGGATTGCCCTTGCCGAAGGTCTGGGGCGACTTCGACAGGCGCTTCTGCAGCGAATAGGCGGTGATCGAGGCGATGGTGGCGCCGGCGCCCGGAATGACGCCGAGGATGTAGCCGACGAAGGTCGAGCGGATCACGTTGCCGGTATGCGGCTTGAGCAGGCCGAACTGCGCGGAGAGGCCCGGCAGGTCCTTGAGCGGGGTGGTCTGGTCGCCGCGGGTCTCGAGCATCTTCAGCACTTCGGAGAGGCCGAACAGCCCGATCAGCGCCGCGACGAAGGGAATGCCGCCGAGCAGACCGTCGGAGACGACATAGCGCATGATGCCGTCGACCGGATCGGTGCCGATGGTGGTGAGCAGCAGGCCGAACAGCAGCGCGATGATCCCGCGCAGCACCGAATGGCCGGCCAGCGTCGAGATGAGGCTGAGACCGAGCACGGCGAGGGCGAAATACTCCGCCGGGCCGAAGGCGAGCGCGATCTTCGTCATCCACGCCACGGTGAAGATCAGCATGATGGTGGAGAGCACGGAGCCGACCGCTGAGCCGAGGATCGACAGGGTGAGCGCCTGCCCAGCCTCGCCGCGCTCGCGCATCGGGTAGCCGTCGAGCGCGGTGATGGCGGAGGACGGCTCGCCCGGCGTGTTGACGAGGATCGCCGGTATCGCGCCGGAATATTCCGAAGCCATGTAGAGCGAGACCAGCATCACCACCGAGACCACCGGATCGAGGCCGAAGGTGAAGGGGATGAGCAGAGCCATGCCGACGCCGGCGGAAAGGCCTGGCAGCGCGCCGACGACATAGCCGATCACCACGCCGCCGAGCAGCCCGGCCATGACCTGCCAGGACGAGAAGGCGGAAAGACCGGCGAGAAATCCGTCCCACATATCAGAACCTCACGGCAGCGGGATCGACAGGATCATCTCGAAGACGACCTTGCTGAAGACGAGGAAGCCGGCGACATAGGCGACGATGCGCAGCGGGCTGCGGCAGTCGGCGACCCAGAGCAGCGCCGCCATGAACAGGGCCATCGCCGGGTAGTAGCCGATGTGGGACATCGCCGGCGGGAAGGCGATCAGCAGCGCCATCCCCATGGCGACTCGCGCCGGACGGCCGATGCAGAGCATCTCCTGCGTATCGCCGCGCGCCAGACGCAGCACGGCGTTGGCGAAGAGGATCAGGGACGCGACGCCGAGCAGCAGCGCGATGCCGCGCGGAAAATCGGCGGCGCCGACGCCGAAGCCGCCATTGTCGATCTCGCCGCCGAGCACCCAGAACAGGCCCGCAAAGGCGAACAGCGCGGCGCCGGCGACGAGATCGCCGATCTCCATGCGGCATTCGAAGGGTGGGGCGTCATCCGCGGCAACATTGCATCGCGCGGCGGACGGATCGAGGGAGGGACCGGACATGGGAGGCCTCCTGTTTTAGCGAGAGAGGGAGGCAAGGCCGGGCGTGCCCGACCCTGCCGACAAAGCCGTCAGCGCGTGAGTTCGAGCGCTTCCATCCACTGCTTGGTGATCTTGTCCTGCTTCTCCGCGTCGGCGGTGAAGTCCTTGGGACCGAGATAGGCGGGAACCAGGCTCGACTCCGTGATGTAGGCCTTGAGCTCGGGGGTCTCGAGCGCCTTCTTCACGGCATCGGCGAGCTTCGCCTTGACGTCGTCGGGCATGCCCTTCGGGCCGATGATCCCGCGCATCTGCTGCCATGAGGTGTCGGCGTTGTAGCCGAGCTCCTTCAGCGTCGGCGCATTCGGGAACTGCGGCACGCGCTGGTCGGCCATCACCGCGATGACGCGGAGATTGCCGGCGTCGACATGCGTCTTGACGAGATCGACATAGGCGATCGCCGCCTCGGCATGGCCGCCGAGCGTGGCGGTCACCGCGTCACCGACGCTGTCATAGGGCACCCAGCGCACCTTCTTGCTGTCGACGCCGGCGGCCTTGGCCATGATCTCCCAGGCGAAATGGCCGCCCGAGCCGCGCACGAAGCCAGCCATGACCACATTGCCCGGCCGCTCGTTGGAGGCGGCGATGAGATCCTTCATCGACTGGATCTTGCTATCCTTGTTGACGACGATCAGGTACGGCTCGTTCACCAGCCGGGCGATCCAGTCGAAGCTGTCGATCTTGTACTGCTTCAGCGTCTGGTTGAACGCGCCGATATGGGTGCTGGTGACGGCCCCGATGGTGTAGCCGTCGGGCTTCGCCGCGGCGAGGTCGGAAAGCTGCGCGGCACCGCGCCCGCCGGCCTTGTTCTCGACCACCAGCGGCACACCGAGGGTCTTCTCCATGGCGATGGCGAGCTTCCGCGCCATCACGTCGGTCGCGCCGCCCGGCGAGACGTGGAGGATGTAGCGGATCGGCTTGTCCGGATAGTCCGCCTGCGCGGCACCGGCGAAACCCAGCACGGCCGCGGCAAGCGCCGCCGTTCGAAGCAGCCTCGTGATCATTGGTCGTTCTCCCTAGGGTCCGGCCCCGCTCTTCGCGGTGTTCCGTCATTGGCTACGCGATCGTCCGACAACTCCCGACACTCTTCCGAGATGCGCCCCTGGCGTTCGAAGGCGCATGCCGAAATTCCATGGGTCCCTTTTGAAGCCGCACCGTTTGGCGGTTTGGGCGGGTCTTCGAATGCGAGGAACTCAAGCTCGTTGCGGAGCTTATGAGTTTGTAGTAGCAATAGCAACAACTAATCTACGGAGACTGAACTCCGCACCTTTTGCGGCATCAAGAACCGCCACCATCTCAGGGAAAACGCCATGCCCACCTTGCAGCGAATCGTGCTCCGGCGCCTGCGGCTGCCGCTGATCCGCCCCTATCGGCTGTCCTACCGGACTTTCGACGAGTTCGAGCCCTATCTCGTCGAGGTCGAGGACAGCGACGGGCGCTCCGGCTTCGCCGATGCACATATCTCTCCGGGTTCGAGTTCGGAGACACGCGAGGGCGGCTGGACGTTCTGCCTCAGCAAGATGGCGGAGATGATCGGGCGCACGCCGGAAGAGGCGAAGGCGCTCGTCCTGAAGGACTTCGAGACGAGCAAGGTCGCCTCGACCGCCCTTGTGACCGCCATTGAGGTGATGGAGGGCAGCAGCCTGATCGACGTCGAGGACGCCCGGCCGCAACCGCTCCTCACGCCCATCAACTCGACCGATCTCGCCGCCATTCCCGCCGAGGTGGAGGGCTGGCTGAAGGAGGGTTTCCGCACCTTCAAGGTCAAGGTGGGTAAGGATGTCGAGGCCGATCTGGCGCGTGTCGCAGCCGTGCAGAAGGCCGCCGCCGGACGCGCCACGCTCCGGCTCGACGCCAATCGCGCCTATTCGCGCGAACAGGGCATCGCCTTCGCCTCGCGGCTCGATCCGGAAGGCATCGAGCTGTTCGAGCAGCCCTGTGACTCCTATGACTGGGACTCGAACGCGGCGGTGGCCGCCGCTTCTACCGTGCCGCTGATGCTCGACGAGCCGATCTGCACGCTGGAAGACATCGCGCACGCCGCCGACATCGAAGGCGTCGCCTTCTGCAAGCTGAAGCTGAAGCGTTTCGGTGGCCTGCAGCGGCTGGCCGACGGCCTCAATGCGGTGCGCGCCAACGGCATGAGGCCGGTGCTGGGCGACGGTCTCGGCAGCGAGATCCATAGCTGGCTAGAGGCCTGCGTGGCGCTCGACACGGTCGACAATGCCGGCGAGTTCAACGGCTTCCTCAAGCCGCACAAGGGGCTGTTCGAGAACCCCCTACCCTTCGAGGACGGCGCCATCCGCATGCCGGCCGGCTATCGCCCGAAGCTCGACCGCGCCGAGGTCGAGAACGCCACCACGGCGATCCACGAAGTCGCCATCTGAACGGCCCTGCGAACAAGGACGAGAAACGACATGGCCCACGAGGGAATGCTGGCCGAACTTGACGGCCGTCGCAAAGCCGCGCGCCGCATGGGCGGCCCCGACAAGCTCGCCAAGCGTGCCGAGCGCGGCCAGCTCAACGCGCAGGAACGTCTCGACACCCTCCTCGACCCCGGCAGCTTCTTCGAGGTCGGCCTGCTCGGCGCCTCCGGCGTGTTCGAGGCCGATGTCGAGGCGACTCCGCGCGACGGCAAACTGACCGGCTTCGGCAGGATCGAGGGACGTGACGTCGGCGTGGTGGTGAACGACTTCACCACCAAGGGCGCCTCCACCAGCGCCACCAACTCCAAGAAGATGGGCTATATCCGCCGCATCTCGACCGAGCGCGGCATGCCTTTCGTCCATATCGGCGAATCGACCGGCGCCCGCCTGCCCGACGCGATGGGTTCGAAGGGCATGGGTGCGCTGCTCGGCAACGACACCACCCAGTTCCGCCGCATGCGCGACACGCCCTGGGTGGCGGCGGCGCTCGACACCTCCTTCGGCTCCTCCGCCTGGATGTGCTGCTGCGCCGACTTCGCGGTGATGAAGAAGGGCTCGATCATGTCGGTGTCGAGCCCACGCCTCGTCTCCATGGCCATCGGTGAGAAGGTCGATCTCGAGGAGCTCGGGGGCTGGCGCCTGCATGCCGAGCAGACCGGCCTGATCGACCATTTCGTCGACACCGATGCCGAGGCCATGGAAGCGATCCGTCGCTTCCTCTCCTACATGCCGAGCCACAATGGCGAGATGGCGCCGCGACAGCCCGTCACCGAAGGTTCCGGCGACAATCAGGAGCGCATCCTCGACGTGCTGCCGGAGAAGCGCACGCAGGTCTACAGCATGAAGAAGATCATCGAGATCCTCTTCGACGTCGGCAGCTTCTTCGAGATGAAGCCGCGCTTCGGCAAGTCGGCGGTGGTCGGCCTCGCGAGGCTCGACGGGCAGGCGGTCGGCGTTATCGCCAACAATCCGCAGGTCGGCGGCGGCGCGCTCTCGGCCGAGGCCTGCCGCAAGATCATCGACCTGACCGTGCTCTGCGACAGCTTTAACCTGCCGATCATCCGGCTGATGGACACCCCCGGCTTCGTGGTCGGCACCGACGCGGAACGGCGCGGCGCGCCCGGGCAGATCATGAACTTCATGAACGCCACCTGCCTCACCACCGTGCCCTCGATCACCGTGGTGTGCCGCAAGGCCTATGGTCGCGCCTATGTCGCGATGGGCGGCGGCGCCCACAACGACGCGATGATCGCCTGGCCGAACGCCGAGGTGAGCTTCATGGACCCGGTGTTCGCGACCAACATCGTGCACAACCTCTCCGCCGGGCAAGAGGGCTTCGAGGATGCGCTGGCGCATATCCAGAAGGACCTCGAGATCTGGGACATGGCGCGCATCTTCTCCGCGCAGGACGTGGTGAAGCCGCAGGAAACCCGCGCCTGGATCATCCGCATGCTGGACATCCAGCGCCGGCGCCGCTCCGGCGGCATCGGCCAGCACCTGATGCGCACCTGGCCGACGAGCTACTGAGGGGGAACGCCATGACGATCCAGGATGTCCAGACCCTGCGCTCCGTCTCGTCCGCAAGCCTGTTCGCGCAGGCCCGTGCGGAGGGCCGCTCCAGCCTCGACGAGGCGGCCGGCAAGGCGCTGCTGGCCGATTTCGGCATCCGCGTGCCGCGCTCGCGCGTGGCCCGCACGGCCGAGGAGGCCGGCCGGATCGCCGATGAGCTGACCGGCCCCTTCGTGGTCAAGGTCGTTTCGCCGGACATCCTGCACAAATCGGACGCCGGCGGCGTCGCGCTGCGCCTTGCAGATGGCCCTGCGGTGAAGGCGGCGGTCGAGGCGATGGCGGTTAAGCCGAAGATCGCCGGCGCTCTTGTCGAGGGCTGGCTGGTCGAGGAGATGGCGCCCGCAGGGCGCGAGATGGTGATCGGCGGCTATCGCGATCCGCAGTTCGGACCGATGCTGATGGTCGGCCTCGGCGGCATTTTCGTCGAGGTTCTGCACGACGTCGCCTTCCGCATCTGTCCGATCGACGCGGCGCAGGCCGAGGCCATGCTCGGCGAGCTCAAGGGCCGTGCGCTGCTGAGGGGCGCGCGCGGTGAGGCCGCCGTCGACGAGGCGGCGCTGATCGACGTGATGCTGCGCATCGGCGGGCCGGACGGGCTGCTGATGCGCCACGCCGACGAGATCGCCGAGCTGGACCTCAATCCGGTCATCGTCTCGGCGAATGGGGCGGTGGCGGTCGATGCGCGGGTGATCCTCGCCCCGGATTCCGCAGGCGAGGTCGGAAAGGCGCAGTCCGCCTCCCCGCTCGACACGTTCCGCCCCCTGTTCGAGCCGAAGACGGTCGCAGTGCTCGGCGCGTCGACCAAGGACGTCGCCATCGCCAACACCTTCGTCCGCCGCATGAAGGCGTTCGGCTATAGCGGCGCGCTCTATCCGATCCATCCGAACGCGACCGAGATCGAGGGGCTGAAGGCCTATCCCAGCCTCGCTCATACGCCGGAGCCGGTCGACTACGCCTATATCGCGGTGGGAGCGGAGCGCATTCCAGGCATCCTCGCGGGAGCGAATGGCCGCTGCGCCATCGCGCAGGTGATCTCCTCCGGCTTCGGCGAGGTGGAGGAAGGCAAGGCGCTGCAGGAGGCGCTTGTCGAGGGCGCGAAGGCGGGCGGCGTGCGCGTGCTCGGGCCGAACTGCCTCGGCACCTATTCGCCGCGTGGCGGTCTCACCTTCCCGGCCGACGCGCCCAGGGAAGTCGGCAGCATCGGCATAGTCTCGCAGTCGGGCGGGCTCACCACCGACATCATCAAGCGCGGCGAATGGCGGGGCCTGCGCTTCAGCGGCGCGGTGACCATCGGCAACAGCGCCGACGTGAAGCCGCACGAGCTGGTGGCCTATTATCTCGAGGACCCGCAGACCCGCGCGATCGGCCTCTATCTCGAGGACGTCAAGCAGGGGCGCGTGTTCTTCGAGATGCTGCGCGGCGCGAAGAAGCCCATCGTCATCCTCAAGGGCGGACGCTCAAACCTCGGCCGCCTCGCCGCCGCCTCGCATACCGGAGCGCTGGCCGGCGACGAGAAGGGCTGGGACGCGCTTCAGCAGCAGACGCCGGCCTTGCTGGTCTCGACCGTCGACGAGTTCATCGACCTCCTGCTGGCGCTCCAGCATTTCGAGCTGCGGCCCGAGCGGCCGACCCGCGCGGTCACGCTGTTCGGCAATGGCGGCGGATCGAGCGTGCTCGGCACCGACGCCTTCGCGGAGGCGGGGCTCGACGTCGCCCCCTACCCCGACGAGGCCCGGATGCATCTCGAAGCGCTCAAGCTGCCGCCCGGCACCAGCGTCGCCAACCCGATCGACACGCCGGTGCGTACGCTGCAGGAGAAGGAGGGCTTCGTCGCCGGCGAGATCCTCGACATCGTCTACGCCCATGCGCGCCCCGACGCGGTGGCGATGCATCTGAACCTCGCCGCCTTCGTCGGCCGCGGCTCGGTCGATCCGGTCGACAATCTCTTCGCGGTCATCGAGCAGACGCAGGCGCGCTGGCCGGGGCTCGCGCATTTCGCGCTCGCCTTGCGCACGGACGGCTCGCCGGAGCTCGACGACCGGCGCCGGCACTATCGCGAGAAGGCGCGCCAGGTCGGCGTGCCGGTGTTCGAGGAGATCGCGCCGATGGCGCGGGCGCTCGCCGGCGTCGGCCATCTGGAGAGGCGGATGAGCGAGCGGCAGGGCTGAGGAGGCCGGGCCGGAACCGGGCCGGGCGTTCAGCTCAGCCCGGTGCGCTCCTTGAAGGATTTCTGCTGGTCGGGCGAGAAGATGGCGAGCCGCAGATCGCGCAGATGGGGGCCGAAGGCCGCATCGATCTCCGAACCGAAGCGCGCGAAGATCTCGGCCATGTAGAAGTCATGCCGCACCAGAGATTCCGCCATGGTGACGATCGGCCGGTTGCGCGTATAGGCGGCCACGACGTCGCCTTCGATCGCCGCGGTCAGCGTCTCGACATGGTCGATGGCGAGGGTGAAGAGGTTGTCGGTCGTGCCCATGCGCACGCCATTGCCCTCGTGGATATAGACCCGGCAGTTGTCGCTGAAGCGGAACTCCTCGGCGTCCGGTCCGAACAGCACGATGAATACGTCGTTGCCGCGCAGAGCTGCGGCACGCAGCGCCTCCTTGTGGCGGCGCAGAACGACGTCGCTCGCCTTCACCCATACGGACTGGCGGCTGTTGGCGATCAGCGACTCGATCTTGCTGTGCACGGCAACTTCGCCGCGCAGCGTCCAGACATACTGGTCGTCGCCGACGGGCGTGAGGGTCGCGAGCTTCTCCGCGAGATCGACGCAAAGAGCGCGCGTCTGCTGCGACAGCGCCGCCAGGAAATCGTGCGGCTGGGCCGCCACGTAGCGGACCGGATTCTCGCTGACCGGCAGCACGGCGCCGCGCTGCGCCAACGCCTCCAGCGCGTGATAGGTGTTCGGCCGCGGGACATTGGCGCCCTTGGAGATTTCATAGGCCGTCGAAGGCGGCATGCGCAGCAGTTGCACATAGATCTTCGCCTCGTATTCGGTGAAGCCGAGGCGCTTCAGATCGCCGATGAAATCGGGCGAGTCGGTTGCCGCTATGGCGAGCTTGCCGGCCAAATCTTTCTCCTTGCGCAGGCCGGCCGCGTGACCTCACGCGGCGAGCAGCCTCGTACGATGGGCGTCGATGAAGCCCGTATGGACGTCGCCGCGCACGAAGTCGCCATCCTCGAGGCATGCCATGAGGAAGGTACGGTTGTTGCGGATTCCGTCAATGCGGAAGGCGGCCAGCGCGGCAAGCGCCGTGCGGCGCGCCTCCTCGCGGGTGCCGCCATGGGCGATCAGCTTGGCGATCATCGGATCGTAGAAGGGCGTGACGGTATCGCCCTCGCGATAGCCGCTGTCGACGCGCACATTCGCCATGTCGACAGGGGGGTGGAAAATCGTCAGGGGACCCGGCGCAGGCATGAACATCTTGGCCGGATCCTCGGCATAGATCCGGCACTCGATGGCATGGCCGCGCGCGCCGATCTCCGTTTGAGGAAACGCCGTGAGCGAACCGCGCGCGAGGTCGATCTGCATGGCGACGAGATCGCGGCCGGTGATCATCTCGGTGACCGGATGCTCGACCTGGATGCGGGTGTTCATCTCCAGGAAGAAGAAGGCGAAGCTTTCCGCATCGACGATGAACTCGACGGTGCCGGCACCGCTGTAGCGTGTCGCCTCGCACAGGCGCACCGCCGCCTCGGCCATGGCGCGCGCCACCTCATCCGGCAGACCCGGCGCGCGGGCTTCCTCGATCACCTTCTGGAAGCGCCGCTGCAGCGAGCAGTCGCGCTCGAACAAGTGGATCGCCCGGCCGTCGCCGAAGCCGAACACCTGGATTTCGACGTGCCGCGCCTTCGGCACGAAGCGCTCCAGAAAGACGGCACCGTTGCTGAACGACTTCTGCGCCATGGACTGGGTGGCGACCACTGTCTCCTCGAGCTTGCCCGGCGCGTCGACCCGGCGCATGCCGATGCCCCCACCCCCGCCCGCTGCCTTGACCAGCAGCGGATAACCGACCGCCTCGGCCGCTTCCTGCAGCCCGTCGAGGTCGCCCGGCTCGAAGCGACGGCTGCCCGGCACCACCGGCACGCCGGCATCCTCGGCGATCTGGCGGGCGCGCTGCTTGTCGCCCATGTCGCGGATCGACTGCGGATCGGGACCGATCCAGGTGAGGCCGGCGGCGATCACGCTTTCCGCGAAGCCGGCATTCTCCGACAGGAAGCCGTAGCCGGGATGCACCGCGTCGGCGCCCGTCTGGCGGGCTGCCTCGATCACCTTCTCGACTTGCAGATAGCTGTCGCGGGCGGGCGCGGGGCCTATCAGCACCGCCTCATCGGCCGCGAGACGGTGCGCCGAGGCGGCATCGGCCTCCGAATAGACCGCGACGCTGGACAGTCCGAGCGCGCGGCAGGAGCGGAAGATGCGGCAGGCGATCTCGCCGCGATTGGCCACGAGGAGCTTCTTCATGGCCGACTACGCCTTTATGCGGGCGACCACGGTGCCCTCGGTCACCGTCTGGCCTTCCTCAACGAGGATCTCCACGATCTCGCCGCTCTCCGGCGCGGAGACTGGAATCTCCATCTTCATGGATTCGAGAATCAGGATCGGTTCGTCCTCGCCGACCTCATCCCCGACAACCCGTTCGATCTTCCAGACGTTGCCGGTGATCTCGGTCTTGACCTCGACGATGGCCATTCTTTTCCTCCCAGGCTTCCGGCTTCGATGCGCCGCGTTCGGCATTGACGTCATGATAGGCTGAGCCAATAGTAGTTGCAATAACAACTACTGACAGGGAGACACGTGCGATGGAAGGCATCGAAAGCTGGATCGGCCGCACCGAGACGGCGACGACGCGGCTGGACGGCTGGCCGCTCGCCGGACTAATGGCGACGCTCGATCTCGATGCGGCTGTCGACGACGGCGCGATCCTGCCGCCGACCGCTCATTGGCTCTATTTCCAGCCTTCGGCGCCCCAATCGATGCTGGGCGAGGACGGCCACCCGCAGCGCGGCGGCTTCCTGCCCCCGATCGAGCTGCCGCGGCGCATGTGGGCGGCCAGCGAGATCGCCTACCATCTGCCATTGCGCGTCGGCGACGTGATCGAGAAGCGCTCGTGCATCGCCGACGTGTCGGTGAAGCAGGGCCGCAGCGGCACCCTCGCCTTCGTCACCGTGACGCATGACTATGTGCGCAACGGCACGGTGCTTCTCTCGGAGGCGCAGAAGCTCGTCTATCGCGATGCGCCGGCGCCCGGCGAGCCCGCTCCACCGCCCCAGCCGACGCCGGAGGGAGGGCTCTGGTCGCACCCCGCAACTCCCGATTCCCGCATGCTTTTCCGCTACTCGGCGGTGACCTTCAACGCCCACCGCATCCACTATGACGCGCCCTATGCCGTTGAAATCGAAGGGTATCCGGGGATCGTGGTGCATGGTCAACTGACCGCGACGCTGCTGATTCACGCCCTGATCAAGGAGAAGCCCGAAATGCGGATCGGTTCCTACGCCTTCCGGGCCGTGCGGCCGATCTTCGCCGGCACGCCGATCCGGCTGGAAGGCAAGGCGGACGGGAACGGCTTCCGACTTTGGGCGCGGGACGAGACCGGGGCCCTGTGCGTCGAGGGACAGGTCCGACCGTGAGTCCTTCGGAAGCGGTGGACTTCATCGCGGCTGCCGATGCCCGCGCCGACCACCGCACGACCAGTCAGCCCGATAAGCGCGCTGTCTGGCGGCTCTTCGGCGCTGGCCCTCCGCTCGTGCTGCTGCATGGCGGCTTCGGAAGCTGGCTGCACTGGCTGCCGATGCTTGATCTGCTGAGCCACGACTTCCGCCTTGCCGTGCCGGACATGCCGGGCTTCGGGCAATCCGATCCGATACCGCCCGGTGCGACACCGGAACTGATCGCCGACCGCCTCGCTTTGGGAATCGGGGAATTGTTCGGCGACGCACCAGTCCGGCTCGCCGGCTTCTCCTTCGGCGGGCTGGTCGCCGCGTATCTATCGGTCCGCCTCGGCTCGCGCCTCGCCGGGCTGGTACTGGTGGCGAGCGGCGGCCTCGGCGTCGAGCGCGAGCCGCTCGACATGCGGAGCCGCCGCCGCGACATGAGCGAGGACGATCTGCGCGCCATGCACGCGCACAATCTGCGCACGCTGATGGTGCGTGATCCGGAAAAAGCCGACGCGCTCGCGGTCGAGATCCAGATGCGCAACACCTCGCGTCGGCCGGGCCTCGTCAGCCGCGACTTCTCGCGCAGCCGGACCACGCTGAAGCTGATCGCCGACCTCAAGGCGCCGGTGGCGGCGGCGTGGGGCGAACAGGACCCAACCGTGGTGCCACATCTCGATGAGCGGGTGGCGGCGCTGCGCGCGGCGCGGCCCGATGCCGCCACGCTCATCCTGAAGGGCTGCGGTCACTGGATCATGCAGGAGAGGCCGGCCGAGCTCGCCGGCTTCATCACCGAAGCCTTCAAGCGGGACGCACCCGCCAATGCACAACGGGAGAACGACCAATGACAAATCAAGGAGAACTGGCCGGCCGGGTGGCGCTCGTCACCGGCGCGGCGCGCAATATCGGGCGCGCCATCGCGGTCGGGCTGGCGCAGGGTGGCGCCAATGTGGTGGTGCATGCCCGCTCCTCCGCCGACGCGGCGGAAGAGACCGCCGCGCTCTGCCGCGCCGCCGCCCCGGATGCGCAGGCCGTCGTGACGCTTGCCGACCTGACCGAGCCGGAAGACGTAAAGGCGATGATGGCGGCGATCGAGACGCGCTTCGGCAAGCTCGACATCCTCGTGCACAGCGCCGCCGAGCGCGCCGACGCCCCCTTCGAGAGCATCAGCTACGAGGACTGGCGGCGCATCGTGGCGAGCATCCTCGACAGCGCCTTCCTGTGCGACCAGGCGGCGATGCCGCTGCTGCGCCGGAGCGACACCGCCAGCATCCTGCATATAGGCGGGGTGGCGGGGCATGCCGGAGTGCGCCACCGCCCGCACGTCTCCGCCGCGAAGGCCGGCATCGCCGGGCTGACCCGCGCGCTGGCGGCCGAGTTCGCTCCCGAGGGCATCACGGTGAACTGCCTGTCGCCGGGCTATATGGAAACCGCGCGAAAGGGCCATCTGCCGGAGCATTTCCGCGAGCGCCCCGTTCCGCTGGGGCGGCCGGGGCAGCCGACGGAGCTCGCCGACATGGCGCGCTTCCTCGTCGGCCCCTCGGGACGCTTCGTCACCGGGCAGGTGATCCACTTCAACGGCGGCTGGCATATGGCCGGCTGACCGGTCGCCGGATCGCCCGGACACACCACACGCATCGCGCGATAGGCGATCCGGATCGACCTATCGCGCCATTCGATCATCTTAATCTGAATCATATATTAGACCGATTGTAAGATGCTGCGTCATGCTGACGTTATGAGCACCGCGACCGCCCGGGGCGCCAACAGCGCGCCTACCCAGCGATCCCTTCCGCACCCGCACGCGCCGATCGAGGGCGACGGTGTCGAGACCTCGCCGAAGATCGGCGACACGGTAGCGAAGACCACCTGTTACATGTGTGCCTGTCGCTGCGGAATCGATGTGCATCTGCGCGACGGCAAGGTGCGCTACATCAACGGGAACAAGGACCATCCGGTCAATCGCGGCGTGCTGTGCGGCAAGGGCAGCGCCGGCATCATGCAGCACTACAGCCCCGCCCGTCTGAAGAAGCCGCTGCTGCGCACCGGCCCGCGCGGCTCGGGCGAGTTTCGCGAGATCGAGTGGGACGAGGCGATGCAGATCGCCACCGCGCGTCTCGACAACATCCGCCGCACCGATCCGAAGAAGCTCGCCTTCTTCACCGGGCGCGACCAGTCGCAGTCGCTGACCGGCTGGTGGGCCTCGAAATTCGGCACGCCGAACTTCGCCGCGCATGGCGGCTTCTGCTCGGTGAACATGGCCGCTGGCGGGCTCTACACGGTCGGCGGCGCGTTCTGGGAATTCGGCGAGCCGGACTGGGAAAACGCGAAATATTTCCTGCTGTTCGGCGTCGCCGAGGACCACGATTCCAATCCGATCAAGATCGGCCTCGGCAAGCTGAAGTCGCGCGGCGCGAAGTTCGTCTCGGTCAATCCGTGCCGCACCGGCTACAACGCCATCGCCGACGAGTGGATCGGCATCCGACCTGGCACGGACGGGCTGTTCGTGATGGCGCTGATCCACGAATTGCTGCGCGCCGGCAAGATCGATGTCCCCTATCTCGCCCGCTACACCAACGCTTCATGGCTGGTGATCGAGGACCCCGGCGCGGCCGACCACGGACTGTTCCTGCGCGACGGCGATGGGAAGCCGCTGGCGTGGGACAAGACCGCGAATGCGGCCCACCCCGCAGATGATGCCGAGATCGCACCGGCTCTCGCCGGCAGCTACGAGGTGAATGGCCGGCGCTGCGTGCCGTCCTTCCACTTGTTGGCGCAGCGCTATCTCGACAAGCAATACGCGCCGGAAGCGGTGGCGGAGCGATGCGGCGTGCCGGCAGATACCATCCGCCGGATCGCCGCCGAACTCGCCCATGTCGCCTTCGAGCAGGCGATCGAGCTGCCGGTCGCCTGGACCGACACGGCCGGGCGCCGCCAGGAGACGATGCGCGGACGGCCGATCGCCATGCATGCCATGCGCGGCATCTCCGCCCATTCGAACGGCTTCCATACCTGCCGGGCGATCCACATGCTGCAGACGCTGCTCGGCACGGTGGACGTGCCCGGCGGCTGGCGCTTCAAGCCGCCCTTCCCCAAGCCCTGCCCGCCCGGCCCGAAGCCCGCCGGCAAGGATGGCGGCAGGCCGATGACGCCGCTATCGGGCATGCCGCTCGGCTTCGTCACCGCGCCGGAGGACCTGCTGGTCGACGAGGCCGGCAATCCCGTGCGCATCGACAAGGCCTATTCCTGGGAGGCGCCGCTCGCCGCCCACGGCATGATGCACACCGTCATCCGCAACGCGTGGAAGGGCGATCCCTACCCCATCGACACGCTGATGATGTACATGGCGAACATGGCCTGGAACTCGTCGATGAACACGTCCGAGACCATGGCGATGCTCACCGACACGGACGCGGCGGGCAACTACAAGATCCCCTACATCATCTATTCCGATGCCTATTATTCCGAGACGGTGGCCTATGCCGATCTCGTGCTGCCGGACACCACCTATCTGGAACGGCACGACTGCATCAGCCTGCTCGACCGGCCGATCAGCCATGCCGACGGCCCCGGCGACGCGATCCGCCATCCGGTGGTGCAGCCGGACCGCGACGTGCGCCCGTTCCAGAGCGTGCTGATCGAGCTCGGCGCGAAGCTTGAGTTGCCCGGCTTCGTCAACGAGGACGGCAGCGCGAAATATCGTGACTATGCCGACTACATCGTCAACCACGAGCGCATGCCGGGCATCGGCCCGCTCGCCGGCTGGCGTGGCGAGAACGGGGGCGCTTCGGGGCGCGGCACGCCGAACGCAGGCCAGCTCGACCGCTACATCGAGAATGGTGGCTTCTGGCACCATGAGCTCGCGCCTGGCGAGCGCTATTACAAGATGGCGAACCGTGCCTATCTCGATTTCGCCGTGGAGATGGGCTTCCTGCCAAAGGCGGAGCCGGTCGTCTTCCAGCTCTATTCCGAGCCGCTGCAGCGTTTCCGCCTCTCCGCCGAGGGGCATGGGGCCGTGCAACCGCCGGACGCCGAGCGGGCGCGCATCCGCGACCATTTCGATCCGCTGCCGATCTGGTATCCGCCCTTCGAGCAGGCGCTGGTCGATACCGACGCCTTTCCGCTGCACGCCATCACCCAGCGGCCGATGCACATGTACCATTCCTGGGGTTCGCAGAATGCGTGGCTGCGCCAGATCACCAGCCAGAACCGGCTGTTCGTCGGCCGGCCACTCGCCGCCAGCCTCCAGCTCGCGGATGACGACTGGGTGTGGATCGAGAGCGTCAACGGCCGTGTGAAGGGGCAGGTCCGCGTCGTCGACGGGGTCGAGCCGAACACGGTGTGGACCTGGAACGCCATCGGCAAGCGCAACGGCGCATGGGGGCTGAAGGAGGACGCCGGCGAGCACAATCGCGGCTTCCTCTTGAACCACGCCATTGGCGACCTGCTGCCCCCCGACGAGCGCGGCAAGCGCTACTCCAACTCCGACCCGGTCACCGGACAGGCCGCGTGGTTCGATCTGCGCGTGCGGCTGCGCAAATGCGCGACGGCGGACTGCGGCCTCACCGAGCCGCGCTTCGAGCGCCTGACGCCGCCGCCGAACGTCGCGCCACCGCCCGATGTGCTGAGCTTCGGCGCCGGCTTCAAGGTCCGGCACGGGGCAGACGCGGAGGGCGTGTCGTGACCTCGCTGCCCGCCGCCACCGAGAAGAGCCTCGGCCTCGTCATCGACCTCGACACCTGCGTCGGCTGCCAGGCCTGCGTCACCTCCTGCAAGGAGTGGAACACCGGCGGCCACATGGCCCCGCTCACCGACACCGATCCCTATGGCGGCACGGTGGACGGCGTGTGGTTCAACCGCGTGCACACCTATGAGCACACGTGCGGCGGCGCGGGACGCACCGTGCATTTCCCACGCTCCTGCCTGCACTGCGCGGAGCCGGCCTGCGTCACCGTCTGCCCGACGGGGGCCTCGTACAAGCGTGCGTCCGACGGGATCGTACTGGTCGACGAGGACAAGTGCATCGGCTGCAAGCTGTGCAGTTGGGCCTGCCCCTATGGCGCACGCGAATTCGACGCCATCGTCGGCGTGATGAAGAAGTGCACGCTCTGCGTCGACCGCATCTACAACGAGAACCTGCGCGAGGAGGACCGCGTGCCGGCCTGCGTCGCCGCCTGCCCGACTGGAGCACGGCATTTCGGCGATCTCGGCGATCCGACCTCGCCGGTCTCACGCCTCGTCGAGGAGCGCGAGGGCGTCGCGCTGATGCCGGAGCTCGGCTACCGGCCGACCAACCGCTATCTGCCGCCTCGCGCCCGCACCGAGCGCGCGCCCTCCATCGCGGCGGCGCCGCTGGAGGACGTGGCGCCGGACGGTGGCTTCCTCGGCTGGGTCGACCGCGTGCTGTCGCGATAGAGACTGGTCGAGACAGATCATGCATCCTGCCTATTCCGTCATCTTCTTCACCACGGCGACCGGCGCGGGCTACGGCCTGCTCGCCGCGCTCGGGCTCATCGCCGGCTTCGGCGTGGCCCCGGCCGATTTCTGGCTCGGCCTCGTCGGCCTCGTCCTCGCCCTCGGGCTGATCTCGACCGGCCTCCTCTCTTCCACCGGCCATCTTGGCCGGCCGGAGCGCGCTTGGCGTGCCTTCTCGCAGTGGCGCAGCTCCTGGCTCTCGCGCGAAGGCGTGGCAGCGGTCGCGACCTTCCTGCCGGCCGTGCTGCTTGGGCTCGGCTGGGTGGTGCTCGGGCGCACCGACGGCTGGGTGGCGCTGAGTGGGATTGCCGTCGCGCTCTGCGCCGCGCTCACCGTGTGCTGCACGGCGATGATCTATGCCTCGCTCAAGCCGATCGCGCAGTGGCACAGCCCGTTCACCCTGCCGGGCTATCTCGTCTACGCCGCCGCCAGCGGCACCACCCTGCTCGCCGCCGTGCTCGCCGCCACTGGTCAGCCGGCCCCCATCGCGAACCTCGCAGCGCTCGTCCTCACCCTCCTCGCCGGCGCGTGGAAGATCGCGACCTGGCGGCATGATGACCGGCTCGCCATGCCCGCGACAATCAACTCGGCGACGGGACTCGCGGGCGGCACGGTGCGCTCGATCGAATGGCCGCACACCGAGGAGAACTACCTACTCAAGGAGATGGGCTACCGCGTCGCCCGCAAGCATCGCGACCGGCTGCGCGCGCTCGTGCTCTTCGCGGCGTTCGCGCTGCCAACGCTTCTGCTACTCCCGGGCCTCGCCGCCGAAGCCGGGATCATCGGCGCGGCCTGCGCCGTGCTGGCGGCGCTCTGCCAGTTCCTCGGCTTGCTGGTCGAGCGCTGGCTGTTCTTCGCCGAGGCGAAGCACACGGTCACGCTCTACTACGGCCGCGCCTGAGGCAGGCGAGAAGCCGCTTTTCCACGGCGTTTAGCCGGGGATATAGTCATCTTCCCTTTCGCCCGGCGCCGGACATGACCCTCGAACAGCTTCGCATCTTCGTCGCCGTCGCCGAACGCCAGCACGTCACCCAGGCCGCCCGCGCGCTCAACCTCGCGCAGTCGGCGGCGAGCCACGCCATCGCAGCGCTGGAGACGCGCTACGACACCAAGCTGTTCGACCGCGTCGGCCGCCATATCGAGCTGACCGAGGCGGGCCACGCCTTCCTCGCCGAGGCGCGCGCCGTGCTGGCGCGGGCCGAGCGCGCGGAGCTCGCGCTCAGCGAGTTCGGCACCCTGCAGCGGGGCACGCTGACCGTGCAGGCGAGCCAGACCATCGCCAGCTACTGGCTGCCGCGCCATCTGGTGGCGTTCCGCCGGGCGCATCCGCAGATCAGCATCCGCCTTACGGTGGGCAACACCGCGCAGGTCGCGCAAGCGGTGGAGAGCGGAATCGCCGAACTCGGCTTCGTCGAGGGTGCCGTCGAGAACGAGCATTTCGACAGCGTGCCGGTGGGGCGCGACCAGCTCATCATCGTCGTCGCGCCGGACCATCCCTGGGCCGAACGGAGCGGGCTCACCGTCGCCGAGCTTCTGGCCGGCGAATGGGTGCTGCGCGAGCCCGGCTCCGGCACGCGTTCGGTGTTTGAGGAGGCGATGCGCCAGGAAAGCCCGGACGCGCCGCCGCTGAAAGTGATACTCGAGCTGCCCTCGAACGAGGCCGTGCGTGCCGCCGTCGAGGCCGGCATGGGCGCCACCGCCCTCTCGGCATCGGTCGCCGCCCCCAGCGTCGAGGCCGGACTTTTGAAGCAGGTCGCCTTCAGCCTGCCCGAGCGCGAGTTCCACGTGCTGCGCCACCGCGAGCGCTATCGCAGCCGCACCGCCGACGCGCTGCTGGCGCGGATCGGCATCCCCTCCGTGCCGTTCGCCGAACGGCGCACCGGCACGCGGTGAGCGAACGCCGACCTGGTTCACCACGCGCCGAAACAGGGCTCCAACGACCGGTAGATCCGTCGGAAACGCATATGGCGCTCCGCAGCACGCTCGGCGAAAACCGGGCGCGGCTGGAACTCCCGCGCGAGCGGCGGGCGGCGGCAAATCTCGCCCGGCTTCTCGCCGGTCGCCGCGAGCCGGGCGAGGGTAGCGGCGCCATAGGCCGGGCCCTTGTTCGCCCCTTGCAGCAGCCGGATCGGGCAATCCAGCACGTCGGCCAGTATCTGCGGCCAGGCTCGGCTTTGCGCACCGCCTCCGATCAGATCGAGGCCTTCGATCCTGAGGCCGGTGCGCGCGATGGCGTCCCGGCAATCGGCGGCGGCGAAGGCGACGCCTTCCATCACCGCGCGGCCCATGGTGGTGGCGTCGCACCGCGCATCGAGGCCGAAGAACACGCCGCGCGCATCGGGGTTGTTGTGCGGCGTCCTTTCCCCGGCAAGATAGGGGAGGAAAATGGGTCCCTCGCCCGCCTCCCCGCCCGCGATCGCGATGGCCTGGTCCAGGGCCGCGACGTTCTGACCGACGGCGCGCGCGAACCAGTCGAATGCCGAGGCGCCGGTCAGCATGCAGCCCATGGCGATCCAGAGATCCGGCAAAGCGTGGCAGAAGGCGTGGACGAGTGTGTCGATCGCCGGGCGATAGGTGGAGGTGGGCACGAACACCTGGCCGGAGGTTCCCAGCGAGAGGAAAGCGCTGCCCTCCGCGATCGAACCGATCCCGACGCCGCCGGCGGCCGCGTCTCCGCCACCGCCGGCGACGACGATGTTGCGTGGCACTCCCCATGCGTCGGCGACCGCGTCGCGCAAGCGGCCCGCCGGTTCCGATCCTTCCACCAGCGCCGCAAGCTGTTCCCGCCTCACCCCGACGGCGTCCATCGCCGGCTGCGACCAGTTGCGCGTCACCTCGTCGAGCATCCAGGTGCCGGACGCATCCGAGCAGTCAGTGATGATCTCGCCGGTCAGGCGCAGCCGGATGTAGTCCTTCGGCAGGAGAAAATGCCGGACGCGCTCGAAAAGCTCCGGCTCGTTCGCCCGGACCCAGGCGATCATCGGCCCGGTGAAACCCGGCATCGGCATGACGCCCACCTGCTCGGCAAGCCGGGGATGCTCCCGATGCAGGCGCTGCGCCTCCTCGCTGCTGCGCCCGTCGCACCACAATATGGCGTCACGCAACGGGCGATCATCGGCGCCCAGCAGCACCGCGCTGTGCATCTGGCCGGAGAGACCGATGCCGGCGAGCCGCGCCAACGCCTGCGGCGCCTCGGCGTGGAGTGACCGGACGCAGGTGTCGACCGCACCCCACCAGCTATCGGGCGACTGTTCGGCAAAGCCGGGACGCGGATGCAGCATCGGATAGGAAGCGTCGGCCTCGGCCACGACAGCCCCGTCGTCGCCGACGACGACGGCCTTCGTCGCGGACGTTCCGACGTCAAGGCCCAGCCACGCTCGGGTCATCGGCCAGCTCCCCATTTCGCATCGCCATCCGTTCGGGCGCTGACTTAGAAGGGGCGCGGTATGTGCGCAAGAAGCAACGCCGCGGCGGACAACCGTTCGAAGGATGTCACCGCCGATTCCCCAATCCGTATTGTTCAGAACCCGAAAGACTGCTGCTCCGGTGGCAGCGGGCCGAGATGGACGCCCTCCAGCTCCAGCATGCGGATCTTGGCGGCGGAGCCGCCCGGGGCGGAGAAGCCGCCGACCTTGCCGCCGGCGGCAAGCACGCGGTGGCAGGGGATAAGCAGCGCCACCGGATTCTTCGCCATGGCCTGCCCGACATCGCGCGCCGCTTCTGGTCCGGCGCCGAGCTGCTTCGCCAGCGTGCCATAGGTCGTGGTCTCGCCCCAGCCGACCTGCCGTGCAACGTCGTAGATCTGCCGGAAAAACGCGTCCTGATCGCCGAGGTCGAGCGCGACGTGCGAAAAATCGACCGCCTCGCCGGCGAAATAGCGCTTCACTGCGGCGACCACCTCATCGATCTCGACGCGAGGCGTACCAGGTACGGCCTCCGGCACGCGCC
Source organism: Allobosea sp. 117 (assembly GCF_000702305.1). Classification (GTDB taxonomy): domain Bacteria; phylum Pseudomonadota; class Alphaproteobacteria; order Rhizobiales; family Xanthobacteraceae; genus Ancylobacter. Next base: position 354,119 of record NZ_JNLC01000016.1, read on the forward strand.
GCAGCAGATTGCGCTCAGTCGCCGCGGCGCTGTGCGTCGGCAGTTGGAAACGGGTGATGCCGGCATCGCTCCAGGCGATTCCGCAATAACCGCCAGCCGTTTCGAAGACGAGATAGCGCTGCGCTGACTGGCCCATGGCATGGCCCCGACGTTCCAACTCGCATGAAAATCGTCGGTGAAGGCGGCCAGTTCAACCCGATCTCACCAGCCGCTCACAACAGACCCGGATGAACGGTGCGGCTCAGCAGCGTGTAGTCCGATTCCAGTACCATGATGGCGACGAAGACCAGCACCGCGCCGATCGGCAGCAGGATGGCATAGACCAGCGTCAGCCGCTCCCAGGCCATGTGCATGAAGACGGCGACGATCAGCCCCGCTTTGAGCATCATGAACAACAGGATCAGCGAATATCTGAGATGCCCCTGCAGATGGAAATAATCGACCAGGTAGGAACAGGTGCTGAGCACGAACAGCCAGCCCCACACCACGAAATAAAGCCGGATCGGGTGCTGCGCGGTGTCATGGGTCGCAACGTGGGTCATTTTGCTCACCACAGATAGAAGAAGGCGAAGATGAAAACCCAGACCAGATCGACGAAGTGCCAGTAGAGGCCCATGATCTCGACGGATTCGTAACTTCCCTTCCGGCTGGTGAAGAAGCCGCGCCTTCCTTCGTCGAAATCTCCGCGCAGCACCTTGCGCGCAATGGCGATGAGGAAGATCACGCCGAAGGTGACATGCGTGCCGTGGAAGCCGGTGATCATGAAGAAGCTGGAGCCGAACTGCGCGGCACCCCACGGATTCTCCCATGGCCGGACACCTTCATGGATCAGCTTGGTCCATTCGAAGGCCTGCATGCCGACGAAGGCGGCACCCAGCACCGCCGTCACCAGCATGAGCACGGCGGTGGTGACGCGGTCGCGCCGGTAGCCATAGTTCACCGCCATCGCCATGGTGCCGCTGCTGCTGATCAGCACGAAGGTCATGATAGCGATCAGGAGCAGCGGGAAGGACGTGCCGCCGATCTCCAGCGCGAACACCTCGCTGGGATTGGGCCAGGGCACCGTCGTCGACATGCGCGCCGTCATGTAGGAGATCAGGAAGCAACTGAAGACGAAGGTGTCGCTCAGGAGGAAGATCCACATCATGGCCTTCCCCCAGGAGACGTTCTTGAACGCCCGCTGGTCCGACGAGAGATCGGCGGCGATGCTGGCAAGGCCGGAGGATTGCCGGACCTCGTCCGCCTCGTTCCTCAGCGAGATTTGCGCCATCGATCGCTCCTTCGGCTCAGAACATCTTCAGCTCAACGCTTGACGACAGATCTCGATGAAATCGCCGGCCCAGCCGGCGATCAGCGCAAACAGGACCAGCCACACGACGAGCAGGAAATGCCAGTAGATGGCGCATAGCTCGAGGCCGAGCCGCAGCCCGCCCCGCTCGCCGCCGACCTCATCGGCGCTGAACGCGCGAGACGTGACACGCGCCAGCGCGACGAGCCCGCCCAGCACGTGCAGCCCGTGCAGTCCGGTCATCAGATAGAAGAAGGCATTGGCGGGATTGGAGGCGAGAAAATAGCCCTCCCCCACCAGTTCGCGCCAGACCACAAGCTGGCCGATGACGAAGGCGAGTGTGAGGACGCCGGCACTGATCAGCCCGAAGCGCACGGCATCGAGGTTCGCATGGCGGGATTGCGCCTTGGTCCATTCCAGCGCGGCGCTGGCGAGGATGAGCAGACCGGTGTTGAACCAGAGCAGCCGCGGCACCGGGAGCGGCCACCAGTCGGCGGCCTGCAGCCGCATCGAATAGGCGCTAATGGAAAGCGCGAACAGCACGCCGGCAACCGCGAGGAAGACGCCGAGCCCGATCTTCGCCGTCGGCAGCGGACGCGCGCCCGGCGGCTCGTCGATGACACCGATCTCAAGCCAGGGCTTGGACATGATCCGCTGCGTCGACAGCCACCAGGCGGCGATGCCGATGACGATGGCGAGGAAGGCGACGACGATGATCATGGCGTCCGGCTCGCCATCTCGCCGGCCAGCGGCGGCTGGTTCTGCGGAATGAAGTCCTCCGGCGCGCCGGGGACGTGGTAGTCATAGGCCCAGCGATAGACGATCGGCAGTTCCTTGCCGAAATTGCCGTGCGGCGGCGGCGTCACCGGGGTCTGCCATTCGAGCGAGCAGGCGCGCCACGGATTGCCGCCGGCCTCGCGTCCGTGGCGCAGGCTCCAGATCAGGTTGAACACGAAGGCGAGCTGCGCGGCGCCGACCAGCAGCGCCATCACCGTGATGAAGATGTTCAGGTCGTGCGCCGACTGCGGATAGATCGCGATCTCGCCCATCTCGTAATAGCGCCGCGGCACGCCCATCAGCCCGAGATAGTGCATCGGGAAGAAGATCAGATAGGCGCCGAGGAAGGTGACCCAGAAGTGGAACTGTCCGAGCGGCACGCTGAGCAGCCGCCCGGTCACCTTCGGATACCAGTGATAGATGGCGCCGAAGATCACCAGGATCGGCGCCACGCCCATCACCATGTGGAAATGGGCGACGACGAACATGGTATCGGACAGCGGTACGTCCACCACCACATTTCCGAGGAACAGCCCCGTCAGCCCGCCATTGACGAAGGTGACGATAAAGGCAAGCGCGAACAGCATGGGCACGGTGAGGTGGATGTCGCCGCGCCAGAGCGTCAGCACCCAGTTATAGACCTTGATCGCGGTCGGTATCGCGATGATCAGGGTGGTCGTCGCGAAGAAGAATCCGAAATAGGGATTCATGCCGCTGACATACATGTGGTGCGCCCACACCACGAAACTGAGCGCGCCGATTGCCACGATCGCCCATACCATCATCCGGTAGCCGAAGATGTTGCGCCGGGCATGGACGCTGATGAGGTCGGAGACGATGCCGAATGCCGGCAGCGCCACGATGTAAACCTCGGGGTGGCCGAAGAACCAGAACAGATGCTGGAACAGGATCGGGCTGCCGCCGCCATAAGGCAGGCGCGTTCCCTGCTCGATGATCTCCGGCATGAAGAAGCTGGTGCCGAGCAGCCGGTCGAACAGCATCATCACGCAGCCGACGAACAGGGCGGGAAAGGCGAGCAGCGCCATCACGCTGGCGGTGAAGATGCCCCACACGGTGAGCGGCATGCGCATCAGCGTCATGCCGCGGGTGCGGCCCTGCAGCACGGTGACCACGTAGTTGAGGCCGCCCATGGTGAAGCCGACGATGAAGATCATCAGCGAGACGAGCATCATGATGATGCCCCAGGCGAGGCCCGGCGTACCGGCGGTGATCGCCTGAGGTGGATAGAGCGTCCAGCCCGCGCCGGTCGGCCCGCCCGGCACCGCGAAGCTGGCGAACAGCACCACGACCGCCAGCAGATAGAACCAGAAGCTCAGCATGTTGGCATAGGGAAACACCATATCCCGCGCGCCGAGCATCAAGGGGATCAGGTAATTGCCGAAGCCGCCGAGGAACAGCGCGGTCAGCACATAGACCACCATCATCATGCCGTGCATGGTGATGAGCTGGTAATAGGCATCGGCGTCGATGAAGGAGAGCGCGCCGGGGAATGCCAACTGCAATCGCATCAGCCAGGACAGCATCAGCGCGACCAGACCGATCGACAGCGCGGTGACGGAATATTGTACGGCGATAATCTTGGCGTCCTGGCTGAACACATAATGCGTCAGCCAGCTCTTCGGATGGTAGAGCTCGACATCTTCGACTTCGGCTGGCGGCACGCCGGCCGCGCCAAGCGGAACATCGACCATCGGCACCCTCCCTCGGCAAGCTCTCCTTGCCTATTGTTGCGCCTTGACTTCGCCCTTCGTTCCGTCCTGCTGCGCGAGCATCCGCCTCTGCTGGCCGTCCAGCCAGGCGTCATAGGCAACCTGCTCCTCGACCACGACCGATCCGCGCATATAGGGATGGCCGGTGCCGCAAAGCTCCGCGCAGAGGATGTCGAACGTGCCGGTGCGTGTCGGGGTGAGCCAGAAATAGGTGCTGGAGCCCGGCAATATGTCCATCTTGGCCCGGAACTCCGGCACGTAGAAATCATGCAGCACGTCGGTGGAGCGCAGCACCACCTTGATCGGCTTGCCTATCGGCAGATGCAGATCCTCGCCCTGCAGCACGACATCGTCCCGGCCGTCGGGATCGTTCTTGTCCAGCCCGAGGGGATTGTCGTCGGCAATGCTGTCGACGCTGGTCTTGCCGAGCTTGCCGTCCTTGCCCGGCAGCCGGAAGCTCCATTGCCATTGCTGGCCGACGATCTCGATCGCCGAGGCGTCCGGCGGAACGGTGATGAAATGGTTCCAGACGAACAGGCCGGGCGCCAGCATCGCCGCGACCCCGACGCCGGTGATGATGGTGAGGCCGCTTTCGAGCCTGCGGTTCTCCGGCTCGAAAGCGGCCTGATGACCCTCGCGGTGGCGGAAGCGCCAGACGCAATAGGCCATGAACAGTAGCACGGCGACGAACACGACGCCGGTGATCCAGAAGGTGATGATGATGGTGTCGTCGATATATTGCCAATTCGACGCGATCGGCGTCCACCACCACGGGCTCAGAAAGTGAAACAGCACGGAGCCGACGGCCACCAGAACAAGAACCAGGACGACGTGCATCACATATATCCTTGGCCGCCGCTCGATCCGCGATCCGCGTTACTGTTCGTTCCTATTGGACGACCTTGCGATAGAGATGCCACGTGGCATGACCGAGCACCGGCATGACCACGACGAGGCCGACCAGCAGCGGAATGGAGCCCAGCACCAGCCCGCCGGCGACGATGAGACCCCAGGCGAGCATGGGCACCGGATTGACCATGAAGGCGCGGACCGAGGTGCGCACCGCGACCGACACGCCGACCCGATGATCGAGCAGCAGCGGGAAGGACACGGCGCTTATGGCGAGCACGGCCACCGCGAACAGGAAGCCGACCCCGACGCCGATCACGATCAGCGCCCAGCCCGGCCCGGTGGTGAAGACCGCGGTGATGAAGGCCGCTGCCGATTCCGGCACGTAGGGGCCCATCGTCATCAGATAGATCCCCATCGCCACGAGCAGCCAGAGCAGGAAGATGCCGACCAGCAGCAGGCCGAGTTCGATGATGGCGGCGAGCGAAGGCGAACTGAACACGCCGAAGGCGTCGGCCCAGGTGACCGATCGGCCCTGCTCGCGGCGCCGGCTCATCTCATAGAGCCCGGCGGCGGCGAATGGGCCGATCAGCGCGAAGCCGGAGATCAGCGGGAACAGCAAGGGCAGGAGGCCGTTGCCGAGCGTCGCGGCCCCGATCAATAGGCCGGCCAGCGGGTAGATCAGGCAGATGAAGATCACATCTGTCCGATAAGCACCGAAGTCGCTGAATCCCCGTATCAGCACATCCTTGAGATCGGCGACGGTGATCCGCCGCACCTGGGGAACCACCAGGCCCACTTCTTCCGCAGGGTAATGGAAAGCATGCTCCACCGATTTGACAGCACCGAAGGTCTGCCTGATCTGATCGAAGCCCCATTCAACAGGATTCCGGACCGTCATCGCCATTCCTCCCGAACGACCTGCTCGAGGAGATATCCGTCGCGATTGGACGCGCCCAAGAAATACAAATCACGGACGTACCGCGACTATCTAAAAGGCAATATACGCCGAGCGATATCTCCTGTCAGCTTGCTTCTTTGTCACCAGAGACAGCGAAATAGGTCAACAGTACTTATCGAGCAGTGCAGCACATCACTGAGTTCGTACGTACGTATTCATAGGATCGCGGGAATGCAGGCGCGACAGGGCGCCGGGCCCACGTCCCAAGGGGCGCTCAAGGGCGTTCAGGGCGCCCTTGCCCTCGGCCCGGCTGACGAGTTCGTGCGCGCGATTTTGATCGGCGGCGTCAAAGACAGTGCCTCCCAGCGGGAGCAAGACACCGCTGCTCAGGTCGAAAGGCCGCAAATCACGGAACGCCAGCCCTATCTGAAAGGCGGCGCTTCGGCTCGATGGACGTCGGCTCCCGCCGCCCTGGCGGTTCATCGGTATGGCATCAGCGCGATCGCCGCGATCAGACCCAGACGGTCGCCTCGTGCTGCGTCCCGTCGAAGAAGCGCGAAAGGCGGTACGGTGCCGGATCGACGAGGGTCGGAGCGCCGGTCACGACGTCGGCCGCGAGCCGGCCGGCGGCGGGGCCCAGGCCGAAACCGTGGCCGCTGAAGCCGGTCGCGATATAGCACCCAGGCGCCCGGTCGACCGCCGAGATTACCGGCACCGCGTCCGGCGTCGAGTCGATAAGACCGCCCCAGGCCTGCGCGATGCGCAGGCCCTTCAGCACGGGATAGGCGGCGCGGAACTGCGCCATCGTCGTCTCGGCGAGCTTCATATCGGGTGCGGGGTCGAGCACCCGCGTCTTCTCGAATGGCGAGGTGGAATCGAGCGACCACTGCGCCATCGTCTCCGGCCCCTCGACGAAGGAGCGGCCGATGCCGAGCGTCAGCGTCTTGCCACGTTTGATCAGCAGCGGCAGGAAATGCCTCGCGTAGCGGATGCCCTGAGGCGTGAGATCCACCCGGCCGCGCCCGCGCATCGCGACGGTATAGCCGCCGTCCTGACGGCGGCGGAAGGAAAAGCCGGGGCTGCCGACGCCGCCGTCGATGACATGCGGGGCCGGTTCGGTTCGGCAGGCGGTGGCGAATACGCCGGCCTGCGGCAGGCTGATGCCGTGGCGCCGGAGCAGCATCGACGTCCAGGCGCCGCCGGCGCACAGCACAGCATTGGTCTTGATCGCGCCGCGCTCCGTCACCACCGCCGAGACGGCGCCGGCGCTGGTCTCCCAGCCACGCACCGCGCAGTTCTGCAGCAGCGTGGCGCCGAGGCGCCGCGCCCCCTCGGCGATGGCGGGAGCGGCTTTCGAGGGCTCGGCGAGGCCGTCGATCGGCGAATAGAGGCCCGCGAGCCAGCGATCCGTGGTGGCCGGGATCATCTCCTGGACCTCGGCACCGGTGAGGATGCGGCCTCGCGTCTGGAAAGCCCGCTTCGCCTCAAGCATCTGCTCCCACTGCGCCACCTCGGCAGGGTCCTTGGTGACCACCATCATCCCGGTGCGGCGGAAACCGGTATCGGCGCCGAGTTCGGCATCGAGCCCACCCCACAGCTCCAGGCTCGCCATGGCGAGCGGCATCTCCGGCATGGCCCTCCCCTGCTGGCGGCACCAGCCCCAGTTGCGGCTGGACTGCTCGCCGGCGATGCGACCCTTCTCGACGACGACGACCGAGTGCCCCCGCTTCGCGAGATAGTAGGCGGCGCTGACGCCGATGATCCCGCCGCCAACCACCACGACATCTGCGCTGGCGGGAAGCTTCTGGTCGCTGGCGACCTCATCCACGGGGGGAGACATGCGCGGTTCCTTGCGTTGACGGGAGAGACGTCGTCATTCGGCGGGGCTCAAGGCGAGCTCGGTTTCCTCCGCCTTCAGTGCCTCCTTGCGGCGCGCCCCGGCGCGCCGGTCGTCACGCCGCTTCGCCAGTTCGTAGGCGACGGCGCCGACGATGGTGAGGACCACGATGGCGGTGGCGAGCGCGCTGATCGACGGGGTCGAGCCCTGTCGCACCCGGCCCGCGAGCACGGTGGTCAGCGTCTTGTCGGAGAGGATGGCGAAGGTGGTGGTGTTGTAGTTCTCGAAGGAGGACAGGAAGGCCAGCACCGCCGCCGAGAACAGCGCCGGCTTCAGGTAGGGCAGCAATATGTGGAAGAAGACCTGCGGATAGGATGCCCCGAGGTCCAGTGCTGCCTCCTCCTGCGCGCGGTCGAAGCGCTGCAGCCGGGCGAGGATGATCAGCATGCAATAGGCCGAGATGAAGCTCGATTGGCCGAGCACGGTGAGCACGATGCCGTCATACATGAAGCGCATGCCGGTGACGGTGGTCAGCTCGCGCCAGAACACCACGGTGGAGATGCCGATAATGATGCCGGGGGTGAGCACCGGCGAGACCACCACCAGATAGTAGAACGAGCGCGCCGTCCGGCTGATCTGCGTCATGACGATGGCGCCGGCGAGGCCGACCGGAACGGCGATCAGCACCACGAGCGTGCCGATCAGCAGGCTGGTGCGCAGCCCGTGCATCATGTCGGCATCGGCGAGCAGCGCGCCGAACCAGGAGAGGGTGAGCCCCTCGATCGGCCAGACCTGCGGGTATTCCGGCGTGTTGAAGGCGGAGATGCCCATCACTGCCAGCGGGCCGAGCAGGTAGAGGAAGAAGGCGGCCACATAGACGGCGAACATGGCGCGCTGGAACGGGCTCGACGTCATCGCGTGATCTCCCCGAGCTTCAGCCCCGAGATGCGCAGCACGGTCAGCACGAAGACGATGCAGGCGAGCAGCAGCAGGAAGGCGTAGGCGGCGCCCTGCGGCCAGTTGAAGAGCTGGTAGAAGCGGTCATAGACGATGGGGGTAAACCACAGCGAGCGCGGGCCGCCGAGCACCATCGGGGTGGCGACCGCGCCGGTACACAGCATGAAGACCAGCGTGCAGCCCGAGGCGATGCCTGGCTTGGCGTGCGGCATGACGATGAAGGCGTGGATATGCCACCAGGGCGCGCCGAGGTCGCGGGCCGCCTCGATCTGGTTTTTGTCGAGGCTCTCGATCGCATTGTAGAGCGGGAAGATCATCAGCAGCAGGTAGGCGTAGCTGAGGCCCATATAGAGACCGATATCGGCGCCGAGGAAATCGACCGGCTCGGACACAAAGCCGAGGCCCATCAGCATCTGGTTGATGATGCCGCCGGAGGAGAGCAGCACCCGGAAGGCGAAGGCGCGCAATATGTCGTTGACCCAATAGGGGATGATGAGCAGCAGCAGCAATATGCGCAACCGATCCGGCTTCGCAGATTGTGCCATGTGGTAGGCGAGCGGATAGCAGATCGCAAAGTTCGCAAGCGTTATCAATATACTGGCGAGGATGGTGACGCCGAACGCCTTGATGTGCAGCCAGTTCCATTCCGCGGTCGAGGTGGTCGAGCCGAACAGGAAGTAGCGGTAGTTCTCCAGCGTGTAGACATCCTTCGGCCCGCCCATCTGCGACAGTGGCAGTTTCGGCCGGAACGACAGCTCGACCATGTAGATCATCGGCAGGACAATGACGAAGACCGCCCAGAAGCCGACCGCGACGATGAGGTAGATGCCGACGCCGAGGCCGTTGCGCTGGAAGAAGGTGAGCCGGCGCGTCGAAGCGTTCATGCGGTCGAAGCGCGCGATCAGCCAGAAGCCCAGCACCACCACGCAGGGCAGCAGCAGCATGACATGGATACTTTTCATGGCGTCGCCGGCCGTGCGAGCAGCAGGCCGTCCTGCGGCTTGAAGCCGATATGCAAGGTCTCGCCGCTCGCCGGTAGCGCGCTTCCGGCGAGGGTGGCGGTGAGCTTCTGGCCGGTGCGCGCGCGAAGCGTGACATGGGTAACGCTGCCCTCATAGGCGACGTCGATGGCCTCGCCGTCGAAGCCGACCGTGGCGCCATTGGGGGTGTCCTTCGGCATCAGCGCCAGCGCCTCCGGCCGCACGAAGAGCAGCGCCTCCTCGCCGGCTGCGAGGCCGACCGGGTTGCGGGCGCTCAACATGCCGAGCGGCGTGTCGATCTTGGCGATGTCACCTTCGACACCGGAAATGCGACCTCGAATGCGGTTGTTCTCGCCGACGAAGGAGGCGACGAAGGGGGTGCGCGGCTCGGCATAGACGGAGCGCCCGCCACCGACCTGCTCGATCACCCCGGCATTCATCACCGCGATGCGGTCCGACATGGTCAGGGCTTCGCCCTGGTCGTGGGTGATGTAGATGAAGGTGATGCCCACCCGCTTCTGGATGGCGCGCAGCTCCGCGCGCATGTGCTGTCTGAGCTTCAGGTCGAGGGCGGACAGCGGCTCGTCGAGCAGCAGCACGGACGGCTCCACCGCCAGCGCGCGGGCGATGGCGACGCGCTGCTTCTGGCCACCGGAGAGCTCGGAGACCAGCTTGTGGCCGTGCTCGGGCAGCGCGATCTGGATGAGCAGGTTCTTGACCTTCTCATCCCGCTCGTGGCGCGGCACGCCGCGCACGCGCAGGCCGTAGCCGATGTTCTCGGCGACCGTCATCATCGGGAACAGAGCGAGGTTCTGGAAGATGAGGGCGGTCGGCCGCTTGTTCGGCCCGATACCCTTCATGTCCGCCCCGCCGATGCGCACCGTGCCGCGGGTCGGCTCGATGAAGCCGGAGATGGTGCGCAGGAGCGTGGTCTTGCCGCAGCCGGAGGGGCCGAGGAAGGAGAAGAACTCGCCCGGCTCGATGGTGAGGTTGGCGTCGCGCACCGCGACGAAGTCGCCGAAGGTGACGTTGACGCCCTCAAGCTCGACGGCTGCGGCCAT
>NZ_JNLC01000017.1 GCF_000702305.1 Allobosea sp. 117
TGGCCAAAGAGAAGTTTAACCGTTCGAAGCCGCACTGCAACATTGGGACGATTGGGCATGTTGACCATGGCAAGACGTCCCTGACGGCGGCGATCACGAAGGTATTGGCGGAGTCGGGCGGGGCGACGTTCACCGCGTATGACCAGATCGACAAGGCGCCGGAAGAGAAGGCGCGTGGGATCACGATCTCGACGGCGCATGTGGAGTACGAGACGACGAACCGTCACTACGCGCATGTCGACTGCCCCGGCCACGCGGACTATGTGAAGAACATGATCACCGGTGCGGCGCAGATGGACGGCGCGATCCTGGTGGTTTCGGCGGCGGACGGCCCGATGCCGCAGACCCGCGAGCACATCCTTCTGGCGCGCCAGGTCGGCGTTCCGGCGCTGGTGGTGTTCCTGAACAAGTGCGACATGGTGGACGATCCGGAGCTTCTGGAGCTGGTCGAGCTCGAGGTCCGCGAGCTTCTGTCGAAGTACGACTTCCCGGGCGACGACATCCCGATCATCCGCGGCTCGGCGCTGGTTGCGCTGGAGAACGGGGATCCGGAGCTGGGCAAGAACGCGGTGCTGAAGCTGATGGAGGCGGTTGACGCCTACATCCCGCAGCCGGAGCGCCCGATCGACCAGCCGTTCCTGATGCCGATCGAGGACGTGTTCTCGATCTCGGGCCGCGGCACGGTGGTGACGGGGCGCGTCGAGCGCGGCATCGTGAAGGTCGGCGAGGAAGTCGAGATCGTCGGCATCCGCCCGACGGTGAAGACCACGGTGACCGGCGTCGAGATGTTCCGCAAGCTTCTGGACCAGGGCCAGGCGGGTGACAACATCGGCGTGCTGCTGCGCGGCACCAAGCGCGAGGACGTGGAGCGCGGCCAGGTTGTGTGCAAGCCGGGTTCGGTGAAGCCGCACACCAAGTTCAAGGCCGAGGCGTACATCCTGACCAAGGAGGAGGGCGGCCGCCACACGCCGTTCTTCACCAACTACCGTCCGCAGTTCTACTTCCGCACGACCGACGTGACGGGCGTGGTGACGCTGCCGGAAGGCACGGAAATGGTGATGCCGGGCGACAACATCTCGGTTGACGTGCAGCTGATCGTGCCGATCGCGATGGAAGAGAAGCTGCGCTTCGCCATCCGCGAAGGCGGCCGCACCGTCGGCGCCGGCGTCGTCGCCGCCATCATCGAGTGAGCGGAAAAGTCCCGAGGGGCGCCTCGGCCTGCCGGCGCGCCCCTTTTTCGTGGAGCTCAAGGGAGCTCCCTCTGGGAGCCTGAAGAGAAATGAACGGCCAGAACATCCGGATCCGCCTCAAGGCGTTCGACCATCGCATCCTGGACGCCTCGACCCGCGAGATCGTGAACACGGCGAAGCGCACCGGTGCGCAGATTCGCGGACCGATCCCGCTGCCGACGCGGATCGAGAGGTTCACGGTCAACCGCTCGCCCCACGTGGACAAGAAATCCCGTGAACAGTTCGAGATGCGCACGCATAAGCGCCTGCTCGACATCGTTGACCCGACGCCCCAGACGGTGGACGCGCTGATGAAGCTCGACCTCGCCGCCGGCGTCGACGTCGAGATCAAGCTCTGAGAGAAGGCGAAGGGACACGGCCATGCGGTCAGGCGTCATCGCCCAGAAGGTCGGAATGACCCGCATCTTTACGGATGCAGGTGAACACGTTCCGGTCACTGTGCTGAAAGTCGATAATTGCCAGGTGGTTGCCCACCGGACCCTCGACAAGAACGGTTATGTGGCTCTGCAGCTCGGCGTCGGCCGGGCCAAGCCGCAGAACACCACGCGCGCCATGCGCGGGCACTTCGCGGTGGCGAAGGTCGAGCCCAAGCGCAAGCTCGCGGAGTTCCGCGTCGAGGAAGACGGGCTGATCCCGGTCGGTGCGGAGCTGACGGCGGACCATTTCGTGGTCGGCCAGTTCGTCGACGTGACAGGCACCTCCACCGGTAAGGGTTTTGCCGGCGGCATGAAGCGCCATAATTTCGGCGGCCTTCGCGCCACCCACGGCGTGTCGATCTCGCATCGTTCGATCGGTTCGACCGGCGGTCGTCAGGACCCCGGCAAGACCTTCAAGAACAAGAAGATGCCCGGTCACATGGGTGTCGAGACGGTGACCACGCAGAACCTCAAGGTGGTTCTGACGGATGTCGAGCGCGGCCTGATCGCGGTCGAGGGCGCCGTCCCCGGCCACAAGGGCGGCTGGATCTTGGTCGCCGACGCGGTGAAGAAGAAGCTGCCGGCCGAAGCGCCGAAGCCGGGCAAGTTCCGGCTGCCGGGCGCCGACGGCGACGCGACCGAAGGTTCGGCGACCGAGGCTCCGGCCGACGTCGCTGCGGCCGAGGCCGCTGCTGAGGAGGCTGTGTGATGGAAATCGCCGTCAAGACGCTGGAAGGGACCGAGGCCGGTTCCGTCACGCTGTCGGATGCCATCTTCGGCCTCGAGCCGCGGCAGGACATCCTGCACCGCTGCGTGGTGTGGCAGCTCTCGCGCCGACAGGCCGGCACGCACTCGACGCTCTCGCGCTCGGAAGTCAACCGCACCAAGCGGAAGATGTACAAGCAGAAGGGCACCGGCGGCGCCCGCCACGGCGCGGCTTCCGCTCCGCAGTTCCGCGGCGGCGCCAAGGCCTTCGCGCCGGTCGTCCGCAGCCATGCGAGCGAGCTGCCGAAGAAGGTCCGCGCCCTCGCGCTGAAGCATGCGCTGTCCTCCAAGGCGAAGGACCAGCAGATCATCGTCCTCGACGATGCGACGCTGGCCGAGCCGAAGACCAAGCTGCTCAAGGAGCGTCTGGCGGGACTCGGCCTGTCCAACGCGCTGATCGTCTCGGGTGCCGAGGTCGATGCCAATTTCGGTCTCGCCTCGCGCAACATCGTCCATCTCGACGTGCTGCCCGTCCAGGGCATCAACGTCTACGACATCCTCCGCCGTCAGACCCTCGTGCTGACCAAGGCGGCTGTCGACGCTCTGGAGGCGCGCTTCAAATGAGTCTCGATCCGCGCCACTACGACGTGATCGTGTCCCCGGTCATCACCGAGAAGGCCACGACCGCGTCCGAGCACAACCAGGTCGTCTTCAAGGTCGCTCTGACGGCTACCAAGCCGCAGATCAAGGAGGCGGTCGAGAAGCTCTTCGACGTCAAGGTGAAGAGCGTCAACACGCTGGTCCGCAAGGGGAAGACGAAGTTCTTCAAGGGCCGCAAGGGCGTGCAGAACGACGTGAAGAAGGCGGTCGTGACCCTCGTCGAGGGCCACACCATCGACATCACGACGGGTCTGTGAGCCGGGAGTAGGGAACAGAGTCATGGCACTCAAGACCTTCAAGCCGGTTACCCCTGGTCTGCGCCAGCTGGTCATCGTCGACCGTGCGGGCCTCTACAAGGGCAAGCCGGTCAAGACGCTGACCGAGGGCAAGAACGAGGCCGGCGGTCGCAACAACACCGGTCGGGTGACCGTCCGCTTCCGCGGCGGCGGCCACAAGCAGGCCTATCGTCTGGTCGACTTCAAGCGCGCCAAGCGTGACGTGCCGGCCGTGGTGGATCGGATCGAATACGACCCGAACCGCACCGCCTTCATCGCGCTGATCAAGTACGAGGACGGCGATCTCGCCTACATCCTCGCGCCGCAGCGCCTGGCGGTCGGTGATACCGTGGTCGCCGGCAAGAGCGTCGACGTGAAACCCGGCAACGCGGCTCCGCTCGGCAACCTGCCGGTCGGCACGATCGTGCACAATGTCGAGCTGAAGATCGGCAAGGGCGGCCAGATAGCCCGCTCCGCCGGCTCGTATGCGCAGATCGTCGGCCGCGACCAGGGTTATGTGATCATCCGCCTCAACTCGGGCGAGCAGCGCCTGGTGCACGGCGAGTGCTTCGGCACGGTGGGCGCGGTCTCGAACCCTGACCACATGAACACGAGCCTCGGCAAGGCCGGCCGCAAGCGCTGGCTGGGCCGTCGCCCGCACAACCGCGGTGTCACCATGAACCCGGTCGACCACCCGCATGGCGGCGGCGAAGGCCGCACCTCGGGCGGCCGTCATCCGGTCACCCCGTGGGGCTTCCCCACCAAGGGCAAGAAGACCCGGAAGAACAAGTCGACCGGCAAGTTCATCGTGTCCAGCCGGCACGCACGCAAGAAGTGAGCGAGGGAACCTGAATTATGTCTCGTTCGGTCTGGAAAGGTCCGTTCGTCGACGGCTACCTCCTCAAGAAGGCGGAAGCCGCCCGTTCGTCCGGGCGTCATGACGTGGTCAAGATCTGGAGCCGTCGCTCCACGATCCTCCCGCAATTCGTGGGCATCACGTTCGGCGTCTATAACGGCAACAAGCATGTCCCGGTCTCGGTGAACGAGGACATGGTCGGCCACAAGTTCGGCGAGTTCGCCCCGACCCGTACCTATTACGGGCACGCGGCGGACAAGAAAGCCAAGCGGAAGTAGAGGCAAGGGTCATGGGTAAGGCAGCTCGTCCGCGCGCGCTCGCGGATACGGAAGCCAAGGCGGTTGCGCGGAATCTCCGCGTCAGCCCCCAGAAGCTCAACCTCGTCGCCGGGCTCATCCGCGGCAAGAAGGTCGCGACTGCGCTCGCCGACCTGCAGTTCTCGCGCAAGCGGATCGCCGGCGACGTGAAGAAGTGCCTGGAATCGGCGATCGCCAATGCCGAGAACAATCATGAGCTGGACGTCGACGATCTGATCGTCGCCGAGGCGCATGTCGGCAAGGGCCTCGTCATGAAGCGGTTCGCCGCGCGTGCCCGTGGCCGCGCCAGCCGGATCGAGAAGCCGTTCTCGCATATCACCATCGTGGTGCGTGAAGTCGGGGAGAAGGCCTGATGGGTCAGAAGGTCAATCCGGTCGGGCTGCGGCTCGGCATCAACCGCACCTGGGACTCGCGCTGGTTCGCCGGCAAGGGCGAGTACGGCCAGTTGCTGCACGAGGACATCAAGATCCGCGAGATGCTGATGAAGCTGCTGAAGCAGGCGGCCGTCAGCAAGATCGTGATCGAGCGTCCGCACAAGAAGTGTCGCGTCACCATCCACTCGGCGCGTCCGGGCGTGGTGATCGGCAAGAAGGGCGCCGACATCGACAAGCTGCGCAAGAAGGTCGCCGAGATGACCAACTCGGAGGTCTTCATCAACATCGTCGAGATCCGCAAGCCGGAAATCGACGCGCGCCTCGTCGCCGAATCGATCGCCCAGCAGCTCGAGCGTCGCGTCGCTTTCCGCCGCGCCATGAAGCGCGCGGTGCAGTCGGCGATCCGTCTCGGCGCCGAAGGCATCCGTATCAACTGCTCCGGCCGCCTCGGCGGCGCGGAAATCGCGCGTCTGGAATGGTATCGTGAAGGGCGCGTGCCGCTTCACACCTTGCGCGCGGACGTGGATTACGGTACGGCCACCGCCTTCACGACCTACGGCACCTGTGGTGTGAAGGTCTGGATCTTCAAGGGCGAAATCCTCGAGCACGATCCGATGGCGCAGGACAAGCGCCAGGCGGACTCGGAGCCGTCGGGTGGTCGCTCCTCGCGCCGCGACGCGGCGTGAGGCGAATAAAGGAATAAGAGGCGCGACATGCTGCAACCGAAGCGCACGAAGTTCCGCAAGCAGTTCAAGGGCCGTATCCACGGCGCTGCGAAGGGTGGAACTGACCTCAATTTCGGCCAGTTCGGCCTGAAGGCCCTGGAGCCGGAGCGCGTCACCGCGCGGCAGATCGAAGCTGCCCGCCGCGCGCTCACCCGTCACATGAAGCGCGCGGGCCGCGTGTGGATCCGCGTGTTCCCGGACGTGCCGGTTTCCAAGAAGCCGACCGAAGTCCGCATGGGTAAGGGCAAGGGCGCTCCCGAGTTCTGGGCGGCCAAGGTGAAGCCCGGCCGCATCATGTTCGAGATCGATGGCGTGAGCCAGGAGATCGCCAAGGAAGCGCTGACGCTGGCGGCGGCCAAGCTGCCGATCAAGACGCGCTTCGTCGAGCGCATCGCCGAGTGACGGAGGGAATCATGACGAAGGCTTCCGACATTCGGACGAAGACGGCCGACGAGCTCGCCGACGAGCTGCTGGCCCTCAAGAAGGAGCAGTTCAACCTGCGCTTCCAGCGCGCGACGGGACAGCTTGAGAACACGGCGCGGGTGCGTCAGGTCCGCCGCGACATCGCGCGGATCAAGACCGTCGCCGCGCAGAAGGCCGCTTCCGCGGCCAAGGCGAAGTGAGGAGATAACGATGCCGAAGCGTTTGCTGCAGGGCGTCGTGGTGAGCGACAAGCAGGACAAGACCGTCGTGGTCCGTGTCGAGCGTCGTTTCACGCATCCGCTGCTGAAGAAGACCGTCCGCCGCTCCAAGAAGTATCACGCCCATGACGAGGGCAATGCTTGGAAGGAAGGCGACACGGTGTGGATCGAGGAGAGCCGTCCTCTGTCCAAGCTGAAGCACTGGGTCGTGGTCCAGGGCGAGAAGCGCGTAGAAGTCTGAGGTTTCCCGGAAACGGGACGGTAGTGCGCCGGTCTGACTGAGCGCGCAGGATTACGAGAAAAAGGTGCGTCATGATCCAGATGCAGACCAATCTCGACGTGGCGGACAATTCCGGCGCGCGTCGCGTCATGTGCATCAAGGTGCTCGGCGGTTCGAAGCGTAAGTACGCCCATGTCGGCGACATCATCGTGGTGTCGGTGAAGGAGGCGATCCCGCGCGGCCGCGTGAAGAAGGGCGACGTGATGAAGGCGGTCGTGGTTCGCACGGCCAAGGACATCCGTCGCGCCGATGGTTCGGTCATCCGTTTCGACCGCAACGCGGCTGTTCTGATCAACAATCAGAAGGAGCCGGTCGGCACCCGTATCTTCGGGCCGGTGCCGCGCGAGCTGCGCGCCAAGAACCACATGAAGATCATTTCGCTGGCGCCGGAGGTGCTGTGATGGCCGCGAAAATCAAGAAGGGCGACAAGGTCGTCGTTCTCGCCGGCCGCGACAAGGGCCGCACCGGCGAGGTGTTCGAAGTGCTTCCGAAGGACGGCACCGCGAAGGTTCGCGGCGTCAACCTGGTGAAGCGCCATCAGCGTCAGACCGCGAACCAGGAAGGCGGGATCATCTCCAAGGAGGCCCCGATCCACCTGTCGAACATCGCGATCGCCGACCCCAAGGACGGCAAGCCGACCCGCGTCGGCTTCCTCGTGCAGGCGGACGGCAGCAAGGTCCGGGTCGCCAAGCGCTCGGGGGAGAAGATCGATGGCTGAGACCAGCTACACCCCGCGGATGAAGTCCCTCTATGAGGACGTCGTCCGCAAGCAGATGATCGAGCAGTTCGGCTACAAGAACCCCATGGAAGTGCCGACGATCGAGAAGATCGTCATCAACATGGGCGTGGGCGAAGCCACCGCCGACACCAAGAAGGTGCAGACCGCGGCGGGCGACCTCGCGCTGATCGCCGGCCAGAAGCCGGTTGTGACGCGTGCGCGCAAGGCGATCTCGAACTTCAAGCTGCGCGAGAATCAGCCGGTCGGCGCCAAGGTCACTCTGCGCAAGACCCGCATGTACGAGTTCGTGGACCGTCTCGTGAACATCGCGCTGCCGCGCGTTCGCGACTTCCGCGGTCTCAACCCGAAGAGCTTCGACGGCCGCGGCAACTATGCCCTTGGCATCAAGGAGCACATCGTGTTCCCCGAGATCAACTACGACAAGGTTGATCAGATGTGGGGCATGGACATCATCGTCTGCACGACGGCGAAGACGGACGAGGAAGCGCGTGCGCTTCTGAAGGCCTTCAACTTCCCGTTCCGGCAGTAAGCATCCCCTTCCGGCCGTGGGGCGACAGCCCCAAACGCGGAGAGCTAGGAGCAAGAGCATATGGCGAAGAAGAGCGCGGTCGAGAAGAACGAACACCGCCGCCGGCTTGTGAAGAACAATGCGGCGAAGCGGGCTCGTCTGAAGGCCCTGGTCAACAACAAGGAACTGCCGATCGAGGAGCGCTTCGCCGCGGTCCTCAAGCTGGCTGAGCTTCCGCGCAACTCGGCGAAGGTCCGCATCCGCAACCGCTGCGAGGTGACCGGCCGTCCGCGTGCGTTCTATCGCAAGCTGAAGATGTCGCGCATCGCGCTGCGCGAACTCGGTTCGCAGGGCCAGATTCCTGGCCTCGTGAAGTCGAGCTGGTGAGGGAGGGCTGATCCATGTCCACGACCGATCCGATCGGCGACCTGATCACCCGCATCCGCAACGCGCAGATGCGGCGCAAGGAAAAGATCTCGACCCCGGGCTCGCGGCTGCGCGCCTCGGTGCTCGACGTGCTGGCCTCCGAGGGCTTCATCCGCGGCTATTCCGCCTCGGAGCCCGTCAACGGCCGCACCGAGTTCGAGATCGAGCTGAAGTACTATGACGGCGAGCCGGTGATCCGCGAGATCTCGCGCGTCTCCAAGCCGGGCCGCCGGGTGTATTCCTCGGTGAAGACCCTTCCGCGCGTCGCCAACGGTCTCGGCGTCGCTGTCGTCTCCACGCCCCAGGGCGTGATGGCGGACCACGAAGCCCGCGACAAGAACGTGGGCGGCGAAGTCCTCTTCACGGTCTTCTGATCGGGAGGCAGAGAGCATCATGTCCAAGATCGGCAAAGCCACCATCACCGTCCCGGCCGGCGTCACCGCCGCCATCGACGGCCAGACCGTCAAGGTCAAGGGTCCGAAGGGCGCGCTGCAGGTGCAGCTCGTCGAGGAGATCGGCGCGAAGCTGGACGGCAACGTCATCGCCTTCGCGCCGCGCGGCGAGACCAACCGCCACAAGGCGATGTGGGGCCTGTCCCGCACGCTGGTGGCCAATCTCGTCGAAGGCGTCACCAAGGGCTTCGAGAAGAAGCTGGAGATCAACGGCGTCGGCTACAAGGCGGCGGTGCAGGGCAAGAACCTGAACCTCTCGCTCGGCTACAGCCACGACGTGATCTATCCGATCCCGGAGGGGATCCAGATCGTGACGCCGAAGCCGACCGAGATCGTCGTCACCGGCATCGACCGCCAGAAGGTCGGTCAGGTCGCCGCCGAGATCCGCGAATTCCGCGGTCCCGAGCCCTACAAGGGCAAGGGCGTGAAGTACGCGGGTGAGTTCATCTTCCGCAAGGAAGGCAAGAAGAAGTAACGGAACCGAACCATGGCTCAGTACAAGGACGCTACCGAGCGCCGCAAGGCGCGTGTCCGTCGTGCTCTCCGCACGGCGGCGAACGGGCGGCCGCGCCTTTCGGTGCATCGCTCGTCGAAGCACATCTATGCGCAGGTCATCGACGACGCGCGCGGGGTCACCGTGGCCTCCGCCTCGACGCTCGAGAAGGATCTGCGCGCCAGCCTGAAGACCGGCGCGGACGTCGCGGCGGCTCAGGCCATCGGCAAGCTCGTGGCCGAGCGTGCCGTCGCTGCCGGCGTGAAGGACGTGGTGTTCGACCGCGGCGCCTTCATCTATCACGGCCGCGTCAAGGCGCTCGCCGATGCCGCCCGTGAGGGCGGCCTCAACTTCTGATCACGAGCGGGTCGACCGCGGAAAGACGAGGATAAGATCATGGCTCGTGAACGTGAGCGTGAACGCGAGGATCGCGACAATACGTTCGTGGACAAGCTGGTCCACATCAACCGCGTCGCCAAGGTGGTGAAGGGCGGCCGGCGCTTCGGCTTCGCCGCCCTCGTCGTCGTCGGCGACCAGAAGGGCCGCGTGGGCTTCGGCCACGGCAAGGCCCGCGAGGTGCCGGAGGCCATCCGCAAGGCGACGGACGCCGCCAAGCGCGCGCTGATCCGCGTGCCGCTGCGCGAGGGCCGTACCCTGCACCACGACGTGCATGGCCATCATGGCGCCGGCAAGGTGGTGCTGCGCGCCGCCCCGGCCGGTACCGGCATCATCGCCGGCGGCCCGATGCGCGCGGTGTTCGAGACGCTCGGCATGCAGGACGTGGTGGCCAAGTCGTTCGGCTCGTCCAACCCGTACAACATGGTCCGCGCGACCTTCGAGGCGCTGAAGAACCAGGACAGCCCCCGCCTCGTGGCGGCGCGCCGCAGCCTGAAGGTCTCGCAGCTCCAGGCCCGCCGCCGCGTCGACGACGCCGAAGCGACCGACTGATCAGGAGCGCGCATCATGGCGAAGGAAAAGACCATCACGGTCGAGCAGGTCGGCTCTCCGATCCGCCGTCCGGGCGACCAGCGGGCGACGCTCGTCGGTCTCGGCCTCAATAAGCTCGGGCGTCGTTCCACGCTCGAAGACACTCCGGCTGTACGCGGCATGATCGCCAAGGTCGGCCACCTCGTGCGCGTCGTCGAAGCGTGACGCGGGCAGGGACGGGAGACAGACCATGACCAGCCTCAACGGCATCAAGGACAACGAAGGCGCGCGCAAGAAGCGCATGCGCGTCGGTCGCGGCATCGGTTCGGGCAAGGGCAAGACCGGCGGCCGCGGCGTGAAGGGTCAGACCTCGCGCACCGGCGTCGCGATCAAGGGCTTCGAGGGCGGCCAGATGCCGCTGCATCGGCGCCTGCCGAAGCGCGGCTTCAACAACATCTTCGCGCTCGACTGGAACGAGGTCTCGCTCGGCCGTATCCAGACCGCGATCGACGCCGGCAAGCTCGACGCCAAGGCGCCGGTCACAGAAGCCGCGCTGGTTGCGGCGGGCGTGCTGCGCCGTGCCAAGGCCGGCGTGCGCGTGCTCGGCTCCGGCGAGCTGAAGGCGAAGATCGCGCTCGAAGTGGCGCATGCCACCAAGTCGGCAGCCGCGGCGGTCGAGAAGGCGGGCGGCACTGTGACGCTGCTCAATCCGGCGGCGGACGCTGGCGAAACGGCTGCCTGACGCTTAAGTCAGGCATTCCGATTCTGATTAAGGGCACAGGCGAGGAGCGAAGCCATCATGGCCTCGGCAGCAGAACAACTCGCGGCTAACCTCAATTTCGGTGCCCTCGCGAAGGCCGAAGAACTGAAGAAGCGCATCTGGTTCACGCTGGGTGCGCTTCTCGTGTATCGGCTCGGCACCTACATCCCGATGCCCGGAATCAATCCGGACGCGCTCGCGGACGTGTTCCGCACCGCGCAGCAGGGCATCATCGGCCTGTTCAACATGTTCTCGGGCGGCGCGGTTTCGCGCATGGCGATCTTCGCCCTGAACATCATGCCGTACATCTCCGCCTCGATCATCGTGCAGTTGCTGACCACCGTGTCGCCGCAGCTCGAGGCGCTGAAGAAGGAAGGCGAGTCCGGCCGCAAGCAGATCAACCAGTACACGCGCTACCTGACCGTGGTGCTCGCGGTGTTCCAGTCCTACGGCATCGCCGTGGGCCTCGAAGGCTCGGGCGCCGTGGTCTCGGATCCGGGCTGGTTCTTCCGCATCTCGACGGTGCTCACGCTGACCGGCGGCACCATGTTCCTGATGTGGCTCGGCGAGCAGATCACCTCGCGCGGCATCGGCAACGGCATCTCGCTGATCATCTTCGCCGGCATCGTCGCCGAGCTGCCCTCGGCGATCGCCGGCACTCTGGAGCTCGGCCGTCAGGGCGCGCTGTCCACCGGCTTGATCCTGGCGGTGATCCTGATGGCGGTCGCCGTGATCATGTTCATCGTGTTCATGGAGCGCGCCCAGCGCCGGCTGCTGATCCAGTATCCGAAGCGCCAGGTCGGCAACAAGGTGTATGAGGGCCAGTCCTCGCACCTGCCGCTGAAGCTGAACTCGTCGGGCGTCATCCCGCCGATCTTCGCCTCCTCGCTGCTGCTGATCCCGACCACGGTCGCCAGCTTCTCGCAGGGGCAGGGGCCGGCATGGCTCACCACGGTGACGTCGCTGATCGGGCACGGGCGGCCGCTGTTCATGCTGCTTTATGTGCTGCTGATCGTGTTCTTCTGCTTCTTCTACACCGCGATCGTGTTCAACCCGACCGAGACCGCGGACAACCTGAAGAAGCATGGCGGCTTCATCCCGGGCATCCGGCCGGGCGAGCGCACGGCGGAATATATCGACTATGTGCTGACTCGCATTACCGTGATCGGTGCGGCTTACCTTGCGATAGTGTGCCTGTTCCCGGAGATCCTGATCTCCTACGCCGCGGTGCCGTTCTATTTCGGCGGCACCTCCCTGCTGATCGTGGTCAGCGTGACCATGGACACGGTGGCGCAGGTCCAGGGGCATCTGCTGGCGCATCAATATGAAGGCCTGGTCAAGAAGGCCAAGCTCAGGGGGAAGCGTCGATGAGGCTGATATTGCTGGGCCCGCCGGGGGCGGGGAAGGGAACTCAGGCCCAGCGGCTGGTGGCCCGGCACGGCATCATCCAGCTCTCCACCGGCGACATGCTTCGTGAAGCGGTCGCCAACGGCACGCCGATCGGCCTCAAGGCCAAGGCAGTGATGGATGCCGGCAAGCTGGTCTCCGACGACATCGTGATCGGCATCGTCGCCGACCGCATCGAGCAGCCCGATGCCGCCAGGGGGTTCATCCTCGACGGCTTCCCGCGCACCGTGCCGCAGGCCGAGGCGCTCGACAGCATGCTCGCCGAGAAGGGCCTCAAGCTCGACGCCGTGATCGAGTTCAAGGTCGACCAGACGAAGCTGGTCGAGCGCATCCTGAAGCGCGCCGAGGAAACCCGCGCGCGCGGCGAGCCGGTGCGCAAGGACGACGACCCGGAGGTCTTCAAGACCCGGCTCGAGGCCTTCAACCGCGACACCGCCGTGGTCGCTCCCTACTACGCGGAGCGCGGGCTGCTGGTCGCGGTCGACGGCATGAAGCCGATCGACGAGGTCACGCGGGACATCGCGGACGTTCTCGAGACCGTCTGATCGGCCGCGCGGCCGTTCACGATGCGGCGTTCTGAAGGTTGCGCGGCTTGACACGGGCCGCGATTCCTTTTATGTGCGCCGCTTCATTTCATCGAGCGCAGCGTTTCGACGTCTGTCACGGATGTCGGGAAATACCTGTGCGCTCATCCCTGCAGGGGCCGGCCTCCACCGGACGCAGGGCTAACCCCGTGCCGCGGCTCGTCGCCCGGCGATACATGGAGAAGACGGCGTGGCCCGTATAGCAGGCGTCAATATCCCGACCAACAAGCGCGTCGTCATTGCGCTCCAGTACATCCACGGCATCGGCCCGAAGAATGCGGCCGAGATCGTCGAGAAGGTCGGCATCCCGTCCGAGCGTCGCGTGAACCAGCTCACCGACCAGGAAGTGCTGCAGATCCGCGAAGCGATCGACCGCGACTACGTCGTGGAAGGCGATCTGCGCCGCGAAGTCGCGATCAACATCAAGCGTCTGATGGACCTCGGCTGCTATCGCGGTCTGCGCCATCGCCGCGGTCTGCCGGTGCGCGGCCAGCGCACCCACACCAATGCCCGTACCCGCAAGGGTCCGGCCAAGCCGATCGCCGGCAAGAAGAAGTGAGTTCCGGCGGGCCGCGTGCCCGCCGCTTTCCCGACGGCAGGCGGGGACGGCCTCAGGCACGTTCCTCCTGCCGGTCTGATTGTTTCATCCCGAGCGCCTGGCAATACGGGCGCGCCCGAAGGATCAAGGACCTATGGCCAAAGAAGCAGCCCGCGTGAAGCGCCGTGAGCGCAAGAACATCGCCTCCGGCGTCGCCCACGTGAACGCGTCGTTCAACAACACCATGATCACCATCACCGATGCGCAGGGCAACACCATTGCCTGGTCGTCGGCCGGCGCCATGGGTTTCAAGGGGTCGCGCAAGTCGACCCCGTATGCCGCGCAGGTCGCGGCGGAGGATTGCGCCCGCAAGGCGGCGGACCACGGCATGCGGACCCTCGAAGTCGAGGTGTCGGGCCCCGGTTCCGGCCGCGAGTCGGCGTTGCGCGCCTTCCAGGCGGCGGGCTTCACCGTCACGTCGATCCGCGACGTCACGCCGATCCCGCACAATGGCTGCCGTCCGCGCAAGCGCCGGCGCGTGTGACGCTATTTTCCTGTCCCCGCGGTGCCCCGGCGTCGCGGGTTCAGTTGCGTTTGGCATTCCTTCCCGCGTTGCGCGGGGGCGGTAATCCGGCGAATGGCCGGGTCCCGTCGAGAGCAAGGGTGACGTCGTGATTCAGAAGAACTGGCAAGAGCTGATCAAGCCCGAGAAGCTCGAGGTCGCCACCGGCAGCGACCCGAAGCGGCTTGCGACCGTGGTTGCCGAACCGCTCGAGCGCGGCTTCGGCCAGACGCTCGGCAATGCGCTGCGCCGCATCCTCCTTTCCTCGCTGCAGGGCGCGGCGGTGACCTCGGTGCACATCGACGGCGTGCTGCACGAGTTCTCCTCGATCCCGGGCGTGCGCGAGGACGTGACCGACATCGTCCTCAACATCAAGGACATCGCCATCAAGATGCAGGGCGACGGCCCCAAGCGCATGGTGGTGAAGAAGCAGGGTCCGGGCGTCGTCACCGCCGGTGACATCCAGACCGTGAACGACGTGCAGGTGCTGAACCCCGAGCTCGTGCTCTGCACCCTCGACGAGGGCGCGGAGATCCGCATGGAGTTCACCGTCGACACCGGCAAGGGCTATGTCGCGGCCGACCGCAACCGCCCCGAGGACGCGCCGATCGGCCTCATCCCGGTCGACAGCCTCTACTCGCCGGTCAAGAAGGTCTCCTACAAGGTCGAGAACACCCGCGAGGGCCAGATTCTCGACTATGACAAGCTCACGCTCTCCATCGAAACCAACGGCTCGGTCGGTCCCGAGGACGCGCTCGCCTATGCCGCGCGCATCCTGCAGGACCAGCTTGAGATCTTCGTGAACTTCGAGGAGCCGAAGCGCGAGACCGAGAGCCCGGCCATGCAGGAGCTGCCGTTCAACCCGGCCCTGCTGAAGAAGGTCGACGAGCTCGAGCTGTCGGTGCGTTCGGCCAACTGCCTGAAGAACGACAACATCGTCTACATCGGCGACCTGATCCAGAAGACCGAGGCGGAGATGCTCCGTACCCCGAACTTCGGCCGCAAGTCGCTGAACGAGATCAAGGAAGTTCTCGCCAGCATGGGCCTGCATCTCGGCATGGAAGTGCCGGGCTGGCCGCCGGAGAACATCGAGGATCTCGCCAAGCGTTTCGAAGATCACTACTGAGCATCAGGCGCGGCATTCGAGCCGCCTCACCCCCAATCGGCTCGAAAGCCGTCGCATTGTAGGAATGTTGCCATGAACCACGGCAAGGCCCATCGCCGGTTCAACCGGTCCGCCGAGCACCGCAAAGCCATGTTCGCCAACATGGCGCAGGCGCTCATCACCCACGAGCAGATCGTCACCACCCTGCCGAAGGCGAAGGATCTTCGCCCGGTCGTGGAGAAGCTGATCACCCTCGGCAAGCGCGGCGACCTGCACGCGCGCCGCCAAGCGATCGCCGAGGTGCGCGACGTCGTCGTCGTGCGCAAGCTGTTCGACGTCATCGGCCCGCGCTACAAGGAGCGCAACGGTGGCTACACCCGCATCATCAAGGCGGGCTTCCGCCATGGTGACTCGGCTCCGGTCGCGGTGATCGAGCTGGTCGACCGCGACGTCGAGGCCAAGGGCGCCGCCGATCTCGCCCGCCACGAGGCGACCAAGGCCGCCACCGAGGAGACCGCCGCGGCCTGAGCCGCGCGTCTTCCGGATCAAGATCAGGGCGGCCTTCGGGCCGCCCTTTTTGTTTGGCGCACGGGGACTGTCGAGAGCAGGGGCGCGGCCCTATCGAAGCCATGCTCGCGCGTCTATATCTCGCCGCATGAGACATGCTGCGAATCTCCTGTTTGCCCTTCTGTTCGCCGCCAGCCTCGCCGTGCCCGCGGCGCAGGCCGAGACGCCGCGCGTGCCGACCTCCCGCGCCGAGATTGGCCTCTCCTTCGCGCCGGTCGTGGCGCAGACGGCACCGGCGATCGTCAACGTCTATGCCGAGAAGACTGTGCAGCAGCGGCGCAACCCGCTGATGGACGATCCGTTCTTCCGCCGCTTCTTCGGCGGTCCCGGCGGCCCGGGCGGGCCCGGCTTCAGCACGCCGAACGAGCGGGTGCAGCGTTCGCTCGGCTCCGGTGTGATCGTCGGCGCGGCCGGTATCGTGGTGACCAACAACCACGTGATCGACGGTGCCGACGAAATCCGCGTCTCGCTCGCCGACAAGCGCGAGTTCGAGGCGGAGATCATGCTGCGCGACCCGCGCACCGATCTTGCCGTGCTGCGCCTGAATGCGAAGGGGCAGAGCTTCCCGGCGGCGACGCTCGGCAGCTCGGACGATCTCGCCGTCGGCGACATCGTGCTCGCCATCGGCAACCCGTTCGGCGTCGGCCAGACGGTGACGCAGGGCATCGTGTCGGCGCTCGCCCGCACGCAGGTGGGCATCAGCGACTACCAGTTCTTCATCCAGACCGATGCCGCCATCAATCCCGGCAATTCGGGCGGCGCGCTGGTCGACGGGGCGGGCCGGGTGGTCGGCATCAACACCGCGATCTTCTCGCGTTCCGGCGGCTCGCAGGGCATCGGCTTCGCCATTCCCGCCGACATGGTGCGGGTGGTGCTGCAATCGGCGATGAGCGGCGGCAAGGCGGTGCGTCGGCCCTGGCTCGGCGCCCGGCTGCAGAAGGTGACGCCGGATATCGCCGACGGGCTCGATCTGCCGCGTCCGGTCGGCGCGCTGGTGCAGAGCGTCTCGCCGGGCAGCCCGGCCGCCAAGGCGGGCCTGAAGACCGGCGACCTCATCGTCGGCGTCGAAGGGCTGGAGGTCGACGACCCCGACGCCTTCGGCTACCGCTTCGCCACCCGTCCGCTCGGGGGGGAGGCGAAGGTGAAGATCATCCGCCAGAAGCGCGAGATGGCGCTCGCCATCGCCCTGGAGGCGGCGCCGGAGACGACCCCGCGCGACGAGATCACGGTGACCGGTCGCACGCCGCTCACTGGGGCGACGGTGGTGAATCTGTCGCCGGCGGTCGCCGAGGAGCTGCGCACGGTCGATCTCGACAAGGGCGTGGTGGTGACGGCGGTTGCCGAGGGCACGCCGGCGGATGCCACCAACCTCAAGCCCGGCGACGTCATATTGGAGGTCAATGGCGAGACCATATCCGACACCGGCGATCTCGCGCGCGCAACGCGGCAGCCCTCGCGGGTCTGGCGCATCACGGTGCAGCGCGGCGGGCGCAAGGTGACCGCCATGCTGCCGGGCTGACCGGCGTGGCCGACCTCTTCTCCAGTGCCGGCCTCGACGACAGCGCGCCGCGCCCGCTGGCCGACCGGTTGCGCCCGGCCAAGCTGGAGGACGTGGTCGGCCAGGAGCACCTTACGGGACCCGACGGGCTGCTCAGCCGTATGCTGGCGACCCGCTCGCTCGGCTCGCTGATCTTCTGGGGGCCGCCCGGTACCGGCAAGACAACCGTCGCACGGCTGCTGGCGCAGGGCACCGACCTGTCCTTCGAGCAGGTCTCGGCGATCTTCACCGGGGTGGCCGAGCTCAAGAAGGTGTTCGACGCCGCCCGCGCGCGCCGCGTCATCGGCAAGGGCACGCTGCTCTTCGTCGACGAGATTCACCGCTTCAACAAGGCGCAGCAGGACAGTTTCCTGCCGGTGATGGAAGACGGAACCATCACGCTCATCGGCGCCACCACCGAGAATCCGTCCTTCGAGCTCAATGCGGCGCTGCTCTCCCGCGCGCGGGTGCTGGTGTTCCGCCCGCTCGACGAGGCGGCAATCGGCCGGCTGCTGGTCCGCGCCGAGGAACTCGAGGGCAGGGCCCTGCCGCTCGACGCCGAGGCCCGCGACATGCTCGCCCGCATGGCGGACGGCGACGGGCGGGCGGCGCTCACGCTGGCGGAGGAGGTGTGGCGCGCCGCGCGGCCGGACGAGATGTTCGATTCCGCGCAGCTCCAGGAGATCGTGCAGCGCCGCGCGCCGATCTACGACAAGAGCGAGGACGGCCACTACAACCTCATCTCCGCCTTGCACAAGTCGGTGCGCGGCTCGGACCCGGACGCGACGCTCTATTATCTCGCGCGGATGCTGGATGCCGGCGAGAACCCGCTGTTCCTCGCCCGCCGGCTGGTGCGCATGGCTTCCGAGGACATCGGCAATGCCGACCCGCAGGCGCTCGTCGTCGCCAATGCGGCGAAGGATGCCTATGACTTCCTCGGCACGCCGGAAGGCGAGCTCGCCTTGGCGCAGGCCGCCGTCTATCTCGCCACCGCGCCGAAGTCGAATGCGGTCTATACCGCCTGGAAGCAGGCTCTGCGCGTCGCCAAGGAGGGCGGCTCGCTGGTGCCGCCCAAGCACATCCTCAACGCGCCGACCAAGCTGATGAAGGGCGAGGGCTACGGCTCGGGTTACCGCTACGACCACGACCAGCCCGATGCCTTCTCCGGCCAGGACTATTTCCCCGAGAAGCTCGGTCGCCAGCATTTCTACGAGCCGGTGGAGCGCGGCTTCGAGCGCGAGATCAGGAAGCGGCTCGACTATTGGGCGAAGCTCCGGGCCGAGCGTGGCGGGCGGTGATCGCGTGGATGCTGGTCCCGTTCATCAGGCGTCGCCGTCAAGCTGGGCCGCAGCCGTGGTCTGGCGATTGCGTATTCGCCATAGCTGCACGACCATTCCGCGAATGTTCCAACCTCGATCCGATCGCATCATGCTCCCCATCCTTCTCGTCTTCGTCGGTGCCGGCATTGGCGGCGTGCTGCGCCATTTCGTGAACGTGCTCGGGCCGCGCGTCTTCGGCGCCGGATTCCCGGCCGGAACCATGCTGGTCAACATTTCGGGCTCGCTGCTCATCGGCGTCATCGTCGGCTGGCTGGCCTTCCGGGTGCAGTCGCCGTGGTCGCCGAACCTCAGGCTCTTCGCGGTGACGGGGATGCTCGGCGGTTTCACCACCTTCTCCGCCTTCTCGCTCGATTTCGCACTGCTGGTGGAGCGCGGCGAGCTCGGCGCGGCGGTGGTCTACGTCGCCGGCTCGGTCGGGCTCTCGCTCGTCGCCGTGTTTGCGGGGCTTGCCTTCGTGCGCGCTATGGCGTGAGCGGCGCGGCTCGTCTATCTCCTGAAGCTGAGGAGATATTCACATGGCCGTCGAGACACGCAGCGTCGATCGCGACGAGGAGGGGATGCGGCTGGACCGCTGGTTCAAGACGCATTTCCCCGATCTCGCCTTCGGTCATCTGCAGAAGCTGCTGCGCAGCGGGCAGGTGCGGGTCGATGGCGGGCGGGTGAAGAGCAATACGCGCCTTTCCGCCGGCCAGAGCATCCGCATTCCGCCGCTGGAGGAGAAGCCGCAGGCCTCCGCCGCCGATTTTCTCGACGCGCAGGAGGCCGAGGCGCGCGGCGAAGCGCCGCCGCGCGTGCCGCGTGCGGTGGCGCAGGGCGGCTTCCGTCCGGCGGCGCCGGCTGTGAAGCGCGCCGTGGCCGACGACAAGGACGCGGTCTTCCTCAAATCCATCACGCTCTACGAGGATCGCGATGTGATGGTGCTGAACAAGCCCTATGGCCTCGCCGTGCAGGGCGGCTCGGGCACCTATCGCCATATCGACGGTCTGATGGAATCGCTGCGCACCGAGGATGGGCAGAAGCCGCGCCTTGTGCACCGCATCGACAAGGACACCTCCGGCATCCTGCTCATCGCCAAGTCGCGGCTCGCCGCCTCGACGCTCGCCAAGACGTTCCGTTCGCGCGCCGCCCGAAAGATCTACTGGGCGCTGGTACCGGGCGTGCCGAAGCCGCGGCAGGGGCGCATCTCGACCTATCTCGCCAAGGACGAGGGCGCCGAGAGGATGCGCGTCGCTCGCCATGGCGACGACGAGGCGAGCCACGCCGTCTCCTACTACGCCGTGGTCGACCAGGCGGCGCAGAAGCTCTCCTGGCTGTCGCTGAAGCCGGTGACGGGGCGCACGCACCAACTGCGCGCCCATGCCGCCCATATCGGCCATCCGATCGTCGGGGACCCCAAATATTTCGACATCGAGAACTGGCCGCTGCCCGGCGGGCTGCAGAACCGGCTGCATCTTCTGGCGCGCCGGCTGGTCATCCCGCACCCGCGCGAGGGGGTGATCGACGTCTCCGCGCCGCTGCCTCCGCACATGCAGCAGAGCTGGGCGGTGCTGGGCTTCGACGCCTCGCACTACGACCCGATCGTCGACGCGCCGGAGAGCTGAGCGCGCGAAACCCGGCGCCGATCAGGGCAGGGAAACGAATCACCCGCTTTGTTCCTAAGTCGTTCTAATTCTTTTGTTCTATCCACCGGCCCGGCCACGATTGGTAACCGCTCGGTAACTTCCGCCCCGCAAAATTGCTTAAAATCCTATAAAGCGGAGGCTCTCCCGTGAGCGAGCAGTTCAGCAGGCGGTGCGGTCGTGGCTCGGTCGGCGCGGCGGCAGCCGCCGACGTCGCCTATTTGAGCCGGTCCATGTTCGAGGGCGGCGCGGCGAACCCGGCGGATGTCGCCGATCTCATCGCCTTCGACCGCCTGGTGGCGGCGGATGCGCCGGAATGGGCGGCGTTCTTCGCCGAGGCGGTTTCCTCCTATCTGCTCCGGCAGGCGAGCCCGGTCGACATCGTCGATGTCGAGAAGGCGGACTGGCTGATGAGCGAGCTGGCGCCAAACGGCAGCCTCGTCGAGAGCCCGCGGGGACTTCCGCTTCTCCTGCGCGTGATGGAAGGTGCGCGTTCGGTCGCGCCGTCGCTGCCTGCCTTCGCGTTGCGGCAGTTGCGCACCGCCATCATCACCGGCGAGGGGCCGCTGGCGGCGGGCCGCGTGCATTTCAGCCGGGTGGTCGATGCGGGTGACGTCGCGCTCATGCGCCGTATCCTGATCGCCGGCGGCGGCGGGGAGGGGCGCCCGGTCTCCCGCGCCGAGGCGGATGCGCTGTTCGACATCCACGACGCTACCATCGATGCCACCAACGACGCCGATTTCGAGCCGCTGTTCCTGCGCGCGCTGATGCAGCACCTGCGTGCCGCCTCCGGCCATGGCGTCGGCTCGCGTCGTGGCGCGCTGCAGGCCGAGATCTCGCGCAACCTGCTGCCGGGCCTTGATCTGCTCGCGGCGGCTGGCTATCGGCCGGATCCCGCCAGCCTGGTCGAGTCGGTGTCGCTTTCGCCGGGCAGCGCCAACTGGCTCGCCGAGCGCATCCTGCGCGACGGGCGGGTGAGCCGCGCGACGCGGGCGCTCAAGACGCTTCTGGTCACCGAGACGGTAATGCTGGAGGATTCGCTCCGCGCCCTGCTCGACCGCGCCGCCTGAGATCGTTCCGATCGGCCATGTCGCGCGGGGCCTCGGCGTCGCGCGGAGGCTTGAGACCATTTGCGCGCTGGCCGTGACGGCGCCCATGGCTTATGGGGTGTGCAGCGCAAATGGATGGACAGCCGATGTCTCGCCTCGCGCGGCGCGCCGCGCTTTTTCTCGTTCTTTTCAGTAGCTTGATCCTGAGCGCTGAACATGCCCGGGCGGCGCAGGCCTGCGAGGGCCGGCTCGGCACCGCGCGCACGCTCGCCATCGAGCCGGCCGGCCAGCAGCTCGGCCTCAAGCACTTCCCACAGAGCCTGCCGCTGGAGCAGGGCGAGGTGGTGCTCACCTTCGACGACGGTCCGCTGCCCAACCTCACGCCCAAGGTGCTGAAGGCGCTGGCGGATGAGTGCGTGCACGCCACCTTCTTCCTTGTCGGCCAGAACGCGGCAGCCCATCCGGCGCTGGCAAAGCGCATTGTCGCGGAAGGACATACGCTCGGCCATCACAGCATGACGCATCCGATGACGCTGGCTGACCTGCCGTTCGACAAGGCGGTCGCCGACATCGAGCGCGGCATCTCGGCTGACGAGAAGGCGGCCTATGGCAGCGTCTCGGCGCAGGCACGGGTGCCGTTCTTCCGCTTCCCCGGATTCGGTTCCTCCCCGGCGCTGCTGGACTACATGACGAAGCGCGGATTCGCGGTGTTCGGCGCCGACCTGTGGGCCAGCGACTGGAACCCGATGACACCGGAGGAGGAGCTCAAGCTGGTGATGGAGCGCCTCGACCATGCCGGCCGCGGCATCATCCTGTTCCATGACACGCGGGCGCAGACGGTGAAGATGCTGCCGGCCTTCCTGCATGCCTTGAAGGAGCGCGGCTACAGGATCGTGCACGTCGTGCCGAACGCCCCCATGGCCGCGAGCGGCATCGCGCAATAGCCCAAACGACGACGGCGGCCCGAGGGCCGCCGTTCCTGTCTGCTTATTCCTGAAATGGTGCGGTCGAGAGGACTCGAACCTCCACGGTGTTACCCACTGCCACCTCAAGGCAGCGCGTCTACCAATTCCGCCACGACCGCATTCCCGAATGCCGGGGCCGCCAAAGGCGGGGCCCGGCGCGGGCGGCCATCGTCTAACAGATCGACTCCGGCTCCACAAGGCCCGCGGCGGTGGTTCGATCGCGCTTCACGGCCCTATGCAGACATTCGCGAAGCGGATGATTATCTGTGCGCCATGAGCCATCTCGATATTCCGGCGCGACAGGCGCGCGACGATCTCGAAACGACCTTCCGTGCGCTCGACGGCTCGCCGCCGGTACGCTGGCGCGTGTCGGAGGGGCTGGTCGCCTATCCTGACGCGCTCGCCGAGATGGACCTTCTCGTCGACGCCATCGCCGCGGGGCGGGGGAAGGAGACGGTATGGCTGCTGGAGCACCCGCCGCTCTACACGGCGGGCACCAGCGCGCGGCCGGAAGATCTCGTGGAGGCGAACCGCTTCCCGGTGTTCCAGAGCGGGCGGGGCGGGCAGTTCACCTATCACGGCCCGGGCCAGCGGGTCGCCTATGTGATGCTTGACCTGAAGCGCCGTGGCCAGGACCTCCGCCGCTATGTCGCGGCGCTGGAGGAATGGCTGATCCGCGCGCTCTGGTCGTTCCATGTCCGCGGCGAGCGGCGCGAGGACCGCGTAGGCGTCTGGGTGCGCCGGCCGACCAAGCCGGGCGAGGCCGAGGACAAGATCGCCGCGATCGGCATCCGCGTGCGCCGCTGGGTGACGCTGCACGGCGTCGCGCTGAACGTCGATCCCGATCTCTCGCATTTCGGCGGCATCGTGCCCTGCGGCGTGCGCGAGCACGGCGTGACGAGCCTTGTCGATCTCGGCCTGCCGGTCGGGTTGAGCGAGGCGGATGCCGCGCTGCGGGCGGCGTTCGAGGAGGTGTTCGGCCCGACCTCGGACGCCTGAGGGGGTTAGAGGGTGGGCAGGACGCCGAAGCGGGTTCCGGCGGGGCGCAGGGCGGCCGAGGCGGCGTCGGCCCGGTGCGTCTCGATATCCGTCACCTGAGCCGCCGGCGGCCCCTCGCGACACACGTCAAGAAGCTGGTCGATGGCCGCATCCGCGCCGCCGAGCACGGCCTCGACGGTGCCGTTGGAGCGGTTGCGCGCCCAGCCCTCGATGCCGCGCCGGCGCGCCTCCTCGGCCAGCCATGCGCGATAGCCGACACCCTGCACGCGGCCGTGCACGACGATTCGCAGATGCCGCATCGCGTGCCCCCCGGCGCATGCTGTGAACTGGAATGCCAGCATCATTCGCGAGTGCAGCGAAACCCGCAAGACAATATCCGACCTGACGTTGCGCAGCGCACCATTCGTGCCGTCGGGCGCATTGCGTTTCGCCGTACGGCTCCATAGAAGGGCGCTGTTCCTCCGCGGTGCTTCCCGTTCGGGCGGAACCGCCTGAACGACAGGAAGTGCTCTCTCTCAACGGGTTGGAGCATGCTCTCGTCGCAAAAGCCCTTCATTTTTGCGCAACATGATCCGGTCCCGGGTTCGAGCTGGAGAGCGGTATGGCCGAAGAGACCGAGCTTGCCGTCCCGCCGCCGCGTCCGCCCGAAGAGAATCGGCCGGCGGGTGACGATCCGGCTTTCGTCGAGCGCGTATCGGAGGCGATCGCGCGCGAGGACGCGGCGGCGCTGCGTGCTCACGTCGCCGACCTGCACGAGGCCGATGTCGGCGCGCTGATCGAGGCGCTTCCGGCCGCCGACCGGCCGAAGCTGATCACGCTGCTCGGCGCCGATTTCGACTTCACCGCGCTGACCGAGCTCGACGAGACGGTCCGCGTGCAGATCCTCGAGGAACTGCCCGTCGAGACGGTGGCGGAAGGCGTGCGGGACATCGATTCCGACGACGCCGTCTACATCCTTGAGGACCTCGACGACGCCGAGAAGCAGGAGATTCTCGGCCAACTGCCCATGCTGGAACGCGCGGCGCTGCAGCGCAGCCTCGATTATCCCGAGGAGAGCGCCGGCCGCCGCATGCAGACCGAGTTCATAGCGGTGCCGCCGTTCTGGACCGTCGGTCAGACGCTCGACTACATCAGCGAGACGGAGGGCCTGCCGGAGACCTTCTTCGAGGTCTTCGTCGTCGATCCGACCTATCGTCTCACCGGCTCGGTGCCCCTCGACCGGCTGCTGCGCACCAAGCGCGGCGTGAAGCTCGCCGAAGTGGTGATGCCGGACCGGCATGTGGTGAAGGCGACCGACGACCAGGAGGACGTGGCGCGGGTCTTCGAACGCTACAACCTGATCTCGGCGCCGGTCGTCGACGATGCCAGCCGGCTGGTCGGCGTGCTGACGGTCGACGACATCGTCGACGTCATCCAGGAGGAGGCCGACGAGGACCTGAAGGCGCTGGGCGGCGTGGCCGGCGACGAGGAGCTCTCCGACAGCTTCTGGTACATCGCCAAGAGCCGCTTCTCCTGGCTCCTGCTCAACCTGATCGCCGCCAATGTCGCCTCCTTCGTCATCGCGCTGTTCGAGGGCGAGCTGCAGCGCATGGTCGCCCTCGCGGTGCTGATGCCGATCGTCGCCAGCCAGGGCGGCAATGCGGGCACGCAGACCATGACGGTCGCGGTGCGCGCGCTCGCGACCCGCGAATTGCGCCCCAGCAACGCCGGCCGGGTCATCGCGCGCGAGCTGCTGGTCGGCCTGTTCAATGGCGTCGCCTTCGCTGTCATCATGGCGGTGGTGGTGTTCGCACGGTTCGGCATCGCGGATCTCGGCTTCGTCATCGCTCTGGCGATGATCATCAATCTGATCGCGGCGGCGCTGGGCGGCATCCTCATTCCGCTCGCGCTGGCGCGGATTAAGGTCGATCCGGCGGTAGCCTCCGGGCCGTTCGTGACGACCATCACCGACGTCGTCGGCTTTTTCGCCTTCCTCGGCATCGCATCGCTCTGGTTTTGATGCGGCGGATCGGCTGACATTTACAATGCCACGGTTTAGTCGTTAGCGACGATTCGAATTTCGTGGCATCGGAAGCCGTGATGAACCTTGGCGAAGCCTCAGGCGGCGATGAGCCGGCCGCCTCGCCCAAGGGCAGGAAGCGGGCCGCGATACCCCGTTTTGCCGGGCCCGGCGATCGCATCATCATCGCGGTGGCGCTCGTGGTGGTGGCGGCCATCGCGGCGATGGGCGCCTTCTCGCTGGTGGCGGCCGAGCGCATCGACGCGGCGTCGCGGCAGCGCTGGAGCGAGCTCGTCACCGAGACGCTGGAGCGTCGGGCCGCATCGCTGGAGCGCGATCTGGCGAGCTTCGCGCATTGGGACGAGTCGGTGCTGCGCACCGCCTATTTCCTCGACGTCGACTGGGTACACCGCAATTTCGGGCGCTGGCTGCACGATTCGCAGAAGCACGACCGTTCCTACATCGTGCTCGACAGCCGGGTCGGATACGCGGCGATCGACGGCGAGCTTGTGCCTCCGGAGAAGGCCCCCTTCGACGCGGCGGCGATCATGCCGCTCGTCCGCCAAGTGCAGGACGCCTATATGGCGAACGCGGCGCGGGTGGCGGCCGAGGTGGAGCAGCGGGGCGACCCGCCCGACGCCAGCGCCAGCCCGACCGTCCCGCCGGTGTTCCGCGCCGGCTATGTGCGCCACGAAGGCCGGCCGGTGCTGATCGGCGCCATCAGCATCACGCCGGACTATGGCCGGGTGATTTCCCCCACCCGGTCGCCGCCGGTCGCGGTGACGGTCCTGTTCCTCGAGGGCAAGTTCCTCGGCGGGCTGGCGAGCGAGCTGCACGTCACCGGGCCGCAACTGGCGGAAGCGATGCCGGCGGACGACCGGATGGGCGTGCCCATTCCGTTCGCCGATCCCAACGCGCGGCCCGCCTGGCTCACCTGGATTCCCGAAAATCCCGGCAGCCTTCTGCTGGGGGCGCTACTACCCGCCCTCATCGGCACCGCCGTCCTCCTGCTCGCCGCCGCGGCGATCGTGCTGTGGTATGCCCGGCGGGCGACCTACGACCTCGCCGAGAGCGAGGCGCTGGCCTCACGGCTCGCCTATATCGATCCGCTGTGCGGCCTCGCCAATCGCGCGATGCTCATGCGCGTGCTGGCCGACCGGCTCACGCAGGTGACGCCCTGCAGCCGCCTCGCCCTGTTCTTCGTCGACCTCGACGGCTTCAAGGACATCAACGACACGCTCGGCCACCATTTCGGCGACCTGCTGCTCGCGGAGGTCGGCAGCCGCCTGAACGCGCGGGTCGGCAAGGGCGGGCTTGCCGCCCGCTTCGGCGGCGACGAGTTCGTGCTGCTCATTCCTGTCAGCAGCGACGACGCCGAGATCGAGCGTCACGGCGAGGCCCTCCTCGCGACCCTGGCCGAACCCATTCAGGTGGCCGGCCAGACGCTGATGATCGGCGGCTCGATCGGCGCCACGGTGGCGCCGGACCACGGCCTGTCGGCCAATGAGCTGATCCGGCTCGCCGACATCGCCGTCTACCGGGCGAAGGCGGAGGGGCGGGGGGCGTTCCGCCTGTTTCAGCCGGAGATGGAAAGCGATCTGCGCCACCGCCGCGAGGTGGAGATCGAGCTCGCCCACGCGCTCAAGCATGGTGGGCTGGAGGTCCACTATCAGCCGCAGCTCGCCGCGGACGGCGAGACCCTGATCGGCTGCGAGGCGCTGGTGCGCTGGATGCACCCGACCCGCGGGGCGATCCCGCCGGCTGAGTTCATGCCCATCGCCGAGCAGGCCGGGCTGGTGACCGAGCTCGACATGTGGGTGCTGCGCCGAGCCTGCCAGCAGGCGCGCAACTGGGGAAATCTCAAGCTCGGCGTGAATCTCTCGCCGGTCGATTTCCGCCTGCGGAACCTCACGCTCCGCATCGGCGAGATCCTCGAGGAGACCGGCTTCGATCCGCGC
Organism: Allobosea sp. 117; assembly: GCF_000702305.1. GTDB lineage: Bacteria > Pseudomonadota > Alphaproteobacteria > Rhizobiales > Xanthobacteraceae > Ancylobacter. The sequence goes on from NZ_JNLC01000017.1 coordinate 27,034, forward strand.
CGGCTGGAGATCGAGATCACCGAGAACCTGTTGTTCGGCAATCATCCCGACGCGTTCAACGAGCTCGCGGGGCTGCGCAGCCGCGGCGTGCGCATCGCGCTCGACGATTTCGGCAGCGGCTATTCCTCGCTCGGCTACATCCGCCGCTTCCGCGTCGATTCCATCAAGATCGACAAGAGCTTCACCCAGAACATCGGTCGCAGCGACGATGCGCCGGCCATCATCGACTGCGTGGTGCGCCTTGCCCGCGCGCTCGGCATCACCGTCACCGCCGAGGGCGTCGAGACCCGCGAGCAACTGCGCTACCTGCAGACGGTCGGCTGCCACAATGTCCAGGGTTTCCTGTTTGGGGCGGCGGCACCCGCGTCGCATATCGAGACGCTGATCGCCCGGACCGCGAATGTGTCGGGCGATACCGTACCGCGGCAATGGGTGCGCGGAACCGTGACGAGCTCCGCACGGTAGGCGCCGGTGTTCTTCCACGTCTCAAAGATCGTCTGGCTGCTGATCGTCCCATCGACCTTCCTGACGCTGCTCGCCTGTCTCGGGCTTGTGCTGGCGCCCTGGCGGCGTCGCGCCGGACTTTCGCTCGCGGCGGTGGGCGCCTTCGGCCTGCTGGCAGGCGGCCTGCTTCCCGTCGGCGCGCTCCTGACGAACGCGCTCGAGGAGCGCTTTCCCACCTTCATCGACGATGGACGGCCGGTCGACGGCGTCGTGCTGCTCGGCGGCGCCGAGCTGCCGGCGATCACCGCAGCGCGCGGGCAGCCGGCCTTTCAGGAGGCCGGCGAACGGGTGATCGCCTTTGCCGACCTCGCGCGGCGCTACCCATCCGCGCGGCTGCTGTTCACCGGCGCCAGCGGTTCGCTGGAGGAACAGCCGCCGAAGGAAAGCGAGACGATGCGGCTGGCACTGCCGGCGCTCGGCATTCCGGTCGGGCGGGTGATGATGGAGGAGCAGGCGCGCAACACCGACGAGAATGCACGCCTCGCCAAGGCTCTGGCGCAGCCGAACGCCGGCGAGCGCTGGCTGCTGGTCACCTCCGCCTATCACATGCCGCGCGCCGTCGGCAGCTTCCGCGCGGCCGGGTTCGAGGTGGTTGCCTATCCCGTCGATTACCGCACGACCGGCGGTGCCGGGCTGTGGAAGCTCAACCGCTCGGTCGCGGGCGGGCTCGCCGAGCTGGACCTCGCGGTCAGGGAGTGGATCGGGCTGATCGTCTACTGGATGAGCGGCCGGTCATCGAGCCCGGTTCCCGGCCCCACGCCTTGATATTGGACCGGCTCTAGCGCCGCGCCTGCATGAAGCCGACCTCGGTACCCTCGATGATCGCGGCGGTGAGGCGTCCGGTGCGGAAGGCCCCGGTGTCGACATTGATCTGGTTCCGGCGTCGCTCGGGCAATGGCACCGGCGTGTGGCCGTGCACCACGACCTTGCTGAAATCCGCGCGGCTGGACAGGAAAGGCTCGCGGATCCACAGTAGGTCCTCCGGCTCCTGCCGGTCGAGCGGCACGCCGGGCCGGACGCCGGCATGGCAGAAGAAATAGTCGCCGATCACCGCCTGGTCGCCGAGGCTGTCGAGAAAGGCCAGATGTTCGGGCGGCAGCGCGTCGAGGAAGGCCCGGTGCATCTGCCGGAACGCGGCGTCATTGAGCACGCCCGGCGGCGCGATGCCGTAGGAGGCGAGCGTTTCGATGCCGCCGAAGGCCTGCCAGTGCAGCATCACCAGCGGGTCGGCGACGAAGGCGCGCAGCACCTGCTCGTGATTGCCGCGCAGCATGATGCGCTCGTCGCCGAGCCGGGTGTACCGGAGACGCTCGATGACGCCCGCCGAATCCGGCCCGCGATCGACATAGTCGCCGAGATAGACGATCACGCTGTGCTCGACCGGGCGCCGGTCGAGGTCCTGCGCGATGCCCTCATGCATCATGTCGAGCAGGTCGGCGTGGCCGTGAATGTCGCCGATCGCATAGACGCGCATGCCCGGCGGGATGGCGGCCATCGCCGGCACGCTCTCGGCGGAATGCGGGGTGCCGTCCATTGCCATCAGAAGGCCGTCGCCATGCTCGGCGCGTAATAGGCACAGTACCATTCCACGAATCGACGGGTGCCTTCCTCGATGGAAGTGCGCGGGGCGAAGTCGACCGCTTCGGCGAGATCGTGGACGTCGGCGAAGGTCGCGCGAACGTCGCCCGGCTGCATGGGAAGGAACCGCTTGCGGGCCGTCCTGCCGGTCGCCTTCTCCAGCGCGGCGACGAGGGTCATCAGCTCGACCGGATCGCTGTTGCCGATGTTGTAGAGCCGGTAGGGGGCGAGCGAGGTGCCGGGATCGGGCGCCGCGCCGTCCCATGAGGGATTCGGCGTCGCCGGCCGGTCGACGAGCCGCACCACCGCCTCGACGACATCGTCGATATAGGTGAAGTCGCGCAGCATGGCGCCGTTGTTGAAGATGTCGATGGTGCGGCCAGCGAGGATCGCGTCGGTGAAGAGGAACATCGCCATGTCCGGCCGTCCCCACGGCCCGTAGACGGTGAAGAAGCGCAGCCCGGTCGTCGGCAGGCCGTAGAGATGGCTGTAGCTGTGCGCCATGAGCTCGTTCGCCTTCTTGGTCGCGGCGTAGAGGCTCACGGGGTGATCGACATTCTGGTGGATCGAGAAGGGCAGGGCGGTATTGGCGCCGTAGACCGAACTGGACGAGGCATAGAGCAGATGCCCGACCTCGGCGTGGCGGCAGCCCTCGAGCAGGTTGAGGAAGCCGACAAGATTCGAATCGACATAGGCGTGCGGGTTGGCGATCGAATGGCGCACGCCCGCCTGGGCGGCCATGTGAACCACCCGGCGTGGCGCGAGGCGGGCGAACAGGTCGGCGGTACTGGCACGGTCGGCGAGATCGAGCCGCTCGAAGCTGAAGCCCGGCAGCTTGCCCAGCTCGGCGAGGCGCGCGCGCTTCAGCGCGGGGTCGTAATAGTCGTTGAGGTTATCGACGCCGTGGACCGGCGTGCCCGCCTGCAGCAGCCTGCGCGCGATGTGAAAGCCGATGAAGCCCGCCGCGCCGGTGACGAGGACCGGCGCACCATGCGCGGAACGGGTGTAGGACACTGGGTTCATGCCGCGCGGAGCCTTGAGCTGCGCCGGATTTCCGGCGCCCGCGCAAGCTTATCAGCCTGCAATGTGATGCGGGAGTGTCGGCGCCTTGCGGCGTTTCGTCGGGGCCGGACGGCCCCCCCGCTCAGCCGGCCTTGGCGACGGCGTCGAAGGCCTGCAGCCGCGCCACCAGCGCAGCGAAATCCTTCAGCGGCACCATGTTCGGCCCGTCCGAGGGCGCGTGGTCCGGATCGGGGTGGGTCTCTATGAAGACGCCAGCGACGCCGACCGCCACTGCCGCGCGGGCCAGCACCGGCACGAATTCGCGCTGGCCGCCCGAGGAGGTACCCTGGCCGCCCGGCTGCTGCACAGAGTGGGTGGCGTCGAAGATCACCGGCGCGCCGGTCTTCTCCGCCATGATCGGCAGCGCCCGCATGTCGGTGACCAGCGTATTGTAGCCGAAGGAGACGCCGCGCTCGGTGACCAGCACGTCGGGATTGCCGCTGTCGGTCAGCTTGGCGACCACGTTCGCCATGTCCCATGGCGCGAGGAACTGGCCCTTCTTCACATTGACCACGCGTCCGGTCCGCGCCGCGGCGATCAGCAGGTCGGTCTGGCGGCAGAGGAAGGCGGGGATCTGCAGCACGTCGACCGCCTCGGCGACCGGGGCGCATTGCTCGATCTCGTGCACATCGGTCAGCACCGGCATGCCGTAGGTCTCGCGGATCTCCGCGAAGATCGGCAGGGCAGCCTCGAGGCCGATGCCACGCGCGCCCTTGATCGAGGTGCGGTTGGCCTTGTCGAAGGAGGTCTTGAAGACGACGCCGACGTTGCGCGCCGTCGCGATCTCCTTGATCGCCGCGGCACATTCGAGCGCGTGCTGCCGGCTTTCGAGCTGGCAGGGGCCGGCGATGAGCGCGAGCGGCAGGGCATTGCCGAAGCGCACGCCGCCGACGGTGACGACCGGATTGGCGCCGATTGCGCTCATGTCGAGGCTCCTGAAGAAGACGGGTTGCGCGGCTCAGACCACGCCGGCGCGCAGAACATCATGGATGTGGAGCACGCCTACGGGGGCGCCTTCGCTCACGACGAACAAGACGGTGATCTTGCCGCGGCTCATCATGCCGAGCGCGGCGCTGGCGAGCTCGCCGGGGGCGACCGAGTGCGGCGAGCGGGTCATGACACCGTCCACCGGCTGGCCGAGGAGGTCCGTGCTCATATGCCTGCGCAGGTCACCGTCGGTGACGATCCCGCACAGCCGGCCGGCTGTGTCGACCACGCCACAGCAGCCGAAGCGCTTGCCGGTGATTTCGATGAGCGCCTCGCTCATCGGCGTGCCGATCGCAACCAGGGGTATAGCGTCGCCGTGGTGCATCAGGTCGGAGACCTTCAGGAGCCTGGCGCCGAGCTTGCCCCCCGGGTGGAAGATGTGGAAGTCCGAGGCGGTGAAGCCGCGCCGTTCGAGCAGGGCCACGGCCAGCGCATCGCCGAAGGCGAGCTGCATCAGGGTCGAGGTGGTCGGTGCGAGCCCGTTCGGGCATGCCTCCTCGACGCGGGGCAAGGTCAGCTCGACATCGGCGGCGCGGCTCAGCGAGCTGTCGCCATTCGAGGTGATGGCCAGCAGCGGAACGGCGAAGCGCTTGCAGTAGTGCACGATGTCGCTGAGCTCGGCGGTCTCGCCGGACCAGGAGAGAGCGAGAATCACGTCGTCCGGCGTCACCATGCCGAGGTCGCCATGGCTCGCCTCGCCGGCGTGCATGAACAGGGCAGGGGTGCCGGTGGAGGCGAGCGTTGCGGCGATCTTGCGGCCGATGTGGCCGCTCTTGCCCATGCCGGTGACGATGACGCGGCCGCGCGCCTGCTCGATCAGCGCGATCGCCCGGCCCGTCGCTTCGCCGAGCGGGCCGTCAAGCAGCTCGTCCAGCGCGGCAAGCCCCTTCGCCTCGATCCGAAGCGTCCGGCGCAGGCTCGTCTGGAGCGGATCGACGTCCGCTTGAGGGGTCGAGGTATCGACGGATTTCTGCAGGCTCACCGTGGCCAATCTCGATTCCTTCGCGGGTCAGGCAAACGCAGGATGCGCCGGCTGCCGGTCATTTGTATGGAGCGTCAATAAGGTTCCTGTGCCCCGGATGCAATCCGCACGATCCCGGCGACCCGGCTCACGCGGTAGGCTGGGGACGCCCCACGCTCTCATAGACGAAGCCGTGCGCGGCCATTTCCTGCGGCCGGTAGATATTGCGCAGGTCGACCACCACGGGACGTTTCAGAAGCTCCTTGATGCGCTTGAAATCCAGTGCCCGGAAGGCGTCCCACTCGGTCACGAGGACCAGGGCGTCGGCGCCCTCGGCGCAGTCATAGGCATCCTTCGCATAGGTGACCTCGCCGGGCAGCACCTTGCGCGCCTCCGCCATGCCCTCGGGGTCATAGGCGCGCACGCGGGCGCCTTTGTCGAGCAGCGAATGGACGATGGCGATGGAGGGCGCCTCGCGCATGTCGTCGGTGTTGGGCTTGAAGGTGAGCCCGAGCATCGCCACGGTGGCGCCCTGCACCTCGCCGTTCAGGGCCTGCACCACCTTGCGCGCCATGGCCGACTTTCGCGCGTCGTTGACGCCGACCACGGTCTCGACAAGGCGCAGCGGCGCTCCCGATTCCTGCGCGGTGCGCACCAGAGCCAGCGTGTCCTTCGGAAAGCAGGAACCGCCATAGCCGGGGCCGGCGTGCAGGAACTTGGAGCCGATGCGGTTGTCCAGCCCGATGCCGCGCGCCACGTCCTGCACGTTGGCGCCGACCTTCTCGCACAGATCGGCGATTTCGTTGATGAAGGTGATCTTGGTCGCGAGGAAGGCGTTGGCCGCGTATTTGATGAGCTCGGAGGTGCGCCGGCTGGTGAACAGCAGCGGCGACGCGTTCAGGAACAGCGGCCGGTAGAGCTCCGTCATCACTGCGCGGGCGCGCTCGTCCTCAGTGCCGACGACGATCCGGTCCGGGCGCTTGAAGTCCTGTATCGCCGCGCCCTCCCGCAGGAATTCGGGATTGGAGACCACCGCGATGTCAGCGTCGGGGGCCACCTCGTGCGCGATGCGCTCGACCTGATCGCCGGTGCCGACCGGCACGGTCGACTTCGTCACGATGACGGTGAAGCCGCGGCAGGCCTTGGCGATCTCCCGCGTGGCCGCGTGGACATAGGAGAGGTCCGCGTGGCCGTCGCCGCGCCGCGAGGGCGTGCCGACCGCGATGAACACCGCATCGGCGGCGGCGACGGCGGGGGCGAGCTCGGTCTGGAAGGTGAGCCGCCCCTGCCGCACATTGCGCGCGACGAGGTCGTCGAGGCCGGGCTCGTAGATCGGCATGACGCCCCGCCTGAGCGCGTCGATTTTGGTCTCGTCACGGTCGACGCAGACGACCGAATGGCCGAAATCGGCAAAGCAGGCTCCCGACACGAGGCCGACATAGCCGGTGCCGATCATCGCGACGTGCATGCGTGGTGCCCCGGGAGCGGCCCGCCTTCAGGAGGGCTCAGCTACGGTTGTAGACATCCTCGAAGCGGACGATGTCGTCTTCGCCGAGATAGGAGCCAGTCTGCACCTCGATGAGCTCCAGCGGGATCTTGCCGGGATTGGCAAGCCGGTGGACGCCGCCGAGCGGCAGATAGGTCGACTCGTTCTCCCGCACCTCGAACACCTTGTCGTCCAGAGTCACCTCGGCGGTGCCCTTGACCACGATCCAGTGCTCGGCGCGGTGGTGATGCTTCTGCAGCGACAGGCGTCCGCCCGGCTCGACGACGATCTTCTTCACGTGGAAGCGGTCGCCGCGGCAGATGGTCTGGTAGGTGCCCCAGGGGCGATGCGCCTTGATGTGCTCGGAGGCGGCATTGTGGCGCTCGGATTTCAGCTTGGCGACCAGCGGCTTGACGTCCTGCGCGCGGTTGGACGGCATGACCAGCACCGCGTCCTCGGTCGCCACGATCGACATGCCCTCGAGGCCGATGCCGGCAATCAGCGGGCCTTCGGAGTGCACATAGGAATTCGTGCTGTCGAGCAGCGTGACCGGGCCGCGCGTGACGTTGCCGGCGGCATCGCCGGGCGTGAGGCCGTGCAGGGCGTCCCAGCTACCGATGTCCGACCAGCGGAAATTGCCGGCGACCACGGCGGCGCGGTTGGTCCGCTCCATCACCGCATAGTCGATCGACTTGGCGGGAGAGGCGCCGAACGCCTTGGCGTCGAGGCGGATGAAGCCGAGGTCGTCATTGGCGGTCTCGACCGCTTCGCGCACCGCCGCGACGATCTCCGGCTCGAAGCGCTCGGCCTCCTCGATGAGCAGGGACGCCGGGAACAGGAAGTTGCCGGAGTTCCAGAGATAGCCTTCCTCGACATAGCGGGCGGCGACGGCCGCGTCCGGCTTCTCGACGAAGGCATCGACCGCGTGCGCGCCGGCCTGCTCGAGGGCGGCGCCGGTGCGGATGTAACCGTAGGAGGTGCGCGGCTCGGTCGGGTTGATGCCGAAGGTGACGATATGACCGTCGCTGGCGGTGAGGGCGGCGGTGCGGCAGGCGTCGACGAAGCGGTCGTGATCGAGCACGACGTGATCGGCGGCCAGCGCCAGCACGAGGCAGTTCTCGCCGGCGAGCCGCTGGGCGATCAGCGCCGCGGCGATGAGGGCGGGACCGGAGTCTCGGCGCGCCGGTTCCAGCGCCACGGTGACGTCGATGCCGATCTCGGCGGCCTGACGGCGGGCGAAGAAGCGGAAATCCTCATGCGTCAGCACCAGGGGCGCGGCGAACAGCGAACGATCCGACACCCGCTCCAGCGTCTCCTGGAACAGCGTGCGTTCGCTCGCCAGCGGCTGGAACTGCTTCGGCAGGCTGTCGCGGGAGACCGGCCACAGGCGCGAACCGCTGCCGCCGGCGAGGATGACTGGGACGACCGGGGAAGGACTAAGCATGATACTCTCCGTCTACTCTCCGTCGCCGCACCTTGCCGTCTATTCGGCCAAATCCCGGGGCCGAGAAGGCCCGTACCCTGCGCACGCCGCGGCGCGATAAGCATGCAGGATTTATGCGACCAGGCCAAGACAGCGGCCGGCGAGGCGTTCGAGGGCGCCGAATGCGAGTGTTTGCACTGCACAAAGCTTATCTGCGATGCAATATCAGAGGGCGGGCGGATCGTCGCATGTCGCCGGATGGTTAATTGCGCGCATCGGAACCGCCGACGCTGCCCAGTGTTCTAGCCGGGCAGGAACATGCCACCGCTGCCATCCTGCTCGGCTTCGGGGGACGACATGGATGCGCGATACGATTTGCCGGCCCAGACGCGCTCGACCCTCGGCGTGACGGAGGCGGGATCGCATGCGGAGCATGTCGAGCGGCTCTGGGGGCGCCTCACCCAGATCGCGATCATGGTGATCGCGGTGCTGGCGCTGTGCGCGGCACTCGCCGCGGCGCGGGCGGTGCTGATACCGGTGGTCGCGGCGGTCATCATCGGCAGCGTGATCGGGCCGGGGATCGAGGCCTTGAGCCGGCGGGGCATTCCCACCTGGCTCGCTTCCACCCTCATTGTGCTGCTGCTGGCCAGCCTGTTCTACGGCGTCGCCGCCATGGTCACCGCGCCGCTTTCCGACTGGATCGGCCGGGCGCCGGAAATCGGCAGCGCCATGCGCGAGCGCTTCCGGTCGCTGCAGCCGATTCTCCAGACCGTCTCGTCTTTCGTCGATGCGGTGGAATCCATCGGGCGGCCGGCGAAGGCGCCGCTTCAGGTCGACATCGCCGATTCGACCGTGTTGCAGAGCATGATGAGCGTGGTGACGCCCGCCATCGGTGAATTCGTGCTGTTCTTCGGCTCGCTGCTGTTCTTCCTCGCCGGTCGGGTGCAGATCAAGCGCAAGCTGGTGCAGGCGATGAATCCTCGGCCGATGCGGCTGGCGACCCTGCGCATCTTCCGCGCCATCGAGCAACGCCTCGGCACCTATCTCGTCGTCGCCACCTGCATCAATATCGGCCTCGGCCTCGCGACCATGCTGCTGACCTGGGTGCTCGGAATGCCCAACCCGGTGCTGTGGGGCGTGCTGGCCTGCGTGCTGAACTACATCCCCTATGTCGGGCCGGCGGCGATGACCGTCATATTGGCGGCGGTGGGCCTGATCACCTTCCCGACCATCCTGCACGGCGTGGCGGCGGCGGCGATCTTCGTTCTCATCACCAGCATCGAGGGGCACTTCCTGACGCCGCTGATCGTCGGCCGGCGGGTGTCGCTCAATCCGTTCAGCGTTTTCCTGTCGATGGCGGTGTGGACCTGGCTGTGGGGGCCGGTCGGCACCTTCCTTGCCGTGCCGCTGCTTATCGCCGGCAAGACCCTGGCGGAGGAAGTGCTGGCGTCGCGTCGGCCGCAACTGCCCGGCTGAGGGACAATCCCCTGCAAAGGCACCCGCCGTGCTTGACACCCCCGAAGCCGTGCCTTAACACGCGCCGCACTCGACGCGAGGTCACATGACCCGTCGTTCGGGGGTGTAGCTCAGTTGGTTAGAGCGCCGGCCTGTCACGCCGGAGGTCGCGGGTTCGAGCCCCGTCACTCCCGCCATTTCCAAATGACATCGTTAAAGCTGCCTGCCGCGCGGTTCGTGCGGGAAGGCCCATTCCGTTTTCGTCGCCGCGTGCGCGGCATCGTCATCGAAGATTCGGCGCCGCGGGCAGGGGCGATGTCCTGCCGGGCAAGGTCCGTCGTCCGTCCGGTCAGTTGCGCAGGCCGGGTGCTTCCTGGCCGGTGCGGGCGACATATTCGGTGTAGCCGCCGCCATATTGGTGGACGCCGTCGGGGGTGATCTCCAGCACCCGGTTCGACAGCGCCGCGAGGAAGTGGCGGTCGTGCGAGACGAACAGCATGGTGCCCTCATAGGCCGCCAGCGCGGCGATCAGCATCTCCTTGGTGCCGATGTCGAGATGGTTGGTCGGCTCGTCCAGCACGAGGAAATTCGGCGGATCGTAGAGCATCCTGGCCATCGCCAGCCGGGCCTTCTCGCCGCCGGAAAGCACCCGGCAGCGCTTCTCGACATCGTCGCCGGAGAAGCCGAAGCAGCCGGCGAGCGTGCGCAAGGAGCCCTGTCCGGCCTGCGGGAAGCTATCCTCCAGCGTCTCGAAGACGGTGCGCTCGCCATCCAGCACGTCCATGGCGTGCTGGGCGAAGTAACCCATCTTCACGCTGCCGCCGACGCTGACGGAGCCGGTGTCGGGATCGGTCGCGCCCGCCACCAGCTTCAGCAGCGTCGACTTGCCGGCGCCGTTGACGCCCATCACGCACCAGCGCTCGCGGCGGCGGACGTGGAAGTCGAGCCCTTCATAGATGCGCCGGCTGCCATAGCCCTTGTGCACGGCCTTAAGGCTGACGACGTCCTCGCCCGAGCGCGGCGCCGGGGGGAAATCGAAGGCGACGCTCTGGCGCCGGCGCGGCGGCTCGACGCGCTCGATCTTGTCGAGCTTCTTCACGCGGCTCTGCACCTGCGCGGCGTGGGAGGCGCGCGCCTTGAAGCGCTCGATGAAGGCGATCTCCTTGGCGAGCATCGCCTGCTGGCGCTCGAACTGCGCCTGCTGCTGCTTCTCGTTCAGCGCGCGCTGCTGGGCATAGAACTCGTAGTCGCCGGAATAGGTGGTGAGGGCGCCGCCGTCGATCTCCACCACCTTGGTAACGATGCGGTTCATGAAGGCGCGGTCATGCGAGGTCATCATCAGCGCGCCGTCATAACCTTTAAGGAACTGCTCCAACCAGATGAGGCTCTCGATGTCGAGATGGTTGCTCGGCTCGTCGAGCAGCATGACATCGGGACGCATCAGCAGGATACGGGCGAGCGCAACGCGCATCTTCCAGCCGCCGGACAGCTTGCCGACATCGCCGTCGATCATCTCCTGCGAGAAGCCGAGGCCGGCGAGCACCTCGGCGGCGCGGCCTTCCAGCGCGTAGCCGCCGAGCTCCTCGAAGCGCGCCTGCACCTCGCCATAGCGCTCGATGAGGCTGTCCATATTGTCCGCCTGCTCGGGATCGACGAAGGCGGCTTCGATCTCCTTCAGCTCGGCCGCAACCGCGCTCACCGGGCCAGCGCCGTCCATCACCTCGGCGGCGGCGCTGCGGCCCGACATCTCGCCGACATCCTGGCTGAAATAGCCGATCGTCACGCCGCGATCGATCGACACCTGTCCCTCGTCGGGAGCCTCCTCGCCGGTGATCATGCGGAACAGCGTCGTCTTGCCCGCGCCATTGGGGCCGACAAGGCCGATCTTCTCGCCTTTGAGCAGCGTGGCCGCGGCCTCTATGAAGACGATCTGCTTGCCGTTCTGCTTGCTGATGGAATCGAGACGGATCATGCGCGTGCGAAAACCTGATGGGAGCCCGCGCGGCGCTTAGGCCATTTAAGTGGCGGGGGGAAGAGCGGGAGGTCGGAGCAGGGCCGTCGTTCGGCGCCCTTTGTCGCGCCCGGTGACTACGACGATGCGACGGCGCGCCCGTATCGCTTTTCGGACCGCTGCCGCAATAGTGCGGCACATTGTTCCGTGCCCGCCGGCGGTATCCCGCCCCGCCCCGCGATTTGTTGCATGACGGGTCGGGAGACCCCATATCAGGGCGGCGTCAGGTTGCCGTTGCGGCGGCACGGTTCGGCCATTCCGAAGGCAAAAATGCGCTCGCCGCGCAATTTGTGAATTCTGTATGCCAGACGCTCAGGAAGCCCTTCGGATGCCCTTGCCTCGCATAGTGCGGTGCGTTAAGCCTGCCGTGCTTTGAATTTTTCGCAACTGCGGAATGGCGAAGCAGAAAGCGTACGCTGGCCGCGGAGAATGCTGTCCATGAGCAGCCTGCTTCAGGAATACCTGCCGGTGGTGATCTTCATCGGCGTGTCGGCCGTCATCGGCCTGGCGCTGCTGATCTCGCCGTTCCTTCTGGCCTATAGCCGGCCCGATCCGGAGAAATTGTCGGCCTACGAATGTGGCTTCAATGCGTTCGACGATGCGCGGATGACGTTCGACGTCCGGTTCTATCTGGTGTCGATCCTCTTCATCATCTTCGACCTCGAAGTCGCCTTCCTGTTTCCCTGGGCGATCACCTTCGGGGAACTCGGCGCGTTCGGCTTCTGGTCGATGATGGTGTTCCTCGCGGTTCTGACCGTTGGTTTCGTGTATGAGTGGAAGAAGGGAGCGCTCGAATGGGATTGAGCGCCACTGACCCCGCCGCCGGCCCGCTGGTCGCTCCTGCGGCCCGGGGGATCATCGATCCGAATACCGGCAAGCCGGTGGGTGCGAACGATCCGTTCTTTCTCGAGGTGAACGACGAGCTCGCCGACAAGGGCTTCCTCGTCACCGCGACCGACGAGCTCATCAACTGGGCCCGCACCGGCTCGCTGATGTGGATGACGTTCGGCCTCGCCTGCTGCGCCGTGGAGATGATGCAGACCTCCATGCCGCGCTACGATGTGGAGCGCTTCGGCTTCGCGCCCCGCGCGTCGCCGCGCCAGTCGGACGTGATGATCGTCGCCGGCACGCTGACCAACAAGATGGCTCCCGCGCTCCGCAAGGTCTACGACCAGATGCCGGAGCCGCGCTACGTCATCTCCATGGGTAGCTGCGCCAATGGCGGCGGCTATTACCACTACTCCTATTCCGTGGTGCGCGGCTGCGACCGGATCGTTCCGGTCGACATCTACGTGCCGGGCTGTCCGCCGACGGCGGAGGCCCTGCTCTATGGCGTGCTGCTGCTGCAGAAGAAGATTCGCCGCACCGGCACGATCGAGCGCTGAGCGACGGGACGACGAGGGACGCGCGAGAGCGAGATGGACGAGACCCTGAAGGAACTTGGCGCGCACGTCGCGGATTCCCTGACCGGCGCGGTCGAGGCGGTGAACATCGCCTATGGCGAGCTCACCGTGACCGCGGCCGCCTCCGAGATCCTCAAGGTTCTCTCTTTCCTGCGCGACGACCCGTCCTGCCGGTTCGTCAGCTTCATCGACGTATGCGGGGTCGACTACCCCAAGCGCGAGAAGCGCTTCGATGTGGTCTACCACCTGCTCTCGCCGACGCTGAACGCGCGCATCCGGATCAAGGTGGAGACCGACGAGACGACGCCCGTTGCATCGGCGACCGGCGTGTTTCCCGGCGCGCTGTGGTTCGAGCGCGAGGCCTATGACCTCTACGGCATCCTGTTCTCCGGCCATCCGGAGCTGCGCCGGCTGCTGACCGACTACGGCTTCGACGGCTATCCGCTGCGCAAGGATTTCCCGACCACGGGCTTCGTCGAGGTGCGCTATGACGACGAACGCAAGCGGGTGGTCTATGAACCGGTGAAGCTCAATCAGGAGTTCCGCAACTTCGACTTCCTGTCGCCGTGGGAGGGGCCGGACTACGTGCTCCCGGGCGACGAGAAGGCAACCGCCCCGAAGGCGGGCTGAGGCGGAGGCGAGAATCATGAACGCGCCGGCGAAAATCGACCACAGCGTCCGCAACTTCCAGATCAACTTCGGGCCGCAACATCCTGCGGCACATGGCGTTTTGCGCCTTGTGCTGGAGCTGGATGGCGAGGTGGTCGAGCGCGTCGATCCGCATATCGGCCTGCTGCATCGCGGCACCGAGAAGCTGATCGAGACCAAGACCTACCTACAGGCGATGCCCTATTTCGACCGGCTCGACTATGTCGCGCCGATGAATCAGGAGCATGCCTTCTGCCTCGGCGTCGAGCGGCTGCTCGATATCGAGGTGCCGAAGCGCGGCCAGCTCATCCGCGTGCTCTATTCCGAGATCGGCCGCATCCTCTCGCACATGCTCAATGTGACGACGCAGGCGCTCGACGTCGGTGCGCTGACCCCGCCGCTGTGGGGCTTCGAGGAGCGCGAGAAGCTCATGGTGTTCTATGAGCGCGCCTCCGGCTCGCGCATGCACGCGGCCTATTTCCGGCCCGGCGGCGTGCACCAGGACCTGCCGACCAAGCTGGTCGAGGACATTCTGGCCTGGACGCATACCTTCCCGGCCTTCATGGACGACCTCGAAGGGCTGCTCACCGACAACCGCATCTTCAAGCAGCGCAATGTCGACATCGGCATCGTGTCGCTGGCCGACGCCTTCGCCTGGGGTTTCTCGGGGGTGATGGTGCGCGGCTCCGGCGCGGCGTGGGACCTGCGCCGCGCGCAGCCCTACGAGTGCTATTCCGAGATGGAATTCAGCATTCCGGTCGGCAAGAACTGCGACAATTACGACCGCTATTGCATCCGCATGGAAGAGATGCGGCAGTCCGCCCACATCATGCGCCAGTGCTGCGAGCGCCTGCTGAAGGAGCCGGGCCCGGTCTCTGCGGTCGACAACAAGATCGTGCCGCCCAAGCGCGGCGAGATGAAGCGCTCGATGGAAGCGCTCATCCACCATTTCAAGCTCTATACCGAGGGCTTCCACGTGCCGGCCGGCGAGGTCTACGCCGCGGTCGAGGCCCCGAAGGGCGAGTTCGGCGTCTATCTCGTCGCCGACGGCACCAACAAGCCCTATCGCTGCAAGATCCGCGCGCCCGGCTTCGCGCATCTGCAGGCGATGGATTTCCTTTGCCGCGGCTACATGCTCGCGGACATCTCAGCGATCCTCGGATCGCTGGACATCGTGTTCGGAGAAGTGGACCGCTGAGCCTTTGGCCAGGCGGTTCGATCGGAAGGGTTCGGCATGTCCGTCCGCAGGCTAGCGCCGCAGGAGGTTCAGCCCGAGGGCTTCGCCTTCACGGCGGAGAATCTCGACTGGGCCAGGAAGACGATCGAGAAGTATCCGCCCGGCCGGCAGGCCAGCGCGGTCATTCCGCTGCTGATGCGCGCGCAGGAGCAGGCCGGCGGCTGGGTTTCCGAGCCGGCGATGCGTTATGTCGGCGAGATGCTGGATATGGCGCCGATCCGCGTCTACGAGATCGCGACCTTCTATACGCAGTTCCAGCTCCAGCCGGTCGGCCGCAAGGCGCATATCCAGGTCTGCGGCACCACGCCCTGCATGCTCAAGGGCGCCGAGGACCTCATCAAGGTCTGCAAGAAGCATATCCATCCCGAGCCTTTCCATCTCTCCGCCGACGGCGATCTCTCCTGGGAGGAGGTCGAGTGCGCCGGCGCCTGCGTGAACGCGCCGATGGTGCAAGTGGTGAAGGACGTCTACGAGGACCTCACGCCGGAGGACCTCGAGGCGATCATCGAGGCCTATGCGCGCGGCGAGAAGCCGGCGCCGGGCCCGCGCAACGGGCGCCGTTCGTCCGAACCGATCACCGGCCTTCGCGTGCTGACCTCGCCCGATCTCTATGACGGCTCGATGGTGGGGCAGGGCGCCGGCCTCGCCGCCGCCCGCGAGGCGATCGCCGCCCGCGCGGCCGGCAACGCGCAGCCCAAGCCGCCGGAGCCCGCTCCGGTCGCCGCGCCGCCGCCCCCGCCCAAGAGCGACCCCGCGCCCGCCAAGCCGCCGGTCGCCGAGGCGGTGAAGGCCGCCGGCGACGCCGATTCGGAGAAGGTGCCGGACAGCTTCAAGCCGGAGGTGCTGACCGCCGCGCGCGACGGCAAGCCGGACGACCTCACGCTCATCTGGGGCGTCGGCGAGAAGCTGGAACAGGTTCTGCATGGTCTCGGCATCTATCACTTCGCGCAGATCGCGGGGTGGACCGAGGAAAACCTGAAGTGGGTCGACCAGAACCTCGAAGGTTTCCGCGGCCGCGCCTCGCGCGACAAGTGGATCGAGCAGGCGGCCAAGCTTGCGACCGGCTGGCGTCCGTCGGACCCCGACGGCGAGAAGCCGAACTGAGGAGCGGGCGATGCTTGCCGACAAGGACCGCATCTTCACCAATATCTACGGCTACCACGACTGGGGCCTGCAGGGCGCGCTGAAGCGCGGCTCATGGGACGGCACCAAGACGTTCCTCGACGCCGGGCGCGACTTCATCATCGATCATATGAAGGCCTCCGGCCTGCGCGGGCGCGGCGGCGCCGGCTTCCCGACCGGGCTGAAGTGGTCCTTCATGCCCAAGCAGTCGGATGGCCGGCCGCATTATCTCGTGGTGAACGCCGACGAGTCCGAGCCTGGCACCTGCAAGGACCGCGAGATCCTGCGCCACGATCCGCACCATCTCGTCGAGGGATGCCTGATCGCCGGCTTCGCCATGGGCGCGCATGCCGCCTACATCTATGTGCGCGGCGAGTTCATCGTCGAGCGCGAGCACCTGCAGGCGGCGGTCGACCAGGCCTATGAGGCGAAGCTCATCGGCAAGAACAATGTCCATGGCTGGGACTTTGACATCTATGTCCACCATGGTGCCGGCGCCTATATCTGCGGCGAGGAGACCGCGCTGCTCGAGAGCCTCGAGGGCAAGAAGGGCCAGCCGCGCCTGAAGCCGCCTTTCCCGGCGAATGTCGGCCTCTATGGCTGCCCGACCACCGTCAACAACGTCGAATCCATCGCGGTGGCGCCGACCATCCTGCGACGCGGTGCGGCGTGGTTCGCCGGCATCGGCCGGCCGAACAATGTCGGCACCAAGCTGTTCGGCATTTCCGGCCATGTGAACACGCCCTGCATCGTCGAGGAGGCGATGGGCATCCCGTTCAAGGAGCTTATCGAGAAGCACGGCGGCGGCGTGCGCGGCGGCTGGGACAACCTGCTCGCCATCATCCCCGGCGGCGCCTCCTGTCCGATCATTCCGGCCGAGCAGTGCGAAGAGCTGATCATGGACTTCGACGGCACCCGCGCGGTGAAGTCGAGCCTCGGCACCGCCGGTGTGCTGGTGATGGACAAGTCCACCGACGTCATCAAGGCGATCGCCCGCATCTCCTATTTCTTCCGGCACGAGAGCTGCGGCCAGTGCACGCCCTGCCGCGAGGGCACGGGCTGGATGTGGCGCGTCATGGATCGCATGGTCGCGGGGCGTGCGCAGAAGCGCGAGATCGACCTTCTCCTGCAGGTCACCACGCAGGTCGAGGGTCACACCATCTGCGCGCTCGGCGACGCGGCGGCCTGGCCGATCCAGGGCCTGATCCGGCATTTCCGCCCGGAGATCGAGAAGCGCATCGATCAGTACGCAGCGAACCCGCATTCCGACGCCGTTCCTGTTCCTGTCGCGGCGGAGTGAGAGAGCATCATGGCCAAACTCATCGTCGACGACATCGAGGTCGAGGTACCGCCGGAGTACACGCTCCTGCAGGCCTGCGAGGCCGCGGGCGCCGAGATCCCGCGCTTCTGCTTCCATGAGCGGCTCTCCATCGCCGGCAATTGCCGCATGTGCCTCGTCGAGGTGAAGGGCGGGCCGCCCAAGCCGCAGGCGAGCTGCGCGATGAATGTGCGCGACCTGCGCCCCGGCCCGAACGGCGAGCCGCCTGTCGTGCTCACCAAGAGCCCGATGGTGAAGAAGGCGCGCGAAGGGGTGATGGAGTTCCTGCTCATCAACCACCCGCTGGATTGCCCGATCTGCGACCAGGGCGGCGAGTGCGACCTGCAGGACCAGGCGATGGCCTATGGCGTCGACACGTCGCGTTATGCCGAGAACAAGCGCGCGGTCGAGGACAAGTATATCGGCCCGCTGGTGAAGACCTCGATGACGCGCTGCATCCAGTGCACGCGCTGCGTCCGCTTCACCACCGAGGTCGCCGGCGTCGCCGAGCTCGGCGCCATCGGCCGCGGCGAGGACATGGAGATCACCACCTATCTCGAGGCGGCGCTGACCTCCGAGCTGCAGGGCAACGTGGTCGATCTCTGTCCGGTCGGCGCGCTCACGCAGCGCCCCTATGCTTTCCATGCCCGCCCGTGGGAGCTGGTGAAGACCGAATCCATCGACGTGATGGACGCGGTCGGCTCCAACATCCGCGTCGACACGCGCGGCCGCGAGGTGATGCGCATCCTGCCGCGTCTGCATGAGGACGTGAACGAGGAGTGGATCTCCGACAAGACCCGCTACATCTGGGATGGGCTGAAGACCCAGCGGCTCGACCGCCCCTATGTGCGGCTCGACGGCCGGCTGCGCCCGGCGAGCTGGCCGGAAGCCTTCGCCACCATCGCCGCGAAGCTGCAGGGCGTCGCGCCCAACCGCATCGGCGCGTTGGTCGGCGATCTCGCCTCCGTCGAGGAGGTGTTCGCGCTCAAGGACCTGATCACCCGCCTCGGCTCGTCCAACATCGACAGCCGGCAGGACGGGGCGGCGCTCGATCCCGCGCTCGGCCGCGCGTCCTATCTCTTCAATCCGGGCATCGCGGGAATCGAGGCGGCGGACGCTCTGCTGATCATCGGCGCCAATCCGCGCCGCGAGGCCTCGGTGCTCAACGCCCGCATCCGCAAGCGCTGGCTGCGCGGCGGCTTCCCGGTCGCGCTGATCGGCGAGCAGGTCGATCTCACCTACCCCTATGACTATCTCGGCGCCGGGCCGGAGACGCTGGCCGAGCTGGTCGGCAACGGCACCTTCGCCGAGACGCTGAAGAAGGCCGAGCGCCCGCTGATCCTGATCGGGCAGGGCGCCATCACGCGGCCGGACGGCGCCGCCGTGCTCTCGCTCGCCGCGCGCGTGGCGGTGGCGGTCGGCGCGGTGAAGGAAGGCTGGAACGGCTTCGGCGTGCTGCATAGTGCCGCCGCCCGGGTCGGCGCGCTCGATGTCGGCGCGGTGCCGGGCGAGGGGGCGCTCGATGCCGCGGCGCTGACGGCGCCGGGCGGGGCCGATGTCCTGTTCGCGCTCGGCGCGGACGAGGTCGAGATCGCTCCCGGCGCCTTCGTGGTCTATATCGGCACCCATGGTGACCGCGGCGCGCACCGCGCCGACGTCATCCTGCCGGGCGCCGCCTATACCGAGAAGTCAGGCACCTATGTGAACACCGAGGGGAGGGCGCAGCTTGCCAACCGCGCGGCGTTCCCGCCCGGCGAGGCGCGCGAGGACTGGGCGGTGCTGCGCGCGCTGTCCGACGTGCTCGGCAAGCGGCTGCCCTATGACTCGCTGGCCCAGCTCAGGGCGGCGCTCTATGCGCAGTTCCCGCATCTCGCCCGCCTCGACCATGTCGCTCCGGCCGATCCGGCCGGCGTCGTGGCCCTCGCCGAGCGCGGCGGCACGCCCGACCGGGCGCCGTTCCATCCGGCGGTGACCGAGTTCTACCTGACCAATCCGATCGCCCGCGCCTCGGCCGTGATGGCCGAATGCGCCGCGCTCGCCCACGGCCGCCTGGCCGTCGCCGCCGAGTGAGGGAGCCCGACCTATGACCGACCCCTCCTGGCTCGACACGCTGCTGCAGGTGCTGCTGATCGCACTGCAGAGCGTCGTGCTGCTCGTCGCGCTGCTTCTGGTGGTGGCCTATGTGCTGCTCGCCGACCGCAAGATCTGGGCGGCGGTGCAACTGCGGCGCGGCCCCAACGTGGTCGGGCCGTTCGGCCTGTTCCAGTCCTTCGCCGACCTTCTGAAGTTCGTGCTGAAGGAGCCGGTGATCCCGGACGGCTCGAACAAGGGCCTGTTCCTGCTTGCGCCCTTCGTCACCTGCCTGCTGGCGCTCGCCGCCTGGGCGGTGGTGCCGCTCGATGCCGGCTGGGTGGTAGCCGACATCAATGTCGGCGTGCTCTACATCTTCGCCATCTCCTCGCTCGGCGTGTACGGCGTGATCATGGCCGGCTGGGCTTCGAACTCGAAGTACCCGTTCCTCTCCGCGCTGCGCGCGGCGGCGCAGATGGTCTCCTACGAGGTCTCGATCGGCTTCGTGATCGTCACCGTGCTGATGTGCGCCGGCTCGCTGAACCTCTCGGCCATCGTGGAGGCGCAGAACGGGGCGTGGGGGCTGTTCGGCTGGTACTGGCTGCCGCTGTTCCCGATGTTCGTGATCTTCTTCGTCTCGGCGCTGGCCGAGACGAACCGCCCGCCCTTCGACCTTGGCGAGGCGGAGTCGGAGCTCGTCGCCGGTTTCATGGTTGAATACGGCTCGACTCCCTACATGATGTTCATGCTCGGCGAATACGTGGCGATCATGACCATGTGCGCCCTCACGACCATCCTGTTCATGGGCGGCTGGCTGCCGCCCTTCCCGGTCGCGCCCTTCACCTGGGTGCCGGGGATCGTGTGGTTCCTGCTCAAGGTCCTGTTCGTCTTCTTCATGTTCGCCATGGTCAAGGCAATGGTCCCGCGCTACCGCTACGACCAGCTCATGCGCCTCGGCTGGAAGGTGTTCCTGCCCATCTCGCTGTTCATGGTCGTCGCGGTCGCGGGCGTGCTGCACTTCACGGGCACGGCGCCCGTGGGAGGTGGATGATGGAAGACACCGCACTTATCGGTCTGTTCGAAGCCTCGATGATCGGCTGGGTCGGGGCGGCCGCCGGCGCCCTGTTCGGCGCCGTCGAGTGGTTCGTGCTGCCCGGCCTGATGGAAAGCTCGATCCGCTCCTCCAAGGAGGGGCGGAAGCTCTCGGCCTCCGAGCTCGAGGGCGTGGTCAAGTGGTGGAAGACGGTGATCCGGGTCGGCGCGGTCAGCATGCCGCTGCTCGGTTTCGGCGTCGCCGTGGCGATGGCGGAATGAGGGACGCGTCATGAGACTGGACCAAGCTGCGCGCTCGCTCTTGCTGACCGAGTTCGTCTCGGCCTTCTTCCTCGCCATGCGGTACTTCTTCAAGCCGAAGGCGACGCTCAACTACCCGTTCGAGAAGGGGCCGGTCTCGCCGCGCTTCCGCGGCGAGCACGCGCTGCGCCGCTACCCGAACGGCGAGGAGCGATGCATCGCCTGCAAGCTGTGCGAGGCGATCTGCCCGGCGCAGGCGATCACCATCGAGGCCGGTCCGCGCCGCAACGACGGCACGCGCCGCACCACGCGCTACGACATCGACATGGTGAAGTGCATCTATTGCGGCTTCTGCCAGGAGGCCTGCCCGGTCGATGCGATCGTCGAGGGACCGAACTTCGAGTTCGCCACCGAGACGCGCGAGGAACTCTATTACGACAAGGCGAAGCTGCTCGCGAATGGCGACCGGTGGGAACGCGAGATCGCGCGCAACATCGCGCTCGACGCGCCCTATCGCTGATCGCGCGGGGACATGAGGTGGACGACGTGACGACAAGGGCCGCACAGGCGCCGGCAGAACGGCGCGCCGGGGCTGAGAGGGGATGCCGGGGATGAGTGTCGCCGCGTTGTTCTTCTATCTTTTCGCGGGGATCGCGGTGGCGTCGGCCTTCATGGTCATCGCCTCGCGCAACCCCGTGCATTCGGTGCTGTTCCTCATCCTCACCTTCGTGAACGCGGCGGGGCTGTTCATCCTGATCGGCGCGGAATTCCTCGCGATGATCCTGGTGGTGGTCTATGTCGGCGCCGTTGCCGTGCTGTTCCTGTTCGTGGTGATGATGCTCGACGTCGACTTCGTCGAGCTGCGGCAGGGCTTCCTGCAGTACCTGCCGATCGGCGCGCTGGTCGGCCTCGTCTTCCTCGCCGAGCTGGTGCTGGTGTTCGGCTCCTGGACCTTCGGCGAGGGCGTGACCGGGGCGGTGGTCGCCACCCCCTCGGACGTGACCAACACGGTGCAGATCGGCCGCGTGCTCTACACCGACTACGTCTATTTCTTTCAGGCGGCGGGGCTGGTGCTCCTCGTCGCGATGATCGGCGCCATCGTGCTGACGCTCCGCCACAAGGAGAACGTCAAGCGCCAGAGCATCGCGGCCCAGAACGCGCGCACCAGGGCGATGGCGATCGACGTCGTCAAGGTACCTTCGGGGAAGGGGCTCTGAGCCATGGTGATCGGCCTCTCCCACTACCTCACCGTCGCGGCGATCCTGTTCACGCTGGGCACGCTCGGCATCTTCCTCAACCGGAAGAACGTCATCGTCATCCTGATGTCGGTCGAGCTGATCCTGCTGTCGGTGAACATCAATTTCGTGGCGTTCTCGACCTTCCTCGGCAACATCACCGGACAGATCTTCGCGCTGTTCGTGCTGACGGTCGCCGCCGCGGAGGCCGCCATCGGCCTCGCCATCCTCGTGGTGTTCTACCGCAACCGCGGTTCGATCGCCGTCGAGGACATCAACACGATGAAGGGCTGAGGGGAGCCGCTCCATGTATCAGGCGATCGTCTTCCTCCCCCTGGCGGGCTTCCTCGTCGCGGGCCTGTTCGGCCGCGTGATCGGCGCGCGGGCCTCCGAGCTCGTCACCACCTGCCTTCTGTTCCTCTCCTGCCTTTTGTCGTGGATCACCTTCATCGACACCGGCTTCAGCCATCACGACGGCACGGTCGAGCTGTTCACCTGGATGGCCGCGGGCGGGCTCGACGTGAAGTGGGCGCTGCGCGTCGACACGCTGACCGCGGTCATGCTGATCGTGGTGACGACGGTGTCCTCGCTCGTGCACCTCTATTCGATCGGCTACATGCACGAGGATCCGAGCCGGCCGCGCTTCTTCGCCTATCTCTCGCTGTTCACTTTCGCCATGCTGATGCTGGTGACGGCGGACAACCTCGTCCAAATGTTCTTCGGCTGGGAGGGCGTCGGTCTCGCCTCCTATCTGCTGATCGGCTTCTGGTACGACAAACCGTCGGCCTGCGCGGCGGCGATGAAGGCTTTCATCGTCAACCGCGTCGGCGATTTCGGCTTCGCGCTCGGCATCTTCGCCGTGTTCTTCATGACCGGCGCGGTCAGCTTCGAGCAGGTGTTCGCCGCGGCGCCCTCGCTCGCCGGCAAGACGCTGCACTTCCTCGGCCATGACTGGGACGCGCCGACCATCATCTGCCTGCTGCTGTTCGTCGGCGCCATGGGCAAGTCGGCGCAGCTCGGCCTGCACACCTGGCTGCCGGACGCGATGGAAGGCCCGACCCCGGTTTCCGCGCTGATCCACGCCGCCACCATGGTGACCGCCGGCGTGTTCATGGTGGCGCGCCTCTCGCCGCTGTTCGAGCTGTCGCAGACGGCGCTGACCGTGGTGGTGTTCTTCGGCGCCTCCACCGCCTTCTTCGCCGCGACGGTCGGCCTCGTGCAGACCGACATCAAGCGGGTGATCGCCTATTCGACCTGCTCGCAGCTCGGCTACATGTTCGTTGCGCTCGGGGTGGGGGCCTATTCGGTGGGTATCTTCCACCTGTTCACCCATGCCTTCTTCAAGGCGCTGCTGTTCCTCGGTGCCGGCTCGGTGATCCACGCCATGCACCACGAGCAGGACATGCGGCACATGGGCGGGCTCTACAAGAAGATCCCGTTCACCTACGCCATGATGCTGATCGGCACGCTGGCGCTGACAGGCTTCCCGTTCACCGCCGGCTACTACTCGAAGGACGCGATCATCGAGGCCTCCTATGCGAGCCATAATCCGCTCGCGACCTACGGCTTCGTGATGACGGTGGTGGCGGCGCTGCTCACCTCGTTCTATTCGTGGCGCCTGGTGTTCCTCACCTTCCACGGCCCGACGCGGGCGGATCACCACACCTTCGACCATGCGCATGAATCGCCGCTGACGATGACCATCCCGCTCGCCGTCCTCGCGGTCGGCGCGCTGGTGGCGGGCGCGGTGTTCTTCCAGTTCTTCGCCGGTCACAGCGTGGAGGAGTTCTTCCGCGAATCCATCTTCATGGGCCCGGAGAACAAGATCCTCGAGGAGATGCACCATCTGCCGGGCTGGGTGCCGTGGGCGCCGACCGTGATGATGGTGATCGGCTTCCTGATCGCCTACTGGATGTACATCCTCCAGCCGGGCGTGCCGGTGGCGCTCGCCAGGCAGAACGACGTGCTGTACCGCTTCCTGCTCAACAAGTGGTACTTCGACGAGATCTACGACTTCCTCTTCGTGCGCAGCGCCAAGTGGCTCGGCCGCTTCCTGTGGAAGGAAGGCGACGGGCGGGTCATCGACGGCTTCGGGCCGGACGGCGTCTCGGCGCGCGTGCTCGACGTCACGCGCAGCGTCGTGCGGCTGCAGACCGGCTATCTCTATCACTACGCGTTCGTGATGCTCGTCGGGGTCGCCGCCCTCATCACCTGGTTCATGTTCGGGGGGGCGCACTGATGTACGACTGGCCGATCCTTTCCGTCGTCACCTTCCTGCCCCTAGTCGGTGCGCTGCTGATCGTGCTGATGATCCGCGGCGACGACGAGGCCGCCAAGCGCAACGCCCGCTGGGTAGCGCTGTGGGCGACGCTGGTCACCTTCGTCATCTCGCTGCTGCTGCTCACCGGCTTCGATCCGGCCGACACCGGCTTCCAGTTCGTCGAGGAACGGGCCTGGCTCGGCGACATCGCCGCCTATCGCATGGGCGTCGACGGCATCTCGCTGCCCTTCGTGCTGCTCACCACCCTGCTCATGCCGATCTGCATCCTCGCTAGCTGGGAGTCGATCCAGGTCCGGGTGAAGGAGTACATGATCTGCTTCCTGGTGCTCGAGACCCTGATGGTCGGCACCTTCTCCGCGCTCGATCTGCTGCTCTTCTACATCTTCTTCGAGGGCGGCCTGATCCCGATGTTCCTGATCATCGGCATCTGGGGCGGCAAACGGCGCATCTACGCGACCTTCAAGTTCTTCCTCTACACGCTCGCCGGCTCGGTGCTGATGATGCTCGCCATCATGGCGATGTACTGGCAGGCCGGCACCACCGACATCCAGGTGCTGCTCACCCACGGCTTCCCGTCCGGCATGCAGCACTGGCTATGGCTTGCCTTCTTCGCCTCCTTCGCGGTGAAGATGCCGATGTGGCCGGTGCACACCTGGCTGCCCGACGCGCATGTCGAGGCGCCGACCGCCGGCTCGGTGATCCTGGCCGGCATCCTCCTGAAGATGGGCGGCTACGGCTTCCTGCGCTTCAGCCTGCCGATGTTCCCCGAGGCCTCGGCCTATTTCGCGCCCTTCGTGTTCACCCTGTCGGTCGTCGCCATCGTCTACACCTCGCTGGTGGCGATGATGCAGGAGGACATCAAGAAGCTGATCGCCTATTCCTCCGTCGCCCATATGGGCTACGTGACCATGGGCATCTTCACCCTGACCCAGGAAGGCATCCAGGGCGCGGTGTTCCAGATGGTGAGCCACGGCTTCGTGTCGGGCGCGCTGTTCCTGTGCGTCGGCGTCATCTACGACCGCATGCACACCCGCGAGATCGCCGCCTATGGTGGGCTCGTGCACCGCATGCCGATCTACGCCACGGTGTTCATGATCTTCACCATGGCCAATGTCGGCCTGCCGGGCACCTCCGGCTTCGTCGGCGAGTTCCTGACGCTGATCGCCACCTTCGGGCGCAACAACTGGGTCGCCTTCTTCGCCACCTCCGGAGTCATCCTCTCGGCCGCCTACGCACTCTGGCTCTATCGCCGGGTGATCTTCGGGCCGCTGGAGAAGGACAGCCTGAAGGACATTCTCGACCTCGACCGGCGCGAGATGACGGCGCTGTTCCCGCTGGTGTTCTTCACCATCCTGTTCGGCGTCTGGCCGGGACCGGTCCTCGACGCGTGCAACGTCGCCGTGCAGGCGATCGTTGCCCGCGCCGACACGCTCGCCGGCACCGTGAAGGCTGCGAGCCTGGTGCTGCCGTGACCATGAGACCGACGCCTGCCCACCCGACGCTTGCGGAGCCTGCCCGATGAACTTCCTTCTGTCCGCCATCGGCCCGGCCCTGCCGGAGGTGCTCATCGCCCTGGCGGCGATCCTCCTGGTACTCTACGGCGCCATCGCCGGCGAGAAGTCCGTCGACACCGTCAACGGACTTGCGCTGGCGGCGCTGTTCGCCGCCCTCGTGCTGGTGGTGCTGGCGCCGTCGCAGGAGGCGGTCGCCTTCGGCGGCAGCTTCCGCGTCGACGCCTTCGGCCGCTTCCTCAAGGTGCTGGCGCTGATCGGCGCGGGCGCGGCGCTGGCCATGTCTGTGGACTGGCTGAAGGTCGAGAAGCAGAGCCGCTTCGAATATGCCGTGCTGGTGCTGCTCTCCACGCTCGGCATGATGATGATGATCTCGGCCGGCGACCTCATCGCGCTCTATATGGGTCTCGAGCTGATGAGCCTCGCGCTCTACGTCATCGCCGCCAACAACCGGGATTCGGTGCGCTCGACTGAAGCGGGCCTGAAGTACTTCGTGCTCGGCGCGCTCTCCTCCGGCATGCTGCTCTACGGCGCCTCGCTCATCTACGGCTTCACCGGCAGCGTGAATTTCGAGCGCATCGCGGAAGCCGCCCGCGAGCCCTCGCTCGGGCTGATCTTCGGCATCGTGTTCCTGTTCGCGGGGCTCGCCTTCAAGGTCTCCGCCGTGCCGTTCCACATGTGGACGCCGGACGTCTATGAGGGCGCGCCGACGCCGGTCACCGCCTTCTTCGCCTCGGCGCCGAAGGTGGCCGCCATCGCGGTGTTCATGCGCGTCGCCATCGAGGCGCTGCCGAACGTCGCGCATCAGTGGCAGCAGATCGTCGTCTTCATCTCGCTCGCCTCGATGGTGCTCGGCGCCTTCGCCGCGATCGGCCAGCGCAACATCAAGCGCCTGATGGCCTATTCCTCGATCGGCCACATGGGTTATGCGCTGGTCGGGCTTGCCGCCGGCACGGAGGAGGGCATCCGCGGCGTGCTGGTCTACATGGCGATCTACATGGCGATGACGCTCGGCACCTTCGCCTGCATCCTCGCCATGCGCCGCAAGGAGGGGACGGTCGAGACCATCGACGACCTCGCCGGCCTGTCGCGCACCCGGCCGATGATGGCCTTCCTGCTGGCGGCGCTGATGTTCTCGCTGGCCGGCATCCCGCCGCTCGCCGGCTTCCTGGCGAAGTACTACGTGTTCCTCGCGGCCATCAAGGCGGGGCTCTATATGCTCTCCGTGGTGGGTGTGCTGGCGAGCGTGGTCGGCGCCTATT
Source organism: Allobosea sp. 117 (assembly GCF_000702305.1). GTDB lineage: Bacteria > Pseudomonadota > Alphaproteobacteria > Rhizobiales > Xanthobacteraceae > Ancylobacter. The sequence continues at coordinate 53,881 of NZ_JNLC01000017.1, forward strand.
ACTATCTGCGCATCGTCAAGCTGATGTATTTCGACGAGCCGGCGGCGGCGTTCGAGCCCATGCCGACCGAGCTGCGCGCGGTGCTGGGCATCTCCAGCCTGTTCATCATCCTGCTCTTCGTCTATCCGGCGCCGCTGCTGTCGGCGGCGGGCGCTGCGGCGAGGGCGCTCTTCTGAACATGGGGCGCCCGCACCGGGCGACGCCGGTCGTCCATTTCTCGGCGATCGGCTCGACCAATGCCGAAGGCCTCGCCCGCGCGGAAGGGCCGGCGCCGCTCTGGATCGTCGCCGAGCGGCAGACCGCGGGCAGGGGGCGTCGCGGGCGCCCCTGGAGCTCCGAGCCCGGCAATCTCTATGCCTCGCTGCTGCTGCGCGACGCCGGCCCGCGCGAGCGTCTGCCGGAGCTCTGCTTCGTCTCGGCGCTGGCGCTGCACGACGCGGTCCGCGCGGTGACCGGCATCGATCCCCTGCGCATCGCGCTGAAATGGCCGAACGACGTGCTGGTCGACGGCGGCAAGCTCGCCGGCATCCTGCTCGAAGGCACCACGACGCGCGACGGCGCGACCGCCACGGTGATCGGCTTCGGCGTCAATTGCGCCCATGCCCCGTCCGACACACCCTATCCCGCCGCCAGCCTCGCGGCGGCGGGATTCCCGACCGCGCCGGCGGCGCTACTGGCCTCGCTGGACGAAGCGATGTGCGGCCGGCTGGCGCAGTGGAACCGCGGCGCCGGCTTCGCTGATATCGTCGATGCGTGGAGCCGGCGGACGCCGGGCATCGGGCGCCCGGTCGAGGTCCGGATGGGCGACCGGATGGAGAGCGGAATTTTCGAGGCGCTCGACGCGACGGGGGCGATGCTGTTACGGCGGGCGGACGGATCGCGGCAGACCATCAGCGCCGGCGACGTCTTCCCGTCGGCGCTGCGCTGATCGGGGGCGATATTGGTGCGGCCGGCGCGCGCGGATCACGCCGGTCATTTCAGGATGCATGCCTGTGGCATGACGAAAGGCATTTGAGTTGAGCAAAGCACCGGACGAGCTGGTCTTCGCGCCGCTGGGGGGCGTCGGCGAGATCGGCATGAATCTCGGCCTTTACGGATTCGGCCCGCCGCAACGGCGCAGATGGCTCGCCGTCGACCTCGGCGTGTCCTTCGCCGGCCCGGATGTACCCGGCGTCGACCTCATCATGCCGGATGTCCGCTTCATCGAGGAGGAGCGCGCCAATCTGGTCGGCCTGGCGCTCACCCACGGCCATGAGGACCATGTCGGCGCGCTGCTCGACCTGTGGCCGAAGCTTCAGTGTCCCGTCTATACGACGCCGTTCACGGCGGCGCTGGCCGAGGCGCGACGGCTGAACGAGCCGGGCGCGCCGAAGATCCCGTTCCACGTCGTCCCGTCCGGCGGGCGGGTGGCGATCGGTCCGTTCGACGTCGAGTTCGTGCCGGTCGCGCATTCCATCCCCGACAGCCACGCGCTGGCGCTGCGCACGCCGGTCGGGCTCGTCGTGCACACCGGCGACTGGAAGATCGATCCGACGCCGGTGGTCGGGAACGTCACCGATCCGGAGCGCTTCACCGCGCTCGGGGTGGAGGGCGTCCGGGCGGTGATCTGCGATTCGACCAACGCCATCCGCGATGGCCAGTCGCCCTCCGAGGCGGATGTCGCGGTCACTCTGGCGGAGCTGATCGCCAAGGCACCGCATCGCGTCGCCGTGACCACCTTCGCCTCCAATGTCGCGCGCATCCGTTCGGTCGCCGAGGCGGCGCTGAAGGCGGGACGCGAGGTGGTGCTGGTCGGGCGCGCCATGGAGCGGGTGGTGACGGTCGCCCGCGAGCAGCGCCTGCTCGACGGCCTGCCGCCGTTCCGCCCGGTGGACGCCTATGGCTATCTGCCGCGCGACAAGGTGGTGGCGATCCTCACCGGCAGCCAGGGCGAGCCGCGTGCCGCGCTGGCCCGCATCGCCGACGACGACCATCCGGAGATCGCGCTCTCGGCGGGCGACACGGTGATCTTCTCCTCGCGCACCATCCCCGGCAATGAGCGGGCGGTGAACCGCATCATCAACGCGCTGGTGCTCGACGGCATCCAGGTCGTCACCGACCGGCACGCGCTCGTCCACGTGTCGGGCCACCCCCGGCGCGGCGAGCTGGAGCAGATGTATGGCTGGCTACGCCCGCAGATCTCGGTCCCGGTGCATGGCGAGCCGATGCATCTGGCCGAGCATGCCGACCTCGCGCGCCGCATGGGCGTGCCGGAGATCCTGCGCCTCGTCGACGGCGACATGGTGCGGCTCGCCAGCGCCGACCTCGCAGCAAAGGCGGAGGTGATCGACGAGGTGCCGTTCGGCCGGCTCTACAAGGACGGTCAGGTTCTCGTGAATGCCGATGACCGCGCCATCGCCGAGCGCCGGCGCCTCTCCTTCGCCGGGCTCATCTCGGTGGCGGTGGCGATGAGCGCCAAGGGCGAGCTTGCCGGCGACCCGATGATCGACCTCACCGGCCTGCCGGAGCTCGGGTCGAACGGAACCGCGCTCGCCGAGGTGATCGAGGACGCGGTGCTCGACTGTCTCGAGACCCTGCCCAAGCCGCGCCGGCGCGATCCCGATGCGCTGGCGGAATCCCTGACGCGGGCGGTACGCAGTGCGGTGAACGCCGCCTGGGGCAAGAAGCCACTCTGCCATGTGCTGGTGATCACGGTATGACTGTCGCCGCATCTGTCGGAGGAACGCCATGATCGGCCGTCTCAACCACGTCGCCATCGCCGTGCGCGACATCGCTGCTGCTACTGCGCTCTACCGCGACACGCTCGGTGCGATGGTCTCGGACGCCGTGCCCCAGCCCGAGCACGGCGTCACCACCGTGTTCATCGAGCTGCCGAACACCAAGATCGAGCTCCTGGAGCCGCTGGGCGCGGATTCGCCGATCGCCAAGTTCCTCGACCGCAACCCGGACGGTGGCATCCACCACATCTGCTACGAGGTGGACGACATCCTCGCCGCCCGCGACCGGCTGCAGAAGGACGGTGCCCGGGTGCTGGGCTCGGGCGAGCCGCGCATCGGCGCGCACGGCAAGCCGGTGCTGTTCCTGCACCCGAAGGACTTCTTCGGCACGCTGGTCGAGCTGGAGCAGGCGTGAGCCGACGGCGATGATCCTGGGCGTCACGACCTATATCGCGATCTATTTCATCGTCTGGTGGACAGTGATCTTCGCCGTGCTGCCCTTCGGCGTTCGCTCGCAGCACGAGGAGGGGGATATCGCCGAGGGCACCGAGCCCGGCGCGCCAGCCCGCCCGCTGCTGCTGCGGAAAGTGATCGTCACCACCATCATCGCCACGGTGATCGTGGTGCTGTTCGCCTGGGCGGTGGAGACCGGGCACCTGACGCTCGACATGTTCCCCATGCCCTTCGCCGCGTGAGGGGCGCCGGCGCGCTCATGCGTCAGGTCAAAAAAAGAGGCGAGGCCGAAGCCCCGCCTGCTCTTTTTATCCGCGCCACATTCCCGATTCCGCGCCTGTTGTCGGCGTCCGCCGGGGGGCTTTCTTGTCGTCTATTTCCTCCCGAGACCCAGGCCGGACATCGCATCCTAGGCGACGGCGGACCTCTTTCTAAGGACCGGCACCTTAGAGCACATTTCCGAGGATTGTCATCCTTGCGCCGCAATAGATCGTTTGTGCGTCGCAGCAGCGACATGGACCGGTGGGCGTAGTGGCGAGCGTGTCGCTACGTCACCATCCGGCCCGGCGTCGCGCGATTGTGAGAGCGCGCGTGAGGGCTTGTCTTTTGACGACCGATCCGGTTTCACTCGCCCACCAATTCCGCCGGCCCGCATGCGGGCGAATCGTGAGTCCCGCCTGATGCGCCTGTCCCGCTATTTCCTGCCGATCCTGCGCGAAGTCCCGAAGGAAGCGGAGATCGTCTCCCACCGCCTGATGCTGCGCGCCGGCATGATCCGCCAGGAGGCGGCGGGCATCTATGCGTGGCTGCCGCTCGGCAAGCGCGTGCTCGACAAGATCTGCGACGTCATCCGCGAGGAGCAGAACCGCTCCGGCGCCATCGAGATCCTGATGCCGACCATCCAGTCGGCCGACCTCTGGCGCGAGAGCGGGCGCTATGACGACTATGGCAAGGAGATGCTGCGCATCAAGGACCGGCACGAGCGCGACATGCTGTTCGGGCCGACCAACGAGGAGATGCTCACTGAGATCGTCCGGGCTTATGTGAAGTCCTACAAGGACCTGCCGCTGAACCTCTACCACATCCAGTGGAAGTTCCGCGATGAGGTGCGCCCGCGCTTCGGCGTGATGCGCTCGCGCGAGTTCCTGATGAAGGACGCCTATTCGGTCGACCTCGATTTCGAGAGCGCGGTGACTGCCTATAACCGCATGTTCGTCGCCTATCTGCGCACCTTCGCGCGGCTGGGGCTGAAGGCGATCCCGATGGTCGCCGACACCGGCCCGATCGGCGGCAACCACAGCCACGAGTTCATCATCCTCGCCTCGACCGGCGAGAGCGAGGTGTTCTGCCACGCCGACTATCTGAAGATGGCGACGCCCGGCACCGACGTCGATTTCGGTGACGCCGCCGCCTTGCAGGGAATCGTCGACCAGTGGACGAGCCTCTACGCGGCGACCGAGGAGAAGCACGAACCGGAGGCCTTCGAGAAGGTGCCGCAGAGCCAGCGGCTTTCCGCGCGCGGCATTGAGGTTGGCCACATCTTCTATTTCGGCACCAAATATTCCGAGCCGATGGCCGCCAAGGTGGCCGGCCCCGACGGCGTCGAACGGCCGGTGCACATGGGCTCCTACGGCATCGGTCCGTCGCGTCTGGTGGCGGCGATCATCGAGGCCTGCCACGACGAGAACGGCATCATCTGGCCGGAGGAAGTCGCCCCCTTCCGGGTCGGCATCCTCAACCTCAAGCCCGGCGACGCGGCGACCGACGAGGCGTGCGACGCGCTCTACGCCGAGCTGCAGGCGCGCAAGGTCGACGTGCTCTATGACGACACCGACGAGCGGCCGGGCTCGAAATTCGCCACGGCCGACCTGATTGGCCTGCCCTGGCAGATCATCGTCGGCCCGAAGGGGCTCGCCGCCGGCACGGTCGAGGTCAAGCGCCGCGCCGACGGCTCCCGCGAGACGCTGCCGATCACGGCGGCGCTGTCGCGCATTCTCGAGTGAGGGCAGGGGAGACCGGCAGCTAATGGCCGCCAAGCGCATGGAAGCCGGCGAAGCGGACGTGGCTGCGGCCTCTGCCTTCGAGAAGGAGCGCACCGGCACGCGCCCCTTCAGCGCTTTCGAGTGGATGCTCTCGCTGCGCTATCTGCGCGCGCGCCGCAAGGAAGGCTTCATCTCGGTCATCGCCGGCTTCTCCTTCCTCGGCATCATGCTCGGGGTGGCGACGCTGATCATCGTGATGGCGGTGATGAACGGCTTCCGCACCGAGCTGCTGTCCAAGATCCTCGGCCTCAACGGCCACCTGCTGGTGCAGCCCATCGATTCGCCGTTGCGCGACTATGATGAGGTCGCCAAGCGCATCGCCGGCGTGCCGGGCATCAAGCTCGCGGTGCCGCTGGTCGAGGGGCAGGCGCTGGCCTCCTCGGCCTTCAGCGCCGGCGGCGTACTGGTGCGCGGGCTTTCCGAGAAGGATCTGCGCGCGCTGCCCTCGATCGGCAGCAATATCCGCCAGGGCACGCTCGAAGGTTTCGACGACGGGACGGGGGTTGCCATCGGCAAGCGGCTCGCCGACCAGCTTTCGGTGCGGGCCGGGGACAATGTCACGCTGGTGGCGCCGCGCGGGGCGGTGACGCCGATGGGCACGACGCCGCGCATCAAGGTCTACCGGGTGGCGGCGGTGTTCGAGATCGGCATGTCGGAATATGACAGCGCCTTCGTCTTCATGCCGCTCGCCGAGAGCCAGGCCTATTTCAACAAGGACGGCGACGTCACGGCGATCGAGGTCTACACCGACAATCCGGACAATATCGACCGCTATCGGGCGGCAGTGAACGAGATCGCCGGCCGGCCGATCTACATCGTCGACTGGCGACAGCGGAACGCCACCTTCTTCAACGCGCTGCAGGTCGAGCGCAACGTGATGTTCCTGATCCTCACCCTCATCGTGGTGGTGGCGGCCTTCAACATCGTCTCCGGCCTCAACATGCTGGTGAAGGACAAGGGCCGCGACATCGGCATCCTGCGCACCATGGGGGCGACGCGCGGGGCGATCATGCGCATCTTCCTCGTCACCGGCGCGGCGATCGGCGTGGTCGGCACGCTGGCGGGCTTCCTGCTCGGGCTGGTGGTGTGTCTCAATGTCGAGGAGATTCGCCAGTTCATCTCCTGGCTGACGGCGACCGAGCTCTTCTCGCCGGAGCTCTACTATCTCTCGCGCCTGCCGGCCGAGATGAATGCCGGGGAGACCACGGCGGTGGTCATCATGGCCCTGGTGCTGTCCTTCCTCGCGCCGCTCTACCCGTCCTGGCGCGCCGCGCGCCTCGACCCGGTCGAAGCGCTCCGTTACGAGTAGGCGGAGGAAAGCCCGTGCCCGCGCTCCGTCTTCAAGGCATCGAACGCCGCTACACGCAGGGCGCCGGCACGCTCGACATCCTGCGCGGCGCCAGCCTCTCGGTGGAGGAGGGGCAGTCGGTGGCGCTGGTCGCCCCGTCCGGCACCGGCAAGTCGACGCTGTTGCACATCGCCGGCCTGCTCGAGCATCAGGACGCCGGAGAGGTCTTCGTGGGCGGCCAGCCGACCGCCGGCCTGCCGGATGCCGAGCGCACGCGCATCCGGCGCACCGACATCGGCTTCGTCTACCAGTTCCACCATCTGCTGCCGGAGTTCTCGGCCGGCGAGAACGTGATGCTGCCGCAGATGATCCGCGGCCTCTCGCGCAAGGAGGCCTCGGCGCGGGCGAGCGAGCTGCTCTCCTATCTCGGCCTCGGCAAGCGGCTGGAACACCGGCCGGGCGAGCTTTCGGGCGGCGAGCAGCAGCGCGTCGCCATCGCCCGCGCGGTGGCCAACGCGCCCCGCCTGCTGCTGGCGGACGAGCCGACCGGCAATCTCGATCCGCATACCGCCGACCACGTGTTCCGCGCGCTGCAGCAGCTTGTCGAGGCGACCGGCCTCGCCGCCATCATCGCCACCCACAATCTCGACCTCGCCGCGCGCATGCACCGCCGCGTGACGCTGCGCGAGGGCCGCCTGGTCGAGATGGAATGAGGATTCCGATTCCGTAAACCACGATCTGGAACAGATGGGGAACATGATTGACGATCGAACGTAAGAGGAACAATGTTCCTTGTATGTTCACTCCCTGACCAATAGGAGGTCGTCATGATCCGTATCGTGATCGAGGAAGTCGCCGCCCTGTCGTCCCTCGGGCTGTTCGTCGCCATGATCGGCGTCTGGGCGGGCGTGATCGGCGGGCTGTGAGGCTCGTCGCCGCCGGCGGCTCCGCTGGGAAGAACGGGGACGACCGGCCTGGAAGGGTCGACTCGAACGGCAAGGACGCCCACCATTTCCCGGTCGAGTCGCAGGGGAGATATGAGATGGGTGTGGCGGATGTCGGGTTTGTGCACCTGCACCTGCATTCCTCCTACTCGCTGCTCGAAGGTGCGCTGAGCATCGGCAAGCTCGCCGAGCTCGCCAAGAAGGACCGCCAGCCGGCGCTGGCGCTGACCGACACCGGCAATCTGTTCGGCGCGCTGGAATTCTCCGAGAAGATGGCCGGCTCCGGCATCCAGCCTATCCTCGGCTGCGCGCTCGCTATCGATTTCGCCGACCAGCAGCGCGGGCGCGGGATGCCGGCCGGGGAACTGCCGCGCATCGTCCTGCTGGCGACGAATGAGGACGGCTGGCGCAACCTGATGGCGCTGGTCTCGCGCAGCCATCTCGACACAGCCTCCGATGGCGCGCCGCACATCAAGCCGGAATGGCTCGCCGCGCGCGCGACCGGACTGATCGCGCTGACGGGCGGGCCGACCGGCCCCATCGACCGCGCCTTCGTCGGCGGCAATGGCGAGCTGGCCGAGGAGCGGCTGAAGGCGCTCGCGGCCATGTTCGGCGACCGGCTCTATGTCGAGGTCCAGCGGCACGGCGCGGCGGAGGAGAGGGCCGTCGAGGGCGATCTCCTGTCGTTGGCCTACCGTCTGAACCTGCCCATCGTCGCCACCAACGAGCCCTTCTTCGCCAGCGAGGAGGACTATGAGGCGCATGACGCGCTGATCTGCATCGCCGAGGGGCGGCTGGTGGCCGAGGACGGGCGCCGCCAGCTCACTCCCGAGCACCGTTTCCGCACCCGGGCGGAGATGCAGGCGCTGTTCGCCGATCTGCCGGAGGCGCTTGCGAACACGGTCGAGATCGCGCGGCGCTGCGCCTATCGCCCGCGCACGGTGAAGCCGATCCTGCCCCGTTTCGCGCAGGACCGCGACGAGGCTGAGGAGCTGCGCATCCAGGCGGAGGAGGGGCTGGAGCGGCGTCTCGCCGTGCACGGGCCGGCACCGGGTCTCACCCGCAAGGACTACGACGACCGGCTCGCCTTCGAGCTCGGCATCATCAACCGGATGAAGTTCCCCGGCTACTTCCTGATCGTGTCGGACTTCATCAAATGGGCGAAGGCGCACGGCATCCCGGTCGGACCGGGGCGCGGCTCGGGCGCCGGCTCGCTGGTCGCCTATTCGCTGACCATTACCGACCTCGATCCGTTGCGCTTCGGGCTGCTGTTCGAGCGCTTCCTGAACCCCGAGCGCGTGTCGATGCCGGACTTCGACATCGACTTCTGCCAGGAGCGGCGCGACGAGGTCATCAAGTACGTCCAGCAGCGCTATGGCCGCGATCAGGTGGCGCAGATCATCACCTTCGGCACACTGCAGGCGCGCGGCGTGCTGCGCGACGTCGGGCGTGTGCTGGAGATGCCGTACGGCCAGGTCGACAAGCTGTGCAAGCTGGTGCCGCAGAACCCGGCCAACCCGGTGACGCTTGCCCGCGCCATCGAGGACGAGCCGCGGCTTCAGGCCGAGCGCGACGCGACCCCCGTCGTGAAGCGTGCCTTCGACATCGCGGTTCGGCTCGAAGGCCTGAACCGGCATGCCTCGACCCACGCCGCCGGCATCGTGATCGGCGACCGGCCGCTCGCCGAGCTGGTGCCGCTCTACCGCGATCCGCGCTCCGACATGCCGGTGACCCAGTACAACATGAAATGGGTCGAGCAGGCGGGGCTGGTGAAGTTCGACTTCCTCGGCCTGAAGACGCTCACCGTGCTGCAGACGGCGGTGCGTCTGCTCGCCCAGCGCGGCATCGAACTCGACCTCGGCACCATCCCGCTCGACGATCCCAAGAGCTACGCCATGCTGACCCGCGGCGAGACGGTCGGCGTGTTCCAGGTGGAAAGCTCAGGCATGCGGCGCGCGCTCGTCGACATGAAGCCGGACCGGCTGGAGGACATCATCGCGCTGGTGGCGCTCTACCGGCCCGGCCCTATGGCGAACATCCCGGTCTATTGCGCCGTCAAGAATGGGCAGGAGAAGGCCGAATATGTCCACCCCGCGCTGGAAGCGAGCCTGAAGGAGACCTACGGCGTCATCATCTACCAGGAACAGGTGATGCAGATCGCCCAGACGCTCTCGGGCTATTCGCTCGGCGAGGCGGACCTGCTGCGCCGCGCCATGGGCAAGAAGATTCGTGCCGAGATGGACAAGCAGCGCGAGCGCTTCGTCTCCGGCGCGGTGGAGCGCGGCGTCGCCAAGGCTAAGGCGTCCGAGATCTTCGACCTGCTCGCCAAGTTCGCGGACTACGGCTTCAACAAGAGCCACGCCGCCGCCTATGCGCTGGTCGCCTACCAGACCGCCTTCATGAAGGCGAACTACCCGACCGAGTTCCTCGCCGCCTCCATGTCGCTCGACATGTCGAACACCGACAAGCTCGCCGAATTCCGGCAGGAGGCGCAGCGGCTCGGCATCGAGGTGGTGCCGCCCTCGGTGAACTGGTCGGGCCGCGAGTTCCAGACCAAGGACGGGCGCATCCTCTATGCGCTGGCGGCGGTGAAGGGGGTGGGCGTCCACGCGGTCGACGCCATCGTCGAGGCGCGCGGCGATCGGCCGTTCACCGATCTCGCGGATTTCGCCGCGCGCATCAATGCCAAGGCGCTGAACAAGCGGACGCTGGAAAGCCTCGCCAATGCCGGCGCCTTCGACGCCCTTGAGCCGAACCGGGCCAGGGCGGCGGCGGCGATCGATTCGATCCTTGCCTATGCGCAGCGGGTCGGGGCGGATGCCGAATCCGGCCAGACAGACTTCTTCGGCGGCGGCGCGGTGAAGGCCGATCTGCCCTTGCCGAATGCCGAGCCGTGGCTCCCCGCCGAGCGGCTGCAGAAGGAGTATGACGCCATCGGCTTCTTCCTCACCGGCCATCCGCTCGACGACTACGGCAAGGCGCTGGAGCGCATGCGGGTGCAGCGCTGGAGCGATTTCTCGCGCGCCGTCCGGGCCGGGGCCTCGGCGGGCCGGCTCGCCGCGACGGTGGTGAGCAAGCAGGAGCGCCGCACCAAGACCGGCAACAAGATGGGCATCGTCGGATTGTCCGACCCTTCGGGACAGTTTGAGGCGGTGCTGTTCTCCGAGACGCTGGCGCAATATCGCGAGCTGCTGGAGCCGGGCCGGGCGCTGCTGCTGCACGTCGCCGCCGAGCTGCAGGGCGAGGATGTACGCGCCCGAATCCAGACGGTCGAGCCGCTCGACAAGGCGGCGTCGCAGATGCAGAAGGGCCTTCGCATCTTCCTGCGCTCGCCCGATCCGCTGGACAGCGTCGCCTCGCGGCTCGGCACCCTCGCCGGCAATCGCGGCGACGGGGAGGTCGCCTTCGTGCTGATGCTCGGCGAGCGCGGCGGCACCGAGGTCGAGGTGAAGCTGCCGGGCCGCTTCAGCCTGACGCCGCAGATCGCCGGCGCGATCAAGGCGGTGCCCGGCGTGGTCGCCGTCGAGGCGCATTGAGCGGCGCGCCGGGCTGATCTGCCGTAACGTCTCGGTGTCCGGCTTGCGCCGACGCCCCAGCTCGCCTATAAGCCGCGCCATCCCGCACGCGGACTGCGGCCGGGCGTCCTTTCTGCATGGCTTCTCGAAAGTCCACGCTTCAGGTCGCCACCATCGGCCGTTCCGGTGCTGACGTCGGCATCCCGCCGGCGCAGCCACGTCCGCGGAGGTCTAACCGGAAGAGAGACGACGATGGCACTTCCTGATTATTCCATGCGCCAGCTTTTGGAAGCCGGCGTGCACTTCGGTCACCAGTCGCACCGCTGGAACCCGAAGATGGCTCCGTACATCTTCGGCACCCGCAACAACATCCATATCATCGACCTTGCCCAGACGGTGCCCTCGCTGCACCGCGCGCTGCAGGCGGTGTCCGACACCGTGGCCCGCGGCGGCCGCGTGCTGTTCGTCGGCACCAAGCGTCAGGCGGCCGATGCGGTGGCCGACGCGGCGAAGCGCTCGGCCCAGTACTATGTGAACTCCCGCTGGCTCGGCGGCATGCTGACCAACTGGAAGACCATCTCGCACTCCATCGCCCGCCTGAAGAAGCTCGAGGAGCTGCTCGGCGCCGGCGAGGGCGTCGGCTACACCAAGAAGGAGCGGCTGACCCTGCAGCGCGAGAAGGAGAAGCTCGACCGCGCGCTCGGCGGCATTCGCGACATGGGCGGCCTGCCGGACCTCCTGTTCGTGATCGACACGAACAAGGAAGACCTCGCGGTCGCCGAGGCCCGCCGTCTCGGCATCCCGGTCGCGGCGATCCTCGATACCAACTGCGATCCGGACGGCATCGCCTTCCCGGTGCCGGGCAATGACGACGCCGGCCGCGCCATCAACCTCTATTGCGACCTCATCGCCCGCGCCGCGATCGACGGCATCGGCCGCGCCCAGGGCGACAGCGGCATCGATCTCGGTGCCGCCGAGGCTCCGCTGATGGAGGACCTGCCGACCGAGTCGACCTGGCACAGCTTCGAGCCGCTGTCGGGCCCGCGCGGCATCGCCGACGACCTGAAGAAGCTCACCGGCGTGTCGCCGGCCATCGAGAAGAAGCTGACCGATCTCGGCATCTTCCACTTCTCGCAGATCGCCGGCCTCGATGCGCAGGACGCCCATCGCCTCGGCGAGGAAGTCGGGCTGCCGGGCCGCGTCGACGGCTGGATCGCGCAGGCGAAGGGTCTGACCGCCGAGGTCGAGTGACGCTTCTGCCTTCCGGCACTCACGAGTGCCGGCTCAATCTGATCACGGCCGGCCCGGAAACCTCCGGCCGGCCGTTCCGTCGAAATGACATTTGCTATCTGTGCGAGGGACTGACATGGCCAACATCACCGCGGGCATGGTGAAAGAGCTGCGCGACAAGACCGGCGCCGGCATGATGGACTGCAAGGCCGCGCTCACCGAGGTCGCCGGCGACATCGAGGCGGCGGTCGACTGGCTGCGCAAGAAGGGTCTCGCCAAGGCCGCCAAGAAGGCCGGGCGTGTGGCCGCCGAGGGCCTGATCGGGCTCGTCGTCGCGGGCGGCAAGGGCGTCGTCGTCGAGGTGAACTCGGAGACCGACTTCGTCGCGCGCAACGAGCAGTTCCAGGCGCTGGTGCGCGGCATCGCCGATGTCGCCCTCAAGGCCGGTGACGATGTCGAGGCGATCAAGGCGGCTGCCTATGGCGCCGGCGGCACGGTGGCCGACGCCATCAACAGCGCCGTCGCCACCATCGGCGAGCACATGAACCTGCGCCGCGCCAAGGAGATTTCGGTCGCGCAGGGTGCGGTCGGCTCCTATGTGCACGGCTCGGTCGGCGAGGGCCTCGGCAAGATCGGCGTGCTCGTCGCGCTCGAATCGACCGGCAAGGCTGACGAGCTGGCGGCTCTCGGCCGCCAGATCGCCATGCATGTCGCCGCCGCCAACCCGCAGGCGCTTGACGCCGCCGGTATCGATCCGGACGTGGTCGCCCGCGAGCGCGGCGTGCTGGCCGAGAAGGCCAAGGCGTCCGGCAAGCCGGACAACGTCGTCGAGAAGATCGTCGAGAGCGGCCTGAAGACCTTCTACAAGGAAGTCACGCTCGTCGATCAGGCCTTCGTGCACGATCCCTCCAAGACCGTCGCCCAGGCGGTGAAGGAGGCCGAGGGCAAGGTCGGCGCGCCGATCAAGCTTGCCGGCTTCGTGCGCTTCGGTCTCGGCGAGGGCGTCGAGAAGGACGAGAGCGACTTTGCCGCCGAAGTGGCCAAGGCGGCCGGTCAGACCGCCGCCTGATCGGATCGGGACGTTGAAAACGCACGCCGCGCCCCTGACGGGTGGTGCGGCGTGCTTTATTTTGCCGGCGGACCTGATAAGCCCGGCATCCGGATCAAGCGAGGGGCCAGCGTGACGGCGAAGGCAGCGGGCGGACCGATCTATAAGCGCGTACTCGTCAAGGTGTCCGGCGAGGCGCTGATGGGCACCGAGGCGTTCGGCCTGCACTGGCCGACCATCGAGAACATCGCCCGCGACCTGGTCGAGGCGCACAGGGCCGGCGCGCAGATCGCGGTCGTGGTCGGCGGGGGCAACATCCTTCGCGGCGCCAGCGTCGCCGGCAAGGGCCTTGACCGGGCGACCGCCGACAATATGGGCATGCTGGCGACGGTGATGAACGCGCTGGCGCTGGAGAAGGCCATCGAGGCCGCGGGCGCGCCCGCCCGCACGCTCTCCGCCATCCCGATGCCGACGATCTGCGAGCCTTACGCCCGCCAGCCGGCGGCGCGGCATCTGGCGCGCGGGCGCATCGTCCTGCTCGCTGGCGGCACCGGCAATCCCTATTTCACCACCGATACCGGGGCGGTGCTGCGCGCGGCAGAGCTGAGCTGCGACGCGGTGATGAAGGCGACCAATGTCGACGGCGTCTACACGGCCGATCCCAAGATCGACCCAAAGGCGACGCGCTACGACCGGCTGACCCATGACGAGGCGCTCGCCAGGGACCTCAAGGTGATGGATGCCGCCGCCTTCGCGCTTGCCCGCGAGGCTCGCTTACCGATAATCGTGTTCTCTATTCGCGAGCCGGGGGCGATTGCCGCCGCTCTGCGCGGGGAGGGGCACGCGACCACGGTCGCGCCTTGAGCCGCGGCGCGGCCTTTCCGGCGGGACCAGACAAATCAACGAAACGGGGTCCGATATGACCGACGGTCCAATCGATGTTGCCGATCTGAAGCGCCGCATGCAGGGCGCCATCGGTGTTCTCAAGCACGAGCTCGGCGGCCTGCGCACCGGGCGGGCATCGGCGAGCCTGCTCGAACCGATCCAGGTCGATGCCTATGGCTCGCACATGCCGCTCAACCAGGTCGCTTCAGTGAACGTGCCCGAGCCGCGCCTGCTCTCCGTGCAGGTGTGGGACCGGGGCATGGTCAACGCGGTGGAGAAGGCGATTCGCGATTCGAATCTCGGCCTCAATCCGCAGTCCGAGGGCCAGGTGATCCGCGTGCGCATTCCCGAGCTCACGCAGGAGCGCCGCCAGGAGATGGTGAAGGTCGCGCACAAATATGCCGAGGCGGCGCGCGTCTCGGTGCGCCATGTGCGCCGCGACGGGCTCGACCTGCTCAAGAAAGCCGAAAAAGACGGCGACGCGAGCTCGGACGATCTGGATCGCATGGCCGATCAGGTGCAGAAAGCTACCGACCAGGCGATCGCCGAGATCGATCAGGTTCTCAGCTCCAAGGAAAAGGAAATCCTCGCCGTGTGAGCGGGCGGGGATTGCTCTCGATCGGGGAGGCGGGGCGGCCCGCCGCGAAGATGGCCAATCGCGACGCGCCGCAGGGCGCCCACATGCAGCCGGTGGCGGGAGAGCCCGGAGCGCTCCCGCAATCCCTGCCGCGCCACGTCGCGATCATCATGGACGGCAACGGGCGCTGGGCGAAGGCGCGCGGCCTGCCCCGCTTCGAGGGGCACCGGCGGGGCGTCGAGGCGGTGCGCCGCACTGTGCGGGCAGCGACCGAGCTCGGCATCGAGGCGCTCACCATCTACAGCTTCTCCAGCGAGAACTGGTCCCGCCCAGCGACCGAGATCGCCGATCTGATGGGCCTGCTGAAGCGGTTCATCCGCAACGACCTCGCGACGCTGCACGAGCAGAACGTCGCGGTGCGGGTGATCGGCGAGCGGCCGGAGCACGATGCCGAGATCAGCGCGCTGCTCGACGAGGCCGAGCAGTTGACGCGTGGCAATGCCGGACTCAAGCTCACCGTCGCCTTCAATTATGGCGCCCGCAACGAGATCGCCCGCGCCGCGCGCCGGCTGGCGGAGGACGTGAAGGCGGGACGCCTGCAGCCGGCCGACATCACGCCGGAGCGCCTTGGCGACGCGCTCGACACGGCCGGCCTGCCGCCGCTCGATCTCGTCATCCGCACCAGCGGCGAGCAGCGCCTCTCCAACTTCCTGCTGTGGCAAGCGGCCTATGCCGAGCTGGTGTTCCTGCCCGTACTGTGGCCCGACTTTGACCGTGCCGCGCTCGAGGAAGCGCTCGCCGAGTATGGCCGCCGCGAACGCCGCTTCGGCGGCGTCGACGCTGCCGGGCGCTGAAAACCTTGGTCATCGGCGCCGATTTCCTTCCGCGCCTCTGCTCGGCGCTGGTGCTGGGACCGCTCGTCCTCGTGCTCGCCTGGCTGGGCGGCTGGCCCTTCGCCGTGCTTCTGGCGGCGATCGCGGTGCTGGTGTGGCGCGAATGGGCGGTCATGAGCGGCCTCGCGCCGTCCGTGCCGGCACTGGCGCTCGGCGGCGCGGCGATACTGACCGCGATGGCCGCGCTCGCGAGTGGGGCAGCGCCTGCCGGGCTGGTCGCCCTGATTCTCGGCCTCGCCGCCGTGGCGCTGGTGGCGCGACCGCGCTGCTGGGCACTCTCGGGCCTGCTCTATGCCGCCGTCGCCGGCCTTGCGCCGCTGCTGCTGCGGGGCGATCCGCAGATCGGGCTGGCGGCGATCTTCTGGCTGATCGCCGTGGTCTGGGCGACCGACATCGCCGCTTATTTCTGCGGCCGGCTGCTCGGCGGGCCGAGGCTCTGGCCGCGCGTGAGCCCCAACAAGACCTGGTCCGGCGCGATCGGGGGCGCGCTGTTCGGCACGCTGGCGGGCGTGCTCGTCGCGCGGGCCTTCGGTGTCGAGGCAACACTCGGCCTCGCTCTGGTGAGCCTCGTCGCCAGCGCCGTCTCCCAGGGTGGGGACCTCTTCGAATCCGCGATGAAGCGGCATTTCCACGTGAAGGATTCGGGCGCACTGATCCCCGGCCATGGCGGGCTGATGGACCGTCTCGACGGGCTCATCGCGGCCGCCGCGTTCGCCGTGCTCGTCGGTCTGGCGCGCAATCCGCTGGCGGTGGGGCAGGGGCTGCTGCTGTGGTAGCGGCGCCATGCCGCCGCGCCACGTGCCGCATTCCGCAGCGTCATCGTTATGCTTAATGAATGCTATCTTAGGCAAATTCGACCGAAGCCCTTGCCCAAGTTCGCCGCAAAGGCATCCTAGGAAAGAAGGCGAGAGCGGCCGGTTGCGCGCCGTGAGGGATCAAGCGAATGGATATCTTTTCGGCGGCGACCGGCAACATCGGCTGGCTTCTCGGCTATGTCATCCCGTTCCTGTTCGTGCTGACGATCGTCGTCTTCTTCCATGAGCTCGGCCACTTCTGGGTGGCGCGCAGGGCCGGCGTGAAGATCGAGACCTTCTCGCTCGGCTTCGGCCCCGAGATCGCCGGCTTCAACGACCGGCACGGCACGCGCTGGCGTCTCGCGGCGATTCCGCTCGGCGGCTATGTGAAGTTCTTCGGCGACGAGAATGCCGCGAGCGTGCCGGACCACGACAGCATCGCCGCGATGAACGAGGCGGATCGCTCGCGCAGCTTCTTCCACAAGTCGGTCGGCTGGCGCGCCGCCATCGTGGCCGCCGGGCCGATCGCCAATTTCATCCTCGCCATCGTCATCTTCGCCGCCCTCTTCATGACGACCGGCCGGCAGGTGGCGACCCCCGTGGTCGATTCCGTGCAGGCGGGCAGCGCGGCCGAGCGGGCCGGCTTCCAGCCCAAGGACCTGATCCTGTCGATCGACGGCGAGCCGATCGAGACCTTCGCCGACATGCAGCGCATCGTCAGCGCCAAGGCCGACGTGCCGCTCAAGATCGTGGTGGAGCGCGATGGCGCGCCGTTCGACCTGACGGCGACGCCCGAGCGCCGTGAGGTGGCTGATCCGTTCGGCGGGAAGCATGCCATCGGCGTGCTGGGCATTGCCCGCTCCAGCGACAACGGCGCGGTCAAGGTCCAGCGATTCGGCCCGGTCGACTCGGTGGTGATGGCGACCAAGGAAGTCTGGTTCATCGTCGACCGCACCTTCTCCTATCTCGGCGGCGTGGTGACCGGCCGGGAATCGACCGACCAGCTCGGCGGTCCCATCCGAATCGCCCAGGTCTCCGGACAGGTCGCCACCTTCGGATTCGCGCCGCTGATGCAGCTCGCGGCGGTTCTCTCCGTCTCGATCGGCCTCCTGAACCTCTTCCCGATACCGCTTCTCGACGGCGGGCATCTGCTGTTCTATGCGGTCGAAGCCCTGCGCGGCCGCCCGCTGAGCGCACGCACCCAGGAGATGGGCTTCCGCATCGGGCTTGCCTTCGTGGTCATGCTGATGCTGTTCGCCACATGGAACGACATCCTCAATATCCTTAACATATCAAAATCTTGACCTTGATTCGGTCAGGCGTTGCCGGATGGCCACGCCTGACCGAAAAGGGACTTTGTCAGGGGGCGGTCCGGTTTGCAGGTATGGCAAAAGCCTGTACAAGCGAGGCTGCAGGGGTGAGAGCCCGTGCCCGTATGCGCATGTATTCGCGGGCACTGGCTCCAGAACAACGGTAAGGTTGCGCACCAGATGGCTGCTCGTGTCC
The DNA here is from genome assembly GCF_000702305.1 of Allobosea sp. 117. Taxonomy (GTDB): domain Bacteria; phylum Pseudomonadota; class Alphaproteobacteria; order Rhizobiales; family Xanthobacteraceae; genus Ancylobacter. Next base: position 71,773 of record NZ_JNLC01000017.1, read on the forward strand.
GGTCTATGAGTAAATTGGCTTCCGTCGTCGGCATTTGCATGTTGACGTTGGTCGCAGGGGGTGCCGGAACGATCGTCGCGCCGTCCAGCGCCGTAGCGCAGACCGCGAGCTCCATCGTGGTCGAAGGCAATCGCCGGGTCGATGCCGAGACCATCCGTTCCTATTTCCAGACGCAGCCGGGACAGCGGCTCGATGCCGCCAAGATCGACGAGGGGCTGAAGGCGCTCTATGCGACCGGCCTGTTCTCCGATGTGCGCATCAGCAATCGCGGCGGGCGGATCGTCGTCACCGTCGTCGAGAACGAGGTCATCAACCGCGTCGCCTTCGAAGGCAACAAGAAGCTCAAGGACGAGGTCCTTGCCGGCGAGGTACAGTCGAAGCCGCGCGGGCCGTTCTCCAAGGCCACCGTGCAGGCCGACACCCAGCGCATCATCGAGCTCTATCGTCGTGCCGGCCGCTATGACGTGCGCGTCGAGCCGAAGACCATCGACCGCGGCGAGGGTCGCATCGACCTCGTGTACGAGATCAACGAAGGCGACAAGGTCGGCGTCTCCAAGATCGTGTTCGTCGGCAACAAGGTGTTCTCGGACTGGAAGCTGAGGGACCAGCTCACCACGACCGAGTCCAACTGGCTGTCCTGGATCAAGAACACCGACATCTATGACGTCGACAAGATCAACGCGGATCAGGAGCTGCTGCGCCGCTTCTATCTGAAGAACGGCTATGCCGACTTCCGCATCGTGTCGGTTTCCGCCGATCTCGACCGGTCGACGGGCGGCTTCGTGCTGACCTATACGCTCGACGAGGGCCAGCAGTACAAGTTCGGCAAGATCGACCTCGTCTCGAACATCCGCGACGTCGATCCGTCCGAGATTCGTGCCGCTCTGCGCACCTATGAGGGGCAGGTCTACAACGCGGAGCTGGTCGAGAAGTCGGTCGAGAACGCCACCATCGAGATCTCCAAGCGCGGCTATGCCTTCGCGCAGGTGCGTCCGCGTGGCGACCGCAATTTCGAGACCCGCACCATTTCGATCATCTACGCCGTCGAGGAAGGCGCGCGCGTCTACATCGAGCGCATCGAGATCCGCGGCAACACCCGCACCCGCGACTGGGTTATCCGCCGCGAGTTCGATCTCGGCGAGGGCGACGCCTATAACCGCGTGCTGGTCGACCGCGCCGAGCGCCGGCTGCGCAATCTCGGCTACTTCAAGACCGTGAAGATCTCGAACGAGCCGGGTTCAGCGCCCGACCGCATCGTCCTCGTCGTGGACGTCGAGGATCAGCCCACCGGCGAGTTCTCGGTGTCGGGCGGCTACTCGACGACCGACGGCTTCATCGGCGAAGTGGCGGTGTCGGAGAAGAACTTCCTCGGCCGCGGCCAGTATGTCCGTCTCGCCGGCAAGCTCGGCGAGAACGTCGAGGGCGCGGACTTCAGCTTCACCGAGCCCTATTTCCTCGACTATCGCGTCGCGGCCGGCTTCGATCTCTATTACCAGGCGAACTCGTCGACCTCGTACAGCCCGTACGACACTGACCTCGCCGGCGGCACGCTGCGCCTCGCGCTTCCGCTGACCGATGAGCTGACGCTCGGCCTGCGCTACAGCCTGTATCGCAAGGAGATCTCGGTCACCGAGGAGACGCTGGCGAACCAGGACGTGTCGTGGGCCATCCTGCAGGTCAACAACGACCCCGCCATCACCTCGGCGGTGGGTTACACGCTGACCTACAACATGCTCGACAACAACATCGACCCGACCAGCGGCTATCTGCTCGAGTTCAAGCAGGACTTCGCCGGCCTCGGCGGCGACGTGAACTTCATGCGCTCGACCTTCGACGCGCGCTGGTACTACCCGATCGTCGGCGACTTCGTGCTGATGCTGCGCGGCCAGGCCGGCAACGTGACGAGCTGGGGCGGCGAGGACCTGCGCATCCTCGACAACTTCTACAAGGGCCCCGATCTCGTCCGCGGCTTCGAGCCGAACGGCATCGGTCCGCGCGACCTTGCCTCGGGCGGCAACGGCGAGTCCCCGGATGCGCTGGGCGGCACGCTCTACTGGGGCACGACGGCGGAAATCCAGTTCCCGCTTTCCTTCATGCCGAAGGAGATCGGTCTGAAGGCGGCGGTGTTCGCCGACGCCGGCTCGCTGTGGGACTACCAGGGCGCGACCACCTTCCCGGACATCGCCGGCTGGGACGACAACCTGGTGAACTGCGACAACATCAAGGGCTCGACGACCAAGGGCTACAACAATGTCTGCGTCGCCGACAGCGACAGCATCCGCTCCTCGGTCGGCGTGAGCCTGATCTGGCAGTCGCCCTTCGGCCCGCTCCGGTTCGACTATGCCTGGGCGCTGAGCAAGGAAGACTACGATCAGACGCAGGCCTTCCGCTTCAGCGGCGGCACCAAGTTCTGATAATCTGCCGAACGTGATATCGGTGCGGCGGTCCGGTTCTCCGGGCCGCCGGTTCGTTTGAGCGCCATCGGAAGACCCACAGCGGGATCGACAGATCGGGCGATGCGGACTCGGCGTTGCGTGGAGGACGCGCCTCGCGGACACATTGCGGATTTCGCGGGGCATGTCTTTCGGGTCTGGCAACTGGTCTATGAGCGATCCCTTCTTCACTTCCGCCCGCACGCCGCTTTCCGTGGCCGAGCTCTGCGCGCTGAGCGGCGGCACGGTCGCCGCGCGCTCGCGGCAGGAGGGGGTGGACGAGCGGTCGGTTACCGGCATCGCGCCCGTGGATCAGGCGGGCCCCGACGATCTGACCTTCCTGGAGACGGTGCGCCACGCGGCCGATCTTCGGGTGACGCGCGCCGGCGTCTGCTTCACGCTCGAGCGCTTCGCCGAATTGGCGCCCCCCACCACCACCGTCGTCATCGTCGCCAAGCCGCAGGCCGCCTTCGTCGCCGCGTCGCGGCGGCTCTATGACGATCAACTCCGCCCGTCCTCCATCTTCGGCCATCACGGCGTCGCGGCCGGTGCCTTCGTCCATCCGCAGGCGCGGATCGAGGACGACGTCACCATCGACCCCGGCGCGGTGGTCGGGCCGGGCGCGGAGATCGGCGCCGGTTCGGTGATCGCCGCCGGCGCGGTGATCGGGCCGCATGTCCGCATCGGCCGCGGCTGCTCGATCGGCCCGGGCGCCAGCGTGATCCATGCGCTGCTCGGCGACCGCGTGATCGTCCATCCCGGCGCGCGCATCGGGCAGGACGGCTTCGGCTATCTCGGTGGCGCGCGCGGTCACGCCAAGATCCCTCAGGTCGGGCGGGTGATCCTGCAGGACGACGTCGAGATCGGCGCCGGCACCACGATCGACCGCGGCGGCATCCGCGACACGGTGATCGGCGAGGGCACGAAGATCGACAATCTCGTGCAGATCGCCCACAACGTCGTTATCGGTCGCCATTGCATCGTGGTATCGCAGACCGGAATCGCGGGGAGCGCGAGGCTCGGCGATTTCGTGATGCTGGGAGGTCAGGTCGGGGTGATCGGTCACGTCGAGATCGGCGACGGCGCCCAGATCGCGGCAACGAGCAATGTGAAGGACAATGTGCCGCCGGGCGTGCAATGGGGCGGCTCGCCGGCCAAGCCGATGCGCGAATGGTTTCGCGAGGTCATGGCGCTGCAGCGCCTCGGCCGCGGCGAATCCGTCGGCGGCACGGGCATGAAGCAGGAAGGGCGTGAAGCGGAATGAGCGAGCCGGCGGTGGCCACCCTAGGGACGGCCGACATCCTGAAAGTTCTCGCGGCGCTGCCGCATCGCTATCCGTTCCTGATGATCGATCGCATCGTCGATATCGAGGGCGACAAGCGGGCGGTTGGCATCAAGAACGTCACCTATAACGAGCCGCATTTCCAGGGCCACTTCCCGGAGAATCCGGTGATGCCCGGCGTGCTCATCCTCGAGGGCATGGTGCAGACCGCCGGTGCCATCTCGCTGCTCAACCGCGGGCAGGAGGACGGCAAGCGGACGGTGGTTTACTTCACCACCATCGACAAGGCGAAATTCCGCCGGCCGGTGCTGCCGGGCGACGTGCTCGAATATCACATGACGCAGATCAGCAAGCGGCGGAACATCTCCTGGTTCCGCGGCGAGGCACTCGTGGCAGGCCAACTGGTCGCTGAAGCCGAGGTCAGCGCCATGGTCGCGCGGAGTGACATTCATGCTGGATAGTTCCCCGCGCATCGATCCGACCGCCCGCATCGCCGACGGCGCCGTACTGGGCGCGAATGTCGAGATCGGCCCGTTCTGCACCGTGGGCCCCGACGTGGTGCTCGGCGACGATGTGAAGCTCATCTCGCACGTTGCGGTGACTGGGCACACGACGATCGGCGCCGGCACCGTGGTGCATGCCTTCGCCGTCCTCGGCTCGCCGCCGCAGTCGGTGCATTACAAGGGCGAGCCCAGCCGGCTGCTGATCGGGCGCAACTGCACCATACGCGAGCACGTCACCATGAATGTCGGCACCGCCGGCGGTCATATGGAGACGGTGGTCGGCGACAATGGGTTCTTCATGGTCGGCTGCCATGTCGCGCATGACTGCGTGGTCGGCGCGCGTGCGGTGTTCGCCAATAATGCGACGCTCGCCGGCCATGTCACGGTGGGCGAGAACGTGTTCATCGGCGGTCTCGCGGCGGTCCACCAGTTCACCCGCATCGGCGAGGGCGCGATGATCGGCGGCATGTGCGGCGTGCACTTCGACATCATCCCGTTCGGCCTGATGATGGAAGGCCATCCGGGCCTGCGCTCGCTCAACTACACCGGGCTGAAGCGGCGCGGCCTGTCGCTGGAGCAGCGCCGCCAGTTGCAGGGCGCCTATCGTGAATTGTTCTACGGCGCCGGCACGCTCGCCCAGCGCACCGACCGCGTGGCCGAGCGCTTCGGCGACGAGGCCAATGTCATGAAGATCGTCGATTTCGTCCGCAGTGCCGGTAAGCGCCGCCTCACCGTTCCCGCAGATGCCGACGAACATGGCACAGAGCAGCAGGTCGCCTGAACTCGGGCAGCCTGACGGCATTCCCGCCGCGGAGCCGGGGAGCGAGCCGCTCGCCATCATCTGCGGCGGCGGCTCGTTTCCCGAGGCGGTGGCCCGGCAGGTGCGCCTCTCGGGCCGCGAGGTGGTGCTGTTCCTGCTCCGCGGCTTCGCGGATCCGGCCCTCGAGGCGTGGCCGCATGTGTGGGTGGGCATCGGCAGGTTCGGGCAGTTGCAGGCCGAGCTGCGCCGTCGCCATTGCCGCAACGTGGTGATCATTGGCACCGTGCTGCGCCCGCGCGTGCGCGATATTCGCTTCGACTGGGGCGCTATTCGGCTCCTGCCGCGCGTGCTGCGGCTGTTCCGCGGCGGTGACGATCATCTGCTCTCGGGCCTCGGGCGACTGTTCGAGGAGCATGGCTTCCGCCTACTGGGGGCGCACGAAGTCGCACCCGATATTCTGGCCCCGCGGGGCGTGCTCGGCGGCGTCGCGCCGACCGGCGACGAGCAGGCGGACATCGCCGTCGGCGTCAGGGCGCTCACGGCGCTCGGGCCTCTCGACATCGGGCAGGGCGTGGTGGTGATGAACGGCCATGTCGTGGCGGTCGAGGCGGCGGAGGGAACGGACCTCATGCTGGCGCGCTGCGCCGAGCTGCGCCGGCTCGGCCGCATCAAGACGCCGGCGCGCTGTGGCGTCCTCGTCAAGCTGCCCAAGATCGGGCAGGACCGGCGGCTTGACCTGCCTTCGCTGGGTCCGCGCACGGTGGAAGGCGCGCACGCGGCCGGGCTCGCCGGCATCGCGGTGGAGGCGGGCGGCGTCATCGTGAGCGACCTTTCGGCACTGGTCGCCGCTGCCGATGCGGCCGGCATCTTCATCTTCGGCGTCGAGCCGGGCGGCGTGACGGCATGAACGCCGAGGCGGCCCGTTCGCTCGATGTCTTCGTGGTGGCCGGCGAGGAATCGGGCGACGCGCTCGCCGCCGGGATGATGCGCAAGATCGCCGCGCGGGCCGGCGGGGAGGTGCGTTTCCGGGGCGTCGGCGGCCCACGCATGCAGGCGGCCGGGCTGGCCAGCCTGTTTCCCATGGACGACATCACCGCTATGGGCTTCGCGCAGGTGATCGCCGGCCTGCCGCGCATCCTCGATCGCATGCGCCGCACGGTCGAGGCGATCCTCGCTGCGCCGCCGGACGTGCTGGTGCTGGTCGACTCGCCGGATTTCACCCACCGCGTGGCGAAACGCGTGCGGGCGAGGCTGCCGGACCTTCCTATCGTGAAATATGTCGCCCCGACCGTCTGGGTCTGGCGCGAGGGGCGGGCGCGGGCGATGGCGCCGCATGTCGATCACGTGCTGGCGCTGCTGCCCTTCGAGCCCGAGGTGATGGCCCGGCTCGGCGGGCCACCGACCACCTATGTCGGCCATCCGCTGCTCGGCGCGATCCCGGAGTTGCGCCCGGACGAGGTGTCGGCCGCGCGCCGCGCCGCGGAGCCGCCGGTGCTGCTCGCCCTGCCGGGCAGCCGCCGCGCCGAACTGGCGCGGCTCGGCGAGCTGTTCGGCCATGTGCTGGGACTGCTCAAGGAGAGCGGCCAGGACTTCGAGCTGGTGCTTCCCACGCTGCCGCGACGCGAGGCGGAGGTACGCGCGCTGGCCGCCGGCTGGCCGGTGAAGCCGCACATCGTCGTCGACGAGGCGGAGAAGCGCGCCGCCTTCCGTTCCGCCCGCGCGGCGCTGGCGGCGTCCGGCACGGTGACGCTGGAGCTCGCGCTCGCCCATGTGCCGATGGTCGCGGCCTATCGCGTGCCGACGCTCGAAGGATGGATCGCGCCCTACCTTTTGAAGGTGCCGACCGCCATCCTGCCGAACATCATCCTGAACGAGCAGGTGGTGCCGGAATATCTGCAGTGGCACATCGATCCGCCGCGCATGGCGGCCGATCTTCGCGCCATTATCGCGGAGGGTCCGCAGCGGCAGGCCCAGCTCGACGCCTTCGCGCGGCTCGACGCGATCCTCGGCGTCGATGGGGAGCCGCCGGACCACAGGGCGGCCTCGATCGTGCTCGACCTCGCCGCGCGCGGGCGCATATGAAAAATCCCCGGCGCGGACCGGGGATTTCCTTCTTTTCGAGATCGAGCCGCTTCGGAGCGGCGCCGCGTCACTTGCGGCGGGCGATCGGCACGTAGTCGCGCTCGGTGGCGCCGGTGTAGAGCTGGCGCGGGCGGCCGATGCGCTGGCCGGGATCCTCGATCATCTCCTTCCACTGGCCGATCCAGCCGACGGTGCGAGCGACGGCGAACAGCACGGTGAACATGGAGGTCGGGAAGCCCAGCGCCCGCAGCGTGATGCCGGAATAGAAGTCGATGTTCGGGTAGAGCTTGCGGTCGACGAAATACTCGTCCTGCAGCGCGATGCGCTCCAGCTCCACGGCGATATCGAGCAGCGGATCGTCCTTGATGCCGAGCTCGCCGAGCACCTCGTGGCAGGTCTTCTGCATGATCTTGGCGCGCGGATCGTAGTTCTTGTAGACCCGGTGACCAAAGCCCATGAGCCGGAACGGGTCGTTCTTGTCCTTGGCGCGCTTGATGAATTCGGGAATGCGGTCGACCGAGCCGATCTCGCCGAGCATCTTCAGCGCGGCCTCGTTGGCGCCGCCATGGGCCGGGCCCCAGAGGCAGGCGATACCGGCGGCGATACAGGCGAAGGGGTTGGCGCCGGAGGAGCCGGCGAGGCGTACCGTCGAGGTCGAGGCGTTCTGCTCGTGATCCGCATGCAGGGTGAAGATGCGGTCGATGGCGCGCGCAAGAACCGGATTGGCCTTGTAGGTCTCGCACGGCACCGAGAAGCACATGCGTAGGAAGTTCGAGGCGTAGTCGAGGTCGTTCTGCGGGTACACGAAGGGCTGGCCGATGGTGTATTTGTAGGCCATCGCCGCCAGCGTCGGCATCTTCGCGATCATGCGGATCGAGGCGATCATCCGCTGCTGCGGGTCGGAGATATCCGTGCTGTCGTGGTAGAAGGCCGACAGGGCGCCGACCGAGGCGACCATGACCGCCATCGGGTGCGCGTCGCGGCGGAAGCCGTGGAAGAACCGGCTCATCTGCTCGTGCACCATGGTGTGGCGCGTGACGCGGAAATCGAAATCCGCCTTCTGGGCGGCGGTCGGCAGCTCCCCGTAGAGCAGCAGGTAGCAGGTCTCGAGGAAGTCGCCGTTCTCGGCGAGCTGCTCGATCGGATAGCCGCGATAGAGCAGCACGCCGGCATCGCCGTCGATATAGGTGATCTGGCTCTCGCAGCTCGCCGTCGAGGTGAAGCCGGGATCGTAGGTGAACATCCCGGTCTGCCCGTAGAGCTTGCCGATATCGATGACGTCGGGGCCGATGGTGCCCGCCATCACCGGGAGGTCCCAGCTCTCATTGCCAATCGTCAAGGTCGCGGATTTCGATGCCTTTGAAATGGCGTCCATGCTGGATCTCCCTGAAGCCCACTGAAACCGATCAAACAAAGCGCGCGAAACTGCCGAAACCGGCAAAGCCGCACATCGTGGCCATGTTCAAGCCGCTCTTTCGCGTTCGAGGCCTGCCCCCCGGTTAGGCCGAACAGGAAAGTCCTAATCCTTTCGCTACCCGCTCGCAAGCGCAGCGAACAGGGTATCTCGATGCCGGTCAAGCGTCAGGCAGAATGCCGGATTCCGGCCTTCGCACACGCACAAAATCCGACGACGGAGCGTCAGCCGAAGGCCGGGATGCCGGTCTGGTCCGCGAGCCTCGCGAGGCTCTCATCCTTGCCCAACACGACGAGCACGTCAAAGATACCGGGGGAGGTTGTCTTGCCGGTGACAGCGGCGCGGAGCGGCTGGGCGATGGCGCCGAGCTTGACGCCGGCGGCCTCGGAAACCGCGCGCACCGCACCCTCGATCGCCGGTGCCGACCAGTCGTCGAGCCCGGCCAGTGCCTCGGCCGTTTTGCCAAGCAGGGCACGGGCCTCGTCGGTGAGCAGGGCCTGCGCCTTGGGCTCGATGGCGAGCGGGCGGTCCTCGATGATGTAGGCGGCGCTGTCGATGAGCTCGATCAGCGTCTTGGCGCGCTCCTTGAGGCCTGGCATGGCGGCGAGAAGCTGGTCGCGCTTGAACGGCGTGAGCCGGTCGGCGATCTCCGCGCCGTTCGGCAGGTGCGGCAGCAGCGCGTCGATGGCCTGCATCAGCTCGGCATCCGGCGTCGCGCGCATATAGATGCCGTTCAGGTTCTCGAGCTTGGCGAAGTCGAAGCGCGCGGCCGAGCGGCCGACCCGGTCGAGATCGAACAGGGAGCTCATCTCCTCGGTCGAGAAGATCTCCTGGTCGCCATGGCTCCAGCCGAGACGCACCAGATAGTTGCGCAGCGCCGCCGGCAGATAGCCCATGGCGCGATAGGCATCGACACCGAGCGCGCCATGGCGCTTCGAGAGCTTGGCGCCGTCCGGCCCGTGGATGAGCGGGATATGCGCCATCTTCGGCACCTGCCAGCTAAGCGCATGGTAGATCTGCGTCTGGCGCGCGGCATTGGTGAGGTGGTCATCGCCGCGGATGATGTTGGTGACGCCCATGTCGTGGTCGTCGACCACCACCGACAGCATGTAGGTCGGGGTGCCGTCGGAGCGCAGCAGCACGAGGTCGTCGAGCTCCTTGTTCTGGAACACGACGCGGCCCTGCACGAGGTCGTCAATCACCGTCTCGCCCTCGGTGGGCGCCTTCAGGCGGATGGCGGGCCTGGCGCCGGCGGGCGCCTCGGACGGGTCGCGGTCGCGCCAGCGGCCGTCATAGCGCGGCGCGCGGCCTTCCTTGCGGGCGGTCTCGCGCATCTCCTCCAGCTCCGCGGCGGTGGCGTAGCACGGATAGGCGTGACCCTTGGCGAGCATCTCCTCGACCGCCTCGCGGTGCCGCGCGGCGCGGGCGAACTGGTAGACGACGTCGCCCGACCAGTCGATGCCGAGCCAGGTGAGCCCGTCGATGATCGCCTCGATCGCCTCCGGGGTGGAGCGCTGCCGGTCGGTGTCCTCGATGCGCAGCAGCATCTGTCCGCCCTTGGCGCGGGCGTAGAGCCAGTTGAACAGCGCGGTGCGCGCGCCCCCGATATGCAGGAAGCCGGTCGGGGAGGGGGCGAAGCGTGTAATCACGGTCTCGGACATCGGCGGTCTCACGGCGCGGAAGGGCTGGCCTCGCGCGCGGCCTCATGCATGGCGGGCGGGAGCGGAGCGTGTAGCATAGGCGGGAGAAGGGGAAAACAAGCACGCCGCGACGCGGTCCCGGAGCGGGCCGGACAGCGGCGAGGTCGGGGCGAGAGCGGTGGCGGGGGCGACCGATCCGAGCGGCGAAGGCGTGCCGGGTGCCCGATCGGGACCCCGGCGGGGCGGCTTCGCCCGCGCCCTCGTCATCGGCGCAGGCTCGGCCGCATGGTGGCCGAACCGCCGGCTCCTCGGGCGATGGCCCGGGCTGGCGCAGGCGTCCGCCTGGCTGGGCGCCGCGCTCGCCACGGAAGTCGAGAATCGCCGGGCCTTTCTGTGGCTGCCCGTGGCCTTCGGGGCCGGGGTCGGCCTCTATTTTCTTGCCGATCGCGAGCCGTGGCTGCCGGCGGGGATGCTGGTGGCGGCTTTTTTTGGCACGCTCGCCTTCCTCGCGCGCCATCGCGCCGGCGCCTTCTATCTGTTCGGCGCGCTGACCGCGGTCGCCGCCGGTTTCGGCATCTCGACGTTGCAGGTGGCGCGGCTGTCGCATCCGGTGCTGGCCGAGCCGGTGCGGGCGGCGAAGGTCTCCGGTTTCGTGGAGCGCGCGGAGATGCGGGCGAGTGGCGGGCGCGTCGTGCTGCTCGTCACCGCGCTGGAACGCGCGGCCGAGCCGCCGCGCCGGGTGCGCGTGTCGGTCGGCGGCAATCGGCTGCCGGAGGTCGGCAGCCACGTCACGCTGCGCGCGACGCTGGGGCCGCCACCCGGGCCGGCCTATCCCGGCGGCTATGATTTCGGCCGCGACGCATGGTTCGACGGGATCGGCGCCACCGGCTTCGCGGTCGGGCGGGTCGAGATGAGCGCCGCGCCCGTGCCGGCGCCATGGTCGCTGCAGGTCCTCGCCTGGCTCGACGGCGTGCGCCGCGCCATGGGCGAGCGCATCCGCGCGGCGCTGCCGGAGGCGACCGGCGGCATCGCCGCCGCGCTGGTGACCGGCTCGCGGGACGCCGTGCCGGAAGCGATCGAGGAATCGATGCGCGTATGCGGCCTGTCGCATGTGTTGTCGATCTCCGGCCTGCACATGGCGCTGGTGGCGAGCACGCTGTTCTTCCTCGCCCGCGGGCTGATGGCGCTCGCGCCCGGTCTCGCGCTGCGCCATCCGATCAAGGCCTGGGCGAGCGTGCCCGCCATCCTGGGCGCGACGTTCTATCTGCTGCTGTCCGGCGCCGAGGTGGCGACGCAGCGCTCCTATGCGATGACGCTGATCGTGCTGGCCGGAATCGTGATCGGGCGGCCGGCCCTCACCCTGCGCACGCTCGCCATCGCCGCGCTGGCGGTGCTGGTGCTGTCGCCGGCGGCGCTGCTCGATCCCGGCACGCAGATGTCCTTCGCCGCCACCCTGGCGCTGGTCGCGGCGCATGAGGCGTTCGGCCGGCGCCTGCTCTCCGGCGGCGCCGAGGCCGGCTCGGTGCTGCAGGGCAGGGTGGCGCGCTACGTCGGCGCCGTGGTGCTGACCTCGCTCGCCGCCGGCCTTGCGACGGCACCCTATGCTGCCTTCCATTTCCAGCGCCTGGCGCCGCTCAGCCTGGTGGCGAACCTCGCGGCGGCGCCGGTGGTGTCCTTCGTGGTAATGCCCTTCGGTTTGATCGGCGCGCTGCTGATGCCGTTCGGCCTCGACCGTCCGGCCTGGTGGGCGATGGGGTGGGGCATCGACATGATGACCGCCATATCGGACGCCGTGGCGGCGATACCGGGCGCCGATCGCGGCGTCGAGGCGTTCCCGGCCACGGCGCTGGTACTGATGTCGCTGGCGCTGGTCAGCCTCTGCCTGCTGAGGAGCCGGCTGGTCCATGCGGTGCCGGCGGTCCTGTTCGGCCTCGCCTTGCTCGGCGTCGGCGCGGCGCGGCTGCCGGACGCGTTCATCGACGCGCAGGGGCGGATGGTCGGCGCGCGGGGGGAGGACGGGCATCTCGTGCTGATCGGCGATGCGGCTCCTGAGAAGCTCGCGGAACGCTTCGCCGCCGGGCAATGGCGGGCGGCGATCGGCGAGCGCGACGCGACCTCCGTTTCGAGCGCGGGCCGGCGCTGCGATCCGCTCGGCTGCACGCTCACCGTCAATGGCCGGGTGGTGGCGTGGTCGGCCTCGCGCGATTCTCTCGCCGACGACTGCCGGCTCGCAGCGGCGGTGGTCACCCCATATGCGCCGCCACGCGACTGCAAGGCCCTGATAATCCGTACCGACCCGCAGCGGCCGAAAGGCGCCGCGGGTCTGGTCGTGCCGCGCGAGGGGCCGATCACGATCGTGCCGGCGCGCGATCCGGCACAGCAGCGCCCATGGCTGCCGGCTGTTACTCGGCAAGCCGAAGTCGTTCTCGATCCCGCTCCGGCCAGGCCCGACGAGGAGCCGGACGGGCAGATGCTGCCGGCGCCGCCCTGATCTGCGGACCTCGTTTCCCTGCGAACTTGTTTCCGGTCGATGCGGAGCCGCCTACCGAACGGGGCGATCGGCACGATGCAATGGACGGTCGGGCCGCTCAGTAGCCTCGGTACAGCCAGGGGTCAGTAGCGTCGGTACAGACCGACCAGCCGGCCCTGGATGCGCACGCGGTCGGGGCCGAAAATGCGCGTCTCATAGGCCGGGTTGGCCGCCTCCAGCGCGATCGAGGCGCCTTTCCGGCGCAGGCGCTTCAGCGTCGCCTCCTCGTCGTCGATCAGCGCGACGACGATCTCGCCGGTGTCGGCACTGTCGCATTTGCGGATCAGGGCGAGGTCGCCGTCGAGGATGCCGGCCTCGATCATCGAATCGCCGCGCACCTCGAGCGCGTAATGCTCGCCGGTGGAGAGCATGTCCGCCGGCATCGAGATGGTGTGGCTGCGCGACTGGATCGCCGAGATCGGCGTGCCGGCGGCGATGCGGCCCATCACCGGGATCGGCACCGAGCGGCTGCCGTCATCCTCGGGGGCGGGGGGGCGGACGCGACCGAGGCTGCCTTCGATGACGCTCGGGGCGAAGTTGCGGGCCTGCCGAATCGGCTGCTGCACGCTCTCCGGCAGCCGTACCACCTCCAGCGCCCGGGCGCGGTTCGGCAGGCGGCGGATGAAGCCGCGCTCCTCGAGCGCCGTGATCAGCCGGTGGATGCCGGATTTGGAGCGCAGATCGAGCGCCTCCTTCATCTCCTCGAAGGAGGGAGGGACGCCGGTTTCCTTCAGCCGTTCATGGATGAAGCGCAGCAGCTCATGCTGTTTTCGGGTGAGCATGGAGGTCCTCGATCGATCCGGATGCGCAACCGGAAAGTGAAACAAATCACGAACAAACACTACCCGTTCCTTTTGTGTTCCACAACGGTAAATATGACGCTAACGCGGGACGGGGCCGGAACGTTGTATGCAATACGTTGCCACGTGCCTATGCTGACGGCATATTGTGCGTGGCAGCAACGGGCCGGGGGCAGCGCGTGACCATGACTATTGCGGAGATCGTTGCGGCGCACCGTTCGGGCGAGCTCAATCCGGAGGCCACGATCGCTGCCTGTCTCGCGCGCATCGCGGCGCATGACGACGCGGCCGTGTTCACCGCGCTCAGCAGCGAGGAGATGCTGGCCTCGGCGCTCAGAGCCCTGTCCGGCGCCGAGGCGCGGCGCCTGCCGCTCTACGGCGTGCCCTTCGCGGTGAAGGACAATATCGACGTCGCCGGACTGCCGACCACCTGCGCCTGCCCGGACTTCGCCTATGTCGCCACCCGCGACGCTGCCAGCGTCGCGCGGCTGAAGCGGGCCGGTGCGGTCGTGATCGGCAAGACCAATCTCGACCAGTTCGCCACCGGCCTGGTCGGGCGCCGCTCGCCCTATGGCACGCCGCGCAACCCGGTGCGGCCGGACCTCATCCCCGGCGGGTCGAGCTCGGGATCGGCAGTCGCGGTCTCAGCCGGGCTGGTGCCCTTCGCGCTCGGCACTGATACGGCGGGCTCCGGCCGCGTGCCGGCCGGGCTGAACAACATTGTCGGGCTCAAGCCGAGCTGCGGTCTCGTGTCCACCGCCGGCCTGGTGCCGGCCTGCCGCTCTCTCGACTGCATCTCGGTCTTCGCGCTCGACGTCGCCGACGCCTGGAGCGTGCTGCGGGCGATGGCGGGGGTCGATCCGTCGGACCCCTATTCGCGGCCGCTGCCGGTCGGCCAGCCGGGCGAATGCCCGCCCGCGCTGCGGCTCGGCATTCCGCGCGCCGGCGACCGGCCGAGTTTCGGCGATCGCCTGTCCGAGCCGGCGTTCCAGCGTTCGGTGGCGCGAGCGCGGGCGCTCGGGTCCGAGATCGTCGAGATCGACATGGCGCCGTTTTTCGAGGCGGCGCGCCTGCTCTATGAAGGCCCGTGGATCGCCGAGCGCTATGCCGCTGTCGGCCCATTCCTGGAGGCGCGGCCCGACGCCATCCATCCGGTCGTGCGGTCCATCATCGAGCGGGGCGCCAGCTTCAGCGCAGTGGAGGCGTTCCGCGGCCAATACCGGCTGGCGGAGCTGCGGGCGCAGGCGACGGAGACCCTCGCCGGGCTCGACGCGCTCATGGTGCCGACCCTGCCGACCGTCTATACGCCGGAGCAGATCGACGCCGATCCGGTGCGGCTGAACAGCAATCTCGGCGTCTACACCAATTTCGTGAACCTGCTCGACATGTGCGGGCTGGCGGTGCCCTCCGAGATGCGCCCGGACGGCGCACCGTGGGGTGTCACCTTCCTCGCGCCCGCCGGCCGCGACGCCCATCTCGCGGCGATCGGCGCGGCCTTCCATGCGGCGACCGGCCTGCCGCTCGGCGCCACCGGTCGCGCGCAGCGGCCTCGCGGAGCCCCGGAGCGGCACGTCGGGGCGGGGCAGGTCGAGGTCGCGGTTTTCGGGGCGCACCTCGCCGGGCTGCCGCTGAACGGCGAACTCGTCGAAGGCGGCGGCGCCTTTCTGCGCGCGGCGCGCACCAGTGCGGACTACCGGATGTTCCTGCTGCCCGGCGGCCGCGTGGCGCGGCCCGGAGTGCTGCGGGTGGAGCCCGGCCGGGGAGCGCCGCTGGCCTGCGAGATCTGGTCGCTGCCGCTGGAGGCGTTCGGCCGTCTCGTCGCCAGGATCCTGCCGCCGCTCGGCATCGGCACGGTGGTGCTGGAGGACGGCAGCTCGGTGAAGGGTTTCCTCATGGAGGTGGCGGCGCTGCAGGGCATCCGCGACATCACCGTGCTCGGCGGCTGGCGCGCCTATCTCGCCGCCGAGGCCGCGCCCGTGGCGGTCGGCGTGGCCTGACATCCGGATTCAGGAAAGCGCCGTAACGATCTGAAATCAGATGGTTTGCGCGAACTGCTCATAGGCGTCGTGCACGATGGCGATATGGCTGCGCATGGCGTTCGCGGCGCCCTGCCGGTCGCCGCGCAGTATCGCGGTGACCACCAGATCGTGCTCGGTATGCGACAGGGCGAGGCGCCCCAGCGCATGGAACTGGGCGCGGCGGAAGGGCGACAGGCGCACCCGCGTGCCGAGCGTGATCTCCTCGAGATAGTCGTTGTGGCTGCCGTCATAGATCGAGGTGTGGAAGGTCTCGTTGGCCTCGCGGTAGCCGACGAAGTCGCCCTGGCGCATCAGGTCGGCCATGTCGATGTGCAGGGCCTCGAGCCGTCGTCGCTCCGCAGGCGTCATGTTGAGCGCCGACAGCCCGGCGCACAGCGCCTCCAGCTCGGCCATGACGTCGAACATGGCACGCAGCCGCTCGGCGCTCGGCCGCGCCACCACGGCGCCGCGATGCGGCCGGCTCTCGACGAGGCCGGAGGCCGTGAGCTCGCGGATGGCCTCGCGCACCGGCGTGCGCGAGACGCCGAAGCGGGCGGCGAGCGCGGTCTCGTCGAGCGTGGTGCCGGGCGCCAGCAGCCCGCGGGTGATCTCGTCGGCAATCTGGAAGCGCAGGCCCTCCGCGCGGGTCACGCGCCGCGCCTCGCCGGAGATTTCGGCGATCTGTACGACACTGGGCGGCGTGGAGGACATGGCGGCGGATTTCGGTCGCGGAACGGGCGGCGAGGGCTCGGATGTGGCGGGCGAGTCGCCCCCTGTCTCGGGCCCATGCAAACATAATGGCCGTGGTGAAGCCAGCGGCAGCGGCGCTATTTCGGCTCGGGAATGACGCTGACGTGGGCAGCGACCACCTTCCAGCCCGCCTCGGTGCGCATCCAGGTCTGCATCTGGCGGCCGACCATGCCGGGCGAGGATTGCCGGCGGAATAGCGTCGAGGCGGTCGCCATGTCGCGGCCATAGGTGGTGATAACGGTGCGGTCGATGCTGCGCTCCAGCCCCACCGGCGAGCGGGCGGCGCGGAAGGCCATGATGGCGGCATAGCCGTAGAGATTCTCGCCGCCGCCATAGCGCACCGTGTGCGGGCTGTCCCAGAACAGCGCGTCGAGCGTCGCGACGTCGTTGGAGACGAGCGCGCGCTCATATTGCGCGAAGGCGGCTTCGACCTCGGCGACGATTTCGGGAAGATTGATCTGCATCGGCCTGTTTCCTGCTGTGCCGCGCGCCATGCAGGGAACGGGCCGCGCCGCCGGCTCAGTCGACTAGCGGGATGATCTGGCAGGGCTCGCCCTTCACCGCCGCCAGGGCGTTCGGCGCGCGCACCAGCAGCGCGTCGGCTTTTGCCAGCACGCTCACCATCGAGGAATCCTGCACGGGAAGCGGGCGGACCAGCGGGCCGGCGGGGCCGTGGCCGATAATCTCGGCGCGCATGAAATCCATGCGGCGGTCATTGGCCTTCACGTCGGCCGCGAGTTCGGCGGGAGCCAGCGGCAGGCCGGCGGGCACGTCCTCGCCCTGCAGGCGGCGCAGCAGCGGCACCAGGAAGAGGAGCGCGCAGACATAGGCGGAGACCGGGTTGCCCGGCAGGCCGAGCACGCGCGTCGCCGCTCCCTGTCCGAACATCAGCGGCTTGCCCGGGCGCAGCGCGATCTTGTGCACGGCGAGGGTGACGCCTTCCTCCTTGAGCGCCGGGGCGACGAGGTCGTGGTCGCCGACCGAGGCGCCGCCGGTCGTCACCAGCAGGTCGAACCTTGCCTTGAGGGCGGCGCGCACGCCGGCGCGGGTGGCGTCGAGCCGATCCGGCAGCACGCCGAGATCGTGGACATCGGCTCCGGCGCCATAGGCCAGCGCGCCGACGCCGTAGATGTTCGACAGGATGACCTGGTGCGGGCCGGCGCCGGTGCCGGGGCGGGCGAGCTCGTCGCCGGTTGAGAGCACGCCGACCCGAGGTCGCCGCGCCACCTCGACCTCGGCGCAATCGGCGCCGGCGATCAGCATCAGGTCGCGGCCGGTGAGGCGGCGGCCGGCCTCCATGACGACGCTGCCGGCGGCGAAATCCCCACCCGCGCGCCGTACGTGCCGGCCGGGGGAGGATGCCTCCTGCATGGTGACGGCGTCACCCTCGCGCGTGGTGTCCTCCTGGATCACCACGGCGTCAGCGCCGCGCGGCAGCACGCCGCCGGTGAAGATGCGGGCGGTGGCGCCAGGCGGCAGTTCGCCATCGAAGGGACGGCCGGCGGCGGCCTCGCCGATCAGGCGCAGTGTCGCCGGCACGGTGGCGACATCGGCGGCCCGGACCGCATAGCCGTCCATGGCGGAGACATCGGCGGCGGGATTGTCGCGGCGGGCGACGACCGGCGCGGCGAGGACGCGGCCATAGGCGTCGGGCAGCGACACCCGCTCGGTGCTGAGGCGTCCGGCGCCTTCCAGCACGCGGGCGAGCGCTTCTTCGACCGGCATCAGACCCGTCGATGGGGAAGCTGTGGACGCGGAATTCATGGCACGTCAGTCCGCCTGCCAGTGGCCGGAGCGGCCGCCGTCCTTCTCGATCAGGCGGATCGCCTCGATGCGCATCCCGCGGTCGACCGCCTTCGCCATGTCGTAGACGGTGAGGCAGGCGACCGAGACGGCGGTGAGCGCCTCCATCTCGACCCCGGTCTGGCCGGTGGTGCGCACGCTGGCGCGCACCACGAGGCCAGGCAGGGCGTCGTCGGGCTCGATCTCGACGGCGACCTTCGAGAGCAACAGCGCATGGCAGAGCGGGATCAGCTCATGGGTGCGCTTCGCCGCCATGATGCCGGCGAGCCGTGCGGTGCCGATCACGTCGCCCTTCCTGGCGTTGCCGGCGCGGATGAGGTCGAGCGTCTCCCGCCGCATCGCGACGCGGCCTTCGGCGACGGCCAGGCGGTCGGTGACAGCCTTGTCGCCGACATCGACCATGTTGGCTGCGCCGGTGGCGTCGAGATGGGTGAGGGCGCCTTCGCCCATGGTCAGCCCGCCGCAGTCTTGCGCGCGGGCTGCGCCGCCAGCGCCGGGGGCGCCAGCAGGGCGCGGGTGGCGCTCGCGACATCCGCCTGCCGCATCAGGCTCTCGCCGACGAGGATGGTGCGGATGCCGACGCCGGCGAGACGGGCCACGTCGTCCGGCGTGAAGATGCCGCTCTCGCCGACCATCACGCGGTCGGCGGGAATGCGCTTTGCCAGCCGTTCGGAGGTTTCCAGCGACACCTCGAAGGTGCGCAGGTTGCGGTTGTTGATGCCGACGAGCCGTGCTGGCAGGGCCAGCGCCCGGTCGAGCTCGACCTCGTCATGCACCTCGACCAGCACGTCCATGCCGAGCGCATGCGCGGTCTCGACCAGTTCGCGGGCGACCGCGTCGTCCACCGCCGCCATGATGACGAGGATGCAGTCGGCGCCCCAGGCGCGCGCCTCATAGACCTGATAGGCCTCGTACATGAAGTCCTTGCGCAAAGCGGGCAGGGCGCAGGCGGCGCGGGCGGTCTTGAGATAGTCCGGTGCGCCCTGGAAGGACGGGCCGTCGGTCAGCACCGAGAGACAGGCCGCGCCGCCCGCCTCATAGGCGCGGGCCAGCGCCGGCGGATCGAAATCCGGGCGGATCAGCCCCTTGGACGGGCTCGCCTTCTTGATCTCGGCGATGAGCGCGGTGCGCCCGGCGGCGATGCGGGCCTCGATCGCCCTGAGGAAGCCGCGCGGCGGGGAGGCGGCCTCCGCCTCGGCGCGCAGGCTCGCGAGCGGCCGCGCCGCCTTGGCGGCGGCGATCTCCTCGCGCTTATAGGCGCCGATGCGCTCCAGAATGTCCGCCATGGGGCCTCCTCGCGCTCTAGTGTGGGCTCAGGCGTTGGAGACGGCAACCAGCCGCTCCAGCGCGGCCTCGGCATGGCCGCCGGAAAGGCTGGTGCGGGCGAGCGCGAGGCCGGCGGCGATATCGCCCGCCTTGCCGGCGACGACCAGCGCCGCGGCGGCGTTCAGCAGTGCCACGTCGGCATAGGCGCTCGGCTGGCCGGCGAGCACGGCGCGCAGCGCCATGGCGTTGGCGACGCCGTCACCACCCTTCAGCGCGTCGGGGTTGGCGCGGGCTAGGCCGAATTCCTCCGGGGTAATCTCGAAGGTCCGCACCTTGCCGTCCTTCAGCTCCGCCACATAGGTCGGGCCGGTGGTGGTGATCTCGTCGAGGCCGTCCGAGCCGTGCACGACGAAGGCATGGACCGAGCCCAGCGTGCGCAGCACCTCGGCGAGCGGCTCCACCCAGCTCTTGGCGAAGACGCCGACCATCTGCCGGGTGACCCCGGCGGGGTTCGACAGCGGGCCGATGAGGTTGAAGATGGTGCGGGTGCCCAACTCCACCCGGGTCGGGCCGACATGCTTCATCGCCGGGTGGTGCGCGGGCGCGAACATGAAGCCGATGCCGGCGTCGGTGATGCAGCGGGCGATCTCCTCCGGCGTCAGGTCGATCTTCACGCCGAGCGCCATCAGCACATCGGCGGCGCCGGACTTGGAGGAGAGGGCGCGGTTGCCGTGCTTGGCGACCGGCACGCCGGCGCCGGCGACGATGAAGGAGGCGCAGGTCGAGATGTTGTAGGAACCGGAGGCGTCGCCGCCAGTGCCCACCACGTCGACCGCGCCGGCCGGCGCCTTCACGGGCAGCATCTTGGCGCGCATGGTGGCGACCGCGCCGGCGATCTCGTCGACCGTCTCGCCGCGCACGCGCAGCCCCATCAGCAGCGCGCCGATCTGCGAGGGGGTGGCCTCGCCCGACATCATCACGTCGAAAGCATAGACCGCCTCATCCCGGGTCAGCGCCGTGCCGGTGGCGACCTTGCCGATAAGCGCCTTCAGGTTTTCCATGTAGTTACCTGTTTTTCTTCATGCGGCGCGCGAGCGGCGTGGGCCGGCGTTCCAGGCGCGGGCGAGGTCGAGGAAGTTCTTGAGGATGGTGCGGCCGTGCTCGGAGGCGATGCTTTCCGGATGGAACTGCACGCCGTGCACCGGCAGCTCGCGGTGCGAGAGACCCATGATGAGCCCGTCCTCGCTCTCGGCGGTCACGGCGAGGGCGGCCGGCAGGGTGTCGCGCTTCACCACCAGCGAATGGTAGCGCGTCGCCTTGAACGGCCCGTTGATGCCGCGGAACACCGCCTCGCCGCGATGGCTGATCTGGGACATCTTGCCGTGCATCGGCACCGGCGCGCGCACCACGTCGCCGCCGAACACCTGGCCGATCGCCTGATGGCCGAGGCACACGCCAAAGACCGGAATGCCCTCTTCGGCGGCGCGCTCGATGAGGTCGAGGCAGATGCCGGCCTCGTTCGGCGTCGCCGGGCCGGGCGAGATGACGATGGCTTCCGGCCGCAGGGCCAGCGCCTCGTCGGTGGTCAGGGTGTCGTTGCGGCGCACATCCACCTCGGCCCCGAGCCCACCGAGATAGTGGACGAGGTTCCAGGTGAAGCTGTCGTAATTGTCGACGAGAAGGATCATCGGGGCCGCCACCAGAAATGCCGCGCCAAGCTCTAGGGGCTTGACAGCGGTCCGGTCAAGCCGAGCGCCGACGGCCCGTCGCTCCGGGTTTGAAAATTCCGGGAGCGCTAGGCTAGCGTGCGAGCGCGCGCCGATGGTCCGGCGCTCCGTGACGAGGTGCCGGCATGAGCGCAGCAACCGAAGATTCGCCGGCAGAAGCGGGCTTCGCCCCCGATCTAGCCGAGAAGCTGGACCACGGCATCCGCTCCGGCCTGCTGCGCTCGCTGCATGCGGTGCTGGTCAGCCGTCATGGCCGGCTCGTGCTGGAGCATTATGGCGAGGGCGAGGATGAGGCCTGGGGCCGGCCGCTCGGTCGTATGGCGTTCGGGCCGGACGCGCTGCACGATCTGCGCTCGGTGACGAAGAGCGTGGTCGGCCTGCTCTACGGCATCGCGCTCGACCGCGGCCTGGTGCCGGCGCTGGACACGCCGCTGCTCGTCGGGTTTCCCGAGTATCGGGACCTCGCCGCCGATCCGGCCCGCGCCCGGCTCACCGTCCGCACCGCGCTGACCATGACGATGGGTCTCGAATGGGACGAAGAGCGGCCCTATACCGATCCCGCCAACAGCGAGATCGCCATGGAGCAGGCTCCGGACCGCTACCGCTTCGCGCTCGAACAGCCGATTATCGCCGAGCCGGGCAGCCGCTGGATCTATTCCGGCGGCGCGGTCGCGCTGCTCGGCGCCCTGATCGAGCGCGGCAGCGGCCGGACGCTGCCGCAGTTCGCCGACGAGGCGCTGCTGGCGCCGCTCGGCATCCGCCGCTTCGAATGGGCGGCGGGCGCGGACGAGGTCGCCTCGGCCGCCTCGGGGCTCAGGCTCACCGCGCCCGACATGATGCGGATCGGTGCCCTGGTGCTGGGCGGCGGGGTCTATGGAGATCGGCGCATCGTCTCGCAGAGCTGGATCGAGCAATCGGCGACGCCCGCCGTGGCGACCGGCGACGGGCTCGACTACGGCCTGCTCTGGTTCCTCGGCCGGGCGCCGGCGCCGGCCTTCCCTCAGCCGCTTTCATGGATCGGCGGGTTCGGCAATGGCGGGCAGCGGCTGTGGGTGTGCCGCGAGGCCGGGCTGTGTCTCGGCATATTCGCCGGCGCCTACAACGCGCCGGACGCCTGGGTCACGCCGATGCGGGTGTGGCGGGAGATCGTGCTCGCCAACACCGTCCGCGCCTGAGAGCCCAGGCGGGAAGGGGCGGGGGCGCTACTGCCCGCGCCCCGCCCGGGCGGCGAAGCGCACCGCCTCCTCGCCGGCGCGGAACAGCGCCCGCGCCTTGTTGATGCATTCCTGCTGCTCGTTCTCGGGCACGGAGTCATAGACGATGCCGGCGCCGGCCTGCACATACATGCGCCCGTCCTTCACCACGGCGGTGCGCAGCACGATGCAGGTGTCCATCTCGCCGTCGGCGCCGAAATAGCCGATGGCGCCGGCATAGATGCCGCGCTTGTCGCGCTCCAGTTCGTCGATGATCTCCATCGCCCGCACCTTGGGCGCGCCGGAGACGGTGCCGGCCGGGAAGCCGGCGGCCAGCGCGTCGAGCGCGTCGCAGCGCGGGTCGAGCTCGCCCTCGACATTCGAGACGATGTGCATGACCTGGCTGTAGCGCTCGATGAAGAAGCTGTCGGTCACCTCGACGGAGCCGATCTTCGAGACCCGGCCGACATCGTTGCGGCCGAGGTCGAGCAGCATGAGGTGCTCGGCCAGCTCCTTCGGATCCGCCAGCAGCTCCTCCTCCAGCGCCTTGTCCTCATGGGGCGTGGTACCGCGCTTCCGGGTGCCGGCGATCGGGCGGATGGTGACGGTGCCATCGCGCAGCCGGACCAGGATCTCGGGGCTGGAGCACACCAGCGCGAAGTCCCCGAAGTTGAAATAGACGAGGAACGGCGCCGGGTTCACCCGCCGCAGGGCGCGGTAGAGCGAGAAGGAGGGCAGCTTGAACGGCGCCTCGAAGCGCTGCGAGAGCACCACCTGGAAGATGTCGCCGGCGCGGATGTACTCCTTCGCCCGCGCGACCATGGCGCGGTAGTCGTTCGCCGGCGTGTTCGAGGCCGGCTCGATCTCGGCGTGGAACGGGTCCTCGGCGGTCGTGTTGGGCAGGGCGGCGTCGAGCGCGCGCACGATGCGGTCGATCCGCTCCTGCGCCTGCTCCTGCGCCACCGCGGCGCTGACGCCCGCTTCGGGGCGCACCGGCGTGACCACCGTCATCTCGTTGCGCACGGCGTCGAACACCACCATCACGGTCGGGCGGATGAAGATCGCGTCCGGCACGCCCAGCACGTCCGGCTTGGGCGGTGGCAGGCGCTCCATCTGGCGCACCATGTCGTAGCCGAGATACCCGAACACGCCGGCCGCCATGGGCGGGGCGCCGTGGGGCAGGGCGATCTGCGATTCCTTCACCAGCGCGCGCAGGGCAAGCAGCGGCGGCTCCGGGCAGGGCTCGAAGGCGTCGGCTTCGTACAGAGCGCGGCGGTTGATCTCGGCCTGATCGCCCCGGCAACGCCAGATGACGTCCGGCTCGATGCCGATCATCGAATAGCGCCCGCGCATCGCGCCGCCTTCCACCGATTCCAGCAGGAAGCTGTTCGGCCGGTCGGCGGCGATCTTCAGGAAGGCGGATACCGGCGTCTCGAGGTCGGCGACCAGGGTCGACGACACCACCTGCGGTTCGCCGCGCTCATAGGCGGCCGCGAAGCTGTCGGCCTCCAGGGTGATGGTCATGGCGGCGCCCTTCAGTTCACGGCGTCGCCGCCGCCGACGATCTGATCCAGCGCCGCGCGGTTGATGCGCACGCCGAGATCGGACTGAAGGCGGACGAGATATTCGGTCATCAGGTCCTGTTCCATGCGCTGGCGCACTTGGTCGAAGAGCTGCGAATCCTCGCCGGTGCTTGCCGGCTGGGAGGCGCTGTCGACCCGGAACAGGATGCGGCTGTCGCCGACGTCGGTGGAGGCGGTGCCGACCGAGCCGACCTTGGTGTCGAACACCGCGGCCACGGCGCCCTGCGGCACGCCGTCGGCGGCGCGCCCGCGGCGGATGCCGCGCGCGGTGCGCAGCTCCAGCCCGGCGTCGGTCACCACCTTGTCGAAGGGCTCGCCGGCCTCGACCTTCTTCTGCAGCTCGGCGACGCGGGCGTCGAGCGCCTTGGCCGCCTCGTCCTGCTTCCAGCGGTCGAGCACCAGCGCCTTCGCCTCGTCGAAGCTGCGATCGCGCGCCGGGGTCACGGCGTCGACGTCGAACCAGACATAGCCGCCGCCCTGCGGCAGGGTGATCTGGTCGTTCTCGACGCCGACATCGCTCGCGAAGGCGCCGCGCAGCACGTCCGCGCGGGCCGGGATCTGCGGGATCGCGGCGCCGTCGGGCGTCTTGCCCTGCGCATCGGTGTCGAGGGCCTCGACCTTCAGGCTGAGCTTGGCCGCGATCTCGGAGAGCTTGGCACCGCCGGCGCGCTCGTCCTCGATCTGGTCGTGCTTCTCCAGCATGAGCCGGCGCGCCTGCTCGTTCTGCAGCTCGGTGCGCAGGGTGGGCGCCACCTGCTCGAAGGGCGCGGTGGTGCCGGCGACGATGCTCTCCACATGGACGATGACCGGACCGAAGCGGCCCTGCACCACGCCGCTGGTGCTGCCCTGGGGCAGGCCGAAGGCGGCGTTGGCGACGGCGGGGTCGAAGATCTGGTTCTTCGTCACCTCGCCGAGATTGATGTCGTTCGGGGTGAGCTTGCGGTCGGTGACGATGTCGGCGAAGGGCGTGCCGGCCGAAAGGCGGGCGGCGGCCGCGTTGGCATCCTCGGCATTGGGGAAGACGATCTGCTGCACGACGCGCTTCTCCGGCGTGCCGAAGCGGCCCGGATTGGCGTCATAGGCCGCCTTGAGGTCGGCGTCGGAGATGGCGATGCTGCCGGCCAGCGTCTCCGGCGTCAGCGCCAGCACGCTGATCTTGCGGTATTCCGGCGCGCGGAAGGCAACCTTGCGGGCATCGAAGAAGCTCCGGAGCTGCTCCTCCGTCGGGGCGGCGATGGTGTCGGGCGCCGGCGGATCGACCGTCACATAGCTGATCGAGCGTTCCTCGGTCTCGTAGCGCGCGAAGGCGTCGCGCACGGTCTGCGGCAGCTCGATGCCGCCGCCGAGCGACTGGATGAGCTGCTGGCGCAGCGCGAGACGCCGCTCCGCCTCGACGAAGCGCTGCTCGGTATAGCCGTTCGAGCGCAGAAGCTGGTTGAAGTAGTTCGGGTCGAAGGTGCCCGAGGGGCCGCGGAACGACGGGTTCGACTGGATGCGCTCGGCCATCTCGGCGTCGGAGAGCGCAAGGCCGAGGCGCTTGGCGCGATCGTCCAGCGCCGCCTCGCCGAGGCGCTCGTTCAGCACCTGGTCGGGAATGCCGATCGCCCGCGCCTGCTCCGGCGTGATGCCGCGCTTGATCTGCTGGCTGATCTGCTGAAGCCGCTGCTGATAGAGCTGGCGGAATTCCGGCACGGTCACCTCGGTGGAACCGATGGTGGCGAGCGTCTGGCTGCCGAACCCGCGGAACACGTCGGCGATGCCCCAGATGCCGAAGCTGATGATGAGGAGGCCCATCAGGATCTTGGCAACCAGGCCGGAAGCGCTCTTACGCAGCGTCTGAAGCATCGTTTGTCTCGTTACAGGCAGGCCAGGAAGGGGCCCCGGCCGATAAGGGCGCGCATCATAGGGATGGCGGGGTTGAGCCGCAACGCCGCACGACCAGGCATTTGCACGGGCTTTCCACCTCTGTTACCCGGGGACAGCATCGATCGTGAACGGGAAAGAGATGACGTCGCGCCGCCCCCTCGTCGCCGGAAACTGGAAGATGAACGGGCTCAAGAGCTCGGTCGAGGAGTTCTCCCGCATCGTGGAGGGATACGAGCCGGCGCTGCGCGAGCGGACCGACCTGCTGATCTGCCCGCCGGCGACGCTGATCTGCACCCTCGCCAAGGCGGCGGCCGAATCGGCGGTCGCGGTCGGCGGGCAGGACTGCCATCCCAAACCGAACGGCGCCTTCACCGGCGACCTCTCCGCCGAGATGATCGCCGATGCCGGTGGGCAGGCGGTGATTGTCGGCCATTCCGAGCGGCGGGTCGACCATCGCGAGGACGATGCGCTGGTGCACGCCAAGGCGGAGGCGGCGCGGCGGGCCGGCCTCGTCGCCATCGTCTGCGTCGGCGAGACCTATGACGAGCGGCAGGGCGGGCACGCGCTGCGGGTAGTGGAGCGCCAGCTCTTCGGCTCCATCCCGGCCGACATGCGGGCCGACGAGCTGGTCGTCGCCTATGAGCCGGTGTGGGCGATCGGCTCCGGCCTCACGCCGAGCACGGACGACATCGCCGAGATGCACCGGGCCATGCGGGCGGTGCTGCACCGGCGGATCGGCGACCAGGCGGACCGGGTGCGGCTGCTCTATGGCGGCTCGGTGAAGCCGGGCAATGCCGCCGAAATCCTTGCGATCGAGGATGTCGACGGCGCGCTGGTCGGCGGCGCCAGCCTCAAGGCGGCGGATTTCCTCGCCATCGCGCGCGCCTATCTGTGAAGCGCGCCGCCCGGCGCACGGGTGGAAATGCGGGGACGGATCGTGTAGGAACCGCGCCGAACGTTCCGGCGGCGCGGGGTCTTACCCGATCCAGCGGCCGCTGCGGTCTATCGAAGGCATCAGATGCAAACGGTTCTCATCGTGGTCCACCTCATGGTGGTACTCGCCCTGATCGGCATCGTGCTGATCCAGCGCTCCGAGGGCGGCGGCCTCGGCATTGGCGGCGGCGGTGGCGGCGGCGGCTTCTTCAGCGCGCGCGGCTCGGCCAACGTGCTGACGCGGGCGACGGCGATCCTCGCCGCGCTGTTCTTCCTCACCAGCCTGTCGCTGACCGTGCTGGCCGGCTGGGGCCGTGGCCCGACCACTATCTTCAACGCGCCGGCCTCCGTGCCCGGCGCTCCGCAGGCGCCTGGCGCCGGCGGCCCGTCTGGCAACGTGCTCGACCAGCTCAAGGGCGCCCAGCCGGCTCCGGCGGCGCCGAGCGGACCTCAGGTCCCGCAGTCGCAGTGAGGCGCGGCGCGCTGGCGCGCCCGCCTTTCGACACCATATTTGCCCACAGACGAGGGGCGGCCATGCGAACGCCGCCTCTCGTCGAATCGTTTTTTTGCGGTTAGAAACCGGACTCCATGGCGCGCTATATTTTCATCACCGGCGGCGTCGTGTCCTCGCTCGGCAAGGGCCTCGCTTCCGCCGCGCTCGGCGCGCTGCTGCAGGCCCGTGGGTACAAGACCCGGCTGCGCAAGCTCGACCCTTACCTGAACGTCGATCCGGGCACGATGAGCCCGTATCAGCACGGCGAAGTCTTCGTCACCGACGACGGCGCCGAGACCGATCTCGATCTCGGCCATTACGAGCGCTTCACCGGGCGTCCCGCAACCAAGCAGGACAACATCACCACCGGGCGCATCTATCAGGACATCCTCGCCAAGGAGCGGCGCGGCGACTATCTCGGGGCCACCATCCAGGTGATCCCGCACGTCACCAACGCCATCAAGGACTTCATCCTGTCCGGCAACGAGGGCTACGACTTCGTGCTGGTGGAGATCGGCGGCACGGTCGGCGACATCGAGGCGATGCCGTTCCTGGAGGCGATCCGCCAGATCGGGCAGGAGCTGCCGCGCCGGCACTGCATCTATATCCACCTCACGCTGCTGCCCTTCATCCCCTCGGCTGGGGAACTCAAGACCAAGCCGACCCAGCACTCGGTGAAGGAGCTGCGGGCACTCGGAATCGCCCCCGACATCCTGCTGTGCCGCACCGACCGGGAAATCCCGCGCGAGGAGCGCCGCAAGCTCGGCCTGTTCTGCAATGTGCGCGAGAGCGCGGTGATCGAGGCGCGCGACGCTGACAACATCTACGCGGTGCCGTCGGCCTATCATGAGGCCGGCCTCGACAGCGAGGTGCTGGCCGCCTTCGGCATCGAGCCGGCGCCAGAGCCGAACCTCGCCCGCTGGAAGAAGATCGAGACCGGCATCCGCAACCCGGAAGGCACGGTGACGATCGCCATCGTCGGCAAGTACACGGGCCTCAAGGACGCCTACAAGTCGCTCATCGAGGCGCTGGCGCATGGCGGCATCGCCAACAATGTGCGGGTCAACCTCGACTGGATCGAGAGCGAGATCTTCGAGCGCGAGGACCCGGCGCCCTTCCTCGAGCACGTGCACGGCATTCTCGTTCCCGGCGGCTTCGGCCAGCGCGGGGCGGAGGGCAAGATCCGCGCGGCGCAGTTCGCCCGCGAGCGGCGCGTGCCCTATTTCGGCATCTGCTTCGGCATGCAGATGGCGGTGATCGAGGCGACGCGACACCTCGTCGGTGTCGAGAAGGCCAATTCCACCGAGTTCGGTCCGACCGAGGAGCCGGTGGTGGGCCTGCTCACCGAATGGCTGCGCGGCAACGAGCTGGAGAAGCGCGGCCTCGACGGCGATCTCGGCGGCACCATGCGGCTCGGCGCCTATCCGGCTCATCTGTCCGAGGGCAGCCGCGTCTCGGACATCTACGGCTCGACCGACATCTCCGAGCGCCATCGTCATCGCTACGAGGTCAATCTTTCTTACCGCGACCGGCTGGAGGCCTGCGGCATGCGCTTTTCCGGCATGTCGCCGGACGGGCTGTTGCCGGAGATCATCGAATATCCCGAGCATCCCTGGTTCGTCGGGGTACAGTTCCATCCGGAGCTGAAGTCGCGGCCGTTCGAGCCGCATCCGCTGTTCGCCTCCTTCATCGGGGCGGCGGTGGTCCAAAGTCGTTTGTTCTAAGGGGGTGTGTGCGGCGCTGGCGTCGGCGCACCGGGGTAAAGGGGGAGTAACGCATGGCCCGAGGCCTCGACCATGTCGTCCACGCCGTCCGCGATCTCGAAGCCGCCGGCGAGCTCTATGACCTGCTCGGCTTCACGGTCGGCTCGCGCAACCGCCATCCCTGGGGCACGCACAACCGCATTGTCCAGACGCCCGGCTTTTTCATGGAGCTGCTGGAGGTCGCCGAGCCGGAGGCGATCCCCCCGCATGGCGAGACGAGCTTTTCCTTCGGAGCCTTCAACCGCGACTTCCTCGCGCAGGTAGGGCCCGGCCTGTCCATGCTGGTTCTGGAGGGGCGCGACCCGGTCGCTGAGAAGGCGGAGTTCGACGCCGCCGGCTTCGGGGGCTTCGACACTTTCGATTTCTCCCGCACCGGACGGTTGCCGGACGGCAGCGATGTCGAGGTGTCCTTCTCGCTCGCCTATGCGCGCGACCCGAAGTCGCCGCATTGCGGCTTCTTCACCTGCCTCCAGCGCCGGCCGGAGAATTTCTGGACGCCGGACCTGCAGCGCCACATGAACGGCACGACGCGGGTGGCCGGCGTGGTGCTGGTGGCCGCGGAGCCGGCGGAGCATCTCGATTTCCTGCACGTCTTCACCGGCGCGGATTTCCGCCGCGCCGTCGACGGCTGGCATCTGGCCGAGACGCCGCGCGGCGTCATCGAACTGATGCGGCCGGACGTCTACGCCCAGCGCTACGGCGCGGCGCCGGCGGCCGACCAGGGGCTGCGCCTCGGCGCCACGCGCTTTGCCGTGCAGGACATCGAGAAGACCCGCAAGCGCCTCGCCTCGAGCCGCATGACCGCCGAGGAGATCGAGGGGCTGATCGTGGTCGGGCCGCGCTCGGCGCTGGGTGCGGCGCTGGTGTTCGAGCCGGACGCGAAATAGGGCGCGCGGCGCGTCACCTATGCCGATCTGTATTAATCTTTTTGTCCTATGGCCTATGGCCGAAGGGCAAAGACAAGTGCTGCCGGCATTGGTTTTGCAGGGTTTGCGACATGATTGACGGGGTTCCCACAAGCAGAGCGGTGGCCTGATGGCCAAGATCGCCGCGCTGGGCGCCTATATCTATCAGTCGCTCCTCGCTTTCGGCCTGCTCATCGTCGTCGCCAACCTGCTGCCGGCCACGGACTATGCGGCCTATTCGCTGTTCATCTCCATCGTCCAGTTCGCGGACATCTTCTGCTTCCAGTGGATCCGCGCCGCCTCCAGCCGCTTCTATCCCGGTCCCGACGAGGCGAGCGAGCAGGCCGAGCGGCAGGTCATCGTCACCGAGTTGAGCGGCAGCGCCGGCATCTGTCTGCTCGCGGCCTTTCTCGGGCCGCTGTTCGGCGTTCCCGTCTGGATAGGGCTGGTCGGGGCGCTGGCGGCGATCCTGCAAGGCGCGGGCGAGCTGCATCTGACCATGCTGCGCTTTCGACAGGAGTTCCATCTCTTCTCCTGGCTTCAGGGCGCGCGTGCGACGATCCTCGCGGTCACCACGGTCGGCGGTGCGGCGATCCATCCTGATCTCGCCCATGTCCTGGCCGGCGTGCTGGCCGGCAATCTGATCTACTGCGTCATCGCCTGGGCGCGATCGCGCCATGTCATGCCCCTGTCCGCGGGCTGGGACGGCGAGATCGCCCGGCGCAACCTGGTCTATGGCGGCATCTCGGCCGGGGCGGGGGTCGCGACCCTGCTCGTGCCGCTCGGTCTCAAGAGCATCCTGCTCGGGTCGCTCGGTACGGCCGCCGCGGGGCCGATGCTGGCGCTCGACCTGCTGCAGCGTCCCTTCGTGATGGTCACGTCGTCGCTTCAGGCGATCCGCTTCCCGGAACTGGTGGCCCAGTTCGACCGCAAGATCGGCGCCCAGGCGATTCAGGCCGAGCTCGGCCGATACTACGCGCTGCTGGTGGGCCTCTCGCTGATCGGTGCCGCCGGCATCATCGCGGTGCTCGGGCTCGCGACCCAGCTCGTCGTCCCGACGGCACTGCAGGAGTCGTTCCTGCGCACCGCGCCCTTCGTCATGATGATGGCGATGCTGCGCGGGCTCGTTCAGACCGTGCTCCCGGCGCCGGCGCATCTGCAGCGCCGGCTGCACCTCATCCTCGGGCTGGCGGTCATCGACTGCGTCCTGACCTGCGGCGGCGCGCTCGCCGGGGCCTGGCTTCTTGCCGGCACCGATACGGCCATCACCGCCGGGGCGGCCATAGGCGCGGCGGCCGCGACGGCGGTCGGCGTGCTGATACAGCGCTGGAGGTCTTTCGCGATGCCCTGGCAGCCGGTGCTGCTGCCGGGGGCGGCGCTGCTGCTGGCCTGGCTGATCTCGGACCTGGCTCCCGGCGGCAACCTCCTGATCTCGACGGGTCTCGCGCTCGCTGCCGTGGTGGCCCTCAGCGCCCGTCCCCTGTTCACCCTTGTCCGCTGGATCGCACGGTAGGCACGATGACCGACGCACCTCGCACCCAACCGCCGGTCATTGTCGTCGGCATTGCCACCACGGGCCGCCGCGAGGTCCTGCGGGATACGCTCGAGCAGATCGCACGGCAGGAGCGGCGCCCGGACCGGATACTGATCTGCCCCGTCGCCGACAACGACGTCGACTGGGACCATGCGGCGGGGCTTGCCGTTCCGGTGGAGCGCGTCACCGGCCCGCAGGGCTCGAGCGCCCAGCGCAACGCCATCATCGAGGTGGCGGGCGATCCGGATGTGATCATCTTCTTCGACGACGACTTCCTGCCGGCTGATGGCTTCCTCGCCGAGACCGAGCGTCTCTTCCTGCAGAACCCGGACATCATCGCCGCGACCGGCCACGTTCTGGCCGACGGCATCCGTGGGCCGGGCATCGATCTGCCGGAGGCGCTGGCCATTCTGGCGGCCGACACCGCGCCCGAGAACGGGAAGGCAGGCGTCGAGCCGACCGTCAATCTCTACGGATGCAACATGGCGTTTCGCTTCGCGACCATCATGCGGTCCGGCGCGCGCTTCGACGAGAACCTGCCGCTCTATGGCTGGCACGAGGACATCGATTTCTCCGGTCAGCTTTCCGGCCTCGGGCGGATCGTGCTCGCCGACGCGCTGCGCGGCGTCCATCGCGGCGTCAAGCGCGGTCGTACGTCCGGCGTGAAGTTCGGCTATTCGCAGGTCGCCAATACGGTCTACGTCATGCGCAAGGGGACGATGGGCTGGCCGAGAGCCCTGCGCTTCCTGATCGGAAACACGCTCGCCAACGTCATCGGCAGCCTGCGCCCGCAAGGCCTCGTCGACCGGCGGGGCCGGTTGAAGGGCAATCTTATTGCATATGGCGACCTGCTCCGCGGCCGGATCGACCCGCGGCGAATCCTGTCGCTTCGCTGAGCATCCGGGGACAGGTTGCCGGAAACGAAAAAGGCCCGGAGCGATCCGGGCCTTTTTGCATTCGTTGATCTTGGCTCACTCGGCGATGGCCGGGGGCCGCTGGGCGGAGCGCGCCCAGGCCGGCAGCATCGCCACGGCGCGGGCCCGCAGGGTGCGCCAGGTGGCGAACTCGTTCAGCGTCGAGCCCTCGAGCCAGCCGATCAGCGCGGCCGCGAGGAAGGGCAGGGCCTGGATGGCGAGCGCCAGCGCGAACAGGTTGATCTCCACCACCGCATGCCAGTTGGTCATGCGCAGGGCGACGGCGGAGAGCAGCAGCCCGCCGCCGATCACCGCCTCCGGCAGGGCCGGGAAGGCGCGGGCGGCGCTGGCGAGCCACGAGCCTTTGGCGGTGCGGGCGAAGGCGAGGTCCTTGTAGCGGAAGCCGTCATACACCGCCTTGGCGACGGTGAACTGCACCGCCATCGCCGCGAAGGCCGCGCCGATCATGCGCACCGGCGTGGTAGCGACACGCAGCCGGTAGAGCGCGCAGAAGTGCAGCAGGTAGATGCCGAAGCAGAAGATGATCGGCATGGTGAGGATGCGCTGCGGCACGGCGATGCCGAGGCCGAGCACGAAGGGCACCCAGGCGAGACTCAGCACCGCGACCAGCGCGCCGACGCTCTCCGAGCCGAGCCAACTGACCCAGCCGATGGCGAATTCGCGACGCTGCGCCGGGGTGAGGCGCGAGGCGTTGGGCAGCAGGCGGCGCCAGTGCTTCTTGACGATCTGCATGCCGCCATAGGCCCAGCGGTGGCGCTGCTTCTTGAACGAGGCGAAGTCGTCCGGCAGCAGGCCCCAGCCGTAGCGGGTGTTGGTGTAGTGGCTCTTCCAGCCGCGCTCGATGATCGAGAGGCCGAGATCGGTGTCCTCGCAGATCGTCTCGCTCGACCAGTCGCCGGCCTCGACCATGGCGGCGCGGCGCATCAGGCACATGGTGCCGTGCACGACGATGGCGTCGTGCTCGTTGCGCTGGACCATGCCGATGTCGAAGAAGCCGGCATATTCGGTGTTCATCGCCTCGTGCATGAGGCTGCGCTCGGCGTCGCGGTGGTCCTGCGGCGCCTGCACGATGCCGACGGTGGGATCCTCGAAGGTAGGCACCAGATCGCGCAGCCAGTCGGGGCTGACGACATAGTCGGCGTCGATGATGCCGATGATTTCCGCGTCGGGCGCGGTGTGCTGCATGGCGATGCGCAGCGCCCCGGCCTTGAAGCCCTCGATCTTCGGCAGGTTCAGGAACTTGAAGCGGTCACCCAGCGCCTTGCAGTGCGCCTCGATCGGCTCCCAGAAGGCGGGGTCCGGCGTGTTGTTGATGGCGACGATGCATTCGAGATTCGGCCAGTCGAGCCGCGCGACGCTATCGAGCGTCTGCTTCAGCATCTCCGGCGGCTCCTTATAGGCCGGGATGTGGATCGACACCTTGGGCGTGCGGGTGGGCATGGGCTGGCTGCCGCGCAGCAGGCGGCGCGGAGCGCGGCCGAAAGCGATGGTGGCGAGCTCCTCCACGCGGTAGAGCATCACCACGACGAGGGGCACGAGCAGTAGCAGACTGATGGCGAAGGTCACCTTGTTGCCGCCCACGACATAGTGCGTCAGCCAGTGGTCGGTGACGGTGGCGATCCAGTAGCCGACCAGATTGGCCGCGCCGGTCATGACGGCGGTCTGCGGGATGGTGAGCTGGCTGAAGCGGAAGATCGGCAGCGAGAAAGCGATGCCGAGCAGCAGCGCGATCGCGGCGGTGGCGGTGTAGGTCGCCGGCACGATCGGGCCCGAAAGCGGGAACTTGATCTGGCGATCGGCGTCGAGCACGCCCCAGTACTGGCCGACGCTGCCTTCGAAGCTCTTCCACGGCGCGTCGAAGGCCTCGATCAGGTTGTAGTCTATGCCGAGGGCATCGGCGCGCGCCGCGAAGGTGCGGATGATCTGCGCCTGCTCCAGTTCGCCGGGGACGGCGCCGTCGCGGTTGTAGCCGGCGCTCGGCCACCCGAACTCGGCGATGACGATGCGCTTGCCGGGATAGGCGGCGCGCAGGCGGTTGTAGATGCCGATGGAGCGCTCGACCACCTGATCGGCGGGAACGCCTTCCCAGTAGGGCAGGATGTGCGCGGCGATGTAGTCCACCGCCGAGACGAGCTCGGGGTGCTCCAGCCAGACGTCCCAGGTCTCGCCGGTGGTGACCGGCACGTTCACCTGGCTCTTCACGCGGCGG
Source organism: Allobosea sp. 117 (assembly GCF_000702305.1). Lineage (GTDB taxonomy): Bacteria > Pseudomonadota > Alphaproteobacteria > Rhizobiales > Xanthobacteraceae > Ancylobacter. The sequence continues at coordinate 106,194 of NZ_JNLC01000017.1, forward strand.
ATGGTGTCGATGAGCTGCTGAGGCGTGCGCTCGGCGCGCAGGATCGACTCGTTGCCGACCACGATGCCGACGACGTTCGAATTCTTGCGGGCGGCGTCGACCGCGTTGGCGATCTCGCGCTCGTTGCGGTCCTCGTTCTGGTCAAGCCACGCGCCGACCGTCGCCTTCAGGCCCTTCTCGGCGGCGATCCGGGGCACCAGTTCCAGCCCGCCGGTGGAGGCGTAGGTACGCACCGCGCGGGTGTAGGGCGCCACCGCATTGACGTCCGAACGGATCTGCGCCTCGGTCGTCCCCTGGCCCTTGTCCGGGTTCGCGTCACGCCCGTAGGGCGCGAAGGAGAAACTGGCAAAGCGATCCGGCACGGCGGGGGCCTCGGCCTCCGGCCGCATGGCGAGCCAGACGAAAGCATGCACGGACGTGACGACCGCTACGACGGCGGCAGCGACACGAACAGCGGGGCGCATGGATCTACCCAAATGGAACGAGTGGGGGACAGCGGTATTGATATAGTCCAATTCCAACGCACTTGCAGCATGTTCGGTTCGGCAATGCGAAATTCTCGCACCAGCCATTTAACGGAAGCATGCCGCCAGAACGCAACAGATCACATGTTTGTTCCGCACTATGGCAGACGAATGTCTGGCTCGCGGCTCAGCGGTGAAATCATTGCGCTGCGGCAGGGGCGGCGGGCGCCGCGGGCGCCGGCGGCGGCGCGTCGGGATTGACCCAGCAGGCGTGCACGCGCTCGGACAGCCGCTCCTGCGACTTCGGATCGATGTTCCCCTGTCGCACGAGGCAGCGGAACGCGATCTTCAAATGCTCGGTCGGGCAGCCGAAGCGCTCGTAGAGCTCCATGTGGCGGCGGGCAGTGTCGATGTCGTCGCGCCACAGCAGCATGGCGATGCGCCGGCCGCTCCACACGCATTCGGGAAGCCCGGCATTGCCCGGCAGCTTGGCCGCCTCGTTATATTCCTCGATGGAGCGACGCTGCGCTTCCTTGGCCTGCTCTTCCGGCGATTTCTGCTCCGCCGGCTTCTGGTCGCCGCCATTTCCGGACTGGGCGTAGGCCGGGGCACCGGCCAGGGCGGCGAGAAGGGCGCCGCCCATGATCAAGGCGGACAGGGAACGTACGGAACAGGACATGTCGGGACGCCACGCGGGATGGGAAACAGGGGGAAACAAACACTAGGAGAAGCGGCCGAATTTGTCAGCATGACGGCGCGCACCTTCCTCAACGTCGGAGCATGCCCTGCAGCGAGGCATGGAGCCGCGCGTCAAGCTTGCACGGGGCCGCGATCGCCCTTTCGCTCTTCACAGGGGCGCCCGGCGCCGCTATGCGGCTAGGGTCCGTTCGTTCCTCCTCCCTCCCTCCCTCCCGGAGATGCCACGCATGCGCCTGCCACTCGCGCTCGCCGCCGCCGTCCTCGCGGCGATCGTCGCCGTCTGGGCTTGGCTCGGCCATCCGGTGCCGGCGCCATCCTCGCCGCTAGCGGAGGGCGAGAAGCTGCCATGCGTCTCCTATGCCCCGTTCCGGCCGGGCCAGTCGCCCTTCATCGCCGGGCTGGTGATTCCGCCCGAGCAGATCGACGACGACTTCGCGCGCCTCGCCAAGATCACCAAGTGCGTGCGCACCTATTCCACCGAGATGGGGCTGGCGGCAGCGCCGGCGCTCGCCCGCAAGCACGGGCTGACCATGCTGCAGGGTATCTGGCTCGGCCGCGAGGCGGAGAAGAACAAGGTCGAGATCGACGCCGCCATCGCCGCGGCGAAGGAGAATCCGGACGTCATCGAGGCGCTGATCGTCGGCAACGAGGTGCTGCTGCGGGGCGAGCTCTCGGCGATCGACATCGCCGCCCTGCTGCGTGACGTGAAGGCGCGCTCGGGCAAGCCGGTGACCTATGCCGACGTCTGGGAGTTCTGGGAGCGCAACGCCGACCTCGCCAATGCGGTCGACTTCGTCACCGTGCACATCCTGCCGTTCTGGGAGGACCTGCCGGTCTCGGCGGAGAAGTCGGCGGCCCATATCGACGAGATCCGCACCCATGTCGGCAAGGTGTTCCCGGGGCGCGAGATCCTGATCGGCGAGACCGGCTGGCCGAGCGCCGGGCGGATGCGCGAGGCGGCGCAGCCCTCGCCGTCGAACCAGGCGAAGGTGATCCAGGAACTGCTGGCGCTCGCCAAGGAGAAGAATTACCGCGTCAACGTCATCGAGGCGTTCGACCAGCCGTGGAAGCGCGCCTCGGAGGGTACGGTGGGCGGCCATTGGGGTTTCCTCGACGCCTATTCGCGCGACTTCAAGTTCGAATGGGGCAAGCCCGTCTCCGATCATCCGCAGTGGATCGTGCAGGCGCTCGCCGGCGCGGTATTCGCCCTCGCCATCTTCGGCGCGGCCTTCGCCGGCAGCCGCAAGGCCGGCGAGGGGATGCGAAACTCGCATTGGGTAGCGGTCGCGGTGATCGCGCTTCTCAGCGGGATCACCGTCGGCCGCGCCTTCGCCGCCGCGCCGGTGGAGAGCCTTGGCTTCGGCGGCTGGGCGCGCAGCATCCCGATGCTGGCGCTCGCCGTGGTGGTGCCGCTGCTCTGTGCCTACGCGATCGGCGCGCGGGCACGGCTGGCCGCGCTCGATGTCGCGCTCGATCCCGTCGCGCGCCGCGCCGCCTCGGGCGTCGAGCTGGCGCTCGCCTTAGCATTGGCCTGCACCACGGTGCTGGCGGCGCAGATCGCCTTCGGCCTGGTGTTCGACGCGCGCTACAAGGATTTCCAGTTTGCCGGCCTGACGCCGACCATCGTGGCGCTGGGACTCTACGCCGTGACAGCGGCGCCATGGCCGCGCGAGCGCGACCATCATCCGGAATGGATCGCGGCGGCGACTTTCCTGCTCTGCGGGCTCTACATCCCGGTCAACGAGACGCTCGCCAACTGGCAGGCGCTGTGGACCGCCGCGCTGCTGGTGCTGCTCGCCTTCAGCTTCGCGCGGATGGCGCGGGACGGGCGAAGGAGATGAGCAGCAGCCCGGCGGCCAGCGGGGCGAGATTGCTGTTGTAGAGCACGACGCCGATCGCGGTCGCCACCAGAGCGAGGGTAAAGGTGATGACAGACGGGCGGATGAGGTGGACGAGTGCCGCCAGCACCGCGACAATCCCGAACACCGAGTAGCTGTGCAGCGTGATGACGGCGCGCCGCACCGCGCAGGTGGTCGTCGCGAGGCCGGCATCGCAGACGAGGCCGACCGTGGACTGCTCGAGCAGCGCGTAGCGCATATAAACCGCCCAGCCGAGCGCGCCGACGCCGAGCGCGACGATCAGGTTGCTGACGCGGGGACCGGGCAGGAAGCTGCGCTGCGCCACGGGAAACCTCCTTCAGGCGGGACGTATGTCGCCTCAATCGCACGTGGCGGCCGTGCGATCAACGCGCGGGGCCGCCATTGGGCTGATTCACCGGCCGCGTCGCCAGGATGACGCCGCCCAGCACCAGCGCGAAGCCGACCGCGTGATAGAGGTGTAGCTGCTCGCCCAGCAGGATGAGCGCCATCACCACCCCGTAGACCGGCATGATGTACAGGAAGATCGCCGTCACCGGGGCGCCGACGACGCGCACGCAATACTGGAACAGGATGAAGGCCAGCACGGAGGGGAAGATCGCGAGGATCAGCACCGAGGTCCACGCCATCGCCCCGGCCGGCAGATGCCCCTGATGCGCCGCCTCCCACAGCATCGGCGGCACCAGCAGCAGCGTGCCGACCAGCGCGACAGCGGTGAAGGCCGGTACCGGTCCGAGCGCGTTGAGAGGGCTCTTGCGGATCATCAGCGAATAGGCGGCCCAGGCGATGGCGGCGACCAATATGCCGAGATCGCCGATGTTGAAGGACAGGTTCAGGAGGCGGCCGAGCTCGCCCTGCACCGCGATCAGCGCAATGCCGGCGAAGCCCGCCACCGCGCCGACGATATGCGCCGGGGGCAAGGGGCGCCGGGCGAGCAGGGCGTCCAGCACCACGATCATGATGGTCGAGGTGGTGTAGATCAGCGTCGCATTGGTCGCGCTGGTAAACTGCAACGACACATAGACGTTGCCGCCGCATAGCACGGTGACGATGAAGCCGAGAACGAGCAGCGCGCGCCAGTTCTTCGCGAGCAGGTCGCGGCGGCCGACGAGAGCTGTCGCGGCGAAGGGCAGCAGGATGAGGATCGCGAGGAACCAGCGCCAGAAGATCAGCGTCCAGGGCGAGATCGCCGCCACTGCCGCCCGCCCCACCACCAGATTGGTGGCGAAGAACAGCGGCATGAGCAGCAGCGCCGCGAGGGCGGCGGGGCTTTGCAGGAGCGGCGGGGAGGCTGGCGGGCCGGCGGGCGGGCTTGTCATGGCCCTCTGATACACGGCGGCGCGATTCTCGTCTCCGTTGTCGGCGCCTCGCCGGCGATTGCTTGGCATGACACTGGATATCCCGAAGAAGATCGGCGACTTGTGCCGGACATCTTCCGCCCCGCCGGCCGGCGGGTTAAACAGCGCGCCGCCTCGATGCTGGAGATTTCGCCTCATGAGTGATGCCGCGCGGAAACTGCTCGTGATCGTCCTCGCTGCCGGCGAGGGTACGCGCATGGCCTCCAACCTGCCCAAGGTGCTGCACCGGGTGGCCGGCCGGACGATGATCGCGCATGTGGTGGACAGCGCCGCGCGGGCCGGCGCCTCGGCCATCGCGGTGGTGGTCGGGCCGGAGCGCGATGACGTCGCGGCGGAGGCGCGCAAGGCATTCGAGGAAGCCGAGGTGTTCATCCAGGCCGAGCGCCGCGGCACCGCCCACGCCGTGCTCGCCGCCCGCGTGGCGCTGGAGCGCGGTTATGACGACGTGGTGGTGATGTATGGCGACACCCCGCTGGTGCGTCCCGAGACCATAGCCGCGCTGCGCGGTCCGCTAGCCGAAGGCGCGGCGGTCTCCGTGCTCGGTTTCCGTCCGGCCGATCCAAACGGCTATGGTCGCCTGCTGACCGAGGGCGGGGCGCTCGTCGCCATCCGCGAGGAGAAGGACGCCAGTACGGAGGAGAAGTCCGTCGGCCTCTGCAATGCCGGGCTGATGGCGCTCGATGGCCGGGCCGCGCTCGCCATCCTCGACCGTATCGACGATGCCAATGCCAAAAAGGAATTCTACCTCACCGATGCGGTGGAGATCGCGCGCGCCCTCGGTCGCGGCGCCGCCGTGTGCGAGGCGGAGGCCGCCGAGGTCGCCGGTGTGAATACCCGCGCCCAGCTCGCCGAGGCCGAGGCGGCGGTCCAGACGCGGCTGCGCGCCGAGGCCATGGCCAACGGCGCGACGCTGGTGGCACCCGAGACGGTGTTCTTCTCTTACGACACGAAGCTCGGGCGGGACGTGGTGATCGAGCCGAACGTGGTGTTGGGCCCCGGCGTGAACGTGGAAGACAATGTCTGGATAAGGTCCTTCAGCTACATGGAGGGCGCGCATATCTCGCGCGGCGCCATTGTCGGCCCGTTCGCCCGGCTGCGCCCGGGCGCGACGCTGGGGGAGAGGGTCCATGTCGGCAATTTCGTGGAGATCAAGGCGTCCGAGCTCGCGCCGGGGGTGAAGGTGAACCACCTCTCCTATATCGGCGACACGTCGGTTGGCGCGAACACCAATGTCGGCGCCGGTTCCATCACCTGCAACTATGACGGCGTCAACAAGCATCGCACGAGGATCGGCGCCAATGCCTTCATCGGCACCAACACGCTGATGGTGGCGCCGGTGACGATCGGCGACGGCGCCTATACCGGGACCGGGGCGGTGATCACCGAGGACGTGCCGGCCGACGCGCTGGCCATCGCCCGCGCCCGCCAGGTGAACAAGGAGGGCTTCGCCTCCCGGCTGCGCGAGCGCCTCGCCGCCTTCGGCAAGAAGTGAGGGGCAGCGCCGCGCGCTTCCCGCGATGCACTCGCTGCGATGACGGTACCGTGATGGGCTGCGTAAATCCGGCGCGGCCGGGCCATGATCCCGACATGAAACGACATCCGAATTGATTTCCGCGCGCTGGTGACGGCCGGTTAAATCCCGATTCAGTAAAATCCACCGATTTATTTGCGGAGATCGCTGGCATCCATGTGCGGCATCATTGGCATCGTCGGCAACGTGCCGGTCGCCGACCGACTCGTCGATTCCCTCAAGCGCCTCGAATATCGCGGCTATGATTCCGCCGGCATCGCCACGCTGGAGGGCGGGCGGCTGACCCGCCGGCGCGCCGAGGGCAAGCTGCGCAACCTCGATGCGGTGCTGCGGCAGTCGCCGCTCGAAGGGCGCATCGGCATCGGCCACACGCGCTGGGCGACCCACGGCCGGCCGAGCGTGTCGAACGCCCATCCGCATGCGACGACGCAGGTGGCGGTGGTCCATAACGGCATCATCGAGAATTTCCGCGAGCTGCGCGAGGAGCTGCGCGACGACGGCGCCAATTTCGAGAGCGAGACCGACACCGAAGTGGTGGCGCACCTGGTCAGCCGCGAGATGCGCAGCGGGCGCGACCCGGTCGACGCGGTGGCCGCCACGCTGCCGCGCCTCAAGGGCGCCTTCGCGCTCGCCTTCCTGTTCGACGGCGAGGACGACCTCCTGATCGGCGCGCGCAAGGGCAGCCCGCTGGCGCTCGGCTATGGCGAGGGCGAGATGTATCTCGGCTCGGACGCGCTCGCGCTTGCGCCCTTCACCGACCGCATCTCCTATCTCGACGACGGCGATTGGGCGGTTCTGCATCACGACCGGATCGAGACCTATGACAGCTCCAACCGCGCCGTGCAGCGGGCGGTGCAGCGCACCTCGACCGGCGCCTTCATGGTCGAGAAGGGCACCTTCCGCCATTTCATGGCGAAGGAGATCCACGAGCAGCCCGAGGTCGTCGCGCACACGCTGGCGCATTATCTCGACATGGCGAACGAGACGGTGCAACTGCCGAGCGCGCTGCCCTTCGATTTCGCCAAGCTCGACCGCCTGTCGATCGCCGCCTGCGGCACCGCCTATTACGCCGGCCTCGTCGCCCGCTACTGGTTCGAGCGCTTCGCCCGGCTGCCGGTGGAGATCGACGTCGCCTCCGAGTTCCGCTACCGCGAGGCGCCGCTCGACAAGGGCGGCCTGACGGTCGTCATCTCGCAGTCCGGCGAGACCGCCGACACGCTCGCCTCGCTGCGCTATGCCCGCGAGCAGGGCCAGCACGTGCTCTCGGTGGTGAACGTGCCCACCTCGACCATCGCCCGCGAGAGCGACGTGGTGCTGCCGACGCTCGCCGGCCCGGAGATCGGCGTCGCCTCGACCAAGGCGTTCACCTGCCAGCTCGCGACGCTGGCGGCGCTCGCCATCGCCGCTGGCCGCGCCCGTGGCGCACTCTCGGCGGCGGATGAGCAGGAGATGGTCCGCGCGCTGGTCGAGGTACCGCGGCTGATGAACGAGGCGCTTAAGCTCGGCGGCGAGATCGAGGCGCTGGCCCGCGCCTTCGCCAAGACGCAGGACGTGCTCTATCTCGGGCGCGGGACCTCCTATCCGCTGGCGCTCGAAGGCGCGCTGAAGCTGAAGGAAATCTCCTACATCCACGCCGAGGGCTATGCCGCCGGCGAGCTGAAGCACGGCCCGATCGCGCTGATCGACGAGAAGATGCCGGTGGTGGTGATAGCCCCGCACGACGCGGTTTTCGAGAAGACCATGTCGAACATGCAGGAAGTGGCGGCGCGCGGCGGCCGGATCATCCTCGTCACCGACGCCACCGGGGCGCGCCACGCCTCGATGCCAACCGAGGCGACGCTGGCGCTGCCGGACATGCATGCGGTGGCGACGCCGCTGGTCTATGCGGTGCCGATCCAGTTGCTCGCCTATCACACGGCGGTGGTGATGGGCACTGACGTCGACCAGCCGCGCAACCTCGCCAAGTCCGTCACCGTGGAATGAAGCCGGCTCACAAGTTCGGCTTCTGCAGCACGACGCGAAGCACGTCGCGCAGATAGCGGCGCGGGCGGCGCAGAGGCGGGTTGCGGCCCAGCGACAGGAAGGCGGCCAGCGGCGCTTTTCCCGGTCGGGACTCGTCCGTCGTCGGCTGCTGCTGCGGGGCCGCGCCGGCTTCAGGGAGATGCGCACCCTCATCGTCCGGCGTGACGTGCCGTCGTGGCGTCGGGAGATGTTCCAGAGGCGCGATCGAGCCCGGATCGTGCGCGAGGCGGTCCATCAGGTCGCGATAGCGGGCGATCTCACGCGCGGACGGGTTGGGCTTGGTCGCGAACTCCAGCGGCAGCAGCGCGGCGCAGTTGGCCTGAAGCCCGATCCGTTCGGCGCAGTGGTTCAGCGTGCAGCGCTTGGCCAGCGATTCCCGATAGTCGGATGCGGCGGTCTGGTTGGAGTGCCAGGCGTTCTCGCCGTGGATGCGATAGCGCACACCATTCGTCGGCAAATAATATTTGCGGGCACCATAGACGCCGGCCGACAGATGCACGCAGGCATCCGCGCAGATGCGCCACATGCGCATGAACGGCTCGGGAAAGTCGGTGCAGCGCAGCGCCCAGTCGCGGCGCATCGACAGCGCCGAAGTCGAGGCGCCGTACCAGGCGCCGGTGAGCCAGGTCATGACGGCAGTATGGCCGAGGTCCTCCTCTTGCTCCGCGAAGGCCTCGACGTCGCTCGCCCGGCCGAATTTGCGGAGATTGGAGAAGACGAAATCGACATCGGGGCGGGCGTCGTAAAGCGTGCCGAGCGCGGCGAGATAATGCGGCTCCCACAGATCGTCGGCGTCGAGGAAGCAGACCACATCGGCTTGTGCGCGCGCCGCGCCGTTGGCGAAGCCGGCGAGCTGCCCGCGATTGGGCGAGAAGACGAGCTCGACGCGCGGGTCGTCGCCATAGGCCGCGGCGAGCCGGGCGGCGGAATCGTCGATCGAGCCGTCGTCGATCACGATGACGCGGTGCGGCGCGCGCGTCTGGCCGAGCGCGCTCTGGACCGCCTCCAGCACGAAGCGGGCGTAGTTGTAGTTGGTGACGACCACGGCGAAGCTTGTCGGCATGGCGCTCACCGGACGAGCTCGGACTGGAAATGGGCGATGGTCCGGCGCAAGCCGTCGTCCAGCGCCACCCCCGGCGTCCAGCCGAGCAGATCGCGTGCCAGCGCGATGTCCGGCCGGCGGCGGCGGGGATCGTCCTGCGGCGCATCGCGGAAGACGAGCCGGGCGCGGTCGCCCGCCAGCTCGCGGATGCGCAAAGCGAGATCGGCGATCGCGATCTCGTCCGGATTGCCGAGATTGACGGGGCCGGTGATGTCGTCGGGCGTCGCCATCAGTCGGACCAGCGCCTCGACCAGGTCGTCGACATAGCAGAAGCTGCGGGTCTGGCGCCCGTCGCCATGGATGGTCATCTCGCCGCCGGCGAGCGCCTGCGTCACCAGATTGCTGATCACCCGCCCGTCGTCGGGGCGCATGCGCGGGCCATAGGTGTTGAAGATGCGCGCGATCCTGACCCGCGTGCCGAACTGCCGGCGGTGATCGGCGAACAGAGTCTCGGCGGCCCGCTTGCCCTCGTCGTAGCAGGCCCGCGGGCCGACCGGATTGACATGCCCCCAATAGGCCTCGGACTGCGGGTGCACCTCCGGATCGCCATAGACCTCGCTGGTCGAGGCCTGGAGGATGCGGGCGCCGCACCTGGCGGCGAGTTCCAGCATGTTCATGGCGCCCAGCACATTGGTGGTGAGCGTGCCGGTCGGATCGGACTGGTAGCGCGGCGGCGAGGCGGGGCTCGCGAGGTTGTAGATTTCGTCGAGCCCGCCTAAAGCAAGCGGCAGGCGGATGTCGTGCTCGACCAGAGTGAAATGCACATTGCCGAGCAGCCGGGCGAGGTTCGCGTGCCGGCCAGTATCGAAATTGTCGAGGCAGATGACGCAGGCGCCGTCCGCGAGCAGCCTGTCGCACAGATGCGAGCCGAGGAAGCCGGCTCCGCCGGTGACGAGTATGCGGCGCATGTCGGGTTCCCGCTCGGCCGGATGCGCCGGGCGGGCGCCATCCTCCTGCATGTCCGGCGAACATTCATGGCGCCAAGAATGGCGTCAAGGCAATGCGACCTAGCCGCGCCCGCGATAGGGCGGCACGCCGGGATCGGGTAGCCAGACATCCTGCGGCGCTGGCCCGCTCTGCCAGAACACGTCGATCGGGATGCCGCCGCGCGGATACCAGTAGCCGCCGATGCGCAGCCAGTGCGGCGCGGCGCAGGCGACGAGGCGGCGGCCGATGGCGACCGTGCAATCCTCGTGGAAGGCACCGTGGTTGCGGAAGCTGGCGAGATAGAGCTTCAGCGACTTCGACTCGACCAACCAGTCCGCCGGCACATAGTCGATGACGAGATGCGCGAAGTCCGGCTGGCCGGTCACCGGGCACAGCGAGGTGAATTCCGGGCAGGTGAAGCGCGCGACATAGCGCGTGTCGCTCTGCGTGTTCGGCACGCGGTCCAGCACCGCCGCCTCGGGGGAGGCGGGCATCGGTGCGGCGCGTCCGAGCTGAAGGTCATCCTGGTTCATCGTCGGCCCTTTCCGTCATGCGACCGACGCCTCTTTCGCATGTCATGGCGGTCGAGTAGAAGCGCGAAGGGAAAGCCATCGCCGGAACGGATGAGGAGCGGGAACGCATGACTGCCATTGTCGATATCGTCGCGCGGGAAATTCTGGACAGTCGCGGCAACCCGACCGTCGAGGTCGATGTGGTGCTGGAGGACGGCTCGCAGGGCCGCGCGGCGGTTCCCTCGGGCGCCTCGACCGGCGCCCACGAGGCCGTCGAGCTGCGCGACGGCGACAAGGGCCGCTATCTCGGCAAGGGCGTCCTGAAGGCGGTCGAGGCAGTGAACGGCGAGATCTTCGACGCGATCGGCGGCATGGATGCCGAGGATCAGGTCAAGATCGACCAGATCATGATCGAGCTCGACGGCACGCCGAACAAGGCGCGGCTCGGCGCCAACGCCATTCTCGGCGTCTCGCTGGCGCTCGCCAAGGCGGCCGCGGCGACGCGGGAGCTGCCACTCTACCGCTATGTCGGCGGCGTCAACGCCCGCACGCTCCCCGTGCCGATGATGAACATCGTCAATGGCGGCGCCCATGCCGACAACCCGATCGACTTCCAGGAATTCATGATCCTCCCCGTTGGCGCGGCGAGCTTCGCCGAGGCGCTGCGCACCGGCGCGGAGATCTTCCACACGCTGAAGAAGTCGCTGAAGGACGCCGGCCACAACACTAATGTCGGCGATGAGGGCGGCTTCGCGCCGAATCTTCCTTCCGCCGACGCCGCGCTCGACTTCGTCATGAAGGCGATCGAGAGCGCCGGCTACAAGCCGGGCGAGGATGTCTATCTTGGCCTCGACTGCGCCTCGACCGAGTTCTTCAAGGACGGCAAGTACGACTATGAGGGCGAAGGCGTGGTGCGCTCCATCGAGGAGCAGGTCGCCTATCTCGCCGATCTCGTCGCGCGCTACCCGATCGCCACCATCGAGGACGGCATGGCCGAGGACGACTGGGCGGGCTGGAAGCTGCTGACCGACACCATCGGCTCCAAGTGCCAGCTTGTCGGCGACGACCTGTTCGTCACCAATGTGAAGCGTCTTTCCGCCGGCATCGCGCAGGGCGTCGGCAACTCGATCCTGGTGAAGGTGAACCAGATCGGCTCGCTGACCGAGACGCTCGAAGCGGTCGAGATGGCGCACAAGGCGGGCTATACCGCCGTCATGTCGCACCGCTCGGGCGAGACCGAGGATTCGACCATCGCCGACCTCGCGGTCGCCACCAATTGCGGGCAGATCAAGACCGGCTCGCTGGCGCGCTCGGACCGCACCGCCAAGTACAACCAGCTTCTGCGCATCGAGCAGGAGCTCGGCCCGCAGGCGGTCTATGCCGGGCGCTCGGCGTTGAAGGCGCTGCGCTGAGGCACTGCGAGGGGCCGGGAGCTGCTCCGGCCCTCGATTGACGAGAATCGATCAGATGGCATGGCCGGGCTCGTCCCGGCCATTGGCATGTCTGGGGCAGGGGGCCGGCTCAAGGTTGGGCGTCACGTAACCTGCGATGATGCGTACGGTTAACGGAGCCTCAACCGGCGGCGGTTAGGCTCCGTTTCCATGATCACACGGACTCGCTGGCGCTCCATCCTCCAGACACTGACGCTCCATCTCGGGGCGGCGGCGCTGATCGGCTATTTCGCGGTGCAGGGCTACAAGGGCCAGTACGGCCTCGAAGCCAAGCGCGCCTTCGAGCAGCAACTCGCCTCGCTGACCGCCGAGCGCGACCGGCTGAAGGCGCAGCGCGAGGCGCTCGCCTACAAGGTCAGCCTGCTCTCGCCGGACGAGATCGATCCGGATCTGCTCGACGAGGAGGCGCGCTCGCTGCTCAACCTCGTCAATCCCAAGGATCTCGTGCTGCTGCGGCAGCCCTCCGCTGCTGCCGCGCCATAATGATGTCGACCAGACATCGACGCTTGAGGCGGGAAATGTTGCGCAGACAGTTACTTAACTTGAAATAAGCTAATCTGCATTATTAACTGAATTCAAGTTCAAATCAAAAACCTCTGCGCCTGCAACATGTTGTGCGGCGCAGCATTGCGTTTGCAGCGTAGCGCGTTGCGTAAACATGCGCTAAGACATCCTCAAAATTCGGGAACGAGCTGAGGATGCGCCATGGCGTTAGCCGCGAAGAAAGCCGCTACCAAACCCGCCTCGAAAGTTGCCGCCCCCAAGGCTGCAACCGCTAAGCCGGCCAGCAGCAGGGCCGCCTCTTCGCCGTCCACCGCCCGGCGCTCCGACAAATCCTCCATCGCCGAGTTCGACCGCGAGCAGGAGCTTGCCGCCTACCGGCAGATGCTGCTCATCCGCCGCTTCGAGGAGAAGGCGGGCCAGCTCTATGGCATGGGCCTGATCGGCGGCTTCTGCCACCTCTATATCGGCCAGGAAGCCGTCGTCGTCGGCATGCAGATGACCCTGAAGCCGGGCGACCAGGTCATCACCGGCTATCGCGACCACGGCCACATGCTGGCCTGCGGCATGGACCCCAAGGGCGTGATGGCCGAGCTCACCGGCCGCCGCGGCGGCTATTCCAAGGGCAAGGGCGGCTCGATGCACATGTTCAGCATCGAGAAGGGCTTCTACGGCGGACACGGCATCGTCGGCGCGCAGGTATCGCTCGGCACCGGCCTCGCCTTCGCCGACCATTACCGCCAGAACGGCGGCGTCTGCCTCACCTATTTCGGCGACGGCGCTGCCAATCAGGGGCAGGTCTATGAGAGCTTCAACATGGCGGAGCTCTGGAAGCTGCCGGTCGTCTACATCATCGAGAACAACAAATACGCCATGGGCACCGCGGTGAACCGCGCCTCCGCCCAGACCGACTTCTCCAAGCGCGGCACCTCCTTCAACATCCCCGGCGAGCAGGTCGACGGCATGGATGTGCGCGCGGTGAAGGCGGCCGGCGAGCGGGCAGTCGAGTTCGCCCGGTCCGGCAAGGGCCCCTACATCCTCGAGATGCTCACCTACCGCTATCGCGGCCACTCCATGTCCGATCCGGCCAAGTACCGGTCGAAGGAGGAGGTGCAGAAGATGCGGACCGAGCACGACCCGATTGAGCAGGTCCGCAACCGGCTGATCGAGAAGAAGTGGGCGACCGAGGACGAGCTGAAGGCCATCGACGCCTCCATCCGTGACGAGATGAACGCGGCCTCGGACTTCGCCAGCAACGATCCCGAGCCCGACGCCTCCGAACTCTATACCGACATCCTGCGCTGAACCGGCCGGGGCGGGCGATGCTCTCCACCCTGTTCTGGGCGCTGATGGTGGCCGGAAGCGCGGCGGTGGCCGTGCTGTGGGTGTTCGCCGCCAAGTTCGGCTACGACCTGCTCCGCGCGGCGCAGGCCGGCGGCACGGGGGAGGCGACGGCCGGCCGCTGGGCCGCGCTGCCGTTCTGGCCCTTCGCCGCGCGCGGCCTCTCCACGGCGACGCCGGAGGAGGCCCAGCGCCTCAACAAGATGATGGTCGGCGTCATCGCCGCCATTCTCGTCGCCGCGGGTTCCGCGGCCGTCTACAGCAATCTGACGTTCGTGCCGCCGGCACAGACGCAACAGTGACGCGCGATCCGACGCACGTTCTTTGGGGAACGCCGCCATGCCGACCGAAATTCTGATGCCCGCGCTTTCTCCCACCATGGAGAAAGGAAACCTCGCCAAGTGGATCAAGAAGGAGGGCGACGCCGTCAAGTCCGGCGACGTCATCGCCGAGATCGAGACCGACAAGGCGACCATGGAGGTCGAGGCGGTCGACGAGGGCACGCTCGGCAAGATCCTGATCCCCGAGGGGACGCAGGACGTCGCGGTGAACACGCCGATCGCGGTGATCCTCTCCGACGGCGAGGACGCCTCCAGCCTCACCAACGGCGCCGCGGCCGCGCCGCGTCCGGCACCGGCCGCCGTGCCCGAGGAGGTCGCCGAATCCTCGCCGCCCGACGGCAAGCCGCTGGCCGAGCCGAAGACGCCGGCGCCCTCCGCCGTCGCCGCGCCCCCGCAGGTGGCCGAGCCGGAGCCGGACGTGCCGGAAGGCACCGAAATGGTCACCATGACCATGCGCGAGGCGCTGCGCGACGCCATGGCCGAGGAGATGCGCCGCGACGCCGACGTCTTCGTCATGGGCGAGGAGGTCGCCGAATATCAGGGTGCCTACAAGATCACCCAGGGGCTGCTGCAGGAATTCGGCGCGCGCCGGGTGATCGACACGCCGATCACCGAGCACGGCTTTGCCGGCGTCGGCGTCGGCGCCGCCATGGCCGGCCTGAAGCCGGTGGTCGAGTTCATGACCTTCAACTTCGCCATGCAGGCGATCGACCAGATCATCAATTCGGCGGCGAAGACGCACTACATGTCGGGCGGGCAGATCGGCTGCTCGATCGTGTTCCGCGGCCCGAACGGCGCCGCCGCCCGCGTCGCCGCCCAACACAGCCAGGACTACAGCGCCTGGTACAGCCACATTCCGGGCCTCAAGGTGGTGGCGCCCTATACCGCCGCCGACGCCAAGGGCCTGCTGAAGTCGGCGATTCGCGATCCGAACCCGGTGATCTTCCTCGAGAACGAGATTCTCTATGGGCATTCCTCGCCGGTGCCGAAGCTCGACGATTACGTCGTTCCGATCGGCAAGGCGAAGGTCGTGCGGCCCGGCAAGGACGTGACGATCGTCGCGTGGTCGATCGGCATGAGCTATGCGCTGAAAGCCGCCGAGGAGCTCGCCAAGAAGCACATCTATGCCGAGGTGATCGACCTTCGCACCATCCGCCCGCTGGACATCGACACCATCATCGCATCGGTGAAGCAGACCGGGCGCTGCGTGACGGTGGAGGAGGGCTGGGCCCAGTCCGGCGTCGGCGCCGAGATCGTCGCGCAGCTCATGGAGAAGGCGTTCGACTATCTCGACGCCCCGGTGCTGCGGGTGACCGGCAAGGACGTGCCGATGCCCTACGCGGCCAATCTCGAAAAGCTCGCGCTCCCCTCGGTGCAGGACGTCATCGATGCCGCGCGGGCGGTCACCTATCGCTGAGGCCGGAGATCGCCCATGCCCATCGAGATCCTGATGCCGGCCCTGTCTCCGACCATGGAGAAGGGCAATCTCGCCAAATGGCTCAAGAAGGAAGGCGACAAAGTCGCCCCCGGTGACGTCATCGCCGAGATCGAGACCGACAAGGCGACCATGGAGGTCGAGGCGATCGACGAGGGAACCCTCGCAAAGATCGTCGTGCCCGAGGGCTCGCAGGACGTGCCTGTAAACCAGCTCATCGCCGTGCTGGCGGCCGATGGCGAGGACGTGAGGGCCGCGGCCGCCTCGGGCGGTTCCGCACCAAAAGCAGCCGCCGCGCCCGAGCCGGCCAAGGTCGAAGCTCCGAAGGCAGAGCCTGCCAAGGCCGAGGCGCCCGCTGCCCCGGCTCCGGCCGCGCCGGCTCCCGCAGTCGCCCCGGCAAGCAATGGTGACCGCGTCTTCTCCTCGCCGCTCGCCCGACGCCTCGCCAAGGATGCCGGCATCGACCTCTCGAAGGTGAAGGGCTCCGGCCCGCGCGGGCGCGTCGTCGCCGCCGATGTCGAGGCCGCCAGGTCCGGCGGGACGGCGGTCGCCGCCGCTCCCGCGGCCAAGGCTCCGGCCGCACCGCCCGCGCCCGTGCAGGCACCGAGCACGGTTCTGGAGCAGGCCAGGGCCTATTACGAGCCGGGCACCTATGAGGAGGTTCCGCTCGACGGCATGCGCCGCGTCATCGCCCAGCGCATGACCGAGGCGCGCCAGACGGTGCCGACTTTCTATCTCAACGTCGACTGCGACGTGGATGCGCTTCTGAAGCTGCGCGAGGAGCTGAACAAGTCGGCGCCCGAGAAGGACGGCAAGCCGACCTACAAGCTCTCGGTCAACGACTTCGTCATCAAGGCCTATGCGCTGGCCTTCCAGCAGGTGCCGGAAGCCAACCAGGTGTGGGGCGGCGACCGCTATCTGCGCCTCAAGCACTCCGACATCGGCGTCGCGGTGGCGATCGACGGCGGCAAGGGCCTGCTCACGCCGATCATCCGCAAGGCGGAGCTGAAGACGCTGTCGGCGATCTCCAACGAGACCCGCGAGCTGGCGCTGCGCGCCCGCAACAAGAAGCTGGCGCCCAACGAGTATCAGGGCGGCTCCTCGGCGATCTCGAACCTCGGCATGTTCGGGATGAAGAACTTCACCGCCATCATCAACCCGCCGCACGCCACCATTCTCGCGGTCGGCACCTCCGAGCAGCGCGCGGTGGTGAAGGGCGGCCAGCTCGCGGTTGCCACCCAGATGACGGTGACGCTCTCCTGCGACCACCGGGTGATGGACGGCGCCGGCGGCGCGCAGCTCCTCACCGCCTTCAAGACCATCATCGAAAAGCCGATGTCGATGCTGGTGTGACGACCCAATTCGTCATGGCCGGGGAAAGCCGAGGCTGCCGCCTTGGCGTCTTCCCAGGAGACGGCGACCACAGGTCGCCTTGCCCGGCCATCCACATTTCTTGGCGGCGGACCGGGCACGGATGCCCGGATCAAGCCCGGGCATGACGAAAGAACTGCGATGGCTGGCACTTCCTACGACGTCATCATCATCGGCTCCGGTCCGGGCGGCTATGTCGCCGCCATCCGCGGCGCCCAGCTCGGGCTCAAGGTCGCGGTGGTGGAGCGGAGCTTCATCGGCGGCATCTGCCCGAACTGGGGGTGCATCCCGACCAAGGCGCTGCTGCGCTCGGCCGAGATCTACCACTACATGGAGCACGCCAAGGACTACGGCCTGTCCGCCGAGAAGTTCGGCGCCGACATGCCGGCCATCGTGAAGCGCTCGCGCGGCATCGCCGAGCAGATGAGCAACGGCGTCGGCTTCCTGCTCAAGAAGAACAAGGTCGACGTGATCTGGGGCGCCGCCTCAATCCCCGCGCCGGGCAAGGTCACGGTCGCCGCCACCGATGCCGCAGCGCCGAAGGGCACGCTCGGCCCCGGCGACTACGCCGCCAAGCACATCATCATCGCCACCGGCGCCCGCCCGCGGGCGCTGCCCGGCATCGAGCCGGACAAGGACCAGATCTGGACCTATTTCGAGGCGCTGGCGCCCAAGGCACAGCCGAAGTCGCTGCTGGTCATGGGGTCTGGCGCCATCGGCATCGAGTTTGCCTCCTTCTTCCGCACCCTCGGCTCCGAGGTGACGGTGGTCGAGCTCTTACCGCAGATCCTGCCCGTCGAGGACGAGGAGATCGCGGCGGCCGCCCGCAAGCGCTTCGAGAAACAGGGCATCAAGATCCTCACCGGGGCCAAGGTCACCAAGGTGACCAAGGCCGCTGGCGGGGTGACCGCCACCATCGAGACCGCCGACGGCAAGACGCAGAACATCAGCGCCGAGAAGCTGATCTCGGCGGTCGGCGTGGTCGGAAATATCGAGAATCTCGGCCTGGAGAAGCTTGGGGTGAAGACCGATCGCGGCTGCGTCGTCATCGACGGGCTGTGCCGCACCAACGTGCCCGGCATCTACGCCATCGGCGACGTCGCGGGCCCGCCCATGCTGGCGCACAAGGCCGAGCATGAGGGCGTGATCTGCGTCGAGGGCATCGCCGGCAAGCATCCGCATCCGATGGACAAACTGATGATCCCCGGCTGCACTTACTGCATGCCGCAGATCGCCTCGGTCGGCCTCACCGAGAAGAAGGCCAAGGAAGCCGGCTACGAGGTCAAGGTCGGCCGCTTCCCCTTCATCGGCAACGGCAAGGCGGTGGCGCTCGGCGAGGCGGATGGCCTCGCCAAGACGGTGTTCGACGCCAAGACCGGCAAGCTGCTCGGCGCGCATCTGGTCGGCGCGGAGGTCACCGAGCTAATCCAGGGCTTCGTCGTGGCGATGAATCTGGAGACCACCGAGGAAGAGCTGATCAACTCCGTCTTCCCGCACCCGACGATTTCCGAAACAATGCATGAGAGCGTGCTCTCGGCCTATGGGCGCGCGATCCACATCTAAGGGGCGTCGGCACCGCGCCGGCAAGGGGATAGAATGGACACGTTTTCCGCGTTGAACGAGCCCGGCGTCGGCTGGCTCACCATGATCGTCATCGGCCTGCTGGCCGGCTGGATCGCCGAGCGGGTCACTGCGAGCAATCAGGGGCTGCTCGCCAATCTGATCTTCGGCCTGATCGGCGCCTTCGTCGGCGGCAAGCTGGCCGAGTTCGCCGAGATTCCGGTGTTCGGCTTCTTCCGCACGCTGATCGCGGCGACGGTGGGCGCCATCATCGTGCTGTTCATCTGGCGCAAGCTGCGCGACCGTACGTCCTGAGGAAACCGGCGGCGCGGGGCCTTTTCCGCGCCGCCATGCGCTTTCGGCGCAGCGGATGCGTCTTTCGCAGGGTTTCCTCACGGCCGCTTCGCGCTTAACTGAGGGGAACATCCCCAAGGTCTGACGGGTCCCGCATGGTTGTCGTCGTCAATACGCTGAACCGGGCTCTCGATAAGCCGCGCCACCCCGAGAAGGCCAAGCGCGCCGAGACGCCGGTCCTGAAGAAGCCGGACTGGATCCGCGTGCGCGCGCCGGGCACGCCCGGCTGGGCGGAGACCGCCAGCATCGTGCGCGCCAACGGCCTCGTCACCGTGTGCGAGGAGGCGAGCTGCCCGAATATCGGTGAGTGCTGGCAGAAGAAGCACGCCACCTTCATGATCATGGGCGACACCTGCACGCGCGCCTGCTCCTTCTGCAACGTGCGTACGGGTATGCCGGGCCCGCTGGACGCGGACGAGCCGACGAAGGTCGCCGAGGCGGTGCTGAAGCTCGGGCTCGAGCATGTCGTCGTCACCTCGGTCGACCGCGACGACCTCGCCGATGGCGGCGCCGAGCATTTCGCCCGCACCATCCGGGCGATTCGGGCCGCGAGCCCGAAGACCACGATCGAGGTGCTCACCCCCGACTTCCTGCGCAAGGACGGCGCGCTGGAGGTGGTGGTCGAGGCGCATCCCGACGTGTTCAACCACAATCTCGAATGCGTGCCCTCGCTCTATCTCACCGTGCGGCCGGGCGCGCGCTATTTCCATTCGCTGCGGCTGCTGCAGCGGGTGAAGGAGCTCGACGGCTCCATCTTCACCAAGTCCGGCATCATGGTCGGCCTCGGCGAGGTCAGGAACGAGGTGCTGCAGCTCATGGACGACCTGCGCTCGGCGGAGGTCGACTTCATGACCATCGGCCAGTACCTCCAGCCGACCCGCAAGCACCATGAGGTGAAGGCCTTCGTCACGCCCGAGGAGTTCAAGTCCTACGAGACCATCGCCTATACGAAGGGCTTCCTGATGGTCTCGTCGAGCCCGCTGACGCGCTCCTCGCATCATGCCGGCGAGGACTTCGCCCGGCTGCGTGCGGCGCGCGAGGCGAAGTCCGGCCGTGCGCCTGCGGTCATGCTGCCGGCCTGAGACCGGGGCATGCCGTCATTCCGCAATTCGCGGCGGGTTCGCCATTCGGCCAGCGACATGTTCGAGCTGGTGGCCGATGTCGAGCGCTACCCCGAATTCGTCCCGCTCTGCGAGAGGCTGCATGTGCGCCGGCACGTGGCGAGCGGGGAGGGCGTCGATATCCTCGTCGCCGACATGACGGTCGCCTACAAGATGTTCCGCGAGAGCTTCACCAGCCAGGTGACGCTGGACAGGCCGCGGCTGACCATCGTGGTCGAATATCTCGACGGCCCGTTCAGCCATCTGGAGAACCGCTGGACCTTCCGGCCGCGCAACGGCGACGAGTCCGGCAGCGACGTCGAGTTCTACATCAGCTACGAGTTCCGCTCGCGCACCCTCGGCCTGCTGATGGGCGCGATGTTCGATGCCGCCTTCCGCCGTTTCGCGGACGCCTTCGAGAAGCGGGCGGACGAAATCTATGGCCGCCCCAGCCTCGCGGGGGCTTAAGGGCGAGCGCTTGCGTGTGCTGAACAACCGCGCGAGGAAAATCAGATAATCATTTGAATAAAATGATGTTCAATCGCCTGCTAGCTCCGCCAGCATGGCGAGTGCCGCAAGGACGGAGAGCCGTCGTACGCCGGCACGGCTCTGGCCGGCGAAGACCTCCCGGCGCTCGATTAGGCGCCCGCCCTGCCGCGCCGCGGCGAAATGCACGAGCCCGACCGGCTTCGCAGCCGAGCCGCCGCCCGGCCCGGCAATGCCGGTGACCGAGACGCCGAGCGAGGTGCCGGCGACCTTCAGGAGCCCCGTTACCATCTCGCGCGCGGTCTCGGCGCTGACCGCGCCATGGGCCTTGAGCGTCTCCGGCGAGACGCCGAGCACGGCGATCTTGGCGGCGTTGGAATAGGTGACGAAACCACGATCCACCACATCGGAGGAGCCGGCGATCTCGGTCAGGGCGCCAACGACCAGCCCGCCGGTGCAGGATTCGGCGGTGGCGACGGTGAGGCCCCGCGCGCGGCATAGATCGAGCACGCGGATGGCGGCCGCGATGATCTCTTGGGATTCGGTCGGCTCGTCCATCGCATCGGCCTCGCTGCACGGTCGGTTTCAGTCGGTCCAGGGCAGGCGGACGGTGGCTGCAGCGAGCGCGGCGATGCCCTCGCGCCGGCCGGTGAAGCCGAGCCGCTCGCTGGTCGTCGCCTTCACGCTGACGCGGCCGATCGGCAGGCCGGCGATGGCGGCGATCCGCTCGCGCATCGCCTCGCGGTGCGGCCCGATCTTCGGCGCCTCGCAGATCACGGTGGCATCGAGATGCGCGATCCGGCCGCCGGCTTCCCGCACCAATCCTATGGCATGGGCGAGGAAGAGCTCGGAATCCGCGCCCTTCCATTGCGGGTCGGAGGGCGGGAAGTGCTGGCCGATATCGCCGGCGCCGATGGTGCCGAGTAGCGCGTCGGTGAGCGCGTGGAGCACCACATCGGCATCAGAATGGCCGGAAAGGCCGAATTCGTGCGGTATCTTGAGGCCGCCGAGCGTTACGTGGTCGCCGGGACCGAAGGCATGGACGTCGAAGCCGGTGGCGGTGCGCACGTCGGCGAGAGAAGCGAGGGCGGTCCGTTCGGCCGTCACGAAATCCTCCGGCGTGGTCAGCTTCACATTCTCCGCTGCGCCCTGGAAGGCGGCCACGGCATGGCCGGCGGCCTCGGCGACCGCCGCGTCGTCGGTGAGGTCGGCCGCGCCGACATGGGCGCGGTGGGCGGCGAGGATCAGCGCGTAGCGGAAGGATTGCGGCGTCTGCACGGTGCGCAGCCGGGCGCGGTCCGGTCCGGTAGCAAGTCGGCCCTCGGCGTCGAGCGCCTTCACCGTGTCGACGAGGGCGAGCGCCGGCACGGCGGCGCCGTGCTCCTGCGCGGCGGCAATAGCGCGCCCGATCAGCTCGGCCGAGACGAAGGGCCGCGCGGCGTCGTGGATCAGCACGAGGTCGGGGGGATCGCCGGCGAGCGCCTCCAGCCCGGCGCGGACGGAGGCCTGCCGGGTCGCGCCGCCGGCCACCGGCGTGAGGATGCCGGCAAGGTCCCTGGTCGCCAGCGCGCAGAGCTCTTCGTCATCCGGGTGGATGACGAGCTGGATGCGGCGGATCGCGGGATGGGCAGCGAACTGCGTCAAAGTGCGGCGCAGCACGGATTGGCCGCCGATTTCGCGGAACTGCTTGGGCAGGCCTTCGCCCGCCCTCTGGCCACGGCCTGCCGCGACGACAATCACGTCCGTGCGCATGGGAGAATTCTGCCCGTCCCTTGTTCAAACCGGCGCTTGTCCGGCCCAGTCGTTTAGCGCAAATGCGGGGCTGGTATGCAAGTTGTGCCTTTTGCCGATCAGGAGGCTTGATGACAGCCTCGCGGTGGCTATTATGTAGGCACCGCCGCTCCGGCTCATTTAATGTGCATCGAGTGATTATCTCTTGATCCGTGCTGCAACTGCAAACGCGCCCCTGAGCATCGGATCGATCGAGCTGCCGAACCCGGTACTGCTCGCGCCGATGGCCGGGATCACCGACGCACCGTTTCGGCGGATGGCGCATCGCTTCGGTGCGGGTCTGGTGATCTCCGAGATGGTGGCGAGCGAGGCCTTCGCGAGCGGTCATAGCGAAACCGTGCTCAGGGCGGAAGGGGCGGGCGCCGGTATCCACGCCGTGCAGCTCGCCGGCAACCAGCCCGGCCCGATGGCGGAGGCGGCGCGGCTCTGCGAGGCGGCGGGCGCTGCCATCATCGACATCAACATGGGCTGCCCGGCCAAGCGGGTGACGACCGGGCTCGCCGGCTCCGCGCTGCTGCGTGATCTCGACCTCGCGACGCGAATCATCGCGGCGGTGGTCGGCGCCGTCCGCGTGCCGGTGACGCTCAAGACCCGGCTCGGCTGGGACGATTCGGCGCTGGTGGCGCCCGAGCTCGCCCGGCGGGCCGAGGCGATCGGCGTCGGCCTCGTCACCATCCATGGCCGCACGCGCTGCCAGTTCTACACAGGCCGCGCCGACTGGACGGCGATCCGCGTGGTGAAGGACGCCGTGGGCGTCCCGCTCATCGCCAATGGCGATCTCGTGCGGGCCGAGGACGCCACCGCCATGCTGGCGCAATCCGGCGCCGACGGCGTGATGATCGGGCGCGGCGCGCAGGGACGTCCCTGGTTCCCCGGACAGGTGGCAAGCTACCTTCGGAGCGGCGCGGTGCCGCCAGACCCCTCGCTCGACCTGCAGCGCGACGTGCTGCTGGAGCTCTACGAGGGCTGGCTCTCGCATTACGGCCGCGAGCTCGGCATCCGCACCGCGCGCAAGCATATCGGCTGGGCGCTCGAGGCCGCGGCCGAAACCGCCGGGCGCACGCCGGAGGCGGCACGGGATTGGCGCAAGCGGCTGCTGACGCTCGATCAGCCGGAGCAGGTGAGGGCGGGCATTCGCGCTGCCTTCGAAGACATGTCATGGAGGGCCGCGGCGTAATGTCGGCGAAATCGGAACGCGCGGCCCAGGCCCGTGGCATTCTCACCGACGCCATCGTCAATGCGCTGCCGCACCCGGTGGTGACGGTGGCGGCGGACGACCGCATCGTCGACGCCAATGTCGCCGCCGAGGCCTTCTTCGAGGTCAGCGCCGCAGTGTTGTCGCGGCACAGGCTCCACGAATTCGTGCCCTTCGGCAGCCCGCTGCTGTCGCTGATCGAGCAGGTCCGGATGCGCGGGGCGCCGGTGAACGAGTATCGGGTCGACCTCGGCACGCCGCGCAATGGCGGCGAGCGCATCGTCGACATCCATGTCGCGCCGCTGTCGGAATATCCCGAGCACGTGGTGGTGATGCTCCAGGAGCGCACCATCGCCGACAAGATGGATCGTCAGCTCACCCATCGCGGCGCGGCGCGCTCGGTCACCGCGCTCGCCTCGATGCTGGCGCACGAGATCAAGAACCCGCTCTCCGGCATACGCGGCGCGGCGCAGCTTCTCGAAATCTCGGCCAGCGACGATGACCGCTCGCTGACCCGCCTGATCACCGACGAGGCCGACCGCATCGTGAAGCTGGTCGACCGCATGGAGGTGTTCTCCGACGAGCGGCCGGTGGAGCGCGAGGCGGTCAACATCCACGCGGTGCTGGAGCATGTGCGCACGCTCGCCTCGTCCGGCTTCGCGCGGCACATCCGCTTCGTCGAGGAATACGACCCCTCGCTGCCGCCGGTGCTGGCGAATCGCGACCAGCTCATCCAGGTGTTCCTCAACCTCGTGAAGAACGCCGCCGAGGCTATCGGCGACAGCCCGGACGGCGAGATCCAACTCACCACCGCGTTCCGGCCAGGCGTGCGCCTCACCGTGCCCGGCAGTGCCACGCGGGTGAGCCTGCCGCTCGAATTCTGCGTGAAGGACAACGGGCCGGGCGTGCCCGAGGACCTGATGCCACACCTGTTCGACCCGTTCGTGACCACCAAGCCGACCGGCACCGGCCTCGGCCTCGCGCTGGTCGCCAAGATCGTTGGCGACCATGGCGGCATCATCGAATGCGACAGCCAACCCCGCCGGACCACCTTCCGGGTCCTTATGCCCATGTATCGCGGTGCCCGTGACGGCACCGAGCAGAATTGAGACACGCCATGCCGACGGGAAGCATTCTGGTCGCCGATGACGACGCCGCGATCCGCACCGTTCTCAACCAGGCGCTCTCGCGCGCCGGCTACGAGGTGCGCTCCTGCGGCAATGCCGCCACGCTCTGGCGCTGGGTCAGCCAGGGCGACGGCGACCTCGTGATCACCGACGTGGTGATGCCGGACGAGAACGCCTTCGACCTTCTGCCGCGCATCAAGAAGGTGCGCCCGGACCTGCCGGTCATCGTGATGAGCGCGCAGAACACCTTCATGACGGCGATCCGCGCCTCGGAGAAGGGTGCTTATGAGTATCTGCCCAAGCCCTTCGACCTGAAGGAGCTGATAGCCATCGTCGGGCGCGCGCTGTCCGAGCCGAAGCGGCCGGACTCGGCGCTGAAGAACGCCGGCGACGACGCCGACGCCATCCCGCTGGTCGGCCGCTCGCCGGCCATGCAGGACATCTACCGCGTGCTGGCGCGGCTGATGCAGACCGACCTCACGGTGATGATCGCCGGCGAGTCCGGCACCGGCAAGGAACTGGTCGCCCGCGCGCTGCACGACTACGGCAAGCGGCGCAACGGGCCCTTCGTCGCCATCAACATGGCGGCGATCCCGCGCGACCTGATCGAATCCGAGCTGTTCGGCCACGAGAAGGGCGCCTTCACCGGCGCCAATTCCCGAAGCGCCGGCCGCTTCGAGCAGGCCGAGGGCGGCACGCTGTTCCTCGACGAGATCGGTGACATGCCGATGGAGGCGCAGACCCGGCTGCTGCGCGTGCTGCAGCAGGGCGAGTACACCACGGTCGGCGGGCGTACCCCGATCAAGACCGACGTGCGCATCGTCGCGGCCACCAATAAGGACCTGCGCATCCTGATCCAGCAGGGCCTTTTCCGCGAGGACCTGTTCTTCCGCCTCAACGTCGTGCCGCTTCGCCTGCCTCCCTTGCGCGAGCGCACCGAGGATGTGCCGGACCTGGTGCGTCACTTCTTCCAGCAGGCTGAGCGCGAGGGGCTGCCGCGCAAGCAGATCGACGCCGCCGCGCTCGACCGGCTGAAGCGCTATCGCTGGCCGGGCAACGTCCGTGAACTGGAGAACCTCATCCGCCGGCTCGCCGCGCTCTACCCGCAGGAGATCATCACCGCCTCGATCATCGAGGCCGAGCTGGCGACACCGATCACCACCGCCTCTCCGGAAGAGCCGGCGGGCGACGAGACGCTGGCCAATTCGGTGGAGCGCCACCTCAACACTTATTTCGGCGGTTTCGGCGAAACGCTGCCGCCGCCCGGTCTCTATCACCGCATCCTGAAGGACGTGGAATATCCGCTCCTGTCGGCGGCGCTGGCGGCGACGCGGGGCAACCAGATCAAGGCGGCGGAGCTGCTGGGGCTGAACCGGAACACGCTGCGCAAGAAGATCCGGGACCTCGACATCCAGATCATCCGTACCAGTCGCTGATGAAGGCCACGCGTTCGTGACGGTGGATGCGGGCGAATAAATCGCGCGCGCCACAGTTCCTGTCACATTTTTGCACCAGTGTCGTACCATTGCATCACCGGCGCCGATTCCTCCGGCGCCCCGTGATGGTGGTGCATGACCGAAGCCTCTTCCCCGGAGATCGATACCCGCGAGCCGCCCGATTTCGGCGGACCGGGCTTTCGTTTCTCGATCTGGGGTCTGGCGCCGCTCGCCGTACTTGTGGCGCTCGTCACGGCGCTGATCAGCTTCATCATCCTGATCGGCATCACGCCGCTGGTGCCCTCGCAGGAAGTCGTCGTCACCGTGCTGTGCCTGAACGGCGTGATGTCGCTGGTGCTCATCGGCATTATCGGCCGCGAGATCTGGCGCATCGTGAAGGCCCGGCGGCGGGGCAGGGCGGCAGCGCGGCTGCATGTGCGGGTGGTGGCGCTGTTCGGCATCGTCGCGGTGGTGCCGGCGATCCTCGTGGCTCTGCTCGCCAGCATCACGCTCGACCGCGGCCTCGACCGCTGGTTCTCAGTGCGCACCCGCGCCATCGTCGACAACGCCGTGTCGGTGGCGCAGACCTATGTGCGCGAGCACGCCTATTCGATCCGCGGCGACATATTGAGCATGGCGCGCGACCTGCAGCGCATCCGCCCCCTATGGGACCAGGACCGTAGCCGCTTCCGCCAGGCGATGACGGCGCAGGCCGCCGTGCGCGGCCTGCCGGCGGCGATGGTGATCCAGCGCGACCTCACCGTCGTCGACCGGGCGACGATCCGGGTCGGACGCGAATTCGTCGTGCCGCCGAACCTCGCCATCAAGGACGCGACCGAGGAGCAGCCGCTGATCTATCTGCCCAATGAGGCGGATTTCGTCGGCGCGGTGATCCCGCTCAAGGATTTCGGCGATCTCTATCTCTATGTCGCGCGGCCGATCGACCCGCGGGTGATCAAATATCTCAACGAGACCCGCGCGGCGGTCGCCGACTACAACAGCCTGGAGCAGCGGCGCATCGGCGTGCAGGTGGCCTTCGCACTGCTCTATGCGGTGATCTCGCTCACCGTGCTGCTGAGCGCGGTCTGGCTCGGCATCCATTTCGCCAACCGGCTGGTCTCGCCGATCCGGCGGCTGATCGGCGCGGCGGACCTCGTCGCCGCCGGCAACCTCTTTGTCGAGGTGCCGGTGCGCCGCTCGGAGGGCGATCTGTCCAGCCTCGCCGAGACCTTCAACAAGATGACGCACGAGCTGCGCACGCAGCGCGACGACCTGGTGAAGGCGCGCGACCAGATCGACAGCCGCCGCCGCTTCACCGAGGCGGTGCTCTCCGGCGTCGGGGCGGGCGTGATCGGCGTCGATTCGCAGGGACGCATCACCATCATCAACCGGCCGGCGGAGAAGCTGCTCGTGGTGAACGAGGGCGAGGTGCTCGGCGAGCCGCTCGCCGGGATCGTGCCGGAGATCGCGCCGCTCATCGCCGAGGCGATGCAGCCCGGCCAGCGCAACACCACGCAGGCCAACGCCACGGTGAGCCGCGGCGGGCGCGAGCGGGTGCTGGCGGTGCGCTTCACCACCGAGCAGTCGCGCGAGGGCGACCATGGCTGGGTGGTGACGCTGGACGACATTACCGAGCTGGTCTCGGCGCAGCGCACCTCGGCCTGGGCGGACGTGGCGCGGCGCATCGCCCACGAGATCAAGAACCCGCTGACCCCGATCCAGCTCTCCGCCGAGCGGCTGCGCCGGCGCTACGGCAAGGTGATCGGCGAGGACCGCGAGGTGTTCGACCAGTGCACCGACACCATCATCCGGCAGGTCGGCGACATCGGCCGGATGGTCGACGAGTTCTCGTCCTTCGCGCGCATGCCGAAGCCGGTGGTCGAGATGCAGGACCTTGCCGAAACCGTGCGGCAGGTCGTGTTCCTGATGCGCGTCGGCAATCCCGAGATCACCATCGACTGCGAGCTGCCGGACAAGGCGGTGCCCGCGCGCTTCGACCGGCGGCTCATCTCGCAGGCGCTGACCAACATCGTGAAGAACGCGACCGAGGCGCTCGGTGCCGTGCCGCCCGAACAGATGAACGGCCCGGCGCACATCACGGTGCGGCTGCGGCTCGACGATGCCGAGCGGACCGGCATGGCGACAATCGACGTGCTCGACAACGGCATCGGCCTGCCGACCGAAAACCGCGCGCGGCTGCTCGAACCCTATGTGACGACCCGCGAGAAGGGCACCGGCCTCGGCCTCGCGATCGTCGGCAAGATCATGGAAGAGCACGGCGGCGGCATCGAGCTCGACGACAATCCCGAGGGACGCGGCGCGTGGATACGCCTGCGGCTTTCGCTCGACGGCGGACCTTCCGCGGCAATAACGGCAACCGGCGAGCGGGCGGCTGCGGCCGGCCGGGCCGGCTAAACCGGACAAGGAGAAAACAACCCATGGCGACCGATATCCTGATCGTCGATGACGAGGCCGATATTCGTGGGCTGGTCGCCGGCATCCTGGAGGATGAAGGTTACGGAGCGCGTACCGCCAAGGACAGCGACGAGGCACTCGCCGCCATCGAGGCGCGCCGGCCGAACCTGATCTTCCTCGACATCTGGATCGAGCGCAGCAAGCTCGATGGCCTCCAGCTTCTGGAGAAGATCAAGGTCGATCACCCCGACGTGCCGGTGGTGATGATCTCCGGCCACGGCACCATCGAGACGGCGGTGGCGGCGATCAAGCAGGGCGCCTACGACTTCATCGAGAAGCCGTTCAACTCGGACCGGCTGATCCTCGTCGCCAACCGGGCGCTGGAGACGCTGCGGCTGAAGCGGGAGGTGCGCGACCTCAAGCAGCGCGCGCCGATCGCCCAGAAGCTGATCGGCCATTCGACCGCCATCAACCAGCTTCGCCAGACCATCGAAAGGGTCGCGCCGACCAACAGCCGCATCCTGATCGTCGGGCCATCGGGCTCAGGCAAGGAGCTCACCGCGCGCATGGTGCACGCCGCCTCGGCGCGTGCGACGGGGCCGTTCGTCATCATCAACGCCGCCGCCATCACGCCGGAGCGGATGGAGATCGAGCTGTTCGGCGTCGAAGGCGGGGAGGGGCGTCAGGTCGGCGCGCTGGAAGAGGCGCATGGCGGCACGCTATTCATCGACGAGATCGCCGACATGCCGCGCGAGACGCAGAACCGCATCCTGCGCGTGCTGGTCGACCAGAACTTCCTGCGCGTGGGCGGCGCGACGCGGGTCTCGGTGGACGTGCGCATCATCTCCTCGACCGCGCGCAATCTGGAGCGCGAGATCGCCGAGGGTCGCTTCCGCGAGGACCTCTATCACCGGCTCGGCGTGGTGCCGATCCGGGTGCCGCCGCTCGCCGAGCGGCGCGAGGACGTGCCGGAGCTGGTCGACTATTTTCTGGAGCAGATATCGCAGGGCACCGGACTGCCCCGCCGGCGCATCGCCGACGACGCGCTCGCAGTGCTGCAGTCGCATGACTGGCCGGGCAATATCCGCCAGCTCCGCAACAATATCGAGCGCCTGCTGATCCTCGCCACCGGCGATCCGGACGCGGTCGTCACCTCGTCCATGCTGCCGCCCGATGTCGGCTCCTTGGTGCCGAACCTGCCAACCGGAAATGGCGGCGAACATCTGATGGGCCTGCCGCTGCGCGAGGCGCGCGAGGTGTTCGAGCGCGAATATCTGGTCGCCCAGATCAGCCGTTTCGGTGGCAACATCTCGCGCACCGCCGAGTTCGTCGGCATGGAGCGCTCGGCGTTGCACCGCAAGCTGAAGGCGCTCGGCATCGGCTAGGCGCCGGTTCCAGCCGTCATGGCCTGGACAAGCCCGGGCATGACGACGCTCTGTTGGCTTTCACGCGCCCTGCGAGACGGCGATCGCGCGCGCCGCCTCGGCGATGGCGGCGTTCCGGCTCGCGGCATCGCCGCGGCTCTGCGTCAGGTAGATCGCGACCACCAGCGGCGCGCGCCGCGGCGGCCAGGCTATGCCGACGTCGTTCGCCGTGCCGTTCTCGCCCGTGCCCGTCTTGTCGCCGACGCGCCAGTCGCCCGGCACACCGGCGCGCAGCCGCGTGTCGCCGGTCTTGTTGCCGACCAGCCAGCCGGTCAGCCGGGCGCGCGAGGCCGGCTGGAGGGCGTCGCCCAGCACCAGCCGGCGCAGATTTCCGGCCATGGCGGCCGGCGTCGTGGTGTCGCGCTCATCGCCCGGCGCCGCTTCGTTCAGCGCCGTCTCCCAGCGGTCGAGGCGGGTGAGGCGATCGCCGAGCGAGCGGGCGTAGGCGGTGAGGCCGGCCGGCCCGCCTATCGCCTTGAGCAGCAGATTGCCGGCGGTGTTGTCGCTCAGCGTCACCGCCGCCTCGCACAGCGCGTCGAGCGTCATGCCGTCGTCGACGTGCTTCTCGGCTGCCGGCGAATAGGTGACGAGATCGGCACGCGTGTAACGGACCACCCGGTCAATCCGCTCGCTGCCGGCGTCGACCCGGGCGAGAACGGCGGCGGCGGCCAGCGCCTTGAACGTGCTGCACATCGGGAAGCGCTCGGCCTCGCGATAGCCTTCGACCGCGCCGTCCGTGCCGTCGATGAGCGCGACGCCCAGCCGTCCGCCTGTCTTCGCCTCGATGCCGCGCAGGCTCGCCGTCAGGGCCTCCCGCGTCCCGGTCTGGCTGGATTGCGCCGCCCGCGCGGCGCCCGGGCGGAGGAGGAGCGTACCCGCCGCAAGGCCGGTCAGCGCGAAGGCGAAGTCCCGTCTCGCGATCCTCATATGTACTGATCCTGTCTGGCGTCTCCAGGCTCTCGCGAACCTGCTATAGAGTGAATCGACGGCCAGATCGGACATGCGTCCGGCGGCGGTTCAATGGCGGCGGAGAGACGTCTCTATGAAGGTGGTCATTTGCGGCGCGGGGCAGGTCGGCTTCGGCATCGCCGAGCGGCTGGCCGCGGAGCAGAACGACGTGTCGATCATCGACACCTCGCCGCGCCTCATCCAGGCGATCACCGACACGCTCGACGTCCGCGGCTTCGTCGGCCACGGCTCGCACCCGGACGTGCTGGCCCGCGCCGGGCTCGAGGCCGCCGACATGCTCATCGCCGTGACGCTGCACGACGAAGTGAACATGGTCGCCTGCCAGGTCGGCCATGCGCTGTTCGACGTGCCGACCAAGATCGCCCGGGTGCGCGCGCAGAGCTATCTGCAGGGGCATTGGCGCGACCTGTTCTCCCGCGACCACCTGCCCATCGACGTGGTGATCTCGCCGGAGATCGAGGTCGGCGAGATGGTGCTGCGCCGCCTCTCGCTGCCCGGCGCCATCGACACGGTGAATTTCGCCGACGGGCAGGTGGTGGCGGTCGGCGTGGTGTGCCTGGATGAATGCCCGGTGCTCGACACACCGCTGCGCCAGCTCACCGAGCTGTTCCCGGATCTGCGGGCCGTGGTGGTGGCGGTGAACCGGAAGGGCAGGGTGTTCGTGCCGCGCTCCTCCGACGCGCTGGTGGCCGGCGACATCGCCTATTTCATCGCGCATAGCGACCATGTCACCCGTACGCTGTCGATCTTCGGCCATGACGAGCTGCCGGCGCAGCGCATCGTCATCGGCGGCGGCGGCAATATCGGGCTCTATGTCGCGCGCGAGCTGGAGCGCCGCAATCCGAAGGCGCGCACGAAGATCATCGAGGACAATGCGGCGCGGGCGGAGGCCATCGCGCAGGAGCTCGGCCGCACCGTGGTGCTGCACGGCAGCGCGCTCGACCGCGCCATATTGGAGGAGGCGGCGGTTGGTGACGCCGACACGATGATCGCCGTCACCAATGACGACCGCGTCAACATCCTGTCCTGCCTGCTGTCCAAGGAACTCGGCGCGCAGCGCATGCTCTCGCTGCTGAACGATCCGAACTATCCCGGCTTCGCGCGCGGGCTCGGCATCGACGCCTATGTCAATCCACGCCAGATCACCGTGTCCAAGGTGCTCCAGCACGTCCGCAAGGGCCGCATACGCGGCGTCCACTCGTTGCTCGACGGCGCCGGCGAGATGATCGAGGCGGAGGCGCTGGAGACCTCGCCGCTGGTCGGCAAGCCGCTGCGCTCGCTCGATCTCTTCGACGGCATGCGGATCGGCGCGGTGGTGCGGGCCGGCAAGGTGATGCTGCCGCGCGGCGACACCGTGGTGCAGGCGGGCGACCGGGTCGTGCTGTTCGCGCTGCAGGACAAGGTGAAGCGTGTCGAGCAGCTATTCCGCGTCAGCCTCGAATTCTTCTGAGGGCAGGGAGGTCGCGCGGGGATGATCGCGGTCGCCCAGCGAAGCGTTCTGGCGGCAGGCGTGGTGGCGGGCTTCATGCTGTTCGCCGCGCTGATCGGCATCGCCCATGGCGAGCGCGAGATGTTCGCCTATGTGCTGACCGCCGCGCTGATCGTCTTCGCCGCCGGCGCCGTGCATTTCGGCACGCGCAGCCAGCCGGCGCGGTTCGACCGGCTGTCCTCCTACGTGCTGCTGGTGATGCTCTGGGTCGGGATCCCGGTCGTCGCCGCCATTCCGGTCGCGATGACGACGCCGCTCGGCCCGGTCGACGCCTGGTTCGAGGCGGTGGCGGCGCTGACCACCACCGGCGCCACGCAGATCCACGAGATCGAGAATCTTCCGGCGTCGACGCTCGCCTGGCTGCTGTCGCTGCAATGGCTCGGCGGCCTCCTGACGCTGGTCGGCTTCATCGCCGTGCTGGCGCCAGCCGGCATTGGCGGGCTGCCCGATCGCGCCACCCACGCCGCCCAGCACTGGCAGAGCGAGGCGACCGCGCTCGACGACGCGCTGAGGCAGGTGCTCCCGATCTATGTCGGCGCCACGCTCGCCTGCATGCTGGCGCTGTTCGCGCTCGGGGTGAGCGGCTTCGAGGCGTTCGGCCTCGCCAGCGCGGTGGTCTCCACCGGCGGCCTGCTGCCGGACGCCGACGGCATCGCCGCCTATGGCGACGAGGCGGTGAAGATCGTGCTCATGGTCTTCATGCTGATCGGCGGCACCAGCATTCTGTGGCACCGCATGCTGGTGACGCGCCGTTTCCGCCTCGCCCTGGCCCAGCACGAGAATCTCGCCGTCATCGCCGTCGCGGGGATGATCGGGCTGCTGGTGGCCGCCGCCTGGTTCCGGGCGCCGGGCGAGGAGTGGCCGCTCACGATCGCGCTCGAGGACGGCCTGTTCACCGGCATATCGCTCGTCACCACCACCGGCATCGAGCCGCATGCCGGCGCCTTCGCCTCGCTACCGCTGTCGCTGGTGACGCTGCTGGTCTTCGTCGGCGGCGCCAGCTTCTCGACCTCGGGCGGCATCAAGATGTACCGCCTCGGCCAGATGGTGGTGCAGAGCATCATCGAGGTGGAGCGGCTGATCCACCCCCATGAGGTGCGTCCGCGCCGGCTCGGCATGCAACGCGCCTCGCTGCAGACGATGAAGGCGATCTGGCTCTGCTTCGCCGTGGCCTGCATCTGCGTCGTCACGCTCGCGGCGCTGATCGCGCCGGCGATGCCGAGCTTCGAGGCCGCCTATGTCGCCGCGATCGCCGTGCTCACCAATGCCGGGCCGATCTACCTCGTGCCGTGGCAGCCCGGCGTGATCTGGCCGGAATGGGGAACGCTGCCGGTCTATGCACAGGTCGTGCTGGCCGCCGGCATGATTCTCGGGCGCCTGGAAATACTGGTGGCGCTGGGTCTCGTGCACTTCGCCTGGTGGCGCGGCTAGGATTGTTATTGGCAAACAGACGCTTCGCCGGAGGTGCGGCGATGCGACCCGCCGTCAAAATCCGTCGGTCGGGGCGCCGCGGGCGGGTGGCGTCAATTGATCTTGCGCGATAGACATGGTGTGCGATGCTTGCAACGCACGTCTTCTTATGCTGCGGCCTTCCCCGGACGGGCTGTTCCGCACTGTATGAAGACGACCGCGCCGGCGCACCATCAAACAACGGATCAAAAAAACCATGGCCGCGGATCGTTCCCAGAACCTCCAGGACACCTTTCTCAACCACGTCCGCAAGAACAAGACACCTCTCACCATCTTCCTGGTCAACGGCGTCAAGCTGCAGGGGGTGGTGACCTGGTTCGACAATTTCTGCGTCTTGCTTCGCCGCGACGGGCATTCGCAGCTCGTCTACAAGCACGCGATCTCGACCATCATGCCCGGCCATCCGGTCCAGCTCTTCGAGGCGCCGGACGAGGCCGGAGAGAAGGCTTGATTTGGAACTGAAGAGCGCCCTTCGGCGCAAGACCTCGAAGGTCGCGCCGGGAAGCGAGGCCGATACCGCCACGGGTTCGGGCGAGCCGACGCGCGTGGTGGTCGTCGAGCCGTATCTGGTGAGGGCGAAGCCCGGCGATGCCGCGCCGCGCCGCTCGCCGGAGGCGCGGCTCGACGAGGCTGTCGGCCTTGCGCTGGCGATCGATCTCAACGTCGTCGGACGGGTCGTGGTCGCGCTCTCCATGGTGCGGCCGGCGACCTATATCGGCTCGGGTAAGACGGAGGAGATCGGCGACCTGGTGAAAGCCGAGGAAGCCGGCCTCGTCTTCGTCGACGCGCCGCTCAGCCCGGTGCAGCAGCGAAACCTCGAAAAGGCGTGGTCGGCCAAGGTCATCGACCGCACGGCGCTGATTCTCGAAATCTTCGGCCAGCGGGCGCGCACCAAGGAAGGCGTGCTGCAGGTCGAGCTCGCGCATCTGAACTATCAGCGCAGCCGGCTGGTGCGCTCGTGGACCCATCTCGAGCGCCAGCGCGGCGGCTTCGGCTTCCTCGGCGGTCCGGGCGAGACGCAGATCGAGGCCGACCGCCGGCTGATCGGCGAGCGCATCATCAAGATCGAGCGCGAGCTCGAACAGGTGAAGCGCACGCGTGCGTTGCATCGGGCGAGCCGCCGGAAGGTGCCGTATCCGGTGGTCGCGCTGGTCGGCTACACCAACGCCGGCAAATCGACGCTGTTCAACCGGCTCACGAGCGCGCAGGTGAGGGCGCAGGACCTGCTCTTCGCCACGCTCGATCCGACACTGCGGCAGGTGACGCTGCCGGGCGGGGACCGGATCATCCTCTCCGACACGGTGGGCTTCATTTCCGACCTGCCGACGCAGCTCGTCGCCGCCTTCCGCGCCACGCTGGAGGAGGTCATCGAAGCCGACATCATCCTGCACGTACGCGACATGGCGCACGAGGACGCCGAGGCGCAGGCGCAGGACGTCGACGACGTGCTCGCGGACCTCGGCATCGATCCGGCGGACCATGGGCGGGTCATCGAGGTATGGAACAAGATCGACCTGCTCGATGAGGACGGTCGCGAGGGGCTGCTGAACATCGCCGCCCGCCGCCCCGGCGAGAGCCGGCCGATTCCGGTGTCGGCGCTGACGGGGCAGGGCATCGAGGAGCTTCTGCGCGCCGTGCAGCAGCGCCTCGGCCGCGAGCGCGTGACGCTCCATATCGGCCTCGATCCGGAGAACGGGGAGGGGCTGAGCTGGCTCTACCGGCATGCGGAGATCCTCGAACGCCGCGAGGCCGAGGACGGGCGCGTGCATCTTGCCGTGCGCGTGCCCGAGGACCGTGTCGAGCAGCTCGAGCGGCGCTTCGGCGCGAGCCGGGCAGGGCGCCGGCGGACCGCCGACTGAACGGCCCTACTCCGCCGCTTTGCCAGCCTGCCAGAGCGCTTCCATCTCCTCCAGCGTCGCGGCGGCCGGATTGCGCCCCTGGCGTGCCAGGGCTTCCTCTATACCATTGAATCGTCGAACAAATTTCTCGTTCGTGCCGCGCAGCGCCGCCTCCGGGTCGACGCCGAGATGGCGCGCGAGATTGGCCATGGCGAAAAGCACGTCGCCGATCTCCGCGGCGGCGGCGGCATGGTCGCCGACGGCAAGCTCGGCCTCGACCTCCGCGATCTCCTCGCGGATCTTGTCGAACACCGGCCCGGTGTCCGGCCAGTCGAAGCCGACCTTCGCCGCCTTGTCCTGAAGCTTGACGGCGCGGGTGAGGGCGGGTGCGGCGAGGGGAACGCCGCTCAGCACGCCCCCGCCCCGCATGCCGTCGTCCGGCAGGCCGCGGGCGGCGCGGCGCTCGGCGCGGATGCGTTTTTCCTCCGCCTTGATCTCGGCCCAGGCCGCGTTGACCGTGCCGACGTCGCGGCGCCCGGCATCGCCGAAGACATGCGGATGGCGGCGGATCATCTTCGATGTGATGGCCAGCACGACGTCGCCAAAATCGAACGCGCGCTGCTCCTGCGCCATACGGGCGTGGAAGACGACCTGAAGCAGGAGATCGCCGAGTTCGTCTGCGAGATCGTCGAGATCGCCGCGTGCGATGGCGTCCGCCACCTCATAGGCCTCCTCGATCGTGTAGGGCGCGATCGAGGCGAAGTCCTGCTCCAGGTCCCATGGGCAACCGGTGCCGGGCGTGCGCAGCGCGGCCGTGATGGCGAGCAATTGGTCGATATCGCGCGAAGGCTTCAAGGCAAGCTCCGTCTGCCGGCTCGATGGCCGGTGGCATGTCGAGGCGATCCTAACAGTTCGCGGCGGATTGGGGAGCGGGGAGCGCCACGGCATGGCACCCAGTCGCCACTATCAACAGTTCGCAGAAGACATATTATGGAAAATAAAATTCGGTCCAATTTTCCACATCTCCCAATCCGGCCTTTAATACCTAGGGTGGTATCCACGGAAGCAGGAGAATTCTGGAGCCGACCCATCGTGCGTCACCTGTTGCCGCGTATAAGCCTGCGTCTCCTGCTGCTGCTCGCGGCGCTGGTTGGACTGGTGCCGCTGTGCATCGTCCAGACGATCCGTCTTCAGGAAGACAAGGCCGCCGCGCTCGTCAATGCGGAACGGCACGTGCAGAAGCTCGCGCAGAATGTCGTGTCGCGGCACGACGAGTTCGCCCAACGCAGCCTTGGGCTGCTGAACGTGCTGGCGAAGATGCCCGAGGTGCGCCAGGCGCAGCCGGCCTGCGGCGACATCCTGCGCGAATTGCAGGCCACCCAGCTCTGGATCACCTCGCTCGAGCTGGTGGACGCGGCCGGCCGCGGCATCTGCGGCACCCAGGCCGATGGCTTCACCGTCAGCGGCCGGGCCTATTTCCGCGAGATGACTCGGACGAGGTCGTTCACGCTCTCGGAGGTTATCGACGGCAGCGAGGACACGCGCGACGTCATGGTCGCCCTGCTGCCGCTGCTCGGCACCACGGGCGAACTCGAACGCGCGCTGGTGCTCGGGCTCGACACCAACTGGATAAGCCGGGTCTCCGCCGAGATGTCCGGCATCCCCGGCGCGACCATGTTCGTGATCGACCGGCAGGGTCGCCACATCTTTTCCTCGTCCCACGCCGAGATGCTCTCGGATGAGGACGCGACGTTCTACCGGCAGCTCGGCGAGACGCCGGACGGTGCCGTCAGCCTGACGCCGCCCCTGGGCGAACCCTCGCTTTTCGGCATCCGGCGCATCGCCGACATCGGCGTGACGATCGCCGTTGGTGTGCCGCGCGCCATCATCGAGGCGCCGATCGAGCGCCGCTTCGCCCTTGAGATCCTGCTGATCGTGGCCGCCGGCCTCGCATCCTTCGCCGTCACGGTGCTGTTCGTCGAGCTCGCCGTGGTGCGCGGCCTGCAGCTCCTCAAGCGCTTCGCATCGGGCCTGCCGGCCAGCACGCCGGGCGCCACGGTGGCGCTGCCGCCCTCGGTCGCCGAGGTGAACGATCTGGCGCACAGCTTCAACAGCATGGTCACGCAGCTCGAAGGGCTTGCCTATCACGACCGGCTCACCGGCCTCGGCAACCGCCGGCTCCTCGACCGGCTTCTCGCCAACGCCGCCAATTCGCCCGGTCCCTTCGCCGTGCTGGCGATCGATCTCGACGCCTTCAAGCCGGTCAACGACGCCTATGGCCACCGCGCCGGCGACCAGGTGCTGGTGCAGATCGCCGAACGCCTGCGGGCGGCGATTCCCGAGGCTGCGCTCGTGGCGCGCACCGGCGGCGACGAGTTCATCGTGGTGCTGCATCGCGACCGGGCGGCCACCCGGCGCATCGCGGTGAGCCTGCGAGACGCGGTCTCCCACCCCTGCCCCGTCGACGATGTTCTGGTCCAGGTCGGGTGCTGCGTCGGCGTCGCCTTCGTCGAGGACGGCGTCATGATCCCCGATGCGACCGAGATGCTCGACCGGGCCGACGAAGCGCTCTACGAGGCCAAGCGGGCCGGACGCTCCCGCATCGTGGTGGCCAGCAGCCAGGTGGAACGGCTGCCGCGCCAGCGCCTGGCGGGCGGCGTCTATGCCGGTTGAGACAGCGCCCGGTCAGAGCGCGATGCGCATGCCGTCATAGGCCGGCTCGACGTTCGAGGGCAGCTCGCGCGCCAGCGTGGCGAAGTCGAGATCGTTGTGCAGATTGGTGAGGATCGCCCGGCGCGGCTTCAGACGCGCGATCCAGCCGAGCGCGTCGCTGACCGAGAAGTGGCTCGGATGCGGGTGATAGCGCAGCGCGTCGACGATCCACATGTCGAGCCCTTCGAGGAAAGGCAGGCTCTCCGGCGGCAGGTCGTGCAGATCGCTCGAATAGGCGAGACCGCCGATGCGGAAGCCATAGGCGATGATCGTGCCGTGATATTGCCTGAAGGGGATCGCCTCGATGCGGCCTCCCGGCCCATCGATCACCACCGGCTCGCCATGGCGGAAGCGGTGCTCGTTCAGGATCGGCGGATAGTCGCTCCCGGGCGGTGTCTCGAAGCAGTAGCCGAACCGGCTCATCAGGACGGGCGAGGTCTCCGCATCGACATAGACGTCGAGCCGGTGCCGGTTATGGATGGAGAGCGGGCGCAGATCATCGATGCCGTGGGTGTGGTCGGCGTGCTCATGGCTGAACAGCACGGCGTCGAGCCGGTCGACGCGGGCGTCGAGCAGTTGCTCGCGCAGGTCCGGCGAGGTGTCGATCAGCACGCGGGTAGGGGTGCTCTCCCCTTCCCTGCGCTCCACCAAGAGCGAGCAGCGCCGCCGCCGGTTGCGCGGGTCGTTCGGGTCGCAGGCGCCCCACCCCTGCCCGACGCGCGGCACGCCTGCCGAGGAGCCGCAGCCGAGGATGGTGAAGTCGGTTCCCATCGTGCTCCGCGCTCAGCTTGCCTTGGCGAACAGGCGGAAGAAGTTCGCGGTCGTCAGATCGGCCAGCGCCTCGGGCGACAGACCCCGCGTCTCGGCCAGAACGCGGGCGGTCTCGACCACGTAGGAGGGCTCGTTGCGCTTGCCGCGCCAGGGATTGGGCGCGAGATAGGGGGCGTCGGTCTCGACCAGCAGGCGGTCGGCGGGCAGCTCCTTCGCGATGTCGCGCAGCGGCGCGCCGGTCTTGAAGGTCAATATGCCGGAGAAGGACACGTAGCCGCCGAGCGCCACCGCGCGCCGGGCGAGGTCCGGTCCCGCTGTGAAGCAGTGGAGCACGAAGCGGAAGCCGCCCTTGGCACTTTCGTCCTCCAGGATCGCGGCGACGTCCTCGTCGGCCTCGCGGGCGTGGATGACGAGCGGCAGGCCGGTCTCTCGCGCGGCGGCGATGTGCAGGCGGAAGCCGGCATGCTGGTCCTCGCGTGGCGCGTTGTCGTAATGATAGTCGAGCCCGGCCTCGCCGATCGCCACCACCTTCGGATGGTCGGCTTCGCGCAGCAGCTCGGCGAGCGTCACGTCGCGCTCCTCGCCGGCATTGTGCGGGTGGGTGCCGACCGAGCAGAACACGTCGTCGAAGCGCTCGGCGATCGCCCTCACCTCGCCCGAGCGGCGCACCCGCGTGCCGATGGTCACCATGCGGCCGATGCCGGCAGCGCGGGCGCGGTCGACCACCGCGTCGATCTCGGCGGCGAAATCCGGGAAGTCGAGATGGCAGTGGCTGTCGACCAGCATGAAGCTCATTCCGCCGCCGGCTCGACATAGCGCGGGAACACCCCGACCGGCGCCGGCAGCGCGGTGCCGCCCTTGAGCCGGCCGGCCGCGCCGAGGCTGGAGAATTCGCGCGCCTCCGGCGGCACGGCGATGAGGTCGAGCAGCTTGGCGGCGCTGCCCGGAATGAAGGGCTGGGCGAGCAGCGCCACCTGCCGGATCACCTCGGCGGTGGTCCAAAGCACGGTGCCGAAGCGTTCCGGGTCGCTCTTGCGCAGCTCCCACGGGGCGCTCGCGGCGAAATAGCGGTTGGCGTCCGCCACCACGGCCCAGATCACCGCCAGCGCCTGGTGGATCTGCTGGCCCGCCATCACCTCGCGCGCCTTGTCGGCCATGGCGTCGGCGCCGGCGAGGATCGCCGCGTCGTCCGGCGAAAGCGCGCCGGGCTCGGGCAGCACGCCGCCGAGGTTCTTGGCGATCATCGAGAGCGAGCGCTGGGCGAGATTGCCGAGGTCGTTGGCGAGATCGGCGTTGGTGCGCGCGACGATCGCCTCGTGGCTGTAGGAGCCGTCCTGGCCGAACGGAATCTCGCGCAGCAGGAAATAGCGCAGCGCGTCGACGCCATAGGCTTGGGCGAGATCGAAGGGGTCGATGACGTTGCCGACCGACTTCGACATCTTCTCCCCGCGATTGTGGATGAAGCCGT
This sequence comes from Allobosea sp. 117, assembly GCF_000702305.1. Taxonomy (GTDB): domain Bacteria; phylum Pseudomonadota; class Alphaproteobacteria; order Rhizobiales; family Xanthobacteraceae; genus Ancylobacter. The sequence continues at coordinate 146,731 of NZ_JNLC01000017.1, forward strand.
GCGCGAACACGGTCTTAGGCGGCTCGACGCCGGCCGACATCAGGAAGGCCGGCCAGTAGACCGCGTGGAAGCGGATGATGTCCTTGCCTATGATGTGCAGGTTCGCCGGCCAGTAGCGGCGGAACAGCTCGTCCTCGGTGTCGGGATAGCCGACGCCGGTGATGTAGTTGGTGAGCGCGTCGACCCACACATACATCACGTGCTCGGGATCGTCCGGCACCGGGATGCCCCAGTCGAAGGTGGTGCGGCTGATCGAGAGGTCCTGCAGCCCGCCCTTCACGAAGCTGAGCACCTCGTTGCGCCGCACATCCGGCCGGATGAAGTCCGGGTGGTTCTCGTACCAGGCGAGCAGGCGGTCCTGATAGGCGGAGAGGCGGAAGAAATAGCTCTTCTCCTCGGTCCACTCGACCGGGGTACCCTGTGGGCCGAGACGCACGCCCTCCGCGTTCAGCGTGGTCTCCTCCTCAGCGTAGTAGGCCTCGTCGCGGACCGAGTACCAGCCGGAATAGGAGCCCAGATAGATGTCGCCGGCCTCAGCCATGCGCCGCCAGATGGCCTGGCTGGAGGCGATGTGGTCTTCGTCGGTGGTACGGATGAAGCGGTCGTAGGAGACGCCAAGCAGCGCGTCCATTTCCTTGAAGCGGGTGGCGTTCTTGGTCGCCCAGTCGAGCGGCGACAGGCCCTGCTTCTGCGCCGTCTGCATCATCTTCAGGCCGTGCTCGTCCGTGCCGGTCAGGAAGCGCACGTCATGGCCGTCGAGCCGCGCGAAGCGGGCGATGGCGTCGCTCGCAATCTTCTCATAGGCGTGGCCGATATGTGGCGCGCCGTTCGGGTAGTCGATCGCGGTGGTGATGTAGAAAGCGGGCTTCACGCTCAATCCTGCGTCGCAAGGGAGCCCCGCGCGTCAGGGGCGCACGGCCTCTTCGAGCGACGCGAAGATCCTGAAAACGAATGTTTTGCGGTCGAGATTATAGACATCCGCGTCGACCGCGGCGCGGCGAACCTTCTCCCACACCTCCGGCAGGCGTGCAAGGCGCAGGACCGGCCGCTGGCGGCGGCCGGTCGCGTGGTCGGCGATCCAGTTCTCCACCGTCTCCACGAACCCCTCGAAGGCCCCTCCCCGGTCACCCTGGAGGCGTTCGCCGAGGGCGTGCAGCGCCTTGTCGTCGACCACCGGGAGCCGGTCGAGCAGGCCTTGCGTCGCCTCGCGGATGGCGAGGCCATCGCCGGCGAGCAGCGTCAATGCCTCGCGCACGCTGCCCTCGCTGGCGGCGGCGGCGTCCGCGATCCGGCTGCGGTCGATGTCCGGCATGCCGGCGGCGAGTTCCTCGACCGCCCGTGCCACCTCCTCGACGCTAAGCGGGCGCAGCGGCACGGCGCGGCAGCGCGAGCGGATGGTCGGCAGCAGGCGCCCCGGCGCGTGGCTGATCAGCAGGAACAGCGAGCGTGCCGGCGGCTCCTCCAGCGTCTTCAAAAGCGCGTTGGCGCCCTGCGCGTTCATCTCGTCGAGCGTGTCGACGATGCAGACGCGCCAGCCGCCCAGCGCCGCGGTCGAGCCGAAGAAGCTGCGCACCCGCCTCACCTGCTCCGCCGGGATCATGGTCGGCAGGCGGCCACCCTCCCCCGGCACGCGCCGCAGGACCAGCATGTCGGGATGCGATTGCGCGGCGACCTGCCGGAACACCGGATGGTCCTTCGGGACGTTGATCGGATCGTCCTGATCGTACCGAGCATGTTGGCCGGCCAGCACGAAACGGGCGACCCGATAGGCGAAGGTGGCCTTGCCGACGCCCTGCGGTCCGCCGATCAGCAGCGCATGCGGCAGCCGCCCGGCGTCCCACGCCTCGCGGACCATCGCTTCGGCAGTGTGGTGGCCGTATAATACCTCACGGTCGCGTGGATGCGGTGTTCCCTCCAGCCGATCGGCTTCCGGCGTCTCTCCGCTCATCCGGCCTTTTCCATCTTCTGCGAGGCGTTCAGGAGGCGCTCGCCGACGGCGTCCCATACCGCAGCCGCGACACTCTCGGCCGCGCCATGGGCATCGACCAGCACGCAGCGGGCGGGCTCGCGTTCGGCAAGCTCGCGGAAGGCATCGCGCAGGGTGCGGTGAAACTGGATGTCCTCGGCCTCGAAGCGGTCGGCCCCGGCGCCCGAGCGGGCGGCGGCACGGGCGAGCCCTTCTTCGGCCGGCAGATCGAGGATGAGGGTCAGGTCCGGGCGCGTGTCGCCGACGGTCACCCGCTCCAGCGCCTCGATCATTCGCGGGTCGAGATTGCCGAGCGAGCCCTGATAGACCCGCGTGGAATCGGCAAAGCGGTCGGAGATCACCCAGGCGCCGCGTGACAGCGCCGGCAATATCGTGACGTCGATGTGGTCGGCGCGGGCGGCGGCGAAGAGCAGCGCTTCCGCCATCGGCCCGAGGGGCTTGGCGGCGCCGGAGAGCAGCACGTGGCGGATCGCCTCGGCTCCGGGAGAACCTCCCGGCTCGCGCGTGGTGACGACCTCAAGGCCTTGGGACCGTAGCCTTTCCGCCAGCAGGCGGGTCTGCGTCGACTTGCCGGTCCCCTCCCCGCCTTCGAAGGTGATGAAACGCCCGCGCGCGGTGCGTTTCGAACGGCGCGGCGACGCCGAGCGGGCTCGCGCCTGCACGATCAGCTCCTCAGCTTCGCGTAACCCTGGCGGACGAGGCCCACCACGAGTTCATAGGCGCCGTCCATGGCGCGGCGCCACAGCGGCCCCTGCTCCACGTCCTCGGCGGCCAGCAGCGGCACGTCGAGCGCGATCTGATCGCCGCGGAACACGCGCAGGCGCGCGAGCTCGGTGCCCTTCGTGACCGGCGCCGGGATCGGCCCTTCATACTGGATGCGGGCGGTGATGCGCTCGCCGCCCTCGCGCGGCACCAGCAGCTTGATCGGCCCGTCGCCGACCAGCGGCGCCCCGCCCCGCGCGCCGCCGTACAGCACCGCCTCGCCGACGATCTGGCCGGGCGCGAACAGGGTGCGCGACTCGAAGGAGCGATAGCCCCATTCGAGCAGCTTGCGGGCGTCCTCGGCGCGCTCCTTGTCGGTCTTGGCACCCATCACGACCAAGATCAGCCGCTGGCCGTTCTGCATCGCCGAGCCGACGAGATTATAGCCGAATTCCTTAGTGTATCCGGTCTTCAGTCCGTCGGCGCCGAGGCTCATGCCGAGCAGCGGATTACGGTTCAACTGTCGGATCTTGTTCCAGGTGAATTCGCGCTCGCTGTAGATCGGATAGAACTCGGGATAGGTGCGGATGATCGTCGTGGCGATCTTGGCCATGTCCCGCGCCGTCGTCTTCTGGTCGGGATTGTCGAGGCCGCTGGCGTTGAGGAAGCGCGAGCCGGTGAGGCCCATGCGAGCGGCCTCGTCGTTCATCTTGCCGCTGAAGGCCAGCTCGTTGCCGGCTATCCCCTCCGCGAGAATGATGGCGGCGTCGTTGCCGGACTGGATGATCTCGCCGCGCAGAAGATCGCCGACCTTGATGCGGCTGTTCAGGGCGGCGAACATGGTCGAGCTGCCGGAAGGTGCGCCGCCGGTGCGCCAGGCATATTCGCTCACCGTCATCTCGTCCTCGACGGAAAGCCGTGCCTCGCGGATCTCGCGGAACACCACCAGCATGGTCATCAGCTTGGTGAGGCTGGCCGGCGCGCCGGGCGTATCGGCATTGCGCTCGAACAGCACGGTGCCGCTGTCGTAGTCGATGAGGATGGCCTGCGGCGAGGCGATGTTCGGTGGTTCCGCCTGCGCCAGGAGTGGGCGGACGGCCGCGACGATGAGCGCGAGCGCCAGGCCGGCCGCCACGACGAGCCGACGGCCGGCCGATGCCGGCGCGCGACAGACATTGCGTGGCACGAGACGAGGCAGCATCGCCAAACCCTATCCTGCGGTACAGGCAGAGTTAACAGCCACGCCGGCCCGCAGCAATGCCGCCTTTCTGACCGACGTCAGTAGAGGCCGCGGCCGGTACTCACCGGGGTGACCATGCCGGCGGGCGCGTAATTGGCGACCGGCTGCGCGCCGACCACCCAACCCGTCGAGGAGAGCGAACCGCTGGTCGCCGCGGGCTTCTGGGGCGCCGTGCTCGCCACCTGAACCGGGCGCGGCGCCGGAGCGGCAGCGGGCGCCGGAGGCGCGACAGGCTGCGGAGCGGCGGCGACGGCGACGGGCTTCGGAGCGGCCGGTTGGGGGGCGGCGGGCTTCTGAGCAGGCGCCGCACTGGTCGTGGCGACGTGAGTCGCCGGCATCGGGATCGAGGTGGTGCGGGAGACGGCCGCCGGAGCCACCGCGACTTCGCTCTCCTGGCCCAGATCGAAGGGGCGGCTCGGCGGCGTCGGCGCATCGCTCGCGACGGGAAGCCGGCCGACCGGCGGCGCGGAGCCGTTGGACGCCACCATCACGGCGCCGCCATCCGACGGCGCAGGAGCCGAACCGTTCTCGCGCAGCGTCGCCATCAGCTTGCGGTCGTCGGAGCCGTCGAGCGGCGCGCGGCCGACATATTCGACGCGCACGCGGGCAGTGCCGCGATTCTTGAAGCCGAGCAGATCGGCCGCCTTGGCCGACACGTCGATCAACCGGTCGCTGTGATAGGGGCCGCGATCGTTCACGCGCACGATCAGCGAGCGCCGGTTCTGGAGATTGGTGATCCGGACATAGGACGGCATCGGCAGGGTCGGATGCGCGGCGGCGATGGAGGCCATGTCGAAGACCTCACCGTTCGCCGTGAGGCGGCCGTGGAAGTCGTCGCCATACCACGAGGCGAGGCCTTCCGCCTTGTAGCGCGCATTCTCCTGCGGAACATAGGTGCGGCCGGCGACCTGATAGGGCTTGCCGACACGATAGGTGCCGCCGCCCTTCGGAACGGGCTGGCCGAAGGCCACCACGCGCGGGCTCGCGGACACGCCGTATTTGGGATCGATCTTGCTGGAGAGCTTGCTGGACGTATTGCAGTTGGCGACCGTCAGCCCCACCCCGACGACCAGCAGGAGCCGGCCGAGATGCGGCATGGAAATGCGCGCCGAACCGATGCCGAAGGCGCGCCTGCGCTCGCGATACTGCCCCATACGTCCCCGACCGCTCCGCGGCGTTCCGTACTGCCTCGCATCGCGTGCCTTCTGGCATCTTCGAAGCGGGTGGAACGCGAACTCAACACACATCGCGCGCCTGTCACACGCGATCACTCTTTATGGCACAGGAGGCTGCCCGAGTGGGGCAAAAATGCGGCGGTCGCATCGATATGGTAAACGGAGCGTGAGCAACGCGCCAATATGGACGCCCTTCCGTTGGGGCATATTTCCAAGGAATTCAGCGGCATTCATACTCTGTAAACGAATGTCACGAACGAAACGTCCTGTTCTTCCAGTACGCTATCTGATCGTGTCTTAGAAGTATGGTTAATTGATTGGCTGGAATATTATTTAATTTCAATTAAAATACTGACTTCTGCAATAATCATAAGTTCTATAGACGCAAAAAACTTGTCTGTGCGTAGCGAATCGGCAGAGCACATATTGTGCAAGATGATGCTCCTCGCCTCGATTGCGTGCGACGAGCAGCTACGCAGCGCCCCCATCCTTGTCATGCTTTGGGCTATTTCTAGACAGCGGAGCTGCCTCTGGTGCCGCTGTACACGGCATCGCATCCCATCATGGCCCTCGATCCGTCCCGGCAACCATGTCACGGCGGGCCGTCGCCGATGGAATCGACCTTCCGGTGCCGTGGTGGCGTGTTCGGCTATGGACGACGGCGCAAAATCCGGCGATATGCGTCGCGCCGGGAAGGGTGGCCGAGTGGTTTAAGGCAGCGGTCTTGAAAACCGCCGTGGGTGCAAGCCCACCGTGGGTTCGAATCCCACCCCTTCCGCCAAACACCGCCGATTGCCGCATAAATGGACAGGGTATCGCCTTACTTATCAAGCAGATAGCCGGTTGCGGGCCGCTGACCTTGGGCGAGGGGTTCTCGCACGCCCCACCGGGCAGTATAGCTCCTTCAAGGGGTAAAAATCGCAGCGGCGCAAAAAATGATCAGCATGGTGCGGTTGATCGCAATCCAGGCTCGGCCGCAAATACCTGTCAGTGCTCACCAATTATTCAGACTGCGACATCATGGAGCCAAGTAGCCGCGTGCTGCGCTCTAACTCTGCAGCCGACTGATACTCTATCAACTGAGTTCGCTCGGCGTCTTCCTCGTCCGTCAAGCCATTCTGCGCTTGTTTGCGATTCAGTATCGACAGACGAAGACCTCGATGGACGGGCGCACTTGTGTCGCGGAGCCGACTCCAAAGCCCTTCAGCCGCTTCGACCTCACCAAATCGAATTTCATATTTGCAGCGTAGCCCGACCTGAGCGTCGTGATTAGTACCACCAAATCGCTTCTGAATACGCCCGAGCGTGGCCAAGGCGCTTTCGCTTCCACCTGCCTCGATCTCACAGTTCGCCAAATTGGCGAGCACCTCAAAGGGAGGGTTCGCTATCTTTTGGTCAGCAATACGGGCGAAGCGTAGTGCATCGTCGGGATTCCCGTTCGCTTGTTCAAATGTAGAGCGGCGATGCTCGGCAAATCCGCTTGAGTCAACGCGCTCAAGCACCTCAAGGGCGCGTTCAGCAGCGGGGAGATCACCGAGCCGAAGCGCAATCGTGCATCTTAGATCGACTACGTACCGATTTTGCAGCGATTGCTGCTCGGCCTGCAGAATATGCTCTTCGGCGGCTGGGAGATTGCCTAATTCAAAAAAGCAGCTTGCCAGTTCCCGGTGAATGGCGACACCTCGACGACCGTTGGCGAGGCTCTTCTTGTAAGCATCGATCGCTTCTGGATACTCCCGCTTTCGCCGTGCGGCGAACCCCCGCACATAGTAGGCTTCCTTAAGTTCGCCGAGGCGAAGTAGCGCGCTAATATGCTCCTCTGCTTCATCGTATTGCTCCTTACGAATGAGAGCCTGCGCAACATAGCGCCGCACGTCGACGTTGTCGGGTCGCGCGTCCAAAGCGGACGAGCCATACTTGATAGCGAGGTCGTAGTCCTGGTCGTGATAGCTCCTAGTTGCGACGTCAATCAGGTCAGCAGCAAATCCAATCGCAAAGCGAGAGTTAGTCTGGCTTCCTGCAAAGAGGTTGGCACGGAAGATTGTTTGTCCAAGATCGAGGCGCGAGTCATCGTCGGGTTCGCTTGCTAGGTATGCTTCGAGAAGTTCGCTCACTTTCTTGCTATCGACGCGTAGTCCGCCGAACGCTCTGTACGCTGCATCACGAATGGGCTCTGAGATGCGATAGTGCATCCCGGCAGGCAAAATAAAAGCGAGGTCGAGCAAGAAGTTCAGGTCATCACTGGCATCCAGCGGCGTTCTCGCGCAGTATGCCACAATAACCTGAAGCGGCAGAGGGCTGAAGCTTGAAAGGAGCTGCAAGATCGTCTGCATGCTTGGTGTTAGAGAACTATTTTCTTTCAAATGGCGAAGAAACTGCTCGGCACTGAAGTTCACCAACGCTCGCTGGTCGGCAACAACTTGCGGGATTCCGCGGAGCCGAGCCTCATCGAGAATGAATCGCACAGCGGGAGGGTAGCCGCGGGCGTAGGTTGCGATCGCGGAAAGCGCTGCCCGATCAAATACCAATCCAATGTCGCGTCCCGCGATGCGCAAAAGGTTCTGTGTTGACGAGTGATCGAGTTCAGGGACGCGCACTGACGGACGCGGGTTCTCGACAGATCCATATAGCCTTCTGCTAGAAACGATCATCGCGTCTGTGTCTATATCAGACGCAATCGCGTTATATAGCGCGTCGAACTCAGGTCTCATCACGCCGTTTTCGGTGGCCAGGGCTCCGTCATCGACAAAGACCGGTAACGTCCCGGCCTGACAAGCTTGGCGCAGCAGAGAGGTTATCTCACTAACTAGGTCTGCCTGCGGCTTTTGCTCCTGTTGCTTCAGGAAAGCCGTCAAATCGGACACACCACCCGGTGAAATTGCTTCGGCAACGCGGATCGAAGTTTCAGGCAGGAGGTCGCCCGCACGGAGGTTGATTAGCAAGGTTGAGGCAAACGACAGGTTATCGCGCGCAACGGCCTGGACGAGGGAGCGTCTGCCGATACCTTTTAGGCCATAAACGATTAAAGGTGGGCGAAAGTTGGGGTCTGTGAAACTCGATATGATTTCGAGCGATTGTTCTATCTCGGCCCGACGCCCGACAAAGTATGTCGGAATGCGCTCTCTGAGACGTTGGCTGATGATGCGCCGGATGTCAGTTGCGATCAGCCCCGGCTGTGTCTCCTTTCTGATAAGCGTCACCCTCATCCATTCGGGAAGATCGGCGTGGGTTAACTCCTGATCAACGATATACGTCGTCACTTTGCTAAGCGCCTTCTTAATGAGCGCTTCGGAGGCGAGTTCGATTTCGAATTTCACCCAATCCCGGCCGAGAGCGGCTCGGCTTGCGAACAGAATGAACACATCTGATCGATCGATACCCTTGGTAATCGCATCGCGGAACTCGTCGCCGGTTTGGAACTCGAACTCATCGTAAATGACAGCAGCCCGCCCGAGATCGCGCGCAACCTCTCTCACGATATTCTTGTCAACATGACCATGAGATAGAAAGGCTCTTGGGAACTTCATCATCTTTGAATCTTCTTCGCTTTGTCGAGTTTTATTGCATTTAGTGGCAGTCGCGGCCAAAGATTTTCGACTATGATGATAGCGTGTGCCGATTTTCAGAGCCAGCCGTGGTTGGACTTGTTTCGGTAAGAAGGGCGGTGCCCCTTATCGCTCGCGCGCGAGGTGAAGTCGTCAGTCATGCGTGTAATGGACACGCTTCAGATAGCGATCTTCGATATGATTTCAGCCCATTAAGGACAAATCTCATGTGTCATTTTGGAGGGCTATAGCGTAGACGTAGTTCTCTGTTTCATCGGCTTCGGCCCGCCATCCGAGCTCCCGCCCGTTCAGGCGGCCCGCTCGCCCTTCTTCATCGCCCGCCGATCCTGCGCCGCGTAGACGGCGAAGGCCAGCGGGATGAACCACGGATAGCCGTTATAGAGCGGGATGGCCGGCGGCGGTTCGAACTCGAAGGCGGAAGGCGGTTCGCTGGCGTCGCCGAGCAGCTTCAGCGCGGCCTTCCTCGCCGTCCAGCGCGCCCACACCACGCCCGATCCGCAGAAGCCGGTGGCGTAGTGGATGCCGCCATGTACGAAGATGCGCGGGATCATGTGCCGGTGCATTGCCACATGGCCGAACCAGCTATGCGAAAGGCCTATGCCGGCGAGCTCGGGGAAGATGCGTTCGAGCTCGGCGCGCAGATGGTCGGTGGGCTCGTGCGGGTCGCCGGTGGTGGTGCCGTCGCGCCCGCCGAACAGAATGCGCCGCCCGTCCGGCGAAGGGCGGTAGTAGTAGCTGAGCTTGCGGCTGTCGACATGCATCATCCGCTTCGGCATCGCACGCGCCATCTGCTCGGGCGTCAGCTCCTCGGTGACGATGATGCGGCTGCGGACCGGCACGATGCGGCGCCGCAACCAGGGATCGGCTCCGTCGGCATAGCCGTTGGTGCAGACCAGGAGGTCGCGCGCCTGCAGGGTTCCGCGCGATGTCGACAGGGTGAAGCCATGCGCGGCCCGCTCGACTTTTTCCACCGTCGTGAGCTCGTGGACGCCGGCGCCGGCGGCGAGCACACGCTCCAGCAGTCCGTTCAGGAACTTGGCCGGATGCAGCCCGCCAATGTCGAAGCGCACGCTGCCGCCGCGATAGAAATCGGTGCCGATATAGGTGTGCTGCTCCGAGCGCGGCACCATCACGCTATCGACGCCGAGGAGGCGCCGGCGCTCCTCCGCCTCACGGGCGAGCGCCTCATAGTCGGCGGCGTTGAGCGCCCCCTTGAATAGGCCGGAGAGGTGGAAGTCGCAGGCGATCTTCTCCTCGTCGAGGAAGCGGTAGAGGTCCTCGCGCGCCGTCTTGCCCTCCTTCACGATCGCGACAGCGCGGGCCTCGCCGAAATTGCGCCCGAGCTCGGCAAGGCTCGGGCGGATCGAGCCGCTGGTCATGCCGCCATTGCGGGTCGAGGCGCCCTCCCCCATGCGCTGGCGGTCGAACAGCGCCACGGAGCGCCCTGCCCGCGCAAGGGTGAGCGCCGCGCTCAGGCCCGCATAGCCGCCGCCGATGACCGCGACATCCACGTTGCGCGGCAGGTCCGTGCCCGGCACGCGGGGAAGCGGCGCCTCGTCCCACCAATAGGGCTGGGCCGCGAGCGACGACGAGGCGGGTGCCGGCATTTCATGTCCTTTGACGGGAGAAGCGGCTCGCCATACCGCGATATGGCCGGATGCGCGGCCGAGTCGCCCTTCGTTGAAGGTCAGCACGATGGCGGCGGATGCTGTCGCGCACAATGGGCGTCAGGCAACGACCGTGTCCCTCTTGTCATGAGTGGCGCGGCGGCTGTTGCGGCTTCGGATAAGCGGCCTCCTGTTTTCCCGCGACAGGGGTGCGGAACCGGGGTCAAGCAACCTTGCGTAGTCGGTCATGACGGCTTCGGAATATGTCAAGCAGCGTGCAGCCCGGGGCGTAGGCTTCCTCTGCGGTGCCGATATCAGCGGCATGATCGCCAACATGAGGGAACAGCAATGATTTCACGCAGTCTCGTTGCCTGCCTCACCTTGTCCGCAACGCTCGTGGCATCCCCTGCCTTCGCCGGCGATCCGGCGTCCTGTGCCAAGCCGCGCTTCTCGGACGTGGGATGGACCGACATCACCGCCACCACGGCGATTGCGAGCCAGATACTGGGCAGCCTCGGCTACAAGCCGGACGTCGCCATGCTGTCTGTCGCCATCACCTTCAAGACGCTGGAGAACGGCGACCGCGACATCTTCCTCGGCAACTGGATGCCGCTTCAGGAGCCGACGCAGGTGCCGCTCGTCAAAGCCGGCAAGATCGAGGTCGCCGCCACCAACCTCAAGGATGCGCGGGTCGGCTTCGCCACCTCCAAGGACGCCTATGCCGCCGGCCTGAAGACCTATGCCGACATCGCCAAGTTCAAGGACCAGCTCGGCGGCAAGCTCTACGGCATCGAGGCCGGATCGAGCGCCAACAGCACCATCTCCAAGATGATCGCCGAAAACACCTTCGGCCTCGGCGGCTTCACTTTGGTGGAGTCGAGCGAGCAGGCCATGCTGGCGCAGGTCTCGCAGCGGATTAAGCAGAAGCAGCCGATCGTCTTCTTCGGCTGGCGGCCGCATCCGATGAACATCAACGTGCCGATGGCCTATCTCGAGAAGGGCAACGACGTCTTCGGGCCCAATGACGGCGGCGCCACGGTGATCACGCTGACCCGGCCGGGCTATTCCAAGGAATGCCCGAATGTCGGCAAGCTGCTCTCCAACCTCGTGTTCGATGTCGCAATGGAGGATCGGCTGATGAGCGACATCCTCGACAAGGGCATGCAGCCCGAGGCGGCGGTGAAGGCGTGGATGAAGGAGAACCCGGCCGCTCTCGACCGCTGGCTCGATGGGGTGACGACCTTCGACGGCAAGCCCGCCGCGGCGGCGGTGAAGAGCGGTCTCGGCCTATAGCCGGGCGCGTCGCGCCGCCGAGGGCGGCGTTCCGAACTGACGCCGGAACGCACGGGAAAGCGATGCGATGGCGGAAAAGCCGGTCCGCTCGGCGATATCCGCGATCGGCAGATTGGTATCGAGCACAAGGCGTCGCGCTGCGTTGAGCCGCAGCGCGACGTAATACGTTCCCGGAGAAACCTCGACGATCTTGTGGAACAGCATTTCGAGCCCCCGCGTCGATACCCCCACCCGCCGCGCGATCGCCTCGATCGTCAGCGGCCGGTCGATATGCGTCTCCATGAGGCGGATCGCTTCCGCGACGCGCGGCTCGTGCTGGCGGATGCGCCCCAGCGAGACGATGGGCTGGACATCGGAGCCGGTCCGCACCTCCTCATAGATGTACAGGCTGGCGACATCGAGCGCCGTCGAATAGCCGTTGCGTGCGCGGATCAGCGACAGCATGCAGTCGAGCGCCGGCGTCGCGCCGCCGGTCGTGAACACCGGCTCGTCCACCACGAAGCGGTCCGGCTGGACGTCGACGTTCGGGAAGCGCGCGGCGAAATCCTCCAGGTCTTCCCAGTGGGTGGTGGCACGGCGGCCGTCGAGCAGGCCGGCGAACCCCATCAGCCAGGAGCCGGATTCGATGCCGCCGACGATCGTCGAGCGCTTCGCGCCGGCGCGCAGCACCCTGAGAATCTGGGGGGTCGCGAAGCTCATCGCGTCGAAGGCCGCGATCACGATCAGGGCGCCCTGCTCCTTCGCCGGATCGAAGGTGCCGTCGACCGGTATCTGCAGCCCGCAACTGGCGATCGGCATCGCGCCATCGATCGAAACCAGCCTCCAGCGATAGGCCGACCGGCCGAGCACGCGATTGGCGCCGCGCATCGGGTCGAGCGTCGCCGCCAGCGACAGCAGCGACAGCCCCGAGAACAGCAACAGCGTCACATCCAGCGGTTCGTCGGAATGGGCAAAGATCATCGCTTCGTGAAATGGAAAATTGGCTGCGTGATAAGTTGCGTCACAGTTGCGGTTTCGCGTCAAGCTCGGTGCATCAGTTCGGGAGCCAGCACATGCCCTTGTCGATGAACCGCGATGTCTTCATCACCTGCGCCGTCACCGGTGCCGGCGACACGGTCGGGCGCTCGCCGCAGGTGCCGGTGACGCCGAAGCAGATCGCCGAATCCGCCATCGATGCCGCAAAGGCGGGTGCCGCCGTGGTGCATTGCCATGTGCGCGATCCGGAGACCGGCGCAGCCTCGCGCCGACGCGATCTGTTCCGCGAGGTCACCGACCGCATCCGCTCCGCCGAGATCGACGTGGTGCTGAACCTCACCGCCGGCATGGGCGGCGACCTCGTCTTCGGCAGCGTCGAGGCGCCGTTCCCGCTGAACGAGGCCGCGACCGACATGGCGGGAGCCACCGAGCGCGTCGCCCATGTCGCCGAGTGCCTGCCGGAGATCTGCACGCTCGATTGCGGCACGATGAACTTCAATCTCGGCGACTATGTCATGACCAACACGCCGTCCATGCTGCGCGAGATGGCGCGGCAGATGACGGCGCTGGGCGTGCGGCCGGAGATCGAGGCGTTCGACACGGGGCATCTGTGGTTCGCCAAGCAGCTCGTCGAGGAAGGGCTGATCGAGGACCCGGTGCTGATCCAGCTCTGCATGGGCATTCCGTGGGGAGCGCCGGACGACCTCAACACCTTCATGGCGATGGTGAACAACCTGCCGTCGAGCTGGACCTTCTCCGCCTTCTCCATCGGCCGCAACGCGCTCGCCTATCCCGCGGCGGCGGTTCTCGCCGGCGGCAATGTGCGCGTCGGGCTGGAGGACAACCTCTATGTCGGCAAGGGTCAGCTCGCCACCAACGCCCAACTGGTCGAGAAGGCGGCGACGGTGGTGAGCGGCATGGGTGCCCGGATCATCGGCCCGGCCGAGGTCCGCGCGAAGCTGAAGCTCACCAAGCGCTGAGGAGCGGTGACCATGACGAGCCTTGCCCCTGTCTCCCGCGCGGCCTGTGTCGGCGGCGGCGTCATTGGCGGCGGCTGGATCGCCCGCTTCCTGCTCGCCGGCATCGACGTGAAGGTGTTCGACCCGCATCCGGAAGCGACACGCATCGTCGGCGAGGTGCTCGCTAATGCCGAGCGCGCCTATGGTCTGCTGACCAACGCGCCGCTGCCGCCGCGCGGCCGCCTCTCCTTCTGCGCGAGCCTCGCCGAGGCGGTCGCCGATGCGCAATGGGTGCAGGAGAGCGTGCCGGAGCGGCTCGACCTCAAGCGGCGCGTGCTGGGGGAGATCGACGCCGCCTGCCCGGCCGATGCGCTGATCGGCTCCTCGACCTCGGGCCTCAAGCCCTCGGACCTTCAGGCGGAGCTGACCCATCCCGGGCGGCTCTTCGTTGCCCATCCCTACAATCCGGTCTATCTGCTGCCGCTGGTCGAGATCGTCGGTGGCACGGCGACGGCGCCTGCCACCATCGAGCGGGCGAAGGCGGTGCTCGACGCCATCGGCATGAAGGGCGTCGTGATCGCCCGCGAGATCGAGGCCTTCGTCGGCGACCGGCTGCTGGAGGCGCTGTGGCGCGAGGCGCTGTGGCTGATCAAGGACGATATCTGCGACGTCGAGACGCTCGACGACGTGATCCGCTATTCCTTCGGCCTGCGCTGGGCGCAGATGGGCCTGTTCCAGACCTATCGCATCGCCGGCGGCGAGGCCGGCATGCGCCACTTCCTCGCCCAGTTCGGCCCCTGCCTGCAATGGCCGTGGACCAAGCTGACCGATGTGGTCGATCTCGACGATGCCCTCGTCGAGAAGATCGGCGCGCAGTCGGACGCGCAGGCCGCCGGCCTGTCGATCCGCGAGCTGGAGCGCATCCGCGATGAGAACCTCGTCGGCATCGTGCAGGCGCTGAAGGCCGGTCGCGGCGGCGAGGGCTGGGGTGCGGGCAAGCTGCTCGGCGATTTCGAACGCCGGTTGCAGGCGCGGGCGGCGCCGGGCACACCGGATGTCTCGGAGCCGCTTGCGCTGGTCGAGACGCGCGTATCGCCGGCCTGGATCGACTATAACGGCCACATGACCGAGCACCGCTATCTGCAGGTGTTCGGCGACACGACTGATGCCCTGCTTCGCCTGATCGGCGTCGACATGGCCTATGTCGAGGGCGGGCACAGCTACTACACGGTGGAGACGCATCTGCGTCACCTCGACGAGGCCAGGCTCGGTGAAGGGGTGCGGTGCACCTGCCAGATATTGGCGGCTGACGAGAAGCGCATCCACCTGTTCCACCGGCTCTTCGCCGGTTCGCCCGCCCGGGAGATCGCCACCGCCGAACAGATGATGCTGCACGTGGACAGCAAGGCCGGGCGCGCGACCGCGGCGCCACCTTCCATTCTCGCGCGCCTCATGCCGATCGCGGCGGCGCATGGGCGACTGGAAAGCCCCTCGGCTGCCGGTCGAGCCGTCGGCCAGAAGCGTGCCGTTCTGGCTGTCTGAGGCGCGGGGAGCGCTTCAGCTTCTAGGTTTTATTGTACCGCTAAAAGGTAATTAGCTCATCTTTCAGAGGCAAGTACTTCACTTTCCTGCACTGAAATCGTGCGCAATTTTGAAATAAAAGATACGCAAAAACACAGATATTTTATGAATTTTGACTTGACGTTGATGGATGAGTACTTTGGTTATCCAAATTTCTCGCGAGGGGACGATGGAAACCATCATATTCGGCATCTTCGCCGTCCTCATACTTATCGGGGCCTATCGCATGGTCATGGCCATGCGATAGGGCTTTCGCCGCCTGCTTTTGGCGGAATGTGGCCTTGTTTCGTGATCGGTCCGCCCGCCGCGCACTTGATGCGGTGCGGGAAAGATGATTACCTTTCAGCATAGACGCTTGGACATCATCGTCGGCAGCGTCATTTCGGGCTGACAGAACTGTCGGTCCGCGCAGGTGACAGCACCGCCCTGCTCCGAGCGAGCACGGGCGGCTTGTAGTTTCACCTGCCCCAACCACCCCAACATCATCCTCATTGTTGCGCCGCAGCGGGCTTCCGTCTGGGCCATGGCGTGGTCGTCGACCACGTCGCAGTGGCGCGCGATCAACGATACGGGAGCACGAAGATGCTGCATGGCGATATTTCATCCAGCAAGGACACCGTCGGCGTCGCGGTGGTGAACTACAAGATGCCGCGCCTGCATACGAAGGCCGAGGTGCTGGCCAATGCCCGCAAGATCGCCGACATGATCGTCGGCATGAAAATCGGCCTGCCGGGCATGGATCTGGTCATCTTCCCGGAATATTCGACCCACGGAATCATGTATGATTCCAAGGAGATGTATGAAACCGCCTCGACCGTGCCGGGCGACGAGACGGAAATCTTCGCGGAAGCGTGCCGCAAGGCCAAGGTCTGGGGCGTGTTCTCGCTGACCGGCGAGCAGCACGAGGAGCACCCGAACAAGGCGCCCTACAACACGCTCATCCTGATGAACGACAAGGGCGAGATCGTCCAGAAGTACCGCAAGATCATGCCGTGGGTTCCGATCGAGGGCTGGTATCCCGGCAACTGCACCTATGTCTCCGACGGTCCGAAGGGGCTGAAGGTCTCGCTGATCATCTGCGACGACGGCAACTATCCGGAAATCTGGCGCGACTGCGCGATGAAGGGCGCCGAGCTGATCGTGCGCTGCCAGGGCTACATGTATCCGGCCAAGGACCAGCAGGTGGTGATGGCCAAGGCGATGGCCTGGGCGAATAACGTCTATGTGGCGGTGGCGAATGCGGCCGGCTTCGACGGGGTCTATTCCTATTTCGGCCATTCGGCGATCGTCGGCTTCGACGGCCGCACGCTCGGCGAGTGCGGCGAGGAGGAATACGGCATCCAGTACGCCCAGCTCTCCACCTCGCTGATCCGCGATGCGCGGCGCAACGGACAGTCGCAGAACCATCTCTTCAAGCTGGTTCATCGCGGCTACACCGGGATGATCAATTCCGGCGAGAGCGAGAAGGGCGAGGCCGCCTGCCCCTACGACTTCTACAAGAAGTGGATCGCCGATCCCGAAGGCACGCGCGAGATGGTCGAGGCCTTCACGCGGCCGACGGTCGGCACCGACGAGTGCCCGATCGAGGGCATCCCGAACAAGGCGGCGACGCACCGCTGACCTCTGCACCGGGCGGCGTTCCGCGCCGCCCGGCCCTCCACGTCCTGTCAGCGTCGCGACAGCCGGAAATAGAGTTCGGAAAGCCGCATCGGTAGATCCTCGATCCGGCGCACCGGCATCGCGTTCGCCTTGCCGAAGATCTTCGCGCCCGAGCCTACGCTGCGCGGATCCAGCGTCACGCCGAAGGTGTCGATGCCCCTCGCGTGAAGGCTGAGCACGGCGCGGCGGGCGTCCTGCGCGAGATCGTCGGGATTCTCGACATCGATATCCGAGGGCTCGCCGTCGGTGAGCACGAGGATCAGCTTGCGGAAGCTGCGCACTGCCGCGATCTCGGTGCCGGCATGGCGCAGCGCCGTGCCGAGGCGGGTCGAGAAGCCGGGTTGCAGGCCGGCGAGGCAGGAGGCCTCGGCCTGTCCATAGCCGACTTCGAAGCGCTTGAGATGCGTCAGCCGGACATCCTCGCGACCTGCGGACGAGAACGCGACGAGGGCGAAATCGTCGCCCAGGCCCGCCATGGCCTCGGCCAGCATCGCGACCGCGATCTTTTCGATGTCGAGAATGCTCGCACCGCTGGCCAGGCGGTCGCGGGTGGATTCCGATGTGTCGATCAGCACCAGCACGGCGAGGTCGCGCTGGTGGCGCGCGGAGGAGATGAAGACCCGTTCGTCCGGGGTCTCGCCGGCGTGCCGGCTGACGGCGGCATCGATCGCCGCGTCGATGTCGAGCGCATGGCCTTCGGCCTGCCGCTTGAGCCGCGTGGCGCGGCCCACCTTCGCCGCCCGTACCAGACGGCCTATGCGGGCGCGAAGAGCCCCTGCCCGTTCGAGCGCGCGTGTGAATTCCCGAACGTCGCCCGCCGCCGGCGCGACGGACCGAACGGTCGTCCAGTCGGGGCGCTCGATCCCGGCGGTGGCGTCCCATTCGGGATAGAGGCCGAGCACGATGCCGCGCTCGTCGGCCGCCTTCGGCCGGGCACGGCCGGAGGATGGGCTCTGCTCGGGCTCGTCCGCTTCGGGTGCCTCGTCGGTTTCGCGCCGCTCGATGCGCGCGGCATCGATCGCGAGGTCGACCTCCTCGATCCGCTCGGCGTCCTGATCGCCGAAATCCCACAGGCAGAGGCCGTCGTCGCGATAGATCGGCTCGACCAGATAGCCGCGCGCGTCGAAGCGGATGCGCCGCTGGGCGATGTCGTTGGCGAGGCGCGTGCCGATGTCGAAGCTGATCGCCGGGTCCTCGATGCGGGGCGATGCGTCGCGGAACAGGTTTCTAGCCTTGTCGATCAGGGCATCGGGGTCCTGATAACCCGGGTCGAACAGTCCCCGCGCGACGCGCGCCAGCAGCAGCGAGGCGAGCGGCTCCGGCACGGGCTCGGCGACATGATAGGGCGCCCACAGGCGCCTCAAGCCGGGGAAACGGCGCATCGCCCGCGTCTCGATGCGCGCATCCTCGATGAGCCCGATGCAGGCCATCTGCACGGGTTTCACCTTGCCGATCGCGAAACGTGGCGCGCCGAGCGCGAGATGTGCCGCGGCGTGGGCGGCGGCGGCGCGGAAAAGGCTGCGCGCGGCATCTCCGTTCACGCCGGCGAAGATGTCGGGCAACCGGATGACAGGTCCGGCAATATTGGTCCTCCGCGACACCTCATTGCCTGCGGGTGTCGGGAGAGGTTGGAGGTTCGGCTGAAAATGCGCGCTGCCGGCCCAAAGCGCTGTCAGAAAGCGTTTCAGGCCCTGCTCCAGCTCGGCAAAGCCGGGCCCGCCGCCAGCCCGCTCGACGAGCCTTTGCGCGAGCGGGTCCTCCAGGCTGAAGAAGCGCAGGCGTTTCGCGCGGTCGGTGCCGACCTTCAGTCCGGTCATGACGAAGGTTTCGAAGCTGTCGGGGCCGCCGGCGGCCAGCAGCCGCTCCGCGCTGGCAGCCGCCAGCGACACGCATTCGGGTGCCGCCCGGGCCAGCCCGACCAGGATGCGCCACCAGGCACTGCGCTCGTCGGGTGTCGCCAGCCGGCCGTCGAGCCTGGGATAGATGTCGAGCATCTCGGTCGCCGCGCGGGCACCGGCGTGACGGCAGATATCGGCGGCGGCGCGTGCCGCCATGCCGAGGGAGGCGGGCGAATGGCGCGTCGAAAGCTCGATGCTCGCCCGCCAGAAGGCCAGAAGGCAGCTCGCCCCTGCATTCACATTGACGAGTTCGAGCGTGCCGGCCGCCCAAGGTTCCAGCGCGGCAGGGTCGTGACGTCGGCTCAGGACCTGCCAGGTCTGCACGAAGCTCGCGCGCAGGGCTTCCCGCCCCCGCATGAGCCGGCCAAGCTCGGCGCCGACCGGTGCGGCCGCAACCGGCATGACGACCTCGTTCATGGCAGGCAGGCCGCGATCGCCGCGTCCAGCGCGTCACGCACATCCGCGTCGTCGGTGATCGGCAGGACGATGGCGGAGCGGATGGCTGCTTCCAGCGGCACCCCGCCGGCGATGAGGCGTCCGGTATGGATCAGCATGCGGGTCGAGGCGCCTTCATCGAGCCCCTGCCCGCGCAGATTGCGCGAACACGCCGCGACCGCGACGAGGGTGTGGGCGAGCTCTCCACCGGTGCCAGCCTCGCGGGCCACGATCTCGGCTTCCAGCGCCGGTGCCGGATAGTCGAAGTCGATGGCAACGAAGCGCTGCTTGGTGGATTCCTTCAGGTCCTTCACCGCGCTCTGGTAGCCGGGGTTGTAGGAGATCACGAGCTCGAAATCGGCATGCGCCTGGATCAGCTCGTTGCGCTTTTCCAGCGGCAAGACGCGCCGCGCATCGGTCAGCGGATGGATCACGACGGTGGTGTCCTGCCGCGCCTCCACGATCTCGTCGAGATAGCAGATCGCGCCGTGGCGCACGGCGAGTGTCAGCGGCCCGTCGTGCCAGACCGTGCCCTCCGGGCTCAGCAGGAAACGTCCGGCGAGGTCAGCCGCCGTCATGTCCTCATGCGCGGCGACGGTGATCAGCGGCCGGCCGAGCTTCCAGGCCATGTACTCGACGAAACGCGTCTTGCCGCAGCCGGTCGGCCCCTTGAGCATCACCGGCAGGCGGCTCGCATAGGCCGCCTCGAATATGGCGACCTCGTCGCCGACGCTCCGGTAATAGGGTTCGATCGAAACGCGATAGGCGTCGAGATTCATCGTGCAGCTCCACGGCAGGCATGTGCGTCTCCCGCGACGCTCGAAGCGGCATCGCGGTATCCGGCGGGCGGTTTGGGAAGGATGAGCGGCATGTCCTGCCGCGCTCGACGCTGTTGTCGAGGAAACGTCTGCCGTTCACGGCAGAGCGAAACGATTAAACCGCCATCGCCGCCTGCGCACAAGCGCCGGCGACGGTCGTTCTTCAGCTCTGCGGCAGTCCGCCGAGCAGGTCGAAGGAGGAGACGATGGCCTCGGCGAAGCTGCTGACGGAGAGGCGCCGCGCCATCGCCTGCGAGCGGATATATTGATACGCCTCCTCGCTGCCCACGCCGCGCGTGCTCATGACGATGGACTTGGCGCGCTCGATGGCGCGCATGGCGCGCAGGTTCTCCTCCAGCTTGGCCGCCTTGCTGCGCAGCCGCCGCTCATAGCGGAACTGGCTGAACCCCATGACGAGGCTTGCCTTGATGGCATTGGCGGTGAACGGGCGGGCGAGCACCGCATCCGGCGTCACCGCTTCCAGCATCGACGACGAGAAGGCTTCGCTATCCGGGGGGAGCATGATCACCAGCGCGGCGGTCGCCTCGCCGATCGGCCACGGCATCCGGCGCGCGAGGCCGGGTGAATAGTCGCAGAAGATGACCTCGCCATCGGCCGGCAGGATGTCCGCCCGACGATTGACCAATCGGGGTAGCACCCGCAGCTTCTTGAGCTCGCGCAGCAGGAGGTCGAGCTGGTCCTCGACGTCGGTCTCGACGACGACGCGCAGGCCCTGAAGCGTGCGCAGCGTGCCGAACCCGCTGTTTTCCACCTTCTCGGGACTGCTCGGCATATCGGCGTCTTTCATGTCGGCTCCGGGGCACTCGGGTCCGGTCGCTTTCACTCGACCGGACCGCACAGGAAGAAGGGATCGGCCAGCACCGGGCCCTGGGATTCGACCACGAGATCGAAGCCGCCGGCACGATTGGCGCGGCCGATGCGCGTCCAGAGGTCGGCGTGTCCGGTCTCGCTGATGCTGACACGTCCCTGCGGCGCGTCGATGGAGGAGCCGAGCACATAGGGCCGCAGCACGTCGGTATCGAGCGTGCCCGCCTTCTCCAGCGCCTGGGCGAACAGGTAGATCTGGAAATAGGCGGTCTCGGCGCACACGTTGGGCGCCGCCTGCTCGCCGTAGCGCTTCTTGAAGCGCGAGACGAAGGACGCGTTGGTCGAACCCTGGATGCTCTCGAAATAGCAGGCGGCGGTGATGTGGGCCTCGCCGACGTCGCAGCCCATGGCGTTGATCTCCGCCTCGGTCGTCGTCAGGCTGGCGATGGGGATGCGCTTGGGATCGAGCCCGGCGTCGGCATAGGCCTGATAGAGATGGCTGGTCCCCTGCCCCACCACCGTGGAGAAGATCACGTCGGCGCCGCTGTTCCTGATGGCGCGGACGATCGGTTCGAAATCGCGGCGCGGGGCATGGATGTCGACATAGTGCTCGGCGGCGACGCTGCCGCCCTGCGAGACGAGATATTCCCGCAGGAAGCGGTTCGTCTGCCGCGGATAGACATAGTCCGAGCCGATCAGGAAGAAGCGCGGACCATAGACGCGCATCAGATAGGAGCAGAGCTTGACGATGGTCTGGTTCGGCGCCGCGCCGGTATAGATGACGTTCGGCGAGGCCTCGAACCCCTCATAGGGTGTCGGGTACCAGAGCAGGCCGTTGAAGCGCTCGACGACGGGCATGATCGCCTTGCGGCTTGCCGAGGTGTAGCAGCCGAAGATGGAGGTGACGCCGTCCTCCACCATTAGCTTCCGGGCGAGATAGACATAGGACATGCTCGCCGAGCCAGGCTCATAGACGATCGGCACTATCTCCCGGCCGTTAACGCCGCCGGCGGCATTGATCTCCTCGACGGCCAGCAGGGTTCCGAAGAGCTGCGTGCGCTCGACCTCGGAGGTGCAGCCGTTCCGGGCGAACAGCACGCCGATCCGCCACGGCTCATTTCCTGGGCGCTGTCTGCCCTGCATGGTGCAAACTCCTCTTGAGCTTGCGGCGGCGAACGATGCTTTTCGCCCGCAAACCGCACCGGCGGGCCTCAGGCCCGCATCCTTTCCCCGGCGAGTTCGTCCGCTTCAGCGCATGATCGGTCCTACACGCAAGGATGATACCAATCGCTCGGCTTCTGTCCCTGGTGACATGAGGGGACGAGGGACTCGCTTTTCGGGAGCGTTCTTCTTAAGATGGAACAAATAGAGAACATTCCTTAAGCCCATGCCATGAACCGAACCGCTACACTGGCCGCATTGCGCCGCCGTCTCGCCGGACTGGCCAGCGGCGACATGCCCGATGGGCACGGACGGGTGGCTTTCGGCCTCCCCGAGCTCGACGGCCACCTCGATGGAGGCCTCGTGCGGGCAGCCCTGCACGAGATCTATGCCGCGGGTGCAGCCGACGTGCCGGCGGCGACGGCGGTCGCGCTCGGACTCGCCTGGCGCGCGGCGCATGGGCGGCCGATCCTCTGGGTGCGGCAGGACAGACTCGCGGCGGAGGCGGGCAACCCTTATCCCCCCGGCCTCGCGGAGTTCGGGCTCGATCCGTCGCGCTTCCTTTTCATGGCGGCCCCGGATGCCGCGGCGGTGCTGCGCGCGGGAGCGGAGGGGGCGCGATGCGCGGCGCTGGGAGCCGTGCTGATCGAGCCGCTCGGCTCGCCGCGCCTTCTCGACCTGACGGCCAGCCGCCGGCTAGTGCTGGCGGCACAGACCTCCGGCGTCATGACCGTGCTGCTGCGGATGGCGCAACCCTCGCCCAGCGCGGCGCAGACACGCTGGCTGGTCGTCGGGCGTCCCTCGCGCGCCCTGGAGGCGAACGCACCCGGCGCGCCGGCTTTCACCCTCCGGCTGCTGCGCCATCGCGGAGGCCTGGGCGAGCAGGAATGGCATGTGGAGTGGAACCGTGATGCAGGATCTTTCCGTTCGGCGGCCGAGCCGTCCGTCGCCCGCAGCATCGGAGACAGCGCGCCGCTATCTCGCCCTCTGGCTCCCCTTCCTGCCGGCGGATCGGGTGATCCGGTCGTCGCCCTGCGCCGTACCGCGTGACCGGCCCTTCGTCCTGATCGGCAAGGATCGCGGCGCGCTCAGGCTGTCGGATTGCAACCGCCCGGCCCTCGCCCTCGGCCTCACGCCGGGCATGACGCTCGCCGATGCGCGCGCGCGCATTCCCGATCTGCCGGCGTTTCAGGCCGATCCGGACGCCGACCGGATGCTGCTGGAGCGGGTGGCGGCCTATTGCGACCGCTTCACGCCGCTGGTCGCGCTCGATCCGCCGCATGGGCTGACCCTCGACATCACCGGCTGCGCCCATCTCTTCGGCGGCGAGGCGCGCCTGATGGCGCTGGTCGGCCGCTGCATGGCGGCGGCGGGGCTCGATCACCGCACAGCCATCGCCGGCACACCGCAGTCGGCGCAGGCGATGGCGCGCTTCGGCAGGGGCGGCATCGTTCCACCCGGTGGGGACGAGGCGGCGATCCGCCCGCTCCCCCTCATCGCGCTTGGCGTGCAGGCGGAAACAGTGACGGCGCTGACACGGGCCGGGCTGAAGACGATCGGCGATCTCGCCGACCGTCGGCCGGAGACGCTGGCGGCCCGGTTCGGCGAGGCGCTGATTGTGCAGCTCCGCCGCCTGCTTGGCCGGGAGGATGTGCGCATCACGCCGCTCCGGCCGCCTCCCGATTGCGTGGTGGAACGCCATTTCCCCGATCCGGTGACGCTCGCCTCCGCGCTCGAGGACGCCATTTCGGGCCTCGTCCAGGAGGCCGCGCGGATACTGGAACGGCGAGGCGAAGGCGGACGCCTGTTCGAGATCGCCTTCTTCCGCTCCGACGGCGCCGTCCGCCGCCTCGCCATCGAGACGGGCCGGCCGTCGCGCGACGCGGCGGCGATCCTGCGGCTCTGGCGCGAGCGGGCCGACACGCTCGCCGATCCGCTCGATCCCGGCTTCGGCTTCGATGCGATCAAGCTCGCCGTTCCCTTGTGCGAGCCGCTGGACGAGGTTCAGACGAGCCTCGACAGGCGGCATGCCGAGGATCACGAGGTGCTGGAGCTGGTGGACCGGCTCGTCGCCCGCTTCGGTCGCGACCGCGTGCTGCGCTTTGCCGCGCGCGATACCCACGATCCGCGTCGGCAGGCGGTGATGGTTCCCGCGACGGCACGCGTCGAGCCGGCGGCGCCCTGGCCGGAGCCGCAGGTCGGCGACCCTCCGGGCCGGCCGATCCAGATCTTCGAGCCGCCGCAGCCGATCGAGACGCTCGCCGAGGTGCCGGACGGCCCGCCGCTGCGTTTCCGCTGGCGGCGCGTGGTGCACGAGATCGCCCGTGCCGAGGGGCCGGAGCGGATCGCGCCGGAATGGTGGCGCGACGGCCCGCAGCCGCCGATGCGCGACTATTACCGGGTCGAGGATGCACAGGGGCACCGCTTCTGGGTGTTCCGCGCCGGGCTTTACGATACCGGCGCCGAACCGCCGCGCTGGTTCCTGCACGGACTTTTCGCATGAGCAGCTACGCGGAACTCGTCGCGGCGACGAACTTCTCCTTCCTGCGCGGCGCCGCGCCGGGGCCGGACCTGGTGCTGACCGCGCTGCTGCTGGGCCATGTCGGCCTCGGCATCGCCGATCGCAACAGCGTCGCCGGGGTGGTGCGTGCCTGGAGCGCGCTGGAGGAACTGCGCGAGCATGGCCTGCCCTCACCGGAGAAGGTCCGCGAGGGCGGCAGCCCAGGCGAATATGTCTGGGTCGAGGACCCGGATTTCGCCCATCTGCCCTTCACCGAAGATGAGATGCGCCGCAAGGCGAAGGCCTTCCGGTTGGCGGTAGGCAGCCGCCTCGTCTTTGCCGACGGCACGCCCGATCTCGTCGTCTATCCGGCGAACCGCGCCGGCTGGGCCCGGCTCTGCCGCCTGCTGAGTCAGGGCAATCTCCGGGCCGGCAAGGGCGAGTGCATCCTGCATCTCGACGACCTGCTCTCGGACACGCGGGACCTGCTTCTCATCCTCCTGCCCGGACAGGAGCTCGCCCCCCTGCCCGGCCTGCTGCAGCGTCTCGTGGAGGCCGCGCCCGGCGCCATCTGGCTCGGTGCCGCCATGCACCGGCGCGGCGACGACCGCCGCCGGCTGGCGCGGCTCAAGGCGATCGCCGATGCGGCGGGTGTGCCGCTGCTTGCCACCAATGACGTGCTGTATGACTCCCCGGCCCGGCGCGACCTGCAGGACGTGCTGACCTGCATCCGCGAAGGCGTCACCATCGAGACGGCCGGCCGCCTGCTCGAAGCCAATGCCGAGCGTCATCTCAAGCTGCCGCAGGAAATGGCCCGGCTGTTCCGCGATTGCCCGGAGGCGATCGCGGAGACGCAGCATTTCCTCTCGCGCGTCGAGTTCGACCTGCGTCAGCTCGGCTATGAATATCCCGACGAGCCGATCCCGCCCGGCTGGGAGGCGCAGGCGTGGCTGGAGGAACTGGTACGGCGGCGGACGCCGATCCGTTATCCGGATGGCGCCACGGAGAAGGTGCAGGCCCTGCTGGACCAGGAACTCGCTTTGATCGCCAAGCTCGACTATGCCCGCTATTTCCTCACCATCCGCCAGATCGTCGAATTCGCCGACAGCCGGGGCATCCTCTGCCAGGGCCGCGGCTCGGCCGCCAATTCGGCGGTCTGCTACGTGCTCGGCATCACCGCCGTCGACCCGGCCGACCACGATCTGCTCTTCGCCCGCTTCATCTCCGAGGAGCGCCGCGAGCCGCCCGACATCGACGTCGATTTCGAGCATGAGCGGCGCGAGGAGGTGATCCAGTGGATCTATGAGAAATACGGCCGCCATCGCGCCGGCATCGCCGCCACCGTCATACGCTACCGGCCGCGCAGCGCCATACGCGATGTCGGCAAGGCGCTGGGTCTCACCGAGGACATCACCGCCCGGCTCGCCGATACCCAATGGGGAAGCTGGGGCAGCAGGCTCGGCGACGATCGCGTCCGGCAAGCCGGCCTTGATCCGCGCAATCCGGTGATACGCCGGGCGGTCCACCTTGCCGGAAGGCTGCTCGGCTATCCGCGCCATCTCTCGCAGCATGTCGGCGGCTTCGTGCTGGCGCGCGGGCGGCTCGACGAGATGGTGCCCATCGGCAACGCCGCCATGAAGGATCGCACCTTCATCGAGTGGGACAAGGACGACATCGACGCGCTACGTCTGATGAAGGTCGACGTGCTGGCGCTCGGCATGCTGACCTGCATCCGCAAGGCGCTCGACCTGCTGCGCGAGCATGAGGGGATCGACTGGGGGCTGGCGGATCTGCCGAAGGAGGACACCGCGACCTACGACATGCTCTGCAAGGGCAAGTCGCTCGGCGTCTTCCAGGTGGAGAGCCGCGCGCAGATGAACATGCTGCCGCGGCTGAGGCCTCGAAAGCTCTACGACCTCGTCATCCAGGTCGCCATCGTCCGGCCCGGCCCGATACAGGGCAATATGGTGCATCCCTATCTCAAGCGGCGGGCGGGGATTGAGAAGGTCGACTACCCCTCGCCCGCCCCACCCCATGATCCCGATGAGCTGGTCGACGTTTTGAAGAAGACCGAAGGCGTGCCGCTCTTCCAGGAGCAGGCGATGAAGCTCGCCATGGTCGCTGCCGAATTCACGGATGTCGAGGCGAACGGCCTGCGCAAGGCCATGGCGACCTTCCGCAATGTCGGCACCATCGGCCGCTTCGAGGAAATGCTGGTCGAGCGCATGGTGAAGCGGGGCTATCAGCGTGACTTCGCCCAGCGCTGCTTCGAGCAGATCAAGGGCTTCGGCAGCTATGGCTTTCCGGAGAGCCACGCGGCCTCCTTCGCCAAGCTCGTCTACATCTCCTCCTATCTCAAGCGCCACCATCCGGCCGCCTTCGCCTGCGCCCTGCTCAACGCGCAGCCCATGGGGTTCTACGCGCCGGCGCAGATCGTGCGGGAGGCGCAGGAGAATGGCGACGTCGAGCCGCGCCCCGTCGACATCAATCACAGCGCACACGACAACACGCTGGAGGAGAACATGCCCGCCGCCGATGGCGGGAGGCGCTTCGCGCTGCGGCTCGGCTTCCGCCAGATCGACGGCTTCGCGGAGGATTGGGGCCTGCAGGTCGAACAGGCGCGCGGGGCCGGCTATCGCAGCGTCGAGGAGCTGATGCGCCGCGCCGCCCTGCCCGCCCGCGCCATGCGCCTCCTCGCCGACGCGGACGCCTTCCGCTCACTCGGCCTCGACCGGCGCGAGGCGCTCTGGGCGGTGCGCCGCCTGCCGGACGACGATGCGCTGCCGCTGTTCGCCTTCGCCAAGGCGAGCGAGCTGGGCGAGGAGGTCCGCCACCCGCTGCCGCTCATGCCGGTGAACGAGCACATCGTCGCCGACTACCAGACGACGCGCCTCTCGCTCAAAGGCCACCCGATGGGCTTGCTGCGCCCGCTGTTCCGGCGCGAGAAGGTGGCGAGCTGCGCGGAGGCCAATGCCCTACCCGATGGACGCTGGGTGCGGACGGCGGGCGTGGTGCTGGTGCGCCAGCGCCCCGGCAACGGCAAGGCCATCTTCATCACGCTCGAGGACGAGACCGGGATCGTGAACGTCCTGCTCTGGGCACGGCTTTTCGAACGCTTCCGCCGCGAGGTGATGTCGGCGCGGCTGATGGTGGTGGAGGGGGTGATGCAGAAAAGTCCCGAAGGGGTGGCACACCTCATGGGACAGAGGGTCCTCGACCGCTCGGGAGAACTGCTCGCCCTGTCCGAGACGCATCGCGCCACCATCGAGATGGCGCGCGCCGATGTCTTCCAGCATCCGCACCATCCGCGCGCGCAGCATCCGCGACATGTGCGCGTCATGCCGAAATCACGGGACTTTCATTGACGGGGTCATTCCACGGCGATGTCGAAGTGGAAGACCTCTTCACGCTTTCCCAGCTTGTCGTAAAGAGCCACGGCCGGCGCATCCGGCGGGTCGGCCTGGACGAAGATGACATAGGCACCACGCGCCGCGCCGATCGCCCTCAGCCGGTCGATCAGCGCCGTGGCCACGCCCCTGCGCCGATGCGGCGCGGCGACGGCGAGATCGTAGATGTAGAATTCGCTGCGCTCCTGCTCGAATTTCGGAAGCTCATAGGCGGCGAGGCCGCCGACCACCTCCTCGCCCAGCATGGCCGCGAGGGCAACGAACTCCCTCCTTCCCAGCAAGGTCTGCAGATAGGCCGTTCGCGGCTGCGCCCGCGTATAGGTGTCGACCGCGTCAAAGGCCTCGCCCATGACCGCGAGCAGCTGGCGGAAGAGGGAGACCTCCTCCGCCCCGATCTGCCGAATGGAATAGTCCGTCGCTTGCGGCATGTCTCATGTAGCCCCGTCAGTCCGAGGAGGCGTTCCGCCCGCAGGACAGGCGGGTGCCGCTCATCAGCCGCCTTCCCCGCTTCTCCTCGGCGCAGGAGGCGGCAGCGGCACGCTCGCCTCGGCGGCCGGAGGGCTCGCGGCGGCGCGCGTCTCGGTGGCACGTGCCGCCTGGGTATTCTGCGCCATCAAGGTCGCGGTATAGCGCAGCACCATCTGCTGAATCGCCGGGTGGGTGGCGAGCATCGCATGGTTGACCATGTTCGCGCCCGACTTCCAGGCGTCGATGTTCTGCGCGCCGGCGACGTCCGGAAAGCCCGGCCCGTGAATGTTGATGCAGCGGGCGACCGGACATGGCGGCGGGTTGGGGGCGGCGTCAATGGTGATCACCAGCGGCGCGGGATAACCGGCCTGGACGAGCTTGCGTGCATAGGCGAGGCCGGCGCTTCCGCCCATCGAGTGGCCGATGATGACGACGGGGATCTCGCTGCCCGTGCGGTTCATCATGTGGGTGTCGACGACGGGGCGATAGCCCTGCTGCTTCAGCGGCCCCGCCAGCGCCGAGACGCCGATATAGGAATTCGCGACATAGACGCCGAGGCCGTCGAGGAGGAGCGCGGTGCGGTTTGTGTCCTGTGCGACGCAGGGCGTCACGAGCGCGCAGCAGGCTGACAGGGCAAGCAGGAACGACTTCACAGCATCACTCGTTGCAGACTCTGCCCCTCGTCAGACATAGCGCATCCCGGCCGCAGGCGGGAATCGCCGTCGCCGATATCGTTAGGTCGCGTTATCGCCCGAAAAATGGCAAACGCCGCCGCCCGGCAGGGCGACGGCGCGTTCTTCCCATATCGGAGGATTTCAGGCCGCTTCCCGAATGTGCTGTCCGGCGAGGCCGCAGGCGATCGACCACGTGCGGAAGGCGGTCCAGGCCTCCGCCTGTTGCTGCGGCAGGCGCGCGGCTTCCATCTGAGCAAGCAGCATTTCGGCGTAATTGCCGAGCCGATCGTGCCGGAGCGAGCGTATGAGCTCGATCGCGCAATTGAGCGATCGAACGTCGATGTCTTCATGTCCGATGCGGATATGCACGGGCTGGGGACGGAACTCGTCGTGATCGCTTTTCATTGGCGTTGAACCTCTCCCTATAGGGTGCGACCCGTTCGTTGTTGCCCATGGCGGCGTGTGGGGGCCGGAGCCACACGACTGGGACGGCGAAATCGTCTCCTCATCCGATGACGGATTATCGACGCAAACCGCGCCGAATCGCATCCGAATATACGCGTAGGCTACGACTTTCGTCGCACACCTTCGTGTGTTTCGGAAATCGCGGCGATCCGGGATCGATCCGTCACGAAGGAGAAAAATAAAAAATTCGGTGCATTGAACATAGAATTCTGCATTCCAGAAGAATGCCACACCCTGCAACCTCACGTCGCGGAAGAGGACCCGTTCCCTCTTCCCATCCGACGAAAGTCGATGGACAGCCTTATACTGAGCGAGCGCCCGTCCCGCTCCGCATTCGATTGCAGTTGTTCGTAAACATTGTGCGCATATGACAAGCATACGAATTCATATAAGCTGCACATAACTCAATAATGTATTTATTTTTTCGCTTATGCGAAGACAGTAATGGGCAATTGTTGCTATGCAATAACGTTTGTATTTCCGAACCTATTGTCACGAGTTCGATTTTCGGTGTTATTTTTCCTCCCGGATGGCGCAATGACCGTCCATCGGGAGGAAACAAATGAATATTCGTCTCAAGATCGCCGGCCTTGCGGTGGCGGCGTGTGCCGTGGCGTGGGCGCCGGCCATGGCACAGGATGAGTTGCCGCACGCCAAGGCTGCCACCGCCTATGTGAAGAAGAACATCGAGCCCTGGCTCAGCGATCCGGTCGTCATCAGGGCCGTTCTTGCTTCCAACAAGGAGCATGCCCGCCTGATGCAGAGCGACATCGACGCCCTCGACGCCAAATGGAAGGCGAAGGATCAGGCGTTGATGGACACCACCATGAAGAACCCGCTCGCGGCGTTCCTCACCAAGAAGAAGGAAGCCTCCGGTGGCGTGATCACCGAGGCGTTCGTGATGGACGACCGCGGCCTCAATGTCGGCCAGACCGATGGCACCTCGGACATGTGGCAGGCCGACGAGGCCAAGTGGCAGAAGTCCTATGGCGCCGGCCCCGGCACCATCTTCGTCGACAAGGTCGAGGAGGACGGCGGCAAGAAGATCGCGCAGGTCAGCGTCACCATCTCCGACAAGGACAAGGCGATCGGCGCGGTCACCTTCGGCATCGACGTCGACAAGCTGAAGTGATCGTCCCGGTCCTGGGGGCGGAGCGAGGGCGGCGCAATGCCGCCCTCTGCTTTCCGGGATCGACCGCCGCCGCACCGCGCGTTATTGCTGGCCCGTGACATGTGATGGAGGTCGGCAATGTTCCTGGCGATGAACCGTTTCAAGGTGCGGCGCGGCTCGGAGGCCGAGTTCGAGGAAGTCTGGCGTTCGCGCGATTCCCACCTCTCCACCGTGCCGGGCTTCAAGAAGTTCGATCTGCTGCGCGGCCCGTCGGGCGAGGAGCACACGCTCTACGCCTCGCACAGCATCTGGAATTCGCGCGCCGACTTCGAGGCCTGGACGCGTTCGGAGGCGTTCCGCGCGGCTCACCGCACCGCCGGAGGCAACAAGCCTCTCTATGTCGGGCACCCGGAAGTCGAGCTGTTCGAGGGCGTCGAAGGCATCAGCACGCAGGCCGACGCGGCCTGAGCGCGGGAGGCGGCGCGCCGGCGGGTGCTTGACGCGGCAGCGAAGGTGGCTTAACCGCTCCCGCTTTCCCGATCCGAGCCGCACCCATCATGGCCAACGCCGTGCCGACCGATCTTTTGACCCCGGATGCCGGCATCGCGCCGCGCGTGTCCTTCGTTTCGCTCGGCTGCCCGAAGGCGCTGGTCGACAGCGAGCGCATCGTCACGCGGCTGCGCGCGGAGGGCTATGAGCTCTCGCGCCAGCACGAGGGCGCCGATCTGGTCATCGTCAACACCTGCGGCTTCCTCGACAGCGCCAAGGCGGAGAGCCTCGCCGCCATCGGCGACGCGCTGAAGGAGAACGGCAAGGTCATCGTTACCGGCTGCATGGGCGCCGAGCCCGAGCAGATCCGCGACGTGCATCCGGGCGTGCTCGCCATCACCGGCCCGCAGCAATATGAGAGCGTGCTGGAGGCGGTGCACAGCGCCGTGCCGCCGCGCCACGATCCGTTCCTCGACCTGGTGCCGCCGCAGGGCGTGAAGCTGACGCCGCGTCACTACGCTTACTTAAAGATTTCAGAGGGTTGCAATAACCGGTGCACCTTCTGCATCATCCCGAAGCTGCGCGGCGATCTCGTCAGCCGTCCCGCCGCCGACGTGCTGCGCGAGGCCGAGCGGCTGGTCGCGGCCGGGGTGAAGGAGCTGCTGGTCATCTCGCAGGACACCTCGGCCTATGGCGTCGACGTGAAATATGCCGAGAGCCAGTGGAAGGATCGGACGGTCCGTGCCCGCTTCCTTGATCTGTCGCGCGAGCTCGGCTCGCTCGGCGCCTGGGTGCGGCTGCACTATGTCTACCCTTATCCGCATGTCGACGAAGTGATCGGCCTGATGGCCGACGGCGTCGTGCTGCCCTATCTCGACATCCCGTTCCAGCACGCCTCCCCGTCGGTGCTGAAGCGCATGAAGCGCCCGGCGGCGCAGGAGAAGACGCTGGCGCGCATCAAGGCGTGGCGCGAGGCCTGCCCCGACCTCACCCTGCGCTCGACCTTCATCGTCGGCTTTCCCGGCGAGACGGAAGCGGAGTTCGAGGAGCTGATCGCGTTCCTCGACGAGGCGGAGCTCGATCGTGTCGGCTGCTTCAAATATGAGCCGGTCACCGGTGCGCCGGCCAACGACCTCGGCGCGGCTGTGCCGGACGAAGTGAAGCAGGAACGCTGGGACCGCTTCATGCAGACCCAGCAGCGCATCTCTGCCCGCCGGCTCAAGCGCAAGGTCGGCACCCGCCAGCAGGTGATCATCGATTCCGTCGGGCCGACGGTGGCGATCGGCCGCTCCAAGGCGGATGCGCCGGAGATCGACGGGGTGGTGCATGTCGCCTCCCGTCGTCCGCTGCGCGTCGGCGAGATCGCGACCGTGAAGATCGAGCGCGCCGATGCCTATGACCTGCACGGCACGGCGGTCGGCTTCTGAGGCGGATTGACGGCCGAATATCTCTCTTCTGGATCCCGGATCGGCGCTGCGCTCCGCGCAGCTTGTCCGGGAAACGAGGGCTCGCCCCGGCCGCCTACTTCAATATGCGCGCCAGCTCGTCCGAGGGGATGATGCTCTCGTCCACCGTCGGCCAGGCGAGCGCGATGGTGTAGGCGAGCGTCACCGCAAAGGCGACCGAGAAGGTCACCATGCCGAGCACGAGCTGCGGGCGCCGTCCCACATGCAGCGCGGCGAGGCCTACCTGCGACAGGAAGCCGAGCAGCAGCACCACGATCCAGCGGTGCGGCGCGAGGTCGGCATGCAGGATGAAATAGCGGTCCGTGCGCAGGCGGCGCAGCTCGATCTGGCCGGCGAGCAGCGCGCTGCGCAGGTGGGTCGCCACCGTGGTCTCGGCTTCGGCCGACGAGATGGCCGCGATCAGCCCGTCGAAGGCGCGGGTGACCGCCTCGTGCGGCGCGACCCAGCCCTCGTCCCACTCATATTGCGACAGCGCGCGGGCATAGATGCCGACCGCGCTCTCCACCTGCGCGCAGGCCGGCCCGCACACCCGCGCGGTGTCGATCATCGCGTCGAGCTTCTGCACCTCCGACAGCACGGTCTGGGCGTAGCGCGTCTCGCGGTTCCAGATGTCGCTCACCATGAAGGCGAGGAACAGCGCGAAGGGCAGCGTCAGGGCTCCGAGATACGAGGTCTGCAGGTCCCTCGGGTGGAAGCCCTCGACGGCCTTCGGCCGCATCGCCACCCAATAGCACAGCCAGCCCGTCGCGAGGGGCAGCAGGCCGATGAGGGTGACGAAGATCCAGAAATACTCGCCGACGATCAGCCGGGTCCATCCCATTGCTAGGCCCGTCCGGCTCTCATTCCGCCTTCAGCAGGTCGCGCAGCGTGCCTTCGATCACCCTGGTCGCGGCCTTGAGGTCGCTGATGCGCACATGCTCGTCGGCGGCATGGGCGTTGGCCTCGAGAATGCTGCGCGGGCCGGCGCCATAGAGAACGGTGGGCACGCCATGCGCCGTATAGTGCCGGGCATCGGTATAGAGCGGCACGGCGGTCGCCGGCGGCGTGAGGCCGAGCACCTCGCCGGCGTGCTTCTGGATGGTCTCGACGAGCTTCTCGGTGCCGGGCAGCGTGCGCAACGGCTCGGCGAGGATGATGCGCCGGCATTCGAGCTCGATGCCGGGGAAGTCGGCCACCGCCCGCTCGACCAGCGCCGTCAGCCCGGCCTCGACCTCAATGCCGTCCTCCTCCGGGGTCAGCCGGCGGTCGACGCGCATGACGATGCGGTCCGGCACCACATTGGTGTTGATGCCGCCCGAGATGAGGCCGACCGTGATCTTCGGCGAGCCGATGCCCGGCGTCGCGCTGACGATGCCGTAGAGTCGCTGCCGCTCGGCATAGATGGCGGCGAGGATGCGGGTTGCCGCCTCCAGCGCGTCGATCCCGGTCTCCGGCAGCGCGGCGTGCGCCTGCTTGCCGACGACGACGATCTCGAGGTGCAGCGCGCCGTTGTGGGCGATCACGACCGAGTAGGAGAAGCCGGCCGAGATGGCGTAGTCGGGCTTGCTGATGTCGTGCTCCAGCAGCCATTTGGGGCCGACGAAGCCGCCGGCTTCCTCGTCATAGGTGAAGTGCAGTTCCACCGTGCCGTCGAGCCCTTCCGGCCGCTCCTTCAGGGCGAGCAGCGCGAAAGTGTAGGTGGCGAAGTCGGACTTCGATACCGCCGCGCCGCGCCCGTAGATGGCGCCACCCTTCTCTTCGGCCCCATAGGGGTCGAAGGTCCAGCCAGCGCCGGGCGGCACCACGTCGCCATGGGCGTTGAGCGCGATGACCGGACCCCGGCCTTCGCCGAAACGCTGGCGCACCACGAGATTGACCACCGAGCGCATGCCGGCCGTCTTCACGAAGGGCTCCGGCACGACGTGCCGCTCGACGACGAAACCGAGCTCCTCCAGCAGCCGGGCGGCGACTTCCGCGTGCGGCGCGCAATCGCCGGGCGGATTGTCGCTCGGCACCCGCACCAGGGCCTTCAGGAACTCGACCTCGGCGGCGAGGCGACTGGAATCGCCGTCCTGTCCGGAACTGCTCACGTCTGTGCTCCACGCGCATCGCCGCCGCGTTGCGGCAGCTCGAAGCGCTCGATGAACCGTACCAGCGCGCCGACCGCAAGTCCCATGTCGGAGGGCGAGGCATATTCCGCCGGATTGTGGCTGACGCCGCCGCGGCAGCGGACGAACAGCATGCCGATCGGGCACAGATGCGACATGGCCTGTCCGTCGTGGCCGGCGCCGGACGGCAGCGTGACGGCGCGGTGCCCGAGGCTCGCCACCGCATTGCCGAGGCGCATCTGCAGGTCGCGATAGCACGGCACGGTCGCGACCTCGTGGAAGGCGGAGATCACCACGCCGAGGCCGCGGTGATCGGCGATCTTGTGGGCCTCGCGCTCGAAGCGGGTCAGTGCGTCGCGCCGCGAGAGGTCGGAGGGCGAGCGCAGGTCGATGGTGAAGACGACGCGCGAGGGGATGACGTTCACCGCGCCGGGATCGACATGCACGCGTCCCACGGTGGCCACCATGCCGTGGCGGTCGGCCTTGGCGATACGCTCGACGGCGAGCGCCATCTCGGCGGCGCCGAGCAGCGCGTCGTGGCGCAGGCGCATCGGCACGGTGCCGGCGTGGCCGGCCTCGCCCGTGACGGTGACCGACAGCCGGGAGGCGCCGGCGATGGCGGAGACGACGCCGAGCGGCTCGTCCTCGACCTCCAGTACCGGCCCCTGCTCGATATGCGCCTCGAGATAGGCGATCACTCCGTTCGGGTCGTAGGCGGCGGCGGGAATCTCGGCCGGGTCCTTGCCATAGGCGCGCAGCGCCTGCTCGAAGCTGATGCCCTGCGCGTCCTCGGCCGCCAGCATGGAGGGCTGGAACACGCCGGCGACGGCGCTGGAGGAGGACAGCGTGGTCGGAAAGCGCGAGCCCTCCTCGTCGCCGAAGGCCAGGACGTCGATGCCATAGGCGGGGCGCAGGCCGGATCTGATGGCGGCCTCGAGCGCGAGGATCGCCACCACTACGCCCATGCAGCCGTCATACCGGCCGGCATTCTCGACGGTGTCGATGTGCGAGCCGATCAGCAGCCGGGGCGCCGCCTCGCCGGCGGGATGCCAGTGGCCGCGCACGGTGCCGAGGGCGTCCTCAGTGACTGCCATCCCGGCATCGTGCATCCATCCCGCCATGAGGTCGGCGGCGCGGCGGTGCTCGGGGGTGAGGAACAGGCGAGTCAGATGCTCGGGCGAGGCCGATATCGAGCCGAGCGCGTCGATCATCGACGCCGCGCGCGCGCCGAGCGCCTCGATGTCCAGCGCCGTGCTCATGATGTGACTGCCCGCTCCGATCCCGTGCGCCGCGCCGATGCGGCGAAGCCCCCTGCAAGGGCCCGCCGCATCGCATATGGAGCGGCCTTTGGCAATGCGCCTGCCGGCTGACCTACTG
This sequence comes from Allobosea sp. 117, assembly GCF_000702305.1. GTDB lineage: Bacteria > Pseudomonadota > Alphaproteobacteria > Rhizobiales > Xanthobacteraceae > Ancylobacter. The sequence goes on from NZ_JNLC01000017.1 coordinate 182,659, forward strand.
GCCGGGGACCTTGTCGGTGATGCCCTTCACGTACCAGTTCATCGAGAGGATGTCCTTGTCGGGCAGCACCTCGCCCTCCTTCACCACGAGGGTGCCGTCCTGCTTGTAGATCGGCCCCTTGAAGGGGTTGAGCGCGCCGGACTTGATCTTCGCCTCGGTCTCCTCGGCCATCTTCTTCACGTCGTCCGGCATGTTGGTGTAGGGCGCCATGACGACCTCGCCGTCCTTCATGCCGCTCCAAGTGTCGGTCGATTTCCAGGTGCCGTCGAGCGCCGCCTTCACGCGCTCGACGTAATAGGGCGCCCAGTTGTCGACGATGGAGGTGAGCTGCGCGTTGGGGCCGAAGTTCTTCATGTCGGAAGCCTGACCGAAGGCCTTCACGCCACGCGCCTCGGCGGCCTGCATCGCGGCCGGGCTGTCGGTGTGCTGAGAGATGATGTCGGCGCCCTGGTCGATCAGCGCCTTGGCGGCGTCGGCCTCCTTGGCGGGGTCGAACCAGGAGTTCACCCAGACGATCTTCACCTTGATATCCGGGTTCACCGACTGCGCGCCGAGCATCAGCGAATTTATGCCGGAGATCACCTCGGGAATCGGGAAGGAGGCGATGTAGCCGATGGTGCCGGTCTTCGAGGTCTTGGCGGCGATCTGGCCGAGGATGTAGCGGCCCTCGTGGAACTTCGAATTGTAGGTCGAAACGTTGGCCGCGCGCTTGTAGCCGGTGGCGTGCTCGAACATCACCTTCGGGTAGCGCTTGGCCACCTTCAGTGTCGGCTCCATGTAGCCGAAGGAGGTGGTGAAGATCAGCTTGTTGCCGGCACGGGCGAGCTGCTCGATGACGCGCTCGGCGTCGGGTCCTTCCGGCACGCTCTCGACATAGGTGGTCTCCACCTTGTCGCCGAGCGCCGCCTCCACCGCCTTGCGGCCCTGGTCGTGCTGATAGGTCCAGCCGAAGTCGCCGACCGGGCCGATATAGATGAAGCCGACCTTCAGCTTCTCGGCGGCACCCGCCCCGCCGGTCGCGGCGCCGGCGATGACGAGGCCTGCGGCGAGCGCCGCCGACGCCGAGAGAATCTTGGAGAGAATCTTGCGCATGAACGTCTCCGTTCCCTTCCACCCTGCGGCCGAACTCTATACGCCGGAGGCGCGGCCGCGCTCGCCCCGGCCTTCCGACGACCGTGCGCGCGACCGTATCAGCGGTCGGGCACGAAGGGCACGCCCAGCGACGCCGGTGCCCCCTGCCCGCGCTTCAGCGCCGAGATGACGACGAGCGCCGCGATGGTCGCGAGATAGGGCAGCGCCGACAGGAGCTGCGCGGGTATGCCGAGGCCGAAGCCCTGCACGTGGAGCTGCAAGATCGAGACCGCGCCGAAGAGATAGGCGCCGGCGAGCAGCCAGAGCGGCTTCCAGGCTGAGAAGACGACGAGGGCCAGAGCGATCCAGCCGCGCCCGGCGGTCATGTCGCTGGCCCAGAACGGCGTGTAGGCAAGCGACAGATGCGCGCCCGCCAGCCCGGCGCAGGCGCCGCCGAACATCACCGCTAGGGTGCGGATGCGGCGTACCGGATGGCCAAGCGCGTGAGCGGCGCCGTGGCTTTCGCCGACCGCGCGCAGCACGAGGCCGGCGCGAGTGCGGGAAAGCCCCCACGCGACGAAGGCGAGCAGGATCAGCGAGGCATAGACGAAGGCATCCTGCCCGAACACCACGGGGCCGACCAGCGGCAGGTCGGAGAGGCCGGGGATGTGGAGCTCGGGCGCGGCGTCGAGCCGAGTGCCCACATAATTGGCACCGACGAGGCCGGCGAGGCCGAGGCCGAGGATGGTCGTCGCAAGGCCCGAGGCCACCTGATTGGCGGCAAGCCAGATGGCGAGGCCGGCGAAGACCAGCGACAGCAGCGTCCCGGCGATCACCGCCGCGAGCGTGCCGAGGATGAGGCTGCCCGAACCATAGGCGGTGGCGTAGCCGACTGCCGCGCCGACGATCATCATGCCCTCGACGCCGAGATTGAGCGTGCCGGCGCGCTCGGCCACCAGCTCGCCCAGCGCGGCGAGCAGCAGCGGTGTCGCCGCCGCGACGATGCTGGCGAGGACGGCGGCGAGGATCGTCACGTCAGGCATGTGCCGCCCCCTTCAGGCGCCGGATGCGGTAGCGGACCAGAACGTCGGCCGCGAGGATGGAGATGAGCAGCGTGCCCTGGAAGACGCGGGTCACGTCGAAGGGCATGCGCAGCGTGATCTGCGCCGCCTCGCCGCCGATATAGGTGAGCGCCAGCACGAGGCTCGCGATCAGCACGCCGACCGGATGCAGGCGCCCGAGCATGGCGGCGATGATGGCGGTGAAGCCGTAGCCGGGCGAGATGGACGGCTGCAGATTGCCGATCGGCCCGGCCACCTCGATGATGCCGGCGAGCCCTGCCAGCGCGCCGGAGAGCGCGAAGACGCCATAGGTCACGCGCCGCTCGTCGAAGCCGGCGAAGGCGGCGGCGCGCGGCGCCGAGCCGCCGAGCTCGATTGAGAAGCCGACCAGCGTCCGGCCCAGCACGAAGGCGGCGAGCGCGACCGCGACGAGGCCGACGAGCACGCCGGCGTGCAGGCGTCCCTCCTCGAACAGCAGCGGCATGGTGGCGACGGGATCGAAGGTCACGCTCTGCGGGAAGTTGAAGCCCTGCGGATCGCGCCACGGGCCGCGCACCAGATAATCGAGGCCGAGCTGGGCGACATAGACCAGCATCAGGCTGGTCAGGATTTCGCTGGCGCCGAACTTCACCCGCAGCACGGCGGGGATCAGCCCCCACAGCGCGCCGCCGAGCGCACCGAGCACCAGCATGGCGGGCAGCACCCAGGGCCCGGCCTCGGTGCCGTGGGTCGCCAGCGCCAGCCACGAGCCGAGCACGGCGCCGGCCACATACTGCCCCTCGGCGCCGATGTTCCAGCGGTTGGCGCGGTAGCAAAAGGACAGCCCGATGCCGATCAGCAGCAGCGGACCGGCCTTGACGACCAGTTCCTGCAGCGTCCAGGGGTCGCTCAGCGGCTCGATGAAATAGACGCTGAAGGCGCGGATCGGGTCTTGCCCGAGCGCGACGAACATCACCGCCCCGACGATCAGCGTGAAGATGAGCGCCAGCAGCGGCGCGGCGAGGAGGGCGAGGCCCGAGACCGTTTCCTGCCGTTCGAGCCTAAACGGCATGAGCATGTTCCTCGGCGTGCGACGGGGCGGAATGCGCTCCGCCCATGGCGAGGCCGATCGCCTCGCGGGAGGTCTCGGCGACCGGCACCGGTTCGGTCAGATGGCCCTCGCACATCACCGCGATGCGGTCGGTGAATTCGATCAGCTCATCAAGGTCCTGGCTGATGACGAGGACGGCGCAGCCTTCGGCCGCCTTCGCGCGCAGCGTGGTGCGGATGAAGGCGGCGGCGGCGGCGTCAACGCCCCAGGTCGGCTGGTCGACGATGATAAGCACCGGCTCGCGCAGCACCTCGCGGCCGATGACGAATTTCTGCAGATTGCCGCCGGACAGCCGCCGCGCCTTCGGGTCCCGACCGCCGAAGCGCACGTCGAAGCGCTTGACGATCTCGGCGAAGGTCGATTGCAGCACCGAGCGGCGGATGACGCCGTGCCGGACGATCGCGCCATCGCCATGGGTGGTCAGCAGCACGTTGTCGGAGAGCCGCATGTCGGGGGCGGCGGCATGGCCGAGCCGTTCCTCCGGCACGAAGCCGGCCTTGAGCGCGCGGCGCGCGGTCGGCCCGAGCGCGCCGGCGGGCACTGTGTCGATGACGATGCTCTCCGGGTCCCGGGCCAGGCGCTCGCCCGAAAGCGCATTGAACAGCGCGGTCTGGCCGTTGCCGGCGACCCCTGCGATGCCGACGATCTCGCCGGCGCGGATCTCGAGATTGATATCGTGCAGCGCCGAGCCGCGTGAACCGTCGCCGGGGACGGTGAGGTTCTTCACCAGCAAGCGCGGGGCGCCGATCTCGTGCGCGACGATGCGCGGCGTGCGCGGCACCTCGGCGCCGACCATCAGCCGGGCGAGGCTGGCGGCGGTCTCCTTCTTCGGGTCGACCTCGGCGATGAACCTGCCGCCGCGCAGCACGGTGGCGCGATGGCAAAGGCGTCGCACCTCGTCGAGCTTGTGGCTGATGAACAGCACCGCCCTGCCCTCGCCGGTCAGAACGTCGACGGTGCGGAACAGCGCCTCGGATTCGTCCGGGGTGAGCACCGAGGTCGGCTCGTCGAGGATGAGCACGCGCGGGTCGCCGAGCAGGCAGCGCACGATCTCCACCCGCTGGCGCTCGCCGACCGAAAGCTCGCCGACGCGGCGATACGGCTCGACGACGAGACCGTAGCGGCCGACGCAATCCTCGATGCGCTTCGCCAGCGCGCCGAGCGGCTCGTTCCCCGGCAGGCCGAGCGCGACGTTCTCGACCACGGTCAGGGCGTCGAACAGCGCGAAATGCTGGAACACCACGCCGATGCCGCGCGCGCGGGAGGTCGCCGGATCGGGAAAGACGATGGGCGCGCCGTCGAAGCGCAGCTCGCCCGAATCGGGCTGGAGCAGCCCGCACATCATCTTCACCAGCGTCGACTTGCCGGCGCCGTTCTCGCCGAGCAGCGCGTGGGTCTCGCCGGCGCGGATGGCGAGGCTCACATTGTCGTTTGCCACCAGCGCGCCGAAGCGCTTGGTGAGGCCGATGGCCTCCAGCAGCGCCGGCGGCGTGATGTCATCGGGCATCGCGTTCAACCATCCGGATACGGAGCGCGCCCGGAACCGGGCGAGGCAACTGTAGCCGATTATTCGCCGGCGCCGATGCCCAATTGGGCGGCGGGAAGATGCCTCCGCGGCCGCAGATTTGGTCAGGGGATCAGGACGGTGGAGCCTGTCGTCCGACGCCCTTCGAGGTCGCGATGCGCCTGCGCGGCCTCGGCAAGCGGGTAGGTCTGGTTGACCGGGACGCGGACGATGCCGGAGCTCACCGCGCCGAACAGGTCGTTGGCGCTCTCAAGGAGCGCGTCCCGTGTTGCGATGTGGGTGGCGAGGGTTGGGCGCGTAGCGTAGAGCGAGCCCTTCTGCGACAGGGCAAGAAGGTTGAAGTTCTGGATCGCGCCCGAAGCGTTGCCGAAGCTGGCGAACAGGCCGCGCGGGCGGATGCAGTCGAGCGAGGCGGGATAGGTCGCCTGCCCGACGCCGTCATAAACCACGTCGCACAGCCTTCCTTCGGTGATCTCCTTCACGCGCTTGGCGAAATCCTCACGGGTGTAGAGGATGGTGTGATGCGCGCCATTTGCGCGGGCGAGCTCGGCCTTTTCCTCTGAGCCGACGGTGCCGATGACGGTGGCGCCGATATGCGAGGCCCACTGGCACAGGATCAGCCCGACGCCACCGGCGGCCGCATGCACGAGGATGGTGTCGCCCGGTTTCACCGGATAGGTCTGGCGCAGCAGATAGCGCGCCGTCATGCCCTTCAGCATCATCGCCGCCGCCGTGCGGTCGCCGATCGCGTCCGGCAGCTTGACCAGCGGCGCGGCGGGCATGACCCGCTCGGCGCAATAGGAGCCGGGCACGGCGCCATAGGCCACGCGGTCGCCGGGCGCGAGGCCCTCGACGCCTTCGCCGACCTCCTCGACGATGCCGGCCGCCTCGTTGCCGGGGATGAAGGGCAGCCCGCCCGGCGCGGGGTAAAGTCCCGAACGGAAATAGGTGTCGATGAAGTTGAGGCCGATCGCCGTGTGCTTCACCCGAACCTCGCCCGGCCCCGGCGCTCCGACCGTGACGTCCTCGACGGTGAGAACCTCGGGTCCTCCGGTTTGATGGATGCGGACGGCGGCGACCATGGGGCGGCTCCTCTCTCAGCGCCGGTGTCTGGCACGGCGGCGGGCGGCGACATTGAAGACCTCGACGAGGGCCGAGAAGGCCATCGCGAAATAGATATAGGGCCGCGGCACGTGCAGCCCGAACCCGTCGGCGATCAGCGAGACGCCGATCAGCAGCAGGAACGACAGGGCCAGCATCTTGGTGGTCGGGTAGTCGATGATGAACTTCGACACCGGGCCCGAGGCGACATACATGATGCCGACGGCGATGATCACCGCGGCGATCATGATGGTGAGATCGCGGGCCATGCCGATGGCGGTGATGATCGAATCCACCGAGAACACGATGTCGATGACGATCACCTGCGCAACGATCCACGCGAAGGACGCCGACCCGCCGGCTGCAGCCTGCCCCTCCTCGCCCTCGATGGCGTCGTGAATCTCGCTGGTGCCCTTGGCGATGAGGAACAGGCCGCCGGCGATCAGCACGATGTCGCGCCAGGAGAAGGGCTGGTCGAGGATGGTGACGACCGGCTCGGTCAGGCCGATCAGCCAGGTCAGGACGGTGAGCAGGCCGATGCGGAACAGCAGCGCCAGCGAGAGGCCGATCTGCCGCGCGTGCCGGGAGCGCTCACGGTCGAGCCGGGAGACCAGCACCGAGATGAACACGACATTGTCGATGCCGAGCACCACCTCCATCACCGTGAGGGTGAGAAGGGCAGCCCAGGCCTCGGCGGAGGTCAGCAGTTCGAGCATGCCGCGCCGGTTCCCGGATGATCAGGCGGAGGTCTTGCGCGGCCGCACCACGCCGAACAGCAGGAAATAAAGCGCGATCAGGCACAGCGCCCAGGTCACCCAGACGGACGGGGCGAGCCGGTCGACGACGGCGACGATGGCGAGCACTGCCCAGAGGGCGAGTAGGCCGAGTGTGAGGGCCCGCAGCCGCACGACACGGAAGGGATGTACGAACTTGATCGGCAGGAAGGTGGCGCCCGACAGCGCCGCGATGATGCCGAGGACCACCCAGGGGTTCAGCGGCACCAGGAAGAAATAGAAGACGACGAGGTTCCACACGGCCGGGAAGCCCTGGAAGTACTTGTCCTCCGTCTTCATGTGGGTGTCGGCGAAATAGAGCGCGCTGGTGAGCAGGATTGCCGCGCTCGCCGGCACCGCCATCCAGAACGGCATCAGCCCCCCGGTCGAGACCGCGAAGGCCGGCACTAGGACATAGGTGAGGTAATCGACGACGAGGTCGAGCGTCTCGCCCGACCAGCGCGGCAGCACCTCCACCACGCGCACGCGCCGGGCGATGCTGCCGTCGACGCCGTCCACGAACAGCGCGGCGCCGAGCCAGGCGAACATCAGCGCCCAGTTGCCCTCCACTGCCGCGATGAGGGCGAGCAGGCCGCAGACGGCGCCGGAAGCGGTGAAGAGGTGGACGGCGAACGCCAGCGTCTGGCGTCCCGGCGGAACGTCCTCCCTCAGCTTGGTCGATGCCGGCACTGCATTTCCTCCGACGTCAGCACTCGCGCGGATGGATGGGCGACGCCGCACGTCTTATCTCCGATGCGTTCCGTCACCTTGCCAAGCCGCGACACGAATGCTTATCCCACACTCCCGCCCCGGCTTACAGTCCCGCGGCGCCACCAACGCACCGGAGATGTCATGATGAGCGACATGCCGAGCGAGACGCGGAGTTCCCCGCAGGGCGAGGCCATCGTCGTGGGCGGCGGCGCGGCGGGCCTCATCACCGCGCTTGCGCTGGCCGCCGCCGGCGCGCAGGTGCATCTCCTCGCGCCGGCGCGCCGCCCCGATCCGCGCGCGACCGCGCTGATGGACGGTTCGGTCAAGGCGCTGGAGGCTCTCGGCCTCTGGGCCGAGCTGCGCCCGAACGCCTCGCCGCTGCGCGTCATGCGGCTGGTGGACGACACCCGCCGGCTGCTGCGCGCGCCCGAGGTCTCGTTCCACGCGCGGGAGATGGAGATCGAGGCCTTCGCCTGGAACGTCGAGAACGAAGCACTGAACGATGTCCTCGAACGGGCGGTCGCGACGCGTCCCGCCATCGCGCGGGTCGAAGGCGAGCTGGCTGGCCTGAGGCGGCAAGCCGGGCAATCCGTGGTGACGCTGGGCGACGGCCGCACCCTTTCCGCTGCCCTGGTCGCGGCGGCGGATGGACGCGAATCCGCGGTGCGCCGCCTGCTCGGCATCGCCGCGCCGACGCGTCCCTATCCTCAGGTCGCCGTCACGGCGACGCTCGAACATGAGCGGGCGCATGAGGACATCTCGACCGAGTTCCATACCGAGACCGGTCCCTGCGTTCTCGTTCCCCTGCCCGGCCGGCGCTGCAGCATCGTCTGCGTGACGAGCCCGGCGGAGGCCGAAACGCTGATGGCGCTCGACGACGAGGGCTTTGGCCTCGCCATCGAGACGCGCACCCATTCGCTGCTCGGGCGCATGCGGCTCGTCTCGCCGCGTGGCAGCTTCCCGCTGGCTGCGCGCACCGCCGAGCATTTCTCGGCCGAGCGGACCGTGCTCGTCGGCGAGGCGGCGCATGTCATTCCGCCGATCGGCGCGCAGGGCCTCAATCTCGGCATACGCGACGCGGCGACGCTCGCCGAGCTGGTCGCCGACGCGCTGCGGGCCGGCGCGGACATCGGCTCTGACGCCGTGACGCAGGCCTATGAGCGCCGGCGGCGGGCCGACGTGGCGAGCCGGACCTTCGCGGTCGACCTCGCCAACCGTTCGCTGCTGAGCGAGCTGATGCCGGTACACGGCATGCGCGGCTTCGCGCTGTGGCTGATGGGCCGGGTGCCGGCGCTGCGCCACGCCATGATGCGCGAGGGCATCGGCCCGAGCCGCGACGTGCCGCGTCTGGTCGCCGGCAAGCCGCTCTGAGGCCTCAGGGAAACAGCGCGTGCGGCAGCATGTCGTGCTGCACGATATAGAGGAGCGCGGTGACGGTGGCGACCGACACCACCGTGCCCACCAGCACGCCGCCCGAGGCCGCCTCGACATAGGTCTCGTACTGCTTCGCCATGATGAAGGCGTTCAGCGCCGGCGGCAGGCCGGCCATCAGCACGGCGGTCGCCACCCAGACGGGATCGAAGCCGCCGATCAGCATCAGCACCGTGAAGACCAGCGCGGGGTGCAGCAGCAGCTTGATGGCGATGAGCGGGGGCACCTCCCACTGGAAGCGCTCCATCGGCCGCAGCGCGACCGACACGCCGAGCGTGAACAGCGCGCAGGGCGCCGCCGCGTTCTTCAGGAAATCCAGCATGCGCTCGATCGCCTGTGGCGGGTGGAACTCGAAATAGGCCGCCGCCACGCCGAGGAAGGTCGCGACGTTGAACGGATGCGTCAGCACGCGGCGCAAGGCCAGCAGCGCCGTCTGCAGCGGCGGGTGGCGGTCTCGGCCCGAAAGCCCCATCAGCAGCGGCACGACAGTGAAGAAAAACAGGCTGTCGAACACGAAGATCAGCGCGGTCGGCACCGAAGCGCCCGCCCCCAGCGCGCCGAGCGTGAGGCCGGGGCCCATATAGCCGACATTGGAATAGGAGCCGACGACGGCGGCGATGGTCGCCTCCGGCACGTCGCCGCGCCGGAGCCAGAGACCGAGGCCGAAGGACAGGGCGAAGCAGGTCGCGGTCGAGACGGTGGTGGCGAGGATGAAGCTGCCATTGGTCAGCTCGTGGAACGGCGTCCTCGCCACCAGCGAGAAGAACAGCGGCGGCAGCGCCACATAGATAATGAAGAAGCTCAGCCAGTCGAGGCCGCTCTCGGGAATGCGGGCGAAGCGGCCGCATCCGAAACCGAGGAAGATGACACCGAAGAAAGGGAGCGCGAGAGCGAGGACGTCGGCCATCCGCGCTCGGTATCCGGCATGCCAGCGGTGGTCAATCAGACCTTAGAGCCCTTTCCGATCAGGCGGAATCGGCTGATCGACCGGAAAGTGCTCTCACTCAATAGCTTGGAGCATGTTCGCATCGCGAAAGTCCCGCAACTTTCGCGGAACATGCTCCGGATCGGGCGCTTCTGGCGCGACGAATATGAGGTTATGCTGCTATGCAGCACGGCCGTCGCCGATGCACAGGAATGGGGTTTTGCACGTGCCTGAGAAGCTGCCGCGCAATTTCTACAAGCCGCTCGCCATCGGCGCGCCCGAGCCCTATCGCGAGCTGCCGGTGCGGCTGGAGCGGATGATCCATTTCCTGCCGCCGCATCTGGAGAAGTTCCGCGCCAAGGTGCCGGAGCTGATCGGCACGGTCGACGTGCTGCTCGGCAATCTGGAGGACGCCATCCCCGCCGACGCCAAGGTGGCGGCGCGCGAGGGGCTGATCGCGCTCGGCCGGGCCAACGACTTCGGCGCGACTGGCTTGTGGACCCGCATCAACGCGCTGAACAGCCCGTGGGCAGTCGACGACATCGTCGAGCTGGTCGGCGCACTCGGCGCCAAGCTCGACGTCGTCATGGTGCCGAAGGTCGACGGGCCCTGGGACATCCATTACGTGGACCAGCTACTCGCCCAGCTCGAGGCCAAGCACGCGGTCGGCAAGCCGATCCTGATCCACGCCATTCTGGAGACCGCGGAGGGCGTGAAGAATGTCGATGCGATCGCGGCCGCCTCGCCGCGCATGCACGGCATGAGCCTCGGCCCGGCGGACCTTGCCGCCTCGCGGGCGATGAAGACCACGCGGGTCGGCGGCGGGCACCCGGACTATGCGGTGCTTGCCGATCCCAACGGGGATGCGCCGCGCACCGCCTTCCAGCAGGATCTGTGGCACTACACGGTCGCCAAGATGGTCGATGCCTGCGCCGCCAACGGCATCAAGCCGTTCTACGGTCCGTTCGGCGATTTCGCCGATCCGGCCGCCTGCGAGGCGCAGTTCCGCAACGCCTTCCTGCAGGGCTGCGTCGGGGCATGGTCATTGCATCCGACACAGGTCGACATCGCCAAGCGCGTGTTCAGTCCGGACCCCGGCGAGGTCCGGTTCGCCGCGCGCATCCTGGAGGCGATGCCGGACGGAACGGGTGCAGTGATGATCGACGGCAAGATGCAGGACGACGCGACATGGAAGCAGGCGAAGGTCATCGTCGACCTCGCCCGCATCGTGGCGGCGCGCGATCCGGCGCTTGCGGCGGCCTATGGCTTGAGTTGACAAGGGGGCAGCGGACGCCTAACCGGTCGCGCCGGCCGCAAGGGCGAGCTGTGTAGGATCATGAAGGAACGCAACGCCAAATACCGGATCGGCCAGATCGTGCGCCACCGCCACTATCCGTTTCGCGGCGTGGTGTTCGACGTCGACCCGGAGTTCTCCAACACCGACGAGTGGTGGGAGTCGATCCCCGAGGGCATGCGGCCGACCAAGGACCAGCCCTTCTACCATCTGCTCGCGGAGAACGCGGAGACGGAATACGTCGCCTATGTCTCCGAGCAGAACCTCGAGCCGGACAATTCCGGCGAGCCGGTCCGTCATCCGCAGGTCGAGGAGATGCTGGCGGCGGACGGTGACGGCGGATGGCGCGTGAGAACCGATCGCCTGCAATAGCTTATCGGCAAAACTTCATCCGATACGAAAACGCCCGGCTTGCGCCGGGCGTTCGCGTTTCTGGCCGTAGATGCAGCTCACTGAGCCGGGGCCGGGTTCTGCTTCAGCTTCTCGGCGCCGAGCTTCTCGAGACCCTGCTTGGTCTTCTGCTCCATTTGCTGCTGCTCGGTGGCGAGCTGCTGCTGGCGGGCCTTGACCTGCTCCTGGATCTTGGCGACCTGCTCCTCGAACGCCTTCTGGTCGGTGTTCGGGCCGTCATAGAGCTTGCCGAACTCGCCGAGGCCGATCGGGTAGGAGATGATGCGGCCGACCGAGTTGGCGACCTGCAGCGTCAGGCCCGGAGCCTTCTTCATGCGGTCGATGAAGGCCTGGTCGACCTGGATATCGCCGCGGCAGACGCGCTCGTCGCACATCACGAAGGTGCCGGTGAGCGGCTGCTCGTTGGCGAGGGCGACGCGGAAGCCGTTGCGCAGCAGAAGCCCCGTCGGGAAGGCGACGGTGAACATCTTCTTCGGGTCGTCCTTCACCTCGAACAGGCCGAAGCGGACCAGGAACTGCCCGGTGTCGGTGATGATGGTCTGCTCCATGTTGCAGACCTGCTTCTTGATCTGCGGCTCGTCGGCGCAGCGCTTCACCCACGGAATGGCGACCGCCGGAATCTGCTGGGCGGTCTGCGGCGAGGTGCCCTGGCCGGCGCCGGCGGGGGCCGCGCCCTGCTGCTGCGGGGCGGCCGGCTTCTGCTGGTTGGCGGCCGGCTTGGCGGCGGGCTTCTGCTGGTTCTGGTTCGCGGCGGGCGTCTGGGCCATGGCGGCCGGCGCGCCGAAAATAAGCGCCGCAGCGCACACCGCCGCCAGACGCGGCGAGAGAATGCGCGGCACGAGAGACGAGCGTCTGATCATATCGATTTCCTATCGAGCAAGCCGCCGGAAGGTCGACGGCCGACGCCGGGGCGCCATCTCCGATGTGGCGGCTGTCTCAAGGTCAAATGAGGCAAGACCGTGACCCTGTGGCATTCCGCCCCGACCGTCCGTGTTAGTTTCGTTGCGTTGACCGACTCACAATGCCGGCCGTCAGGAGCGCAAGCCTTGAGCGATATCACCCGACGCCGCGTGCTGCGTAACACCGCGCTCATGTTCGGCGCAATGGCGTTGCGCCCATCTGGCGCCTTCGCCGGTGTTTCGCCCGTCCATGGCATCGCCATGCACGGCACGCCGCTGTATCCCCCGGACTTCACGCATTATCGAAGCGTCAACCCGCAGGCCCCGCGCGGCGGACAGCTCGTGCAGGCCGCCGTGGCGAGCTTCGACAGCCTTAACCCCTTCATCGTACGAGGTACGGCCCCTCCCTTCATCCGCTGGAACATTGTCGAAAGCTTGATGGCGCGCAGCCCGGACGAGCCGTTCACGATGTATGGGCTGCTCGCGCGAAGCGTGGAGACGGACGACGAGCGCAGCTATGTCGCCTTCGAGCTCGACCCTCGCGCGCGCTTTTCCGACGGCGCGCCGGTGACGCCGGACGACGTTCTGTTCTCCTACGAGCTGCTGCGCAGCAAGGGGCGGCCGAATCACCGCAGCTATTACAGCAAGGTCGCGAAGGCCTCGGCCTATGGCAGCAACGGCGTGCGGTTCGACTTCGCGGAGAAGGACCGCGAGCTGCCGCTGATCCTCGCCCTGATGCCGGTGCTGGCGAAGCATGCGGTCAACCCGGCGACCTTCGAGGAGACGACGTTCCGCGCGCCGCTCGGCAGCGGCCCCTATGTCGCCGCCGAGGTGAAGCCGGGCGAGACCGTCATCCTCGAGCGTTCGCCGGCCTATTGGGGCCGGGACCTGCCGGTCAATCGCGGCCTCTATAATTTCGACAGGCTGCGCTACGATTTCTACCGCGACGTGAACAGCCAGTTCGAGGCGTTCAAGCGCGGTCTCTACGACATACGCTTCGAGACCGATCCCGGCCGCTGGAAGACCGGCTACGACATTCCCGCCGTGCGCGACGGGCGCATCCGGCTCGAGGAGATCGAGACCGGCATGCCGAAGCCCTATTCCGCGCTGATCTTCAACATGCGGCGCGAGATTTTCGCCGATGCGCGGGTCCGCGCCGCCATGGTCGAGCTGTTCGACTTCGAATGGGTCAATCCCAACCTCTATTTCGACGTCTACAAGCGCACCGCCAGCTTCTACGAGGGCTCCGAGCTCGCCGCGCGCGGCCGGCCTGCCGGAGAGGTCGAGCGCAAGCTGCTCGCGCCCTTCCCGGATGCGGTGCTGCCGGCGGTGATGGACGGCACCTGGCAGCCGCCGGTCTCCGATGGCTCCGGGCGCGACCGGGAGAGCCTGCGCCGGGCGCTCGCCCTGCTCGATGCCGCCGGCTGGAGCCTCGACAAGGGCACGCTGGTGTCGAAGGCGAGCGGCAAGCCCTTCGCCGCCGAGCTGCTGGTCGGCACCAAGGACCAGGAGCGCCTCGCGCTGGCCTATCAGCGGATGCTCAAGCGCGCCGGCATCACGCTGGAGATACGCCTCGTCGACAATGTGCAGTTCGAGGCGCGCAAGCAGACCTATGACTACGACATGGTGCCCTATATCTGGGACCAGTCGCTGTCCCCGGGCAACGAGCAGGCCTTCTATTTCGGCTCGGCGGCGGCCGACACGCCGGGCACGCGCAACTTCATGGGACTGAAGAGCCCGGCGGCGGACGCGATGATCCAGGCGCTGCTGGTCGCGCGCGAGCGCAGCGATTTCGTCGCCGCGGTGCGGGCGCTCGACCGGGTGCTTATCTCGGCGCAGTTCTCCGTGCCGCTGTTCCACACGCCCGGCCAATGGGTGGCGCGCTGGCGCAAGGTGGAGCGGCCGACGGTCGTCTCGCTATCCGGCACGCTCGCCGAGAGCTGGTGGCAGGGAAGCTGAGGCCATGGCCGGCAGGCCACAGTCGGTCGCAAACCTTTAACGCTGGCATCGGCCGCGACTGGACAGCGGGGGGCTAAAGGGGTCCTTAGGGAAGAGGTGCCGCCAGCCCGGCGCCGAGGATCGGAACCAAGACCCATGCGTACTGCCCTGTTCGCCTCGCTCGCCGCCGCCCTGCTCGGTGCCGCGCCCGCCATTGCCGTCGCCCAGGAACACATCACGGTGCATCCCAAGGTGGAGCCGGGTCCGGGGGGTGAGCCGGGCGAGGTCATTCAGTTCAAGCCGCTGAACAACCCCAACTTTCTCGACTATGGCCCGCTTCCCGACAATCCCGGCGCGGACAAGAGCCAGGATTACGAGGCGCAGGCGGGCGGCGACTTCCCCGATATCGCCGGCCCGGGCTCGGACAACGACGCCGATGTCATGCCCGACAACGACATGGCGCCGCCCGGCCCCTGACGGTCAGGCCGCCTTCGCCACCTGCTCGGCGATGCGGGCGAGCTCCTTCAGGATCGCGCCGGTGCCCTTGAGGCGCGCTTCGGCGCTCGGCCAATCGTCGGAGAACACCACCTTCAGGTCCGGCCGCACCTTGGCGATGACGTGCGGCTTGCCGAGATAGGCGACGAGGCCGGCGGGGTTCGGGAATTTCGAATCCCGGAAGCTCAGCACCGCGCCGCGCGGGCCGGCATCGACCTTCTCGACATTCGCCCGGCGGCACAGCGCCTTGATGGCGACCAGCTTGAGCAACTGGTCGACTTCCGGCGGAGCGGGACCGAAGCGGTCCACCAGCTCGGCGCCGATCTGCTCGATCTCGGCGTCGGCCTCGATATCCGCGAGGCGGCGATAGAGGCCGAGCCGCACATGCAGGTCGGCGACATAGTCCTCCGGAATCAGCACCGGCGTGCCGATGGAGATCTGCGGCGACCACTTGTCGGCGACCGGCTCGGTGATGCCGGCCTTGAGGTTGGCGATCGCCTCCTCCAGCATCTCCTGATAGAGCTCGTAGCCGACCTCCTTGATGTGACCGGACTGCTCGTCGCCGAGCAGATTGCCGGCGCCGCGGATGTCGAGGTCGTGGCTGGCGAGCTGGAAGCCAGCACCCAGCGTGTCGAGCGACTGCAGAACTTTCAGCCGACGCTCCGCCTGCGCGGTGATCGCCTTCTCCGCCGGCAGGGTGAAGATCGCATAGGCGCGGGTCTTCGAGCGGCCGACGCGCCCGCGGAGCTGGTAGAGCTGGGCGAGGCCGAACATGTCGGCACGGTGGATGATCAGCGTGTTGGCGGTCGGGATGTCGAGGCCGGACTCGACGATTGTGGTGGAGAGCAGCACGTCGAACTGGCCGTCATAGAAGGCCGACATGATCTCTTCGAGCTGGCTCGCCGCCATCTGGCCGTGCGCCACCGCGACCTTCACCTCGGGCACCTGCTTGTCGAGGAAGTCCTTCACCTCCGACAGGTCCTCGATGCGCGGGCA
This sequence comes from Allobosea sp. 117, assembly GCF_000702305.1. Taxonomy (GTDB): domain Bacteria; phylum Pseudomonadota; class Alphaproteobacteria; order Rhizobiales; family Xanthobacteraceae; genus Ancylobacter. The sequence continues at coordinate 198,380 of NZ_JNLC01000017.1, forward strand.
GACATAGAAGCTCTGGCCGCCGCGATAGCGCTCGCGCAGCAGCGCCTCGCGCACGATCAGCGGATCGAACGGGGTGACGAAGGTGCGCACCGCCAAACGGTCGACCGGTGGCGAGGCGATGATGGAGAGCTCGCGCACGCCGGTCATGGCGAGCTGCAGCGTGCGGGGGATCGGCGTCGCGGTGAGGGTCAGCACATGCACCTCGGCGCGCATCTGCTTCAGCCGCTCCTTGTGGCCGACGCCGAAATGCTGCTCCTCGTCGACGATGACGATGCCGAGGTCCTTGAAGGATATGGCCTTTCCGAGCAACGCATGGGTGCCGACCACGATGTCGACGGTGCCGTCGGCGAGGCCCTTGCGGGTCTCAGCCATGTCCTTCGCGGTCACGAGACGGGAGGCCTGCCGCACCACGACCGGCAGCCCCTTGAAGCGCTCGGAGAAGGTCTTGAAGTGCTGGCGGGCCAGTAGCGTCGTCGGCACCACGACGGCAACCTGCTTACCGCTCATCGCCACCGCGAAGGCCGCCCTTAGAGCAACTTCGGTCTTGCCGAAGCCGACATCGCCGCAGACAAGGCGATCCATGGGATGGCCGGAGCCGAGATCGTCGAACACCGCTTCGATGGCGGCGTCCTGGTCCTCGGTCTCCTCATAGGGGAAGCGCGCGCGGAACTCGTCATAGAGCCCGGCCGCCGGCACGAGGCGCGGCGCCTCGCGGAGCTGGCGCTGCGCGGCGACCTTGATGAGCTCGGCCGCCATCTCGCGGATGCGGCTCTTCATCCGCGCCTTGCGCGCCTGCCATCCGCCGCCGCCGAGCCGGTCGAGCTGCGCCTCGGTGTCCTCCGAGCCGTAGCGCGACAGAAGCTCGAGGTTCTCCACCGGCAGGAAGAGCTTGGAGCCTTCCGCATAGTGGATTTCGAGGCAGTCGTGCGGGGCGCCCATCGCCTCGATGGTCTTCAGCCCGACGAAGCGGCCGATGCCGTGATCGACATGTACCACGAGGTCGCCGGCGGTGAGCGAGGTGAGCTCGGCGATCACGTCCTGCGGGCGCCGCGCCTTGCGCTTCGGGCGCACCAGGCGGTCGCCGAGAATGTCCTGCTCGCCGATGATGGCGAGGCCGTCCGTCTCGAATCCGTTCTCGATGCCGAGCACGGCGAGGCCGATGGCGCCCGCCGGCAGCTTGTCGGCGGCGTCTCGGGTGCCGACCGACTGCGTGCCCTTCAGGCCGTGGTCAGCCAGTACGGTCGCCAGCCGGTCGCGCGAGCCATCGGACCATGCGGCCAATATGGTGCGCTTGGCCTTGGCGAGGTCGGCGAGATAGTCGGCGGCGCTCTGGAAGACGTTGGCGTCCGGATCGGCCCGCTCGGGCGCGAAATTGCGCGCCGGGCGGCCGTTGAGATCGACGACCTCGGCGCTCTCCGGCAGCGCGAAGGCGCTGAGGCGCACATTGGCGCGCTCGCCGAGGTCGCGCGCCCATTCCTCGGCGGTGAGATAGAGGGCGTCCGGCGGCAGCGGCTTGTAGGGCGCGCCATGTCCGCCTGTATTCTGACCAGTGTGATCGAGCGCGTCGCGGCGGGCGTCGTAATAGTCCGCGATCTGCGCGAGACGCTCGCGCGCGGCGTCCTCGGCCTGCGCCTCCATCACCAGCGGCGCGCCGCCGGCATAGTCGAAGATGGTATCCAACCCCTCGTGGAACAGCGGCAGCCAGTGCTCCATGCCGGGATAGCGGCGACCCTCGCTGACCGCCTCATAGAGCAGGTCGCCGCGCTGGGCCGCGCCGAAGGCGGCGACATAGGCCATGCGGAAGCGGCGCATGGTCTCGGAGGTGAGCTGCAGCTCGCTCATCGGCACGAGGTCGAGCGCACGCATCTGGGTCGCCGTGCGCTGTGTTTCGGGATCGAAGGAGCGGATGGATTCGAGTGTGTCGCCGAAGAAGTCGAGCCGGATCGGCGCCGGCAGTCCGGGCGGGAACAGGTCGAGGATGCCACCGCGCACCGCATATTCGCCGGTGTCGCGCACCGTGGGCGTACGCAGGAAGCCGTTGACCTCAGCCCAGGCGACCACCTCGTCGAGGTTGAGCGCGTTGCCCGGCGCGGCGGAGAAGGACTGCGTGGCGATCAGGCTGCGCGCCGGCACCCGTTGCAGGGCGGCGTTGACGGTGGTGAGAACGATGCTGCCTGCCTCGCGGCCCTTGACGCGGGCGAGGCGTGCCAGCGTCGTCATGCGGCGGGCGACGACGGCGCCGTTCGGCGAGGCGCGGTCGTAGGGAAGGCAATCCCAGGCGGGCAGCGGCAGCACCTCGACACCCGGTGCGAAGAAGCCGAGCGCGCGTTCCATCTCCGCCATGCGCTCGGAATCGCGGCAGACCACGACCAGCGTCGGCCATGGCGCATCGGGCCGCGCGGCGAGCGTGCGCGCGAGATCGGCCACCACCAGCCCCTGCATACCGGCAGGGACATTGGCGAGGGTGACGGTGCGCCCGGAGGCGAGGCGCGCGGCGAGATCGTTGGGAGAGCGGGGCTTCATCGGGCAGGCACGGCCTTTACATGTCGGGCACGCCTTCGCCGGACAGGTGGAACTGCCGGAAACGGCGGAAGACGGGTGTGTCGAAATCGGCCGGCGGTTCAAGGCCACCGAGCCAGGCAAACAGGTCCGGGTCCTCAACCTCGATCAGGCGCTCGAAGTCGATGACATCCGCGTCGGTCAGCGCGGCGAGGTGCGCGTCGGCGAAGCGGCCCATCAGCAGGTCCATCTCGCGGGTGCCGCGGTGCCAGGCGCGATAGAGGATACGCCGCCGGCGCTCGTCGAGCCCTGCGCTGGAGATCGTGGTGCCGGTCATATGGGCCTCGCGGTTCGCAATTGCGAGAAGGGCCGCTGTTTAGCGCGCTCCGCGGCGGCTGTCAGGTGTTTCCGTGCATGCCGTTGCGCGGCGGGCGGGGTTCGTCCACCTTCGCGCCACGATGCGGCCCGACGTCCTCAACCCCTATTTCGCCTCGATCACCGAGCTCGCCGGCATCGGGCCGAAGCTTGCGCGCCCGTTCAACCGGCTGCTCGACCGGCCGGATGGCGCGCGGGTGCTGGACCTGCTGCTGCACCTGCCTTCTTCCGCCATCGACCGGCGCGCGCGCCCGACCATCGCCGAGGCGCTGCCGGACACGGTGGTGACGCTGGAGGTCACAGTCGATCAGCACCGGCCGACGCCGCGCGGCTCGCGCGCGCCCTATCGCGTCCATGTGCATGACGAGACGGGCGACCTCACCCTCGCCTTCTTCAATGCCGATCGCGGGCGGATGGAGCGGCTGCTGCCGGTCGGCGAGGTGCGCTGGGTGTCCGGCACGATCACCCTTTATGACGGCATGCGGCAGATGACGCATCCCGACCGGGTGGTCGACGCGGCGGGCCTCGCGAAACTGCCGCCGGTCGAGCCGCTCTATCCTCTCGTCGAGGGGCTGGGCCACGGCCATGTGCGGCGCGCCGTCGATGCGGCGCTGACGATCGCGCGGGAGCTGCCGGAATGGCAGGACAGGCTCCCGGCCGGATCGCCCGGCTTCCGGGCGGCGCTTCAGGCCGTGCACCATCCCGCCGTTCCCGAGGCTGCGGGGCCGGACGGCGCGGCGTGGCGGCGGCTCGCCTATGACGAGCTGCTGGCCGGCCAGCTCGCTCTGGCGCTGGTGCGCTCGCGCGCCGTGCGGAGCACCGGCCGATCGAGCGTCGGCGACGGACGCATCGCGGCGCGGATCGAGGCCGCCCTGCCCTTTACCCTCACCGGCTCGCAGCGCGAGGCCCTGGCCGCCATCCGCGCCGATCTCGCCTCGGAGAACCGCATGCTGCGGTTGCTGCAGGGCGATGTCGGCTCCGGCAAGACGGTGGTGGCACTTCTGGCGGCGGCGTCCGTCGTGGAAGCCGGCCGGCAGGCGGCCCTGATGGCGCCGACGGAAATCCTCGCGCGCCAGCATCTGAAGACCATAGCGCCGATCGCGGCCGCCGCAGGCCTCAGGGTCGCGCTGCTCACCGGGCGTGAGAAAGGGCGCGTGCGCGAGGAACTGCTCGCCGGCCTGCGCAACGGCGAGGTTGACCTTGTCGTCGGCACCCATGCGCTGTTCCAGGAGGGCGTGGCCTTCGGCGATCTTGCGCTTGCCATCGTCGACGAGCAGCACCGTTTCGGCGTGCACCAGCGTCTCGCGCTGGCCGCCAAGGGCGAGGCCGTCGACGTGCTGGTGATGACCGCGACGCCGATCCCGCGCACGCTGGTGCTCACCTATTTCGGCGACATGGATTCGAGCGAGCTGCGCGAGAAGCCGGCCGGCCGCAAGCCGATCACCACCGCCACCATCTCCTCCGAGCGCCTGCACGAGGTTGTGGAACGGCTGGGCCACGCGCTGCGGGAAGGGCGCCGGGCCTACTGGATCTGCCCGCTGGTCGATGAATCGGAAAGCTCGGACCTTGCCGCCGCCGAGGCGCGTTTCGCCGATCTGCGCCAGCATTTCGGCAGCCGCGTCGGCCTCGTGCACGGCAAGATGAAGGGCGCCGAGAAGGATGCGGCGATGGCTGCGTTCGCGAGCGGCGAGACGCGGCTTCTGGTCGCCACCACGGTGGTCGAGGTCGGCGTCGACGTGCCGGAGGCCTCGATCATGGTGATCGAGCATGCCGAGCGCTTCGGTCTCGCCCAGCTCCACCAACTCCGCGGGCGGGTCGGGCGCGGGGAGGAAGCCTCGACCTGCCTGCTGGTCTACCGGCCGCCGCTCGGGCCGATCGCCGAGCAGCGGCTGCGGGCGCTGCGGGAATCGGAAGACGGATTCTTTCTCGCCGAGCAGGACCTGAAGCTGCGCGGCGAGGGCGACGTGCTCGGCACGCGGCAGAGCGGCTTTCCCGGCTTTCGGGTGGCGCGGCTCGAACGGCATGGCGACCTCCTCGAAGCGGCCCGCGCCGACGCGAAGGCCGTCGTGCAGGAGGACCCGGATCTTCTGGGCCCCCGCGGCCGGGCGTTGCGGCTGCTGCTGCACCTGTTCGAGCGCGACGTCGCGGTGAAGCTGCTCGATGCCGGGTAGTCCTTCCCCAAAAATTGAAGGGCTACCGCATCAAAGGCTGACCTGGGCATGGAGTTAGCGTCATTGCCCGACACGCATTTTCCGGCGCGGATGGAGGCGTTCCAATCGGCGCGCCGGCGGTTCGTGTCCTCGCGCAAGGCCGTTATAGTGCGCTGCATGATGGACGATCGCCCGAACAACATGCCCGGCCGCGCCGCGGGACGCTGGATGCTGTTCGCGCTCGGCTGGGTCTGCGTCGGCCTCGGTATCGTCGGCCTCGTCACGCCGCTGATGCCGGGCACGGTGTTCCTGATCCTCGCCGCCTGGCTGTTTTCGCGCTCCTCGCCGCGCTTCGAGGCGTGGCTGATCACCCATCCGCGACTCGGACCGGCGGTCATTGCCTGGCGCGAGACCGGCGCCGTGCCGCGCTGGGCGCAATGGGTGGCGACGGGCAGCATGGCCTTCAGCTTCGGCCTGATGGTGGCGCTGCGCGTCTCGGTGCCGGTGCTGGCGATCGTCGGCGCGATCTTCGTCGCGCTGGCCGCCTATCTCCTCACCCGCCCGGTGGCGTGACGTGAACGCACGGGACGCGATCGCCGGGCTCATCCTCGCCGGCGGCCTGTCGCGGCGCATGGGCGGGGGCGACAAGGCGCTGCGGCTTCTCGGCGGGCAGCGCATCCTCGACCGGGTCGTGGCGCGCATCCGCCCGCAGGTCGGAGCGCTGCTACTGAACGCGAATGGTGCTCCGGCGCGGTTCGGCGTGGACCTGCCGATCGTGCCGGACGCAGCGCCGGACCATCCGGGACCGCTCGCCGGCCTGCTCGCCGGCATGGACCATGTCGCCCGCCATGAGCCGCAGGCCGGCTGGGTGCTCAGCGTGCCGGCCGACTGTCCTTTCCTGCCCCTCGATCTCGTCGAGCGGCTTCAGGAAGGGCTGACCACGAAGGATGCGGCCTTCGCGGCATCCGGTGGCCGCGATCATCCAGTCGTCGGCCTGTTTCCGGTAGCGCGCCGGGATGAGCTGCGGCGCCTTCTCATCGATGACGGCGAGCGGCGCGCCGGCATGTGGACCCGCCACCTCGAAGCCGCGCGGGTCGAGTGGCCGGATACGCCCTGCGACCCGTTCTTCAACGTCAACACGCCGGACGAATTCGCGGCGGCGGAGGCCATGCTGGCCCTTCACCCCTCGGCGTGAGCCGGATTTGGAGCGTTTTCGAGCGAAGTGGAAACCGGTTCGCGTGAAGAAAGCGCTATAAGATAAGAACTTAGAGTCTTTCCGTTAAATGCGGAAAGACTCTAGCCGCCATTCCACCGTGTCGACGGGGATGGCGTGCGCTTCCACGAAATCGGCGATCGCCTCGATGTCGTTCAGGTCGATGACCGGCAGAGCCATGCCGTCGAGCGGATGGTCGGAGGCGATGGCGATGATCTTCGGGTCGTCGGGATGAAGGAACGGCTTGCCGACCTCCGCGCGATGGATCTCGATCTTCGGATGGCCGTCGCGCTTGAAGCCCTCGACCAGTACCAGATCGACCTGCGACAGACGGGCCAGCAATTCGGGCAGCTCCGGTTCCGGCGCCCCGCGCAGCTCATGCATCAGCGCCCAGCGGTTGGCGGAGGAGATCAGCACCTCGCGGGCGCCCGCCATGCGGTGGGTGTGCGAGTCCTTGCCGGGCTTGTCGACGTCGAAATCGTGATGCGCGTGCTTCACGGTGGATATGTTCAGGCCCCGCCCCACAAGGACGGGGATGAGCTGGGCGAGCAGTGTCGTCTTTCCCGCACCGCTCCACCCTGCAAAGCCGATGACCCTCATGGCGCTTCTCCCTTTTCAAGGACCCATCCGGCAGTCCCGCGGGGGTTGTCAACCCGCGGCGGCCAGGTCGGCGGCGGCAGGTCCTTGCCTGCGGCGCGCGCGGGGCTTAATCCGCCGGCCGGGAGACATTCATGACGGCTGCCGACATCCGCCTCGATCTCAGGGGGCTCAAATGCCCCCTGCCCGCGCTTCACACGCGCCGGGCGCTCGAGCGCGCGGCAGCGGGCGCGCTGGTCGAGGTGGAATGCACCGATCCGATGTCGGTGATCGACATCCCGCATCTCGTGCGGCAACTGGGCCTGACGCTGGAAGGCGAAGACAGGCGCGAGGGCTCGTTCGTCTTCCGCATCCGCGCGGCTAGAGCCCTTTCCGATCAGGTGGGATCACCTGATCGATAAGAAGGTGCTCCATTTCAATACGTTGGAGCATGCTCTAATGATCGAGGATGAAGCGCATCAGCGCGCCGTAGCCGCCCTCTCCCTCGCCGACCGGCGTCTCCTCCCGCGCCTCGTCGGCGGCGGCTTCCAGCAGATCGCGCGCGGTGACGTCGAAGCCGCGATCGGTGAGGAAGTTCACCGCATCCTCCGGCGAGGCGAAGTTCGGCACGGCCGCCGCCAGAGCGTGGCCGAGCCCCGTATTGCCGCTGGCATCCGCCCTGAGGCGCTGCATGTCGGGGGTGCTGTTCATGGGAATGGCTCCGGCAGAGAAGGCAAAGACCGCCCACCTCATAACGGCGGCGGCATTGAAGCGTTCCCGCGTGGAGCGGCCCGGTTCAAGGAGCTCCGCCAATTCACGCCGTGGAACTGCGTATAGTTTATTTGCGAAACTGCGCTAATATTGCGTCATAATGTCGCTTGATCCGGGAGGCGGCCACGGACGCCACGAAAGACGGGCAGTCACGCGACGGCATATGAAGTCGGGTGACGGGCGGCGTCTTCGTTCGTCGCGGTGCGTGTCATGAATGAGATTTCCGCAGATACCCTGGCGCGCGCTGTAGCCGCGGCCCTGGCGGAGTGGGAGCGCTCCCTCAACGAATTGCCGGACGAGGACGACGTCGACGAGGCGCGGGTCATGGAGCGCGTCGTGCTGGTGGCGCTGGCCGTGCTCCGACCGGAGATCGAGCGGGCGGCAACCGAGCGGGCAGCCTGCGGCGCGAACGCCGTCCGCGCGCCTGCCGATCACGTCCCATAGTCATCGCCGCGACAAGCCGCGTCTCGGCTTATGCGCTTGCCTGATCGAGCGCCGCGATATCCTCGGTGGCCAGCCGCAGGCTGGCCGCCTTGGCGAAGCTGGCGACATGGGCGGCGCGCGTGGCGCTGGCGATGGGCGCGGTGACGCCCTTGCGCGCGATCAGCCAGGCGAGCGCCACCTCGGCGGGCTTGGCGCCATGACCGGCCCCGACGTGGTCGAGCGCCTTCAGGATCGCCTCGCCGCGCGGGGTCAGATATTTCGCCACGCGATCCCCGCGCTGCGATTGGCCGAGATCCGCCGCCGACCGGTACTTGCCGGACAGGAAGCCGGAGGCCAGGCTGAAATAGGTCACGACGCCCAGCCCCTCGGCCATGCACAGTTCGCGCAGCACGCCGTCATAGGAGGCGCGGTCATAGAGGTTGTATTCCGGCTGAAGCACCTGATAGTGCGGCAGGCCCCTGTCCTTCGCGACCTTGAGCGCATCGGCGAGCTGGGCGGCGTTCAGGTTGGACGCGCCAATGGCCTTCACCTTGCCGGCCCGCAGGAGCTTTCCGTAAGCGGCGAGGGTTTCCTCATAGGGCGTCGCCGGATCCGGCCAGTGCGAGAAATAAAGGTCGATCGCCTCGATGCCGAGCCGGGAGAGCGAACCCTCGACCGCCTTCACGATCCATTCCTCGGACAGCGCCCCCGGATGAGGGCCGCCGCCCACGGACCCGACCTTGGTGAAGATGGCCACCCTGTTGCGCATGCCGGGGCGGGCCTTCAGCCAGTTGCCGATGATGGTCTCGGATTCTCCGCCCGTGTTGCCGGGCACCCATGCGGAATAGACGTCGGCGGTGTCGATGGCGTTGAAGCCGTGGTCGACGAAGGCGTCGAGCACCTCGAAGCTGGTCTTCTCGTCGATGGTCCAGCCGAACACGTTGCCGCCGAACACGATCGGGGCGATCGAAAGACCGGTGGAGCCCAGGGCGCGCTTTTCCATCTGTCTGACCTCGTGTCTGGCCTCATCTCTGGCGTCCCGACATTATCCCAATCGGGGCGCGGAGCTGCGCAAATGACCGCGACGTGGCGCTGCCGACATCATGGCGGTCCTCATGGCTATCCGGTTCTCGTTTCGTCGGGCGTCAGGGAATGCCGTTGATCTGCCGCGGGCTCGGCAGGAACCAGGCAAGCAGCCCGATGGCCGGGAGGAACGAGCAGATACGATACACGGCCTCGATGCCGATCACGTCCGCGATTTCCCCGAGCATCGCCGCCGCGATGCCGCCGAGGCCGAAGGTAAGTCCGTAGAAGAAGCCGCCGACCAGCCCGATGCGATCGGGCATCAGGTCGATGGCATAGACCAGGATGGCGGCGAAGGCGCTCGACATGATCAGGTTGATGATGACGGTCAGGACGCCCGTCCAGAACAGGTCCACATAGGGCAGCAGGACCGTGAAGGGGAGCGCTCCGAGAATGGAGAACCAGATGACCTTGTCGCGCCCGATCCTGTCTCCCAGCATGCCGCCACCCACCGCTCCGGCCGCCGACGAGAGGAGAAAGAGGAACAGCATGACCTGCGAGGTCTGGAGTGAAACCCCGAACTTGCCCATCAGATAGAAGGTGTAGAACGAGGTGAAGCTCGCCGTGTACGCGTTCTTCGAGAAGAGCAGCACGATCAGTATGGCGATGGCGGGAATGACGACCGAAGGCGGCGGAGCGGTGCGCTGACGGTCGAAGTCCGGTCCGGTGGCGGCCCGCGCCGCCTTGCGCTGCTTGCCGATGAGCGCGGCGCGCCCGGCCGTCCAGGTCATGAGCACCATGGCGACCAGCGCCGCCACGGAGAACCAGGCGAGACTGCCCTGACCGTTGGGAACGATGATGAAGGCGGCCAGCAGCGGTCCGAGCGCGCCGCCGGTCTGTCCGCCGACCTGGAAGATGCCCTGCGCCAGCCCGTGCTGCCCGCCGGACGCATTCCGGGCCATCCGCGTCGCCTCGGGGTGGAAGATGGACGACCCGATGCCGACGCAGGCCGCCGCCACCAGCAGCAGCGGGTAGCTCCCGGCCGATGCCAGGCCGACAAGGCCGGTCAGGGTGAATGCCATGCCGAGGACCATCGAATAGGGCATGGGATGCTTGTCGGTGTAGAGGCCGACGAGCGGCTGCAGGAGCGAGGCGGCGACCTGGAATGTCAGGGTCATCAGCCCGATCTGCCCGAAGTCGAGCGCATAGGCCGCCTTGATGATCGGATAGATCGCCGGGATGAGCGACTGGATCATGTCGTTCAGCAGGTGCGTGACGCTCAATGCGATCAGCACAGGCATAGCGGCGCGATGGGCGATTGCCGTCGACGCGTTCACGTTCATGAGAATGTTTTCTTAAGTTTTCGAAGCTGGCGTCGTATGTTCACTAACGCAAAACAGGTCGTCGGACAACTTCATCAGTAGCGTCGAGCGCCCCCGGCGCCGCACGGGGTTTCCGCCCTGTTCGTGCCGATCCTTGCCGCCCGTGGAGCTCTGGCCACGAGTGGCACCCCCGAGACTCTGAGACCCCCACCAGTGCGAAGAGGCGAGACGTCCAACCGGTTGACGTTGCCGCTCTTCCATGGCTTGGGTCTCGTTGTATTCAACGGGGAATAGCCAATGACCGCCACAGATCATCCGGCGAAGAGCAGAAGCAGCAAGGTCGCCGCGTTTGCCGCTGGGTGTATCATCGGTATCTTTGGCGGAATGATCGGCCTCGGCGGTGCCGAATTCCGGCTTCCGATCCTGATCGGCTTCTTCAGCTTTCCCGCTCTTGAAGCGGTGATTTTGAACAAGGCCATGAGCCTGATCGTCGTCGCGTTCGCGCTCCCGTTTCGCGCGAGCGCCGTGCCGTTCTCAGAGTTGGCCTCTCACTGGCCGATTATCGTCAACCTCCTTGCCGGCAGCATCGCGGGAGCATGGCTGGGAGCCGGGTGGGCGACTCGTCTGCGGTCAGAATCCCTTTACAAGGTGATCGCGCTCTTACTTGTCATGATCGCCGTCGTCTTGCTGTTGGGGCATGATCCGAATGGCACCGGGCGCCCACTCTTCGACATGCCGCTACAGGTCTTCGTCGGCATAGGCGCAGGCTTTGCCATCGGTATCGTTGCCGCGATCCTTGGCGTTGCAGGCGGCGAATTGCTCATCCCGACAATCGTTCTCCTGTTCGGCGCCGATATCAAACTGGCGGGAAGTCTGTCGTTGGCGGTAAGCCTGCCGACTATGATCGCCGCTTTTGCTCGCTACAGTCGCGATGGTAGCTTTTCGGTGCTCGGACGGAATCGGTCGTTCGCAATCACAATGGCGGCGGGGTCGATTGTCGGCGCCTTCATCGGAGGGCAATTGCTGGGAGTGGTGCCCAACGAATTTCTGCTGCCCTTCCTCGCGATCCTTCTGCTGCTTTCAGCGGTCAAGGTTTGGCGGCACACCTGAAAGGTCGGGCGCGCCGACGTGTCCCCAGTATGCCCTCCTCACAGCATACCCGCTCAGCGGCAAGTCAGTGAATTATGGGGCGCGATTTGAACCCCTGCAGGCCCCCCAGTAGCAATTGTCAGCAAAGTGAAGGCCGCAGCCTACCGCGACCTCCATCTAAGCTAACGTATTTACTCGATATTTGTGGTGAGCCCGTCGGGATTCGAACCCGAGACCCCATGATTAAAAGTCACGTGCTCTACCGGCTGAGCTACGGGCTCCCACGCGCGGGGCTTAAGCGTTTCGGCGCTGGAAGGCAAGCTTCGCCGTGATCCGCGAGCTGTGGACCATGGCACATAAGGCGTCCCGCCGCCGCTCTCGATTTTTGCAGTTTTGCAATTCTGATATTCAGAAACGCTGCTTTGTTTGCGTGTCTCGGGTGCTTAGCTTTCGGCCATGACATCACACCGGGTGGCCATGAGGCGCCCGCGATCAGGAGCCGACTGACATGGCCAAGGTTCTCGTCCTCTACTATTCCTCCTACGGGCACATCGAAGCGATGGCCAATGCGGTCGCCGAGGGCGCCCGCGAGGCCGGCGCCGAGGTCGCCGTGAAGCGGGTGCCGGAGACGGTGCCGCTGGAGGTGGCCCAGAAGGCCGGCTTCAAGCTCGACCAGGCGGCGCCCATCGCCACCGTCGACGAGCTCAAGGACTATGACGCGATCATCTTCGGCTCGGGCACGCGCTTCGGCAACGTGACCTCGCAGCTCCGCAGCTTCATCGACCAGACCGGCGGCCTGTGGTTCACCGGCGGGCTGGTCGGCAAGGTCGGCTCGGTCTTCACCTCCTCCGCCACGCAGCATGGCGGGCAGGAATCGACCATTCTGTCCTTCGTCCCCACCCTCCTGCATCACGGCATGGTGGTGGTCGGCCTGCCCTATGCCTTCCAGGGCCAGATGGGCGTCGATGAGATCAAGGGCGGCTCGCCCTATGGCGCCTCGACGATCACCGACGGCGACGGCAGCCGCCAGCCTTCCGAAGTCGAGCTTGCCGGCGCGCGCTACCAGGGCAAGCATGTCGCGTCCATCGCGGCGAAGCTGCACGGCTGAACATAGCGGGCCTCAGCGCGGGGGGATATCTCCCCGCGCCCAGCCTTCCTTCACCGCTGCGCGGAAGTCGTCGAACCGTCCCTCGTCGATCGCCGCGCGGATGCCGGCCATCAGATGCTGGTAATAGGCGAGGTTCACCCAGGTCAGCAGCATCGAGCCCAGCATCTCGTCGCAACGAATGAGATGGTGCAGATAGGCGCGCGAATAGTCCCGCGCCGCCGGGCAATCGCTTTCCTCGTCCAGCGGACGCGGGTCGTTGGCGTGGCGGGCGTTCTTCAGGTTGATCTTGCCGAAGCGGGTGAAGGCGAGCGCGTGCCGCCCGGCGCGGGTCGGCATCACACAGTCGAACATGTCGATGCCGCGGGCGACCGATTCCACGATGTCGTCCGGCGTGCCGACGCCCATGAGGTAGCGCGGCCGGTCGTCGGGAAGCACCGGCGCCACCGTCTCGATCATGCGCAGCATGACCGCCTGCGGCTCGCCGACGGCGAGGCCGCCGATCGAATAGCCCGGAAAGCCGATATCGACGAGGCCGCGCGCGGATTCGATCCGCAGCTCCTCGTCGTCGCCCCCTTGTACGATGCCGAACAGAGCGCGGCCCGGCGGCTGGGCCTCGAAGGCGCGCTTGGAGCGCTCCGCCCAGCGCAGCGAGAGCCGGAGCGCGCGCGCGATGTCGTCGTGCGTCGCCGGCAGGCGCACGCATTCGTCGAGCTGCATCTGGATATCGGCGCCGAGAAGCCCCTGAATCTCGACCGAACGTTCCGGGGTGAGCGCGTGATAGGCGCCGTCGACATGCGAGCGGAAGGTCACGCCCTCCTCGGTCAGCTTGCGCAGGCTCGCCAGCGACATGACCTGGAAGCCGCCGGAATCGGTGAGGATCGGATAGGGCCAGCGGGCGAATTCGTGCAGGCCGCCCAGTGCCGCCACCCGCTCGGCACCGGGCCGCAGCATCAGGTGATAGGTGTTGCCGAGGATGATGTCGGCGCCAAGCGCGCGGACCTGCTCGGGATACATGCCTTTCACCGTGCCGGCGGTGCCGACCGGCATGAAGGCGGGCGTGCGGATGGTGCCGCGCGGTGTCGAAATCTCACCGAGGCGCGCGGCGCCGTCGACCGCCCGCAGGGTAAATCGAAACGGATCGCTCATGGCGCAGCTTTTGGCAGCAAAAGGCAGGCGTCGCCATAGGAATAGAAGCGGTAGCCCTGCGCGATGGCGTGGGCATAGGCGCGCTTCTGCGCCTCGTGGCCGATGAAGGCGGCGACCAGCATCACGAGGGTCGAGCGCGGCAGGTGGAAGTTCGTCAGCATGCCGTCGATGAAGCGGAAGCGCGTGCCGGGCGTGATGAAGATGTCGGTCTCGCCGTGCCATGCTTTGAGCCGGCCTTCCTCGGACGCCGCGCTTTCCAGCAGCCGCGTCGCCGTGGTGCCGACCGAGACGACACGCCCTCCCCGCGCCTTCACGGCGTTCAAGGCGTCCGCGGTCACGGCGGAGATCTCGCCCCATTCGGCATGCATGCGGTGCGCGCTGGTGTCGTCCGCCTTCACCGGCAGGAAGGTGCCGGCCCCGACATGCAGGGTCACGCGATGGGTTTCGATCCCGCGCGCGGCGAGCCGCTCGACGAGCTGCGGGGTGAAATGGAGGCCGGCCGTGGGGGCCGCGACCGAGCCCTCCGCATCGGCGAACATGGTCTGATAGTCGGCGCGGTCGCGCAGGTCGTCCGGCCGCTTTGCCGCGATATAGGGCGGCAGCGGGATGTGCCCGACCGTCGCGATGGCTTCGTCGAGGGCCGGTCCCGAGAGATCGAACTGCAGGCGGATTTCGCCGCCCTCGCCCTTCTCGGCGACGGTGGCGTCCAGCGTGCCGAGCAGGCACGCTTCGTTCTCGCCGCCGAAATGGATGCGGTCGCCGATCGCGAGCCGCTTGCCCGGGCGGGCGAGCGCGAGCCATGCGTCGGGCGCGACGCGCTTGTGGAGCATCGCCTCGACGCGCACATCGCTGCCGCCGGCGCGATGACGCACGCCGTTCAGCCGGGCGGGAACGACGCGGGTGTCGTTCACCACCAGGGCGTCGCCCGGCGCGAGCAGTTCGGGAAGGTCGCGGACGTGGGCGTCGGTCAGCTCATGCGTGTCGCCGGGCCGCACGACGAGCATGCGCGCCGCGTCGCGCGGCGAGACGGGCCGGAGCGCGATGCGCTCGGGCGGCAGCTCGAAATCGAAGAGATCGACGCGCATGTCTCGAATGCCTCACCCTGCGGGCAGGGTGAGGCCGATGGGATGGAGATCACGCCGCCATCTTGGCGGAGACGATCTTGTCCGGGTTCATGACGGGCTCGCCGCGCTTGATCTTGTCGACGTTCTCCATGCCCTCGATCACCTCGCCCCAGACGGTGTACTGGCCGTCGAGGAAGGAGGCGTCGCCGAAGCAGATGAAGAACTGGCTGTCGCCCGAATCCGGGCTCTGGGCCCGCGCCATCGAAACGGTGCCGCGCACATGCCGGCCCTTGTTGAACTCGGCCTTCAGCTTCTGGCCGGAGCCGCCGCGGCCGGTGCCGGTCGGATCGCCGGTCTGCGCCATGAAGCCGTCGATGACGCGGTGGAAGACGACGCCGTCATAGAAGCCGTCATTCACCAGCTCGGTGATGCGCGCGACATGGCCGGGCGCGAGGTCGGGGCGCATGCGGATCTTCACCGGGCCCTGCGTCGTCTCGAGCAGCAGCGTGGTTTCGTCGCTCATATCTGTCTCCTCGTGTTTTGGGGCTTCGCCTCCGGCGAACCCTCACTGCGCGTCGGCGGCCACCTTCATGGTGACGATCTTGTCCGGGTTCGCCACCGGCTCGCCGCGCTTGAGCTTGTCGACATTCTCCATGCCCGAGACGACCTCGCCGATCACGGTGTACTGGCCGTTCAGGAAGGAGGCGTCGTCGAAGCAGATGAAGAACTGGGAATTGGCGCTGTCCGGCGCCGAGGCGCGGGCCATGCCGACGGTGCCGCGCTTGAACGGCACCTTGGAGAACTCGGCCGGCAGGTCCGGATATTTCGAGCCGCCGGTGCCGTTGCCGTACTGGCCATCGCCGGTCTGGGCCATGAAGCCCTCGATGACCCGGTGGAACGGCACGTTGTTGTAGAAGCCCTCGCGCGCCAGCTTCTTGATGCGCTCGGCGTGCTTCGGGGCGATGTCGGCGCGCAGGGCGATGACCACGGGACCCTTGGTGGTCTCCAGGAGGATCGTGTTCTGCGGGTCGGTCTTCTTGCCCTGCGCGGCGGCGGGCAGGGAGATCGGCACTACCGCAAGCGCGATCAGCAGCGCGGCCGGCACGGCCAGTGCGGTGATCAGGCGTCGAAGCATGGGAAAACTCCGTTGAGCGTCGCGGACATGTCGTCCGTCGGGTGTCAGGTTCTGCCGAAGCGGGCAGACAGCCGCGCCAGCACGGCGGGCGGCACGAAGGCCGAGACGTCGCCGCCCATGGCAGCGATCTGCCGCACCAGAGTGGCGGTGATGGGGCGGGCGATGGGAGACGCCGGCAGAAATACGGTCTGGACCGCCGGCGCCAGCGTCGCGTTCATGCCGGCCATCTGCATCTCATAATCGAGGTCGGTCCCGTCACGCAGCCCGCGAATGAGCAGATGCGCCCCGTGGCGGCGCGCGGCGTCGACCACCAGATCGTCGAAGGTGACGCAATCGAGCTCGGCGCCGGCCTCCGCCGCCACCGGCGCGAACACCTCGCGCAGCATGACCAGCCGCTCCTCCGCTTCGAACAGCGGCGCCTTGCCCGGATGCACGCCGATGCCCACCACCAGCCGGTCGGCGAGCCGGGCGGCGGCGCGCGCGACCTCGACATGGCCGTTGGTCGGCGGGTCGAACGAGCCGGGATAGAAGGCGGTGCGAACGGTCATGAACCTCGTGCCGGTGAAAGCGTGCAAAGCGTTAGCCGCGACGCGCGATCCGCGCAAGGGTTGTGCATCGGCTCCGATCCGGCCGGACAGCCGGTTTCAATCGGCGTCCCGCCAGTCGAAGACGAGCGGCGCCTCGCGAAAGGCGAAGCGGTCCAGATGCCGCTGCACCACGCCCTTCATGCGCTCCAGTGTCCCGGCATCGGGCGCGCCGAGGTCGAGGTCCAGATTGTCGAGCCGCGCCACGAGCTGCAGCACCGCGCCCTCCGGCAGTTCCACCTTCCCGCTTTCGGGGGTGAAGGAGACGGTGAGCCTGTGGCTCCAGTGCTTGCAGAGCTGCTGCAGATAGCGGCTCGCATGGGCGGTAGGGACGAGGCACGCACTGCTGATCATGGCCCGGCTCCGGCGGCGCGCCCTCAGGCCGCGCCGCCCTCCTCCAGATCGAGGTCGTCCTCGCCGGTCTCGTCCTCGGTCACGCGCTCGACCGAGACGACCTTCTCGTCATCGGCGGTGTTGAAGACGATGACGCCCTGGCTGCCGCGCCCGACGATGCGGATGCCGTCGACCGGGCAGCGGATGAGCTGGCCGCCATCGGTGACCAGCATGATCTGGTCGGTCTCCTCCACCGGGAAGGACGCGACCAGCGGCCCGTTCCGCCCGTTCACCGCCATGGCGACGATGCCTTTGCCGCCGCGCCGGGTGATGCGGTACTCGAAGGACGAGGTGCGCTTGCCGTAGCCGTTCTGCGAAACGGTGAGGATGAACTGCTCGGCCGCGCTCATCTCTATATAGCGGTCCTGATCGACCTGAGCCGGCACACCGGCGGCAGCACCCTCGCCCGGCAGTTCCTCGGCCTCGACTTCGATCGCTTCCTCGGCCTCGCCCTCGACGCCGTTCTGGCTACGGCGGACGGCATTGGCCATCTTGATGTAGGCGGCGCGCTCCTCGGAGCTCGCCTCGACATGGCGGATGATCGCCATCGAGATGACGCGGTCGTCGCTGTCGAGCTGGATGCCGCGCACGCCCATGGAGTCGCGGCCCTTGAACACCCGCACCTCGGTGGTCGGGAAGCGGATGCACTGGCCCTTCGCGGTGGTGAGCAGCACGTCGTCGATGTCGCTGCAGAGCTGGACGTCGGCGATCTGCTCGCCCTCCTCCAGCTTCATGGCGATCTTGCCGTTGCGGTTCACATTGGTGAAGTCGGACAGCTCGTTGCGACGGACCGTCCCGCCGGTGGTCGCGAACATGATCTGTAGCCGGCTCCAGGCCTCCTCGTCCGGCAGGGGCATGATCGAGGTGATGCGCTCGTCGGCGTCCAGCGGCAGGATGTTGACCAGCGCCTTGCCGCGCGCCTGCGGCGCCGCCACGGGCAGGCGCCAGACCTTGAGCTTGTAGACCTGCCCCTTGGAGGAGAAGAACAGCACCGGCGCATGTGTCGAGGCCACGAAGAGGCGGGTGACGAAATCCTCCTCGCGCGTCTGCATGGCCGAGCGGCCCTTGCCGCCGCGCCGCTGCGCCCGGTAGGTCGAGAGCGGCACGCGCTTGACGTAGCCGGCATGCGACACGGTGACGACCATGTCCTCGCGGGCGATCAGGTCCTCGTCCTCGAAGTCGCCTTCCGCCTCGAGGATCTCGGTGCGCCGCGGCGTGCCGAACTCCTCCCGGATCGCGAGCAGCTCCTCGCGGACGATGGCGCGGATGCGCGCGCGGCTGGCCAGGATCTCCAGATAGTCCTTGATCTCGACCGCGATGCTGTCGAGCTCGTCGGCGATCTCGTCGCGGCCGAGCGCGGTGAGGCGCTGCAGGCGCAGATCGAGGATCGCGCGCGCCTGCTCGGCGGAGAGCCGGTAGGTGCCGTCCTCGGCGATGCGGTGGCGCGGATCGTCGATCAGCACGATCAGCGGCGCGACATCCGCCGCCGGCCAGTCACGGCTCATCAGCAGCTCGCGCGCCGTGTTGGGGTCCGGCGAGGTGCGGATGGTGCGGATCACCTCGTCGATATTGGCGACCGCGATGGCGAGGCCCACCAGCACATGGGCGCGGTCGCGCGCCTTGCGCAGAAGGAATTTCGTGCGCCGGCTAATGACCTCCTCGCGGAAGGCGACGAAGCTGGTCAAGAGGTCGTGCAGCGTCATCACCGCCGGCTTGCCGCCGTTCAGCGCCACCATGTTGGCGCCGAAGGAGGTCTGCAGCGCGGTCATGCGGAACAGGTTGTTCAGCACGATGTCGGCCTGCGCGTCGCGCTTGATCTCGATGACGACCCTGAGGCCCTCGCGCGAGGATTCGTCGCGGATCTCGGCGATGCCTTCGATGCGCTTGTCGCGCACCAGTTCGGCCATGCGCTCGATCATCGTCGCCTTGTTCACCTGATAGGGAATCTCGGTGACGATGATCGCCTCGCGCTCGCGGCGCAGCGTCTCGATGCTGGTGCGGGCCCGCATGATGATCGAGCCGCGGCCGGTGAGATAGGCCTGGCGGATGCCGCTGCGGCCGATGATGAGGGCGCCGGTCGGAAAGTCGGGACCCGGGATCAGCTCGATCAGGCGCTCGACATCGATGTCGGGCTCGTCGATCAGCGCGACGCAGGCGTCGATCACCTCGCCGAGATTGTGCGGCGGGATGTTGGTCGCCATGCCGACGGCGATGCCGCCGGCGCCGTTGACGAGCAGGTTCGGGAAGCGGGCCGGCAGGACGGTCGGCTCCTGCTCTCGCCCGTCATAATTGTCCTGGAAGTCGACGGTGTCCTTGTCGAGGTCGTCGAGCAGCGCCATCGCCGGGCGGGCGAGGCGCACCTCGGTGTAGCGCTCCGCCGCCGGCGGATCGCCGTCCACCGAGCCGAAATTCCCTTGCCCGTCCACCAGCGGCAGACGCATCGAGAAATCCTGCGCGAGGCGCACGAGCGCGTCATAGATCGCCTGGTTGCCGTGCGGATGGTACTTGCCCATCGTATCGCCGGTGACGCGGGCGGATTTGTTGTAGGCGCGGTCGGGCGTGTAGTTGTTCTCGCGCATCGAGAACAGGATGCGCCGGTGCACCGGCTTCAGGCCGTCGCGCACGTCGGGCAGCGCGCGCGAGACGATGACGCTCATCGCGTAGTCGAGATAGCTGCGAGAGAGCTCGTCGGTGATCGAGACGGGCCTGATGTCCGAAGGACCGCCGTCCTCCGGCCTGCTGGTATCGGAATCGGACAAGGAAGCACTTTCCGTAGTTGCGGAACCGCTCGCTTGATAGCCGATTCCGTTGCGGGACACCAGCGAAGCGGGCTTTCGAGGCCTCCGAAAACAATATATATATCAATGTGTTATGATTGTCTTTTGGAACCCGGTGGAGAACATGGCGGAAGCATGGCCAAATGGTTCATGGCTACCTCCCGAATGGAGGTGAACCATCGGCGGCGCTTCCGGGGCGCATCGCCTGGTCCGGCCACAAGGCGGGCCGGACGAACGACGGTGCCGGGACGGCGGCGGCTTGGGGCGCGAGACCTTGGGGCTCGAGACCTTGGGGCTTGAGATTTGGGGTGGGGGCCGACGGGAATGCTCGACTTTTTCATTTCGGCCGCCGTCACCATGCTGGTGGTGCTCGATCCGATCGGGCTCGCGCCCCTCTTCCTGGCGGTTACCGGCGGACTGTCGGAGGCGGAGCGCCGGCGCGTCGCCTGGCGGTCCTCCGGCATCGCGCTGGCGATCCTCGTGGTGTTCGGGGCGATAGGCGCGCCGCTGCTCGCCGCGCTCGGCATCAGCCTCCCCGCCTTCCGCATCGCCGGCGGGCTGCTGCTGTTCGCCATCTCCTTCGAGATGGTGTTCGGGCGGCGCACCGAGCGCAAGCCGGATACCGCCGAGGCGGCGCTGCGCGAGCAGCACCTGCACAATCTCGCGGTGTTCCCGCTCGCCATTCCGCTGATGGCGGGCCCCGGGGCGATCACCGCGATGATGCTGCTGGCCGGCGAGGCGCGGGGCGAGCCCGCCCTGCTGGCGATCCTGTTCGCGATCACCGTGGCGGTGATCGCGAGCTGCCTTGCCGTCTATCTCGCCGCCGAGCGCATGGACCGGCTGCTCGGCGTGACCGGCAATGCCATATTGACGCGCCTGCTCGGCGTGGTGCTCACCGCGCTTGCCGTGCAGTTCGTCATCGACGGCATCAAGGCGTCGTTCTTCACGTGACCGCCTCCGGCCGCCGTCTCCGGCCAGCCGGGCGGCGGTCGAACCAGGCGGAGGCCCGAACGTCCGCCCGCACCGGTCAGAACGGAATCTCGTCGTCGAGATCGGCGCTGCTCGGACGGCCACCACCACCGCCGCTGCCGCCACCTCCGACCGCAGCCGGCCGGCGCTCGCCTCCGCCGCCGAAGCTTCGGCCACCCGAAGAGCCGCCGAAACCCGAACCGCCGGAGCCGAAATCGCTGCCGCCGGCGGAATAGTCTTCACCCGACTCGGAGCCGCCACCCTTGCTGTCGAGGATCGTCAGCTCGCCACGGAACGGGCGCAGCACGACCTCGGTGAAATAGCGCTCCGCGCCCCCCTGGTCGGTCGCCTTCCGGGTCTCGAGCTGGCCCTCGATATAGACCTTGGAGCCCTTGCGCAGATACTGCTCGGCGACGCGCAGCAGGTTCTCGTTGAAGATCACCACGCTGTGCCATTCGGTGCGCTCGCGCCGCTCGCCGGACGCCTTGTCGCGCCAGGTCTCGGACGTCGCGATGCGCAGATTGCAGACCCGCCCGCCGTTCTGGAACGTACGCACCTCCGGGTCGCGGCCGAGATTGCCGACCAGGATCACCTTGTTGACGCTGCCCGCCATCCCGTTCCTCCATGTCGAGGCGCCCAGCGGGCCCGCCTCGGAACCGTGCCATCCAAACCACTATCCTAACCGCCCGCGCGCCGCGCGCGGAGGGCAGACCGGCCCCTTGTCCACACTCTTGCGCGAGCCGCGGCCCAAACCCGCAGCGCCGCGCACATCTGCGCGCGTTTCAGCACCTGAGATTATGTTCTTGTTATGTTCTAGCATCGCGATTAAGGTCGCGCAAGCGGTGATGACGCGGTGCAGCGGGATCACTATCTTAGGACGAGACGACGAGCGCCATCGACGAACCGGCACGCAGGTCCCGCTTGCGGCCGCGTCGCTTTTCGGCCGTTCGCCGGAGCCTGAATTGAAGACGACCGCGCGCGGTTCTCGGAAGCCGCCGCCTTATCTCTGCCGGAACGCTTGCATGACAGACCGTGTCGACACTCCCCGCCGCGACGCCCGCTCCATCAGCATCCGCGGCGCGCGGGAGCACAACCTCAAGAACGTCGATCTGGAAATCCCGCGCGACAGCCTGGTGGTGTTCACCGGCCTGTCGGGGTCCGGCAAGTCCTCGCTCGCCTTCGACACCATCTATGCGGAAGGCCAGCGGCGCTATGTCGAGAGCCTTTCGGCCTATGCGCGCCAGTTCCTCGAGATGATGCAGAAGCCGGACGTCGACCAGATCGACGGGCTCTCGCCGGCCATATCGATCGAGCAGAAGACCACCTCGAAGAACCCGCGCTCGACGGTCGGCACCGTCACGGAGATCTACGACTATATGCGCCTGCTCTGGGCGCGCGTCGGCGTGCCCTATTCGCCGGCGACCGGCCTGCCGATCGAGAGCCAGACGGTCAGCCAAATGGTCGACCGCGTGCTCTCCCTGCCCGAGAAGACGCGCCTCTATCTGCTCGCCCCGGTGGTACGCGGGCGCAAGGGCGAATACCGCAAGGAGCTGGCGGAGTTCCAGAAGAAGGGCTTCCAGCGCGTCAAGGTCGACGGCACCTTCCACGAGATCGCCGAGGCGCCGACGCTCGACAAGAAGTTCAAGCACGACATCGACGTGGTGGTCGACCGGCTGGTGGTGCGCCCCGACATTGCGAGCCGCCTCGCCGACAGCTTCGAGACGGCGCTCGGCCTCGCCGACGGCATCGCGGTGATCGAGTTCGCCGACGAGACGGACGCGGACGGCACGCCGAAGCGCATCATCTTCTCGGAGAAGTTCGCCTGCCCGGTCTCCGGCTTCACCATCCCCGAGATCGAGCCGCGGCTGTTCTCCTTCAACAATCCGTTCGGCGCCTGCCCGGTGTGCGACGGCCTCGGTCACGAGAGCAAGATCGATCCCGATCTGGTGGTGCCGGACAAATCGCGCTCGCTCAAGCAGGGCGCGCTGGCGCCGTGGGCGAAATCGAGCTCGCCCTATTACGGGCAGACGCTGGACGCGCTGGCGCGGCATTACGGCTTCAAGCTCACCGTACCGTGGTCCGATCTGCCCGAGAAGGTGCAGGGCGTGATCCTGCACGGCTCGGGCAGCGAGACGATCAAGTTCATCTATGACGACGGCATGCGTGCCTATGAGACGAACAAGACCTTCGAAGGGATCATCACCAATCTGGAGCGGCGCTGGCGCGAGACGGAGAGCGACTGGGCGCGCGAGGAGATCGGCAAGTATTTCTCGGCCGTGGCCTGCGCGGCCTGCAACGGCTACCGGCTGAAGCCCGAGGCGCTGGCGGTGAAGATAGCCGGCCGGCACATCGGCGAGGCGGCGCAGCTCTCGGTGCGCGCGGCGCTCGGCTGGTTCGAGGCACTGCCGGGGCAGCTCACCGAGAAGCAGAACGAGATCGCCGTGCGCATCCTCAAGGAGATCCGCGAGCGCCTCGCCTTCCTGCTCGATGTCGGGCTCGACTATCTCACCCTCGCCCGCGCCTCCGGCACGCTGTCGGGCGGCGAGAGCCAGCGCATCCGCCTCGCCTCGCAGATCGGATCGGGGCTCACCGGCGTGCTCTATGTGCTGGACGAGCCGTCGATCGGCCTGCACCAGCGCGACAATGAGCGCCTGCTCGGCACGCTGCGGCGGCTGCGCGATCTCGGCAATACGGTGATCGTGGTCGAGCATGACGAGGACGCGATCCTCGCGGCGGATTACGTGGTCGATGTCGGCCCGGGCGCCGGCGTGCATGGCGGGCGCATCGTCGCGCAGGGCACGCCGCAGCAGATCCTCGCCGATCCGGCCTCGCTCACCGGCAAGTACCTCACCGGCGAGCTCACCGTGCCGGTGCCCAAACGCCGCAAGCCGAACCCGAAGCGGATGCTCAAGGTGATCGGCGCGCGCGGCAACAATCTGAAGGACGTCAGCGCGGAAGTGCCGCTCGGCCTGTTCACGGCGGTGACCGGCGTCTCGGGCGGCGGCAAGTCGACGCTGCTGATCGACACGCTCTACAAGGCGGTGGCGCGCCGGCTGAACGGCGCCTCCGAGCCGCCGGCGCCGCATGATCGCATCGAGGGGCTGGAGCACCTCGACAAGGTGATCGACATCGACCAGTCGCCGATCGGCCGCACGCCGCGTTCCAACCCGGCGACCTATACCGGCGCCTTCACGCCGATCCGTGAGTGGTTCTCCGGCCTGCCGGAGGCCAAGGCGCGCGGCTACGGGCCGGGGCGCTTCTCCTTCAACGTGAAGGGCGGGCGCTGCGAGGCCTGCCAGGGCGACGGCGTCATCAAGATCGAGATGCACTTCCTGCCCGACGTCTACGTCACCTGCGACGTCTGCAAGGGCAAGCGCTACAACCGCGAGACTCTGGAGGTCACCTTCAAGAACAAGTCGATCGCCGACGTGCTGGACATGACGGTCGACGAGGGCGCGGAGTTCTTCAAGGCGGTGCCGGCGGTGCGCGAGAAGCTGGAGACGCTCTCGCGCGTCGGCCTCGGCTACATCCATGTCGGCCAGCAGGCCAACACACTCTCCGGCGGCGAGGCGCAGCGGGTGAAGCTCTCCAAGGAGCTCTCGCGCCGGGCGACGGGGCGCACGCTCTACATCCTCGACGAACCGACCACCGGCCTGCATTTCGCCGATGTGTCCAAGCTGCTGGAAGTGCTGCACGAGCTGGTCGAGCAGGGCAACACGGTGGTGGTCATCGAGCACAATCTCGAAGTGATCAAGACCGCCGACTGGGTGATCGACCTCGGCCCGGAAGGCGGTGACGGCGGCGGCGAGATCGTCGCGGTCGGCCCGCCCGAGGCGATCGCCAAGGCGGCGCGCAGCCACACGGGCCGCTTCCTCGCCGAGGTGCTGGCGCGCCGCCCGATGAAGCCCCGCGAGGCGGCGGAGTAGGCGCCGGCGGGCAGGACGCGGGTCGCCAGCCATGACGGGCTGGGAGCGAGACGTGGATGGCCGGGGTCAGGCCCGTTCAAACGACCCCGTCATGCTGAGGTGCCGGCCGTCAGGCCGGCCTCGAAGCACGCAGGTCGGTGCCGCAAGCCATAAGGTCAGTACCCTGCATCGGCCGTCTGCGTCCTTCGAGGCTCGCTTCGCGAGCGCCTCAGGATGACGACGGATGCGCGCGGCGAGGCGGTGCGGCCCGCAGCCCCTGCCCGACAATGGCGTGGAGCATGTGGCACTGGGTGGGCTCAGGCGGCGGCGGGCTGCGGTGAGGGTTGCGCACGCATGCCGAGGCCCAGCTTCACCGCGTGCGCGGTCGCGGCGATCAGCACGAGGGTGGCGCCGAGCTGGTGGGCCAGCGCGATGTCGATCGGCACCTGATGCACCAGCGTCAGGATGCCGAGCATCGCCTGCGCCGTGACCAGCCCCAGCAGCAGCAGGGCCCGTCGCGCCACGGCGCCGCCGTGATGGCGGGCGTCGAGCCAGTGCAGCAGAGTGAGCGTCCACAGCGTGTAGGCGAACATGCGGTGGTTGAACTGCACGGTGAGCACGTTCTCGAACAGGTTCCGCCAGGCGGGATGCTGCACGAACAGGCTCGCCACCGGCGGTATGAAATACCCGTCCATCAGCGGCCAGGTGGTGAAGGTCAGGCCGGCATCGAGCCCGGCGACCAGCCCGCCGAGGAAAATCTGGATCAGAACCGCGACGACGAGCAGCGCGGCGGTCGCCCGCAGCCGCCACGGCAGCCCCTCGCCCGGCGCCTCGCCGGCCCGGCCCGCGGCTCGGCCGGCCGGACGTATCGTCAGCGTGGTCGCGACGGTCGCGGCGAGGATCACGCAGGCAAGCGTGAGATGCATCGCCAGCCGGTACTGGCTGACATCGGTGCGGTTCACCAGACCGGAGGAGACCATCCACCAGCCGACCGCACCCTGCAGGCCGCCGAGCAGGAACAGGCCGCCGAGCCGCCAGGCGAGCGGGCGGTCGATCAGGCCGCGCCAGAGGAAGACGAGGAACGGCAGGAGAAAGGCGAAGCCGATCAGCCGGCCGAGCAGGCGGTGCGCCCATTCCCACCAGAAGATGGTGCGGAACTCGGCAAGGCTCATGCCCTTGTTGATCTGCTGGTATTGCGGGATCTGCTTGTACTTCTCGAACTCGGCCTGCCAGGCGGCCTCCGAGAGCGGCGGCAGCATGCCGGTCACCGGCTTCCATTCGGTGATCGACAGGCCGGATTCGGTCAGCCGGGTGGCGCCGCCGACCACCACCATCAGCACGATCAGCGCCGCCACGCCGTAGAGCCAGAGGCGGATCGGCCGCATGCGATCGGCGGTCCCTGGGGCGGCTGTCGTGCCATCGGTCGTCATGTCGGATCCTCCCGGCGGCGCGCCGTCGATCCCCCAATCGCTTTCGCTGCCGTGCGGCGAGCGATATAGACGGACCGAAGATGGCGGCAAGGGGACCAATTGCCTCGCCGGCCACGAAGATCAATCCGCGGGAGGAATTCCGATCGTGCATGAGCCCGCTTCCCGGCCCGAGACCGGCGGCCTGCCCCCGCGCCTGCGCAAATTCATCGGCACGGTGCTGATGATCGTGCTGGTGATCGTCTGGGCGCTCGGCGCCATGGGGCTGGCGCAGGGCCGCGTGACCACCCTGCCCGGCTATCTGCAGTTCTTCGCCTATATGCTGCTCGGCATTGGCTGGGTGTTCCCGGCCGGCCTGATCATCCGCTGGATGGTCAGGTACGACCGGCGGCCCGAAAGTCTCTGAGCGAGGCGAAGGGCAGGCCGGACAGGAGTGCGCCGACATAGCGCAGCTTCTGGAAGCGCCCGTTCAGCGAGATGCGTGGCAGGCTGTGCATGGCCTGCGCGTCGGACGGCTTCAGCACACCCGGGCGCGTCGTCACCGCCAGGCGGAAGCCGAGGCCGGCGGCGAAATGGAATTCCCGCGGCCCGGCGGATGAGAGGTCGCCCACCGGATAGGCAAAGGTGGTCACCGGGCGGTCGAGCCGGCGCTCGATCACCGTGCGGCTTTCGCGCATCTCGGTGGCGGCGTCCGGACCGGTGAGCGTGGCGAGACGCGGATGGGTCACCGTATGGGCGCCGAAGGTGACCAGCGGATCGTCCGACAGCGCGTCCAGCTCGTCCCAGTCCATACAGAGCTCGCGGCAGAAGGAGCGCGTGTCGATCCCGTTCCGCTCCGCGAGGCCGCGCACGATGCCGAGCACCTGCGGTTCGCTCATGGCGCGCAGGCGCCAGTAGATCGCGTCATAGGCGGCGCCCTTGGCGGCGTCGGTGCGGCAATCGAAACTCTCCTCGCCCTCGCCGAGATCGATGACGACCCGATCGCTGCGCGCGATCACATCTTCGAGCGCGAGCCACCAGAGCTCGCCACGCTGGTCCGCGAAGGCGGTGGTGACGAAGAGCGTCCAGGGCACGTTGTGCCGGCGCAGGATCGGCTGCGCATAAGCCATGTTGTCGCGGTAACCGTCGTCGAAGGTGAGGCAGACGAAGCGCCGCGTCGTCGTGCCGGCGGCCAGCCGCCGGCCGGCCTCCTCGAGGTCGACGAACTCGAAGCCGGCGCGCCGGATATAGCCGAGCACGGCGTCCAGGAACTCGGGCGTGATCTCAAGGAGGCCATTGGGATCGAAGCCCCGCTTCCGCGCCGGGCGCACGTGATGCAGCGTCAGCAATGCGCCGAGGCCGCCGGTGGCCGGCGCGGCCATGCGTGACAGTCCCGATAGCGCCATCGCTTCGAGGCCGCAACGATACACGAGGTAACGCATGTTCACGGCTGCATGATACCTGTCGAATTTTATCTATCTTCCGACGGGATTCTTGAATAATTCGTGGCACCCTGACCATGTAATCGAATGTTTTCGGGATATTGCGGCCGCTCATGGTCTATATTGCTCGCGTGAACGACCTTTCCGGCCCCCTGCAGACGCACTCCGTACTTGGACGCGTGAGCGTTCATCGCAGCTTCGCGCCGGCCGCCTGTGCCTGGCGCCAGTTGGAGAGCGAGGGGCTGCTCACCCCCTATCAGCATCTCGACTTCGTCGAGACGTGGTGGCGGGAGATCGGCCAGAAGGACAATCAGCGCCTTCTGATCGCGGTCGGGCGCGGTGCGCTGGACGAGCCCACCTTCCTCTGGCCGCTGAGGGAGCGGCGCGTCGGCCCGCTCGTGCTCGCCGAGCCGCTCGGGGGCAAGCATGCGAGCTATCATTTCGGACCCTGGAGCCCGCGCGTGCTGGCGGAAGGGCCAGCGGCCATCAGCGCGGCGGTCGCCCAGTTCGCCGCCGCCGCCCCGCATGTCGATGCGCTGATCCTGCCGCGGCAGGTCGCCGAATGGCGCGGGCACGCCAATCCCATGGTGGCGCTCTCGTCCTCCCCCTCGGTGTCGAACGCCTATCGCACCCGGCTGGAGGCGGACCCTGATGCGCATATGCGCCGGGTGATGAGCCACGACGCGCGCAAGCAGGTGCGCTCCAAGACGCGCAAGTTCGAGGCCCTGCCCGGCTTCCGCGTCGTGCGGGCGAGCGAGCCCGGCGAGGTCGACCGCCTGCTGGACGCCTTCATGCGGCAGAAGGCGGAGCGTTTCGCCGAGCTCGGCATCGCCAATCCCTTCACCGTGCCCGGCACGCTCGACTTCTTCCGCCTGCTGGCGAATGAGACGCGCGACGAACCCTCCTTCTCCTTCGAGCTGCTCGGCCTCGAGGCGGGCGGCGAGGTACAGGCGGTCATGGGCGGGATCGGCGACGGCCGCCGCTTCTCGGCGATGATCAATTCATTCGCGGTGGAGCCCCATGGCCGGCTGACGCCGGGCTACGTGATCACCGGGCTCCTGATCGCCGATCTCTGCCGTCGCGGGTACGAGGCCTTCGACCTCGGCGTCGGCGAGGCGCGCTACAAATCGCAGTTCTGCGATGAAACCGAGACGCTGGTCGATGTGCGCATACCGCTCACGGCGGCGGGGCGCGCCTATTCCCGTGCCAGCCAGGAAGTGCAGCGGCTGAAGCGGACGGTGAAGCACACACCGGCGCTGTGGAGCACGGTCTCCCGCCTGCGACGGGTCTGGACCTTCTAGAGCTGTTACGCCGCCTCGGCGGCCGTCGTCTCAGTGCTCTCAGCGAAGGTCACCATGGCGATGTCGCTGAAGCCGCGGCGGGCGAGCCCGTCGAAGGTCTCGACGGCGTCGGTCGCCGCTCCGCCCGGAGGCGTGACGAGGATCACCGTCGGCTTCAGCGCGGCGATGCGCTCGGCGCCCTCGACATGGCCGAGCGGCTGCGCGGCGACCACCACATGGTCATAGGTCTGGGCCAGGGCGCTGAGGATCAGGATCAGCCGGTCCGCGGAGGCCAGACCGTCCGGGTTGCTGCCGCCGCGGCCCGGCGGGATCACATGGCAGCGCGATCCGGTCTCGCGGTGGATCGCCTCGGAGAAGGTGGCGACACCGAACAGCAGGTCGGTGAGGCCGGGCGCGCGGGGGTCGGGCGTGAGCTGGTGCAGCGCCGCGGCATCGGTGTCGAGGCACACCAGGGCGCTGCGCCGGCCGGAAGCGGCGAGCGAACGGGCCAGCGCGAGGGCGCAGCGGCTGGCGCCGTCGTCCCCTTCCATGCCGGTCACCACGACGAGGCGCGCCTCGGCCTCGCGCAACTGGATCAGCCGCGTCAGGTCGGCGAGCGTGCTCTCCGGGGCGGAGGAGCCGTTCGCCATCGCCTTGTCGCCGAGGTTGTCGTCGGACGAGCGGCCGCCGATCCACGGCAGATGCTGCGGGCGCCCATTGTCGGCCGGGCCGGGAACCGGCGACGGCGTGCTGGGGCCGGTGGGGGCCGGCGCGCCGAAGATGGCGCTGCCGACGGACAGGGACGCGATCAAAAGGAAGGTGCCGAGCGTCACGATGAGGATGATGGGCACCTTCTTCGGGAAGGTCGGCTCGAGCGCGGGAGCGGCGCGCGAGATGATCCGCGCATCGGGCTGCACGGAGGCCGGGTCCTCGCGGGAGGCGGCGTCGCGATAGCGGCCGAGATAGCTTTCGAGCAGCTCGCGCTGGGCACGCGCCTCGCGCTCCAGCGCACGTAGCTGCACATCCTGCTCGCCGGCGACGCTCGCCTGCTTCTTGAGCTGGTCGAGCTGGTTGGCGATCTGCTCGGCGCGAACGCCGGCGATGCGGGCATCGTTTTCGAAGCTGCGGACCACCGCCTCCGCCTCGCGGCGGATCTGCTGCTCGAGGTCGGCAAGCTGCGCCCGCAATTCGCGGATGCGCGGGTGGCGCGGCAGCAGGGTCGCCGACTGCTCGGCGAGCGCCGCCTGCAGCAGGATGCGGCGCTCGACCAGCGCGCGGATGAGGCCGGAATTCAGCATGTCGGTCGATTCGATCGAACCGCCGCTCCGCAGCATGGAACGGATCGCCGCCGCCCTGCTTTCGGCATCGCCCTTCTGGGCGCGCGCGGTGGTGAGCTGGGTGGTCAGTTCGCCGAGCTGCTGCGCCGAGAGAGTGACGCCGCCGGCGCCGACATAGAGATTCGCCTGCGAACGGAAGGCTTCGACCTTCGCCTCGGCTTCCGCTACGCGCGGACGCAGGCTGGCGATCTCGTTGGACAGCCACTGCGTGCTCTGCCGGGTCGCGGCGGCGCGCGAGACCTGCTGCAGGCGCAGATAGGCGTCGGCAACGGCATTGGCGATGCGCGCCGCGAGCTCGGCATTGGTCGAGGTGAACTCGATGACGATCACGCGGGACAGGTCGACGTGATAGGCGTGCAGGTTCTTCTGGAAGGCCGCGAGAACCCGCTCTTCCTGCGTCTGCACCGACGGGCCGACATTGATGCCGAGCCAGTTGAGGACGCGGATGAGCCTGCCCGGCTTCTGGGCGAATTCGGGAAGCTGGTCGAGCTTCAGTTCCTGGATCACCTCCCGCGCCAGATCGCGCGAGGAAATGACCTGCACCTGGCTCAGGATCGCCTCGGGATTGACGACGTCACTGCCCTGCCCCAACGAGTCGCTGGCCGGCCGGTTGAAGACCGTCTGCCCGCTCTCGATCAGGACGCGGGCTTCCGAGGAGTAGTAGGGCGCGATGAAATTCACCGCGACCGCGGCCAGCAGCCCGACGACGATCGTCGGTATGATGATCCGAAACCGCCGCCGCCAGAGGTGGCGACCGAGGGCGCGCACGTCGATCTCCCGTCCGCCTTCGGCGTAGGGCGACGATTCCCGGGGAAGACTCGCATTCTCGATGTTCGACATGGCGGCATAGTGCGAGATGTTGGTTTCCACCACGTTAAGGATGCGACATCCGCCGGTTACCAATCATTAACCATGGCGCGGCACTACTGCATTGCATTCAAGAACTGGGGCCGGGGATTCTTCATGTATGCGCGCCTTGCGGTGGTGCTGTTGAGCCTGCTGATTTCGGCGTGTGCGTCGCGTCAGGCGATAACGGTCGATCCGGCTTTCGAGGCCCCCTACACGCTCGACGCCGGCGACCGGCTGCGCGTCGTCGTGTTCGGCCAGGCCAGCCTGTCGAACACCTATGCGGTCGACGCCTCCGGCAAGATCGCGATGCCGCTCGTCGGTATGATCGAGGCGCGCGGGCGGACGACCTCGGAAATGCAGAAGGCCATCCAGGCGAAGCTGAGCCAGGGTTTCGTGCGCGATCCGAACGTCGCGGTCGAGGTCGAGACCTACCGGCCCTTCTTCGTGCTCGGCGAGGTGACCAATGCAGGCCAGTTTCCCTATGTCGCCAATCTGACGGTGGAGACCGCCGTTGCCATCGCCGGCGGATATTCTCCGCGCGCGGTAAGGGATTCTGCACGGCTTTCACGCAATGTTGACGGCCAGATCGTCACCGCGACGGTGCCCTCCACCTATCCGGTTCGCCCCGGCGACACCGTCAACATCCAGGAACGCTGGTTCTGATCATGGACGCGTCCGAACGCCCGCTGCGCATTCTGCATGTGCTCCGGGCGCCCGTCGGCGGCTTGTTCCGCCATGTGCTGGACCTTGCCGCCGCGCAGGCCGAGCGCGGGCACCGCGTCGGTATTCTCGCCGATTCGATCACCGGCGGAGCGCGCGGCGCCGAACAGTTGGCGCGGATCGCGCCGGAGATGGCGCTCGGCGTGAAGCGAATCCCGATGAACCGCCTGCCGAGCCCGCTCGACATCCCCGCCATCTGGAAGGCTTCGGCCCATGCGCGGGCCGTCAAGGCCGACATCATCCATGGCCACGGCGCCAAGGGCGGTCTCTATGCCCGTCTCGCCCGCGGCGGGGCGGCGACGGCCTATACGCCGCACGGCGGCAGCCTGAACTTCAACCGGAACACCCCGGCCGGGTTTCTCTATCTGAGCTGCGAGTCGGCGCTGCGCGCCTTTACCGACATCTCCCTGTTCGAGAGCGCCTACGCCCGCAACGTCTACGAGGCGAAGATCGGCAGGCCGCACGGCGTGCAGCGCATCGTGCACAACGGCATCGCACCCGCCGAGTTCACGCCGGTCGAGCCGGCCGCCGACGCGACCGACCTGATCTTCATCGGCGAGATGGCGGTGCGCAAGGGCGTCGACATCCTGTTCCAGGCGCTGAACCGCCTGAATGCCCGCAACGTCCGGCTGACCCTCACCGCGGTCGGCTCGGGACCGGAGGAAGAGGCGCTCAAGCTTCTTTCGCAGGAACTCGGACTGTCCGGCCAGATCACCTTCCGCCCTCCGATGAACGCCCGGCAGGCCTTCGCGCTCGGCCGGGTGCTGGTCGTGCCGTCACGGGCCGAGTCGCTGCCCTACATCGTCCTCGAAGGCCTCGCGGCGGGCCGGCCGATGGTCGCGACGAATGTCGGCGGCATGCCGGAGATCTTCGGTCCCCATACCGATTCACTGGTTCCGGCCGGTGATGTCGAGGCGCTCGCCGCGGCGATCAGCAAGGATCCCGGCGCCCTTGCCGCCCAGACCGCGGACCTGCGCGATTTCGTGAAACGCGGCTTTTCCATCAGCGCGATGTGCGATGGGATTATGGATGCTTACCGCGCAGGGTTAGATTTGCGACATTCGGCTTAATTATTGCTCGACCGGAAGCTGGCATGATCCGTCCGCGCTTGAGGGGGCGGGCAGTTTCGACCGGCCGATGGGATTGCATTCAATATGACCGATGAAAATTCGCGTGGACCGTTGCAGGCATCCGCCATCGACGTGTCGTCGCTGGGGCGTGCCCGCAATACGTCGGGCCCGACAATCGAACTCGGCCCGCTCGCCGCGCAGATCGCCGCCCGGCCGGTCGTTCCGGCGATATCGCGCGTCGTGCTGGCGGGCGCCGTGCGCCTGGTCGATTTCGCGCTGATCACGCTCGTCGGCCTCGCGCTGCAGCTCGCCTACGTCTTTCCGGTCGAGGGCATTCCGCTCTCCTATGTGATCGCCATTCCGGCGACCGCCCTGCTCGCGGTCGCCTCCTTTCAGACCGCCCGCGTCTACGACGTGAGCACGCTGCATCAGATCGTGCCACAGCTCGGGCGCATCGCCGCCGCCTGGGCAGCCGCCTTCGCGATCGCGCTCGCGGTCGTGTTCTTCGCCAAGCTCGACGGCATGTTCTCGCGCGTGTGGCTGACCACATGGTTCTTCGCCGGCTTCTTCGCGATCATCGCCGAGCGCAGCATCCTCGCGCGGCTGACATCGCACTGGATCGCCGAGGGTCGCCTGACCCGGCGCACCGTCATCGTGGGCGGCGGCGAAGCGGGCGAGGAGCTGATCGAGGCGATCCAGGACGACGAGCATGGCGACGTCGAGATCATCGGCTTCTTCGACGACCGCAGCGACGACCGCTCGCCACCCATGCTGCGCGGCATCGCCAAGCTCGGCACGGTCGACGACCTCGTCGAGTTCGCCCGCCTCACCCGCATCGACCTGCTGATCGTCTCGTTGCCGGTCACCGCCGAGGAGCGGGTGCTGGAGATGCTCAAGAAGCTGTGGGTGCTGCCCGTCGACATCCACCTGTCCGCCCATTCTAGCCGGCTGCGGCTGCGCCCCCGCTCCTATTCCTATATCGGCTCGGTGCCGGTGCTGCCGATCTACGACAAGCCGATCGCGGACTGGGACGTGGTGCAGAAATGGCTGTTCGACCGCATCGTCGGCGGGCTGATGCTGCTCGCCTTGTCGCCGGTGATGCTCGCCGTCGCCATCGCGGTGAAGCTCGACAGCCGAGGCCCGGTATTCTTCCGCCAGCGGCGCTACGGCTTCAACAACGAGCTGATCGAGGTGTTCAAGTTCCGGTCCATGTATGTGGACCAGAACGACGCCACGGCGGCGAAGCTGGTGACCAAGGGCGATCCAAGGGTGACGCGCGTCGGCCGCTTCATCCGCAAGACCAGCCTCGACGAGCTGCCGCAGCTCATCAACGTGGCGATCTTCGGCAATCTGTCGCTGGTCGGCCCCCGCCCCCACGCCCTGCACGCCAAGGCCGAGAACAAGCTCTACAACGACGTCGTGGACGGCTATTTCGCCCGCCACCGGGTGAAGCCGGGGATCACCGGCTGGGCGCAGATCAATGGCTGGCGCGGGGAGACCGACACCAGCGAGAAGATCCAGAAGCGCGTCGAGTATGATCTGTTCTACATCGAGAACTGGTCGGTGCTGTTCGACCTGATCATCCTGATACGCACCCCCTTCGCGCTGCTGAAGACCGACAACGCCTACTGAAAGGCGCGCCGCTCAGGGCGCGACGAGGTAGTGCTGGCCCCACTCGTCCTTCGGGATGGCGTCGCCGAGCGAATAGTCGAAGGAGCGGACGTCGAGACCGTCGGCCGTCGTCTCGCACTGATAGGACATGTGGTACCAGGTGCTGCCGCTGCGGATCGCCGCGCCGGGCGCCTTGATGGTCGAGCCGGTGATCTTGGTGTCCTTGTAGGCATAGGCGACCAGCTCGTCGGGCTTCATGTCCCTGTGGTCGCGGCCGACCTCGCCCATGCCGCGCGCATTGCAGCGCTGCTCGATGCGGGCGGTGGGATCGAGCTCCAGCATCTCGTTTTCGCGCACGCCCTTGTCGCGCGCCGCGGCGGTCTCGGTGCCCGAGCGCTTCGCCTCGGCGGCGGAGCTGGCGATCGCCATTGCCGCCGCCAGAATCAAGAGGGTGTGACGCTGCATGCCGCTGCCCTATGTTCGAACCTGTCGCCACCTTCTCGCGAACGGATGTGGCGGCACTGCGTCGAACCGCGCCGGCGAAGGCCCGTTCGGCCCGCCACCGGATACCCGCATGTGGGGCGAGATGAGAATGGTCGGAGCGAGAGGATTTGAACCTCCGACCCCCAGTCCCCCAGACTGGTGCGCTAACCGGGCTGCGCTACGCTCCGACGGAAACGGCGCGGACTATAGTGATAAGGTCCTGCCGGCGCAACAGCCGGAAAAGCGTTGCAAACACTGAAATCGAGACCGGGCTTTCGCGATGCACCATCACGCTCACGCTGCTTCCGCGACCGACGAGGCCGATGCCGCGCCGCTGCTGATTCCCGAGAGCGCGGAGATGCTGGCCCGGCTCGAGCAACGCCGCTCGGTGCCGCTGCGCTCGCTCGCTGAACCCGGCCCGACCGCCGGCGAGCTCGATCGCATGCTGCGGCTCGCGGCGCGGGTGCCGGACCATGGCCGGCTGGTGCCGTGGCGATTCGTGGTGATCGAGGGCGAGGCGCGTCGCGCGCTCGGCGCGCGGCTCGACGCGCTCTATGCCCGGCAGAACCCCGGCCTCGCGCCGGCGAAGTCGGACATGTGGACGCTCTATTTGATGCGCGCGCCGGTCACCGTCGTCGTGGTCAGCCGGCCCGATCCGGGCGCGAAAGTGCCGGAATGGAACCAGGTGCTGTCCGCCGGGGCAGCCGGCATGGCACTGACGGTGGCGGCGAGCGCCATGGGGTTCGCCACGCAATGGCTGCTCAAGTGGCCGGGCCGCGACCGCGAGGCCGCCACCCTCCTCGGCGTCTCAGCCGGCGAGAGCGTCGCCGGCTTCATCCATATCGGCCGGCCGACGCGGCTCGCCGAGGACCGGCCCCGGCCGGACCCGGCGAGCATCGTCACCCGCTGGAGCGCGGATCAGTCCTCGATGTCGAACGACACGCCCTGAGCCAGCGGCAGGGTGCGCGAGTAGTTGATGGTGTTGGTGGCGCGCCGCATATAGGCCTTCCACGCGTCGGAGCCCGCTTCGCGCCCGCCGCCGGTCTCCTTCTCGCCGCCGAAGGCGCCGCCGATCTCGGCGCCGGACGGGCCGATATTCACGTTCGCAATGCCGCAGTCCGAGCCTTCCGCCGAGACGAAGGCCTCGGCCTCGCGCATGTCGTTGGTGAAGATCGAGGAGGACAGGCCCTGCGGCACGTCGTTCTGCAGGGCGATCGCCTCCGGCAGCCCGGTGACGCGCAGCACATAGAGGATCGGCGCGAAGGTCTCCTGACGCACGATGTCCGCCTGCTCGTCGATCTCGACGAGGGCGGGACGCACGTAATAGGCGCCCGATGCGCGGTCGGCATGGACGCGCTCGCCGCCATGCACGCGGGCGCCGGCGGCGCGGGCGGCGTCGAGCGCCTTCTGCATGCCGGCGAAGGACGCCTCGTCGATCAGCGGGCCGATCAGCGTGCCCGGCGCGCGGGGATCGCCGATCGCCACCGAGCCATAGGCCTTGATCAGGCGCGGCACGAGCGTGTCGTAGACGCTCTCATGCACGATCAGACGCCGCAGCGTGGTGCAACGCTGGCCGGCGGTGCCCATGGCAGCGAAGGCGATGCCGCGCAGCGCGATGTCGAGGTCGGCCGAGGGGCAGACGATGGCGGCATTGTTGCCGCCGAGCTCCAGGATCGAACGGCCGAAGCGGCGCGCCACGCGCTCGCCGACGATCCTTCCCATGCGGGTGGAGCCGGTCGCGGAGATCACCGGCACGCGGGCATCGTCCACCAGCGCGGCGCCAACCTCGCCGGCGCCGACGAGCACCTGCGACAGGCCCGCGGGGGCATCGCCGAAGCGGGCGGCGGCGCGCTCGAACAGCGCCTGCACGGCGAGCGCGGTAAGCGGCGTCTTCTCCGACGGCTTCCACAGCACGCTGTCGCCGCAGACGAAGGCGAGCGCGGCGTTCCACGACCACACCGCGACCGGGAAGTTGAAGGCGGTTACCACGCCGACCGGCCCGACCGGGTGCCAGGTCTCCATCATGCGATGGCCCGGCCGCTCGGAGGCGATGGTGAGGCCATAGAGCTGGCGCGAGAGGCCGACCGCGAAATCGCAGATGTCGATCATCTCCTGCACCTCGCCGAGGCCCTCGGAGACGATCTTGCCGGCTTCCAGCGTGACGAGGCGGCCGAGCGCGGTCTTGTGCGCGCGCAGCTCCTCGCCGAGCAGGCGGACGAGCTCGCCACGGCGCGGCGCCGGCACGGTGCGCCAGGCGCGGAACGCCTCGACCGAGCGGGCCACGGCGGCGGCGACATCCGCGACGGACGCGTCGCTCACCTGGGCGACGACCTCGCCCGTCACCGGCGAGCGCACCGCTCGCCCCCCACCCTGCCAGGCGGAGGCCGGCACGCCCATGCCGTTGAGCAGCTCGGCAACCTCGGTCGCGGCGTCGTTCAGATTGGGCTGGATGGTCATGTCAGGGCTCCCGGCACTGGTGGCTTCCGGCTGGCGTCGAAGCCGCTTTCCTTATCACTGCGGCGGCGCGTCGCAATCCCGTCGCTCGTCGCGGCCTCGCCCCGACATATGCCGCCATGGCATGACGGGAGACGATCTCGTCATCGCAGCATCGTAATAATAAGCGCAAAAATCGTCTAAATAAGCGGCTTTCCAGACCATCGCGCGCGATGTAAAGCTCATCTCTTCCGCAGTGCGAAGACCTCCGATTTCACCTTGCGGATCTACGCTATGCAGAGCGTGGCATTACGGCCGCAGCCGGCCGTAATGCGTATCCGAGGATCCAGTCTTCTCGAAATCGCCACAAGGTGGCACAATCGCGGCCACATTTTCTTGTTCATCGACCGTTCACCTGTCAACGGGAGAAGGAACGAGCGATTGAAGGCTTGGGGATTTGGACGAATCGCCCGCATGGGGGTTCTTGCGGGTGGTGTCGCCGTCGGTGCTTCCGCCCTTGCGTGCACCGGGGCCGTCGCAGGCGAAGCCAAGAGCGGCGCCAAGGCCGGCACCATGAGCGGCATGGCATCCTATTACGGCTATGGCGGACGCACCGCCAATGGCGAGCGGCACAACGCGCAGGCCATGACCGCCGCCCACCGCACCCTGCCCTTCGGCACCAAGGTGCGCGTCACCAACACCTCGAACGGCCGCTCGGTCGTGCTGCGCATCAATGATCGCGGTCCCTTCGTGAAGGGACGGGTGATCGACGTGTCGACCGGCGCCGCCGAAGTGCTCGGCTTCCGCTCGCGCGGCGTGGCCAAGGTGCAGCTCGCCGTCGTCGAATAATCAGCGGGAACGCGCCGGCACGGCCGGCGCTCAGCCCTTGCCTCCCGACGCCGCGTCGAGGATGCGCCGGCATTCCTGCAGCTCGTAGAGCGTGGCCTGCAAGCGGCGAACGTCGTCGCGCGACAGGTTGAACTGGGCCTCCGGCACGAAGCGGCCCGCTGCCGTCTGGGATGCCTGCACCGGCTCGCGAGGCGGCGGTGCCGCCTGGGGCTGGCGCGGCTCCGGTGGCGGAGCGCTCTCGCGCGGCGCCTCCTTCGCGCTGCCCGGCCCGGCGGGCCGGAACGGGAAGCTCGGCATGTCGCTGCGGGTCGGATTACTCCACGCCTCCTGCCTCGGGGCCGGCGGCGGATCACGGCGCAGCAGCGGCGCGGGATGAGGCTCGCGCCGGGCTTCCGGAACAAGCCCGCGTGCCGGCTCCCGACGCGGCGGCAGGTCGAGAATGTCCGGCAGCTCCTCGGGCAGCACGGGGCCCTTGGCGTCGTCGCGGCCGCGCAGAACGGGAAGCAGGTTGAGCAGCCCGCCGAGCGTGCCCCCGTGCTGGCCTTCGGAGCCGCGACCGGCCTTGCGCGCGGCCGGAACGCCGGGATGGCCCGCATCCACCAGCTCGGCCGCGACCTGATCGGCCAAGCCGTCGGGCTCCTCCCCCTCCGCCTCCAGCCAGATCATCTGGACATAGCGCGGCCCCTGCTCCTTGAGGATGCGCTGGACGCCGCGGATGGTGTAGCCCTCGGAATAGAGCAGGTGCCGGATGCCGCGCAGCAGCTCGACGTCGTCGGGGCGGTAATAGCGCCGGCCGCCGCCGCGCTTCAGCGGGCGGATCTGCGGGAAGCGGGTTTCCCAGAAACGCAGGACATGCTGCGGCAGACCGAGGTCTTCGGCGACCTCGCTGATCGTGCGAAAGGCGTCCGGTCCTTTCTCCACGTGCAGCTCCTCCGGCAAGGCGGCGGCACCAGGGCCGACGCATCGAGTTCCAGTCTGGCGGGCTACTTGCCGTCGGCAGCGCCGCCGTTGATCTGCTGCTTCAGTATGTTGGACGGCTTGAACACCATGACACGGCGCGGCGCGATCGGCACTTCCTCGCCGGTCTTCGGGTTGCGGCCGACCCGCTCGCCCTTCTGGCGCACCACGAAGGAACCGAAGGAGGAGAGCTTTACCGTCTCCCCC
Organism: Allobosea sp. 117; assembly: GCF_000702305.1. Classification (GTDB taxonomy): domain Bacteria; phylum Pseudomonadota; class Alphaproteobacteria; order Rhizobiales; family Xanthobacteraceae; genus Ancylobacter. The sequence goes on from NZ_JNLC01000017.1 coordinate 237,546, forward strand.
CGCGCCACGCAGTCAGCGATTTCGGAGAGCACGGTCTCCACCAGCGCGGCGGATTCCGTCCGCGACAGGCCGACGCGCTGATAGACCGCTTCACACAGGTCCGCGCGCGTAATCGTCCGACCGCTCATGAGCTTCTCCGTCCCCTGACAGGCTGTTTTGACAAAGCGTTAGCCTAGGCGCCGCCGCCGTCAATGGTCAACGCTGATGCGGTCCTACCACCGTACCAGTGCCGAACCCCAAGTAAAGCCGCCGCCCATCGCCTCCAAAAGCACGACATCGCCTTGCTTTATGCGCCCGTCCGCATGGGCCGAGGCGAGCGCCAGGGGGATCGAGGCGGCCGAGGTGTTGCCGTGCTGGTCGACGGTAATGACCACCTTCTCGGGCGCGATTCCGAGCTTGTGGGCACTGCCGTCGATGATGCGGCGATTCGCCTGATGCGGCACGAACCAGTCGATGGTGCCGGCGTCGATGCCGGTCGCCCGGAAGGCGTCCTCGATCACGTCGGTGATCATGCCGACGGCATGGCGGAACACCTCGCGGCCTTCCATGCGCAGATAACCGACCGAGCGGGTCGAGGAGACGCCGCCGTCGACATAGAGCTTGGTCTTGTAGCGTCCGTCCGAGCGCAGATGCGTGGTCAGCACGCCGCGCTCGTCGTCCTTCCCCTCGTCCGGCACGGCTTCGAGCACCAGCGCGCCGGCGCCGTCGCCGAACAGCACGCAGGTGGTGCGGTCGGACCAGTCGAGGATGCGCGAGAAGGTCTCGGCGCCAATGACCAGAGCGCGCTTGTGGCTTCCCGATTTCAGGAAATTGTCGGCGGTGGCCAGCGCGAAGACGAAGCCGGAGCAGACCGCCTGCAGGTCGAAGGCGGCGCCATGGGTGATGCCGAGGCCGGACTGCACGCTCACCGCGGTCGCCGGGAAGGTGTTGTCCGGGGTCGAGGTGGCGAGCACGATGAGGTCGATGTCGGCCGGCTCGAGCCCGGCATCTTCGAGCGCGGCGCGGGCGGCGCTGAGCGCGAGATCGGAGGTCACCTCCCCTTCGGCGGCGATGTGCCGCGCGCGGATGCCGGTACGCTGGACGATCCATTCATCGGAGGTGTCGACCATGAGCGCGAGGTCGGCATTGGTGAGGATACGCGCGGGCAGATAGGAACCGACGCCGCGTACGACCGATCGAAGATGACTCACGATTGAACCTGCAAATCGTCCGAATGCTCGGCGTCCTGCGCCGACCCGGCGGAAGCCGATCCGGAGACGCGCGGACGGCCGCTGATGCCTGCCTCGATGCGCGACAGAAGATCGTAGCGCACCATGTCGTAGCCGATGTCGACGGCGGAGGCGAAACCCTCCGCGTCGGTGCCACCATGGCTCTTGATGACGACGCCGTTGAGGCCGAGGAACACGCCGCCATTGGACTTGCGCGGATCGAGCTTCTCGCGCAGCGCGCGGAAGGCGCTCCGCGCGAAGAGATAGCCGATGCGCGCCATGAAGCTGCGCTGGATCGCCGCGCGCAGATAGTCGGCGACCTGCCGCGCCGTCCCCTCGGCGGTCTTCAGCGCGATGTTGCCGGCGAAGCCCTCGATCACCACCACGTCGACGGTGCCCTTGCCGAGGTCGTCGCCCTCGACGAAGCCGCGATAGTCGAGGCCGGGATGGTTGGCGGCCCGCAGCGCGGCACCGGCCTCCTTCACCTCCTCGACGCCCTTGATCTCCTCGACGCCGACATTGAGCAGGCCGACGGTCGGTCGGTCGATGTCGAAGACGATGCGGGCCATGGCGGCGCCCATCACCGCCATGTCGATGAGATGCTGGGCGGTGGCGCCGATGCTGGCGCCGATGTCGAGCACCACGCTCTCGCCGCGCAACGTCGGCCACAGGCCGGCGATCGCCGGGCGGCCGATGCCGGCCATGGTCTTCAGATTGACCTTGGCCATCGCCATCAACGCGCCGGTGTTGCCGGCCGAGACCGCGCAATCCGCCTGATGCAGGCGCACCGCATCGATGGCGCGCCACATGGAGGAGACCCGCCGGCCGCGCCGCAGCGCCTGGCTCGGCTTGTCGTCCATCTGCACCACGACATCGGTGTGGAAGATCTCGCTCGCCGCCGCGAGCTTGGGGCGCGGCGCCAGCAGCTCGCGGATGCGCGCCTCGTCGCCGAACAGCAGGTAGCGGATGTCGGGATGGCGGGTCAGCGCCATCTCGGCGCCGGGAATGACGACTTCCGGCCCATGGTCTCCGCCCATGACGTCGAGCGCGATGCGGACGAGCGATGACATAGACGGCGTGGATCCCGGTCGGTCAGAAGGTGGGGTGGTCGCCCCGATGTGGTTCAGGGCATGCCCCAGTCGCGGGGGCGTGACAATAGCGGCTCGGCGTTCCGGCGCAACTATTCCTCGTCATCGGGCTTTGCTGCGCCGCGGCGAAGCCCCGCGAGGGCGGCGAAGGGCGAGCCCTCGCCCGTCGTGTCGGCCGGCGGCTGGAATACGGCGCCCGGCTTGCGCGGATAGGGATCGAGCCCGAGGGCGAGAAACTCGCTCGCCACCGCGCCGACATCGATGATGCCGTTGACGATCGGATCGGGGATGTCGTCCGCGCTTACCTCGACCTCGGAGCCGGGGCGCACCTCGGGCAGCCGGCCCTCCGGCACGAAATGCATCTCGATCTCCTCCGACAGCGGCGCGTCGAAGGGCTCCAGCGTGGCGACGCAGGTCTGCCGCACCGTGGCGTCGACGCGGCCCTCGACATTCACGCCGCCGCGTCCGTCCGGCACGAGATGGACGATCGCCCGCAACGCCGGGACGGCGACGATGTCGAGCTGCTTCGCCAGCGCCGCGCGGGTGCCCTCGTCGGGTTCGAGATGGAAGGTCGCGCCGCCTTCCGGTAGCTGCGCGACGACGACGGGATGGCTGAGGGCGGGTGCGGCGGTCATGAGGGCTGTCCTTGCTGCGCGATGCGTCCCTGCGCGGCGGGGAAATCGATCCGCCCGGACGCCAGCGTCTCGAACGGCTGGGCGGCGAGGCCTGTGGCCGCCGCCCTCATATAGTCCGCCAATGCGGCAGCCTCGCGCAACCGTCCCTCGGCGCCGGCATAGACGTTGCGCAGCAGGGCGGCGGCGAGCTCGCCGGGGTTGGGGGCGGCGAGCGCGGCGTCATAGACGCCGACCCGGCCGTAGAAGGCTTCGGCGACGCGCTTCATCTTCTTGGGCACGGTGAGATCGCCGACGCCCATCTCGCGCAGGTTCGCGTCCATGTCGAAGCAGAACCGGTCGAACACCTTCTGGCCGAGCGCGCGGCGCTCCTCCGGCTCGTCCCTGAGCCGGTGGAACAGGGCGAAGGCGTGCACGAGGATCATCTCGAAGCGGCCTTCGATCGTGTCCGGAACGCCATAGTCGGTGTAAAAGGCCGGATCGCGCGCCTGCGCCACGATCGCGCCATAGAGGCGCTGAATGGTCTCGCCTCCGTCGTCGCGGCGGAACCACCGCAGAATCATGGCAGGCCCTCCCGCCTGTTGCGCAGGCCCCAGGCCTGCTGCGCGGCGGGTTAGCGCGGGCGTGGACGGGTGGCAAGGGGCGTGGCGGCCGCACGGGTCGCGCCGCATCTGCCCATGCGGCATGGTAAAGACGGCCGGTTTCGCGCTAGACAGCGCACCGGACGACGACTGGACCGGAGAGTTGATGGTGTTCGACCGAGTGATGAACGGCGCGCCCCGCGGCGGCTCGAAAGGCGGCTTGGGACGCGGCGCTGCGCGCGCCACCCTGCTCGTGGCGGCAGCCGCGGGCCTTGCGGTGTCGGGCTGCTCGAACATGCCGCTGCCGACCGCCAGCCTCGGCCTGGCCCGCAGCCCGACCGGCTTCGTCACCGAACAGCAGCGCGGCTATGTGACGGCACAGGGCGCGCTCGACCAGATTCCCATCGGGTCCAGCCAGGAGCAGGTGCTGCTGGTGCTGGGCACGCCCTCGACGGTCGCCACCGTGGACGGCGACGTCTTCTATTACATCTCGCAGAAGACCCGGAAGGTGATGTTCCTGAAGCCGGAGATCGTCGACCAGCGGGTGCTCGCGGTCTATTTCGACCCGAAGGACAAGCGCGTCACCCGCATCGCCGACTACGGCATGAAGGACGGCGTGGTGTTCGATTTCGTGTCCCGCACCACGCCGACCAGCGGCCAGGAGCTCTCGATCCTCGGACAGTTGCTGCAGGCATCGCTCGGCATGAACCCCTAGCGGCCGCGTCGCGGAGGACTCCCGCCGCCGGAGCGGCGGGAGCAGTTCCCTCAGAGCCCTTCCGATCAGGTGGAATCACCTGATCGGGAAGAAAGTGCTCTCACTCAATAGTTTGGAGCATGTTCTCATCGCGAAAGTCTTTCAACTTTCGCGGAACATGCTCAGTGGGCCAGCATGGCCAGCAGCAGCAGCGCGACGATGTTGGTGATCTTGATCATCGGGTTCACGGCCGGGCCGGCGGTGTCCTTGTAGGGGTCGCCGACGGTGTCGCCGGTCACCGCCGCCTTGTGGGCGTCGGATCCCTTGCCGCCATAGTGGCCGTCCTCGATGTACTTCTTGGCGTTGTCCCAGGCGCCGCCGCCCGAGGTCATCGAGATGGCGACGAACAGGCCGGTGACGATCACGCCGAGCAGCATGGCGCCGACCGCCGAGAAGGCCGCCGACTTGCCGGCCGCCCCGCCGCCGGCGATCACGTAGATCGCGAAATAGCACACCACCGGCGAGAGCACCGGCAGCAGCGAGGGCACGATCATCTCGCGGATCGCCGCGCGGGTCAGCATGTCGACGGCGCGCTTGTAGTCCGGCTTGTCCTGCCCGGTCATGATGCCGGGCTTGTCGCGGAACTGCCGGCGCACCTCCTCGACGATCGAGGACGCGGCCCGGCCGACCGCGGTCATGCCCATGGCGGCGAAGAGGAAGGGCAGCAGGCCGCCGAACAGCAGGCCGACCACGACATAGGGATTCTCCAGCGAGAAGTTCGGCTGCACGCCCTCGAAATAGGGATGGGCCGAGACATTGCCGATGAAGAACTTCAGGTCCTGGTTATAGGCGGCGAACAGCACCAGCGCGCCGAGGCCGGCCGAGGCGATGGCGTAGCCCTTGGTGATCGCCTTGGTGGTGTTGCCCACCGCGTCGAGCGCGTCGGTCGCCTTGCGCACGTCCTTCGGCAGGCCGGCCATCTCGGCGATGCCGCCGGCATTGTCGGTGACCGGGCCGAAGGCATCGAGCGCCACCACCATCCCGGCCAGCGCCAGCATCGTGGTCGCCGCGATGGCGGTGCCGAACAGTCCGGCGAGCCCGTAGGTGGCGAGGATGCCGGCGATGATGGCGATCGTCGGCAGCGCGGTGGATTCCAGCGAGATGGCGAGGCCCTGGATGATGTTGGTGCCGTGTCCGGTCACCGAGGCCTGCGCGATGGACGTCACCGGGCGATAGCCGGTGCCGGTGTAGTACTCGGTGATCCAGACGATGGCGCCGGTCACCGCGAGGCCGACCACCCCGCAGAGGAACAGCGACAGGCCGGTCATGCCGGTGGTGCCGATCGGGCCGAAGCCGATCAGCAGCCAGGTCACGATGGCCACCGCCACCACCGAGAACGCCGCCGTGGCGAAGAAGCCGCGATAGAGCGCACCCATGATCGACTGGTTCATCGGCAGCTTCACGAAGAAGGTGCCGGCGATCGAGGTGATGATGCACACGCCGCCGATGGCGAGCGGATAGAGCAGCATCTGGCCGAGCAGCACGCTGTCGCCGGAGAAGAAGATCACCGCCAGCACCATGGTGGCGACCAGCGTCACCGCATAGGTCTCGAACAGGTCGGCCGCCATGCCGGCGCAGTCGCCGACATTGTCGCCGACATTGTCCGCGATGGTCGCCGGGTTGCGCGGGTCGTCCTCCGGAATGCCGGCCTCGACCTTGCCGACGAGATCGCCGCCGACATCCGCGCCCTTGGTGAAGATGCCGCCGCCGAGGCGGGCGAAGATCGAGATGAGCGAGGCGCCGAAGCCGAGCGCGACCAGCGCGTCGACCACGGTGCGATCGCCCGCCGCATAGCCGAGCCCGTGGGTGAGGAAGGCGAAATAGACGGTGACGCCGAGCAGCGCGAGGCCGGCCACCAGCATGCCGGTGACCGCGCCCGCCTTGAAGGCGATGTCGAGGCCGCCGGCGAGCGAGAGCGTCGCCGCCTGCGCGGTGCGGACATTGGCGCGCACCGACACGTTCATGCCGATGAAGCCGGCGATGCCCGACAGCGCCGCGCCGATGAGAAAGCCGATGGCGACCAGCCATCCGAGCAGTGCCCCGACGATCAGGAAGATGACCACGCCGACGATGCCGATGGTCGTGTATTGCCGCGCGAGATAGGCCTGCGCGCCCTCGCGAATCGCGCCGGCGATCTCCTGCATGCGCGCGGTTCCGGGGTCGGCGGCCATGACGGAGCGTATCGCCCATACGCCGTAGACGATCGAAAGCGCTCCGCAGAGTACGATCAGGAAGAGAGAAAGCATGAGTTCGATCCCACCTAGGCTTGTTTCCTCGAAGGCGGGATCGTTCTTGCTGTTATGAGCTCGCGTTGGCGCGGCGTCGTCGCCCCTGCCCGCCGTCCGGAGCGCGAATGCGGGGGAGCGTGCCAAAAAGCCGCGCCTGCCGCAATGCGGCAATCATCGGCAGACAAAGGAAATCTCTGGAATACCAAATACATAAATCCAGACACGGAACGCGCCCCGCCGAGGTCAGCCGAACCTCGCGACGCTGAAGGGCGCGGGATCCGTGAAGGGCGCCTCGCCGGTCATCATTTCCGCCATCAGCCGCCCGGTTACCGGGCCGAGGGTGAAGCCGAGATGCTGGTGGCCGATGGCGAGCCAGAGTCCCTTGCGCGTGCGCGCCGGTCCGATCACCGGTAGCATGTCCGGGAAGGCGGGCCGGTAGCCGATCCACGGCTCGGGATCGACCCGGGCGCCGAGAGGAAGCAGTTCACGGGCGATCTTCTCGGTCCAGTCGAGCAGGACGGGCGTCTTCGGCGCATCGCGGCGGGCGAACTCGACGCCGGTGGTCAATCTTATGCCGGCTTCCATCGGGGTGACGACATAGCCGCCCTCCTCGTCCAGCACCGGGCGCGTCAGGCCGCCGCCGGGCGGCACCGCGTAGTGCATGTGATAGCCGCGCTTGACCGCCAGCGGCAGGCGGATGCCGAGCGGACGCAGCAGGTCGGACGACCAGGGGCCGAGCGCGACGACGGCGTTCTCCGCCGTCTCGCCGCCATGGGGACCGGCGGTCACCGCCTTCCAGCCGCCCGGCACGGGGGCGAGCGCCCGCGCATCCGCCTGCACGATCCGGCCGCCCAGCGCCTCGAAGCGCGCGGCATAGGCCTTGGTCACGCCGCCGGGCGAGGAGACCGAATGCGGGTCCGACCACAGCACGGCGCCGTGGAAGATCGGCCGCAGGCTCGGCTCCAGCGCCAGCGCCTCGTCGATCGTGAGCTCGCGGGCGGTCAGTCCGTATTCGCGGGCGAGCGGGAACTCGGTGCGCTCATTGGCGAGCCCGGCCTCGGTCCGGTAGAGCTTCAGCCAGCCGCCCTCGCGGAAATAATGCGCGGCGCCGCTCTCCGCCGCCAGCGCATCGTGCTCGGCGACGCTGTGCGAGAGCAGCTTCTGCATGATGCGGGCATAGTCGAGGATGCGGTCGGGGGCGCTCGCCTTCCAATAGGCGTAGAGCCACGGCGCCAGCCCCGGCAGCGCGCTCCAATGGTAGTTGGCCGCCGGGTTGCGCTTCAGCGCCACCTCGATGAGCGCGCGGAGCGAGCGCGGGAAGGCAACCGGATAGAGCGAGGCCGCCTCGACGAGGCCGGCATTGCCGTAGGAGGTCTCCTCACCCGGCGCCTTGCGGTCGATGAGCGTCACCTTCTGGCCGCGCTTGGCCAGATGCAGCGCGATCGAGGTGCCGACGATACCGGCGCCGAGGACGAGCGTATCGGTTTTCATGATGGCTCCAGACATGCGAACGGCGGCGGGTGGTCTCCCGCCGCCGTAGTGCGCCCTGCCCGTTCAGTTGATCGGGAAGGGGAAATATTTCGCGTTGATCTTCTGGTAGGTGCCGTCGGCGACGACCTCCTTGATCGCCTTGTTCAGCATCTCGCGCAGCTCATTGTCTTCCTTGCGCACGGCGATGCCGGTGCCCTGCGGATTGACGTCCTTGAGGTCCGGGCCGACGAACTTGCAGCACTTGCCGGCGTCGGTCTTCTCGAGCCACTCATAAAGCACGAACTTGTCGGCCAGCACGGCGTCGAGGCGGCCGGCCGCAAGGTCGGCATTGGCTTCGTCCTGCGTCGCGTAGAGCTTGATGTCCGAGCCCTTGTAGGTGTCCTCGAGATAGGTCGCGCCGGTGGTCGAGGACTGGGCGCCGATGGCCTTGCCCTTCAGTGCGGCGGGCGAGATGTCGGTGATCTTGGTGTCCTTCGGCGCGATGAAGTTGCCGGGCGTCAGATAATAGGGATCGGTGAAGGCGACCTTCTGCTTGCGCTCGTCGGTGATCGACATCGAGGCGACGATGGCGTCGAACTTCTTGGCGAGCAGCGCCGGAATGATGCCGTCCCAGTCCTGCGCGACGAAGGTGCACTCGACCTTCATCTTCTCGCACAGCGCCTTGGCGATCTCGATGTCGAAGCCGACCAACTGGCCGGAGGTGTCGACCGAGTTGAAGGGAGGATAGGCGCCCTCGGTGCCGATGCGGACCTTCTTGATCTCGGCATGGGCGAGGCTCGCCGAGAGAGCGAGAGCAGCCGCTGCGGCCAGTAGCTTTGCGATTTTCATGTCGGTGTTCCCGATGCTGGAAGCCTGGAGCGCGCCTGCCGCGCGAGCGGCGGAACGCTCCGGCGCGACCGAGGCTAGGGCGGCGATTCCACAGTGGCAATCGGAGTTTTACTAGCCTTTGGTACAGGCTCAGAAATGCGAGAAGCTGCCGCGCGCGAGCGTCATCGGTGCGCCGTCCGCGCCGACCACCTGCAGCCCCTCGCCTTCGCCGGTGCGGCCGATGACGGTGACGGGAATGCCCAGCGCCGTCGCCTGCACGCCGAAGATGTCGAGCCGGTCCGCCGGCATGGTCGCGAGGATCTCGTAGTCGTCGCCGCCGCCGAGCACGGTCTCGATCAGCCGGGGATCGGCCGCGACCGCCGCCCGCGCAGCGGATGACATCGGCACGCGGGTCGCTTCCAGCCGGCCGGCGACGCCGGAGACGGCGAGCAGCTTGGCGAGGTCGCCGACGAGGCCGTCCGAGACGTCCATGGCGGCGCTGGCATGGGTGCGCAAGGCCTTGGCGAGCGCCAGACGCGGGCGCGGATGCAGGTAGCGTTCCAGCAGATGATCCCGTTCCGCCGCCGGGAGGCCGGCGAAGGCCGGTGCATCGGGCGTGAGGCGCAAAGCGAGGCCGAGCGCGGCATCGCCGACAGTGCCGGTGACGATGATCGCTTCCCCTGCCCGCGCACCCGACCGGCGGACCATGGTGCCCGAAGGCACGGCGCCGAGCGCGGTGACGGAGACGGTGAGCGGACCCGGCGTCCTCACCGTGTCGCCGCCGAGCAGCGGCGCGCCATAGGCCGCGCAGTCGTCGCCGAGACCGGCGGCGAAGGCTTCCAGCGCGGCCGCGTCCATGTCCGGCGGAATGGCGAGGGCGAGCAGCACGCCGAGCGGCTCGGCGCCCTTCGCCGCGAGGTCGGAGAGGTTCACCCTCAGCGCCTTGCGGGCGACGGAGGCCGGCGGATCCTCGGCGAAGAAATGCACGCCGGCGACCAGCGCATCCTTGGTCAGGACGAGGTCATGGCCGGGCGGCGGGGTCAGCAGGGCCGCGTCGTCGACGAGGCCGAGCGCGCCGGGGTGGCGGGCGATCGGCTTGAACAGCCGGGCGATCAGCCTGTCCTCGCCGGAACCGCCCTCGCCCATCGCCACGCATCCTCAGCCGGTGAACTCGTCGGCCCGCATGTCGCGGGCGAGCCCGTCGAGCACGGCATTGACCATGCCGGTCTCCTCGCGGTCGAGGAAGGCGGCGGCGACGTTGGTGTACTCGTTCACCACCACCCGCGCCGGGATGTCGGTGCGGCCGGAAAGCTCGTAGGCGCCGGCGCGCAGCACGGCGCGCAGCACGGTCTCGATGCGCTTGAGCGGCCAACCCTTGACGAGCGCCGCGTCGAGCACCGGGTCGATCTGGCGCTGCTCGCGCAGCACGCCGCCGACGATGTCGCGGAACAGGGTGAGATCGGCCGGGGCGATCTCGTCGCCCTCGATCTCCTGCCCGATCCAGTGGCTCTCGAACTGCGCGAGGATCTCCGGCAGTGGCGTCGCGGCGACGTCCATCTGGTAGAGCGCCTGCACGGCGTTGAGGCGGGCGGCGCTCTTGCGGATCGGCTTGTGGTTCACCGGCTTGGGCGTCGCGGGCGCTTTGGGGGTCACGGGCGCTTTGGGGGTCACGGACATGGCGGCCTCACGCGATGCCGCGCTTGAGGCGCAGCAGGGCGAGCGCGGCCAGCACGGCGCCGCCGCCCTTGTCGCCGCCATTGTCGACGCGGGCACGCGCCCAGGCCTGCTCGTCATTCTCGACGGTGAGGATGCCGTTGCCAAGCGGCACCCGGCGGGCGACGGCGAGGTCCATCAGCGCGCGCGAGGACTCTCCGGCGACGATCTCGAAATGATAGGTCTCGCCGCGCACCACGCAGCCGAGCGCCACCACCGCGTCATAGGGACGGCCGGAGGCCTCCCCCGCATCGAGCGCGATGGCGATGGCGGTCGGGATCTCGAGCGCGCCGGGCACGGTGACGACCTCGTAGCTGGCGCCCGCCGCGGCGAGCGCCGCGGTCGCGCCGGTCAGGAGCTCGTCGGCGATATCGTCATAGAAGCGCGCCTCGACGATGAGCACACGGGCGCTGCCGAGAGGCGCCACGGCGTCGGATGCACGCGGCGGGCGGGGGCTCGCCATGGATTACCTCATAAAGCTGGTCGGGCCGACGACGTACAGGCGTCAGCGGAACTCCGCAAGCCGCGCGGCGTAGCGGGCCATCATGTCGACTTCGATATTGACACGCCGCCCGACATCGACCTCGCCCCAGGTGGTGACCGCAAGCGTGTGCGGAATGAGCAGGCAGGAGAAGCGGTTGCCGTCGACCTCGTTCACCGTGAGCGAGGTGCCGTCGAGGGTGATCGAGCCCTTCATGGCGATGAAGCGGGCGAGATCGGGCGGCGCGGCGAAGGTGAAGCGCGTGGTCTCGCCGAGGTCCTCGCGACCGACCACCTCGGCGACGCCGTCGGCATGGCCCTGCACGATATGGCCGCCGAGCTCGTCGCCGATCCTCAAGGCGCGCTCCAGATTGACCCGCGTGCCGGACCGCCAGTCGCCGACGGTGGTGACCGCCAGCGTCTCGGGCGCGGCCTCGACGTCAAAGGTGCCCTGCCCGGTCGAGACGACGGTGAGGCAGACGCCCGAGCAGGCGATCGAGGCGCCGAGATCGATGCCGGCGGTGTCGTAGCGGGTGAGAACAGTGAGCCGGCGCACGTCGTTGCGCGGCGTGACGGTGGCGATCTCGCCGATGTCGGAGATGATACCGGTGAACATGATACTCAGGGGCGCCGCAGCACGGTGAGGATGTCGGGCCCGTGCCGCTCGGTTTCGGTTTCCGTCAGATAGGCATCGAGAGCGGAGAGCGGCAAGCCCTCCAGCGCGTCGATCGCGCCAGCGCCCAGTTGCAGCGGCGCCATGAAGACATTCGCCTCGTCGACGAGACCGGCCTTCAGGAAGGCGCCCGCGACGCGTGGGCCGGCCTCGACCATCAGCCGGGTGATGCCGCGCAACGCAAGCAGCCGGGCGACCTCGTCGAGATCGAGCCCCCCGGCAGCGCCCCGCGGCACCCGCATCACCTCGACGCCGGCCTCGCGCAGCGCGAACTCGGCATCCGCCGGCGCGTCGATGCCGGCGATCACCCACACGGGGGCCTCGGACAGCGTGCGCAGCAGCGCGGCGCCGAGCGGCAGGCGCAGCGCGCTGTCGAGCACGACGCGAACCGGCGAGCGGTCCTCAATGCCCGGCAAGCGGCAGGTGAGCTGCGGGTCGTCGGCGAGGATGGTGCCGATGCCGGTGAGCACCGCGTCATAGGTGGCGCGCATCATGTGGACGCGCCCGCGCGCCACCTCGCCGGTGATCGGGGCGGGCCGGCGGCCGGCGAGCCCGGCCTTGCCGTCGGCCGAGACGGCGAGCTTCAGCATGATGTGCGGCCGGCCTCTGGTGACGCGGCTGATATGCCCGGCATGGGCGAGCCGTGCCTCGGCGGCGCCCGGCCCGACGCCGACCTCGATACCGGCGGCGCGGAGCATGGCGTGCCCCCTGCCCGCCACCCGCGCGTCGGGGTCCTCGATCGCCGCCACCACGCGCTTGACGCCGGCGGCGATGATCGCCTCGGCGCAAGGCGGCGTGAGGCCGTGATGCGAGCAGGGCTCCAGCGTCACATAGAGCGTGGCGCCGCGCGCCGCCTCCCCGGCCGCGGCGATCGCCTGCGGCTCGGCGTGCGGGCGTCCGCCGCGCGCGGTCCAGCCATGGGCGAGCACGACGGGGCCCGTTGGTGTCTCGCGCACCAGCACGGCGCCGACGGCGGGATTGGGCCAGGTCTGTCCGAGATTGCGCCGGCCGACCGCGAGGGCGGCGGCCATCAGCGCCTCATCCCGTGCGGCGCCCAGCGACGAGGCCGCGCGGGGCGGCGCGTTCATTCATCCGCCCCGGCGCGGCCGGGTTTCGGCTCCGCCTTGCCGTCGGCGTCGGCCTTCGGGTCCTCGGACTTGGTGTCCTCGGGCTTTCCGAGCTCGCCGAGCACGGCGGAGAAATCCTTGGCCTCGCGGAAATTGCGATAGACCGAGGCGAAGCGGACATAGGCGATGTCGTCGAGCTGCTTCAGGCTCTCCATGACCAGCTCGCCGATGGTCTCGGAGGAAATCTCGCTCTCGCCCTGGCTCTCGAGCCGGCGGACGAGGCCGGAGATCAGGCGCTCCAGCCGCTCCGGGTCGACCGGGCGCTTGCGCAGCGCCACCTCGATGGAGCGGGCGAGCTTGTCGCGGTCGAACGGCACGCGCCGCCCCGACCGCTTGACGACGGTGAGCTCGCGCAACTGCACGCGCTCGAAGGTGGTGAAGCGGCCGCCGCAATCCGGGCAGATGCGGCGGCGCCTGATGGCGGAGCTGTCCTCGGTGGGACGGGAATCCTTGACCTGCGTGTCGAGGCTCCCGCAATAGGGACAGCGCATGACGCGACCTCAGTTGTAGATCGGGAAGCGGGCGAGCAGCGTGCCGACCTTCTCGCGCACCGCGGCCTCGACCAGGCTGTCCTCGTCGACGCCCTTCTGCGACAGCACGTCGAGCACCTCGGCGATCATGTCGCCGACCTGCTGGAACTCCGCGATGCCGAAGCCGCGCGTCGTGCCCGCCGGGGTGCCGAGCCGCACGCCGGAGGTGATCGCCGGCTTCTCGGGGTCGAACGGGATGCCGTTCTTGTTGCAGGTGATGTGAGCACGGCCGAGGGCCAGCTCCGACACCTTGCCGGTCAGCTTCTTCGGACGCAGATCGACCAGCATCAGATGCGTGTCGGTGCCGCCCGAGACGATCGAGAAGCCATGACCCTTGAGGTTTTCCGCAAGCGCCTTGGCGTTTTCCACGACGTTCTTCGCGTAAAGCTTGAACTCGGGACGCAGCGCCTCGCCGAACGCCACCGCCTTGGCGGCGATGACGTGCATCAGCGGCCCGCCCTGGGTGCCGGGGAAGACGGCGGAGTTGAACTTCTTCGCCAGATCCTCGTCATTGGTCAGGATCATGCCGCCGCGCGGGCCGCGCAGGGTCTTGTGGGTGGTGGTAGTGGTGACATGGGCGTGCGGCACCGGGCTCGGATGCGCGCCGCCGGCGACGAGGCCGGCGAAATGGGCCATGTCGACCATCAGATAGGCGCCGACGCTGTCGGCGATGGCGCGCATCTTCACGAAGTCGATGTGGCGCGGATAGGCCGAGCCGCCGGCGACGATCACCTTCGGCTTGTGCTGGTCGGCGAGCGCGGCGACCTCGTCATAGTCGATGCGCTGGTCGTCCTGGCGCACATTATAGGGAACCGGCTTGAACCACTTGCCCGACAGGCTCACCGGCGCGCCGTGCGTCAGGTGGCCGCCGGCCGCGAGGTTGAGGCCGAGGAAGGTGTCGCCGGGCTGCATGAGGGCGAAGAACACGGCGGTGTTCGCCTGCGCGCCCGAATGCGGCTGGACATTCGCGAAGCCCGCGCCGAACAGCTTCTTGGCGCGGTCGATGGCGAGCTGCTCGGCGACGTCGACGAACTGGCAGCCGCCGTAATAGCGCCGGCCGGGATAGCCCTCGGCATATTTGTTCGTCAGCACCGAACCCTGCGCTTCGAGCACCGCACGGGAGACGATGTTCTCCGAGGCGATCAGCTCGATCTCGTCGCGCTGGCGACCGAGCTCGGCGTCGATGGAACCGGCGAGTTCCGGGTCGGTCTCGGCAAGCGAGGAGGAGAAGAATCGGCTGATCGCCGAATCGGCGGCGTGGGCTTCAGATGTCATGAACCGGCCTCCATGGCTCGGACTGGGGATCGATGGCGGCGTCTGTGGCGCCTGGCGACCGCAAGTCAGAGCGGTCGCTTACCACAGCGCTCACGGTGTTCAAAGCACGCTGGACGCAGCCCCGCCTTGCACGGAGGCGACACCGGCGGCGGAGCAAACACCGCGCCGGCGATAGCGGCTTGCCGCCGCGCCGCGCAGCTTATTGAAATGGAGCCCTTTCCTGCCGATCAGGCGATTCCACCGGATCGGAAACGGCTCTAGTAACGTGCGATCCCCAGTAAAGGGCACACAGGCTGGAACGTCCACATGAAGACCGTCTATTCCCCCCGCCATTTCGGCCATTCCGGCCATGTCGAGCTCTATGACGGCGCCGTGGTGCCGGCCTTCGAGAAGCCCGAACGGGCCGAGATGATCCGGGCCGCCATCGAGGCGCGCGGCTTCGGGGAGATCGTGGCGCCGGCCGCGCACGGCCTCGACCCCCTCCGGAAGGTCCACGGGGCGGACTATGTCGGCTTCCTCGGCCGCGCCTGGGAGCTGTGGACCGCCGAGGGGCGGACCAACCCGGCCCTGCCGAGCTTCTGGAAGGCGCCGGGCATGCGCGCCATCGAGCCGGAGGCGATCGACGGCAAGCTCGGCCATTTCTCCTTTGACGCCGGCTGCTGCCTCGTCGCCGGGAGCTGGGACGCCATACAGGCCTCGGCCGACGCCGCGCTCACCGGCGCCGACCTGATCGCCGGCGGCGCGCGGGCGGCCTTCGCGCTGTGCCGGCCGCCGGGCCACCACGCCCACGCCGCCAATATGGGCGGCTATTGCTACATCAACAACGCCGCCGTGGCGGCGCAGGCGTTCCGCGACCGCGGCGCCGGGCGGGTCGCGGTGCTCGACGTCGACTACCATCACGGCAACGGCACGCAGTCGATCCTCTATGAGCGCCCGGACGTGCTGGTGTGCAGCATCCATGCGGACCCTCGGCTGGAATATCCCTATTTCCTCGGCCATGCCGACGAGACGGGGGCCGGCGCGGGCGAAGGCTTCAACGTCAATTTCCCGCTGCCCTGGGGAACCGATTTCGAGAGCTGGCATGCCGCGCTGGAGGCGGCGGCGCGTCGCATCGGCGACTATGGCGCGGAGATCGTCGTGGTCTCGCTCGGCGTCGACACCTACAAGGGCGACCCGATCTCGCGGTTCCGCCTCGACAGCCCGGACTATCTCTCGGTCGGCGCCCGCATCGCGCGGATGGGCCTACCGACGCTGTTCGTGATGGAAGGCGGCTATGCGGTGGAGGCGGTCGGCCTCAACGTCGCCAATACGCTGGAGGGTTTCCTGCAGGGGTGAGGCCGCTCAGGCCCGCACCTGGTTCCGGCCGCCGCGCTTGGCGCGGTAGAGCATCTCGTCGGCGCGCTCCATCACCGCATCCAGCGGCTCGTCCGGCCGCGCCTCGGCGATGCCGAAGCTCGCCGTGAGGGCGCTTTCCTTCACCGCGCCGAGGCGCAGCTCGCCGATGCGAAGGCGCAGCCGCTCGGCCAGCGCCCGGGCCTCGTCGAGGCCGCCGCGCGCGAGCAGGATGACGAACTCCTCGCCGCCGATGCGCGCGGCGCAATCCTCGCGCCCCAGCTCGCCGGCGACGAGCTCGCCGACCGCCCGGATGACCTCGTCACCGGCGGCATGGCCGTAGCTGTCGTTGATCGCCTTGAAGCGGTCGATGTCACAGTAGATCAGTGCCGCTGGCGCGCCGTGCAGCCCGGCCAGCCGCCGGCCGGCCTCCTCCTCGAAGCCGCGTCGGTTGAGCAGCGGTGTGAGGCTGTCCTCGTTCCGGTCGCGCCGCAGGTCGTCGACGACGTCGAGCGCCACGGCCAGCAGGAAGGTGAGGCACAGCAGCAGCGCCAGAATGACCAGCGCGAAGCTCAGCAGCGAGTAGAACAGCGAGCGCGCGAAATTCTCCGGCGTGATCATGCCGGCGGGCACGTCGACCAGCATGGTCAGTATGGTGCGCGGCAGGAAATGCAGCCCGGTGAGCAGCACCACCCAGAACAGCACCCGGTCGATCGGCTTGCGCGCCGGCGCCGTGCGCAGGCGGAGCGCGGCGAAGCACAGCATCGCGCCCGCACCGAGGTTCTGGACGTAGATGCGCGTGCTCAGGCTGTCATGGACGTAGAAGAAATAGGCGATTGCGCCGAGGATGACCGCCGAGATGGCGAGGATCCATCGCCGGTTGTCCACCAGGCCGACCCGGGTGAGCATCGCCTCGACGAAGAGCCCGATGGCCGACTGGTAGAGCACGGCCGAGACCATCGTGTTCAGCCCGACCCTCGGCATCGGCGGGATGGTTATCTGCGCCGTCACGGCAAGCGCATAGGCCGCCGAGGCGCCGGACATGAGCAGTATGTAGGGGCGGTTGCGCTGGTTGAGCCACAGCAGCAGGAACACCGTCGCGAAGACGATGCCGATGGCCGGGTTCAGCAGGGTGAAGAGGCGCAGCGGAGTCACGATGGGGCGGCTCTGACCGAAGGCAAGGGCGGCATGCCTCGCCGCCCGGCCTTGGTATCAGATAGCGGGGCCCGCGCCGAACGCGGCCTCGCTCACAGCCGATACAGGATCTGGTCGGTCCAGAAGCGCTCCAGGCGCTGCAGCGCCTTGTTGATGACCACGAAGTCCGCCGGGCCGATGCCGCCGATCTGCTCGATGGTGGCGATGTGCTTCTGGTAAAGCTTCGCGATGATGTCCCGGACCTCCTCGCCCTTGTCGGTCAGCTTGATGCGGACCGAGCGGCGATCGATGCGCGAGCGCTGGTGATGCAGATAGCCCATCTCCACAAGCTTCTTGAGATTGTAGGAGACGTTCGAGCCAAGATAATAGCCGCGGGTGCGCAGCTCGCCGGCGGTCAGCTCGGCATCGCCGATGTTGAACAGCAGCAGCGCCTGGACGGCATTGACGTCCGAACGGCCGCGGCGGTCGAATTCGTCCTTGATCACGTCGAGAAGTCGGCGGTGGAGGCGCTCGACGAGGGTGAGCGCCTCCATATAGAGCGGCCGGATCTCTTCACGACGTTCGTCACGCGGGGCGGTTTCGACCGCCTTAGCTGAGCTCTTCATGTCAGACGCCTCAAGTTTTATTTTGATTTGAGAGATTACTTCCCTCTGATGCGTACTGTTTTACGTGAAGCTCTCTAAAATCCGTTTAAACGGCACGATGAATGTTTAGTGACCCGTCATTGTTTACGGTCAGTGAATCGGATAGGCAAAACCAAAGGACTTCAAAGGTTTGTGCGCCAACTGGCGCGACGGCCCGGCGCGCGCCATTTACACGGGCCTAACCATTTCAGCCGACTTCGAAATTCGGCGCAGACCGAAAAATCAGTCTTCCATCTCGCGCGCCGCCTTGTAGGCGAGGAAGCCGTAGCCCGCGACAAGAAGGGTCTCCACCACGGCGACGACGATCAGGCTGCCCACGCCTTCCGGCGCCGAGGCGTTGATCATGATCTGCACCATGGTGGTGACCAGCCACAGCACCACGCCCCAGGCCGCGCCGAGCCACAGCCCGACCGCCGCCACCGGGTTCATGATGGCCGCCCAGATCACCGCCGACTGCGCGGCCAGCGAGAGCGTCTCGAAACGCGTCGTCTGGCCGTCCCAGATGCCGCAGACCAGCGTCCAGCTATAGACGGTCTTGAGCAGCAGGAAGCAGGCGAGCGCGCGCAGATAGAGCAGCACCCGCTGCTGCCACGGGCCCAGCGGGTTGGTCGCCGGACCGAGCGCGGCGTCAATCGGATCGTAATGCGTCATCGGCGGGGCCGGCCTCAGGAGGGAAGGACGAGTTCGTCGGGCAGAGGCTGGTCGAACAGGGCGGCTATGGCGGCGGGGTCCACCTCCTCCAGCCGGTCGGGCTTCCAGCGCGGCGCCTGATCCTTGTCGATCAATACAGCACGCACGCCTTCATAGAAATCGTGACCGTCGAGAACGTGGGTGACCGCGCGGAATTCGAGCCTGAGGCAGCCGGCGAGATCGTGCTCAAGACCACGGCGCATCTGCTCGAAGGCGATATGGACGCTGGTCGGCGAGACGCGCCGCAGCGTCGCCACCTGCAGCGCGGCGAATTCGGCGAGCGCTCCGGTGCCGCGGGCGGCATGTTCGAGGGCGGCCAACACCGCCAGCACCGAGCCGCCGGCGAAGATGCGGTCGATCTCGCCATAGAGCGGCGCCAGGGCGGGCGCCGGCGGCACCACGGCGAAGCGGTCCAGCAGCGGCCCCATCTCGTCACCGGCGGCGAGCGCGTCCAGAAGGTCCGGCCAGCGTTCCGTCGGCACGTGGTGCGTATAGAGGCCGACCGCCATGGCGTCGGCCATGCCGATGCGCGCGCCGGTCAAAGCGAGGAAGGTGCCGGTCCAGCCCATCAGGCGCGGCAGCACGAAGGTGCCGCCGACGTCCGGAAACAGGCCGATGGCCACTTCCGGCATGGCGAAGGCGAGCTTTTCGCCGGCGACGCGGTAGCGGCCATGGCCGGAGACGCCGAAGCCGCCGCCGAAACACAGGCCGTCGACCAGCGACAGATAGGGCTTGGGATAGCGCGAGATGAAGTGGTTGAGCGTGTATTCGTCGCGCCAGAAGGCACGCGCTTCCTGCTTGCCGTCGGCACGTCCCAGATCGTGCATCGCCCGGATGTCACCGCCGACGCAGAAGGCCCGCTCATTTGCCGAGCGCAGCACGACATGGGCGACCTCGGGGTCCGCCGCCCAGGCGTCGAGCCGCGCCTGCATGGCGCGGATCATGCCGTGCGTGAGTGCATTCAGCGCCTTCGGGCGGTCGAGGATGATGATGCCCGCATGCCCGCGCCGCTCGAACCTTATGCCTGGTGCCTCGTTCACGAATCCCTCGATCGGTTGCCCTCGGCAATATCGCCTGCCGCGCCGTTTGATAAGCCGCGTGCCCGTAGGGCGGCGGTGCCCCTGCGCATCGATAGAGCCGTCTCTCCCGTCCGCGTCAACGTGCCCTGCGGCCGAATGACGTTTGCCTACGCAATGCTGCGGGTGTCTTGCTCGCGCTCAGGCGATTATGACGTTATAAGCGTTCGAAACTGGCCGAGACCGAGATGACCATGCCCATCCCCTTCGCCCGTCCGCGCCACGCCACGGCGACGGAAGCCTCCTCCCGGCTCGATCTTGCGCAGCGCCTGCGCCGCAACCGCAAGGCGGAATGGTCGCGCCGGCTGGTGCGGGAGAACACGCTCACCGTCGCCGACCTGATCTGGCCGATCTTCGTGATGGACGGCAGCGAGGCACGGGTCGAGGTCGGCTCCATGCCGGGCGTCGAGCGTCTCACCGTGGACGAGGCGGTGCGCGAGGCGGAGCGGGCGGCCTCGCTCGGCATTCCGGCCCTCGCGCTGTTCCCCTATACCGATCCGGAGCTGCGCACGGCGGACGGGCGCGAGGCGCTCAACACCGGCAATCTGGTGTGCCGCACGCTGCGCGCCATCAAGGCCGCGGTGCCGGATATCGGCCTCATCACCGACGTGGCGCTCGATCCCTATACGAGCCACGGCCATGACGGCCTCGTCTCCGAGGACGGCCGCATCCTGAACGACGAGACGGTCGCGGTGCTGGTCGAGCAGGCGCTGGTGCAGGCCGATGCCGGCGCCGACGTGATCGCCCCCTCCGACATGATGGATGGCCGGGTCGGCGCCATCCGCGCCGCGCTGGACGCCTCGGGCCATCTCGATGCGCAGATCCTCGCCTACAGCGCGAAATACGCCTCCGCCTTCTACGGCCCGTTCCGCGACGCGGTCGGCTCGTCCGGCTGCCTCAAGGGCGACAAGCGCACCTACCAGATGGACTTCGCCAATGGCGAGGAGGCGCTGCGCGAGGCGGCGCTCGACGTCGAGGAAGGCGCCGACATGCTGATGGTGAAGCCCGGCCTGCCCTATCTCGACGTGATCTACCGGCTGAAGGAGACCTTCGGCCTGCCGACCTTCGCCTATCAGGTGTCCGGCGAATACGCGATGATCGAGGCGGCGGCCCGCAATGGCTGGCTCGACGGCGAGAAGGCGATGATGGAGAGCCTGATGGCCTTCAAGCGCGCCGGCGCCGACGGCATCCTCACCTATTTCGCCCCGCGGGTGGCTGCGAAGCTCGCCCGCGAGGCGTGATAGCCGCCGGCGTCTGGCGCCGGTCCCCGAGAGATAAAACTCAGGACGCGGCGCGCCTGCCCTGCCGGCGCAGATAGACGATCTGTGCGCTCACCCCGACGACAAGGGCGACGAGGATGCCGGCCATAACGCCGAGAAGAAGCGGCGACTTCGGATCCGTGACGATGGGATGGCCGTCGGGGACGCGGCGCAGCGTTTCGGAGACGGTCGGCACCATCAGCAGGAACACCGTCAGGCTCAACAGGACGGTTTCCAGATAGCGGGCGGCTCGCCCGAGGCCCGGCATCCGTCCGACCCCGTAGCCCGCGAGCAGCACCACGATCGTCACCGCGCCAATGCCGCTGCTGATCGGCTGCTTGGCGACAAGAAACACCGTGGTGGCGCCGATCAGCATCGAGACGAAATAGATCGCGCCGGCCGGCGACCGGGGCACGATCCGGCCGTATCGGGCAATCATGTAGAACGCTGCGGGAATCGCCGGCAGGCTGCCGAGCGTGTGCACCCAACCGAGGGGAGAAATACCGAACATGACGATGCCTTTCATCGTGTAGAGAAATGGCTACCTACTAGTCGGTAGCCTGCGAGGGCGAAGAGAGCGCAGACCCTGCCCCAAGGTCATAGGGTTCACTGTGGAACGGCCAGGCGTTCCAGCATCGGACGGGTGACGAGGCCGAACATCCCGGCGTCACCATAGGCGCGGGCGGAGAGCATGGCGCCGTGGACGGTGGCCAGGAAGATTTCAGCCTCGACATCGGCGGTCGCGGTCAGCCGGACGCGGCCCTGCTTGGCACCGCGCTCCAGCACCGACGACAGCCATGCCGCCAGTGCCCGGAAATGCGCACGCACCTCGCGCGCGACCTCTTCGGGAAGCTGCGGGAGCTGGCTCGCGAGCAAAGCGCAGACACAGAATGGAGCGGTGCCGTCGCCTATGCAGGCTTCCCAGTAGCCGACATAGGCACGAAGCTGCTCGACCGGATCGGAGACGTGCTGCTCCAGGGCTGCAAGCCCGTGCTCGGCCTCCTCGCGGTAGCTGGCGACGAGCGTGCGGACGAGATCGGACTTGCCGGGAAAATGATGGTGGATGCTCGCATTGCGGATGCCGACCACTTTCGCGATGTCGGCATAGCTGAAGCCGTTATAGCCACCCTCGACGATCAGCGCGCGGGCACAGTGAAGGATGTCATCGGATGTGGTGGACGGGTTGGGCATGGCCGATATCTACCTTCTAGTAGGTAGATGGTCAAGTGCTATCCCAGAGTGGTCCCGACTGCTGGCCGACGTGCCGAGACTGTGTCACGAAACGTCGGTGCGCCAGCCTCCGCCCTCTCCCGTTCGAAGCGCGCCACCGCAACAGAGCCCACCGCCACGCCATGCGCCCGCTCCTGCTCCTCGTCTCCATGCTGCTGCTCGCGGGCTGCGCGCGGGTGATGGACGCGGACCAAGCGCGGCTGTGCCGGGCGGTCGCCCCGGCGCTGCACGAGGACGACACCGTCATCAAGGAGAGCGCGCTGGCGCCGCTGCCCGGCTCGCAGACGAGCCTGCGCCTTGCCTATACCGCGCGCCGGTACGGCGTGACGCGTCCGCACTGGATCATCTGCACCTTCGGCGGCACCTCCGGCGTCGACCGCTTCGACCTCGTCGCCGTCGAGACCGACCGCGGAACGCTGAGCGATATCAAGCTGGCGATCATGAAGCGCTGGTGGCTGCCGGATGCGGTGGCAATGCAGGCCGAAGCTCCCTTCCGGCTCGACGGCCGGTCCGCCTACTGGCTGCAGCAGGCGATGAACGGCCTGTCCCTCGCCGGCATCTACGGGCTTGTCGCCGTCTCCTTCGCGCTGGTCTACGGGCTCGTCGGGCGGATCAACCTCGCCTTTGGCGAGATCGCGGTGGCCGGCGGCGTCAACATGCTGATCGTGACCGGCATCGCCAGCGGTTCCGGCCGGCTCGGCGGCCCCGCCCTCATCCTCGCGCTCGCCGCCGGCGTGGCGGCGGCGGCGCTGTGGAGCTGGGCCATCGGGCGCTGGGTCGTGCTGCCGCTCACCGCCCGCTCGCGCTCGCCCCAGCCCGTTCTCATCGGCACGATCGCGCTCGCCATCGTGCTGGGGGAGCTCATCCGGATCACCGCTCGGCAGCGCGAGAACTGGCTGCCGCCGCTGATGAACCTGCCGGTGCCGATCGCCGGCGGCGCGGAGTTCACCGCGACGGTGACGCCCGCGCAGATGCTGACCGCCGGCCTCGGCTTCTCAGCCGCCTCCTTCGTGCTGGGACTGCTCGCCTTCACATCCTTCGGACGGGGCTGGCGGGCCTATGCCGACGACCCGCTGATGGCCGCGCTCATCGGCGTTCCCATCCCGCGGCTGCTGGCCGGCACCTTCCTGCTCTCGGGCGCGACCGCCGGGCTGGCGGGCACCATGGTCGTGTTGTCCTACGGCACCATCGAGGCCGGCGCGGGCATCGGCATCGCCCTCAAGGCGCTGATCTGCTGCCTCATCGGCGGAATCGGGTCGATTCCCGGCGCGTTTCTTGGCGCAATTCTTCTCGCCGGTATCGAAACGCTCTGGTCTGCGACCTTCAATATCGTGTATCGCGACGTGGTGATCTATTCGCTGCTGGTCGCCGTCCTCGTCTTGCGGCCCGCCCGCAGTTCCCTCCCCCCGCGGGAAATCTGAGCCTCGTCATGACCCTGCCTGTCTCGCCTGCCGATGTCGCCGCCGCACGTCACCTGCTCACCGGAGCGGTGCTGCGCACGCCCACGCTTCCGGCGCCCCGGCTTTCGGCGATTACCGGCGCGCATGTTTTCGTGAAATACGAGAACCTCCAGGTCACCGCGAGCTTCAAGGAGCGCGGCGCGCTGGTGAAGCTCGCCAGCCTCTCGGCCGAGGAGCGCTCGCGCGGCGTCGTCGCCATGTCGGCCGGCAACCACGCGCAGGCCGTCGCCTATCACGCCCGGCGCCTCGGCATCCGCGCCACCATCGTGATGCCGGAGTCGACGCCAATCGTGAAGGTCGCGGCGACGGAGGCGCATGGCGCCCGCGTCGTCCTGCACGGCGAAACCGTCGCGGAGGCGAGCGAGGAGGCCGACCGCATCGCGCAGGCCGAGCGCCTCGTCTGGGTTCACCCCTATGACGACCGGCACGTCATCGCCGGCCAGGGCTCCATCGCGCTGGAGATGCTGGAGGATGCGCCGGACCTCGACGCGCTGCTGGTGCCGGTCGGCGGCGGCGGCCTGATCTCCGGCATCGCGGTGGCGGCGCGCGACCTGCGCCCGAGCATCGAGATCGTCGGCGTCGAGACCACGCTCTTCCCCTCGATGTGGAACGCGCTGCACCAGCAGGATCGTCCCTGCGGGGGCGCGACACTGGCCGAGGGCATCGCCGTGAAACACCCCGGCGTGCTGACCCGCGAGATCGTCTCGGCGCTGGTCTCCGACGTGGTGCTGATCGACGAGCCGACCTTCGAGCGGGCGGTCAACATCTTCCTCACCCAGCAGAAGACGCTCTCGGAAGGTGCCGGCGCCGCCGGTCTCGCGGCGCTGCTGGCCGAGCCGGACCGCTATCGCGGGCGCAATGTCGGCCTCATCGTCAGCGGCGGCAACATCGATCCGCGCATCGTCGCCTCGATCATGCTGCGCGAACTGGAGCGCGAGGAGCGCATCGTCTCGTTCCGCTTCTCGATGCTCGACCGGCCGGGCGAGCTCGGCATCATCTCGACGCTGCTCGGCCAGCTCGGCGCCAACATCCTCGAAGTGGAGCACAAGCGCCATTTCCTCGACGTGCACGCCAAAGGCGCCCGCCTCGACGTCACCGTCGAGACGCGCGACCGCGCCCATGCCGAACAGGTCTACCAGGCGCTGGTCGCCGACGGCATGGATGTGGTCCGCGTGGACTGGCAGTCGGGCAACTGAACGCCACGCGTAATTTCCTACCGAGAGCCCTTTCCGATCAGGTGGAATCGCCTGATCGATAAGAAAGTGCTCTCAATTCAACAGGCTGGAGCATCCCCTGATCGCGAAAGTCGATCAACTTTCGCGGGAAATGCTCTAAGGGCATCAGGAGACGGCGCCGGCTCTTGCCGGCGCGGTCCGGCCGCACCACCTGATCGGCTGAGAAGCAGGAGCCGGCCATGTCCGACATTCATCGCATCGACAGGTCCGAGGGCTACAAGCCCTATGCCTACGATCCGGCGACGCAGCCGGAATATTTCGACGGTGTGCTGTCGCGCCGCATCGTCGCCTTCTGCATCGACGTGGTGATCATCTTCGCGCCGATGGTTCTGGCGGCGCTGTTCATCTTCGTGTTCGGCCTCGTGACCTTCGGGCTGGGCTGGTTCCTGTTCGGCCTGCTCAGCCCGGCCTTCGTGCTCTGGGCGCTGGTCTATACTGGCCTGACGCTCGGCGGCGACAAATGCGCCACGCTCGGCATGCGGGCGGTCAATATCGAGATGCGCCTGTGGTACGGCGCGCCGATGTACCATCTGCTGGCGGTGCTCAGTGTGGTGATGTTCTGGGTATCGGTGAGCGTGCTGACGCCCTTCGTGCTGCTGGTCGGCCTGTTCAACAGCCGCCGCCGCCTGCTGCACGACCTGATCCTCGGCACCATCGTCGTGAACAACGAGGAGCGGGCGACCAGCCTGCGTCGCCCGCGCTGAGCCGGCCGGCCGCCCCGTTCATCACAACTTCTACAAAGTAACGAACAGGCTTTGACGCGGCGGCCGGCGCGCGCGATCCTGATGCGAGTCATCCCGACGCAACAACCGTGACCGAACACCCGCGCGATACACCGCAATTCTACCTGACGGCACCCTCGCCCTGCCCGTACCTGCCCGGACGGGAAGAGCGCAAGGTGTTCACCCATCTGGTCGGCGAGCGGGCGACGCAGCTCAACGATGTGCTCACCCATGGCGGGTTCCGGCGCAGCCAGTCGATCGCCTATCGGCCGGCCTGCGAGAACTGCCGGGCCTGCGTCTCGGTGCGGATCTGCGTGGACGATTTCCGCGAGACGCGCGGTTTCCGGCGGGTGCGTCAAGCCAATGCCGACCTCGTCGGCGACATGCGCGCGGCGGTGCCGACCGCCGAGCAATATTCGCTGTTCCGCGCCTATCTCGACAGCCGCCACAGCGATGGCGGCATGGCCGACATGAGCGTGCTCGACTACGCGA
The DNA here is from genome assembly GCF_000702305.1 of Allobosea sp. 117. GTDB lineage: Bacteria > Pseudomonadota > Alphaproteobacteria > Rhizobiales > Xanthobacteraceae > Ancylobacter. The sequence continues at coordinate 263,428 of NZ_JNLC01000017.1, forward strand.
TGATGGTCGAGGACAGCCATGTGCGCACGCGCGTGATCGAATATCGCCGGCGCGGACCGGACACCGCGATCCACGGCCGCGGCCAGGGAGCCGTCCATGGAGTCGCGCTGACCGACGTGCTCGCGGACGGGCTTTCCATGGTCTATTCCTTCTACGAGCCGGACGAGCCCGCACGCTCGCTCGGCACCTTCATGATCCTCGACCATGTCGACAAGGCGCGCTCGCTCGGCCTCGCCTATGTCTATCTCGGCTATTGGGTCGATGGCTCGGCCAAGATGGGCTACAAGAGCCGCTTCCTGCCGCAGGAACGCCTCGCCCCGCATGGCTGGGAGCGGGTGGAGCGCTGAGGCCCTCCCCGCTCACTCGTCCAGCATGGTCTCGACGAAGCTCTCCGGCGCCAGGCAGAATTCGCGCATCATGCGGAAATGCATGGTGTCCCTGAGTTCGGCGGGCGTCAGGCCGTATTTGTCGAGCATCAGCAGCCGCGCGCCGGGATAGGCCATCAGGAACGGCGAATGGGTCGCCATGATGATCTGGGCGATACCGCTCTTCTCCATCCGCCTGAGAATCCTCATGAAGTCGATCTGGCGGCTCGGCGACAGCGCGCTTTCCGGCTCGTCGAAGATATAGACGCCCTGCCGGTCGCCTCGTTCGCTGAAGAAGCTGAGGAAGCCTTCGCCGTGGGATTTCATCAGCCAGTCGGGCGGCGCCGCATGGACCTCGATGGCCGCCCTCTCGACATATTCGGCAACGTCGAAAAAGGTCTCGGCGCGGAAGAAGAAACCTTCGCCGATCTTGGGCAGCCAACCCAATTTCAGCGTACCGGCGAGCGTAATCTCGTGGCGCGTGGTGCCACCCGCGTGCGCGCTGCCGCCGCCGAACAGGCCGAAGCCGGCGGCGATAGCAATGCCCTCCAGCAGGGTCGATTTGCCGACGCCGTTCTCGCCGACGATGACCGTCACCGCATGGTCGAACGCCATCTCGAAGCTGCGATGCCGGAACAGCGGCAGGCAGAAGGGATAGGCGTCCCAATCGCCGACCCGCTCCGGCATGAGTTCCACATGCCGGAGATAGGGAGCCGGGAGGCGGATGTCGCGCTTTGCTTTCGCCATAGGTTTCGACCGTTCGGATATGGTCGCCATTCTAGCCCGAGGATGCAGCGCCTTCGACGGTCGCGCAACGGAATACCTCCCGACTGTCATGGCTCTGTGACGCGGTCGGCCTAGCAATCTGGAACCGATCCAGATTGTCTAACGCCGGAGCTTGCACCATGACCGATCCCCGTTCGCCCGCCCATGACGATGACGTCTCGCCCTTCCGCACCAGCCTGCTGGAGGAGGCCGACGGCGCCGGCTCGAACCCGACGGCCAACCCCACCATGGGCGAACTCATCTCCATCCGCTTCTCGCGCCGCGGCCTGCTCAAGGGTTCGCTCGCCGTCTCCGCCATCGCCTCGACGGTCAGCCCGCTCGCGCTGCTGACGGCGGAGAAGGCCAAGGCGGCCTCCGGCTCGGCCTTCACCTTCACGGAAGTGGAGGCCGGCGTCGACCCCAAGCATCACGTCGCCGAGGGCTACGACGCCGACGTGCTGCTGCGCTGGGGCGACGCACTGTTCGCCGATTCGCCGGAGTTCGACCCGAAGAACCAGAGCGCCGAGGCGCAGCGCCGCCAGTTCGGCTACAACAACGACTATGTCGGCTTCATCCCGCTGAACGGCTCGGCGGAGCACGGCCTTCTGGTGGTGAACCACGAATACACCAACGAGCACCTGATGTTCCCGGGCATCGTCAGCGTCGCCGAGGGCAAGCTGAAGGTGGCGCCGGCCGACCAGAAGCGCGTCGACATCGAGATGGCGGCGCATGGCGGCACCATCGTCGAGATCCGCAAGGTCGACGGCAAATGGCAGGTGGTGCGCGACGGCAAGCTGAACCGCCGCATCACCTCCACGACCCCCATGGTGCTTAGCGGCCCGGTCGCCGGCCATGACCGCGTGAAGACCAAGGACGACACCGCCGGCACCCGCGTCATCGGCACGCTCAACAACTGCGCCGGCGGCGTGACGCCATGGGGCACCTATGTGATGGCCGAGGAGAACTTCCACGGCTATTTCCTCGGCAAGCTGCCGGAAGGCCACAAGGAAGCCGCCAACTACAAGCGCTACGGCGTGCCGGAAGGCGCCTATGAGTGGGGCAATTTCTACGAGCGCTTCGACCTTTCCAAGGAGCCGAACGAGCCGAACCGCTTCGGCTGGATCGTCGAGGTCGACGTGAACGATCCCAACTCGGTGCCGAAGAAGCGCACCGCGCTCGGCCGCTTCAAGCATGAGGGCGCCGAGTCGATCGTCGCCAAAGACGGCCGCGTGGTCTTCTATCTCGGCGACGACGAGCGCTTCGACTATGTCTACAAGTTCGTCACCGCCGGCCGCTTCAACCCGAACGACCGCGCCGCCAACATGGACCTGCTCGACGAGGGCACGCTCCATGTCGCGAAGTTCGAGGCCGACGGCTCGCTGACTTGGATGCCGCTGGTGTTCGGCCAGGGGCCTCTGACCGCCGCCAACGGCTTCGAGAGCCAGGCCGACGTGCTGATCGAGACGCGGCGCGCCTCCGATCTGCTCGGCGCCACCAAGATGGACCGGCCCGAGGACGTCCAGCCGAACGGCGTCAACGGCAAGGTCTATGTCATGCTGACCAACAACACGCGCCGCAAGGACGACCAGATCGACGCCGCCAATCCGCGCGCCAAGAACGCCTTCGGCCACATCATCGAGATCGCCGAGGCCGATGGCGATTTTGCCGCCACCAAGGGCAGGTGGGAAGTCCTGCTGAAGTGCGGCGATCCCTCCGTCGCCTCGGTCGGCGCGTCCTTCTCGACCGACACGACCAAGAACGGCTGGTTCGGCATGCCGGACAATTGCGCGGTCGACTCGGCCGGTCGCCTCTGGGTGGCCACCGACGGCAACAATCCGAAGGAGACCGGCCGCACCGACGGGCTGTGGGCGGTCGACGTCGAGGGCGAAGCGCGCGCCACCTCGAAGCTGTTCTTCCGCGTGCCGGTGGGCGCCGAGCTCTGCGGGCCGCTGTTCACGCCGGATGACCGCACCGCCTTCGTCGCCGTGCAGCACCCGGGCGACGGCGGCACCGACTGGGCGCCGTTCGGCCGGCCGTCCTACTATGAGGACCTGTCCACCCGCTGGCCGGATTTCCGCGACGACATGCCGGTGCGCCCGGCGGTGGTGGTGATCACCAAGCAGGACGGCGGCAAGATCGGCGCGTAACCGCACCTTCGGGCGGCTACCGGCCCTAGCTATCGACCGCATTCGCCCGGGCGTCCGCGTCCGGGCGAATTTATTTCAGGCGAATTTGTTGTTGCGCGGGAAGCCCTTGGGCGGCAGGCGGCCGGCGCCGGCACGCTCGCCCTGCCATTCGGCGAGCTCCGTCACCGTCCATGTGCGGCCGGAGGTGTCGGTCCAGGTGAGACCGTCCGCCAGCGTGAACACCTTCATGTCCGACAGGCCGCCATCCTTGTAGCGCTGCAGGCGCACGCCGCGCCCGCGCGCCATCTCCGGCACTTGGCTGAGCGGGAAGAGCAGCAGCTTGCGGTTCTCGCCGATGGTCGCCACCGTGTCGCCGACCGCAGGCACGACGCGCATGGCGTCTTGCCCGTCGACGCCGAGCACCTGCTTGCCCTTGCGGGTGTTGGCGACGCAATCGTCCTCGGCGACCACGAAGCCCCTGCCCTCCTTCGCGGCCACCAGCAGCCTGCGCCCGCCCTGATAGGCGAAGACGTCGACGATGTCGGCCTCCTGCTCGAGGTCGAGCGACAGGCGCAGCGGCTCGCCATGGCCGCGCCCGCCCGGCAGCTTGGAGGCCTCGAGCGTGTAGAACCGGCCATTGGTGGCGAAGACCAGCAGCTTCGACGTCGTCTCGGCGAAGAAGGACAGCTTCAGCTCGTCGTCGCCCTTGAAGGCGAGCGAGGCGAGGTCCGCGACATGGCCCTTCAGCGCGCGGATCCATCCCTTCTGCGAGACGACGACGGTGATCGGCTCGCGCTCGACCAGCGCCTCGCTCACCGCGTCGGCGTCGTGCGCTGCCGCCTCGCCGAAGCCGGTGCGGCGCCGCCCGAGCGGCGTGTCGGGAGCGAAGCGCTTGCGGGTCTCGCCGAGCTCCCAGGCGAGCGTCTTCCACTGGCGCGCCTCGGAGGCGAGCAGCTTCTCGATGCCGTCCTTCTCCGCGGTGAGCGCGTCATGCTCCTTGCGGATCTCGAATTCCTCGAGCTTGCGCAGGGAGCGCAGCCGCATATTGAGGATCGCCTCGGCCTGCACGTCGGTGAGCTCGAAGCGTGCCATCAGCACGGGCTTGGGCTCGTCCTCCTCGCGGATGATGCGGATCACCTCGTCGAGGTTGAGATAGGCGATCAGATAGCCGCCGAGCACCTCCAGCCGGTGCTCGATCTGGCCGAGGCGGAAGCGCGAGCGGCGGATCAGCACGTCGCGGCGGTGGTCGAGCCATTCCAGCAGCGCCTCGCCAAGGCTCACCACCTTCGGCACGAGCCCGCCGACCAGCACGTTCATGTTGAGCGGAAAGCGGATTTCCAGCTCGGTGAGGCGGAACAGGCTCTCCATCAGGAGATCGGCGTCGACGTTGCGCGCGCGCGGCTCCAGCACGAGTCGCACATCCTCGGCGGATTCGTCGCGGACATCGGCGAGCAGCGGCAGCTTCTTCTCGTTCAGCAGCTCGGCGATCTTCTCGACGAGGCGCGACTTCGGCACGCCGTAGGGGATTTCCGTCACCACGACGAGATAGGTGCCGCGGCCGGTCTCCTCCTTGTGCCAGCGCGCACGCAGGCGGAAGCCGCCGCGCCCGGTCGCATAGGCGTCGGCGATCACCGCCGGCGGATCGATGACCACGCCGCCGGTCGGGAAATCCGGCCCCTTCACGAAGGCGAGCAGCTCGTCCGTGGTGGCGTTGCGGTTGTCGATCAGGTGCAGCGCCGCGTCGATCAGCTCGGCCGCGTTGTGCGGCGGGATCGAGGTCGCCATGCCCACGGCGATGCCGGTGGAGCCGTTGGCGAGCAGGTTCGGGAAGGCGCCGGGGAGGACGACCGGCTCCTCGGTGGTGCCGTCATAGTTCGGGCGGAAGGCGACCGCGTCCTCGTCGATGCCTTCCAGCATCAGGCGCGCGACCTCGGTCATGCGCGCCTCGGTGTAGCGGTCGGCGGCGGCGTTGTCGCCGTCGATATTGCCGAAATTGCCCTGCCCGTCGACGAGGGGATAGCGCTGCGCGAAATCCTGCGCGAGGCGCACCATGGCGTCGTAGATCGCCGCATTGCCGTGCGGATGGAAGGAGCCCATCACGTCGCCGACGATCTTCGCCGACTTGCGGAAGCCGCCGCCGGGGTCGAGCCGCAGCAGCCGCATGCCGTAGAGGATGCGCCGGTGCACCGGCTTCAGCCCGTCGCGCGCATCGGGCAGCGCGCGGTGCATGATGGTCGAGAGCGCATAGGCGAGGTAGCGCTCCTCGAGCGCCGCCTTCAGCCCGACCGGCTCGATCGAACCTTCACCCGGTGGAATCGGTCTTTCTCCCATCCTTCCTCGGTACAAAAATCAAGCCGCCGGAACAAGACGCGAACGCGCATGGAGCCCCCGCGCGGCCTGCGGCACGGCACGCCCATATTAAATTTCGGCAATCTTCACGGCGCCGGCGAGGCCGGAACGGCGCCATTCGACCAACATCCTACCGTTCCGGCGGCCGCTGTTCTGCTTCCGTTAATATGGCTGAACGTCCATTCAGCTCTGTGGCTGGACTTGGATATTCCAAACATTTTCGGAACTCAATCTGCGAATACTCAATTCTCCTGTCGGTTCATTTGATCTTTCGAGATCGATCAGGAGGCACTCATGCGTAAGGTTCTGCTTGCCGCCATTGGTTCCGCTGCTCTTGGCCTGTTCGCGGCGGGAACCGCCTCGGCCACTCCCCTTTCCGCCGGCGGGCGTGCCGTCATCGGCACCGAAGCCACCGCCCCGATCACGCAGGACGTCGCCTGGCGCACGGTCTGCAAGAAGCGCGTGGTCTGGCGCCGCGATCGCTGGGGTCGCCCGATCCGCGTCGCGGTGCGCGATTGCGACCGCGTCTGGGTGGGCCACCGCTATCCGCCGCGCTATTACGGCGCGCCGCGTCCCCATGGCGGGTACTACGCCGAGCCGTACTACCACCACCCCCGCCCCTATTATTGATCGGTCCGGCGTAGCCGCCCGATAGACGCCAGAAACGCCGCGCGGGTCTCCGGCATCGGGAGCCCGCGCGGCTCGAAGACCCGGCGGGCGAGGAAGAAGCCGGTCAGCTCGAAGGCCGCGTCGACATCGCCCGCCGCCGGCACCTCGGCCACCTCGCCGACCAGGAAATAGGGCAGCGCCAGCAATTGCGTGCGCCAGGGCTCTCCGGCGTCGCGGCTCACCGCCCGGCCCGATTTCGGCGAGACATAGAGGAGATCGTGGCGCCCGCCGGTCGCCGCGCAGCGGTCGAGCTCCAGCCCGAAGCCGAGCTCCGACAGCATCATCAATTCGAAGCGCGCCACCAGCATCCCGGCCATGTCGGGCTCGGCGAGGTGCTCCAGCACGAAATCCAGCGTGTCGTGGAGATCGGGATGCGGGTCCCGCTCGGGCAGCATGCGGACCATCGCCGCCAGATGCGCGAAGGCATAGGCGGCATGGGCGCTCGCCATCAGCCGGTCGGCGCGCGCCCGCGTCGCCTCGATGACGAAGCTGCCGAGATGCTCGTCGAGCCGCGCCCGCCATGTCGCCCGCACGCCGTTGCCCGGCTGCAGCGCCGGCGCCTGGCGCCGCGAGCCGCCGCCGCGCACGAGGCCGAGATGGCGCCCATGCGCAGCCGTCAGCAATTCGACAATGGCATTGCCCTCGCCATGGCGGCGCAGGCCGAGAATGATGCCGTCGTCGATCCACTCCATGCGATATCGCGTCCGGCCTCGCGCCCGTCCCTGCCGCCCGTCAGTCCGGCGGGGGGAAGTCGAGCCCCATCTCGCGGTAGCGTTCCGGATCGTCAGCCCAGTTCTCGCGCACCTTCACGAACAGGAAGAGGTGCACCTTGCTCTCGACGATCTCGGCGAGCTCCGCGCGGGCGGCCGAGGAGATCGCCTTGATCGTCTCGCCGCCCTTGCCGAGCACGATCTTACGCTGGCTCTCGCGCTCGACGAAGATGGTCTGCTCGATGCGCACCGAGCCGTCGCGCAGTTCCTTCCACGACTCGGTCTCGACGGTGGAGCGGTAGGGCAGCTCGTCGTGCAGCCGCAGGAACAGCTTCTCACGGGTGATCTCGGCGGCGAGCATGCGCATGGGCGCGTCGGAGATCTGGTCTTCCGGATAGAGCCACGGGCCGGGCGGCATGGTCGCGGCCAGCCACTGGCGCATCTCGGCGAGTCCGTCTCCCTTCAGCGCCGAGATCATGAACAGCTTGTCGAAGCTGAGCTTGTCGGCGATGGCGCTCGCCAGCGTCAGCAGGTTCTCGCGCGGGATCAGGTCGATCTTGTTGAGCACGATGGCGCGGGGCCGGCGCACCTCGGCGAGCCCGCGCATGATGGCGTCGACCTCCTCGGTGATGCCGGCGCGCGCGTCGACCAGCAGCATCACCGCGTCCGCGTCCCCCGCCCCGCTCCAGGCCGAGCGCACCATCGCCTTCTCCAGGCGGCGCTTGGGCGCGAAGATGCCGGGCGTGTCGACGAGGATGATCTGCGTCGCGCCCTCGATGGCGATGCCGCGCACGAGGCTGCGGGTCGTCTGCACCTTGTGCGAGACGATGGACACCTTGGTGCCGACCAGCGCGTTGGTGAGCGTCGACTTGCCGGCGTTCGGCGCGCCGATCAGGGCGACGAAGCCGCAGCGCGTATCGGATGTCTGGTCGGTCATGCCTTCACCTGCGCGAGGAAGGCGGCGGCGGCCGCCTTCTGTGCATTCTGCTTGGAACGGCCCAGACCTTCCACCGGCTCGTGGCCGGGCAGCTCGACCGCGACGCGGAATTCGGGGCTGTGGTCGGGGCCGTGCTGGTCGATCATCCGGTAGTTCGGCGGCGGCAGGCCGCGCGCCTGCGCCCATTCCTGCAGCGCGGTCTTGGCGTCGCGTAGCTCGCCCTGGAAAAGCGCGAAGCGCGGGCGCCAGAAGCGCTCCACCGTCTTTTCCGCCGCCTCATAGCCGGCGTCGAGATAGACCGCCGCCAGCACCGATTCGGCGATGTCGGCGAGGATGGCGCGCCGCTCGTGGCCGCCCGCCCGCACCTCGCCGGCGCCGAGCCGGATGAACGGGCCGACGCCCATCTCGCCGGCGACCTCGGCGCAGGACTTCTCGCAGACGAGCTCGGCGAGCCGGCGCGACAGCTCGCCCTCCTCGGCGTTCGGATAGGCACGGTAGAGCATGTCGGACACCACGCAGCCGAGCACATGGTCGCCGAGGAATTCGAGCCGCTGATAGGAACGCACCCGCGCCGCCGCGCCCTGCACGCCGATGACGGCGCTGATGTGGGTCAGCGCCAGCGCCAGATGGCTCCGGTCGGCGAAGACATGGCCGAGACGTTCTTCCAGTGCGCCGAGATCGGCGTCACCGCCCGGGCGCTTGCCGCCCCTCGTCATCTGACGAAGGTGAAGAGACGGTCCCAGCGGACCGTCCACGGCCATTTCCAGAACTGCCACGCGGCATCGCCCTCGTGCACCGAGAAGAAGATCATCTGCGCGCGGCCGATGAGGTTCTCGTAGGGCACGTAGCCGACCTGGCTCAGCACGCGGCTGTCGGTCGAGTTGTCGCGGTTGTCGCCCATCATGAAGAAATGGCCGGGCGGCACGGTGTAGACCGGCGTGTTGTCGTAGAAGCCGTTGTCGACGAGATCGAGCGTGTAATAGCTCACCCCGTTGGGCAGCGTCTCGCGCCAGCGCTTGACCTTCTGGACGTTGCCGCCGCCCTCGTCGTCGTCCCAGGTGCCGGCCGGCTCGCGCTGGACCGCCTGACCGTTGATGTGCAGCACGCCGGCGATCATCTGGATCTGGTCGCCCGGCAGGCCGATCACGCGCTTGATGTAGTCCGTCTCCTCGTCGCGCGGCAGCTTGAACACCACGACGTCGCCGCGATTGGGCTGGGACCCGAAGATGCGACCGTCGAACAGCGGCGGCGAGAGAGGCAGCGAGAAGCGGCTGTAGCCGTAGCTGAACTTCGACACGAACAGATAGTCGCCGACCAGCAGCGTCTCCTTCATCGAGCCCGAGGGGATGTTGAAGGGCTGGAACAGGAAGGTGCGGATGATGATGGCGATGAGGAACGCGTGGATGACGACGCGGACGGTTTCGCCGAGGCCGCCTTCCTTCTTCGGTTCCGTGGTCGAGGTCATGTCGGATTCCGCTGCGGAGCGACGCCGCGGAAAGGGTCCGAGCGCCGCATGGGTCCGCTCCTATAGCCGCTCGGCCGGCCTGCGGCAACGCGCACCGGTCACGATCCGACGAGCTTCCGCACGGTCACGGCGCGGGTGCCTTGGGCACGGCGCTGATGATCACGAAAGCCTGCGCCATCGGGCCGTCATCGGTGATGGTGAGGTCGATGCGGGCGTCGAAGCCCGGCGGCGTGATGGCCTCGAGCCGCGCGCGGGCGCCGCCGGTCAGCAGCAGGGTCGGCGCGCCCGAAGGCAGGTTGACGACGCCCATGTCGCGCCAGAACACGCCCTGCGCCAGGCCGGTGCCGAGCGCCTTGGCGCAGGCTTCCTTGGCGGCGAAGCGCTTGGCGTAGCTCTCCGCGCGCCGCTTGCGGCGCTCCGACTTCGCGCGCTCGACGGGCGTGAACACCCGCTCGAGGAAGCGCTCGCCATGGCGCTCCAGCACCTCGGCGACGCGCCGGGCGTCGATGATGTCGGAGCCGATGCCGAGGATCATGGAAACCTCATCACGGGTCTGCCTCGTGCTCAGGCGACGGCGAGCGCGGCCTTGCGCCCGTGCGCGATCACCTGACGCATCCGGCGGACCGAGGCTTCGAGACCGACGAAGATCGCCTCGCCGATCAGGAAATGCCCGATGTTCAGCTCGCGCAGCTCGGGAAACACCGAGATGGCCTCGGCGGTTTCATAGTCGAGGCCATGGCCGGCATGGACCTCCAGCCCGAGCGCCGCGGCCTGGGTGGCGGCACGGCGCAGGCGCTCGAACTCGGCTTCGGCCTCCGCGCCATGGCCGGCGGCACGCAGCTCGCACCAGGCGCCGGTGTGCAGCTCGACGACGGCCGCGCCGATGTCCGCGCTGGCGGCGATCTGGTCCGGATCGGGCGCGACGAAGAGCGAGACGCGGATGCCGGCCCTGGCCAGCGTGTCCACATGCCGGGCGAGAGTAACGCCGCCGCCGAGCACGTCGAGGCCGCCTTCCGTGGTGCGCTCCTCGCGCCGCTCGGGCACCAAGCAGCAGGCATGGGGCGCGGCTTCTAGCGCGATGCCGACCATCTCGTCGGTCGCCGCCATCTCGAAATTCAGCGGCACCAGCAGCTCCGCCTTCAGCCGGCGGATATCCTCGTCACGGATGTGGCGGCGATCCTCGCGCAGATGCGCGGTGATGCCGTCGGCGCCGGCGGCGACCGCCAGCAGGGCGGCGCGGACGACGTCGGGATGGACGCCGCCGCGCGCGTTGCGCACCGTGGCGACGTGATCGACATTGACGCCGAGGCGGATCGCCGGCGGCTGGCGGTGAAGTGCGGTCACGGCTTTGCACCTTGAATGCCGCGGCTGCCGGGCTTCACCGCCGGGATGGCGGCGAGTTCCGGCGGCAGCGCGTCGGGAGCATAGGTCGGGATGTCGACCGCGGCGAGCGCGACCAGCGGCACGCCGAGATCGGCCTTGCCGCCGGAGCGGTCGATGAGGCAGGCGGCGCCGACCACGGTGCCGGGCGTGTCGGCGATGGCGGCGAGGCATTCGCGCGACGAAAGCCCGGTGGTGACAATGTCCTCGACCATGACGACGCGGGCGCCCTCGGGGATGCTGAAGCCACGGCGCAGCGCGAACTTGCCGTCCTCGCGCTCGACGAATACCGCCTTGGCGCCGAGCTGGCGCGCCGTCTCGTAGCCCGGCACGATGCCGCCGATGGCCGGGGAGACGACGTAATCGATCGTGCCGAACCGCGCCTCGATCTTGTGCGCCAGCGCCCGGCACAGGCGTTCGGTGCGCGCCGGGTCCATGAAGATGAACATCTTCTGCAGGAAGACCGGGCTGCGCAGGCCGGAGGAGAGGATGAAATGGCCTTCGAGGAGCGCCCCGGCGTCGCGGAACTCCTGCAGAACCTCGTCTTGAGTCATGTCGGGACGGCCCAGCGGTGACGGATCGGCGCTAGATAACTGATCCGCCCCGCGCCGTCATCCGCCCTCACAGCCTGTTTGGGCATGAGCGAAAGGCACCGTGGTACGTCCTTCGAGGCCCGGCTGCGCCGGGCACCTCAGGATGACGGCGTTTCTAAAAGCCGATGGACCAACGGCGTCATGCTGAGGCGCTCGCCCGCAGGGCGAGCCTCGAAGCACGCACGGCCTCGTCGCTCAGGCGGCGGCGCTGCCGACACGGCGCGCATGGGCCGGCAGCTCGTCGGTCCACACCTCGAAATGCGCGAGCCGGTGCGGGCCGAAGGTATTGACGATGGCGACGTCGGTGGCGTCGCGGCCGCGACCGATCACCACCCGGCCGGTACGCGGGCGATTGTGGCGCGCGTCGAAGGCGTACCACCGCCCGTCGAGATAGACCTCGAACCAGGCGGAGAAATCCATCGGCGCAGGATCGCGCGGCACGCCGATGTCGCCGAGATAGCCGGTGCAGTAGCGCGCCGGGATATTGGTGGCGCGGCACAGCGTGATGGCGAGATGGGCGAAGTCCCGGCACACGCCGCGCCGCTCCTGATAGGCGCGGAAGGCGGAGCGGGTGCAATCCGCGTGCTGGTAGCCGAACTCGATATGCTCGTGCACGAAGTCGCAGATCGCCTGGACGCGCGACCATCCCTCCGGGACGCGGCCGAACAGGCGCCAGGCCTCTGTCGCCAGCAGGTCGGTCTCGCAATAGCGGCTGCCGAGCAGATAGGCCATCGCGTCGGCCGGCAGCTTGGCGAGCGGCACCTGGCAGGCCGCGAGATTGACGAGGTCCGGCTTCCCGTCGTCCTCGATGACGCCGTCCTGCTCGATGGTGGTCACCCCGGCGGGCAGAACCAGCCTGTGCACCACGTTGGAAAAGGGATCGAAGCCCCGGCTGATGGGTACGCTGGGCGTGACGATCAGCGGCGTCTGCTCGACGATGTCGTCCGCGCGCGAGGGGTGGACATCGACCATCAGCGTCGCGACGGTCGGCTGCGGGCACTCCAATGCGATGCGGAAGCCGATATTGATGCGCATGTCGTCCTCGCCGGTTACGGTCGATGAGCCTGGAAGCCCGCACGCGAGAGCGGCGGGGACTGTGGCTCTGGCAACCGCCGAGGAAGGTTAAAGTTCCGCCCGTCGTTAGCGGTCCGATCAACCGTTGAGGCGTTCGACGCTGGATACCACCGGGCGCGAGCGCAGGTCGGCGATGATGCCGTTGAGGTGGCGCAGATCATAGACCTCGACGTCGATCACCATGCGGGTGAAATCGTTCGAGCGCGAGGTCATGCGCAGATTGTCGATGTTGCCGTCCCGCTCGCCGATCACCTGCGCTATCTGGGCGAGCGAGCCGGGTTCGTTCGAGGCGGTGACGACGAGCTGCGCGGGAAAGCGCTGCGGGTCGTCCTCGTCGACGTCCCAGCGCACGTCGAGCCAGCGCTCCGGCTCCTCCTCGAAATCCTGCAGCGCCGGCGACTGGATCGGGTAGACGGTGATCCCCTCGCCCGCCGTCAGGATGCCGACGATGCGGTCGCCCGGCACGGCCCCGCCGTTCGGTGCGAAGCGCACCGGCAGGTCGCCATTGATGCCGCGGATGGGGATGGCGGTCATCGGGTCCGGATCGGCCTCGATGCCGGGGATCTTGAACTTGAGGCTCTGCCCCGCCTTGAGCTCGAACCACCCCTCGCCGCGCGGAGCGCTCGCGCGCTCCTCCGGGGCGCGGGCGCCCGTCCATTCCGGGTGCAGCGCCTTCACCACGTCGTCGGCGCGCATCTCGCTGCGGCCCACGGCGGCGTAGACATCGTCGAGCGAGGTGCGGGCAAGGCGGCTCAGCGCCCCCGACAGGCGCTCCTCCGAGAAGGGCTTGCCGGCGCGGGCGAAGGCGCGCTCGACGATCTTGCGTCCGAGCCCGGCATATTGCGCGCGGACCGCCGCGCGGGTGGCGCGGCGGATGGCGGCGCGCGCCTTGCCGGTGACCACGATCGATTCCCAGGCGGCGGGCGGGGTCTGCGCGGTCGAGGTGATGATCTCGACCTCGTCGCCATTGTGCAGCTCGGAGACCAGCGGCGAGACCTTGCCGTTGATCTTGGCGCCGACCGCCATGTTGCCGACGTCGGTGTGCACCGCATAGGCAAAGTCGATCGGCGTCGCGCGGCGCGGAAGCGCGATCAGCCGGCCTTTCGGGGTGAAGCAGAACACCTGATCGTGGAACAGCTCGAGCTTGGTGTGCTCGAGGAATTCCTCGGGGCTGGAGCCTTCCGCCAGCAGCTCGATGGTGCGGCGCAGCCAGCCATAGGCGTTGGAGTCGCGTGCCAGCAGATCGGCGGCCGGACTGTTGTCCTTGTACAGCGCATGGGCGGCGATGCCGTACTCCGCGATCTCGTGCATCTTGCGGGTGCGGATCTGCAGCTCGACGCGCTGGCGGCCCGGCCCCACCACCGTCGTGTGGATGGAGCGGTAGTCGTTCTGCTTCGGGGTCGAGATGTAGTCCTTGAAGCGGCCGGGCACGACCGGCCACTTGGTGTGCACCACGCCGAGCGCGCCATAGCACTGCTCGACGCTGTCGACGATGATGCGGAAGCCGTAGATGTCCGAGAGCTGCTCGAACGCCACCGCCTTCTGCTCCATCTTCCGCCAGATCGAATAAGGCCGCTTCTCGCGCCCCTTGACCGAGGCCTGCACGCCCTTCTGCGCGAGCGCGTCGGAGAGCTCGCGCTCAATGGCCGCGAGGACCTCGCCGCTGCTCTCCTTCAGGGTTTCGAGCCGCGCCCGGATCGATTCATAGGCCTCCGGCGAAAGCTGGCGGAAGGCAAGGTCCTCCAGCTCCTCGCGCATGTCGTGCATGCCCATGCGCCCGGCGAGCGGGGCATAGATGTCCAGCGTCTCCTGCGCGACGCGGTTGCGCTTCTCCTCGGGCACCCATTTGAGGGTGCGCATGTTGTGCAGCCGGTCGGCGAGCTTGACCAGCAGCACGCGCACGTCGTCGGCGATGGCGAGCAGGAGCTTGCGCAGGTTCTCGGCCTGCTTCGCCTGCTTGGAGACGAGGTCGAGCTTCTTGATCTTGGTGAGGCCCTCGACCAGCGCGCCGATCTGCGGCCCGAACAGCCGGTCGATCTCGTCGCGGGTGGCGTCGGTATCCTCGATGGTGTCGTGCAGCAGCGCGGCGACGATGGTGGCGTCGTCCAGCTTCAGGTCGGTGAGGATCGCCGCGACTTCGAGGGGATGCGAGAAATAGGGATCGCCGGAGGCGCGCGTCTGCGTGCCATGCGCGCGCATGGCATAGACGTAGGCGCGGTCGAGCAGCGCTTCGTCGGTGTTGGGGTTGTACCGGCGTACGCGCTCGACGAGCTCGTACTGCCGCATCATGACAGACTTGACCCGTGCGATGCCGGCGCGCGGCCGGCTGAGCTAGATATCATCCGCGCCCATAGTCGACGCAAGCCATCGCGTTGAAAATAGGTGCAAAAACGAAGGCCCGGCGCATGGCCGGGCCTCTGTGTCGCAGGCGACCGAGGGACGGTCGATCAGCCTTCGTCGTCGTCGCTCGGCTCGGGCGGCACGAGGCCCTGCAGGCCGGCGAGCAGTTCCTCTTCGGTCATGCGGTCGAGCATGACGTCGGAATCGTCCGAACCACCCTCGCCGCTCGAGGCGATCATCGGAACGGTCTCGGGCTCCGGCTCATCCACCTCGGTGAACTTCTGCAGCGAGTGGATGAGGTCCTCCTTGAGGTCCTCGGGCGAGATCGTCTGGTCGGCGATCTCGCGCAGCGCGACGACGGGATTCTTGTCGTTGTCGCGATCGACGGTGATCGGCTGGCCAGAGGAAATCATCCGGGCGCGATGCCCGGCGAGAAGAACGAGTTCGAAGCGATTGTCGACCTTGTCGATGCAATCCTCGACGGTGACGCGAGCCATGCCTCGGCGCTCCTGTTCGATAATCGGGAAACGGCACGCTTTAACCGAACAGCGGGAAAAGGGCAAGTTTTCGCATTTCGTCCCGCGATTTCGTGGTCCGGCGCCTCCCGCCGCGGCCGCGATGATGATAAGAATGCCGGAACTGGGCCATCGGCGCGCCGATCATTGCCGGCGGGGCCCTTCTCCACAATAATTAGCGTGCCGGCTTCATATCCGCGTGCTTTGCCTTGCACACGCCACAAATTGCCTATGTGAGTAAGAACCGGTGCGGCAAGTGATCGTATGCGTGCGATCATTTTCGATTACCGCGACGTACCACTATATTCTGAGTAACGGTTAATCATGGAAAAAACCGCTCTTTTCATCGACGGCGCCAATCTTTATTCAGCGACCAAGTCGCTTGGCTTCGACATAGACTACAAGCGCCTGCTGAAGGAATTTCAGGCGCGGGGCCAGGTCCTCCGAGCGTTCTATTACACGACGCTGGTCGAGGACAGCGAGTATTCCTCCATCAGGCCGCTGCTCGACTGGCTGGACTACAACGGCTATTCGGTCGTCACGAAGCCCGCGCGCGAGTTCACCGACAGCCAGGGGCGCCGGCGGATCCGCGGCAACATGGACATCGAGCTCGCCGTCCACGCGATGGAGCTGGCGCCGCATCTTGACCACATCGTGATCTTCTCGGGCGACGGCGACTTCCGTTCGCTGGTCGAGGCGGTGCAGCGCAAGGGCGTGCGCGTCAGCGTGGTGTCGACGGTGAATACCCAGCCGCCGATGATTTCCGACGAGCTGCGCCGGCAGGCCGACGCCTTCATCGATCTCGTCGATCTTCAGGCGAAGATCGGCCGCGACCCCGCCGAGCGCGCCGGCCGCATGCAGGAGACGCCGCGCTTCCTCGAGAAGCGGGGTGCGCCGCCGTCGAGCCCGTCCGACGAACTCTCCGAACCCTGATCGCCATGAGCGGCGATATCGCGCGCGCCGAGGCGGAACCGGCGCGCGACTGCCCGATATGTCCGCGGCTGGTGGCATTCCGCGAGCATTGGCGCACCGAGGAGCCCGGCTGGCACAACGCGCCGGTCCCCTCCTTCGGGCCGGCCGATGCGCGCCTGCTGATCGTCGGGCTCGCGCCGGGCCTGCGCGGCGCGAACCGTACCGGCCGTCCCTTCACCGGCGACTATGCGGGCGACCTGCTCTATTCGACCCTGCTGACCTACGGTTTCGCGACGGGCCGCTTCGAGGCGCGCCCGGATGATTCACTCACGCTCGTCGATGCGCGGATCACCAATGCGGTGCGCTGCGTGCCGCCGGAGAACAAGCCGACCACCGACGAGATGCGTGGCTGCCGGCCGTTCCTCGCCGCGACCGTCGGCCTGCTTCCCGGGCTCAGCGCCGTCGTCGCGCTCGGCAAGATCGCGCATGACCAGGTGCTGGCGGCGCATGGCGAGAGGCTGTCGCGCTTCAAGTTCGCCCATGGCGCGCAGCACCGGATCGGCGACCTCGCCCTTTTCGACAGCTATCACTGCTCCCGCTACAACACGAACACCGGCGTGCTGACGCCGGAGATGTTCCACGCCGTGTTCGCGGCAGTGCGCGCCTATCTCGACAATACCCGCTGATTACGGCGCCACCGGCGCCCAGAGCACCTGCTCGATCCGCTCGGCGCCGGTCAGCAGCATGGCCAGCCGGTCGATGCCGAGCGCGATGCCGGAGGCTTCCGGCATCACGGCAAGCGCGACAAGGAAATCCTCGTCGATCGGATAGCGCTCGCCATAGATGCGCTGCTTCTCGTCCATCCACGCCTCGAAGCGCCGGCGCTGCTCGGCGGCGTCGGTCAGCTCGCCGAAGGCGTTCGCCAGCTCGACGCCACAGGCATAGAGCTCGAAGCGCTCGGCGAGCCGCGGCTCGCCGGGCTTCGGGCGCGCCAGCGCCGCCTCGCTGATCGGGTAGTCGCACAGGATGGTCGCCCGGCCCATGCCGAGATGCGGCTCGACCTTCTCCACCATGATGCGGGTGAAGACATCCGCCCAGATATCGTCCTCCGCGACGCGGATGCCGGCCGCGCGCGCCGCGTGCCACAGCGCATCTCGGTCGGTCGTCCCATCGGGGGCGATGCTGGCCATGAGATCGATGCCGGCAAAGCGCTCGAAGGATTCCGGTACCGTCAGCCGCTCCGGCGGCGCGAACGGGTCGGCCTCGAAACCGCGGAACCGCAACCTGCCGGCTCCGGTGGCCTCGGCGGTGGAGGCGAGCAGCGCCGCGCAGTCATCCATCAGCGCCTCATAGGTCTCGCGGGCGCGATACCATTCGAGCATGGTGAATTCGGGATGGTGCAACGCGCTGCGCTCGCCGTTGCGGAACACGCGGGCGAGCGTGAACAGCCTCCCCTCGCCGGCCGCGAGCAGCTTCTTGGCGGTGAATTCCGGCGAGGTGTGGAGATAGCGCGTCGCGGTCGATCCATCCGATCCGGTCAGCCGGGTCGCGAAGGCATGCAGATGCGTCTCGTTGCCCGGCGAGACCTGAAGGATCGGCGTCTCCACCTCGACGAAGTCGCGCGCTGCGAAGAAGCCCCGGATCGCCGCCAGCATCGCCTGCCGCGCCAGCAGGAACGGGCGGCGGTCGGCATGGCGCTCGGGCGCCCACCAGGGCGAGACGGGAACGGGCATGGGTCCTGCTGCTTCGGCTTCTGAGAGCCCGTTTGGAAATTCCCGGCGGTGAGGCCGTGCGTGCTTCGAGGCTCGCCCTGCGGGCGCGCACCTCAGCATGACGCCGTTGGTCTACTGACTTTTCGCAACCTCGTCATCCTGAGGTGCCCGGCGCAGCCGGGTCTCGAGGGATGCACCACGGCGCCTTCACGCGCGGGGTTGGCGGAAGGCAGACGCGCTTGTATAGGAACCGCCCAACAGAATCCTGATGTCGCGCCCGTCTTCGCGCGGCACCCAACAGCCAGAGGACCGCAATGGTCAAGGTCATCGCCAGCACGCTGCGCAAGGGCAACGTGGTCGACATCGACGGCAGGCTCTATGTCGTGCTCACCGCCGAGAACATCCATCCCGGCAAGGGCACCCCGGTGACCCAGCTCGACATGCGGCGCATCTCGGACGGCACCAAGATCTCCGAGCGCTACCGCACCACCGAGCAGGTCGAGCGCGCCCATGTCGAGGACCGGCCCTACACCTTCCTGTATTCGGACGGCGAAGGGTACCACTTCATGAACCCCGAGAATTACGACCAGGTGGCCGTGCAGGCCGATGTGGTCGGCGATCAGGCCGCCTATCTCCAGGAAGGCATGCAGGTGATGCTCTCGGTGCATGAGGGCAACGCCATCGCCATCGAGCTGCCGCAGCGCGTGGTGCTGGAAGTGGTCGATACCGAGCCGGCGATGAAGGGCCAGACGGCGTCCTCCTCCTACAAGCCGGCGGTGCTGTCCAACGGCGTGCGCTCGGCGGTGCCGCCGCATGTCGGCGTCGGCACCCGCATCGTCGTGATGACGGCGGACGGTTCCTATGTGGAACGCGCCAAGGACTGAACGCTCAGAGCGGACATGAAAAAGCCAGGCCAAGTGCCGGGCTTTTTTGTTGTTTCCGCTTTTCGTCATCCCGGCCGAAGCGCAGCGCAGAGCCGGGATCGCTCGCGATGTCTGCGCGATCCCGGATCGGCCTTGTGGCCGTCCGGGATGACGAAAAAGACCTACCCGCGATCGCGCATCAGCCGCTGCTTGTCGCGCGCCCAGTCCTTCTCCTTCGCCGCCTCGCGCTTGTCGTGGGCCTTGCGGCCGCGCGCGATGGCGAGCTCGACCTTGGCGCGGCCCTGCTCGTTGAAATAGATGCGCAGCGGCACCACGGTCATGCCCTCGCGCTCCACCGCCTGCCACAGCTTGGCGATCTCGCGCTTGTGCAGCAGCAGCTTGCGCGGCCGGCGCGGCTCGTGGTTGAAGCGGTTGGCCTGCAGATATTCCGGGATGAAGGAATTATAGAGGATCGCCTCGCCGCTCTTCGCCGAGACATAGCTCTCCCCGACGGTGGCCTTGCCGCCGCGCAGGCTCTTCACCTCGGTGCCGGACAAGGCGATGCCGGCCTCGAAGGTCTCGCCGATATCGTAATCGAAACGGGCCCGGCGGTTGTCGGCGACGACCTTGCGTGGAAGGGCCTTTTTCTCAGCCATGGTGGTGTGCTCCGGACCGGAGCGCGCGCCCCGATCTCAATTCAGTTGATCAGCCCGGCATGCACCATGGCGGCGCGGACGACCTCGCGGGTCCGCTCGGTCACCGGCACCATGGGCAGGCGCGCCTCGTCGGAGATGCGGCCCAGCACCGAGAGGGCGTATTTGGTCGGGCTCGGATTGGTCTCGACGAACAGCGCCTGGAACAGCGGGAACAGGCGGTCCTGCACGTCCAGCGCCGCCCGGTAGTCGCCGGCGAGGCAGGCGTTCTGGAGCTGCGCGCAGAGCTTCGGCGCGACATTGGAGGCGACCGAGATGCAGCCGTCTCCGCCATGCGCCATGAAGGCGAGCGCGGTGGCGTCCTCGCCGGAGAGCTGGTTGAAGGCCGGCCCCATCGCCTGGCGCTGCATGCTGACGCGGGCGAGATTGGCGGTCGCGTCCTTCACGCCGGCGATGTTGTCCAGCTCGAACAGCCGCGCCATGGTCTCGACCGACATGTCGATCACCGACCGGCCGGGAATGTTGTAGATGATGATCGGAATGCCGATCGCATCGTTGATCGCCTTGTAGTGCTGGTACAGGCCCTCCTGCCCCGGCTTGTTGTAGTAGGGCGTGACCACCAGCACCGCGTCCGCGCCCGCCTTCTCGGCATGGCGGGCGAGGTCGACGGCCTCGATGGTGTTGTTCGAACCGGCGCCGGCGATCACCGGGACGCGGCCGCCCGACTGATCGACGCACCACTCGACGACCAGCTTGTGCTCCTCATGCGACAGCGTCGGGCTCTCGCCGGTCGTGCCCACTGGAACGAGGCCGTGCGTGCCTTCGTCGATCTGCCAGTCCACGAGCTCACGGAACGCTTTCTCGTCGAGCGCGCCGTCGCGGAACGGCGTGACGAGAGCCGTGTAAGAGCCACGAAAAGGCGGCTTGTGAGACATGGCGCGCTCCTGAAGACCCGGTACTGTGTCGTTGGCGTCGATCTGTTCGGCGTCGTAATATGGGTTCGCACGGCTCCCGCTGCGAGGAGAGGCGCGAAGGGCGCATCGAATATCGCGTCGGGGCCTCGGAAGAAAGGGTATTCTTGGCGTTGCCGGCGGGTTGGGGCACGCTGCCCCGGTTTCGCCTGCTTGTGAGGGCAGAACACGTTTTCCGGGAGACGCTCAGGGGTACGCGTCCCGGGTTGTGGTTAGCGTTTCGTCAATAAGATCGCAGGACATTAGCGGTCTGGACTCAGCGTCCGCCCGCCGCCTTCTGTCTTCAAGTCCTGCGCCCGATCGGGGGAGAGCGTAAGCCATGCGCAGCATTCGCGCCCGTCATTTGCGTGCCGCCACCAGCCTGAGCGTGGCGGCGCTGTTGGCGTCGGCCATGGCCTTTTCGCCCGCCTCGGCCGAAACCAAGCCGACCCCGCCGCCGAAGCCGCCGCAGAAGTCGAGCGCCGCCAAGCCCGCCGAGAAGAAGACGGCGGACAAGAAGGTTGCCGACAAGAAGGTCGCGGACAAGAAGGCGGGCAGCAAGGCGACCGCTTCCCAGAAGGTGGATCCCAAGCCGACCGGCGCCTTGGCGCAGCCGGACAGCTCCTTCGACGGCGCGCCCGGCGATCTCCGGCAGGCGGTGAGCCTCGTCGAGAAGGGCCAGGGCGCGGAAGCGCTCGCGGCGGCCGATCAGCTCCGCGACCCGGCTGCGCGCGCCCTCGTGCGCTGGCTGGCGCTGCGCGTCACCGCCCGTCAGGTCGGCTTCGACCGCGCGGTGCGGATTCTTCAGGAGCACCCCACCCTGCCGACGCCGACCGTGCTGCGCCGGCGCCTCGAATATCTGCTTTATGCCGAGAACGCCGACGCCGGCACGATCACCGCCTTCTTCTCCGGACAGGCGCCGATTTCCGGCGAGGGCAAGATCGCGCTCGCCCGCGCGCTGTTCGCCTCGGGCGACCGCACCGGCGGCACCGCGTGGCTGCGCGACGCGTGGCGCGAGGACGCGCTGTCGGAGGACGTCGAATCGACCGTCATGGTCGAGTTCGGCGGCGTGCTGACCCGCGCCGACCACAAATATCGCGCCGACAAGCTGCTCTATGCCGAGGACGCCTCGCGCGGCCTGCGCGCTGCCGAGCGGGCCGGCTCCGACGTCGCCGCGCTTGCCCGCGCCCGCATCGCCCTGTTCGGCAAGGGCGACGCCAGCAAGGCGCTGGCCGCCGTGCCGGGCTCGCTGCGCTCCGACCCTGCCTATATCTACACGCAGGCCAAGATCGCGCGGCGTGCCGGCGACGATGCGACCGCCGCCCGCCTGCTTTCCAGCGCGCCGAAGGATGCCTCCGCCCTCATCGACACCGATGAATGGTGGATCGAGCGGCGGCTGGTCGCCCGCGAGCTGCTCGATCTCGGCGATGCCCGCACCGCCTACAAGGTGGCGCGCGAGGCGGCGCCGCCGGAAAACGACCATCTGCGCGCCGAGCAGCAGTTCACCGCCGGCTGGATCGCGCTGCGTTTCCTGAACGACCCGCGCACGGCGCAGCAGCATTTCGCGAAGATCGCGGAAGGCCAGACGCATCCGGCGACGATCGCGCGCGGCTTCTACTGGCAGGGTCGCGCCCTGGAGGCGGCGGGCAGCACCGCCAATGCGCGCAACCAGTATCAGACGGCGGCGGCCTACCCGACCGCCTATTACGGCCAGCTCGCCCGCGCCAAGCTCGACATCGCCGAGGTCGCGGTGCGCTCGGCGCCGGCCGCCAGTCTCGCCCAGCGCACCGCCTTCGCGCGCGATGAAGGCGTGCAGATCTTCAAGCTGCTGCAGCAGCTCGGCAAGCGCGACCTGTCGATCGCCCTCGCCTCCGACCTGTCGGATCGTCTCGACGCCGCCTCGCTCGGCCTGCTGGCGGAGGTCGCGCAGTCCAATCGCGACGCCCGCGCGATGGTGGTGATCGGCAAGAACGCGCTGAGCCGCGGCATGGCGCTCGACGACGTGGCGTTCCCGACCATCGGCATTCCGAGCTACCGGCCCATCACCTCCGAGGTGGACCGTGCGCTGGTCTACGCGATCGCCCGCCAGGAGAGCATGTTCAACGCCTCCGTGGTGTCGCGCGCCGGAGCGACGGGCCTCATGCAGGTGATGCCGGCCACCGGCAGGACCATCGCCAGCCGCAACGGCGTGTCGTTCGACGCGCGCAAGCTGCACAGCGATCCCTCGACCAATGTGCAGTACGGGGCGGCGGAGCTGCGCAGCCTCCTGGACAACTACCAGAACAGCTACGTGCTCACCTTCGCGGCCTATAATGCCGGGCGCGGCAGCGTCGCCAAATGGATTGCCGCCTATGGCGATCCGCGCGACGCCGGCGTCGACCCGATCGACTGGGTCGAGCGCATCCCCTTCTCCGAGACGCGGAACTACGTCCAGCGGGTGATGGAGAACGCGCAGGTCTACAAGTCGCGCTTCGGCGGCCGGCGGACGCTGCAGATCGAGGCCGACCTGCGCGGCGCGCGGGTCGAGTGAGGCGACGCTCGGTGCAGTCGGTGCGGCGGGATCAGCCCGCCGGCCGGCCGCGCAATATGCGCCTGAGCCAGCAGCCGGCGACGCAGCCCGCGACATAGGCGACCAGCAGCAGCGCGCAGGTCTCGACGGCGAACCAGTTCACGGCCGAACCTCCGTCTCATCCCCGGCTCCGCCGGTGCGGCGCGAGACGGCCGGCTTGCAGCCGCACAGCCATCCGGTGGCGAGCCCTATGGCGAGGGCGCCGACGAGATAGGGCCAAAGCTCGGTCGCCAGGAACCACATCCGATCACCTCACGATGAAGTCGATGCCGGGCGCGCGCGGGGTGCCCGCCGCCTCGGCGCCATTGGCGATCGCCAGCAGCCGCCCGGCGGAGACGCCGGACTGCGCCATATAGTCGACGACGGCCTGCGCGCGCCCCGCCGCCAGCGTCTGGTCCTCCGCCGAGGCGCCGGCGCGGGCGGCGATCGCCACCGTCGCCTCGGGGCAGCCGCCGAGCGCCGCCGCCAGATGGTCGAGCAGCCCGCGGCTGATCGGGTCGATGGCGGTGCCGCCCTCGACGAAGCGGATGCTGCCGCGCGCCAGCAGATCGGACAGCGCCTTCTGGCAGCTCGGCCCGTCCATCAGCGGCGGCGGCGGCGCGACCTCCAGCGCGATGTCCACCACGAAACCGGGCGGCAGATCGGCCGTCAGCGCGGCCCGGATCGAATCGATGGCGGCCGGCAGCATGGCGACGCCGGAGAAGCGGAGCTTCTGGTCGTCGAGGCGCACCTCCCCCGATTCGAGGCGGGCGAGCTCGCGCAGGGCCACATTGGCGGCACGCGCGAAGCCGGGCGGCGCGCCCTGCGCCACCGCCGAGACGTCATTGACCGGCGCGCCGAGGAACTCGCCGCGGGCGAGCTCGAGCATGTTGTCGTGATCGCGCCGGTCGGGATAGAAGCCGGAGACGGTCAGACCCTGCGCGTCGCGCCGCAGCCCGAAGACGTAGGGCTTCACCACCGGCGGGCGCACATCGGGCCGGTCCAGCGCGAAGCCGCCGGGAATGGCGCCGCCGAGCGCGCCCGTCACCGCGCCATAGGCGGCCGAATCGAGCGCCTCGCCGGAGATGACGAGCTTCTGGCCGCTACCCCTCACCTCGCCGACGCGCAGCCGCGCGAGCTGGTTGACGCCGAAGGTGGCGCCCGCCACCCAGGCCTCGGCCGATGGGCCGCCGGAGGCGATACGCATCTCGTCGCTGGTCGCGACGCCGGGGAAGCCGGAGCGGAGCGCGTCGACCAGCAGGCGCTTGGCGTCCTCGGAGGGCGCATAGCCGACGAGGCGGAGGCCGGTCGCGTTGCGCAGCACGCCCCAGGTGAAGGGCGAGACGATCGGCGGCTCGACGGCGAAGCGCGTCAGCGTATAGCCCTCCGGCACCGCCCGCCGCGCCGCCGAGAGCGCGTCATAGGCCGCGAAGTCCGGCGCCTTGCCCTCGATGGTGATGGTGGTGTCGGACAGCGCGACCTTGCCGCCGGGCAGCCGGCCGAGCTGCTGCAGGGCGAAGCTCACCGCCTTGAGCCAGCCCTCGCTCGGCGGCGCGCCGTCGGCGAGGCGGAGCTGGTCGGAGATCGCCGCGCCCGGCACCGCGCCGCGCACCGCGTCGAGCAGCGCCCGCCGGGCATCGCCGAGCGGAATATAGCCGGCAAGCAGGACGCCGTCGGCGTCGCGCTGCGCCGACCAGACGAAGGGCGCGACCGCCGGCGGCAGCACGGCGAAGCGGGCGAGCTTGAAGTCGCCCGGCAGCTCGCTGCGCACCGTCACCTCGAGCGCGTCATAGGTGGCGAAATCCGGCGCGCGCCCCTCGATCGAGAAGGCGTCGTCCGAAAGCGTCACGCGGCCCGCCGGCATCCTGGCGAGCTGCCGGATGCCGAAGGCGACGACGCCGGCGAAATCCCCCGCCGGCACGCCGCGCGCCCGCACGAGGCCTTCCTCGCCGACCAGCTTGAGGTTCGGCGCCGCCTCGCGGGCCGCCTCGACGATGCGGGTGCGGGCGTAGCGCGAGGGCACATATCCCTCCAGCCTCAGGCTCGTATTGTCGCGGATGATGGTGAAGGTGAAGGGCCGCCGCTCGGGCAGAAGGGTCGTGCGGTCCTCCACCACGCGCACCCCCGACATGCGGGCGAGCTCGGCGCGGACCTTGGCGCGCGCGTCCTCGGAGAGCGCCTCGCCCTCCAGCAGCGCGTCGCGCCCGTCGAAGCGGGCGCGGGCCCAGGATTCGCCGATGTCGCTGAGCAGGTCGGAGGCCCGCTCGGTGAGCGCGACCTCAAGCGGCGCACGGCCGAAGAACACCGCAGCCGCCGCCAGCAGCGCCAGGGGAATCAGCCCCTTCCACCACGCACGCCAGCGGCACATGCTTCTCGCCTCCCCACGCCGCGTCGCCGACTGCCCCATGCGACGCGGCGGGAGTTCATCATAGTTCGCCCGCATCAGGAAGCGACGCGATGTCCGATGCGGGCCATCAGACCCATTCGCCCTTGCGCATCACCGGTTCGGCGGCACCGGCCGCGGTGATGCCGTCGACGTCGACCGCTCCCGAGCCGATCATCCAGTCGATATGGATGAGGCTGGAATTCGCCCCGCGCGCGGCGAGCTCCTCGGGAGTCAGCGACGCGCCGTTGACGAAGCACTTCGAGTAGGACTGGCCGAGCGCGATGTGGCTGGCGGCGTTCTCGTCATACAGCGTGTTGAAGAACAGAAGTCCGCTCTTCGAGATGGGCGAGGAATGCGGCACCAGCGCCACCTCGCCGAGCCGGCGGGAGCCCTCGTCAGTGTCGAGCACCTTGCGCAGCACGTCGAGCCCGGTGCGCGCCTTCGCCTCGACGATGCGCCCCGCCTCGAACCGCACGGCGATGTCCTCGATCAGCGTGCCCTGGTAGGAGAGCGGCTTGGTGCTGGCGACGACCCCGTCGACCCGCAGCTTGTGCGGCGTGGTGAAGACTTCCTCGGTCGGGATGTTGGCGTTGCAGACGATGCCGTTCTTGGCGGTGGAGGCGCCGCCGGCCCATTCGTGATCGTCAGCAAGGCCCACGGTGAGGTCGGTGCCCGGACCGGTGAAGCGCAGCGCGGCGTAGCGCCGCCCGTTGAGCTGGCGGGTGCGCGCATTGAGGGCGGCATTGTGCTCCCGCCAGGCGGCGACCGGGTCCGGCGTGTCGACCCGCGA
This sequence comes from Allobosea sp. 117, assembly GCF_000702305.1. GTDB lineage: Bacteria > Pseudomonadota > Alphaproteobacteria > Rhizobiales > Xanthobacteraceae > Ancylobacter. The sequence continues at coordinate 289,530 of NZ_JNLC01000017.1, forward strand.
GGCCGCGAAGATGGCGTGCCACAGCTTGGCGACGGCGATGTCCTCCGGGTCCTCGGGGAACATGGCCTTCGCCCAGGCCGGCGCTGCATAGGAGACGATGGTCCAGTTGATGTCGAAGCCGGCGATCAGCGACAGCGCCGGCATATAGGCCTGCGAGCGCGCCCGGTTGGCCCGCGACACCCTGTCGGGGTCCTCATGGGCGAGCAGCGAGGGATTGTCGCCGGAGATGGCGAGGCGGGCGGCGCCGTTGCGGAAGGCAGTGGCCATGCCCTCATAGAGCCAGCCGGTGGCGCGGTCGAAGCTGTCCTCCGGCGCGTAGCGGAAGCGCATCAGCGTCGTCTCGTCGTCCGCGAACAGCGTGGTGACGAGGGAGGCGCCGGCCTTGTAGGCATGCTCGGTGATGCGGCGGACCAGCGGCAGCGCCTCGATGGAGGCGGTGATCACGAGCTCCTGGCCGGAAACCAGCCCAAGGCCCACGTGAACCGCGACCTGGCCGAGGCGGTCGAGCCGTTCTTCATGGGAGAGAAGCTCGGGGGCCGCTCCGGCGTGCTTGTTCATCTCGCGTCTCCGATCTGGCGCGGAATCCGATCCGTTCCATCATTCGATCAGGAGACTTGGGCGCCATCACGTCAAGAGCCCTGACGCAAAAAGGACGAGCCCGCGAAGGGCTCGTCCCCGTCAGCTCCGCCGCTCGAAATCGAGCAAATGCCAGTGTCTACTTCGTGCTGCGGTCGTTGGCGCGCGCCTGGTTCAGCACCGCGGCGTCACCCGGCATGACGAGGTTCTCATACTTGCCGGGGGTACGGCGGTAGGAGCGCGGATCGATGTAGTCCGGGCTCGAATAGCCCGGCGCGGCATAGACGCCCGGCCCATAGACGTTGCGGCCCTCATAGACCACGCCAGCGCGCGGGCCTCCATAGTACCGCTCCGCGTAATACGGGCTCTGAGCATAGGCATTCGCGACGCCGCCAAGGCCAATAATACCCAGGGTCGCCGCAGACAGGATAAGCTTGCGCATCATTCTCTCCGTATTCGGCTGCATTCGGTCCGGTCAGCGATGTGCCAATGCTGTCCGGCACACTTGCCCAGACAACGATCTCGCCGGGCGGTTGTTCCCGACCGCTCGGTTTGTCCGGCGGGATCTGGCGGCAGCGACGACGATTGGAGAGATGAAGCTCTTGGGGAGATGAAGCGGATATCCGTCGCGGCGGGAACGGCGGATGAATGGCGACCGCGGCTGGGCTCGAACCAGCGACCTGCCGCTTAGAAGGCGGCTGCTCTATCCAGCTGAGCTACGCGGCCGCGGGGATGTCCGATGTCCCGGCCGGCGCGGGCGCAATCAGTGCGTCCACGACCCCACACGGCGATAGGAGAAATTGTCCGCATAGGCGATGCGCCGGCGGGTGGGCTCCTTCGTCTCCTGCACCTGATAGGCGATGCCTTCGCGCTCGGCATAGGCGATCGCCTCTTCCTTGCTGTCGAAGCCCAGCCGCAGCTGGCTCTTCATGTCGTTGGAGCTGGTGTAGCCCATCAGCGGCTCGACCTCGCGCGGGCGCTCGGGCTCGTAGTCGAGCACCCACGCCTTGGTCTTGGCGGTGCCGGACTGCATCGCGTTCCGGCTCGGCTTGTAGATGCGCGCTACCATCTGTCCCTCGCTCCCTCGTCATCGCATGGCGCGATTGTGCCGCGTCCGGCGCCAAGCGCAATGCGACGGCTGGTCGGGGCAGCAGGATTCGAACCTGCGACCTGAAGTACCCAAAACTTCCGCGCTACCGGACTGCGCTATGCCCCGAAACCAAAAATGCCTTTCAACACAACGCCATTGCCGCCTATCGGCCGACTGCGGCGCGCCATGGAATGGCATATAGCGGGAACTAAATGCAAGTGCCGGAGCCGAAAGTCCGAACAAAGTCCCAGACGCACGAGGCCTAGGAGAACAGACGCAACCAACTCCGCTTCGGCGCTTTGGTGATCACCACCTTGTACCACCCATTGTTATTCGTCGCCGCGACGCGCCATGCGTCGCCGAGATAGTTGCTCAGCAGGACGACGTGGCCGCGGTTCCAGACGACAACATCCCCATGCTCCGTTGGCATGAAGTTCCACTGGTGCAGGCCGTTGTAGTTCTCGTTCACGCCCTCGTTGACGTAGCCGACGAAAACGACAGCTCCCGTGGGCTTAATCGTCGCGAGCATCGCCTTGATTGCTGCAAGAGGATCGTAGCAATGATCAAGGGCATTGCGCGAGAAGGTTATGTCGAACAGACCTAGCCCGTATTCGTCGACCTTCTCGGCCTCGCCATAGAGCGTCGGGACAAGCGGCTCTATGCCGTTGCGCGCGAGCATTTCGGCGTAGTGAGAAGCGAGAGGGTCGATGGCGACGACTTCCAGCTCCTTGGGACCGTCGTTCCGCCCGACAACAGTCTGCGGGCCGGCACCTACATCCAGCACCCGCATCTTGCCGCTGACTGGGATGAACGGCTTCAATTCGCTAGGAAATGGGCAATCTCCGGTCGCTCTCCGACGAAGATTTTCGTGATACTCGGCGCGGGCTCCGTCCGCTACCTCGGCCCAGAACTCAACCTCACTCGGAAGGCCGGATTCCCACTTCGACTTGTCCATCGATCGCCACCCCGCGCTACCAGTGCGGTGAACATATACCTCCTGGCATGTCACGGCCAAGCGTATGCGTCGATCTCCGCGATGGTGGTGATCGTGGCCAAGAAAAGGGAGCCGAGCCGCGCGGCTCAGTCCTTCGGAAAGAGGCGGTGCACCACCCGGTCGCCGACCGCGATGCCGCGCGCCTTGGCGGTGCCGCCGGCGAGCTCCAGCACGGCGCGCACCGGCCCGCCGGAGGAGATCGTCTCGGTGGAGAGCGGCGTCGTGTTCTCGGCGATCGCGGCGACGTGCCCGTCGGAGCGGATGAACACCATGTCGAGCGGGATATAGGTGTTCTTCATCCACATATAGACCGGCTGGTCGGCGCGGAAGTCGAACAGCATGCCGGCATCCGGCTTGAGCTCGGTGCGGTACATCAGCCCCTTGGCGCGCTCGTCGGGCGTCACCGCGATCTCGACGGTGAAGGCCGCGGGGCCGCGCTTGGTCTGGATGGTCAGCGGCTCGAAGCTGGCGGCGTGCACGCCGGGCAGGCCGAGCAGAAACAGAAGAGCGAGGGTGAAAGACGCGCGCCGGCTGATGCCGGCCGCAAGGGGCTTCAGAACACGGGTCATGGTGCGGCGCGCGCGGCGCTCCTCGTTCGGGATTCGCCAGTGACGCTGCATCGGATTTGCGTCGAGAACATGCCGGACGTGCTACGCCGCATTGCTACAGGGTCAGATCTTTTGACCAGTCAGTGCGACGAGGGAATCGAGGTGCCGTCCGGGCGTACTTCGGCGGCCATCAGCCCCTTGGGGCCGGGACCGAAGCGCACCAGCACCATCTGGCCGGGGCGCAGCTCGGTGAGCCCATGCCGGCGCAGCGTCTCCATATGGACGAAGATGTCCGGGGTGCCCTCCCCGCGCGACAGAAAGCCGAAGCCGCGCAGGCGGTTGAACCACTTCACCCAGGCCCGCTCGAAGCCGCCGGTCGGCTGCACCGTCACATGGGTGCGGGCGGCCGGGAGCTGGGAGTGATGGACCGCCGTGCTCTCATCCATCGAGACGATGCGCAGCGCCTGGTAGCCCCGCTCGCGCGCCACCGCCTCGCAGACGATGCGGGCGCCCTCCTGGGCGGTCTGGTAGCCGCCCCGCCTGAGGCAGGTGACGTGCAGCAGAACATCGGTGCCGCCGCTGTCCGGCACGATGAAGCCGTAACCCTTCGAGACGTCGAACCATTTGATGGTGCCGGCGATTTCGACCAGGTCGACGTTCTCGGGCGAACCAAATTCTTCGGTCGACTCGCTGAACGAGCTCCGACCGTACCGGGGTCCAGATCCTTCGGACGCCATCGATTCACGCCCCCGCCACACACCTCCGGCATTCCTACATCGGGATGCCGCCGAATCCTGCCAAATCACAGCATAACACTGCATCCCGCCACGAAAACACCCAAATTGATTCGGGTGACGAGTTCGTGCACGACTTATTAACGCTCCGTCGGCGCGGGCGTGCCGTGGAGCCCGTCCAGCACGTCGCCTATGTCGGCGTGGATGACGAGATCGGCATAGGGGTCGAGATCGGTCGGCTCGCGGTTGAGAATCACCAGCGTCGCACCCGCCTGCTTCGCCTCCAGCGGCAGCGCCGCCGCCGGATAGACGACCAGCGACGAGCCGATGGCGAGGAAGACGTCGCATTGCTGCGCCATCCTGCGGGCGCGGATCATCTCGCCGACCGGCATGGCCTGGCCGAACGAGATCGTCGCGGTCTTCACCGGGCCGCCGCAATCCGGGCAGTCCGGCGCCGCGCCGCCGGCCGCGTCGAAGCACTCGCGCACCCAATCGAGCTCGTAGCGCGTGTCGCAGTCGAGGCAGGTCGCGTAGGTCGAATTGCCGTGCAGCTCGACGAGATCGGCCGCCGGCACGCCGGAAGCCTGGTGCAGCCCGTCGATGTTCTGGGTGACGACGCCGATGAGCCGGCCGTCGGCCAGCATGCGGGCGATGGCGCGATGCCCGCGGCCGGGCTCGGCGCTGCCGAACGCCTCCTCCATGGCGAAGCGCCGGCGCCAGGCTTCCGTGCGCATGGCGCGGCTGGCGAGGAATTCATCCAGCGGAATCGGCCGGTTGCGGGTCCACAGGCCGCCCGGCGAGCGGAAATCGGGGATGCCGCATTCGGTGGAGATCCCGGCGCCGGTGAAGGCGACGCCGGCCCGCATGTCCTTTAGAACCTCGCCGAGCGCGGCGCGTGCCGCCTTGATGTCCGTGCGATCCGCCATATGGTGCTGCCGCTCTGCTCGCGCCGCCCCGGCCGGCGCCCCCTTCGTTTTCAGGCGAGGTTTCTAATGAAATATCTGCACACCATGGTGCGCGTCACCGATCTCGACGTCTCGCTCGATTTCTACGTGAACAAGCTGGGCCTCCAGGAGGTGCGCCGCAAGGAGGTGCCGGCCGGCCGCTACACGCTGGTGTTCCTTGCCGCACCCGGCCAGGCGGGCGTCGCCGAGGTGGAACTGACCTACAATTGGGACCCCGAGGTCTATGGCGAGGGCCGCAATTTCGGCCATCTCGCCTATGAAGTCGACGACATCTACGCGACCTGCGCGAGCCTGCAGGCGGCCGGAGTTACCATCAACCGCCCGCCGCGGGACGGCTACATGGCGTTCGTCCGTTCGCCGGACAACATCTCCATCGAGCTTCTGCAGAAGGGCGGCGCGCGCCCGCCGCAGGAGCCGTGGGTATCCATGCCGAACACCGGCAAGTGGTGAGACCAAACTGGCGAGACCTCTGCGCGCGGGCACCGGCAGGTGGCGCCGGCGCGCGGCGGGAACGACACGGGCCGGTCGGGCGGCGCACCCGATCGGACATGCAGGCAGGCCCCGACAGCCGGCGCGCGAGCTGTGGACGATGCCATGCGCGATGACTTGTGCGCGGCCCCGCCCTTCCCTATAAGGGCCGCGCCTGCGCGCCCTTCGTCTATCGGTTAGGACGCCACCCTTTCACGGTGGAGAGAGGGGTTCGACTCCCCTAGGGCGCGCCAATAATTTCAATGGGTTAGCTGTTGCGGGCCCACACTTGTCGATTATCCATAAAATAAACGCTGACGCACGTGGATGGATCGGTGCGGCGGCGGCGATCGATATTCGCCGTCGGTGGTAGCATTTGGCAGTGCTCCATTTGGCCGAATCGAATGAAAAAGCGCCCCACCATCGAGCCCAACCTATGGCCGATTGCTCTGATGTTGATGGCGGTAGCCCTCATCGTCGGCACGGCAATCGATCGCCCGATCCTTGATGCTGCCGTAAAGGCGAACTCCGAAGACTGGCTCGGCTTTGCGGGATCGATCATTGGCGGAATTCTGGCAGGCGGCGTAGCCGTTCTCGCTGCCTACGTTGCTGCGCGACCCGTTTTCAGCCAGTTATCCGAGATGCGTAGGCAGACTGCAGCCGCAGCGAGATCAGCTCTGACGGATGCTACGTCAGAGCTAGACCGAGAATTGGAAGCTTTGCGCGGACTTCGATCGGCCGGCAGGGAAGCGGACCGGCTCCTTTCGTCCTTTGATCACGTCGCCGCGCTAGGATCGCCAATAATGGAGATGGGCGACAAGACCTTAACAAGCCTGCAGGATGCCATCGACGATTTGAACTATTTCGTAGGCCGGTATCCCGACGACCATGAAACGTCTTATTCTAGACGATCAACGTTGCGCTCATTTAAAGAATTAAATCTCAGCATGAACACTATTTTTGTTCAGATAAAAGAAATTGTTACAAAGAGAGACGTATATCCCATATTTAATGACGTTGAGATGGGCTTCTTTAAATCTAAACTTAGACGCGAAATTAATGATGCGATGATGAACGTTATAGCTCATCAGGAGTCAACACAGAAACATCTCAGCCGCTTGTGGGCGCGGCTGCGGGAACTAGAGGAAATAGCTTTAGCCGAAGACGGAGCATAGTCCCGCCCCCGGCTTTCACCGGGGGCGGAGGGAACCGACACGAACAGGCCGGAGAGACCCATGGCGGCGTCGATCGCGGGGAACCACTCCCGGCCGCCTGACCGTCGATCGCAGCACTCTTGGCATTCGGCGGCGCGCTGCGATCTCAAGGGCTCGGTCGAAGCCCCATAACTTGCCGCCTTGATCGTGCCCCGCGCGCCGGACGCGCGCGCAGCTTTCGGGTTCGATCTGCCCGGATGCGCCTCGCCGACCTTGGCCCCGCAATGATCGCCCCGGCGGGAAGGAGGTCGGCTTTCCGTTGTCGGGCTGGCGCTTCGCCCTCAAAGACCCCGCCGGGGCAGCTCAGATCAGATGGTGGGGATCAGCTTGACGTTGACCGTCGCGCTCGGGTTCGCAGCGGCGGTGACGGCGACGCCGAGCTTCGCGTTGCCGGAGCTGGTCTTCGTCACCAGCTTCGTCGCGGCGTCGAAATAGACGACATCGCCGACCGCGATGGCGAGCGCGGACACCTTGGGAAGCGTGAAGACGCCGGTCGTCTCTACGTCGACGTCGGCACCGCTGAGCGCGTCACCAGCGGCGATTCCGATGATCGAACCGGCGATGACGACGGCGCCGGACAGAACGTCGGCGGGAGTCGGGATGGTGAGCGCATCACCGGGTTGGACGAAATTGCGCATGGTCAGAGACCTTTCGAGGTGCTGAAGCGGATGGTGGAAGGCCGGCGACCGGACAGGGCCGCCAGCCTGCTTTCAAGATCGGCGATCGCGGCCACCAACTCGCGGTCGGATCGATACTCGACTTCGCGGTCTGCAAACCGCGCCCGGCGAAGGCCGGATGCGCGAGCTGCGCGAAGCTTGTCGAGCTGATCGGTGAGGGTGGCCGCGTCGCTCATTATCAGGCGCCCGGATTGCGTACGGCGCCGCGCCAGTCGACGGCGCCGGCACCGAAGTCGAGCACCACTCGGTATTCGGTGCTGAGGACGTCCCAGCCCTCGCGGCTCGCCATCTGCGGACCCGGCGCGCTCGACAGGTAGGAATATTCGAGCACGGGCGCCGACGCCGGATCGGCGAAGACGTACCAGGCATCATCGGTGATGCGCGGCTCCACCAGCAGCGTGAGCTTGCCTGCGAAGGGGTTCACGCCGTCGACGGTCGTCGCGGTGATCGTTGCGAGTACCTGCTCGGCGGTGGTTTCGAGCTCCGGCCCGACGACCAGATACCTCGGCGTCACGGTGATGACCGTCTTGCCGTCGAGTCCCTTCATCGTCCGCAGCGCCAGCCGCGCGGCGCTCAGAGACGTGACGCTGAGGGCGGCTCCCGTGAGGGCGTTGCCGTGTGGTCCGCGTGAAAGAGGCGCTTGGCGTCCTCGTTCATCAGCGGCCCGGCACCGCTCGCCTGCGAGAGCAGCGACCAGAGCACTCCGGCCTCGGTGGCAGCGGCGGCCTGTCCGGCCGCCCGCGACCAGTCCGCGAAGGCGTTGAGGTCGTCGTTGATCAGCGCCTTGCGGGTGATCGCGAACATCCCGGCGTAGGTGTCGAGCACATAGCTCTCGGCGGCTTCCGATCGAGAGACCGCTTTGATCTCGCCGCTCTCAGTCACCTTCGACAGGGCGGAGAGCTCGCCCAGCTTCAGGGTCGAACCGGCCCGGAAGTCCGCCCGCGAGCCCTGCCGGGCGATTTGCTTGAGCGGCGAGGCGGCGGCGGTGTAGCTCGCCAGCAGCGTGCGGGCGCCGACACCTTGAAGAAGCTGCGGGAAGTCGCTGGTCGTGTGCGCGGCGCGAAAGAGCTCGTCCGGGTTCATGCCCCGCGTCGAGATGCCCCGCGCTCGAAGGCAGTCGGTGGCCATGTCCCGAAGACTGGCACCGATGAAAGGCCGGGCCGCTTCCGGGGGCGCGGTGCCGGCGAGCCGGGCGTCGAGCGCTTCGCCCATGGCGCGAAGCCGAACAGCCGGATCATCCTGCGGCGGCGCCTGCACCCGGATAATCGGCGTCTGCCGGCTCCGCTCGATCATCGCCGTGCGGGCGGCGCTGCGCGCCTGCTCGACGGTGGCGCCGACTGCGATCTGTGCTTCGGCAAAGGAAGGCGGTAGGTCCGCCAATTCGCCAAGGCTGCGAATGCGGGCCTGATCGGCCTCGGGCATTTCGGTGGCGATGGGCGGGGATTCGATTTCGGTATTGTCCGGCATGAGGCCGCTCCTGATTTTGGCCTGCCGGTCAGCCGGCGCGGCGACAAGGGACGCTTCGAAGATGGAAGGGGTAACAGTCACGATCCGCTCGCCGGCTTCCGTCCGTTCGGACCGGCTCGCCTCGCGGTAGCCGATCGAGACGGAGAGGAGTCCGTCGCGGGCGCGCTCTGCGATCGGAGTGATATCGGCCGCCATCCCGAGGCGGATGCGGGCGACGATGGCGCCGCCTTTGCGCGTCGCGGTGAGGATTGCACCGATCGCGTCGCGTGCGCTGCCCTGACGGTGATTGTCGAGAACGGGGAGACCGGCGAGACCGCCGAGCTCGACGGCCGAGAGGTCCAGTAGCTCGGTGTACGTGCCCCGCGCATCGCGGCGGCGGACAGCGGCGCCGGTCGAGATCACCGCGTCGAACTCGCGGGTTTCTTCCGACCAGCTCGCGGGCCGCGTGTCCGCTGGCAGGCGGCGTGTGATCTCGGGTTCAGCCATTTGCGGCTTCCTTCTTCGGCGTGGCCGTGGCGAAGGACAGCCCGAGCGCCGCCTCGCGCTGGCGATCGGCGGCGATCTCGCGATCGAGTGTTTCGATGCTGAAGCCGAGCGAGGCAACCGCCTGCCGGCGGCTCATCAGCCCTGCATTCATCATTTCGACGGTCGCGGTCGCATCCTTTTGCGGGTCGACCCACGGCGGCCTCGGGAAGTACCATTCGACCTTAAAATGGTCGGGCGTCAGCTCGACATCCGCTAGGGCAACCCAGCGAGCCCAGATGCGATCAAAGGCGGGAGCGAGGATGCAGAACTGAATCTGTTCGAGGTATTGCCTAAACTGCACCAGCGCCGTCCGAGCGCTCGAATAATTCACCGACCGCATATCACCGGAAAGCAGGAATTCCGGGATCGACAGCCCGGCGGCGATCATACGGATACTGTGCGCCGCGTAGTCGACCGATTTTTCCATTTGCTGCGGCGAAGAGAAGGTCACATCGTAGCCGCTCGGCAGCACCCGCATCAGCCCAGGCTCAAGGCTGATATCGGCAAGATCGCCCGAAACCTGCCCATCCGCGAACGCCGTACCGCTGCCGTTCACGTCGCGAACGAAGCCGCACATCATCGCCTGAATTTTCGCCGAGACAAGAAGCGCATCATGGAGTTGCGAGAGTTCGTTCAGCGGAATGACGACGCTGGCGTACCAGCTCAGCCCACGGTGCTGCCCGGCCCCATCGCGGCGAAAGAGATGAAGGCAATCGGTGGCATCGATCCGCACGGACGGTTCGGCAGTTGCAAAAATATCCGTCAGGCGATGGCGGCGGACGTGGTAGGCGACTGGTTGATCGTCAGGGCCGAATTCGATGCCGGCGGCGACGTAGCGCCCATCGGCAAACTGCATCGTCAGGCTTTCGTCGAGAAGTTCGACGGGGACATGCTGAAGCCGGAGCGCGCCCGCCTCATCGGTGCGCATGATCAGCAGCGCTTCGCCATCGGTTACGAGGGCGTCGACCACCTCACCCTGAAGTGCTCCAAAACCGGATGATCCCGCCCATTCGGCGAACCGCGCATCCAATCCTCGCGCACCGTAGCGTCGGGATGCGCCGATGCAGCGGTGACGCCGTAGCCGACGAGTCCGGTCTTTAAGATGGTCGCGGCATTGGCGGCGAGCGGATCGTTATGCCGAAGGTGCCGCGCCCTGCCGCGAACTGCGGATGCGCCGGCCATGACTTCCGTCGAGAGCGGTCCGAAAGGGGGCACTCGATCCCAGCGCTTACCGCTCGCGCCTTCCAGCATGCGGGTGCGGGTCCGGCCAGGCAGAAGGCGACGGAGCGCGGCGAGCATCAGTCGTCGCCTCCCGCCTTCAGCGCTGCGGCAACCTCGAACGCAATAGCGTTGAGGTCGATCACCAGAACGATCGGATCGGTGAACCAGCTTAGTTCTTCAGCAACCGAGTTGGCCTTGTTGAGGCCGCGGACCTCAAGCTCGTCGGAGTCAAGCTTTCGACCTATGCCGATCAACGGCGCCCCTCCATGGGCGGCACGTTCGAAAATAGGCCCCATATGGTTGATCAGGTCCACCGCGTGCTGCGCTTCGAACCCGCGCTGTGACAGCAGCACAAGTGCGCGCACTGCGATCACGTCTGCGAGCGTAAAGCGGCTCCACCCGCCGATCGCCGGCTGGTCACCGAAAAGGTGGTTTCGGTTTCGCCACGCGCGCAACGTGCTTGCGATGCAACCGGCGGCGGCGCAGATTTCAGAGGCAGTGTACGTGCTCATATTGATGAGAATGTATCGTTTTTATTAAATCGATACAAGCGCATCGGTACCGGCGCTCTGTGCAATTGCGAGCGGTTTTGGGGGAAGCAATGGCCAACAATGGGTGGTGTTTCGATTGCGGTATGACGCTGCACTCAGATGTCTTTTACGTCGGCGAGAGCAACGAGGCGGAGGCACGTGAACTGGTGAGAAAAGCGGCGCCGGAAGCCGTGATCAAGTCTGCTCGCAAGATACCGAAAGGCCTTCGCGATTTCATGAACCTGACGGACGGCCGTGTTATACGTGGGGTTGTTATTGAAACTTCAAAACGCACCGAATTAGGCAACTAACGCTTCATCCAAGCGCTTTGGATCACCCTCGGCGCCGGCTTCATGGCCGGCGCGCCCTTCAAATCTTCTTCGCGGCGAGTGAGATTTATGGAGACAAGCCCACGCACGGCGATCGCGTAAACGGTTGCATCCAAGCATTCAGCTCTCAGGCCGAGCTTGCGCTCCCAGAGGCGCGTGGGAACGCCGCGTATGTATTTCACAACCACGCGCTCAGAAGCAATCTCATCGAAATAGCGAAGTTCGAGGTCGCGACTGAACCGGATACCGGCGCCCCGCGCTAGGCGCGCAAGAAGCCGGCTCTTCTCGCCGTCAACGCCAACGATAAACAGTTTGGAGCCCTTGGTCTTGCTGGGGACGATTGCAGGTCGATTCCCGCTGGCGCCCTTGATGGCGACGATGCGCCGACCAAACCTTGGCTGACAGAACGACAGGACCCTATCCATAGTACCACCGTCACCGGCATCGATTGCGGCAGCGTCGATGCGAAGGACGCCGCCGTTTGGGTGTGGCCATGTTGAGCGCAATAGCTCATCGAGTTCGGCCCATGTGCCGTCGTCCTCGGGCAAACCCCAAATGACCGCATTGCCGAGCACGAATAGTTCATCCCGGCCGTGGCCTATGAAGACGACTTCCAATCGATCACGCTGCACGTCGACCCCAGCGGTCACAATCAGCGCACCAGCCGGAATCGCCCTCAAGCCAAACGGCTCAGCGCGGGAGGCCAGTGCGGTTTCGTCAACTTCCTCGAGCGCCTCGCGCCAGCCCTCGGCCATAAGGGTGTTCGTCCACGTCTGAAGCTGATCGACATTCCGCCTCGCGCCGAGGAACTCCTTGGCGATGTTGCCCCAGGATGCGTTCGCCAGGGTGCTGACCAGCACATTGCATCGGAATCCAGCATGCCCTCGAACCTTGGGCTGGGTCGCGCGCCAACGGCCGAGCGCGACCATCTCGGGCTTATGGTCCTCTTCGACAACGCACCCGTTCGCCTCGCAAACGAAATGCGCCCGTTCCGGCTCGCCGTCAGGCCATTGGATGTGCCGCCAGAGTATTTGCTGAAAGGCGCCACATGACGGACAGCAGACCTCAAAGACACGCTGGTCGCTGTTACGATAGCTTCGTAGAACGTGGCTCGTTTACTCAAAAATGGGCGTGCTGCCCATGATGATTTTCCTGTTCGGAAAGCTCAGCGTACGCCGCTCCGCTAGCGTGATCGGCGAGCCTTCCGGCCCGGACTCCATCGCGTCTGCCTCGTCTATCAGCAACACGCGAACGTTGTGCCTACGCAAATTTCTTGGTGACTTCGCCGCGACGATCTTCAACGATCCGCCCGGAAACTTGCGGCTCAGCAGCGTACTGCGACCGGTTTCATCGACATCGCCAGTCAAGAGTCTGCGCAATTCCGGCGAGGCCGCAAAAATCGGTTCGAGGTCCGACACAACGTAATCTCGGGCATCAGCCTCAGTGGGTAGCAGGGCTAGGATCGCACTCGGCTCGTTTGCGACATAGCTGGCAATTGTGGCGGTTAACAGCGTCGACAAGCCAAGGCGTACCGGCTTCACAAGAGTAACTCGCTCCGTCGCCGGATCGCCGATCGCCTCGGCAATTCCACGCTGGACGGGATTCAAGCGGAGGACGCCGGGAGACGCCGAGACGGACGCCGGAAGGCGCACGTTGCCCTCAATCCATTTTACAAGTTCGATGCTCGGCGGCGGAATGAGCGCCCGAAGCGCCCGTGCTCGGATGGTTTCCGCACTGGTCTCCACTCCGATCAGCGGGATGGTGCTACCATTGCTCTCGTCGGTTCTCGATAGGGCAAACCCCATGCAAATCCCCACTCTTCCCACGGATAATCTTTATAAGTTCGTTACCGTCTTGGGGTTCGTCGCCCTGATTGCACCAATTTTATACATGGCTTTTGTATTAAGGGACGTCGAGTCAAAAATCGCTGCAACAGAGGCGAATATTAGTGTCCTTGACCTTAGGCAAAAGTTTAATTCTACAATGATTGAAAAGTTTTCATTCGCCATCAGTAAGGACAATTTAACAACAGACGATCTGATAAAACTATCTTCAGAACTAAAAATATATCAGAATGATACTTTTAGTAATCTCAACGACATAGCCGCAACACAATACGTGCAAGGGGCTCGAATTCGAGCGCTTCGCGAAGATATTTGGTACTGTATAGCCATATCATTTGTCGGCATGTTGGCGTCTACGTTTGGAATATATTATTGGTATACGCGACATCAGAAGTATCAGGATGATCTAGCGCGCTATCAAGCGGTTTCCGCGCTAAGAGACATCGAGACGGCGAAGGCTTCAGGCTAAGCACTACAATCGGTGCCGCACTCGGTGAGCGCTTGTCGAATTTCGGAGTCGATCGCAGCAATGTCGACCGCCGCGAGGTTCATACGACCAGCGATCCGGCCAGGAATCGCCAGCATGGCCGCGCGCAGGTCGGTCAGAACGCGAACCCATACCCGTTCCACCTCAGCCGCAGATACTAGCTCCCGACGCGATGTCGCATTCGCGAGTGCCAGTCGGTCGGCCCGCTCTCGCGCCTCCCGCAACCGCTCGGCGGCAATAGCCGAATTGCCGCCGTCTCGACCGGCGGCCTGTTCCCGGAGGTGAGCGCAATACCGGGCGACTGAATCAGGCGCGAAGGCGCCCCGAGCGACCTTCTGAATGATGCCTCGCGCGGCGAGGTCGTGCACGGCCCGGAGCGATACGCCCAGCGTATCGGCCAGCTCGCGCCCCTTCAATGCCTCGGTTTGCACTGAAGAACCCCCTCAAAATTTCCTGCGGAGCGTGAAATGTCGGGCGGCAGCGACCCCGCTCTGGTCGCGCCGGACAGGGACCCGTCGTCGCCTCTCGCCGTCACCCATCGATCGAGGTCATGCATCCGCGCCTCCATCGGCGAGTCGATACGACCCGCGCATCGGCGAGACGATGAGGCCGGCGCGCTTCAAACGTGAGAGCCACGGCCGGACGGTCGTCTCTCGCAGGCCGCTCGCAGCGATGATGTCACCGACCTTCGATGCGCCGCCCCGGAGGGCGGCGATCACCCGATCCACGTCGGTGTCGGGACGCAATGTTGCAGCTTTGCGTGTAACGCTCCCATTATTCTTAGGAGCGTTACATTCGGTTGCAATATTGCAGGCGGCGAGCGTAACGCTGTTTGAGCGTTGCATTTGCTTGCTTTCCCTATGTTTCGCCACGCGGAGGCGCGTTTTCTCGCGGCGGCGCATGTTGCAACGATCGAGGCGCTCTGCGCGGCTCTCATCGCGAGGCGTGAGGGTCGTGATCAGACTGCCGTCCGCCGCCATCTCGGCAGCTTCAATCCCAACCAGTTCGGCAAGCCGGCCGGCTTCGATTGCGGAAATTAGCCGGTCCGTCATCGCGGGTTCGGCGAGGATATCAGCGAGGTCCGCGTCGCTGATCAGCGCGCCCGGCGGGAGCTGGCGGCGGACGCCGCTGGCGTCACGTCGCCATCGCTCGATCCCGTCGAGGTGGTGCAGTGCATCCGCGCCGACCCGAGCCCAACCGACTGGATCGGACAGAACACCGTAGCGCGCCCGCCAAGATGCGAGGCGCGCCAGCTCTGCAAGCCTCTTCGCCGCGCGATGTTGAAGCCGGGATTTGGGGTGTTGCGGAGATGCACCGATCCACTCGCCCAGAAGCGCGCCGCCGAGCCGGACTTCGCCAGCTCGTTTCGCGAATGGCACGCCCACAACGCTGCTATCCTTGCACCTTCGCGAGAGCCGCCATCGCTGCAAGCACCGCGCGACCGATAGCCGTGTCGACGAAGTATGGATCAAAGCGTTTGGCGTGGAAGGCGCGCGCGATAGCCTCGATCGCTTCTTTCAAGTTGCGACGCGAGCGCATCAGTGCGCCTCACGCCGACAGGCGGGCAAGAAACGCCTTCAGCTCGGCGTCGGGAACCAGTCGGCGGCGGCCGATGTAAACGGACCGCAGCTTGCCCTCATCAAGCAGCGAGTACAGCGTCGAGCGGCCGACGCCGAGAATTTTCGCAGCGTTCGGAATCGGATGAAGCAGGACAGGCGCGGCGGCTACGTCAACAGTTTCGCGGGGCTGAATCATAAATCTCTCTATCTGCTGGGATGCCCTAGCATCCGCTCGGATGGCGGAGAGATTCAGCGAACGAACGACTTCAAACTACCGAAGTAGGCTCCGACATTTGAGACATCTGAATTCGGTATTCACAGAGTCTCGCAGTACGATGCGAGCGTGTCGTCGATACCCTCGCGCGCATCGAACTCAAGGTCGCTCCAGGCCGCAATGACAAAGCGAGCGAAGCGACCGTCCTTCGACTTCGGCGCATTCGTTTTCGTGGTCGCGCGCCACATCTGCTTCATCATCAAAACAAAATGATGTTCGAGCGGCTTTGAGTTGCCAAGGGAAGGCTTTCTACCGACGCGGTACTTTTTACGAAAAGCCTCGACCTTCGCTCGAAGCAGCGCGACCTCCTTGATCACATCTTCGATTGCACGCGCTTGTTCGTCGGCACGTTCAGCCGGACTTTCTAAGTCGTCATCGTCGATCTCGAAATCATCATCGAAGATGCCCGCGATACGATCAGCATCGGTACGCATGAGCACCCCAGCGCGATCGAGCAATAGCTGTAGGTTTGCGTCGAACACGCTTGCGGCTGCATATGCCGCGCCAGCATCGAGGTCGTGCGTCGCCCAGCGGTGCGCCGATCGTCCTGCGATATCGATGATCATGCGAGCTTCGCGCACAGGATCAGCCAAAAATGGGCCTAATAGCTCATGCGCCATCGCGTCGATAGCATATATTCCAACGGGCGCGTCGAAATCTATCACGCAGATCGGTTCGAAAAGTCCCGGCGCGATTTCTGCATGGATCGGTCGGCGAGGTAGCTTAGCGCGAGGCCGCCCTTTTGTCGCACGGCTCATTCGGCGCCCCCGACCGCGCGCGGGCGCGGGATTGCGACAATTTCAGCGGGCGCGGAGACGAGCGGCACGACTGCCTTCGCCGCCAATTCATCGAGAGCACTGACAATGAATGCCGAATAATGCGCCTCGATCATCGCACTAGAGGTGTCGTGCAGGGCCGCGACCAAACGCACAGGGAGAAGCTGCCGCAGCCCGCGAACGATTGAACTATGCCGCAGCGCGTACGGTACGACACCGGCTGGCAGACCGGCCCGCGCGGTTATCAATTTCCATGCTGGCGCGAACTCTGCAGAGGTTCCCCATGGTCCGCGCCCTACCCGCTCCCAGTGCGTCGGTGTGGTCTGTTTGTATCGCCACCGCACAAGCAGAGGCTCGGAGCCAATCCGACCGGCGACGGCCGGCCGAAGAGCGTCGATGACATCGTCGCCGACGGGGACGCCAATCTTCCCGACCTTCACTCCCCGGCCTTTGAAGCTGGTCGGCACCATCAAGCGCCGCTGCACCGCCTGGACATCGCCGACCGTTAGGCGGATGACCTGACTGAAGCGCGCGCCCGTGGCGGCGAGCACGACGATGAGGCGTGCAAGATCGCCTTCCCATTTCTGCTCTGCCGCGTCGACCTCCCATGCCGCAGCGATGATCCGCCGGACGTCCGCGTCCGGCAGAACCTGCGCCTCGCGGGCGACGGGCGAATGCCCCTCAGCGGCCGCGAGACCATGCTTGATTTCGAGCGGCAGCGCCGCTGGCAAGCGCGCATGATGCAGTTCCACAGCCATATTCAGGGCCGCGCGGAGGTCGCTGGATACGCGCCGCACCGTGTCGACGACCAACCCCTTGTCCGTCACGCGCTTCCGCCATGCCTTGAGGTCGCTGCGCGTCAGTTCGTGGAGCAGCTTGTCGGCGATTTCGTCTGGAAGCACATGCCGGCCAAGCTGGCCGCGAGCCGCCTTCCTGCTCAGCTTCCCGCCCGTGCGAGCGCGAATGCGAGCCTCGTGTCGCTGGATGTAAGCCTCAGCCGCCACCCGTACGGTAGGGGCCGGCCCTTCCGCCTCCGCCTTGGCAGCGACGCGGGCGACCTCAATGTGGTCGCGGGCAGCGCGACATGCTGCCTCAAAGTCGAGAGTGCCCTCGCGCACAATATCATCGGCCGTTCCGATGGTTTCTTGCCGATATCCCTTCCCTGCCCGCCAGCGCACCAGCCACACGCCCCCGCGCTTGGCCTTCCGGTAGCCGAGGTGCACCTCTGGATCGATGCCCCGCCAATGGACCCCAGCAGCCAGCGAGGCACGCGCGTTCCGCGTCGTGATAGGTGCTTCCGCCAGCCTCTTGCCCATATCGCCGTACCGAAAAGTTGTCGAATATTCGTCGAATATATCAACCTGTACGTGCTCGGACAATGACGGAACGAATTTCTATAAAGCCTTGATATTATTGAATACAGACAAATACCAGCACACGCAAAAAGCGCAACAATCGGGCACTTTCACGGTGGAGAGAGGGGTTCGACTCCCCTAGGGCGCGCCATTCCTTTTGCATGCCAGGATACGCCTTGGCCCTCTTAATGCGAGCAGGCTGACATAATTTTCAGTCGTTTTCAGCAATCATGTCAGCATCGGAAGTTCCGAATAGTTCGCGGGGCTTTTATTACTATCGCGCTTGGCATTATAAGCCCCAGATATATAGATATTAGTAATCAATATTTACGGACATTTATACTTTTGTCGGCGGCACTGCGGATTTTGTCCGGCCGCCTCGCGGCGACAACCATTCATTTACTGCGAGGGTGTAACAAGAGGTTCGACTATGCATTGCTGGACAAAGCCGTGAAGCCAGTCGCGTAGCGCCATGATGGCCGGGTCATTCCATCGGCGGGCTGGTGCGATGAAATAATAGGCGCCCAGCCGGACGTCGGCCCGGCATACTTCCGTCAGTTCGCCGGTCGCGAGCATCTCGCCGGCCATGAGATCGCTCACCAAAGCCACGCCTTGCCCCAACCGTGCCGCTTCCACGGCGAGATGCCCGTGCCACAGCTTTGGCCCCTTCAGCGGCGGAATGTTGACGACGCCGGCATGCTCCAGCCAGTTTTCCCACTGCCGAGTGGAACGCTCGTGGAGGAGCGGCAGCTTCACCAGATCGTCCGCTGTGCGCAGGTGCGGATGCACTTCGCTAAACGCGGGGCTCGCAACCGAGAGAATGCGTGGCCGATAGACGATTTCCCCGCGCAGATCGGGCGGAAAATTGGGATATTCGAGGTAGTTTATCTCTGCGTCGACCTCTCCTTGGCTGAAGTCCGGTCGTGCGGAAATCGGCTGGAGAATGATCTCGCGCCCGCCGAGGAAACGTTCGATTTCCGGCAGTCGTGCCAACAGCCGTCGCGACGCAAGCCCCGCCATGCAACAGATATGGAGCGCATCACTGCTGCCTCCCCACAACTCGCCCGTCGCGCTGGCAATCAAATCCAACGCGCGGCTGAGTTGCCCGGCATAGCGCTTGCCCTCGCGAGTGAGGCTGAGGCCGCGCCCGGACTTCTGGACCAGCTTCACGCCGATCGCGGATTCAAGGTTCTGAATATGACGCGAGACCACCGTGTGCGACACGGCGAGTTCGTCTGCGGCGGCCCTCACCGTTCCGGTTCGGCCAAATGTCTCAAATGCACGTAACGCCAGAAGAGGCGGCAGGCGCCGGCGGAAGGGTTGAGGCATGGGGAGCAACTCCTGCGACGGCGAACCATGGCGTTCACCCTTAGCTCATGGCGTAGATGACGCGCTTCGCCCGGCGCCCGTCAAGCACCCGACAGATGCGCGCGATGCACCAATGGGCAGGCTTCAAACTGCTTGTCGGAGGGTTGAAACGACATAGGCTCGATGGCGAGACAGATGGGAAACTCGCGTGGCCAGCATCTCGGGAAAAGCGTCAATCGTCGGTGCATTTGAGTCGCCACGCCGGCAAGCGCCGCGCCTTCACCCCTTTGCGCTTCAGATGGAGTGTATCGCCGGGGCGCTGGACGACGCTGGCATCGCGCTCTCCGAGGTGGACGGGCTCTGCGTGGCCGCGAGCGACTGGGCGGAAGGCGGCGGCGTAAGCAGCCTCACCGAGTTCGCCGAATATGCGGGCGTCACGCCAACCTTTTTCGACAGCACCGATGTCGGCGGGTGTTCCTACATCGTCCATGCTGGCCATGCGGCAGCGGCAATCGCGGCAGGCCTCGCGGATGTCGTAGTCATCAGCTACGCGGCCTGCCCGCGCTGGTGGCCGCTGGGCACGCCGTCCTTCGACCCCTTTGTGCTTCCGGCTGGCCCGGGCCAATTCGAATTGCCCTACGGGCCGACCCTGATTTCGGCTTATGCCATGTTCGCCCAGCGCCACATGGAGCTTTACGGCACGACATCCGAGCAGCTCGCCAAGGTCGCCGTCACCTTCCGCCAGCATGCGGCCAACAATCCCCATGCCCGCTTTTCCGCGCCGATCACCATCGACGATGTGCTTGCCTCCACGCCGATCGCATCTCCCTTGCGCAAACTCGATTGCTGCGTCGTCACCGATGGCGGCGGCGCCATCGTGATGACCAGCGCGGAACGTGCAAAGGATTGCCGCCGCCGTCCCGTTCATCTTTCCGGCTTCGGAAGCGCAGCGGCCCGTACCCAGCTCAGCCAGATCGCGCTCGATCTTTCGACGCCGGCGGCGATCTCCGGGCCACGGGCCTTTGCCATGGCCGGGATTGGGCACGACGATATCGACGTCGCGCAGATCTACGACGCCTTCACGATAACCCCGATGCTCGCGCTGGAAGATCTGGGATTCTGTGGGCGCGGCGAAAGCGGCGGCTTCGTCGACGATGGGCATCTGACGCTTGGCGGGCGTCTTCCGACCAATACCGACGGTGGCGGCCTGTCCTCGAACCATCCTGGAAAGCGCGGCATCTTCACGCTCATCGAAGGGGTCCGGCAACTGCGGGGCGAAGGACCGGGCCTGCAGGTTCCCGATGCTGAGGTTGCTCTGGTCCATGGGCTGGGGGGCACATTCTGCGCCGCGGCCACCGCCATTCTCACAGTGTGAGGCCGCAGCGATGACCAAGGGCATGTCTCCCGTGACCGATGTGACCTCCGATCCCTTCTGGGAAGGGGCTCGTGAGGGTCGACTGATGATCCAGCGCTGCCCAGTCACCGGCAAACATCAATGGTATCCGCGCGCCCATTCCATCCATTCCCCCGGCGCTTCGCCGGAATGGGTCGAGGCGAGTGGGTGCGGCACCATCTTCTCTTTCACAACCATCCGGCGCGGCATGAGCGCGTTTGAGACGCCCTATACCTGCGTTCTGGTGATGCTCGACGAGGGAGTGCTTGTGCTCTCGCGACTGGAGACGGAGCCGGGTGCCGATATCCGAGTGGGAATGCCGGTGGAGGTCTTTTTCGGCACCGTCGCGGAAACTCCGGATCTGCCGCTGTTCCGTATCAAGGGGGAACGTCCATGAGCGTTGCCTTCGCCGCTATCGAGGTCGGCCAGCGCCTGACATCGGCCCGCGTGACGATCACAGAGGCGCATATCGTCCAGTTCGCCGGGCTGACGGGCGATTTCAACCCGCTGCACATGGACGCCGAATTCGCCACCGCGCATGGCTTCGGCAAGCGCGTCGCCCACGGCATGCTCGGCCATGCGCTGAGCACGGGCCTGCGCTCGCCCATCGACGACTGGGCGATCGAGGCGTTTCTGGAAACTCGGCGCCGCTTCGTGGCCCCCATCTTCGTTGGGGACACGCTGCACTATCAGGCCAATGTGCTGGAGACGCGCCCCAGCCGATCGCGGCCGGGCGCTGGAATCGTGCGCGTCGCCCTGACGCTCAAGAACCAGAGCGGCGAGCCGCTTCAGGAAGGCGAAGACGTTTTCCTCATCGGGTCCGGCGAGCAGGTGGAAGCGCCGTGACAGCGCAGCGTCTCGAAGGACATGTCGCGCTGGTGACCGGCGGTGCGGGGGGGATCGGCAGCGCGATCTGCGAACGCCTCGCCGCTGAGGGGGCGCGGGTCGTCGTTGCCGACCTCATGCTCGATCAGGCTGTCAGTCGCGCGGAGCATCTCGCGGCGCAGGGGTATGAGGCCTGTGCGCTGGCACTGGACGTCGCCAGCCGTGTGAGCTGGGAAAGCGCGATGGCCGCGTTGCCTCCGACGTTCGCAGGCGTGGATATCGTGGCGAATGTCGCGGGCATCGTGCGGGACCGCTCCCTGCCGAAGATGACCGACGATGAATGGAACCAGGTCATCGATATCAGCCTTCGCGGCACGTGGCTCGGCTGCCAGGCCGCCTTCTCGCTTATCGGCAAGCGGGGCTGGGGCCGCATCATCAACACGTCCTCGACCGCCATTTTCGGTGCGTTCGGTCAGTCGAACTACGCGGCCGCCAAGGCCGGCATCGTTGGCCTGACGCGGACCGTGGCGCTGGAAGGGGCGCGTCGCGGCATCCTCGCCAACGCCATCGCTCCCGGCATCGTCGAAACCGCGATCCTGAAGGACGTGCCGCAGGATCTGCGTGATAGCTGGATCGCAAAGATGCCGCTGGGACGGACCGCGCAGCCTTCCGAGATCGCCTCCGTCGCGGCCTTTCTTGCCTCCGATGATGCCAGCTACGTCACCGGGCAGGTGATCGTCGTCGATGGCGGCGCGACCACGGGGGACTACTGACCGCCTTCCAGAGAAGCTTGGTTCATAACAATGAGGGGAACCGACTGATGGCAGATTTTACCAGACGACATGTATTGATGGGTGGCGCCGCCGGCTTGGCCGCCTCCGCGCTCCGGATCTCTCCTGTGAGCGCCGCGGACGATGCGCTTTACGCGGCCGCGAAGAAGGAAGGTGCCCTCAATCTGTACTGGGGCTCCTATGAGCAGAAGACGATCGAGGAGATCCGCGATGCCTTCAAGGCGAAGTACCCAGGCATCGAGGTAAGCCTGCTTCGCCAGGCGTCGCAGACGATCTTCACGCGCCTGCGCCTTGAAATCCAGAACGACGCCGTGCAGTGCGATTCGATCGGTACGACGAACCTGCTGCATTACAAGGATCTGCAGAAGCTCGGCGCCATCCAGCCGTTCAAGCCCGCCAATATCGACATGGTGCCGGAGGCATTCCGCAGCATCGACCCCGAGAACACCTATCACGTCGGCGCCATCAGCCTGACCACGATCAATCAGTCCAGCTCGGTCGCCGCACCGCCGGCATCGTGGACCGCGCTGCTCGACGCGCCATGGGTCAACCAGATCACCACCGGCAGCCCGGCCTTTTCCGGCGATGTGGCGAGCTGGGTCGTCGCCATCCGCAAGAAGTATGGCGACGACTTCCTCCGGGCCTTCGCCAAGCGGAAGCCGAAGGTCGGCCAATCGAATGTCGACACAGTGACCGACATTCTCTCCGGCGAACGCAAGGTGGGCTCCGCCGCACCCTTCAGCTACTCGCTAACCCAGCAGGCGGCCGGCAACCCGATCGGCGTCACGGTTCCCTCAGATGACGCAATCCTCAATCTCGGCCTGACTGCGGTTCCTACCAAGGCGCCGCACCCGAATGCGGGCAAGCTCTTCACAGACTTCCTGTATTCGGTGGAAGTGTCGAACATCCTCGCCAAGAATTTCTGGCCGACCCTGCGCACCGATGTTCCCTGGGCCGAGGGGCGTACGCTCCAATCGATCAAATGGTACCGCAACCCCGTGGACAATCTCGCCGCCGAAGTGGCGGAAGGCATTGCCAAGTGGAAAGAAATCATCGGCTGACATCCAGCCGGTCGTGGCGGTCCGGCGCCCTTTATGTCGCCGGACCAGCATCCTTCTCGGATTGATTCACGTCACCGCTGTGTCTGCCCATTTTACGAACCCGGAAGTGTACCCATGGCCTCATCCCTCCCGATGAGCGCGGCGCGTTCCGCCTTGGACGGCTATCGGCGCCACCATGCGTTCCGGTTGATCGTGCTTGTCATACTGCTCGCGGTGCTGGCGCTGCTGATTGTTCAGCCGCTCGGCTGGATCGTGTTCAACAGCTTCCACGACGATGACACAGGCCAGTGGACCCTGCGCAACTACGTGCAGATCTTCGCCTCCACGTCACTTTGGGCGCCGCTGTTCAATTCGCTGCTACTGGCGACGGCGGTCGCCGTCATCTCGACGCTGCTGGGTGTGCCGCTGGCATGGCTGGTCGCCCGAACAGACATGCCCATGCGCGGATTCATTCGCCTCTTCACCATGGCGGCGTTCGTCACACCCTCCTTCATCGGCGCCCTCGGCTGGATCCTGCTCGCCGCGCCTAATTCGGGTTGGCTCAATGTCGGCTGGCGGGTGCTGAGCGGCACCGATTGGCCGCTTCTGAACATCTATTCGATGATCGGCACCATTTTCGTCTGCTCGATCTATACGGTGCCCTACACCTTCACACTGGTTTCCAGCGCGCTGGAGGAAATGCCGGTCGAGCTCGAAGACGCGGCCACGACACTTGGCTCGGGCGTGGTGCGGACCATGCGTTCGGTGACCATTCCGCTGGTCATGCCGGCCGTGCTGGTGGGCTTCATCCTCTCCTTCATCCAGGGCATGACCCTGTTCGGCGTGCCGGCCTTCCTGCTGACGCCGAGCGGCACGCTGGTGGTCACGACCAAGCTGGCAGAGTTCTATCAGCTCTTTCCGCCCGCCCTGTACATGTCGGCTGCCTATTGCATGCCGCTGATCGCAATCACCGGCATGCTGTTCTATGCGAGGCGCCGCATTCTCGGCCGACGCCAGTTCACCACCGTGGGTGGCAAGGGGCGTGCCGGGCGAAAAATCCGGCTGAGAGCCTGGCGCCTGCCGGCGCTCGCCTTTGCCCTGATCGTGCCGGTCACGGCGGTCGTGATGCCCTACATCGCCATCGTGCTGGTGTCGCTGAGCCGGGCCTGGGGGCTCGGGCCCGTCCCTTCCAATCTCACGCTGCACTGGTATCGCTGGGCGATCTTCGAGAATGCCGAGACCCAGCGCGCCATCGTCAACAGCCTGGTCTATGCCGGTGTCGCCGCCAGCTTCTGCATGATGATAGGCATTCTGGTCGCCTACATTGTCGAACGGAAGCTGCTGCGCAGCGCGGGCCTGCTCGCGGCGCTTGTCACCATCCCGATCATCATTCCCGGCATCGTTCTGTCGGTCGGGTTTTTCTCGGCCTATACACGGCAGCCACTGAATCTCTACGGCACCGCCACGCTCATCATCGCGGCCTTCGTGGCAACGTTCCTTCCGATCGCCTATTCGCAGGCCGGGTCGATCCTCAAGGGCATCAGCCCGGATCTCGAACGCGCGGCCCGCAGCGTCGGCGCCAGCGAGGCCCGCACATTCGCTTCCATCACGGCACCGCTGATGCGCGGCGGGCTCGTGGCGGGTTGGCTGCTGGTCTTCATCCCGATCATGCGGGAATTGTCGGTGGCGATATTCCTCGTCTCGCCCCGAACCAACGTCATGACAACCTTGATCTACAACTATAAGGACGGCGGCAATTACGAGGCCGTCTGCGCCGCCAGCGCCCTGCTTCTGTTCGCCACGCTCATCGTCGTTCTCCTCTCGCGCTTCGTCACCGAGGGCGCCGCCTATCGCCGCCGCAACGCGGCCAGCCTCGGAGCTGCCCCATGAGCGACATTGATATCCGCCAGCTATCGAAATCCTACGGCGCCTACCAGGCCCTGAAGTCGATCGACCTGAATATCCCCAATGGCGCCCTGCTCGCGCTGCTGGGTCCCTCGGGATGCGGGAAATCGACAACGCTGCAATTGCTGGCCGGCTTCGACACGCCGAGCGGTGGCGAGATCCGGGCCGGCGGAGAACTCATCTCCAGCCCGCAGCGCGTTGTTCCGCCCGAACGGAGGGGGATCTCGCTGGTCTTCCAGAACTACGCTGTCTGGCCGCACAAGACGGTCGCGGAGAATGTCGCTTTCGGGTTGCATCTGCGAAAGCTGTCCCGTGCCGAGCTCGAGGCGCGGCTGTCCAAGGCGCTGGAAGCCGTGCGCCTTACGCCGCTGCGCGAGCGCTACCCTTTCGAGCTTTCCGGCGGACAGCAGCAGCGCGTCGCGCTGGCTCGGGCATTGGCCGTCGAGCCGCGAATTCTCCTGCTCGACGAGCCTCTGTCGAACCTTGACGCCCATCTGCGCGAGGAAATGCGCTTCGAGATCCGCCGCGTGCATGACGAACTCGGCATCACCACGGTCTACGTCACCCACGACCAAGGCGAGGCTCTGGTCACGGCCGACGAGGTGGCAGTGATGCAGGGCGGGATCGTCCAGCAGTTGGGCTCGCCCGAAGACATCTTCGAGCGGCCGAGCAATGCTTTCGTCGCCTCGTTCATCGGCAGCAACAATGAAATCCCCGGTCGGCGCGAAGCCCTGGGCCAGCTGAGGGTTGCGGACACGCTTCTTCACGCAGAGGACCGCAGCGGATTGCCCAGCATTGGTACCAAGGCGGTGCTCTGCATCCGTCCCTCTCGCGTAAGGCTCGGTGAGGCCGGCGGTGCGAACAATCTGAACGGCGTCGTGCGGCGTTCGGCCTATCTCGGCGAGTATCGCGATGTGCTGATCGAAATCGCCGCGAACACGACGTTGCGGGCCTTCGTCAGTCCGCATCTACGCCCTCAGCCGGGGGAGTCCGTTCAGGTGCATCTGCCCCCGGAGCACTGCCAGATTTTCGCGACACCCGACGACGCACCGGCACGCTAGATACCTTTAGGACGTCCCGATGACCTCTCACGACATGGATACGCCCCATCTCGTCCGCCGGCGCGAAGGGGCCGTCGAATGGCTCGTCTTCAACCGGCCGCGCGTACGCAACGCGATGTCGGCGCGCATGGAGGATGAGCTCGTTGCCGCGCTCGCGGAAATCTCCGACGACGACACCGTCCGGGCCGTGGTGTTCACCGGCATGCGCGGCGACAAGCCGGCCTTCATGGCAGGCGCGGACATGGGCGCGCTGAGTGAGGCGGCGGATCCCGTGGCGGCCGTCGCACTGGAGCGCGAGGCGGAGCGCCTGATCGTCGCCATTGAGCAGTTGCGGGTTCCCACCGTTGCGGCGATGGCCGGCGCCTGCGTTGGCCAGGGCGCGCTCCTCGCCTCAGCCTGCGATGTACGGATCGCCGCATCGTCGCTGCGCTTCGGCTTCCCAATTGCACGCACGGTCGGCAACTGCCTCAGCCTTACCAATTATGCGCGCCTCATCGCCATGACCAGCACCGCCATGACCCGCGAGATGATCTTCAGCGCCAAACTGCTTGGTGCCGAGGACCTGCTCGCGGTTCGTGCGATCCGCACGGTGGTGGGCGATGACGAGATCGACGCAAAGGCGCAGGAGGTTGCGGAGGCGCTGACTCAGCTCGCCCCGCTCACGCTTTGGGCGACACGGCAGGCGCTGCTGCGCCTGCGCGACCATGGCGTGCCGGCCGATGCCGACGACGACCTGCTGACCGCTTGCTACGGTTCGCAGGACATGCAGGAGGGGATCTCCGCCTTTCTTAGCAAGCGCACCCCGGTCTGGCAGGGCCGCTGAGGGCGCCGGGCCTACCGCCGGGCGCCTCTTTCGCGGCGTTTCCAAGCAGGGTGGCGGGCGCATCCCGCACCGCTCAGATCACCGCTTCCGCACGGAGAGCGTCGATCTCTTCCGGCGAGAAACCGAAATCGGCGAGGATTTCGTCGTTGTGCTCGCCCAGAGCCGGAGGCGCCTTCTCGTCGGGAAGCGGCGTGTGCGGCATCTGGATCGGCATGGAGACGAAGCGCAGCCCCGAGCCGGCGGGAACCTCCTTCACCATGTTGCGCGAGACGACCTGAGGATCTTGCAGTGCCTCAGGCACGGAATTGATGGCGCTGGCCGGCACGTCGGCCTTGTCGAGGACCGCCAGCCACTCGGCGCGTCCGCGCGAGCGGAAGAGTTCGGCAAGGATCGGTTCGAGCTCGGCATGCCGGTCGGCACGCACCGACCCGCTGGGGAAACGCGGGTCCGCCAGGAGGTCCGGCCGAGCCAGCGCGCCGCAGAGCCGCTCCCACTGCTCGGCGGTGTCGACGCAGACCGCGATCGGCTCGTCGGCGGTCGCGAAGGCCTGGAACGGAGCGATGAGGGGATGACGGCTGCCGAGGCGGCGGGGCGTCTCGCCAGCATTCAGGAAGCGTGCGATCGCATTCTCCATCAGCGCCAGCTGGCAATCGAGCATCGCCACATCGACGAAGGTGCCGCGGCCGGTGCGCTCGCGTTGCTGCAATGCCGACAGCACGCCGATCGTGGCGAACAGGCTGGAGCCGATGTCGCCGATGGAGGCGCCTACGCGTGCCGGGGGGCCCGCCTCTTCGCCGGTGATGCTCATCATGCCGGAAAGTGCCTGCGCAATGGCGTCGAAGGAGGGCTTGTGCCGGTAGGGGCCGGTCTGGCCGAAACCGGAGATCGATGCATAGACCAGCCGTGGGTTGAACGCCGCCACCGTCTCATAGCCAAAGCCGAGGCGGTCCATGACGCCGGCACGGTTGTTCTCGACAAACACGTCGGCGCCCGTAAGCAGACGCTTCATCACCGCTTTGCCGCGAGGGTGCTTGAGGTCGAGCGTGAGACTGCGCTTGTTGCGGTTCACGCTCATGAAATAGATGCTCTTCTCGTCCTTGAAGGGAGCGATGATGCGCGTGAAGTCGCCCGCGCCCCGCCGCTCGATCTTCACGACGTCGGCACCAAGCGCCCCCAGCAGCCATGTGCAATAGGGCCCGGCCAGCATGTGCGTGGCATCGATCACGCGAAGGCCGGACAGCGGACCGGACGCCCCTCTGTCTTCGGGGGACGTGGCGTCTGCGTTCATGAAGTTAAGGCTCCTCGAACCGTCGCTGCACGCTGCGCTGCGCGCGAGGCTTTGATGCGCAACTTTCATCAAATGCCGCGACGTGGACAATCAGCTATTTCGCCCGCGTTTCGTGCATGGGATGCACCAGTCGACACGAGCGGCGTCCAAGGCGAGCCTCAAAATCGCAAGACTGAGCTTGTGGCGGTATTCGCACGCACGGGACATGTGTGCATCACAGCAACCAATCGCGAAGACACAAGCTGATAGTCGGCGCTGGGGACGATCGATAGTCTGGCCGCCAGCTTTCCGGATGTTGCGACCCATGCCCAATCACCTGATCGACCGCCTGCGCGCCGGCGGCAAGGACTCCGCTCGTCCCTTCTCCGAGACGCCGGACGGGCGGCGCATCACCTGTGGCGATCTGGAGCGGCGCACCGCGCAATATGCCAATGCCCTCGTGGCGCTCGGCGTGAAGCCGGGGGACCGGGTGGCGCTGCAGGTGGAGAAGAGCCTCGAGGCAGTGTTCGCCT
>NZ_JNLC01000018.1 GCF_000702305.1 Allobosea sp. 117
TCACTCGATGATGGCGGCGACGACGCCGGCGCCGACGGTGCGGCCGCCTTCGCGGATGGCGAAGCGCAGCTTCTCTTCCATCGCGATCGGCACGATCAGCTGCACGTCAACCGAGATGTTGTCGCCCGGCATCACCATTTCCGTGCCTTCCGGCAGCGTCACCACGCCCGTCACGTCGGTCGTGCGGAAGTAGAACTGCGGACGGTAGTTGGTGAAGAACGGCGTGTGGCGGCCGCCCTCCTCCTTGGTCAGGATGTACGCCTCGGCCTTGAACTTGGTGTGCGGCTTCACCGAACCCGGCTTGCACACAACCTGGCCGCGCTCCACGTCCTCGCGCTTGGTGCCGCGCAGCAGCACGCCGATGTTGTCACCCGCCTGGCCCTGGTCCAGAAGCTTGCGGAACATCTCGACGCCGGTCACCGTGGTCTTCACCGTCGGGCGGATGCCGACGATCTCGACTTCCTCGCCGACCTTCACGATGCCGCGCTCGACGCGCCCCGTCACCACCGTGCCGCGGCCCGAGATCGAGAACACGTCCTCGATCGGCATCAGGAACGGCTGGTCGATCGGGCGCTCCGGCTGCGGGATGTAGGCGTCAACCGCCTCCATCAGCTTCAGCACCGCGTTCTTGCCCAGCTCCGGATCCCCGTTCTCCAGCGCAACCAGCGCCGAGCCGCGGATGATCGGGATGTCGTCGCCCGGGAAGTCGTACTTCGACAGAAGCTCGCGGACCTCGAGCTCGACCAGCTCCAGAAGCTCCGGATCGTCCACCATGTCGCACTTGTTCAGGAACACCACCAGCGCCGGAACGCCGACCTGGCGCGCCAGAAGGATGTGCTCGCGGGTCTGCGGCATCGGGCCGTCCGCCGCCGAAACCACCAGGATCGCGCCGTCCATCTGCGCCGCACCGGTGATCATGTTCTTCACATAGTCCGCGTGGCCGGGGCAGTCGACATGCGCGTAGTGACGGTTCGTCGTCTCGTACTCCACATGCGCCGTCGAGATCGTGATCCCACGCGCCTTCTCTTCCGGCGCCTTGTCGATCTGGTCATACGCGGTGAACGTCGCCCCGCCCGACTCCGCCAATACCTTCGTGATCGCCGCCGTCAGGGACGTCTTGCCATGGTCAACATGCCCAATCGTCCCAATGTTGCAGTGCGGCTTCGAACGGTTAAACTTCTCTTTGGCCATAACTCGCTTCCCTCAGCGGCAGACCGCGCCGCGAAAAATCGGGCGTGGGATATGCGGTTTCAGTCAATTCCGCAAGCACCCATGTCACGGAACAGATCCCGCGCCCGCATCGGCGCAGATATGGCGCGCGGCGCAGTTTCGGCAAGATGTCGGATCAGGCGGGAAAGAATTGGAGCGGGTGAAGGGAATCGAACCCTCGTCATCAGCTTGGAAGGCTGTTGCTCTACCATTGAGCTACACCCGCGAAGCCCGGAGCTCGGCGGATAGGCGACGTGGTGGGGGAGGTAGGACTCGAACCTACGAAGGCATAGCCAGCGGATTTACAGTCCGCCCCCTTTGCCGCTCGGGACACTCCCCCTCGCACGTCGGTCGCGCCCGGTTACGCAATCAATCGACACCGGCCTTTCGACCACACGGAGCACCCTGCGCCGAAGCCTTGGGAATCCCGTGCGGCCGGCTTTATGGTGGGGTGCCCCTGCCCTGTCAACCCCGCCCGCGGCCTCCTCCACCGGCGGGGTGCCGGCAGGCAGGCAAGCTTGTCGCACTCCGCTGCCGGGAAATTGCCAACCGGCTCCCGGCATGACAAGAACCGGCGGATGAACGAGCGTCCGCCCCGCGCCCCCAAAAACCGCACTCCGTCGCGCCGGCCGGCGCGAGGCCATGCCCCCTCGCGCGGCGAACGACCGGCCGGACGGCCGTTCGGCGCGTGGCCGGACGACGTCGCCATCCTCTACGGCTGGCACAGCGTCGCCGAGGCGCTGCGCAATCCGCGCCGGCGGGTGCGCCGGCTCATGGTGACGGAGAATGCGGCAAAGCGGCTCGCCGAAGAGGGAATCACGCCCACCTGCCCGGTCGAGGTCGTCCGGCCGGGCGAGATCGACCGGCTGCTGGAGCCCGACGCCGTGCACCAGGGCATGCTCGCCGAAGCCGATCCCCTGCCCTCGCCGAGCCTGAAGCAGGCGGCCCGGTCCGACCTCATCCTGGTGCTCGACCAGATCACCGACCCGCACAATGTCGGCGCCATCGTGCGCTCGGCCGCCGCGCTCGCGGTCGGCGCCATCGTCACCACCGCGCGCCACAGCCCCGCGGCGACCGGCGTGCTCGCCAAGGCGGCCAGCGGCGGGCTCGAGCACGTGCCGTTCTGCTTCGTGCCGAATCTCGCCCGCGCGCTCGACGAGCTGAAGGCGTCCGGCGTGCAGGTGGTCGGCCTCGACAGCGAGGGACCGGCCGACCTCGTCGACACGCCGCTGCAGGCGCCGCTCGCTCTTGTGCTGGGAGCCGAGGGCAAGGGCCTGCGCCAGCTCACCCGGCAGACCTGCGACACGCTCGCGCGCATTGACCTGCCCGGCCGGATCGTCAGCCTCAACGTATCCAACGCCGCCGTCCTCGCCCTGCATATCGCGCGTCGTGCGATCGGGCATGC
This sequence comes from Allobosea sp. 117, assembly GCF_000702305.1. Lineage (GTDB taxonomy): Bacteria > Pseudomonadota > Alphaproteobacteria > Rhizobiales > Xanthobacteraceae > Ancylobacter. The sequence goes on from NZ_JNLC01000018.1 coordinate 2,615, forward strand.
GGGAACTCCAACGTCTTCATGAACCCGTCATAGCGCTTACGACCAATTACCAATCGTCAACGCGCCGTGATTTCGCCAATCTCCCGATATTCGGCGCGCTCTCGATGAAGTCGTGCGCCGTGAAATCCGGCTTTCGACACTGCTGCCTCAAGATGGCGGGTCGTATCCGGGAGGAAATACGGGCCAGGGTGAAGGGCGTTCCCTAGGGGAATCCCGCAACTCGACATAATTCGTGACGGCACCGTTGTGCCGACGATGCCGTGCGTCTTGCAGGACGCGCGCGCCGACGCATGAAAACGCACAGGGGAAGGGAAACGAAATGAGCGTGACCACCGCAGGGCCGGTAGCCAAGACCGGCCCGATGACGCCGGAGGAGAGGAAGGTCATTATCGCCTCCTCCGCCGGCACCGTCTTCGAATGGTACGATTTCTATCTGGCCGGTTCGCTCGCCGCGAACATCGCCGCCACCTTCGTTCCCGGCACCAACGACACCGCGAAGTTCATCTTCGTGCTGTTCGGCTTCGCCGCCGGCTTCGCGGTCCGTCCCTTCGGCGCGCTGGTGTTCGGCCGGCTCGGCGACCTCATCGGCCGCAAATACACCTTCCTTGTCACCATGACGCTGATGGGCATCGCCACCTTCGTGGTCGGCCTGCTGCCCGGCTACGTCACCATCGGCTACGCGGCACCGGTGATCTTCATCGTCTGCCGACTGCTGCAGGGCCTCGCGCTCGGCGGCGAATATGGCGGCGCCGCGACCTATGTCGCCGAACATGCCCCGCACGGGCGGCGCGGCTTTTATACCTCGTGGATCCAGACCACGGCGACCGTCGGCCTGTTCCTGTCACTGCTCGTCATCCTGACGCTCCGCCTGTCGATGACGCCCGAGGACTTCAACGCCTGGGGCTGGCGCATTCCGTTCCTGCTGTCGATCATCCTGCTCGGCTTCTCGATCTGGATCCGCCTGCAGCTCGCCGAATCGCCGGCCTTCCAGAAGATGAAGGACGAGGGCCGCCGCTCGAAGGCGCCGCTCACCGAAGCCTTCGGCACCTGGTCCAACGCCAAGATCGCGCTCATCGCCCTGCTCGGCGGCACCGCCGGCCAGGCCGTCGTCTGGTATTGCGGCCAGTTCTACGCGCTGTTCTTCCTCACCCAGACGCTGAAGGTGGACGGCACGACGGCGAACCTGCTGATCGCCGCCGGCCTGCTGCTCGGCACGCCCTTCTTCATCTTCTTCGGCTGGCTGTCGGACAAGATCGGCCGCAAGCCGATCCTGCTCGCCGGCTGCCTGATCGCGGCGCTCACCTACTTCCCGCTGTTCGAGCTGATCGCCCGCACCGCGAATCCGAAGCTGATCGCCGCCACCACGGAGGTGAAGATCGACATCACCGCCGATCCGGCGAGCTGCGGCACGCTGTTCGACCCGGTCGGCGTGCGCGTCTTCACCCGGCCCTGTGACGTGATCCGCCGCACGCTGGCGACCAACTCGATGCACTACCAGCTACTGCCAGGCCCGGCCGGCTCCCCCGTCACCGTCGCGGTGAACGGCACCGACGTGCCGACCGCCGACAACACCGGCGCCGCCGTGGTGGCCGCGGCGCAGGCCGCCGGCTATCCGAAGGTGGGCGATCCGAGCATCGTCAAGCAGCCCTCCATCGCCGGCGTGCTGTCGGACAGCCGGACGCTGACCCTGATCGGCCTCTTGTTCATCCTCGTCCTCTACGTGACGATGGTGTACGGCCCGATCGCGGCGCTGCTGGTCGAACTCTTCCCGACCCGCATCCGCTACACCGGCATGTCGCTGCCCTACCACATCGGCAATGGCTGGTTCGGCGGCTTCCTGCCGCCCACCGCCTTCGCTATCGTGGCGGCCTCGGGCAACATCTTCTCCGGCCTGTGGTACCCGATCGTCATCGCGCTGATGACGGTGGTGGTCGGCCTCATCTTCCTGCCGGAGACCAAGGACCGGAACCTGGAAGACTGGCACTAGAGCCCTTTCCGATCAGGCGGAATGCCTGATCGACAAGAAAGTGCTCTCGTTCAAGAAGCTGGAGCATGTTCTGATCGCGAAAGTCTCTCAACTTTCGCAGAATATGCTCCAGCCGATCACATCTTCAGAAAAGAAAACGGCCCCGCCTCGCGCGGGGCCGTCGCTTTTGCGGCAGACCGTTCAGAGCGCCGCGATGACCACGATCTCGACCTTGTAGTCCGGCGTCGCCAGCTTCGCCTCGACCGTGGCGCGGGCCGGCGTCTGTCCCGGCGCGACCCACGCATCCCACACCTTGTTCATCTCGGCGAAGGTCGACATGTCCGACAGATAGATGGTGGCGGCGAGAAGCTTGGTCTTGTCGGTGCCGGCAGCCGCCAGCCACTTGTCGACCTGGGCCAGCACGTCCTGGGTCTGCTCGGCAACGGTCGCGCCGGTCCCTACCTGACCGGCGAGATAGACGGTCGAACCGTGCACCACCGCCTTGCTCATGCGCGGGCCGGTTTCGATCCTCTGGATGCTCATGATCGTCTCCTTGCGGCGCAGCGCGACGGCGCGGCGCTCGGAAGGGCGGATAAGGCGCCGGCCCCCGGCCGGTCAAGGGCGAAAAGAATGGTGCCGGATGAGGGGATTGAACCCCCGACCTTCGGTTTACAAAACCGCTGCTCTACCGCTGAGCTAATCCGGCCCTCAGACACCGGTACCCGGTGCCTATTCGGTACTTAAGCGGACCGCGCGCGCCCTAAGCGCATGATCCGATTCGCCTTTCGGCCTCAAGGCCCTCCGATTACAAAACCGCTGCACTACCGCTGTGCTAACCCGGCCTGCGCTGGAGGTAGCAGCGCTGCCGCGCGCCCGCAACCCGCACGATCTCCCCGCACGCGAGGGGGCGTGAATATGCGCGCCCTGCGAGGCATCGCAGGGCCGGCGCGGCGGCCATGGCGCGCCATCAACTTCCCGGCATTCCGCAAGGGAAGAGGTGTGCCGCCCACCATCGAATTGTATCAATTCTTGCCAAGGGCGTGGATCGCGAAGTCTCTGCGACAATCCTCGATCGGATCGACAAGCTTCTGCGACAGCGCCCGCCTAGCGTCCGGTTCGAAGCAGGCATGACCCCCAGCGCGCAGCGAGGCACCGCCATGACCCGACTGACGATCAACGGCCAGACCCACGACATCGACGCCGATCCCGACACGCCGCTGCTGTGGGTGATCCGCGAGCAGGTCGGCCTCACCGGCACCAAGTTCGGCTGCGGCATCGCCCAGTGCGGCGCCTGCACGGTGCATATCGACGGCGTGCCGACGCGTTCCTGCGTCACCCCGCTCGCCAGCGTCGAGGAAGGCCAGAAGATCGTCACCATCGAGGGCCTCTCCCCGGACGGCTCGCACCCCGTGCAGAAGGCGTGGCTGGCGCTCGACGTGCCGCAATGCGGCTACTGCCAGTCCGGCATGATCATGGCCGCGGCCGGACTTCTGGAGGCGAACCCGAAGCCGACCGACGAGGACATCAGCGCCGAGATCACCAATATCTGCCGTTGTGGCACCTATAACCGCGTGCGCGCCGCCATCCACATGGCTGCCGCCGACAAGGCCGGCTGAGGGAGGCGAGCATGACGATCGCGCAGAGCGTTTCCCGCCGTAACTTCCTCGCCGGATCGGCCGCCGCGCTGGGTGGCCTCTCCCTCGGCTTCCACATCCCCTTCGGCGCGACAGCGACGGCGCAGGAAGCCGCCTCGCCCGAGATCAATGCCTGGGTGGTGGTGAAGCCGGACGACACCGTGGTCATCCGCATCGTCCGCTCGGAGATGGGCCAGGGCACGCTGACCGGCCTCGCCCAGTTGGTCGCCGAGGAGTTGGAGTGCGACTGGTCGAAGGTCACGACGGAATATCCGCCGCCGGGCCGGAATCTCGCCCGTAACCGTGTCTGGGGCAGCTATTCGACCGGCGGCAGCCGCGGCATCCGCGACTCGCACGACTATGTCCGCAAGGGCGGCGCCGCCGCGCGGCAGATGCTGATCGCCGCCGCCGCCCAGCAGTGGAACGTGCCGGCGGGCGAATGCACCGCCGCCAGCAGCGTCATCACCCATGGGCCGAGCGGGCGCACCGTCACCTTCGGCAAGGTGGCGGACGCCGCCGGCCGCCTCACCCCGCCCGCCGAGGTGACGCTCAAGGACCCGAAGGACTGGAAGATCGCCGGCAAACCGCTGCCGCGCCTCGACACGGTCGACAAGCTGACCGGCAAGCAGGTCTACGGCGCCGACCTGAAGCTGCCCGGCATGCTGAACGCGGCGGTGAAGGCCTGCCCGGTGTTCGGCGGCAAGCTCGCGAGCTTCGACGCCGCGGCGGTCGAGAAGATGCCGGGCGTGAAGAAGGTGGTGAAGGTCGACGACACCGCGGTCGCCGTAATCGCCGACACCTGGTGGCACGCCAAGACGGCGCTCGACGCCCTTCCCGTGACCTGGGACGAGGGACCGAACAAGGACCTCTCCAGCGCCGCCATCGCCGACATGCTGCGCGAGGGGCTCGACGCCCGGGAGGCCTTCGTCGGCCAGAGCCGGGGCGATGCCCGCGTCGAGCTCGCCAAGGGCGCGCCGACCGGCGGCAAGATCGTCACCGCGACCTATGCCTACCCCTACCAGAACCACGCCACCATGGAGCCGATGAACGCCACCGCGCTCTGGACACCCGAGAAGTGCGAGGTGTGGGTGCCGACGCAGAACGGCGAATCCAGCCTCGCCGTCGCGGCGGAAGCGGCCGGCCTGCCGGTCGCCAAGTGTGAGGTCTACAAAATCCATCTCGGTGGCGGCTTCGGCCGGCGCGGCAACTTCCAGGACTATGTCCGCCAAGCGGTGAGCATCGCGAGGCAGATACCCGGCACGCCGGTGAAGCTGCTGTGGACGCGCGAGGAGGACATGCTCCACGGCGCCTATCACCCCACCACGCAGGCCAAGCTCACCGGCACGCTGGACGCGCAGGGCAACCTCACGGCGCTTCACATGCGCATCTCGGGACAGTCGATCCTCGCGGCGGTGCGCCCGGAAGGCATGCAAGGCGGCATGGACCCGGTTGTCTTCCAGGGCCTCACCGAGAAGGCGCCGGAAGGCCATCTTGGCTACACCGTGCCGAACCTGCTGATCGATCACGCCATGCGCAACCCGCCGATCCCGCCGGGCTTCTGGCGCGGCGTGAACCTCAACCAGAACGCCATCTATGTGGAGAGCTTCATGGACGAGCTGGCGGCCGCCGCCGGCGTCGATCCGCTGGAGTTCCGCCGCAAGCTGATGGCGAACCATCCCAAGCACCTCGCCGTGCTGGAAGCCGCCGCCAAGGGCCTCGGCTGGGAGACGCCGGTGCCGCAGGGGCGCGGGCGCGGTCTCGCCCAGATCATGGGCTTCGGCAGCTATGTCGCCGCCGCCGCCGAGGTGTCGGTGACGGACGGACGGCTGAAGATCCATCGCATCGTCGCCGCCACCGACCCCGGCCACGCGGTCAATCCGGCGCAGATCGAGCGGCAGGTCGAAGGCTCCTTCGTCTACGGCCTCTCCGCCTGCCTCCATGGCGAATGCACGGTGAAGGGCGGGCGCATGGAGCAGGAGAACTTCGATACCTACGAGGTGCTGCGCATGGACGAGATGCCGGCGGTCGAGACCGTCATCATCCCGTCCGGCGGCTTCTGGGGCGGCGTCGGCGAGCCGACCATCGCGGTGGCGGCGCCGGCGGTGCTGAATGCCATCTTCGCGGCGACCGGAAAGCGCTATCGTACGCTGCCGCTCAAGAACCACGAGCTGTCCTGATGCGCCTTGCCCTCGTGTTCCTCGTGCCGGCGCTGTGGCTCGCCACCGCGCCGGCGGACGCCGCGCCTCCGCGCGGCGCCACCTCCTGCACCGGCTGCCACCCGCGCACCGCCTCGCGCGGACCCGTGCCCACGCTCAACGGGCGTCCGGCCGCCGAGATCGCCGAGCAGATGACGGCGTTCAAGACCGGCGAGCGCCCCTCGACCGTCATGACGCGCATCGCCAAGGGTTTCTCGGAGGATGAAATCCGCGCGCTGGCGGAATGGTTTGCCGCCAACGCCGCGCCCGGCGCCAAGCCCTCCACGGCCCCCGCAAATGCGCCCGCTGCTGCCCAGCCGTAGGAGCGTGGTCGGCGGCCTCGCCGCCACCGCCATGCTCGGCGCCCCGGCGCTGCGCGCGCAGGCGCCGCCGCGCGTCGTCGTCATCGGCGGCGGCTTCGCCGGCGCCAGCCTCGCCCAGGCGCTGCGCCGCGAGGACGCCGGCATCGCGGTGACGCTGGTCGAGCCCAAGGCAAGCTATATCGCCTGCCCGCTGAGCAATTACGTCATCGCCGGGCTCCGGGACATCGAGGCGCAGCGCTTCGGCTATGAGCGCCTTCCCGGCAACGGCATCACCGTCGTGCCGCAGGCCGCCGTCGACGTCGATGCCGCCCGCCGGCAGGTGCGCCTCGCCGACGGCGGAACGCTCGACTATGACCGGCTGGTGGTCGCCCCCGGCATTGCGCTGAACTTCGATGCGCTGCCAGGCTACGATGCCGCGGCGGCGGAGCTGATGCCGCATGCCTGGCAGGCCGGCGAGCAGACGCTGCTGCTGCGCCGCCAGCTCGAGGCCATGGAGGATGGCGGCCTCGTCGTCATATCCGCACCCGCAAGCCCGTTCCGCTGCCCTCCGGGCCCCTATGAGCGGGCGAGCCTGATCGCCCACTATCTCAAGACGCACAAGCCCCGCTCCAAGCTCATCATCCTCGACGCCAAGGACAGCTTCTCCAAGCAGCGCCTGTTCGAGGCGGCATGGAAGGCGCTCTATCCGGGGCTGATCGAATGGGTATCGCTCTCCTTCGGCGGCAAGGTCATCGAGGTCGATCCGAAGACACGCACGCTGGTAACCGAGCTCGGCAGTCATGAGGCGGCGGTCGCCAATGTTATCCCGCCGCAGCGCGCCGGCGTCATCGCCGCGCGCATCGGCGTGGCCGACGCCACCGGCTGGTGCCCGATCGATCCGGTGACCTTCGAATCGAAGCTGGTGCCGGGCATCCACGTCGTCGGCGACGCGGCGATCGGCGGCGCCATGCCGAAATCCGCCTTTACCGCCAATGCGCACGCCAAGGCCTGCGCCACCGCGCTCGCCGCCCTGCTGCGCGGGCGTGCGCCGGGCGAGCCGAAGCTGGTCAATGTCTGCTACAGCCTCGTCGCGCCCGGCTATGGCATCTCCATCGCCGGGGTCTACAGCCCGAAGAACGGCCTGCTCGCGGATGTGGAGGGCGCTGGCGGAACCTCGCCGCTCGACGCGCCGGCGAGCGTGCGCGCCGAAGAGGCGGCCTTCGGCGAGGCATGGTTCGAGACCATCACCACGGAGGCGTTCGGTTGAGGATGGCCGGCATGGGTGCCGCCCTGCTCGCACTGACGGCGCCGGCCGGCGCGCAGCCGGTGGGTGCGACCGACGTGCCGACCCTCATTGCCTATGAGGTGGCGGGCGATGCCATCACCGGCCCGCTCGGCGGCACGCGTGGCGATGCGGACCGTGGCGCGAAGCTGGTCGCCGAGCGGCAGAAGAGCCTGTGCGTGCTTTGCCATTCCGGCCCCTTCCCCGACCCGCATCTTCAGGGGAACCTCGCGCCGGACCTGAAGGGCGTCGGCGTCCGGCTTTCCGAGGGCCAGATCAGGCTGCGCGTCGTCGACATGAAAAGGCTGAATCCGGCGAGCATCATGCCGGCCTATTATGGCCTGCCGGCCGGCGAGCGGGTCGCCGCCACATGGCGGGGCCGCCCGATCCTCGAGCCCGGCGAGATCGAGGACATCGTGGCCTATCTCGTGACGCTGAAGGACGAGTGATGGCAGGAGACTGTCACGGCATGATCGACAGGCGGGAGCTGCTCACGGCGGGCGGCGCCTCGCTGCTGGTGTGCGCCCTGCCCGGATCCGCCCTCGCCCGCCCCTCGCTCGCCGAGGCGGTCGCCGGCTTCACCGGCGGCGCGCCGGTGCAGACAGGGCGCGTCACGCTCACCATCCCGCCGCTGGTCGAGAACGGCAACGCGGTCGGCGTCAATCTCGCCGTTGAAAGCCCGATGACAGCGGCCGACCATGTGCGCCGCATCGCCCTGTTCAACGAGAAGAACCCGCAACCCGACATCGCCATCTTCACGCTCGGCCCGCGCACTGGGCGCGCCCGCATCGCCACGCGCATAAGGCTCGCCACCTCGCAGACCGTGGTGGCGGTCGCCGAGATGAGCGACGGCAGCTACTGGTCGAGCTCGGCCAGCGTCATCGTCACGCTGGCCGCCTGCATCGAGGACCTGTCATGACCCGCGCGCTGGTGAACGTCCCCAAGACCGCGAAGCGCGGCGACGTCATCGATGTCCGCGCGATGATCGCCCACCCGATGGAGACCGGCTATCGCATGGGTCCGAACGGCGTGCCCATCCCGCGCGACATCATCACCCGCTTCGAATGCCTCTATGACGGCGAGATCGTCTTCGCTGCCGAGTTCTTCCCCGCCATGTCGGCGAACCCCTTCATCTCCTTCTCGACGGTGGCGACGGCGAGCGGCACGCTCACCTTCCGCTGGACCGACGATGCCGGCAAGGTCGAGACCGCCACCGCCGAGATCGCGGTGAGCTGATGCGCGCGCGCTGGCCCGCGCTCGGCCTCGCGCTGCTCGCCGGCGGCGTGGCGGCGGGCGAGATCGGCCCGAGCGAGCGGCGTTCCGGCCGGGATTTCATGTCGGCCGAAACGCGGGCCATGCAGGCCGACGACAATTCCAATCCCGGAATGCTCTGGGTGCTGCAGGGCGAGCAGCTCTGGAGCGATCCGGCGGGGTCGAAAAATCTCTCCTGCGCCTCCTGCCACGGTGAGGCAACCGAGAGCATGAAGGGCGTCGCGGCGCGCTACCCGGCCTTCGACGATGCCTCAGGCAAGCCGATCGACCTCGCCGGCCGCATCGCCCGCTGCCGCACCGAGCGCCAGGGCGCCGAAATCCCGGCACGGGAGGGCGACGAGCTCGTCGCGCTCACCACCTATGTCGCCCACCAGTCGCGCGGCCTCCCCGTGGCTCCGCCCGCGGATGAGCGCCTCGCGCCGGCCCGCGCCGAGGGACGCCGGCTGTTCGAGACCCGCATGGGCCAGCTCGACCTCGCCTGCGCCTCCTGCCACGACGACAACTGGCAGGGCCGGCTCGGCGGCAGCGCGGTCACGCAGGCGCACCCGACGGGCTACCCGATCTACCGGCTCGAATGGCAGGCGGTCGGCTCGCTGCAGCGGCGCATGCGCGGCTGCATGGTCGGCGTCCGCGCCGAGCCCTTCGCCTATGGCTCCGACGCCTATGTCGCGCTGGAGGCCTATCTGATGTCCCGTGCCGCCGGCATGGCGATGGAGACGCCGGGCGTCAGGCCCTAACCGTCGGATGGCCGCAGCCGGGCACCGGCGGCGATAGGCAGGCCGGGTTTCCGAGACGGCTTGACCGGCCGCTGCGTCTCGGCCGCCGGCGGGGCATGCGGCAGCGAGATGGTCGCCCGAAGCCCGGCGCCGGTATTGGTCAGCGTGATGTCGCCGCCATGGTGCCGCGCGATGTTGCGGGCGATGGACAGGCCGAGCCCGATGCCGCCGGTCTCGCGGCTGCGCGAATCCTCTAGCCGGAAGAACGGCGCGAAGACGCGTTCCAGCCTGTCGGCCGGAATGCCCGGCCCGTCATCCTCGATGGCGATCTCGATGGCGGAAGCGCTGCTCAGCACCGAGACGCGCGCCCGCCCGCCATAACGCACGGCGTTCTCGACGAGGTTGCGGACCGCCCGCTTCAGGGCGTCGGCCCGGCAGCGATAGCCGATCTTCGGCGCGTCGGCGACGACGACATCATGGCCGATCTCGACGAGGTCGTCGCACAGGCTTTCGACCAGCGCGGTGAGATCGACATTGCGCGTCGGCTCCTCGGCGGCCTGCTCGCGGGAGAAGGCGAGCGTCGCCTCGGTCATGGCGCGTAGCTCGTCGAGGGTCGAGAGCATCTTCTCGCGCGTCTCGTCGTCGGAGACGAACTCGGCGCGCAGCCTGAGCGACGTGATCGGCGTGCGCAGGTCGTGGCCGATCGCCGCCAGCATGCGGGTCCGGTCCTCGACGAAGCGCTGCAGTCGCGCCTGCATGAGATTGTAGGCGACCGCCGTCTGGCGGATGTCGTCCGGGCCCGTTTCGGGCAGCGGCTCGACGGTCTCCCCGCGCCCCAGCGCCTCGGCCGCGACGGCGAGTCGCCGCATCGGCCGCGTCATGCCGCGCGCGATGAAGGTCGCGCAGATGGAAAGGATCACCGCCGTCACCGCCAGCGAGATGATGGACTGGGTGGTCCACAGGCCGTTGGTCATCTTCTTGGCGAAGGCGGTGTTCAGCCAGGAGCCGTCCTTTAGCTGCACGGCGAGGCCCATGCCGTTGTTCTCGCCGAGATAGAGAAACTTCGCCGGTCGCGACAGCGGCCAGGCATAGGCCGGCATTTCGCCCCAGGAAGCGCGTGCCGGATCAAGCGGCGCCGCCACCATGGATGCCGGAACCGGCGTCGGAGGGTCGAGCGCGGTGGCGCTCCGCGTGCCGGCGAGGCTGGCGACGCTCGGCAGCGGCTCGGCGAGATGTTCGCGCGCGGTTCCCCGCCAATTGTCGGCGTCCGCAGGGAAGTCGCGCGATACCCAGAACCGCGTATAGCTCGTATTGCTCGCCCGCAATATGTCGGCCTGCAGCTCCGGCGGCGTCGCTTCCAGCACCTGCGCCACCGACGCGCTGCGGCTCAGGAACTCCGTCTTCGCAGCCTTGTAGAGCGCCTGCCCGCGCTCATCCATGAACAGCAGGAAGCTGATGCCCTGCGACAGCGCCAGGGCGAGCAGCATAATGGTGACGAAACGCGCGGTGAGGCTGCGGTTCCACAGGCCGATCATTGCGGGGCCACCTCGGGCGAGAAGCTGTAGCCGCCGCCCCAATGCGTCTTGATGAGCGTCGGCGACTTCGGATCCGCCTCGATCTTCTTGCGCAGCCGGCTGACCTGGTTGTCGATGGCGCGGTCGAAGGGCTCGGCGCTGCGCCCGACGGTGAGGTCGAGCAGTTGGTCGCGGCTGAGCACCAGCCCCGCATGGTCGAGGAACACGCTGAGCAGCCGGAACTCGGCCGTGCTCAGCGGCACGACGAGGCCATCCTCGCCGACAAGCTCGCGCCGACCGACATTGAGCACCCAGCGGTCGAAGCGCATTTCCCTGGCCTTGAGCTGACCGCGCTGCGGCGGCAGGCTCTGCACCCGCCGCAGCACCGCCTTCACGCGCGCCAGCAGCTCCCGCGGGTTGAACGGCTTGGCGAGATAGTCGTCGGCGCCGAGCTCCAGCCCGACGATGCGGTCGGTCTCCTCCGCCATGGCGGTGAGCATGATCACCGGCAGGTTGGTGGTCTCGCGCAGCGAACGGCAGAGCGAAAGCCCGTCCTCGCCCGGCATCATGACGTCGAGCACCACCAGATCGATAGCATTGCGCTCCGCCAGCCGCCGGAAGGCGGCCGCGCTCTCGGCAAGGCTCGTCCGATAGCCGTGCTTGGCAAGGTATTTGCCGACCAGATCGCGGATGTCGCGATGGTCATCGACGATGGCAATGTGAGGCGTTGCATCCATTCGGCTTCTCCGCGCCCTCTACATACCGCTGGCCGACATCCGCCGCTGCGGAAAAAGTGTATCAAAGCTTGTGAAGTCCGCGAGGCGCGACAGCCGACGACAGTCCGGCCCCTTCCCTGCGAAATATCTGCGACAGACGAGCCCTAGAACGTCAGCATTCGAAAGCACGGGACCACGGCGCTTTCGAGTGGATGACATCGCTGAAGCATGTCCAACGGCATGTTTCAGAATACATCACAACCCCAGCGCGCCGAATACAATGGCCCGCTCACGATTTCGGGAATTATCCTATGAAAAAGATCGTCGCCTTTTCGCTTCTTTCCGCTCTTCTGGGCAGCATCGCCTTTGCCCCGGCTGCCGTCGCGCAGACCACGCAGGCCGGCCAGCCGGCCTATGGCCGCACGGTGAACACCGCTCCCGGGGCGAACGCCGCCCCGGCCACCGTGTTCGAAGGCCGCAACGTCTATGCCGCGCCGGCGCCGGCGCAGGGTGTCGAGCCCTACATCGCGCGGCAGATCGAGGCGGACCAGCGCAGCCGCTGATCCGAAAACCGGATGGATCGGTCGCTGGGCCATCTCCCGCCCCGCGGCACAGCGACTGACCGGCGAGGCCGCGGAGGTATCCTCCGCGGCCTTTGCCATGTGACCCAGCCAAATAAGGGAGCGGGCTACCTGATCGCCAAAGAAGTTGCTCCGGCCCGGAACCTTGCAGGGCGGCGCTCGTTCACCGCCGGGGCAGCGGGGGAACGAGACGTATCAGGAGACCTCACATGGCTGCCAAGGCACTCGACACTCTGTTCCACGAGACCCTGAAGGACATCTACTACGCTGAGCGCAAGATCCTGAAGGCGCTGCCCAAGATGGCGCGCGGCGCGCAGTCGCCGGAACTGAAGGCGGCGTTCGAGAAGCATCGCGAGGAGACCGAGGGGCAGGTCGAGCGCCTGCAGCAGGTCTTTGAGATGCTCGGCAAGCGGGCGCAGGGCAAGACCTGCGACGCCATCGAGGGCATCGTCGCCGAGGGCGAGGAGGTGATGGAGGAGTTCAAGGGCGCGCCCGCGCTCGACGCCGGCCTAACCGCCGCCGCCCAGGCGGTGGAGCACTACGAGATCGCCCGCTACGGCACGCTGAAGCGCTGGGCCGAGATGCTGGGCATGAAGGACGCGGCGAAGCTGCTCGACGCCAATCTGCAGGAAGAGATCAAGACCGACGTCGCGCTTACCGCCCTCGCCGACAAGGTCACCAACACCAAGGCGCTGAAAGCCGCGTGACGCGAAAGAGCCTTCGCAGGCCGGCCGGCAAACTCACGGGGCCGCTCCGAAAGGGGCGGCCCTTTCCGCGAGATCATTCCGGAAGCGGTATGATCTCGCTTTCATCCGGCACCGCCGCGAAACGGCCCTGCCGCCAGTCCTCCTTGGCCTGCTCGATCCGCTCGCGCGAGGAGGAGACGAAGTTCCACCAGATGTGCCGCGGCCCTTCCATGGTGGCGCCGCCGAGCAGCATCATGCGCGCGGGCGTGACGGCCCGGACGGTGATGCGGTCGCCGGGGCGGAACACGAGCAGGCGCGGCCCCTCGAAGCTCTCGCCCGCGATCTCGATGGTGCCGTCGACGAGATAGATCGCGCGGTCCTCGTAATCCGGGTCGAGCGGCGCGCTCGCGCCGGCCGCGAGCCCGACCTCCACATAGAACCAGTCGTGCAGCGTCTGGACCGGCGCCGCAAGGCCAAAGGCCCGGCCGGCGATCACGCGCGCCCGCAGGCCGTCCCCCTCCACCAGTGGAAGCGAGGCGGCGTCGAAATGCTGGAACGACGGCTCAATCTCCTCCCGATCACGCGGCAGGGCGATCCAGCTCTGCAGGCCGAGCACGGCATGCGGCGCCGCCCGGCTGGTCTGCGGCGTGCGTTCGGAATGGGCGATGCCGCGCCCCGCGGTCATCAGGTTCATCGCGCCCGGCACGATGTCCTGCACATGCCGGCCGCTGTCGCGGTGGGTGATCCGGCCGTCGAACAGATAGGTGACGGTCGAGAGCCCGATATGCGGATGCGGGGCGACGTCGATCCCCTGCCCGGCCAGGAACTGCATCGGGCCGAACTGGTCGAAGAAGATGAACGGACCGACTATCTGTCGCTTGCCGTGCGGCAGCGCGCGGCGGACACGGAACGGACCGATGTCGCGCGTGCGCGGCACGACGACGAGTTCGAGCGCCGCGCAGGAGGCGTCGTCGCCCTGGACAGGGTCGCTCGCAGGCATCCAGCTCATCACGTTTCTCCGTAATCTTAAGCTTCTAGGGCCGGCTCCGCACGAATCACCTTATCCTCTCCGCAAACAGGCGGAGAACGGAATGAACCCGGAATGGCGTGCACGCGCGTGCTATGTCGCGGCGGCGGCTCTCTGCCTCGCTTACATCTTCATCGTGCCGAGCGTCGACCTGATCGACATCTGCGCCGGCGCCGGGCTCGGCGCGGCGGCCATGTGGGCGCTGAACGACTGGGAGACGGTCGCCGCTCGCCGCACGCCAGAAGAGGGCCATCGCGGGGATGCGCCTGCCCGTCGCCCCCGGCAGGCCCGCAGCTCCTTCTTCGCCCGCCGGCGCGCGCCCGAACCCGACCCTGCCAGCGACGGCTACGAGGCTTACGGCGATCCTGCCGGGGAGCCGGAGGACTTCGCTCCCCGTGAGCTGGCGCCGCGCCGGCAGGAACACCGGCCCGAGCACCGGCCGGCCGCCGCGCAGACACAACGACAGGCCTACCCGGACGATCGGCAGCGCGAGGAGCGGATGCGGCAGCCGAACAGCCTGCTCGCCCGCGCCTATGAGGAGTTCCACCGCACGGCCGGGCGCCAGGAGACGCCGCGCCCGGATACCCGGGACGACGCGCGGCGGGAGGCCCCGATGCGGGAGCCGACGCGGCCCCGAGCGTGGGAGCGCGATCTGCCGCCGGAGAGCCGGGAACGGGAACCCGCGCCGCGCGAACCGGCACGCCGCGATCCGCCTGCGTCCACCTATTCCTCGGGCCGCACCGCGCCCAATCCGCCGCGGCCGCTCCGCGACCTGACGCCCCCCGAGCGACCCGATCCGCGCGAGGGCATCGGCTGGCGGGAGGCGGGAGGCATTCACCCGGACGATCTGCCCCGCTACGAGGACGCGCGCGAATCCGAGCGGCTGGAGCGCTACCGCGCGCTGACGCGCCGCACCGAGGACTATCTCTCCGGCACCCGGCGCGACGATGCGGCACGCCCCTATGAGCCCGTGTCCCTGCGGCCGGTCGATGACCGGGACGAGCCCACCGCACGGCCGCGCGCCGCCGGCGACGAACGCACGGACGAGCGCGCGCCCCCCAAGCGCACGCTGCGCCGTCCGTCGCGCTGAGCGGCATACGGCGACGGGATCGGTCACTCGTCGTCGGAGTAGCGCTCTTCCTTCCACGGATCGGCGCGGTTGTGATAGCCGCGCACCTCCCAGAAGCCGCGCTCGTCCGCCGTGCGGAACTCGATACGCTGCACCCACTTGGCGCTCTTCCAGAAATAGAGGTGCGGCACCAGCAGGCGCATCGGACCACCATGCTCGCGGGTCAGCGGCTCGCCCTGCCAGCTATGCACCAGCATGGCGTCCTCGGCGGCGAAGTCCTCCAGCGCCATGTTGGTGGTGTAGCCGTCGCGGCTGTGGAGGACGACATGGCTCGCCTCCTCCTTCGGCATCACGAGCGCGAGCAGGTCGCGGGTCAGCACGCCGTCCCAGCCATTGTCGTAGCGCGACCAGGTGGTCACGCAATGGATGTCGGTGACGAGATGGGTCTGCGGCTGGGCGAGGAAGGTCTCCCAGTCCCAGACGAGCGGATTCTCCACGGCGCCGAAGACGTCGAGCTTCCAGACCCTGAGCGGGATGTGCGGCTGTATGCCGAGATCGAGCACCGGCCAGTCCTTCACCAGATGCTGGCCCGGCGGCAGACGCTCGGATTCCGGCCGCGCCACGCGCCCGGTGAGGAACTTGCCCTCCCGCGCCCAGCGCTGCTTGGTGGTGGTGAGTTTGCTGTCGGGCGGCGTGTCGGCGGCCGGCGGGTCGATCTTCTCATCCATGCTCGGGCTCCGTCGGAGGAGAGGAAGCCCGAGCATAGCATCGCCTGCGCCGTGCCGCTGCAAGACGGCACGGCGACGTCGTCAGTACGCCCTCGTCCGGCGCTTGCGCTGGAGCATGTTCAGCCCCTCGATCGCCGCCGAGAAGGCCATCGCCGTATAGATGTAGCCCTTCGGTACATGGGCGCCGAAGCCCTCGGCGATCAGCGTGGTGCCGATCAGCAGCAGGAAGCCGAGCGCCAGCATCACGATGGTCGGGTTGCGGGCGATAAAGTTGGCGAGCGGTCCCGCCGCCAGCAGCATGGTCAGCACTGCAACAATCACCGCGATCACCATGATCGGGATGTGGTCGGTCATGCCCACCGCGGTGATGATGCTGTCGATGGAGAAGACGAGGTCGAGGACTAGAATCTGGATGATCGCCGCCCGGAAGCTGATGTCGAGCAGCTTGCCGGCGCCCGCCTCGGCCTCCTCCTCATGCACCTCCATGTTGTGGTGGATTTCCTTGGTCGCCTTCCACACCAGGAACAGGCCACCGGCGACCAGGATGAGGTCGCGCCAGGAGAAGGCATGATCGAACATCGTGAAGATCGGCGTTGTGAGCTGCACGATGAAGGCGACCGTCGAGAGCAGGCCGAGCCGCATGATCAGCGCGAGGCCGATGCCGATGCGCCGCGCGCGGGGGCGTATATCCTCCGGCAGCTTGTTGGTGAGGATCGAGATGAACAGCAGATTGTCGATGCCGAGCACCACCTCCATCGCTATGAGGGTGATGAGCGCGGCCCAGGCGGTGGGATCGGCCGCGAGCTGAAGCAGATAGTCCATCGGTCACTCCGCCGAAACGAGGGTCACGAAGGGCACAAGCGGAATCACCGCGTCCGCCACAGCGGCAACGGAATACTGAACAATCAAGGACGGCAAGGTAAGCTCCTCTGGCCGGCACGGATGTCGGGGTAGATCCGACATCACGCGAACGCCGGCTTGGCTCGCGTCAGAGGGGCCCGGATCGGGTAGCGGCAATTTATGGCACGACCGGCCTTATCGCAATGGGCACGGCACCGCGCCGGGGTGGTCAACGCCCGTTGGCGCGCGCTGTTCCCGGCCCTCGCCTTTCTCCTCGGCCTCTGCGCGCCGGCCGGCGCCGAGCCCTCCCGCGTCCCGGCGCAGGCGGAGACGGTCGAGGAGGCGCTGTGCCGCATGATCGAGGACGCGGCCGGCCGGCACGCGATCCCGGTCGACTTCTTCACCCGGCTGATCTGGCGCGAGAGCAGCTTTCGCGCCGGCGCGGTGAGCCCGAAGGGCGCGCAGGGCATCGCCCAGTTCATGCCGGGCACCGCCGCCGAGCGCGGACTGGACGATCCCTTCGACCCGGAGACCGCCCTTCCCGCATCGGCGGAGCTGCTGGCCGACCTACGCGCGCGCTTCGGCAATCTCGGCCTCGCGGCCGCCGCCTACAATGCCGGACCCACCCGGGTGGAGCGCTGGCTCGGCGGCCAGGGCGGCCTGCCATTGGAGACACAGGACTATCTCCTGTTCATCACCGGCCGTGCGGCGGAGGACTGGGCGGCCGAGCGTGCGGCGACACCCGCCCCGCCGCCGAACGATGTCGCCCCGCCGAAACCGGCAGCTTCGAAAACCGACTGCCTCACCGTGACCGCCGCGCTCCGACGCGGCGGCGGCGAGATCGCGCAGGAGATCGCCACCGTCACCGCGCCATGGGGCGTGCAGCTCGCCGGCAATTTCTCGAAGACGCGCGCCCTCGCCAGCTACCAGCGCGCCCTGAAGCGCTACGCCGCCGTCCTCGACGGCACCGAGCCGATGATCATCGGCACGCGCATGCGCTCGCGCGGCACGCGAGCCTTCTACCGCGTACGGGTCGCCCAGCCGACGCGGCAGGCGGCGACCGCCCTGTGCAACAGGCTTCGCGCCGCCGGCGGCGCCTGCATCGTGCTGCCGAGCTGAGGCTTTGCGAGCCCAACTTTGAACGGAAGCGACGAGTCTCCTGTCACCCGGCGACATCGGCTTTCTCGCCCCGCCGGCTCGTGTCATCGTCCGTTCATCGCCCCCAACTAGAGCGGACGCCATTCCGCCCCAAGGGGGCAGGCTTCGGCTCTGGGAGGACCTGATGAACCGCTTTTCCCGTCGCGATCTGATGAAGGCCGGCGCCTTCGCGCTCGCCGCGCCCGCCGTGCTGCGCGCCCATGACGCGCTGGCCTCCTCCGGCTCGATCAATGTCTATGCCTGGGGCGATTACTTCGACAAGAACACCGTGCTGGCCGACTTCACCAACGCCACCGGCGTGAAGGTAAACCTGTCGACCTACGGTTCGAACGAGGAATGCGAGAACAAGCTGCGCGCCGCCGGCGGCAAGGGCTTCGACCTCATCTTCCCGTCCGTCGACACCGGCCCGAACTACTACAAGGACAACCTGCTGGCGCCGATCGACGAGGCCAAGTTCAAGGCCGGTCAGGTCGTCCCCTCGATCTACCGCAACTCGCTGACCCTCGGCGCCGCCTATCGCGGCAAGCGCTACCTCGTGCCCTTCGACTGGGGCACCGAGGGCATCACCTGGGATTCCACCAAGTTCAACAAGAAGTCAGGCGAGATCTCCTATGGCGACCTCTGGCTCGCCAGCAATCCGAAGCAGACCGCCATTCGCCAGAAGTCGGTGTTCAACGGCATCGCGCTCTATCTCGACGCCACCGGCGAGCTGCCGTCGAACCGTGGCCTCGACATGTACAAGTCGGAAGCCGACAGCCGCCGCGTCTTCGACGGCTGCCTGAAGTTCCTGACCGCCCACAAGGGCAATGTCGGCGCCTTCTGGAACAACGCCACCGAGGCGACCGCCGCCTTCACCGACGCCGGCTGCACCATCGGCCAGACCTGGGACACCACCGGCATCCTGCTGAAGCGCAAGACCGATCCGAAGTGGCGCTACGGCATGCCGAAGGAGGGCGGCCTCGCCTGGACCGACACCTTCGCCATCCCGTCCGGCGCGGAGAACCCCGACCAGGCCTATGCGCTGGTGAACTTCCTCTACCAGCCGGAAGTCGGCGCGAAGTTCGCCAACACCACCGGCTACAATTCCTGCGCCACCGGTGCGGAGAACTACCTCTCCATCGAGGCGCAGGAGGACTTCAAGGCCGCCTATCCCGCCGGCACCATCGACAACCTGTTCTGGTGGCCGATGCAGACCGATTTCTACGCCAAACTCCGCGCCGAGTATGTCGAGAAGCTGACCAACGCCTGATCTCCCGCCGCTCGGGCCGGCCTTCGGTGGGGCCGGCTCTCCCGCACGACGTCATCCCCGGGCTTGTCCCGGGGACCCACGCCCTCTTCCGGATGGCCCCCGAAGACGTGGATGGCCGGGACAAGCCCGGCCATGACGGCAATCTAGCTGGCTCTTTGGATCGGCCCATGCGCGGCAAGGACGTGCGTCTCGACAACGTGACCATCCGCTTCGGCGACACCACCGCCGTGCATCCGACCGACCTCGCCATCCATGCCGGCGAGTTCTTCTCGATCCTCGGCCCCTCCGGCTGCGGCAAGACCACGCTCTTGCGCACCATCTCCGGCTTCATCGAGCCCACCGAGGGGCGCGTGCTGATCGGCGGCGAGGACATGGCCGGCAAGGGGCCGAACGAGCGGCCCACCGCGCTGATCTTCCAGAACCTCGCTCTGTTCCCGCTGATGAGCGTCGCCGAGAACGTCGCCTTCGGTCTTGAGGCGCGCGGCGTCGCCAAGGCCGAGCGGCTGAAGCGCGCCGAGGAATTGCTCGCCCTCGTCGCGCTCGGCGGCTTCGGCGGCAAGAAGCCGGCCGACCTGTCCGGCGGCCAGAGACAGCGCGTCGCCATCGCCCGCGCGCTCGCAGTCGAGCCCTCCGTGCTGCTGCTGGACGAGCCGCTCTCGGCGCTCGACCTTAAGCTCAGACAGCACATGCGCGCGGAGCTGCGCGCCATCCAGCGGCGCGTCGGCATCACCTTCATCTACATCACCCACGACCAGGGCGAGGCACTCGCCATGTCCGACCGCGTGGCGGTGATGAGCCGCGGCCGCGTCGAGCAGGTCACCACCGCCGAGACGCTCTATGCCGATCCGGCGACGCCGTTCGTCGCCACCTTCGTCGGCGAGCAGAACGTCCTGCCCGGCACCGTCGCCTCGGTCGCCGATGGCGTGGCGCGCATAGATACCCCGCTGGGGCCGATCACCGGCCGTGCCAAGGCGACGCTCGCGCCCGGCGCCGCCGCGCTGGTGATGGTGCGCCCGGAGCGCGTGGCGCTCGGCACCGGCCGCGAGAACACGGTGACCGCCCGGCTCGCCGCCCGGCATCTGGAAGGCCCCTCGGTCAATCTGGAGTTCGAGCACGATGGTCGGCGCCTCGTCGTCACGGTGCCGAACGGCCCCGAGCTGCGCGACCTGCCCTCCGAGATGACGCTGAGCTTCGGGCGCGACGACGCGCTCGTCTATGCCGAGGGGCCGCTCGCCCATGGCTAGCCTCGCGCGCGCCTATGGGCGCCTCCTCGCCTTTCTCTTCGCGGCCATCACGCTGCTGTGGATCCTCGTTCTGGTCCTGGTGCCGCTCGGCGCGATGATCGATCAGGCGCTGTGGTGGCGCGAATCCAAGGGCGACGTCTCGCTCGCCATCGACCGCCTCTACAACGACATCGCGCTGGCGCAGCTCGACCGCAACAGCGAGAAGGACCCCGCCAAGCAGGCAGCGCTCGACCAGCAGATCGCGCAGAAGCAGGCCGAGGCGACCGCGCTGGAGGCGCAGGAGAAGAACCCGCCCAAGACTTACGGCTTCGCCAACTTCACCCGCATGAGCGGGCTGCATTTCTACATCTTCGTGCGCACCATCCTCTACGCCCTGATGGTGACGCTGCTGGCGCTCGTGGTCTGCTATCCGGTGGCCTATGTCGTCGCGCTGGCGAGCGGGCCGCGCAAGGCCATCGTGCTGACCGTCGCGCTGATCATCCCCTATGCGATCAACGAGCTGCTGCGCGTCTATGCGTGGCTGATGATCCTCGACTATCGCGGCGTCATCAACGGCGTGCTCGGCTGGCTCGGCTTCCTCGACCTCGACAATCGCGGCTGGATCCCCTTCCTCGAAAGCCCCTCCGCAGTCTTCGTGGCGATGATCTACACCTATGTGCTGTTCATGGTGTTCCCGATGGTGAACACGCTGGAGACGCTCGACCGCAACCAGATCGAGGCGGCGCGGGACCTCGGGGCGGGCACGCTGCGTATCCACCGGCGCATCATCATCCCGCACGCCAAGCCCGGCATCGCGGTCGGCTGCATCATGACCTTCATGCTCTCGGCCGGCTCCTATTCGGTGCCGGCGATCATGACCCGCGGCCAGGGCGGCGACTGGTTCTCCCAGCTCGTCTACCGGCAGTTCTACGAGAGCAACAACTGGAACATGGGCTCGGCCTATGCGGTATCGCTGCTCGTCGTCTGCACCGCCTTCATCCTCATCATGATGCGCCTGTTCGGCGTCGGCCTGAGGGACATCGCCAAATGAGCGCGTGTCTGCTTCACGCTCGCCGCCGCGAGCGCCGTCATCCTGAGGCGCCGCCACAGGCGGCCTCGAAGGATGCCCGTCTGGGCGCGTATGGCGAACATCCTTCGAGGCCCGGCTTTGCCGGGCACCTCAGGATGACGTTGGTCGGGCCGCCTGCCGGGATCGGAGTCGCCCCATGAGCACCTCCACCGAGAGCCGCGGCGCGCAGTTCCTGCTGAACGCCTATGTGGCGCTGTTCTGCCTCTATCTCTTCCTGCCGCTGGGGGTGATGTCGGCGGCGGCGTTCAACTCGTTCGACTACCCGTCCGTCACCCAATGGCGCGGCTTCACCCTGAAATGGTTCGTCGCGCTCGCCCATGACCAGCGCATCCTCGAGGGCCTGCGCAATTC
The DNA here is from genome assembly GCF_000702305.1 of Allobosea sp. 117. Classification (GTDB taxonomy): domain Bacteria; phylum Pseudomonadota; class Alphaproteobacteria; order Rhizobiales; family Xanthobacteraceae; genus Ancylobacter. The sequence goes on from NZ_JNLC01000018.1 coordinate 24,214, forward strand.
GGTGCTGGTCGCGCTCGGCGTCATAGCGGTGTCGATCCCCGCCGGGCTCGCCGGCGCGCTGATCCTGACCCGGCTAGGCCAGCGCTCCGGCACCATGCTCTATTCCGTGCTGGTCTCGCCGGTGCTGACCCCGGGCATCATCCTCGGCATTTCGAGCCTGATCTTCTGGCGCGAATTCGGCGTACCGGGCGGGCTGTTCGTGGCGGTGATGGCGCAGTCGAGCTTCATCGCCTCCTACGCCATGCTGCTGTTCCTCGCCCGCCTGCAGCGGCAGGACCGCACGCTGGAGGAAGCCGCGCTCGACCTCGGCGCCAGCCACACCATGGTGTTCCGCCGCATCACCCTGCCCTTTCTGGCGCCGACCGCTTTCACGGCGGCGGTGGTGGCGTTCCTGCAGTCCTTCGAGAACTACAACACCACCGTCTTCGCCATCGGCGGCGAGTGGACGCTGGTCACCGAGATCGCCTCGCGCCTGCGCTTCGGCCTCTCGCCGGTGATCAATGTGGTGGGCGTCATCTTCGTGGTGTTGACCGTCGTCGCGGCGGTCACCTATGTGCTGCTTAAAGGTCGCCGCGCCGTGGCGCACTGACGATGGGTGAGCGTCTCACCGGAATGTGAAGCCGGCTGCCGTGACCCGCCGCGCCCGGACACCTAGCCTGCCGCCACACCAAATCACCTGAAGAGGAACCGCCATGAGCAACCTGCACCGTCGCGATCTCATGGTGGGCGCCGCCCTTCTCCCGGCCGTGGGCGCGCTCGAATTCGGCGCCGTCGCAAAAGCCCAGGCTTCCCAACCGCCCATGGGTCAGCAGGTGCCGAGCATCTACCGCTACAAGGTCGGCGGCATCGAGGCGACCGCCGTCAATGACGGCGTGCGCACCTTCCCGCTCGCCGACGGCTTCGTGAAGAACGCGACGCTCGATCAGGTCAACGGCGCGCTGGAGGCCGCCTTCCTGCCGAAGGGCCAGATGAGCATCCAGTTCAACCCGCTGCTGCTCAACACCGGCGGCAAGCTGGTGCTGATCGACACCGGCAACGGCCCGCAGAGCGGCAATGCGACGGTCGGCCGCCTGCCGGCCAATCTCGCCTGGGCGGGCGTGAAGCCGGCCGACATCGACATCGTCATCATCTCCCACTTCCACGGCGACCACATCAACGGCCTGCGCTCGGACGACGGCGGCTTCGCCTTCCCGAACGCCGAGGTGCTGGTGCCGACGCCGGAATGGGCGTTCTGGATGGACGAGGGCGAGATGAGCCGCGCCCCCGAGGGGTTGCAGGCGAACTTCAAGAACGTGCGCCGCGTCTTCAAGGATATCGACAGCCGCGTGAAGAAATATGAGTGGGACAAGGAGATCGCGCCGGGCGTGACCTCGGTCGCTGCTCCCGGTCACACGCCTGGCCACACCGCCTTCGTGGTTGCCTCGGAAGGCGGTAAGCTGTTCGTCCAGTCCGACGTCACCAACCACCCGGCGTTGTTCGCGGTGAATCCGGAATGGCGGGTGCAGTACGACATGGACGCGGACAAGGCGATCGAGACCCGCCGCAAGGTCTACGACATGGTGGCAGCCGAGCGGCTGCAGATCACCGGTTTCCACTATCCCTTCCCCTCGACCGGCTTTGTCGAGAAGGACGGGGCGGGCTACCGGGTCGTGCCGGCCGTCTGGAATCCGGTCCTGTAGTTCGCGCGCCGGCATGGACGGCAACCTGCTCGACGGGCTTCCCCCGCTCGCATCGGATGGCGAGGCGCTGGAGGATATCCTCGCCTTGCCGGGCACCCGCATCGAGCGGATCGTCTCCACCGGCCAGTCGAGCCCGCCCGGCTTCTGGTATGACCAGCCGATCGCCGAATGGGTGCTGCTGGTCGCCGGCGCGGCGCGGCTGCGCTTCGAGGACGAGCACGACGCCCGCACGCTGAAGCCGGGCGACCACGTCTTCATCGCCCCACATCGCCGGCATCGTGTCGAGGCGACCGACCCGTCGATGCACACGGTCTGGCTGGTGGTCTGGATCGGCGACGTGCCCTCCGCTTCGGCGTGAGGGACGTGTCTCGGCAGACCATGCACGCGAAGCGCTCGGCGTTGGCTTGGCCGGCGAAGCGGATTATGTCTGCGCGAATCCCGCCGTGCCAACCGGATGCACCATGACCGACACGTTCCCCGCCACCCTGCCCGACCGCCTCTCGACCGACCCTCGGAGCCCGTTCCACGACGCCGAGCTTCTGGAGCGAGGCATAGGCATCCGCTTCAACGGCGCCGAGAAGACCAATGTCGAGGAATATTGCGTCAGCGAGGGCTGGATCCGCGTCGCCGTCGGCAAGGCCCGCGACCGCGCCGGCAACCCGATGACCATGAAGCTGAAAGGGACGGTCGAACCCTATCTGCGTTCGCCCGGACAGACGGGCTGAGCGGCGAAGGCTACTCCTCCGTCTCGGCGTCGATCCACTGGAGGTAGCCGGGATCGCCGCCGGTGACGGGCAGGAACATCACTGCCGGCGTCTCGTAGGGATGGCGCGCCCTCACCGCCTGCGCCACCGGCTCGGCGAGGTCGGCGCGGGTCTTGAACAGCATCACCACCTCCTCGGCGCGCTCGATCTCGCCCTGCCAGCGATAGAGCGAGACCATGCCGGGCAGGATGTTGACGCAGGCGGCGAGCCCGTCGGCGACGATGGCCCGGCCGGCCGCTTCGGCCTCGACGCCGGACGGCCACGTCGTATAGACGACGACTGTGCTATATCCCTGCGCCATCGCCCTTCCTCCATGTCCGGCCGATCCGCATGAACGAAGCCGCCCGACCCGATCTCGCCGCGACCGGCCTGCGCCGGCCTGATTCTGAGCCGGCCTATGATCGCATCGCTTTCGTCGCGAGCGAAGCGGCCGATGCGGTCGAGGCGCGCGCGATCCTTGTGGCGCGCTACGGTAGCGTGGCGCCGGAGGACGCCAATGTCGTGGTCGCGCTCGGCGGCGACGGCTTCATGCTGCAGACCCTGCATCGCTTCCGCGACACCGGCACGCCAATCTACGGCATGAACCGCGGCTCGGTGGGGTTCCTGATGAACAGCTACCGCGTCGATCGCCTGCACGAACGCATCGCCAGCGCCCAGCGCGTCGTCATCCATCCTTTGATGATGGAGGCGACCGACGCCAATGGCCGTCTGCACCGCGCCCCCGCGATCAACGAGGTGTCACTGATCCGCCAGTCCTATCAGGCTTCCAAGCTCCGGATCGCCATCGACGGCAAGGTGCGGCTGGAGGAGCTCATCTGCGACGGCGTGCTCATCGCCACCCCGGCCGGCTCGACCGCCTACAACCTCTCGGCGCAGGGTCCGATCCTGCCGATCGGCACGCCGCTGCTCGCCATCACCCCGATCTCGGCCTTCCGTCCCCGCCGCTGGCGCGGCGCGCTGGTGCCGGACCGCGCTCATGTCGAGGTCACGGTGCTGGAAGCGGAGAAACGGCCGGTGAACGCCACCGCCGACCATTTCCAGGTGCTGAACGTGGTGAACGTGTCCGCGCGGCTCGACCCGACCTCGTCGATGACCATGCTGTTCGACCCCGACCACTCGATCGACGAACGCATCCTGCGCGAGCAGTTCGACTACTGACGCCCCGCCGGACTCACGCCGCCAGCTCGGTCACCAGCACATCCGCCGTCTCATCGGCGGGTTCAACCCGAATAACCGGGTCGACATCGGCCACCAGCCCGGCTTCCAGCGCGCGGGCCTCCTCGCGGGCGGCCTCCATCTGCCAGCGCCTGAGCGCCGCGAGCAGGTGGCCGAGCTCCTCGCGCGCGGGCTGCTTGGCATATTCCTCCAGCACGCGCTCGACGATGCGCCGCTTGAGGCCGGAGGGCTGCGTGCGATCATCGAGGTAGTTCTCGCGCTGCACCACCTGCAGCGCGGTGCGGAAGGCGAGATAGGCCCCGCGCGGCAGGCCGACCTTGTCGTAGAGCGCGCGGAACGCGCCGCCGGAACGGTCCGCTGCCAGCGCCGCCACCTTCGCCGTCGGCAGGCCGGAAAGCAGCGACACCGCTTCGAGGAACAGCCGCACATGGCCGGAGAGCAGCGAGCGCAGCACCAGGCCAGGCGTGAGCTGGCCCTTGCCGCGCAGATGCTCGACGAGGGCGCGCAGCTCGCCCGTGGCGCGGTCCTCGGCGAGCACCACAGTCGCCTTCTCGCAGGCCTCGCGGCTGACCCGCGCCGCCTGCTCCGGCGGCAGCCACTCGCACTGCACGACGAAGGCGGAGAGCGTGTCGGCGACCGAGCGGATCAGCGCCTGATGCGCCTCGGCGGGCAGATCGGACCGCGCGAGCAGCGCCTCGCGCAGCGCCGGCAGATGGCCGAACCGCGCCACGATCCGGCCGAGCGCAAAGCCCGGCACGTCGGCGCCGGCATTCTCGATCAGCGTGAGGCAGGCCTCCGAGCAGCCGGATTCGGCGATCGCGGCGGCGACCGGCGCCGGCAGCCGCTCGCGCGCGGCGATGGCCGACTGGCGCAGCGGGTTCGCCTCGGCGAGCATCTCGACGAGCTCGCCGTCGCTCAGCACTGGCGAGCGCGAGAGCACGATGGCGCCGATCTCCCCCGGTTCGTTGGCCAGCGCCAGGATGACGCCCACCGGCGCCCGGCGATGCTCGGCGAAGGCGTCGGCGAGGGCGAGCCGCACCAGCGGCGAGGGATCGTCGAGCAGAATGAGCAGCGCCGCCTCGGCGGCCTGCCGGTCGTCCATGTCGAGATCGGAATAGAGATAGGCCCGCGCCAATGCGCTGGTGGCGTCCGCCCGCTCGCCGGCCGGAGCCGTTTTCACCCAGCGCAGAAAATGCCGCACGATCATGATGGAAACCCGCGCATCCATGGTCCCGTCAAGGATGCACGAGCGGCATTAAGAAACCGTTGACCATAATCGGCGACACGGCCGCCGCGCCCGTCATTCGGTGTCGTTGAGGTTCATCTCGCCGGCGGGAACCTCTCCAGAGGTGCCGTCGAAGGAAGGCTGGGCGCTCTTCGGCGCCGCCTGCGCGTTCATTTGCACCTCGACCTCGGTGTCCTTGCCCGATTCGACGACGAACTCCTTGGTGTAGGTCTTGCCATCGTGGCGCGCGATCACCGCATATTCGCCTTCGGCCAGCACGAACACCGGGAAGGCGCCGGTCGCTTCCTTGATGGTGTCGCCGCCCGGCGTCAGCACCGACCATTGCGTGTCCGGCAGCGCTGTGCCGCCGACGCCCTGCACCAGCTTAAGGGTGATCTCCGCCGCCCGGTGATGGATGACCGCGTCGGTGAGCTTGCCCGGCTGGACGTTGAGGTCCGCCTGGATGACGGCGTTGCCCTCTCCATAGGTGGAGACGACGTGGTAGGTGCCGGAGGGCAGCACGACCAGCTGGCCGGAATTGGCGCCGCGGAAGAACGGCCGCGTCGAGGTCTTGCCCTGCAGGAAGCTGCCCTCGAAGATGTCGAAGGCAACCTTCTGAGCTGGGATCGGCTTGTCGTTCACATCGCTCTGCAGCTTCACCGCGCCGGCCTGGATGACGAGCTGCTCGCGTCGCGAATTGGCGCCGACGATGATCTTGCGGGCCGAGCTGGCGAGGCCGTAGGACACGTGCAGCACATAGCCGCCGGGCGACAGGAAGAACACCGGCGCCGGCTCCACCGCCTCAGCGACCAGCGGATAGGCGCCCGAGGCCTCGGCCTTGTCGGCGAAGACGCGCCAGACGAGGCCGCGCGGGATCAACCCCTCCTTCTCGCCGAACCGGGCGCTGACGCCAACCGCCGCCTTGCCGGCCGGCGGCTGCGGCAGCACGGTGTGCGGATCGCGCTCCCCCGGCCCCGCCGGCGGAAGCCCGTTCGGATTGAGGATGGTCGAGGGCGAGAATCCCGTCACCGGCGGCATGCCCGGTCCGCCGGGCGTGCCGGTGAAGGGCATCGCCTGGGCGAGATCGAAGCTGCGCACCTCCATCGCCCCGCCGGTCTCGGCCGACGCCGGCGCGGCAGCGAACGCCACGGCGAGCGCGCAGGCCATGCTTCGGCGGAACGGGGAGAAACGACGCGAATCGCGGCGCGCAGTCATGGAGGCAGCAGACATTTTTCCAGCGGCGTTGTCCTGTCGTGCCCGTAAACCGGGGCGAATTCAAGTCATTGGGAACAGGCGGTCCGGCGCTTGGTGCGGCGCCGGCCGCGTGCTACCGCCGCTCGGCCGGGACATATGTCGACCACCGAAGGACGAATCCATGACCGATGCGCTACGCCTGCTCGAGACCCGCAAGAGCCCGAAGATCTTCGACATCACCGGTCCGGGTCCGTCGGCGGAGGAGATCGACACCCTGCTACGGATCGCCTCCCGCGTGCCGGACCACGGCAAACTCGCGCCCTGGCGCTTCGTCGTGTTCGAGGGCGAGGCCCGTGCCCGCGCGAGCGAGGCCATCGCCGCCGTGTTCCGGTCGGACAATCCGGGCGCCGACGAGGAGCGTGTCGCGGTCGAGCGCACCCGCCTCACCCGCGCGCCGCTAGTGATCGCCGTGGTCTCGAAAGCCGGCCCGCATGCGAAGATTCCCGAATGGGAGCAGCTTATGTCCGGCGCGGCGGCCTCGACGCTTCTGGTGCTCGCCGCCCACGCACTCGGCTACGCCGCGACCTGGCTCACCGAATGGTACGCCTATGATGCCCGCGTGTGCGCCGCGCTCGGGCTCGCCGAGAACGAGCGGATCGTCGGCTTCGTGCACATCGGCACGCTCGTCCGCCCTCAGGAGGACCGGCCCCGCCCGGCCCTCGCCGACATCGTGACGAGGTTCTGAGCCATGTTCTACGAACCGGCGAAGCGGAACCACGGCCTGCCGCACAATCCCTTGAAGGCGGTGGTGGCGCCGCGCCCGATCGGCTGGATCTCCAGCCTGACGCCGGGCGGCACGGCCAACCTCGCCCCCTATTCCTTTTTCAACCTGGTGAGCGAGCAGCCGGACATCGTCGCCTTCTCCAGCACGGGGCGGAAGCACTCGGTGGCGAACATCGAGGCGACCGGCGAATTCGTCTGCAACCTCGCGACCCACGCGCTGGTGGCGCAGGTGAACCTCACCTCGAAGCCGATCCCCGCCGACGAGAGCGAGTTCGACCTCGCCGCGCTGGAGCGCGCGCCCTCGCGCCTCGTGAAGCCTCCGCGCGTCGCCGCCTCGCCCTGTGCGCTCGAATGCGTGTGGATCGAGACCATCGAGCTGAAGGGTCGCGATCGCCGTCCTGCCGGCGATTTCCTCGTGCTGGGGGAGATCGTCGGCATCCATATCGACGACGCCTTCATCGAGAACGGCCTGTTGCGCACGGACCTGATGCAGCCGCTCGCCCGCTGCGGCTATTTCGACTATGCCTGGGTCGACGAGACGGTCTCGCTGCCGCGCCCGACCTGAGCGGAGCCGCGCTCACTCGCCGCGCCGACCGGCCTCGCGCAGGCGCGCGAGCCAGGCGAGGCGCTTTCTTTCGCCCATCTGCTCCACCATGCCGATCACGTCGCGCCGGGTCGGGCGGATGCCGACGAAGCCGAGCATGTTGCGCTCCAGGCACTTCACGCCATGGGCGCGATACCAGAGCGTGAACAGCCAGCCCGGCATACCCATGGTCACGACGATCCGCGCCGTGCGCCCCGTCAGCAGCTTCTGCGGCGTGGCGGCCTCGCGATAGGCAAAGGCGCGGCCGGGCCGCAGCACCTGCTCGAGGAAGGCCTTCAGCAGCGCCGGCATGGTCCCGAGCCAGAGCGGGAAGATGATCACAAGATGCTCGGCACGCTGGATCGCCTCCGCCGGCCCGGCAAGGCCCGGCGGCACCCCCGACGTCTCGAATTCCACCTGCGAGCGCAGGAAGGGAACATCGAGCCGGGCAAGGTCGATCCGCTCGACGCTGTGGCCCGCAGCGGCGGCGCCCTCGGCATAGGCGGCCTCCAGCGCCCGGCAATAGCGGGCCGGAACCGGGTCGGGATGGCCCTGGATGATCAGGATGCGGCGCATCGGGGTGACCTCGCCAATCTCACCCGGCAACGATGCCTCGCGCCGCAGCCGGCGCATTGAGGTGGATCAGCATCGGTGACGCAGCGGAAGTCATTCGGTTACCAAGAGAAATTTCAGGCGTGGCGCAACGGCCATATCGCTTTGCGTGTAGCGCGCGCTAACATTTGACGAATCGCGCCTGCGGAGGCTTTCGGAACCATGCGTGACGTCAATCGTCGTAACTTTCTTGCCGGCGTTTCCCTGGCCGGGGTCGGTCTCGGCCTCGCCGGCTGCAGCCGCACCACCAGCACGGCCAGCAACGGCCCCTCGCCCGCTCCCATCACCTCGCCGGTCTACAGCTACACCCCGGCGAATTACGGCGCGACGTCCGACCGCTTCCCGGTGCCCGCAGTGGACACCTCGAAGATCAACCCGATGTTCCTGCGTCAGGAGGTCGCCTATGTCACGAAGGAGCCGCCGGGCACCATCGTGATCGATCCGCAGGGGAAGTTCCTCTACTACGTGCAGCCCGGCGGGCGGGCGATCCGCTACGGCGTCGGCGTCGGCAAGCAGGGCTTCGCCTGGTCCGGCACGGCGACCATCAACTCCAAGCAGGAATGGCCGGACTGGTATCCGCCGAAGGAGATGATCGAGCGTCGCCCCGACATCAAGCCGCAGCTCAGCCAGTTGCAGAGCGGCATCGGCATGCATGGCGGGCCGGGCAACCCGCTCGGCGCCCGGGCCATGTATCTCTGGCAGGACGGCAAGGACACGCTCTACCGCATCCACGGCACGGTCGAGCCCTATTCGATCGGCACCAATGTCTCGTCCGGCTGCATCCGCATGATCAACCAGGACGCCATCGACCTCTACAACCGCACGCCGACCGGCACGCGGGTGGTGGTCCTCGGCTCCGGCGCGCGCGTCTCCTGACAGGCAGCGTCCCACCGACTTCCGTCGGGGGTTGCGGCGGCGCTGCTGCAGTGCAACCTTTGCGGGGGGAGTGAGGGATGGCTGGCCGAATCATCACGCTTGCGCAGCAGAAGGGCGGTTCGGGCAAGACCACCCTTGCCGCGCATCTGGCCGTCGCGCTCACCCGCGGGCAGGCCCGCGTCGCGCTGCTCGACTGCGACCCGCAGGGCAGCCTCGGCGAATGGTTCGAGGCCCGCGAGGAGAGCCTCGGCGAGGCCGGCACCGGCCTCGACTTCCGCACCGCCAGCGGCTGGGGCGCCCGGCGCGAGGCGCGCAGCCTCTCCCGCGACTATGACGTCGTCGTTATCGACACGCCGCCGAAATCCGACATCGAATCCCGCCCGGCCATCGAGGCGGCGAGCCTCGTCGTGGTGCCGGTGCAGCCGACCCCGATCGACCTCTGGGCGACGCAGCCGACGCTAGAGATGATCGCCAAGGAGGGCACGCCCTCGCTGTTGGTCATCAACCGCGCCGCTGCCCGCGGGGCGCTGACCGTCGAGATGAGCGAAGCGATCCGCGCGCTCGGCCACCCCGCCGCGGCCACCCAGCTCGGCAACCGCCTCGCCTTCGCCGCCTCCATGGGCGACGGGCGCACCATCCTGGAGACCGCGCCCGGCAGCAAGGGCGCGCAGGAGATCGAGGCGCTGGCGGCCGAGATCGCGCGCAATCTGGGCCTTTGACCGCCCCCGGCTTTGGAAAGGGTTCTAGAACCGAGCCCGGATCTTGCCGACGACCTCATAGATGACGGGCACGCCATCGACCGTCTTCGGCAGGTCGAGTTCCTTGGCCGGAGCGCTGCCGAGATTGACCTTCACCGCCGTGCGCCCGTCCACAAGGCTGATGCCGATGCCGGCGAGCTCGAGTCCCGGCGGCAGAATGGCCCGCAGATGCACCTTGGCATCGCGTGCGCGCTGATATCCGGCCTGATCGCTCATGCCCTCAATCTATGCGAGCGCAAGGTCGATCGCCAGTGTGTCCAGCACGCGGCCAATCGGGTTGGCATAGGTCAGGCCGCGCCCGTTGGTGCCCCCGCGCTCGCTTCCGGCGAACAGGAGGCAGGCCGCGCGGCGCTTGTCGTCCAGTATGAGCGAGCCGGAATCACCGCCGCTGCTGAACGGGCCGTTGCCAAGCCCCTCAATCTCGATCTGATCGTCGAAAATGACTGTCCCCACGTCATATTCGATCGCCAGCCCGTCGACCTCGGTGGCCGTCACCCGGCCATGCGTCAGGCCGGTGGTGCGGCCGATCTTGACCACCTCCTGTCCCGGCAAAAGCGGCTCGTTCCGCACGCCGGCCAGCGTGCCTATGTCGCGATAGCTGCCGACGAGGGCATCGACGCCTTCCGCCAGGGCCGCGATCGCGGCATCGACATGGTTGGGCGTGCCGCTCTTGAGCGGCACCCAGTCGGCCAGCCGGCCCGCGACGTCGCGGGGCCGCCGGCCGCCGTCGTAGCGGCCCGGCTGCAGGATCGCGTCGCCGCGCCGCGCATTGTTCTCGTTGGCGAGCACGTGATTGTTGCTCAGCATCACCAGCTCGCCGTCGCGCCGACGGTTGGCGAAAGCGCCCAGCGTTCCGGCGGTAACGCGGAAATGCCCCACCGAGCTGCCGGCCTCCAGCGGCCGCAGCTTGGTGCGGTACCACGGCGTCGGCGCCTGCCCTCGGGCGATGCGCCCGACATAGCGGATGTCGATCTCGTTCTTGGCGAGCTTGCTGACATCCGTGATGAAGCTTTTGGTTTGCTCGAACGAATGTCGCTGAATGCGCAGGGCAAGCCGCACATCGCCAGCTTTCTTGCCCTGAATGATGCCCACCGCGACGGTCGGCTCGACGCCGGTGAGCTTGTTCACCGAGAACGTCGTAACCGAGAAGCCGCCCTCGGCGCGTATCGTCTCGTAGGCTGACGGAACGATGCGCGCGAGGATTTCCTGCTTGAGCTCCCGTGCCGATTTCAGCTGCATGGCCCGCCCCGCGTTCGGAGCGGGCATCATACAGCCAAAGGCAGGGCCGGAAAGCCGGGCGCTTCCCGCGCCTAGACGTTGGCCTCAACCAGATCCGGCGGCGTCGCTTCCTTGACGAGCGCCGCGAGCGCCTCGTCGAGAGGTAGCGAGGTCTGGTTCGGCGAGCCGAGCCGGCGGACCGAGACGGTGCGCTCGGCCGCCTCCTTGCGCCCGACGACGATCAGCACCGGCACCTTGGCAAGCGAGTGCTCGCGGACCTTGTAATTGATCTTCTCGTTCCTGAGGTCCAGCTCAACCTTCAGCCCGAGGCGCTTCGCCGCCGCCGCAACCTCGGCAGCGTACTCGTCGCCCTCCGAGGTAATGGTCGCCACCACCGCCTGCACCGGCGCCAGCCAGAGCGGGAAATGCCCGGCGAAATGCTCGATCAATATGCCGGTAAAGCGCTCCATCGAGCCACAGATGGCGCGGTGGATCATCACCGGGGTCTTCTTGGTACCGTCCGCATCGACATAGAACGCGCCGAAGCGCTCCGGCAGGTTGAAGTCGACCTGCGTGGTGCCGCACTGCCATTCGCGGCCGATGGCGTCGCGCAGCGTGTACTCGAACTTCGGGCCGTAGAACGCACCCTCGCCCGGCAGGATGTCGGTCTTGATGCGGTTGCCGGACTGAGCGGCGATGGTCTTGAGCACGCGCATCATCACGTCCTCGGCGTGATCCCACACCTCGTCCGAGCCGACGCGCTTCTCCGGACGCGTGGAGAGCTTCACCACGATCTCGTCGAAACCGAAATCGGCATAGGTGGAGAGGATGAGGTCGTTGATCTTCAGGCACTCCGCCGCCATCTGCTCCTCGGTGCAGAAGATGTGGGCGTCGTCCTGGGTGAAGCCGCGCACGCGCATCAGCCCGTGCAGCGCGCCGGACGGCTCATAGCGGTGCACGGCGCCGAATTCAGCAAGACGCATGGGTAGATCGCGGTAAGACTTCAAACCGTGCTTGAAGATCTGCACATGGCCGGGGCAGTTCATCGGCTTCAGCGCATAGACGCGGTCATTGTCCTCGGTGTCGCCGGCCGGCTGCACCTTGAACATGTTCTCCTTGTACCAGCCCCAATGGCCGGAGGTCTCCCACAGCGACTTGTCGAGCACCTGCGGGGCGTTGACCTCGCTGTAGTCCGCCGCGAGCCGCCGGCGCATATAGGCGACGAGACCCTGGAAGAGCGACCAGCCCTTCGGGTGCCAGAACACGACGCCCGGCCCCTCCTCCTGGAAGTGGAACAGGTCCATCTCCCGGCCGAGCCGGCGATGGTCGCGCTTCTCGGCCTCCTCGAGCTGGACGATATAGGCGTCGAGCTCTTCCTGCGTGCGCCAGGCGGTGCCGTAGATGCGGGTCAGCATCGGGTTGTTGGAATCGCCGCGCCAATAAGCGCCGGCCACCTTCATCAGCTTGAAGGCGCTGCCCACCTTGCCGACGCTCGGCATGTGCGGGCCGCGGCAGAGGTCGAACCACTCGCCCTGCTTGTAGATCTTGATCGACTGATCGGCGGGGATGGCGTCGACCAGCTCGACCTTGAAGGCCTCGCCCTTCTCCGCGAAGACGCGCTTTGCCTCGTCGCGGCTCCACACCTCCTTGGTGAAGGCCGCGTCGCGGGCGATGATCTCCTGCATCTTGCGCTCGATCGCCGGGAAATCCTCCAGCGAGAACGGCTCGTTGCGGAAGAAGTCGTAATAAAAGCCGTTCTCGATCACCGGGCCGATGGTCACCTGCGTGCCCGGCCACAGCGTCTGCACCGCTTCAGCCAGCACATGCGCGGCGTCGTGCCGGATCAGCTCCAGCGCCTCCGGGCTCTCGCGGGTGACGAGCTCGAATTTCGCGTCCTGCGTGATCGGGTCGGAAAGGTCGCTCAGCGTGCCGTCGAGCTTCATGGCGAGCGATTTTTTCGCCAAGGATTTGGCGATGGAGGCAGCGACCTCGGCGCCCGTGGTGCCGGAGGCATAGGCCCGGACGGCGCCATCGGGGAAGGTGAGATTCACAGTTGCCGGCTGGCCGGCAACGTTCTTGCTCGCGAGACTGTCGGACATAAGCTTTTCTCCCGCCCACTCCTGCGAACCACGCAGGTAGGCTTGTTGGTCAATTGTCGCCGGCTCCCGCGCGTTTCGGGGTGCGGGCGTAGCGCCACGGCATATACCACGCCCCGTCGCGCGGCAATTCGACCGGAACCGCCTCATAGCCCGAGCCGCCCCAGGGATGGCACCGGCAGACCCGCCCGCCGGCCATCCAGCTCCCGGCCCAGACGCCGTGACGCTCGATCGCCTCCTCGGCGAATTCCGAGCAGGTCGGCAGATAGCGGCACTGCCGGCCCATGAACATCGAGAAGGAGTAGCGATAGAGCCGGATCGGCACCTTCAGCAGCAGGCGCGGCAGGCGGGAAAGCGTCGCGCCGTTCATGGCGTCGCCCTCGCCGAGGGGAACGCACGCGCCTCGCGCGCATTTACCGAAGCCCGCTCAAAGGTCGTCAGGAGGCGCCCGCCATGATCCGCATGCAAAGGACAGCTCCGGCGCTTTTCGCCGCCTTGATGCTCGCGGCTCCCGCTCTCGCGCAGAATGCGCCGCCCGTGCCGCCGGGAAAGCCCGCCGAGGCGCAGACGCCCACACCGCCCCAGCCACCCGCCAAAGGCACCGCTCCGGCGAACACCCCGGCTCCGGCCGCGCCGTCGCCACCCGGCGAAGCCGCGACGCCGGACGCCGAGATGGACCTCGTCGCCGCGTGCAAGGCGGAGGCCCTCGGCAAGCTGAAACAGAAGAGCCCCGAGATCGACGACATCTTCATTGATGTCGACGGGCTCACCGTCGCGGAGGCCGATGGCAGGCTCGGCGACACCGCGGTGAAGGGCGTGCTGATGGGCGAGGCCTATATCCAACGCGACCGCTCCGACCGGGTGCACCGCTTCCTCTGCCTCACCGGAGACAAGGGCCAGGTGCTGTTCACCTTCTTCACCGAGCGCTGAAGCGTGGCCTTACTCGGCCGCAGCGCGCTCGCGCGCCTCGATCTGGTCGACCGCGTCGACCACCGCGTCGAAAGTCAGCATGGTGGAGGCATGGCGCGCCTTGTAGTCGCGCACCGGCTCCAGCACGGCGAGCTCCGCCCAGCGGCCGGAAGGCGGCTCGCCGCCCTCCTTCAACATGCGGCGCATCGTCTCGCGTACCGCGCGCAGCTCGTCGGCGGTTGAGCCGACGACGAGCCCGGCCATGATGGAGGAGGAGGCCTGCCCGAGCGCGCAGGCGCGCACTTCATGGGCGAAATCGCTCACCTTCCCGTCGCGCATGGAAAGATCGATGGTTACGGTGGAGCCGCAAAGCTTGGAATGCGCGGTTGCAGTCGCATCGGGGGAGGCAAGACGCCCCAATCGTGGTATGTCGGCCGCAAGCTCGAGTATGCGGCGATTATAGACTTCGTTCAGCATGCCCTGCCCATCCGTCCCGGAGCCTTGCGGCAATATTGCAGCCTCTGGCCGGAGCCTTATATAGGTTGCCGAGTTGGTGCACGAAAGCGGACGGCGCGAGCCGTTTCGGTTTGGTGGTCAATTTGTCAGAGTACGGGCTGAGCCGGACGGCTTCAGGTCGCGTACATGACGAGAAAAACCGGTGACACCCCGGCGCCCCGGTCAATAGGCGCCGTCGAACGGAGTTCGTCATGGATGCCGTGCTGAAGTCGTTGATGCAGAGTGCCCAGGCCGAGGCGGCCAGAGCTGGTACCCCGAAGGCCGATGGCGCCGTAAAGCGTCCCTCCCAGGAGGAAGCCGAAGCAGCGGTGCGCACGTTGATCGCCTGGGCAGGCGACGATCCGGACCGCGAGGGCTTGCTCGACACGCCCCAGCGGGTGGTGCGCGCCTATGAGGAGCTCTATGCCGGCTATCGCGTGCCGCCGGAGAGCGTGCTCGACCGTACCTTCGGCGAGATCGCCAATTTCGACGACATCGTCGTCGTGCGCGACATCCCGTTCTATTCGCATTGCGAGCACCACATGGTGCCGTTCTCGGGCAAGGCGCACATCGCCTATTTCCCGGTCGAGCGGGTGGTCGGCCTGTCCAAGCTCGCCCGTGTGGTCGAACTCTACGGACGCCGCCTGCAGACGCAGGAGCGCCTCACCGCACAGATCGTCGGCGCCATCGACGAGGCGCTGAAGCCGCGCGGCATTGCCGTGATGGTCGAGGCCGAGCACCTCTGCATGGCCATGCGCGGCGTGCAGAAGCCGGGTGTGTCGACCGTCACCACCCAATTCACCGGTGTGTTCCGCGACGATCCGCAGGAGCAGATCCGCTTCCTCAGCCTCGTGCGCGGCGTGCGCCCGTGACGGCGGGACGCGGCTCTCAGGAATATTTGCCGTGACCGACGTCCCTGCCCTCTTCGCGCCGCCCGCCGGCAAGCGCGAGACTGAGGAGGGCGATCGCCTCACGCCGAAATTCGATGCCAGCGGCCTGATCACCGCGGTCACGGTCGATGCCGGGACCGGCGACGTGCTGATGGTCGCGCACATGAACGCGCAGGCGCTGGCGCTCACCATCGAGACCGGCGTGGCGCATTATTTCAGCCGCTCGCGCGGCCGACTCTGGAAGAAGGGCGAGGAGAGCGGGCAGGTCCAGAGCGTCGTCGAGCTCAGGGTCGACTGCGACCAGGACGCGGTCGTGCTGCGGGTCGAAATGGCGGAACTCGGCACGGGCACTCCCGGCGCCGCCTGCCACACCGGGCACCGCTCCTGCTTCTTCCGCTCGGTGCCGCTCGGCGCGCGTCCCTCGCCGGAGCTGAAGCTCACCGTCAATGACGGCGGCAGGCTGTTCGATCCCGCCACCGTCTACGGCACGCCGAAGAAGACCGACGAACCGCGCTTCTGACCATTCATCCAATCGGCCTGATGATCCGTCAGGTCGACATGATGTATTCGCGCATGGCGTGGCTCTCGCGCTCCATTTCCGCGAGACGCTCCTTCACCACGTCGCCGATCGAGATGATGCCGATCAGCCGCCCGTCGCGCACCACCGGCACATGCCGGAACCGCCCGGACGTCATGTTTTCCATGAGCTGCGGCACCGTCTGGGCCTCGTCGCAGGTCACCACCTTGCGCGTCATGATCGCGGACACCGGCTCGTCGAGCCGCCCCGGCCCGTCCGTGCCGACCACCCGCACGACGTCGCGTTCGGACAGGATGCCGACCACGCGGCGATCCGCATCGGTCACCACCACGGCACCGATACGGTGTTCCGCAAGCAGGCGGGCGGCATCGCGCAGCAACAGGTCGGGTGTCACCGTCAGGACGTCGTGACCCTTCCCGTCGAGAATCGCTCGCACTGTCATATCGTTTCTCCTCACCAGCCGGACCGCGATCGGAAACCCGTCGCGCCTTGTTGTTGGGTGCCGCCTCGCGGCGTTCCCTTGTGAGAATGATTGATCGTTACGCTGCGTAGGGCAATAGCGGCGGCGCGATTGCAGCCGTCAATAAGGCTCGCCCGGCGAGACCGGCTCTCGCCGCGAACGCTGCACGGGATCGAACAGCGGAAAGAGCAGCAGCCCGGCAATGAAGCCGCCGATATGCGCCTGCCAGGCCACCGTCGCATCGGCGCTGCCAGTCGGGGCGCCGAGCCCGAAGGCGAGGTTGATCACGAACCACACGGCGACGAATCCGATCACGCGCCGGTCCCGCATCACCGTCGAGAGCGGGGCGGCCGGCGCCCGCACCGTGTATTCGAATCCGGCCGGGCCGAGACCGGAAAAGCCGTGCGCGGCGAAGACGAAGCGGATCGCCGCGGCCATGCAGCCGGAGATCGCCGCGGAGGCGCCGATCATCGGCACCAGCTCGCCGGTATGGGTCAGCAGATGCAGCCCCGCGCCCGCCGCCGCCGTGACCGCGAAGAAGGCGAGGAAGCGCACGGCGCCGAAGCGGCGCGCCACCGGGCTGCCGAACGCCACGAGCCAGAGCAGGTTCACCCCGATATGGGTGACGTCACCATGCAGGAAGGCATAGGAGACGAAGGTCCACACATCCGCCCCGACGCCGCCTGGCAGCACGCCGTCCGAAAGGATCGACGGGTCATAGCGGGCCGGGATGAAGGCGAACAGCGCGAGGATGTCGATGTCGGTATCCGCGCTCACCAGCGCGCGCAGGCCATGCACGGCAAGCATCAGCGCGGCCAGGACGGTGATCACCGCAGGCACGTTGAAGATGGGCTGACGCCCCGGGACTGCGGCGTTGGTTCGGTCGAGCACGCCGATCACATAGGCCGGCGCGTCACGCCCGGCAAGCGGCAACTCACGCAGCCGTGCGCGGCAATCCGACGGGCGGACGAGCGGAACGAAGGGCAAAAAAGAAGGGGAGAGCTTAGCTCTCCCCTGGTCGATGCGGAATGCGTCCGGTCATGCCGGCTCCTGTCGCTTCCCGCCTCCCATGTTTCGGAGGATGCCGCCGCTCGCGTATGGCGGCATCCCGAATTGCAGTCAGTGGATGAGCCAAGAGATAGCATGCCCGCCGACCGCGCCAACCCGGACGGCTCGTCAACCTTCCATTAAAGTTAACGGTCCCCTGCCCTGGCATTCCCGTCTTTGTGGCGGCTGGACCGGCTGCAAAGGCAATGATGCGAAATTGTGGCATGATTAACTGTTATCCTAACGCACCGTTAAACTAACGCCCTGCATAGTTTTCCCATTGCTCATGGTCACAGGATTCTTCGGCCGTCATGAACGAAGCTCAGCGAGCGCTCATCCTGCCGATCTCGGACGAACGTCGGCGGCACCAGCGGGTTCGCGTCGCTATTCTTGGGCGCTTCATGCTTGAGGACCGTCGGGAGTTTCCCTGCCAGACCATCAACATGTCGCCGGGCGGCGTGGCCATGGCGACGCCGGTGCTCGGCCGCGTCGGCGAGCGGGTGGTCGCCTATCTCGATCATGTCGGCCGCATCGAGGGCGTCGTGGTCCGCCAGTTCGAGCGCGGCTTCGCCATGTCCGTCTGGGCGACGCTGCGCCGGCGCGACAAGCTCGCCGAGCAACTGACCTGGCTCGCCAACCGCGAAATGCTCGGCCTGCCGGAAGGCCGCCGGCACGAGCGCAGCGCCCCGCAGGAGCCGGTCTCCACCCTGGTGCTGCCGGACGGCGTCGAGGTGAGCTGCCGCGTCATCGACGTCTCGCTCTCCGGCGCCGGCATCGCCAGCGACCTGCGTCCGCCGATCGGCACGGTGGTGATGCTGGGCAAGACGCCCGGCAAGGTGGTGCGCCACCTCGACAACGGCTTCGGCATCGAGTTCATCCGGCTCGTCGACGAGCAGCCCGACGGCAAGCCGCAGCTCTAGAAGCCTGCTCCGCAGCCCTCTGAGATAACCCGACGCGTTGGCAGCCCGCCGCGCGCAGGTCCGGTGCGACGCCGCGCATGGCGTGCGAGCCGATGTAGATTCCCTCCTCGCATCGCCTCGCGCATCGTCCGCCGCTCGGTCAACGCGACCTGTCCCCGCATCCTTAACGGGATATTCTTGGTTAATGCCAAGCAAAACAGGCGTTAACAATTCCTGTTTCAGGTATATCGGAATTACATCTCAAGCTTAGATCGGGATAAAAGCGCGTCTGCCAATATGGCCTCATCGACAGGGGATGAGGTACGCGATGAACAAGAGGCTCGAATGGGCCCTGATCGCGGCGATCGTGGTGGGGACCATGGTTGGCGCGGCGTCGGCAAAGGCGGCAAGCAGCGAATTGGCGATGCTGGCCGACGTGACCAACATGAATGTCGGCCGGGTGACGACGCCGCCGGTCGGCTATGTGGAATTCTGCGAGGCCAATCCGCACGAATGTGGCCGGGGGAACCAGCGCGGCGGCAAGATCGCCCTCGGCGAGCCCGACCTCGCGCAGCTCAAGTCGGTCAACGACACCGTCAACGAGCGCGTCCAGCCGATGACCGACATGGACCATTACGGCGTGGTGGAACGCTGGGCCTATCCGGATGACGGCTTCGGCGACTGCGAGGACTATGTGCTGGCCAAGCGCCGCGCCCTGATCGCGCTCGGCTGGCCGGCCGAGACGCTGCTCATCACCGTGGTGCGCGACAAGAACGGCGACGGCCATTCGGTACTCACCGTCGCCACCGACCACGGCGATCTCGTGCTCGACAACCAGCAGCCCGGCGTCATGCCCTGGTACGAGACCGGCTACCGCTTCGTGAAGCGCCAGGCCCAGGGTAATCCGGACGAGTGGGTCTCGCTCGGCGACGTGCGCGCCCCGGTCACCGTCGGCCGCAACTGAGGAACTCCAAGCCAGATTCGCCGGTCGCCCCTGACTTCCCCCGAAGACCGGCGCATTGCCGCCGGCTCCCTGCCCCTGGGAGCCGGCGCTTTTTTTGTTTCAGCGTGCGATGGAAGACAGCGAAATCTAGCCGATCTTCTTCAGCCCGTCGGCGAAGCGCCGCCAGTTGCGCACATAGCGCCCAGCGGTGGCGGCGATGCGGGCGACCGCCTCGGCATCGAGCTCGCGCACCACCCGCGCGGGCGCGCCGACGATGAGCGAATTGTCGGGGAATTCCTTGCCCTCGGTGACGAGAGCACCGGCGCCGACGAGGCAGTTCCGGCCGATGCGGGCGCCGTTCAGCACCGTGGCGCCCATGCCGATCAGGCTGTTCGGGCCGATGATGCAGCCGTGCAGGATCGCCTTGTGGCCGACCGTGCAGTCCTCGCCGATGGTCATCGGATATCCGGGATCGGTGTGCAGCATGCACAGCTCCTGGATATTGACCCGGGCGCCGAGCGTGATGCGCTCATTGTCGCCGCGCAGCACCGAGCCGAACCAGACGCTGGCCTCGTCGCCGAGCGTCACCTTGCCGATCACGCTGGCATCCGGCGCGACCCAGTAGCGGCCGAGCGCCGGCAGATCGGGCTCGATGCCGTCCAGCATATAGATCGCCATCGCGCCCTCGCCTCGCCGACCTTCGGGTCCCGCCGTCAGTCGTCGAGATCGGTGTCGAGAATGGCCATCTGGAAGTTGTAGGAAAGGTCGCCGTCTTCCTTGTCCTCGAAGATGACGCCGATGAACTCGTCGCCGATATAGACCTCGGCGGAGTCCTTCTTCTTGGGCCGGGCCACGACCCTGATCTGCGCGTTTCCGAACAGGCGGCGCATATAAGTCTGCACCCGTTCGAGGTCCTTCTTTTCCAACGCCGACACTCCTGCGAAGCGAAAGTTCGGGCGCAGCCTTGCCACGCCCGACGCGCCCGCGCAACCGCGAAGGTCAGGCGGGGCTCAGATCGCCTCGCCCGCGAACAGCGGGATGTCGAACATCTGGTCCATGCTGCGCGAGGGCTGTGCGCAGCCGGCCTCGCCGATCACCTTGGCCGGCACGCCGGCCACCGTGCTCTTGGGCGGGACGGGCTTCAGCACCACCGAGCCGGCAGCGACGCGCGCGCAATGGCCGACCTCGATATTGCCGAGCACCTTGGCGCCGGCGCCGATCAGCACGCCGCGGCGGATCTTCGGGTGACGGTCGCCGTGCTCCTTGCCGGTGCCGCCGAGCGTCACGCCCTGCAGGATCGACACGTCGTCCTCGATCACCGCGGTCTCGCCGACCACGATGCCGGTGGCGTGGTCGAAGAAGATGCCGCGCCCGAACGGCGCCGCCGGATTGATGTCGACCTGGTTCACGCTCGACGAGCGGCTCTGCAGGTAGAGCGCGAAATCGTTCCGGCCGCTATTGTGCAGCCAGTGCGCCAGACGGTGGGTCTGGATCGCGTGGAAGCCCTTGTAATAGAGCACCGGCTCGATCGCCCGCGTCGTCGCCGGGTCGCGGTCGCACACCGCCGTGATGTCGGCGCGGATGGCGAGGCCGATAGACGGGTCGGCCGCGAAGGCCTCGTCGAAGGCGTGGCGGATCAGCTCGCCCGGCATGTCGACATGATCGAGCCGCTGCGCGATGCGGTGCGCTACCGCCTTCTCCAGCGAGGAGTGGTAGAGCACGGTGGCGAAGACGAAGCTCGCCATCGCCGGCTCGCGCTCGGCGATCTCCTCCGCCTCGGCCCGGATGCGCGACCAGATGGGATCGATCTTCTCGATCGTCCGCTTGGCGGCATCCACCACCTGCAAATTATTCTGCGCCATGGATCGCTCCCGAGGGCCGCTTGGCAGCCTGCTTTTTTGTTCGGACCGGCTTTTTAGCACAGGTGGGAACTCGGGCCTATGCCGTCCAGAGGCGGCAGACCCGTGCACGCCGCGCATCGTGAAGACTTTCCGACAAGCCGTACGGAAGACTCGCTGTTCGCGCGCCGGTGAACCGACACGTCGGAATCGACACATGAACGCCTTCACGCGGAATCGACATCTCAGCAGGAGCCTCCAAGCGATTCCGATGACTCGCGATTTGCGCCGCACCTGAATCGGATCGTGAGGGACGGATCTCTCACGGCCGCGCGTCGAGGAAGGCCAGCACGGCGTGCTTCCAGACGCGATCCCCGACCGCCAGCATGTGGTCGCGATCGGGAATGTCGACCACCTCGGCATCCGGCATCAGCGCGGCGAGCTCATGGGCCGAGCCGGCGATCGGGTCCTTGGTGCCGACGCCGATCAGGGTCGGCGTCTCGATGCTCGCCACCTCCGCGCGGGTAAGCGTGCGTCGCGAGCCGAAGATACAGGCGGCGAGCGCCCGCCGGTCGCTCTTGGTCTGCTCCGCGAAGGCCCGGAAGGTACGGCCCGTCGGGTCGGTGACGTCCTCGAGGCTCGGCGCCAGCAGCGCCTCGGCGACCGTCGCCGGCAGCCCCGCCCCCTCGACGAGATGGATGCCGATGCCGCCGATGATCAGCGAGCGCGTCCGCGCCGGCGCCGCCAGCGCGACGCAGGCGCCGATCCGTCCGCCCATCGAGTAGCCCATGATGTCGGCGCGCGGGATATCGAGATGGTCCATCAGCGCCAGCGCGTCGGTCGCCATCAGCGCCGGATCGTAGAGCTCGGCCTCGTAGAGCTTGCCCGAGGCGCCGTGGCCGCGATTGTCGAAGGCGATCGCCCGCCGCCCGGCGCGCGTCAGCGTCGACACCCAGCCCGGCGCCACCCAGTTCACTTCCTTGGTCGAGCCGAAGCCGTGGATGAGGATGACCGGATCGCCCTTCCCCTCGTCGAGATAGGCGAACTCGATGCCGTCATGGGTGAAGCTGGGCATGGGCAGGCGCGACTCCGACGTTCAGGGAGCGCGCACGCTAAGGCATGTTCCGCCAAAGGTGGACTCTACGCGAGCACCGGCATCCATCGCCCAGCGAGCGAGGGCCGCCGCTTGCGCCACAGCGGGCGCAGCATCGACACCACCATCGCGTTGAAGGAGGCGATCAGCCCGACGAGGTTGGCGGCGGCGGCGATCAGCCACCAGGCGAGCTTCGCCATCGCCTCGGTGATGAACAGCGCGCCACGCCCGAGCGTCTTCAGGACCGCCAGCGTCTGCCCGCCCTTCACCTCGGCGAGCCGCCGGAGCCGCGCGGCGTCGGCCGCCTCGTCGACATGGCGCAGCCCGAGGAGCGCGGCCCGCGTGCCGGCCTTGCCCTGCACCGCGCCGAGATCGCCGACCACACGCACCGCTGAACCCTTTGCGCCGCGCCGCAGCAGGCGGGTCATGTCCTCGGCGAGGCGGATGCCGATGGCGCCGGTGCGGCGCGCGCCCTTGAGCACCGAGAGGCCGGTGCGCACCGGCACGGAGGCGCCGAGCGTCGCATAGGTCACGCCGGTCGCCGCGATGCCGGCCGCCGACAGCCCGACGATCAGCTCGTCCACGTCCTCGCCGCGCGCCCAGTGCCAGCCCTCGCGGCCGAGGTCGCGCACGTCGCCCCATACGGTGAGATCGCCCGCCGTGGCGCCGGCGAGGCCCGCGAGGTCGTCCGCGCGGCCGGTGACGAAGCCCCAGCCGAAGCGCCCGGCGCCGCGCGCCGCCTGTGTCGCGCCGCTGGTCTCCACCGTGACTCGCGCCCGCAGGCCGGCGTCGACCGGAATGCCGCGCGCATCGGCGAGCGCGACGAAGCTCGCGGCAAGCTCGCCGTCATCCGCTGCCAGCGCCGATTCGATCTCTGCCGCCACGCGCGGGCCGTCCAGCACGCGATCGAGCTGAAGGTCGGCGATGCGCGCCGCGTCGTCGCCCGCAACGACATAGGCGAGTGCCTCCCGCCCCGGCGGCACGACCCAGTGGGCCGCGCCCGCGAAGGCGAGGAGAAAGGACAAAGCGGCGAGGAAGCGAGTCATCGCAATGAGGCGACCCAACGGAAACGCCTTTCCATATGCTGCGGCATTGTGGCGGGGAGAAGGGCGCCAGCGCCGATCCGCCGCGCTTTGCCGCAGCGCCGCGAGCGGCTATGTTCGCCGCACATCACGGCAGGCGCAGGCGGACACATCATGGCGGGACACGTCGTTCCTCACTTCCACAATTCGGCGGGCGTCGAGACGATCCGCATCGGCGCCAAGGAATTCATGTGCGTCGGCGCCAAGCCGCCCTACGACCATCCCCACGTCTTCCTCGACATGGGATCGGACGACGAGATCGTCTGCCCCTATTGCTCGACCCTCTACCGCTTCGACGTGTCGCTGCACGGCGACGAGACCAACCCGCCGGGCTGCCTCTACGACGTGCCCGCTGCCGCCTGAGCGGTGATGCGGTGTCCCGCGACGACATCATCGTCTCCGGCGCCGGCATAGGCGGCCTCGCGGCCGCTCTCGCGCTGGCGCGCGTCGGCTATCGGGTGACGGTGCTCGAACGCGCGCTGAAGATCGAGGAGGCCGGCGCCGGCGTGCAGCTCGCGCCCAACGCCACGCGGTGCCTCGCCTTTCTCGGCGTGCTCGACCGTGTGCGCGAGACGGCGGTGCGCCCTCGCCTGTTCCGCGTCACCGACGGCAAGGGTGGCGGACGCCTCGCCGAGGCCCGCATGGACCGCGAGGCGGAGACGCGCTTCGGCAGCCCCTTCCTCGTCATCCATCGCGCCGACCTGCAGGCGGCGCTGCTCGCCGCCGCCGAGGCCGAGCCGATGATCGCCATCCGGCTCGGCCGCACGGTGGAGGAATTCGCCGCGCATGACGGCGCGGTAACGGTGCTCGCCAACAATGCCGGCACGACGGAGGACTATGTCGGTCGCGCTCTGATCGGCGCCGACGGCATCCGCTCCACCGTGCGCAACCGGCTCCATCCCTCGGCCGTGCCGATCTTCAGCGGCCGCGCCGCCTGGCGCGCCACCGTGCCGGCCGACAGCCTGCCCGCGCACCTCGCCGAGCCGATCGTGCGGCTCTGGCTGGGCCCCGGCGCGCATCTCGTCAGCTATCCGATCAGCGCCGGCGCGGCGGTCAACCTCGTGGCGGTGACGCCGGACGATCGGCCCGCGCAGGGCTGGGGTGTCGGCGCCGACCGCGACGAGCTGACCAAGCGCTTCGCCGGATGGAGCCGCGACGCGCGCGCCCTCGTCGGCCGGCCGGAGCGCTGGCTGCGCTGGGCGCTCTTCGACATCGATCCGATGAAGAGCTGGGGCAAAGGTCCGGTCACCCTGCTCGGCGACGCCGCCCATGCGATGTTCCCCTTCCTCGCGCAGGGCGCCGCGCAGGCGCTGGAGGATGCCTGCGTGCTCGGCCTCGCGCTCCAGGAGGCAGGCGACGACATGCCCGCGGCCCTGCGCGTCTACGAGCAGCTCCGCGTCGCCCGCACCGCCCGCGTGCAGAAGGCCGCCCGCGCCAATGGCCGGGTCTATCACCTGAAGGGACCGGCACGCGTCGCGCGCGATTTCGCCATCCGCGCCCGCTCCGGCGCCGCGCTGCTTGAGCGCTATGCCTGGATCTATGAATGGGGGCCGTAGACGAAGCCGCCACCGGCGAAAGCCGCGCCGGGACGAAGGACCCGTTCCGCGCCTTCGGCCTCGCCAGCGCGATCACCTTCGTCGCCGGCTTCATCGACGCCGTCGGCTATGCCCATGTCGGCAACCTCTATCTCTCCTTCATGAGCGGCAACACCACCCGGCTCGGCATGGCACTGGCCGGACATGACTATGCCCTCGTGGTGCTCGCCGGCGCCGTCATCGCGAGCTTCGTCGTCGGCTCGGGCCTCGGCACGCTGATCGTCGAGGGCGCTGCGCATCGCAGCCTCTCCTGCCTGCTGGGTGCGGAAGCGGTGCTGGTCGCCGTCGCCATGGCGCTCTTCGCGGCTTTCGGAAGCGCGTCCGCGCTGGTGCCGGTGGCGGCTGCGATGGGCATGCAGAACAACGCCCATCAGGTCGTGCTGCACGCCGATATCGGCAAGAGCTTCGTCACCGGCGCGCTGTTCAGCCTCGGCCAGTCCTTCGCCCGCGCGCTGCGCGACCGCGCCTCGCCGAGGGAATGGCTCGTCTATGCGGCCTCCTGGCTGAGCTTCATCGCCGGCGTGACGACGGGCGCGACCGTGCTGCTCAACACCAACCTTCTAACGGCCCTCGCGATCGTCTTCGCTGCACTCGCCGCCCTCGCGCTTGCCGCGTGGCGGCGGACGCGCTGATCAGGCCGACCCGATCGCCGGCGGCCTGCCGGCTTCCAGCAACAGGTCGCTCTCGTCCTTGAGGTTCACACCGGTGAGCTGGCGCCTGAACGCCTCGCCGATCAGCCAGGCGAGCTTGAAGGCGGCGAGGTCGTGGGACAGGCCCTCGCCGCGCACGTTGGAGATGCAGTTGCGCTCGGCGTCGGTGCGCCCGACCTTCGGGTCGAAGGTGAGGTACAGTCCGAGGCTGTCCGGCGAGGAGAGCCCCGGCCGCTCGCCGACCAGCAGCGCCACCGCCTTCGCCTTGAGCACCTCGCCCACCTCGTCGCCGAGCGCCACCCGCGCCTCGCGCGCGATGACGACCGGCGCGACGCTCCAGCCCGCCTGAGCGATGCGTGGCTTCAACGCGGCGAGGAACGGCACCGCCTGCACATGCACCGCGGTGGAGGAAAGACCGTCCGCCACCACGATAGCGAGATCGACCGGGCCTCTGCCCGTCTCGCGGAGCAGCGCGCGGCTCTCGTCGGCAAGCCGCCGCCCGAGGTCCGGACGGCGCAGATACGCGTCGCGCGCCGGCGCGGCGGAGGACACCTGCAGCGTCGCCAAGCCGAGCCCGGCGATGCCTTCCGCCACCGCCTCGGCATCGAAGGGCGTGTGGACCGCGTCGCGCGCCTGCGCATGGGCGAGGGAGAAGCGCAGCACCTCGCGGGTCGGCAGCCCGGCACCGGCCCGGCCAAGCGCGATGCGCGCCGGCGTCATCGCGGCGAGGCGCCGCCATGAGTCGAGATGCACGTAACCTTCCGCTCGGCCCTCCGACTGACCTTCCGAAGGCGCCGCTTGCGGCTCGTTGATCGGACGCTCGTCCCCCACCCCGGCGGCGCTCATGCCGCGAGCCCCGCGCCGAGCCCTCTGGCCGCCGCCAGCAGCGGATGGCTCGCGCCCTGCGGCTTCAGCCGCCCGTCCGGCCCGGTGATGCCCATCTCCATGAGCCAGGCGGCGAATTCCGGCGCGCGCTTCAGGCCCAGCACCTCGCGCAGATAGAGCTGGTCGTGGAACGAGGTGGACTGGTAGTTGAGCATCACGTCGTCCGAGCCCGGAATGCCCATGATGTAGGTGACGCCCGCCGCCCCGAGCAGCGTCATCAGCGTGTCCATGTCATCCTGGTCGGCTTCGGCGTGGTTGGTGTAGCAGACGTCGCAGCCGAGAGGCACGCCCATCAGCTTGCCGCAGAAATGGTCTTCCAGACCGGCGCGGATGATCTGCTTGCCGTCATAGAGATATTCCGGCCCGATGAAGCCGACGACGGTGTTGACGAGTAGCGGCCGGAACGGCCGGCACACCGCATAGGCGCGCGCCTCCAGCGTCTGCTGGTCGACCCCGTGATGCGCGTTCGCCGAGAGCGCGGAGCCCTGGCCGGTCTCGAAATACATGACGTTGTCGCCGAGCGTGCCGCGCCCCAGCGACAGCGCCGCCTCGTGCCCCTCTTTCAGCGTTGCGAGGCTGATGCCGAAGGAGGCGTTGGCGCCCTCCGAGCCCGCCACCGACTGGAAGACGAGGTCGACCGGCACGCCGCGATTGATCACCTCCACCGAGGTGGTGACATGGGTCAGCACGCAGCCCTGCGTGGGAATCGCGAAGCGCTGGATGACGTCGTCGATGAGCTTCAGGAGGTCGGCCAGCACCGGGATGCTGTCGGAAGCGGGGTTGATGCCGATCACCGCATCGCCGCAGCCATAGAGAAGGCCGTCGAGGATGGAGGCGGTGATGCCGGCCGCGTCGTCGGTCGGGTGGTTCGGCTGCAAGCGCACCGCCATGGTCCCGGCCAAGCCGATGGTGTCGCGAAAGCGCGTCACAACCCGGCACTTCTTCGCCACCGCGATGAGGTCCTGGTTGCGCATGATCTTCGAGACCGCCGCCGCCATCTCCGGCGTGATGCCTGGCGCCAGCGCGGCGAGCGCCTCGGAAGTCGCCGCCTCGGAGAGCAGGAAGTCGCGGAAATCGCCCACCGTCATATGCGCGACGGGGCGGAACACAGCCTCGTCATGGGTGTCGATGATGAGGCGCGTGACCTCGTCCCGCTCATAGGGGATCAGCGCCTCGGTCAGGAAGGCCCTCAGCGGCACCTCGGCGAGGCACATGCGCGCCGCGACGTTCTCCTCCGCCGAGCCGGCGGCGATGCCGGCCAGCATGTCGCCGGAACGGATCGGCGTCGCCTTCGCCATCAGGTCCCTGAGGTCCGCGAACGCCCATGTACGGGCGCCGATGATGTGACGATAGGCCATGTCCTCTCCTCATCCGGCGCGCCACTGCCCATTTCGGCGCCATGCCTGCGAAATATATTCGGGCCCGGCCTGAGGGGAAAGCCGGAAGGAGGACGAAGACGACCTATCTCTGGACGACCGCCGGCGGCCGCACTAGGACGAGGCACACAAAATGCCAGACCGAACGGCGACGGCGAGGAACCACGAGGAACCCCATGGCCACCTTCATCCTGATCCACGGCTCCTGGCACTGGGGCGGCTGCTTCGTGAAGGTCGCCAATATCCTCGGCGCCGCCGGCCATGCGGTGATCACGCCCGATCTGGCGAGCCACGGCTTCGACCCGACCCCGACCGCCGCCGTCACCGACATATCGATCTATGCCGCGCCGGTGCGCACGGCGCTGGAGGAGATCGAGGGCAAGGCCATCCTCGTCGGCCACAGCGTCGGCGGGGCAACCTGCACCTGGCTCGGCGAGGAGATGCCCGAGCGCATACACGCCCTCGTCTACCTCACCGGCTTCATGGCGCCGGCCGGCAAATGCGCCCGCGACTTCGTGATGACTCCCGCCTATCTCAAGGACCCGGCCATCGTCGAGAGCCAGGGCATGCTGCGCCTCGGCAAGGAGGGCCTGGGCCTCGACCTGTCGAAGCGCGACCTCATCGCCCGCTCGCTCTATTCCGACTGCACCGAGCACGACATCGACGTCGCTCTGAAGAGCCTCGTGCGCACCACCCCGCACGCCCCCTTCACCGCGGTCTCGGCGATCACGCCCCACCGCTTCGGCAGGCTGCCGCGCCACTACATCGAATGCCTTCAGGATCGCGGCCTGCCGCTCGCCGTGCAGCGCGACATGCAGGCCGCCGTGCCGGGCGCCAAGGTCCACCAGCTCGCCACCGGCCACTCGCCCTTCCTCAGCGCACCGGAGGACGTCGCGGAGGTCCTGCTGGGGATCGCCTAGCGCCCGCATGCCGGTACCGCCGGCACCTGCCGATCCCGCTTTGCGCACTCGCCCGGAGGCCCTATTCATCGGCGGCAGCGGATGGAGGGCGCGCAGGGCGATGAACGCCGCATTGAACATGTTATCGATGCTGGCGGCGTTCGGCGTGCCGGCGCTGATCGGCCTCGCCATGCCGAAACGCTGGCGCGTCGGCACGCTGGTGCTGTGGATTCTCGCCCCGCTGGTCCTGCTGCTGGCACTCGCGGGTGTCGAGGCGGCGCGCAATCCGACGGGCGCCGACCTCGGCAACCTGCTGTACGGGCTGGCGCTGATCGGCTCGATCGCCGCCCTGCCCTGGCTGCTCGCCTGCCTGCTCGGCTTCGGCATCGGCCTCGCGCTGCGGCGCATGTTAGGCACGCGGCAAGCAAGCACCACGGCGGCACCCTCGCAAATCACATCCGCCCAGCCAGCACCCAAGGCTTCGGCCGGAGCAGCGCCACGCACACCAGCGGCTCCGCCCATCACCCCCGCCCTTCAGCCGCCGTCCGGCTGGCGGGCGGTGCATGTCGGCTTCGACCATGATGATCTCGTCATCGACGGTCTGGCCGTCTGGTCCCTGCCCTGGCGCACCGAAGCGGGCCCGCCCGTCAGGCTGGAGCACCCTGCCCATCCGGGGCAGCTACACGACTTCACCGTTCATTCGGTCGATGACGGTCGCAGCGCGACCCGCTTCGCAGCGGCGGAGCTCTCCAATGGCGTATGGGGTTTCTACCGCTGGATCGTGCCGGCCGACGCCTCCGAGGGCTGCTCAGCGGACGGCACGCTGCGCTACACCCATGGCCATGGCGAGCTGATCGGTGGGAGCTACGACGCCGTCGCGCCCACCGCCACGCTGAGCGACGCGCGCACCGGCGCTCTGGTCTTCGACGGGAAGGACTGGTTCTCCAGCCGTGTCGTGCCGCAGGCAGATGGCGGACTCATCCTCGATCTGGAGCAGAACCAGCGGCAGACACTGTTCCACATCGATCCGCCACGCGCCGTCTTCCTCGATCTGGCGCGCAGCGATCCCGAGCGGCCGCTCGGCGAACTCGCCGGGGCGGCGGCCGCGGCGCATCGCGAGAGCCTTGATAAAGCCAACGCCTATATGGGCCGGCGCGTCGCGCCCGACGGGTCGATGATCGTCGAGCTGGCGGCCGTCGAATGGTTCAACACCCATTGGGTGCACTCGCCGCGCGTGACCGAGGTCGCCACCGGCAGGATCGTGCTTGACCTCGCGGGAAGCGACTGGGACGCCTTCGCCAGCTTCCCGCGCGAGCGGGCGGTGCGGCTGGCACTGAGGTCCTATCGCACTGGCGCCTCGCTGGCGGTCACGATCGATCTTGACGCCGGCCGCTACGCGATCGAGGGACGCGAAGCCTCTGGCGCCGTCGCGGATCTGCCGACGATGCTCGCGCGCGAGGCCCGCGCCGCGGCCGCCCGACCTCATGCACCACCCGCGGCGATCCGGCCACGCGTGACGCTACGCTCCTGGGGCGTCGCGTTCCTCATCCTCGTGGGAGCGCTCGTCGCCATCGCCGCCGCCACGCTCGTCACCCTGCGGCTGCAGCCCGAAGCTTCGCAACGGCTCGACCGCGTCCCAGCCATGCCCCGCCTGCCGGCCGGCGCTGTGGCACCTTTGTCGCAGCTTTCCGCTCGCGTAAGCACATGGCTACCTGCCGGACGCCCGAAGTGATAAAGCTGCGCGGTGAGGTTGTGGGGGCGTAAGCGGTGAGCGGGATCAATCCGGCAGGCGTTTCAGGACGGAAGGGCGGCGCACGGACCATCGGGCGCATCCGCATCGCCGCAGTTGCCGCCACATTGCTCGTCGTCGCCGGCTGCGGCTCACGGCCCGGACCGGACTCGCTCGCCACCAGCGACGCCACCGCGCCAGGCGCCACCAGGCATACCATCCTCGTCGCCTCGACGCGGGCGCGCGATCCCCACCCCGGCACCTTCTACAGCGGCGAACGCACCCCGGCGCTGAGCTTCGCCAAGGTCGACCTCACCGTGCCGCCGAGCCATCAGGTCGGCGAGGTGGAATGGCCGAAGCAGCCGCCCGGCAACCCGGCCACCGAGATGGTGGTGCAGAGCGCCGCCTATCGCGAGACGCCGCAGGAGTTCAACGCCGATCTCAAGGCCGAGCTGGCGCGCCGCCCGGCCGGCCAGCGCAACGCCGTCATCTTCATCCACGGCTACAACACGCAGTTCTCGGAGGCGCTCTACCGCCTCGCGCAGATGGCCGAGGATTCCAAGTCGACCGCCGTTCCGGTGCTGTTCACCTGGGCCTCGCGCGGCGACACCGCCGACTATGTCTACGACACCAACAGCGCCACCGCCGCGCGCGACCGGCTGGAAGACACCATCCGCATGGTCTTCGCCAGCGGCGCGGACCAGGTGAGCATCTTCGCCCACTCGATGGGCAACTGGGTGACGGTCGAGGCGCTGCGGCAGATCAAGATCTCCGGCAAGGGTCTGCCGGTCGATAAGCTCGGCAACATCATCCTCGCCGCGCCGGACATCGACGTCGACGTCTTCAAGACCCAGCTCAAGCGCTTCGGCAAGCCGCCGAAGCCCTTCATCGTGGTGGTGTCGGCGGACGACAAGGCGCTCGGCTTTTCGCAGTTCATCGCCGGTGGCAAGAGCCGCCTCGGCTCCTACACCAAGGACGACGAGCTGGTCGCGCTCGGCGCGGTGGTCGCCGACATGACCGACGTGAAATCGCTCGACGAGTATAACCACGGCAAGTTTGCCCAGCTCGTCGCCATGGCGCCGGAGCTGCAATCCGTCGTCGCCTCCGCCAAGAAGAACAAGGAAGGCGGCCAGATCACCGTCGCCGGCGTGAAGCTGTTCGGCCTGGAGCAGTTCGCCTTGCAGCAGCCCAGCCGTGGCACGACGCGGCAGAGAGGGCGGGACGCGTCGACCGGCAACGACGTCGCCGCGACGACCCCGGCCGCCACCGCTGCCGAGCCGGCACCGGCGGCGACGACGACGGAGGTCGCCGAGGCGGCACAGGCAGCGCAGCCGCAATAGCGCGTGCCGCAGGCGGCCGAACCGTTCCGTCGGCGAAAGCGAGTCGCCATCGATCGCGTCCTTTCATAGGCCCCATGAAAACATCTCGTTTTCCGATGGATGGCGCCTGAATTATGGTCGCGCCCCACTGAAGCTGGAGCGCGCCCCATGTCCGCCCCGACATCCGCCTCGACCGCCATGCCTTCGCAGTCCCATACCTTCCTGCCCTTGCCGATGCTGGTGGGACTGTTCTGCGTGCTGTGGTCGTCGGCCTTCGCCGGCGCGAAGATGGCGCTCGCCGACGCCCCGCCGCTGACACTGCTGGCGATCCGGCTGCTGCTGGCCGGTGCTATCATGCTGGCGCTCGCCTGGGCAGTGGACGGGCGCCCGCGCCTCGGCCGGCGGGATATCGGCGCGCTCGTCTTCATCGGCGTGCTGAACAACGCCGTCTATCTCGGCCTCAACTGGACAGCGCTGACCTTCACCTCATCCGCCTATACGGCGGTGCTGACGAGCTGCCTGCCGCTGCTCGTCGCCCTGTTCGCCGGGCCGCTGCTGGGCGAGAAGCTGAATCTGAGCAAATGGATCGGCATCGGCCTCGGCCTTGCCGGCGTCGTCATCGTGCTGCGCTCACGGCTCGAAGGCGCTCATGAGAGCCTCGCCGGCACGCTGCTCATCGGCGGCGGCGTCACGGCGCTGGCGGCCGGCACGCTCGCCTTCAAATATTTCCGCCCGCGTGGCGGCGTGTGGACCGGCAATGCCATCCAGTGCCTCGCCGGCGGGCTTGTGCTGGTGCCCCTTGCCCTCGCCACCGAAAGCGTCTCGGACGTGCGGCTGACCGCGAACCTGTTCGGCGGCCTCGCCTTCCTCGTGGTCGGCGTGTCGATCGGCGGCTACGGGCTCTGGTTCTACCTGCTGACCCGCTCCAGCGCGACGGCGGCCTCCAGCCTGCACTTCCTGATGCCGCCGCTCGGCCTCGCCTTCGGCTGGCTGCTGCTCGGCGAGACGGTGCCGCCGCTCGACTTCGTCGGCATCGCACCGATCGCGCTCGGCATCTGGCTGGTGACGCGGCCGGGCAGAAAACCGGCCGAGCTTCAGCGGCGGGAAGACAGCGCCGCGGCCGAGGGCACCTGCATGTCGGCCAGCAATTCGTAGGAGCGCTTCTTCGCCTCCAGCAAATGGATCGGCGAGGTGATCATCAGCTCGTCCGCCAACGTCGTCTCGACGAAGCGGGCGAGCCCTTCCCTCACCTTCTCCGGCCCGCCGACCAGCAGCCGCTCGCGGTTGCGCCGGATCATGCCCCGGTCGCTGTCCTTGTAGTCATAGGCGCCCGCCTCCTCCGGCGAGGGGATCGGCGCGAACTCGCCGCGCATGCGCCGCAGATGCATCAGGTCGGCGCTGGAGGCGAGACGTTCGGCCTCCTCGTCCGTCTCGGCGCAGATCACCGAAAGGGCGAGGATCGCATGCGGCTTCGCCAACCGGTCCGAGGGGCGGAAATTGGCGCGATAGCTCAGCATGGCGTCGAGCACGTCATGGGTGGCGAAATGATGCGCGAAGGCGAAGGGAAGCCCGAGCTGCGCCGAGAGCCGCGCGCTGTAGCCGCTCGAACCGAGCAGGAAGATCGGCGGCAGCCGCACGTCGACCGGCATCACCTGGATCTTGCGGTAGGGATGGTCGGCCGGCCAGGCGCCGCTGTCCCACAGCATCAGCTCCTGCAGCCGGTCGAGGAAATCGTCCTCCGGCTCGACGCCCTGCCGGCGGCGCAGCGCATGGGCGGTGAGCTGGTCGGTGCCCGGCGCCCGGCCGAGCCCGAGATCGACGCGGCCCGGATAGAGACCCTCCAGCACCTTGAAGCGCTCGGCGACCATCAGCGGCGCGTGGTTCGGCAGCATGACGCCGCCCGAGCCGACCCGGATGCGCTGCGTCGCCGCCAGGATCTGCCCGCTCATCACATCCGGCGACCCCGAGGCGATGGAGGGCAGATTGTGGTGCTCGGCGACCCAGAAGCGGGTGTAGCCTAGCTCATCGACATGCCGCGCGAGCTCGATGGTACCGCGCAGCGCCTCGGGTCCGGTCCCGCCGGAGACGACGAAGGACAGATCGAGCACCGAGAGCGACGTGCGCGACGGATCGGAGGCCTCGTTCGAGGCCGCGGGCGAGACAGGTGTGGTGGCGTCCATGTTCGGCAGATAGGCGCGACATGGGGGAGCGCAAGATGGTTCGATAACGATCGAATTGAGAATCTCTCATGGCTTCCAGGTTGCACCCATTGCCAGAAACCGGTTGCACCTGTATGTGGTGGGCGATCTTGATCGGGTATAACCTTCGGGGGCGGGCATGGCGACGACGACCATCGGCGTGAAGATCGACGACGAGCTGCGGTCCCGGCTCAAGGCCGCCGCCGAAGGTCAGGGGCGCACGCCGCATGCGCTGGTGAAGCAGGCGCTGGTGAACGCCGTCGAGCGCGCCGAGCTCGGGTTGCACCCTGAGGAGCAACCACCGCTTCCCTTCACGCCCTCCGACGTCGAGAGCCCCTTCCTCGATTTCGCCCGCGGCGTACGCCCCCAATCGGTGCTGCGTGCCCGCATCACCGGCGCCTATCGCGTGCCGGAGCCGGAATGCGTGCCGCTGCTCATCGCCGAGGCGACGCTGCCGGACCACAGGGCGCAGGCCGCGAAGGAACGCGCGGCCTCCCTCGTCGCCGCGCTGCGCGAAAAGGGCCAGAAGGGCGCGGTGGAAGGCCTGATCCACGAATATTCGCTCTCGTCCCAGGAAGGCGTCGCGCTGATGTGCCTCGCCGAGGCGCTGCTGCGCATTCCCGACCGCGCCACTCGCGACGCGCTGATCCGCGACAAGATCGGCGTCGGCGACTGGCAGTCGCATGTCGGCCACTCGCCCTCGCTGTTCGTGAACGCCGCCACATGGGGCCTCGTCGTCACCGGCAAGCTGACCAGCACAACCAGCGAGACCGGCCTGACCGGCGCCCTCACCCGGCTGATCGGTCGCGGCGGCGAGCCGCTGATCCGCAAGGGCGTCGACCTCGCCATGCGGATGATGGGCGAGCAGTTCGTCACCGGCCAGACCATCTCCGAGGCGCTGGCCAATTCGCGGAAGATGGAGGCCAAGGGCTTCCGCTATTCCTTCGACATGCTCGGCGAGGCCGCCACCACGGAGGCGGATGCCGCGCGCTATCTGGCGGATTACGAACAGGCCATCCATGCCATCGGCAAAGCGTCGGACCGGCGCGGCATCTATGAAGGGCCGGGCATCTCGATCAAGCTCTCGGCCCTGCACCCGCGCTATTCCCGCGCCCAGTATGACCGCGTCATCGGCGAGTTGCTGCCGCGCCTCGTGCATCTCGCCCGCCTCGCGCGGCACTACGACATCGGCCTCAACATCGATGCCGAGGAGGCCGACCGGCTCGAACTGTCGCTCGACCTGCTTGAATCGCTTTGTTTCGAAGAGACGCTAAGTGGCTGGAACGGCATCGGTTTCGTCGTCCAGGCGTACCAGAAGCGCTGCCCCTATGTGATCGACTATCTGATCGACCTCGCCCGCCGCAGCGGCCACCGGCTGATGATCCGGCTGGTCAAGGGCGCCTATTGGGACAGCGAGATCAAGCGCGCCCAGCTCGACGGGCTGGAGGGTTTCCCGGTCTACACCCGCAAGGTGCACACCGACGTCTCCTACCTCGCCTGCGCCCGCAAGATGCTCGCGGCGCCGGACGCGATCTTCCCGCAATTTGCCACCCACAACGCGCAGACCCTCGCGACCGTCATGGAGATGGCGGGCGGCAATTATTATGGCGGCCAGTACGAGTTCCAGTGCCTGCACGGCATGGGCGAGCCGCTCTATGAGGAGGTGGTCGGCCGCGACAAGCTGAACCGCCCCTGCCGCGTCTATGCGCCGGTCGGCACGCATGAGACGCTGCTCGCCTATCTCGTCCGCCGCCTGCTGGAGAACGGCGCCAATTCCTCCTTCGTGAACCGCATCGCGGACGAGACAGTCAGCATCGACGAGCTCGTCGCCAATCCGGTCGACGTGGCCCGGGCCGTCGAGCCGCTCGGCAGCCCGCACCCGAAGATCGCGCTGCCGGCGGCCCTGTTCGGGGCCGAGCGCCGCAACTCGGAGGGGCTCGACCTTTCCAACGAACAGCGCCTCGCCTCACTCGCCGCCGCGCTGCTGGCCTCCTCGGCCGCGCCTCTCCATGCGACGCCGCTACTCGGCGACGGCCCGGCGGCCGGCATTCCGCGCACCCTGCTCAACCCCGCCGACCGGCGCGACGTCGTCGGCACGGTGGAGGACGCGACGCCCGAGATCGTCGCGCGCGCCATGGAGCAGGCGGCGGCCGCCGCGCCGATCTGGCAGTCCACCCCCCCGGCCGAGCGTGCCCAGTGCCTGATCCGCGCCGCCGACCTCATGGAATCGCGCATGCCGATGCTGATCGGCGTCATCGTCCGCGAGGCCGGCAAGTCGCTCGCCAATGCCATCGGCGAGGTGCGCGAGGCGGTCGATTTCCTGCGCTACTACGGCGTGCAGGTGCGCGACCAGTTCTCCAACGACACCCACCGTCCGCTTGGGCCGGTGGTGTGCATCAGCCCGTGGAACTTCCCGCTCGCCATCTTCACCGGGCAGGTCGCCGCCGCGCTCGCCGCCGGCAATCCGGTGCTCGCCAAGCCGGCGGAGGAGACCCCGCTGATCGCCGGCCTTGCCGTCGGCATCCTGCGCGAGGCCGGCGTGCCGGCCGGCGCGGTACAATATCTGCCCGGCGCCGGAAATGTCGGCGCGGCGCTGGTCGCCGATCCGGCGACGCGCGGCGTGATGTTCACCGGCTCGACCGAGGTCGCCCGGCTGATCCAAGCGGAGCTCGCCAAGCGCCTCAGCCCCGAGGGCCGCGCGATCCCGCTGATCGCCGAGACCGGCGGCCAGAACGCGATGATCGTCGATTCCTCGGCGCTCGCCGAGCAGGTGGTCGGCGACGTCATCGCCTCCGCCTTCGATTCCGCCGGCCAGCGCTGCTCCGCCCTGCGCATCCTCTGCGTTCAGGACGACGTGGCGGACCGCATCCTCGCCATGCTGAAGGGGGCGCTGAAGGAGATCGCGGTCGGCAATCCGGTGCGGCTGTCGACCGATGTCGGCCCGGTCATCACCGACGAGGCACGCGCGACCATCGAGGCGCATATCGAGCGGCTGCGCGAGGCGGGCCGCGCTGTCGAGCAGCTCGAGCTGCGGCCCGAATGCGCGCACGGCACCTTCGTGCCGCCGACGCTGATCGAGATCGATGACATCGCCGAGTTGAAGCGCGAGGTGTTCGGCCCGGTGCTGCATGTGGTGCGCTTCAAGCGCGAGGCGCTGGACGAGCTGATCGCCGCGATCAACGCCACCGGCTACGGTCTCACCTTCGGCCTGCATACCCGCATCGACGAGACCATCGCGCATGTCACCGAGCGCATCTCGGTCGGCAATGTCTATGTGAACCGCAACATCATCGGCGCCGTGGTCGGCGTGCAGTCCTTCGGCGGCCACGGCCTCTCCGGCACCGGCCCGAAGGCCGGCGGCCCGCTCTATCTGCGCCGCCTGCTCTCCCTCCGCCCGGAGGCTTCGCCGCTCGCCGGCACGGCGCAGGCGCCGGAGCCGGCGCGTCTCTGGCTCGACTTCCTCACCGATCCGCTGGCGCGCGAACGCGTCGCCGCCGTCCTCGACGCCGCGCTCCCCGGCACCGCGATCGAGCTTCCGGGCCCGGTCGGCGAGCGCAACATCTATGCGCTGGAGCCGCGCGGCACCGTGCTGTGCCTGCCCTCGACCGAGCTCGGTCTCGCCGTGCAGGTCGCAGCGGCGTTGGCGACCGGAAACCGCGTGCTGCTGGAGACTACCGACGCTCCCAAGCTGCCCAAGGCGCTCCGCGGGCTCGTCGACACGACGACCGACCTCGCCGAAGCGAGGTTCGATGCGGTGCTGTTCGAAGGCGACAGCGACACGCTGCGCCAACTCGCCCAACAGATGGCGGCGCGGCCGGGTCCGCTCGTCATGGTGCATGGCGCGAGTTCCGAGGGCCTCGCACGCGGCGGCGAGACCTATCCGCTGGACATGCTGGTGCTGGAGCGCTCCACCAGCACCAACACAGCGGCAGCCGGCGGCAATGCCAGCCTGATGACGATCGGCTGAGCCTCCGGCCGCCAGCGGAAGGCTGGCGGCCGCTGCGTCATTTTGCGAAGATGCGGCCCCCGCAGCCGGCGCCGATAACGCCGGGCCGGGACCGAGGCCGGGAGGCGATGGACGAACACCGCAATTCCTTCGACGCGCTGCGGCTGCTCGCCGCGCTGCTCGTCCTTGTCGGCCACCTGCACGGTATGCTCGGCAATCCGCTGGCGATGGTCCCGCTGGTCCACCTGCCGTTGGAGAGCGTCGGCGTCACCATCTTCTTCTTCGTCAGCGGCTATCTGATCTCGCGGAGCGTGCTGCGCGGCGCCTCTGCGCGCTACTACATCGCCTCGCGCATGCTGCGCATCTATCCGGGCCTCATCGTGGCGCTGCTCGCCTCGATCGCGCTCGGCCTTGTCATCGGCCGCCTGCCGCCCGCCCAGTTCCTCGCCGATCCGGGTACGCTGCGCTTCCTGTTCGGCAACCTCGTCCCGTTCTTCCAGGAACAGCCGATCGCCCTGCCCGGCGTGTTCGAGACCGCCATATGGCCGGCGGTCAATGGCTCGCTCTGGACCATCAAATACGAGCTGATCTGCTACCTAATCTTCTTCGCCTT
Organism: Allobosea sp. 117; assembly: GCF_000702305.1. Taxonomy (GTDB): domain Bacteria; phylum Pseudomonadota; class Alphaproteobacteria; order Rhizobiales; family Xanthobacteraceae; genus Ancylobacter. Next base: position 62,582 of record NZ_JNLC01000018.1, read on the forward strand.
CTGCCTGATCCCGCAGCCGCGGCTCAGGCTCGCGGCGATGGCCTGTGCGGTCGCGACCTTCTTCATCTATGCCTATGTCGTCTTTCCAAAGCTGCCGCCCCCCTCGCCGGATATCCTGTTCACATGGGTGAACCGCTACTATTTCGTGCTGTTCACCTTCTGCTTCGGCCTCGGCTCGGCACTGGCGATGCTGTCGAGCCTGCGCTGGTTCGATTTCCGGCTGGCGGCCGTGGTGGCGGCGGCGCTGGTCTTCGCCCTCCCCGGCACCGATCTCGGACGCGCGGCCAATCTGCTGCTCATCTGCACGCTGTCGCTCGGCATCGCGCGACTGCGCATTCCGGTGCTCTCGCGCGTCGACCGTGTCGGCGACCTGTCCTATGGCGTCTATCTCTACGCCTATCCGGTGTCGAACTTCGGCGCGACCTACCTCGCCGGCACCCTGCCGGTGTGGGGCATCTACGCCTTCACGCTGGTCGTCACCTTCGCGCTCGCCTTCCTCTCGTGGAAGCTCGTCGAGGCGCCCGCCCTCGCCCTGCGCCGCAGGCTGCGGCGCACGCCACGGCCCGCCGTGCCCGTGAGCGAGCCCTCCGAGGCGCTGAACAACGCGGCCTGAGGATCAGTGGCGGGCGCTCTTGATCCGGCGCTCGACGCTCTGGCTGAACAGCGACATCGCATAGCAGCAGACGAAGAAGACGAGGGCGGCGAAGGCGTAGCCCTCGCGGCCGAGGCCGAGCCAGTTCGGGTCCTTCAGCGACTGGCCGACGATGCCGAGCAGGTCGAACAGGCCAATGATCGAGACCAGCGTCGTGTCCTTGAACAGGTCGATCACCGTGTTCACGATGCCCGGCACCACCAGCCGGAAGGCCTGCGGCAGCACCACCTGCCGGTGAGCGCCCCAGAAGCCGAGGCCGATCGCTGCCGCGGCCTCGTACTGCCCCCTGGGTACGCCCTGCAGGCCGCCCCGGATGATCTCGGCGAAATAGGCCGAGACGAAAAGCGACAGGCCGACGATGGCGCGCAGCAGCCGGTCGAAGGTGATGCCCTCCGGCAGGAACATCGGCAGCATCACCATCGCCATGAACAGCACGGTGAGCAGCGGCACGCCGCGCAGCACCTCGATGAAGATCGTGCAGGCCCAGCGGATGACCGGCAGGCCGGAGCGGCGCCCGAGTGCCAGCAGCACGCCGAGGGGCAGCGAGATGGCGACGGTGGCGAAGGTCAGGATGATATTGAGCGAAAGCCCGCCCCATTGATCGGTGGGGACGAAGGCGAGGCCGAACACGCCGCCCACCATCAGCACGCCGACGATCGCCGGGCAGAGCGTGACGAGCAGCGCCACGCACAACACACGGAAGGGATTGCGCGGCCAGATGGCGAGCGCGGTGAAGGCGAGGAGCACGAGCCCGGCGAGGTTCACCCGCCAGCGTTCCGCCGGCGCATAGCGCCCATAGATGAACTGGTCCAGCCGATCGGCGATGAAGGCCCAGCACGCGCCGCCGCCGCAGACGGCACGGCTGGAGCCAACGAAGACCGCGTCGAGGAAGGCCCAGCGGAACAGCGCCGGCAGGACGACGGCCAGAACCACGATGGTGAACACGGTCAGCAGGCCCATCAGCGGCGAGCTGAACAGGTTGGTATGGATCCAGCGCCGGATCTTCTCGGTCATCGATCAGCGTTCCTTCAGCGCGACCCGCTCGTTCAGCCGGGCAAGGGCGGCGGAGGCCGCGAGATTGATGACCAGGAAGACGCCCATGACGATCACCATCACCTCGATGGCGCGGCCGGACTGGTTCAGCACCGTACCGGCGAAGATCTGCACGATCTCCGGATAGGCAATGGCGGCGCCAAGCGATGAGCTCTTGATGAGGTTCAGATATTGATTGGTGATCTGCGGGATCATCAGCCGCAGCGCCTGCGGCAGGATCACCAGCCGGAGCGTCAGCCATGGCTTGAGCCCGAGGCTGCGCGCCGCCTCCACCTGGCCGCGGCTGATTGCCTCGACCGATGCACGGACGATCTCAGCGATGAAGGCGGCGCTATAGAGCGAAAGCCCCGCCCAGAGCGCCACCAGCTCCGGCGGCAGCACCATGCCTCCGGAGAAGTTGAATCCCTTCAGCGCCGGCATGCTCCAGCCCTTCAGGCTGACGACGAGGGCGGCGAGCAGCGCCAGCGGCAGCAGCCAGAAGACGCTGCTCCTGCGCGGCTCGACCGGAAGCCAGCGGCGCAGCAGCGGCACCAGCGCGAAGCTCAGGAAGAAGACGATCAGCAACACGCTGCTCCACGCGCCGCCTATCGGCGCCGGCAGGAACAGACCGCGGATATTGAGATAAGCGAAGCCGCCGATGGAGAGGCTTTCCCTCGCCAATGGCAGCAGTTGCAGAACGCCGACATACCAGAACACGATCTGCAGGAGCTGCGGCGTGTTACGCACGAGCTCAATGATCGCGCTGGAGACGGTCTCCAGCAGCCAGTTGCCGGACAGCCGCATCACGCCGAGGCCGAAGCCGAGGATCGTCGCCGTCACGATACCCAGCGCCGACACCAGCAGCGTGTTGGCGAACGCGGTCACCAGCGCCATGAAATAGGTGTCGGTCGGCGCAAAGGACAGGATCTGGAACGGCATTCCGAAGCCGGCGACGCTGCCGAGGAAGCCGAAATCGAGCTGCATGCCGCGGCGCGCGAGATGGCTCGCCGCGTTATGCCCGAACCACAGGATGAAGAACCCGCCGATCGCGATGGCCACGCCCTGCACGAGCAGGGCGTGGGAGGGTTTCATCGGCCACAGCGCGGAGTTTCCGGAACGGCTCTTCCGTGCCATGAACGATCTCAACGGAACGGCAGGGGATAATGCAGGCCGCCCTGGTTCCATAGGTTGTTGATGCCGCGCGGCAGGCCGAGGGCCTTCGGGCCGAAATAGGCATCGTAGATCTGTCCGTAATTGCCTTCCGCCTTGATGGCGCGGGCAAAGGCCTCGTTGTCGAGGCCGAGCTTCTTGCCGAAATCGCCCTCGAGACCGAGCACGCGGCGCACGAAGGGATCGGTCGAGCTCTTCTTCTCGTCGACATTCTCCTTGGTGATGCCGAACTCCTCGGCGGTCTTCAGCGCGGCGTCGACCCAGAAGACGATGTCGGACCAGCGATAGTCGCCGTCGCGGGTGTGGAGGCCGAGCGGCTCCTTGGAGATCACTTCCGGCAGGATCATCCAGTCGTCCGGCACCTTCATGGTCGAGCGCGCCGCCGCGAGCGAGCCAGTGTCGTCGGTGTAGCCGTCACAGCGCCCGCTCTCGGCGGCGGCGAAGGCCTCCTCCGACTTCTCGAACAGCAGCGAGTTGATCGTCGTGCCCTTGGAGCGTGCATAGTCCGCGATGTTGAGCTCGAGCGTGGCGCCGGTGAGCATGCACATGGTGGCGCCGTTGAGCTCGGCCGCCGACTTCACACCGAGGCTCTTGCGCACCATGAAGCCTTGGCCCGCATAGAAATTGATGGCGACCTCGGTGAGCCCGAGATCGATGTCACGGCCGAAGGTGAGGGTCGAGTCGCGGATCAGCACGTCGATCTCGCCCGACTGCAGCACGGTGAAGCGCACCTTGGCGGTCGTGCCGACATATTTCACCTTGTTCGGATCGCCGAGCACCGCGGCGGCCAGCGCCTTGCAATAGGCGACGTCGAAACCCTTCCAGGCGCCGGAGGAATCCTGGAAGGCGAAGCCCGGAATGCCGGCGTCGACGCCGCAGACCAGCTCGCCGCGCTTCTTGATCGCCTCCACCGTCGGCCCCGGCGGCGGAATCGTCTGGGCCATGGCGGAGGCGCTCAGCAGCGCGCCGCCGGCGAGCGAAAACATGGTCTTGAGGAGAGTACGGCCAGCTTTCGTCACGGCGATATTCCTCTGTGAAGGTTGGAAGGGCTCTTTGTTTTGTTGGGATTTCAGGCGGCGGCGTAGTCGATGGGATCGGCGTGCCAGCCGGCCTTCCGCTTGGCCCAGTAGGTCTCGCGGATCTTCTGGCTCAGCGGACCCGGCCGGTCGTTGTTGAGGATCCGCCCGTCGAGGCGGCTGACGCCGATGGGACCGCCGGCGGTCGACGACAGCAGGATCTCGTCGGCATCGCGCAATTCGTCGACGCTCACGTCCCGCACCTCGCAGGGCAGGCCCAGCTCGGCGCAAAGCTCGAGTACGGACAGCCGCGTGATGCCGCCGAGCACGTTGCGATCCGGCGTCGCGACGACCCCGTCGGTGATGCAGAAGACATTGTAGCCGGGGCCTTCGGTGACGTTGCCGGCCGCGTCCAGAAGGATCGGATTGTCGGCGCCGCGCTCATCGGCCTCGAACAGGGCGGCGGTCATGTCCGCCCAGTGGAAGTTCTTCGCCCGCGCATTGACGGAGGCCTCGGGGATGCGCGGCGTCGAGGCGATGATCATGTGCGCGCCGCGCTCGATCACCTCGGGCTTCATGAGCCAGATGAACGGAACCGCATAGGCGACGAGATAGGGCCGCGCGTTCTTGGGATGGTACTGGACGCCGGGCACCGGACGCCCGCGTAGGCAGTCCATCGCGACATAGGCCTCGCGCAGGCCGGCCAGCGCCACGAGCTTGTGCAGGATCTCGCGGATTTCCGCGTCGGTCTCCCGCGGCACCAGCCGCGCGAACTCCATCGAGGCGCGGAAACGCTTGAGATGGTCGTCGAGACGGAAGAACGCGCCGTCCCAGACGCTGGCGACGTCATAGACCACGTCCGATCGGCGATAGCCCCAGTCGGTGACCGGAATGCGGGCCTCGCTGAGCGGGACATAGGCGCCGTCCATATAGGCGGCCCCTGTGGCGAAGGCTGAACTGGCGGCGTCCGTCGGCGAAGTGCTCAGGAGGGTCATGTCACCTGGTCCGTTTCGGCGCAATGGCTGCCGCCGTGACATGGCATGGCCGAGCGCCAACACCATCCAGCACCTGGGCGAACAGCGGAAATCCGGGAGTTGGCGCGGCGTCCTTCTGTGATCACAGCAGGAATGCAGGAACTATAAGGAGGTCATACAAGCTGTCAATTACTTCGGGTGAGCATAAAATATGCGAACATGGATGGAAAAATGTGCAAATATCTACTGACGACCAATGACCATCGACCTCGTGTGATCACGATCATTCGCAAATCGGAGCGCGCCGTTCCGTAAGTGAATTCCGTGGTATAGCCGATGCGAGCCGGCACGCGGGGGCGCTTTCGCCGGCTGCTGGAAATTTGGACAGGCAAGCAATGACCGATCTCGATGCGGCGAAGACCGGCACACTCTCGGGGCAGATCGCGGACGCCCTGCGGCTGCGGCTGCTGATGGGCGAATTCCTGCCCGGCGCCAAGGTCTCCCTTCGCTCGCTGGCGGCCGGCTACGGCACCAGCATGCAGCCGGTGCGCGATGCCATTTCCTCGCTCGTGGCCGAGGACGCGCTGGAGATCACGTCCGCGCGCGTCATCCAGGTTCCCGAGCTGAGCCGCCAGAGCTGCGACGACATCTTCCGCATGCGCGCGCTCGTCGAAGGCGAGGCCGCCGCCCTCTTCGTGCTGCGGGCGACCGAGCGGGAATTCGTCCAGTTGCATGCGCTGTCCGAGGCAGTCAGGCCCGCGCAGATGGGAGTACCCTTCACCCAGCACATGCTCGAGCACATCCGCGGCTTCAACGACTGGTCGTTCTTCATCGCCGACCGGTGCGGCTCGCCCTTCATGACGACGCTCATCCGGCGGCTGCGCGTGCGCATGGCGCCGATCGTCGCGCTGGCCCTCACGCGCGACGCGCAGGAGGACTACTCCTTCCTGGAATTCTCCACCCACATCATGATGGAGATGGCTTGGGCCGCGCGCTCGCGCGACGGCGGGCGGATGCGCGACCTGAGGCGCTCGGACATCCTCACCTATCAGCGCTATTTGTATCGCCGCCTCGGCTGGCAGCTCGAGACCGAGGCCACGGCAACGTCGCAGGGCTTCACGTCTCCTCCGTGATCACAAGCGGAAGCCGCGGCCGGAGAGGGCTCGTCGGACGACGCATCGCCGACGAAATTATACTGCGCAAATACCTGACGACAACGTTCGCCGCTTGACCTGCGCCACGATCCGCCACTAGCCTTCGCGTACGTGTGATCACACATGAGCGAGGACGCCGATGAACGTCGCGATAAGGGGTGCCAACCACCCCGGCAATCTGGCCATGCTGCCATTCTCCAACCTGCAGAAGCTGCGGGAAGAGCGCCCGCTGATGTTCGTGCGGGGCAAGGGCATCTACACCTTCGACGAGCACGGCCGCGACTACATCGAGGCGGTCTCGACCTTCTACTGCGTCAATCTCGGCTTCAGCGACGAGGAGCTGGTCGAGGCCGCGGTGGAGCAGCTTCGCGCGCTGCCGATGTACCCCTCCGGCATCCACCGCACCGTGCCGGTCGTCATGGAGCTGGCCGAGCGGCTCGCCGAGGTCTCGCCGGTGCGCGGTGGTCATGTGATGTTCGCCACCACCGGCTCGGAGGCCAACGACCAGTTGGTCAAGTTCACCTGGTATGCAAACCGCGTCGCCGGCGAGCCCAGGCGCCGCAAGATCATCTCGCGGCGCGCCAGCTATCACGGCGGCACCATCGCCACCACCGCACTCGGCGGGAGCCCCGGCCTGCAGGAGGCGTTCGGCATCCCGACCGGCGACAGCCTCTTCGTCTCGCACCCCACATGGCCGATCGGCGCCCTGCCCGGCGAAACCGAGGAGGCTTATGCCGACCGCCTGGTCGACGAGCTCAGGCAGGTGATCGAGGAGGCCGGCCCCGAGACGGTGGCCGCCTTTATCGCCGAGCCGGTGTCGGTCTCCTCGGGCATGTTCCCTCCCCCCAAGGGCTATTTCCAGAAGATCAAGGCGCTGCTCGATGGCTACGGCATCCGGCTCTACGCCGACGAGGTCGTCACCGGCTTCGGCCGCACCGGGAAGATGTGGGGCAGCGAGGCACTCGGCATCGAGCCGGACTGCATCAGTTGCGCCAAAGGCCTGTCCGGCGCCTACCAGCCCATCTCGGCGGTCGTCATGTCGGATGCGTTCTACGGCCATCTCGAAGACGGCAGCAACGCCGCCGGCATCTTCAACCACGGCAGCACCTATGGCGGCCACCCCGTATCCGCCGCCGTGGCGCTCAAGGTCCTCGACATCTATGAGCGGCGCAACATCCTCGGCCATGTCCAGTCGATCATGCCGGTCTGGCAGAAGGCGCTCGCCGGGCTCGAGGACCATCCGCTGGTCACCGCCACCCGCTGCTTCGGCCTCGCCGGCGCGGTGCAGATCGCACCGCCGGGCGAAAGGGGGCCCGCGGCCGCCTCGCCCTCGCTCGCGCCCGGCGGCCTCAGCCAGACGCTGTACGAGGCCGGGCTGGCGGCGGGCGTCGTCGTGCGTCCTCTGCAGGGCTGCGTCGTCCTCTCGCCGCCGCTGATCATCACTGAAGCGGAGATCGGCGAACTGGCGCGCCGCCTCCGCCTCGCGCTCGACGCCACGCTCTCCACTCTCCCGCGCTGACGCGCCAAGGCTACGGCAGGACGACACGCCTTCCTGCCGTGGCCTCCCGCAATGAAAGACGATTGCCGGTTCACGCCTGCGACGTGCACAGGGCTTCGTCGACCTCGCCGCGCGCCTCGGCCGCGTCCTCGTCGCGACGCCTCAGGAAGACGAAGACGACGACCGCAGTGACGACCGTGATGGCGCTGAGCACGATCAGCAGCGTGGCGAAGGCGGCGCTGTAGCCCTGGATCAGGGCCGCCCGGCCGACCTCTGGCATGGCACTCGCGGCTCCCTCCAGGTCGCCGGTTGCCAGCCGCTGCGCGGCCTCATTGGTGGCGCCGCCTCCAGCCAGATGCCTCGCCGTCAGCCCCGAGAGCACGGCGCCGACCGCGGCGAGCGCGATCCCCTCGCCCGCGACGCGCGTGGTGCTGAAGATGCCGGTCGCCATGCCGGCGCGCTCCTTCGGCACGACGCTGACCGCGAGCCCGTCCATGAGCCCCCATGGCAGGCTGATACCGATGCCGATCAGCGCCATCGGCCACACCGCATCCGTGCTGTCGCCGACCGGCACGCCGCTCAGCCAGAACAGCCCAGCGGCCGAGATCAGCAGGCCGGCGCCGCAAATGGTCGCCGGCGCGAGCCACCGCGTCAGCATTCCGGCCGCCAGCGGCAGCACGAGCAGTGGCGCCGAAAGCGCGATCATCAACTGGCCGGCCGCGATCTCCCCCAGCTCTTCGATGCCGACGAAGCGGACCGGCAGCAGGATCAGAAGCACGACGAAGGCGTAGGCCGGCGCCGCCGCGAGCAGTTGCACCCCGACGAAGCGCGGATAGCGGAACAGCGTCAGGTCCAGCATCGGCCGGGCGACCCGATGCTCGATGATGGTGAAAACCATGAAAAAGACCAGCGATCCGAGCAACAGCCCGATCACGCCCGTATCGGACCAGCCGCGCTCCGGCGCCAGCAGCACCCCGTAGGTGAGAAGGGCGAGCGCCGCGGTGAAGCTGAGGGCGCCGGACCAGTCGAGGCCTGCAGCCTGCGGATCGCGGGATTCGCGAAGCACGCGAGCGCCGAGGACCACGGCGAGAGCGGCCAGCGCCACCACGATGCCGAAAATGCTGCGCCAGCCGAAAGCGTCGATCATCATTCCCGACGCGATCGGGCCAAACGCCAGGCCGACACCGAAGCTCGTGCCGACGACGCTGAAGGCCCGCACCCGCGCTAGCCCGTCGAACTCCTGGGCGAGCGCCGCCATGCCGCCGGAGAAGGCGGCCGCCGCCGCGATTCCCTGCGCCGCGCGGCCGAGATCGAACCAGAACAGGTCGGGCGCGAAGGCGAGCGCCGCCGACAGCAGCGCAAACAGGCCTGTACCCGTCAGGAAGACGCGCTTGCGGCCATAGGCGTCGGCGAGCGCGCCGGCTGCCATCAGGGTCGATCCGAATGTGAGCATGAAAGCGTTGGTGACCCAGTTGAGCGCGATCGGACTGCCGCCCAACGCCTTGCTGATCGACGGCAGGGCCACGGCCGCGCCGGTGAAGGTCAGCGGCATCGCCGCTGCGGCGAGACAGACCGAAAGAAGGATGAACGCCTGCCCGGCCGCGCCGGGCCGCTCGATGTCTTGCGTCATGGAAATCCTGCTTGCTGTTCGAAAAAGCGGCGCCCGGCCAGGCCGGCGCTCGGTTCGCTTCAGTCAGGATATTCAGGAAGCAATATCGGCCAATGCGCCGTATGATCCGAGTTTATCGGACAAAAAGGCTCGAATGAAATTCCAGGATCTTCGCCCGCATGGATCAGCTCAACGGCCTGATGGCGTTCGTCCGGACCGCCGATCTCGGCAGCTTCGTCGCCGCCGGACGGGTACTCGGCGTATCGGCCTCCGCGATCGGCAAGGCGGTGACCCGACTGGAGAAGGAGCTCGGTGTCCGGCTGTTTCAGCGCTCGACCCGAAGCCTGCGGCTGACCGAGGAAGGGCGCGCCTTCCATGAGCGCTGCCGGCGCATTCTCGACGAGCTGGACGATGCCCGCGCCATGCTCGCCCAGACCATGGAGCAGCCGCGCGGCCGATTGCGCGTCAGCGCGCCGATCGTCAGCTACCATTTCCTGTTGCCCGTGCTGCCGCGCTTCCTGGCGCGCTACCCGCAGATCGAGCTCGATCTCGATTTCAACGACCGGATAGTGGATATGATCGATGAGGGCATCGACGTCGCAATCCGCAGCGGCGAGTTGCCGGATTCGCGCCTGATGGCCCGAAGGCTGCGGCCGTTCCAGATGCTGCTCTGCGCCGCTCCCTCCTATCTGGCGCAGCACGGCACGCCGGCCTGCCCGCGTGATCTCGACCGCCACACGGGCATCCGCTTCCGCTATCCCAACAGCGGCAAGATCCAGTCCTGGCCCCTCCATCTGCCCGCCGGCGAGCGCGAGCTGCGCCCGCGCACGGTCATGACCTGCAACAACATGGAGGCGTTGCGGGGCGCCACCGTCGCCGGCCTCGGCATCGGATGCATGCCGGATTTCCTGGCACGCGAGCCGCTGGCCAGCGGGGCTCTCCGAACCGTCCTCGACGAATGGATCGACGCCCCGGGTCATTTCAGCCTGATCTGGCCCTCCAACCGCAATCTCTCGCCGAAGGTGCGGGTCTTCGTCGACTTCATCGGCGACACGCTGTTCTCGACACGCTGTGACGTCCTCTCCAGCGAAAACGACGACGCGGGTTGATCCGAGCGCTTCAGCCCCGCGCCGAAAGAGAAATCGAGAGGGCCGCAGTGCCCATCCGCCGTTGCCGGCCGATGAACAGCATCCATTCCTTGACATGCATTGCACGCACTTAGTGCACGCAAAATAATCATCACGATGCTGCACTCGGCATCCGAAGTCGCTGAGCGCGCGACCCCGATTTCGCTAACCAACTGATTTCACCCCGAAAACCATTTGCAGCCGCATCTGGCACGCACCATGCATATAATATCGCATGCACTTGATGCATGCGATATAACCCAGAAGCAGGAACAGACCCGATGCGCACTTCCTTTCCCATGGGCGACATCAGTCGCCGCTCCTTCCTGAAGGCCGGCGTCGCCGCCGGCGCGCTTGCCGCTACCTCCCGCTGGTCGCCGGCCGATGCCGACGATCCGAAGGTGCTCAATTATCTCTCCTGGCCGGGCAATGCCGACCCCTATCTCGTCGAGCAATTCGAGAAGGAGAACGGCGTCAAGATCCGGATCAAGGAATATGTCGGCGGCGACCAGATGCTCGCCGTCATCAACCAGTCGCCGCCCGGCTCGTTCGACGTGGTGCTGGCCGACGCCGAGTACATGCACTTGCTGCATGCAGCCGACTTCGTCGAGGAGCTCGATCCCGCCGACTACCCGCTGAAGGATTTCTGGCCGGAGTTCCAGAACTTCCCGCTGCACTGGTTCGACGGCAAGCTCTACGGCGTGATGACCGACTTCGGCTATCTCGGCCTGTCCTACAACACCAAGGAGTTCACGCCGAAGGAGGTCGCCTCCTACGCCGCCCTGTGGAGCGACAAGGCCAAGGGCAAGGTCGGCTTCTTCGACTGGTATCTGCCCTCCATGGGCTCGATCAGCCTGTCCAACGGCAATCGCCCGCCCTTCGACATCGACGAAGCGAAGTTCGAAGCCATGAAGGAGAAGCTGTTCTCGCTGAAGCCGCAGGCCTCGGGCTTCTACACCATCGCCGACATCTTCTCCTCGCTCACCAACGGCCGCGCCCAACTGGTGCCCGGCATCGGCGAGTGGATCACGCTCGGCCTGCGCATGAACGGCGTGCCGGTCGACACCATCATCCCGGAGGAAGGCGGCCTGCAATGGACCGAGTCGCTCTCCATCGTGAAGGGCACCCCGAAGCGCGATCTCGCCCGCAAGTTCATCCAGTACACCACCTCGCCGGAAGGCCAGGTGAAGATGGCGACCAAGGTCGACAACAAGAAGTCGATCCCCTCCATTGCCGGCTGGAAGCTGTTGAACCAGACCATGCCGAAGGAAGCCGAGATCCTGCGCATGACGCTCACCGGCCCGAACGTGATGGACGAGTACAAGGCGAAGAAGATCCAGTTCCGCCAGTTGCCCAAGCAGCAGGAGATCGCGGACTGGAACGACGCCTGGAGCGAGTTCAAGAGCCTCTGAAATCAACGCGAACGAAGGAGCCACGCCATGACGGCCGCCTCCGTGACGACGCGTGCCAGCGCCATCCGGCGCTGGTCCTGGCTGAGCAGGCCGCGCATGGCGGGGTCGCCCGCCGTGCTGCCGGCCATGCTCAGCCTGCCGGTAGTGCTGTGGCAGGCGGTGTTCTTCGCGGCGCCGCTGGTGTTCCTGGTCGTCGTGACCTTCTGGCAGGTCAGGTCATTCCGGCTGGAACCCGCCTTCGTTCTCGACAACTGGTCGCGGATCCTGTTCTCCGCGACCTTCCAGCGCGCCCTCCTGCACACCTTCGCTGTCGCCTCCACGACGACGGTGCTCGCGGTCGCGCTGGCCTTTCCCGCCGCCTACACCATCGCCTTCCGGCTCACCCCGCGGATGCGCGACCTCGCGGTCGCCTTCCTCATCGTGCCGATCTTCTCCAGCTACATGCTGCGCATCTATGCGTGGCAGATCGTGCTGAGCCCGGAGGGCATGGCCAACGCCGTGCTGGGGTCAATCGGCATCGGCCCGCTGCCGCTGCTGGGCGGTGCCTTCTCCCTGCAGGTAGGCCTGCTCACGCTGAGCCTGCCCATCGCCGTGCTGATCCTGGTGTTCGCGATGGCCGGCATCGACCGCACCCTCGTCGAGGCGGCGGAGAATCTCGGCTGCCGCCGCGGCCGGGTCATCCTCCATGTCGTCGTGCCTTCGGTGCGCCCGGCCATCGCGCTCGCCGCGACGACGAGCTTCCTGCTCGCCTTCGGCGACTACATCAGCCCGCTCTTCATGACCGGTTCCAAGCCGCCGACGCTCTCCATCCTGATCGTCGACACGGTGAAGTCCGGCTCGCAATGGCCGCGCGCCTCGGTCATCGGGGTCGCCATGCTGGTCATGCTGGCGCTGGCGCTCGGCCTCGGCCAGTGGCTGGCGCGCGGGCGGACGGCCCGCCGGGAGGACGCGCGATGAACGCCCGCCTCGCCACCCGCGTCTCGCGCCTCGCGCAATTCGGCTTTCTCGGCCTGCTCTTCCTCTTCATCGCGACGCCGATGCTGGTCATCGTCGTCTTCTCCTTCGACGCCAACCGCTTCCCTACCATCCCCTGGGGCGGCTTCAGCCTCGAATGGCACCGCGCGATCCTTGCCGATCCGATGATCCGCGACGCCTTCGTCAACAGCGTGCTGGTCGGCTGCGGCACGGCGGTGCTGTCCACCCTGCTCGGCTTTGCGGCGGCCTATCTCGACTTCCGCTACCGCTTCCGGCTGAAGCTGCCCTTCGTGCTGCTGGTTGCCGTGCCGCCGGCGGTGCCGGCCACCATCCTCGGCATGGCGATGCTCGCCTTCCTGTCACGGATCGGCCTGTTCGGACGGCTGGAGACGATCATGGCCTGCCATGTCGCCATCGCCACCTCCTTCTCCATGGCGCTGATAAGGCTGCGGCTGAACGACCTAAGCCGCGACCTCGAGCCGGCGGCGTGGAACCTCGGCGCCTCTCCGACGGCGGCTCTGGTCCATGTCGTCCTGCCGTTCTGCAAGCCGGCGCTCATCGCCTCGTTTTTCCTGTCGGCGGCGGTGTCGTTCGACGAGTTCCTGATCGCCTGGTTCGTCGGCGGCGTGCACGAGACGCTGCCGGTGCGCATCCTCAACCTGCTGCAGGGCCAGGTGAATCCGAAGATCAACGCGATCGGCGCGGTGGTGCTGGTCGTCAGCGTGGCGCTGGTGCTCATCGCCCAGCGCTTCACCGGCGTCCGGGCCGGACGCCGCAACCCGAACCCATGACGAGGGAGAACCCCATGCCGACGCCTTTCATCGCGCTCGACAAGCTCGACAAGCGCTATCCCGACCATCACGCCGTGAACGCCATCGACCTCGACATCGACGCCGGCGAGTTCATCGCCATCATGGGGCCTTCCGGCTGCGGCAAGTCCACGACGCTCCGGCTCATCGCCGGCCTCGACGAGCCGAGCGGCGGCGACATCCGCATCGGCGGCGACAGCATGCGCGGCGTACCCGCCTTCCAGCGCAACACCCCGATGGTGTGGCAGAGCCTCGCACTGTTCCCGTTCCTCACCGTGGCCGAGAACGTCGCCTTCCCGCTGCGCATGCAGAAGGTCGGCGCCGCCGAGCGGCGCAAGCGGTCGCTCGACTGGCTCGACAGGCTCGGCCTTGCCGGCATGGCCGGGCGCAACATCGCCCAGCTTTCCGGCGGGCAGCGCCAGCGCGTCGCCATCGCCCGCGCGCTGGTGACCGAGCCCTCCGTGCTGCTGCTCGACGAGCCGCTCTCGGCGCTCGATGCGCACTTACGCGTGCGCATGCAGACCGAGCTGTCGCGCCTGCACCGCGAGCTCGGCATCACCTTCGTCTACGTGACGCACGCCCAGTCGGAGGCCTTCGCGCTGGCCGACCGCATCGTCATCATGAGCGACGGCCACATCCAGCAGGTCGGACGACCACAGGACGTCTATCGCGCGCCGGCTAACGCCTTCGTCGCCGACTTCATGGGCATGAACAACCTGATCCGCGGCGAAGTGCGCGGCGGCGCCGACGGGCTGCTCGACGTCGGCAGCACACTGGGCGACTTCCGCGTGCCGAGCGATGCACTGAGGCCCGAAGGCAGCCGTGGCGACTTCGTCATCGCCGCCGACCGCATCGCGCTCGCGCCCGACACCGGAGGACCGGGCATCGCCGGCACGGTGCTCGGCCTCGAATTCGTCGGCTCGACGCAGACCGTGTTCGTCGAGATCGAGGACGGCGCGGAGTTCCGCGTGCAGAAGCAGCAGCACGAGATCGAGGCGCTGGATCTCGTTCCGGGCCGCCGCGTCCGGCTGAGCTGGGATCCGCGCCACGCCTGGCTGCTACCGCAGCCAGGTCCGATGCATTGATCCGGCTGCTGCCGCAAGCGGCCTGAACTTTCCAAGGAGGAGGCACAATGTACCGCGAAGACTTCATGCGCCGCGCGATCGAGATATCGCGCCGCGCGCTGACCGAGCCCGGCACTGAGCCGTTCGGCTGCATCGTCGTCAAGGACGGCGCCGTCGTCGGCGAGGGCCTGAACCACTCGCTCGCCCATTTCGACCCGACCTCGCATGGCGAGGTGGAGGCGATCCGCGACGCCTGCCGCCGGCTCCAGTGCGTCGACCTGTCGGGCTGCGACCTCTACACCTCGTGCGAGCCCTGCGCGATGTGCGTCGCCACCATGGAGGTCGCCGGCATCTCGAAGCTCTATTACGCCGCCTCGATGAGCCAGGCGGGGGCCGCCTTCGCCGCGCTCACCCGCGCCGAGCGCCATCCCATAGACGTCGTCGCGCTGCGCGCGGCCGCCGGCGCCCTTGTCGAGGACCGGGCGATGCCGTCACAGCAGGCGATGGATGCGGATGCGGTAGCGATTCTCGAAAACTGGGCACAGGCCCGGAAGACGGCCGCCGCTGGGGCGGCGGGCTGATACGGTTGCAGCACACGACAGGACAAGAGCATGAGCATCACGCGATCGAAGGGCGCCTCGCGCTCGGTCAATGACCCGACGGCGAAGGGGAAAGGTCCGCCTCCGGCCGAGGCCGGGACCGCGATGTCCCGCACCGAGGCGGTCCAGGAGGCGCTTCGGCAAGCCATCATCGAGCAGCGGCTCCAGCCCGGCGCCAAGCTTCCCGAGGACGCCATCGGCGACGCCTTCGGCACCAGCCGCACCATCGCCCGCGAGGCGCTCGGCCGTCTCGCCGTTGAAGGACTGGTGGAGTTGAAACCCAATCGCGGCGCCTTCGTCGCCAATCCCAGCCTCGACGAGGGGCGCGACGTGTTCGTCGTCCGCCGGGGCTTGGAGCGCATCGTCACCGAATGCCTCGCCGGCAGGCTGAAGGCCGAGGAGATCCGGGTCCTGCGCGACCATGTCGCCCGGGAACAGGAGGTCTCCGGCCATAACGAGGTGGAATCGATCCGCCTCGCCGGCGAATTCCATCTCCTTCTCGCCCGTCTGACCGGCAACCATGTGCTGGTGCGCTATGTGACCGAGGTGGTCTCGCGCTGCTCGCTCATCCTCGCCATGTATGGCCGCCCGCACTCCTCCGATTGCGGCGTGAGCGAGCATGGCGAGATCGTCGACGCGCTGATCGCCGGCGATGCCGCGCGCGCCTGCCATCTCATGGACCATCACCTCGCCGCCGTCGCCAGCCGCGCCCTCCTGCAGGAGAAGGCCGAGCGGGACATCCGCGACGTGCTCGCGCCCTATGCGGCGCGGATCAGGGGGGTCGGAGCATGACCGCGATCGCCGAGCCGGCGACGCAGTCCGTCGCCTTCGATTTCCGCGCGCTGAGCGAGCGCGAGCGCTACAAGCTGATGATCGGCACCATCGTGCCGCGCCCGATCGCGCTGGTCACCACCGTCGATCAGCAGGGGCGCGTGAACGCCGCTCCGTTCAGCTTCTTCAACTGCCTCTCGGCCGATCCGCCAATCCTGGCGCTCGGGGTGGAGAACCATGCCGACATGTCCTTCAAGGACACGGCGGCGAACATACGCCTCACCGAGGTATTCACCGTGAACATCGTCTCGCACGCCCTCGCCGAGGGCATGCATGTCTGCGCCGTCGAATTCCCTCCGGACACCGACGAGCTCGCCGCCGCCGGCTTCACCGCGGCGCCCGGCGTCAAGGTCGCCTCGCCCTGGATAAGGGAGGCGCCGGCCGCCTTCGAGTGCCGGCGCCATCTCACCTTGGAGCTCGGCAAGTCGCGCCAGATCATCCTGGGCGAGATCGTCTATGCGCATTACCGCGCCGACGTCGTCGATCCGGAGCGGCTGCGCGTCGATCCAGAGCGGCTCGATGCCATAGCGCGGCTCGGCGGCAGTACCTGCTCGACCATCCGCGACCGCTTCAACATGCCGACGCCGACGCTGGCGCAGTGGCAGGAGTTGTCGCGGGCCGGCGAGAGCGTCGACTAGCATCCGGCCCGCCCGGCCGGCGCGACAGGTGGCCGGCCGAAGCCGGCTGGTGCGGACGGCGGGACTCGAACCCGCAAGCCTTGCGGCGCAAGATTTTAAGTCTCGTGCGTCTACCGGTTTCGCCACGTCCGCATGCCGGCTCCGTCAGCTAATGCCGCCGATAAAGCCGGTCTCGTCGACAAAGATGTGCTCGGCCGCCGGCTTCGATGGCAGGCCGGGCATGGTGAGCACGTCGCCGCATAGCGCCACCACGAAGCCCGCGCCGGCCGAGAGCCGGACCTCGCGGATCGGCAGCACGAAACCCTCCGGCGCGCCGCGCTGCGTCGGATCGGCGGTGAAGCTGTACTGCGTCTTCGCCATGCAGATGGGCAGCGCGCCGAAGCCCTGCGCCTCGAACTCGGCGAGCTTCGTCAGCGCCGACGGCTCGAACGACACCGTCCCGGCGCGATAGATGCGCCGCGCGATGGTCTCGATCTTCTGCACCAGCGGCAGTTCATCGGCATAGAGCGGGCGATAGGCGGAAGGCAGGTCGGCGAGACGGATGACGTCCGCCGCGAGCCCCTCGGCGCCGGCCGAGCCGTTTGCCCAGTGGGTGCACAGATGCACGTCGGCGCCGACCGCGCGACACGCCGCCTCGACCGCCGCGACCTCGGCCGGCGTGTCGGCGGTGAAGCGGTTGATCGCCACCACCACCGGCACGCCGAACGACTTCATGTTGTCGATGTGCCGCACCAGGTTCGCGGCGCCGCCATTCACCGCGGTGACGTTCTCGATGCCGACGTCCTTGTAGGCGACGCCGCCATGCATCTTCAGCGCCCGCACCGTCGCCACGATGACGATCGCGGAGGGCTTGAGCCCCGCCTGCCGGCACTTGATGTCGAGGAATTTCTCGGCCCCGAGATCGGCGCCGAAGCCGGCCTCCGTCACCACATAGTCGGCGAGGCCGAGCGCGGCGCGGGTGGCGAACACCGAGTTGCAGCCATGCGCGATGTTCGCAAACGGCCCGCCATGCACCAGCGCCGGCGTGCCCTCCAGCGTCTGCACGAGGTTCGGCTGGAAGGCGTCGCGCAGCAGCGCCGTCATCGCCCCCGTCACCTGCAGGTCGGCGGCGGTGACCGGCTTGCGGGCGCGGGTCTGCGCCACCACCATGCGGCCGAGCCGCTCCTCGAGATCGGCCAGCGAGCGGGCGAGGCAGAAGATCGCCATCACCTCGCTGGCGACGGTGATGTCGAAGCCGTCCTCGCGCGGGAAACCGTTGCCCGGTCCGCCGAGGCCGACCGTCACGCGGCGCAGCGCCCGGTCGTTGAGGTCGACCACGCGGCGCCAGTTCACGCGCCGGACGTCGATGTCGAGCGCGTTGCCCCAGTAGATGTGATTGTCGATGGCGGCGGCGAGTAAATTGTGCGCGGCGCTGATGGCGTGGAAGTCGCCGGTGAAATGCAGGTTGATCTCCTGCATCGGCACGATCTGCGCCCGGCCGCCGCCGGTGGCGCCGCCCTTGGCGCCGAACACCGGGCCGAGGCTCGGCTCGCGCAGCGCGATCGCCACCTTCTTGCCGGCCCGCGCCAGAGCATCGGCGAGGCCGATGGTGGTGGTGGTCTTACCCTCGCCCGCCGGGGTCGGGTTGATGGCGGTGACGAGGATCAGCTTGCCCTTCGGGCTCGCCTCGGCGCGGCGGGCGAGATCGAGCGCGATCTTCGCCTTGTGCGGCCCGTAGCGGTAGAGCTCGTCGGAGGGGATGCCGAGCCTGGCGCCGATCGCCTCGATCGGCTGTGGGGTGATCGAAGCCGCGATGGCGGCGTCGCTGCCGGGATCGACTGTGCGCGCCGCGCTCTTCATGTGCTTCCCACTCCCGTCTCGACTGCCCGATGCATATCCGGGATCGGCACCGGCCTTCAAGGTGCTCCAAACGGTCGCGGAACCTATGGGCTATGGCCGCGCCGTGCGTTCGGCCAGCACGGCGGTGAGCAGCATGCCGCCGATGACGGCGAGATGTTCGATGGCGAAATAGAACTCCATCTGCGCCATCTGGCCTTCCATCGACCAGAAATGATGCGCGATCGGGATGGTCAGCAGCGTGAAGATTCCGAGCGCTCCGGCCCCCAGCCAGGTCGCCCGGTTGAGCAGGATGAGCACCGAGCCGGCAAGCTGGGTGATGATGGTGAGGACGGCGAACAGCCAGGGCGGGTTGAGCCCGAACTGCGCCATCTCCGCCTGCGCGCCGGCGAAGTCGACGAGCTTGGAAATGCCGCTGCCGAGGAACATGAAGACCAGCAGCAGGCGGCCCACGAAGGCGGTAACGGGCGAACGCAGGGTCGCGGAGATGATGGCGGGCGTCATGGCGGGTCGAGTGTCCTTGGAGGCCGAAAGCGACCCATCCGCATAGCCTGCGCCGAACGGCGTGGCGAGGCGCCGCGTGACGCCGTCCCCGGCTATTGCGTCTTGTCCCCGCCGCCCTCGTCGCTCGCCGCATCGTCGGCGGCGGCGCGCTCCTCGTCCTCGCGGGCCTGCCGCGCCTCGGCAATGAACTCGGCGGCACCCTTCTTCGCCTCGCGCACGGAATCGCCAAGCTCGCGGGTGTAGCGGTCGAGATCGAGCCGCAGCCCGCCGACCGAGGGCTTCTCGGTCTCCGAGGCATAGGCGACCATGCGCAGCGACAGGCCGATGTCGGAGATGAGCTGCGAGAGGAACCCGTCGCTCAGATCCTGGTCGTCGCCATACGCGAGGATCATGTCGTAGATGGCGAGGCGGTGGCTCTCATACACCTCCTCGAAATCGTCGAGGCCCTCGTCCTCGGGATCGTCGCCGCCGAATTCATCCTTGAAGCCAGCCATTTGCGCCTCACGCCACGCCGTCGCGGATCGGCGGCTGGAAGCTCAGCCCCATATCCCACGGAAAATAGATCCAGGTGTCCTGGCTCACCTCGGTGATGAAGGTGTCGATGATCGGCCGGCCGAGCGGCTTGGCGTAGACGGTGGCGAAATGCGCCTTCGGCAGCATCTCGCGCACCACGCTCGCCGTCTTACCGGTGTCGACGAGGTCGTCGATCACCAGGAGCCCCTGCCCGCCCGAGCCCGCCGCATCGGTCACCGCCTTGGCGATCGGCTTCAGGATCAGCGTGTCGCCCTGGGTCTGGTAGTCGTGATAGCTCGCCACGCACACCGTCTCGATCATTCGCACGCCCAGCTCGCGGGCGACGATGGCCGCCGGCACCAGCCCGCCGCGGGTGATGCAGACGATGCCCTCGAACGGCCCCGCGCCGGCGAGGCGCCAGGCAAGGGCGCGGGCGTCGCGGTGGAACTGGTCCCATGATACCGGGAAGGCTTTCTGCTGGCGCGTATCGGACATTTAAGGCGGCATCCTCGAAGGCATTGCGCGGCTGCGCGAGGCGCCATCATTAGCCGCTGCGCGCGGCCGGCTCCAGTGGGGCGAACACGCGGGTTCGATCAGCGCGACGAGAACCTGCGGCTAGCTCTCCTGACCCCAGCGCTGGATGGTCAGCCGGCCGAGGGTGCGGAACACCACGTTCTCCACCGCCAGCCCGATCAGCACCACGACGAGTAGCCCGGCGAAGACGTTGGCCGTCTCGAGCTGCGCGCGGTTCGTATAGATGAACCAGCCGAGGCCGCCGGAACGCGCGCTCACCCCGAACACCATCTCGGCGGCGATCAGGGTGCGCCAGGCGAACGCCCAGCCGAGCCGCAGACCGGAGAGGATCGCCGGCAGCGCGGCCGGGATCAGCAGGCCGAACACATAGGACGGCCCGGCGAGGCCCATGTTGCGCCCAGCCATGCGCAGCGTCGGCGGCACCGCCCGGAAGCCGGCATGGCAGGCGAGCGCCAGCGGCCAGAGCACGGCGTGGACGATGACGAAGATCAGGCTCGGCGGCCCGATGCCGAACCACAGGAGCGCCACCGGCAGCAGCGCGATGGCGGGGAGCGGGTTGAACATGGAGGTGAGCAGGCCGAGCAGGTCCTCGCCCCAGCGCGACAGCGCGGCAAGCGCCGTCAGGGTCGCGGCCACGGCGATGCCGATGCCGTAGCCGGCCAGCAGCAGCGACAGCGAGGTCGCCACCCGCGCCGGCAGCTCGCCATTGATCGAGGAGTTCCACAGCGCGGCGAGCGTCTCGCCGAAGGTCGGCAGCAGCAGGCCGTTGCCGAGCCAGCGCGCATAGGCCTCCCAGGCGAGCGCCAGCGCGGCGAGGATGACGGCGCGCCGCCAGAACGAGGTGGAGAGGTGGAACCGCGCGCCGGATGCAGCCCGGCGTGGCGCGTCGAGGGCGTGGTCAGACAAGGCTCGGCTCCCGAAAATCCGCAAGCACCGCCTGCGGCTCCGGCGGCGTGCCGGAGAAGACGCGGGCATGGATGTCGGCCTCGATCTCGGCGAAGGCGGCGGAACCGCGCTCGCGCGCCGCCTCGGGCACGAGGTATTCGGCCGCGAGCCGGCCGGGATGCGGCGACAGCACGAGGATGCGGGTACCGATGCGCACCGCCTCGTCGATGCCGTGGGTGACGAAGATCACCGTCGAGCCGGCGGCCTCGCACAGCGAAAGCAGTTCATCCTGCATGCGCCGGCGCGACAGCGCGTCGAGCGCGGCGAAGGGCTCGTCCATCAACAGGATGGCCGGCTGCACGGCGAAGGCGCGGGCGATGGCGACGCGCTGCTTCATGCCGCCGGAGAGCGTGTGCGGATAGGCGTCGGCAAAGCGGGCGAGCCCGACCCGGCCGACCCATTCGCGAGCCCGCCGCCACGCCTCGTCTTTCGGCAGTCCTCGCGCCTTGCGCAGCGCGAAGGCGACGTTGCCGGCCACGGTGCGCCAGGGCAGAAGCTGATCGAATTCCTGGAACACCATCATCCGGTCGGGGCCGGGGCCCGTGACCGGCCTGCCGTTGAGCCGGATCGCTCCCTCGGCGACGGGCAGGAAGCCGCCGATGGCGCGCAGCAGGGTGGACTTGCCGCAGCCGGACGGCCCGAGCAGCACCAGCCGCTCGCCCTCCTCCACGGCGAAGGAGACGTCCTCCACCGCCGTCACGATGCCGGCATCGCCCGCATAGCGCAGGAAGACCTTGTCGACACTCAGCGGTGCCGAGACCTCGCGGAAGGGTCCGCGCCCGCCATCCATGGCCGGGTCAGCTCCCGCCCTTGCCGTGCAGGCCCGGCTGGAACAGCTCCTTCCAGCCCGGCTTTGACTTGATCAGACCGATCTTCGCCTCGAACTCGGTGAAGACGTCGACCCGCTCCGGCTGGGTGGTGAAGTTGATCTGCGGGTCGCGGATGATGCCCTCGACCAGCTCCGGGGAGAGCTTGGAGTTCTCCGCCGCGATGTAGAGCTTGGCCGCCGCCGCCGGGTTCGCCTTGATCCAGGCGTTGGCCTCGTCCAGCGCGGCGACGAAGGCGTCGATAGTCTTCGGGTTCTCGGTGGCGAATTTCTTCGTGCCGTAGACGACGTTGAAGGTGTGCGGGCCGCCCAGCACGTCGTAGCTGTTCAACACCGCCGTCACCTTGCCGCTGGCGAGCTGTTGCTGGACGAAGGGCGGCGAGGTGAAATGCGCGGTGATGCCGCCGGTGCCGGAGAGCAGTGCGCTGGTGGCGTCCGGATGCGGCATGGAGACGGTGAGCGCGTCGAGCTTGTCGTACTGGCCGAACTGCTTGTCCGCCGCGATCTGCAGCACGATCGGCTGGAAGCCCACCTTGACCGAGGGCAGCGCGATGCGGTCCGCCTCGGTGAAGTCGGCGATGGTCTTCACCTTGGGATTGTTGGTCGTCAGCACGTTCGGCATCGAGCCGAGCGCGGCGATGAGGGTGATGTCCGTCTTGCCGCGCGTCTTGTCCCAGGTGAGGATCGCCGGCGCGACGCCGGCCGTGGCGAAGTCGAGCCCGCCCGAGATCAGCGCGTCGTTCATGCCGGCGGCGCCGGAAATGCGCAGCCATTCGACCTTGAGGTCGGGATTGCCCGCCGCCTTGGCATGCTTCTCGATGAGCCCCTGCTCCTTGGCGACGATCAGCGGCAGATAGGCGATGCCGAACTGCTGCGCGATGCGCAGTTGCGCCGTTTCAGCCTTCGCCGGCGGCAAGGGTGCGAGCGCGACGGCGGCGGCCAGCGCGCCGGCGGACAGGATGAGCGCGCGTCTGCGCATGGTCGTCTCCGATGCTTTCCAAGGGTCGGCGGAGCATCGGAAGTGAAAAACATAATGTCAATTGTTTTTATAGATTATTTGGGAGACATCAACGAGTAGACACCCCACGTCCACCCTATTGCGCGGCCGACCAAACAGCTCCGTCATCCTGAGGTGCCCGGCGAAGCCGGCCTCGAAGGATGCTCTCCTCACGCGCCCGGTCGGCCATCCTTCGAAGCTCGGTCATTGCCCGAGCACTTCAGGACGACGGCCCTTAAGCACACAGGCGCGTTCCAAGTCCCTCTCACCCCCGCACCAGTTCCGCCAGCATCGCCCGCACATCCGCCACCGCCGCAGCCAGCTTCTGCGGATCGCGCGAGCGCACCACCAGATTTGTGTTGGGCCGCCCCTCGTCGGACAGGAAGGGATAGCTGCCGATCGAGGTGTCCGGATGCGCCGCCGCGACGCGGGCCAGCGGACCGCCGATGTCGCCTTCGCGCGCATCCGCCCGCACCGTTTCGGAAAGCATCTTGCGCCCGGTGCCGAGCGTCGGCGCCACCTCGTCGAGCATCGCCTGCATGATGGTCGGGACGCCGGCCATGACGATGACGTTGCCGATGCGGAATCCGGGCGCCTTCGAGACCTTGTTGACGATGAGGTCGGCGCCCTCGGGAATGCGCGCCATGCGCAGGCGCGCCTCGTTCAGGTCCTTCTCGGCGATGTATTCGAGCAGCATGGCGCGGGCGCGCGGATCGACGTCGATCGGCACGCCGAAGGCCTTCGCCACCGAATCGGCGGTGATGTCGTCATGCGTCGGCCCGATGCCGCCGGTGGTGAAGACATAGGTGTAGCGCGCCCGGAGCGCGTTCACCGCCGCGACGATCTCCTCCTCGATATCCGGCACGACGCGCACCTCGGACACGTCGATGCCGATGCCGGTGAGATATTCGGCGATGTAGCCGATGTTCTTGTCCTTGGTGCGCCCCGAAAGAATCTCGTCGCCGATCACCAGCACGGCGGCGGTCACCGCGTCCGCATTGTTCCGCATCTGATTCTTCTCCCCTCCCCGATACATCCGCAGGCTACCGTCGCAAATGAACGCAACCCGCGCCGCAAGCAAGGGCAGGATGCGCCGCCGGCGAGGGCAATACGCCTCACAAATGGGCAATCCGCAGCGGATCGATGGATATTCGAACGACCCATCGTTCCTCCCCTTCCGCTGGCACGAGGTTTGTAGCTAACGTGAGGCAGTTGGGGAGTAGATGTCACCTATGACCGTCGCGTTCGACGAAATGACCAATCCGGACGGCTCGATCCGTTCCGCCTATGCCGCCCTGTCCCGCTGGCTCCGCGACGTACCGCCCGACGTGCTCGACTATCGCCGCAAGGAGGCGGAGTTCATCTTCCGCCGCATCGGCATCACCTTCGCGGTCTATGGCGACAGCGACGCGCAGGAACGCCTCATTCCCTTCGACATCATCCCGCGCATCCTGACCAGCGCGGAGTGGAAGCGCCTCTCGGCGGGCCTCGAGCAGCGCACCAAGGCGCTGAACCTCTACATCAAGGACGTCTATTCCAAGCGCGAGATCCTGAAAGCCGGGGTCGTGCCGGAAGACCTCGTCTACCAGAACCCGGTGTTCAGGCCGGAGATGAACGGCCAGAAGGTGCCGCACGACCTCTATGTGCACATCGCCGGCATCGACGTGGTGCGCATCGACGCCGACACCTTCTATGTGCTCGAGGACAATGCTCGCACTCCCTCCGGCGTCTCCTACATGCTGGAGAACCGCGAGATCATGCTGCGGCTGTTTCCCGAGCTGTTCGCGGACAACCGCGTGGCGCCGGTCGAGAACTACACCGACGCGCTGCTCGCCACGCTGAAATCGCTGGCGCCGGTGACCGCCACCAGCGACCCCAACGTCGTCGTGCTCACCCCCGGCATCTACAACTCGGCCTATTACGAGCACTCCTTCCTCGCCGACAAGCTGGGCGTCGAGCTGGTGGAGGGGCGCGACCTCTTCATCAAGAACGACACCGTCTTCATGCGCACCACCGAGGGGCCGAAGCGGGTCGACGTGATCTATCGCCGCCTCGACGACGACTTCCTCGATCCGCTGGCCTTTCGCCCGGACAGCGCGCTCGGCGTGCCCGGCCTGATGAGCGCCTACAACGCCGGCAACGTGACGCTGACCAACGCGGTCGGCACCGGGGTTGCCGACGACAAGGCGGTCTACAGCTACATGCCCGAGATCATCCGCTTCTATCTCGGCGAGGAGCCGCTTTTGAAGAACGTGCCGACCTGGCGCTGCCGCGAGGCCGACCACCTGAAATACGTGCTCGACCATCTGGAGGAGCTGGTCGTCAAGGAGGTCCATGGCTCCGGCGGCTACGGCATGCTGATCGGCCCGCGCGCCGACAAGGCGCAGATCGAACTGTTCCGCGCCAAGCTG
Organism: Allobosea sp. 117; assembly: GCF_000702305.1. Taxonomy (GTDB): domain Bacteria; phylum Pseudomonadota; class Alphaproteobacteria; order Rhizobiales; family Xanthobacteraceae; genus Ancylobacter. The sequence continues at coordinate 87,708 of NZ_JNLC01000018.1, forward strand.
AAGCAGGACCCGACCAACTTCATCGCCCAGCCGACGCTGGCGCTCTCCACCTGCCCGACCTTCGTCGAGGAAGGCATCGCGCCGCGCCATGTCGATCTGCGGCCCTTCGTGCTCACCGGCAGCGACGGCGTGCGCATCGTGCCCGGCGGGCTCACCCGTGTCGCCCTGCAGGCCGGCTCGCTGGTGGTCAATTCGAGCCAGGGCGGCGGCACCAAGGACACCTGGGTACTGGAGGATAGCTGAGCGAGACGACCCCGGTTCTCCGCTGAGGCGCGGCCGGGGATGACGATAGGCGGGATGCGTCCCACGGGATCGACGCGAAGACGCGGTGAGGGAGCGGACACGATGAGCATCGAAACATGGCTGGCCTTCGTCGCCGCCTCGGCGGTGCTGCTGGTCATACCGGGGCCGACCATCCTCCTGGTCGTCTCCTACGCGCTTGGCCAGGGCCGGCGGGTGGCGCTCCCGGTCGCCGCCGGCGTCGCGCTCGGCGACTTCACCGCCATGACGCTGTCCATGCTCGGCCTCGGTGCCCTGCTCGCCGCCTCGGCGACGCTGTTCACCGTGCTGAAGGTGATCGGCGCCTGCTACCTGATCTGGCTCGGCATCAAGCTCTGGCGCTCGGCCGGCACGCTCGCTTTGCCCGGCACGCCGGCCGGCGGACGGCCGCTGCGCATGCTGGCGCATGCCTGGCTGGTCACCGCGCTGAACCCGAAGAGCCTCACCTTCTTCGTCGCCTTCCTGCCGCAGTTCCTCGATCCCGCCGGCGACGTGGTCACCCAGCTCGTCATCTTCGAGGCGACCTTCCTCACCCTCGCCGCCGCCAATGCCTTCGGCTACGCGCTCGCCGCCGGCCGGCTGCGGGGCTCGATCGGCAATTCCCGCATCATCGCCGCCATCAACCGGGCCGGCGGCTCGCTGCTCATCGGGGCGGGCGTCATGACGCTCGCCTGGCGCAACGCCAAATAGTTCAGGGTCCCATGCTGTCACGTACCGCCGACAATCTTTACTGGCTGGCCCGCTACATGGAGCGCGCGGAGTGCCTCGCCCGCATCCTCGACGTCACCCAGCGCCTCGCCCAGCTTCCGGCCGCCTATGGCGGCTCGACCAATGAATGGAGCTCGGCGCTGCTCACCGCCGGCTGCGAGGACCTGTTCAAGCAGGTGCACGGCGACGAGGTGAACGAGAAGAACGTCGTCTCCTTCCTCGCCTTCGCGCCGGAGAATCCCTCCTCCATCCGCAACTGCTTCGAGACCGCGCGCACCAATGCCCGCTCGGTGCGCACCGCGCTCACCATCGAGATGTGGGAGACCATCAACTCGGCCTGGCTGGAGCTGAAGCGCTACTCGACCAAGAGCATGACGCGCGAGGAGCTCTCCCGCTTCCTCAACTTCGTGAAGGAGACCTCGCTGCGCTTCGACGGCGCTGCCTACCGCACCATGCTGCGCAACGACGCCTTCTGGTTTTCGCGGGTCGGCATGTATGTCGAGCGGGCGGACAACACCGCGCGCATCCTCGACGTGAAATATCACGTGCTGCTGCCGGATTCCGAGCATGTCGGCGGCCCGCTCGACTATTTCCAGTGGGCCTCGATCCTGCGCTCGGTCTCGGCGCTGACCTCGTTCCACTGGGTCTACCGCGAGAGCGTGAAACCCTGGCTGGTCGCCGACCTGCTCATCCTCAACGCGCAAATGCCGCGCTCGCTGACCAGTTGCTACCAGAACATCTCGCGCTATCTCGACGACATAGCCGCCTATTACGGCCGGCAGGGAACCGCCCAGCGGCTCGCCCGTTCCAATCTCACCCGGCTCGGCAACAGCCGCATGGACGAAATCTTCCAGGTGGGGCTGCACGAATACATCGACAATTTCATCGCCGAGAACAACAGGCTTGGCGCTACCATCACCGAGCAGTATCTCGTCTGAGCGGGTGATGTCCCATGCGCATCCATGTCAACCACGCCACCGTCTACCGCTACGAACCGCCGGCGCTCGGCGCGATCCAGATCCTGCGCCTCACCCCGCGTAACCATGACGGCCAGTACGTCGTCTCCTGGCGCATCGATGTCTCGGAGAGCTGCCGGCTGCAGGCCCATGAGGACGCCTTCGGCAACCTCACCCACACCTTCGCGGTGGACGGGCCGATCTCCGAGCTGCGCGTGCTGGTCGAGGGCGAGGTGGAGACGCAGGACACCTCCGGCGTGCTTCGCGGCTCGGTGGAGCGCTTCCACCCCTCGCTGTTCCTGCGCGAGACCGACCTGACCGCCCCGCATCCGGCACTGCGCAGCTTCGCCGAGGAGGCGGTCGCCGGCGCCAACGACCCGCTGGCGCGCCTGCACGCCCTGATGGGCGCGGTGCACGAGGCGATGACCTTCGATCCGGACCCCACCCAGGCCTCGACCACGGCACGCGAGGCGTTCGAGCTGAAGCGCGGCGTCTGCCAGGACTACGCGCATGTCTACGTCGCCTGCGCTCGCCATCTCGGCATGCCGGCGCGCTATGTCAGCGGCTATCTGGTCGGCGACGGCTCGACGCCGGAGCAGCATGCCGGCCACCAGGCGGGCCATGCCTGGGCGGAGACCTATGTGGAAGGCTTCGGCTGGGTCGGCTTCGACCCCGTGCACGACCTCTGCCCGACCGAGGTCTATGTGCGCGTCGCCGCCGGGCTCGACTATCTCGGCGCCGCCCCGGTGCGCGGCAACCGCTATGGCGGCGGCGAGGAGAACCTCTCGGTCGCCATCACGGTCGACCAGTCGTCGCGGCAGGTGCAGGGTTAGTGGCGCTTGCCGGGCCTCGGCATGTCCATCACCCTGTTGCCGGGGCGCGACGGAACCGCCCCATCCTCTTCATTTTCGCGAAGATCGGTTGCCGCTGACGAAACCGCGTCGGTATAAGACGCGCGGGGGAAATGCTGGGGCGCGTATAGATGACCTATTGTTGCGGCATCCTGGTTCGGGACGGCCTGGTGATGATCGCGGATACCCGCACCAATGCGGGTCTCGACAACGTTTCGACCTTCCGCAAGCTTCACGTCTTCGAGGAGCCGGGGCGCCATGTGATGGCGCTGTCCACCGCCGGCAACCTTTCGATATCGCAGGCGGTGATCTCGACCCTTCAGGAAGGGCTGGAGGATCCGGAGACCGGCGAGCGGCGCACGCTCGCCGAATGCACCTCCATGTTCCGCGCCGCCGAGCTGGTCGGCGCCGCCATCCGCCATGTCTACGACCTCTATGGCGAAGCGCTGAAGGAGGCGGATGTCCGTTTCGACGTCTCCTTCCTGTTCGGCGGGCAGGTGAATGGCGGGCGGCTGCGCCTGTTCATGCTCTACGCGGCCGGCAACTTCATCGAGTGCACCACCGACACGCCCTTCCTGCAGATCGGCGAGCACAAATACGGCAAGCCGGTGCTCGACCGCTCCATCACCTACGACATGGACCTCTACGACGCGCTGAAATCGGGCCTCATCTCGATGGATTCGACGATGCGCTCCAATCTCGGCGTCGGCATGCCGATCGACGTCCTCATCGCCCGCCGCGATGCCGGATGCGCCGAACTGAACCACCGCATCGAGCCGGGCGAGCCCTATTTCCACGATTTGCGCGAGCGCTGGTCGGCGGCGCTCAGGGCGGCGCACAACGCCATCCCGCGCCCGCCCTATGGGCAGGGCCGCTGAGCGTGCGCTAAGCGCCGATTCAAATAAAATGCCGGATCACGACAGGAATGTCGCGCTCCGGCTGCGTCTTGTCCATGAGACAGAAAATAGATGCTCGCCCTCGTCAGGTGAGCAGATAGATCAGGATGATGATCGGAATCGGAATACCGATAAGCCACATCAGAATAGCGGGCATGTCCTTGTCCTTCCCTGACATCTCGACTTGCCTTACAACGCCACCATGGCGCGAGGGTTCCGCGCGGCAAGAAGAACAGGCTGGAGGATTCCCATGATCGACCCGACATCTGCCCCCCGCATCGCGCTCGTCACCGGCGCCGGCACCGGCATCGGCAAGGCGGCTGCCCTCGCTCTCGCGGAGGCCGGCTTCACCGTGGTGCTGAACGGGCGCCGGCGCGAGCCGCTGGAGGCCCTCGCCGCCGCGATCGCCGCGGCCGGGTGGAAAGCGGACGTCGCCCCGGCGGACGTCTCCACCCCCGCCGGCGTCGCCGGGCTGTTCGAGCATGTCGAGCGCGCCCATGGCCGTCTCGACGTGCTGTTCAACAATGCCGGCGGCTGGTCGCCGGGGATGCCGATCGAGGACATTCCCTTCGAGGACTGGCAGCACGTCGTCGCCGTCAACCTCACCGGCGTGTTCCTGTGCACGCAGGCCGCCATCCGGCTGATGAAGCGGCAGGACCCGAAGGGCGGACGCATCATCAACAACGGCTCGATCTCGGCGCACGCCCCCCGCCCGCTCACCGGCCCCTATACGGCGACCAAGCACGCGGTGACCGGCCTCACCAAGCAGGTGGCGCTGGAGGGCCGCGCCCATTCCATCGCCTGCGGCCAGATCGATATCGGCAATGCCGACACCGACATGGCGGCGAAGATGAAGAGCGGCATCCTGCAGGCCAATGGGCAGATCATGGTCGAGCCGACCTTCGACCCCGCCCATGCCGGCCGCGCGGTCGCCTATATGGCGAGCCTGCCGCTCGACGCCAACGTGCTGTTCATGACGGTGATGGCGACCAACGCCCCCTTCGTCGGGCGCGGGTGAGGCTCAGAAGACCGCCAGCGCGCCCTGGTAGAGCAGCCAGCTCAGGAAACCCATCACGCCGAGGCTGATCAGCGTCGCCACCGCGCCGGCGATGATGAAGATGCCGTCGCGCTCGACGAGGCCGAGCCCGAGGATGCACACCGCGATGCCCGGCGGCAGATTGCCGAAGATCGGGATCGGCAGCATCAGCAGCAGGCCGAGCAGCAGCACCAGCCCGCCCACGACGCGGGTCGCGGCGGCATTGGCGAAGAGCAGATGGCGCGGCTTCGAATAGGCCTCGAAGCGCTGCACCCAGGGCAGCGCGCCATTGACCATCCGGTCGAGCACCTTGTGCGAGATGGTGCGGCGCGCCAGCCAGCCCGGCAGCCACAGCTCGTCCCGGCCGATCGCCATCTGCACGCCGACGAGGCACAGCACCACGCCGCAGATCACCGGGATACCCGGCGGCATCGGCAGGCAGTTGGGGATGCCGAACAGCAGGACGGTCAGGCCGAAGGCGCGGTTGCGCAGCGCATGCACCAACTCGCCGAGCGAGATTCGCTCGGCCGAGTGCGCGGCGGTGATGGCCGCCAGCAGCTCCGAAGTACGCGGCGCACGGTGATCCAAGGCGGTATCCAGACGACTTTCCAGCACTCCCGGGGCGCCAGAAAGGCATCCCGCTCGGCGGGCCGTATAGCACGCCGATCGCGGCAAGGTGAGGGCCAACAGGCAACATCCGGAAACGCGGCGGGAAACAAACCGCCGCGAAAGGGGCTGCGCGCGCCCCTCTTGCGCCCGTCCCGCGCGCCTCGTCAGTTGAGCCGGAACATGCCGCCGACCGGACGCAGCTCCGCCGGCCGGATCAGCCGCGAATGCGCCACCGTTACCGAGTGCACCGGCCCGTCAAGCTCGCGCCGCCAGAATTCGAGGAACTTGTTGAGCTCGGGGAAATCGGGGCAGAGGTCGTAATGCTGCCAGAGATAGGTCTGCAGCAGCACCGGATGGTCCGGCATGCGATAGAGGATGTGCGCAGTGGTCAGGCCGTAGCCCGCCATCTGCTTCACGAAATCCTGCGACGCCGAAACGCTCTGCACCGTCATGCGAAGCCTCCATGTCACGACTCGTGACAGTGATTCTGCCGCCGGAATCTCGGCGCCGGCAAGCCAAAAATTTCAATTTATCGTTCAATATCAAGGCACTAGCAGCATATGCGACAGAGTGCTGACAATGCAGCGCGACGGCACTGGCACTCACTGCGCGAGACTGCTAATTTTTTGCCGCGCCCCTCTTGCGAGGCTTGAGGGTGCCGCCTAGATGTCTGGCGGCCCCTCACGCCAGCGTGAGCGCGGCCGTGAACCGCAAGAAATCCGCCTTGAGATTCAAGACTTTCTGGAGAGATGCGATGAAGTTCCGTCCTCTGCATGACCGCGTCGTGGTCAAGCGTGTCGACGCGGAAGAGAAGACCGCCGGCGGGATCATCATCCCCGACACCGCCAAGGAAAAGCCCTCGCAGGGCGAAGTTGTCGCCGCCGGCCCGGGTGCCCGCGACGAGGCCGGCAAGCTCGTCCCCCTCGACGTGAAGGCCGGCGACCGCGTGCTGTTCGGCAAGTGGTCCGGCACCGAGGTGAAGATCGACGGCGTCGACTACCTCATCATGAAGGAGTCCGACATCCTCGGTGTGCTGGACGTCACCACCTCGGCCAAGAAGGCCGCGTGATAGCCAAGGCCGCATGACGGTGGCCGCGTGACACGCGCCATCCCCGGCCATCAGACCGAAATCCTCCTCGGGAGCAGAAGAACATGAGTGCCAAGGACGTAAAATTTTCCGGAGACGCGCGCGAGAAGATGCTGCGCGGCGTCGACATCCTCGCCAATGCGGTGAAGGTCACGCTCGGCCCGAAGGGTCGCAACGTCGTCATCGAGAAGAGCTTCGGCGCCCCGCGCATCACCAAGGACGGCGTCACCGTCGCCAAGGAGATCGAGCTCGAGGACAAGTTCGAGAACATGGGCGCGCAGATGGTGCGCGAAGTCGCTTCCAAGACCAACGACCTCGCCGGTGACGGCACCACCACGGCGACCGTTCTGGCCCAGGCGATCGTGAAGGAAGGCGCCAAGTCGGTCGCCGCCGGCATGAACCCGATGGACCTGAAGCGCGGCATCGACCTCGCCGTCGACGCCATCGTCACGGACCTCAAGAAGAATTCCCGCAAGGTCACCTCGAACGAGGAGATCGCCCAGGTCGGCACCATCTCGGCCAATGGCGACGTCGAGGTCGGCAAGTTCCTCGCCGAGGCCATGCAGAAGGTCGGCAACGAGGGCGTGATCACCGTCGAGGAAGCCAAGACCGCCGCCACCGAGCTCGACGTCGTCGAGGGCATGCAGTTCGACCGCGGCTACCTCTCGCCCTACTTCATCACCAATGCCGAGAAGATGCGCGTGGAGTTCGAGGATCCCTACATCCTCATCCACGAGAAGAAGCTCTCCGGCCTGCAGGAGCTGCTGCCGATCCTCGAGGCGGTGGTGCAGACCTCGCGTCCGCTCCTCATCATCGCCGAGGACATCGAGGGCGAGGCGCTCGCCACCCTCGTGGTCAACAAGCTGCGCGGCGGCCTGAAGGTCGCGGCGGTGAAGGCGCCGGGCTTCGGCGACCGTCGCAAGGCCATGCTGCAGGACATCGCCATCCTCACCGGCGGCGAGGCGATCTCCGAAGACCTCGGCATCAAGCTCGACTCGGTCACGCTGGGCATGCTCGGCCGCGCCAAGAAGGTGGTGATCGAGAAGGAGAACACCACCATCGTCGACGGCGCCGGCAAGAAGGCCGACATCCAGGCCCGCGTCGCGCAGATCAAGGCGCAGATCGAGGAGACCACCTCGGACTACGATCGTGAGAAGCTGCAGGAGCGCCTGGCCAAGCTCGCCGGCGGCGTCGCGGTGATCCGCGTCGGCGGCGCCACCGAGGTCGAGGTGAAGGAGAAGAAGGACCGCGTCGACGACGCGCTGCACGCGACCCGCGCGGCCGTCGAAGAAGGCGTGCTGCCGGGCGGCGGTGTCGCCCTGCTGCGCGCGGCCAAGGCGCTCGCGAACCTCAAGACCGCCAACGAGGACCAGAAGACCGGCATCGAGATCGTCCGCAAGGCGATCCAGTCGCCGGCCCGCCAGATCGCCCTGAACGCGGGCGACGACGGCTCGATCATCGTCGGCAAGGTGCTCGAGAAGGACAGCTACGCCTACGGCTACAATGCCCAGACCGGCCAGTTCGTCGACATGTACAAGGCTGGCGTGATCGACCCGACCAAGGTCGTGCGCACTGCGCTGCAGGACGCCGCCTCCGTGGCCGGCCTGCTGATCACCACCGAGGCGATGATCGCCGAGCTGCCGAAGAAGGCCGCTCCCGCCCCGGCCATGCCGGGCGGCGGCATGGGCGGCATGGACTTCTGAGGAAGTCCATCAGCCCCTGCGGTTCCCCAATGCTGAAGCCGGGCAGGCCCGGCTTCAGTGGCGGCATGGACTTCTGATCGAAGTCCATCCGCATAAGACTACGGAAGGGCGCGGCTTCGGCCGCGCCCTTTTCGTTTGGCTGGCCCGACGCGTCGGTCAGTCGTCAGGTCGGCTCGACGGGCGGTGCGCCTGCCCGTCCCGGAGATGCGCGAGCAGATGAGGCCGCCGCCGCGGCTCCGCAAAGCCGAGGAGAAGCGCCCCGGCGCCCGCCGCAAACGCCTGAGCCAGTTCCCCGTCGCTGAGTTCGCCGGCAATCCAGAACGACAGGCAACCACGAAAGCTGAAGGCCAGTTGCTCCGCCAGCATGCCGCCCGCGAGTCCGGCCGTCTCGCCGGCAAGGCCGGAGAGATCGCCCAGCGCAAGGGCCCAGAGCTCGCTCGAACGCTGCCGCACCACGCTCGGCTCCGGACTGACCACCCCCAGCGAACCGACCACCGCCTTGTAGACGCCCGGCTGCTCCAGCAGCAGCGAGATGCCGATCCGGCCCATCGCCAGTACCCGGTCGATGGCGTCGCCCGCGGGCGCCTCGCTCTCGAAACGCGTCCGCATCCGGGCGATCACCCGCTCGGAAAGCGCCTGCATGATCGCGTTCTTGCTGCCGAAATGATTGAACGGCGTGGCAAAGCCGACGCCGGCCTCCGCCGCCAGCGAGCGCATGGAAAAATCGGCCGTCGTATCCCGGCCCAGCAACCGCTCGGCCGCGTCCAGCACGAGTTCCCGCACCATCTGCCGGTTCCGCTCCCGAAGCGGCGGCCGTTCGGCATCCGTCATTTTTCGTCCCTGGTGTCTCTGGAAATATCTATATCATGATATAAATTTAATATCACGATATAATTACGGATGAGGGCTTGGCGAGGTTGCCGGCCCGGCCGTGCGTTGCAGGGAAACAGACATGAGCGATCCGAAAAACATCCTCATCACCGGCGTCAGCTCCGGACTGGGAAAGGCCTTCGCCGAGGCCGCCCTCGCGGCCGGCCATCGGGTGATCGGCACCGTGCGCGGCGCGGACGCCGCCGCCGCGTTCGAGGCCACGGCGCCCGGCAGCGCCCACGCAGTCCGGCTCGACGTGACCGACTTCGACGCCATCGTGCCGGCTCTCGCCGAGGCCGAGCGGCAGGTCGGCCCCATCGACGTGCTGGTGAACAATGCCGGCTACGGCCATGAAGGCATCCTCGAAGAATCGCCGCTCGACGACATGCGTCGGCAATTCGAAACCAACCTGTTCGGTGCCGTCGCCGTGATCAAGGCCGTGCTGCCGGGCATGCGCCAGCGGCGCCGGGGACATATCGTCAACGTCACCTCGATGGGCGGCTTCATCACCATGCCCGGCATCACCTATTACTGCGGCAGCAAGTTCGCGCTGGAAGGTATTTCCGAGGCGCTCGGCAAGGAGGTGAAGCCTTTCGGCATTCACGTCACCGCGCTGGCGCCGGGTCAGTTCCGCACCGACTGGGCGGGACGCTCCATGCAGCGGACCGAGCGCAGCATCGCCGACTACGATGCCCTGATGGACCCGATCCGCGCCGCCCGTCGCGCCAAGAGCGGCAACCAGCCCGGCGATCCGGCCAAGGCGGGACAGGCGCTCATGAAGCTGATCGCTTCCGACAGCCCGCCGGTCCGGCTCTATCTCGGCAGCGACGCGCTCAAGCTGGTGGCTGACAAGATCGCGGCCATGGAGGCCGAGATCGCCGCCTGGAAGCATGTCAGCGTTTCAACGGATTTCGATTGATCCTCCCGCGACACCGGCGAGCGAAGGAGGTTTCCGCCGGGTGCGCCTCAATCCAGCGTCTGCCGGAAGCGCTTCACCGCGATCACCATGGCGACCAGCATGATCGCGGTGAGCCCGAGGATGTCGCTGGTGAGGTCGCTCATCGTCGAGCCCTTGAGCAATATCCCGCGCACCATGCGCAGATAATGCGTCAGCGGCAGCGTCTCGCCGATCCACTGCGCCCAGGTCGGCATGCCGGCGAAGGGGAACATGAAACCGGACAGCAGAATGTTCGGCAGGAAGTACATGAAGGTCATCTGCACCGCCTGCAACTGGTTCTGCGCCAGCGTCGAGAAGGTGTAGCCGATCGACAGGTTGGTGACGATGAACAGCGTGGTCAGCACGGTGAGCAGCCCGAGCGAGCCGACCATCGGCACGCCGAACAGATAGACCCCCGCCACCACGATCATCGTCGCCTGCATGGCGCCGACCAGCACATAGGGCGCGATCTTGCCGAGCATCACCTCGACCGGGCGGATCGGCATGGCCAGCAGCGCCTCCATGGTGCCGCGCTCGATCTCGCGCGTCACCGAGAGCGCCGTGAAGATCAGCATGGTCATGGTAAGGATGGTACCGAGCAGCCCCGGCACGATGTTGAGTTGCGTCACCGCCGCCGGGTTGTAGCGTGGGTGGGTGACGATGGAGAACGCCGGCGGCTGGTTTTCCAGCCCGCTGCCCTCCGGCCCCGCATCGATCACGAAGCGCTCGCGCACCATCGCCGTCTCGACAAGGCGCCCGAGCGCGGCGAGCGCGCTCGACGAGGCGACCGGATCGGTGGCATCGGCCGCCACCAGCAGCGACGGGCTCTCCCCGCGCCGCACCGCCCGCTCGAAGCCGGCCGGGATCTCGACCACGAACAGCACGTCGCCCGAGCGCACGAGATGCTCGGCCTCCTCCGCGCTCCTCGGGTGATGGGTCACCGCGAAATATTTGGTGTTCTCCAGCGCCGCCAGGATGGAGCGGGTAATCGAGGTGTTCTCATAGGCCAGCACGGCGGTCGGCAGGTGTCGCGGCGTCGTGTTGATGGCATAGCCGAACAGCACGAGCTGCAGCAGCGGGATCGAGATCATCGTCGCGAAGGAGACGTGGTCGCGCAGGAGCTGCAGGAACTCCTTGCGCATCATCGCGCCGACACGGCGGAAGAAGCCAGAAAACCCGGCGGACGCGCTCATCTGAAATTGTCCTGCGAGCGGTTCATCAGGTCGATGAACACGTCCTCCAGCGTCGGCTCGTCCTTGCGCCAGGTGAGCTCCGGGCGCTGCATGAACGGCCGGATGGCGGCCTCCAGCGCCGCGGCGTCGAGGGCGCCGACATGCACGCTGGTGCCGAAGGGCGCGACCAGCTCGATGCCCGGCGTCCCGGCAAGCTCGCGCGCAAGTGTCGCCGGATCGCCGCCCGTGACGGTGTAGGTGGTGAGCCCGGCGCCGGCGACCACCTCCTCCACCGTGCCCTGCGCCAGCAGGTCGCCATAGGCGATATATGCGATCTCGTGGCAGCGCTCGGCCTCGTCCATGTAGTGGGTGGAGACCAGCACGGTCAGCCCTTCGGCCGCGAGCTCGTGGATCTGCGCCCAGAACTCCCGCCGCGCCTTGGGATCGACGCCGGCGGTCGGCTCGTCGAGCAGCAGCAGCCGCGGCGAGGGCAGGATGCAGGCGCCAAGCGCGAGGCGCTGCTTCCAGCCGCCGGAGAGCGAGCCGGCGAGCTGCCGGTCGCGGCCGGCGAGGCCGAGCCGCTCCACCGCCTTGCGCGCCGCCTCCTCCGGCTCTCGCACGCCATAGATGCGCGCGACGAATTCGAGGTTCTCGCGCACCGAGAGGTCGCCATAGAGGCTGAAGCGCTGCGTCATGTAGCCGACGAGGCGGCGGATCTCGCGCGACTGCGTGAGGATGTCCATGCCGAGACAGGTGCCGCGCCCGGAATCCGGGGTGAGCAGGCCGCACAGCATGCGGATGGTGGTAGTCTTGCCCGAACCGTTGGGACCGAGGAAGCCGTAGATCTGCCCGCGCTTCACCCGCATGGTGAGGTTGCGCACCACCACGCGGCCGCCGAACGATTTCGATAGCCCCTCCACCTCGATGGCATAGGGCGAGCCGGCCCCGACCTCGGCGGCGGGTGCCGTCTTCGTGTCCGCGTGCCCCTCGCCGGTCATGGCGCGCCCCCCGGCGCGATCCCGACGGTGATCGGCTGGCCGGGGCGCAGCGCCAGCGGATCGTCGGGCCGGGCCTCCAGCATGAAGACCAGCTTGGCCCGCTCGTCGAGGCTATAGATCACCGGCGGCGTATATTCGGCGCTGGAGGCGATGAAGCTGACCTTGGCGGGGATCGGCGCGGCGCAGCCGTCGCAGGTGACGTCGACCGCCATGCCCATCCTGAACTTCGGCAGGTCCGGCTCCGGCACGAAGAAGCGCGCCTTGATCTGCCGCGGCGGCAGGATCGACACCACCGGCCGCCCGGCCGGCACAAGCTCGCCCGGCCGGAAATACACCGTCTCGATCGAGCCCTCCACCGGCGCCGTGCGGTCGCGGCGCGCGAGGCGCGTCTGCGCGGCGGCGAGACTAGCCCGCGCCACGTCGACCGCCTGCCTCGCGGCGGCGATCTCCTGCTCGCGGCCCGCCAATCGCGCCACCTCGATACGCCGGCGCGCCTCGTCGAGCGCCGCCTGGTTCTGGTCGAAGGTGTGCTGCGCGGTGTCGAGCGCCGCCTGCGAGGATACCCTTTTGGCAAGCAGATCCTTCTGCCGGTCGAGCTCGATGCGCGAGAGGTCAAGCGCCGCCGCCGCCCGCCGCTCTGCCGCCTCCAGCACCGCGATTTCCTGCGGGCGCTGCGCCGCCGCCTCGAGATTGGCGAGCTGTGCCTCGGCCTGCGCGACATTGGCCAGCGCCGAATTGACGTCGGCCTGCTGCAGCTCGGTGTCGACAGAGAACAGCTTCTGATCCGGCTTCACGCGGTCGCCCTCGTCGACGTCGAGCCGCGTCACCCGCCCCGCCTCGTCCGGGCCGACGAAGACGAGATCGCCTTCGGCATAGCCCTGGAAGCGTCCGTCCGGCGCCTTGTCGCAGCCGACCGCCGCGATCGCGAGCAGGGTGACGAGGATCAGCCGCTTCATGTCTCTCTCCAGCCGAGGCCGCGCAGGATCAGCTCGACGTGAGCATTGAGCATGCCGGGCACGTCGAGCGGTTCGTGCCGGCCGAAGAGCCCTTCCCATGTCACCGCGACGAGCAGCGGCGCGATGAACAGTTGGGGGAATCGCAGGCCGATGTCGGAGGTGATCTCGCCCCGCGCGAGCGCGCGTTCATTGATCGCGCGCAACAGGCGCAGACCGCGCGCCACCACCTCGTCGAAATAGAAGTCCGCGAGATCGGGAAAGCGCTCGCCCTCCCCGATCATCAGCCGGACGAGGTCGCGGCGGGGCGTCTCGACTACCTGCGTCACGACATGTCCGATGAACATCTCAAGAAGCTGCCGCGTGGTGCCGGGAAAGCCGGCGAGCTGCCGCTCCATCAAGCCGAGCACCGGGTCGATGGCCTCGCGCACCAACCCCTCGAACAACGCCTTCTTGTCCTCGAAATAGAGATAGACCGTGCCCTTGGCGACGCCGGCGCGGGCGGCGACGTCCTCCATGCGGGCACTGGTGAAGCCGCGCTCGCCGAACTCCGCCAGCGCGGCGGCGAGGATCGCCTGCCGGCGCAGTTGCGGATCGAGCCGCGGCGCGCGGGCCCGGCCCTTCTTCGGCTCGCCCTGAGGCTTCCCCGCCTTCTGCGCGGATGCCGCGGGTTTCCCGTCTTTTCCCCGTGCCATGCGAAGCTATCCGAACGTCGCGCGCCTGCACCGATCTCGTATAAGATTAGAATTTGACTGACCAGTCAGTCAAATATGTACAAACCCCTGGTGAAACGCCTCCTCCCGAAGCCCTCGCCTCAGGACGAAGAGGCATCATCGAGAAACGCGACAGCCAGCACGCAACCGTCATGACCGGGCTTGACCCGGCCATTCACGCCCTTGGGTATCCGAAGATGCCGAAGCCGCGCCCGGCATTCCGGGATGCCGGGTGGAGGACTAAGATCGGCCGACCCCAGGAGGTCCGTTCAAGCGGCGGGAACACGCCGCGCACTCTCGGGAAACGCAGCGCGGAGGACATGAGAGGAAACGCCGATGCCTGCCTCCACGACGCCGGTCCTCGCCGGCGCGCTTGCCTTCGCCACCCTGCTCGCGGGAGCCGGTGGCGCATCCGCCGGCTGTTTCCGTAGCTGCGTTTCGGAACGCATCAGCAGCGCCGACAGCGACCTCGCCATGCGCAACGCCATGCGCGAATGCCGCGACGGTTGCGCGGCGGAGGAGACCGCATCGCTGAAGGCCGAAGGCCTCTACGACGCCTACGTCGCCTGCAAGCCGAAGCCGCTGTCCGACGAGGAGTTCAAGCGGCTGCGCGGCGAGAACCACTCCTTCTCCGTGCAGAGCAACGTGCTCTCCTGGGAGTTCAGCAACCGCCTGCCCGACAAGGTCATCCGCATGGTCGAGATCGGCACGCAGACGATGAACCTGTCCGACGCCTATTTCACCACGCGGACCATCGTCCCGCCGGGCCATGCGACGACCATCGTGGTGATGGACTTCTTCGACGGCTACCCGACGGTGCGCTACGCGAGCAAGATCACCCGCATCGAGGCCTGCCCGGTCAAATGAGCGGCATCGGCCGCACTCCTCTCCCTGCGTCAGGTTGACAACCGCGCCGAAGCCGCGTTGCTTCACGAAAATCGTCGGCCTGACAATAGGTTAGAGGAATTCCAATGTATCGGCCCGATCGCCGGTCGCTGCTCCGCGCCGGCCTTGCGCTGGGTGGCGCGGCATGGCTTGGCGCCGCGCGTCGGGTGCGCGCGGCAGGCGCCGAGGAGCTGGCCCTCTATAACGGCCAGCACCGCCAGACCACCGACGCCGTGGTCGCTGCCTTCACCAGGGCGACCGGCATCGACGTGCTAGTGCGCAATGGCGGCAGCCCGCAGATCGCCAACCAGATATTGGAGGAAGGCGACCTCTCGCCGGCCGACATCTTCTATTCGGAAGGCAGCCCGCCGGTGGCGGCGCTGGCGAAGCGCGGCCTGCTCGCCCCGGTCGCGCCCGACACGCTGAAGCAGGTGCCGGCGACCTATGTCGCGACCAGCGGCGAATGGGTCGGGGTCAGCGCCCGCGCCCGCGTGGTCGCCTATAACCGCGACCTCGTGAAGGAGAGCGACCTGCCCGCTTCGCTGCTGGGCTTCGCCGATCCGGCATGGGCCGACCGCATCGCCTATGCCCCGGCGAGCGACGCCTTCCAGGAGCAGATCGTCGCCATCGTGCGGCTGAAGGGGCGGCAGGCGGCGCTCGACTGGCTGAAGGGCATGAAGGAGGTCGGGCGCGTCTACAACAACAACATCGGCGCCATGCAGGCCGTCGAGCGCGGCGAGATCGCGGCGGCGCTGGTCAACAACTACTACTGGTTCACCGTGGCGAAGGAGGTCGGCGCCGAGAAGATGCGCTCGGCGCTGCACTACATTCGCCACGAGGATCCCGGCGCACTGGTCACCGTCTCCGCCGCCGCCATGCTGAAGACGGCGCGCAATCCCGAGGCGGGGCAACGCTTCCTCGCCTTCCTCGTCAGCGCCGAGGGCCAACAGGTGATCGCCAACTCCATGGCGGAATATCCGCTGCGGGCTGGCATCGTCTCGCCCTATGCGCTGGAGCCGTGGGACAAGCTCGACCCGCCGCCGGTGACGCCGGCCGACATCGGCGACGCCGCGGAGGCGATCCCCCTCGCCCGCGAGGCCGGGCTCGCCTGACCGATCGAGTTCAGCTCCGAGGCCACGCGTGCCGCCCCTCGACGTCTTCGAGCCCACGCGGGCGAGGATCCGGAGCGCGGCTGGAAACGGGAGGTGGAATTCGCTAGGACAGGAAGTCCCCGCCGCCAGAGAAAAAGATGTCTGACTTCACCGCTCCGAAAGGCTGGGATTTCGCGTCAGCGCCGAAGAGACTGATCGCCTTCATTTCCTCCCACAGCCTGAGCCTGCCAACCATGGGGCGGAAGCCCCGGCTCCATGGCCTTCATGGGCTGCGCGCCATGGCGGCGCTGATGGTCGTGCTGTTTCACCTGCACGGAATACTTGGCCTCGCGGTGCCGGACAGCCTCAGGATCGTCACGACGCATTTCGGCTTCGGCGTCTACATATTCTTCATACTCAGCGCCTTCTCGCTGGCCTTTTCCAATCCGCGGGCGATCGACGACGTCGGCGGCTTTTATCTGAAGCGCCTGTTTCGGATAGCACCGCTATTCTATGTCATGATTGTTGTTTACAGCGTGTGCTTCGAGGCCCCGTCAATTCCGGTGCTGATCTCGAACTTGACGTTTACGTTCAACCTCATCCCCGGCAAGCATCAAAGCGTGGTCTGGGCCGGCTGGACCATCGGCGTCGAGATGCTCTTCTATCTGATGCTGCCGATCATCCTCGTCGTCTGTGCGTCGAACATCGCGCTCGCCGTAGGCGCGGTGGTGACGGTGCTCGTCAGCTACAGCAGCTACTTCCTCATAGCGCAGTCGATTGCGTCGGTGCCGACCTACAGCCTGATGGCTTTCCCCACCAATCTGGCGGTCTTCTTCGCCGGGATCGTCGCCTACCGGATCTATTTGGGCGTCCAGGATCGGCACGCGAAACCGGTCGCCCTGATTGCAGCAACGGTAGCCCTTGTGGCCATGGCGCTCCTCCTGGGCAGCCCCGGCCTTTTCCTGTTCCGCGACGGGCAGATGAACATGCTGGTCTGGATCTACGCCTTCGCGGCGGCCTGCCTCTGGCAGGCTCTCTGGCCGTGCTGGCCGTTCAATACCCGGGCCGCCCAGTGGGCCGGCGAGCGCAGCTACAGCCTCTATCTGCTGCATCCCCTGCTGATCTACAGCCTTGGCGATGTCTACACGCTGGTCTACCGGGAGCTGTCGTCCATCGGAAACTGGGCGTTTCTCGCCTGCGCGGCAATCACCCTTCCACTCCTGTTCGCCCTGAGCGCATTCACCTACTGGCTTATCGAAGGGCCGGGCTACGCGCTTGGCACCTATCTGCGCAGGCGACGTGCCGCCGCGCGCTCGGATCGGACCGCGAGCCTTGGCACGACCCCTTGACCATCGGTGTGTTGGCTACGGCCCGCACGGCTTCGCGTCAGGCTCGCCGCTCATGCCGGCCACCATCGACGAGAAGGCGCGCAGCCATGACCGCCGTCCGCCCATGAGGCCGCCTCGACCATGAGCCTCTCCCCGCCCTCGTCACGCGCACCCGGCCCGATGCGCCGGCCGCCGGCCTGGCTGCTCGTCGCGGCGCTGGTGCCGGTGGCGCTCGCGGCGCTGCCGCTCCTCTACGTGGTATCGCGCGGCACTGAGGCCGGGCTGACGGCGATGTGGGACGCGCTCGCACGCCCGCGCACCGGCTTCCTGCTCGCCAACACGCTCGGCCTCGCCATCGGCGTCACCCTCGCCTCGACACTCATCGGCACCGCCTGCGCCTGGGTCATCGAGCGCACCGACCTGCCCGGCCGGCGCTGGTGGCGCACCCTCGTCTGCCTGCCGCTCGCCGTGCCGGCTTTCGTCTCCTCCTATGCCTGGGCCTCGCTCGGCCCGGGCTTCCAGGGGCTCGGCGGCGCCATCCTCATCCTGACGCTCTCGCATTTCCCGCTGATCTACCTGCCCGCCGCCGCCGCGTTGCGGCGCATGGACACCCGCCTCGAGGACGTCGCCCGCTCGCTGGGAGAGACCGCGCCGGCAACCTTCCGGCGGGTGGTGCTGCCGCAGCTCCGCCCGGCGCTCGGCGGCGGCGCGCTGCTGGTGCTCTCGCACATGCTGGCGGAGTTCGGCGCGCTCTCGCTGCTGAGGGTGCAGACCTTCACCACCGCGATCTTTCAGGAGTACGAGCTGCAGTTCAACAGTGCCAACGCCGCCCTGCTCTCCGGCGTGCTGATGGCGCTGTGCCTGCCGGTCGCGCTCGGTGAGGCGCGGCTGCGCGGCCGCCACCGGCTCGCCCGCACCGACCGCCGCAGCCGGCGCCAGCCACCGCTCGCCCGGCTCGGCAGAGCGATGCCGCTGGTGCAGGCCGGCCTCGGCCTGCTCACCGCCGCCGCGCTCGGCGTGCCGCTGGCGATGCTCGCCTACTGGCTGAGGGTCGGGTTCTCAATCGGCGCCGGTACCGGCGACCTGCCGGCCGCCATCGCCGGCTCGCTGGAGCTCTCGATCGGCGGCGCGGTACTCACCACCCTGCTCGCTCTGCCTCTGGTGCTGCTGGTGGTGCGCTATCGCTCGGCCGCGGCAAGCCTCGCCGAGCGCCTGCCTTATGTGGTGCACGGCCTGCCCGGGCTGGTGGTGGCGCTCGCCCTGATCTACGCCTCGATCCGCTGGGTGCCGGCGCTCTACCAGTCGGCCGCGCTGGTGCTGATCGCCTACGCCATATTGTTCCTGCCGCTGGCGCAATCGGGCCTGCGCGCCGCCGCCGAGCTGGTGCCACCGGAGCTGGAGCAGGCCGCGCGTACGCTCGGGCGTGGACCGCTCGCCGCCTTCGCCGCCGTCACCCTGCCGGCACTGGCGCCCGGCATCGGCGCCGCCATGGCGCTGATCGTACTGGAGCTGATGCGCGAGCTCACCGCGACGCTGCTGCTCGCCCCCGCCGGGGTGACGACGCTGGCGACCGAGGTGTGGTCCTACACCAATGACGGCTCCTACGCCGCAGCCGCCCCCTTCGCGGCACTTCTGGTGCTGGTCTCGGGCGTGCCGGTCTATGTCTTCACGCTGCGCACGCTGAAGACCGGGCGGCGCGGCGACTGAAAAGAAAATCCCCGGGCGCGAGCACCCGGGGATCGAAAGCGTCGGAACTGCAAGGCCTTGCGGCCGCCGCCTGAATCACATCTTCAATTCGATCTTGCCGAGATTGACGAACTGCGTCTCGCCCGACGAGCCGTCGACGCCGTCATTATCGGTGACGATGTAGGCGGTGCCGTTGGCGTCGATCGCGAAGCTCTCGACCTTCTCGATCACATAGCCCTTCGGCGCGGCGAGATCGGCGATGAGGTCGCGCACCATCGTCTTGGTCACCACCGGGGCGTCCTTGGAGCCGAGCGGAGCTGGCTTCACATCCTTCAGCGAGACATAGGTCAGTTTCTTGACCTTGGCCTTCGGGCCGATCTGGTTGTCGCGCTCGATGAGGAAGAGGCCGCCATTGCTGGCGGTGATCTCCGAGAGGCCGATCCAGCCCTTGTCCGCCTTGTCGAGCGGATAGCGCACATAGCCGAAGCTCTTGTCCGCCGGCTTGTAGGCGATGAGCTTCACGAAGCCCTTCTCGTCGTCCTTCCACTCGCGCTGCACGGCGATCCACACCGTCTCGTCGGCACCGCTGCCGGTCACCGTCACGCCCTCGAAGCCGAAGCGGGTCGCCTGCGCGGCGAGCTCGGCCGGCAGCGCGATCTCCTCCTCGATGGCGCCGGTCGCGGAGACGCGCAGCAGCAGGTTCTGCGTCGGGTTCTCCTTCTTCTCCGGATTGCCTTCGGAGGCGACCCAGAAGCCGCCCTGCGGGCGCACCGCGACGCCTTCGAGGTCCAACCCCTTGGCCGGCTGGCCGTCGCGAGTGAGGATCGTCGCGGCGGTAATCTTCGCCGGCGCGCTCGTCGCGTCGACGCTGTAGATGCGGGCCTGCGCATAGGCGCTGTCATTGACGGTGTAGAGCTTGCCCGGCGCCGAGGCGTCGGCGGCGAGGCCGGACAGCGCGCTCCACCAGATCGGCAGGCCGTCGGCACCGTTCACCGAGGCGATGGTCGGATAGGCGGCCTTGCCCGGCGCGCGCTGATAGATCGTCACCACCGAGCCGATGCCGCCGTCCTCTCGCAGATCGGTTTCGCTCGCGGTGACGAACAAGTTGCGCGAGGGGATGGCGAGCAGGCCCTCGGGGCCGACGCCGCCCGGCAGCGCCTGCAGGAACTCGGGGGCCGCACCGGCGCCCTTGTCACGATAGACGAAGACCAGCGAGCCGCGCTCCGAACCGAGAAAGAGCAGCTTCTCGCCGTCGAAAGTCGCGGTCTCCGCGCCCTCCATCTCGATGCCCTTCTTGTTGCGCTTGTCGGGATAGTGGCCGAGCCGCACCGCCTCGTATTCCGGCGCCGCGCCGCTCTCGAACAGCACCTTGCCGGTCTTGTCGAAGACGGTGTAGCCGCGCGTGCCGCCCTTCCAGTCGCCCTCATTGGCAGTGACGAAGCGCTCGTCGTCGATCCACTGCACCGCATCCGGCTCGCGCGGCACGTCCTTCATGGTGCCGGACAGGTCGATCACGCCGTCCTTCTTGGTGTCGATCTTCTCCAGCGTCACCGTGCCCGCCGGGAAGTGCGAGACCACCTTGCCGGTGTTGAGGTCGGCGACGATGATGTGGTTGTTCTCCTGCAGGGTGAGCACCACCTCGTTGCGGGAGTTGATGTCGACATATTCCGGCTCCGGATCTTCCGGCGCCACCGCGGCGAGGTCGGACACGTCGATCACCTTCTTCGCCGCGCAGTCGACCGAGCCGTTGTTCAGCGGGAAATAGGTGAGGTTGCCGCCCGGCAGTTGCGGGATGGCGCCGTCATTGATCTCCTCGTCGCGCTCGTTCTCGATGGCGATGGCGAGGAACTTGCCGTCCGGGCTCTTGGCGAGCGAATCCGGCTGGCCGCCGAGCTCGCACTTCTCGATCACGCTCTTGCTGGCGAGGTCCACCACCGCGAGGAAGCCGGAGGGCTTCGCCTTCGATTCCGAGGTGACCACGCCGACCAGCGCCTTGCCGCCGATCACCACGGTCGAGGTCGGCTCGCCGCCGAGCGCCACCGTGCCGGCCGGCTTCGGCGCCGCCGGGTCGGCCATGTCGATGATGCCGATGCGCTCGCCGGGGCTGTCGGTATAGACCAGCGTCCGGCCGTCCTCGGAAGCGGAGATGATCTCGGACACCGTCTTCTTCGCCGGATCGGCCCCCGCCGGCAGGTTGTCCACCACATTGAACGTCGCGATACGGTTGAACACCGGCGGCGTCTGCGCCTCGGCGCAGGCGACACCGAGTACCGCGAGCGAGATGCCCGACAAAAGCAGCGCGCGCATGAAAGCTCTCCTCCTCGAACGGACGATTCCATTCGGGGGGCACTTCCAGCGCGCTTGCATGACAGCCGGATGACACCGCCTGCCCGAAAGTCAGGCAGGACAAGGCCCGGAACAGGCTCGCCTACGACTTTGGTCGGGGTCAAATCGTCCGGAAATACAATATTTGGACTTGCACTTAACGAGAGGGCAGCGTCTCCTTCCTTTAGGGACAAGGCGCACAAGCGTCGCCCGGCGGGATAGGACCCGCCACGAGGAAACGCCAAAAGAGGAACCACCCATGACCGATACGTCAGGGAAGAGCACGGGCGCGCATGAAGCGGCCCCGACCAGCCGCCGCACCTTCATCGCCACGGCCGCCGCAGCGAGCGCGGCCGTGGTCGCCGCGCCCGCCGTCCACGCTCAGGCGCCGATCAAGCTGAAATTCCAGTCGACCTGGCCGAACAAGGACATCTTCCACGAATTCGCCGGCGACTACGTGAAGCGCGTCAACTCGATGACCGGCGGGCGCGTCGAGCTCGAACTGCTCGCCGCCGGCTCGGTGGTCCCCGCCTTCCAGATGGCGGACGCCGTCTCCACCGGCATCCTCGACGGCGGCCACGGCGTCTCCGCCTACTGGTACGGCAAGAACAAGGCCTTCTCGCTGTTCGGCACCGCCCCGGCCTTCGGCTGGGACGCCGACGAGCTGCTCGGCTGGGTACGCTATGGCGGCGGCCAGCAGCTCTATGACGAGCTGATCACCGACGTGCTGAAGCTGAACGTGGTCGGCATGCTCTACGGGCCGATGCCGACCCAGCCGCTCGGCTGGTTCAAGAAGGAGATCACTTCCGCCGACGACATGAAGGGCATGAAGTACCGCACCGTCGGCCTCGGCGCGGACCTCAACAAGGAGCTGGGGGCGGCGGTGACGATCGTGCCCGGCGGCGAGATCGTGCCGGCCATCGACCGTGGTCTGCTCGACGGTGCCGAGTTCAACAACCCGTCCTCGGACCTCGTGCTCGGCTTCCCGGACGTCTCGAAGACCTACATGATCCAGAGCTACCACCAGGCGCTGGAATGCTTCGAGATCCTGTTCAACAAGACCAAGTTCAGCGCCCTGCCCGCCGACGTCCAGGCCATCCTCAAATCGGCCGGCGACGCCGCCTCCTCCGACATGATGTGGAAGGCACAGGACCGCTACTCCAAGGACCTCGAGGCGATCAAGGCGCGCGGCGTGAAGGTCATCCCGACCCCGAAGCCGGTGCTGGAAGCCCAGCTCGCCGCCTGGGACAAGGTCATCGCCAACCTCTCGGCCGATCCCTTCTTCAAGAAGGTCATCGACAGCCAGAAGGCCTGGGCGCAGCGCATCGTCGGCTTCCGCCTGCAGTACGAGGTGGATTCGCGCATGGCCTACGACCACTTCTTCGGCAAGGCGTAAACCCTCGCTGACCAATCACGATCCCGGACGGCCGAAAGGCCGCTCCGGGATCGTCGGTCAATGAGGGCGTCGCATACCAGTCCCGACGCCGCGACCCTGCGTTCGCTGCGGCCGGGATTACGCCCCTCCCCGCTCCGCGCCCGAGATCCCCATGCAATCCGTGCTGCTCGCCGTCGACCGGCTGAACGCCTTCATCGGCAAGACGTTCGCCTGGTGCATCGTCATCCTGATGCTCGCCATCACCTACGAGGTCTTCCGCCGCTACGTGCTGAGAGACCCCACGACCTGGGCCTATGACGTCAGCCTGATGCTGTACGGCGCGCTGTTCATGATGGCGGGTGCCTACACCCTCTCGCGCAACGGCCATGTGCGGGGCGACTTCCTGTATCGGAAGTGGGCGCCGCGCGCACAGGCCAAGTGCGATCTGGTTCTCTACTTCCTGTTCTATTTTCCGGGCATCCTTGCCCTGATCTACTCCGGCTGGAACTACTTCCAGCTCTCCTACATGCTCAACGAGCATTCGTCCTTCAGTCCGGACGGGCCGGTGATCTGGCCGTTCAAGGGCATCATCCCCATCGTCGGCGTCATGATGCTGGCGCAGGGCGTGGTCGAGGTGGTCCGCTGCATCATCTGCATACGCGGCGGCGACTGGCCGCAGCGCCTGCACGATGTCGAGGAAATGGAAAAGGTCATCCTCGAAGAGGCCGCCGCCCGAAAAGAGGAAGCGCTCAACGCCGCCGAGCGTGAAGCCACCACGCGGGGAGCGCTCTGATGTTCCTGTCCGATCCCGCACTCGGCATCCTGATGCTGGTGCTGTTCCTGATCTTCCTGATGCTCGGCTTCCCGATCGCCTTCACGCTGATGGCTCTCGGCGTCGGCTTCGGCTACTTCACACAGGGCGACAGCATCTTTCAGCTCTTCGTCCAGCGCACCTATTCGGTGATGGCGAACGACGTGCTGATCTCGATCCCGCTGTTCCTGTTCATGGGCTATGTGATCGAGCGCGCCAACATCCTCGACCGGTTGTTCCGCTCCATCCAGCTCGCCGCCGGCTGGATTCCGGGATCTTTGGCCGTCGCCACCCTCATCACCTGCGCGCTGTTCGCCACCGCCACGGGCATCGTCGGCGCGGTGGTCACATTGATGGGCCTGCTCGCCTTCCCCGCGATGCTGCGCGCGGGCTACGACACGCGCATTGCCGCCGGGGTGGTCTGCGCGGGCGGCTGCCTCGGCATCCTCATTCCGCCGAGCGTCATGCTGATCCTCTACGGCGCCACGGCCGGCGTGTCGGTGGTCAAGCTCTACGCCGCCGCCTTCATTCCGGGCCTCGGCCTCGCGCTGATGTACATGCTCTATGTGATCATCCGCGCCATGATCAATCCGGCGCTGGCTCCCAAGCTGCCGGCGGCGGAGCGGAACGTGCCGGCGCTCACCATCCTATGGGCGCTGCTGACATCGTTCTTCCCGCTCGTATTGCTGATCACGTCAGTTCTGGGCTGCATCATACTAGGGCTCGCGACCCCGTCGGAGGCGGCAGCCATTGGTGCCTTCGGAGCGATCGTGCTGGCGCTCGCCTACCGGACCTTCAGCCTTCAGAAGCTCAAGGACTCGGTCTTCCTCACCGCCCGCGCCTCGGCGATGGTGTGCTGGCTGTTCGTGGGATCGGCGGTGTTCTCGGCCGTGTTCGCGCTGCTCGGCGGGCAGCGCGTCGTGGAAGAGTTCATCATGGGGCTGGACCTGGGACCGGTCGGATTCCTGCTGCTCACCCAGGTCATCATCTTCATCCTGGGCTGGCCGCTGGAATGGACGGAGATCATCGTGATCTTCCTGCCCATCTTCCTGCCACTTCTCGACCATTTCGGCATCGACCCGATCTTCTTCGGGGTGCTGGTGGCCCTGAACCTGCAGACCTCGTTCCTGTCGCCGCCGGTTGCGATGGCACCCTTCTATCTGAAGGGCGTGGCGCCAAAGCATGTCTCGATCGACGAGATCTTCTCGGGCGTGATGCCGTTCATCGCCATCGTCGTGTTCGCCATGGCGCTGCTCTACATCTTCCCGGGCATCGCGCTGTGGCTGCCAAGCGCGCTGTATGGCGGCTAGGAAGCGGATGGTTCCGGGACGGCGCCGCCGTCCCGGAGTTCAGCCGGCGGCCAGGGCGCGGGGATCGGCCGGCGCTGTCTTCCAGCCGAAGCTCGGGAAGCGCACCACGCGCTTGCCGCGGAAATCCGCCTCGCAGACGAGATAGCCGCGCTCCTCCATATAGGTCAGCAGCCAGCGCCCGCGCGAGGGCGAGCGGCTGCCATAGGCGCGCGCCAGCGCCTCGTCGCCGGGCGAGGGAGCGCCCTCCATGCCGGCCCGCGCCAGCATGAGGAACACGCCCTGCATCTCCTCCGGCAGCGCCGCGGCCTGCTCCACCGCACGCTGCCATTCTTCGTCTGCTCCCTGCCCGTCGACGCCGGCGCGGGCTATGGCGAGACGGCGGGTGAAGTCGGCGAGGTCCGGCACCTTCGAGCCGATGCGCCGCACGCGGCAATGCACCAGGAAATCCGGATAGAGCGCGGCGGCCGAACGGAACGGGGCGTCAGGATCGGCGACGAACTGGTGCACGATCTCGTCGAGGATCGCTTCGCGCTCGGCGTCGAAGGCCCGCGCGGCCTCGGGGTCGGCAACGCCAGGCTCCGGCGCCGGCGCCTCCGCGAGGCTCGCCAACAGCTCGTCGGTCGGACGCGGCGGCGGCGGGCGGCGCTCGGGCAGCGGCTCGTCGGGCGCGCTGTCGTCGAAGATCAGGTCCTGAAGTTCTGCCGTGCCCATCTCCGGCGGCGGCATCAGCGCGGGACGCCCGTTGCGGCTGGCGGTCTCCACATGCCCGATCTTCACCGGCAGCGGCCGGCGGGAGAGCGCCGGGCCGAGCGCCACGAAGGAGCCGGTGTTGAGGTCGCGAAAGCTTTCCGCCTGGCGCTTCTCCATGCCGAGCAGGTCCGCCGCGCGTGCCATGTCGATGTCGAGGAAGGTGCGGCCCATCAGGAAGTTCGAGGCCTCGGCGGCGACGTTCTTGGCGAGCTTGGCGAGGCGCTGCGTGGCGATGACGCCGGCCAGCCCGCGCTTGCGGCCGCGGCACATGAGGTTGGTCATGGCCGAGAGCGAGATGCGTCGCGCCTCGTCGGAGATCTCGCCGCCGCCCGCCGGGGCGAAGAGCTGCGCCTCGTCGACCACCACCAGCATCGGGAACCAGTGCTCGCGCTCGGCGTCGAACAGGCCGTTCAGGAAGGCGGCGGCCGAGCGCATCTGCGCGTCGGCGTCGAGGCCCTCGAGATTGAACACCACCGAGGCACGATGGCGGCGGATGCGCCCGGCGAGCCGGGTGATCTCGCCCTGGGTGCGCTCCGCGTCGATCACCACATGGCCGTAACGCTCGGCGAGCCCGACGAAGTCGCCCTCGGGATCGATGATCGCCTGCTGCACATGGCCGGCGCTCTGCTCCAGCAGGCGGCGCAGCAGATGCGACTTGCCCGAGCCGGAATTGCCCTGAACCAGCAGGCGCGTCGAGAGCAATTCCTCGAGGTCGAGTCGCACCGGAGAGCCGGCGGTGTTGGTCCCGATCTCGATGCCGATCTTCATGCCTGCAACCGATCCTCACGCACCTACGGCCGTCCCCGCGCGTTTACCATGTCCGGCGCCCGCGCCGAGCGGCCACCCGGGAAACGTCCACAGATTCGGGCCGGGGGAGCAAGTGGACAGCCGCGATGGCGGCTTGCACTCGACGCAGGCGTCCGGCCATGCGAGAGCTAACGCCATGCCACCGCCCCTCTTCACCATCGGCTATGAGCAGGCCTCCTCCCGCGCCGTGCTGGACGCCCTGGCCGATGCGGGCGTCGAGCTGCTGGTCGACGTGCGGGCGATCGCCGCCTCGCGCCGTCCGGGTTTCTCCAAGCGGCAGCTCGCGGCGGGCGTCGAGGAGCGCGGCATCTCCTATCTGCATCTGCGCGGCCTCGGCACACCGGCCGAAGGACGGCAGGCGGCCCGCTCGGGCCATTACGACGAGCTGCGCCGGATCTATGACGCGCACCTCGCCACGCCCGTCGCAATCGAGCAGATGGACGAACTGAAGAAGCTGGTGGCCGGCGGAAAACGCATCTGCCTGCTCTGCTTCGAGCGCCACCCGGAGCACTGCCATCGCCAGATGGTGGCCGAACTCGTCTGCGAGGACCTTGGAGTCGAGGTCGAGCATCTCGCGGCCGACCCGCTCGGCTGACTACTCCGCCGGCAGTCCCGCCGCCCGCTCTTCCATGCGATAGGCCAGCACGGCGATGCCGGCGATCGAGGCGACGAACACCGCCGCCATGCCGAGCAGCACCTTGAAGACGGGATCGAAGCCGCCGTGATCGTGCAGGAAGCCGATCGCCATCACCGCGAGCCCGGCCGTGCCGAAGCCGAGGAAGAAGCGCACCGCATAGACCTTGCCGCGCCAGGCATCCGCCGTGAAGCGGGCGATGACGACGTCATTGACGGTGACCTGACCGTAGATGCCGGCCATCGCGAGGGCGAGGCCCGCGATCATCGGCAGACCGGTGGTGCCTGCTGCGATCGCAAGGCCGGCGAGCTGCAGAAGCGCGGTGCCGACGAACACGGTCGTCGCGCGGAAATGCTCGACCAGCCGGCCGACCGCGAGCTGCGTCATGGCGCCCACCAGGAACACGGCGGTGGCCACCCCGCCGATCAGCACCAGCGGCAGCGACGTATCGCCGAGACGCTCATCGACCAGCTTCGGCAGCGACACCGTGAGCGCCGTGAACAAGAGCCCGCCCAGCAGCACGGCCAGTGCGAAAAGACCGACGAAGACGACGAGCAGGCGCGGGTCGATCGGCACCTCCGGCTTGCTGACCCGCTGTGCTCTGGCGTTCGCCGCCTCCCGCACCACGATCATGAAAGCGATGCCGGTGACGATGCAGACGAGGCCCGGCACCACGAAGGCGGCGCGCCAGCCGGCATAGGCGGCGATCAGCCCTGTGACCGCCGCCGCCAGCGCCGCGCCGAGATTTCCGGCGACCCCGTTCACCGCCAGCGCCCGGCCGCGCCGCGTCGCGGCGGCGATCAGCATGGTGGTGCCGACCGGATGGTAGATCGCCGCGAACACGCCGAGCGAGAGCAGCGAGACAGCAAGCGCGAGCTGGCTGGAGGCAAGGCCGGTCGCGACCAACGAGACACCGCAGCCGAGGAAGAACAGCGCGATCATGTTGCGCCGACTCCAGTGGTCGCCAAGCCAGCCGGCCGGCAGCGCGAACACGCCGAACGCCACGAAGCAGGCCGTCGATAGCCCGATCATCTCGCCATAGGCGAGGCCGAGCTCGGGCCCCATCGCCAGCACGGCGGTGGGGAAGATCAGGATGACGTAATGGTCGAGTGCGTGCGCCCAGTTGATAAAGCCGATCATGGCGCGCGCATTGGCGTCGGACGCCTGGATATCGGACATGGGGGCACCTCGCAGTCGCACGCGTACATACATCGCGGCATCAACCGCGACAATGATGCGGGCTTCGGGTGCACAACCTGGAATACAACCTGAATTTCCAGATCACACAACCACTAAATGGTTGATTGCAACCCTTGGCAACGGCACGAATCACAAGAATTAGCGTGAATTTTTCATCAATCTTTTTCCCGCGGATGCCGCATGCGCGCGCCGAGGCTTACCAGTGCTCGGCTCCTGGCCGCGGCACCCGTCTTCGCGTGCCTCGGCGATCCCGCAGGTGCCGAGGACGCCGCCTCGTCCCGCTTCAAGAACAGGTTGTATTTCTATTCCGGCCTCGATGTCGCGAGCGATAATGCCTATGGCTGGGCGGGCGTCGCCTGGGCGCCCTTCGACCTGATGGACCGCGAAGGGCTGCGCCTGCGCTTCCAAGGCGGCGGCGGCCAATACCGCTACCGCACCTCGTCCGTGGCCGGCGGCTGGAACACCGTGACCAAGAGCGACGGCGAGCTGCTCGCCGGCTGGCAGTTCCTGCGCGGCCAGCAGGCGCTCGCGCTCTATGGCGGCATCAACGTCACCAGCGACCTGCTGGCCCAGCCGGATCCCTGGAACCGCGACCAGGGCACGCATGTCGGCGCCAAGTTCCTCGCCGAATGGTATGCGCGGCTCGGCGAGCACCTCGTCGCCACCGCCGCGGCGGGCTATTCCACCGCCGACCGGACCGTGACGGCGCGCGCGACGATCGCCCACCGACTCGATGGCGACATGGAGATCGGCACCGAGGCCGCGACCTTCGCGGACGAGGAATCGACCGAGGCGCGCGCCGGGCTCTTCCTTGCCCTGCCATGGGAAGGGCGCATCTTCCGCTTCGCCGGCGGCTGGCGCTGGGACGACGACAGCGAGGACGGCCCCTACGGCACGATCTCGCTCTTCATGCGCTATTAGCGGGCTGTCACGCACGTCCAGCGATGCTAGGAACCGCCCGTCTTTAGCGACGAGGTCCGGTTTTGTTTTCGCTCGATGAACTCCGCCAGGCGCAGCGGCGCGCGCATGCCGCCTTTCCCGCCACGCCGCAATATGCCTGGCCGCTGCTGGCGGAGCGCGTCGGCGCGGAAGTCTGGGTCAAGCACGAGAACCATACGCCGACGGGCGCCTTCAAGGTGCGCGGCGGGCTGATCCACCTCGAAAGGCTGGTGAGCGAACGGGCGGCGCCGAACGGCATCATCTCGGCGACGCGGGGCAATCACGGCCAGTCGCTCGCCTATGCCGGCAGGCGTTTCGGCGTGCCGGTGACGATCGTCGTCCCGGAAGGCAACAGCGTCGAGAAGAATGCCGCCATGCACGCCTTCGGCGCCCGGCTGATCGAGCACGGCGCCGATTTCGACGCGGCACGGATCGAGGCGCAGCGCCTCGCCGTCACCGAGGGCCTGCGCTTCGCGCCGTCCTTCCATCGCGACCTCGTGCTGGGCGTCGCCGGCTGGGCGCTGGAGCTGTTCGAGGCGGCGGGCGCGCTCGACGTGCTCTATGTGCCGATCGGCCTTGGCTCCAGCATCTGCGGCGCCATCCTCACCCGCGACCTGCTCGGGCTGAACACCGAGATCGTCGGCGTGCAGAGCGCGGCCGCCGACGCCTATGCCCGTTCCTTCGCCGCCGGGCATGTCGTCGAGACGGCCAGTGCCGACACCAGGGCCGACGGCCTCGCGGTGCGCATCCCCGATCCCGAGGCGCTGGCCATCATCCGGCGCGGTGCCGCCCGCATCGTGACGGTGAGCGACGACGAGGTCGCCGAGGCGATCCGCATCTACTGGACCGACACCCACAATCTCGCCGAAGGGGCCGGCGCGGCCGCCCTCGCCGCCTTGCTGAAGGAACGCGACGGGGTCGCGGGACGCCGCGTCGGCCTGCCGCTCAGCGGCGGCAATATCGACCTCGCGCTGTTCCGCGACTGGGTGCTGGCGGCGCGCTGAAGCTCAGGCGTCTTCCGCGCGCATGCCGTCGAGCGCCGGCCGGGCGTCGACATCGGCATTCTCGGCGATGATGTGCAGCGCCTCCGCCTCCAGCGCCTCGCGCGTGTCGATGTCGACGAACGGCGCCTCGTCGCCCGCCTCGACCTCGGCCACCGCCTCGGCGTTGGCGCCGATCAGATGGCGCGCCCCGACATCGCCGGCGAGCGCCATCAGCTCGGGGAAGAAGCGCCGCGACCAGACCACCGGATTGCCGCGCCGCCCCCCGCGCACCGGCACGGCGATCAACCGCCCCTCCTCCGGCGCCAGCGCGCCGGCGAGCCGGTCGATCAGTGCCGCGTCGACGCGCGGCATGTCGGCAAGCAGGATGGCCGCCGCCTCGACATCCGGCGGCAGCGCGGCGATGCCGGTGCGGATCGAGGTCGAGATGCCTTCGGTGAAATCCGGATTGTGGGCGAAGCTAACCTCAAGGCCGGACAACGCCTGCGCTATCCGCTCCGGCTCGTGGCCGGTGACCACGACGACAGGCCGGGCGCACGAGCCGAGCGCCGCCTCGACCACGCGGCGCACAAGGGCGGTGCCGTCGAGCTCGGCGGCGAGCTTGTTCCGGCCCTCCATCCGCGTGCCGCGACCGGCGGCAAGCACGATGGCGGCGGTGCGACCCTGCCGCCCGCCTAGCTCTTCACGCGGTTGGGGACGTGTCGCGATATCCATAAGCAACCCTCCGACACCCATGCCGACGATGTCGGCCCGTTTGACGGCGAGCCCGGCGAGCAGGCGGTGCAGCACCCAGTCGAAGCCGTTCTCCTTCGGGCTTCGCGCGCAGCCCGGCGCTCCGAGCACCGGCACCTCGCCCAGCCGGCCGACCATGAGAAGATTACCCGGATCGACCGGCATACCCAAATGCTCGATCGCCCCGCCCGCGGCGACGAGGCCGGCCGGCACCACATCGCGCCGGTCGGCGATCGCCGAGGCGCCGAACACCAGCACGATCTCCGCGCCGCGCCCGATGCTCCCGCGCACCGCCTCAGCCACCGCTTCCGCCGCGTGGGGCACCCGTTCCTCGGCGACGATCGCGACACCGGCGCCCGCCAGCCGCGCCGCCGTGACCCGGAACGTCTTGGCGACGACCTTGTCGGGTAGGCCCGGCAGCAGGGTCGAGATCACGGCGGCGCGGCGCAGCCTGTAGGGCGCGACGCGCACGAGCCCCTCGGCGGCGACGCTCGCGGCCGCCTCGACCGCCGCACCCGCCACGGCGAAGGGGATGATCTTCACCGTCGCGATCATCTCGCCTTTGCGCACGGGCCTGAAATTGGGCAGCGTCGCCAGCGTCACCGCCTCGTCGATGGCGTTGAAGGCGTCGACGCTCGCCTTATCGACCACCAGCACACCGGCGGCTGCGGCCCTGAGATTGGCTCGCCCGGTGAAGGCCGCGTCGACCACGGTCGCTGGCCCGGCCGCCGCACGCGCCAGCCGTGCCGCGGCCGTGTCCTCCGGCACGTCGCCGGGCTCCATCTGCGCGGCGATGATCGCGCCGAGGCCGGCCTGCCGCAGGCCGTCCAAGGCGTCCGGGCCGATCGGCGCGCCCTTACGCAGCTCGACGCTCGGCAGCCGGATCGCGTGGACGTTGAGCGCGCCCTCCGCCTCGTCGAGCGGCAGCGGGCCGAACCTCACGCCGCCTGCTCCCGCTCCGCCGGACGGCGGCGCAGCGTGCCGACGAGCTGCGCCAGCACCGAGACGGCGATCTCGGCGGAGCTCGCCGCGCCGATGTCGAGCCCGATCGGCGCGTGGATGCGCGCGAGCGCCTCCCGCCCGATCCCGCGCGCGGCAAGGCGCTCCAGCCGCGCCGCATGGGTCTTCCGCGAGCCCAGCGCGCCGACATAGAAGCAGCCGCGTGCCAGCGCCTCGGCGAGCGCTGGGTCGTCGATCTTCGGATCGTGCGTCAGCGCCGCCAGCGCGGTGAAGGGGTCGAGCGCGAGAGCGGGCAGCGCGACGTCTGGCCACTCGGCGCGCAGGTCGACATCCGGGAAGCGCTCGGGCGTCGCGAAGGCGGTGCGCGGATCGACGATGGTGACGTCGAAGCCTGCGGTCCGCGCCATCGGCGCCAGCGCCTGCGAGATATGCACCGCGCCGGTGATGACGAGGCGCGGCGACGGAACCTGCACGGTCAGGAACACCCGTTCGTTCCCGAGCTCCAGCATGAAGCTGCGCCCAGTGCGGAACGCCTCGGCCAACGCTTCGGCGAGCGGATCGGCGGCGGCTTCCGCGCTCCTGACGAGACGCTGCCGGCCACGGCCGATCTCGGTGACGAGCACGCAGGCGCGCCGCGCCGCCCGCTCGGCATTCAGCGCTTCGAGCAGCGCGAGTTCCATCAGACGACCTTTTCGAGATAGACGCGGATGCGCCCGCCGCAGGAGAGCCCGACCTGCCAGGCGGTCTCGTCGGCGACGCCGAATTCCAGCAGCCGCGCCTCGCCGGTGGCGATCACCTCGCCCGCTTCGGCCACTACCGCCCCCTCGACGCAGCCGCCGGAGACCGAGCCGAGGAAGCCGCCTGCCTCGTCGATGGCGAGGTGGCTGCCGACCGGACGGGGCGCCGAGCCCCAGGTCTCGACCACGGTGGCGAGCGCGACGCCGCGCCCCTCCCGCCGCCACCGGGCGGCCGCTTCGAGAACATCCTCTTCGCGTGCGAACATGGCGCCGCTCCCATCATATCCAGCCGAACATAACGCAATGCAGCACAAGGTGCCTTGCCGATAAAGGCAAGACGGATCACAAGGTCGCGCATGAGCCGACCTTCTCCACTTCCAACCGCCCTGCCCGTCCCGGCGCGAACGCTGCGCTCCGTCGACGACCTCGCCGCGGCGGGGCTGCTCGCGGACCGCGCGGACTTCGATGCCGTCGCGGAGCGCTATGCCGTCGCGGTGACGCCGACGCTCACCGGCCTGATCGATCCGGCCGATCCCGCCGATCCGATCGCCCGGCAGTTCGTCCCCGATGCGCGCGAGCTCGACACCCGCCCCGAGGAGCGCGTCGACCCGATCGGCGATGAGGCCCACAGCCCGGTTCCCGGCATCGTCCATCGCTACCCGGATCGGGTGCTGCTGAAGCTGGTCGGGGTATGCGCCGTCTATTGCCGCTTCTGCTTCCGCCGCGAGATGGTCGGCCCAGGCGCCGAGACCAGCCTGTCGGAAGAGGCGCTGGAGGTGGCGCTCACCTATATCGCAGGGCATCCCGAGATTTGGGAGGTCGTCGTCACCGGCGGCGATCCGCTGGTCGTCGCCCCTCGCCGCCTGGCCGATCTGATGGCACGGCTTTCCGCCATCCCGCATGTGAAGATCGTGCGCTTCCACACCCGCGTGCCGGTCGCCGCGCCGGAACGGGTCACCCCCGCACTGGTCGCGGCGCTACGCGCGCCGGGCGTCACCACCTTCGTCGCGGTGCATGCCAACCACGCCCGCGAGATCGCGGACGAGGCCCGAGCCGCGATCGGCCGGCTGGGCGATGCCGGCATCGCGCTGGTCAGCCAGAGCGTGCTGCTCGCCGGGGTGAACGACGACGCGGAGACGCTGTCGGAGCTGTTCCGCGCGCTCGTCGAATGCCGGGTGAAGCCCTATTACCTGCACCACCCTGATCTCGCGCCCGGCACCGCGCATTTCCGCCTGCCGATCGCGCGCGGACAGGAGCTGATGCGCGCCCTGCGCGGGCGTCTCTCCGGCCTCGCGCTGCCGACCTATGTGCTCGACATACCCGGCGGCTACGGAAAGGTGCCGGTCGGCCCGGACTATCTGGAGGCGGCGCCCGAGGGCTGGCGCGTCACCGACTATTGCGGCGGCGTCCACGCCTACGAGACCGCCGCGTGAGCCAGCGCATCGCCGACGTCGACGTCGACGTCGTGGTGATCGGCGCCGGCGCGGCCGGCATGATGTGCGCCATCGAGGCCGGCAGACGCCGGCGCTCGGTTCTCGTCCTGGATCGCGCGCAGGCGCCGGGCGAGAAGATCCGCATCTCCGGCGGCGGGCGGTGCAACTTCACCAATCACGGCGCGAGCCCGAAGAACTACCTGTCGAACAACCCGGCCTTCTGCATCTCGGCGCTGAAGCGCTACACGCAGCACGACTTCATCCGCCTCGTCGAGGCGCACGGCATCGCTTGGCACGAGAAAACGCTGGGCCAGCTCTTCTGCGACGGCTCGGCCCGGCAGATCATCGACATGCTGCTCGCCGAGATGCGCAATGCCGGTGCCGAGCTGCGGCTCGGCGCCTCGGTGGACGGCGTCGAGAAGACGGAAGACGGCTTCCGCCTCCGCGTAGGCGCCGAGGCGATTTCCTGCCGCTCGCTCGTCGTCGCGAGCGGCGGCAAGTCGATTCCGAAGATGGGCGCCACCGGCTTCGGCTACGACCTCGCCCAGCAGTTCGGCCTCGCTATCGTGCCGACCCGTCCAGCCCTGGTGCCACTGACGCTGGAGGCGGCGACGCTGGAGCGGCTGCGTCCGCTCGCCGGCGTCTCGGTCGATGCGAGCGTGCACCACGGCAAAATCCGCTTCGACGAGGCGATGCTGTTCACCCATCGGGGCCTCAGCGGGCCGGCTATCCTGCAGATCTCCTCCTACTGGCGCGAGGGCGACGAGATCGCGCTCGACATCGCGCGCGGCGTCGACGTCTTCGGAGAGCTGCGCCGGGCGCGCGCCGCCAATGGCCGGCAGTCGCTGGCCACCGCTCTGGCGGCTTTGCTGCCGAAGCGGCTCGCGCAGCTCGTCGCGGAGGAAGCGAAAGCCGCCGGCAATCTGGCCGACCTCTCGGACAAGCGGCTCGACGCCGTCGCCGCGACGGTGAAGGACTGGCGCATCCGCCCGGTCGGCTCGGAAGGCTACCGCACGGCCGAGGTGACGCTGGGAGGCGTCGACACCGCCGGACTCGATTCGCGCACCATGCAGGCCAAGGCGGTTCCTGGACTTTACTTCATAGGTGAAGTTGTCGACATAACCGGCTGGCTTGGCGGATATAACTTCCAGTGGGCATGGTCGTCCGGCTGGTGCGCCGGGCAATATGCCTGACGGCGGGCGTCAGACCACCCGGTATTCGCGCCCGACATAGGCGAGGCCCGGCACCTTCGGGCCGAGAATGACCGCGTCGACCCGCCCGACGAGGACGTCGTGGGTCGCCACTGTACGCATCTCGACAAGGCTGCATTCGAACACGGCGAGCGCTCCGGAAAGGCACGGCGCGCCGAGAATCCCGTCATGCCATTCCCCGACCGCGAAGCGCTCCTCGCCGGTGAGCCGTCCGCCGAAGCTCTGCGCCACCGCCTCCTGATCGCCACGCAGCATGTTGACCGCAAAACAGCCCGCACCACGGAAAGCGGCGGCCGAGCGGGAGCGGCGGTTGATGCACACGAGCAATGTCGGTGGACTGTCGGATACGGAGGCGACCGCCGTCGCGGTGAAACCGACACGTGCCGTCCCCTCGCGCGTGGTCACGACATGCACCGCCGCCACCAGCCGGCTCATCGCCTCGCGGTAGAGTGTCGGCTCCACATTATGCTCTGTCACGCTGTCCACCCGCTGCATCCCGGATCGGTGCGATGCCGCCCGGCGCACCTCCAATATGGCTATACATAACGATTGTGCAGCGCGAGGAAAATTGCCGCCTGCAGGGCATCTCGGCGGGTGATGCATACGAGGCCGCGCTATGGCGGCAAGCCTGCCGCGTCACCGGGCATCATCCGAGCCGGCATCGTTCGGTAGAGGTATTTTATTACCTAAATATCATTTTCGTCGATGGTTTGCATTTCGTCTTTCGATCGAATTGTATCCGCTCGAAGGCCGGGCTAAGACTAGAAGCCATCGCCTATGTGCGGTGCACGGCCATAATATGGGCATAGCCCGAACGTGCACCCGCGGCGTTGCAACCGGCTGAGGGGAGCCGTCTGGTCATATGGACGTTTTTGTTCAGCAGCTCATCAACGGGCTGACTCTCGGGTCGATCTACGGCCTCATCGCTATCGGCTACACGATGGTGTTCGGCATCATCGGAATGGTGAACTTCGCCCATGGCGACGTGTTCATGATGTCGACCTTCATCGCGCTGATCTGCTTCCTGCTGCTGACCACGGTGCTGGGGATCACCTCGATCTTCCTCGCGCTGGCGATCGTGCTGGTGGTGGCGATGTTCTTCACCTCGCTCACCTCCTGGGCCATAGAGCGTGTCGCTTACAGGCCGCTGCGCGGCTCGTTCCGGCTCGCGCCGATGATCTCGGCGATCGGCATGTCGATCCTGCTCGCCAATTTCGTCCAGGTCGCCCAGGGCCCGCGCAACAAGCCGGTGCCGCCGATGGTGACGGACGTGATCGTGCTGATGGAGAACAATGGCTACCAGGTCACCCTCGCCTGGAAGCAGGTGCTGATCATGGTGGTCACGGCGGTTCTGCTGGCCGGCTTCTGGTATCTCGTGCAGAAGACCGCACTCGGCCGCGCCCAGCGCGCCTGCGAGCAGGACCGCAAGATGGCCTCGCTGCTCGGCATTAATGTCGACCAGACCATCTCGCTGACCTTCGTCATCGGCGCGGCGCTCGCCGCCGTCGCCGGCGTGATGTACCTGATGTATTATGGCGTCGCGAATTTCGCGGACGGCTTCGTGCCCGGCGTGAAGGCCTTCACCGCCGCCGTGCTCGGCGGCATCGGCTCGCTGCCCGGCGCCGTGCTCGGGGGGCTGCTGATCGGCCTGATCGAGGTCTTCTGGTCGGCATATTTCTCCATCGAATACAAGGATGTGGCGGCGTTCTCCATCCTTGCCATCACCCTCATCTTCCTGCCTCAGGGCCTGCTCGGCCGGCCGGAAGTCGAGAAGGTGTGAGGAAAGCCCATCATGGCCGTCCAGCTTGCCGAGTCTCCTCCGGCCGCCACCCAGCCGCCCGCTACCCCGCCCGCCCAGACGACCGCCGCTGACACGAACTCTGCCTTCGGCCATGCGCTGAAGGATACGCTGATCACCGGGCTGATCGCCCTCGGCCTGCTCGGCCCGCTGGTCGGTTTCGAGACCGTGGTGCGCGACACCGGAGCCGGCAGCGCGCTCGGTCTCGCCTACCGGCCGGTGGTGGTCGCCGTCATGGTCGCCATCATCATGGTCGGCCGGCTCGTCCTCAATCTCACCGTCTGGTCACCCAACCGCGTCGTGAAGACCCGCTCCGGGCCTTCGGTGTTCGATCGCATGGGCACCGCGGTCGGCCCGGTGGTCAAGCCGGCGCTGTTCGCCTTCGCCGTCGCCTTCCCGCTCCTCGCCGCCATGCTGATGGGCGGGCTCAACGAGAGCCGCTACCTGATCGACCTCGGCATCCTGATCCTCACCTATGTGATGCTCGGCTGGGGCCTCAACATCGTCGTCGGCCTCGCCGGCCTGCTCGATCTCGGCTACGTCGCCTTCTACGCGGTCGGCGCCTACACCTACGCGCTGCTCGCCACCTCCGCGCCGATCAACGAGTTCTTCTCCGGGCTGCTCGGCGAGACCTTCTGGGCCAACTGGGCATTCTGGATCTGCCTGCCCATCGCCGGCATCTTCTCCGGCCTGTGGGGCATGATCCTCGGCTTCCCGGTGCTCCGGCTGCGCGGCGACTATCTCGCTATCGTGACGCTGGCCTTCGGCGAGATCATCCGCCTGGTGCTGATCAACTGGGTCGACTTCACCGGCGGCGGCGCCGGCATCGCCTCGATCCCTCGCGCCACCTTCTTCGGCGTCCCCTTCACCGCGGGCGAGGACGGATTCGCGGCGCTGTTCGGGCTCGAATTCAACCCGATGCACCGCATCATCTTCCTTTATTTCGTGATCCTGGCACTCGCGCTGATCACCGCCTTCGCTACCGTTCGGCTGCGCAAGCTGCCCGTCGGCCGCGCCTGGGAAGCGCTGCGCGAGGACGAGATCGCCTGCCGCTCGCTGGGCATCAACACCACCAACACCAAGCTCTCGGCCTTCGCCACCGGCGCCATGTTCGGCGGCTTCGCCGGTTGCTTCTTCGCCGTGCGCGCGGGCTTCGTGAGCCCGGAGAGCTTCACCTTCGACATCTCGGCGATGATCCTCGCCATTGTCGTGCTGGGCGGCATGGGCTCGCAGATCGGCGTCGCGGTGGCGGCGGCGGTGATGCTGGGCGGCATGGAGATGCTGCGCAACCTCGGCTTCCTGAAGCAGATCTTCGGCAACGACTTCGACCCGAGCCTCTACCGCATGCTGATCTTCGGCTTCGCCATGGTGGCGATCATGGTGTGGAAGCCGCGCGGCCTTGTCTCGACCCGCGAGCCGACCATCTTCCTTAAGGAGCGCAAGGCGGTCTCCGGCGACCTCGTGAAGGAGGGCCACGGCTGATGCAACCCTCGACCGGCAACGCTGCCCCCTATCGCTGGGATGCCGATCCCATCCTCCTCGTCGAGCACCTGTTCATGCGCTTCGGCGGCCTCGTCGCCGTGAACGACCTCTCCTTCAATGTCGGGCGCGGCGACATCACCGCGCTGATCGGCCCGAACGGCGCCGGCAAGACCACAGTCTTCAACTGCATCACCGGCTTCTACAAGCCGAGCGAGGGCCGGCTCGTGCTCGGCCACGGCCGTGCGCCGACACCCGAGGAGGTGGCGACCGTCACCGCCCATGGCGAGCGGGCGCTGGTCGGCTCCGACGCCGCCGTCTATCTGCTGGAGCGCATGCCCGACTACCGGGTCTCCGGCGAGGCAAAGGTGGCGCGCACCTTCCAGAACATCCGCCTGTTCACCGGCATGACCGTGCTGGAGAACCTGATGGTGGCCCAGCACAACGCGCTGATGTCGGCCTCGGGCTATTCGCTCAAGGGCCTGTTCGGCCTGCCGGGCTGGCGCGCGGCGCAGCGCACGGCGACCGAGAAGGCGCAATACTGGCTGGACAAGGTCGGCCTGACCGATCGCGCAGACGATCCGGCCGGCGACCTACCCTACGGCGCCCAGCGCCGGCTCGAGATCGCCCGCGCCATGTGCTCCGACCCGATCCTGCTCTGCCTCGACGAGCCCGCCGCGGGCCTCAATCCACGCGAGAGCCTTGAGCTGAACACGCTGCTGCGCGCCATCCGCGCCGAGCACAACACCTCGATCCTCCTGATCGAGCACGACATGAGCGTGGTGATGGAGATTTCCGACCACGTCGTCGTGCTCGACTACGGCACCAAGATCGCCGACGGCACGCCCGAGGCGGTCAGGAACGACCCGCGCGTCATCGCCGCCTATCTCGGCGTCGACGAGGACGCGGTCGAGGAGGTCGAAGCGGAGATCGAGGCCGAGATCGCCACGGGGGCCCAATCGTGAATGCAGTAAGCGCCGCCGCGTCGGGTTCGCCGGCATCCATGCCGTCCGCGCCCATGTTGTCCGTTCGCGGCGTGAAGACCTTCTACGGAAACATCATGGCGCTGAAGGGCGTCGACATCGACGTCAATGCGGGCGAGATCGTCACGCTGATCGGCTCCAACGGGGCCGGCAAGTCGACCCTGATGATGACCATCTTCGGCCAGCCGCGCGCCCGCGAAGGCGCCATCCTGTTCGAGGGGCGCGACATCACCAAGATGCCGACGCACGAGATCGCCATGCTGCGCATCGCCCAGTCCCCCGAGGGACGGCGCATCTTCCCGCGCATGACGGTCTTCGAGAACCTTCAGATGGGCGCCTCCATCGACGGCATGGCGCATTTCGACAATGACCTCGAGCGCGTCTTCACCATGTTCCCCCGCCTCAAGGAGCGCATCAACCAGCGCGGGGGCACGCTGTCCGGCGGCGAGCAGCAGATGCTGGCGATCGGCCGCGCGCTGATGAGCCGCCCGCGCCTGCTCATGCTCGACGAACCTTCGCTCGGCCTCGCGCCGCTGATCGTCAAGCAGATCTTCGACGCCATCCGCGAGCTCAACCGCACCGAGGGGCTGACCGTGTTCCTGGTCGAGCAGAACGCCTTCCACGCGCTCAAGCTCGCCCATCGCGGCTATGTTCTGGTCAACGGGCTGGTGACCATGTCCGGCGAGGGGCGCGAGCTGCTCGAACGGCCGGAGGTGCGTGCCGCCTATCTCGAAGGCGGGAGGCACTGAGATGGTCACGCAATCCGGCACCGCCATCGCCGACGGCTCGCCCCGCGCGATCGCGGTGCTGCTGCCTTTCGCGATCGTCGCGGCCGTCGTCGCCGCCTTCCTCTTCCTGCCCGATCTCGTGGTCGAGGTCTCGCGCGGCGACTTCGCGCTGATCACCCTGTTCCTCGGCGGCGGCGCGGCCTGGCTCTCGGGCCGTGCCATCGCCTCGACCTGGCGCCCCTACCGACAGGCCATCTTCTATGCCGTGCTGCTCGGCTGCGTGGTGCGCTTCTTCCACTTCGCGCTGTTCGAGGGCACGCTGCTCTCGCTGCACTACTTCCTTACCGACACCGCTTTCCTGGCCGCCGTCTCCACGCTGGGCTTCCGCGCCGAGCGGGCGGCGCAGATGTCGACCCGCTACGGCTGGCTCTACGGCAAGGCCGGCCGCTTCGGCTGGAAGGCGGGGACGGAGGGCAAACCCTCGCCGGACGTTGCGTGAATCCGCTTCACCATGATTCGGATCACCGTCGACTCCGGCGTGGAAAAGGGCATGATGGTCTGGTGGGGCGAATGCCGCGCCGGACCGGCTGCGTAAGTTCGAACCTCAGAACCACTTAGGGGATCTTTCATGAAGAAGCTTCTGTTTGCCGGCATTGCGCTCGGCGCCGCGATGGCGCTGACCGCTCCGGCGTCGGCACAGGTGAAAGTCGGCGTCGGCGGCCCGATCACCGGCCCGAACGCCACCTTCGGCGCGCAGCTCAAGAACGGCGCCGAGCAGTGGGTGGCGGACGTCAACGCGAAGGGCGGCATCCTCGGCCAGAAGGTCGAACTCTTCGTCGGTGACGATGCTTCCAAACCCGAGCAGGGCGTGTCGGTCGCCAACAAGTTCATCTCGGACGGCGTCAAGTTCGTGATCGGACACTTCAACTCGGGCGTGTCGATCCCGGCTTCCGAGCAGTATGCCGAAGCGGGCGTGGTGGCCATCTCCCCGGCCTCGACCAATCCGAAGCTGACCGAGCGCGGCCTCACCAACGTGTTCCGCACCTGCGGCCGCGACGACCAGCAGGGCGCGGTCGCCGCCGAGTACATCGTGAAGAACCTGAAGGACAAGAAGGTCGCGATCGTTCACGACAAGACCCCTTACGGCAAGGGTCTCGCCGACGAGACGCAGAAGGCCATGAACAAGGCCGGCGTGAAGGAAGTCCTCTACGAGGGCATCAACCCCGGCGAGAAGGACTATTCGGCGCTTGTTTCCAAGCTCAAGGCAGCCAACGTCGACATTCTCTACTATGGTGGCCTGCACACCGAAGCCGGCCTGCTGGTGCGCCAGATGCGCGACCAGGGTATGAAGACCGTGCTGTTCTCGGGTGACGGCATCACCGACAAGGAATTCTGGACCATCGCCGGCCCCGGCGCCGCGGGCACGCTGATGACATTCGGCCCGGATCCGCGCAAGAACCCGGCCGCCGCCAAGGTCGTCGAGACCTTCAAGGCGAAGGGCATCGATCCGGAAGGCTACGTCCTCTACTCCTACGCTGCCGGCCAGGTCATCCAGCAGGCTGCAGAAGCGGTGAAGTCGGTCGATACCAAGAAGGTCTCCGAGTACATCCACTCGGGCGCGACCTTCGACACGGTGCTCGGCAAGCTGAACTTCGACAAGAAGGGCGACCGCACCAACCTCGACTACGTCCTCTATGTCTGGAAGGACGGCGGCTACACCGAGATGTGAGCTGAAGCTCCATCGCGCCTGGCGCCTGATGCGATCAAGAACCCGCCGGAGCGATCCGGCGGGTTTTTATTTGGGGTGCAGACGATGATCCGGCTCCCACCAATCCGCCTGTCTGGCATCTGGATTCTGGTGAAACGGCATGGATGAGTGGCAGGCCGTAACGAGGCCGCCATTGGCATAGGGGATGACGAGGAAATCGTCTCTTGAGCATTCACTCGCCGTCGCGGCGAAGAAGTCCCGCGCACGCTGCCGCACGCAGTCGTTATCCACCGATACACAGCCAAGAAGACCTCCTCGGGTACCAAGCAGCGCGTTGCTGTGGTCGAGGGGAAGTCTCAGCGGATGCTTCGCCACCGGTTCCAGCTGAAAATCAGCGATCCGAAACAGGAAGACATTCATGCCCTCTCGGGCCACGAACGCCTCGATCGGCTCGCAACTGTAATAGAGATGGTACAACACGGCGGCCCTCGGCGGCTCGGACTGGCGAGGCTACCCCAGCCGCGCCAGCGCCGGAAACGTCTCCAAGAGCCAGAAGCTCGCATTGGCGATCCAGCCGGACAGGAAGCCTATGCCGGTGAGCACCAGGAGGCCGCCCATCGCCTTCTCCACCATCGGCAGGTAGCGCCGCGCATGGACGAGGAGCCCGAGCGCCGGGCGCGCCATCGCCGCGACCAGCAGGAACGGCACGCCGAGCCCGGCCGAATAGATGGCGAGCAGACCGGCGCCATGCGCCAGCGTCTGCTCGGAGGCCGCCACCGCGAGGATCGCCGCCAGCACCGGCCCGATGCAGGGTGTCCAGCCGAAGGCGAAGGCCAGCCCCATCACATAGGAGCCGGCGAGGCCTACCGGCGCGTCGACATGCACCCGCTTGGTGGTGCTGAGCCATCCGAACCGGAACACGCCGAGGAAATGGAGGCCCATCAGCAGGATGGAGACGCCGGCGATGATCGCAAGTTCCTGCGAGTAGAGCCGCAGATACCCCCCCACCACCGAAGCGCCCGCGCCGAGCGCCACGAACACGGTCGAGAAGCCGGCGACGAACAAGAGCGCCGCGCCCAGCGTGCGCCGTGCTGCCGCGTCGGTCGGCGCCTTGTGGGTGATCTGGTCGAGGCTGGTGCCGGCGAGATAACACAGATAGGGCGGGACGAGCGGCAGCACGCAAGGCGAGACGAAGCTCGCGAGACCCGCGGCGAAGGCTGCCGGAAGCGTGACGTCGGCCATTCTGGTCCCTACCTGCCGTTCGGGAGCCCGAACATGATGGCTGCATGGCAGGCCGGGCCGGCGAAGGCAATGCGGCGGCTCCGCCCATCGCCGGGATGTGATAGGCATCGGCGCTCCAACCGGGGCAGGCTGAAGAGATGCGCAACCTCATCACCGACGTCGACGGGCTGCGGGTCGGCCATGCGGGCGACCTCGCCATCGGCTCGGGCGTGACCGCGATCCTGTTCGACGCGCCGACCGTCGCCTCGGTCGATGTGCGCGGCGGCGGCCCGGGCACGCGCG
This sequence comes from Allobosea sp. 117, assembly GCF_000702305.1. GTDB lineage: Bacteria > Pseudomonadota > Alphaproteobacteria > Rhizobiales > Xanthobacteraceae > Ancylobacter. The sequence goes on from NZ_JNLC01000018.1 coordinate 130,911, forward strand.
AAACCGATCTCCTGGCGGCCGATGCGACCGTCGGCGCCGTCGACGCCCTCATGCTGTCCGGCGGCTCTGCCTTCGGGCTCGAGGCGGCGGCCGGGGTTATGGCGCTGCTCGCCGAGCGCGGCGTCGGCTTCGAGGTCCGCGGCGCGCGGGTGCCAATCGTCCCCGGTGCCATCCTGTTCGATCTGCTGAACGGCGGCGACAAGAACTGGGGCCGCTTCCCGCCCTATCGCGAGCTCGGCTATGCGGCGGCCGAGGCGGCCGGGCTCGACTTTGCGCTCGGCAGCCACGGCGCCGGCCTCGGCGCCACTACGGCCGGCCTTAAGGGCGGGCTCGGCTCAGCCTCCATGGTGACGGCGAGCGGCCATACGGTCGGCGCGCTGGTGGCCGTCAACGCGGCGGGCTCGGCGGTGGTGCCGGGAGGCCCGCACTTCTTCGCCGCGCCCTTCGAGCGCGAGGGCGAGTTCGGCGGGCTCGGCCTGCCCTCCCCCTTCCCCGCCCTCGGCGCGCGCCCGGCGCTGAAGAGCCTGCCGGCCGGTGCGAACACCACGCTCGCCGTGGTCGCCACCGACGCGGCGCTGACCAAGGCGCAGTGCAAGCGCATGGCGGCGATGGCGCATGACGGCCTAGTGCGCGCCATCTGGCCGGTCCACACCCCGCTCGAAGGCGACACGGTGTTCGCCGCCGCCACCGCCCGCAGGCCGCTCACCGATCCGGTCCACGGCCTCGCCTTTCTCGGCATCGCCGCGGAGGTCACGCTCGCCCGCGCCTGTGCCCGCGCCGTCTATGAGGCAACCGCTCTCCCCTACCCTGGTGCCGTGCCGGCATGGCGCGACCGCTGGCCGGAGCACGCCCCGGCCTGAGTTGTCGCCTCACTGGCCGGCGCCGTCGCATATGTACAATCGGCAGAGCAGCCATGCGCCCGACACTCCCCTCATAAAGAGGGGCGCATGAGCGAAGCACAGCCGCGTATCAAAGTTCGTGGACTGACCAAGATTTTCGGCGAAAATCCCCTGCCCGCGCTCCGGCTGCTCGAGCAGGGCAAGGGACGCGCGGAGATTCTCGCGGCCACCGGCGCGGTGGTCGGCCTTCAGGACGTGAACTTCGACGTGAACGAGGGCGAGATCCTCGTCGTCATGGGCCTGTCGGGCTCCGGCAAGTCGACCTGCCTGCGCTGCATCAACCGGCTGGTCGAGCCGACCGCCGGCAAGGTGCTGGTCGACGATATCGACGTCACCGCGCTGTCCGAGAAGGACCTGCTCGCCTTCCGCCGCACCCGCTTCGGCATGGTGTTCCAGCAATTCGCGCTGTTCCCCCACCGCACCATCCTCAAGAATGTCGAATACGGCCTCGAGATCCAGAATGTCGCCCCCGCCATCCGCACCGAGCGAGCGCTCGCCGCCATCGAGCAGGTCGGCCTGAAGGGCTGGGACCAGCATTTCCCCTCGCAGCTCTCCGGCGGCATGCAGCAGCGCGCCGGCCTCGCCCGTGCCCTCGCCCTCGACCCGGACGTGCTGCTGATGGACGAGGCCTTCAGCGCGCTCGACCCGCTGATCCGCCGCGACATGCAGGGCGAGCTCGTCACCCTGCAGAAGCGGCTCAAGAAGACCATCGTCTTCGTCTCGCACGACCTCGACGAGGCGATCGCACTTGGCGGGCGCATCGTGCTGATGAAGGACGGGCGCATCGTCCAGCAGGGCTTCGCCGCCGACTTCCTTGCCAATCCGGCCGACGACTATGTGCGCCGTTTCGTCGAGCATATCGACGTGCTCGGCGTGGTGACGGCGGGTGACGCTATGCGCGAGGCCGCGTGCGTCGCCGAATGGAGCACCACCGCCGACGAGGCGCTCGGCCGACTGGAACAGTCCGGCGATCCGGCCGTCACCGTCGTCTGCAACGAGGGACGCTTCCAGGGCACCGTCGAGGCGCCGACCCTGCGTGGCGCTGGCACCACGCCGATCAGACTGCTGCTCTCCGACCAGGATGCCTGCGTCGTCGAGAGCGCGACGCTGACCTCGGCCGTCGCCAAGCTGGCCTCCGGACGCGGCGAGATCGCGGTGGTCGGACCGGACCGGCATCTGCGCGGCGTCATCACCAACACCGACCTCGTGCAGGCGCTCGCCCGGCGCAACGGGTCGTCGGCCGGTACGGCGCGGTAGGAGGACGCGATGGAGTTCGAGATCCCCCGCATCCCCCTCGCCGAGATGTGCGACGTCGCGCTCGAATGGGCGACCGAGCACTTCTCCAGCGTCACCCGCGCCATCAGCGCCGTGGTCGGCACCGGCATCGAGGCGACGACTGATTTCCTTGTCGCGCTGCCGCCGTGGCTGGTGATGGTGGCCTTCGGCCTCATCATCTGGCGGTTGACGACGCTGCGCATCGCGCTGTTCAGCGTGCTCGGCTTCGCCTTCCTGTGGAACCTGGAACTGTGGCGCGCCACGCTCCAGTCGCTGGTGCTGGTGCTGGTGTCGACGCTGTTCGCGCTGATGATCGGCATCCCGATCGGCATCGGCGCGGCACTGAGCAAGCGCTTCTGGCGTGTCGTCGGTCCTGTGCTCGACATGATGCAGACCATGCCGAGCTTCGTCTATCTGATCCCGGCGATTCCGTTCTTCGGCCTCGGCGCGGTCTCGGCGGCCTTCGCCACCATCGTCTTCGCCATGCCGCCGACCATCCGCCTCACCGCGCTTGGCATCATGCAGACGCCGCCGGAGCTGGTGGAGGCCGCCGACGCCTTCGGCTCCAGCAAGATGCAGAAGCTGTTCAAAGTGCAGCTTCCGCTCGCCATCCCCACCATCATGGCCGGCATCAACCAGACCATCATGCTGGCGCTCTCCATGGTGGTGATCGCCGCCATGATCGGCGCCGGCGGCCTCGGCGGCGAGGTGTGGAAGGCGATCCAGAGGCTGGAGGCCGGCCAGGGTTTCCAGGCGGGCATCGCCATCGTCGTGCTCGCCGTCATCCTCGATCGCATCACCCAGTACGTCGCCCGGCGCATGCGCATGGACAAGCACACCGCCTGACAGCCAAACCGGAAGCGGATCAACGACTTCCGGCCCGAAACCGAACTTCCCGAGATTGGAGAACTGACGAGATGTCGAAGATCGCTTCCTTCCTGAAATCCGCCGCCGCCGGCGCTGCCGCGCTCGGCCTCGCTATCGGCGCCGCGCATGCGGAGAAGAAGGACCTCACCATCGCCTATGTCGAGTGGTCGGACGCCGTCGTAGCGACCAACATCGTGAAGACCGCGCTCGAGGACAAAGGCTACAAGGTCAAGATCGTGCCGCTCTCCGGCGCCGCCATGTGGCAGGCGGTGGCGAGCGGCGAGGCCGACGCCATGGTCGCCGCCTGGCTGCCGGGCACCCACGCCGCCTACTATGCCAAGCTGAAGGACAAGGTCGACAATCTCGGCCCGAACGTCACCGGCGCCAAGATCGGCTGGGCGGTGCCGACCTATGTCGACATCGCCACCATCGAGGACATCAAGAAGGATCCCGCCAAGTTCGGCGGCAAGGTGATCGGCATCGATCCCGGCGCCGGCCTGATGAAGGCTTCCGAGAAGGCGATCAAGGAATACGCCCTGCCGGTGAAGCTGGTGGAAGGCTCGGACGCCACCATGGTAGCGGCGCTGAAGGACGCCTACGGCAAGAAGGAGCCGATCGTCATCACCACCTGGACGCCGCACTGGATGTTCGCGACCTGGGACCTGAAGTACCTCGAGGACCCCAAGGGCGTGTTCGGCGGCGAGGAGACGGTGAACACCGTGGTCTCCACCAAGCTGAAGACCGAGGCGCCCGAGGCCTACAAGATCCTCGACAACTTCGCGCTGTCGCTGGCCGACGAGCAGGCGGTGATGGTGGAGAATGAGAAGCCCGGCGCCAATCCGGTCGAGACCGCCAAGGCATGGGTCGCCGCCAACAAGGCCAAGGTCGACGCCTGGTCGAAGTGAGCCGGCCGGGGCGCCGAATCCGTCCCTGACATGAGAAAGGCGGCCGGATCGCTCCGGCCGCCTTTTCGTATCGACCGTCCGCAGGCCACCCGGTCAGGGGCACACGTCCCAGAAGCCGGTCGTGCGCTGCGGGTTGGTGTAGTACCAGCAATAACCCGGCTGCGGCGGCGGTCCCGCCAGCGAGGCCGCGGCGGCGCCGGCAACGAAGCCGATCGCCGCGCCGGCCGCGATGGCTCCACCCGGCCGCCAATAGCGCCGCGGCGTCACCACCACCACGCCACGCGGCGGAGCATAGACGCGCGGCCGCCCGGCCGCACAGCCCGCCGGCCCGCACGCCACCCACGCACCGGCTTCCCTGACCGGCAGCGTCGCACCCGCGCCGGAGACGAGAGCGACGGCCAGCAACAGGCTCGTCTTCTTCATGCGACCTTCTCCTTGTTCCCGAGCGAAGCCGCATCGAATCGAACCCCCGCGGCCCCTCGCAATTGTACTGCAACCCAAGGTGCAGGGCATCGGCGCTCTGCGCTTCGCGGGCCGGATTGCGGCGCTTGAGCGCGCATGTTAGGCCCGCGCCGGAGACCGACATGACCCATCGCCCACTGATCATCGCCCCCTCGATCCTCGCCAGCGACTTCGCGCGCTTCGGCGAGGAAGTCCGCGCCATCGACGAGGCCGGCGCCGACTGGATCCATATCGACGTGATGGACGGGCATTTCGTGCCGAACATCTCCTTCGGCCCGGAGGTGGTGCGCGCCATCCGTCCGCTTAGCGCGAAGTTCTTCGACGTGCATCTGATGATCGCGCCGGCCGATCCCTATCTCGAGGCCTTCGCCAAAGCGGGCGCCGACCTCATCTCGGTCCACGCCGAGGCCGGCCCGCATCTTCACCGCTCGCTGCAGGCGATCCGTGGGCTCGGCAGACGAGCAGGCGTGGCGCTCAACCCGGCGACACCCGCCAGCGCCATCGAGAACGTGCTCGACGACGTCGACCTGGTGCTGGTGATGACGGTCAATCCGGGCTTCGGCGGGCAGGCCTTCATCGCGCCCATGCTGGAGAAGATCGCCCGCATCAAGGCGATGATCGGCGACCGGCCGATCGACATCGAGATCGACGGCGGGGTGACCAAAGACAACGCGGCGGCCTGCGCCCGGGCCGGCGGCAACGTGCTGGTCGCCGGATCGGCGGCGTTCAAGGGCGGCGCAGCAGCCTATGCCGGCAACATCGCCGCCATCCGCGACGCCGCCGCGCAGGCACGCGGCGAGCTGGTCTGAGGCGGGCGATCAGCTCGCCGCCAGCGCCGCACCGGTGTCCCGACCCGGCGTCACCGGCAGGATTTCGAATTCCACGAGATCGGCCCATTCGGCCACCCAGCGCTGCAGCAGCGTAACGTCGTCGCATTGCATAAGCTGGAAGCACCGGCCGAGATCAGCCGTCACCCAGCTATCCACGAAGGCGATGCCATCGGGCATGAGCCTGCCCTGCTCGCGAAAGCGGCGATAGACCGCCTTGGCGTTCTGGTCGCGGAAACGCTCGATCACCATGAACAGCATAGGTGGCCCTGCAGATGGTTGAGACCGCTGAGGTGCGCGCCGGGCGCGCAGGCCCATTCAAGCACATCGTGCCGCCGCGCGGCATTTGTCCCGAACCCGCCTATCTGCTAATCCGCGCCATCCAGTCCGTCCGTCGAAAGAGCCGCCCGTGATCCCGCGCTATACCCGTCCCGAGATGGCTTCCATCTGGGAGCCGCAGACCCGCTTCCGCATCTGGTTCGAGATCGAGGCGCACGCCACCGATGCGCTGGCCGAGCTCGGCGTGGTGCCGAAGGAGGCGGCGGCGAAGATCTGGGAGAAGGCGAAGGACGCCACCTTCGACGTCGCCCGCATCGATGAGATCGAGGCGGTCACCAAGCACGACGTCATCGCCTTCCTGACGCACCTCGCCGAGATCGTCGGCCCCGAGGCGCGCTTCGTCCATCAGGGCATGACGTCTTCGGACATACTCGACACCTGCCTCAACGTGCAGCTCGTGCGCGCCGCCGACATTCTGATCAAGGACGTCGATCGCCTGCTCACGGCGCTGGAGACGCGCGCCTTCGAGCACAAGCTGACCCCGACCATCGGGCGCTCGCACGGCATCCATGCCGAACCGACCACCTTCGGGCTGAAGCTCGCGCAGGCACATGCCGAGTTCCAGCGCAACCGCGCCCGTCTTGTCGCCGCCCGCGAAGAGGTCGCCACCTGCGCGATTTCCGGCGCGGTCGGCACCTTCGCGCAGGTCGACCCGCGCGTTGAGGAATATGTCGCGGCCAGGATGGGGCTGAAGGTCGAGCCGGTCTCGACGCAGGTCATCCCGCGCGACCGCCACGCCGCCTATTTCGCCGCGCTCGGCGTCGTCGCCTCCTCGATGGAGCGCGTGGCGATCGAGATCCGGCACCTGCAGCGCACCGAGGTGCTGGAGGCGGAGGAGTTCTTCTCCGAAGGCCAGAAGGGTTCCTCGGCCATGCCGCATAAGCGCAACCCCGTGCTCACCGAGAACATCACCGGCCTCGCCCGCCTCGTGCGCGGCATGGTGACCCCGGCGCTGGAGAACGTCGCGCTCTGGCACGAGCGCGACATCTCGCATTCCTCGGTGGAGCGGATGATCGGCCCGGATGCGACGGTGACGCTCGATTTCGCGCTGAACCGGCTCGCCGGCGTGGTCGAGAAGCTGATGGTCTATCCGGAGAACATGCGGAAGAACCTCGACCGCCTCGGCGGCCTCGTCCATTCGCAGCGCGTGCTGCTGGCGCTGACGCAAAAGGGCGCATCGCGCGAGGACGCCTACCGGCTGGTGCAGCGCAACGCCATGCCGGTCTGGCGCGGCGAAGGCGAATTCCAGACGCTGCTGACCAACGATGCCGACGTCCGCAAATATCTGAGCGCGGAGGAGATCGCCGAGAAATTCGACCTCGGCTACCACCTCAAGCACGTCGACACGATCTTCCGGCGGGTCTTCGGTCGCGCGTGAATCGACGCGTGAACGCGCCGATTCCGTTTCTCAAGGCCTTGAATCGATACTGCAAGGACCGGAATCGTTCTCTCAGCCCGCACCGCTAAGTCGTTGTTCCGACTCAGCGCCTCATGCCGCCGGCCGGCCCGCCACTAGGACGGAACATGACCCCACCCGAGGGGCCGCCCCCGCCTCCGCTGGCCCGATAGGCCGGCGCGCCGGACGGCCCGCCGGGACGCGGACCGCCACTCATGGACGGCGGGCGATAGCTCGGCGGCGGCCGCATTCCGGGCGGCGGACCGCCGGAGGGCGAACCACCGCTCCAGCCGGGCGGCGGCTTGCCGCCACCCGAGGAAGGGGGATAGTTCGGGCGGTAATAGCCGCCGCCCCAATAGCCCGGCCCCCAGTAGCCGGGGCCCCAATAGCCGGGGCCGCCTATGTAGCCGGGCCCCCAATAGCCGGGGCCGGCGTAATAGCCGTAGCCATATCCGCCGTCGTAATAGTCGTTGTAGAAGTAGCTCTGCGAGGGGCGCACCACGACGCTGGTGCCGCGCCCGCGCGACAGGTAGCGCGCGCTGACATAGCCGCCGCCGATACGGCACCAGCTCCCGCCGCAGCTCGCGACGTCGACGCGGGTGCCCGCTGGCAGAGAGGTGACGACGCGATATTTCGTGCCCGGTCCGCTGCGGACATTGACGTCCGCCGTGACAGTCGCCGGCCAAGCCGCAGCGGCCACCGTGCCGCCGATGAGCAGGCCGGCCGCCAGCCCCAGGGATTTCATCGCACTCATTGTCACCTCCCACGCGCGGCCGCACCAGCGAGGCGGCACATGATGCATATTTCAAACACGCCGGCCCGCGGCGCTCTGATCCGCCGCAAGCAAGCCCGATCATTTGACGCTGGATGACATGGGGAGGCGTATGCCACGGCGCCAGCCCGCGCGAGGCCCGATCCGCGGAGGGCTTATGCCATGGACCGAGGCCTCAGCCCCCGGCCCGCTCCAGCGCGGCGGCGGCACCGGCAGAGGCGAAGGCGATCTCGTTGCCCATAGCGATCAGCGCATAGCCGCGCGCGACATAGTCCCGGGCAAGTTCCGGCGTGTTGGCGTAGATGCCGGCGATGCGCCCGTGCCGCACGCATTGCAGCCGGACCTTCTCCACCGCCTGAGTCACCAAAGGATGCGCGGGATCGGTGGCATGGCCGCGGGTGAGCGACACGGCAAGGTCGTTGGGTCCGACGAAGAGTCCGTCGATGCCGTCGACGGCGGCGATCTGGTCGAGGTTGCGCAGCGCCGTCTCGCTCTCGATCATCACGAAGACGGGAGTGAGGTGGTTGGCGCGGTGGACATAGGACGTGCGGTCCAGCCCGGAGAACGCCATGCCGCGCAGCGGGCCGAAGCTGCGTCCGCCGACCGGCGGATATTTCAGGGCGGCGACGACGGCGCGCGCCTCCTCGGCGGTATTCACCATCGGCACGATGATCGCCGCGGCGCCCACATCGAGCGCGCGCGCCCCGAGCGCGATGGCGCCGAGCGGCAGGCGCACGATCGCGCTGCCGCCAAAGGTCGCGATCGCCGGAACCGCCTGCTCGATCGCGGCGAAATCATAGAGCCCGTGCTGGGCATCGAGGACGACCGCGCCATAGCCCGAGCGCACAATCGCCTCGGCCATCTGCGGGCTGGGCACGACCGACCAGAATGCGAAAACCGGCGCACCGCCGCGCAGACGCCCTGCAAGCGCGAGAGGCCCGGCCTCCGCGGACTGGTTGACCGACATGCCCCGCCCCCGCCGACGCTCAGTTGCCCTGCTTCAACGCTTCCTTGGCCTCGATGAGGAACTCGTCCATCGTCCGGCGGATGCGATGCTCGGAAACGTCGAGCCCCTTGGCGTCGAAGTCGGTCTTGAGCTTGCGGTAGACGTCCTCGTCACCGGCCTCCTCAAGGTCGGCCTCGATCAGCGAGCGCGCATAGGCGTCGGCCGCCTCGCCGGTCAGGCCGAGCTTCTGGGCCGCCCACAGGCCGAGCATCCTGTTGCGACGTGCGTGAGCCTTGAATTTCAAGGCTTCGTCATGGGCATATTTGGCCTCGAACGCGTCTTCACGGTTGTCGAACGTGCTCATTGAGCCTCACGCTTGTGATGTCACGGATCGCCGGCTTGATTATCGCGCAGCCGACACCAAATCAACGGCGTCAACCTAGCCAACCGGCCCCTACGTCAATGTGACGCCGGTAAGAGCGACCATAGCACCCATGGCAGCCACGCGGCCATCGCGTTGTATCCCGACCGCCGATCGGCTAGTGTCCGGCGGTGGGCGCTTGTGCAATGCGACACGAATCGACGGAGCACGTCACGCCGCCTCAAAGCTCGGCGCCCAAAGCCGTGGACCAGTTAGAACCGGAGCCCCGGCACGATGGATTTCCTCAATCGACGGTACCCACCCATGAGCCGCCGCCGCCGCATTTACGAAGGTAAGGCGAAGGTCCTTTACGAAGGACCCGAGCCCGGCACTTTGATCCAGCATTTCAAGGATGACGCCACCGCTTTCAACAACAAGAAGCACGACGTCATCGACGGCAAAGGTGTGCTGAACAACCGCATCTCGGAATATGTGTTCCAGAAGCTGAATGAAATCGGCGTCCCGACGCATTTCATCAAGCGCCTGAACATGCGCGAGCAGCTCATCCGCGAGGTCGAGATCATCCCGCTCGAGGTCGTGGTGCGCAACGTCGCTGCCGGCTCGCTGTCGACCCGCCTCGGCATCGAGGAAGGCACCCAACTACCGCGCTCGATCATCGAATTCTATTACAAGAACGACCAGCTCAACGACCCGATGGTGTCGGAAGAGCACATCACGGCGTTCGGCTGGGCCACCACCCAGGAGATCGACGACATCATCGCGCTGGCGATTCGCGTCAATGACTTCCTGTCCGGCCTCTTCCTCGGCGTCGGCATCCGTCTTGTGGACTTCAAGATGGAATGCGGCCGCCTCTGGGAGAACGACATGATGCGCATTGTCGTCGCCGATGAAATCAGCCCGGACTCGTGCCGGCTGTGGGACATCAAGTCGAACGACAAGCTCGACAAGGACCGCTTCCGCCGCGACATGGGCGGGCTGGTCGAGGCCTATTCCGAGGTCGCCCGCCGGCTCGGCATCATGTCCGAAGGCGAGCGCCCGCAGGGCACCGGCCCGGTTCTGGTGAAGTCCGCCGAGCCCAGCAAATGAAACGTTGAGCCGCGTGCGGCCCGATGATAGGCGGGGGCTGGAAGGCCCCCGCTTCGTTTTTCAAGCCTGATCCCGAGCTTGCCCGAAGCCTATCCGAAGAGAAGCACCATGAAGGCGCGTGTCCTCGTCACCCTGAAATCCGCCGTGCTCGATCCGCAGGGCAAGGCCATCGAGGGCGCGCTGCGCTCGCTCGGCGTGCCGGGTGTCGCCAGCGTGCGGCAAGGCAAGGTGTTCGACGTCGAGCTCGAAAGCGCCGACAAGGACAAGGCCGAGGCGACTCTGAAGGATGCCTGCGAGAAGCTGCTCGCCAATACGGTGATCGAGAGCTACCGCATCGAGTTCGTCGGATGATATCCTAGGCTCCGCTCGGGAAAGGCGCTCGCGATGGCTGAAGTTACCAGTGAGCTGATCTACGAGGTGCTCAAGGCGATGCCGGATCGTCTGGGGAAGCTCGAAGACAAGATGGATGAAGTGAAGCAGGAGCTTCAGGCGATCCGCACCCACCAACTCGCCATGCAGCAGGATACCCAGAACATATATTCGGCCCTCACGCGTCAGGACACGCGCCTCGAGCGCATTGAACGTCGGCTCGAACTGACCGAAAGCCCGCTCGCTCCATGAAATCCGCCGTCATCCTGTTTCCCGGCTCCAATCGCGAGGGTGATGTCGCTCGCGCCATCGCCGGCATCTGCGGCACCAAGCCGAACATCGTCTGGCACGCCGACAGCGAGCTGCCCCCCGGCACTGACCTCGTCGTCCTGCCGGGCGGGTTCTCTTATGGCGACTATCTGCGCTGCGGCGCCATCGCTGCCCGCGCCGGCATCATGCCGGCGGTGCACGCCCATGCCGCCAAAGGCGGGCTGGTGCTAGGCATCTGCAACGGCTTCCAGATCCTATGCGAAAGCGGCCTGCTGCCCGGCGTGCTGGTGCGCAACGCCCGGCTGCGCTTCATCTGCCGCGAGGCGCTGCTGCGCGTCGAGCGCATCGACACGCCCTTCACCCGCCGCTACGCCAAGAACGCCATCGTCCGCTTCCCCGTCGCCCATGGCGAGGGCAACTACACCGCCGACGCCGAGACGCTGCGCCGCCTCGAGGGCGATGGCCGCGTGATCTTCCGCTATGTCACGGCGAGCGGCCAGCGCGACGACGAGCAGGTGCTGAACGGCGCCGCCAACTCCATTGCCGGCATCGCCTCCGAGAAGCTGAACGTGCTCGGCCTGATGCCGCACCCCGAGAACCATGTCGATCCGCTGCTCGGCTCCACCGATGGCCGGCCGCTGTTCGAGAGCCTTGCGAGCGTGCTGGAGCGGGCCTGAGGCCTGCCCACGCCCCCGAAATTGAGATGATGGCGGTCGCATGATCCCCAACGAACCGAAGATCACCCCCGAGCTCGTCGCCGAGCATGGGCTGAAGCCGGACGAGTACGAGCGCATTCTGAAGCTGATCGGCCGCGAGCCGAGCTTCACCGAGCTCGGCATCTTCTCGGCCATGTGGAACGAGCACTGCTCCTACAAGTCCTCGCGCCTGCATCTGCGCGGGCTGCCGACCAAGGCGCCGTGGGTCATCCAGGGCCCGGGCGAGAATGCCGGCGTGATCGACATCGGGGACGGCCTCGCCGCCGTCTTCAAGATGGAGAGCCACAACCACCCCTCCTATATCGAGCCCTATCAGGGCGCGGGGACGGGTGTCGGCGGCATTCTGCGCGACGTCTTCACCATGGGCGCGCGCCCTATCGCGGCGCTCAACGCGCTGCGCTTCGGCGACCCGACGCATCCGCGCACCCGCCACCTCGTCGGTGGCGTGGTGGCCGGCATCGGCGGCTATGGCAATTCCTTCGGCGTGCCGACGGTGGGCGGCCTCGTCGGCTTCCACACGCGCTATGACGGCAACTGCCTCGTCAACGCCATGGCGGTCGGCCTCGCCGAGGCCGACAAGATCTTCTACGCCAAGGCGACCGGCGTCGGGCTTCCCGTCGTCTATCTCGGCTCCAAGACCGGCCGCGACGGCATTCACGGCGCAACCATGGCCTCCGCCGAGTTCGGCGAGGGCGCCGAGGAGAAGCGCCCGACCGTGCAGGTCGGCGATCCTTTCGCCGAGAAGCTGCTGCTTGAGGCCTGCCTCGAAATCATGGCCGCCGGCTGCGTCGTCGCGATCCAGGACATGGGCGCGGCTGGGCTGACCTGCTCGGCGGTCGAGATGGGCGCCAAGGGCGACCTCGGCATCGAGCTGAACCTCGACAACGTGCCCTGCCGCGAGGCGGGCATGAGCGCCTATGAGATGATGCTCTCCGAGAGCCAGGAGCGCATGCTCATGGTCATCGCGCCGGGCAAGGAGGAGCAGGCGGAAGCCATCTTCCGCAAATGGGGGCTGGACTTCGCCATCGTCGGCCACACCACCGACACGCTGCGCTTCGTGGTGAAGCACAAGGGCGAGGTCGTCGCCGACCTGCCGATCAAGGAGCTGGGCGACGAGGCCCCCCTCTATGACCGCCCCTGGACCGAGACGCCGCGCCAGCAGCGCATCGATCCCGCCTCGCTCTCCATTTCGGCCACCGTGCCGGGGGCGCTGGAACGGCTGATCGGCTCGCCGGATTTCGCTTCCAAGCGCTGGATCTGGGAGCAATACGACCATCTCATCCTCAACAACACCGTGCAGCGCCCTGGTGGCGACGCGGCGGTGGTGCGCGTCGAGGATGGCCCGCGCGCTCTCGCGCTGACCACCGACGTCACGCCCCGCTATTGCGAGGCCGACCCCTTCGAGGGCGGAAAGCAGGCGGTGGCGGAATGCTGGCGCAACATCACCGCCGTCGGCGCCCGCCCGCTGGCGCTCACCGACAACCTCAATTTCGGCAATCCCGAGAAGCCGGAGATCATGGGCCAGTTGGTCGGCTGCATCCGCGGCATCGCGGAAGCCGCGCGGGCGCTCGATTTCCCCGTCGTCTCCGGCAATGTCAGCCTCTACAACGAGACCTTCGGCCGGGCCATCCTGCCGACCCCGACCATCGGCGGCGTCGGTGTGCTGACCGACGTCGAGAAGATGGCGACGCTGGCCTTCAAGGATTCGGGCGAGACCATCCTCGTCATCGGCGCGACTACCGGCTGGCTCGGCCAGTCGGCCTTCCTCTACGAGATCCTGAACCGCGAGGACGGCGCGCCCCCGCCGGTCGACCTCGCGCTCGAGCGCAAGCACGGCGACTTCGTGCGCGCGCTGATCGACGAGGGCCTCGTCACCGCGGTGCATGACGTCTCGGACGGCGGCCTTCTGGTCGCGCTCGCCGAGATGGCAATGGCCTCCGGCATCGGCGCGACGCTCATCGGGCCGCCGGCCGGCATGAACCCGCATGCCTTCTGGTTCGGCGAGGATCAGGCCCGCTACGTGGTCACCACCGCCTCCGCCAAGAGCGCTATTCTGAAGCGCGCCGAGGCCGCCGGCATCCCGATCGCCAAACTCGGCTCGACCGGCGGCGACCGGTTGAACCTGCCGGGCGAACGCCCGATCATCGTCGACGCGCTGCGCGAGCGGCACGAGGCATGGCTGCCCATCTATATGGGCGCGGGCCGCATGTGAGGGAGTCGGACCATGGCCATGGAAGCATCCGAGATCGAGCGGCTGATCCGCGCCGGGCTGCCGGACGCTGAGATCGTCATCCGCGATCTTGCGGGAGACGGCAATCACTACCACGCGACGGTGGTAAGCGAGGCGTTCCGCGGCAAGTCGCGCGTGCAGCAGCACCAGCTCGTCTACAAGGCGATCGGTGAGCAGATGGGCGGCGTGCTGCACGCTCTCGCTCTACAGACCGAAGTGCCGAAGAGCTGATCCGGCCGCCCGGCGACAGCGCGCCGGGCTTGCGTTATTGTGATGGCAAGGGTTGAACGGCGCGGCTCGCGTCCTCACCTATGGATCGACAGGACACTGGCTCCCGCGCGGAGCCTGAGACGGGGTAGGCGCCACATGAGCATCCACGATTTCATTGACAGCCAGGTGAAGAGCAACGACGTCGTCGTCTTCATGAAGGGCACGCCGCAATTCCCGATGTGCGGCTTCTCCGGTCAGGTGGTGCAGATCCTGAACCATCTTGGCGTTGACTATAAGGGTATCAACGTCCTCGATTCCGACGAGATGCGCCAGGGCATCAAGGAATTCACGAGCTGGCCGACCATCCCCCAGATCTTCGTGAAGGGCGAGTTCATCGGCGGCTGCGACATCGTCCGTGAGATGTTCCAGTCGGGCGAGCTGCAGACCCTGCTCGAGGAGAAGGGCGTGCCGGTGATGGGCCGCGCCTCGGCGTGAGCCTTCCCGTGCCGACCGACATGCATTGCGGGGCGCTTCGGCGCCCCGTTTTCGTTTGAACGGATGACCAGAACGAACGTTCTAGCCTTTCCGTTCTCGGCGACGGAACAGGGAGTTCAGGCCGCGTGACGAAGAACTCGCCTCCACAGGAGACCGCTTCCCAGCTCATCGACGCGCGGATCAGCGAACTCGGCGACTGGCGGGGCGCGATGCTCGCCCATGTCCGCGCGCTCATCCGGCAGGCCGATCCCGACGTCGTCGAGGAATGGAAATGGCGCGGCGTGCCCGTCTGGTCGCACGACGGCATCATCTGCACCGGCGAGACCTATAAGAACGTGGTCAAGCTGACCTTCGCCAAGGGCGCCTCGCTCGATGACCCCTCCAAGCTGTTCAACGCCAGCCTCGACGGCAATTTGAGGCGCGCCCTCGACCTCCACGCGGGCGACCATATCGACGCGGGCGCCTTCAAGGCGCTCATCCGCTCGGCTGTGAAGCTGAACAGAGCCAAAGCGCGGTGATCGCCGCTGCGAGGCTGAATACAGCAACAAAAAAGCCGCCCATTGGGGCGGCTTTTCGTATCGGCGATCCGAAAAGATCAGCGCGAGTAATATTCGACGACCAGGTTCGGCTCCATCACGACCGGATACGGAACCTCATTCAGCTCCGGCACGCGGGCGAACTTGGCGGTCATCTTGGAGTGGTCGACCTCAAGATAGTCCGGCACGTCGCGCTCGCCGGAGGCGGCTGCCTCGATCACGAGGGCGAGCTGCTTGGAGGCGTCCTTCACCTCGACCACGTCGCCGACCTTCACCTGGTAGCTCGGGACGTTGACGCGGCGGCCGTTCACCTTCACGTGGCCGTGGCTCACGAACTGGCGGGCGGCGAACACGGTCGGCACGAACTTGGCGCGGTAGACGACCGCGTCGAGACGGCGCTCCAAGAGGCCGATCAGGTTGGCGCCGGTGTCGCCCTTGAGGCGCGAGGCCTCGACATAGACCGAATAGAACTGCTTCTCGCCGATCGAGGCATAGTAGCCCTTCAGCTTCTGCTTGGCGCGCAGCTGCACGCCGAAATCGGAGAGCTTGCCCTTGCGGCGCTGGCCGTGCTGTCCGGGGCCGTATTCGCGCTTGTTGATGGGGCTCTTCGGGCGGCCCCAGATGTTCTCGCCCATACGGCGGTCAAGCTTGTGCTTGGCCGAAACGCGCTTGCTCATGCGCTGGTCCTCTTCGCATCGGTTGCGGTTTGGATCGCGCCCCCTCCTCTCCCCCTCTCGGGGTCGACAGGCACTGTCCGAACGCGCCGGACAGAACCACGGGTGCGTGAAACGTCACGCGGGACCGTTTCCAGTCCCGCGAGGAGGCGGTGCATAGGCGGAAAAGCGCGGAAGGTCAAGAGCCGGGCGCCTCAGCGCCCCTTCCTCAGCGCATCCAGCACGTCGAGGCTGGCATAGCCGTCGGCGGGGGCGAGGCCCACCTTCTCCTGGAAGTTCCGCACGGCGCGCATCGTCATGTTGCCGACCCGTCCGTCCGTGCCGCCGGTGTCGAAGCCGGCGGCGGTGAGGCGCTTCTGCACTTCCTGCACCTCGGCCAGCGTCAGCGCCCGCTCCCCGCCGGGGAACGGCGTCTTGAACGGAGGGTCTCCCAGTACCCGGTCGCCGAGATGGCAGACCGCGAGCGCGTAGTTCATCGACGGGTTGTAGGACTTCACCGCGTAGAAATTCTGGGTCAGCAGGAAGCACGGTCCGTCCGTGCCGACCGGCGCCCACAGCCGGGCGGAAGCCTTGGGATAAGCGAAGCGGCCAGCCGCCGGCTTCACGCCGAGCCCCTGCCATACCTCGACGGTGCGCACGGTGCGCGCGTCCGCAAGCTTGTCCGGCAGGCCGGCCATGGTCACCTCGAAGCCCCACGGGATGCCGCGCTGATAGCGCCCGCGCTTGATCAGGTAAATGGCGCTGCCGGCGAGCGCGTCGTCGACGTCGTAGGGCGAGATGCGCCCGTCGCCGTCGAAATCCGTGCCGACATTGAGCCAGACCTCCGGCATCCACTGCGTATGGCCCATGGCGCCGGCCCAGGAGCCCCGCATCTCCTCCGGCGTCGCCCAGCCGCGCTGCACGATGACGAGCGCGTTGAGAAACTCGGTCTCCCAATATTTGCGCCGTCGCGGCTCGCCCCAGGCGAGCGCGCCGAGCGAGGCGAAGACCGGCTTCATGTGATCCGGATCGTCGACCAGTTCGCCGAAGGCGCTCTCCATGCCCCATAGGCCGAGCAGAACGTCCGGCGCGACGCCGTAGTCGGCCTCCAGCCGCTTCAGCAGCGCCGCGTGCTTCTTCGCCGCCGCCCGGCCGGTCACGAGGCGCCATTCCGAGATACGGCGGTTGAGATATTGCCAGAGCTCCTCGCGGAATTCCGGCTGTGCGCTTTCCTTGGCGAACACGCTCATGTCGGGCTTCAGCGTCCGCGTGACCCGATCATAGACCGCGTCGGAAATGCCGCGCGCCCGCGCGCGGGCGCGGAACCCCTCGACCCAGGCCGGAAAGGACTGCTTGGCGGATTGCGCGAAGGCTCCGCTCCCGGCCAGCAGTAGCGCGCCGGCACCAGCCAGCAGCGACCGACGGTCGAAGACGGATTCAGCAGAGCTCGGAATCACCAATGCACCCGCACGCACCTCACCTTGCGACACATTGCGGGTGGATCGCGGCGGCGGCAAGACGCGTGTTGCGCGTCAGGCGACTACGGGCATCGCCTCGATGAGTTCGCCGGCGCGCACCGGGCGCTCGACGATGTGACCGACCAGCGCCGCGTCGAGCGGATGGCCGGTGGAGAACAGCCGCAGCGGCGCCGGGCTCGCCGAGAAGGCGACGGGGCCGAGCAGCGAGCCAAGGCGACGTGCGATCGCCGGCGCCGGATCGACCCAGCGCACCGGCCATGGCGCGGCGCGCTTCAGCCGGTCGAGCACCAGCGGATAGTGCGTGCAGGCGAGCACCACGGTGTCGGTGCGCGCGCGCACCTCGCGCACGAAGCAGGGGCCGATCTCTGCGGCGAAGGCGGCGTCCGGCACCTCGTCGCCCGCCATCGCTGCCTCAGCCATGGTAGCGAGGTTGGTGCTGCCGACCAGCGTCACGCGGCAGTCGCCGGCGAAATCGCGGATCAGCGCCTGGGTATAGTCGCGCTTCACGGTACCCGGCGTCGCCAGCACGCTGACCTGCCGCGTGAGGGAGGCCTCGCAGGCCGGCTTGATCGCCGGCACGGTGCCGATGAACGGAATAGTGTAGCGGGCCCGAAGCGCCGGCAGGACCAGCGTGGAGGCCGTGTTGCAGGCGATCACCACCGCGTCGGGATCGAGCCGTGCGATCAGCGCGCCGACCACCGCCAGCACGCGCCGCACCAGTTCGTCCTCGGAGAGCCGGCCATAGGGGAAGCCGGCATCGTCGGCCGCATAGACGAAGCGGGCATCCGGCCGGGTCCGGGCCAGCTCGCGGAACACCGAGAGGCCTCCGAGGCCGGAATCGAAGACGAGGATGGTGGGCGGACGAAGCGCGGTGGCGGGCGTATGCGACGACACGGATGACAGCCCGAAGCTCGGCCCGGTGGACGGCGCGGGGCCGAAACCGGAAGCGGGTGAAGTCTCGATACGCATCGTCATGTCCCCCATCCCAGGCGGCATTGTGGCGCGTCTTGGTGAACGGAGCGTTTCCGCGCAGAGCTGTGGCGGAAAAATCGCGTGGTCAGTCCTCGGCTTCGGGGGATTTCGCACCCTTGCGCTCGAAACGCGCGGCCCGGCGCGCCATGCGCCCTTCCCTGCCCTCGACCAGAGCGGTGATCATGCCGTGCAGGGTCGCGAGGTCCTGCTTGGTCAGGCCGACGCGGTGGAAGATGTTGCGGATGTTGCGCGTGGTGGAGGGGCGCTTCTCCGGTGAGCGGAAGAACGCCGCCTCGTCGAGCTCGCGCTCGATATGGTCGAACAGGGCGAGCAGGTCCGCCTTGTCGGCGATCGGCGAGCGATCCGGCGGCGCGAAGGGCAAGGCGCCCTGCGAGGCGAGCTTGAACCATTCATAACCGACGATCGCCACCGCCATGCCGAGATTGAGCGAGGCGAAGGCCGGGTTCACCGGCAGTGTCAGGATGGCGTCGGCCAGGGACACCTCCTCGGTGTAGAGGCCGGTGCGCTCGCGCCCGAACAGCAGGCCGACATCCTCGCCGCCGGCGAGACGCAAGGCCACCTCGGCCGCCATCGCGTCCGCCCCGAGCACGGGTTTGGCCATGCCGCGCTCGCGTGCCGTAGTGGCGGCGACGAACTTCAGGTCGGCGATCGCCGAGCGCAGGTCGGGAAAGAGCTCCGCGCCCTCCAGGATGCGGTCGGCGCCGGAGGCGAAGGTGACGGCCTTGGGGTTCGGCCACCCCTCGCGCGGATTGACGAGCCGCAGCCGCGACAGCCCGAAATTGCCCATGGCCCGCACGGCCGAGCCGATGTTCTCCCCAAGCTGCGGCTCGACGAGGATGACCACCGGTCCGCCCTCGGCCCACGCCTTCGTGCTGTCGGTTCCCGCGCCCGGCATGTCGCCCCTCCGCAAAGCCCGCTGATATAGCCGCGCGCGGTCCGCTTGCGAAGCGCCCCACCGGTCGCGGGCGCAATTTCCGCGAACCGCGCCGCGGTTTGGAGCCGGCGACGTCAAGCCGTTGATACGGAAGGACTTCCCGATTGCCGGAAAATCGCCCGCGACGGGCCTCGGATCCTCACGATTTACCTAAAGTCGGCGCAGCGGATGCTTTCCCAATTCCGGGCGACGCGTTATCACGCCCGCACCGGCGCGTGCCGCGGACACTCGCTGAGGCCCCAATACGATATTACCATCCGCACGAGGAACGATCATGGCGAAGATCAAGGTGGCGAATCCCGTCGTCGAACTCGACGGCGACGAGATGACCCGCATTATCTGGCAGTACATCAAGGACAAGCTGATCCACCCCTACCTCGATGTGAATCTTGAGTATTACGACCTCAGCATCGAGCACCGCGACGCCACCAACGACCAGGTCACGGTGGATGCTGCCGAAGCGATCAAGCGCGTCGGCGTGGGCGTGAAGTGCGCCACCATCACCGCCGACGAGGCGCGCGTGAAGGAGTTTGGCCTGAAGGAGATGTGGAAGTCGCCGAACGGCACCATCCGCAACATCCTCGGCGGCGTGATCTTCCGCGAGCCGATCATCTGCAAGAACGTGCCGCGCCTTGTTCCCGGTTGGACCCAGCCGATCGTCGTCGGCCGCCACGCCTTCGGCGATCAGTACCGCGCCACCGATTTCAAGGTGCCGGGCAAGGGCAAGCTGACGATCAAGTTCGTCGGCGAGGACGGCACCGTGATCGAGAAGGACGTCTATTCCTATCCCGGTTCCGGCGTCGCCATGGCGATGTACAACATCGACGAGTCGATCCGGGAGTTTGCGCGCGCCTCGCTCAATTACGGCCTGATGCGCAACTATCCGGTCTATCTTTCGACCAAGAACACCATCCTCAAGCAGTATGACGGCCGCTTCAAGGAGATCTTCCAGTCGATCTACGACGCCGAGTTCAAGGCCGAGTTCGAGAAGCGGAAGATCTGGTACGAGCACCGCCTGATCGACGACATGGTCGCCTCGGCGCTGAAGTGGTCCGGCGGCTATGTGTGGGCCTGCAAGAACTATGACGGCGACGTACAGTCCGACATCGTCGCGCAGGGCTTCGGCTCGCTCGGCCTGATGACCTCCGTGCTGATGACTCCGGACGGCAAGACGGTCGAGGCGGAAGCCGCGCACGGCACGGTGACGCGCCACTATCGCGAGCACCAGAAGGGCAAGGAGACCTCGACCAACTCCATCGCGTCGATCTTCGCCTGGACACGCGGTCTCGCCCATCGCGCCAAGCTCGACGACAATGCCGAGCTCGCCACCTTCGCCAAGACGCTGGAGAAGGTCTGCGTCGACACGGTGGAAAGCGGCGACATGACGAAGGATCTCGCACTCCTCGTCGGCGCCGACCAGAAGTGGCTCTCCACCACCGGCTTCCTCGACAAGGTGTCCGAGAATCTCTCGAAGGCGCTCGCCTGACGCCTCCGCATACGACAGGGCGCGGCGGACATGCGCCGCCGCGCCATCCCTGCCCCGCAGGCACCGCTTAGGCCTCCGCGGCCCCGAGGAGCCACGGCGCCAGGCCCGAGACGCGCCTCACATCGGCTTTGTGTCGCCCCGCGCGGGTATCTCGTCGCCCGCGATATCGGCGCTGCGCTTCAGCGCGTGCGGGCCTTCCACCTCCCGCGCCATGGCGCGAATGCGCTGGCCGATCTGCGGATGGTGATGCACCACCTCGTCGAGGTCGCGCGCATCGAGCATCAGTAGCATGCAGCCGGTGCGCGCCCGCGCCGTGGCGGCGCGCTTCGCCTCGTGCAGCAGCGCCATCTCGCCGAAGAACTGGCCCTCGCCGAGCAGCACCGTCTCGTGCACGAACTCGAGCTCCACCTCGCCCGAGGCGATGAAATACATGGAGCTCGCGACCTCGCCGCGCCGCACCACGATCTCGCCCGGTTCCGCGCGGTGCGCCGAGAGGATCTTGTGGATCTCGCCGATGCCGGCGGCGTCGAGATCGGCGAACAGCGGCACGCGCGCCACCATGCCCCAGGTGATGATGAAGTCGCGCCGCTTGATCACCTCGACGAAGGCGGTGGCGATGATGCCGACCGGCAGGGCGATCATGATAAGGCCGGAGAGCATGGTGAAGCCGGCGATGACGCGGCCCGGCGCCGAGATGGGATAGACATCGCCATAGCCGACCGTCGTCACCGTCGCGATCGCCCACCACATCGCCTGAGGGATCGAGCCGAACTTGTCCGGCTGCACGTTGCGCTCGGCCACATACATGGCCGAGGCCGAGACCAGCACCACCGCCACCACCAGCCAGAAGCAGGCGACCAGCGACTGCCGCTCCGAGCGCAGCACCTCGATGAGCGACTGCATGCCGGGCGAGTAGCGCGCGAGCTTGACGAAGCGCAGCAGGCGCAGGATGGCGAGCGTGCGCAGCTCGAGGCCGAGAAAGGCGGAGAGCACGAAAGGCAGCCAGGCCAGAAGATCGACGATGGCCGGCAGGGTCGCCATGTAGCGCAGCCGCGCCCTCGCCTGGCTGAGCCCGCGATAACGTGGATTCTCCGGCGACACCCAGACGCGGCCGGCATATTCGACGGCGAAGACGACCAGCGAGAACGCCTCGAACAGATGGAATTCCACGCGGTCGCGGAGCGCGAGGCTCGGCACGGTCTCCAGCACCGCAGCAGTGACATTGGTGAGGATGAGGAGGATGAGCCCGTAATTGATCCACTCGGCCAGCGGATCATGGGCGGCATCGCGCTCCAATATCTCGTAGACGCGGCGGCGGTGCTTGCGCGTCGGCCGGAACGCCTCCCACCATCTGCCCTTCCTGTGGGCCGTCATCAACGCCCCTGCCCCACGCAATCGGCCTGCCGGCGCACCCTGCGCCCGCATTCACTCGGCTCGAAACGCTCTCACGGCACGTGCCGGTCGACCCGACGCAAACCCGTACGCCGAGCCGGACGCGTCGACACGTAGCCGGGCCTGTCCAAGCCTATTCTGCACGTCGCGGCCTCGGATGCCGAGGGAGCCCCTCCCGAGCCGGCTGCGCCCAGGATCGCGCTACAGCCCCATCGGAGCCGATGGAGCCCTCCCGAGCTGGCTCCGCCCTTCAAACCTGATGGCGAGCGACTGCCGATCCTCCGGCGCAACCTGCCCGCAGACACGTTATCAAGGGCGAAGGGCAATCCCGACCCAAAGTCGGCCGCCGGCTTCACCACGCGACAACCGTTGCCGCCGGCTGGCCGTACTCAGACCGCCGCCAGCGCGCTTTCGATCGCCGCCAATGCCTCCGCCGCGCGCGCGCCGTCCGGCCCGCCGGCCTGCGCCATGTCGGCACGGCCGCCGCCGCCCTTGCCGCCGAGAGCCTCGGCGCCACGGCGCACCAGCGCCACCGCGTCGTAGCGCTCCGTCAGATCGGGCGTGACCCCGACGACGAGCCCGGCGCGCCCCTCCTCCGTCACCGCGACGATCGCCACGACGCCGGAACCGAGGCGCTTCTTGCCCTCGTCCGCGAGGCTCTTGAGGTCCTTCAGGTCGATGCCGGACACCTGGCGCGTGAGCAGCTTCACCGCGCCGACCGTTCGGGCCGGCTCCTCCTCCGCCGCGCCGCCGCCCATGGCGAGGCGGCGCTTGGCATCGGCGAGCTCGCGCTCCAGCCGCCGGCGCTCCTCCACCAGCGCGCCGACGCGCGCCTCGACATCCGCGACCGGCGCCTTGAGCAGCGCCGCGGCACCATGCAGCGCCCGGCTCTCGGCATTGAGATGATGGCGGGCGGCATCGGCGGTCATCGCCTCGATGCGCCGCACGCCGGCACCGACCGCGCTCTCGGACAGCACGGTGACGAGGCCGATGTCGCCGGTGCGCGCCACATGGGTGCCGCCGCACAGCTCCACCGAATAGGGCGCGCCGTTGCCAGCGTCGGTGCCCATCGAGACGACGCGCACCTCCTCGCCATATTTCTCGCCGAACAGCGCGCGGGCGCCGGAGGTGATGGCGTCGTCGACCGCCATAAGGCGTGTCTCCACCGGCTCGTTGCGCAGCACCATCGCATTGGCGATGTCCTCGACGGCGCGCAGCTCGCCGTCCTCCACCGGCTTGGGATGGCTGAAATCGAACCGCAGCCGGTCCGGCGCGACCAACGAGCCCTTCTGCGCGACATGCTCGCCGAGCACGCGGCGCAGCGCCTCGTGCAACAGATGCGTCGCCGAGTGGTTGGCGCGGATCTGCGTGCGCCGCGACGGATCGACCGCGAGCACCACCGCCGTGCCCGGCGTCAGCGTGCCGCTCTCGACCTCCACCTCATGGACGAAGACGTCGCCGAGCTTCTTCTGGGTGTCGAGCACGCGCACGGCGAGGCCATCATCGCCCGTCATGATCCCGGTATCGCCGACCTGGCCGCCGGACTCGCCGTAGAACGGCGTCTGGTTCAGCACGACGAGGCCGCGCTCACCGGCGCCGAGCGCCTCGACGCGCGCGCCGTTCGCCACCAGTGCGGTGACCGCGCCCTCGGCATTCTCGGTGCCGTAGCCGAGGAACTCGGTCGCGCCGACCTCCTCGCGCACCGCGAACCACACCGTGTCAGTTGCCGCCTCGCCGGAGCCGGCCCAGGAGGCGCGCGCCTCCGCCCGCTGGCGCTCCATTGCCGTCTGGAACGCCGGCACGTCCACCTCGACGCCACGCGCGCGCAGCGCGTCCTCGGTCAGATCGAGCGGGAAGCCATAGGTGTCGTAGAGCTTGAAGGCGGTCTCGCCGGAGAATTTCGAGCCGGCGCCGAGCCCCTCGCTCTCCGCCTCGAGGATGGTGAGGCCGCGCTCCAGCGTCTTGCGGAACCGCGTCTCCTCCAGCCTAAGCGTCTCGGTGACGAGCGCCTCGGCGCGCACGATCTCCGGATAGGCGCGCCCCATCTCGCGCACCAGCACTGGAACGAGGCGATACATCAGCGGGTCGCGCGCGCCGAGCAATTGCGCATGGCGCATCGCGCGCCGCATGATCCGCCGCAGCACGTAGCCGCGCCCCTCGTTGGAGGGCAGCACGCCGTCCGCCACCAGGAAGGTCGAGGCGCGCAGGTGGTCGGCGATCACGCGGTGGCTGGCCCGCTGCGGGCCGTCGGCGTCGACATTGGTGAGATCCGCGACCGCACCGGTGAGCGCCCGCATGAGGTCGGTTTCGTAATTGTCGTGCGTGCCCTGCAGCACCGCGGAGATGCGCTCGAGCCCCATGCCGGTGTCGATCGACGGACGCGGCAGCAGGATGCGATCGCCACCTGGCAGTTGCTCGAACTGCATGAAGACGAGATTCCAGATCTCAATGAAGCGGTCGCCATCCGCATCGGGGGAGCCGGGCGGCCCGCCGGGGATATGCGGTCCGTGGTCAAAGAAGATCTCGGAGCACGGCCCGCACGGACCTGTGTCGCCCATTTGCCAGAAATTGTCGGACGTCGCGATCCGCACGATCTTCTCGTCCGGCAGACCGGCGATGCGCTTCCACAGCGAGAAGGCCTCGTCGTCCTCATGGAAGACCGTAACCATGAGCTTGTCGACCGGCAGCTCGAACTCGCGGGTGATCAGCGTCCAGGCAAACTCGATGGCGTCGGCCTTGAAATAGTCGCCGAACGAGAAATTGCCGAGCATCTCGAAGAAGGTGTGATGCCGGGCGGTGTAGCCGACATTGTCGAGGTCGTTGTGCTTGCCGCCGGCGCGCACGCATTTCTGCGAGGTGGCGGCACGCGAATAGGGCCGTTTCTCGATGCCGGTGAAGACGTTCTTGAACTGCACCATCCCGGCATTGGTGAACATCAATGTCGGGTCGTTGCGTGGAACCAGCGGCGAGGACTCCACGACCTGATGGCCGTTCTTCGCAAAATAGTCGAGGAAGGTCGACCGAATCTCGTTTACGCCGCTCATTGAACAGGGTCCGCCGGGTTCACTCAGACGACCGGCGCTCGGGGCGCCGGCCCGCGCAACCATGCGCGAGCCCCGGTTCTACCGACGCGCCAATGCCTTGTCCAGAAAGGCCGCGCGCCGCCCCGCCACGCCGGCCAAACGCCTCAAACGCAGGCGATCCGCGCCGGCATCCCGGCGTCCGATATCCATGGCCGCGATCAGCCTTCCCGGATCGCGTACCGGATGGAGGAGCAGGCCCGCAGCCAGCCGCCCCGAACCCGGCTCCCGAAACCGGCCATCACTCCGGTTCGCCGTCCGCGCCTTCCTCAGCCGCGCCACCGAGGATCTGCTCGGCGATCAGACCGGCATTCTGGCGGATGGTGGCCTCGATCCGGCCGGCGACGTCGGGATTCTGCCGCAGGAAGGCCTTGGCGTTCTCGCGACCCTGGCCAAGGCGCTGGCTGTCATAGGAGAACCAGGCCCCCGATTTCTCCACCACGCCGGCCTTGACGCCGAGATCGATGAGCTCGCCCATCTTGGAGACGCCCTCTCCATACATGATGTCGAACTCGACCTGCTTGAAGGGAGGCGCCAGCTTGTTCTTCACCACCTTCACGCGGGTCTGGTTGCCAACCATCTCGTCGCGTTCCTTGATCGCGCCGATGCGCCGGATGTCGAGCCGGACCGAGGCGTAGAACTTCAGCGCGTTGCCGCCCGTCGTGGTCTCCGGGCTGCCATACATCACGCCGATCTTCATCCGGATCTGGTTGATGAAGATTACCATGGTGTTGGAGCGGCTGATCGAGGCGGTCAGCTTTCGAAGCGCCTGGCTCATCAGGCGCGCCTGCATGCCGGGCTGGCTGTCGCCCATCTCGCCGTCGAGCTCGGCGCGGGGGGTGAGCGCCGCGACCGAATCCACGACCAGCACGTCGACGGCACCGGAGCGCACGAGCGTATCGGCGATCTCGAGCGCCTGCTCGCCGGCATCCGGCTGCGAAATGAGCAGATTGTCGAGGTCCACCCCGAGCTTGCGCGCATAGATGGGGTCGAGCGCATGCTCGGCATCCACGAAGGCGCAAATCCCGCCCTTCTTCTGCGCCTCGGCAATGGTGTGCAGCGCAAGCGTGGTCTTGCCCGAGGATTCCGGGCCGAAGATCTCGACGACCCGTCCGCGCGGCAGGCCGCCGATGCCCAGCGCGATATCGAGGCCCAGCGAGCCGGTGGAGACCGTCTCGACCTCGATCACCTTGTCGCTCTTGCCCAGCCGCATGATCGAGCCCTTGCCGAAATGCCGCTCGATCTGGGAGAGCGCTGCGTCCAGCGCCTTGGCCTTGTCCATGGAAGATCCTTCGACGAGTCGCAACGTCGACTGAGTCATTGCTGGGCTCCGGTGTCTGCGCAAGGGCTGGTTGAGGTATGTTTTTGTTTGTACCCTATATGTTCCCTGTTCGCAATATGTTCCATTCCCGCCTTTGATCGCACCCGCTGAGCAATGGCAGATGCGGCGACCTGCGCGTTGCGCAATCGTCGGGAGCGCTCTGTTCAAACCGCCGGCGAACGTTCATGAATACGGCAAGATTTGGATAGCGCTTGGAGGTCTGAGGTTTGATTGGCGGAGCGTGGCGTGTCGGTCTGTTGTATTCGACGACGGGCGTGACCGCGAACATCGAGCAGACGCAGCTGAACGCAGCCCTTCTCGCGATCGAGGAAATCAACGCCGCCGGCGGTGTATTGGGGCGGCCCATCGAGCCGCTGCACGTGGATGGCGGCTCCCGCCCCCGGCGCTTCCGCGAGATCGCCGAGCGCATGCTGGGCGTCGAGGGCGTGCGCCTGCTGTTCGGCTGCTACATGTCGAGCGTGCGCAAGGCGGTCCTGCCGCTGATCGACGGCTATCGCGGGGCGCTGTTCTACCCGACCTTCTACGAGGGGTTCGAATATTCGCCGCAGGCGATCTTCACCGGCGCGGTGCCGAACCAGAACGCCTTCCAGCTCGCGAAATACGTGCTGACCAAGCACGGCCAGCGGGTGTTCTTCATCGCCTCCAACTACATCTACCCTTATGAATCCAACCGGATCATGAGCGACTTCGTCACCCAGGCCCGGGGCAAGGTGGTGGACGAGCTCTACATCGCGCTCGACGCCGGCCCGGACGAGATTTCCCGCGCCATCAAGCGGATCAAGAAGCACAGCCCGGACGTGATCTTCTCGACCATCGTCGGTCAGGCCACGGCGCCCTTCTACGAGGCTTACCGGCAGGCCGGGCTCGATCCGTCCACCATGCCGATCGCCACCGTCACCACCTCGGAGGCGGACGTCGCGGAGATGGCGCCGGGCGTGGCGGAAGGCCACATCTCGGCAGCCACCTTCTTCGACACGCTGGCGACGCCGGCTGCGCGCGCCTTCGTCTCCGCTTACCGGGCCCGCTTCGGAGCGGATGCGCCGGTCCCCTCAGCCGCCGAGGCGGCCTATTTCCAGATGCATCTGGCGGCGCGGGCGCTGGCCCGGGCCGGCACGGACGATCCCCGCAGGGTCATCGCCGAGATCAAGTCGATCGAGTTCGATGCGCCGCAGGGGCGGGTGCGCGTCGACGCCGAGAACCATCACACCTATCTCTGGCCTCGCGTCGCGCGGCTCGATGCCAAGGGGCGTTTCCAGATCATCTGGAACCCGGGTGTGCGCGTGAAGCCGGACCCCTATTGCATCTCGCAGAGCCTCGACGACTGGTCGGCGGATTTCGTGGAGCAGACGGAAATCTTCTGAGCGCGCCATGACGATCCAGATCCTGCGGGACATCAGAGGACTGCGGGTGCAGGTCATCCACGCCAACGACGTGGAGGGCCAGCAGCTCGTCGACCACCTCAAGCGCATCGGCTGCGTCGTGGAGACGACATGGCCGCCGCCCTCGGCCTATGCCGAGCATGCCGATCTCGTGCTCCTCTCGGTCGACCAGGAGGATCGCGACACGCTCTACAAGCTCATCCGGTCGCAATCCGCGAACGCGCCGACGGTGATCGCCATCGTTGGCTACGAAAACCCGTCGACCCTCGCCCTCGTTCTGGAGAGCGGGGCGCTCGCCGTGATCGAGCGCCCAATCAAGCCGTTCGGCCTGCTGACGCAGATCACCCTGGCGCGGAGCCTGTGGCTTGAGCGGAAGGAGCAGGCCCGCCGCATACGCAAGCTCGAGCGCAAGGTCACGAGCATGCAGCAGATCCAGAAGGCCAAGGCCATCCTCATGGCGAGCCACAATATCTCAGAGGACGAGGCCTATCAGTCGCTGCGCCGGCAGGCGATGGCCAAGCGGATATCGATGGAGGAGATGGCGACCGCCATCATCAACGCGAGCGAGCTCTTGAATTTCCGTCCCGATAATGCTTAGCTTGCTTTCGTCGCATGGCTGCATTGCGCTGGCCGTCGACATAGCCGGATAATCAAGGCTGATTATCCGGAGAGGCGATGTAGCCCGGCAAACCCCATGACATGGGTTTGGCGGGCTTTTTTGTTTGCGCGGAACAGGGACGTTCCGCCGATCCAATGACATTGCCGCGGCGGCATTTACCGGTCGCCCCGTCCCTGCAGGGTTGCTTCCACCGCCACACGGCTGGATGGCCGGTCCTGACGTCGCTCCGTCACACCTCTGAACGATCCCGGTTTGCGCCACGCGGCGCCACAGGAGGCTTGCGCATGCAGCATGGTGACATTTCGTCGGGAGATATGTGTCCGGCTAAGCATTGGCGCTCGATAACGGCCGGGCGGATCGTGTGCGGGATCGTCGCACTCGAAGACTCTATCGATGGCATCCCCGGCGAGGCTCCCGCCCGCAGGTGATGCAGCGTCGGCCCTGTGCGCATCGCGCAGGGTCCGGCCCGGAACGGATTCATTGCGTCGAGCTGTCTCTCCCATGCTGATGATCGAACGTGTTCTCGGAAGTCGACTGGAGCCTTCGCTGCACGAGCGGATCCACCGCCTGGAGCACCACGGCACCGTCGATGTCGTGACGGTCTCCGCGATGGACATGTCGCGCCGGCGCCTGCGGCTGCTTTCCGCAAAGGGAGAGGACATCGCGATCGCCCTGCCCCGCGACCAGAAGCTGTTCGACGGCGCCGTGCTGCTGATCGACGACGAGCGGGCGATCGTGGTGCGGGCCGAGGTCGAGCGCTGGCTGAGCTTCCAGCCGCGCTCCATCGCGGAAGGGGTCGAGCTCGGCTATCACGCCGGCAATCTGCACTGGCGCGTGCGCTTCGCGGGCGAACGGCTGCTCGTCGCGCTCGAAGGCCCGATCGAGACCTATTATGCGCGGCTCGACGCGCTGCCCGGCGTCTCCTCGATCCCCCGTCTGGTCGTGACCGGGGAGATGGCGGCATGATCGGGCAGCTCCTCGCCATCTGGCAGGCCGACACGGCCTTTCCGAGCGGTGGCTTCGCTTTCTCCAACGGGCTGGAAGGCCTCGCGGCGCTCTCCGGGCCGATCGACGAGATGGAGCTGGAGAATGTCGTCGCCAACGCACTGCGCCGCCGCTGGGCGAGCGCCGATCGGGTGGCCTTGGCTCGGGCCTATCGGGTGGCCGACGATCTCGATCGCGTCGAGGCGATCGATCGCGAGGTCGAGGCCTCGACCCTCGCCGAGCCGTTCCGCCTCGGTTCCCGGCGCAACGGGGCGAGCCTGATCGCGGCCCATGCGCGCATCGGCACGCCCGGTGCGCGGGAATTCCAGGGGCGGGTGCGGCAGGGCCGCGCGCTCGGCCATCTGCCGGTGGCGCAGGGCGTGCTGTGGCGCGGCGCCGGGCTGGATGCCGCCAGCGCCATGCTGGCGTCCGGCTATGTGGCGCTTTCCGGCTTCACCACGGCGGCGGTCCGGCTCGGCCTGCTCGGCGCGGTGAGCGCGCAGGGCATTGTGCGCCGCCTCCTGCCGCTGCTGGCCGAACTCGCGGCCGCTCCGCTGCCGTCCCGGATCGAAAGCTTCTCCCCGCGTCTCGACATCGCCGCGATGCGTCATGCGCGCGGCGAGGTCCGCCTGTTCTCCAATTGAGTGCTTGAACGCCCATGCTGCTGACGCCGACCGAACTGGAACGCCTGACGATCTTCTCCGCGGCGGAGCTGGCGCGAAAGCGCCGCGCGCGCGGCTGCAAGCTCAACCATCCGGAGGCGGTGGCCTTGATCACCGACGAGATACTGGAAGGCGCGCGCGACGGCCGTTCGGTCGCCGAGCTGATCGGCCATGGCGCGACCATCCTGACCAGCGCGGACGTGATGCCGGGCGTGCCGGCGATGATCGACATACTGCAGGTCGAGTGCGTGTTCCCCGACGGCACGAAGCTGGTGACCGTGCACGAGCCGATC
This sequence comes from Allobosea sp. 117, assembly GCF_000702305.1. Classification (GTDB taxonomy): domain Bacteria; phylum Pseudomonadota; class Alphaproteobacteria; order Rhizobiales; family Xanthobacteraceae; genus Ancylobacter. The sequence continues at coordinate 161,188 of NZ_JNLC01000018.1, forward strand.
CGTCCCGAGGAAGGCTCGGCCGCAGCGACGGTGACACCCGGCGAGAGCCTGCCGCTGGACGGCGAGATCGAGCTCAATGCCGGGCGCCCGAAAGTCACGCTTCAGGCCGTCAACACCGGCGACCGGCCGGTGCAGATCGGCTCGCACTTCCATTTCTTCGAGGTGAACCGCGCGATGGAGTTCAACCGCGCGGCGGCCTTCGGCATGCGACTCGACATTCCGGCAGGGACAGCGCTGCGCTTCGAGCCCGGCCAGTCCAAGGAGGTCACGCTTGTCCCGTTCGGCGGCCGGCGCTTCCTCGGCGGCCTGAACGGCCTCTCGGACGGCGACACCACCACGGCGGAAGCCCGCGACGCAGCGCTCGAACGAGCGCGCGCCGCCGGCTTCCGGGGCGCGTGAGGAGGCGGCGATGGCGATCATCCGGCGTCGCGACTACGCAGCCCTCTACGGCCCGACCGTCGGTGACGGCGTCCGCCTGGGCGACACGTCCCTCGTCGCCGTGGTCGAGAAGGACCATGCGGTCTATGGCGACGAATGCCTGCATGGCGGCGGCAAGACGCTGCGCGACGGCATGGGTCTCGCCGCCGGCATCACCAATGCCGAGGGCGCACTCGACTTCCTGCTCTGCAACGTGACGGTGATCGACGCCGTCCTCGGCGTGGTGAAGGGCGATCTCGGCATCAAGGACGGGCGCATCGTCGGCATCGGCAAGGCCGGAAATCCCGCCGTCATGGACGGGGTCGATCCGCGGCTCATCGTCGGCGCCGGCACTACGGTGCGCGACTGCGAGGGGCTGATCGCCACCGCCGGCGGCATCGACGTGCATGTGCATTTCGATAGCGCCGGCCTTGTCGAGCACGCGCTGGCGAGCGGGATCACCACCATGCTGGGCGGCTCGCTCGGGCCGATCACCGTGGGCATCGATTCCGGCGGGCCGTTCAACACCGGCAAGATGCTGCAGGCCTCCGAGGCCTGGCCGATGAATTTCGGCTTCCTCGGGCGCGGCAACAGCCACATTCCCGGCTCGCTGAAGGAGCAACTGGAAACCGGCTGCCTTGGCCTCAAGATCCATGAGGACTGGGGCGCCATGCCGGCGACCATCGACGCCTGCCTGCGCTCGGCGGACGAACTCGACTACCAGGTCCAGCTCCACACGGACACGCTGAACGAAAGCGGCTTCCTCGAAGACACGCTGGCCGCCATCGGCGGGCGCACCATCCACATGTACCACACGGAGGGCGCGGGCGGCGGCCACGCGCCGGACATCATCCGCGTGGCGGGCGTAGCGCATTGCCTGCCCTCGTCGACGAACCCGACCAATCCCTACACGGTCAACACGTTCGACGAACATCTCGACATGACGATGACCTGCCACCACCTCAATCCGGCCCTGCCGGAGGACGTGGCCTTCGCAGAGAGCCGCATCCGCGCGCAGACCATCGCCGCCGAGGACATCCTCCACGACATCGGCGCCATCTCGATGCTCGGCTCGGACAGCCAGGGCATGGGCCGCATCCACGAGGTGATCTGCCGGACCTGGCAGCTCGCCTCCAAGATGAAGGACCAGCGTGGCGCCCTGCCGGAAGAGAAGCCGGGCTTCGGCGACAATGAGCGCATCCGGCGCTACATCGCGAAATACACCATCAACGCGGCGCGCACCTTCGGCATCGCCGAACATGTCGGCTCGCTGGAAGCCGGCAAGATGGCCGACATCGTGGTCTGGCGGCCGGCCTTCTTCGGCATCAAGCCCGAACTCGTCATCAAGGGCGGCTTCATCGCTTGGGGCGCGATGGGCGACAGCGCCGCCTCGCTGATGACCTGCGAGCCCGTGCTGCTGCGCCCGCAATGGGGCGCCTTCGGCCGCGCCGCACCGGCGCTCTCGGCTTGCTTCGTCCATCCGCTCGCCATTGCACGCGGGCTCGGCGAGGAACTCGGCCTGTCGAAGCGGCTGCTTCCGGCCAGCGGCACGCGCGGACTGCGCAAGTCGGACATGCTGCACAACGACGCCTGCCCGAACATCCGCGTCGATCCGCAGACCTTCGACGTGTTCGTGGACGGGGAGCTCGCGACCTGCGAGCCCGCCGAGACGCTGCCGCTCGCGCAGCGCTACATGCTGCGGTGACCGCCATGCTGGAATGGGGAGCGACACAGGGGATCGGACCGCGGACGTCGTCCGCGGCGCGGATCGGCATCGGCGGCCCGGTCGGGTCGGGCAAGACCGCGCTGATCGAGCGGCTGATCCCGGCGCTCGACGCGCGCAACGTCGATTTCGCGGTCGTCACCAATGATCTCGTCACCAAGGAGGACGCCGAGCGGCTGCGACGCTCCGGCCTGATCGACCCCGAACGCGTGTCGGCGGTCGAGGCCGGCGCCTGCCCGCATACCGTCATTCGGGAAGACCCCACCCTCAACATGGCGGCGGGCGACGACCTGGAGAGCCGTTTCCCGGGGCTCGAGCTGGTGATCTTCGAATCCGGCGGCGACAACCTCGCCTCGACCTTCTCGCTGGACCTCGTCGACTGGTGGATGTTCGTGATCGATGTCGCCGGCGGCGACGACATCCCCCGCAAGAAGGGTCCCGGCGTCCTGAAATGCGACCTGCTGGTGGTGAACAAGGTCGATCTCGCGCCGCATGTCGGGGTCGATCTGTCCTCCATGCTCGCCGAGGCACAGGCGGCGCGGGGCGAGCGCCCCGTCGTCGCCACCAATGCCCGGTCGGGCGAAGGCGTGGACACGGTGGCCGACATGATCTGTCGCGCCGTGCTGTTTCACACATGAGGCCGGCGACCTATTCCGAAGGTATGGGCCCCTCCGCCGCCGGTCGCCGGCGGGCCGCCGAACTCGTCTTCGCGCAAGGAGGAGGACGATCCGCCCTCATCCGCCAGATCGCGCCCTACCCCTTTCACATCACGCGCCCTTTCGCGCTCGATGCCGAGCGCGCTGACCTCGCCACGCTCTATCTCCAGTCGGCATCCGGAGGGATCTATCGCGGCGACGAGCTGAGCCTGCGCATCGATGTGCGTGATGGTGCGCTCGCCCATGTCACCAGCCAGGCGGCGACCGTGGTGCACGACACCGGCGCGCGGCCCGCCAGCCAGCACACGGTCCTGCGCTTGGGACGGGAGGCCTTCACGGCGCTAACCCTCGATCCACTGATCCTGTTTCCCGGTGCGGAGCTCGACACCCGCACCGAAATCCATCTCGCCGAGGGCGCGTGCGCGATCTTCGCGGAAGGCGTGGCCTGGCACGACTATTCCGGCGAGGGGCGCCCGTTCGGCCGGCTCTCCTCGGAGACGCTGGTGTTCGACGGGGGCGATCGGACGGCCGTGATCGACCGCGCGACGATCACCGGCGCGGAGCTCGCCGGCGCCGCCTCAATTCTGGGCGCCGGGGCCGGCGCCTTCGGCTCGGCCCTGCTGCTGGGGCCGACCGAGCGCCTGCCGGAGGCGGCAGCCATCGAGGACATGCTGGATCGCACCGGCTGCCTCGGTGGCGCCTGCGCCGCGCCGAACGACATGGGGATTTCCGTCCGGATGATCGCGCCGAACGGAGGGCAGATCGTGCGCGCCGTCGAAGGTCTCTTTTCCCTCGGTGTCGAAAGGATGCTCGGCTTTGAGCCCGCTCGTCGCCGCAAATGAGCCCCGCGGGGCGCTCCGAACCCGGCTGCGCCGGCGGCGGGCTGCGGGCCGCCGCTTCGACCGGGGTGCCGTCTTCGCGGGCATTCCCGCTGCGCGCTCCGACCATGAGCGCGCATCCCGGGTTCGCGTGAGACGGGTGGGATACTGTCTATATGAAGAGCGCCATCAGTTAAATGCGTACGGATGTTAGATAATTATGGATCGATGTAGTCATTCATACCGATAATGTAGGAATGCATATGAATATATTCACGGCTTCAAAGGAATATTCTCAATATTGAGATGCACATAAATTCATCAATACGCTGATCAATATTTTGCCACACGTTTTCCGCACGAGAATATTATTATAACTGAGAAGAAATATTATTGACAGGTAAGAATGCTTCGACATAGCGTCTTGTCGTAGCGATCGGCGCTCCGAGTGCTTGGCCTGGGGCTGGCGGGTGCCCGCGCTTTCACCGTTTCCATACTTCCAAGGGGTCGCAACGATGGATTTCACGCGTAGGAAATTGCTCAAGACCGCCGGCCTCGCATCTGCAGCATTGGCGGCTCCGCATCTCTGGATCCCCGGCGAGGCCTGGGGCGCGGCGCTCAAGAAGGGCGAGCCGCTCAAGGTCGGCCTGCTGTTCTCCCTCACCGGCGCACTGGCCGTTCCGGAGGAGGATTCGACCCTCGTGCTCCAATACGCCTTCGACGAGATCAACAAGGCCGGCGGCGTCGGCGGCGTGCCGGTCGAGCCGGTGATCGTCGACGCCAAGTCGGACTTCAACGTCTATTCGGAGAAGACCAAGGAGCTGATCCTGCGCGAGAAGGTCACCGCGATCTTCGGCTGCTACACCTCGGCGAGCCGCAAGGCGATCCTGCCGACGGTCATGCAGCGCGATCACCTGCTCTATTATCCGACCTGCTACGAAGGCGCGGAGTGCACGCAGAACACGATCTGCACCGGCCCGCTCGCCAATCAGCACTCGAAGGACCTGATCCCCTTCATGGTGCAGAACTTCGGCAAGAAGGTCTTCTTCGTCGGCTCCAATTACGTCTGGCCGAAGGAGTCGAACAAGAACGCCAAGATCTGGCTGCAGCAGGCGGGCGGCGAGCTGCTCGGCGAGGAATACATCCCGCTCGGCAGCTCGGAGTTCGGCCCGGTGCTGAACAAGATCCGCGACGCCAAGCCGAACTTCATCTTCTCCACCGTGGTCGGCGCCTCCGACATCGCCTTCCACAAGCAGTTCAAGCAGGAAGGCTTCAAGGTCGACTCCATGCCGATCGCCTCGCTCACCACCGGCGAGATCGAGACGCGGGCGATGGGCGCCGAGTTCGGCGCCGGGCACTTCCTCTCCGCGCCGTATTTCCAGACGCTCGACAACCCCACGAACCAGAAGTTCGTCGAGGGCTTCCTGAAGAGCAAGTACGGCAAGAACGGCACGACCCACTACAACATGGAGGAGACCTACCTCTCCGCCTATGTGTTCAAAGCCGGCTTCGAGAAGGCGGCGGCGGCCGTCGGCTTCGAGAACGTTACGCCGCGCGCCATCCGCGACAATTCGGGCGGCATCCGCATCGAGGACAACGTCTCGCCGGAAGGCCTGGTCTGGATCGACGAGAACAACTTCAACACCTGGCTGAAGCCCAAGATCGGCCAATGCCAGGCGGACGGCACGTTCAAGGTAGTGAAGGCCGCCTCCGAGCAGGTCGCACCCGATCCCTATTCGATCTACCCCGATGCCGGCGTGTGCACCAAGGAAGGCCTCAAGGCCCCCGACGGCAAGGTCCGCAAGAGCGTCATCTGACCGCGATCAGACTGCCTCGCCGGCTCCGGCCGGCGGGGCGGCCGCCCCAAAGAAACGATCAGGCCACCAGGAGTTCAGACGCGGCGGAATCCGCGGTGGATATCGGTGGCAGCTTTCCGCGACGAAGGGTTTGCGATGGACTTCGGATCGATCCTGAACGCGCTCATACTGGGTATCAGCATCGCGAGTATCTGGCTTATCGCCGCTCTAGGGCTGACCATCATCTATGGAGCTGCCGGCGTCATCAACATGGCGCATGGCGAATTCATCATGCTGGGCGCCTACAGCTCCTACATGCTGCAATATTACGTCGGGGTCCCGTATCTCTTCTGCATTCCGATCTCCTTCGTCATCGTCGCCCTGGTCGGGCTCGTGCTCGAGCGTGGGCTGATCCAGTATCTGTACAAGCGCCCGCTCGACACGCTGCTCGCGACCTACGGCGTCTCGCTCGTGCTGATGCAGGGCGTACGGCTGATCTTCGGCTCGGACCCGAAGTATCTGGCGGTGCCGGAGATCTTCTCCTCGAACCTCTCGCTCGGCTTCGTGTCGATCTCCACTTTCCGCGTCATCGTGTTCGGCATCACCGCGCTTCTGGTGCTGGCGCTCTGGGCGCTGTTTTACAAGACGCGCTTCGGCGTGCAGGTGCGCGCGGTAATGCAGAACAAGGAGATGGCCGCCTCCTTCGGCATCAATTCCAGCCGCATCTACATGCTCACCTTCGCGCTCGGCGCGGGGCTGGCCGGCGTTGCCGGCTCGCTGTTCGGCGTGCTGAACATCGTGCTGCCGACCATGGGGTCGAGCTATGTCGTGCAGGCCTTCCTCATGGTCGTGGTAGGCGGCGGCTCGCTCGCTGGCAGCGTCGTCGCGAGCGGCGTGACGGGCGAGCTGCAGTCGGTCTTCGCCTTCTTCACCAACGACACTTTCGCGCGCTTCGTCATCTTCGTGCTGATCGTCGTCTTCCTCAGGTTCCGGCCCCAGGGCCTCTTCGCCCAGGCAGGAGCGCGTCGATGAAACGGAAGAGCAACCTGAAGATCACGCGGGACGCGGGCTGAGGCGCCATGGGAAATCTCTATCACAACAAGACGGCGCAGTGGGTGGCCTATGCGGCGTTCTTCGCCGCCCTGGCCGCCATCCCGCTGAACATCGACGACGACTTCCTGCTGAACCAGCTCGCCACCTACGGCGTCTACGGCATGCTCGCTTTGTCGATCAGCCTGTGCTGGGGATTTGGCGGCATCCTCAATCTCGGGCAGGGCATCGCCTTCGGTCTCGGCGCCTACGGCATGGCGATGACCATGCAGATGCAGACGCAGACGGAATCGAACCCGATCCCGCCCTTCATGCTGAACAACAGCCTGGATTACCTGCCCCTGCTCTGGCAGCCCTTCCAGAGCACCATGCTGGGGCTGATCCTCGCGGTGGCGGTGCCGACGCTGTTCTGCGCGATCTTCGGCGGCATCATGTTCCGCGCGCGCGTCTCGGGTCCGTTCTTCGCGATCATGACGCTCGCGATGCTGTCCGCCTTCTACACGATCATCCTCGACCGGCAGCCCTATACCGGCGGCGTCAACGGCATCACCCCGCCCTCGCCGTTCCAGTTCGCCGGCATCGAGGTCGATCCCTACAGCCCGCTCGCCTATTGGTGCGTGTTCTTCGCGCTGCTGATCGCCGCCGTGCTGGCCAAGCTGATCACCCAGAGCTGGTTCGGCCTCGTCACCCAGGCGATCCGCGACGATGCCGAGCGCGTGCGCTTCCTCGGCTACAGCGTCGCCGGCTACGAGACGATGATCTACACGGTCGCCGGCCTTATCGCGTCGGTCGCCGGCTGCCTGTGGGTGATGCTGGTGCAGTATGTGTCGCCGGCTCAGCTCGATGTCGGCTTCAGTCTCTCCATGGTCATCTGGGCGGCGATCGGCGGGCGGCTGTCGCTGATCGGCTCGATCGTCGGCGCCTTCGTCATCCAGGGCGCGCAGAGCTATCTCGGCGACACCTTCCTCTCCACCTGGCTGCTGATCCTGGGCGCCTTCTTCATCGTGATCGTGCGCTTCCTGCCGAACGGTCTTTCGAGCCTGCTCGAAGCCGCCCTCGGCCTGCTCTCGACCCGGAAGAACGGCGCCTCCCCGGAGCAGTCGAACGGCACCAAGCCGGTTCCAGCGGAGTAAAGGCCGATGCCGGGACTTCTCGAAATCCACAACCTCTCCAAGAGCTTCGACACCATCAAGGTGATCGACGACTTCAGTCTCGAAGTCGTCGAAGGCACGCTCTGCTGCCTCGTCGGCCCGAACGGGGCCGGCAAGACCACGACGATGGATCTCATCACCGGACGCATCAAGCCGACCGCCGGCAGGGTCGTCTTCGCGGGCCAGGACATCACCGGCCTCGACGAGCACGTCATCGCCCGCGCCGGGATCGGCCGGAAGTTTCAGGTGCCGGCGGTCCTGCGCGACCTGACGGTCCGGCAGAACCTTACCGTCGCCTATAGCCGGCAGACCAATCCGTTCTGGAACCTGTTCCGCTTCCGCGCGCCGGGCCTCGACCAGAAGCTCGACGAGATCGCAACGCTCGCGGGCCTCACCGACAGGCTGAACGAGCGCGCCGGCATCCTCTCCCATGGCGAGACCCAGTGGCTGGAGATCGGCATGGTGTTGATGCAGGAGCCGCGGCTCATGCTGATGGACGAACCCATCGCCGGCATGACCGAGAGCGAGATCGAGAAGACGGCCCGCATCTTCAGGGCACTCCGCCAGACCACGACCCTCATTGTGGTCGAGCACGACATGGGCTTCGTCCGCGAGATCGCCGACGTCGTCACCGTCATGCACATGGGCTCGCTGCTGGCGCGGGGCTCGATCCAGGAGATCGAGGCCAACCCGCGGGTGCGCGACGTCTATCTCGGCGAGCAGGAGGCCGCCTGACCATGCTGCTCAACTTCGACAACGTCTCCTCCTATTACGGCGCGACGCGCATCCTGCGCGACTTCTCCTTCGAGATGGAGAAGGGGCAGTGCCTGTGCGTGCTCGGGCGCAACGGTGTCGGCAAGACGACGCTGATGCGCACCATCATGGGGCTGACCGACCGCTCGACCGGCTCGATCCGCATCAATGGCGAGGCGATCGAGGGCAAGGCCCCCTATCAGCGCGCGACCTACGGCATCGGCTATGTGCCGCAGGGGCGCGGCATACTCTCGGACTTCACGGTGCGGGAGAACATCCTGCTCGGCACCTTCGCCCGCAAGGACAAGGCGCCGGAGATTCCGGAAATCTGCCTGCGCATCTTCCCCTATCTGCGCGACAACCTTGACCGGCGGGCCGGACTGCTGTCCGGCGGCCAGAAGCAGCAGCTCGCCATTGCCCGCGCGCTCGCCGTCGGGCCGCAGGTGCTGCTGCTGGACGAACCGACGGAAGGCATCCAGCCGAACATCGTCCACGAGATCGGCGAGATCCTGCAGATGCTGAACCGGGAGCTCGGCATCAGCCTCATCCTGACCGAGCAGCACATCAAGGTGGCCCGCAAGCTCGGCGACGCCTTCCTGATGGTCGACAACGGCCGCGTCGTCGCCCGCGGCGCCATCGCGGAGATGACCGACGAGCTCGTCGAAGAGCACATGACCATCTGACGAGTTTAGTTTCCTGAGCAGAAAACTTTATTCTTTAGTATTGACCGATACGGCGCGTTACTGTAGATTTTGAATCGTAAAAAATCTTGGTGACGCATCGTCGTTACTGAGCATGATCGGCCTTTAACTGCTGGCCGACTGATGTGTTGCGCTCCGGGGCAGGGGCGCTCTTCCAAAAAGCGAGGTCGTCATGATCCCTATTCCAAAGAAGGGAACGCCTGAGCGCGAGGCGCTCATCCGTGAGCATCGGGAATGCGTCGACTCCATGAAGGGCGTCGCCGGCTTCTCGGTCCTGAAATGCGAGACGCCCGGCGACACCACGGTCGTCACCGGCGGCGTGCACGAGAATCCGGTGCTCCGCCGTGTCCTGCTGCGCATGCGCGGCGAGTCGCCCAAGGGCAAGCTCGTCGTCATCTGCACCAAGGTCGACGCCGAGTGGCGCATCGGCCGCCTGTCGGGCATCCGCGGCGTGCCGCCGGAATTCGTCAACGACAAGGTCTACACCGACGAGCAGGAGATCCAGCACGACATCTTCCTGATGCGGCTCGACGAGCTGCCGGAGACGGCGGGCATGCCGGAGCACTTCAGAGAGGGGTGGAAGCGCAGGGACGACAACTGGCCGGTGACCTGACGCCCGCTTCCCCTCCGGGGCCGGACAGTCGGTCCGGCTCCGCCTTTTCCCGATCGATTGAAAGCGCGCCTTCGAGCGAGGGCGCGAACGGCGGCTGCTTGCCTCGCGCAAGTCTCAAGGACTGGAGAATGCCATGTGCGCCATGCGGTTGACTGGCTACGCTGACAAATTCAGCGTCCACCCCGGCGACAAGATCAAGTTCTACGTCAATTGCGACGGCCCGGCCGAGTTCAAGGCCGAGGTCGTGCACATGATCAACGGCGACACCAACCCGCGCGGGCCGGGCTTCATCGAGAAGTTCATCGCGGCGGATTGCAACGGCACCTATAAGGGGCGCAAGCAGATCATCCACGGCGGCTCCTACGGCTATGTCGTGGATGCGCCGCAGTTCCATGTCGACAGCTTCACTCTGCAGTGCTGGATCTGGCCGACCACGCCGAAGACCCATCCGCGCTACTGGAAGCACGGGGCGCAGGGCCTCGTGACCAAGTGGTCGCAGGGCAAGGGCTATGGTCTCTTCATCAACGAGGAGGGCTTCGTCGAGCTGCGCATCAACGAGCATAGGATCACGACGGGTGCGCCGATCCGCGATCACGCCTGGCACTTCATCGCCGCGAGCTTCGACGCCACCACCGGCGAGGTCGTGCTCTATCACGAGCCGCAGATCGTCTATGCCCTCGACCCGGTGATCGAGCCGGTCAAGACCACCGTCGCGGCGAAGATCGAGCATAGCGCCGCCCCGGTCGCCCTCGCCGCCTATGTCGAGAAGATGGACGACAGCCCGCTCGCCAAGTCGGCGCGTCCGGCCGGTGTCTGGTTCACCGGCAAATACAACGGCAAGATCGACAGCCCGCGCATCTGCAACAAGGCGCTGTCGCGCTTCGAGATCGAGCAGATGAAGGCAGGCGCCCAACCGGGCCTCACCGAGCGCCGCAACTCCGGCCCGACCGGCGCGCTGTCCGAAGCCATCGTCGCCGCCTGGGACTTCTGGGACGGCATCGACACCATCGTCGCCAAGGACAACGGCCCCTACCGCTTCGACGCACAGCTCGTGAACTGCCCGACCCGCGCCATGACCGGCCACAACTGGGCCGGCGAGAATTTCGACTGGAAGTTCGCCAAGAAGGAATACGGCGCGATCCACTTCCACGACGACGACGTGGACGACGCCCGCTGGGAGGTCGATGTCGAGTGGACGGTGCCGGCGGAGGGGCTCAAGAGCCGCTTCTACGCCCTCAAGCTCACCACCTCGGAAGGCGACGAGGACTACGTCCCGTTCTGGATCGTGCCGCGCGTCGGCAAGGAACAGTCCAAGATCGCGGTGATGGTCCCGACCATCAGCTACATGGCCTATGCCAACGAGCATGTGGCCTGCAACGCCGGCGGCGCGGAGCTGTTCGTCTACCGCGTGCCGATCATGCAGCAGCAGAACATGTTCCTGGCCGAGCACCGCGAATATGGCGGCTCGATCTACGACACGCACACCGACGGCTCGGGCATCTGCCTGTCGTCGCGGCTGCGCCCGATCCTGTCGATCCGGCCGAAATACGATCACTTCCTCGCCCAGGCACCGTGGCAGTACCCGGCCGACCTCCACCTCATCTACTGGCTGGAGACGATGGGCTACGAGTACGACGTGGTCACCGACGAGGACGTCACCTATGACGGCCTCGCGCGGCTGGAGAACTACAACGTCGTCATCACCGGCTCGCATCCCGAGCACAATTCGGGCCCGCAGCTCGATGCCCTGCACAACTACACGCAGCGCGGCGGGCGCCTGATGTATATGGGCGCCGACGCCTGGTACTGGGTGCATTCCTATCACCCGGCCTATGACGGCCTCGGGCGCGGCGTCGTCACCGAGATGCGGCGCTGCGAGTCCGGCATCCGCACCTGGCGCGCCGATCCGGGCGAGTACTACCATCAGGGCACGGGCGAGCTCGGCGGCATGTGGCGCTATCGCGGGCGCTACCTCCACTCGGTCGCCGGCGTTGGCATGTCGTCCGAGGGCTTCGACATATCGAGCTATTTCAGCCGCACGCCGGAGAGCCTCGATCCGCGCGTCTCCTGGGCGTTCGACGGCATCACCTATGACGAGCCGCTCGGCAATTTCGGCCTCGTCGGCGGCGGCGCCGCCGGCCTCGAGCTCGATATCGTCGACACCATGCTCGGCTCGCCGCCCCACACCCTGGCGGTCGCCACCTCGGCCGGCCGGCACACCGAGGCCTATCTCCTCGTCATGGAGGATTTCGGCTTCAACCAGCAGGGCCTCGACGGCACGGTGCATCCCCGCGTGCGCGCCGACATCGCCTATCACGAGACGCCGAACGGCGGCGCGGCCTTCTCCTTCTCGTCCATCGCCTTCTGCGGCTCGCTGCCGTGGAACAACTGCCAGAACAACATCTCCACGCTGGTGAAAAACGTTCTGGACCGGTTCTCGACGGACGGGCCGCTGCCGCCTCCGCCCGCCGACGCCATCAAGTATCGCGGACGTGCGGACTACGAGGCCCCGGTCGCCGCCGGTCGCTGACCGGATATCGACCATTGCCCCGCGCCGCACGCGCGGCGCGGGGCAGGACCGTGCAGGTGCAGGAGGGTCGAACATGCTCAACCGGCCGGACCTCGGCTATGTCGACGAAGGCAAGGACCTCGCGAGCCCGGACTTCTACGCGGCGGCTGTCGGCGAGATCGGCCAGGCGCGCGTGCTGCCGCCGGAAGCCTATCGTTCGCTCGTCTTCTCCAATCTGGAGGACGAGGCGGTCTGGACGCGGGACTGGATTTGCATCGGCTCTCGGGGGGCACTACCCGAGGTCGGTGACCTGCTGCCGTTCACCGTGGGCACGCACGGCATCCATGTCCAGCGCACGCCGCAGGGTCTCAGGGGCCGGTTCAACAAGGCGCAGCACGGCGGCTGCCGGATGGTGCCCCTTCAGTGCCAGACCGGAACGAAGACGCGCTGTTCCTTCACCTCCTGCGGCTATAGCCGCGACCGGCCGGCCATTCCGGCGGGCGCGCTCGGCGACGGCACCCCGGAGATGCACCAGTATCTCGGCCTGAGGCCCGAGCGGCTGCTCGGCGTCCATGTCCGCAACTGGGGGCCGCTGATCTTCGTCAATCTCGACATGTTTCCGGCAGCGCCGGAGGCGAGCCTAGCGGCGCTCGATCACGCCGCGGGCTTTTTCGGCGAAGGCCATGGCGCCTGCTCGGACGAACGCTGGCTCGAATTCGCGGCGAACTGGAAGCTGGTCGCCCAGAGCCTGACGGCGGGCACGCCGGTCGACGAGGACGAGACCGGCGTCTGGCAACTTTCCGAGATCTCGCTGCAAGGCGGCGCGACCGCCCGCGCGGCGCTCGTCTTCCCCAATCTCGTTCTGATGGCCGCTGCCGGCGAAACCTGCGCGATCATTCTCCAGCCCACCGCGCTCGGCCAGACGCTTTGCCGCGTCCGTGTCCATGGCAATCCCGACGCCGAGGAGCTGGAACGCTGGTGCGGCGAGGTCCGCGCGCGGGCGGAACGGGCCGTCGCCGATCACGCCAATTTCTCCCGCTGGGGGGCGAGCCACCGTCCCGAGACGGTGGGTCTCGCGCCGCCGCTTCAGACCGTGCCGCAGGGCCTGTGGCTCCAGCGGCAGCTCGTCGCGCGGGTCGCCCGCGTGCCGAGCGAAGCGATCGAGCAGCCCATCTACCAGAATCCGAGGAACTGATAGCCGTGCTGTCCCTTCGAATGGAACCGGATCACGCCTCCCCGCTCGCCGGGGCGGTCCATGCCTACAATGCCGGGGATTTCACGACGGCGTTCGCTCTGTTCTCCGAGCAGGCCGAGCAGGGAGATGCCGAGGCCGCGACCTGGCTCGGCGCGCTTTACGCGCATGGCGAGGGCGTCGAGGCCTCGCTTTCCAAGGCGTTCGCCCATTATCTGGTCGGCGCCGAAGCCGGAAACCCGATGGCGCAGACCAATGTTGGCGCCATGCTGGTCATGGGCAACGGCGTCGCGCGCGATGTCGCGACGGGCGCGGCGTGGCTCGCCCGTGCCGCGGAGCAAGGCGATCTCTACGCCCAGTACAATCTGGCCACGCTCTATTCCAGGGGCGAGGGCATCGCGCGCGACGACGAGGCGGCGGCGAAATGGTATCGCCGCGCCGCCGAGGCCGGCCATTACCCCTCGCAGGCGCGGCTCGGCTATCTCTGCGCCAACGGCATCGGCGTCGAGAAGGACTTCGTCCAGGCCTATCTCTGGCTCTCGCTTGCCGCCCAGCACGGCATCGGCGCGGCGCTCGCGGCGCTGGAGGCGATCGTCACCCAGATGTCGGCCGCGGAGAAGAACCGGGCGGCGGCCGAGGTCGACAAATGGCGCGCCCGCACGCGCGACGTCTCGCGCCACGCGCGCCTCATGCCGCTTCCGGGGTGATGGCGATGATCCTCAGCGTCCAGCAGATCAAGTACGAGCTGCTCCTGTACATCAAGGAGTTCGGAGGGCGTGCCGCGGACTGGAAGGTTGGCGTGGCCGACGACGCGCCGCGGGCCCTGTTCCAGGAGAACGCCGTCGACGAGAAGGTCGACATCTGGTGCTGGAAGCCGGCGCTGACGCCGGCGGCGGCGCGCACCGTCTACCGCTACATGACCGAGCAGTTCCATGTGCCGCCCGCCGAGCGCAGCGGCGAGGGGCGCTGCGTGTTCCTGTTCCGCAAGGGAGCCGTTTGAATGCGGGCCGGACCCGCGGCTTCCATGCCGCCCTCCGCAGCCGGGGCGCCCATCGACCCGGCGCGGCTCGCGGCGATGATGGAAGCCGTCTCGGTCTTCGGGGGCGGTGAAGGCGGCGCCATGATGCGCCTCGCGCTCTCGCCCGAGGACAAGGCAGCCCGCGGCTGGCTGGCCGGCTGGTTTCGGGATAACGGCTTTGCGCCGGCCGTCGACGCGATCGGCAACCAGTTCGGCAGGCTGGAGCTCGCCGGACCAGGCGCGCCGGTCGTCATGGTGGGATCGCATCTCGACAGCCAGCCCAATGGCGGGCGCTTCGACGGCGCGCTCGGCGTGGTCTGCGCCTGCGAGGCGGTGCTGGCCGTCCGCACGGAGATGCAGCGGCGCGGCGTGGCGCCGGCCTGCAATTTCGTGATCGTCAACTGGACCAACGAGGAAGGCGCCCGCTTCCAGCCGAGCCTGCTGGGCTCCAGCGTCTTCACCGGCGCCGCCGAGCTCGACTGGGCGCTCGGGCGCCGCGACGGGGACGGCGTGAGCGTGGCGCAGGCGCTGGATGCCATAGGCTATGCCGGTGTCGACACGGTCGCGGTGCCCGACGCCTTTCTCGAACTCCACATCGAGGGAGGGCCGGTGCTCGAGCGCGCCGGACGGCCTCTCGGGGCCTTCGCCCGCTTCTGGGGCGCCTCCAAATACCGTCTGGCCTTCATCGGCCGACAGGCCCACACCGGTCCGACCCCGATGGCCGAGCGCAAGGACGCGCTGCTCGCCGGGGCCTATGTCATCGCCGGCCTGAAGGATCTGGCGGGCGAGTACGGGCTCGAGCTGCACACCTCGGTCGGGCGGCTCGAAGTGTTCCCGAATTCGCCCAACACCGTGCCGGGCGAAGCGCTGCTGTTCATCGAGCTGCGCTCCGCCTCGCCGGAAATCCTAGCAAAGGCGGAAGAGCGGCTGGAGGTGATGATCAGCGCGGCGGCGGCCAGGGCGGATGTCGCCTTCGAGGTGCGTGCGATCGATCGGCGCGCGGCCGGCCGCATGGATGCGGGCCTGCTCGCTCTGGCGGAGAAAGCCGCCAGCGCGCATGGCGTACCGGTGATCGCGCTCGATACCGTGAGCGGCCACGATGCGGTGAGCCTCTCGGCGGTCTGTCCCGCCCTGATACTGGCGGTGCCGAGCGTCGGCGGCGTCATCCACCATCCGACCGAGCTGACCGCGCCGGAACATCAGGCATTCGGAGCGCAGATTCTCGCCGACATGCTTCTGGCGCTGGCGACGCAGGGTCTCTCGGCCATCCGGCACGGTGGGGAAAGTCGATGAACAAGCCGCAGACGCTCTCGGACCCGCAGGAGTTGCTGGCGAGGGCCGCGCTGGCCAAGGCGCCGATACTCGCCGGACGCGATACCGAGCTCGCCCCCGGCGTGCCGGGCGTGGCCTCGCCCTCCTATCACGGCGTCGAATCCTCGACCTATCAGGTCGTGGTGGAGGGGGCGCCCACCGGCTTCCTGAAGGTCGCCGTCGCCGAAATCCGTCATCTGGTGGATGTCACCGCCGCGGCGGAGGCCGCCCGGTGGGCATCCTCGCTCGGGCTCGCCCCCAAGCCACTCTTCGTCGCCGGGGACGAGGGAGCCATCCTGTTCGAGCATCTCGGCGAGGGATGGCGTGTCGCCCGCATCGACGACCTTCGCCGGCCGGACATCATGGCGGGCGTGATCGTCGCGCATCGGAGCATCGCGGATGGACCGCCGCTGGGCCGGGACTGGAACGTGTTCGACGGCATCGGCGAATTGTGGGCGGCCTTCGACCCCGCCGATCCCGGTCTTCCTCCCGATGGCTGGTGGCTCAAGCAGAACGTCGATGCCATCGGCGAGGCCATCGCCGCGGCCGGCAGCGACCTGAAACCGGCGCATGCCGACCCGCATGCCTCCAATCTGATGATCGGTCCCGGCGGGGCATTGCGGCTCGTCGATTTCGACATGGCCGCCAATGTGGACCCCTATTATCAGCTCGGCGCCCTGATGAACGAGGCCTACCAGTTCGACACCGAAATGCGGGCTGCGCTCGAGATGTTCGACGGCGCCGTGCGCGAGAGCGCCTTCCAGCGCTGCCGGGCCTATGCGGCGGCGGACGATCTCTACTGGGCGCTGCGCAGCCTCCTGCTCGACCGGCTGCATCCGCGCCGGGGCCTCGAATTCCGCAAATACGCCAGTTGGCGGTTCCTGCGGTGCCGCATGTTGGTCGGCCGCCCCGGCTTCGAGGAAGCCCTGCGATCGCTGTGAAGGAAGCGTGCTCATGAACCGGCTCGGCATGGCGAGTACCGAGGCTGAACGCGACATCGAAGCCGCGATAGCGGCTGTGCGACCCTGGCACGGCCGGCAGATCGGCTATCGCCCGGTGCTCGGCGGCATCTCCAACACCAACTGGCGCGTGGAGGTGGAGGGTTATGGCGTCTACTTCGTGAAGATCCCCGGCCGCGGCACCGAGATGTTCATCGACCGCAACGTCGCGGCCGCCGCCGGCCGTCAGGCCGAGATGCTGGGCATCGGCCCGTGCACCTTCGACCATCTGGCCGACCGGGGCATCGAGATTACCGAATTCCTCGACGATTGCCGTCCCTCCACCAATCGCGATTTCGCCGATTCAGGCGTGCGGGCCGAGGTGGTGCGCGTCTATCGCCTCCTCCACGAGGCGCCGCTGCTGCCGCTGACGAAGACGGTGTTCGACATGATCGACGAGCACAAACGGCAGGTCGCGGAGCTGGGCGGCGCCGTGCCGGCGGACTTCACCTGGCTCGACCGGCAATACGCCATGGCGCGCTCCGCGATGGAGGCCGCCGGTCTCGATCTGGTGCCGTCCTTCAACGACCCGATGCCGGGCAACTTCCTGATGCGCGGTGATGGCTCCATCCTGCTCATCGATTTCGAATATGCGTCGAACAATGACCGGATGTACGACCTCGCCATCTGGAGCGGCGAGATGTTCTTCTCCGAGCCGGTCGAGCGGGAGCTGATCGAGATTTATTACGGCCGCTGCACGGAGCAGCTCTACGCCCGCCTTGCCGTCCACAAGGCGCTTGCCGACATCAAGTGGTCGACATGGGCGATGGTGCAGAACCGGGTGTCGGCCCTGGATTTCGATTTCTACAAATACGGCATCTGGAAATACATGCGGGCGCGCTCGATCATCCAGGACACTCGCTGGCCGGCCTTCCTGAAGGCGCTGTGAGCCGGCGGCTAGTCGGAACGGCGCGTCTCCGCCCGCAGCGGGCAATCGCTGCCCGCGCCGCCTCCGCGCGAGCAGCCCCTTCGCGGATCGTTCAGATGACGGCCTCCTCGAGGAACGGCTCGTTGCGCGGCACTCGCTCGTAGCGGAAGGGCGACAGGTCGAGGGTCTGGAAGGCGCCGTGGACGATCAGCTCGGAGACCGCGCGCCCGACCGCCGGCGACTGCTGCAGCCCGTGCCCGGAAAAGCCGTTGGCGAACATGAAATTCGTCACCTCCGGGTGGAAGCCGACGATGCCGTTGTGGTCGAGCATGTTGTACTCGTAGTGGCCGGTCCAACTCTGCTGCACCTTCAGCGCCTCGAAGGCGGGAATGCGGTGCCACAGCGCGGGCCAGATGCGCTCGTCGAATTCCTCGTGATGCATCTGGAAGTCGTCGTAATCGGCCGGGCCGTCGTCGACCGGCGTGTTTCCGGTCAGGAAGAGCTCGCCCTCCGGACGCACGAAGGTGCCCGACAGATCGATCACGTTCGGCATCCGGCCGGGGATCGGCGTCGCGCTGGAGAACACGAAGCTGTAGCGCTTGAAGGGCGCGACGGGGATCGACAGCCCGGCCATCGCGGCGACCTGCTGGGCACGCGGACCGGCGGCGTTGACGAGCGTTCCGCAAGAGACGGTCTCGCCGG
This sequence comes from Allobosea sp. 117, assembly GCF_000702305.1. Lineage (GTDB taxonomy): Bacteria > Pseudomonadota > Alphaproteobacteria > Rhizobiales > Xanthobacteraceae > Ancylobacter. The sequence continues at coordinate 179,464 of NZ_JNLC01000018.1, forward strand.
TCGCCAGATGCACGGCGACGACGCGCCCGCCCGTCACCGACAGGGCGGTCACGGCATTGTCGATATATTCGACGCCGGAGGCGCGGGCCGCGCGGCGAAAGCCGTTGAGCAGGCCCATCGAATCGAACCAGCCCTCGTCGCGCGAACCCCACGCGCCACCGCCGAGGTCCTCGACATTGAGCCAGGGAAAGCGATCCTTCAGCGGGCCGGGATCGAGGAAGACGGTGTGAGCACCGAGGCTGCGCTGGAGGTCCACCCGGTCCTTGGCCGCCTCGACGCCCTCGGGCGAGCAGCAATAGAGATAGCCGTGCTCCTTGAAGCCCAGATCGGGGGCCGGCTCGTCCTTGTAGAAAGGCGCCATCCGCTCCGCGAAGCTGCGGATGATCTCGATGCCGAACTGGCTGATCTTGACGTTGATCGGGTTGGAATATTGCTGGCGGATCGCGCTCGTCGACAGCGCCGTCGAGGAGAATTCATAGCTGCTGTCGCGCTCCACCACGAGGATGGACAGGCGCGTGCCGAGAGCCTGGCTGAGCCAGTAGGCGACCGAGGATCCGACGACCGCACCGCCGACGATGACGATGTCGTAGGCCGCGCGCGCCGGCGGCTTGTAGGGAGGAATGGCCATGGCGAAGGTTCCAGCTCAGCGGGCGAAAGAAGCGACCAGAGCGTCGGAACCGCGGGCAAGCAGGCCGAGGTCCGAACCGACGGCCACCATGGTGAAACCGTCCGCGATATAGCGGTCGGCATCGGCCTTCACCGGCGCCAGAATGCCGCTGGCCTTGCCGGCCGCCGCAGCCGCCTTGCGAACCGAGGCGATAGCCTCCTGCACATGCGCGGCACCGGGATTGCCCATGGCCCCCATGTTCGTGGACAGGTCGCCGGGGCCGACGAAAAGCACGTCGACGCCCTCGACCGCCGCGATCTCGGCCGCCTTGGCGACGCCCGTCTCGCACTCGATCTGCACCGCCAGCAGTTGCTCCCGCCGGGCATTGGCATGATAGCCGGCGATGCGGCCGAAGGCATTGGCCCGATGAGCGACGGAAAAGCCGCGGATACCGTGCGGCGCATAGCTCATCGCGGCGACGATGGCGCGCGCCTGATCCGCCGAGCGGACATTGGGAATCATCAGGCTGCGCGCCCCGGCATCCAGCATCTGCTTGATCAGATTGGGATCGTCGGAGGGAAGCCGGACGGCGCCCTCGCAGGTGGAGCCGTTCAGCACTTGGAGCTGCGCCATGATGCTGCGCAGGTCGTTGGGGCTGTGCTCGCCGTCGATGAGAACCCAGCCCGCGCCCGAGCCCGCGACGATCTCCGTCGTCAGGGCGGAAGCGAGGGAACACCAGACGCCGATATGCGGCCGACCGGCCGTCACCGCCGCCTTCAGGGAATTGGGTCGCTCCTGCATCTCGTCGGTCTCCATAGAACGCGCGCATTGAAATTTGTATTATGTCATATATCGTATGAGTCAGAGACGGAAGCCACTTTACGTGTTGTGTGAGCTGGAAGTCGCGGCGCCCCAGTCGCGCGTTCGGCCAGCGCCGCGCCGGCAAGTTCGGCTGCCATCGGGATTACGCGAACCCACGAACGAAAGGCAGTGAACCGATGCGCGGGACTGGCAAGGCCGATGTCTTCGTGATGCTGGCCCATCCGGTTGGGCACGCGAAAAGCCCCGGAATCTTCAACGAGATTTTCGAGCGCAAGGGCCTCGACAGCCTGATGGTGCCGCTTAGCTGCCGCCCAGAGGACTTCGAAACCTTCTGGGCCGGCATCACCGCGGCCGAGAACATTCGCGGCGTGATCATTTCCGTCCCCTACAAGACGGCAGTCTTCCGCAAATGCGCTGCTGCCCATGACCGTGCCGCGCGGGTGCAGAGCGCCAATTCGGTCCGCCGGCTGCCGGATGGGACCTGGTACGCCGACAATTTCGACGGTGTGGGCTTCATCGACGGGCTGAAGGCGGGCGGCCACCGGATCGCAGGCCAGCGCATCCTTCAGGTGGGCGCCGGCGGCGCCGGTTCGTCCCTCACCTATTGTCTCGCGGAAGCCGGAGCGGCGGAGATCCGCCTCGCAGATATCGACTCTGCCCGGGCGGAGAACCTCGCGGCATTGGTGAACAAGGCATTCCCGCAATGCCGCGTCACCGTCGGCGAGCCCGATCCGTCCGGAATGGACATGGCGATCAACGCGACCCCTTCCGGGCTGAAGGCGACCGACCCCCTCCCCCTCGACGTCAGCAGGCTGACACCGGACATGACGGTGGTGGACATCATCATGGAACCGGCCGAAACCACCCTGCTTCGCGCGGCCAAGGAGATCGGCTGCCGCATCCAGCCCGGCCGCCCGATGATGGATTTCCAGGTCCAGGGCATGTCCGAATTCTTCGACATCGAACGCCGGAGCCGGTCCAATGGCTGAAACGCGCACGGCTGTCGTCATCGGCGGCACGTCCGGTATCGGCCGCGCCATCGCCCTGCGCTTCGCGGAGGATGGCTGGGGTCTGGCGGTCTCGGGGCGCAACGCGGCGCGCGGCGAGGCCGTCGCGGCGGCCTGCCTGTCCGCGGGCGCTCCCGCCGCGGCGTTCTTCGAGACGGACGTCGCCGATGCCGCATCGGTCGAGGCGCTGGCGCAGGCGGTAGAGGCGGCGTTCGGGGTGCCGGACGTCGTCGTGAACTGCGCCGGCATCCTGCAGAGCGGCAAGCACGTGCTCGATCAGGACCTCGACGAGGACGAGCGGATGTGGCGCGTGAACTACCGCGGCACGCTGCTGGGCTGTCAGGTCTTCGGCCGGCTGATGTCGGGCGCCGGCCGCGGCGCCATCCTCAATGTCGGCTCGCTGGCCTCCTTCGCACCACTGTCGCTGCCGGCCTATACGCCCGGCAAGCACGCCGTGCTGGCGCTGACGCAGATACTCGCCGCCGAGCTCGGACCGCATGGCGTGCGGGTCAATGCCGTGGCGCCCGGCTACACCCTCTCCGACGGATTGAAGGCCAAGATCGCCAAGGGCGAGCGCAACCCCGAGGCCATTCAGGCGACCACCGCGCTGCGCCGCTTCGTCGACCCGCGGGACGTCGCAGAAGCCGCGCTGTTCCTGTGCTCGGAACGCGCGGCCTCCATCACCGGCGTGACATTGCCGGTCGATGCCGGCTGGCTGGTCCAGGCGCCCTACGCGCAATATCTGCAGGGCAATCCGATCCGCCCCACCCCCACGACATGACAGGCGAGACCCGTGAACGACATTCGGCGCTTCGAGTTCGATACCCGCATCCACCACGGCGTCATCCACAACGGGACGCTCTATCTGACCGGGCAGGTCGCGACGCCGGGGCAATCCGCCGCCGCGCAGATGCGTGAGGTGCTCGGCAAGATCGACACGCTGCTCACCAAGGCGGGTACCGACAAAACGCGGATCCTGCACGTCCAGATGTGGCTGGATGACGTGCGCGACTTCGACGAGGTCAACACGGTGTGGGACGCCTGGATGCCGAAGGAACACGCGCCGGCGCGTTCCTCGGGCGAGGGCCGCATGGCCAAGCCCGGCATGCTCGTCGAGCTGATCGTCACGGCCGCGATTTGAAGGGGCTTGCCGATCGGCGCAACATCGTCCATCCGCGCCTGACAGGATGAAGGGAACGCGATGACGAAGCGCAAGCCGCTCTCCGCCATGGTCGCCGAAAGCCTGAGCGAGAAGATCCGCTCCGGCGGCTTGCAGCCCGGCGCCCAGTTGCCGACCGAGGCCGAGCTCTGCGCCGAATATGACGTCAGCCGCACGGTGGTGCGCGAGGCGATCGCGCGCCTGCGCTCCGAAGGCGTGGTGGTGCCGCAGCAGGGGCGCGGCATGTTCGTCAGCGAGGCACCGGCGCCGCACAACTTCTCGATACCGGAGGAGGCGCTCAGGACGCTGCCGGAAACCATCTCGTTGCTGGAACTACGCCTGAGCGTCGAGGTGGAGGCGGCGGGACTCTGCGCCGAGCGCCGGACGTCCGCGGAGGCCAGCAGCATCCGCGCGCTGATGGAACAGGTCGATGCCCGGCACGAGGACCCGGACGCGGTCCAGATCCACTACGACTACGATTTCCACCTCGCCATCGCCAAGGCCGCACGCAATGAGTTCATGTACGGCTTCCTGACGTATCTGCGCCCCATCATCGTGCCGCGCTTCCAGCTCGGGCATATCGTGGCCGCAGAGTTTAAGGAGACCTACTATGCCCGCATCCACGACGAGCATCGGCAGATCGTGACGGCGATCGAGAAGCAGGATGCGCGCGCGGCGCGACGGGCCATGCGCGGGCATCTGACCAACAGCCTTGCGCGCGTGCGCGCGCTCGCTCTGGCATCCGGCATCGACGCGGCGGGCGGCGACCAGAAGGCAACCGCTGCGTCTCTTTTCGCCGATCTGGAAAGGCCGGCCCGCGTCGACAAGTGATCGCGCGGCGCGCGAAAGCCAGGTTTGTCGCCGCACCCATCCGCTGCGGCCCTGCCACCGGAATCCGGGGCCGCCGACTTTCAGCAAGAGCCAAGGCTTCTCCGGCGCTGGCGCGAGCCCGCCGACCGCGCGCCGTTCTTCGCGCACCGGAGGGATTGGAAAGCTTATCTTTCGAATCTCTGGGGTTTTCTTGGTTTGCCGTCGCCGACGGAAGCCACACACTCGTCTGCGGAACAATTGGGGAAGCCCACGTGACCACAGCCTTCATCACGGGTGCGACGAGCGGTATCGGCCGGGCGATGGCGTTGGCGCTGAGCGAGGCCGGCTACGAGGTCTATGCCATCGGCCGCAGCAAGGCCGCGCTGGAGGAACTGCGGTCCGAGCGCCCGGGCATCACGCCGATCGCCGTCGATGTCACCGACCGCGAGGCCATCGAGGCCATCGTCAGCGATCTGCACATCGACGTGCTGATCAACAATGCGGGCATCATGCCGCCGCTCGGCAATTTCGCGGACATGAAGCTGTCGGACATCGACACCGCGCTGGAGATCAATCTCAGCGCGGCGATCCTCCTGACGCGGCTGGTCGTGCCGCAGATGCGCGAGCGGCAGTCGGGGCACGTCATCTTCACGGGCTCGTCCGCGGCCCATGCGCCGTTTCCCAACGTCGCGGTCTATTCCGCCACCAAGGCGGCCCTTGCCGGCTTCGCCGCCGCCCTGCGGGCCGATCTCTCGCCCTACGGGATCCGCGTCACCGAGATCGTACCCGGCCGCGTCGAGACGCAGCTCTACAAGGACATTCTCGACGCCAAGGCGCGCGCCGCCATGTACGCCGGCAACGTCGCGGTCCAGCCCGAGGACGTCGCCAGCATGGTCGTTACCCTCCTCAGCCTGCCCCAATGGGCCGACGTCACCCGCTTCGACATCATGCCCACCCGCCCGACCACGCCGAGCGGCAGCAAGTGAGGTTAAGGACAATGCAGGGACTTTCCGCGCTCATCGTTGGCGGCGGCTCCGGGCTCGGCGCTCTGCTCGCCCGCATGGCGGTCGACGACGGTGCGACCGCCATCGGCATCATCGACATCAACCGCGCGGCGGCTGAGGCCGCGCTGGAGCCGGCGCGCGCCAAGGGGCTGCCGACGGCGGTCGCCGAATGCGACATCCAGGTCGGTCCCCAGTGCCATGCTGCCTTTGAGGCCGTCGCCGCCCAGCTCGGGCGCATCGACACGCTGGTCAACTGCGCCGCGATCTATCCGCGCCGCCCCATCCTTGAAATCACAGACGAGGAGTGGGACGCCTCCAACGGTATCAACATCAAGGGCACCTATCACATGATGGTTGCCGCCATCCGGCACATGCAGTCCCAGGAGCCGAAAGACCAGGTGCGCGGGCGCATCGTCAACCTGACCTCGGTCGACGCCTTCAAGGCGCATCCGCAGAACGCCCACTACGCCGCCACCAAGGCCGCGGTGGTCAGCCTGACCCGTTCGGTCGCCCATCACGTCGCCAAGGATGGCATCCTGGTGAATTCCGTCGCCCCGGCCGGCATGGCGACCGAGCGCGCGCGCCAGCTCGGCTTCCTCGAGGAGCTCGCCAAGGCGAGCCCGCTCGGGCGCGGCGCGCAGCCGACCGAGATCGCCCAGTGGGTGCTCATGACCGGCGGGCCGAAGAACACTTACATGACCGGCGAAAACGTCATCGTGTCAGGCGGTTACATCTATGCCTGACGGCCGGCGCGGCCATTCGGCGGCGGTGTTCCGTCTGTTCGCGTGATCGATGGTGTCCTGAAGCGGGACGGGGTGGGAGAGGCAATGACCGGAAAGCTGCGTCTTCCCCCGCTGAACGCGCTGCGGGTCTTCCACGCGGTCGCGCGGCACAAGAGCTTTCGCCACGCGGCCGATGAGCTGCTGGTGACGCCACAGGCGGTTGGCCAGCAGATCAAGCTTCTGGAGGACATCCTCCAGGTGACGCTGTTCGAGCGCAAGGGTCGCTCGATCGAGCCGACGGAGTCGGCGATCCTGCTGTCGCACTACGTGAAGGCCGGATTCGACGAGTTCGCCGAAGGGGTGCGCCGGGTCACCAAGACCACCTACCGGGACCGCATCAACCTAAATGCAAGCCCGTATTTCGCCACGCATTACCTTCTGCCGCGGCTGTCCTCGTTCCGCGAGATCCTGCCCGGTGCGGACCTGCGCCTGACCACCATGGTCGATCTGCCCGACTTCGCCCGCGACGACATCGATATGACCGTCCAGTGGGGCTATGGCGGCTGGTCCGACTACGAGACGATCCTGCTGGTTCCCGACCCCAAGATCATCTGCTGCACGCGGCAGATCGGCGAACAGATCAGATCGGCGCAGGACCTGACGCGCTTCACGCTGCTCGACACCGTCAAGTCGAAGCGCCTGTGGCCGGACATCCTGCGCCATCTCGGCGTGCAGCAGGCCGACAGCGACCGGAGCATCGGCTTCGACGACGCCGCCACCATGCGGCGCGCGGCGCTGCAGGGCATCGGCGTCGGGCTGGTCTCGGTGATCGACGCCGAGGAGGATCTGCGCTCCGGCGCACTCGTCGCGCCGCTCGGCCGCGACGCCCTCGTCGACATGCCGCCGGAGGAGATCCCGGGCTTCTACCTCATCGTGCCCAAGGGCCATCTGCGTGTGAAGGCCGTCGCGGCCCTGCATCGCTGGCTCATTCAGCAGGATTGGGGAAGCGACCTGAAGATCGCGCCCCTCCCCGACCTGACCCGCCGGCCCGATTGACGACCGCTTTGCGAACCGGGCGGCAGCGCCCCAACAACCGGAAAACCGAACAACTTCAAGAGTGGAGAACGGAACATGCAGCTTCTCAAATGGGGTGCGGCCGCCGCCCTGGCGCTCGGTCTCACGCAGATCTCCCCGTCGGCGGAAGCCGCCGGCGGCAAGACGCTCGACGCCGTGAAGGCGCGCGGCGTGCTGAACTGTACGGGCCACGACGGCTCCTATCTCGGCTTCGCCGAGGTCGACGACAAGGGCAACTGGAAGGGAATGGACATCGACCTGTGCCGCGCCGTAGCAACGGCCGTCCTGGGCGATCCGTCGAAGCTGAAGATCGTGCCGATTAGCTGGGCGCAGCGCTGGCCGTCGGTGCAGTCCGGCGACGTCGACATCATCATCAAGGCGTCCGGCGGCACGCTGAGCCGCGACACCGAGCTCGGCCTGCAGTTCTCGATGTCCTATTACCTCGGCACCACCAAGGTGATGGCGCACAAGGAACTCAACCTGAAGACGCTCAAGGACGCCGACGGCGGCTCCATCTGCATTCCGGCCGGCACCTCGCAGGAGCAGCAGGTCGCGGCCTACGCCCAGAAGATCGGCATCAAGCTCCAGCCCGTCGTCATCGAGAAGACCGAGGAGCTGGAGCAGGCCTATTTCTCCAAGCGCTGCGATCTCTACGCCCAGTGGGGGCCGGTGCTCGCCATCGCCCGCGTCGCCAAGGGCAAGGTCGACGAGCACGTGCTGCTGCCCGACGTCCTGGCCGTCGAGCCGGAAGTCATGATCGTGCGGCAGGGCGACGACAACTGGGTCGACATCGCGAACTGGACGCTGACCGCGCTGCTGTTCGCCGAACAGGAGGGCATCACCTCCAAGAACGTCGACGAGCTCCGGGCCAAGCCCACCTCGCCGCAGGTCGCCAAGTTCCTCGGCGCGACGCCCGGCATGGGCAAGGGCCTCGGCCTGTCCGACGACTGGGCCTACAACGTCATCAAGAAGGTCGGGAACTACTCCGAGATCTTCGATCGCGATCTCGGCAAGGACTCCCCCTACAAGATGGACCGCGACCTGACCAACCTTTGGAATAATGGCGGCGTCCTGTTCCCGCTGGTCATCGACTGAGCGCGCTCCGGCTCCACCCGGTCGACATCGGGTGGAGCCGTCGTTCCCTTTCCGGAGAAGTCGGTTGATGGGAAGCCTGCTGAGAAATCAGAAGGCCCGCAACGCAGTGTTGCAGGTGCTCTATGTCGGCACGCTGGGTTCGCTGGTTCTCGCCGGCTTCCTCATCGCGCGGCAGAACCTCGCGGCGCAGGGCATCACCTCCGGCTTCGATTTCCTCCTGAAGCCAACCGGCTGGGAGGTGACCTTCTCGCTTCTGCCGGCTTCGCCGACCGACCCCTATTGGTGGTACTTCCTGATCGGCATCATCAACACGCTGTTCCTGGGAAGCTTCGGCCTCGTTTCCGCGACGCTGGTGGGAGCGGTCGTCGGGCTCGCCAGGACATCGTCGAACGATCTCGCCCGACTGCTCGGCCGCTCCTATGTTGACGTGTTCCGCAATATTCCCCTGATCCTTCAGGTGTTTTTCTGGAACGCGGTCATCACTCACCTTCCCTCCCCGCGCAGCGCGCATGAGGCGTGGGGCTTCGTGCTGACCAGTCGCGGAGTCTACACCCCCTCCCTCAATGTCCACGGCCTCGCGCTTCTGGGGGCCGCGGTGGCGTTGGTCGCCGCGATCGCCCTGCCGATCTGGGTCGGCAAGACATCGCGCTTCGGCAAGACTCCGGATCAGCGTCGCTCCATTCAGCTCGCGGCCGCTGCTGCCACCCTCGCATGCGCCGTGCTCATTCTGTCTTTCGGCCGTCTGCCGGATACGCCGCTGCTGAACCTGCCGGCACTGAAGGGGCTGAACCTGCAGGGCGGTCTCCGCATCCCGCCGGAATTCACCGCGCTGGTCGTGGCGATCGCGATCTATGGCGGCTCCTATATCGCCGAGATCGTGCGCGGCGGCTTCAACGCGGTGAGCAAGGGTCAGGTCGAGGCCGCCAATTCGCTCGGCCTGACGCCCTGGCAGGTCTTCTCCCGCATCCGCCTGCCGCTCGCCCTGCGGGCCATGCTGCCGATCCTCGCCAATCAGTACATCTGGCTGATGAAGGCCACGACGCTGGGGATTGCCGTCGGCTTCGCCGACTTCTTCATGATCGTCGCCCTCACCATCAACCATTCCGGCCAGACCATCGAGGCGATCGGCATCCTCATGGCCGGCTTCCTGGTGATCAACCTCAGCCTTGCGGCCGTGTTCAACCGCATCAACAAGGCGATTGCCCTCAAGGGCAATCAGCTACGGGGCTAGGACATGGCCGATCTCGCTCCGCCGATGCCCGGCATGGTGGAAGACCTGCGGCGACGATTCTTCGCCAGTTCCCTGCAGTCGCTCATATCGCTGCTCTGCCTCGGCGTGATCGCCTTTCTGGGCTGGAAACTCCTCGATTGGGCGCTCTTCTCCGCCGTGTTCGGCACCGCCGGTGGCGCCGAGGCGTGCCAGGCGGCGGGCGGGGCCTGCTGGTCGGTCATTGCGGCGCGCTGGCGGATCATCCTGTTCGGCCTCTACCCCTATGAGGAGCAGTGGCGCTCAGCGCTGGCCTGCGCCGTCGTGGTGGCGATGACCGTGCTGTCCTGCATCCCCGCCTTCTGGACGGGGCGCCGCATCGCGGCCATCTGGCTGGCCGGAACGAGCGCCTTCTACATCCTGATGAAGGGCGGCGTGCTGGGCCTCTCCCATGTCGGCGAGGAGATGTGGGGCGGCCTCGCGCTGACGCTCTTCATCTTCGTGGCGACCTGCCTGATCGGCTTTCCGCTGGCGATCGTTCTCGCTTTGCTGCGCCGGTCCGAGCTGCCGTGGATATCCAGCACGACCGGCCTCATCATCGATGCGGTGCGCTCGCTGCCGCTGATCTCCATCCTCTTCACCTTCGCCATCGTGCTTCCGTTCGCGCTGCCGCACTGGCTGCAGGGCGACAAGCTGTACCGGGTGATCGTCGGCTCCGCGCTGTTCTTCTCGGCCTATCAGGCGGAGATCGTGAGGGGCGGCATGCAGGGCGTCCCACACGGGCAGGAAGAAGCCGCGATGGCACTCGGCCTCGGCTACTGGCACCGCATCAGCCGCATCCTGCTGCCGCAGGCGATGCGCAACGCCCTGCCGGCGACGATCAACCAGTTCGTGATCGCCTTCAAGGAGACCTCGCTCGTGGTCATCGTCGGCTTCTTCGAGATCCTCGCCTCGGGCAATGCCGCCTACGGAACCGGTGAATGGCGGTTCGCCTATGTCGAGGTCTACACCTTCATCGCCTTCATCTACTTCATCTTCGTCTTCAGCCTGTCCCGCTACGGCGCCTTCCTCGAACGGCGCATGTCGGTCGGCGAACGATAGGGACGCGTCGCATGGCTGCCCTCGCCCAGTCTCACTCCCCGGCTCTCGCGCTGAGGATCGAGGCCATGAACAAATATTACGGAGGCTTCCACGCCTTGCGGAACATCGATCTCAGCGTGGCACGCGGTGAGAAGATCGTCGTGTGCGGACCATCCGGGTCGGGCAAGTCGACGATGATCCGCTGCATCAACCGGCTCGAGGAACACAATAGCGGGCGGATCGTCGTGCTCGGCACCGAGCTGAACGACGACATCGGCAACATCGACGAGATACGCCGCGAGGTCGGCATGGTGTTCCAGCATTTCAACCTGTTCCCGCACATGAGCGTGCTGGAGAACTGCGTGCTGGCGCCGATGCTGGTGCGCAAACTCCCGCGCGCCGAGGCGGAGGCGACCGCGCTGCGCTTTCTGGAGAAGGTGCGCATTCCCGAGCAGGCCTCGAAATATCCGGGCCAGCTTTCGGGCGGCCAGCAGCAGCGCGTCGCCATAGCGCGGGCGCTGTGCATGCAGCCGCAGATCATGCTCTTCGACGAGCCGACCTCGGCGCTCGACCCGGAAATGATCTCCGAGGTGCTGGACGTGATGGTCACCCTCGCCGCCGACGGCATGACGATGATCTGCGTGACGCACGAGATGGGCTTTGCACGCCGTGTCGCCGACCGCGTGATCTTCATGGACCACGGCGAGATCATCGAGGAGGCGCCTCCGGAGGAGTTCTTCGCCGGATCGAGCAATGAGCGCACCCGGCAGTTCTTGGCGCAGATACTGAACCATTGAGGGCGAAGGGTGCGCCGCTTCCGGATGCTCCGGCCCAACCCTGCGGAATAAAGAAGAACTTTCCTGTGGGCCGGATTTCTTGATTTCACCATGGCCCGCCCCGGTCCACGGTCGAGCAGGCTCAGGGCCGTTGAAGTGAGGACGTCGAGTATGGTGAGGAACGGGGGCCGCCTTCTTGTCGAGTGCCTGATCGCGCTGGGCGCGACCAAGAGCTTCGGCGTCCCCGGCGAGAGCTACCTCGCGGTTCTCGACGCATTGCACGACACCACCGGGAAGCTCGACTACGTGCTGTGCCGCAACGAGGGCGGCGCGTCCTTCATGGCGAGCGCCTATGGCAAGCTGACCGGCTCGCCCGGCATCTGCTTCGTGACCCGGGGTCCCGGCGCCACCAACGCTTCGATCGGCGTGCACACTGCGATGCAGGACAGCGTGCCGATGCTGCTGTTCGTCGGCCAGGTCGGTACCGATATGAAGGGCCGCGAGGCCTTCCAGGAGCTCGACTACCGTGCCGTCTTCGGGACCCTCGCGAAGTGGGCGGTGGAGATCGACGACGTCGCCCGCCTGCCGGAGATCGTGGCGCGGGCCTGGACGACGGCGCTCACCGGGCGGCCGGGACCTGTGGTCGTCGCCCTGCCCGAGGACATGCTGAGCGCCGAAACGGATATCGCGCCTCTCCGCGGCCCGGCGACGGTGTTCGAGCCCTCGCCCGCCCGCGAGGCGGTGGCCGCCGCCCGCGCCATGCTCGCGCAGGCACAGCGCCCGCTTGTGCTGATCGGCGGCGTCAACTGGAGCCCCGAGGGACGCGCCGCGCTGCAGGCCTTCGTGGAGGCCTCGGACATCCCGATCGTCGCGGCGTTCCGCTTTCAGGACCAGTTCGACAACCATTCCCCGGCCTTCGTCGGCGAGGCCGGTGTCGGCATGGCGCCGCACGTCAAGGCGCTGATCCGCGAGGCGGATGTCATCCTGGCCATCAATGTGCGCTTCGGCGAGATGACGACGGACGGCTACACCCTGCTCTCCGTGCCCGAGTCACGGCAGAAGCTGATCCACATCCATGCGTCGGACCGTGAGATTGGCAAGATCTATGTGCCCGCCCTCGGCATCGTCGCCGGCCCCAACGCCTTCGCCCGGGCGCTCATCCCCGTCGAGGGAGGCTGGGGCGAATGGCGGCGCAACGCGCGGGCCGCATACGAGGCCTCGTTCGAGGCGCCGGCGCAGCCGAGCCCGGTCGACATGGTCGCGGTCTGCGCCTGGCTGCGCGAGAACCTGCCCGACGATGTGATCCTGACCAACGGCGCCGGCAATTTCACCGTTTGGCCGAACAAGTTCTTCAAGTTCGGCCGCAAGGCGCGGCTGCTGGCGCCGCAATCGGGCGCGATGGGCTACGGACTGCCGGCCGCCATCGCCGCCAAGGTCGCCTACCCCGAGCGCACCGTCGTGTGCTTCGCCGGCGACGGCGATTTCCAGATGAACTGCCAAGAGCTCGGCACCGCCATGCAGGCCGGCGCGCAGCCTATCGTGCTCATCCTCAACAACGGCGTCTACGGCACCATCCGCGCCCATCAGGAGCGCAACTACCCGACGCGCGTCTCCGGCACGACGCTGGAGAACCCCGACTTCGTCGGCCTTGCCCGCGCCTATGGTTTCCATGCCGAGCACGTCCGCTCCACGGCCGCTTTCCCCGCCGCGTTCGAGCGGGCGCTCACCTCGCCGACGGGCGCCGTGCTGGAGCTCGCTATATCGGCCGAGGCGCTGACGCCCCGCCAGACCCTGTCACAGATGCGCGATGCTGCGCTCGCTTCGCAGAAGGCCCCCGCATGACTTCCAGGACTGACGACATCCGTCTCGGCGCGGACATCGGCGGCACCTTCACCGACATCGCCCTCGACCTGCGCGGGACGATCTTCTCGACCAAGGTGCTGACCAACTACGCTGCCCCCGAACAGGCGATTCTGGACGGCATCGCGATTGTCATCCGCGACGCCGGCATCTCTCCCGCCGAGATCGGCCTCGTCATCCACGGCACGACGCTCGCCACCAACGCGCTGATCGAGCGGCGCGGCGCCAGGACGGCGCTGGTCACCACCGAGGGATTCCGCGACGTCATCGAGATGCGCACGGAAAACCGCTTCGAGCAGTACAACCTGAACCTGAAGCTTCCCACGCCGCTGATCCCCCGCGAGCACCGCTTCACCGTGAAGGGGCGCATCGGCGCCGAGGGACAGGAGTTGCAGCCGCTCGACGAGGCGGCACTCGAACAGATCGCCGACACCATCGCCGCCAGCGGCTTCGGCGCCGTCGCCATCGGCTTCATCCATTCCTACATGAACCCGGCCCATGAGCGGCGGGCGCGCGAAATCCTTGCCCGTAGGCTCTCGGTGCCGATCTCGATCAGCGCCGAGGTCTCGCCCCAGATGCGCGAGTTCGAGCGCTTCAACACGGTCTGCGCCAACGCCTATGTGCGCCCGCAGATGGCCGACTACCTCGCCCGGCTCCAGGTCCGCCTGAAGGACATGGGCGCGAACTGCCCGGTCTTTATGATCCATTCGGGTGGCGGCCTGATCTCGGTGGAGACCGCTTCGGAATTCCCGGTCCGCCTCGTCGAGTCGGGTCCGGCCGGCGGCGCCATCTTCGCCGCCGACATCGCCCGGCGCTTCGACCTCGATTCCGTCGTCTCCTACGACATGGGCGGTACCACCGCGAAGATCTGCCTGATCGAGGACTTCGCGCCGCAGACGGCGCGGACCTTCGAGGTCGCGCGCACCTATCGCTTCTGCAAGGGCTCGGGCATGCCGATCTCGATCCCGGTGATCGAGATGATCGAGATCGGGGCCGGCGGCGGCTCGCTTGCCTGGGTGGACGCCATGGGGCGCATCCAGACCGGGCCGGAAAGCGCCGGCTCCGAGCCGGGTCCCGCCTGCTACGGCCGCGGCGGTGAGCGCCCCGCCATCACCGACGCCGATCTGCTGCTCGGCAAGCTCGACCCCGACAACTTTGCCGGCGGCGCCATCCGGCTCGACACCGCGGCATCGCTGCGGGCAATCACCCGCGATGTCGGCGACCGCCTGTCGCTGGAGCCTCTGGCCGCCGCCTTCGGCATCTGCGAGGTCGTGGACGAGAACATGGCGAATGCCGCCCGCGTCCACGCCGTCGAGAACGGCAAGAACATCTCCGACAACGTCATGATCGCCTTCGGCGGCGCCGCCCCCCTTCATGCCGCGCGCCTGTGCGAGAAGCTCGGCCTCGACCGCTGCCTCGTCCCGCAGGGCGCCGGCGTCGGCTCGGCGATCGGCTTCCTCAAGGCGCCCTTCGGCTATGAGGCGCTGGCCTCGAAGCTGGTGCGGCTGTCCCAGTTCCGCGCCGACGAGGTGAACGCGTTGCTTGCCGACCTCAAGGCGTCGGCCGAAAGCTTCGTGCGCGCCGGCACCAGCGGCATCATCCGGCGCGAGATCACCGCCTTCATGCGCTACGCCGGGCAGGGCTGGGAAATCCCCGTACCGCTGCCCGACGAGCCCTTCGGCGACAACGCCGCCGCCGGTCTCGCCGAGGCCTTCCGCAGGAACTATGCGCGTTTCTTCGGTCGCGCCATCGACGGCCTCGACGGTCTGGAGATCGAGGTCGTCACCTGGTCGGTCAAGGCCAGCGACGAGCGCCCGGCCCCGGAACGGCATGCCATCACCACAGGCACGCGGACCGTCCCGGCACGCGATACCCGTGCCGTCTTCGATCCCGCAACCGGGACGATGCAGATCTCCGCGATCGTCGAGCGCGCCAGCCTCGCCCCCGGCGACCGCGTCCCCGGTCCAGCGGTGATCGTCGAACGCGAGACCTCGACGGTCGTCACCACCACCTTCGACGCGGTCATGCAGAGCGACGGCGGGATACTTCTGGTCCGCAAGGAGATCGCGGCATGAGCGACGTGAGCGACATCCGCATGCAGGTCATGTGGAACCGGCTGGTCTCGGTGGTCGAGGAACAGGCGCTGACGCTGCTGCGCACCGCCTTCTCCACCTCGGTGCGCGAATCCGGCGACCTCTCCGCCGGCGTGTTCAACCCGCGCGGCGAGATGCTGGCGCAGGCCGTGACGGGAACGCCCGGCCACGTGAACACCATGGCCGAGGCCGTGCTGCAGTTCATGAACGAGATCCCCCACGAGGAGATGTTCGAAGGCGACACCTACGTCACCAACGACCCCTGGCAGGGCACCGGTCATCTGCACGACATCACCATGGTGTCGCCGTCCTTCCTCAATGGCGAACTCGTCGCCTTCTTCGCCTGCACGGCGCATGTCGTGGACGTGGGCGGGCGCGGCTTCGGCGCCGACGGCAAGTCGGTCTATGAGGAAGGCATCCAGATCCCGATCATGAAGTTCGCCGAGCGGGGCGAGGTCAATCGCGATCTGATCCGCATCCTGCGCGCTAACGTTCGCGAGCCCAACCAGGTGGTCGGCGACTTCTATTCGCTGGCCGCCTGCAACGATGTCGGCCACCGGCGCCTCGTCGACATGATGAACGAGATCGGTCTGACGTCGCTTGACGCTCTCGGCGCCTTCATCTTCTCGCGCACGCATGATGCCATGCTGGAAAGGATCAGGGCCCTGCCGAAGGGCACCTGGTCGAACGAACTCGTGACCGACGGCTATGACGAGCCGGTCAGGCTGGCTGCCGCCGTCACGGTGCATGACAGCCATATCGACGTCGACTTCACCGGCAGCAGCCCGATGAGCCGCTGGGGCATCAACGTGCCCATCATCTACAGCAAGGCCTATGCCTGCTACGCGCTCAAATGCGTGGTGGCGCCCGACATCCCCAACAACGCCGCCTCGCTCGCCTTCTTCACCGTCTCGTCGCCGACGAACATCCTCAATGCGGCCCGTCCGGCGCCGGTGGCACTGCGGCACGTCATCGGCCACATGGTCCCTGACCTCATATTGGGGGCTCTAACCAAGGCGCTGCCCGGAAAAATCCTCGCCGAGGGCGCGGCCGCGCTGTGGAACATCCACATCTCGGTGCGGCCTTCCAACGGCGTCGCCGGGCGCCGGGCCGAGGTGCTGATGTTCAATTCCGGCGGCATGGGTGCACGTCCTTCCCTCGACGGCCTGTCGGCCACCGCCTTCCCCTCCGGCGTGCACACCATGCCGATCGAAGCCACCGAGCACACCGGCCCGATCGTCATCTGGCGCAAGGAGCTGCGCCCCGACTCCGGCGGCGACGGCGAGTTCCGAGGCGGCCTCGGACAGGTGATCGAGATCGCCCCGCTGGAAGGTCACGAATTCGATTTCTCCGCCATGTTCGATCGCGTGCGGCATCCCGCAAAAGGCCGCAATGGCGGCGGCGATGGCGCGGCCGGCGTGGTGCGGCTGGACGACGGCACGCTGCTGCGGCCCAAGGGATGGCAGCACGTCCCCGCCGGCCGCCGGCTGGTCATGGAGCTGCCGGGCGGCGGCGGCTATGGCGATCCGGCCAGACGCGATGCGCGGGCGCGGGCGGAGGACAAATCCAAGGGATATGTGTCGGAGAACGACCAATGAGCTACATTTCCTCGCGCCTCGCGGCGGTCAAGCCATCGGCGTCGATGGCGGCATCGCAGGCTGCCAAGGCACTCAGGGCCAAGGGCGTCGAGGTGATCGACCTTGGCCTCGGCGAGCCCGACTTTCCGACCCCCGATCACATCATCGAGGCAGCCTATGCGGCGGCCAAGGCGGGCCAGACGCTCTATACCGGCGCGACCGGGACGCCGGAGGTGCGCGAGGCAGTGGCCAGCAAGTTCCGCCGCGAGAACGGGCTCGACTACACGGCCGACGACATCGTCGTGGCGAACGGGGCCAAGCAGATCATCTTCAACGCGCTGATGGCGACGCTGGAGACCGGCGACGAGGTCATCCTGCCCGCGCCCTATTTCGTCTCCTATCCGGAGATGGTGAAGCTGCTGGGCGGCACGCCGGTCATCGTCGAATGCCCCGAGCAGACTGGCTTCCGCCTCACGCCCGAGCTGCTGGAGCGCGCCATCACGCCGAAGACCAAGTGGCTGTTCCTGAACATGCCGGGCAATCCTTCGGGCGCGGTCTATTCCGAGCGCGACCTGAAGGCCTTGGGCGCGGTGCTGGCCCGCCATCCGCAGGTGCTCGTGCTGTCGGACGAGATCTACGAGCACATCCTGTTCGACGGGCGTGAATTCGTCTCCTTCGGCAAGGCCTGCCCGGAGCTGAAGGACCGCAGCCTGATCGTCAACGGCGTCTCGAAGTCCTATGCGATGACCGGCTGGCGCGTCGGCTACGCGGCGGGTCCGGCGCCGCTCGTCAAGGCGATGGCGACCATCCAGAGCCAGTCCGTCACCTCGGTCTGCTCGATCGCGCAGGCGGCGACAGTCGCCGCTCTCAATGGTCAGCAGGAGGCGGTCGCGCAGTTCCGCCAAGCCTTCGAGGCGCGGCGGAATCTGGTGGTCGACGGCATCAGGAAGATCAACGGACTGACGCTCTCGCCGCCGGAAGGCGCCTTCTACGCCTATATCGGCTGCGCCAGCCTGATCGGCCGCAAGACGCCGGGCGGCGCCGTGCTCGAAGACGATGCCGCCGTCGCCAACTATCTGCTGAACGAGGGCCGCGTGGCGTCGGTGCCCGGCGTCGCCTACGGGCTCTCCCCCTATTTCCGCATCTCCACCGCCACCGGCGAGGAGGTGCTCACCGAAGCGATCACGCGTATCGGCGCGGCCGTCGCGCATGTGGAGTAGATTATGCCGCACTACGAACGCATCCTGATCACCGGCGCGGCCGGCCGGCTCGGATCGGAACTGCGCAAGGCGCTAGCGCCGCTGGCGGGCAAGATCCGGCTTGCGGCCCTCGAGCCGCTGGGCGATCTGGCGCCTCACGAAGAGCAGGCGGTATTCGATCTCGCCGACATGGAGGCCACCATCGCGGCCACCGAAGGCTGCGACGCCATCGTCCATTTCGGCGGCGCCTCGCTGGAGAGTCCGTGGCAAACGGTTCTGGATGCCAATATCCGCGGCTCCTATCACGTCTATGAAGGCGCCCGGAAGCATGGCGCCAGGCGCGTCGTCTATGCCTCCTCCGTGCATGCCATCGGCTACCATGAGCTGGAAGCTCATATCGGCGTCGATGACCCGGTGCGGCCGGACAGTCTCTACGGCGTCTCGAAGACCTTCGTGGAAAGCCTCAGCCGGCTCTACTGGGACAAGTTCGGCATCGAATCGGTGTGCCTGCGCATCTTCTCGTCCTTCCCCGAGCCCGCCGACCGGCGGATGCTGTGGTCGTACCTGTCCTTCGCCGACTGCGTGCGGCTGGTCGAGGCATCGCTCACCGCGCCGCGCGTCGGCCACACGATCTCCTTCGGCATCTCCGACAACAAGGTGAAGACCGTCGACAACGGAGGAGCGGCTCACCTCGGCTTCATTCCGCAGGACAGCTCGGAACCCTTCCGCGCCGGCGTGGAAGCCAGGACTCCTCTTCCCGACCCGACGAAGCCGTCGGTCAAATATCTCGGCGGCTGGTTCTGCGAGCTCGGCCACCCGGACGACGACCCGAAGCCGTGACAAAGGTGTTGAGGTTTCGAGCCTACACCACTCTGTCACATAGGAAATCAGCCACAGCGTCGAGCGTCAGGATGGCGATCCGATCGCCCTGATGCTCGACCAGGACGGCCTGCTCCCGGCTTTGCAGCATGACGTCGACGACGCCCGGAAGCTCGTCCGCCGGCGTGCACCACGGCACGCCGGCCCTCGCCGTCTCATGCCTATCCGCGATGAGCGCATGCGCGAGGCACTGCTCCGACAGGAGGCGGACGGGACGGCCGCAGGGAGCCACCTGGAGAACCGCGGACAGGCCGGCAAAGGCCATCATGCCGGCGACCGACGGCAGCGGCTCGTCGGCCGCCACCTCGACCAGCGGGCAGCCGGCCGCCTTCAACACGTCGCCGACCCGGATCGTCATGGCGGTGCCGCGCGGCCGGAGACGTCGGCTCACGCCACGCCGACGAGGATCAGCACCCCGGCGAGACAGACCGCGCCGCCGGCGGCACGCATCCATATCGGCCCGCGCATGTCGGCGAAGCGCCCGATCAGATAGCCGACGCCGATGCCGGCGAAATGCAGCAGCGCCGTGCCGAGCATGAAGCCGAGGCCATAGGCGGCGCCGCCCGCATCCTCGGGCATCTCGGCGCCATGGGCATAGCCCTGGAAGATCGCGAAGAAGCCGACGAGACCGACAATGATGGCGAGCGGCGCCTTTACGCGGAACGCGACGCAGGCGCCGAGCGCGACGACCGACAGCGCGATGCCCAGTTCCACGAACGGCACCTCGATCCCCGCCACGCCGAGCCCGCCGCCGGCGGCCATGACGGCGACAAAGGTGGCCGGAACCGCCCACAGCGCCCGACCGCCGAGCTGCCAGGCCAGAAGCCCGACGGTGACCATGGCGAGCACATGGTCGATCCCGGTCACCGGATGCAGGAAGCCGTGCACGAGGCCATGAGCTTCACCGACGCCGGTATGGGCGAAGGCGAGCGTGGGCGTCAGCGCGGCCAGCGTGGCGAGGCCGGCGATGCGGAGGGCGCGGATAGGCATTGGCGTTGTCTCCCTGAGGACTGTTCTTGAGGTGTCAGCAGATGCGGGGAAGCTGGTCGCCGACCAGCATGTCGACGATGCGTTCGCCACCGAAGCGGGTCTCCATCACCACCCGCCCGGGACGGCCGTCGGTGACGATGCCGATCGCCGTCGCGCCCTGCCCGAGCGGATGGCCGCGCAGGGCGGCAAGCGCGCTTTCGGCCTGCTCGGGCGGCACGACGGCGACGAACTTGCCTTCATTGGCGAGGTAGAGCGGATCAAGCCCGAGGATCTCGCAGAAGCCCTGCACGTCGGCGCGCACCGGGGTGTCGGTCTCGCGGACGCGCACGCCGACGCCGCTCGCCTCGGCGAGCTCGTTGAGCACCGCTGCCACCCCGCCGCGCGTCGCGTCGCGCATTGAGCGCACGCCCGGCGCGGCAGCGATGAGCGCGTCGATGATGTCATGCAGCGGCGCGCAGTCGCTTTCGATCGCGGCCTCCAGCGCGAGATCACCCCGTGCATTGAGAATCGCCGCGCCGTGATCGCCGAGCTGGCCGTTCACCACGATGACGTCGCCCGGCCGGGCGCGGCCGATGCCGATCTCCAGCCCCGCCCGCACCACACCGACGCCGGTGGTGGTGAGGAAGAGCTTGTCGCAGGCGCCGCGCGCCACGACCTTGGTGTCACCGGTCACGATGGGCACGCCGGCCGCCAGCGCCGCCTCGGCCATGGACTGCGCGACCGCCCGCAGCGTCTCGACCGGCAGCCCCTCCTCGATGATCGCGGCGCAGGACAACGCCACCGGGCGCGCCCCGCCGACCGCGAGATCGTTGATCGTTCCGCAGACCGCCAGCTTGCCGATGTCGCCGCCCGGGAAGAACAGCGGGTCGACCACGAAGCCGTCGGTGGTGAAGGCGAGCCGGTCGCCCTGCCCCGCGAGCGCGGCGAGATCGATGCGCGCCTGATCCTCCAGCGCCACCGGCCGTTCCGAGAAGGCCGAGACGAAGATCTCGTCGATCAGGTCGCGCATGGCGGTGCCGCCACCACCATGCGCCAGGGTGACGGATTTCGGCAGCGCACGGCGTGCCACGCGGCCGGGAGGCAGGAAGAGCGAGTTCATGCCACACCCTCCAGATGGGGCTGGCGCATGCCGCCATACTGATAGTAGGCGGCGCAGGAGCCTTCCGAGGAGACCATGAGCGCCCCGAGCGGCGCCTCCGGCGTGCAGGCGGTGCCGAACATCGGGCAGGCCCACGGCTTCATCTGGCCGGTCAGCACCTCGCCGCAGCGGCATGCGGCGGGGTCGGCGACCTGCACCTCCGGCACGGCGAAGCGCCGCTCGGCGTCGAATTGCGCATAGGGCTCGCGCAGGCGGACGCCGGACTGAGCGATCGAGCCGAGACCGCGCCACTCGAAGGTCGGGCGCAGCTCATACACCTCGTCGACCGCGCCCATAGCCTGCGGATTGCCGGCATCCGGAACCACCCGCGCATACTGGTTCTCGATCGCCGCGCGGCCCTCCTCGAGCTGGCGCAGCACCATGAGCAGGGACTGCAGGAGGTCGATCGGCTCGAAGCCCGACACCACCATGGGCTTGCCGAACTCCTCGGCGATGAAGCGGTACGGCGCCATGCCGATCACCATCGAGACGTGGCCGGGGCCGATGAAGGCATCGATGCCGAGATCGGGTTTCTCCAGCAGCGCCCGCAGCGTCGGGATGATGGTGATGTGGTTGCAGAAGACCGAGAAATTGGTGACGCCCTCGCGCGCCGCACGCAGCACGGTGAGCGCGGTGGAGGGCATCGTCGTCTCGAAGCCGAGGCCGAAGAACACCACTTCGCGGTCCGGATTGCGTCGGGCGAGCGCCAGAGCGTCGAGCGGCGAATAGACCATGCGCACATCGGCGCCGTCGGCCTTGGCGGCGAGCAGGCTCTTGCGCGAGCCCGGCACGCGCATGGCGTCGCCGAAAGTGGCGAAGATCACCTCGGGCCGCTCGGCGATGGCGACGCAGTCGTCGACCCGGCCCATCGGCAGCACGCAGACCGGGCATCCCGGTCCGTGCACGAACTCGATGACGTCGGGCAGCAGGTCTTCGAGGCCGTAGCGGAAGATGGCGTGGGTGTGCCCGCCGCACACCTCCATGATGGCGAAGGGCCGGTCGCGCCCGCGCTCCATGCGGGCGGCGATCGCGCCGATCTCGCGGATCAGACCGCGCGCGAGGGCTGGGTCGCGAAATTCGTCGACATAGCGCATGGCGATGATCCTTCAGTGCGTGGTGGAGGGGTGGAAGGGTTCGACGCTGCCGGTGCGCATCGCCTCGATCTCGCTCTGCGCCTCCCCGATCTCGTGGAGGACCTTGAGCGTGGCGGCGGCCTCCTCCTCGTCGATCAGGCTCATGGCGAAGCCGACATGAACCAGCACCCAGGCGCCGACGAGTTCATCGAGGCTGCGTCCCGGTTCGGCGACGCAGACCACATCGACGGTGCGCCGCACGCCGGAGACGTCGACGCTGGCGAGCATGGCATCCGCATCGACGATCGAGACGATACAGCCGGGTATCCCGAGACACATGGCGAATCCTCCTAATGGCTACGCCCGAACGTACCGTCGCGGGCGATGCCGTAACGGTCGAGCTTGGCTCTTAATCCGACCCGCGAGAGACCGAGTTCCTCGGCCGCGCGGCTCTTGTTCCAGCGGCAGCGCACCAACGTCTCCATCAGGATCAACGCTTCCATGCGCTCGATGCGGTCCTTCAGCGGACCGTCGTTCCTCACGTCGAGTTCGGCCGGCACGGCCTTCGCGGTGGTGGCGACGGCGCCGCGCAGCACGTGCGGTGACAAAAGGTCGGCGCCAAGCTGGTCGCCCGTGCACAGGACCAGCATCCGCGTCAGTTCGTTCTGCAGCTCACGCACATTGCCCGGCCATTCATAGGCCTCGATGCAGGCCAGAGCCTCCTCGGTGAAGCCCTTGGTGCGCTTTCCATGCGTGCCGGAGAGGCTGTCGAGGATGCGCTGCGCCAGCACCCGCAGATCGGCACTGCGCTCGCGCAGCGGCGGCAGCGACAGCACCATGGCGGAGAGCCGGTAATAGAGGTCCTCGCGGAAGCGGCCGCCCTGCACCTCGCGGGCGAGGTCGCGATGGGTGGCGGCGAGCACGCGGACGTCGACGCGCTTGGTCTCGTTGGAGCCGACGGGACGTATCTCGCCCTCCTGCATGAAGCGCAGCAGCTTCACCTGGAAGGCGGGCGAGACGTCGCCGATCTCGTCCAGCAGCACGGTGCCGCCGTCAGCCTGGTCGAGCAGGCCGATACGGGTGGCGTGGGCGCCGGTGAAGGAGCCCTTCTTGTGGCCGAACAGTTCGGACTCCAGAAGTTCGTCGGGAATGGCCCCGCAATTGACCGCGAAGAAGGGCCGTTCCGAACGCAGGCTGGAATAGTGGATGGCGCGGGCGAGCAGTTCCTTGCCGGTGCCGGTCTCGCCCAGCACCAACACCGGGACGTCGAAGGCGGCGACCTGCGCGGCGCGGCGGCAGACCTCATTCAGCGGGCTGCCCGGCGTGCGGATCAGCGCGTCGAAATGGAAGTTGCGCAGCACCCGCTCATGCTGCTCGGCGAAGCGCACCTCGGCGGCGGGGGCGGCGAGCTTGAGTTCGAGCGAAAGGCGGTCGTGCTCGCGCTGAAGGTGGTAGAGGCGGGCCGCGCCCTGCGCCGCCAGCAATAGCTGGTCCGGGTGCCAGGGCTTGGTGATGAACTGATAGATGCCCGCCTCGTTGATGGCGCCGATCATGTCCTCGGGGTCGGTGTAGCCGGTGACGATGATGCGCACCACCTCGGGCCAGCGCGCGCGCACCTCGGTCAGCAGGTCGACGCCGGAACGCTCGGGCATGCGCTGGTCGCAGAAGATCGCCTGGATCCATTCGTTCTCGAGGATTTTCAGGGCGTCCGAGGCGCCGAAGGCGGTGTGGACGTCGAACTCCTCGCCGAGGACGCGCGCGATCACCTCGACCGAGCGCGGCTCGTCGTCGACCACCAATATGCCGGCGCGCGACTGGCTCATGGCAGCGCCTCCGCGACGGCGCGCAGCCGGCTCGCACGGCCCTCGGATTCCGCGGCGAGCCCAGCCAGCCGCTCCCGGCGCGCTTCGCCGAGCCAGTCCAGCCACCCGCCCAGTCCGCCCTCGCCCCGGGCGAAGGTGTGGATGATCCGGGCGACGGGGTTGATGCGGGCGATGTTGCGCTCGATGGCGGCGAGGTCGACGTCGAGATGCGGCAGCAGATCGGTCTTGGTCAGCAGGACGAGATCGGCCGTCTCGAAGATGTCGGGATATTTCAGCGGCTTGTCCTCGCCCTCGGTGACCGAGAGCAGAGTGACGCGCCTGTCCTCGCCGAGATCGAAGGCGGCCGGGCAGACGAGGTTGCCGACATTCTCGATGAACAGAACCCCGTCGGGCGGCAGCTCCAGCTCGTCGAGGGCATGGCCGACCATGTGCGCGTCGAGATGGCAGCCCTTGCCGGTATTGATCTGTACCGCCGGCGTGCCGGTGGCGCGGATGCGCTCGGCGTCGTTCGCCGTCTGCTGGTCGCCCTCGATCACCGCCGCCGGAATGCGGCCGCCGAGCGTGCGCAGGGTCTCGACCAGCAACGTCGTCTTGCCGGCGCCCGGCCCGGCGAGAAGGTTGAGCGAGAGGATGCCGCCCGCCCCGAGCCGGGCGCGGTTGCGCGCCGCATAGGCGTCGTTCTTGGCGAGGATCGCCTGCTCGATCTCCACCGTCCGATGCATTTCGTCCGTGGGAGCGTCAGGCCGGTGAGGATGATCATGCCCGTGGTGGCCGTGATCGTGCCCGTGATGATGGTGGCCGTGATGATGCGCGTGGCCGTGCCCATGCGCGTCCGAGATCGTCACCTTGTCCGCTCCGCAGCCGCATGAAACGCACATCACACCACCTCCAGGTCCTTGATCCGCATCTCGGTGCCGCCGTTCGGCCGCAGCCGCTCGCCGCCGCAGCTCGGGCAGGCGGAGAGGCGGTCAGGCATGTCGACGGTCTGCGAGCAGTCGAAGCACCAGCCGGTGCCGGGCTCGTCGAGCACTTCCAGTTCCGCTCCTTCGGCGAGGGAACCGCGCATCACCACATCGAAGCCGAAGCGCAGCGCCTCGACCTCGACCCCGGCGAAGCATCCGACCACCAGCCGCACCCGCTTCACCCGGTCGAAGCCGTGGGTGCGCGCGGCATCGCGCATCGAGTCCAGCAGGCTTTCGCAGAGCGCCATCTCATGCATGTCAGCCCTCCCCCGCCACGCCGAGCCGCAGTCTCACCGGCACGCAGGGATTGACGCAGGAGACCACGAGCCGCGCCAGCATCGGCGTCCGCGCATTGATCGGCAAGGCGGCCAGCATCCGCGCCAGCAGCCCGCCGCCGGCGAGGTTCCAGGCGCTCGGCGAGAGCACCCTATAGTCGGTGACGATGCCGTCCTCGACGCGGGCGCGATGCGCGAGCAGGCCTCGCGCGGCGCGGGCGAGGCCGATGCCACGCGGTGCCGCGAATGCGCCCTCGCCTTCCCGGCGTGACGGTTCGAGGCAGCCGAGCAGATCGAGCAGCCGCGCCACCATGCGCACGAACAGGCTGGCGCCTTCGTGCGCCATGAGCGCGGCGAGAAGCGGCGAGCCGCGCCAGAGATCGGCCGCCGTCGATTCGCGCGCCACAGTCGGGCGGCCGGCATCCAGCGCCGCGGCGATATCGTCCATCGCGGGAGAGGCCAGTTCGGCGCGCCCCCAGGCGGGATCGATCTCGCGGCGGCAGCGCGCCAGCAGCCGCGCGGTCGGGCTCACGCCCGCCTCCAGCCAACGGTCGAGCGCCGGCGGCATCGCCTCGGCGAGGTCGAGCTCGGTGCCGAGCAGCGCGGCGCGAAGCGACGAGCACGCGGCTTCGCCGCCACCGATCCCCCTCAGCGCGTCGCGCGACGGCTCCTGCCCGAAGATGCGCGGCCAGTCGGCAAGGATCGCGACCGCGTGGTCGCGCAGCCGCTCCTGCCGCGCCACCTCGTCCTGCCGCGCGCCATCCTCGGGTGTCGGCAGGTCGAGGGCGGCACGGGCCGCCTGCGCATGGGCCGCCCCGCACAGATTGAAGACCCGCGGGACCAGCGCCGCGACCTGCTCCGGCTTCCGGCCGGCCGCCCAGGCGGCGGTGTCGACACCGCCCAGCAGCGTCAGGCGCCAGTCCGCCCTTCCCCGCTCTGTCACCAGCTCGATGTCGAGAGCGCCGGTCATGATGCCACCCGGTCTCCCGAGGCGTCGGAGGCGAGACCCGCCCCGAAGATCAGCGCCCGCCGCGTCGGTACGGCGGGAGGAGGCGCCACCTCCACCGCGTCCGCCGCCACCACTTCGGCTGCACCGCCCTCCTCCATGGCGCGAAGGGCATCCTCGCGCGCCCGGCGGATGTCGCCGGAGCGGTCGCCCTCTTCACGGATCGCGGCGTCGAACAGCGCGGCGAGCGCCGCCCGCGCGGTCTCCTCGGCCTGCAGCATCGAGGTGAAGTCGAACATCGGCGAGAACAGCGAACACGCCTTGTAGGGACCGGTCTCCGCGCGATTGGCACCAAGGAACTCGTAATGGCCGGAGGGGAAGGCGACGAGCTCCTTGGCGCCCGGCACCAGCCCCGACCAGTCGTCCTCCGGCCCGGGAATCAGCACGATGTTCATGAACCAGGGGGTGATAAGCATGCCGAGTACCCGCCCCTCATGCGGACGGAAGCCGACGGCCTTCACCTCCAGCGTCTCGTTCAGCAGCGGCACGCCGCGCATCTGCCCGATGTGTATTTCGCGGAACAGCGCCTCGAAGCGGGCCGGCATCCCGGCGACCAGCGCCTCGAGGCGCCCGTCATGCGCCGGCGCCTTGGGTTCCACGGAGGCCGGAAGAGACGCGGCTCCCGCGCCGTCGTCGATCACCATGAACTGCTCGCGCGCGCCGTCGCATTTCGGGCAGCGCCAGTCCTCCGGCAGCTCGGCGAAGGGCGTGCCGGCAGGTACCTGCCAAACCTCGCAGCCCTCGGCCGGGTCGTAGACATGCCAGCAGATCTTGCATTCCAGCACGGCGGTCGGCGCCAGCCGGGCGGCGTCGCCGAGGAAGGAGCCTTCGAAGCGCCTCGTGAGCATCGTCGCCTCCCCCTATTTCAGCGAATCCAGGATATCGGCGATCCGCACGGCGGAATCGGCGATGTCCTCGGGAGCGGCGCAGGCGACGTCCGGCACCTCGGTCACCTCGATGGTGTCGAGGATCAGCGTGTCGGCCGAGTTGTAGTAGCGCACATACCAGACGTCCTTCATCGCGGTGGCGTCGATCCGGCAGTTGCCGTAACCGCGCGACAGGATGGTGATGCCACCGCGCCCGAGGCCGGCCTCGATCATCGCGCGGTCCTCCGGCGTGTGCGGCAGCAGGCTCATATTCACCACATGCGGCAGGCCACCGGGCCGGCGCTCGCGGCTGCGGTGGACGATCTCGGTGAGGATCGCGGGCGCATTGACCACGCCCGGACGCAGCCGGGTGGCGAAGTCGGCATCGACCGGCCATTCGCGTGGGAAGGCCCGTACCAGCGCGCCGCGCGGGAAGGCGGCGATCTCGATGCGCTCGCGCACCGCGGGCGCCTTGCCGGGACCGCCAGTCGTCGAGCCGCGCACCCGCCATATGCCGGCGCAACTTGCCTCCTGGATCTCGATGCGCTCGCCGGGCGCCTCCACCACGATCGACACCTCGCCTTCGCCCAGCGTCTCGTCGAGCAGCGCCCGGTTCTCCGCGTCGAGGCCGCCGAGCGCAATCGTGGTCGTGCCGTTCGGCGTCCACGCGGCCAGCGCGGCGCGGATCGCCTCCAGCGTCGCCAGCGCCGGAGCGAAGCGTCCGGGATCATCGATCTCCGGCAGGCGGGCATCATAGGTGCGCATGCCGGACGGCATGGGCAGATAGGCGAGCCCCTCCTCGCCGTCATCCGGCTGGCTGCCGGGGCCGTAGCCGATTGGAGGTACCGTGGCGAAGGGGATCGACGACATGACGGGCCTCAATGGCTGGTGGGGACGGACGCGGGCGCGTCCGCGCGGGCGATCACGGCGGACAAGCGCTCGAGGAACTCGTCCCAGTCGCGCATCCGCGACAGCGAGCCGAGCGGCCGCCCGTCGCGCATCACCACGATGGCCGGCAGCGCGATGCCGCCGAGTTGCTCGCGCAGTTGCTTCTCGTAGGCCGGGCTCGCCACCGCGCCACCCATGCCGGACGACGGCCCGCCGAGTGCCTGAACGAGCTCGGGAAGCACCACCGCGAGGTCCGGCGTCTCCAGATGCCCCTTGCCGTGGGCCGGCAGGAACAGGAGGCTGTCGCCGGCCGGCAGGGCGGCCTCGCCGCCGGCGTCGAGATAGGGGAAGCCGAACTCGCGGGTGAGCCGGGCGACCAGCGGATGCAGCGTGTCGGTCGTCATGCGGCGGGCTCCTGGCGTGCGGGAGGAACGAGATGGGCCGGCAGTTGCGGCTCGCGCCCGACGAGGTCGGCGAAGGCGGCCTCGATGTCGGCGGATGAACCGCTCATCACGGCGGCGACGGCGGCCAGCGCCTCGCCGATGAGCCCGGCCTCCTCGGCGTCGAGGAGGCGGCGCCCGGTGCCGAGGAAGGTCAGCACATGGTCGCCGACCCTGGCGTCGGGCAGCAGCGCGAGGTCGATGAGATGGACTTCGCCATCATGGCTGCACTGCGCCTGAAGGCCGTCGATATGTTCGATCCGCATGGGAATGCCGAGGCACATCGCCGCCGCTCCTAGCGCCAGTTGACGAGCACGCGCTCGTCGCCGATCCGGCACGCGTCCTCGGCGCTCGGCCGCCCGCTCTCATAGGCGTCGCGGGTGATGGCCGGGGCGAGGCAACTGCTCTCGGCGTTCGAGCGGACGGTCGGCATCACGCCGAATTCGCGGGCGAGGATCTCCAGCACCATCGCCATAGCGGGCTCGATCTGCGCCGCGATCGCCGGCGTCAGGCCGCCGCCATAGTCGTCGAGCAGCTCCGGCTGGATGCCGACCAGCCGCAGTCTGGGCGGCATGCGGCCGCGCAGTTGCAGAAGCGCGAGGATTTCCTGGAAGCCGGTCTGGTGCAGGCTGACCTTGCGCGCGCCGAGCACGGCGGGCACCTCGTCGTCGCGCAGCACCTTCATGGTGGCAGGCGGCAGGCCGTAATCGATGGCGTCGACGATGACGACGCCGGTCGCCTCCTCCAGATAGGGCAGCAGATAAAGGCCCTGCGTGCCACCATCGAGGGCGCGGACATGCTCGGGCAGCTCGTAGCGCTGGTGCAGCGCCTCGACGACGCGGACGCCAAAGCCCTCGTCCGCCCACAATATGTTGCCGATGCCGAGTATGAGGATGCGTTCGCCGCCCATCGCGACGTCTCCTGTGCGTTTTCCCTAGGCGTCCGGGCGGTCTGCTGCCGCCTCTTTCGAATGCTTCTCAATTCAAGCGCCGTGCCAAGCGTTCGAGACCCTGCATCACATTGAAATTAAACGATAATTTTACGAAGACCGCGAAGCAGGCCACGTGCGCATGGAAAGATAATGATCACTTTATTCGATTTCTGGAAAGCTGCTATCCAAGAAGAAAGGGCGCGGCCGAAGCCGCGCCCAATACCGGTCACGTCCCCACATGACCGGACCCCGGCTGGGAGCCGGAATGTCAGTCCGGATCGTCGTCCTTGAAGGTGCGCACGCCGGAAATCATGGTGGAGACGATCGACTGGCGGGACATGATGTCCTCACGCACCGCCGCATAGATGTGGATCATCACGAACAGCAGGATCGCCCACATGCCGAGGTGGTGCCAGGTGTGCACTGCCATGCTGCCGCCCAGCAGAGGGATCACCCAGCCGAACAGATGCGCCTGCCAACTGTCCGGGCCTGCACCCTCCGAATAGAGCGCGAAGCCGGTGACGATCATGAAGATGCTGCCGACCCCGATCGCCCAGAACATGGCGAACTGCGCCAGCGGGTTGTGGCCGATATATTTCTTCGGCCGCCGCTCCAGGAACAGGTACCACTTCGCTTCGCCGAGCAGCCCCGCCCAGAAGGAACGGCGCCAGAACGGCAGCACGAAAAGCTGCCGCGCATGGTGGTTGCCGACGAACGCCCAGTAAATGCGGAAAACGAAGCCGACGGCGAAGATGTACCCCGCCGCGAAATGCAGGAACCGGATGGTACCCATCAGGTAATGCGCGCTCGCCTCGCCCGAGAGGGTCGGCAGCGGCGAACCGATGAGATAGCCGGTCACCGCGAGCACGGTGATCGAGAGCGCGTTGATCCAGTGCCAGAGGCGCACCGGCGCCTCGTACACATAGACCGCAGTGACGCGGCCAGCGGTCTCGCCGTCGACGTGGAACTCGTCCGGCCGGCCGATGTCAGGATGTTCGATGCTGCTCATCGCCCCCTCCCTCAGCGCACCGTGACCCGCGCCATCTCCTCGCCGTCCGGCGAGATGACGTGCGTCGAGCAGGCGAGGCACGGGTCGAAGGAATGCAGCGTGCGCAGGATCTCGACCGGCTCCTCGGGGCGCTCCATCGGCGTGTTCATCAGCGAGGCCTCGAAGGCGCCGATATTCCCCTTCGGATCGCGCGGACCGCCGTTCCAGGTGGTCGGCACCACACACTGGTAGTTCTCGATGCGCCCGTCCTTGATCTTGATCCAGTGCGCATTGGCGCCGCGCGGCGCCGCCACCGTGCCGACGCCCTTGGCCTCCTTCGGCCAGGTCGCCGGGTCCCATTTCTCGACATTGGCGGTGGAGCTGTCGCCGGCCTTGATGTTGGCCATCAGGCGATCGAAGTCCTCCAGCATCATCTTGGCGCAGTAATGCGCCTCCAGCGCGCGGGCCAGCGTGCGCCCGATGGTGGAGGGCAGCGCCTGCTTCGGCGTGAGGCTGGTGCCGGCCAGCGCGTTGAAGCGGCCGACCGAGTCGGTGATCTGGTCCTTCACATAGGTGACGTTGTGCCCCCAGGCGAGGATGTAGCGCGCCAACGGCCCGACCTCGCAGGCGTTGCCGCGCCAGCGCGGCGACTTGATCCACGAGTATTTCGCCGCCTCGTCAAGCTGCCGGATATCGGTCCGGGTGCCCTTGGCGTTCGGGCCGAGCTCGTATTTCGGCTGGGTCACGCCGTCCCAGGGGTGCAGGCCGCGCGTCTCGTCGCCATAGCTGTACCAGCTATGCGCGACGAACTCCTGCACCTGCTCGGGATCGCGCGGGTCGATCGGGTGCACCTCGTCCCAGTTGCCGTTCAGGATGACGCCGCCGGGAAGCTGCTCGCTCGACTTGTCGCCCGGCACCAGCTCGTAGTCGCCATAGTCGAGCACGTTGGTCGCCGAGAGCCCGCCGCCATAGAGCCATTCCTTGTAGAAGCTGGCGATGGCGATGACGTCCGGCACGTAGACGTTCTTGGAGAACTCGAAGGCCTCCAGCAGCCGCTGGCGCACGAAGTACAGCCGCTCGATGTTCAGTGGCGCGCCGGCGGCCATGTTGCCGTCCATGTTGATGGCGCAGGGCACCCCGCCGACCATGTAGTTCGGGTGCGGGTTCTTGCCGCCGAAGATGGTGTGGACCTTCACGATCTCCTTCTGGAAATCGAGTGCCTCCAGATAATGCGCCACCGCCATCAGGTCGGCTTCCGGTGACAGCTTATAGGCCGGATTGTCCCAGTAGCCGTTCTTGAAGATACCGAGCTGGCCGCTCTCGACGAACTTCTTCAGTCGGTTCTGGATGTCGCGGAAATAGCCCGGACTCGACATCGGATGGTCCGGCCCGACCATCTGCTGGAGCTGAGAGGTCGCTTTCGGATCCGCCTTCAAGGCATTGACAGGATTCACCCAGTCGAGCGCGTGCAGGTGGTAGAAGTGCACGACATGGTCGTGCCACTGCAGCACCTTGGCCATGATCTCGCGGATCAGATGGGCGTTGGTGGGGATTTTGATCTGCAGCGCGTCCTCGACCGCGCGCACCGAGGCGAGCGCATGGCAGCCGGTGCACACGCCGCAGATACGCTCGACGAACGCCCAGGCGTCGCGCGGGTCGCGGCCCTTGAGGATGACCTCCAGCCCGCGCCACATGGTGCCGGTGGAGACCGCGTTGCGGATGACGTTGTTGGAATCGACGTTCACCTCGCAGCGCATATGGCCTTCGATGCGGGTGACCGGATCGACCACGACGCGCTTGCCGGAGGTGTCGAGGGTGAAGCCGTTCGGCGTCTGGATGGTCATTTGGCGTCTCCCTGGTGCCCGACGTCTCCCTTGTGCTGGGCGCGCTTCAGCGCGCTGACGGCGGCATGCACGGCAACCGCGCCGCCGACCGTGGCGGCGGCGGTAAGGCCGATCTTGTCGGCATTGGCCTCGATGCCGAAGCCGGCGTTATGCAGGTCGGTGAGGCGGGCGTACCAGGAGCCCTTGTCCCAGAAGCCGTCCTCCGAGCAGCCGATGCAGCCGTGGCCGGCCTGGATCGGGAAGGAGGTGCCCTCGTTCCAGCGCGTGGTCGAGCAGGCATTGTAGGTGGTCGGCCCCTTGCAGCCGACCTTGTAGAGGCAATAGCCCTTGCGCGCGCCCTCATCGTCGAACGCCTCGACGAACTGGCCGGCGTCGAAATGCGGCCGGCGGTAGCATTTGTCGTGGATGCGCTGCGAATAGAACATCTTCGGCCGCCCCTGCCGGTCGAGCTCGGGGATGCGGTCGAAGGTCAGCATGTAGGTGATGACACCGGTCATTACCTCGGCGATGGGCGGACAGCCCGGCACCTTGATGATCGGCTTGTCGGTGATGACCTCGTGCACCGGCGTAGCACGGGTCGGGTTCGGGCGCGCCGCCTGCACGCAGCCATGCGAGGCGCAGGAGCCCCAGGAGATCACCGCCTTGGCGTCCTTCGCCACCATGCGTAGTTGGTCGATGAAGGGCTTGCCGCCGATGATGCAGAACATGCCGTCCTCATTGAGCGGCGGGTTGCCCTCCACGGCGAGGATGTAATTGCCTTTGTACTTCTCCATCACCTCATGGAGGATCGCCTCGGCCTGATGACCGGCGGAGGCCATCAGCGTGTCGTCGTAGTCGAGCGAGATCATCGACAGCACGACATCCTTGGCGAGCGGATGCGCCGAGCGGATGAAGCTCTCCGAGCAGCAGGTGCATTCCAGCCCGTGCAGCCACAGCACCGGGGTGCGCGGCTTGGTTTCCATGGCGTGGGCGATCTGCGGCACGAATTCCGGGCCGAGGCCGAGCGCCGCGGCGGTGAGCGAACAGTATTTCAGGAACGAGCGGCGGGTGATGCCCTGCCGTCGCATCACCTCGTAGAACGTCTCAAGCCCTTGCATGCGGCATCCCTCCATTTTCGGCCCGGACGCTTCGAGGCGCCCGGCTGAACGAAGGCTTCAGCAACCGCCATGCCACGGTTGATTTCCATTATATTTCAATGAATTGAAGGATCAGGCCGGATCTGCCGGCGGAAGCCGGAAATGCGCTTTCCAGCGCCGGCGGAAAGCTGCTTACCGCCCGAGGAGCCGCGCGGCCGCCACCGCCGCCTGGCCGAAGGCAAGGCCGCCGTCATTCGCCGGCACCTGTCCGGGCAGCAGCAGTTCGAGCGACCGGTCGGCCAGCCGCGCCGCCACCGCCTCCAGCAGCAGGGCGTTCTGGAACACGCCACCGGACAGCGCGACGGCGTTCGCGCCATGCACGGCGGCGAGCGAGGCGGCGGTGTCGGCGAAGATGGCGGCCACGCCCTCATGGAAGCGCCGGGCGATGGTCGCGGCGGGCACACCCGCCTGCCGGTCGGTGAGCGCCTCTCGCCACATCGGAGACGGATCGATCTCGACGAGGCCGTCGACGGACGCGGTCGCGAAGGGATAGGGCGGCAGGCCGGAGGGCGCGGCCTCCGCCAGCGCCTGCAGCGCCATCGCCGCCTCGCCCTCGAAGCCGAGGCGCGCCGGCGCCAGACCAAGCAGTGCCCCCATGGCGTCGAACAGCCGGCCCGCCGAGCTCGCCGGCGGCGCGTTGATCCCGCGCGCGATCATCGCCCGGAGCGTCGCCACCTGTCGACCCTCGAACAGCGTCGGGGG
This sequence comes from Allobosea sp. 117, assembly GCF_000702305.1. Classification (GTDB taxonomy): domain Bacteria; phylum Pseudomonadota; class Alphaproteobacteria; order Rhizobiales; family Xanthobacteraceae; genus Ancylobacter. The sequence continues at coordinate 213,497 of NZ_JNLC01000018.1, forward strand.
AACGGCATCGGGTCCGAGCGCGGCGTCGAGATGGGCGAGCAGCACCCGCCACGGCTCGCGGCTGGCGGCGTCGCCGCCGGCGAGCGGGATCGGTAGCAGCCGGGCGAGACGGCGGCTCGACGCATAGTCGCAGAGCAGGACCTCGGCGCCCCATACGGTGCCGTCCTCGCCGAACCCCAGCCCGTCCAGCGCGATGCCGATGACCGGCCCGGCCTCGGGCGGGCGGCCGTGCTCGGCCATAACCGCGGCGATATGGGCATGGTGGTGCTGCACGGCGATCAGCGGCAGCCCCCGCGCCTCCGCGAGCGCCGCCCCCAGCCGGCTCGGCCGGTAGTTCGGGTGGAGGTCGACCGCGACGGCCGCCGGCCGGTGATCGAAGATGGCGCTGTAGTCGGCGATGGCGCGCTCGAACTCGTCCTGCGTCGCCGGTTCTTCCAGATCGCCGAGATGGTTGGAGAGCAGCGCCTTGCGGCCAAGCGTCAGGCAGATCGCGCTCTTCAGCTCGCCGCCCAGCGCCAGCACGGGAGGCGCGCCAGCCAGCGCCGCCGGCAGGTCGAGCGGAACCGGGGCGAAGCCGCGCCCGCGCCGCATCACCTGAATCCGGCCGCCGATCACCTGCGCCACGGAATCGTCGAGCCGCCGCGCGATCGGCCGGTCATGGGTGAGGAAGGCGTCGACGATACCGCCGAGCCCGGCATACGCCTCGGCATCACGGAAGATCTGCGGCTCGCTGGAGTGGTTGCCGCTGGTCAGCACCAGCGGGCGGCCGAATGCTTCCATCAGCAGGTGATGCAGCGGCGTGTAGGGCAGCATCACGCCGAGCCGCGTCTGGCCCGGGGCGACACCGGCGGCGATGGCCGCCTCGGCCCTGACGCGCAACAGCAGGATCGGCGCGGTGGGATGGGCGAGCGCGGCATGCTCCGCCTCCCCGGCCGCACACAACGCCTCCAGCATGGCGCGGTCGCGCAGCATCACCGCCAGCGGCTTGGCCGGGCGGTGTTTGCGCCGGCGCAGTTCGGCGACGGCGGCCTCATCCGTGGCGTCGCAGGCGATGTGGAAGCCGCCTATGCCCTTGATCGCCAGTATCTTCCCCACCCGCAGCAACTCCGCGGCGGTGACGACCGGATCGCCCGCGACCTCCGCTCCTCTCATCTCCAGCCGCAGGCGCGGTCCGCATTGCGGACAGGCGATGGGCTGGGCGTGGAAGCGCCGATCGGCCGGGTTCGCGTATTCGGCGCGGCAGTCGGGGCACAGCGCGAAGCCGCGCATGGTGGTGGTGGCGCGGTCATAGGGCAGGCCCTCGACGATGGAGAAGCGCGGCCCGCAATCGGTGCAGTTGGTGAAGGCGTAGCGGTGGCGCCGCGCACCGGGATCGTGGACCTCGGCAAGGCACGCCCCGCAGGTCGCGATATCGGCGACCACGCCGACCGACAGCGCGCCGGGCGCGCTCGCCGCGATCACGAACCCCTGCCCGGCGACGGCATCGGTCGGCGTCCGTTCGACGCTGTCGACCCGGGCGAGCGGCGGCGCCTCGCTCTCCAGCGCGAGCGCCAGCGCGTCGAGCGAGGCCTGCATGCCCGCCGCGCGGATCACCACCGCGTCGCCCCGGTTGCTCACCTCGCCGGCGAGTTGGAGCCGCTGCGCCAGCCGCCAGACGAAGGGACGGAAACCCACTCCCTGCACGAGGCCGCGAACGATGATCTGCTCGGCCGGCATGGCGGGGCTCAGTGCACCGTGCATACCATGCAGGGATCGAAGGAGCGCACGATGTGCTGCACCGCGACCGGTGTCGTCTCACCCTGCCGGATCGGCGCGCCGACGAGCGCCGCCTCCAGCGGCCCCGGCACGCCTGCAGCGTCGCGCGGCGAGAAGTTCCAGGTGGTGGGGGCGATGATCTGGTAGCTGGCGATGCGCCCGTTCTCCACCTTCAGCCAGTGGCCGAGCGCGCCGCGCGCCGCCTCCGTCAGGCCGGCGGCGCGGCCACGGCTCGGCATGGTGCCCTGCGCGCACCACTGTTCGCCGGGCCTCAGCTCGCGCACCCAGCCCTCCATGGCGATCAGCGTGCGCGCGGTCTCGACGAGCCGCGCCGCCACGCGGGCGAGCACGCTGCCGCCGCTCCGCGCGACGATGTCCCGGATCAGCGGTTGGCCGTCCACCATCTGCCGCGCCACCGCGCCCGCCTCGAACGGCACGCCGCCGAGCCGCGGCGCCTTGCACCACGTATAGCCTTCCTCGTCGTCCGGGTCGGGCAGTGTCGAGCCCTCGAATGGATGGTGCGGGCGCGAGCGCCCCTCCATCCGCGCATTGGTGTGGTCCTCGGTGATCGCGCCGGTGTCGATGGCGCCGGGTCCCTCGGCGGTGAAGGTGCCGCGCGCATAGAGCGGTGCCTCCATGCCGGGATAGGCGCCATAGCTGAAATAGCGGTCATAGGCGCGACCCAGCCGGCCGAGATCAAGATCGGCGGCGATCTCCAGGAACAGGCGGAAATCGCCCTCGGGCCCGTTCGCCCGCCACTGCTCGATCTCCTCGACCGAGGCCAGCGCGGCGACGCGCTCCAGCTTCGCACCGAACAGGTGGTCCTCCAGCGCGCGCCGCACCGCGCCGAGCGTCGCCAGCAACCGCATCTGGTCGCGCGCATCCGCACCGCGCGTCACCCCGCCCGGCTGGATCGCCAGCGTGTGCGGCCAGCGCCCGGCGAGCAGGCCGAGTATGTGCAGCAGCGTCGTGCGGGTCTCCAGCGCCCGGCGCACGCTCGTCCCCTGCGCCGCCTTGAACCGCGCCTCGGCTTTGGCGAACCACGGCCGGTCGGCATATATGCCGCGGGCAAAGTCCGGCATGAAGAAGACGTGGAAGTGCATCAGGTGGTCGGCGACGTTCTCCGTCGCGACGATGAGATTGGTGGCGGTCCGGCCGTTCTGCGTAGGCTCCAGCCCCTGCACGCCGGCGAGCGCCAGCGCCGCCGCATGCGACTGGGAAACCGAGCAGATGCCGCAGATGCGCGGCGCGATGACCAGCGCGTCGCGCGGATCGCGGCCTTCGAGAATCCGCTCGAAGCCGCGGAACAGCGGCGACGACACATAGGCCGCCTCGACACGTCCCTGCCGGGCCTCGAGCCGCACCTCGAGGTCGCCCTCGACCCGGTTGAACGGGCCGACGACGAGACGCGTCGTGGCGTCGGCCGGGCTACGCTCGCTCATCGCCGTTTGATGTCGCGCACGGTCGGCGGCGTGATCACGTGGTCGCTCGTCGCGTTGCGGCGCAGCCGTTCCGGCGTCGCCGCCTTGGCGAGCGAGGACAGCGCCACGAACCAGGCCTTCGGCATGTCGGTGGGCAGGCCGACCGGGATGCCAGCGATCTTCGGCGTCTCGATGAAGGGATGCCCCGGCTCCTCGAACTCCGGCGCGGTGCAGTTGATGCAGGCATAGCCCCCGCGCGTGCAGGAGCCCTCGCCGTTCCACAGCCGGGTGTTGCAGTCGGCATGGGCCTGCGTGCCGAGGCAGCCGAGATGCTCCATCATGCAGCCGAGATCAGACATCTTCTCGGCACTCGCCTTGTACTCGTAATACTCGTTGCGCGGGCAGCCGTGATGCACGAGGTGGTCGGCGTAGAAGCGCGGCCGCCGGTAGACGTCGAGATCGTGTGCGCCGAGCAGCCCGGCGGCCAGCAGCATCAGCGTCTCGGTCACCCAGTTTGGATGCGTCGGGCAGCCGGCGACATTGATCACCGGGAGGCCCGAGCGCGAGCGGTAATCGGCGCCAAGCGCCCCGCCCTCGCGGCGGCCGTCATATTGCAGGCCGCAGGCGTCGGTCGGGTTGACGCCAGCCGCGGTGACGCCGCCATAGGCGGCGCAGGTGCCGACCGCCACGACATTCTCGGCGACCGCCGCGAGTCGGCGCACCCATTCGATGGTCGCGACGCCGGTGCCGGCGAGGGTGTGGAAGCGCCCGGTATTGTTCGGCCCGCGCAGCATGGCCCCCTCGACGCACAGCGCATCGAGCCGGACCTCGCCCGCCAGCACCTGCTCGAACAGTGCCACCGCCTCCGTGCCCGTCTCCTCCGACAGGGTCGGATGCCAGAGCATGCGGATGTTCGCGCTCGCGAGCGTGGTGGCGAGGTCGGGCGCCTCGGCGCACAGCATCGACATGGTGCAGCCACCGCAGCCGCCGGACTGGACCCACAGCACGTTGAAGCTCTCGGGCATGGCCTCAGCCTCCCTGCGCCGTCGGCAGCGTCAGTGTCATGACGGCCCCGCCATCGGGATGGTTGCCCGCCTCCAGCGTGCCGCCGTGCTCCTGCACGATGCGGTAGCTGATCGACAGGCCGAGGCCGGTGCCCTTGCCGACCGGCTTGGTCGTGAAGAACGGATCGAAGATACGCGAAGCGATGTCCGGGGCAATGCCGTGCCCGGTGTCGCGGATGGTCAGCACGGCGGCCTCGCCGCCAATACCGGCGCCGGTGCCGATGATCTCCAGCCGGCGCACCGGCCGGTCCTCCATCGCGTCGACAGCGTTCTGGATCAGGTTCATCAGAACCTGATGGATATGGCCGGAATGCCCGGTGGCGGTCAGGCCCTCGGCCATGTCGATGCGGGTCTCGATGCCCGGCATCTGCGCCTTGGCCACCCAGTCGAGCGCCGAGCGGACCAGCGCCGCCAGATCGAGTGCCTCGCGGGTCTCGCGCCGGTCGGAGGAGAAGCGCCGCAGGTCCGCGACGATGTCGCGCACGCGCTCGGCGCCCTCCAGCATGCCGTCGAGCGTGCCGGCAATGTTGGCGAGCGTAGCGTCGATCCTGAGATCGGCCTGCAGCTTGGCGAGTGCCGGTCCGCTCACGCCGCTGTTGACCGCGTCGAGATAGCTGGTGAGCCGGCCCGCATAGCGCTTCAGCGTATGGGCGTTGCCGTAGACGAAGGAGATCGGATTGTTGAGCTCGTGCGCCACGCCGGCCACCAGCCGGCCGAGCGAAGCCATCTTCTCCGAATGGACGAGCTGCTGCTGGGTCTGCTTGAGCCGCTCATGCGCCGCGGCGAGGTCGCTATAGGCCTGCCGCAGCTCGCCGATCGGCCGGCCGACCAGCACGATGCCGACCGCGCGCCCGCGCGAATCGAAGCGCACCGCGCCGTTGACCGAGACCGGCAGGTCGCCCTCGGCGGTCCGGAAGGCGAATTCGCGGTCGGTGATGCGCTCGCGCCGCTCGACGGCCGAGAGCACGTCGCGGAAGCTGGTGGGCGTGCCGGGCGCGAGCAGTTCCTCGACCCGGCGCTCGGTGAGGCTGCGCCCGCCGGCGCCGAAGATGCGCTCGGCGGCAAGGTTGACCTGCTCGATGCGCCCGTTGAGGTCGCAGGCGATCAGCACGTCGGTCATCGACGCCATCACGCCGGCGATGAAGGTCTGCGCCTCTTCGAGCTCGGCATTCTTCTGTTCGAGGGCGACCTGCTGGGTGACGAGCTCGGCGTAGGTCTCGTCCATCTTGCGGATGACGGCGATCCAGGCACGATCGGTCTCCGCGGGCGCCGATCCGGGGTCCGCCATCGCCGGCGAGCCCTGCGCATGCCCGGCTGCCGCTCTGTCATGCTGCTCGGACACGTCGAGGGCCGATCCTTCCGCTAAGCGGGGCATAGTAGGGCGAAGCCCGCGAACCCCGCAACCGAACCCGGCGACCGGCGGCGCTCAGCCGGCGCCCTTCGCCCGGCGCGGGCCGATGCTCGACAGCACGACACCCGCCAGCGCCAGCGTGCCTGTCAGCGCGGCGACATAACCCCAGCCGCCATGCTGCCAGAACCAGCCGCCGACCGAGCCGGTGATGCTCGACCCCATGTAGTAGAAGAGCAGATAGAGCGAGGCCGCATGTCCCTTGGACACCCCGGCGAGCGGGCCGACCGAGCCGCTCACAACCGAGTGCCCGATGAAGAAGCCAGTCGTCACCAGCGCGATGCCGGCGCCGATAGCGACCAGCGACTCGATCAGCGTCAGCGCGACGCCGGCGAGGATGATCAGGAAGCCGGCGATCAGCAGCGGGCGGCGCCCGAAGCGGTCGGCGAATCCGCCAGCCACCGACGACGACACGATGCCGAAGCCGAAGGCGAGAAAGATCATGCTGACGGCGGTCTGGCTCAGATTGTAGGGCGCGCCCGACAGCCGGAAGGTCGCGTAGTTGAAGAGCGTGACGAAGATGCTCGTCAGCACGAAGCCCAGCGCATAGAGGCGCACCAGCCCGACGTTGCGCAGGTGGAGCAGCCACGCCGCGACATGGAATCCCGGACGGAAGCCGCGCTCCGGCTCGAAATTGCGCGAGCGCGGGAGCAGCAGCAGGAAGCCGATGGCCGAGACGAGGCACAGCGCGCTCAGCACGAACAGCGCGGCGCGCCAGGAGGTGAACTCGGTCATCAGGCCCATGCCGACGCGCCCGGTCATCGCGCCGAACGCCGTGCCGCCGACATAGAGGCCCATCATCTTGCCGAGATGGCCGGGCTCGATCTCCTCCGCCAGATAGGCCATGGCCACCGCCGGCACACCGCCCAGCACGAAGCCCTCCAGCGCACGGGCGACCAGAAGGCCGTGCCAGCTCGGCACCATCGCCGCGACGATGTTGAGCGCCGCGGCCAGCGTCATCGAGGCGAACATCAGCTCGCGGCGGCCGAGCATCTGCGAGAACGCGCCGGCCAGCACGATGGAGAAGGCCAGCATGCCGGTGGTGAGCGACAAGGCCAGCGAGCTCTCCGCCGGGGTGATGGCGAAGCTCTTCGCGAAGGCCGGCAGCAGCGGCTGGACGCAATAGGCGAGCGAGAAGCTGGCGAAGCCGACGAGGAAGAGGGCAAGGCCCGCGTGGCGATATTCGGGGGTTCCCCGCCGGATCCAGACGGCGGCCCGGGAGCCCTGTTCCTCGCGGGCAAACATGGAACCGGAGACGGGGGAGGACGGATCGAACACGGCGTCGGACGCGACGGCCACGGGGGGAGACATGCGCTTATTTCCTGTTTGACCGGGAAATAGCGAGCGCCGCCCCATCCGTCCAATATATGGAAGTGGCTTTCTCCATATGTCATAGATATGGCATGGAGCTTCGCCACATCCGTTACTTCCTCGCCGTCGCCGAGGAGCGCAACTTCACCCGCGCCGCCGCGCGGCTCGGCATCGGGCAGCCTCCGCTCAGCTCGCAGATCAGGGATCTCGAGGCGGAGATCGGCGTGCAGCTATTCCACCGTGTCGCCCACGGCGCCGAGCTGACCGAGGCGGGACAGGGGTTCCGCGACGCGGTCGCGCCGCTGCCCGGCCAGTTCGCCGCCGCCATCCGCGTGGCCCAGCGCGCGGGGCGGGGCGAGACCGGCCAGCTCGGCATCGGGCTCACCGGAACCGCGGCCCTCAACCCGATCGTGCCCGACGCGATCCGCTCCTTCGGGCGGGCCTATCCGGACGTCGAGCTGAGGGTCGAGGAAGCGAGCTCGCTCACCCTGCTCAACAACATCGTCGAGGGAAGGCTCGACGTCGCGATCCTGCGCCCCGCCGAGTCGGATCCCGTCGAGCTGAGGGAAGAGAGCCTGGCCGAGGAGCCGCTGGTGGTGGTGCTGCCGGCCGCGCATCCGGCGGCGCAGGACAGGCGCCCCCTCGACCTCCCCCTGCTCAGGGACGATGCGCTGATCCTCACCCCGCGCTCGGTCGGCACCAGCCTCCATGACGCCGCGCTGGCGGCCTGCCGTGCGGCCGGCTTCGAGCCGCGGCTGGGCCAGCCGGCGCCGCAGATCGCCTCGATCCTCTCGCTGGTCGCCGCCGAGCTCGGCGTGTCGCTGGTGCCCGCCTCGATGCGTCAGCTCAATGTTCATGGCGTCGTCTTCCGTTCGATCCGCGCGCCGACGCCGCGCATCGGGCTGGCGGTGGTGTACCGCAAGACCCTGCCCCCGCCCCTCGCCACCAATTTCGCGCGGATCGCACGCAACGTCGCGCGCGACCGGCGCTGATACCCACCTCAGGACGGCGGGCGGCGGCGCAGCGTGCCCGACGTCGCGCAGAGCTCGGCCACCCAGTCGACGAAGACACGCAGCCGGCTGCTCAGATGCCGGTTGGGCGAGTAGACGACATGCAGCACGATGGGTGCGGAGCGCCATTCCGGTAGCACCCGCACCAGCCTGCCCGCCTCCAGATGCGGCTCGATGAGCGAATAGATGGACTGCCCGATACCGAGCCCGGTGAGACAGGCGGCGAGATAGGCGGTGGAATCGTTCACCGCCAGCGCATAAGGCAGGTCGAACTCGTAGCTCTCCTCGCCGCGCACGACATCGAAACCCGTGCGCCGGCCGGTGCGCGGGCTGAAATAGGCGATGGTGCGGTGGCCGTTCTCCAGATCGCGCGGATGCTGCGGCATGCCGTGCCGCTGGATGTAGTCCGGCGTCGCGCACAGCACCAGATCGATCTCCCCCACCCGCCGCGCGATCAGGCTGGGATCGAGCACGTCGCCGCCGCGGATGGCGCAGTCGATGTTCTCCGCCACCAGATCCGCTGGGCGGTCCGACACGCCGAGGTCGAGCTGGATATCGGGGTAGCGGGCGTGGAAGTCCGGCAGCGCCGGGATGAACACGTAGAGCGCCAGCGCCGTACCCACATCGACCCTCAGCCGCCCCGCCGGGCGTGCCTGCGAGCGGGTCATCGAGCCGTCGAGTTCCTCGAGGTCCGAGAGCAGCGCCACCGCGCGCTCGTAATAGGCGGCGCCGTCCGGCGTCACCCCAACGCGGCGGGTGGTGCGGTTGAGCAGCTTGGTGCGCAGATGCGCCTCGAGCTGCTGGATCAGCTTCGTCACCGTCGGTTTCGGCATCTCGAGCAGGTCGGCGGCACGGGTGAAGTTCCCGGCCTCGACCACGCGGACGAAGGCGCGCATCGCGGCGAACTGATCCATGCCTGACATCCGGGCCCGATTGTTTCCTTGTGTGAATAATGAAATCCCGATTCCGGTATTTTTTCGTCCGCGGCAAGAGACTAGTTTTCGCCGCATTGCAGCAAGGATGAGATCGGGTGGGCCATGGTCCGCCCGTTTGCGTTAGGTGGCGCCATGCCGGCTCTATGGACCGAGGACAGGCTGGATCTGAACGGCACGGAGCTGCCGATCCGCGTCTATCGCGCGGCCGCTTCGGCGCGCCCGACTCCGCTCGTGCTGCATCTTCACGGCGGCACCTTCACCTGCGGCGACCTCGACTGCAGCGCCATCATCTGCCGGACCATGGCCGAGGCGGGAGCCGTGGTCGTCTCGGTGGACTATCCGCTGGCCCCCCAGCACCCCTTCCCCGCCGCGCTGAACGTCAGTTTCGCCGCGCTCGCGCTGCTTTATCGCCAGCGCGCCCGGTGGGCGGGCCGTGGGGCGCGTCTGTTCGTGGCTGGCGAGGAGGCCGGCGCCAACATCGCCACCGCGCTGACCCTGATGGCGCGCGACCAGCACAGCCCGCCGCTCACCGGGCAAATCCTGATCTCGCCCATGCTCGACCCGTGCCTCGCCTCCGGCTCGATCCACGCGGCCGAGGCCGGCGCCATGGGCTGCAAATGGGCGGATGGCTGGCATTTCTATCTCGGCTCCGCCGACAAGGCCGCGCATCCCTATGCCGCGCCGCTTGCCTCCCGCCGCCTCGGCGGCGTGCCGCCGGCGCTGATCATCACCGCCGCCGACTGTCCGATGCACGACGAGAGCCTCGATTACGGCAAGCGCCTCGCCGCCTGTGGGGTGTCGGTCGAGACCCATGTCGTCCCTGAGGAACCGGACGCCGCCGACACGCCGCCCGATACCGCCAGCCTGCCGCCCTGGGCGCAGTCGCTGCTTCCGCTCTTCACCAGCTTTCTGGCGGCCCAGCCCGCCGCAGTTCGTACCGTTCAGGCCTGAAGGCCAGGAGATAGCCGCATGAGCACCGAACACGCTCGCAATGTCACCGCCGAGGTTCCCGCGCAGGGCGGAGGCAAGTCTAGCCGCCGCTGGCGCGAGGCCGGCGTCGCCCTTGGCCTTGCCACCGCGGCCACTGCCGCGGCGGTGTGGTTCGCCTGGCCGATGGGTGCCGCGCTCGCCACCGATCCGCCGGCCGCCCAGGCAAAGGCACTGCCCGCGACGCCCGTCTCGGTCGCCGTGCTGAAGGTCCGCGACACCATGAAATGGGACGAGTTCTCCGGCCGCCTCCAGGCGGTCGAGCGCGTCGAGGTTCGCCCGCGCGTCGCCGGCGCGGTCAAGACCGTGCATTTCCGTGAGGGCGCGCTGGTCAAGGCGGGCGACCGTCTGGTCACCATCGATCCCGAGCCGTTCCAGGCCGCGCTGGATCGCGCCGTGGCGCAGGCCGCCGCCGCCGAGGCGCGGGTCCTGCTGACCAAGAACGAGCTCGAGCGCGGCCAGAAGCTGGTCGATTCCCGGGTCGTCTCGGTGCAGGACCTCGACCAGCGGACCAACAACTTCAAGGAAGCGCAGGCCAATCTGCGCGCCGCCCAGGCCGCGGTGCAGACGGCGCAGCTTGACCTCGACTACACCGAGGTGCGCGCGCCGGTGAACGGGCGCGTCGGCCGGCTTGAGGTCACGGTCGGCAACCTCGTCGCCGCCGGCCCCACCTCGCCGGTGCTGACCTCACTGGTGTCGGTCGACCCGATCTATGTCGGCTTCGACGCCGACGAGAACGCGGTGAGCGAGGCGCTCGCCACCATCGGCGAGGGCGACGTGCTCAGCCAGATCGACCGCATCCCGGTCGAGATCACCACGGCCACCACCGGCGCCGAGCCGATGCGCGGGCATCTCCAACTGGTCGACAACCAGGTCGACGCCGCCACCGGCACATTCCGCCTGCGCGCCGTGTTCGACAATCCGCAGGGCCGTCTCGTCCCCGGCCAGTTCGCCCGGGTGCGGATGGGCCGCGCCAAGACCGAGCCGGCGCTGGTCGTCAACGAGCGCGCCATCGGCACCGACCAGGACAAGAAATACGTCTTCGTGGTCGATGGCGACAGCAAGGCGGCCTATCGCGAGGTGAAGCTCGGCCCGCCGGCCGAGGGGCTGCGCGTCGTCGCCCGCGGCCTCAAGGAAGGCGAGCGCGTGGTCGTCAACGGCCTGCAGCGGGTGCGCCCCGGCGTGCTGCTCGCGCCGGAGGTCGTGCCCATGGAAACAACCGCATCCGCCGCCAAGGCGACGGGAACCGACACCGACATCGCCGCCAACTGAGGCGGCACGCTACCGCTGGGTAGGCCTCCTCGGGGGGAGGACGCTATGAATCTGTCCAAATTCTTCATCGACCGGCCGATCTTCGCCGGGGTTATCTCGGTCCTGATCTTCGTCGCCGGCCTGCTGGCGCTGCGGGTGATGCCGATCTCGGAATATCCCGAGGTGGTGCCGCCGCAGGTGATCGTGCGCGCGCAATATCCCGGCGCGAGCCCCAAGGTCATCGCCGCCACCGTGGCGACGCCGATCGAGGAGCAGATCAACGGCGTCGAGGACATGCTCTACATGTCCTCACAGGCGACGACGGACGGCGTGATGACGCTGACCGTCACCTTCAAGCTCGGCACCGACCCCGACAAGGCGACGCAGCTCGTGCAGAACCGCGTCGGCCAGGCCGAGCCGCGCCTGCCGGAGGAGGTGCGCAGCCTCGGCGTGACCACCACGAAGAGCTCGCCCAACTTCATCATGGTCGTGCATCTGGTCTCGCCGAACGACCGCTACGACATCACCTATCTGCGCAATTACGGCGTGCTGAACGTCAAGGACCGGCTGGCGCGCATTGCCGGCGTCGGTCAGGTCGACATGTTCGGCGCCGGCGACTACTCGATGCGGGTCTGGCTGGACCCGCAGAAGATTGCCGAGCACGGGCTGTCCGCCGGCGACGTCGTGAACGAGATCCGCGCGCAGAACATTCAGGCGGCGGCCGGCATCGTTGGCGCCTCTCCGGCGACGCCGGGCGTCGATCTCCAGCTCTCGGTCAACGCCCAGGGCCGCCTCGAGACCGAGGAGGAGTTCGGCGACATCGTCGTGAAGACCGGCTCGGACGGACAGGTGGTGCGCCTGCGCGACCTCGGGCGCATCGAGCTCGGCGCCGCCGACTACGCGCTGCGCTCGCTGCTCGACAACAAGCAGGCGGTCGGCATCGGCGTGTTCCAGGCGCCGGGCTCCAACGCGCTGGAGATCGCCGACAACGTCCGCGCGACGATGGAGGAGATAAAGAAGACGATGCCGGAAGGCGTCGACTACGCCATCGTCTACGACACCACCCGCTTCGTCGACGCCTCGATCGAGGCGGTGGTCCATACGCTTTTCGAAGCCGTGCTGCTGGTCGTCATCGTCGTGGTGGTGTTCCTGCAGACCTGGCGTGCCTCGATCATCCCGCTGCTCGCCGTGCCGGTGTCGATCGTCGGCACCTTCGCGGTGATGTATGTCTTCGGCTTCTCGATCAACGCGCTGAGCCTGTTCGGGCTGGTGCTCGCCATCGGCATCGTGGTCGACGACGCCATCGTCGTGGTGGAGAACGTCGAGCGCAACATCGAGGACGGCCTCTCCCCGCGCGACGCCGCCTACCGGGCGATGAGCGAGGTGTCGGGGCCGATCATCGCCATCGCCCTCGTGCTGGTGGCGGTGTTCGTGCCGCTCGCCTTCATCACCGGCCTCTCCGGCCAGTTCTACCGGCAGTTCGCGCTGACCATCGCCATCTCGACGGTGATCTCGGCGATCAACTCGCTGACGCTCTCGCCGGCGCTGGCGGCCATGCTGCTGAAGGGCCACCATGCCGAGCCGGATGCGCTCCAGCGCGTCATCAACGCCCTGTTCGGCTGGTTCTTCCGCGGCTTCAACTGGGTGTTCTCGCGCGGCTCGGCCGGCTATGGCCGCGGCGTGCGCCGGGTGCTCACCGTGAAGAGCCTCGTCATGGTGTTCTACGCGGCGATGCTGGGTGCCACCTGGTGGCTGTTCCAGGCGGTGCCGGGCGGCTTCGTGCCAGCGCAGGACAAGCAGTATCTGGTCGGCTTCGCCCAGCTTCCCGACGGCGCAACGCTCGATCGCACGGAGGACGTCATCCGCCGCATGACCGAGATCACGTTGAAGGAGCCGGGCGTCGAGAGTGCGGTCGCCTTCCCGGGCCTGTCGATCGCCGGCTTCTCCAACTCCTCGAATGCCGGCATCGTCTTCTCGGTGCTGAAGCCCTTTGAGGAGCGCAAGGACCCCTCGCTCAGCGCCGGCGCCATCGCCATGTCGCTGAACCAGAAGTACGGCGTGATCCAGGACGCCTTCATCGCCATGTTCCCGCCGCCGCCGGTGCAGGGCCTCGGCGTGGTGGGCGGCTTCAAGCTGCAGATCGAGGACAGGGCCGGCCGCGGCTACGAGGAGCTCGCCGCCGTCACCAACGCCTTCATGGCCAAGGCGATGCAGACCCCGGAGCTGACCGGCCAGTTCACCACCTTCCAGGTAAACGTGCCCCAGCTCTTCGCCAATGTCGACCGCACCAAGGCCCGCCAGCTCGGCGTGCCGATCTCCTCGGTGTTCGAGACGCTGCAGGTCTATCTCGGCTCGCTCTATGTGAACGACTTCAACAAGTTTGGCCGCACCTACTCGGTGCGCGTGCAGGCCGACGCGCCGTTCCGCGCCAAGCCGGAGGACATCGGCAAGCTGAAGGTGCGCTCGAACTCGGGCGAGATGATCCCGCTCTCCGCGCTGCTCAAGGTGGAGACCACGGCCGGACCGGAGCGCGCCATGCGCTACAACGGCTTCCTCACCGCCGACGTCAACGCCTCGCCGGCGCCGGGCTTCTCGTCCGGGCAGGCGCAGGACGCGGCGGCGCGGATCGCGGCGGAGGTGCTGCCGCCCGGCTTCGACTATGAGTGGACCGACCTCACCTATCAGGAGATCCTCGCCGGCAATTCGGCGGTGCTGGTGTTCCCACTCGCCATATTGCTCGTCTTCCTCGTGCTGGCCGCGCAATACGAGAGCCTGACGCTGCCCATCGCGATCATCCTGATCGTGCCGATGGGACTGCTGGCGGCGCTGTTCGGCGTATGGCTCGGCGGGGGCGACAACAACATCTTCACCCAGATCGGCCTTGTGGTGCTGGTCGGCCTGTCGGCGAAGAACGCGATCCTGATCGTCGAGTTCGCCCGCGAGCTGGAGTTCACCGGCAGCAATCCGGTGGACGCGGCGATCGAGGCGGCGCGGCTGAGGTTGCGGCCGATCCTGATGACGTCCTTCGCCTTCATCATGGGCGTGCTGCCGCTGGTGCTCTCCACCGGCGCCGGCGCCGAGATGCGGCACGCGATGGGCGTCGCGGTGTTCGCCGGCATGATCGGCGTGACCTTCTTCGGCCTGTTCCTGACGCCGGTCTTCTACGTCGTGCTGCGCCGGCTCACCGGCAATCGCCCGCTGCGCCAGCACGGCATGGCCATGGCGGCCCCCCACCCGGCCGAGTGACCGCGCGACCGGGTGCCCGGCCGCCGGACCTCCGGCGGCCGGGCGAGTTCTTCAACTTTCCCTCGCCTCACGCGTGGGCGAACAGCGCGCGGATGTCGGGCAGCCCGGCAAGGTCGCGCAACCGGGCCAGCAGCGCGCGGGCGTCGGGCAGCACCGGCCCGGCCAGCGACAGGAACTTGCCGTCGAGCTCCTCCGGGCTCATCGGATTGCTGGGGGCGCCGCGGAAATCGGCGCGCTCGGTCTCGACCTCCCGACCATCCGCCAGCACGACGCGCATATGCGTCGCCCAGGCCGGCCCCGGCGGCAGGCTCTTCGAATTGAGCGTGAGATGCACCTTGCGGGCGAGCGCCCGGATCGCCGGGTCCGCATGCGGGTCGGCGAGGAAGGACTGCGGATCGCGCGGATCGCGCAGCGCCGCGGTGGCGAGGCAGAACGGCAGGCTGTACTGAGCCGTCGCGATGTCGTTCGGCTCCAATATGTTGTGGTGGCTGAGCACCTTCTCGCTGGTCGCGACATGGATCGCGGCGATCTCTCCCGCTTCGAAGCCGTGCGCCCGCCGCAGGTCCTCGAAGGCCTGCACCGGCGTATGGGCGGTGACGTGGAAGGGATAGCACTTCACCGCGATCCGCGCCGTCTCCCATTCCTCGCCGAGGCCGGCCAGCAGCTTCTCCATGCGCGGCTCGCGGGTGAAGGCTTCGAAGAAGCCGAACTTGCCCTCGAGGATGACGTCCGGCCCGGTGAATCCGCCGCCGGCGAGCCGCGCCGCCAGCACGCCGCCCTCGGAAGCGCGTCCGGTGTGCAGCCGTTTCACCATGCCGCCATTGCCGGCCTTGGAGAAGACGAGCAGGCCCGAGCACAGCGAGGCGGCGATGCCCAGCGCGTTGGTCATCTGCTCGGGGTTAAGCCGCAGGAGGCGCCCGACCGCGATGGCCGAGCCGAAGGTGCCGGTCAGCCCCGGCGAGTGGAAGCCGAGCTTCTCGGCCGTGTTGTTCGCCGCGTCGCCGATCCGCGCCATCGCCTCGCAGGCGGCAATGAAGGCGGTCAGCACGTCGCGGCCGCTGGCGCCGACCTCCTCGGCGACGGCAAGCAGCCCCGGCACGATGGTCGAGCCGGCATGCACGCCGGCGCTCGGCTGGCGCAGATTGTCCATCTCGAAACCGTGGGCGAGCGCGCCGTTGGCGAGCGCCGCGAAGGGCGCATTCACGCGGTGGCGGGTGCCGATGATCGTGCTGGTCGCCGCGCCGCCATAGAGCCGCGCATAGTCGATCACGATGCGGCTCCACGGCAGCGTCGAGCCGAAGACACAGACACCGACCGTATCGAGAATGGCGTCGGTGCCCTTGGCCCGCACCGGCTCGGGAATGTCCGCGAAGTCGAGCTGCGTGCAGAATTCAGCCAGGGATCGGCTCAGGGAAGGCATGGCGGTCTCCGTTCCGGGTGGTTGGATGCCCGGAACGGCTTCGACGCGCGGGGCGTCAACTCTGGCCGAACATCAGTTGAAGACGGACCTCGGCGGCGTTGCGGATATGCACCCGCGCCGCATGCTCGGCCGCATCGGGATCGCGGGCGAGAATCGCCGCGAGGATGGCGCCGTGCTCCTCGTGCACAGCCTGAAGACGGCCCGGCGCCTCGTAGGTCGTGCCGGGAATGAGCAGGATCCAATCCGCCATCAGCGCCAGCGCGTGGCTCAGCCGCGAATTGTGCGCCGCCTCGGCGATCTGCGCGTGGAACCGCTTGTTGAGCTGGGCGAGCTGGGCTGGATCGGACATCGCCCGCGCCGCGTCCAGCAGTTCCTGCAGCGAGCGCATCTCCGGCAGCGAGGCATGCTGCGAGGCGAACCGCGCCGAGGCTCCCTCCAGGAACTCCCGCACGGCATAGATCTCGAACACGCGCTGCTTGCTGAGCTCGGTCACCGCGATGCCGCGGGCGGGGCTGAACTCCAGCATTCCTTCCGAGACCAGCAGGTTGAGCGCCTCGCGCACCGGCGTGCGGCTCACCCCCTGCGCCTCGGCGATCTCCACCTCGCGCAGCCGCTGCCCGGGACGCAGTCGGCCGTCGCGGATCATCTCCTTCAGAGCCTGATACACGATCTGCGAACGAGGCAGTCCCTTGACTTCCATAAAGAACCCGGACGAGTGGCGGATACAGTTGCATACCTTATGACCGCAGCAGCGGCCGGAGGGCAAGGCCGGCAGAACCGGCGCGGTCGAGGTCGAGAACGGTAGCGACGAGCCTCCCAGCCCTCTCCGTCCCGAGGATCGGCGCCACGAGGTCGAGAGCCTTGTCGGCGACCTCCGCGCGGTCCATCGGATTGGCCGGGGTGCCCTTCACGGCATGGGTGCGGTGGACGAGTTCGCCGCCGCCGGCGAGCTCCACGCGGATAATGGCCTGACGGGGCGGCAGCGCCGTCGTCAGCTCCGCGTTCGGCACGAGGCTGATCCGCGCGCGCAGCGCGCGCACCCGCTCGTCCTGCATCCGCGCATGGTTGTGCGAGCTGGCGAAGCTCAGCCCGCCGTCGACCAGCGTCAGCGCGGCGAGATGCTGCACGTTGATGTTCGGCATGGCGCGGTCGTCGACCAGCGCGCAGCGGTCGTCCGGCAGTTCGATGATGAGCCGCTCCACCTGCTCGGCGCGCAGCCCGTGCTTCGACATGAGCAGCGTGACGGCGTCGATCGCGCCCTGGATGGGCGAGCCGACGCACCATTTCTTGATGGTCGCCCCGCGGATCTCGTAGCGCGCGCCGAGCTCCTTCCACAGCTCGTCCGGTCGCGGGTCGGCGGCGAAGGCGGAGAAGAAGCCGTCCGCCCCGTCGAGCGCATCGGCGACGCCGGAGAAGCCCGCCGCCACCATGGTGGCACCGGCCATCGCGTTGCGTGCCGGCATGCCGCCGAAATCGAAGGCCTTCTCGATATGCCGGTCGTCGCGCATCCAGCACTGCACGCCGGAAGCCTGCTGCACAGCATAGGAGAGCAGGAAGCGGACCTTCTCGGGCGAAAAGCGCATCAGCGCCCCGGCCGCCGCGGCGGCGCCGAACAGTGCTCCGACGCTGTGCGTGGAATGCCCGCCGGCATAGAGCTTGCGCGGGCCGAGCGCGAGGTTGACCCGCGCGCCGATGTCGTAGCCGAGTGCCACCGCTTTCAGCAGCGCGAGGCCGCCGGCGCCGCTGAGTTCGGCCGCCGCCAGCGCCGCCGGCACGATGCCGCAGCCGGGATGGAAACGCCCGCCGAGATGGGAATCGTCGGTCTCATCGGCATGCGCCATCATGCCGTTGGCGAGCGCCGCATTGACCGGATCCGTCAGGAAATCCGCACCGATCACCGTGCAGGCCGGCGCGCCGCCGAGCGAGCGCGCATAGGTCGTGGCGACCTGCCCGGCGCCGAGCCGCGAGCCGGAGACGCAGGCCGCCAGCGTGTCGAGCAGGTGCAGCCGCGCCCGTTCGAGCACGTCGTCCGGGCAGTCGCGCGCGAGCGCGCCGCTGATGTAGTCGGCGAGCGTGCGGGTGCCGTCCGACACCCCGACCGATGCTGCGGCCAGGGTGCTGGCATCGCGTCCGTCCGTCGCCCGCGCCTGTCCTGCGGCTGCCATGTGAGCTCGTTCCTCGGGAAAAAGGGCCGTCGCGACGGGGGAGTCTCGCCACGACGGCATCGCGTCAGGCGCGGATCAGCGCACCACCTTCACACCGGCGCCCTGCAGGATGGTGCGCAGCGTGTTCGCGTAGTCGGTGATGAAGCCCTTGGTCGCGGCGGGGTCGAGATAGGCGTTCTCGAGCTGCGTGTCGTTCAGGTACTTGATGTAGGACGGCGACTTCGAGGCCTTGAGGAACAGGTTCTGGAAATAGGCCACGGCCTCCGGCGGCATGTTCGGCGGGCCGACAATGCCCCGCGCCTGCGGCACGTTCGGCACCTCGAAGCCCTGTTCCTGGATCGTCGGCACGTCCGGGAAGTTCGGCAGGCGCTTGTCGGTGACCTGCGCGATCGCGCGCAGGCGGCCGGCGCGGATCAGTTCGCCGGCCTCGACCGGCTCGATCATCATCATGTCGACGTGACCGCCGAGCAGGGCCGCGATGCGCTCGCCGCCGCCGGGGAAGGACACGAACGCCCAGTCGGCCTTGGTGCTGGCCATGAGGACGTGCCGCATGACGGCGTCGCGGGCGGTGACCGAGCCGCCGGACTGCTTCAGCTTGCCGGGCGCGGCCTTCGCCGCCTCGATGAAGTCCTTCAGGTTCTTGTAGGGCGAATCCGCGCGCACCACGAGCAGCGCCGGCTCAAGCACCAGCCGCGAGATCGGCGTGAGGTCCGGCAGCGTGACCTTGGCCTCGCTCTGCACCAGCCCGTCGGTGACCCAGACGCTGGTGAACACCCCTATGGTGTTCGGGTCGCCGGCCTTCTCGTTCAGGTAGTTCATCGCGGCGGTGCTGCCGCCGCCGACCTTGTTGACGACGACCATAGTGGTATCGAGCACCTTGTCGCGGTCGAGCGCGGTAATGAAGGCGCGCGCGAACGCGTCGCCGCCGCCGCCCGGGCCGGTATGGACGACGACCGAGACCGGGCCGGTCGGCTTCCAGCCGGCGCCCTGCGCGCTGGCCGGCGAAGCGGACAGGCTTGCCGCGGCCAGCAAGCCGGCGGCCAGAACAGCTCCTGCGAGTTTCATTGGCGTTCCTCTCCTGATGTGCGGCCCGGTTTACGGGACCTCTTGTGATGCGAGGGCGTCGCGGCGCGCACGGTTCCAGCGGCCGAGCAGAGGCGAGACGAGGATGATCAGGGCGACGACGAGCAGCACCGCCGCGATCGGGCGGTCGACGAGGATCAGCGGGTCGCCCTGGGACATGCTGAGCGACTGGCGCAGCGCCCGCTCCAGGCTGTCGCCGAGCACGAAGCCCAGCACGAACGGCGTGGTCGGGAAGTCGAGCTTGGCCATCACGTAGCCGACCAGCCCGAAGAGGGTGAGCATGCCGACGTCGAACAGGTTCCCCGAATTGCTGTACGCGCCGATGATCGACACCGCGAGGATGATGGGGAACAGCAGGCTCAGAGGGATGCGCAGGATCTGCGCGAACAGCGGCACCAGCGGCAGGTTCATGATCAGCAGCACGACGTTGCCGATATACATGCTGGCCACCAGCCCCCAGAACAGGTCCGGCGATTCCACGATCAGCAGCGGTCCCGGCCGGTAGCCCCACAGGATGAGCGCCGCCAGCAGGATGGCGGTGCTGCCGCCGGCGGGAATGCCGAAGGTGAGCAGCGGCAGCATGGCGCCGCTCGAATCCGCGTTGTTCGCTCCCTCCGGCGCGGCGAGGCCTTCCGGCGCGCCCTTGCCGAACATCTCCGGCCGCTTGGAGACCGCCTTCTCGATGCCGTAGGACACGAAGGAGGAGACCGACGACGCCGCGCCCGGCAGCATGCCGATGAAGAAGCCGACGATCGAGCCGTTGAGGAAGGCGAAGCGGCAGGCCTTCAGCTCCTCCCGGCTCGGCAGGTAGTTGCGCAAGCCGCGCGGAACCGGGAGCAGATGCGCCTTCTCGCGCGCGTCGACGCTCATCATCACCTCGGCGATGGCGTAGAGGCCGACCGCGATCACCATGAACTCGATGCCGCCGATCAGGTCGGACAGCCCGAAGGTGAAGCGCGACTGCGCGGTGAAAAGGTCGGTGCCGATGCTGGTGAGCCACAGGCCGACCAGCAGCGAGAGCAGCGCCTTGAGCATCGACTGGCCGGCGAGCAGCACCACCAGCGCGAGGCCGACCACCATCAGCGCGAAGAATTCGGGCGAGGAGAAGCGTAGCGCGAACTCCGCCAGCGGCGGCGCCAGCAGGGTGAGGATCACGATGCCGATCGAGCCGGCGATGAAGGAGGCGATGGCGGCGATGCCGAGCGCCGCGCCGGCGCGGCCCTTGCGGGCCATCTGGTAGCCGTCGATGCAGCTCACCACCGACGACGCCTCGCCCGGCATGTTCAGCAGGATCGAGGTGGTCGAGCCGCCATATTTGGCGCCGTAATAGATGCCCGCCAGCATGATGATGCCGCCGGTCGGGTCCATGTTGAAGGTCAGCGGCAGCAGGATGGCGATGGTCGCCGCCGGCCCGAGGCCCGGCAGCACGCCGATAACGGTGCCGAGGAAGCAGCCGACCACGCACCACAGAAGGTTCTGCGGGAGCAGCGCGACGCTGAAGCCGTGCATCAGGCCATAGATCGCGTCCATGTCAGAACCCCGTCCAGAGGCCGACGGGCAACTGCACGCCGAGCAGTAGCGGGAACAGGATCTCGAAGCCGA
Organism: Allobosea sp. 117; assembly: GCF_000702305.1. GTDB lineage: Bacteria > Pseudomonadota > Alphaproteobacteria > Rhizobiales > Xanthobacteraceae > Ancylobacter. Next base: position 234,155 of record NZ_JNLC01000018.1, read on the forward strand.
GCGGCAGCAGCACCGCGGAGATGCCGGTGAACAGCCAGGACTGGCGGAACACGATCTGCGTGAAGAAGACGATGAGCCCGGCGAAGGCGAGCACGAAGCCGAGATACTTCATCGCCGGGATCGACAGCGCGAACACCACCCACATGCCGAGAGCCCGCCTGACGCCCTGCCAGTCGACTGTCGCGACCTCGGGGTCGTGATCCTTGCGCAGGGTCATGACCACCAGCGCCAGCGAGCCGACGATCAGGGCGATGCCGTAGAACACCGGGAAGAAGCCGGGACCCGGGCCGCTGTCGTCCATGAACGGCCACCCCATCGCTGTGGTGGTAACGTAGACGCCGAGCGCCGCCAGCAGCGCGCCGGCGACGACGTCACCGCGCATCAGCTTCGACCCGTTCACGGCAGGTCCTCCGGCGCGGCGGCGAGCGCCAGGATCTGCCGGACGTCGGCCAGCCGATCCAGCGCCCATACGGTGCGGGCGAGCTGCGCGGCACGCGCCTCGCCGAGCACGGGACGCGCATTGAGCAGGAACTTCGCCTCGAGCTGCGCGTCCGACATCGGATTGGCGCGCGTGCCGGAGGCGTGGTCGACATGCACCTCGTGGCGGCCGCCCGAGGTGTCGACCACCACGGCATGGGCCTCGTCGTTGCGCAGGCGCTCGTCGGTGGCGACGCGCACCTTGCCGCGCAGCGTGACCACGTCGGACGCGGTGGCGCGCCGGTCGCTGTATTGCGGCAGGCCGGCATTGCCGTCGAGATAGGCGACCGCCGCCGAGTGGTAGACGCTGAACTTGGACTGCAGGCCGGTCTGCGGATCGGTCACGCCGGTGATGCGCACCGTCTGCGGATGCACCGTGACCTCCAGCGCCGCGACCTCCTCCGGCTTCACGCCGAAGTCGCGCAGCGCGATCACCCCGTCGATCATCGGGTGCAGCACGATCCCGCAGGCATAGGGCTTGTAGCCGTTACGCAGCACGTGCCAGTCGGTGCCGAGGCCGGCCAGCATCGCCTCGGGCCGCGACACCGTGCTGAAGATGCGGCTGAAGCCGCGCCGCCCCTCAATGATCTCCTCGGAGCTGTCGAAGCCCTCACGGGCGAGGAAGGCGGCGAGCACACCGTTGGAGGCCGCCTTGCCGGCCTGGAACGACTTGCACATGGTGCCGCGGTTCTGCTGCATGCCGGCGGCCTGCGTCGCCGCCATGCCGAGCGCATGCACCATCTGCTGCGCATCGAGGCCGAGCAGCCGGCCACAGGCGACGCCCGCGGCGATCGAGCCCAGCGTGCCGGTGAGGTGCCATCCGCCGTCGTGATGGGCAGGCGAAGCCTTGCCGGTCCGCACCCCGGCTTCGAAGGCCAGCGCATAGGCGACGATCAGGCTGCGGCCGTCGAACACGTCGGTCTCGGCGGCGGCGAACAGCGCGGCGAGAACCGGCGAGCTGGCGTGCAGCACCACGCCTTCCATATGCGTGTCGTCGAAATCGAGCACGTGACCCATCTGGCCGTTGGCGAGCGCGCCCTCGAGGATGCCCAGCCGGCGCCCCTGCCCGATCGCCGGCACGCGATCGAGGCTGCCGAGCACGTCGAGGCCGGCGAGCAGCCTTGCGATGGTCGGATGCCGGCTGCCGGCGATGGCGCAGCCGAGCCAGTCCAGCACGCCGCGCCGGCAGGCATGGACGACCTCGTCGGGAAGATCGGAATAGTCGAGGCCGGCGGCGAAGGCGCTGAACTCCAGGCTCACGCCAAGACGCAGAGGCGCGGCTCCATACTCGACCTGATCGGCCAAGGACACGGCAGTCTCCTTCCCTATGCGGCGCGTTTGTTTGCAGGGCGCGCCTTGTTCGTGCAGCCGCGGCTGCTTGTTTGCAGGCAATGTATACAGATGTATCCAGAACGGCAACCCGGCAAAACGCACGCGACGCCGGTCGCGCCGAAGGCGGCAAAAAGACCGGAAATGTCGCGATGAGGCGCCGCCGGCAGCGCGCAGAGCACCAGCCGTGTCAGTTCGTGAGGATCACAAGGATGGAGGCCTGCCCGACGATCAGGCGGCGCGGCATTCCCTCAACGCGTCGCGCAGCACCTCGCAGCCGGCGTCCATCTGCTCCTCGCTGAAGGCGCTGAAGCCGAGCGTGATCAGGTGGTCGACCTCCGCCTCCCGCGCCAGCGCGGAGAGCGGCAGGATTTCGAGGCCGCGGCGCGCGGCGAGCTCGGCCACCTCCTGGCCGCTGAGGCCGTCGGCGAGGCGCGCAATGACCTCCATGCCGGTCGCGGTCGGCTCGGCGGTCATCCACCGTCCGAGCTTGCGCGCGATGCAGTCGAGCAGGTAGTCCTGCCGCCGGGCATAGAGGCGGCGCATGCGGCGCACATGGGCGGCGAGCTGCCCCTCGCTCATGAAACGCGCGACCAGCGCCTGCTCCAGCATCGGCGAGAAGCGCCCGACCACCGAGCGCGCCGAGACGAAGGCCTCGACCAGCGCGTCGGGAACGATCGCGTAGCCGAGCCTGAGACCCGGAAACAGCATCTTGCTGAAGGTGCCGAAATAGAGCACCCGCCCCTCACGGTCGAGCGCGTGCAGCGCCGGCCGCGGCCGGCCTGAATAGCGGAACTCGGTATCGTAATCGTCTTCCAGAATCCAGGCACCGGCCGCGTTCGCCCATTGCAGCAGCGCGTAGCGCCTCTCCAGGCTCAGCTCCATGCCGAGCGGGAACTGCTTGGAGGGCGAGACATAGACGAGCCGGGCCTCGGGTGCGCGCGCGATGCCCTCGGCGACCACGATGCCCTCCTCGTCGACCGGTACCGCCACCGGATTGGCGCCGGCCGCGATGGAGGAGGCGTAGATGCCGTCATAGCCGGGATCCTCGCACCACACGTCCTCGCCGGGGGTCAGCAGGATGCGGCAGGCAAGGTCCACCGCGTGCTGGGCGCCGGCGAAGACGATGACGTTGTGCGGCCCGCAATCGAGGCCGCGACTCAGCCCGACATGCTCAGCGATGGCGACGCGCAGCGGCTCGTAGCCCTGCGGATCGCCCTCCCCCAGCAATTCGCCGGCCGCCTCGGTGTCGAGCTCGCGATAGAGGGTCGCCGCGAGCCCGGCCCAGCGGCGGATCGGGAACATGTCGACCGCCGGAAAATTGGCGCGGAACGGCACCGGCCGGCGCATGTGGCGCAGCGTGGCCGGCACGTTGCTGAAGGCGGAGGGCGAGATGAAGGAACGGTCGAGGCTCCCGGCCGCCTTGATCGCCGGATTGATGCGCGCCGGCGCCTTGGCCGGTAGCTGCTCCGGCAGGTCGCGCGCCACATAGGTGCCGGAGCCGGTCATCGGCTCGAGGAAGCCTTCCGAGATCAGATGGTCGAAGGCGAGCAATATGGTGTTGCGCGAGACCCCGAGCAGGCGAGCGAGGTCGCGCGTCGAGGGCAGCTTCTCGCCCGGCTTGATCGATCCCGCGGCGATCTCGTCGACGAGCCGGTCGTAGAGCTGCCGGTGCAGCGGTGCGTCGGCACGCCGTTCGATGTCGAGAGCGAGCGAGTCCAGCAGGTGCACGACGCCTCCGCGATCTGTTCCGACCGCCGGTCGACGCAAGTTCCACGCCACATCACACCGCCCGATTCACACCGCGCTCCGCTCCCGCTCCGGCCGGTGCCCGAAGGTGACGACCCTCGTCATCATCAGCACGAACATCACCAGGAGCACGAGGAACACCACAAGATTGACGCAGGTGGCGAGCGCGTAGAGCTCCGGCTTCACCCCGTAGCGCAGCGCGCCCCAGGCGGCCGAGGGCAGCGTCGGCGTGGCGCCGAGGAGATAGAAGGAGATCTCCAGATTGTTGAAGGCCATGATGAAGGTGACGATGAACGCGCCCAGCAGCCCCGGCCAGATCAGCGGCAGGGTCACCTCGAAGAAGGTGCGCGCGGGGCTCGCGCCGAACACCATGGCCGCGTCGTCCAGCCGCCAGTCATAGCGGTAGAGCTGGGTGGCGATGATCAGCAGCGCATAGCTGAAGCAGTGCACCACATTGGCGAGGATCGCCGAGACGAGGTTGCCCTGCAGGCCGAGGAACAGCCCGTTGAAGATCAGCGAGGAGATGCCGAGCAGCACCTCCGCCACGAAGAGCGGCGCCACGAACAGCGCAAGGAACAGCGGCGCCCGCCGGCCAGCGTGGCGCATCAGTCCGATGGTGGCGGCGCCGGCAAGCGCGGTCGACAGCACGGCGGAAAAGAAGCCGATGATCAGGCTGTTGCCGAGCGCGGTCTGGTAAAGCGAGTTCGAGAACAGCCGCGTCATGATGTCGAGCGACCATTTCGGCGGATAGGGGAAGCTGGAGTTCCGCGAAAAGCTGGCGAGCCCGATATGCAGGATCGGCAGATAGAGGAAGAGATAGGAGGCGACGACGGTCGCCAGCAGCGCGATCTTGCCGGGGCGGAACCGCATGCTCAACCCCTCCCGAAGCCGGTGAAGCCGGTGCGGCGCAGGTCGAGCGTCTTCGCCACGATGACGACCAGCAGCACCGAGACCGCGAACAGCACGACGCCCATCGCCGCGCCGAGCGCCCAGGTGCCGCTCTCGCCGAACTGCTGCGCCATCGCCATGCCGTAGAGCGTGCCGTTCGGCCCGCCGAGGAAGCGCGGCGCCAGCGTCGCCGACAGGCACGGAATGAAACAGAGCGCGAAGCCGATCAGCGTGCCGAACAGGTTGAGCGGCCAGGTGACCTCGAAGAAGGCGCGCGCCGGGCTGGCACCGAAGATCGTCGCGGCGTCGATCAGGCGCTGGTCGAAATTGAGCAGCGACAGGTAGATCACCGTCACCACGATCGGCAGGTAGAGATAGACGAGGCCGATCGCGCTCGCGACGTTGGTGTACATGATGACGCGCAACGGCGCGGCGCCGAGTGCCATCAGCACGCCGTTGAGCAGCCCGACCGGCCCGAGCAGGCCCTGCAGCGCGATGATGCGCAGCACCTCGCCGGTGAGGAACGGCACCGCGAAGGCGAGCGTGAACAAGAGCTTGTAGCGCCCGCCATAGAGCATGATGCCATAGGCGACCGGCCAGGCAATCAGCGTGCAGATGACCGACACCGCCGTTGCCATGGTGAGCGAGCGGACGAGGAAGGTCATGTAGGCGCCTTCGGTCGCCAGCACGTAATAGTTGTGCAGGTTGAAGTCGCGGATGATGTGGTAGTTCTCGGTCCGCCAGACGCTGAGCACCAGCATCGAGAGCAGCGGCAGCACGAACAGCGCGACGAGAAAGACCGTCGGGATGCCGAGGAAGAGGGCCGGCGCGGCGCGTCCCTTCATGGCATCTCTCCCGGCGCCGGGAACAGGTCGACGTCGCCCTTCTCCCAGAAGCCCACCACCTCGGCGCCCTCCTTGAATTCGGCCTCGCGGCGCGGCCGGCTGGCGACCAGCTCGCCGCCCGCCCAGCTCATCACATATTCCGCATAGGCACCGCGCAGGATGACGTGCTTGACGGTGGCCGGCAGCGCATTGGCCGCCGCCCCGGCGCCGGGCTCGGCCGGCCGCAGGCGCACCTTCTCGTTCTTCACATAGGCGGCGACCTGTGCGGCATCGGCGATCCCCTCGCGCGGGCCGGTCTCGATCAGCACGCCCTCGCCGCGCACGGCGATGCCCTCGCCCGCCAGCGCGACGATACCCTCGAAGCGGTTCGAGCGGCCGACGAACTGGGCGATGAAGGCGGTCTTCGGCCGGTCATAGACGTCGGTCCGCGAGGCGAAATCCTCGATCCGCCCGCCGCGCACCACGGCGATGCGGTCGCTCATCGAGAGCGCCTCCTCCTGATTGTGGGTGACATAGATGAAGGGGATGCCGAGCGCCGTCTGGTGCCGGCGGATCTCCACCTCCATCTCCTGGCGCAGTTCGCGGTCGAGATTGGCCAGCGGCTCGTCGAGCAGCAGCACCTTAGGCCGCCCGACGAGGCCGCGCCCGAGCGCGACGCGCTGCTGCTGGCCGCCGGAGAGCTGGTTCGGGTAGCGCTTCTCGAGCCCCCGCAAGGCGAGGATGCCAAGCACCCAGTCCACCCGCGCCTCGATCTCCCCCTTCTGCAGCTTCAGCATGCGCAGGGGGAAAGCGAGGTTCTCGTAGACCGTGCGGTGCGGGAACAGCAGGAACTCCTGGAACACCATCGCCACTCCGCGCCTGTGCGGCGGCAGATGGGTGACGTCCTCGCCGTCGATCAGCACGCGGCCCTGCGTCGGCGTCTCCAGCCCGGCGATGATGCGCAGCAGCGTCGTCTTGCCCGAACCGCTCGGCCCGAGCAGCGAGACGAACTCCTGCTTGTCGATCGCCATGTTGACGCGGTCGACCGCCCACACGCTGCCATACTGCTTCGAGACGCCGTCAAGGGTGATGTAGGCCACACCGGGCTCCTGAAATGAACGGATAAGGATGCAAGGCCCCGACCACCCGGCATGGTTCCCGGCAAAGCTGATTCACTTTGCCAGGAACATGCCGTAGCGCATTGAATCGAGCGCCGAATCGGGGGCCCCGGGCGAAAAACTCCGCCGCGGGGACTGGCGCTCGGGATAGCCGGGACGATGAACGTCCGCTCGGTCAGGCGGCCTGCATGCGCGACCAGACGCGCTCCCACTTCTCGGTCGAGGAGGGCTGGTCGAACTGGTACAGGGTCGAGAGTTCCTCGGTCCGGTCCATGAGGAAGAGCTTCTGCTCCTCGGGGGTCGAGATGGACCGGATATCGATCGTCGTGGACGCGCCGGCGACCTCGGCGATCTTCTTCATGTTCGGCGCCGCGAGGAAGGTGTTCATGAAGTCGTGGCAGATGTCGAGCGTCGGCCCGTCGGCGACGCCGGACGTCACCAGCCAGGTGTCGACCCAGCCGAGCCCGCCTTCCTTCGGGGTGAGCTGATGGGCGAAGTCGGCCTGGATCTCGCCCTTGGCCTTCTTCTGCACCAGCACGCGATAGGTCTGCGCGAATTCCGGCGCCGCGACGATGGCGCCGCTCTCGAGGAGCTGCTGCAGCGTGTTGTTGTCGTTGTAGCGGGTCAGCAGCAGCGGCTTCTGCTGGATCAGCAGCTTCTCGACCTCCGCCAGCTCCTCGTCGGTCAGCACATAGGGGTTGAACGGCTTGCCGTCGGGGCGCGGCTTGTCCTTGGTGCCCATGCGCGTGCAGACCAGGATGCCGGTCAGCGCGATGTTCTCCTCGAAGCGCGCGCTGGTGGCGAGCCGCCCGGCGAAGGCCGGGTCGAACAGCACCTCGATGCTCTGCACCTTCTCCTTCGGCACTTCCGCGACGTTGTAGGTCGTGCCGTAGCTGCCCCAACACCAGGTCACGCCGAAATGCGCACCCGTGGTCTGGTCGGTGAGCAGCTTGAAGCGGTCCGGCTTGAACACCGGGAACACGTTGGCGGTGTTCGGGATCTTCGCGTAGTCGATAGCGCGGATCAGCTTCTCGCGGAAATACAGGCCCGGCCAAAAGCCGTCGGCCTGCACGAGGTCGAAGTCCTTGGTGCCGCCGACGCGCAGCTTGTTGTAGGCCTCCGAATTGCCGTCGAAGAAGGTCGGGGCAAACTTGATCTTATGCTTTTCCTCGAAGGCGGCGACGATCTCCGGCACCGCATAGACCTCCCACATCAGCGCGCGGAGCTGCGTCGGCGCCGCCGAGGCGGGACGGATGTAAGGCATCGCAACGGCGGTCGCGGCGCCGGCCGCGATCGTCTTGAGCACGGAACGACGGTCGAGCGACGTTGCGGACGGGACCGCAGCGTCGAGCGAACTGCACGGTGATTTGGTCATGGCCACGCCCTCTGGTTTTGTGGGTGACGGGATTGTTCCCTGCGAGGCCCCTGCCTTGTGCGTTTCCCCTCCGGGCGGTCTTGTGCCGCTCCGGCCGTGCGGCCGTCAGGCCGCTGGACTGAACGGCACGTCACTGCTGGTCTGGCGGCTCATGCCGCGGCCTTGAACGGGTTCTCGGCGTCGGCGTAGTTGACCGGCGTCATGTGCCAGCCTTCCTTGTGCTTGCGCCAGTAGGTCTCCTTCAGCTTAGCGCTGATCGGACCCGGACGGTCATTGCCGTAGATTCGGTCGTTGACGCGCGCGCAGGGCATCACGCCGCCGGCGGTCGTCGTCGTGAACACCTCGTCAGCCTCGAGCAGGTCTTCCAGCGTGATGGGGCCGATCACCGGCTCCAGCCCGAGCTCGGGGCAGATGTCGAGCACCGACAGGCGGGTGACGCCTTCCAGCGCGCCGCGATCCGGGGTGATGACCTTGTCGCCCTTCACGATGAACACGTTGAAGCCGGCGCCCTCGGTCAGGAAGCCTTCCTGGTCGATCAGGATGGCAGTGTCGAAGCCCTTGTCGTGCGCCTCGAACATGCCGCGCGTGAAGTCGCGCCACATGTAGTTCTTCAGCGTCGGGTCGAGCGACTTCGGCGAGATGCGCGGCACCGAGGCGACGAGGAGATGCGCGCCGCGCTCCTGCACGTCCGGCTTGATCACGTCGACCCACGGCACCGCATAGGCGATGAAGGTGTTGTCGCAGTCGAGCGGGTTGCGCGAGCCATAGACGCGCGGCACGCCGCGGGTCGACAGCATGGCGACGAAGGCGTCCTTGAGGCCCGACAGGGCGACGACCTTGCCGAGGATGGTGCGCATCTCGTCGCGCGTCACGCCCGGATCGAGGCGGTAGCCGGCAAGCGACTTGTGAAAGCGGTCGAGATGGTCCTCGAGGCGGAAGAAGCCGCCATCGGTGACATGGACGACGTCATAGGTGACGTCCGAATGGGTGAAGCCCCAGTCGCCGACCGGGATCTTGGCCTCGGAGATCGGCACATAGGTGCCGTTCATGTAAGCGGCGCCCTTCGAGAAATCGGGGCTCGACTGGCTCATGGTGTTCTCCTTCCATCACCCGCTCCCAGCGGGCCGGAGAACAGCTTTCCTCTGAATGGCTCCATCAAAAAGCACCGCTTCGGTGCAAAAGGACGGGGCCACTTTCAGTGCGCGAAGGATCCTGGCCCACACGACGACGCCATCCTGAGGTGCGAGCGGGAGCGAGCCCCGAAGGATGGTGTTCCGGGTTGGGGCGATAACGCGCGTGCGTGCTTCGAGGCCGGCCTTTCGGCCGGCACCTCAGCATGACAGATCATTGCAGGAACGGAGCGCGCCCCGCTCAGAGCCCGATGCGCGGCACGGCGTCGGCGACGGTGATCTTCTTCGGCAGCAGCCCGAGCGCGAAGAAGGTGTCGGCCACAAGCTGCTGGTCGGCCACCACCTTCTCGGTCAGCGGCGCGACGCCGAAGCTCTGCCGGGCGACGGCGACGGCGAGCACAGGGGCCGGGATGCCGGTCGAGGGCGCCAGCTCCGCCACGGCGGCGGCCGGGTCCTTCTGGATCCAGTCGTCGGTCTCGCGGATGGCCTCGATGAGCTGGCCGATCACCTTCGGGTTCGCCTCGGCGAATTTCCGCGAACCGAGATAGAACTGGTAGTTCGGCACGATGCCCTCGGCTGTGGTCAGCGTGCGCGCCTTGATCGCCACCTCGGCGGCCGCCTGGAACGGGTCCCAGATCGCCCAGGCGTCGATGGCGCCCTTCTCGAAGGCGGCGCGGGCATCCGCCGGCGGCAGGAACTTCACGGTGATGTCGGTATAGGCGAGGCCGGCCTTCTCCAGCGCCTTCACCAGCAGGAAATGCACGTTCGAGCCCTTGTTGAGGCCGACCGTCCTGCCCTTGAGATCAGCGACCGTCTGGATCGGGCTGTCCTTCGGCACCAGGATCGCCTCGCCCTTCGGCGCCGGCGGCTCGTTGGCGAAGTAGATCAGGTTCTCGCTCGCCGCCTGCGCGAATATCGGCGGCGCCTCGCCGGTCTGGCCGATGTCGATGGCGCCGGCATTCAGCGCCTCCAGCATCTGCGGGCCGGCGGCGAACTCAGCCCACTTCACCGTGACGCCGAGCGGCTCGAGCTTCTTTTCGAGGATGCCGCGACCCTTCAGCAGCACCAGCGTGCCGTATTTCTGGAAGCCGACCCGCACCTCGCCGGCGGCGAGGGCCGGGCGCAGCGCCGGCGCGGACAGGGAGGCGGCGAGGCCGGCGGCGCCGGCGAGTACGGAACGGCGGGTGAAGCGGGTCATGATAGGGTCCTGAATTGAAGGGTTGATCGGCCGTGCCGCTCCGCGTTGCGGAGCCGGCGCCCTCACCCGCCGAACAGGCGGGCGAGTATCCGGCCTTCGAGTTCGGCGAGTTCGGCCGAGCCGCGCCGGCGGGGGCGCGGCAGCGGCACGTCGAGATCGAGCGCGACATGGCCCTCGTCGATGAGGATGACGCGGTCGGCGAGCGCCAGCGCCTCGGAGACGTCGTGTGTGACGAGGATCGCGGTGAAGCGCTGATCGAGCCAGATGCGCTCGACCAGCCCCTGCATCTCGATGCGGGTCAGCGCGTCGAGCGCGCCGAGCGGCTCGTCCAGCGCCAGCAGCCGGGGACCGGAGGCGAGCGCGCGGGCGAGCGCGACGCGCTGCTTCTGGCCGCCCGACAGCACGGCGGGCCACTCGCCGGCGCGGTCGGCGAGGCCGACCTCGGCGAGCATGGCGCGGGCGCGCTGGTGCCGCGCCTCTCCGGTGACCAAGGCCGGCAGGCCGACCTCGACATTCGCGAGCACGCGCTCCCAAGGCAGCAGGCGCGGCTCCTGGAACATGATGCGGATGGCCTCGCCGTCATGCGGGCCTTCGAACAGGATGCGCCCGGCGGTCGGCCGGTCGAGCCCGGCGATGAGCCGCAGCAGCGTGCTCTTGCCGCAGCCGCTCTTGCCGATGACGGCCACGAACTGGCCGGCGGGGATCGCAAGATCGACCCGCTCCAGCACGCGCTTGTCGCCGAACTGGCGGCCGAGCCGCTCGAAGGCGACCCCGAGGCCATGCGTCGCCGCCGAGGCGGGAACGAAGCTGGAGGGAGCGGCAGCGAGCGTCATCGCGTCAGCTCCGCGGCTTCTGGAAGGCCGGGTGCCATTTCAGGCACAGATGCTCCAGCACCCCGGTCAGCACGTCGGCGAGCTTGCCGAGCAGCGCGTAGATGAGGATCGCCAGCACCACGATGTCGACCAGCAGGAACTCGCGGGCCTGCATCGCCATGTAGCCGAGCCCTGAGGAAGCGGCGATGGTCTCGGCGACGATCAGCGTCAGCCACATGATGCCCAGCGCGAAGCGCAGCCCGACGAAGATCGAGGGCAGCGCGCCCGGCAGGATCACCCGCCGGAACAGCGTGAAGGGCGACATACCGTAGACCCGCCCCATCTCGATGAGCTGGGGGTCGACCGTGCGCACGCCATGCAGCGTGTTGATGTAGATCGGGAAGAACACGCCGAGCGCGACCAGGAAGAGCTTGGCCTCCTCCTCGATGCCGAACCACAGGATCACCAGCGGAATCAGCGCCAGGTGCGGCACGTTGCGCACCATCTGCAGCGTGGTGTCGGTGTAGCGGCGCGACAGGTCCGACAGGCCGTTGGCGATGCCGAAGACGAGGCCGACGATGCCGCCGACCACCAGCCCGCTCAGCGCCCGCAGTGTGCTGACCGCCATGTGATGGACGAGATCGCCCGACTTCAGCGCCTGCCAGCCGGCGGAGGCGATGGCGGAGGGCGCCGGCAGCACGTTCGGCGCGATGAAGCCGATGCGCGACAGGAACTCCCACAGCGCGACCAGCAGCGCCGGCAGGATCCAGCCGGCGATCCGCCCTTCCAGCGCCGCGAGGCGGGCACGGCGGACCGGCGCGCCGTCGGACGTATCCGCCCCGACGATGGCCGCGCTGATCTTGGCGCCGCGCTCGACCAGCGACATGTCAGGCCGCCGCGCCGGTGAGGTCGCGGGCGCCCCGGCGCCGGCCGGACAGCGCGTGGACGGCCTCCTCGACCAGCCGCTCGAAGCGCTGCTCGGCAAGCCCTGCCGCCACCGCACCATCGGCGAATTCGCGCTCGGTGAAGAAGACGCCGGTACCGAGCGGCTGCGCCTGGAAGAAGGCGAAGAGCGGCCGCAACTGATGCTCGATCGCCAGTGCATGGCGGTCGCTGCCGCCGGTCGCCAGCAGCGCAACCGGCACGCCGACGAGGCCGCGATAGTCGACGAAGTCGATGAAATGCTTGAACAGCCCGGAATAGGAGCCCTTGTAGACCGGCGAGCCGACCACCAGCAGGTCGGCACTCTCCACGGCCTCGAACGCCGCCTCGACCGGCGCGGCGGCCGGGCGCGCGCGCAGCGCGCCTATCCCGTCCAGCGAAGCCACGTCGATCACGTCGGTCCGGACGGCGATGCCGGCCTCGCCCGCAGCCTTCGCGATGCGCTCCACGGCGAGCTGCACCAGCGACAGGGTACGCGAGGGAGACGACAGCCCGCCGCTCACGCCGACGATCTTAATCCTGCTCATCAATCACGCCTCCAGGCTCGACAAACCTAGCCTTTCCATAATTCATTCTAGTTGTCTATCGGAAAAATATATTATTAAGGCAGAGGGCAATTGTGGAGTCGTCGGATGCTCACGAAGAAGGGAAAATACGGGCTCAAGGCGGCCCTCCACCTCGCCGCGCTGCCGCCCGAGACGACGGCGAGCGGCGCCGAGATCGCCGCCCGGAACCACATCCCGAAGAAATTCCTCGACGCCATCCTGCTCGATCTGCGCGATGCCGGCATCGTGCGCGCCAAGCGCGGGCCCGGCGGCGGCTACCGCCTCGCGACGCCTCCCGCGCAGATCCATGTCGGCCATGTCATCCGCGTGCTGGACGGCCCGCTGGCGCCGCTGAAATGTGCCAGCGTGAGCGCCAACCGGCCCTGCGAGGACTGCCCGAACCTGGAGCGGTGCGCCGTGCGCATCACCATGGGTCATGTCCGCGACGCCATGTCGGCCATCCTCGACCGCATGACGCTCGAGGAGATGATCATGTTCAGCCGCGTCCGGCACCCGGACCTGATGTACCACATCTGATGTCCCCCTCCCCGCCGGCCGGCATGCGCATTTTCCCGCACGGGCCCTGCGCGCAAAAGGGGCTTGCAGCGACAACATCTATAGTCTAGCGATTTTATAAATTTTAGCCGATCGCGCCGCTTTCCCGTTCCCTCGCCTCGCCGGATTTCCGGCCGGCGCGGGAATTGTGGGGGCCGCCGAGCAGGGAAAACGACATGTCCGACACCACCTCCACCGCAGCGGCCTCCAATGACGGCCTCAACGTCCTCTGGTTCCTGCCGACGCATGGCGACGGCCGCCATCTCGGCACCGGCATCGGCGCCCGCGAGCTCGACATCGACTATCTGCGCCAGGTGGCGCAGGCGGCCGACCGGCTCGGCTATTACGGCGTGCTCATCCCCACGGGTAAGAGCTGCGAGGATTCCTGGCTGGTCGCCTCGGCACTCGCGCCGGTCACCAAGCGCCTGCGCTACCTCGTGGCGGTGCGCCCCGGCCTCGCCTCCCCCACCCTCTATGGGCGCATGACGGCGACGCTGGACCGCATCTCGGACGGCCGCCTGCTGATCAACATCGTGACCGGCGGCGACCCGGTGGAGAATGCCGGCGACGGCATCTTCCTCAACCATGATGAGCGCTACGAGGTCACCGACGAGTTCCTCCAGGTCTATCGCCGGCTGCTGGCCGGCGAGCGCGTCACCTATGCCGGCAAGCATATCCGCGTCGAGGACGCCCATCTCCTGTTCCCGCCGGTGCAGGAGGGTGGCCCGGCGCTTTATTTCGGCGGTTCCTCGGCCTCGGCGAACAGCGTCGCGGCCGACCATGTCGACAAGTACCTCACCTGGGGCGAGCCACCGGCGGCGGTGGCGGCGAAGATCAAGGAGGTGAAGGCGCTCGCCGAGGCGCGCGGCCGCAAGGTCTCCTTCGGCATCCGCCTGCACGTCATCGCCCGCGAGACCGACGCCAAGGCGTGGGAGGCGGCCAACGACCTCATCAAATATCTCGACGACGACACCATCGCTGCGGCGCAGAAGGTGTTCTCCCGCCTCGATTCGGTCGGGCAGGCGCGGATGTCGGCGCTGCATGGCGGCCGGCGCGACAGGCTGGAGGTCAGCCCCAATCTGTGGGCCGGCGTCGGGTTGGTGCGCGGGGGCGCCGGCACCGCGCTGGTCGGCTCCGGCGAAACGGTGGCGGCGCGCATCCAGGAATATGCCGATCTCGGCATCGACAGCTTCATCTTCTCCGGCTATCCCCACCTCGAAGAGGCCTATCGCGTCGCCGAGCTGGTGCTGCCGCGCCTCAAGCTCAATCACGACATCGTCCGGGGAAGCTCGAAGGTGAACACCGGCCCGTTCGGGGAGACCATCGCCAACGACTACCGCCCGACTCTACGCGCGGCGCAGTCGTGAGCGGGCCGGCAGCCGAGGCTCCTGCCGCCATCGAGACGCCGGTCGCCATCATCGGCGGCGGCGTCTCCGGCGCGGCTGTCGCCTGGCATCTGCTCACCCAGCGCCCTGACCTCGACCGCGTCGTCGTCATCGAGCCGCGTGCCGGCCTCGGGCGCGGCCTCGCCTATAGCGCCGCCGATCCGTCGCACCGCATCAACGTGCCCTCGACGCGGATGTCGCTGATCCCGGACCAGCCGGAGCATTTCAACGACTGGCTGGAGGCCTCGGGGCGGCTCGACCGCGATGCTTCCGCGCGCACGCCCGACGGGCGCAGCTTCCCCGCCCGCAGCGCCTTCGGCGACTATGTCGGCGAGACGCTGGCGGCGCTCGGCCCTCGCCTCGTCCACGTCGCCGCGGCGGCCGACGACGTCGTCACCACCGACGACGGCTACCGCATCGCCTGCTCGGACGGTCGCGAGGTGCACGCCGGCACCGTGGTGCTCGCGGTCGCCCATGTGGCGCCCTCGCCGCCCGGCATTCTCGGCCGCGCGCTCGCCGGCCATCCCCGCTTCGTGCCGAACCCGTGGGACACCCCGGCGCTGGCCGCCATCCGCCCGTCCGACCGCGTCTTGATCGTCGGCACCGGCCTCACCATGGCCGACATCGTGGCGAGCCTCGATCGGCTCGGCCATCGCGGCGGCATCGTCGCCGTTTCCCGCCGGGGGCTGCGCTCGCGCGGCCACGCCACCGCCCAGCACGACCCCTATGGCGACTTCGCCACCGCGCCGGCGCGCAGCGTGCGCGAGCTGGTGCGCCGGGTGCGGACGACGGTCGCCGCGGCCGAGGCCGAGGGCAAGAGCTGGCACTGCGTGTTCGACCAGGTCCGCCTGCAGGGCAGCGCGATCTGGCACGCCCTGCCGCTGACCGAGCGCGCCCGCCTGCTGCGGCATCTGCGCCCGTTCTGGGACGTGCACCGCTTCCGCATCGCCCCGCAGGTCGAGGACGGCATCGACCGCCGGCTGGCGGCGGGCACGCTCGAGCTGCGCACCGCCTCGCTGCAGGGCGTCGAGCGCGACGGCGACGCGATCCGCGTCACGCTGCGCGGGCGGCGCAGCGGCGAGTGCGCGACCGAGGCCTTCGACGCCGTGGTGGTGGCGACCGGCCCGGCGCATGGCCGGGTGTTCGCCGACAATCCGGTGCTTGCCGCGCTAGAGGCCCGCGGCCTCGCCCGTCCCGACCCGCTGCGGCTCGGCATCGACACGGCGGACGACGGCCATGCCGTGGGGCGCGACGGCCGTCCCGTTCCCGGCCTCTACGTCGCCGGCCCGCTGGCGCGCGGCACGGTCGGCGAGCTGATGGGCCTGCCGGACGTGACGAACTATGCCGTGCGTATCGCCGCCGCGGTGGCCGCCGAGCTCGACGCGCCCGACAGCGCCGCCGCGCCGCGTTACGCGAGCGCGTAGCGCGCGTCTTCTCCGAACCAGCTTGGGCGACTTACTCGGGCAACGTCATCCTGAGGTGCTCGACCGTAGGTCGAGCCTCGAAGGATGGTCACCCCGTGCACCCGGATGATCATCCTTCGAGGCCGGCTGTGCCGGCGCCTCAGGATGACGGTGTGCTTGATCGAGCGCCGAAGACGGCATGGATGCCCCGCACGACGCGGAAGCATCGCGGCCTACGGAGAGCCTCCAAAATAAATCTACCAAAACAGTAGATTTCTATTGACCGGCACATTTGCCTTTGCTCAGATGGCGTTACCGACGATGGAGCACCGACGGCTCCGGCCTGTTCCGCCACGTCGGGCATGGGGGCGCAAAATGACCTGGATCTGTCGACGCCACTGACCTCGCCGGTCTTGAGCCTTTCCGCTCGGGTGGAAAACACCTGACGACAGGAAAGTGCTCCGGGCTCGAAGACGGCTCGCCATTCGCACAATCAATTCGGCCGCGACGCCGGCGCCATGGTGCACCGCGACGGCCCAGCCATGGAAATTCCGATGTCCATCCTCTCCCGCCGCCATTTGCTGGCGGCCACGGCCGCGCTTGCCCTCTCCGCCGCCGCCATCGGCACGGCCTTCGCTGCCGACGTCACCATCGGCTACCAGACCGGCGCCGACCCGGCGAAGGTGGCCCAGGCCAGCGGCGCCTATGAGAAGGCGACCAAGGCGAACATCAACTGGCGCAAGTTCGATTCCGGCGCCGACGTGATCGCCGCCATCGCTTCCGGCGACGTGCAGATCGGCTATGTCGGGTCGAGCCCGCTCGCCGCCGCCGCCAGCCGCGAATTGCCGATCGAGACCATCTACATCGCCGCCCTGCTCGGCGACGCCGAGGCGCTGGTGGTGCGCAACGGCGCCGGCATCGCCAAGCCCGAGGACTTCAAGGGCAAGAAGGTCGCGGTGCCCTTCGTCTCCACCACCCATTATTCGCTGCTGGCCGCGCTGAAGCATTGGCAGGTCGATCCGAAGAGCGTCGAGATCCTGAACCTGCGCCCGCCGGAGATCGCCGCCGCCTTCGCCCGCGGCGACATCGACGCCGCCTATGTGTGGGACCCCGCGCTCGGCAAGATCAAGGAGACCGGCAAGGTCTTCGCCTCTTCGGCCGACGTCGCCAAATGGGGCGCGCCGACCTTCGACGCCTGGATCGCGCGCAAGGACTTCGCGCAGAAGAACCCGGAGGTCGTCGCGCAATTCGTGAAGGTCACCGCCGATTCCTACGCCGACTACGCGAAGAACGGCGCGAACTGGACGCCCGCCTCGCCCGAGGTCGCCGCCATCGCCAGGCTCACCGGCGCCAAGCCGGAGGAAATCCCCGAGCTGCTCAAGGGCAACAAGTACCCGCTGCTGGCCGACCAGCTCTCCGAGGCGCTGCTCGGCGGCGGCACGGTCGAGGGCCTGACCAGGACGTCGGCCTTCCTGAAGGAGCAGGGCCGCATCGACGCCGTGCTGAAGGATTACGGCCCCTATGTCAGCCGCACGCCGGCCGAGCAGGCCGCCAAGCTGAACTGAGGCGGGCCATCAAGGCTTTGCCGGATCGACCGTTCCCGAGCGTCGCGGAGGAGGCCCCGCGACGACGACTGAAGGCCCGGCGGCAGCAGCGCTTCGGCGAGGGCTGATGCCGGGCCTCTTTTCTTCACCTGAACGGATCCCTCGTACCAATGGACGGGCCGCGTGATGAAGCTGACGATCTTCCGCCTCGGCGTGCGCTTTCCCCAGCCGGCAGGCGGGCAGACCACCGTCCTCGAGAATATCGATCTCTCCATTCCGGCCGGCGAGCTCGTCGTGCTGCTCGGCGCCTCGGGCTGCGGCAAGTCGACCCTCCTGAACGCCGTCGCCGGCTTCCTGCCGCCCAGCGAAGGCGAGGTGTGGGTCGATTCCTACAAGGTCTCGGGCCCCGGCGCCGACCGCGGCGTGGTGCTACAGACGGACGCGCTCTACCCCTGGCTCGACGCCCGCGAGAACGTCGCCTTCGGGCTGAAGATCAAGCGCATCTCGAAGCGCCAGCGCGACGCGCGCGCCGAAGAGGCGCTGGACCTCGTCGGCCTCGCCGGCAAGGGCAATCACGCGGTGTGGCAGCTCTCCGGCGGCCAGCGCCAGCGGGTGAGCCTCGCCCGCGCCCTCGTCGCCGATCCCGACATCCTGCTCATGGACGAGCCGCTCGGCGCGCTCGACGCGCTGACCCGCGAGCAGATGCAGGACCTCGTGCTCGACGTCTGGCGCCGCACCGGCAAGACCATCCTCTTCGTCACCCACGGCCTCGACGAGGCGCTCTATCTCGGCACCCGCGTCGTGGTGCTGGCGGGCCGGCCGGGGCGCATCGTGCTCGACGAACCCTGCGACTTCGGCCGCCGCGCGCTCGACGAGGGCATCGGCGGCGCGGTGAAGTGCAGCGTCCAGTTCGCCGCCGCCCGCGAGCGGCTGCGCGGCGTCATCTTCTCGGGAGCCGCCTCATGAACCGCCCGATCGGCCGCGATCCCGGACACGTCCTGCCCATTCCGGTGGCCGACCTCGCGCTCCCCTTCGCGGTGCCGGTCGAGGGTGTGCCGCGCGGCGTGGGAACGGACGCTGCTGCCGATGCCGGCCCGCCGCCGGCCCGGCTCGCCATACCGAGCCGCGTGCTGATCTCGCTCGCGACCATCCTCGTGCTGGTCGCGCTCTGGTGGGCGGCGAGCGCATCGGGCGCCGCGCCCAAGCTGTTCCTCCCCTCACCCGGGGCGGTGCTGGCCCGGCTCTGGCGCATCGCGACCGAAGGCTTCGTCGACGCCACCCTCGCCCAGCATCTCGGCGCCAGCCTGCTGCGCGTCTTCCTCGCTTTGATCGCCGCCATCGCCATCGGCGTCCCGGCGGGGCTCGCCATCGGCCTCTCGACGGTGGGACGCGGCATCCTCGACCCCATCGTCGAGTTCCTGCGGCCGATCCCGCCGCTCGCCTATCTGCCGCTCGTCATCATCTGGGCCGGCATCGGCGAGACCGCCAAGGTGCTGGTGATCGGCCTCGCCATGCTGCCGCCGATCATCATCGCCACCGCCGCCGGGGCGCGGAACGTCGAGCCGAACCGCCTCAACGTCGCCCGCGCGCTGGGCGC